>CAVSGY010000001.1:0-13186 GCA_963727685.1 uncultured Pseudomonadota bacterium
GCGAGCGCCGCGAGCAGCACGGTCGTCTTCTTCCGGCGCATCACCGCGGCGATCACCGGCCGGTAGACGCCAATCATCAGCCGCACGACTGGATTGGTGCGCTCGCTCGGGATCCTGCCGCGCACGAACAGCGTCATCAGCACCGGCACGAGCGTGATTGACAGCGCCGCCGCGCCGGCCATCGCGAAGGTCTTGGTGAAGGCGAGCGGCCGGAACATCCGGCCCTCCTGCGCCTCGAGCGTGAACACCGGCAGGAACGAGACCGTGACGACCAGCAAGCTGAAGAACAGCGCCGGCCCGACCTCGCGGCACGCCGCGATCACCGCCGGCCGGCGCGGCGCGGCCGGCGCGAGCCGCTCGAGGTGCTTGTGGGCGTTCTCGATCATCACGATCGCGGCGTCGACCATGGCGCCGATCGCGATCGCGATGCCGCCGAGGCTCATCAGGTTCGAGCTGAAGCCGAGCACGCGCATCGCGACGAAGGCGAGCAGCACGGCGAGCGGCAGCATGACGATCGCCACCAGCGCGCTGCGCACGTGCAGCAGGAACACGAGGCAGACGAGCGCGACGATGAGGCTCTCCTCGAGCAGCGTCGAGCGCAGGTTGCCGATCGCGCGGTAGATGAGCTCGGAGCGGTCGTAGACGGCGTCCAGCGTGACGCCGGCCGGCAGCCCCGCCGCGATGTCGGCGAGCTTCTGTTTGACCGCGTGCACGACCTCGAGCGCGTTCTCGCCGTAGCGCGCGATCGCGATGCCGGCCACCACTTCGCCGTCGCCGTCGAGCTCGGCGATGCCGCGGCGCTCGTCCGGGGCGAACTCCACGCGCGCGACGTCGCGCACGCGCACCGCCGTGCCGCCGGTCGCGCGCAGCACGATGTCGCCGAGATCGCCGAGCCCGCGCAGGTAGCCGCGGCCGCGGATCATGTACTCGCGCTCGGCGAGCTCGACCGAGCGGCCGCCGACGTCGTGGTTGCTCATGCGGATCGCGTCGCTGACGTCGCGCAGCGGGATACGGTAGGCCTGCAGCTTGCGTGGATCGACGGTCACCTGGTACGTGCGCACGAAGCCGCCGACGCTCGCCACCTCGGCGACACCGGCGGCCTTGGTCAGCTGGTAGCGGATGAACCAGTCCTGCAGTGCGCGCAGCTCGTCGAGCGAGCGTTGCCCACCGCGCACGACGTACTCGTACACCCAGCCGACACCGGTGGCGTCCGGCCCGAGCGCCGGCGTGACCCCGGCCGGCAGGCGGCTCGAGGCGGCGTTCAGGTACTCGAGAACGCGGGCGCGCGCCCAGTAGATGTCGGTGCCGTCCTCGAAGATCACGTAGACGAACGACACGCCGAAGTTCGAGAAGCCACGCACGACCTTGGCCCGTGACACGCTCAGCAGCGCCGTCGTCAGCGGGTAGGTGACCTGGTCCTCGACGACCTGCGGACTCTGCCCGGGGAACTCGGTGTAGACGATCACCTGCACGTCCGACAGGTCCGGCAGCGCGTCGACCGGCGTGTGGGCGACGGCCCAGCCGCCGGCGACCGCCAGCACGACGGCCGCGAACAGCACGACGACCGTGTTCCGCGCCGACCAGTCGATGATCCGGGCGAGCATGCTCAGCGTTCCCGTGTGCCGCCACGCTCAGGCGCGGCCGCCGGCGCCGCGGGCCGGGGGGCCGCCGCGCTGATCGCGCCGATCGCCGCGCGCAGGTTGCTCTCGGAGTCGATCAGGAAGTTGCCGTCCACCACGACCGGCTCGCCCGCCGCCAGGCCGCCGAGGATCTCGGCGTAGCCGTCGCCGTGCGCGCCGACGCGGACGTCGCGCGGCTCGAAGCTGCCGCCCCCACGGTCGACGAGACGATCTGGCGGGTGCCGGTGTCGAGGACCGCGGACTCGGGTACCGCGAGGCGGGGGGCGGCGCGGCCGGCCTGCAAGTCCACCGCGCCGTACATGGCCGGTTTCAGGAGGCCGTCGCGGTTGCCGAGCTCGATGCGCACCTGCGCGGTGCGCGTCTCGGGCTGCAGTACCGGCGAGACGAACGTGACGGTGCCGGCGAACGAGCGGCCCGGGTAGGCGACCATGGTGGCGGTGACGCGGGCGCCGACGCCCACCAGCGCCAGGTCCTGCTCGGCGACGCTGCCGACGAGCCACAGCGTCGAGAGGTCGGCCAGCTGGTAGAGCGCCTCGCCCGCCGCGAAGCGCATGCCGGCGCGCGCGCTCTTCTCGAGCACCACGCCGTCGCGCTCGGCGCGCAGCACCAGGTTGCGGCGCGGCGCCGCGCCGGCGCGCAGCGCCGGCAGGTCTGCCGCGGCGATGCCGTAGTTCTCGAGCCGCGCGGCGCTGCTGCGGACCAGGGACTCGGCGCCGTCCCGCGCCTCGCGGTCCGCGCCCTGCAGCGACGCGAGCGCCGCGACCGCGACGCGGTAGTCCTCCTCGGCGCCGACGAGGTCGGGGCTGTAGACCTCGAGCAGCGCCTCGCCGCGGCGGACCGCGGCGCCCGTGGTGCTCACGTAGAGCGTCGTGATCCAGCCTTCGAATTTCGGACTTACCGTCCATTGCCGCCGCTCGTCCACCTGCAGCGTGCCGGCGATGCGCAGCGTGCGGGCGAGGGTACGCGGCGCCGCCGCCTCGGTGCGCACGCCGAGCGTCTGCAGGCGGTCGGCGCCGATGCGGACCCGGCCCGGCTCGGCTTCGTCGCCGGCGAACACCGGCACGTAGTCCATGCCCATCGCGTCCTTCTTCGGCACCGGCGAGGTGTCGGCGAGGCCCATCGGATTGCGGTAGTAGAGCGGGTGCCGTTCGGCCGCCGGCGGCGGGCCCGCCGCCGCGTGCGGATTATCGGGGGCGCGGCCGCCACAGGCGGCGGCTCCAAGCGCCGAGGCGAGGACGATCAGCAGCAGGGGTCCGTGGCTCATGGCAATGCTCCGGTGGTCGGCACCGGCTGCAGCCCGGTCCCCGTCAGGAACTCGATCTCGGCGACGGCCTTGTTGTGGGTCGCGATCGCCTCGGCCGCGGCGAGCGCGGTCGCGTATTGGCGAAGCCGCGCGTCGAGCAGCGTCAGGAAATCGACGCGGCCGAGCTGGTAGGCCTGCAGCGCCGAGTCCGCCGCGGCGCGCAGCTGCGGCAGCAGCGTAGAGCGGTACAGCGTCGCGCTGTCGCGGGAGCTGCGCTCGACGGCCAGTTGCTGCGCGAGGCCCGTGCGGGCCTCGAGCCGCTGCGCGTCGGCGAGTGCGGCCGCCTGCTCGCGCATGGCGCGCGCCTCGGCGACCTGCGGCGACAGGCGGCTCTGCCGCCAGATGGGCAGGTTGACCGCGACCGTCATCGTGATCATGTCGTCCCGCGGCGTGCCGCCGATCGTCCGGTCGCGCTGGCCGTAGCCGAAGCGCAGCTCGAAATCGGGGTAGTACTCGCGGCGCGCCAGCTCGACCTCGCGTTCGCTCTTCTCGACGAGCGCGTCGAGCGCGCGCAACTGCGGCCGCTGCTCCACGGCCTGGCGGCCGAGCGCCTCGGGCGCCGCCGGCAGCGGCAGCAGCACCGCCGGCGCCGGCACAATCGCCGCGGCGGGCTCGGTCCGCCCGAGCAGGCGTTCGAGGTCGCCCTGCCGCGCCGACTTCTGCGCGCCGATGCGCAGCAGCTCCTGCTGCATGCGCCCGACCTCGGCCTGGGCGCGGAGCACGTCGCTCTCGGCGCCGTGCCCGAGCCGGTACTGCGCCGCGCTGACCGCGACCAGCTGGCGCAGCAGCTCGCGACTCTCGCCGGCGAGCCGTTCGGCGGCGTCGGCGAAGCACAGGTCCTCGTAGGCCAGCCGCAGGTCGCGCGCGACCCGGTTGGCCGTCTCGTCGACCGCGTGGCCGACACTCGCGGCGTCGGCGGCGGCGACCGACTCGCGCAGCGCGCGCTTGCCGGGGTAGGGCAGCTTTTGCGCGAGGCCGAGCATCTTCATCGTCATGTCGTCGCGCCGCAGGCTGAGCGGCAGCGGCTCGTTGACGACGCCGAGCTCGAGCGTCGGGTCCTCGAGCGAACGGGCCGAGGCGGCGTGCCGCTCGGCGGCATCGTGCGCGTGCCGCGCGGCGCGGATCTCGGGGTTGGCGGCCAGCGCCTCGGTGATCAGCGCCTCGACGGCGGCCGGCGCGGCAACCGGCGCGGTGGCCGGCTCGGCCGCGCTCGCCGGCGCATGGCACGACAGCACGGCGAGCGCCGCGAGCACGACCAGCCCCGCGCGCCGGCGCGATGGCAATTCCATGAATCTGTCCATTTGACCTCCGCCGACGGCCGGCCATGCCGGCGCGTGCGGGAACGCGACCGAGCTTCGCGCCGGGCGGGCCGGTGCGAAGCGCTCAGAAGGTCACGATGGATTCAGATCGGGGGCCGGAAGAAGTCGCCGGGGCGGGCGGCGACGCGCGGTGCGCCGGGCGGCACCGCCGGCGCGTCAGGCGGCCGGACGTCGCCGAACGCGAGCACCGGCATCGGCAGGGCGGCCATTTGCGTGCACTGGCAGTCGCCGGCCCCGTGATGGCAGCAACCGGGGGCCGGCGATCGCGCACCGCCGGGCGGCTGGCTGGCGTCGGCCGTTCCGGTCGAGGCGTGCCGCGCGCAGTGCTCGACGATGGCTGCGCTGCCGTGGCTCGCGGCCGCAGCCCGCGGCACGCCGACGGCCACGGCATTGCCGAGCTGCCACAACAGCAGCAGCCCGAGCGCGAGGCAGGACCAGGGACTTCTACGCATACCGACAATCACGCTAGTCTCCGGCCCGGAGGTTATCACCGTGGACTGTGCCTACTGCAAACTGGGTCACATTCAACGGCTTATGCCTCCCGCCGGACGCAGGCGGCAACCTCAGGCCGACAGCGTCACGCGCGCGCGGCGCGCGCCCCACTGGCCGGGACCGGCCGCGAACACGCCGGGACAGGCCGTGTCGCACACGGTGCAGCGGCCGGAGGCCGAGAGGCCCCAGCCGCCGATCTCGTAGCCGTCGCGCCCGATCAGCCGTGCGCCGCAACCGGGGCACCACGTGCTGCCGCCGTCGGGGTCGCGAACGTTGCCGGTGTACACGTACCTGAGGCCGTGGCGCTGCGCGACAGCCCGCGCCCGCAGCAAGGTCGCCACCGGCGTCGGCGGTACGTCGCGCATCTTCCAGTCGGGGTGGAAGGCCGTGAAGTGCAGCGGAACGTCCGGCCCGAGATGCGCGGCGAACCACGCGCACAACGCCTCCAGCTCGGCGTCCGAATCGTTGAGCCCGGGAATCAGCAGCGTCGTCACCTCGAGCCAGACCTGCGTCTCACGGTGCACGTACTCGAGCGTCTCGAGCACGGCGCCGAGTTCCGCGCCGCAGACCTTGCGGTAGAAGTCCTCGGTGAAGCCCTTGAGGTCGATGTTCGCCGCATCCATGTGCCGAAAGAACTCCGCGCGCGGTGCCGCGCACATGTAGCCGGCGGTGACCGCGACGCTGCGCACGCCACGCTCGCGCGCCGCGCCGGCGACGTCGATCGCGTACTCCATGAATACGGCCGGGTCGTTGTAGGTATAGGCGATGCTGGCACAGCCGAGCCGCTCGGCGGCGGCGGCGAGCGCCGCGGGGCTCGCGCGTTCGGCCAGCGTGTCCATCTCGCGCGACTTGCTCATGTCCCAGTTCTGACAGAACTTGCACGCCAGGTTGCAGCCGGCCGTGCCGAAGGACAGCACCGCGCTGCCGGGCAGGAAGTGGTTGAGCGGCTTCTTCTCGATCGGGTCCACGCAGAAGCCGCTCGAGCGGCCGTAGCTGTAGAACTTCACGCGGCCATCCTCGGCGCCGCGCACGAAGCACAGGCCGCGCTGGCCGTCGTGCATGCGGCAGGCGCGCGGGCAGACGTCGCACTGGACGCGGCCTGCCGCGACGCTATGCCAGTAGCGGGTGTCCACTACATCAGGCGGGGCTACGACACTGCGTTCACTCACGATGGCTCCCGGGCGGCTTGGGACTATAGTCCGCCGGTATTGAGAAATTCCTCCGCCGACAGAAGATGGGGGAAATGACCCAGCGTTTCAATGCGGCGAACTCCATGCGTGTGCCGGCCTCGATTCCCGACGTCCGGCCCGCGGCCGTCGCCGGGCTCTTCTACCCGGGCGACGCCGGCCAGCTCGAGGCGGCGGTCACCGGACTGCTCGACGGTCCGGCGCCGGCGGGCCGCGCGCCCAAGGCGCTGATCGTCCCGCACGCCGGCTACGTCTATTCGGGCGCGACCGCGGCCCGCGCCTACCGCGCCGTCGCGAGCGGGGCCGCGGCCATCACCCGCGTCGTACTGCTCGGTCCGAGCCACCGCGAATGGTTCGCCGGGCTCGCCGTCCCGCTCGCGCAGGCCTTCGCGACGCCGCTCGGACTCGCACCGGTTGACGAGGCCGCCGTCGCCCGTATTGCCGAGCTGCCGTCGGTGATCCTGTCCGACGCGGCGCACGCCCGCGAGCACAGCCTCGAGGTACAGCTGCCGTTCCTGCAGCGACTGTTGCCGAACGCGCAGATCGTGCCGGTCCTCGTGGGCGAGGCCACCGCCGCCGCGGTCGAATCCGTGATCGACGCGCTGTGGGGCGGTCCGGAGACGCTCATCGTCGTCAGTTCCGACCTCAGCCACTACCACAGCTACGACGAGGCCAGGGCGCTGGACGCCGCGACCGCTGCGGCGGTGCTGGAGTCGCGGCCGGAGCTGACGGCGGCGGACGCCTGCGGCGGGGTCGCGGTCAACGGCCTGCTGCGGGCGGCGCGCCGGCATGGCCTGCGCGCCCGGCTCCTCGACCTGTGCAACTCCGGCGACACGGCCGGTGACCGCGCGCGCGTCGTCGGCTACGGCGCCTTCGGCTTCTACGATGCTTGAGCAGGCGGACCGGCAACGACTGCTCGCGCTGGCGAGGCAATCGACTACGCGCGGGCTCGGTCACGCACGCCCGGAGCCGCTGCCCGACGGGCCATGGTCGGCGGCCCTGTGCGAGCCGCGCGCGACGTTCACGACGCTGACGCTCGGTGGCGCCCTGCGCGGCTGCCGCGGCGCGATCGAGCCGCATCGCCCGCTGGTCGAGGACGTCTGGCACAACGCCTGGGCGAGCGCCTATGACGACCCGCGCTTTCCGCCGGTGTCCGCCGACGAGGTCCCGCGCCTCGCGATATCGATCAGCGTGCTGTCGCAGCTCGAGGTGATCCCGGCGGACAGCGAGGCGGAGCTCATCGAGGCGCTGGAGCCCGGGGTCGACGGCCTCGTGCTTGCGCGCGGCGCCGCGCGCGCGACGTTCCTGCCCACTGTCTGGCAGACGCTGCCGGACCCCGGCGACTTCGTGGCGCAGCTGAAGTACAAGGCCGGCTGGTCGGCGTCGTTCTGGTCGCCGGAGCTGCGCGCGTATCGGTACCGCACCGAGACGTTCGCGGCTCACTGACTGCGCCGCGCGCCGGCGCGCGGGCCCGCGTGGCCGCGGCGCGACCCCATCTCGTCGCCCTTGGGCCTTTGGCATATGCTGCGGCCACGGCCCGGCGCCCGGTGCGCCGCGGCGGCCCTGGAGTTCCGGACATGGCGAGCGGCGCAGACGATTCGAAGCTCACGCCGGCCTCGCCCCCCTGCCTGCTGCACGAGCTCGACGCGGACGGCGCGCCGGGCGTCGACCCAGAGCAGGCGCGCGACGTGGCGCGCTGGCGGAAGGTGGAACGCGAGCGGCTGATCGCGATGCGGCAGGCGCTCGCCGCCGACTATCGCGCCGCCCAGGCGCTCGCCATCGCGCGCGAGCTCGACGGGCTGTTGCCGGGCGGGTCGCCGATCGTCAGCCTGTACTGGCCGATCCGCGGCGAGCCGGACCTGCGGCCGTGGATGCATGCACTCACCGAGCGCGGCGTCCGTGTCGCCCTGCCGGTCGTCGTCGCCCACGGCCAGCCGCTCGAGTTCCGCGAGTGGCGCCCCGGCGCCCGGCTCGCGCGCGGCGTCTGGAACATTCCCTATCCCGCCGACGGCGCCGTGGTGAAACCGGACGTCGCGGTCGCGCCGCTGGTCGGCTTCGATCGCGCGTGCTACCGGCTCGGCTATGGCGGCGGGTTCTTCGATCGCACGCTGGCGAGCCTCGAGCCGCGCGCGCTCGCGATCGGCGTAGGCTATCCGCAGAGCGAGCTCGCGACGATCTTCCCCCAGCCGCACGATGTGCCGATGGACTGGATCGTCGCCGCGGGCGCCGCCCCGTTACGCCGCGTCCGCCAGGCGGGCTGAGTCGCGGCGTCCGGGCGCCGGCTGGAGTCTGGCCTGCGCCACCCGCGCCGGCACCGCGAGGAGACCTTTCCATGCCGACCGCACTGTTCGCCTATGGCTTTCGGCCGTTCTTCCTCGCGGTCGGCGCCTCGGCACTCGTGCTCGTGCCGTGGTGGGCGGGCAGCTTCGCCTTCGGCATCCCGCTCGGCAGCGCCTGGCCGCCGACGCTGTGGCACGCACACGAGATGCTGTTCGGCTTCATCGCCGCAGCGATCGCGGGCTTCCTGCTGACGGCGGTGCCGAGCTGGACGGGGCAGCGCGGCTTTGCGGGTCGGCCGCTGATGCTGCTCGCGGCCTTGTGGCTGCTCGGCCGCGTGCTCGTCGAAAGCTCCGTGCTCTGGCCGCTCCCGGTCGTCGCGGCCGTTGACCTGGCCTTCCTGCCGGCCCTGGTCGCGCTGGTCGCTCAGCCGCTGCTGCGTTCGCAGAACCGCAACACGCCGCTGCTCGTCGTGCTCGGCCTGCTGTGGGCGTCGCACGCCGTCTTCTACTGGGCGCTCGCCGCCCGCGACGCTGCGCATGCGGCGCAGGCGCTGGCGGTCGGCATCGACATCGTGCTCGTGCTCGCGACCGTGATCGGCGGCCGGATCGTGCCGGCGTTCACCAGCTCCGGACTGAAGGCGCGCGGCGACGCGACGGCGTTGCGCACGTGGCGCTGGATCACGCCCGCGGTGATTGCGCTGATGGCCGCCGTCGCGATCGCCGACGCCGTCCGCCCGGACGGCGCCGTCGCCGGCTGGATCGCGGCCGCCGCGGCGCTGGCCCAGGCGCTGCGCCTGCTGCAGTGGCGCACGCCGCGAACCCTGCGCATGCCGATCGTCTGGGTGCTCCACCTCGCCTACGCGTGGCTGGCCGTCGGCCTCGGCCTGAAGGCGCTTGCGCTGCTCGACGGTGCGGGGGTCGCCGCGTTCTGGCTGCACGCGCTGACCATCGGCGCGCTGGCGACGATGATCCTGGCCGTGATGACGCGCGCCACGCTCGGTCACACCGGGCGGCCGATCGTTGCGCCCGCGCCGATCGCGGTCGCCTACCTGCTGCTCGCCGGCGCCGCCGTCGTGCGCGTCTTCGGCCTGCTGTGGTGGCGGCACAGCTATCCGGCCGTCATCGTCGTGAGCGCGCTGCTGTGGACGGCCGCGTTCGCCGTGTTCGTCGTGGTGTTCGCGCCGATGCTGTGGTCGCCGCGTGTCGACGGCCGGCCGGGTTGAGCGGGCCGGCGCGGGGGCGCGGGCGCTAGGCGTCCGTCGGGCGCGCCGCACCGCGGCGGCCGGTCGAGCGGCGGGCAACCGCGTTCGGCGATGCGCCGGAGGCGCGGTCGAGCAGGCCCTTGAGCTGGGCGCGGGCGCCGTTTGAAATCGTGCCGAGGCGGGTCTCGATCGCGTCGGCATCGGGGCGCGGTCCCCGGGCGTGCAGTTCGAGCGCGGTACGCATCGCGCGCAGGTGCGCCGGGGTCGTGCCGCAGCAGCCGCCGATGATGCGCGCGCCGGCGTCGTAGGCCAGGCACGCGTAGGTGCCCATCAGCTCCGGCGTGCCGTCGTAGCGGATCGCGCCATCGACGTACTGCGGCAGGCCACAGTTCGACTTGGCCACCAGCACCGCGGAGGGCTCCGAGGCGGTGGCGAGGTTGACGATCGAGGCGACCAGCTCCGACGGACCGACGCCGCAGTTGCTGCCGCAGGCGAGCAGTCCGTGCGTGCGGTGGATGGCGGCGAGCTCGCTCGGCGTCAGCGACATCATCGTCCGGCCGTTGGTGTCGAAGCTGAGCGTGCTCACGACCGGCAGGCCCGTCGCGCGCGCGCCGGCGATCGCGGCCTCGACCTCCTCCTTGGAGGACATCGTCTCGATCCACAGCACGTCGGCCCCGCCGGCGGCGAGCGCGGCTGCCTGCTCGGCGAACGCGTCGCGCGCGGCGTCGACCGACAGCGGCCCCAGCGGCTCGAGGATCTCGCCGGTGGGGCCGATGCTGCCGGCGACGACGACCTCGCGCCCGCTCGCATCCGCCTCGGTGCGCGCGATGCGCGCCGCGGCCGCATTGAGCTCGAAGACGCGGTCCTCGGCGTGGTGCAGCTTGAGGCGGTAGCGAGTGCCGCCGAAGCTGTTGGTCAGCACGATATCGGCGCCAGCCTCGATGAAGCCGCGGTGCAGCGCGGCGATACGCTCCGGGTGCTGGACGTTCCACAGCTCGGGCGCATCGCCGGACATCAGCCCCATGGCGAACAGATTGGTGCCGGTTGCACCGTCGGCGAGCACCCACGGGCGGGCGTCGAGCAGCCGGGAAAGCCTGTCGGACATCGCGACCTCATGCGGCCCGCCGCGAGCGCCGGAGGAGCGGCGCGGGTGACGGGCCCGGGACCGGGATCCTAACCCGAAGTCCCGCTCCGGTGGTGCGGCGCGGCATTTCGGCCACCACGCGGCCGCCCGCCGCCCCATCCACGGCGGTCGTGGCGGGCAAGCCGCAGGGACGGACCGTGCGGCGCCCGGTCAGGCCGCGATGCCATGGGCCGCGAGCCACTGCCGCAGGGCGGCGAGCGGCATCGCGCCGCTCTGACGCGCCACCTCATGGCCGCCGCGGAACAGGGCGACCGTCGGGATGCTGCGGATGGCGCAGCGTCCTGCGACCTGCGGGGCGGCGTCGGTGTCGACCTTCGCGACGACGATGGTCGGGGACAGCGCGGCCGCTGCCTCCGCGACGACCGGACCGAAGCTGCGGCACGGGCCGCACCACGGCGCCCAGAAGTCGACGAGGACGGGAATGTCGGTGCCTCCGACGAAGTCGTCGAACGACTGGTCGTCCAGGGCGACGGGTACACCGGGGAAGAGCGCGGCCCGGCAGGTGGGGCAGCGCGGCCCGTCGCCGAGCCGTGCAACCGGCACGCGCACCCGCCTGCGGCAGGCGGGGCAGGCCGCGGTCACGGTCGATTCACCTGCGGCGCCGCTCGGCACGCGACCAACTCCATCCAACGGGGTCCAGGGACTGACTGTTTCATGGTGGCGGTGCGCGCGCCGTTCAAGTGGACCGCCACGGGAGCATCAGACGAGGCCGAGGTCCACCGGTTCGGTCGACGGAAAGATGCGTTCCAGCTGCCGCGGTCGACAGGCTCCACAGGGGCCGGAACAGGCCGGCGAGCACCGCGCGGTAGTTGTTGAGCACCGGGATAATCCCGGTCCTGGAACAGCGTCGCCGCGGCCGACGCGCACCTGGGCGCCGGCGACGCGGCCGCCGCGCAGCCCGCCGCCGAGTACCCAGTAGACGCGAGCCGTGGCCATGGTCGGTGCCGCCATTGCCGTTCTCGCGGAACGTGCGGCCGAACTCCGACACGACCATCACGACCGCGTTGTGCCACTCGCCGCCCAACGTGTCGGCGAAGGTCCTGAGGCCCCGGCCGAGGTTCTCGAGATTGGTCGCCAGCTGGCCCTGAGCGCCGCCCTCGTTGACATGGGTGTCCCAGCCGCCGACGTCGACGAAGCCGATGTTGTACTGCTCGCGCATCAGCCTGCCCATGCGCGCGGCCTCGAGCTCGAAGCCCTTGGTCGTCACCGCGCCGCGGCTGGCCGCGAGCATCTCGTCCTCCATCGTGCGCGCCACTTCCTGGCGCAGCTCGAGCCCATCGGCTGACCGCGGCCCGCAGGTGGTGGCCGGAGTACATGCTCTGCAGGATGGCCGCCTGGCGCGCGTCGAATGCCGGCTTGCCGAGCGCCTTGAGCGAGATGTTGGGGATGTCCGGTGCTGCCGCGGAACGCCAGCGGCAGCGAGTCGGTGAAGGAGATCGGCGCGGCGCCGTTGAGGACGGCAGCGAGGCGCGCGAGGAAGCCGGAGCGAAAGTCGCGCGTGCCGGCGAGCGGCTGGCCGAGCTCGAGGCTGTCCTGGGTCTCGAAGTGGCTGCGCGACACGTCATCGGTGCCGGCGAAGGGCATGAAGGCGAGCTCGCGCCGGTCGAAGAGCGGGCCAAGCGACTCGCGAACCGCCGGGTGCCAGCGCCCAGTCCGCATCGAGAGCGAGCGCGCCGGTGGCGGCGCCCGGCTGCGGCCGGGCGATGGCGATCTTCGGCCGCGCGTCGTAGTAGTAGCCGCTCGAGTACGGCACGAGCAGGTTGGCGCAGTCGTAGCCACCGCGCAGGAACACCAGCAGGAAGCGCGCCCGCGGCGCGGGCGCCGCATACAGGTGCCCGGCGCAGGTCAGCGCGGCTGCGGCAGAGGCGAAGGCGAACAGCTCGCGGCGGTTCATCGCGGGGGGCCTCGCTCAGCGGTAGTTGAACTCGGGGGAGGCGAGCAGGAAGGTGTTCCATTCGACCTGCGAGTTCGCACGTCGAGCGCGCCGCGGGTCGTCGCCGACAGGCGTGGCTCGAAGGCGTCGAAATACACGCGGCTCGCGAGCTGCGGGAAGCCGCCGCTCGCGGTGTGGCTGCCGTCTTCGGGCTCGAACAGGCCGCCGCCGCCATTGGCGATCGCGCGCGCGATCTCGAAGCGCCGGCTGATCTGGCCCGAGCTCGCCCAGCCGGCCTCGGTCAGCGGGTAGCCGTCCGGCGTCTGGCGGCCGTACAGCGGCTCGCCGAGGCGCGTTCAGCCAGTTGACCATCGGGTGACCGTTGACGATCGTGCGCCCGTCGTAGGCAAGCCGCAGCGCCGACACCACGTAGTGCATCGGGTCCTTGAACTTGGTGCCGAGCGAGGCGGCGAACTGCGGCGAGTCGAGCATCGTGCGCAGCACCGCCGCGATGTCGCCGCCGGTCGCCTGGAAGGTCTGCGCCATGCGCGCGACCAGCTGCGGCGGCGGATCGTCGGCGACGAAATACGAAGCGATGCGCCGCGACACGAAGCGCGCGCAGGCAGGCTGGCGGACGAGCAGGTCGACTGCCTGCTCGACCTCGGCGAAGCCGCGGCCCTCGATGGTCTCGCCGAGCAGCCGCTTGTCCGAGAAGTCGTGGCGCGCCGGATTGAATTCGAAGGCGCG
>CAVSGY010000002.1:0-17317 GCA_963727685.1 uncultured Pseudomonadota bacterium
GGCGGCCGATGTGGATCGTGACCCGCCGCACGAGGTGGCTGGCGCGGTCGAAGACGAACACGCTCGCCTGGTTGCCGGCTCCGCCTCGATGAGCGCCTGCGGCGGCACGACGTTGGGCGCTGGGCGGCTCTGCGCCGTGCTGAGCGTGACCTTGGCGACGAGGCCCTGCACGAAAGGCGCGTCCGCCGGCTCCACCTGCACCTCGATCGTGAAGGTGCCGGTCGCGGCGTCGGCGCTCGAGGCGACGTTGCTGATGCGCCCCGCGAAGACGCGCTCGGGCCAGGCGTCGAAGGTGACGCGCGCGCGATCGCCCACCCGGACGCGCACCGCGTCGCGGTCGGCGAGCGCCGACGCGGACGATCCAGCCGCGGCCGGCGCCGCCGACGCACCAGCACCGGCTGGCCGGCCTGCACGAGCTCGTTGCTTCGGCGAGCTTCGCTGAGCACGACGCCGGCGGCGGGCGCCACGATGCGCGCGTAGGAGGCGTTGAACTCGGCGCTGCTCGCGCCGGCGGCGGCGACGCTAGCGGCGGTGGCGAGGTCCTGCACCTGCTCGAGCGGTCGCGACGCCGTCGGCGTACAGCGCCCGCGCGCGGACGAGGTCGCGGCTCGGCCTTGGCGGCGGCCTCCGCGCCTGGTCGACGGCGGCTTCGATCTCGGCCTGCCGGAGCACCGCGAGCAACTGGCCGGGACTTACCTGGCGCGCCTTCCTCGACGCGGACCGCTCGATCACGCCGCCGACCTTGAACGACAGGCGCGCCTCGTCCTTCGGCGTCAGCAGCCCGACCGCGTGCACGGCGTCGCCGAGCGCGGTCGTGGTCACCGGCGCCCGCGCACCGGCCGCAGCGGCGCGACCGGCCCGCCGCCGTCGTCGTGCGGATGGCTGCAGGCGGCGACGCCGCGACCGCACGGCGAGCGCGGCGAGCGGACGCAGCAAGGTCGGCGGACGGTCATGGCAGCGGCTCCGGCGTGAGGGGCGGGCGCCCGCGCCGAGCGCGTACTCGAGCTCGGCGAGGCTCTCGAGCGCCGCGAAGCGCGTGACGTTCTGGTTGAGGTCGGCGTCGGTCAGCACGCGCCGCGCGTCGACGAACTCGGCCTGATTGATCTGGCCGAGGTCGCGCTTGCGCTCGGCGATGCGAAACGCGCCGCGCGCCGCCTCGACGCGCTTGGCGGCGGTGCCGAGCGAGGCGAGCGCGACCTCCAGGTTGTCGAGGGCCCGCTCGACCTCGAGCCGGATGCGCTGCTCGGCGAGGCCGCGCTGCGCGCGCGCCTCGCGGCCGGTGGCGCGCGCCGCCGCGATCCCGGCGCTGTCGGCGCCGCCGGAGTACAGGCTGAAGCGCAGCACCAGCGAGGCGAGCACGTACCGGTCCGCCGCCGACAGGTTGTAGCCCTCGCCGGTCGTGCCGGCGTCGACGGCGAGCGCGAGCTGCGGCCGGAACGCCGCCCGCGCCAGGCGCTCGCCGGCGGTGGCGGCGGCGACGGTGGCGTCGAGCTCCTTGAGCTCGGCGCGCCGGTCGACGGCCGCGTCGGCGAGCGAAGGCGCCGCGAGCGACGGCTGGCCGAGGCGATGCAGCAGCGCCGCGCGCAGCCGCTCGAGGTCGCCGTCGTCGACCGCCGCCAGTGGCAGCGGCCGGTCGAAGGGGGCGTTGCGGATCAGGTTGACGTAGCTCTGGGCGAGCCGCACGCCGCTGTCGGCCGCGAGGTGCGACTGCTCGACCTCGAGCACGTCGGCCTCGGCGCGGTAGACGAGGTCGCGGGTGATCTTGCCGTTGGCATACAGGCTCTCGTTGACGCGGCGGTTGGCACGCGCGAGCTCGAGCGTGGCCTCGAGGATGCCGCGACGGGCGCGCGCCTCGAGCCAGCGGTAGTAGGCGGTGCGCATGTCGCGGTCGATGCGGCCGGCGAGCGCGGTGCGCGCGGCGCTCGCGGCGTCGCAGCTGCGCGGCGCTCGCGTCGCGCGCGGCCGGGATGCGGGCGTCATAGAGCGGCTGCGAGAGCGTCAACTTGGTGTCCTGCTCGCGGTGGAGCAGGAACGGGATCTGCTGGTTGGCGACCGTCGGGAAGCGCGACTGGCCGGTGAGCTGGTTGAGGCTCGCGTAGACCGGGTTCAGGAGGTCGCCGACCGGGAAGTCGATGACCCGGCCGCCGTCGGCGGCCGAGTAGCGCGCGTTCAAGTCGAGCGCCGGCAGGTAGCGGGCGCGCGCCTGGTCGAGCGCGGCGAGCCGCACGGCCGCCTCGGCGCCCGCGACGTCGAGTTCGAGGTTGGCGGCGAGCGCGTCGTGCACCAGAGCGTCCACGACCACCTCGATCGATCCGGCCGGCGCCTCGTCGGCCGCGGTGCCGGCGGCGCGCGCGAGCGGCGTGGCGAGGACGAGTCCGAACGCCGCGGCGAGCGCGGCGAGCTCGATCGCCCAGCGTCGATAGTCATGTGTTGAAAGTCTGGACATGTGTCAATTCCGTGACAAAAAAAGGGTCAGCCGCCGCCGGGAGGCGCACCGACCGAGCGCAGCAGCGACAACGCGTACTCGCTGAAATCCGGGATCGAGATGCCGATGCGCGTCAAATCGCTGCCCTTGGCCATCGCCAGCTGGATGACGCCATGCGTGAACGCCCAGAGCGTCACGGCGAACAGCGTCGGGTCGCCGATGTCCTTGCGGATGCTGCCGTCGGCGATACCGGTGTGGATCGCGGCGACCACGACGCCGATCGCGGCGTCGCCGGCGACCGCGCAGGCGCCCTCGTTCGAGCCCGGGTCGTTCGAGACCGAGTGCGCCTGGAAGCGGGCGCAGAGGTCGAAGTAGTGCGGGAACTCGTGCGCGTAGGCCATGTAGGCCCGCCCGATGGCCTCGGTCTGGTCGAGGCCGCGCGCGTGCTGGGCGGCGGCCTCGGCGAAGCGCTCGTGCAGCACCTTGAGCGCGCGCTCGCCGATCGCGAACTGCAGCTCGTCGCGATCGCGAAAGTAGACGTAGAGGAGCGCGCGTGACAGGCGCGCGGCCTTGGCGACCTGGTCCATCGTGACCGAGTCCCAGCCCTTCTCGGCGTAGAGGCGCTCGGCCGCATCGACGATCTCGGCGCGGCGGCGCTCCTTCTCCTCTCCCCGGCGTTCGGCGATGTACGACATGCAGCAACCCTAGCGCGTCATTGACACAGTGTCAATAGATAGACATGCGTCCATTTGCCGACTCCGGGGGTGGCCGCTCCGGGGTGCTCGCCACCTTCGGCGCGCAGTCTAGCCGGCCGCGACGGCCCGCTGGCCGAAATGGCTGTCCGCGACCAGGCAGAGGATCTCGAACATCATCGTCGCGCCGACGAGCGCCGTGTTGCCGGTCTGATCGTAGGGCGGCGCCACCTCGACGACGTCGCCGCCGATCAGGTTGAGCCCGCGCAGGCCATGCAGCAGCCGCTGCGCCTCGAGCGTCGAGATGCCGCCGATCTCCGGCGTGCCGGTGCCGGGCGCATAGACCGGATCGAGCCCGTCGACGTCGAAGGAGATGTAGGTCGGCCCGTCGCCGACGACGCGGCGCGCCTCGTCGATGACCCGCTCGACGCCGAGCGTCGGCGAACTCCTCCATGAACACGACCCGCATGCCGTGCGCGAGCGAGAAGTCGATGCCGTCCATGCAGGTTCTGGCCGCCGCGGATGCCGATCTGGATCGTGCGCTTCGGATCGAGCAGCCCGTGCTCCACGGCGAGCCGGAACGGCGCGCCGTGCGTGAACTTCGAGCCGTACAGGCTCGCCCCACGTGTCGGTGTGCGCGTCGATGTGCACCATGCCGATCGGCGCGCTCGGCGGCGATCGCCTGGAAGATCGGGAAGGTGATCGAGTGATCGCCGCCCGCGGTCACCGGGATCACGCCCGCGCGGTGCACGACGCGGTAGTAAGTCCGCGATTTGCGCCGTCTGCAGCTCGAGGTCGTAGCGGCCCGTGAAGCGCACGTCGCCGAGATCGGCGATCCGGCACAGCTCGTAGGGATTCATGCGCATGCCGAGATTGAAGGCGCGCATCAGGCTCGACGAATTGCGGATCTCGCGCGGGCCATGCCGCGCGCCCGGCCGGTTGGTGACGCCGAGGTCGGTGGGCACGCCGATCAGGCCGATGTCGACCTCCGCGAGGCTGGTCGCGAGCGGCGCGCGCATGAACGTCGCGATCTCGGCGTAGCGCGGTTCCTTCATCGGCTCGTAGTCGCGGCCGTCGACGACGCCGCGGCGTGCGGTAGCTCATGGCTCAGCTCGCGCCTCCTCAGGTGCGATCGGACAGCGGGCGAGCGGCGGCGGCGCCGCGCCGCCGCCGACCAGGCTGAACGCCATGTAGACGATGAAGCTGAGCCCGAGGCCGCCGTAGATCGGCGCATCCGAATCGATGCCCTTGGTGAACAGCAGCGCGACCACCGTCACGGCGCTCGAGCGCGATCGAGGCGAGCGCGCCGGCCGGGTGCCGCGCCGCCACAGGATCGCGCCGATCACCGGCACGAACAGCGCGCCGACCAGCAGATCGTAGGCGACGGTCAGCGCCGCGATGACATCGACGTCAGGCAGGCGACGACCGTCGTTACGACGCCGAGCACGAGCGTCACGGCCCGCGTCTGGCCGATCGAGCCGATGCTGCCGGCGCTTGCGCAGCCGGCAGATACACGTCCTCGAGCAGCACCGTCGATGAGGCCAGCAGGCAGGCGCTCGCGGTCGACATGATGGCCGCCAGCGACGCCGCGAGCAGCAGCCCGCGCAGCCCGGCGGGCAGCACGACGTTGACGATCGTCGCGAACGCGAGGTCCGGGTTGGCGAGCGGCGGCAGGAACGCGTGTCCGGCGGCGCCGATGAGTCGCGCCGGCCGACCGCGTACAGCAAGGCAGTACAGCCCGACGTACGATGCCGCCGTTGCGCGCCACCTTGACGCTGCGCGCGGTGAACACGCGCTGCCAGCACGTCCTGGCCGATCAGGATGCCGAAGAAGTAGAGCGTGAAGAACGACAGGATCTTCGCGCCGCCGATGTTGGTCAGCGAGAAGAACCCCGGCGGCAGCGCGCGTGCATGCCGGCGAAGCCGCCCGCGTGGATGATCGCCGCCGGCAGCAGCACGAACAGGATGCCGATCGTCTTGATCACGAACTGCACGATGTCGGTCGCGGTCAGCGACCACATGCCGCCGAACACCGAGTAGGCGACCATGACCGCGCTGCTCATCAGGATCGACGGCGTGCGCGGGATGCCGACGATGACCTCCATGACCGCCCCGACCGCGATCGTGCCGGTGACGACGATCATCAGGTCGTAGGCGGCCATGACCACGCCACCGGCGATGCGCGCCGCGGCGCTGTAGCGCCGCTCGAGCAGCTCGGGGATCGTGAAGAGCTTGAGCTCGAGGATGCGCGGCACCAGCACGACGCCCATGACGACCATGCCGAGCCCGTACATGAACACGAGCCACATGCCGGAGATGCCGTACTGGTAGCCGAGCTTGACGCCGCCGACCGTCGAGCCGCCGCCGAGGATGACCGCCGCGAGCGTGCCGGAGTAGAGCACCGGCCCGACCGAGCGTCCGGCGACCAGGAAGTCCTCCTGGGTGGTCGCCTTGCGCTGCGCCCAGATGCCCACGGCGAGGATGCCGATCAGGTAGGCCGCGAGCACGAGCAGATCAAGCGTCACCATGGCTGTCGGTCCTGCGCGGACGGTCGTGCGGCCGGTCGGCCGCCGGGGGGCCGCTGCGCACCGATCATACGGACGGCGAGCGGCCGTGCCCACCGTCGCCGCCGCGCGCGCCGCGATGCCCGACGGGGCGCCGGACCGTCGCCGGGGCCCGCCGGCGCGCGGGCCCGCTGCCCGGCCGCGCGCTCAGTCGCGGAAGTTGTTGAACTGCAGCGCGACCTCGAGCTTCTGCTGCCGCAGCAGCGCGATCGCACCCTGCAGCTCGTCGCGGCTCTTGCCGGTGATGCGCACCTTGTCGCCCTGGATGGCGGCCTGCACCTTGAGCTTGGAGTCCTTGATCGCGCGCTGGATCTTGCGCGCGGCGTCGGCGTCGACGCCCTCGCGCAGCACCACCTTCTGGCGCGCGCGGGCGAGGTTGATCTCGGCGTCCTTGATCTCGAGGCAGACGAGGTCGATGCCGCGCTTGGTGAGCTTGAGCTTGAGGATGTCGAGCATCTGCTTGAGCTGGAAGTCCGCCGGCGCCTCGAGCGTGACCTCGGTGCCCTCGCGCTCGAACCTGGCGCCGGTGCCCTTGAAGTCGAAGCGGCTCTCGAGCTCGCGGCTCGCCTGGTCGACCGCGTTCTCGACCTCGTGGTGGTTGAGTTCGGAGACGACGTCGAACGAGGGCATCGCGCTGCTCCTAGGCGGCCGCGCCGGCGCCGAGCTGCCGGTAGTAGACCGAGGTCGGGTCGAAGCTGCCGGTCGCCGACTGCACGAAGCCGGGGATCGAGCCGACGAACTGGAAGCCGCAGCGCTTCAGGAGCCGCTCGGCGGCGTCGCCGCTGCGCACGTCGAGCACGAGCAGCGTGATGCCGCGCGCCGCCGCGGCCTTCTCGATGCGCCGCCACCAGCGCCTGGCCGATGCCGCGGCGCCGGTACTGCGAGTGCACCATCAGCTTCTGCACCTCGCCGCGGTGCCGGGCGCTCTGCCGCGGCGCGAACGCCACCTGGATCGCGCCGGCGCAGACGTGGTTGTCGGTCGCGACGAACAGCATGCGCTCGCCGCGGCCGACGGCCTCGAGCACGCCGGTCCAGTAGTTGCGCGCCTCCTTGGTGCTCGGGCACCTGGGTCCAGCCGATCGACGCGCCGCCGCTGACCGCGTCCTGCAGCAGCTCGACGAGCTCGCTGAACAGCTCGAGGCTCGGGGGTGCCTTCAGTTCCTTGATTTCCAGCATGCCGTTCTCCGCTGTCCGCCTTCGAGCCGCGACCGCTGCGCCGTCCGGGCGCCGGCCCGCAGCGGCGCAGTCTACCGCGCGCGCCGCCGCGCCCGGCGCCGGCCGTCACAGCGTCGGCAGCTCGACGTCCTCGAACAGGCGCGCGAGCTCGGCGCCGGAGCCGGCGCGGACCGCCTGGTCGACCAGCCGGCGCGTCAGGTGCGGGGCGAAGGCCTTCAGGAACTCGTACATGTAGCCGCGCAGCAGCCGCCCGCGCCGGAAGCCGATCCAGGTCACGTGCGGCGCGAACAGGTGCGCGGCGTCGAGCACGACGAGGTCGCGGTCCTCGACCGGATCGAGCGCCATGCTCGCGAGGATGCCGACGCCGAGGCCGAGCCGGACGTAGGTCTTGATGACGTCGGCGTCGCTGGCGGTCAGCGCGACGTTGAGCTTGAGGCCCGCGCTCTCGAACAGCGCCGGCAGCGACGAGCGGCCGCTGAAGCTGAAGGTGTAGGTGACGATCGGGTAGCGGGCGAGCGCCTCGAGGCTGACGGCGCGCTCGCGCGCGAGCGGATGGTCGCGCGGCACGACGATCCGGCGGTGCCAGCGGTAGCAGGGCAGCAGCACGAGCCCCGGGAACAGCTCGGCGCCGCCGGTCGCGATCGCGAAGTCGATCGCGGTCGACGCTTGGCGAGCTCGGCGATCTGCTCGGTGCTGCCCTGGTGCAGGTGCAGGTCGACGTCGGCGTAGCCGGCGCGGAACCGCTGCACGATCGGCGGCAGCACGTAGCGCGCCTGCGTGTGGGTCGTGCCGATCGACAGCGAGCCGCTCTTGTCGTCCTTGAGGTCGGACGACAGCCGGCGGATGTTCTGCACCTCCTCGAGGATCCTGCAGCGCGCGGTCGACGACCTGCTGGCCGGCCGCGGTGACGCTGCGTGAGGTTGCGGCCGTCGCGCTCGAAGAGCGGGAAGCCGAGCTCGTCCTCGAGCAGCTTCAGCTGCTTGCTGACGCCGGGCTGCGAGGTGTGCAGCTTGCGCGCCGCGGTCGTGATGTTGAGGCCGTTCTGCACGACGGCGGCGAGGTAGCGGAGCTGGTGTAGTTTCATCGGTCACCGCCTGGCGGGCGGCCATTATAGGAGCGCGCGCCGGCTCAGCGGTAACCGCGCGCCTGCAGCGTGAACAGCCGCGCGTAGCGCGCCGTCGAGCCGCATCAGCTCCTCGTGCGTGCCGCGCTCGACGATCCGGCCGCCCTCGAGCACCGCGATCTGGTCGGCCATGCGCACGGTCGAGAAGCGGTGCGAGATCAGGATCGTGATCCGGCCGCGCGTGAGCGTGCGGAAGTGCTCGAAGATCTCGGCCTCGGCGGCGGCGTCCATCGCCGCGGTCGGCTCGTCGAGCACCAGCACGTCGGCGCGCGTGCGCATGAACGCGCGGCTGAGCGCGATCTTCTGCCACTGGCCGCCCGACAGCTCGCGGCCGTCCTTGAACCACTTGCCGAGCTGCGTGTCGTAGCCGGCCGGCAGCTCGCGGATGAACGGGTCGGCGAGGCCCTTCGCCGGCCGCCTCGATCCAGCGCTCGCGGTCGTCGAAGTCGCGGACGTCGCCGGCGCCGACGTTCTCGCCGACCTTGAGCTGGTAGCGCGCGAAGTCCTGGAAGATGACGCCGATGCGCTCGCGCAGCGCGGCCTCGTCCCACTCGCGCGAGGTCGCGGCCCTCGAACAGGATGCGGCCGGTGGTCGGCCGGTAGAGGCGCGTCAGCAGCTTGATCAGCGTCGTCTTGCCCGAGCCGTTCTCGCCGACGAGCGCGAGGCTCTCGCCGGGCGCGGATCACGAGGTCGATGTCCGACAGCGCCGGCTGGTCGGCGCCCGGGTAGCGGAACGTGACGTCCTCGAAGCGGATGCCGTCGGCCGGCGCGGGCCGTGGCGCACGGCGCCGGCGCGGCGGCGCCACCGGCTGGTCGAGGTACTCGTAGAGGTTCGACAGGTACAGGTTGTCCTCGTACAGGCCGCCGATCGCCGACAGCCCGCCGACAGCGCCGACTGGCCCTGGCGGAACAGCACCAGGTACATCGTCATCTGGCCGAGCGTGATCGCGCCGCGGATCGCGCCGACCGCGATCCAGCCGTAGGCGCCGTAGAGGCTCAGCGTCGCGATCAGGCCGAGGCCGAAGCCCCACACGTCGCGCCGCAGCGTCAGCGCGCGGTCCTCGCGGTAGAGCTGCGTGAAGATGTCCTCGTAGCGCTCGAGCAGCAGCGGCCCGAGGCCGAACAGCTTGACCTCCTTGGCGTGGTCCTCGCGCGCGAGCACCGTCTCGAGGTAGATCTGCATGCGCGTCTCCGGCGAGCGCCAGCGGAACAGCCGGAACGCGTCGCCGGAGAACTTGGCCTCGGCGATGAACGACGGCAGCCCGGCGAGCACCAGCACCGCGACCGCCAGCGGCGAGAAGTGCACCAGGATCGCGCCGAAGCTGACGAGCGAGATGCCGTTCTGCACCAGCCCGAAGGTGCGCATCACGAGCGACAGCGGCCGGCTCGAGGCCTCGCGCCGCGCGCGCGTCAGCTTGTCGTAGAACTCCGAGTCCTCGAACTGCGTGAGCTCGAGCGTCAGCGCCTTCTCGAGGATCATCACGTTGACGCGCTGGCCGAGCTGCGCGCGCAGCAGCGACTGGCAGGTCGACAGCCCGCGCTGCGCCGCCGCGACCAGCGCGACCAGCGCCGCCTCGAGCGCGACGAGCCGAGCGCCGGGCCGTAGGCGGCGCGGCCGACGGTCGGGTGCGCGGATCGCGGCGACGACCGCATCGACGATGTGCGCGCCGACCCAGGCGACGCCGGCCGGCAGCACGCCGGCGAGCGAGCGTCAGCGCCGCGAGCAGCAGCGTGACCGGCCGGCTCGTCGTCCAGGCGAGCTCGAGCGCATGGCGCGCGTAGCGGAACACGCTAGCGATCGGCCGCCGGCCGGAGGCGGCGGAGGGCTGCGACGCCGAACGCGGCAGCGCCTTCAGGTTCACGCGCGGACTCCGGGGGGGCGGCGCGACCGGCGCCCGCCTCATTATAGAGGTTGCCGCTTGTGGCCTGCGGCGCGACAGGGCAATGTTCGGCGCAGCGGACGGAGCAGAAATGCCGACACGGTCGAGCGGGTCAAGAGTGCGGCGAGCATCCCCGACGGGGGGCGCCTCGCGGCCTACCTGCGCGGCCGGCTGCCCGGCGTCGGCGAGCGGGTCGAGGTCGAGCCGCTCGGCGGCGGCCAGTCGAACCCGACCTTCCTGCTGACGGCGGGCGCGCAGCGCTATGCGCTTCGGACCAAGCCCGGCAGGGGCGCCGACCTGCTGCCCTCGGCGCACCAGATCGAGCGCGAGTTCCGCGTGCTCGCCGCGCTCGCCGGCACCGGCGTGCCGGTGCCGCGCGTCCAGAGCTGTGCACCGACGAGGACGTGATCGGCCGCGCGTTCTACGTCATGGACTTCGTCGAGGGGCGCGTGTTCCCCGATCCGCGGCTGCCGGAGCTCACCGGCGCCGAGCGCGGCGCGCTGTTCGCGGACATGAACCGGGTGCTCGCGCGCCTGCACGGCCTCGACTACCGGGCGCTCGGTCTCGGCGACTACGGCAAGACCGGCGACTACCTCGCGCGCCAGATCGCGCGCTGGTCGAAGCAGTACCGCGCCAGCGAGACCGAGCCGATCGAGGCGATGGACCGGCTGATCGCGTGGCTGCCGACCTGCATTCCGCCGGACGAGACGACCACGTCGTGCACGGCGACTTCCGCCTCGACAACCTGGTGATCGACGCGCGCGAGCCGAGGGTCGTGGGCGTGCTCGACTGGGAGCTGTCGACGCTCGGCTCGCCGCTCGCCGACTCTCCTATCACTGCTGCGTGTTCCACTTCCCGGCCGGCCGTTTCCGCGGCCTCGGCGGCGTCGACATCGCGCGCTCGGCATCCCGAGCGAGGCCGACTACGTCGCCGCCTACTGCCGCAACGGCGGCCGCGCGGCGATCGACCACTGGGACTACTATCTCGCCTACAACTTCTTCCGCATGACCGCGATCGTGCAGGGGATCAGGAAGCGCGCCGAGCTCGGCACCGCCGCCGCGGCCAACGCGCTCGAGTTCGGCCGCGGCGCGCGCCAGCTGGCGGAGATGGGCTGGGAGCGCGCCCGGCGGATGGGCGCACGCTGACGTCGGGCGGCAGGGAGGGGACCGAGATGCAGGCCGAAGCGGGACCGGGGAGACCAGCGGCGTCGCCCCGGGGCGCGACGAGCGCCAGTGGGCGATGCTCTGCCACTGAGCGCGATGCTGATGTACGCCACCGTCATCGGTGGCTTCATCGCGCCTTGATCATCTGGCTGCTGAAGCGCGACGAGATGCCGTTCGTCGCCGACCAGGGCCGCGAGACGCTGAACTTCCAGATCACGACCCTGCTCGCGCTGTGCGTCGGCGGGCTGCTGGCGATCTGCTGATCGGCTTCGTCGTGATCGCGGCGCTGCTCCTATTCCATTCGTCGTCACGATCATCGCGACGGTCAAGGCGTCCGAGGGCGTCTCTACCGCTATCCGCTCTGCTGGCGCGTGATCCGCTAGGCGCGCCGCGCCGCGGCGGTCAGCGCGGCCCGTAGTAGTCGGGGTAGTCGGCCGCGAGTCCCTTGAAGCGGCGGTGGATCCACCAGTATTGCTCGGGCATCTGCCGCACCTGCGCCTCGATGGCGGCGTGGTATTCCTGCGTGTCGGCGAGCGTATCGCCGCTCGGCCAGTGCGCGAACGGCGGGTGGATCACGGCGCGCCAGCCGGCGCTGCCCGGCAGCCGCTCGGTCGAGTAGTAGAGCACCTGCGCGCCGGTCATCTGCGCGAGCCGCGGCGTGAACACGTTGGTCGCCGCCGGGTGGCCGAAGAACGGCACCATCACCGCGCCCTTCTTGCGGTAGCTCTGGTCGGTGGCGTACCAGACGATCTCGTTGCGCTTCAGCGCCGAGATCATCGCCCGCACGTCGTCGCGCTGGATGGCCTTGCGCGCCTGGCGCGCGAAGCTGCTGCCGGAGATGTGCGCCAGCAGCTCGTTCTTGGTCGGCCGGTAGAGCACGCTGATCGGGATGCGGTTGTTGAGGATGCGGGCGCCGATCTGCAGCGTCGTGAAGTGCGCGGTCAGCAGGATCGCGCCGCGGCCACGCGCGAGCGCCGCGTCCAGGTGCTCGCGCCCCTCCACCTCGGACAGCCGGTTGATCTCGGCGTCCTCGGCCCACCAGGTCATCGCCGACTCGAACAGGCCGATGCCGAGGCTCTCGAAGTGCCGGTTGAGCAGCGCGTCGCGCTCGGCCGCGCCGAGCTCGGGCAGGCACAGCGCCATGTTGCGCGGGCGACTCGGCAAGGGCAGCGGCAGGCGGCGGGCGACCGGCCGACGCCGCGGCCGACCGCGAGGATCGCGCCGTACGGCAGCGACACGACGAGCCGCAGGAAGCCGAGGCCGAGCCACGTCGCCCAGTAGCGGGGCGCGAAGAAACGGGCGGGCATCGCGGGCATCGCCGCCGGGGGCGGGGAGCGGCGGCGAACGTAGCACGACTCGCGCCTCGCCCCAAGCGCGCCAGCCGCCGGCAGCACCGCCGCGACCGGCGCCGCCGCGGGCCGCCCCGGCCCGCCGCCCGGCGCAGCCGGACGATTCCCATCCGCGCATCGCGGCTTGACCGGTTTTCGGCGCGCGCGCGATACTGCGAGCCATGAAGCCGAGCCCCGCCACCTGCCCCCCCATGCGCCGCGCGGCGCGCGCCGGGTGGTGGTGGCGCCACTCCAGGAGTGGGCGCGCGGCACGCAGGCTTAACCGACGATTTCGAGCTGAACCGCGAACCCATCTCCGACCAGCGCCGGGGATGGGTTTTTTATCGTCCGCTCCCCGGTGCCCACGACGAGGAGCCCATGCAACCCCTGTTCGACATCGCCGCCGACCTCGATACGCCGGTCTCGGCGTACCTGAAGCTGCGCCCCTTCAAGCCCCGCTTCCTGCTCGAGAGCGTCGAGGGCGGCGAGCGCATCGCCCGCTACTCGTTCATCGGCTTCGGCGATGCGCTGGAGATCCGGCTCGATGCCGAGGGCCTCACCGTGCGGCCGGCCGGCGGGCGCGTCGAGCGCCGCCGCGTCCGGCGGAACGGGCGGCGCTGCTCGCGGCGCTGCGCGCCGCGCTCGCGCGCGCGCCGCGGCTGCAGCCGGAGATCCCCGGCCTGCCGCTCGCCGGCGGCCTGGTCGGCGCCGCCGCCTACGATCTGGTGCGCTACTTCGAGCGGGTGCCCGCGCGCCTGCCGGTCGAACCCGGCATGCCGGAGGCCTGCTACCTCGCGCCGCGTTCGTTCCTGATCTTCGACCACGTGACGCGCGGCATCGCGCTGCTGCATGCCGGCTCCGAGGCCGAGCGCCTGGCGCTGCGGCGCGAGATCGTGCGGGCGCTGCGCGGCGGGCTCATGACCGGGCGGCCGCCGGCGCGGCTCGGGGCGCCGCGCGCCAGCCTCGGCCGCGCCGAGTACATCGCCGGCGTCAGCGCGCGCAGGAGTACATCGCCGCCGGCGACGTCTACCAGCTCGTGCTGTCGAGCCAGTTCGAGGGCGACTGCGAGCTCGACCCGTTCGAGGCCTACCGCGCGCTCAGGCTGCTCAACCCCTCGCCCTACATGATCTACTGCGAGCTCGGCGACCACACGCTGGTCGGCTCCTCGCCGGAGGCGCTCGTGCGCCTGTCGGCGGCGCGCGCGCAGCTGCGGCCGATCGCCGGGACGCGCCCGCGCGGCGCGACGCCCGACGCCGACCTCGCGCTCGAGCGCGAGCTGCTGGCCGACGTCAAGGAGAACGCCGAGCACGTCATGCTCGTCGACCTCGCGCGCAACGACCTCGGCCGCGTCGCCGCCGCCGGCAGCGTGCGCGTCGAGCCGTATCGCGTCATCGAGCGCTACAGCCACGTGATGCACATGGTCAGCGGCGTGCAGGGCGAGCTCGCGCCCGGCCGCGACGCCTTCGACCTGTTCGCGGCGGCGTTCCCGGCCGGCACGCTGGTCGGCGCGCCGAAGGTGCGTGCGATGCAGATCATCGAGGAGCTCGAGCCCGTGCGGCGCGGCTTCTACGGCGGCACGTACGGCTACTTCGGCCACAGCGGCGACATGGACCACGCGATCACGATCCGGACACTGATGTTCCACGACGGCCGCTACCGCTTCCAGGCCGGCGCCGGCATCGTCGCCGACAGCGTGCCCGAGCCGAGCACGACGAGGTGCTGGCCAAGAGCGCGGTGCTGCAGGCGCGCGCTCGCGCTGGCCCAGGAGGGGCTCTGAAGAGCGGCCCGCCCGCGTCTGCTGCTGATCGACAACTACGATTCGTTCACCTACAACCTCGTGCAGGCGTTCCTGGTGCTCGGCGCGGAGGTGCTCGTGCTACCGCAACGACGAGATCGGCGTCGCCGACGCCGAGGCGCTCGCACCGACGCACCTGTGCATCTCGCCGGGCCCCGGCACGCCGGACGACGCCGGCGTGTCGATGCAGATGATCGCGCCTTCGCCGGCCGCGTGCCGGTGCTCGGCGTCTGCCTCGGTCACCAGTCGATCGCCGAGGTGTTCGGCGGCAGGTCGTGCGCAACTGCGGCTGATGCACGGCAAGACCTCGCTCGATCGAGCACGACGGGCGCGGCGTGTTCGCGGGGCTGCCGCAACCGCTCGAGGTCGGCCGCTACCACTCGCTGGTCGCCGACGCGGACTCGCTGCCGGCGGAGCTCGTCGTCACGGCGCGCACCGCCGAGGGCGAGATCATGGGCGTGCGCCACCGCGCGCCTGCGGTCGAGGGCGTGCAGTTCCACCCGGAGAGCGTGCTGACGCCCGGGGGCCCGGAGCTGCTGCGCAATTTTCTCGCAATGCGGCGGGCCGGCGCGCGTGAGCGCCGGTCCGCATCCGCTGCGCGCGACGCTCGAGGCGCTGGTCGAGGGCCGGGCGCTGCCGGAGGCGAACGCCTACGAGCTGCTGGTGGCGCTGACCGACGACAGCCTGCCGCCGGCGCTCGCCGGCGCGCTGCTCGCGGCGCTGCGCGCCAAGGGCGTCACGGCGGACGAGCTGCGCGGCTTCGCGCGCGGCATGCGCGCGCTCGCGCGCGGCCCGCGCCTGCCCGACGTCGGCCCGACGGTCGACATCGTCGGCACCGGCGGCGACGCCTCGCACACCTTCAACCTGTCGACCGGCGCCGCGCTGCTCGCGGTCGCGGCCGGCGCCAAGGTCACCAAGCACGGCAACCGCTCGATCTCGAGCCGCTCCGGCAGCGCGGACCTCCTCGAGGAGCTCGGGCTGGCGATGCCGCTCGACGAGCGCGCCGCCGGCGCGTGCCTCGCCGCGACCGGCTTCACGTTCCTGTTCGCGCCGCACTACCACCCGGCGATGCGGGCGGTCGCGCCGGTGCGCGCCGCGCTCGGCATCCGCACCGTCTTCAACATGCTCGGGCCGCTGACCAATCCGGCCGAGCCGCCGTTCCAGGTGATCGGCGCGTTCAGCCGCGACGCGGCGCGGCTGATGGCCGAGACGCTCGCCGGGCTGCCGATCCGGCGCGCGTTCGTCGTGCACGGCGAGCCCGGCTGGGACGAGCCGACGCCGGCAGGCCCGTTCCTGCTCTACGACGTGCGCCCCGGCGAGTGCCGCGAGAGCACGCGGACCGCGGCCGACTACGGCCTGCCGTGCTGCAGCGCCGGAGGACCTCAAGGGCGGCGACGCCGCGCACAACGCCGCGGCGCTCGGTGACGTGTTCGCGGGCCGCGACCGCGGGCCGCACCGCGACGCGCTCGTGATGGGCGCTGCGCTCGCGCTCGAGGTCACCGGCCTCGCGCCGGACGCCGCGCGCCGGCGCGGCGCGCGCCGCGGCGGCGATCGACTCGCGGCGCCGCCGCCGGCTGGTCGCGCGCTCGCGGCGTTCTCGGCGGGACGGCGATGACCGCGGCCGCCGACTTCCTCGCCGCGATGGCGCGCTCGAGCGCGGCGCGCGCCGCCGCCGCGCGCCGGCGCGTGCCGCACGAGCGATCTCGCTGCGCGCGTGCGGCGCGGTCGCCGCGGCCGCCATGCGCTCGCGCTCGACGGCCGCTTCGACCTGATCGCCGAGCTCAAGCTGCGCTCGCCGGCGCAGGGCGTGCTGGGCGGCGCCGGCCGACGACCTCGAGGCGCGCGTCGCGGCCTACGCGCGTGGCGGCGCGGCGATCGTGTCGGTGCTGACCGAGCCCGAGCGCTTCGACGGCAGCCTCGAGCATCTCGCCCGCGCGAGCGCTGCGCTCGCGCCGCTCGGCGTGCCGGCGATGCGCAAGGACTTCCTCGTCGACCCGTACCAGCTGCTCGAGGCGCGCGTCGCCGGCGCCGGCGGGCGTGCTGCTGATCGTGCGGATGCTCGGCCCCGGCCGGCTCGAGGCGCTCGTCGCGGCGGCCGCGACGCTCGGGCTGTTCGTGCTGCTCGAGGCCTTCGACGCCGCCGACATCGCGGTGGCCGCGGCGCTCGCGGCGCACTGGCGGGGGCCGCGCGAGGCCTACCTCGTCGGCATCAACAGCCGCGACCTCACGACGCTGCAGGTCGTGCCGGAGCGCCTCGAGGCGCTCGCCGCGACACTGCTGCCCGGCCAGCCGCGGGTCGCCGAGAGCGGGCTCGCGGGCGGCGGCGGACGCGGCGCGCCTCGCGCGCGCAGGCTACACGCTGGCGCTGGTGGGCACCGCACTGATGTCGGCCGCCGACCCGGCCGCGCTCGCGCGGCAGATGATCGCGCCGGCCGCGCGGCGGCGCTCGGGCGAGCCCGTGAGCATCTGCGTCAAGATCTGCGGGCTTACTCGCCGAGGCCGTCGCCGCCGCGGTCGAGGCCGGCGCGGATGCGGTCGGCTTCGTGTTCCACGCGGCCTCGCCGCGCGACCTCGCGCCGGCGGCGGCCGCCGCGCTGGCGCGCGCCGTGCCGCCGTCGTGCTCGGTGGCGGTGACGCGCCATCCGACCCAGGCCGAGGTCGACGCGATCCTCGCGGGCTTCCGGCCGGACGCGCTGCAGACGGACGCGGCCGACCTCGACGGGCTGCGGCTGCCGGCCGCGCTCGGGCGCTGCCGGTGCTGCGCACGGCGTCGCCGCCGCCCGCGCAGCTGCCGCGGCGCTGCCTCTACGAGAGCGCCGGCAGCGGCCGCGGCGCGACCGCCGACTGGCAGGCAGCGCGGCACTCGCCCGCCGCACCGAGCTCGTGCTCGCGGGCGGCCTGACGCCGGCCAACGTCGCCGCGGCGATCGCCGCCGTGCGGCCGTCCGGCGTCGACGTCTCGAGCGGCGTCGAGCGCGCGCCGGGGCGCAAGGACACGGGCCTGATCCGGGATTTCATCGCGGCCGCGCGGGCGGCCGCGGCACACCGACGGCGGCTTCTACCGCCGGGAGAGACGACAATGGCAACGTATCTAGTCGGGCGCGGCGAACGCACTCCTGTCGCGCGAGCTGGCCGGCGATTTCCGGATCGTGCGCGGCCGCTACGGGCCCTA
>CAVSGY010000003.1:0-30957 GCA_963727685.1 uncultured Pseudomonadota bacterium
GGCAACGCTTGAGAGCACCACCGCGCGCTCGTCGAGCCAGCCATTTGCGCGGCGGCCTTCAGCATCGCGTACTCGCCGCTGACCTGATAGGCAAAGGTCGGCGCGCTGAATTCGTCCTTGACCCGCCGCACGATGTCGAGATACGGCATGCCCGGCTTGATCATCACCATGTCGGCGCCTTCGGCGAGATCCAGCGCCACTTCCCAAAGCGCCTCGTCGCTGTTGGCCGGGTCCATCTGGTACGTGCCTTGTTCGACTTGCCGAGGTTCCCGGTCGAGCCGACCGCGTCGCGGAACGGGCCGTAAAACGCTCGCGCGTACTTGGCCGAGTACGCCATGATCCGGGTGTGGATATGGCCGCTGCCGCTCCAGCGCGCGTGCGCATCGCGCCGATGCGGCCGTCCATCATGTCGCACGGCGCGACGATATCGACGCCGGCCTGCGGCGTGCGACAGCGCCTGCTGCGGCAGCACCGCCACGGTCTCGTCGTTCAGCACGTAGCCGGCAGCGTCGATCAGGCCGTCCTGGCCGTGGGTGGTGTAGGGGTCGAGCGCGACATCGGTCAGCACCCCGAGTTCAGGAAAGCGGCTCTTGAGCGCCCGCACGGTGCGCGGCACCAGGCCTTCCGGGTTCGACGCTTCGCGGCCGTCGCGGTCTTAAGTGCCGGCGTTCGATCACCGGAAACAGCGCCAGCGCCGGTATGCCAAGCGCGCACGCTGCTCGGCGCACCGGCAGCAGTTGGTCGATCTGACAGGCGCTCGCACGCCCGGCATCGACGCGACCGGCTCGCGCGGCCGCGGCCATCGAGGACAAAGACCGGGTAGATCAGGTCGTCGGCGCGTCAACCGCGATTCGCGCATCATTCGGCGCGAGAAATCGTCGCGGCGCATGCGCCGCATGCGCACGCGCGGGAAGGAGCCTGGGATCGGACGCATCGTCAACCTCCGGGGTGGCGCGGCGGGGCCGTGGCCACGAACCGCGATCTCAGCACAAGCGCCGCCGCGCTTCCATACGGGCCCCCCGGACGCTCATTCGGGGACCAGCCAGCTGACGCGCTGGCGGCCGCGGCCCGCGGCGGCAAGCCGCTGCTGCAGCCAGGGCAGGGTGTCGGCGAGCCGCTCGTCCAGTTGCCACGGCGGATTGATGATCAGCATGCCGGCGCCGTTGAGGCCGCCGGGCGAGTCGTCGCGCTCGACGGTGAGCTCGACGGCCAGCTGGCGGCGGATCTCGCTCGCCGCCATGCGCGCGAGGAACCGGCCGTCGGCACCGCCGGCCTTGATCGGGTACCAGGCCGCGTACACCCCGGTCGGCCAGCGGTCGTGCGCGAGCACCAGCGCACGCTCGAGGCGGTCGAACTCGTCCGGCTGCTCGAAAGGCGGGTCGAGCAGCACGAGGCCGCGCTTCTCGCGCGGCGGCAGGAGCGCGAGCAGCGCCTCGTAGCCGTCGCGCTCGTGCACCTGGGCGCGCGGGTCGCCGCGCAGGAGCGCGCGCAGGGCGTCGGCCTCGCGCGGTTCGAGCTCGCACAGCGCCGCGCGGTCGTCGCCGCGCAGCAGCGGCGACCGCGATCCGCGGGGAGACCGGGATAGGACGACCAGGTGGCCCTCCTCCGAAGCCGAGTTCGCGCACGAGGTCGAGGTAGCGGGCCACCGCGGGCGGCGCGCCGGCCGCGTCGAGCAGCCGCGCGATGCCGTCGCGGTACTCGCCGGCGCGCTGCGTCTCGGCGGCCGCGAGCAGGTAGTTGCCGCGGCCGGCGTGCTGTCCAGGTAGAAGAACGGCGCCTCCTTGCGGCCGAGATGCTCGAGCGCGCGCGACCAGCGTCAGTGCTTCAGGACGTCGGCGAAGTTGCCGGCGTGGTAGGCATGGCGGTAGTTCATGGACGAAGCTTACCCCGGCGCGGCGCGCGGTCACCGGTCCATTCGGTCGCGGCGCCCGTCGTGCGCCGCCGGCGCCACGAAAAACCCCCGCGGCGGCGGGGGTTGGCGAGCTCCGCGGCCGAGCGCCGCGGCCGGCGGGGTGGCCGGCCACGGCGTCCGGCCGCAGTTAGCGGTCGGCGCGCAGCAGCGCCGCCTGCGCCGGGCCCGAGGCGTTGTCCTGGCTGACGATCATGAGCCCGAGCGCCGGCGAGGTCTGCCACTGCACCGGGTCGAGCGCGACCGGCACCGTGCCCGACACACCCGGCGGCACGGTGTAGTAGAGCGCGTTCGTAGCGACGGCGAGAACGCGTTGAAGGCCGCCGTGCCCGGCACCGGCGTCGCGTCGTCGCCCGAGAACGCCGCGTACGTGAACGCGGGTTCGCCGCCGACACGCCGATCTGCGAGGCGAACACCGGCAACAGCAGCGTCGAGCCGTCGGTCGGCGCGTCGGTCTGGTAGACCACCGGGCGACTGCCGGCGGCGACGTTGATAGATCAGCACGCCCGGCACGCCGGTGAAGCTGCCTGGTCGTGTCAGTAGCCGTAGTCGCCGGTGACGAGCGCGTAGTCGGGCACGCCGGAGCTGTTGCCGTCAGGAACAGGTCGATCTCGAATGTGCCAGCTGCCGCGTTCGAGAACCGCGTCCCAGGTGTTGATCGCGAACACCAGGAAGCGTCGCTGCCGTGACGGGTTCGACTGCACGCCGATCGCGCGCGTGTCGAAGTAGGCGAGGCCGGTGGGCGGGCTCGACAGGCCCCACGAGTAGAAGTCGGCGCTGCCGGTGATCGCGCCGCCGAGGTTGCTGAGCCTGAGGTTGGCGCTCGGGTGCTTCGGCGACAGGCGGCCGGCGAGGTCGGCATCGAGGTTGGAACGCGCCCGCGCCGCAGGTAGTACGGGATCGACAGCGACGGCGCCGTCGAGTTGCCGGCCGGCGTCAGCACGACGTAGCCGCCGCGTCCTCGTAGACGTCGTTGCCGTTGGCGTCGTGGGTCGCGCCGACGGTCGCGACCGGCACGTGCAGCGTCACGTTGAGGTCGGTCTCGTCGTGGCCGTCGACCCGAGCGTCGTGCGGTCGAGCGTCACGGTATGCGGCACGCCGGTCGCGGTCGCCGCCGGGCTGTAGCTGACGTTGAAGCGGGCGTGGCTGGCGCCGTGGTTCTTGATCCGGCAGCGTGCGCGTGTCGCGGTAGTCGCGCGTCGACTCCTCGAAGCCGAAGGACAGCGAGGCGTTGCCGTCGCTCGTCGACCGCGACCACCTGCGGTCTGGTCGAGCCGAGCGGCTGGATGACGCCGGCGCCCGTGAGGCGCGGGTCGTGCGCCGACCAGCATGCCGGGGTTGGCGGTCTCGACGATCGCCGCCTCGATCGCAGTGCTCGTGCCACTGCGGTGCGCCTGCGCGCGTCAGCGCCGCGACGCCCGCGACGTGCGGCGTCGCCATCGACGTGCCGCTCTCGGCGACGCCGCCGTTGCCGGTGCCGGACGCGCGACCGAGACGATCGCGACGCCCGGCGCGCTGACGTTCGGCTTGAAGCAGGCTGTCGCCGAAGCGCGGGCCCGCCGGAGCTGAAGCGCGGCGCGCGTCTCGAAGGTGGGGTTGGCGACGTGCGCCGGCGTGCAGCGTCGCGGTCGGGGCCGCGCCGGCGGCCAGCCACTGTCGGCCGTGTCAGCGATGCAGCAGCGCGATGAACGGGATCGTCGCGGCCGGGATCGCGACGCCGGCTGGAAGTAGCCGGCGGCGTTGTTGACGACGCCGATCGCCGCGGCGCCGTGCGGCCTGCGGCGAGCGCCGCCTTGGCGACGAAGCTGCAGGTGCCGCGCGAGACGATCACGAGCGCGCCGGCCGCGCCGCCGGCCGGGTAGTCGCGCTGCGCTGCAGCCGAGCGCGAGCGCCGCGCCGTCGCCGAGCACGACGACCGGACGCCGCCGAGCGGCAGCGGTGCGCTGTCGGCCTCGACGCCGGCACGATCGCGCCGGACGGCGCGAGCGCGATGCGCTGACGCCGCGGCGAAGGTGGCGCGCGCGTCCATCGCCGCGGCGGCGAGCACGTGCGTGCCGGAGGCGGGCGTGCTCGCGATGTAGCGGCGCCGGGCCGTCGTTGCCGGCGGCCGCGACCACGCTGATGCCGGCCTTGGCCGCGTTGTTGGCGGCCACCGCGTCGGCGCGAGTCGGCGGTGCCGAACGGCGAGCCGAGCGACATGCTGATGACGTCCATGTGGTTCTCGACCGCCCAGTCGATCGCCTCGGTGACGACGTTGGTCGAACCCGATGCAGCCGAACACGCGCACCGCGTAGAGGTCGGCCTTCGGCGCGACGCCCGGGCCGATGTCGAACTGCGTGGTCGTGTAGGCGCTCGGCGTCGTAGGGCCCGGGTAGGTCGGCGCCGCCGGCGACGCCGAAGCCGGCCGCCGTGCCGGCCACGTGGCTGCCGTGGCCGTTGCAGTCGAGCGGGTTCGGGTCCGGGCACCGGCACGCTGCGTCGGGATCGCCGGCGTCGTAGGCGTCGCCGACGAGGTCGAGTGCCGCCCTTGACCTTCGGCGCGTTCGGCCCGAACAGCGCCGGGTCGGCCGGCAGCGTGCTGGTCGCCGCGGCGGCCGCGAAGGCCGCCGCCGTGCCCGGCCCGCCGAAGTCGGCGTGCGTGTAGTCGATGCCGGTGTCGATGATCGCGATCTTGACGCCCTCGCCCTTCAGCGGCGGGCGGCCGGGCCAGACCTCCGGTGCGCCGATATACGGCACGCTCGACCGCGTTGCTGAGGTGGTAGGTGTTGACGTGGTGCACCGAGCGCACGCCCGGCAGCGCGGCGAGCGACGCGACCTGGCCGCGCTCGATCAGCACCGCGACGCCGTTGAGCGCGTGGTGGTACTCGGCGACCACGCGCCCGCCGAGGCTCTCGATCGCCGGACGGATCGCGACGTGGTCGGCGTGCGCCGTGGCGACGATCGCGCGCTCCTGCGCGGCCGGTAGCGTGTGGGCCGCGCGCGCGCGCGCGCCTCGGCGACCGAGTCGGACTGCAGGCGGACCACGATCTTGACGAGGTCTGCGGCTGACTGCCGCGCCGCCTGCGGGTGGCGGGCGCGCCGCTGGCGTGCGGGTGAAGCGTGACGCGCGCGTCGGCGGCGTTCGCGGCATCGCTCAGCGCGCCGGCGGCGACGACGGCGAGCGAGCGCGCGGCCGGGCCAGTGCCCGTCGAATCACGCCGCGACGGCGCGATCGAGAGTGAGCATGGAGTCCCCTGATATTATGTTAATTCCGTGGCGGCGACCGCGTCGCTGGCGGCGGCCGCCTGCAAGACCGGCGCGCCGGAGGCTGACCGACATTAATCCCTGTCGAGCTGACCGGCGCAACGGCGCCGCGCGACTGTCATCGTGCCGCAAGACGCCTGGTCAACGCGCCGGCGCGCGCGGCGCTTCAGCTGCCGAGCTTCGGCGAGCCAGTCGCGCGGCCGCAGGTAATCGCTGTAGAGGCGCGCCTCGGGCGTGCCCGGCTCGGGGTGCCAGTCGTACTCGAAGCGCACCAGCGGCGGCAGCGACATCAGGATCGACTCGGTGCGGCCGCCCGACTGCAGCCCGAAGGTGGTGCCGCGGTCGTAGACGAGGTTGAACTCGACGTAGCGGCCGCGCCGGTAGAGCTGGAACTGCCGCTCGCGCTCGCCGTACGGCGTGTCGCGGCGTCGCTCGACGATCGGCAGGTAGCCGGCGAGGAACGCATCGCCCACCGCGCGCAGGAACTCGAACGAGCGCTCGAAGCCCCACGCCGCGAGGTCGTCGAAGAAGAGCCCGCCGACGCCGCGCGTCTCGCCGCGGTGCTTGAGGTAGAAGTAGCGGTCGCACCAGTCCTTGTAGCGCGGGTAGACGTCGGCGCCGAACGGCGCGCAGGCGTCGCGCGCGACGCGGTGCCAGTGGCGCACGTCCTCGTCGAACGGGTAGTAGGGCGTCAGGTCGAAGCCGCCGCCGAACCACCACGCCGCCGGCTGCGCCGTCCTTCTCGGCGATGAAGAAGCGCACGTTCATGTGCGTCGTCGGCACGTACGGGTTCAGCGGGTGGAACACCAGCGACACGCCCATCGCCTCGAAGCGCGGCGCCGGCGAGCTCGGGCCGCTCCTGCGTCGCCGACGGCGGCAGGCCCTGGCCCATGACGTGCGAGAAGCCGACGCCGCCCTGCTCGAGCAGCGTGCCGTCGCTTCAGCACGCGGCTCTCGCCGCCGCCGCCGCCCGGCCGCTGCCAGCGCGTCGCGGCGAAGCGCGCGCCGCCGTCGACCGCCTCGAGCGCGGAGGTGATGCGCTGCTGCAGGCCGTGCAGGTAGTCGCGGACCGCTGCCTTGCCGGTGTGCATGGCGCCGAGTATGACCGAAGCGCCGGCCGGCCGCGGTCAGCGCGCGGGCTTCTTGGCCGCGGCCTTCGGCGCCGCGGCCGTCTTGCGCGCCGGCTTCGCGGCCGGCTTGGCCGCCGTCTTCGCCGCCGCCTTCTTGCGCGCGGCGGGCTTCGCCGTCGCGGTCGGCGTCGCGGCCGCGGCGGTGGCGCCGCCGCGGCCGCGGCGGCGCGGGCGCGCCGCCGGCCGGCGGCCGGCCTTCGCGGCCGCGGCCGCCGCCGGGGCGGCGCGCGGCCCTTGGCGGCGGGCTTGCGCCGGCCGAAGCGGCTCGTGCCGCGCAGCGGCGCGGCGGCGATCAGCACGTGGCACTCCTCGAGCGTCAGGCTCGCCGGCTCGCGGTCCTTCGGGATGCGCGCGTTGCGCTTGCCGTCGGTGAGGTACGGCCCGAAGCGGCCGTGCAGCACCTGGATGTTGTCGACGCCGTAGTCGCGGATCAGGCGCGCGGCGTCGGCGCGCTGCTTCTCCTCGATCAGCTCGAGCGCGCGCGGGAACTCGACCGTGTACGGGTCGTCGGTCTTGATCGACACGTACTTGGCGCCGTACTTCACGTACGGGCCCGAAGCGGCCGATGCCGACCGACACGGTCTCGCCGCGTCGGCAGCTCGCCGAGCGCGCGCGGCAGCGTGAACAGCTTGAGCGCCTCCTCGAGCTGGATCGAGTCCATCTTCTGGCCGGGGCGCAGGCCCGCGAAGCGCGGCTTCTCGACGTCGTCCTTGGTGCCGAGCTGCACGAACGGCCCGTACTGGCCGATGCGCACGCTGACCGGCCGGCCGCTGACCGGGTCGGTGCCGAGCTGGCGCGCCTGCGCGACCTCCTCGCGGCTGACGGTCTTCTCGATGTCCTTGACGCGGTCGATGAACGGCCGCCAGAACGCCGTCATCACCGGCACCCATTCCTTGTCGCCGCGCGAGATGTCGTCGAGGTCGTCCTCGAGGCGGGCCGTGAACTCGTAGTCGACGTACTGCGGGAAGAACCGCACCAGGAAGCTCGAGACGATCTTGCCGGTGTCGGTCGGCACGAAGTTGCGGCGCTCGTCCTCGACGTACTTGCGCGCGCGCAGCGTCTCGATGATCGCCGCGTAGGTCGAGGGCCGGCCGATGCCGCGCTCCTCGAGCGCCTTGACGAGGCCGGCCTCGGTGTAGCGCGGCGGCGGCTCGGTGAAGTGCTGCTCGGGGCTCAAGCGCGACGAGCCGCGCGACGTCGCCGGCGGCGAGCGGCGGCAGCCGGCCGCCGTCCTCGGCGTCGTCGTCGTCGTTGCGGTCGACCTCGTAGGCGGCGAGGTAGCCGGGCTTGACCAGCGTCGAGCCGCTGGCGCGCACGACGCCGGCGGCGCGCCGCGCCCGCGGGCGTCGCCGCCGGGGTGCAGCGTCACGGTGACCTGCTCGAACAGCGCATTGGTCATCTGCGAGGCGACCGTGCGCTTCCAGATCAGGTCGTACAGGCGCCACATGTCGTCGTCGATGTGGCCCTTGAGCTTGTCGGGCGTGTTGGCGGCGAGCGTCGGGCGGATGCCCTCGTGCGCCTCCTGGGCGTTCTTCTGCTTGCTGGCGTAGCTGCGCGGCGCCTCCGGCAGCGCCTCCTTGCCGTACAGCGCGCCGATCGTCTCGCGGATCTGGCCGATCGCCTCGGCCGACAGCGAGGTCGAGTCGGTGCGCATGTAGGTGATCAGGCCGACCGGGCCCTCGCCGAAGTCGACGCCCTCGTACAGCTTCTGCGCGAGCTGCATCGTGCGCCGCGCGCTGAAGCCGAGGCGGTTGGCGGCGGCCTGCTGCAGCGTCGAGGTCCGAAACGGCGCCTGCGGGCTGCGCGAGCGGGGCTTGCGCCTCGACGCTGGCGACCTTGAGGCGCCCGTCGCAGGCCGCCGACCAGCCGCCGCTCGGCGTCGCGCGCCGCGGCCTCGGTCGTGATGCTGAAGCGGCCCTTGGCGACGTCGGCCTCGATCTTCTTGCCGTCGACCTCGACCACCCGGGCGCGGAACGGCTGGCCGCCCTTCTCCGCCTCGACCTCGAGCGTCCAGTACTCCTGGCGCTGGAAGGCGACGATCTCGGCCTCGCGGTCGCAGATCAGGCGCAGCGCCACGCTCTGCACGCGGCCCGGCCGACAGCCCCGGCATGATCTTCTTCCACAAGCAGCGGCGACAGGTTGAAGCCGACCAGGTAGTCGAGCGCGCGGCGCGCCTGCTGCGCGTTGACGAGCGGCTTGGAGAGCTTCTCCGGCGAGGCGACCGCCTTCTGGATCTCGTTCTTGGTGATCTCGAAGAACTTGGCGCGGTGCACGAGCTTGTCCTTGAGGACGCCGCGCTCCTTGAGGATCTCGTACAGGTGCCAGGAGATCGCCTCGCCCTCGCGGTCCGGGTCGGTCGCGAGGTAGAGCGAGTCGGCCTTGCTCATCGCGCGCTCGATCGCGTCGACGTGCTTGGTGTTGCGCTCGATCAGCTCGTAGCGCATCGCGAAGTTGTTCTCGGTGTCGACCGCGCCTTCCTTGGGCACGAGGTCGCGCACGTGGCCATAGGAGGCCAGCACCTCGAAGTCCTTGCCCAGGTACTTCTTGATGGTCTTGGCCTTGGCCGGCGACTCGACGATGACGAGATTAGTGCTCATGGCTCCAAAAAAATTGAACCGCGGACCCGAAGGCCGCGGCTCGGTTCTGCTACGGCCGCCCGTGCGGCCCCGCCGCTAGTGCAGGGCGTCGGACTGTCCCTCGAATACCAGATCTTCCATGCGCTGGTAGGCCTGTTCCTGTCCGGGCTGGCTGAACAGCACCATCAGCACCACCCACTTCACCTGCTCGATGTCGATCTCCTCGGCCTCGAGCGCCAGCAGCCGGTCGATGACCAGCTCGCGCTGCTGGGTCGACAGGATGCCGATGTTCTCGAGCTGCAGGAGGTAGCCCCGCACCTCCGGCGCGAGCCGCGCCTGCTCGTAGCCGCTGAACACCCGGAACGAGCGGGTGTGGGCGTCGCCGACCTGCGGCGCCTCGCCCGACAGGCCCTCGAGCCACTCGAGCGCGCGCTCGATGCCGCTCTCGGCGAAGCCGGCGTGCTCGAGCTCCTCGCGCAGCACGTCGCGGCTCGGCTGCGGGACGACGTCCGATTCGAGATAGTTCTCGAACAGATAGATCAGGATATCGAGCACGTTGTCGTTCATCGGGTCTTTCATGTCGCGCGCCTCTGGGACGCGGCCACGGCGCACCGGCAGAAGCTGCCGGCGCCGGGCGCCCGCCGCTCCTCTGACGCGAGGAGCAGGAGCAAGGAGAACGCGGTCTGGGCGGTGAGGCCCTGATGGTTGACCAACGTGTCGACGTCCGCCGGTTCGAAGCCGAGCGCATCTAACAGCATTTCCGCGGCCTTGTCCAACGGCGGCGCGGCGCCGCGGCCGGCGATTCAACGTATTCGGCCGGCGGGATGCGGCCGGGCGCGCTGGCGCGCCCGCGGGCGGCGCTCGCCGCGGGGGCCGCGGCGGCGCGGGCGGCCGGGCGCCGCCCGCGTTCGCTCAGGGATTCTTGACCGGGTCGCCGACGTGCATCTCGCTGACGGCGGTCATGACGAGGCCGTAGCTCAGGCCGGTCGTAGGCCTTGAACACCATGAACGTGCCGGCGCGCTCGTTCGGCAGGCGGACGTTCTTGGAGAAGGGTCGGTGAACGGGTTGGTGTGCGGTGACGCCGCCCGGGCCGCGGTCCTTGACGGAATCGCCGCGCTGCCAGATCTCGAGCACGTGGCCGGGCTCGAGGCCGTCGCGCTTGCCGCGGTTGACGACGACGACCTGGTACTGGCCGATGACGTTGGTGCCGCCGAGCATCGACGATGATCTGGCCGTTGACCGGCCGCGCCGGCGCGTGCGGCACGAAGTCGAGCGGCACGTCGAGCGCCTCGGTGCATCAGCCGGTCGCCGTCGAGCGTCTCGCGTCCCGACTCGATCACGACGCAGCTTCGCGAGGTCGTCCTTGCCCGGGCCGCCGGCTCGATCGAGGCGCGCGCGGCCGGCGTAGATGGCCTGGTAGCCGAGCGAACTCGTGGGTCTCGGGATCCTTGAGCTCGTCGCCGATGTGCACGACGTTGTAGCGCGCGCCGGGCGTCGGCGTTCTGGATGCCGCGGCACGTAGAGCGTGTCGTCGACGCCGGCCGCCGACGTGGTTGTTGCGCAGGCCGACGACGTAGGGCAGCTTGTCGGCCTGTTCCTGGCGACCACGCTCGGCTTCGACATGAAGGCGGCGACGATCTCGTAGGGGATCGCCGGGATGGCGTCGCTGAGCGGCAGCGAGCGGACCTGCGGCTCGAGGCGCATCTGGTTGCCGCGCTCGACGCGGATCTCGGGGCGCATCTCGCCGTTGCCGCCGTCGACGTAGACGAGGTGCAGCGTGTCGCCGGGGTAGATCCGGTGCGGGTTCTTGATATCCGGGTTCAGATACCAGATCTCCGGCCAGTACCACGGCTGGCTGAGGTACTTCGAGGCGATGCCCCAGAGCGTGTCGCCGCGCTGCACCGTGTAGCTCGACGGCGCGTCGGGCGCGAGCGGCACCGAGGTGCTGCGGCCGGGGGCGGGCGCGGCGGGGTCTGCGGCCAGGGCGAGCGGCCCCAGCAGAGCGCCGAGCGCGAGGAAGCCTGCAAAATGGCGAAGGTTTTTCATGGAGTTACATGTCCGCGTCCGGACCCCGCGAGAGGCCCATCCAGTTGTGACCCGATGCGGTCCGCCGCCCTATAATTGCTCCAGGTCAGTCCCAGGCAGGCGACATTAAGTCCAATGCCAATCAAACTTTAGCAGCATTATTGCGCTGGTTGCACGAAATCCCCCACCCATAAACATGACGCGCCTCACGATTCTGGAATATCCCGACCCGCGACTCCGGACCCGTGCCACCCCCGTCGCGACGGTCGACGACTCGGTCCGCCAGCTGCTCGACGACATGCTCGAGACGATGTACGCGGCCAAGGGCATCGGCCTCGCCGCGACCCAGGTCAACGTCCATCGGCGCATGCTGGTCGTCGACGTCTCCGAAGAGAAGAACGCGCCGCTCGTGTTCATCAACCCCGAGATCCTGAGCCGCGAGGACGCCGGCACCATGCAGGAGGGCTGCCTGTCGGTGCCGGGCTTCTTCGAGGACGTCGAGCGCGCCCACCGGGCCCGCGTCCGCGCGCTGGGGCGCGACGGCAAGGCGTTCGAGCTGGACGTCGAGGGGCTGCTCGCGGTCTGCGTCCAGCACGAGATCGATCACCTCGAGGGCAAGCTGTTCGTCGACTACCTGTCGGAGCTCAAGCGCACGCGGATCCGCAAGAAGCTCGAGAAGGCCCAGCGGCGAGCGCAGCACCGACCCCGCCCGTTCGCGCGGCGCCGGCGATCTGACGCGTGCCGCTCGCGGTCGTCTACGCCGGCACGCCGGAGTTCGCGGTGCCGGCGCTCGAGGCGCTGGTCGCCGCGGGCCACCGGCTGCTCGCCGTGCTACACCCAGCCCGACCGCCCGGCCGGCCGCGGCCGCGCGCTCACCGCCCCGCCCGTCAAGCGCCGCGCGCTCGAGCTCGGCCTCGCCGTGCGCCAGCCGGCGACGCTCAGCGGCCGTGCCCGCCGCCGCCGAGCTCGCCGCGCTCGCCCCGGAGGTGATCGTGGTCGCGGCCTACGGCCTGCTGCTGCCGCCGGCGGTGCTCGCAGTGCCGCGGCTCGGCTGCGTCAACATCCACGCCTCGCTGCTGCCGCGCTGGCGCGGCGCGGCGCCGGTGCAGCGCGCGATGCTCGCCGGTGACGCCGAGACCGGCGTGTCGATCATGCGCATGGACGCCGGCCTCGACACCGGGCCCGGTCTACGCGACCGTCCCGGTCGAGATCGGCCCGCGCGACACGGCGGCGGCGCTCGCCACGCGGCTCGCCGCGGTGGGCGCGCAGGCGCTCCTCGGGACGCTCGCCGCGCTCGGCCGCGGCGCGGCGGTCGCGACGCCGCAGCCGGCGGCCGGGGCGAGCTACGCGCGCAAGCTCGACAAGGCCGAGGCGCTGATCGACTGGCGGTGCGCCGCCGACGCCCTCGACCGCCAGGTGCGCGCGTTCGAGCCGTGGCCGGTCGCCGAGACGCGCTTTCGCGGCGCGCAGCTCAGGATCCACGCCGCGGAGCCGGTCGCCGGCGCCGCCGGCGCCCCGCCCGGCACGGTGCTCGCCGCCGGCGCCGCCGGCGTCGACGTCGCGACCGGGGCCGGGCGGCTGCGGCTGCTGCGCGCTGCAGCTCGCCGGGCGCGGCGTGGTCAGCGGCGGCGAGTTCGCCGCGAGCGAGGCGCGCCGCGGGCCGCTCGTCGGCGCGCAGCTGCGGCGGTGCGCCGTGAGCGACGGCCGGCAAGCCGGGCGGCCGCGGTGCGCGCGGTCGCCGAGGTGCATCGGCGCCGGCCACACGCTCGAGGCCGCGCTCGCGACGGCGGCCGCGGCGCCGGCCGACCGGGCGCTCGCGCAGGCGCTCGCGTTCGGCACGCTGCGCTTCGGGCACCGCCTCGCGCGCGTCGCCGCGGCGCTGCTGGCGCGGCCGTGGGAGAGCCAGGCGCCCGAGGTGCAGGCGCTGCTGCTCGTCGGCCTCTTCCAGCTCGAGTACGGCGAGCGCGCCGCCGCACGCCGCCGTCAGCACCACGGTCGCCGCGGCGCGCGCGCGTCGGCGCCGCGCGCGCCGCCGGCCTCGTCAACGCCTGCCTGCGGCGCTTCCAGCGCGAGCGCGCGGCGCTGCTCGCGCGGGCCGACACGACGCTCGGCGGGCGCAGCTCGCACCCGGACTGGCTGGTGAGCGCGCTCAAGCGCGACTGGCCGGCGGAGGCCTGGCAGATCCTCGAGGCCGGCAACGAGCACCCGCCGCTCGTGCTGCGCGCCAACGCGCGCCGCGGCATCGACCGCGGCGCTGGCCGCGGAGCTGGCCGCGGCCGGGCATCGCGACCCGGCCGGTGCCGTTCGCGCCGCGCGCGCTCGTGCTCGAGCGCCCGCTCGACGTGCGCGAGCTGCCGGCGTTCATCGCCGGGCGCTGCTCGGTGCAGGATGCGGCCGCGCAGCTCGCCGCGCCGCTGCTCGCCGCGCGGCCGGGCGAGCGCGTGCTCGACGCCTGCGCCGCGCCCGGCGGCAAGGCCGTGCCACGTGCTCGAGGAGGTGGCCGGGCTCGCCGAGCTCGTCGCGCTCGACCTCGACGCCGGCCGCGCCGCGCGGATCGGCGACAACCTCGCGCGGCTCGGCCTCGAGGCGTCCGTCCGGGTCGGCGATGCGCTCGACCCGGCGACGCTGGCCGGCGAGCCCTTCGACCGGATCCTGATCGACGCGCCGTGCTCGGGCACCGGCGTCATCCGCCGCCACCCGGACATCAAGTGGCTGCGCCGGCGCGAGGACCTGGCGCCGCTCGCCGCCCGCCAGCGCGCGCCTGCTGGATGCCCTGTGGCCGCGGCTGGCCCCCGGCGGGCGGCTCCTCTACGCCACCTGCTCGGTGCTCAAGGCCGAGAACGCCGCCGTGGTCGCCGCCTTCCTGGCCGCCACCCCCGGGGCGGTCGACGTCACGGAATCTGCTAGCCTTGCGCTCTCAGGCCTGCCGCCGCTGCCGGCAGCGGCAGGCCCGGGCCTCGCGCTGCTGCCGGGACTCGCCGGCACCGACGGCTTCTACTACGCGTGCCTCGAGCGGTGCGCTCGCGGATCGTCCGACGTGACGGGACTCGCTGCTCGCTCGCCATGAACCGAACAGTCGCCGCCCTCGACCGTACGCGCGGCCCGCCGTGGCGACGACTGGCCGCGCCCGCGCTCGCCGCGTTCGCCGCCCTCGGGGTGCTCGGCACGCCCGCCGCGGCGCGCGCCGACGAGCTGCCGACGGTCGACGACGGCGCGCGCTTCGACGTGCGCTCGGCCTACCTCGAGCCCGCCGAGCACGTCTACCAGCTGAACGCGACGCTCGACCTCGCGCTGTCGAAGAACGCCGAGCAGGCGATCCACGAGGGCGTGCCGGTGGTGCTCGAGCTCGACCTGTCGGTGGTCAGGAAGCGCCGCTACCTGCCGGACGTCGAGATCGGCTCGCTGGCGCAGCGCTGGCAGATCCACTACCACGCGCTGTCGGAGCGCTACCTGGTCAACAACCTCAACAGCGGCCAGCAGACCTCGTATTCGACGCTCGCGGCCGCGCTCGGCGCGCTGTCGGAAGTGCGTGGCCTGCCGGTCATCGACGAGGCGCTGATCGAGAAGGGGCAGCGCTACGAGGCCTCGCTCAGGGCCACCGCCGCGGTCGAGGGCGGCCTGCCGAACGCGCTGCGCTTCATCATCTTCTGGATCGACTGGAAGCGCACCACCGACTGGTACACCTGGACGGTGCGGCCATGAGCGCGACGCCGCCGGGACTGCCGCTCGCGCCGCCGGGGCCGCCGCCAGCGGAGCCCGCGCCGCCCGCCGCGCCGCCGCCGCGCTCCGGCGCGCGCCGCGCGGCGCTGACCGCGCTCACCGCGCTCGCCGCGCTCACCAGCGTCGCCTCGCTCGTGCTGCTCGCGAGCACGGCGCAGGACGCGCACCTGTTCAACGAGCTGCAGCCGTGGCTGCTGCTGATCAACCTCGCCGGCGTCGTCGTGCTCGTGTTGCCTGATCGGCCGCAAGCTGCTCGAGCTCGCCCGCGACTGGCGCGCGCAGGTGCCGGGCTCGCGGATGAAGGCGCGCGCGGTGCTGATGTTCGAGCGCGCTCGCGCTCGGCCCGATCCTGGTCGTGTACTTCTTCTCGGTCAATGCGATCAACCGCGGCATCGACAGCTGGTTCGACGCTCAACGTCGGCCGCGGCCTGGACGATGCGCTGGCGCTGTCGCGCGCCGCGCTCAGCCTGCGGATGCGCGAGTTCGGCAGCCGCACCGCGACGCTGACCGGCGAGCTCAAGGAGGTGCGCGACTTCGAGCTCGGCGGGCAGCTCGACCGCTAGCGGCGCTTCGCCGGCGCCGCCGAGCTCATCGTGGTCGGCGACCACGGCCACATCATCGCCGCCAGCACCGACTTCGCGACCGACGTCGCTGCCGCAGCCTGCCCGCCGAGGAGGTGCTGCTCGCGGCGCGCCAGGGGCGCACCTACGTCAGCCTCGACCCCGGCCCGACCGGCGGCTACCGCGTGCTGACGGCGACCGCGCTCGCGCCGGCCGCCGGCCGCGAGGCGCGGGTGCTGGTCGCGAGCTACGAGGTGCCCGAGCAGCTCGGCGGCCTCGCCGACGGCGTGCAGAGCGCCTACTCGCAGTACGGCCAGCGCATGTACCAGCGGCCGTTCGCTGAAGTCGACCTTCACGCTGACGCTGACGATCGTGCTGCTGCTGTCGGCGCTCGGCGCGGTGTACGGCGCGTTCTTCTGGGCGAGCGTCTGGTCAAGCCGGTGCAGGACCTGATCGCCGGCACGCGCGCGGTGGGCAAGGGCGACTTCGAACACGCAGGCTCGCCGCTGCCGTCGCGCGACGAGATGGGCTTCCTCGTGCACTCGTTCAACGACATGACCAAGCGCCTGTCGCGGGCGCGCGCGCGACGCCGAGCGGAGCCGCGCCGCGGTCGAGCAGGAGCGCGCCAGCCTCGCGGTGATCCTCGCGCGGCTCTCGACCGGCGTGATCTCGCTGGAGTCGGACCTGCGGCTGCGCACCGCCAACCCGGCCGCCAGCCGACATCCTCGGCGCCGACCTCGAGGCCGGCGTCGGCCAGCCGCTTCGCCGCGGTCGCCGCCGGCCAGCCGCTGGTCGAGCAGTTCCTGGCCGCCTGCCGCCGCCACCTCGACGTCGGCCAGACCGAGTGGCGCGAGCAGCTGCAGCTCAAGTCCGACACCGGCCGCCGCGTGCTGATGTGCGCCTGCACGACGCTGCCGGCCGAGGACGGCGCGAGCTCCGGGCTCGTGATCGTGTTCGACGACATCACGACGCTGCTGCAGGCGCAGCGCGACGCGGCCTGGGGCGAGGTCGCGCGGCGGCTCGCGCACGAGATCAAGAACCCGCTGACGCCGATCCAGCTGTCGGCCGAGCGCATGCGGCGCAAGCTCTGCTCGGCCAGATGAACCCGAAGGACGCCGAGATCCTCGAGCGCGCGACGCACACGATCGTGCAGCAGGTCGAGGCGATGAAGCAGATGGTCAACGCGTTCTGCGAGTACGCGCGCGCGCCGGACATGCAGCTGTCGCAGCTTCGACCTCAACCAGCTGGTCACCGAGGTCGCCGACCTGTACCGGGCGCAGGGCAGCACGGCGCCGGCGGCATGCCGCTCAAGGTGCTCGTTCCTCGACGAGCACCTCGGCCTCGTCGAGGCCGACCGCGGCCGCATCCGCCAGATCCTCAACAACCTGCTGACCAACGCCTTCGAGGCGCTGGAGGACCAGCCGGACGCGACGGTGGTGCATCGAGACGCGCCGCGCCGCCCTCGGCGGCCACCCGACGTCTCGGACCTGGTCGTGTCCGACAACGGTCCGGGCTTCCAGCGCGAGATCATCGGCCAGGTGTTCGACCCGTACGTCACCAGCAAGCCCAAGGGCACCGGCCTCGGCCTCGCGATCGTCAAGAAGATCGTCGAGGAGCACGGCGGCCGCATCGAGGCGGAGAATGCCGCGTGGCGGCGGGGCGCGCGTGCGCATCCTGCTGCCGCTCGACGATGCCGCGCGCGAGACGCTGGCGAACACGATGAACCGAGACGCCCGCAGGCCGGAGCCGAGGAGAGAGCGTGCATGAGCGCTGCGCGCATACTCGTCGTCGACGACGAGGCCGACATCCGGAGCACCCTCAAGGAGATGCTCACCGAGGAAGGCTACGAGGTCGACGTCGCGGCCGACGCCGCCCAGGCGCGCGCGGCGCGCGCGCGCCACGAGCCCGACCTCGTGCTGCTCGACATCTGGATGCCCGACACCGACGGCATCACGCTGCTGCGCGAGTGGTCGAGCCAGGGCGCGCTCGACGCTGCCCGGTCGTGATGATGTCCGGCCACGGCACGGTCGAGACGGCGGTCGAGGCGACGCGCCTCGGCGCCTTCGACTTCGTCGAGAAGCCGCTGTCGCTCGCCAAGCTGCTGCGCACCGTCGAGCGCGCGCTCGAGTCGGGCCGCGGCAAGCGGCTCGCGACGCGCGCGCTCGTGCCGCCGCTGCGTCGCGCCGGTCGGCAAGAGCCGGCTGATGCAGCAGCTGCGCGAGCAGATCCAGCAGATCGCGCCGCGCGACGCCGCGGTGCTGCTGCGTCGGCGAGCCGGGCACCGGCCGCGAGGCCTTCGCCCGCTACCTGCACTCGCTGAGCCCGCGCGCCGACAAGCCCTTCGTGCTGGTCGCCGGCGGCAGCCTCGACGAGCCGAACGCGGCGCCGCGGCTGCGCGGCACCGAGCGCGGCGGCGGTGGTGGAGCCGGGCCTCTACGAGCAGGCCGCCGGCGGCACGCTGTACCTCAGCGGGCCTCGAGGACTTCACGCCCGGCGGTGCAGCGCATGCTCGCCGGCCGACCTCGACGCCGGCGGCTACACGCGCGTCGGCGGCCGCGCAGCCGCTGCCGCTCGACGTGCGCTTCGTGCTCGAGCGCGCAGCCGGGCTTCGAGCAGCCGGGCCGACGGCGAGCGCGTTCCGCCGCGACCTGCTGGCGCACCTGAACCTCGTGACGCTGCGGGTGCCGCCGCTGCGCGAGTACGCCGAGGACGTGCCGGAGCTGCTGCGCTACTACGTCGACCGGCTGGTCGACGAGGAGCGCCTGCCGTTCCGCCGCTTCGGCGTCGCGGCGCAGAACCGGCTGCGCAACTACCCGTGGCCCGGCAACATGGGCGAGCTGCAGAACCTCGTGCACCGCCTGCTGCTGCTCGGCGGCGAGCGAGGAGATCCGGCTCGAGGAGATCGAGCGCGAGCTCGCGACGCAGCTGCCGCGCGACGAGCCGCTGGTCAAGCAGGACCTGCTGGCGCTGCCGCTGCGCGAGGCGCGCGAGCACTTCGAGCGCGCCTACCTGCAGCAGCAGCTGCTGCTGTGCAACGGCAAGGTCGGCCAGCTCGCCAAGCGCGTCGGCATGGAGCGCACGCACCTGTACCGCAAGCTGCGCTCGCTCGGCGTCGACTTCCGCCAGAGCGCCGACGATTGAGCCCGGCGCCGGCGGACGCCGGCGGCGCCGGGGCGGCCGGCCGCGGTCGCGTTCATCCTCGTCACCGTCGTGCTCGACGTGCTCGCCTTCGGCATCGTCGTGCCGGTGCTGCCGAAGCTGATCGAGGCCTTCCGCCACGGCAACACCGCGCTCGCCGCCGAGACCTACGGCGTGTTCGCGACCGCCTGGGCGCTGATGCAGTTCGTGTTCTCGCCGCTGCTCGGCGTGCTCTCGGACCGCTTCGGCCGCCGCCGCGTGCTGCTGATCTCGCTGACCGGCCTCGGCCTCGACTACGTGCTGATGGCGCTCGCGCCGAACCTCGCCTGGCTGTTCGTCGGCCGCGTCATCTCCGGCATCACCGCCGCGACCTACTCGACCGCGTCCGCCTACATCGCCGACGTCACGCCGCCCGAGCGGCGCGCCGCGTCGTTCGGCTACGTCGGGCGCCGCGTGGGGCGCGGGCTTCATGTTCGGCCCGGCGCTCGGCGGGCTGCTCGGCACCGTCGATCCGCGCTGGCCGTTCTGGGCGGCGGCGCGGCCTGACGCTCGCGAACGCGCTGTACGGCTGGTTCGTGCTGCCGGAGTCGCTGCCGCCGGAGCGGCGCAGCGCCTTCCGCTGGCGGCGCGCCAACCCGGTCGGCGCGCTGGTGCTGGTGCGCGGCCGGCGCGGCCTCGCGGGCCTGTTCAGCATGCAGGTGCTGCACGTCGTCGCCCACTACTCGCTGCCGAGCGTGTTCGTGCTGTACGCGAGCTACCGCTACGGCTGGGACTCGACGCAGGTCGGCCTCACGCTCGCCTTCGTCGGCGTCTGCACCGCGGTCGTGCAGGGCGTGCTGATCGGGCCGGTCGTGCGCTGGCTCGGCGAGCGCCGCGCGGCGCTCGCCGGCCTCGCCTGCGAGACGGTCGCCTACGCGCTCTACGCGTTCGCGCCGAGCGGGGGCGTGGTTCCTCGTCGCGATCCCGTTCGGCGCGCTCGGCGGGCTCTACACCGCCGCCGCGCAGTCGCTGATGACGCAGCGCGTCGGCGCCCACGAGCAGGGCGAGCTGCAGGGCGCGGGCTCGAGCCTGATGGGGCTCGTCGGGCTGGTCGGGCCGGCGCTGTTCACGGTCAGCTTCGCCATGGGCATCGCGCCGGCGACGGGTGGCGCGCCGCTGCCCGGCGCGCCGTTCTACGTCGCCGCGCTGCTCACCGCCGGCGCGTTCGCTGATCGCGCTCAAGGTCGCGCGGCCACCCGCGGCGGCGCCCGCCTGAGTCAGTCGCCGACGCGGATCACGAGCGCGTCGACGTCGGCCTGCGCGCAGCCGCGTGCGGATCCGGTTCAGCTCGTCGAGGTTGGTGATCGGCCCGATCCGCACGCGGTGCCAGGTGTCGGTGTCGACCGTGACCTTCTGCACCTTCGACTCGACGCCCTGCGAGCGCGAGCTGCGCGCGGACGCGGTCGGCGTCGGCGAAGTTCTTGTAGGAGCCGGCCTGCAGCACGTAGGTGCCGGGCCGCGTCTCGGGCGCCGGGCGCAGTGTCGCGGTGCACGTCCTTGTCCTTCTCCGGGATCACGACCTCGAAGTTCTTGAGGCGGTCGTAGAAGGTGTAGCCGCCGCTCGGCCGGCTCCTTCTCCGGCGACTCGTCGCGCGCCGACATCGGCGCCGGCTTCTGCGCCTTGGCGGCCGCGGGCTCGGCCGGCGGCCGCGACTTGTACTGCCAGACGCCGGCCGCGACGGCGAGGCCGAGGCCGAGGCCGATCGCGAGCCCCGTCCAGCCCGAGAAGCCGCGCCGCCGCCGGCGCGCGGCCGGCGCGGCGCGCCCTTGCGGTAGTCGCGCGCCGTGTCACATCGTCTCCGGCGCCGAGACGCCGATGATCGCGAGGCCGTTGCGGATCGCCTGGCGTGCGGCGAGCACGAGCGCGAGGCGCGCGTCCCGCAGCTCCGCGTCGTCGACGATGAAGCGGAACGCCGCGTTCTCGTTGCCCGCCGAGTAGGCGCCGTGGAAGTCGGTCGCCAGCTCGCGCAGGTAGTTGACGAGCGTGTGCGGCGCGCGGGTCGCGGCGGCGAGCTCGATGACCTCCGGCAGCCGCGTCACCGCGACCATCAGGCGCCGTTCGTGCGCCTCGACGAGGCGGCCGAGCGCCGCGCGGCCGCGCGCCGGATCGTGCGCGAGGCCGCGGTCGGCGAGCTGGCGCAGCACGCTCGCGACGCGCGCGTGCGCGTACTGGATGTAGAACACCGGGTTCTCGGTGGTGCGGCTCTTGGCGAGCTCGAGGTCGAAGTCGAGCTGCTGGTCGTGCGAGCGCATCACGAAGTAGAAGCGGCAGGCGTCGTTGCCGACCTCCTCGCGCAGCTGCCGCAGCGTCACGAAGTTGCCCTCGCGCTTGCCCATCGCGACCTTGACCCCGCCGCGGAACAGGTTGACGAGCTGCAGCAGCGGCACCTCGAGGCAGTCCGGCGGCTCGCCCATCGCGGCGAGGCCGCCGCGCACGCGCGCGACGTAGCCGTGGTGATCGGCGCCGAGCACGTCGATCAGGCGCCCGATAGCCGCGCAGCCGCTTGTCGAGGTGGTAGGCGATGTCGGAGGCGAAGTAGGTGCGCGCGCCGTTCTCGCGCTCGACGACCCGGTCCTCGTCGTCGCCGAAGGCGGTGGCGCGAAACCACAGCGCGCCGTCCTTGCGGTAGGTGTGGCCGCTGGCGGCGAGCCGCCGCAGCGCCTCGTCGATCGCGCCGCTCGTCGCGAGCGAGCGCTCGGAGAACCAGCGGTCGAAGGTCACGCCCATGCCGGCCAGGTCGTCCTTGATGTCGGCGAGCATGCCGCCGAGCGAGTGGTCGACGACGCGCGCGGAAGCCGGCCTCGCCGAGCAGCTTGCGCGCGCGGCCGATGACCGCGTCGATGAACGCCTCCTTGTCGCCGCCTTCCGGCTCGTCGGCGGGGAGGCCCTCGCGCACCGCGGCGCCGGAGTGGCGCAGCGCCGTGCCGGCCGCGGCCTCGAGCGACGCCGGCGATCGGCAGCAGGTAGTCGCCCTTGTAGCCGTTCGCCGGGAACGGCACCGCCTCGCCGAGCCGCTCGAGGTAGCGCAGCCAGACGCTGACCGCGAGGATGTCGACCTGCCGGCCGGCGTCGTTGATGTAGAACTCGCGGTCGACGGCGTGTCCGGCGGCGAGCAGCAGGTTGCCGAGCGCGGCGCCGTAGGCGGCGTGCCGGCCGTGGCCGACGTGCAGCGGCCCGGTCGGGTTCGCCGACACGAACTCGAGCAGGATCCGCTCGCCGCGGCCGGGCGCGCGCCGGCCGTAGGCGTCGCCCTGGTCGAGGGCCGCGCCGAGCTCGGCGTGGTAGGCGGCCGGCGCGAGGTGGAAGTTGATGAAGCCGGGACCGGCGATCTCGACCTTGCGTGACCGCCGGGTCGGCCGGCAGCGCCGCGACGATCAGCTGCGGCGAGCTGGCGCGGGTTCTGGCGCGCCGCCTTGGCGTGCCTGCAGCGCCACGTTGCTCGCGTAGTCGCCGTGGCTCGGGTCGCGGGTGCGCTCGAGCTCGGGCGCGATCGCGCGCGCCTCCGTCGCTCAGCAGGTCGGCCGGCAGGGCGGCGAGCGCCGCGCTCACGAGTCGTTCGATCGTCGCTTTCAAGCGGGGTTCCAGCGGCAAAAAGCGCCGCGCAACGGGCCGCAAAGTCTACCGGATTCGCCGTGCCGCGGGGCCGGCGCCGGGCCCGGCTCAGTGGCGCGCGAGCGCGAGCCTGAGGCCGAGCGCGATGAACACGACGCCGCTCAGCTGGCGCAAGCCGCGCGCCGCCCGCGCCGCGCGGCCGGGCCGGGCCACGACCCGCGCCGCGAGCCGGGCCACGATCAGCAGCCACGCGGTGCCGCCGAGGTCGAACAGGCAGCCGAGCAGGAGGAACGACGCCGCGCGGTGCGCACCGTCGGCGGCGACGAACTGCGGCAGGAAGGCGAGGAAGAACAGCGCGACCTTGGGGTTGAGCGCGTTGGTGAGCGCAGCGCCGACGAAGATGCGCCGGTCGCCGAGCGCCGCGACCCGCGGCGCGACGGGCGCCGGCGCGGGCGACGCGGCGAGCAGGCCGATGCCGACCCAGACGAGGTAGGCGGCGCCGACGTAGCGTAAGAACGCGAACGCCCGCGCCGAGGCCATGAGCAGCGCCGAGAGCCCGAGCGTCGCGGCGAGGATGTGCACCAGGCAGCCCGCGCCGATGCCGAGCGCCGCGACCGCGCCGCCGCGCCAGCCGCGCGCGGTCGCGTGGCTGACGACGTACAGCGTGTCCGGCCCGGGCGTCAGGACGAGCAGCAGCGCCGCGCCGAGGAACACCGCGAAGTCGTGGATGTCGAGCATCGGCGCGGCTCCCCGCTAGGTGACCTCGAGCGGATCGACGTCGATCGCCCAGCGCACGCGCCGCGCCGCGGGCAGCTGGGCGACGCGCGGCAGCCACAGCGCGAGCAGCCGCTGCAGCGGCGCGCGGTCCGCCGACTCGAGCAGCAGCTGGGCGCGGTAGCGCGCCGCGCGCCGCTCCATCGCCGCCGGCGCCGGGCCGAGCAGCCGGACCGGGCCGCGCTCCGCGGCCGTCGCGGCGTCGCGCGCCGCCGACAGGAACGCGAGCGCCTGCTCGCGGCTCGCCGCCTCGGCGCGCAGTACCGCGAGCCGGCTGAACGGCGGCCAGCGGGCGGCGGCGCGCTCGGCGAGCGCGACCTCGGCGAAGCCGTCGTAGCCGGCCGCGAGCAGCTGCGTCAGCAGCGGATGGTCGGGGCAGGCCGACTGGATCAGCACCTCGCCGGGCCGCGTCGCGCGGCCGGCGCGGCCGGCGACCTGGACGATGCTCTGCGCGAGGCGCTCGCTGGCGCGAAAGTCGGTGCCAAAGAGGCCCTGGTCGGCGTTCAGCACGACCACCAGCGTCACGTCCGGGAAGTCGTGGCCCTTGGTCAGCATCTGCGTGCCGACCAGGATCCGCGCCTCGCCCGAGTGCACGCGCTCGAGCGCGGTCTCGATCTCGCCGCGGCCGTGGACCGTGTCGCGGTCGATGCGCACCACCGGCACGCCCGGGAAGAGCTCGTCGAGCGCGTCCTCGATCGCGCTCGGTGCCCTGGCCGACCGGCCGCAGCTCGGTCGCCGCAGCGCGGGCAGGCGAACGGCACCGGCTGGCTCGCGCCGCAGTGGTGGCAGACGAGGCGATGCGTGCGCAGGTGCACGGTCAGGCGCGCGTCGCAGTCGCCGCACGGCGCCGCCCAGCCGCAGCCCGGGCAGAACAGCGTCGGCGCGAAGCCGCGCCGGTTGAGGTAGAGCAGCACCTGGCCGCCGTCGGCCAGGTGGCGCGCGGATCGCGAGCACGCTCGGCGTCGCGATGCCATGGCGGTCCTCGTGCGCACGCAGGTCGACGACGCGCATGCGTCGGCACGCCCGCCGAGCCGGTGCGCTCCGGCAGGTCGACGCGCCGGTAGCGCCCGCTGCGCGCCTGCTGCAGCGTCTCGAGCGACGGCGTCGCCGAGCCGAGCACGACCGGGATGCCGTGGCGCTGCGCGCGCACGACCGCGAGGTCGCGCGCCGAGTAGCGAAAGCCGTCCTGCTGCTTGTAGGAGCTGTCGTGCTCCTCGTCGACGATGATGATGCCCGGCCGCGCGAGCGGCACGAAGATCGCCGAGCGGGTGCCGATGACGAGCGGTGCGGCGCCGCTGCGCGCCGCGCGCCACATCGCCAGCCGCTCGCCGTCGGCTGAGTCCCGAGTGCAGCACCGCGAGCGGCACCGGGAAGCGGCTCGAGAAGCGCGCCACCGCCTGCGGCGTCAGGCCGATCTCCGGCACCAGCACGAGCGCCTGCTCGCCGCGCGCCAGCACCTGCTCGATGACCCGCAGGTAGACCTCGGTCTTGCCGCTGCCGGTGACGCCGTGCAGCAGGTACGGCGCGAAGCCCCCGAGCGACGCGGCGATCGTCGCGCACCGCGAGCGCCTGCGCCGCGGTCAGCGCCGGGCCGGTCGTGGCGCGGCCGGTCGGCGCCACGACGGCCGGCGGCTCGACCTCGAAGGACGCGATCCAGCCGCGCGCGAGGAAGGTCTTCACCACCGCGCCCGCGCCGGCGCCGAGCGATTCGAGCTCGGCGGCGCCGAGCGAGTCGTCGGCGAGCGAGCGCCGCGGCGAGCTCACGCTGGCGCGGCCCGAGACGCCTGGCCGCCGCGAGCGCCTCGGTCCCGCCCGGCAGGAGCCGAAAGCGCGTCTCGCGCGGCGATGAGCGGCCGGCCGGCGCGCAGCGCCGCGGGCAGGGCCGCGGCGAACGCCTCGCCGAGCGGGTGGTGGTAGTAGCCGGCCGCCCAGCGCACGAGGCCGAAGGTCGTCGCGTCGAGCACCGGCTCGGTGTCGAGCACCGCGCGTACGGCGCGCAGCCGCGCGGCGGGCAGCTGCGAGCCCGCCGCGCAGGCGACCAGCATGCCGATCAGCGTGCGGCGGCCGAACGGCACCTCGACGCGCAGTCCCGGGACGAGCGCGGCCGGGTCGCACCCGGACGGAGGGCGGTAGTCGAACAGGCTGCGCGAGCGGCGTATCGAGCGCCACCTGGAGTACGGGTCCGGTGGGGGCGGGCGGTGGCGGGTGTTAGGCAATTAAATCAATGAGTTAGGTACGGTCCCGGCGCCGGCCGGGTGCGCCCGGCGGCGGACGCGCCGGCCCGGCGGGGGCGGGCTGTGCGCCAGTACCGTCAACGGGGCTGGTGAGGGCACGTTATACCGGCGAGGGGGCGGAACGACCAGCCAGAGGGCCGGCCGCCCGCATCGCCCGCCGCCCGAGATTACGTGCGCTCAACAATGGACTCGCCGATGGACTGCTCTGCTACCCTGCCGCGCCAAATGATGCTCAGCCTCGCCGGCACCGACCGGACGCGAGGCGCGGGAGGGCGTTCTGGACGCGGCGCGCGAGCTCGATCGGTTTCTGAAGGATGTCGAGCGGCGGGCGTTCCGGATGGCCGAGATCGCGCTGCGCAACGCCGACGACGCCCTCGACGTCGTGCAGGAGGCGATGATCCAGCTCGCGCAGAGCTACGGCTCGCGGCCGCCGGAGGAGTGGAAGCCGCTCTTCTACCGCATCCTGCAGAACCGCATCCACGACTGGCAGCGCCGGCGCCGGACGCGCTCGAAGGTCATCGCCTGGTGGACCGGCGGCGTCGCCGACGAGGACGACGAAGCGCCGGACCCGATCGAGAACGCGGCGTCGCTCGAGGCGGGCCCCGGCCGCGGCTCGAGAACGACGAGGCGATGGCGGCGCTCGAGGCCGCGCTCGGCGCGCTGCCGACGCGCCAGCAGCAGGCGTTCCTGCTGCGCAGCCTCGAGGGCCTCGACGTCGCCGAGACCGCGGCCGCGATGGGCTGCTCCGAAGGCAGCGTCAAGACACATTATTTCCGGGCGCTGCAGGCGCTGCGCGAACAGCTCGGCGAGCACTGGCCATGACACCCACTACCCCCCGGCGACCCCGGCGACCACGACGCACTCGAGCGGCGCAGCCGCGAGCTCCTGCTCGCGAGCGTCGAGGCCGTCGACGGCCGCATCCGCTCGCGGCTCAACCAGGCGCGCCACGCGGCGCTCGCCGAGCTCGCCGCCAGCGCGGCACGCGGCCGTTCCGCGTTCCCGGCCGCTGGCTGCCGGCCGGCGCGCTCGCCGCGGCGGCGGTGCTCGCGGTCGCGGTGTGGGTCGCGCAGCCGCCCGCGGACCCCGGCCCGCAGCTCGCCGACGCGATGGCCGCCGAGGACGTCGAGATACTCGCCTCGAGCGACGGGCCCGAGCTGTACGCTGAAGACGCCGACTTCTACGAGTGGGCCGGCAGTGATGGCGCGCTCGCCGCCGGCGGCGAGGGCTAGGCCGGGCTGCAGCAACTCGCGCGCCGCCGGATGCTCGTCGTCGGACTCGGCGCGCTCGCCGGGCTCGCCGCGCACGCCGGCCCGCCCGACCCGAAGCCGGCGGTGCCGGACAGCGAGTTCCTCGAGTACCTGGGCAGCGGCGACGACGTCGACCCGGAGTTTCAGAAGTACCTCGCGCGGCCCGACGGGGCCGAGAATCAGGACGCGAAGCCGGCGCCGAAGCGCGGGAGCGGGACGACATGAGATCGACAACGACAAGAACAAAGTGGTCGGGGTGGGCGGCGGCGCTGTTGTGCGCGCTCGCGCTCGCCATCACCGCCAGCGCCCGTGCCGACGGACGCCTGCCGCCGGCGTCGACTGGTCGACGCTGGACCCGCAGCAGCACCAGCTGCTGCAGAAGTTCGAGGGCCAGTGGAGCCAGCTGCCGCCCGAGCGGCAGGCGGCGCTCGCCAAGGGCATCGTCGCGCTGGCTGGCGATGAACCCGCAGCAGCGCGACGAGTCGAAGCAGCGCTTCGAGCAGTGGCGGGCGCTGCCGCCCGAGCAGCGCGAGCAGATGCGCGACCGCTGGCGGCAGTTCAAGAGCCTGCCGCCGGAGCAGCAGGCCCACATCCGCGAGAACTTCCAGCAAGTTCCAGCAGCTGCCGCCCGAGCAGCGCCAGCAGCCTGCGCGAGAAGTGGAAGCAGATGACGCCCGAGCAGCGCCAGCGCCTGCGCGAGCGCGCACACGCTGCGCCACGCGTCGCTAGCCGCGGGCGCGGACAGGCTGCCGCGGGTCACGGTTTTCGCAGATCCCGTGCGAGAGCTGTCGCAGCGAGCCGACAACGACTTGAGTTTGCGAGCGGATCACCGTTAACTCTGGGGCCAGCCCACCCGGTGAGAGGCGCCCCGTGCCCCTGATGCCGTCACGATCGCTCGGACCGCCTGCTCGCGGCCGCACTGCTGCTTGCGGCCACGACCGCCGTCGCCAAGCCGCCGCCGGAGCAGCCCGACAACCTCCTGAACGACCGCTTCACGCTGCAGGCCGGCATCGTCAGCTCCTCGAACCAGACGACCGTGCGCTACGACTCGAGCGCCGGCACGCCCGGCACCGTCGTGGACGGCGAGAAGGACCTCGGGCTGCCGCCGAAGAAGCTGATCGGCGACGCCGAACTGATGTTCCGCATGAAGAAGCGCCACCGCATCCGCATCCAGACCTACTACCTGCCGCTCGACCGACAGGCGACGACGGTTCTGCAGAAGACGATCAACTTCGGCAACACCACCTACAACGTCAACGACGTCGTGCAGAGCAAGCTCAAGATGAACGCTGCTCGCGATCAACTACACCTACTCGTTCGTGAAGAACGACCGCGTCGAGCTCGGCGCCTCGTTGGGATTCGACGTGCTCGGCCTCGAGGCCGATGCCACCGCTGTGGCGCGGTTGCGCACCGAGAGCGAGCAGCGCTCGGCACCCGCGCCGCTCGGCGGCGTCGACGGCGCGGTGCGCATCAGCAGCCGCTGGTACCTCGAAGGCCGCGCCCAGTACGTCAAGGCGGACGTGCAGACCGTCAAGGGCACGCTCGAGGCCTTCGAGGCCAACCTGCTCTACCGACTAGCCCGAACGTCACCTTCGGCCTCGGCTACTCGGGCTTCAAGGTCGACGTCGACTCGGACAAGACCGGCAACAGCGGCATGTTCCAGCTGCGCTCGGCCGGGCCGCAGCTGTTCGCGCGCGTCGGCTTCTGACCGCGCACGGCCCGGCGCCGCTCAGCGATCGAGCGGGCTCAGCACGCCGCGCCCGCCGCGCTGCAGCACGTGCGTGTAGATCATCGTCGTCTTGACGTCCGAGTGCCCGAGCAGCTCCTGCACGGTGCGGATGTCCGTGCCCGCCTCGAGCAGATGCGTCGCGAAGCTATGCCGCAGCGTGTGGCAGCTCGCCGGCTGCGTCAGGCCGCTCTGCGCGCACCGCCGCGCTGCATCGCCCGCTGCACCTGGCGCTGATCGACAGTGATGGCGCACCCACGCGCCCGAGTGCCGCATCGCGCCGAGCCCGCGTGACGGGAAAACGTACTGCCAGCCCCAGCTCGATGGGCGCGTCCGGGTACTTGCGCTGCAAGCCGTATGGCACGAGCGACACCGGCGCGGCCCGCCTCGCGGTCGGCGTCGAACAGCGCGCGGACGCGCTCGAGCTGCACCTGCAGCGGCGGAACAGCTGCTCGGGCAGGATCGTCACCCGGTCCTTCTGGCCCTTGCCGTTGCGCACGACGATCTCCTTGTAGTCGAAGCCGACGTCCTTGACCCGCAGCTGCAGGCATTCCGTCAGCCGCATGCCGGAGCCGTAGAGCAGGGAGCAGACGAGCCACTCGGTGCCCGTCATGAACCCGAGCACGCGCGCCACCTCGTCGCGCGACAGAACGACCGGCACGTGCTCGGACGCCTTGGCGCGCACCACGCCGTCGAGCCAGCCGATGTCGACGTCGTAGACGTCCCGGTACAGAAACAGCACGGCCGCGAGCGCCTGGTTCTGAGTCGACGCCGAGACCTGCGCTCGACCGCGAGGTAGGTCAGGAACGCCTCGACCGCCGGCGCCGCGCAGGTCGCGTGGATGCGTACCCTTGTGGAATCGGATGTACCGCCGAATCCACTGGAGGTATGCTTTTTCCGTTCGCACGCTGTAGTGATGGGCACGCAGACGATCGCGAACCACGTCCAGTAATCTTGGGGTTGCCATGCGGCCTCTCGACGATCTTTCGGCAGTGGGCCCTAGCGCGAAATCGAAGCACGAATTTGCGTTCAAATCCAGCCGATATTCCGGCCGAAACGTCGCAATATCCGTGGACATTTCGCTCACACGAACGCGTCTCCATTTTCGGTCGTCGAATTGTAGTTAGGTGCTGTTGATGACGAGGGCGCTCGAATTGCGGTCGGCGGCAGACGAAACTGTGCTGCTACTCTCGCGCACTGATACGGGGATGACGCCACCCGATGCCTTTGTGGCGTCAGCCTCTGGGCGAGGCTTCAGCGTCGCGGCCCCGGTGTCGGGTTACCTGTGCCCGTCCCTGCCGAGCTTTATCCGGAGCCTCGGCGACACGCCCAAGGACGGATCTCGCACTTTGCACTGGAGTACTCTGGAAGCAGAATTGAAGCTCGCTGCGACGCTCGACGCGAAGGGCCACATCTTGTTGGAATTTTACCTTCGTAGCCCGCACGTGGGCTCGGAACGATGGTGGGCTTTCGATGGTCGGCTGCTTCTCGAGCTCGGTGCCTTGCCGGATCTGTGCAAGAGTGCGGATCGTTTTTGGGGTGTCAGCACCTAACTATCGGTTGGAGCGGCCGTGAGCCATAAAGTGCCGGGTCCAAAAGAAAGTTGATGCGGCTGACGGCCGCTCAACCTAGTCGTTACATGTCCAGAGCGGCAGAGCCGCGAGGGCCCGGGCGGCGTGAATCAACTCGTGGTGCGGACGGAGATGGCCGCAGTGTGGTCGGGCGGAAACGTTCGGATGGGTGAGGGTCTTCGTTCGACACAGAGTTTCATTGTGTGCGCTGGGGTTGCGGCGCAGCACCGATCGAGCGCAGGGCGCGCCCGCAAGACCTTCGTTTCGGGTTGCGGCCATTACGGCGACGTGAAGTCGCCGCAGATCTGCGTCATGATGATCTTCGAGCGGGAGCGGGCGCTGATCGGATCGGGTCGCGCCTTCGGTGACGCAACGAAGCACGCGCTCGGCGAGGTACTCGCGGCTCCGCTCATTGGACATCTAACTAACGGTTGGAGCGGCCGTGATCCATAAAGTGCCGGGTTCCAAAACGTCTCAGGTATATGTCGGCTCACGGCCGCTCAACCTCATCGTTACATGTCCTGAGCGGAGGAGCCGCGAAGGCCGAGCCGCGGCGACTCATTCGCTGGTGCCAACGAAATCGCGCAGTGTGGTGGGGCGGAACCGGTCGGACGGGTGAGACCTTCGTTCGACACAGAGTTTCATTGTGCGTGCCGGGGTTGCGGCGCAGCACCGATTGAGGGCAGGGCGCGCCCGCAAGACCTTCGTTTCGGGTTGCGGCCATTACGGCGACGTGAAGTCGCCGCAGATCTGCGTCATGATGATCTTTGCGCGGGAGCGGGCGCTGGTCGGATCGGGTCGGGTCTTCGGTGACGCGAACGAAGCACGCGCTCGGTGAGGTACTTGCGGCTCCGCTCATTGGACATCTAACTAACGGTTGGAGCGGCCGTGATCCATAAAGTGCTGGGTTCCAAAACGTCTCAGGTATATGTCGGCTCGACGGCCGCTCAACCTCATCGTTAGAGGTCATCGCATGCGAGCCCTATTGATGGTGGCGATGTTCCTGGCTCACCCGCTACTCGCTGAGGCGGCGGATTCCTGCGCCTATGGCTCGCCGACCCCCTACGACACTGTGCTATCTCGCGAAGAGCTGAACCTCGTACTTGCGAACACTCCGGGGGCGGACCTCGTGCTCCGGGAGGCAGCGGCGGCTCAGAAAGCTCGCGCTCACTCTCCGACCTCCCGTGCGAATGAGAAGCACGCGGCGACAATTACGCCGTTGCAGGCTGAACGCCTGCTTGAACTCGGAACGATCCAAGCGGCGCAACTCTACCTCAGCGGCGCGGTTTATCTGGTGTCCCGAACCCATCACGTCTACTTGGTGAAGACCAAAGACCGCGCGTACTGTGGCAAATCATTGATGCGGTAGACCCGTGCCACCTCTTCATTGATAGGTGGGAGGAATGACCTCTAACTATCGGTTGGAGCGGCCGTGACTGATAAAGTGCCTTTGAGATGGCGGCGGCTGACGGCCGCTCAACCTGGTCGTTACATGGCCACCTAGGAAGGAA
>CAVSGY010000004.1:0-28053 GCA_963727685.1 uncultured Pseudomonadota bacterium
ACTCCGGGCCGAACAGGGGCGGGGACAAATAATACCTAAAGAAATCGTCTGCAGAGTCGGTAACTTAAGAATTAACACGACCGGTCGTTTTCAGCCCCCGCAGTCGATGGCTCGGCGGTGTGCCTCGCCAGGCTGCGGCGCGGGGCCATCCGCCGGTCCCGAGCTCAGTGACCGCGATCCTGCGGCTGCCGCTCCGGCCCGCGCTCGGTGTGCCCGGCCGGCTCATGCCCGCGAGCGGGCTCCGCACGCCGCTCGCGCGGCGCATCGCGTGGGCGTCGGCCGCCCCGGCTCGCGGCGGGGAGGCGCCGCCTGCTCGCTCGCGGCGCGGTGCGGCTGCTCCGGCACCCCGCGCGGACGTTCGGCCGTCGCCGGCCGGTCGCCGCGCGACGTCGTGGACGGCGCATCGTGGCGGTGGCGGTCGTCCGCTGCCGGCCGCGTGGCACCCGCGGGGCCGGCGTCGCCGTGGTACTGCGCGCGTACGGCGCGATCGCGCGGCTGGTAGCCGTACATCCGGTCGCGCACCGCGCGCTGCTCGTCACCGTGCGGGTAGCGCTCGCCGCTGTATTGGCGCTGGTAGCTCGGCAGCGGCGCGCGCGGCGGCACCGCGGCGCGGTTCCAGTGATCCCAGCCGTGGTGCTGGTCCTCCCACTCCCGGCCCCAGTGCGCGCCCCAGCGCGGCGGCGACTCGCGCCGCCAGCCACCGAAGAAGGGCGGCGGGCGCCGGTAGTACAGCACCGGCACGCGCAGCACGTAGAGCGGCACGAAGCCGGGCTCGACGAAGCGCCACGGGCCGTTGTACCAGGAGCTCGCGTACCAGCGGTCGTCGTCGTAGACCCAGTACAGGCCGTCGTAGAAGAAGAAGTTGCCGTCGACGCCCGGCGCGTAATAGACCGGGTAGCCGGGCACGGCGACCAGCCGCGGGTAGACCGGCACGTTGATGCCGATGCTGACGCCCGGCAGCTGGATGCCGACGCTGACCCCGGCCGCAGCGTCGCCGGCGGCGGCAAGCCCGAGGCACAGTGCGATCAGCAGCGTACGCATGCGGAGCCCTCCGGTGACGGCCACGGGGCCGTCGATGGGGCGATCGTATGCCCGGCCCGCTAACGGCAGCTGAACGCGCCGCGCGGCGCCGGCCGGCGCGCTAGCTACCGGCGCCGGTGATGCCGATGGTCGCGCTGCTGAGCAGCTGCGCCGCGCCGCCCCACAGCACCTGGATGCCGATGCAGAACAGCAGGAACGCCGTCAGGCGCACCACGATCGTCGTGCCGGTCGGGCCGATCGCGCGCGCCAGGCGCTCCGCGTGGCGGTAGAAGAAGTACACGAGCAGCGCGAGCAGCAGCGACCGCGAGCGCCGTCTCGGCGACGAAGCCGAGCTCGGCGCGCCAGATGCGCCGGCCGGTTGGCGCCGATGCCGATCGCGACCGAGATCGTGCCGGGGCCGGTCGTCAGCGGCATCGTCAGCGGATAGAACGCGAAGCGGCTCGGCGTCACGGTGAGCGGGTCGGCGCTCGCCGTCGCGCTGCGCCGCTCCTCGGTCGTGTCCGGCCCGCTCAGCATGCGCCAGCCGGACATCGCGATCACGATCCCGCCCGCGACCTTGAGCACCGGCAGCGAGATGCCGAAGAAGCTCAGCACGTAGCCGCCCACGTACAGCGACGCCGCCACGATCGAGAACGCGTAGATCGCCACCCAGCGTGACAGCTGCGCGCGCAGCTTCGGCCCGAGGTCCTGCGTCGCACCGAAGAAGATGAAGGCGCTCGACAGCGGGTTGACGATCGAGAAGAGCGCCGTGAAGGCGAGCAGGAATGTCGTCAAATGAGATCCTTGACCCCGTCGCGCTCCTCGCGCAGCTCCTTGTCGGTGGCGGTCAGGCGCGCGCGACTGAACTCGTTCACCGCGAGGCCCTGCACGATCGTGTAGCTGCCGTTGGCGGTGGTCACCGGGTACGAGTAGATGACGCCCTCGGCGATGCCGTAGCTGCCGTCGGCCGGCACGCCCATGCTGACGTAGTCGCCGGGCGCGGAGCCGAGCATCCACGTGCGGATGTGGTCGATCGCGGCCGAGGCGGCCGAGGCGGCGGACGAGGCGCCGCGCGCCTTGATCACGGCCGCGCCGCGCTGCTGCACCGTCGGGATGAACGTCTCGCTGTACCAGGCCTGGTCGACCAGCGACAGCGCCGCCTGGCCCTTGACGGTCGCGTGGTGCAGGTCGGGGAACTGCGTCGACGAGTGGTTGCCCCAGATGATCATCCGGCGGATGTCGTTGACATGCGTGCCGGTCTTCTCGGCGAGCTGCGCGAGCGCGCGGTTGTGGTCGAGGCGCGTCATGGCAGTGAAGTTGCGCGCGTCGATGTCCTTGGCGTTGCGGCTCGCGATCAGCGCATTGGTGTTCGCCGGGATTGCCGACGACGAGCACCTTGATGTCGCGACGCGCGACCTCGTTGATGACCTTGCCCTGCGCGGAGAAGATCTGCGCGTTGGCGAGCAGCAGGTCCTTGCGCTCCATGCCCGGGCCGCGCGGCCGCGCGCCGACGAGCAGCGCCGCGCCGCAGTCGCGAAAGCGCCACCTTCGCATCGTCCGTCGCGACGACGCGCGTTGAGCGTCGGGAACGCACAGTCGTTGAGCTCCATCACGACGCCCTGCAGCGCCGCGAGGGCCGGCGTGATCTCGAGCAGGTGCAGGTTGACCGGCTGGTCGGGGCCGAGCATCGCGCCCGAGGCGACGCGAAACGCGAGCGCGTAGCCGATCTGGCCTGCGGCGCCGGTGATGGTGACGTTGATCGGCTGCTTCATCGTGAGCTCCGGATGGGGTGTCGAACGCGCGGCATTCTAGCGAAAGCGTACCGCTGACCTGCCCCGGGAAGGCCGCAACCGCGCCCGGGCGCGCCCGGGCTCGCAGGGCCGCCCAGGATCGCCCCAGGCCGCCCCCGGCGGGGATAGGTCCCGGCGCCGGCGGCACCCCTGGAAGCGGGCCTGGGGGCCTCGGCCGACGCCTCGCTCGCGACCGGGCACCCCGCACGCCAACTTAAGTTGTTCATTTTTCAATACAAACCATCTCCCCAAAAGAATCATCAAAAAAGTACTTGCATCTGAATAGGTGTTGTAGTTAACTACAACACCAGAAGAGCACACCACTTCCCGGGCGGGAAGAGGGCTCGGACCGGAGGCAGGGCCTCCACGACTGACAAGGGAGATAGTCATGTTCACCAACACCCTCCGCCACTGGGCCGTTGCCCTGGGCCTCGTCGCCATCATCTGCGTCACCGCCGCGAGCGCGGCCGGCCACACCAAGGGCCAGGCGGGCCGCGAGGCGCTTCCGATCCCGAGCGGCGACCTGGGCGAGATCGTCGTCCATGGCCGCGCCGAGCTCGGCGACGTCGTCCGCGTGCACGACCTCGGCGAGGTGCTGGTCACCGTGCACCGCCAGCCGGTCGAGGGCAGCTACCTCGCCGAGGTGGTGGTCACGGTGCCGCGCCTGGCGGCGAGCGATGCGCGCAGCGACGGCGCCACGGCGACCCTTGCCGCGGTGCAATAGGCGAACTGCTAGAGTAGTTCAGTACCGCGCCCGATCACCATGATCAGCGCACCATCCGCCGGCAACGAGCCTCCCATGGACGCCACCTGGAACGACAGCCAGCCGATCTATCGCCAGCTGCGCGATCGCGTCGTGGCGATGATCCTCGAGGGCGCGCTGAAGGAAGGCGATCCGCTGCCGTCGGTGCGCACGGTCGCCGCGGAGTTCCGCCTCAATCCGCTGACCGTGCTCAAGGGCTACCAGCAACTCGTCGACGAGCTGCTCGTCGAGAAGCGTCGCGGCCGCGGCATGTACGTCGCCGAGGGCGCGACCACGCGCGCTGATGAAGGACGAACGCCAGCGCTTTCTCGACACCGAATGGCCACGCGTCTACGCGACGATCCAGCGCCTCGGCTTCAACGCCCAGGAGCTGCTCGCGACGCCGCCGGCGGCCCCCGCCGCGCCCGCCGAACGGCCGCCACCGGCACCGGCCGGCGGCGCCGGCGCGGCCGACGCCGACCTCGACGACTCAAAACCCTAAGAATTTCCAAGGAGCCACTCCGTGGCCACTCTGATCGAAGCACAGGGACTCGTCGAAGCGCTTTGGCAAGACCACCGCGCTCGACGGCGCCTCCTTCAAGGTCGAGTCGGGGCGCATCGTCGGCCTGATCGGCCCGAACGGCGCCGGCAAGACCACCGCGCTCAAGGCCGTCCTCGGCCTCGCGCGCTGCGAGGGCACGCTGCGCGTGCTCGGCCTCGACCCGTACCAGGACCGCGACCGGCTCATGGAGCAGGTCTCGTTCATCGCCGACGTCGCCGTGCTGCCGCGCTGGCTCAAGGTGCAGCAGGCGGTCGACTTCGTCGCCGGCGTGCACCCGCGCTTCCGCGCGGAGCGCTGCCAGGCGTTTCTGGACCGCACCTCGATCAAGCGCACGAGCCGCGTCCGCGAGCTCTCCAAGGGCATGATCACGCAGCTGCACCTCGCGCTCGTGATGGCGATCGACGCGCAGCTGCTCGTGCTCGACGAGCCGACGCTCGGGCTCGACATCCTGTCGCGCAAGCAGTTCTACGACAGCCTGCTGTCGGACTACATGGACGCCGACAAGACCATCCTCGTGACCACGCACCAGGTCGAGGAGATCGAGAACATCCTCACCGACCTGCTGTTCATCGACCGCGGCCGGATCGTGCTCGACCTGCCGATGGAGGAGATCCCGGCGCACTACGCCCAGCTCGTGGTCGCGCCCGACCGCCTCGACGCGGCGCGGGCATTGAAGCCGCTCACCGAGCGCCAGCTGCTCGGCCGCAGCACGTTCCTGTACGAGAACGCGGACGCCGCCGCGCTCGCCGCCCTCGGCGAGGTGCGCCAGCCCTCGATCGCCGACCTCTTCGTCGCCAAGCTCCACGGGGGTGCCGCATGAACAAGTTCCTGTGGCTCGTGCGCCGTGAACTGTGGGAGGCGCGCAGCGTGTGGGTGCCGCCGGCGATCCTGGCGGTGATCCTGGTCGCCGGCACGCTGCTCGGCGCGCTGCTGACGGGGTCGGTCTCGCTGCAGGGCCTGCCGCCCGACGAGCTCGCGAAGCTGCACGAGAAGATGACGCCGGAGCACCTCGACGGCATCGCCAGCCTCGCGCTCGGCTTCATCTTCATGGTGTTCCTCGTGCTGCTGATGTTCACGCAGTTCGCCTACACGATCGACTCGCTGTACGGCGAGCGCCGCGACCGCGCCATCCTGTTCTGGAAGTCGCTGCCGGTGAGCGACGCGCAGACGGTGCTGTCGAAGCTCTTGATCGCGTCGGTGGTGATGCCGCTCGTGGTGCTGGCCATCGCGCTGCTCACGCAGTTCGCGCTGTTCGCGACCGCCGGCGCGAAGCTCGCGTCGATCGACCTCCTGCACGGCCACCTGTGGACGCCGCAGCTGTGGGGCGGCTCGATCGTGTTCATGCTGTACATCACGCTCGCCGGCATGCTGTGGTACCTGCCGCTGATCGGCTGGTACCTGCTGGTGTCGGCCTGGGCGCCGCGCTCGCCGCTGATGTACGCGATCTTCGCGCCGCCGGCGGTGGCGCTCGCCGAGTTCCTCGTCTTCCACACCCACCACCTCGGGTCGCTGTTCGCGGTCCGCGTCAAGCTGTTCGGCCTGCTCAGCCAGGCGCTCGGCGGCGAGGCGATCAGCAACGTGCTCATCGACGACGAGCACTTCGAGATCCCGCGCTCGCTGTTCGAGACCATGCGGCCGGGGGAGTTCCTGGCGTCGCCGGAGGTCTGGGGCGGCGTCGTGGTCGGCGTGCTGCTGGTCGCCGCGGCGATCTGGGTACGGAGAAGCCGCGACGAATCCGCCTGACGGGGCTGCTATCGTCGGCAGCGGTCCCCCGCGACGAGGCCCGACGATGCACCACCTGCCCAGGGGAACGATCCTCGCCGCCGCGCTCGCCGTCGCCGGTCCCGCAGCCGCGCAGATGCTGCCGGTGCGCGACCAGAACCCGCTCGTGCGCGGCGCCTACCTGCCGCTGCCGGCGGCGCTCGACGCGGCCAGCGACGGCCGCTTCGCCTTCGCCGCCGGCGTGCAGTGGACCAACACCGTCAACCTCGGCCAGTCGCCGACCGAGACCATGGTGGTGGACGAGGAGAGCGTCGAGGCGGACCTGACGCTGAGCCGCGGCGTCGGCGACTGGCAGGTGCGCGCGACGCTGCCGGTCATCAACCGCAGCGCCGGCGTGCTCGACGGCTTCATCAACGGCTGGCACGGCTTCTTCGGCCTGCCAAAGGGCGACCGGCCGCTGGTGCCGAAGAACGGCTACTCGATCCTCTACCAGCGCACCGGCCAGCCGGCGCTCGACGCGCCGTCCGGCACCGCGCTCGGCGACCTCGCGCTCGAGGCCGGCCGCCCGCTCGTCGCGACGCCGGACGGGCGCCTCGAGGGCTGGCTCGGCGTCGAGGCGCCGACCGGCAGCCGCAGCCACCTGACCGGCGACGGCGCGCTCGACGCCGCCGCCTGGGTCGCCGGCGAGACCCGCCTGAGCTCGCGCTGGACGCTCGCCGGCCGCGCCGGCGCGTCCTACGTCGGTGGCGGCGTCACGGGCCTGCCGTACGAGCGCGCGGTCGGCTTCGCGACCGCGACGCTCGGCTGGGACTGGACGGCGCATCTTGCGGCCGTGCTGCAGTTCGACGCGCACTCGGCGATCGCGCGCGGCTCCGACATCAACTTCCTCGAGCAGGCCGTGCAGATGACGATCGGTGGCCGCTACCGCTTCGACTCGGGCACGCTGTTCGAGTTTGGCTGCGTCGAGGACATCGAGGTCGACCACTCGCCCGACGTCACCTTCTTCTTCGGCCTGCGCTGGCCCACCGGCCGCGCGGGCCGCTGACGTCTAGCGCCGCCGCCGGCCGGGCGGCGGCCGGGCGCCCCGGGTTGCCGGCGGGCGCCGCGGCCGTGCAGACTGTGCGCCCTGCGCCATGGAGGCCCCCCGCTTGCGACCGCTCGTTGTCGCCGCTTTCGGCGCCGCGTTGCTCGGCGTCGCCGTCACCGCCGCCGCCGCGCCCGACGTCCTGCCGGAGCCGTACGCCACGCCGTCGGCGGTCAAGCTCGCGCGCGTCGTCGGCTGGCCGGTGGGCGGCGCGCCGCGCCCGCCGCTCAACTTCCGCGTCACGGCCTTCGCCCGCGGCCTCGACAACCCGCGCTCGCTGCTGGTGCTGCCGAACGGTGACGTGCTGGTCACCGAGGCGCGCGGCCTCAACGCGCCCAGCGCCGGCCGGCCGAGCGCCAACCGCGTCACGCTGCTCAGAGACAGCAACGGCGGCGGCGTCGCCGACCAGCAGTACGCGCTGATCAGCGACCTGCCGCGGCCGTACGGCCTCGCGCTCAGGCGCGATCGGCTGTACGTCGGCGCGAGCGACGCGGTGTACAGCTGCCCGTTCCTGGTCGGCCAGAAGCGGCTGCACGGCGAGTGCAAGCCGCTCATCGACCTGCCCGACGAGGACGGCCGCGGCCACTGGACGCGCAACCTCGCCTTCAGCCCCGACGAGACCGCGCTCTACGTCGCAGTCGGCTCGCACACCAACGTCGACGAGGAGCACGTCGACGCCAAGGTGCCCGAGCGCGCCGCGATCCTGGTCGCGAGCCCGAGCGGCAAGGGCGTGCGCATCTACGCGAGCGGCCTCAGAAACCCCGTCGGCCTCGCCTTCGAGCCGGCGAGCGGGCGGCTGTGGGCCACGGTCAACGAGCGCGACCTCCTCGGCGACGAGCTCGTGCCGGACTTCCTGACCAGCATCGCCGACGGCGCGTTCTACGGCTGGCCGTACGCCTACTTCGGCGCGCACGAGGACCCGCGCCGCCGCGGCGAGCGGCCCGACCTCGTCGCCCGCGCGGTGGTGCCGGACTTCGCGATCGAGGCGCACGCCGCGCCGCTCGGGCTCGCCTTCTACGGCCGCACGCAGTTCCCGAAGGACTACCGCGGCGGCGCCTTCATCGCGCTGCACGGCTCGTGGAACCGCTCGAGCTTCAGCGGCTACAAGGTCGTGTTCGTGCCCTTCGCCGCCGGCCGTCCGGCCGGCCCGGCGGTCGACTTCCTGACGGGCTTCATCAAGGACGGCGAGGCCGGCGAGGTCTACGGCCGGCCGGCCGGCGTCGCGGTCGCGACCGACGGCTCGCTGCTCGTCGCCGACGACGCCGGCGACACGGTGTGGCGCGTCACCTTCAAGTGCGCCGCCTGCACGCCCGACCCGGTGCCGGCCGCCAGGGGCGCGCACGCCGCGGCCCGCTGAGCCGGCGCTCAGCCCGCGAGCAGCACCGCCTCGGCGTGCTCGAGCGCCTCGGGACGGCCGAAGATCACGACCACGTCGCCGTCGCGCAGCACCGTCGCCGGCGCCGGGTCGCGGCCGACGATGCCCTCGCGGCGCACCGCCGAGAACTGCACCTCGGCGCCGCGGCCGCGGACCTCGTCGAGCGTGTGCCCGACCGCCCAGGCCCCGGGCGGCAGCACGACCGTGCGCAGCTCCTCGTGCTCGGTCTCGCCGGCGTCGGGCAGCTCCGCGTCCGGCAGGCGGAACACGCGAGCGCAGCGCGCCGTAGCGCTCGGCGCGGATCTCGCCGACCATGCGCACGATCTTCGACATCGGCGTGTCGAGCAACAAGAGCACGTGCGACACCAGCATCAGCGACGCCTCGAAGGTCTCCGGCACCACCTCGGTCGCGCCGGCGCGCTGCAGCTCCTCGAGCGACGAGTCGTCCGCGGTGCGCACCAGCATCGGCACGCCGCGCGCAGGCGGCGCACGACGCGCACGATGCCGATCGCGATCGCGGGATCGGCGAAGGTGACGACGACGACGCTCGGCGTCGCGCGAGGCCGACCGAGCCGAGCACCTGCTCGTCGGCCGAGTCGCCGTACACGACCGGATCGCCGGCCTGGCGCGCGGCGCGCACCCGCGCCGGGTCGAGGTCGATCGCGATGTACTCGTGGCCGTGGCGCTCGAGCAGGCGGCCGATGTTCTGGCCGACGCGGCCGTAGCCGCACAGGATCACGTGCTCGCGGCCGCGCCAGCGCCGCGTCGGCGGCCGCCTCGCGCGCCAGCGCCGTCGTCGCCGGGCCGCGCTCGCGCAGCAGCAGCGCGCGCGATGCGCTTGTTGTGGCGGATCACGAGCGGCGACAGCAGCATGCTCACGGTCACCGCCGCGAGCAGCGGCTGGGTGATCGCCGGCCTCGGTGCCGCTCTTGACGAGCAGCGCCAGCAGCGCGAAGCCGAACTCGCCGCCGGCGCCGACCACGAGCCCGGCGCGCAGCGACTTGAACCAGCTGCCGGCGTAGCGCCGCGCGACCAGCGCGACCACCGCCGCCTTGAGCACGAGCAGGCCGAGCGTGAGCGCTGGACACCAGCAGGAACTCGCGGCCGAGCAGCGCGCAGGTCGAGCAGCATGCCGATGGTGATGAAGAACAGGCCGAGCAGCACGTCGCGGAACGGCCGGATCACCGCCTCGACCTGGTGGCGGTACTCGGTCTCGGCGAGCAGCATGCCGGCGAGGAACGCGCCGAGCGCGAGCGACAGGCCGACGGCGTGCGTGATCCACGCCGAGGCGAGCGCGACCAGCAGCACCGCGAGCGTGAACAGCTCCTGGCCGCGGTGGCGCGCGATCTCGAAGAACAGCGGCCGCACCAGCCAGCGGCCGGCGCCGAGCACGAGCAGCAGCGCGACCGCCGCCTTGCCGAGCGCGAGCTGCGACCGCCCGCGCGCGCGAACGCGCGCGCCGCCGGCGACGATCGCGGTCGCGAGCGCGAGGAACAGCACGAACACGAGGTCCTGGAACAGCAGGATGCTGAACGCGAGCCGGCCGTGCGTGCGGTTGATCTCGGCCTGCTCGGTCAGCTGCTGCACGACGATCGCGGTCGAGGACATCGCCACCGCGCCGCCGATGACGATCGCGACCGGCGGCGGCGCGCCGGCGGCGTTGGCGAGCGCCGCCGCCGCCGCGTCGTCGAGCCCGACCTGCAGGGCGCCGAGGCCGAACACCTCGCCGCGCATCGCGACCATCCGCGGCAGCGAGAACTCGAGGCCGAGCGTGAACAGCAGGAACACGACGCCGAGCTCGGCGAGGAAGCTGGTGGTCGCCGAGTCGCTGCACGACGCCGAAGGCGTGCGGCCCGAGCGCCATGCCGACCGCGAGGTAGCCGAGCAGCGGCGGCAGTCGCAGCCGGCGCATGGCGGCGACGACCGCGACCACGGCGGCGAGCAGAACGAGAACGGTTCCGAGTCCCTCTGGTCCCATCGCGCCTCCGGCCCCGCCTCAAAGTAGTGGCTCGGCGGCCGCGCTGGCAACGGCGCGCCTTGGGTCCCGGGCGCCGCGGCCTGCTAGCATCGAGCCGCGCCGCGCCGGCCGCGGACGTCGCGCCGCTGGAGAGCGCGCGATGGCCGACCGCGGTTGCCTGGCGAGCGAGAGCCCGGACGGCTGCGGGCAGCGAGGCCGCCGGTCGGCGCATCGGCGCTGCGCCTGCGGCGACCGCCCGCGCCCGACGCCGCTGAGCACCGGGCCTTGCGGCCCGCCGCGCGCCGGCCGTGTACCTCGAGTCGCGCATCGTCGACGGCGTTCGCGAGATCCGCCCGCGCGGCCGCTGGCGCGCGCGCGACGCCGTCGAGCTCGCAGCGCGCGGTCGCCGAGCGCCGAGCTCGGCGCCGCGCGCGTCATGCTCGATGCGAGCGGCCTCGAGGCGCTCGACCTGACCGGCGCGTATTTCCTGCGCCAGCTCGAGCTCCGGCTCGAGGCGGCCGGGGCCGCGCGCCGAGTGGCGCGGCGCGCGCCCCGAGACGCTCGCGTTCACCGCCGGGCTGGTCGACGCCGGCGCCGCCGCCGGGCCCCGCACGCGACCACTCGCCGCCGAGCCGCTCGGCACTGCTCGGCCGCTGGACCGTGCGGCACGGCGGCGGCAGTGCGCGAGGCGCTCGAGTTCCTCGGCCGCATCTAGTTCGTGCTCGGCGGCGCGCTCGTCCGGCCGCGCCGCTTCCGGTTCCAGTCGATCGTCCGCCACGTCTACGAGACCGGCATCCAGGCGATCCCGATCGTCGCGCTGATCGCGTTCCTGATCAGCGTCATCGTCGCCTACATCGGCGCGCAGGAGCTCAGGCAGTTCGGCGGCGAGGTCTACGTCGTCGACCTCGTGACGCTGTCGGTGCTGCGCGAGCTCGGCGTGCTGCTGACCGCGATCATCGTCGCCGGCCGCTCCGGCAGCGCGTTCGCCGCCGAGATCGGCGTGATGCGCCTCAACGAGGAGATCGACGCGCTGCGCGCCATCGGCATGAACGTCGTCGAGGTGCTGGTGCTGCCGCGGGTGCTCGGCGCTGGTGATCGCGCTGCCGCTGCTGACCGTGATCGCCGACGCGATGGGCCTCGCCGGCGGCGCGGTGCTGTCGTGGCTCGTGCTCGACATCCCGTTCACGCAGTTCACTGGTCGCGCATGCAGGAGGCGATCGCGCCGACGACCTTCTGGGCGGGGCTGCTGAAGGCGCCGGTGTTCGCGTTCGTGATCGCGCATGATCGGCACCTTCCGCGGCATCCAGGTGCGCGAGTCGTCGCGCGAGCTCGGCCGGCTGACCACGGTCGCGGTGGTCGAGTCGATCTTCATGGTGCTGTTCGTCGACGCGGTGTTCGCGGTCGTCTACTGGGAGATGGACTTCTGATGGCCGCCGCGCGCCGCCGACGCCGGTGGTCTCGGTGCGCGGCGTCGTCAACCGCTTCGGCGCGCAGGTCGTGCACGACGGCCTCGACATGGCAGGTGCGTGCGCGGCGAGATCTTCGGCGATCGTCGGCGGCTCGGGCACCGGCAAGTCGGTGCTGCTCCGGACGATCCTCGGCCTGCAGCGGCCGCAGGCCGGCACCGTCGAGATCGAGGGCCGCGACCTGACGCGGCTGCACGGCGCGCGAGCTGCGCGCGGTCAAGCGCAGCTACGGCGTCACCTTCCAGCACGGCGCGCTGTTCAGCTCGCTGACCGTCGCCGAGAACGTCGAGCTGCCGATCCGCGAGGCGCTCACGCTCGCCGCCGGACGTGCTCGCCGGCCTCGCCGCGCTCAAGATCCGGCTCGTGGGCCTGCCGGCCGACGCCGGCGCCAAGTACCCCGCGCAGCTGTCCGGCGGCATGGTCAAGCGCGCGGCGCTCGCGCGCGCGCTGGCGCTCGACCCGCAGCTGCTGTTCCTCGACGAGCCGACCTCGGGGCTCGACCCGATCGCGGCCGCGGCCTTCGACGAGCTCTTGCTCTACCTGCAGCGGGCGCTCAGCCTGACGGTCGTGATGATCACGCACGACCTCGATACGATCTACCGGACCTGCAACCGGGTCGGCGTCATCGTCGACCGGCGCATGGTCAGCGGACACGCTGGACGGCATCGTCGCGCAACCCGCACCCCTGGATCCAGGAGTATTTCCACGGCGCGCGCGGGCGCGCCGCACGGGAGGCAGTGATGGATCGCGACGCGAACTACGTGGCCGTCGGCGCATTCGTCATCGTCGTGCTCGCGATGGCGACCGTGTTCGTGCTCTGGTACACGAACACCCAGCGAGCGGCGCGAGTACCAGCGCTACGAGGTCTACTTCTCGGGCAGCGTCAGCGGCCTGAACGAGGGCAGCACCGTGCGCTACCTCGGCGTCAACGTCGGCAAGGTGGCGCGCATCCGCCTCGACCCGCGCGCCGCCGACCGCGTGCTGGCGCTCGTCGACCTCGACAAGGCGACGCCGGTCGACGCCGGACACGCTCGCCCGGCTGACGATGCAGGGCGTCACCGGGCTGCTGTTCATCGACCTGTCGCAGGCGCCGCACGAACCGCGGCGGCGATCAGCCCCGAGGTGCCGAGCCAGGGCTACCCGGTGATCCGCTCGGTGCCGTCGGACTTCGACCTGTTCGTCAGCGGCCTGCCCGAGCTCGTCGCCGACGCGACGCGCGTGACGCGGCGCCTCAACGCGCTGCTCGGCGACGACAACCTCGCCGCGGTGCGCGCCGCGGTCGGCGAACCTGCGCGCCGCGACCGAGCCGCTGCCGGCGCGACGCGCGACGCCGGCGCGGCTGGTCGCGGAGCTTCGCGCCGCGGTCGCCGAGGCGCACGAGGTCGCGGCCGGCGCGCACCGGCTGGTCAGCGGCGCCGAGCCGGAGCTCGGCACGGCGCTCACGCGCCTCAGGGACGCCGCCGACCACCTCGCCGCGATCAGCGGCCGGCTCGATGCGCTGCTCGCGCGCCACGAGGCGGACCTCGACCGCTTCGCCGGGCCGCGGCCTCGACGACATCGGCCAGCTGGTGCGCGAGGGCCGCGACGCGGCGGCCGAGGTCCGCGAGCTCGCCCGCCACGCTGCGCGAGGAGCCGTCGCGCCTGCTGTACGAACCGCCCAAGGCCGGCGTGGAGATCCCGCGATGAAGCACCCGATTGCCCGAGCTGGACGGCGCTCGCCACCGTGCCGCGCTCGCCGGCTGCGGCGGCATGTTCCAGAGCCACGCGACGGCGCCGGTCGTCTACGCGCTGCGCGCGCCGTGCCGCCGCCGCCGCGCCGGCTTCGGTCGCCGCGACGCTCGTCGTCGCCGGCCGGTGGCGCGGCCCGGGCTCGACACGGAGCGCATCGCGGTGCGGCTGCCGGACCGGCGGCTCGACGCCTATGCCGGCGCGAGCTGGAGCGCGCCGCTGCCGCAGCTCGTCGAGGCGCTGCTCGTCGATGCGTTCCGCGCCGCCGGCGGCTGGCGGGCGGTGGTCGCCGAGCAGAGCGCGTTCGCGGGCCGCTACCTGCTGCAGACCGAGATCACCGACTTCAGCGCCGACTACGCCGAGCCCGGCGGCGCGCCGCTCGTGCGCGTCGCGCTGCGCGGCGAGCTCGGGCCTCGCCGCCGAGCGGCGGCTGGTCGCGAGCGTCGAGGGCCGCGCGAGGTGCGCGCCGCGGCCGACCGCCAGCGCGAGGTCGCGGCGGCGTTCGAGGCGGCGGCGGCGCAGGCGGTCGCGCGAGCTCGTCGCCGCCGCCGACGCGGCGGCGCTCGCCGCCGAGGCGCCGGCACCGCGCTGAGCGCGGCCTACGGCACGAGCACGAGCGCGCCGGCTGACCGGCGCCGCTGCGCAGCCGCGCGAGCGCGGCGTTCGCCTCGCGCGAGCGGCAGCGTCGTCGACCGCGACCCGAGGCCGACGCGCGGCGCGAGCGCGAGGAACTCGACCGCGTCGGCGCGCGTCAGGTTCGCGACCGAGCGCACCACGCGCTCGCCCCACAGCCGACGCGTACGGGAACGACGGGATGTCGCTCATGTGGATGCCGGCGCAGACGACCGTGCCGCCGGGCTTGACGGCGCGCGAGCGCGCGCGGCACGAGCGCGCCGACCGGCGCGAACAGGATCGCCGCGTCGAGCGGCTCGGGCGCCGGCGCGTCGCTGTCGCCGGCCCACGCCGCGCCGAGGCCGAGCGCGAAGCGCCTGCGCCGCCGCATCGCCCGGGCGCGTGAACGCGAACACGCGCCGGCCCTGCCAGGCCGCGACCTGCGCGATCAGGTGCGCGGCCGCGCCGAAGCCATAGAGGCCGAGCGTGCGGCCGGCGCCCGCGGCCTTGAGCGCGCGCCAGCCGATGAGTCCGGCGCACAGCAGCGGCGCGGCGTGCACGTCGTCGAAGCCGTCGCGGCAGCGCGAAGCAGTAGCGGTGCGTCGGCGACGACGTGCTCGGCGTAGCCGCCGTCGAGCTGCCAGCCGGTGAAGCGCGCCCGCGGGCACAGGTTCTCGCGGCCGCTCGCGGCACCACTCGCACGCGCCGCAGGTCCAGCCGAGCCACGGCACGCCGAGGCGCGTGCCGGCGCGGACGTCGACGCCCGGCGCCGCGCGCGAGCACGCGTGCCGACGATCTCGTGGCCGGGCACGAGCGGCGTGGCCCGGGTGGGCAAGCTCGCCGTCGACGACGTGCAGGTCGGTGCGGCACACGCGCGCAGGCCGCGACCGCGAGCAGCACCTGGCCCGGGCCCGGCACCGGCACCGGGCGGTCGACGAGCCGCAGCGGTCTCGCCGGGGCGTTCAGACAGCTGCGCGCGGCTCATGCGCGCGAGCATAGGGCGCGCCCGGCGGCGCGCAATAGGGACTGTCAGCGGCCGGCGGCCGCGAGCGCGTCGAGCTCGCGCTCGAGCGCGCGGAAGTCGCCGAGCACGACGACGCGCTCGGCGCTGGCCGGCGAGCTCGAGTGCCGCCGCACCCTGGCCGCCGATCCACACCGCGATGCCGCGTGGCAGGCGCCTGAGGAACTCGGCGAGCAGCGCCTCGGCCGCGGCGCTCGACTCGCGGCGCACGAACGACAGCACCACCGCCGCGGCGCCGACGCGTCGGCGAACAGCGCGACGTCCGCCGGCGGCACGTCGGCGCCGAGGTACTGGCAGCGCACGCCGCGCGCCGCCGCGAGCAGCGCGCACATCAGGATGCCGAGCTCGTGGCGCTCGTCGGTCAGCGTCGCGAACACGATCGGCTGCCCGCTGGCGATGCGGTTGTAGGTGTCGAGCACGAGGCTCGACCTGCTTCCTGACCGCATTCGACACGATCCGCTCCTGCGCGACCGTGAAGCGCGCCGGCAGTGCCAGCGCTCGCCGACCTCGAGCAGCGCCGGCACCAGCACCTCGTCGACGACCTGCGGCAGCGGCAGCAGCGCGAGCGCCATCGACAGCGCCTGGTCGCAGTCGTCCGGGCGGTAGTGCTCGGCCGCCTGCAGCATCTGCTCGGCGAAGCTCTCGCGAGGCGCCGCGCGCGCCGCGCCGCGCCGCGGGCGCGTCGACGAGCAGCCCGCCAGCTCCTCGTCGCTGACCCGCGCGAGCTTCGAGATCGGGTGGCCGCGCTCGGTGGCCTCGCGGAGCTTGCGCAGGCGGATCACGTCGCCCGGCGTCGTAGGAACGGCGCCCGTTCGGGTCGCGCTGGGGCTCGACGACCCGGTAGCGGCGCTCCCAGGCCCGCAGCGTCTCGATGCTGACGCCGGTGGCCTGCGAGACGGCCTTGATCGTGAACATCGGTGTGCCCCGGCTGCTCCAGGCGGGATCTGTACAGTACTTGCACAGGGCAAGTATCTGGACAACACCCGCTCCGATCGGTGTACAGATACTATACACGTGTAGACGGGGTTTCGGTGGGTTGGCGAAAGCCGGTCTGCCGGCGGCGCGTCGGGCCGGGCCCGGCCGCCGGAACGCGACCGCTCGCCCCGTGCGCTCGGCGATGCACCGGAGGCCACCGCATGAACTGCCCGCGGATCTCGATGGGACAGGTCGCGAGCGCGACCCTGCCGCGCTACCGCGCGGCCACGACGCGCTTCGCGGCGGGCGCCGACGGCCCGCGCCTCAGCCCGCCGGGCGCGCGGCCTCCAGAGCCTCGGACGCCTCGAGCCACGCCTCCTCCGCCGCGCGCACCTCGCGGCGCTGAGCGCCGCCCTGGCGCGCGAGCAGCGCGCACGAGCTCGGCGCGCGCCGCCGGCACGTGCAGCTCCGGGGCCGCCGAGCCGCGCCTCGATCTGCCGCCGCTTCGGCGCCGAGCGTCTCGAGGCTGCGCGCTCGTGCGCGCTCGACCGCGGCCTTGAGCGGGCGCAGGCGCTGGCGCTGCTCGGCCTCGCGGCGCTTGCGCTCCCTGTCGGCGACGCGCGCCGCGCGGCGCGGCGGCGCGCCGCGGCGCGCGGCGCCGGCTCCGCCGCCGCGGGCGCGGTCTTGAGCCACGCCGGCGTAGTCGTCGAGGTCGCCGTCGAAGGGCCGCGCCCGTGCCGTCGGCGACCAGCCACAGCTGGTCGGCGACGAGCCTGCAGCAGGTAGCGGTCGTGCGAGACGAGCACGATCGCGCCGGCGTAGTCCTGCAGCGCCATGCCGAGCGCGTGGCGCATCTCGAGGTCGAGGTGGTTGGTCGGCTCGTCGAGCAGCAGCAGGTTCGGCCGCCGCGACACGATCAGCGCGAGCACGAGCCGCGCCTTCTCGCCGCCCGAGAACGGCGCCACCGGCTCGAACACGCGGTCGCCGCTGAAGCCGAAGCCGCCGAGGAACGCGCGCTGCTCCTGCTCGTCGCCGCGCGGCGAGCGCCGCGCCGCCGAAGCGTTCAGGTGCTCGAGCGGCGTCGCGGCCGGGATCGAGCTGCTCGAGCTGGTGCTGCGCGAAGTAGCCGATCGCGAGGTCCTGCGCCGCGGTGCGCGTGCCGGCCATGAGCGGCTGCACGCCCGCGAGCACGCGCGTCAGCGTCGACTTGCCGGCGCCGTTGCGGCCGAGCAGGCCGATGCGGTCGCCGGGCGCGAGGCTCGAGCGTGCACGCCGCCGAGCACCGCGCGGCCGTCGTAGCCGGCAGCCGCGCGCTCGAGCGCCAGCAGCGGCCGCGGCAGGCTGCGCGGGCTGCGCGAACTCGAACTCGAACGGCGAGTCGACGTGCGCCGGCGCGATGCGCTCCATGCGCTCGAGCATGCTTGAGGCGGCTCTGCGCCTGGCGCGCCTTGCTGGCCTTGGCCTGGAAGCGCTCGACGAAGCCGAGCATGTGGCGGATCTCGCGCTGCTGGCGGTCGAGCGCCGACTGCTGCTGCGCGAGCTGCTGCGCGCGCTGCAGCTCGAAGTCGGAGTAGTTGCCGGCGTAGCAGTCGATGCGCGCCGCCGTCGATGCTGACGATGCGCGGTCGACGACGCGGTCGAGGAACTCGCGGTCGTGCGAGATCACCAGCAGCGTGCCCGGGTAGGCGCGCAGCCAGTCCTCGAGCCAGAGCACGGCGTCGAGGTCGAGGTGGTTGGTCGGCTCGTCGAGCAGCAGCAGGTCGGAGCGCGCCATCAGCGCCTGCGCGAGCGCCAGGCGCCGCTGCCAGCCGCCGGAGAACTCGGCGACCGGCCGCTCGATCGCGCCGGCGTCGAAGCCGAGCCCGGCGAGCAGGCGCGCCGCGCGGCTGCGCGCCGCGTAGCCGTCGAGCGCCTCGAGCGCGCGCGTGCAGCGCGCCGAGCCCGGCGCCGTCGTCGCGCCGCCTCGGCGGCGGCGAGCTCGGCCTCGACCGCGCGCAGCTCGCGGTCGCCGTCGAGCACGAACTCGACCGCCGGCCGCGGGTCCGGCGGCGACGTCCTGCAGCGACGCTGCGCGAGCACGTAGCCGGCCTGGACGCTCGACGTCGCCGCGCGTCGGCGCCGAGCTCGCCGCGCAGCAGCTGCGAACAGGCTCGACTTGCCGGCGCCGTTCGGGCCGACGACGCCGACCTTCTCGCCGGCGAAAGCGTCAACGTGGGCCCTCGAACAGCGCGCGCGGGCCGCGCCGCAGCGTGACGATCCCGAGGCTCAGCATCGGAGACTGCCCGGCGGCGGCCGCGCATGTCTAGCGCGTCGCGGCCGCGGCGTCCGCGGTCAGCCGCTGGCGCGCGGCGCGCGGCGCGGCAGTCGACGGCGAACGGGCTCTGGCCGCGCTGCCTGCGCGGCCAGAAGCGCGAGCAGCGCCTCCGCCGTCATCGGCTCGCCGAACAGGCGTCCCTGCGCGTAGTGGCAGCCGTGCGCGCGCAGGAACTCGAGCTGCTCGCGCGGTCTCGACGCCCTCGGCGACGACCTCCATGCTCGAGGCTCGGCCCATCTCGATGATGGTGCGCACGAGCGTCGCGTCGTCGCGCGTCGATCGCCGGCGTTGCGCACGAAGGACTGGTCGATCTTCAGCGTCCCGACCGGCAACTGCTGCAGCGCCGACAGCGAGGAGTAGCCGGTGCCGAAGTCGTCGATCGAGAGGCTGCATGCCGCATGGTCGTACAGCTCGCTCGAGCAGTCCGCACGGTGCGCGGCGCGTCGGCATCAGCGTGGTCTCGGTGATCTCGAGCTCGAAGCAGGTCGGGCGAGACGCCGTGCTCGCGGAACACCGAGCGCGAAGCGCGTGATGAAGCTCGCCTGCTGCAGCTGCTTGCAGCGACAGGTTGATCGAGACGCGGCCCGGGTTCGGCACGTGCTCGCGCCAGCTGCGGTAGTCGGCGCAGACGCGGCCTCAGCACCCACTCGCCGATCGGCAGGATCAGGTTGGTCTCCTCGGCGAGCGGGATGAAGTGCGCCGGCGGGATGTCGCCGTGGCCCGGCAGGCGCCAGCGCAGCAGCGCCTCGGCGCCGGCGATGCGGCCGTCGCGCAGGTCGACCTTCGGCTGGTAGAGGATCACGAACTCGTCGCGCTCGAGCGCGCGGCGCAGCTTGCTCTTCAGCATCAGCCGCTCGACCGCCGCGGCGTTCATCTCCGGCGCGTAGAACGCGAGGCTGTTGCCGCCGTTCTGCTTGGAGTGGTACATCGCCGCGTCGGCGTTGCGGATCAGGTCGATGGTGTTGTCGGCGTCGTCGGGGCAGATCGCGATGCCGACGCTGACGCGTCAGGTAGACCTCGGTGTCGTTGAGGAAGAACGCGCGGCTGACGTCGTCGAGCAGCCTGGCGCGCGAGCGCGGCGAGCGTCGGCCGGTAGTCGACGTCCGGCCGGCAGGTTCTCGATGAACATCGCGAACTCGTCGCCCGCGAGCCGGCCGATCACCGCGCCCTTGGGCACGATCGCGCGTCAGGCGCTCGCTCAGGATCTCGAGCGTGCGGTCGCCGGCGGCGTGGCCGAAGGTGTCGTTGACGTCCTTGAAGCGGTCGAGGTCGAGGTACAGGAGCGCGAGCGCGGTGCCGCCGCGGTGCGCGCGCGCGATCGCCTGCTGCAGCAGGTGCTGGAACTGCATCCGGTTCGGGATCTTGGTCAGCGTGTCGTAGCGCGCGAGGTAGCGGATGCGCCGCTCGGCGCGCTTGCGCTCGGTGATGTTGCGCGCGACGAAGATGCAGCCCTGGAAGCGCGGCTCGGGCCCGTGGCTGGCCTCGTCCGGCGCGAGGCTGGCCTTGGAGCCGACGATCGTCGAGCCCGACAGCGACACCGGCACCGTCTCGCCGTCGCTGCGTGCGGATCATGAACTCGCGCGTCTCGCGCACCGCGCGCTCGAGCACGAAGTTGCGGCGCTCGTCGGCGCGCCATCAGCGCGGCGACGTCCGGCCGACCAGCTCGGCCTCGGCGCAGCCGAGCAGCTGCACCGCGGCGTCGTTGGCGCGCGTGATGCGGCCGTCCGGCGCGGTCACCAGCACCGCGTCGGTCATGCTGTTGAGCACGGCGTCGAGATAGTTCTTGGTGATCGTGGTCTGGCGCAGCTTCTCGCGCATGCGCTCGAGCGCCGCGGCAGCTCGCCGAGCTCGTGGCCGCCGCGACCGCGACGGCTGCGTGTAGTCGCCCTCGCCGAGCTGGTCGAGGCTGCCGACCAGCGAGCGGATCGGCCGCCGCCAGCGCGTCGCGAGCAGCGATCGCGCCGGCGGCGCCGGCCACCGCACAGCTGAGGCCGAGGCGCGCCGAGGAGCGCGATCCCGGCGGTCATGCCGTCGCGGGACGCGCGCGAGGAGGCCGGCGACGAGGGCGGCGCCGGCCGCGCGCGGCCAGGGCTCCGACGGTGAGCCAGGCGGCCACCCGGACGTCGCGATACGGCTGTTCTGGGGTCACGGGTCGCGATCATAGGCTCGGCTTGATCAGGGGGTCTGGCATCGGAAATGCGACGTCGATCGCCGACAGGGGCCGCCCGATTTGTCTTAGGGAGACGGGCGCGCCTGATGCTGCGATGCAGCGACAGCGCCGAAGGCGCGCTCGGGTAGCCTTGCGGCGTGACCCCACCCGATCCCCGCGGCCCGGCCCGCGCGCCGCGCGATCCGCTTCGACGCGCTCGAGCTCACCGGCCGTGCCGGCGCCACGTCGTCGCTCGTCGCCGAGCCGCGCGCCGTCCTGCATCCTGCGGTCGCGGCGGCCTTCCTCGGGCTGCACGCGCGCGGCGCTCGAGGACGGCATCGACCTCGCGGCGGCCTCCTCGTTCCGCGACTTCGACACGCAGGTGCGGATCTGGAACGAGAAGTGGACCGGGCGCCGGCCGCTCCTCGACCGGCGCGGCCGCGCGCTCGAGGCCGCGCGACTGCGGCCCGCGGCGCGCGTCGCGGCGATCCTCGCCTGGTCGGCGCCGCCCGGCGCGAGCCGCCACCACTGGGGCACGGACTTCGACGTCTACGACCGTGCGGCGCTCGCCGCCGGCGCCACGCTCGGCCTCGTGCCGGCGGAGTGCGGGGCCGGCGGACCGTTCGCGCGCCTGACCGCGTGGCTCGACCGCGCACATGCAACGCTTCGGTTTCTACCGGCCGTACGCGACCGACCGCGGCGGCGTGCAGCCGGAGCCGTGGCACCTGAGTCACTCGCCGACCGCGCGCGAGGCCTCGCGGCGGCTCCGGCTGGCGACGCTGCGGGAGGCGATCGACGCCGGCGCGCTCGAGGGCAAGGCGGCGCTGCTCGAGGCGCTGCCGGACATCTACGGGCGCTACGTGCGTCGGTCGGATCCGCCGCCGCGCTGAGCGGCGAACGCGGCGCGCATGCGCGAGCCCGACAGCAGCCGCACGAACAGCGTCGGCAGCCAGCGCTTCGAGGCGCCACAGGGCGGCGTAGCGCTGCCGGCAGCACCGCGTAAAGCCGGCCGCGGGCGGCGGCGGCGAGGATGTCGGCCGCGACGTTGCTCCGCGGCGTGTAGCGGCTCTGGCCCATGACGCGCCGCGATCGCCGCTCGGCGCGGCGGCGTAAGGGGCGCCGGTAGACGTCCGGCAGCGCGTCGAGCAGCGCCGCCTTGCCCTCGAGCGCAACGGCGTCGATCGCCGCGCGCAGCGTCGCGGACCCGGAGGGCGCCGCGAGGCCTCGCGCGCGGTCGGAAAGTGACTCCGGTGCCACGGCTCCGGCTGCGCGCCGCCGCAGGTCCGTGGCACCGCGCGGCGGCAACCGAAGCGTTGCATGTGGCGGTCGAGCCAGGCGGTCAGGCGCGCGAACGGTCCGTGGGCGGAGCCGCCGGCACCAGGCCGAGCGTGGCGCCGGCGGCGAGCGCCCGCGCGGTCCAGCCGTGGAATTCCCGTGCCCCAGTGGTCGCGGCTCGCGCCGGGCGGCGCCGACCAGGCGAGGATCGCCGCGACGGGCGCGTGCCGCAGCGCGCGGCTCGAGCGCGCGGCCATGCCGGCGAGGAGCAGCCGGCGCCGCGGTCACTTCTCGTTCCGGATCGGCGCCTGCGTGTCGAAGTAGCGGACCGAGGAGGCCGCCGCGCGGTCGATGCCGTCGTCGAGCGCCGCGGCACGAGCCGGAGGAACGCCGTCGCGAGCGCAGGATCGCAGGACGGCGCGCGGCGCGGCGAGCGTGACGACGTGCGTCCGCAGCGCGGCCAGTGAGCTCGAGCGCACCACGGCCGATCGCGCAGCCTCCCGACCGAACCCGCGCGGACCGCCGTTTGTTTCACGCCGCAAGCCTCCGCGCGCGCTTCCGGCGGTGTTGCTGCATCGCAGTATCAGGCGGACTCGTACCCGTAGAGAAATCGGGGCACGCTCTGTCTGCATGGACGTTCGCATTTTCGATCCTCAGTCCTCCCTGATTATAAAACCTATGATCGCGGACCACGTCACAGAACAGCCGTGCTCGCTATGACCGGTGGCCGCCTCCCAGTTCATGTCGGAGCCCTTACCGGCACGGCAGGCGTTGCCCTCAGCCGCCGGCGTCCCTCGCGGCGTTCGCGTAGGCCGTCGGGCGCCGCGGATCGCGTGCCTCGGCGCCCTCGGGCTCAGCTGGGTCACCGGCACCGCCGGCGCCTCCTGCTCGCGACCCGCTGGCGGCGCCCGATCCGGCGCTGGTCGGCCGCTTCGACCGCTCGGCAAGGGAGACTACGCCCGTCCGCTCGCGGACCGGCGCGCCAGCGAGTTCGGCGAGCTGCCGCGGCGATCGAGCGCATGCGCCAGAAACTGCGCCAGACGACGATCACCCGCAACTACCTCACGTCGTGCTCAACAGCCTCAGCGACGCGGTGCTGGTGACGTCGCCGGACGGCCGCGATCAAGAGCGCCAACGACGCGGCGGTGCATGCTGTTCGGCTGGCGGAAGGCGAACTGGTCGGCCGCACGTCGCCGAGCTGATCCGAGCGACGAGCGCCGCAGCTTCGAGCTCGAGCGCGCCGTGCGCGAGACGCGCGAGACCGTGATCAGCACCCGCGCGGCGAGGCGATGCCGGTGTCGATGGCGGGCTCGACGATGTCGGCACCGAGCCGGCCGCAGCCAGCGACGGCCCGACCCGCAATTCCAGGGCTACATCTACGTCGCCCGCAACATCACCGAGCGCAAGCGCGCCGAGCGCCGCATCCGATACCTCGCGCGCTACGACACGCTGACCAAGATGCCGAACCGGATGCAGTTCCAGCACCTGCTGCAGCAGGCGATCGCGCGCTCGCACCGCAGCGCAGCGACGCTCGCGCTGCTGTACCTCGACCTCGACCGCTTCAAGGAGGTCAACGACACCTTCGGCCACGCCGCCGGCGACCGCACGCTCGAGATCCTGAGCGAGCGGCTGACGCGCGATCGTGCAGCAAGGACACGGTCATCGGCCGCCTCGCCGGCGACGAGTTCGCGATGTTCATCGACGATCTGCCGGCCGGACGTCGACAACCGCGCCGACGCTCGGCGCGGTCGCGCGCAAGCTGCTCGACGAGATCAGCCGCGCGTTCTACGTGAACCACAAGAGGTCTATCTGACCGCCAGCGTCGGCATCGCGATATGCCCGGACGACGCCGAGAACGTGATCGACCTGATCCGCAATGCCGACGCGGCGATGTACCACTCGAAGCAGAACGGCGGCAACACCTGCGCGTTCTACGCTGCCGGAAATGAACGCGGCGGCGGTCGAGCGGCTGATGCTGAAGAGCAAGCTGCGCCGCGCGCTGGAGCGCGACGAGTTCGTGATGCTGTACCAGCCGAAGGTGGACCTGCGCGACGGCCGCATCGTCGGCGCCGAGGCGCTGCTGCGCTGGCGCCTGCCCGGCCACGGCGACATCTCGCCGGCGCAATTCATCCCGCTGGCCGAGGAGACCAGCCTGATCCTGGAGATCGGCGAGTGGGTGCTGGACCGCGTCTGCGCCGACTACCGGCAGATGGCAGACGTCGTGCCGCGAGCCCGGCCGGATCGTCGATCAACCTGTCGCCTGCGGCAGCTGAAGCAGGCGAGCTTCATCGCGCGCTGCCGCATCGTGTTCCGCAAGCACGGCGTGTCGCCCACCTGTTTCGAGCTGGAGATCACCGAGACGACATTGATGACCGATCCGAAGCGCACCATGCGGGCTGCTGAACGAGCTGTACGCCATGGGCCTGCACCTGGCGATCGACGACTTCGGCACCGGCTACTCGTCGCTGTCGGCGCTGCAGCAGTTCCCGATCGAGCACGCTGAAGATCGACCAGTCGTTCGTGCGCGACGTGGCCGCGAGACGCCAACGACGCGGCGCTGGTGCGCACCATCATCGAGATGGGCAAGAGCCTCGAGCTCGAGGTCATCGCCGAGGGCGTCGAGACCGCCGACGCAGCTCGAGTTCCTGCGCGAGCACGGCTGCCTCTATGCCCAGGGGCGCCTGTTCGGCGAGCCATGGCGGCCGAGGCGCTGCTCGCGCTCCTGTCCGCGCGGCAGCGCGGCCCGCGCACCGTCCCGACCGGCGTGCGCCGGCCGCGCGCCGCCGGCTGACGCGGCGCGCCCGGCCCGAACCGGTGACTCCGCGGCAGTTCGCCGGGCAGCCCGATGCTGAGCCTCGCGAACTCACGCTGCGGCGCGGCCCCCAGCCGCTGTTCGAGGGGCGAACTTCAGCATATTCCGCGGCGACAAGGTCGGCATCGTCGGCGCGAACGGCGCCGGCAAGTCGAGCCTGTTCGCGCTGATCCGCGGCGAGCTCGGCGCCGGACGCCGGCGAAATCGAGCTGCCGCGCCGGCTGACGTGCATCGCCACGTCGCGCAGGAGATCGACGCCGACCCGCGCGCCGGCGGTCGACTTCGTGCAGGACGGCGACCGCGAGCTGCGCGCGGTCGAGGCCGGCTCGCGGCCGCCGAGGCGGCGCCGACGGCGCTCGGCTCGGCGCGCTGCACGCGCGGCTGCGAGGCGATCGACGGCTACGCGGCGCGCGGCCCGCGCGGCGCGCCTGCTCGACGGGCTCGGCTTCGACGCCGCCGCGATCGACGCGGCCGGTCGCCGAGTTCTCCGGCGGCTGGCGCGTGCGCCTCGCGCTGGCGCGGGCGCTGATGTGCCGCTCCGACCTGCTGCTGCTCGACGAGCCGACCAACCATCTGGACCTCGACGCGGTGGTCTGGCTCGAGGACTGGCTGCGCGCCTACCGGGCACGCTGCTGGTGATCTCCACGACCGCGAGTTCCTCGACCGCGTCGTCGACCGCATCGTCAGCATCGAGACGGCAGCGCATCGCTGCTACACCGGCAACTACTCCGGCCTTCGAGGCTGAGCGCGCCGCAGCACGCTCGCGCAGCGCAGCGGCCTACGAGCGCCAGCAGCGCGAGATCGCGCCACGTGCAGGCTTCGTCGAGCGCTTCAGCGCCAAGGCGAGCAAGGCGCGCCAGGCGCAGAGCCGGCTGAAGTGGCTGGAGCGGATGGAGAGGATCGCGCCGGCGCACGTCGACTCGCCGTTCGAGTTCGAGTTCGCGGCGCCGCCGCGCCTGCCGCGCCCGCTGCTTGACGCTCGCGCGGCGCCGCGGCCGGCTACGGCGACCACACGTGCTCGGCGGCATCTCCCTGAGCTCCAGCCCGGCGACCGCATCGCGCTGCTCGGCCGCAACGGCGCCGGCAAGTCGACGCTGACGCGGCGCGCTCGGCCGGGCGTGCAGCTCGCTGCTGCGCGGCGCGCGCATCGGCGGCGGCGGACCTGGCGATCGGCTATTTCGCGCAGCACCAGATCGAGCAGCTCGACGGCGACGCGACGCCGCTCGTGGCATCTGGCGCGCAGGCGGCGCGGCGCTCGCGCGCGCGCCGCGAGCAGAGCAGCGCGCGTTCCTCGGCGGCTTCGGCTTCCCGGCGAGCGGGTGTTCGAGCCGGTGGCGCCGTTCTCCGGCGGCGAGAAGGCGCGGCTGGTGCTCGCGCTGATGGTCTCGCGGCGCCCGAACCTGCTGCTGCTCGACGAGCCGACCAACCACCTCGACCTCGAGATGCGCCATGCGCTGCGATGGCGCTGCAGGACTTCGAGGGCGCCATCGTGCTCGTCTCGCACGACCGCACCTGCTGCGACTGCGTCGCCGACACGCTGTGGCTGGTGGCCGACGGCGGGCGCGGCGGCACGGCGACCTCGACGAGCCGTGGCTCAGAACCCGCCCGCCGGCGGCGGATGCCGCCGCGCGGCGGCGGGCGCGCCGCGCGGCGCGCCGCCCCGGGCGAGGAAGCGCCGCGAGGCGGCGACACCGCCACGCCTGGCCCCGCTCAAGGCGCGGTCAAGGCGGCGGAGCGGCGCCTCGAGACCGTGGCGCCGAAGCGCGGCCATGCGAGAGCGCGGCTGGCGGCCCGGAGGGCCCCGGCACGCGCGCCGAGCTCGGGCTGCCGAGCCGGCGGACTCAGGCGCGCGGTGCTCGCGACGAGGAGGCGTGACCCGAGAGCCTGCGGGCCTCGAGGACGCGCGCCGCGGCGGGCGCGGCGCGGGCCGCGGCCCCGCCCAGCTCTGGTGGCCACGCGACGCGGCGTGGTGCGCCGCGACCTGTCCCAACGGATCCGCCGGCGGATCATCGGTGGCCTCGGTGCAGCGCCGCGCGGCGGGTCGAGCGGTGTCGTTCGTTGCCCGCGACCGGGCCCCGGCCCGGTACGGCGCCGACCGGCTTTGCGACCGACGATGCCCCGTCTCTGTATAGGATCTGTACACCAATTGGAGGCGTTTTATCTAGATACTTGCTGTGCAATACTGTACAATCCCGCCGCCGCAGCCGACGGGACAACCATGTTCAGCATCAAGGCCGTTTCGCAGACCACCGGCGTCAGCATCGAGACGCTGCGCGCCTGGGAACGCCGCTACCGGATCGTCGTACCCCAGCGCGACCCGAACGGGCGGCGCTCGTACGCCCCGAAGACGTGATCCGCCTGCGCAAGCTGCGCGAGGCGACCGAGCGCGGACATGCGATCTCCAAGCTCGCGCGCTACAGCGACGAGGAGATCGGGCTGCTCGCCGCGAACCCGGCGGCCGGGCGGCAACGCCTCCAAGTGCTTCGCCGAGCAGATGCTGCGCGCGGCCAGATACCGGCCCGAGGAGTGCGAGCAGGCGCTGTCGATGGCGCTCGCGCTGCTGCCGCTGCGCGGTGGTCACGAGGTGCTGTCGCCGGCGCTGCTCGAGATCGGCGAGCGCTGGCACGCCGGCCGCTGACGATCGCCCAGGAGCGGATCATGACGACCGTGCGGCAAGCAGGTGGGCGCCGTGATCGATACCTACAACCGCATCGCCGCCGGGCCGACGCTCGTGTTGACGACGGTCGCCGGCGAGCGCCACGAGATCGGCATGCTGATGGGCGCGCTGCTCGCCTCGAGCCGCGGCCTGCGCTGCCAGTACCTCGGCCCGGACGTGCCGCCGCGGACATCGCGGTGTTCGCCGACAGGGTCGGCGCAGCGCGGTGGCGCTGTCGTTCGTGCGCCGCGAGTCGAGCGCCGCGGCCGAGGTGCTGTTCGCCGAGTTCCTCAGGCGCCTGCCACGCGGCATCGCGGTGTGGATCGGCGGCCAGGGTGCGGCGGCACTCGACCTCTCGGCCAGCGCCGAGCGCGTCGTCGTGCTCAGACGACTACCGCGCGCTCGAGCGCGAGCTCGAGGCGCTCGGGGCCGCCGCCGCTGACAGTCCCTATTGCGCGCCGCCGGGCGCGCCCTATGCTCGCGCCATGAGCCGCGCGCAGCTTCTCGACCGTGCCGGCGGATCGCTCCGCCTCGTCGACCGCCCGCGCCCCGAGCCGGGCCCAGGCCAGGTGCTGCTCGCCGTCTCGGCCTGCGCGGTGTGCCGCACCGACCTGCACAGCGTCGACGGCGAGCTCGCCCATCCGGGCCACGCCGTCGTGCCCGCCAGCGATGTCGGCCGGGTGCTCGCCGTCGGCACCAGCGTCGACGTCCCAGTCGGCACCCGGCTCGGCGTGCCGTGGCTCAGCTGGACCTGCGGCCGATGCGAGTGGTGAAAGACGGCCGCGAGACCTGTGCCCGCAGGCCCGCTTCACCGCTGCGGCAGCTCGACGGCAGCTATGCCGAGCACGTGGTC
>CAVSGY010000005.1:0-1110189 GCA_963727685.1 uncultured Pseudomonadota bacterium
CCGAGATCGCCGCGGCCGAGGAGGAGACCCGCGCGGCGCGCGGCCGGCTCGCAGTCGCGCTCGAGGCGATGCAGGCCTGCGAGGAGCGCCGCCCCGAGCTCGAGGGCGAGCGCGAGCGGCTGCGCGACGCGCTCACGGCCGCGCGCATCGACGCCGAGCGCGAGCGCGCCTCGGCGCAGCAGGCCGCGATCGCGGTCGAGTCGCGCCGCTCGACGCTCGCCTCGCTCAACACCAGCCTCGAGCGCGTCCGCAGCCAGCTCGGCCAGCTCGCGGCGCGGCGCGAGGAACTCAAGGGCGAACTCGCCGCAGGCGAGGCGCCGCTCGCCGCGCAGCAGCGCGAGCTCGAGACGCTGCTGACCCGCAAGCTCGATGCGGAGCAGGAGCTCGGCCAGGCACGCACCGCCGTCGAGGCCGCCGAGTCGCAGTTCCGCGCGCTCGACGAGCAGCGGCTCGCCGCCGAGGCCGAGGTGGAGGCGGCGCGCCAGGCGGCCAACGCCGCGCGCGCTCGCCGCGCAGGAGACGCGCGTGCGGCGCGAGTCGGTGGCCGAGCAGTTCGCGGCGATGCGCTTCGAGCTCGAGGCGGTGCTCGCCGGCGCTCGCGCCGGAGGCGAGCGCCGCGACCTGGGAGCAGAACCTCACCGAGGTCGAGGGCAAGATCGAGCGCCTGGGGCAGGTGAACCTCGCCGCGATCGACGAGTTCAAGGAGCAGTCGGAGCGCAAGGAGTACCTCGACCGGCAGTTCAACGACCTGACCGAGGCGCTCAACACGCTCGAGCAGGCGATCCGCAAGATCGACCGCGAGACCCGCGCAGCGCTTCCAGGAGACCTTCGACCGGGTCAACGCCGGCCTCAAGGACAAGTTCCCGCGGCTCTTCGGCGGCGGCCACGCCTACCTCGAGCTCACCGGCGAGGACGTGCTCGCCGCCGGCGTCGCGGTGATGGCGCGCCCGCCCGGCAAGCGCAACGTGACGATCTCGCAGCTGTCGGGCGGCGAGAAGGCGCTGACCGCGGTCGCGCTCGTGTTCTCGATCTTCGAGCTCAACCCGGCGCCGTTCTGCCTGCTCGACGAGGTGGACGCGCCGCTCGATGACCACAACGTCGGGCGCTTCTGCGACATCGTCCGCGACATGTCCGAGCGGGTGCAGTTCGTGTTCATCACGCACAACAAGAACACGATGGAGCTCGCGCGCCAGCTGGTCGGCGTGACCATGCACGAGCCCGGCGTGTCGCGGCTCGTGTCGGTGGACGTCGACGAGGCGCTCAGGATGGCCGCGGCGGGCTGAGTGAGCAGCGCGAGCGAACTGCGCTGGATACTGCTCGGCATCGGGCTCGTCCTGGTCGCCGGGCTCGTGGTTGTGGGAGCGGCGCCGCGCGCGCGTGCCCGCCGAGGAATCCCCGCTGCGCAGCCCGGACCGCTTCGAGCCGCGGCTCGAGGGCGAGGCCGCGGGCGGGCGAGGGCCACGGCCGCGGGCGCCGAGCCCGCGCTGCCGCGCGCTCGACGAGCGGCCCGGTGCCGCGCGGCGACCCGCCGCTCGTGACGATCGACGACCTGCCGGAGAACACCGACAGCGTCGTGCTCGCGCCGGGACCGGTGCCGGACGAGCGCGCCGCCGCCGGTGGCGACGACGGCGCTCGACGGCCGCCGCCGCCGGCCGGACCCGCCGCCGCCCGGCCGGCGCCAGCGCCGGAGGCGCCCGCGGCGCTGATCGAGCCGCTGGCGGCGCGCGCCGCGCGAGCCGGAGCCCGAGCCGCCGCCGCGCCAGCAGCGCATCGTCGCGATCCGGCTGCTCGGCGTCGCGAGCGGCGCATCGACGGCGCCGAGCTGCGCAAGGCGCTCGCCGCCGAGGGCCTCGAGTTCGGCCGCTACTCGATCTTCCACAAGATCCTGCAGGGCGGGCGCCCGGTGTTCAGCGTCGCGAGCCTGGTCGAGCCGGGCTCCTTCGACCCGGACCTGATGGCCGTCGCTGCGCTTCCCCGGCATCTCGATGTTCGCGGTCTACCCGGGGCCGATCCCGGCGCCGCAGGCCCTCGACGAGCTGCTGGCGACGGCGCGGCGGCTCGCCGACCGGCTCGGCGGGACGCTGCAGGACGAGTCCGGCAGCAGCCTCACCGGCCAGCGCGTCCTCAGCATCCGCGAGGAGCTCGTGCACTTCGAGCACCTCGTGGCGCCTGAGCCGGACGCGGCCCGGCGCCTGACGGCGCCATGACCACGCGGCCGCGACCGGGTGAAGGCGCTGCGCGAGCAGATCGCGCACCACGACTACCGCTATTACGTGCTCGACGATCCGGAGGTCCCGGACGCCGAGTACGACCGGCTGGCTGCGCGAGCTCAAGGCGCTGGAGGCGGCGCATCCCGAGCTCGTCACGCCCGACTCGCCGACGCAGCGCGTCAGCGGCACCGCCGCGCGCGAGTTCGGCGCGGTCGAGCACCGCGTGCCGATGCTCTCGCTCGACAACGCCTTCACCGACGAGGAGGTCGTCGACTTCGACCGCCGCGTGCGCGAGCGGCTCGAGATCGAAGGCGAGGTCGAGTACAGCTGCGAGCCCAAGCTCGACGGCCTCGCGGTCAGCCTCGTGTACGAGGACGGCGAGCTTGCGCGGTCGGCGCGACGCGCGGCGACGGCGAGAAGGGCGAGGACGTCACCGCAAACCTGCGCACGCTGCGAGCGTGCCGCTCAAGCTCTGCGGCGGCGGCTTCCCGCGCGGTGCTCGAGGTGCGCGGCGAGGTGTTCATGCCGCTCACGGGCTTCGAGCGCATGAACCCGAGGCGCTCGAGCGCGGCGAGAAGACCTTCGTCAACCCGCGCAACGCCGCCGCCGGCGCCTGCGCCAGCTCGATCCGCGCATCACCGCGACGCCGGCCGCTCGAGATCTTCTTCTACGGCATCGGCGCGGTCGAGGGCGGCCGGCCTGCCGGCACGGCACAGCGAGCTGCTCGCGGCGCTGCGCGGCTGGGGGCTGCGCACCTGCCCGGAGATCCGCGTGGCGGAGGGCGTCGACGGGCTGCTCGCCTACTACCGACGGATCGGCGCGCGGCGCGCGTCGCTGCCGTACCAGATCGACGGCGTCGTCTACAAGGTCGACTCGCTCGCGCAGCAGCGCGAGCTGGGATTCGTCTCGCGCGCGCCGCGCTGGGCGATCGCGCACAAGTTTCCGGCCGAGGAGGAGATGACGACGGTCCGCGACATCGAGTTGCAGGTGGGCCGCACCGGCGCGCTGACGCCGGTCGCGCGCCTGGAGCCGGTGTTCGTCGGCGGCGTGACGGTCAGCAACGCGACGCTGCACAACATGGACGAGATGCCCGCAAGGACGTCCGCATCGGCGACACCGTGATCATCCGCCGTGCCGGCGACGTGATTCCCGAGGTCGTGCGCGTCGATCGTCGAGCGCCGGCCGGCGCGCACGCGCGTGGCCAAGCTGCCGAGCACTGCCCGGTCTGCGGCTCGGACGTGCGGCGCGTGGAAGGCGAGGCCGTCGCGCGCTGCACCGGCGGCCTCGTCTGTCGCGGCGCAGCGCAAGGAGTCGCTGAAGCATTTCGCCAGCCGGCGTGCGATGGACATCGAGGGGCTCGGCGACAAGGTCGTCGACCAGCTGGTCGAGCGCGGCCTCGTGCACGATGCCGGCGGATCTCTACGGCTCTCACGGCCGCGCAGCTCGCGGGGCTGGAGCGGATGGGGGAGAAGAGCGCCGCCAAGCTCGTCGCGGCAATCGACCGCAGCCGCGAGACGACGCTGCCGCGCTTCCTGTTTGCGCTCGGCATCCCGAACGTCGGCGAGGCGACCGCGCTTGCGATCGCGGAGCACTTCGGCGACCTCGCGAAGCTGCAGGCGGCGAGCGTCGAGGAAATCATGGAGGTCCCGGACGTCGGCCCGGTGGTCGCCGAGGGCGTGCGCGAGTTCTTCGACGAAGGCCGGAACCGGCGCGTGCTCGAGAAACTCGTCGCGCACGGCGTGCGCTGGCCGGACGTCTCGAAGGGGCGATCGGAGTATCAGCCGCTGGCCGGGAAGACGTTCGTGCTGACGGGCACGCTGCCGACTCTGAGTCGCGGGGACGCCGAGGCGATGATCCGCAATGCCGGGGGCAAGGTCACCAGTTCGGTCACGAAGAAAACGGACTACGTGTTGGCCGGGGACGAGTCCCAGGATCGAAGCTCGACAAAGCGAAGAATCTCAACGTGTCCGTGATAGATGAGGCGGAGTTCCGGAAACTTCTGCAGTAAGAACGGTACGAGTTGTCGGATATTCGTTATGCCTCGTCTGCGCCGACGAATAGGTAGACGCCGACACCGACAGTCGGCCCGGACACGGCCGAGTCCCGGGCGGTCATCCACGCGTCGAGGTCCTCAAGAAAGGACTGACCATGGACACTCAGAAATGCGAGAAGTGAGGGAATTTGGCGGCGAGCGAGCTTGGTACTGACGACGGCGCGTTCAAAAAGCCCAGGCTCTCGGACATTTCTGGATAGGTTGTGGTGCAGAGTCGAAGCAAATTCCGCTGTCAGGCGAATCGCGCGGGTTACCGCGGCCGGATGAGCGTAATCCATAATCAACTCGCGACGCAGAGCCAAGATGCGATCGTGATCAATCGACACAGCTCCAGCTTGCGCCAGCAGTTCCAATATCTTGTCTGGCCTTGCCTGAACGGAAGCAGTGGCGCAAAGGTTGGCGAATTCACCCGCCGACAAAGACAGCGGGCTTGGATTACCATCTTTGTCGAGGAATGAGCTGTTCTGATGCCATTCGCTGAGAACTTGCGCGGCGATAAATGGATCGGCGTCTCCGGTGAACGGTCTCTGCGCGCTTGCATTCGCGTGAGATGCAGCAGCGGTATACGCCTCACGAAACATCTTCGCCGCAGCATCCTCCGATACCTGGGCCAAGACGCAGAGGTTCGCAACTTTCCTGAGTAGCGCTTGAACAGCGGCGCTCGGTGGCCAAGTGGCGGTAGTACTACATTTCCGTGTGTGCTCAAGTGAGGCTTCTTGAAGATGTGTGCATCGTGTCTTCCGGATCGCGGCGCTCAACCACTGCAACGATTACGCCGATGGTCTGCTCGGATCGGTAAGCCGCGGATATGGGATCAGGGATAGCTTGATCCATCAGGTAGCGTTCGACGCCCTGGGCAAACGTACGGCACCGCCGGGCCAATTCCTTTGTTACTTTCGCCGCGTCAACATCAGTTACGTCACTGACGTGGACCAGAGTTTCGAATAGCTGGAATGGTCGGGATGGCGCAGATTCGCAAGCAGAGTCGAACCGAGAGCGTTAATTTTTGCGCCGAAGGCGGCGACAGCATCCCGCTGCGACAGCGATGATTGTCCCTGTCGCGCAGCTGGCATGTAGGCACCGTTCGATACCTCCGCCACAAGATTGGATGCAATCATTTCCTTAAGCATGGCCCGCGGAGGGATATCCGGAGCGCAGCGCCGAACAAGGTCTGAGAAGTTCGGCGTTCCGTCCAAATAGGCGAGGGTCTTTGGTCTTCCGTTCGGCTCGAGATAATCTGGGTCGCTCGTCCACGCAGCGATGATCTTGTCGAATGCGCGTGGCGCCAAGTCGACCGTTGCCGATGTGGGAGGGGCGCTCGCGAGCAGCTGGCTCACCTCAGCCCGCGAAAGCCCGGTCGCGGCCGCGACTCGGGAGATCGACGGTTTCTTGCCAAGCTTTCGTTGACGCGATGCCGCCTCGTCGACAAACGCCCAGCGCACGAATCGCGTCACCTCATTGGTGTTGATTCCTGCATCCAGTAGAAGAGCGACGATCGGCTTAAGAGCGGCGAGGGCGGCGCTTAACGCAGCCGCTTCTTCCAACGCATGTTCAGGTGTACCGGCCGCCAATGGGATTTCACTCCGCCGCGACTAATGACATTGAGCCTTAATTTTGCGCTGGTCGTTAACTAACTGGACGCGCGTATCTCACGCGTTTCCACAGATACGCGATGTTTTAGGGTCTGCGGCGCCCAAAACTGAAGAGAGCCCCGTGCGGGGCTCTCTCGTCAGGTAATTCAGCGGCTACGTCACCGCCGACAGGCAGAACCCGCGAGATTTATCGCGGCAACGTTGGGTTGCGACCTTCAGCTGGATGGGCCGCCTGTGCCGAGCGAGCCGGAGGTGCTGGCCGGAGCGCCGGCTGCCGCGGGAGCCCGAGGTGCTAGCAGGAGCGCCTGTGCCCAGCGAGCCGGAGGTGCTGGCCGGAGCGCCAGTACCCAAGGATCCCGACGTGCTAGCAGGAGCGCCCGTGCCCAGCGAGCCGGAGGTCTCGTCGGCGCGCCTGTACCCAGCGAACCAGAAGTGCCGGACTTCTCACCGGTACCGAGTGAGCCGGAGGTGCTGGCCGGAGCGCCAGTACCCAAGGACCCCGACGTGCTAGCGGGAGCGCCAGTGCCGAGCGAGCCAGACGTGCTGGCCGGAGCACCGGTACCCAAGGAGCCCGACGTGCTACAGGGGCGACAGAAACCAGGGAGCCCGACGTGCTAGAAGGGGCGCCAGTACCCAGCGAGCCGGAAGTGCTAGCCTTGCCACCGGTGCCGAGCGAGCCGAAGGTGCTTGTCGGAGCACCTGTCCCCAGGGAGCCATGGGTCGTTGCTGCGCGTACAGCAGCGGCTGCGCCGATACGCGGTGCTGCATTCACGGAAGCCGCCAGCGCGATCAACGGGAGGGCCGTCGCCGCCGCTAGCATCACGCGCGTCCGAAGACGCGTGGTCGATTGGCTCATTATTTATCCCCTAGCTTTAGGACCTGAACTGCTTACGCACCATTAACGGCGCTCAAAGACTCAACCGATCCCGTCCACCTTATCAGTGCTCGTTTGGCGCGAATCCAAGCAACTGTTCCCAGTCGCGCTTGTCGTCTGGGGAGTCGCGATACACGTAAATTCCAACACCAACCGAGATCCCATCTTCACCCTTAGATCGCAGAGGAATATCGAACCAGGAAAATTTCGTATCGAGTTCCCCTAACCAAATCCTGGAGGCGTTCCGAAACTAGGGCATGAAATCGTTCCCAGTCACGCTCGAGAATCCCGTCGTCTGGAAACACCCATCGCTCGAACAGTCGCTCCCCTGATTCCGCGTTTTGCAAATTGTGGTCGACCGTTTCTGAGAATCGTCTCAAACCCTTCGCCGCAACTTCAACCGCAGCGGGCGCCATCGATTCAGGTATGTACGTCCGCTTGACGACTCGTATCGGTTCACCCGATGGCGGAATTTCCACCATTCCAACTTTCACCAATTGATCGAGAAGAACATCCGGTCGTGCGCCGCTGCCGTATCTCCTAACCAACTCGTTGAACGTCTGCAGTCCTAACGGATCCTTCTCCAAGTAAAGGTCTCGCGGTACTCCATAGGGCCCAACGAAATCCGCGTCCGTGTGCCAACCTTGCACAAGATTCGCAATTCTTACGGCGTCTGAATCAAGTGATCTCCGAAGCGGGCCGTTTTCTCCCAAGAGTTCGGCCACTTCACTTCGCGTCAGTCCTGTGATTACTGCAACGCGCGAGGTGGACACACGGTCGTCCCCAATGACTGGCGCAAACTCCCGGAGGCAAACCTTCGCGTAGACCTCCTTCGAAATCTGAGCGAATTCGTGGAACCCGACGCCGTTCCGAATCAGTATCCGAACCAGCGGGACCAGCAAGTGGCGAAAGGCCCCAAGTACCTTCGATTTGACATTGTACGTAGCGTTCATAACTTAATGCAATTAAACATTATTCTGTCACCTGAATCCACCGCAGGTTCGCCGCACAATCGTTCTGCCCGGCGGTGGTTTTGCTCATGCAATGATGGCTCCGTGGGTCCCTCCGGTGCGCCGCCTAAGGTTCAATGGCAGCGCTCTCGGCTTTCGGTACGGCGGATGACTTCCCTGTTTCAGGTCATGCGCAATTGCGCCATCTATGCTGTCGCACTGGTGACGGCTGCGACGTTGCTTTTCCTGGTCTATCGGGCTGTTCGGAACGGCAGGGAAATCAGCCCGCAAGAGCCGATGTGATTCATCGTGGGACCCGCGGCGAGCCTTCGGTTTTGGATCCACAGCGCGCCGGAGATGCCATTTCTTTCGAGGTGTTACGAGATCTATTTGAGGGACTTACTTCGGAGTCGGCAAGCGGGGAAGTCGTCCCTGGCGTCGCCGAAAACTGGTCCGTTCCCCGACGGCCTGCGCTATGAATTCGTCCTGCGCCGAGACGCCCGCTGGTCAAATGGCGACATCGTCACCGCCGACGACTTCGTTGCTGCTTTGCAACGGGCGGTCGATCCGGCGACCGGCTCGCCGGAGGCCGAACTCTGCTGCCGATCCGCGGCGCCGGGGCCGTCATCGCCGGCAAGGCCCCCCCGGCGACCCTGGCGGTGCGGGCCGAGGGCCCCTCGAAGCTCTCGATCGAACTGGCCGCGCCTGCGCCGTACTTCCCCTCGATCCTCGCCAATGCGGTGGCCTACCCGGTCTACCGGGGCGCGCCGAGAGCCGGCACGCCGGCCGCGCGCGGACCGTCGGTCTCGAACGGCGCCTACCAGCTCATCGAGTGGGTGCCGGGCGGCAAGCTCACGCTGCGCCGCAACCCCGCGTACTGGGACGCGCGCCACGTCTCGATCGCCGAGGTCGAGTACCTGCCGGCCGCGGACTCGAACGCCGAGCTCGCGCGCTACCGCGCCGACGAGCTCGACCTGACGAGCTCCCTGCCGGGCCAGCAGCTCGAGGCGTTGCGCCAGGCGCTGCCCGACGAGGTACAGGTTCGGCCGCAACTCGCCGTGGTCTACTACGCCTTCAACCTCGACCGCCCGCCGTTTCGCGACGCGCCCGGCCTTCGCGAGGCGCTGTCGCTCGCGATCGACCGCGAGACGCTGACGGCGAAGGTGCTGCGCGCGGGGGAGGTGCCGGCCTACGGCTTCGTGCCGCCGGGCATCGGCGGCTACGACGATGCCGGCTACGGATGGCGCAGCGAGGCGCGCGAGGCACGGCTCGCGCGCGCGCGCAGCCTGTATCGCGCGGCGGGGTTCAGCGTCGAGCGGCCGCTGCGCCTGCGGCTCGTGCTCCCGGCCGACGACACGCTGCGCAAGGTCGCAATCGCGGTCGGGGCGATGTGGCACGAGGCGCTCGGCGTCGACACGACGCTCGCCGATCTCGAGTACCGCGCCTTCCTCGCCACGCGCGACGACCGCGAGCGCTGGGACGTGCTGTCGCACGGCTGGAACGCCGACTACCCGGATCCCGGCAACTTCCTCGGCATCTTCACGCGCGGCAGCCCGCAGAACGACGCGCATCTCGCGGACGGCGAGTTCGAGCGGCTGATGGCGATGGCGGCCGCCGATCCCGACGGCGCACGGCGGCTCGAGGAGCTCGCCGCGGCCGAGCGGCGCCTGCTCGCGGACTACGCGGTCGCGCCGCTCTATTTCCCGGTGTCGCGCCGCCTCGTCAAGCCGCGCGTCGGCGGGGCGATCCTCGCCCCGATGAACCACAACTACTCGAAGTACCTGAGCCTGCGGCCATAAGAACGGGCGAGCCACCTGCCCAGCGGTTGAGGACGCGATCGATATTTCGACCGTTGCCGAGCAGAAATGCGCGTTGCAGGCTGCAGCAAAGCGCGATAGATCCAATGCGAAGAACCCCGTCCGGCGCGTTGTCGACAAGGGAATGGGCCCGAGCCCGCCGTGCCGATGAAAGGGGCCTTGTCGACCCAATCGTGTCCGCGCGGCTCGGCGAAGCTCGCCACGCGCGGACAGGGGCGGTGCGATTTGAACTGTGGGCCCAGCAGGAAGCGGGCGCACGCCCCCGCCGCAATCCGCGGCCGGCGGGCCACGGTGTCGGTGAAAGCTGTCGCTCCGCCTATCAAATGCGCATACATAATGCGCATAAAGGAGCATTCAATGAAACATCGCCTACGATCGCGATGCGCGCAAGCGACCCGTGAACCTGACGCTCAATGGGGATCTGGTGAGCGGGGCGGGCGATCCAGGCGAATCGCTCGACCGGGTCCGATCGTCGAAGCGGGAGTGCTCGCGGACTACGTGGCCCGGGACGCAAGACAGGGGACTTGCGAAAACGCAGGACGGATCGCGGCGACGCGATGGCGCTGGCCTGGAACGAGTCCTGAACCAGGCGGAGACGAGCACGGCTCGTTCGCGGAACGTCGAGCACTCCAGACTCTGGGGAATCGGGCGCAGGGGGCGTTCGACGGGCCAAGATGGATCGCCGCGTGGCTCGAGCGGGCGCACCCCGCCCTGGGCGGGCGCAGGCCCGGCGATCTGCTGGACACCGCCGACGGGCGCGGACTCGTCAGGAACCTGCTCGCCAGGCAGCAATCCGGCGCTTACGCCTGATGGTTCACACGAAATGGCGGACGGAACGACAGGGACTACGGAGCGACGATCCGCTCTCGTCATCGTGCAATCCTCGCAGTTCGACGGTACCGGCAGGACGCCGGTGCTCTATGGTCTGCTCCCTCGTGCTCGCGTGCCTGGGACGCTCGGCATAGAGCGGCTCAGCCGCCGCCCCTCAATCGGACGGTCAAGATCCGCGATGACGAGTCGTGCTGCAACCGCGCCTGACGGTCGTCTCCGTAATCCCGCCCGGGCCGGCTGGGACGCGTTGCCGGCAGGGCGCGTCTCGCTTGATTGGGGTACGGCGTGGCTCGAAGCGAAGGAAAGCCTCGTCGCGGTCGTGCCCTCGATCGTCGTTCCCGAGGAAGAGAACGTGCTCCTGAATCCGCGGCATCCGGATGCGGCGAGTGAAAATCACCAAGCGGCGAAAGGGACGTAAGACTTGCGGCTGAAAGTCGCTTGAGGTTCGAAACAGCTCGCTCGAATCGCGGGACCGTGTCGGTAACAGCGCTTGCGTCGCGTGGGTTCCGCGCGGTGGTCACGCGAGCGTGACCGCCGGGAAGCGCGCCATCCGGGTCGAACGCGAACCGGCGCTGGCCGGATTGGTGCCACGTATTCCAGGACTGGTGGCAACAGGCAGGCCGTTCCCGAGCTCACGGGGGAGCAGTGCAACAGCGCGCGGCCCTCGTGGGCATCGCCGGTCCTGTCCGGGCGACGGCGGAACCCTCTGGTCGCATCGAGCACGCGCGGCAACCATACGAACTGTGGTGCTCCAGCCGCCGCGGGGTTTGCCGATGGCTCGTGGGCCTTGTCTTTCGAGCAACCCCTTACCGTCGGGCTGAACCTTCACGATCGTACTGGGCCAGACGCACCGCTTCAATCTTGATGCAGATCAGCGGTTCGCGCTGCAATTCGGCAAACGGCCGATCCCGCGCGCCAGCCTTCGCCCAGCGGTTCATGCGCGCGGAGATCGTATGCCGGTTCACCGAATCGCTTCGGCACTGCGCGCCACTTGCAGCGGTTGTCAGCGACGAAGAGGATCGCATTGATCGCGTTGCGGTTGTCGTGCGAGACGTTGCCCCGTTGCGTGGGCAACTGCGCCTCGAGACGCGCGTACTGTTCGGGTGTGAATGGCGATACCCGCAGTACATCACTGAGTGTCAACAGGCCCGAGAAGAGCCCTCGCGGGCCTCGACCCCGGCACCGACCCCGGCAGGGCCGCTGGCGCTGAACGAGAATCGGCCGAACCGCGTCCGGTTGCGCAGCGCCGACGGACCCTGGGAGCGCCACCCACACGATCGCGTGACCGCACCAACAAAAAGGGCCGGGCACCTGCGTGGCCGGCCCTTCGGGATCGCGCCGCGCCGGGCGCGGCGCAGCCGGATCAGGGCTTCTTTTCTTCGGCCGGTGCCGCAGCCGGGGCGGCGGCGGGAGCGGCGCGGAGCGGCAGCGGCGGGCGCCGCGGTCGTGGCCTCGGCGGCCTTCGCAGGCGGCGGCGTCTCTTCGATCTTGGCGGCCTTGCGCAGCGACTCGATGTAGTCGTGCACCTGGTGCTGCTGGACGAACTGGCCGAGCCGGTCCTTGACCGACTCGAACGGCGGCGGCGACAGCGGCCGGGTGTCGTCGAGCCGGATCACGTGCCAGCCGAACTGCGTCTGCACCGGCTCCTTGGTGTACTCGCCCTTGGCGAGCTTGGAGACCGCCTCGGAGAACGGCTTGACCATCTTCTCCGGCGTGAACCAGTTGAGGTCGCCGCCGTTGTTCTTCGAGCCCGGGTCGACCGAGTACTTCTTGGCGAGCGCGTCGAACTTCGCGCCCTTGCCGAGCTGGGCGACGATGTCCTTGGCCTGCGCCTCGTCCTTGACGAGGATGTGGCTGGCGCGGAACTCCTGCTTCGGCATGCCGGCGATCTGCCGGTCGTACTCGGCCTTGAGGTCGGCGTCGGTCGGCGTCTTGGCCTTGATGTACTTCTGGAACATCGAGGCGGCGAGCAGGTTCATGCGGTCGAGCTCGAGACGCGCGGCGACCTCCGGGTCGGCGGCGATGTTCTGCTTGTCGGCCTCCTGGGCGCTGACGTACAGGTTCTCGATGCCCTCGAGCGCCTGCTTGCGCTGATCGGCGGTCAGGTCGTCGACCTTCTTGTTGGTCTGCGCCTGCGCCCAGACGCCGAAGGCCTCGGCCGAGATCGGCTTGCCGTTGACCGTCGCCACCGGCGGCTTCGGCGGCGTGGCGGAACCGGCTTCGCCGGCCTTCTGATTGCAGGCCGCGAGCCCGAGCGCCGAGACGGCGACCAGCGCCGGGATCCAGATACGAGTCGTCATGCGTAACCTCATGTGTCGATAAAAGGGGGCGGCGAGGCCCGCTCGCCGGGGGCGTCGGCTTCGATGCCAAGCGCGTGGATTTCGTCGGGAATCAGCGGCCTGAGCGCCTCGTACACGAGCCGGTGGCGGGCGAGGACCGGCAGCCCGCGGAACTTCTCCGACAGCACCCGCACGTGAAAGTGCCCGGCGCCCCCCTGGGCCCCGGCGTGACCGGCGTGGCGGTCGCTGTCGTCGATGACCTCGACGTGCAATGGGCTCAGGGCCTGGGCGAGCAGCACCTCGATCCGCTGCGTGCGATCCGTCATGGTAGCACCTTGATGTAGGGCTGCACTTCGACGCCGGCGAACACGCCCTCGGTGACGTACGGGTCGGCGTCCGCCCAGGCGCGCGCCGCCTCGAGCGAGGCGAACTCGGCGACGATGAGGCTGCCGGCGAAGCCCGCCGGCCCCGGGTCCGGCGCGTCGATCGCGGGCATCGGGCCGGCGAGCACCAGCCGCCCCGCGGCGAGCAGCGCCTGCAGGCGCTCGAGGTGCGCCGGGCGCGCCAGCCGCCGGCGCGCCAGCGCCCCCGGCGCGTCGCGGCCGATGATCGCGTACAGCATCAGGACTTGCCCTCGGCGTGCTCGGCGCGGCCGGCCAGCCACAGCGCCTGCACGATCGCAAAGGCGAACACGATGCCGACCGTCGCGAACTTCCAGCGCACCCAGACCTCGAGCCCGTAGCGGTAGACGAAGATCAGGTTGACGCCGGCAAGCACCAGGAAGAACACCGCCCACGACAGGTTGGTCAGCCGCCAGGTGCGGGCGTCGGTCTTGAGCTGCGCGCCGAGCAGCCGCTCGGCGAGCGGCTTGTCGCCGACGTACTGGCTGACCAGCAGCGCGACCGCGAGCACGAGGTACAGCACCGTCGGCTTCCACATAATGAGCAGCTGGTTGTGCAGCAGCAACGTCGCCCCGCCCAGCACCAGCACGATCCCGGCCGAGATCAGCGTCATCTTGTGGACGCTGCGCTGGCGCACCCAGGTCAGCGCGACCTGCGCGACGGTCGCGACGATCAGCACCCCCGTCGCGGCGTAGATGCCGGCGACGTAGTAGGCGATGACGAAGGCGAGAACCGGGAGAAAGTCGCTGAGCGCCTGCATGTCCGCTCGGGGCGGCGAGAAATGGCCGGGTATCATAGCCGAAAGGCCAAGGCCCGGCAGCGCGACCCGCATGAGTCAGATCCTCGAGCTCCACCCGAAGAACCCGCAGGTGCGCCTGGTGCGGCGCGCCGTCGACGCGATGCGCGCCGGCGGGGTCATCGTCTACCCGACCGACTCGTGCTACGCGCTCGGCTGCGCGCTCGGCGACAAGGCGGCGATGGAGCGCATCGCCCACATCCGCCAGACCGACAAGCACCACCACTTCACGCTCGTGTGCCGCGACCTGTCGGAGATCGCGCGCTACGCGCGCGTCGAGAACTGGCAGTACCGGCTGCTCAAGGCCGCGACCCCGGGGCCCTACACCTTCCTGCTCGAGGCGACCCGCGAGGTGCCGCGCCGGCTGCTGAACCCCAAGCGCCGCACGATCGGCATCCGCGTCCCGGACCACCCGGTGCCGCTGCTGCTCTTGGAGGAGCTCGGCGAGCCGTTGATGAGCTCGACCCTGATCCTGCCGGGCGACCCGTACCCGCTCACCGACGCGACCGAGATCTACGAGCGCTTGAAGCACCAGGTCGAGGTCGTGCTCGACGGCGGCAACTGCGGCCTCACGCCGACCACGGTCGTCGACCTCGCCGGCGGCGCGCCGGTGATCGTGCGCCTCGGCAAGGGCGACCCGGCGCGGCTCGGCGCCACCGGCACCTGAGCCGCCGCGTATAATCCGCGCGGCCGACGAAGCGCGCGCGCCAAGGCGCCCGGAGAAGGCCCCCCGCGTGCGCCCGATCGCCGAGAGAATCGTAAGTAATCAATGAACTTAGACCACACACTGCAAGCGATCTCCGTCGCGGCGATCCCGGTCCTGTTTGCGATCACCCTGCACGAGGTGGCGCACGGGCGGGTGGCGCTGTACTTCGGCGACAAGACCGCCTCGATGCTCGGGCGGCTGTCGCTGAACCCGCTGCGCCACGTCGACCCGATCGGCACGGTGCTCGTGCCGATCGCGCTGCTCTTGATGGGCTCGCCGTTCCTGTTCGGCTGGGCCAAGCCCGTGCCGGTCGACGCCCGCAACCTCCGCCACCCGAAGGGCGACATGGCCTGGGTCGCGGCCGCCGGCCCCGTCGCCAACCTCGTCATGGCCTGCGCCTGGACCATCCTCGGCGGTATCGGCGCGGCCGGGCTGCTCGGCCACGGGGTGCTCGCGATCTGGCTGGTCAAGATGGCCGAGGTCGGGCTGATCGCCAACGTGCTGCTCGCGGTGTTCAACATGCTGCCGATCCCGCCGCTCGACGGCGGCCGGGTGCTGGTCGGCATCCTGCCGATGGGGCTCGCGCGGCCGCTGGCGCGGATCGAGCCCTTCGGCCTTTGGATCGTGCTCGCGCTGCTGTACCTCAGGGTGCTCGATCCCGTCCTCGGTCCGCTCGCGAACGGCCTCGTCGGCCTGATCGCGCGCATCTTCACCTGACCCCTCGCCCCGGAGTCCCCTGACGTTGGCAACGAACGCCCCCAGCCCCCGCGTCCTCTCCGGCATGCGCCCGACCGGCCAGCTGCACCTCGGCAACTTCCACGGCGCGCTCAAGAACTGGGTCGAGCTGCAGTACCAGTACGAGTGCTTCTTCTTCGTCGCCGACTGGCACGCGCTGACCACCGGCTACGAGGACACCTCGCAGCTCGAGGAGAACACCTGGCAGATGGTGATCGACTGGCTGGCCGCCGGCCTCGAACCCGTCGGCGTGCACGCTGTTCATCCAGTCGCGGGTGCCCGAGCACGCCGAGCTGCACCTGCTGCTGTCGATGATCACGCCGCTCGGCTGGCTCGAGCGCGTGCCGAGCTACAAGGACCAGCAGGAGCAGCTCAAGGAGAAGGACCTCGCGACCTACGGCTTCCTCGGCTACCCGCTGCTGCAGAGCGCCGACATCCTGCTCTACCGGCCGAAGTTCGTGCCGGTCGGCGAGGACCAGGTCGCGCACGTCGAGATCACCCGCGAGATCGCGCGGCGCTTCAACCACGTCTACGGCCGCGAGCAGGGCTTCGAGGACAAGGCCGAGAAGGCGGTCAAGCGCCTGGGCAGTCGAAGAACGCCGCGCTCTACCAGGAGCTGCGCAAGGCGCTACCAGGACGAGCGGCGACGAGGCCGCGCTCGGCCGGGCGCGCGGCGCTGTTGGCCGCCAACCCGCGCCTCACGGTCGCCGACCGCGAGCGGCTGCTGGGCTACCTCGAGGGCACCGGCATCGGCGATCCTGCCCGAGCCCGAGGTGCTGCTGACGCCAGACGCCGAAGGTGCCGGGGCTCGACGGCCGCAAGATGTCGAAGTCCTACGGCAACACGATCGGGCTGCGCGAGGACCCGGCCGAGGTCGCCAAGCAAGCTCAAGACCATGCAGACCGACCCGGCCCGCGTGCGCCGCACCGATCCGGGCGACCCGGCCAAGTGCCCGGTGTGGGACCTGCACCGGATCTACTCGACGGCCGAGACCCAGGCCTGGGTGCCGCCGGCTGCACGAGCGCCGGCATCGGCTGCCTCGAGTGCAAGAAGCCGCTGATCGACGCCGTGGTGGCCGAGATCGACGACGATCCGCGGCGCGGGCCAGGAGTACGAGGACAACCGCGACGCGGTGCGCGCGATCATCGCCGAGGGCTGCGAGAAGGCCCGCGAGGCGGCGCGCGAGACGATGCAGGAGGTGCGCCGGGCCGTGAACCTGGAGTCTCGACGTAGGCCGAGCGTGAGCAGTCGAACCGATGACCGCCGGCACCCGCCGTGCCGCGCGCCCGAGCAGGCCGAGATGCCGTTCGCGATCGTCGACGGCGAGCCGGTGACCGAGCTGCCGCGCGACCTGTACATCCCGCCGCAGGCGCTCAAGGTGTTCCTCGAGGCCTTCGAGGGGCCGCTCGACCTGCTGCTGTACCTGATCCGGCGCCAGAACCTCGACATCCTCGACATCCCGATCGCCGAGATCACGCGCCAGTACACTCGAGTACATCGAGCTGATGCGCGAGCTGCAGCTCGAGCTGGCCGGCGAGTACCTGCTGATGGCGGCGACGCTCGCCGAGATCAAGTCGCGGATGCTGCTGCCGCGGCCGCGCGAGCGAGGCCGCCGAGGAGGAGGATCCGCGCGCCGAGCTGGTGCGCCGGCTGCAGGAGTACGAGCGCTTCAAGCGCGCCGCCGCGGACATCGACGCGCTGCCGCGCCTCGAGCGCGACGCTGTGCGTCGGCCAGCGCCGAGCTCGGTCGAGCGGCGCGGTCGCGCGCGCTCGCTGCCGCGAGGTCACGCTCAAGGAGATGCTGGTCGCGTTCAAGGACGTGATCCAGCGCGCGGCGATGTTCGCGCACCACCACGTGCAGCGCGAGCGGCTGTCGGTGCGCCAGCGCATGAGCGAGATCATCGAGCGGCTGCAGGGCGGCGAGCTTCGTCGAGTTCGCGCGCCTGTTCCGCGTCGAGGAGGGCCGCATGGGCGTCGACGGTGACCTTCGTCGCGATGCTCGAGCTGCTGCGCGAGGGGCTGATCGACATCGTGCAGGCCGAGACCTATGCGCCGCTGCACGTGCGCGCGGCCGCGCCGCGCGCCGAGCAGGCCGCCAACGACGACGCGCTCGAGGCCGCGTCCACACGCTTGCTGGAGCCGACATGAGCGAGACCGACATCAAGAACGTCGTCGAGGCGGCGCTGCTCGCCGCCGGCCGGCCGCTGAGCGCTGGCGGAGCTGCGCGAGCTGTTCGACGAGTTCGGCCGCCCGGAGCTGGCCGAGGTCGAGGCGGCGATCGCGGCGCTCGCGGCCGACTACGACGGCCGCGGCATCGAGCTCGCCGAGGTCGCGAGCGGCTGGCGCGTGCAGGTGCGCAGCGAGCGTCGCCGCAGCCGGTGTCGCGCCTGTGGCAGGAGCGCCCGGCCAAGTACTCGCGCGCGCTGCTCGAGACGCTCGCGCTGATCGCCTACCGCCAGCCGATCACCCGCGGCGAGATCGAGGACATCCGCGGCGTCGCCGTCAACCCGAACATCATCCGCACCGCTGCTCGAGCGCGGCTGGGTGCGGGTCATCGGCCACCGCGACGTGCCGGGGCGGCCGGAGCTGCTGGCCACGACCCGCGAGTTCCTCGACTACTTCAGCCTCAAGACGCTCGACGACCTGCCGACGCTCGCGCAGCTCAAGGACGTCGAGTCGCTCGGCGTGCAGCTCGACTTCGACGCGGCGCCCGAGCTGGCCGAGGCGAGCGACGTGCAGGAGCCGCCCGAGGCAGGCGACGCACCCGGGGCCGCCGCCGCCGGCGCCGGCGACTGAGGGTGGCCGAGCGGCTGCAGAAGGTGCTGGCGGCCTCCGGGCTCGCCTCGCGCCGCGACGCCGAGGCGTGGATCCGCGCCGGCCGCGTCACGGTCAACGGCGCGCCGGCCGTGCTCGGCCAGCGCGTCGAGGAGGACGACAAGATCGCCGTCGACGGCCGGCGCTTGCGGCTCGAGCGCGCCGCGCCCGACAACCTGGTCCTCATCTACCACCGCACGCCCGGCGAGGCGCTCAAGACCGCGACCGCCGCCAACGCCGACGGCGTCACGCCCACGACCTACGAGCGGCTGCCGAAGCTGCGCGGCCGGCGCTGGCTGCCGCTCGCGCCACTCGCGCCGACCGACGGCGGGCTCGAGGTGTTCACGACCGACGGCGGGCTCAGGGCCGCGGCGAGCCGCGCCGCGGCGCGGCTGGGCTCGGCGTACGCGGTGCGCGTCTCGGGCGAGCCGACCGAGGCGCTGGTTGCGGGGCTCCCGGCGGCGGCGCTCGCCGCCGAGCCGCCGTTCGAGATCGCCAAGGTCAGCGTCGCCGGCGGCGAGGGCCGCAACCGCTGGTTCGAGTTCGAGTTGAAGCGCGGCCACGGCCGCGACCTCAGGAACCTGCTGTCGGCGGCCGGCCTCGAGGTCAGCCGCATCCTGCGCACGCGCTATGGGCCGGTGACGATGGACCGGGCGATCTCGCGCGGCCGGCACCGCGAGCTCGAGCCTGCCGAGCGCGACGCGCTCTACGCCGCGGTCGACCTCGCGATGCCCTCCGAGCGCGCGCGCCGCCTCAGGGCGGCTGGCAGTCGAAGCGCCGCCCCGTCACGCCCGCGGCGTCCGGGCCCAAGAGGTAGAGGTAGGTCGGGGTGATCGCCTCGGGCGCGGGGAGGCGCTTGGCGTCCTCGGCGGGGTAGGCGAGCGCACGCATGCCGGTGCGGGTCGCGCCCGGGTTGACGAGGTTGACCCGCAAACGCGGGTTGTCCTCGTACTCGTGCGCGAGCACCTGCGCGAGGCCCTCGACGCCGAACTTCGACACCGCGTAGGCGCCCCAGTAGGCGCGGCCCTTGTGGCCGACGCTGCTGGTGGTGAACACCACCGAGGCGTCGGCGCTCTTCTCGAGCAGCGGCAGGCACACCTGCGTCAGCGCGAACTCGGCCGTCAGGTTCACCTGCAGCACCCGGCACCAGGTCGGCACGTCGTAGTGCGCGAGCGGCGCGCGCGTGCCGAGCATCGCCGCGTTGTGCACCAGCCCGTCGAGCCGGCCGAACTCGCCGCCGAGCGCGGCAGCGAGCGCGTCGTACTGCTGCGCGAGCGCGTTCTCGAGGTCGAACGGCAGCAGCGCCGGCGTCGGGCCCTTGGCGGCGAGGATCTCGTCGTAGACGCGCTCCAGGCGCTGCTGCGTGCGGCCGAGCAGCGCGACCGTGGCGCCCGCGCCGGCGAGCGCGAGCGCGAGCGCCCGGCCGATGCCCTGGCCGGCGCCGGTGACGAGGATCACGCGCCCGGCGAGGTGGCCGGGGCGCGGCTGGTAGCGGCGGGGGTCGATGGCATCGGGCACTTGGGTCACTCCAGGCGGGCGCGGCGCGCGGCGCGCCACGCGCGCCACAACTGCGATAACGGCGATGCTTCGGCGCGCGCGCCGTGCCGCTCGAGGCGCTCGAGGCGCGCGCTCGCGAGCGCGGCGCGCACGTAGCCGTGCGCCTGCGCGGCGCGCAGCGCCGGCGGCAGGCGCGCGGTCGCGGCGAGCGCGTCGCGCGCGAGCTTCACGAGCGGGGCGCGCGGCAGCGCGCCCACCAGCGGCGAGGCGGGCGTCGCGAGCGCCGCCACGATGCCGAGCGCCTGGCCGAGCGCGAGGCCGAACGCGGCGAGCGCGTCGTTGGCGTCGCCGGCGAGCACCTCGGCGGCGAGCGCCTGCAGCGCGCCGTGCGAGCGCGCCACGAGCGCCTCGAGCTCCGCCGCGCTCGCCGGCGCAAAGCCCACCAGCGCCAACTCGGCGGCGGCGAGCCGCTCGTGCAGCAGCGCATAGCGCGGCGCCGCCCCGGCGCGCGCGAGCAGCGTGCGCGCGAGCGGGTGCTCGGGCCGGCCGGCGGCGAGCCGCTCGGCCTCGCCGCGCCACCAGAGGAGCTTGGCGTGCGCGACCGCGTGCTCGACGCCGGGGCGGGCGATCGCTGCGATCTCGGCGTCGAGCGCGTAGAGCGGCTCGAGCCGCGCGCGCGCGGCTGCGCCGGCGAAGCTGAGCGACAGCGCAAGCTCGAGCGGCTCGGCCACGGTCAGTCGCCCGCGCCCGGCGCGAGGAACGCGAGCAGGTCGCCCGGCGCGCCGACGATCGCGTCTGGGCGCCACGCGGCCGGATCCTCGCCGTCGGCGAGGTAGCCGTAGCGCACCGCCACCGTGTGCATGCCGGCGGCCCGCGCCGGCGACGATGTCGCGCTCGTGGTCGCCGGCGTAGACGCAGGCGGCGGGCGCGCGGCCGATCAGCGCCGCGGCGTGCAGCAGCGGCAGCGGATGCGGCTTGCGCTCGGCGACCGTGTCGCCGGCGACCACGCAGCCGGCGCGGGCCGCGAGCGCCGAGCGAAGCCAAGCAGCGGCCGCGTCAGGTAGCCGGGCTTGTTGGTGACGATGCCCCACGGGATGCGCCGGCCCTCGAGCGTCGACAGCAGCGCCTCGCAGCCCGGGAACAGCCGCGTGCCGGCGCTCAACGCCGCGGCGTAGAGCGCGAGGAACCTGCAGGCGCAGCCGCTCGAAGTCGGCCGGCGGCGGCGCGCCGAAGCCGAGCCGCACGAGCGCCGCGGCGCCGCTGCGAGACGTGCGGCCGCACCGTCGCGAACGGCAGCGCGGCGCGGCCCTCCTCGGCGCGCAGCCGGTTGAGCGCGCCGGCCATGTCGGGCGCGGTGTCGAGCAGCGTGCCGTCGAGGTCGAGCAGCAGCGCCGTGCCGCGGCGCCGCGGTCACGGCGCGCCGCGGCCGCGTGAGCTGCGGCGATGTAGTTGACGCCGACGTCGGCCGCGAGGCGGAACTGCCGCGTCAGCGGATCGTAGCCGAGGCCGGCGAGGTGCCGCGACGCGCAGGCCCGCGGCGCGCGCCGCGCGGCCGAGCTCCGCGGGGCGGATGAAGCGCGCGTACTCGTGCGTGCCGCGCGGCAGCAGGCGCGCCACGTACTCGGCGCCGACGATCGCGAGCAGCGAAGGCCTTCGGCGTGCGGTTGATCGTCGAGACGAACACGCGCGCCGCCCGGGCGCACGAGCCGCGCGAGCGCGCCGAGCACGCTCGCCGGGTCCGGCACGTGCTCGAGCATCTCCATGCAGGTGACGACGTCGAAGCTCGCCGGCGCCTCGCTCGCGAGCGCCTCGGCGCTGACTGCCGGTAGTCGACGGCGACGCCCGACTCGAGCGCGTGCAGCTCGCGCGACCGCGAGCGCCGCGGCGGCGAGGTCGATGCCGGTGACGCGCGCGCCCGCGCGGCGCGAGCGCCTCGGCGAGCATGCCGCCGCCGCAGCCGACGTCGAGCACGTCGCGGTCCGCGAAGCGGCGCGCGCGCGGCGATGTAGCCGAGCCGCACCGGGTTCAGCCGGTGCAGCGGCGCCGAACTCGCCGGCCGGGTCCCAGAAGCGCTCGGCGAGCGCGTCGAATTTGGCGATCTCGGCGCGATCGACGCTCGCGCCCGGGGGCGCGCTCAAAGGCTCGGTGCTGGACTTCGCGCTCACGGTCTTCGGGCCTTGCGACGGGGGCCGCGATTATACCCTCGCGCCGCGCGCAAATGCCTGAAAAAGCTGCGGATCGACGGGCCCGCTGTGGTACCATTCTCGTTTGGTATTCGGACCCGAGAACCGCCCCGGCATGGCTGAAATCGCCCGCGAAATACTGCCCGTCAATCTCGAAGACGAGATGCGCCAGTCCTACCTCGATTACGCCATGAGCGTGATCGTGGGGCGCGCCCTGCCCGACGTCCGCGACGGCCTCAAGCCCGTCCACCGCCGCGTGCTGTTCGCGATGCGCGAGCTCGGCAACGACTGGAACAAGGCCTACAAGAAGTCGGCGCGCGTCGTCGGCGACGTCATCGGCAAGTACCACCCGCACGGCGACACCGCGGTCTACGACGCGATCGTGCGCATGGCGCAGCCGTTCTCGATGCGCTACATGCTGGTCGACGGCCAGGGCAACTTCGGCTCGGTCGACGGCGACATGCCGGCGGCGATGCGCTACACCGAAGTGCGCATGTCGCAAGCATCGCGCACGAGCTGCTGGCCGACATCGACAAGGAAACGGTCGACTTCGTCCCGAACTACGACGAGTCGGAGCGCGAGCCGGCGGTGCTGCCGGCGCGCGTGCCGAACCTGCTGGTCAACGGCTCCTCCGGCATCGCGGTCGGCATGGCGACCAACATCCCGCCGCACAACCTCGGCGAGATCGTCAACGCCTGCATCGCGCTGATCGACGACCCGGCAGCTGACGCTCGCGGCGCTGATGCAGCATCGTGCCGGGGCCGGACTTCCCGACCGCCGGCATCATCAACGGCGCCGCAGGAGATCGTCACCGCCTACAAGACCGGCCGCGGCCGCCTCTACGTGCGCGCGCCGCACCCACGTCGAGGAGCTCGAGCAAGGGCGGCCGCCAGGCGATCGTCGATCACCGAGCTGCCCTACCAGGTCAACAAGGCGCGCCTGCTCGAGCGCATCGCCGACCTGGTGCGCGAGAAGCTGCATCGAGGGCATCGCCTGCGACGGCCTGCGCGACGAGTCCGACAAGGACGGCATGCGCGTCGTCATCGAGCTCAAGCGCGGCGAGGTGCCGGAGATCGTCCTCAACAACCTCTACGCGCAGACGCCGCTGGAGACCGTGTTCGGCATCAACATGGTCGGCGCTGGTCGACGGCCAGCCGCGCCTCCTCGTCGCTCAAGGAGCATGCTCGAGGCCTTCCTGCGCCACCGCCGCGAGGTCGTCACGCGGCGCACGGTGTTCGAGCTGCGCAAGGCGCGCGAGCGCGGCCACGTGCTCGAGGGCCTGGCGGTCGCGCTCGCCAACATCGACGAGGTGATCGCGCGTCATCAAGGCCTCGCCCACGCCGGCCGAGGCGAGGGTCGCGCTGATGGCGCGCAGCCTGGCCGGGCGGCGCGGTGCCGGAGATGCTGGCAGCGCGCCGGACGTGATCAGCGCGCGCCCCGACGGGCTCGGCCGCCGAGTTCGGCCTCGGCGCCGAGCGGCTACCGGCTGTCCGAGGTGCAGGCGCAGGCGATCCTCGACATGCGGCTGCACCGGCTCACCGGCCTCGAGCAGGACAAGATCATCGCCGAGTACGGCGAGCTGCTGGCGCGGATCCGCGACCTGTCCGACATCCTCGCGCGCCCGGAGCGGCTGCTCGAGGTGATCCGCGACGAGCTCATCGACGATCCGCGACCGAGTTCGGCGACGCGCGGCGCACCGAGATCAACATCGACCACTCGGACCTGACCATCGAGGACCTGATCGAGCCGCAGGACGTGGTCGTGACGCTGTCGCACGACGGCTACGCCAAGGCGCAGCCGGTCACCGAGTACCGCCGCCAGCGCCGCGGCGGCCGCGGCAAGATCGGCGACCGACGATGAAGGAAGAGGACTTCATCGACAAGCTGTTCGTCGCGCAACACGCACGACACGCTGCTGTGCTTCTCGAACCGCGGCCAGGTCTACTGGCTGCAAGGTCTACCAGCTGCCGCAGGCCGGCCGCGGCGCGCGCGGCAAGCCGATCGTGAACCTGCTGCCGCTCGAGGAGGGCGAGCGCATCAACGCGATGCTGCCGATCCAGCGAGTTCGACGAGGACCAGCTTCGTGTTCATGGCGACCAGCCACGGCACGGTCAAGAAGACGCCGCTCGAGCGCGTTCTCGCGGCCGCGCACCGCCGGCATCATCGCCGTCGACCTCGAGCGACGGCGACCGGCTGGTGGGCGTCGACGATCACCGACGGCACGAACGAGATCATGCTGGTCACGAGCGGCGGCAAGGCGATCCGCTTCCCCGAGGACGACGTGCGGCCGATGGGCCGCGAGGCGGCCGGCGTGCGCGGCATCACCGCTCGCCGACGGCCAGCGAGGTCAACGCGCTGATCGTCGTCGCGCGAGGGCCCGATCCTGACCGCCTCGGAGAACGGCTACGGCAAGCTCACGCCGGTCGAGCGAGTTTCCGCTGCATGGCCGCGGCGGCCAGGGCGTGATCGCGCTGCAGCTGTCCGAGCGCAACGGGCGCATGGTCGGCGCGCTGCAGGTGCTGCCGTCGGACGACGTGCATGCTTGATCAGCCAGGGCGGCACGCTGGTGCGCACGCCGGTCAGCGCAGGTGTCGGTGCTCGGCCGCAACACCCAGGGCGTGCGGCTGATGCGGCTCGACGACGGGCGACCGGCTGGTCGGCCTGGCGCGCGTCCAGCACTTCAACGGCGAGGACGAGGAGACGGCGGCGGAGCCGCCGGCCGAGGCCCCGGCTGCCGGGGGCGAGGCGGCGGGCCCGGCCGCGGATGGCACCGATCCGACGCCGGACGCCATGCCCGACGCGTAATGACGCACTGCACAAATCTGCGCTGAGCCGGTACGATCGGCCGGACGGCGGATGCTGTCGACGGACGGACTGAACATGCGCGTCTACAATTTTGCGGCCGGTCCCGCGACGCTGCCGCTGCCGAAGTGCTCGAGCAGGCGCAGGCGGAGCTCGCCGACTGGCAGGGCTCGGGCATGTCGGTGATGGAGGTCAGCCACCGCGGCAGGCCTTCGTCGCGCGTCGCCGCCGAGGCCGAGGCGGACCTGCGCGAGCTGCTCGCGGTGCCGCCGAACTACAAGGTGCTGTTCCTGCAGGGCGGCGCGACGCTGCAGTTCGCGTGCATTCCGCTCAACCTCGCGCCGGCGGGCGCGACCGTCGACTACGTCAACACCGGCGCCTGGTCGAAGAAGGCGCATCGTCGAGGCCGGCCGCTACGCGCGCGTCAACGTCGTCGCCGACGGCAGGCCTCCGGCTACTTCGCGGTGCCGCCGCAGGCGGAGTGGCAGCGCGACGCCCGGCGCGGCCTACCTGCACTACACGCCCAACGAGACCATCGGCGGCGTCGAGTTCCCGTTCGTGCCGGACGCCGGCGGCGTGCCGCTGGTCGCCGACATGTCCTCGACGATCCTGTCGCGGCCGATCGACGTGTCGCGCTTCGGCCTGATCTACGCCGGCGCGCAGAAGAACATCGGCCCGGCGGGCCTGACCGTCGTCATCGTGCGCGACGATCTGCTCGGCCGCGCGCGCGCGGGCACGCCCACGGTGCTCGACTACAAGGCGCATGGCCGCCGAGGGCTCGATGCTCAACACGCCGCCGACCTTCGGCTGGTACCTCGCCGGGCTGGTCTTCAAGTGGCTCAAGGCGCGAGGGCGGGCTCGCGGCGATGGCCGAGCGCAACGGCGCCAAGGCGCGCGCGCTCTACGGCTACATCGACGGCTCGGGCTTCTACTCGAACCCGGTCGCGCGCGACGTGCCGCTCGTGGATGAACGTGCCGTTCACGCTGCCGAGCGCCGAGCTCGACAAGAGCTTCCTCAGCGAGGCGGCCGCCGCCGGGCTCACCAACCTCGAGGGCCACCGCTCGGTCGGCGGCATGCGCGCCAGCATCTACAATGCGATGCCGCTCGCAGGCGTCGAGGCGCTGATCGCGTTCATGCACGAGTTCCAGCGCCGCCACGGCTGAGCGCCGATGTTCCGCATCCAGACGCTCAACAACATCTCGCCGCGCGGCCTGGAGCGGCTGCCGCGCGACCGCTACGAGGTCGCCGCCGAGCATCGGCCGCCCGACGCGGTGCTGGTGCGCTCGGCCGACATGCACGCATGGCGCTGCCCGGCTCGGTGCTCGCGGTGGCGCGCGCCGGCGCCGGCACCAACAACATCCCGGTCGCGGCGCTCTCCAAGCGCGGCATCCCGGTGTTCAACGCGCCGGGCGCGAACGCCAACGCCGTCAAGGAGCTGGTGCATCGCGGCGCTGTTCCTCGCCGCGCGCAACGTCTGCCAGGCGTGGGGCTTCGTGCGCGGGCTCGCCGGCGACGAGCGACGCGATCGAGCACGCGGTCGAGGAGGGCAAGAAGCACTTCGTCGGCTTCGAGCTGCCCGGCCGGACGCTCGGCGTCGTCGGCCTCGGCGCGATCGGCGTCGAGGTCGCCAACACCGCGCACGCGCTCGGCATGAGGGTGCTCGGCTACGACCCGCAGATCACCGTGCAGCGCGCCTGGCAGCTGTCCTCCGGCGTCGAGCAGGCGCTGTCGGTCGACGACCTCTTCGCGCGCTGCGACCTCGTCACGCTGCACGTGCCGCTCGACGAGACGACCCGCGGGCTCGTCAACGCCGCGCGCCTGAAGCTGATGAAGCCGGGCGCGGCGGTGCTGAACTTCGCGCGCGCCGGCATCGTCGACGAAAGCCGACGTGCTCGCGGCGCTCGACGCCGGCCAGCTGTCGGCCTACGTCTGCGACTTCCCGAGCCCGGCGTCCAAGGACCACCCGCGGGTCGTGGCGCTGCCGCACCTCGGCGCCTCGACCGGCGAGGCCGAGGAGAACTGCGCGGTGATGGTCGCCGAGAGCTGCAAGGACTTCCTCGAGAACGGCAACATGCGCAACGCGGTCAACTTCCCCGAGGCGGTGCTGCCGCGCATCGCCGGCACCTACCGCCTGGCGATCGCCAACGCCAACGTGCCGAACATGGTCGGCCAGATCTCGACCGCGCTCGCCGCCGCGGGCCTGAACATCGCCGACCTCCTGAACAAGTCGCGCGGCGAGGTCGCCTACACGCTGATCGACACCGACGCGCCGCTGCCCGCCGAGCTCGTCGCGCGGGTGCGCGCGATCACGGCGTGCTGTCGGCGCGGCGTCCTGAAGCGCATGAGCAGCCGCAAGCGCCAGGCCGAGCAGCGCGCAGCCGGCCGACGCCGGCGGCGGCCGCCGACGGCGACTCGCCGACGTGCGCGCCGAGATCGACGCGATCGACGCGCAGCTCCAGGCGCTGATCAACGAGCGGGCGCGGCTCGCGCAGCAGGTCGGCATCTCCAAGCGCGCCGCCGGCACACGCGTCGACTTCTACCGCCCGGAGCGCGAGGCGCAGGTGCTGCGGCAGCGTCGTCGAGCGCAACCGCGGCCCGCTGCGCGACGAGGAGATCGTGCGGCTGTTCCGCGAGATCATGTCGGCGTGCCTCGCGCAGCAGGAGCCGCTCAAGGTCGCCTTCCTCGGCCCGGAGGGCACGTTCACGCAGGCGGCGGTCCTCAAGCACTTCGGCCACTCGGTGCGGGCGCTGCCGCTGCCGGCGATCGACGAGGTGTTCCACGAGGTCGAGGCGGGCGTCGCCGACTTCGGCGTCGTGCCGATCGAGAACTCGACCGAGGGCACCGTCAACCACACCGCTCGACATGTTCCTCGTCTCGCCGCTGCAAGATCTGCGGCGAGGTGGAGCTGCGCATCCACCAGCACCTGATCGGGCCGCATGAAGTCGCTCGAGGGCCATCGAGCGCATCTGCGCCCACCCGCAGGCGCTCGCGCAGTGCCGCGGCTGGCTCGACGAGCACCTGCCGCGACGTCGAGCGCATCGCCGGTGTCCAGCAACGCCGAGGGCGCGCGCCGGGCGCGCGACGAGGCGGGCACCGCGGCGATCGCCGGCGAGGCGGCGGCCGAGATCTACGGCCTCAAGATCCTGGTGCCGGAGATCGAGGACCGCGCCGGACAACACGACGCGCTTCCTGGTCGTCGGCCGCAAGCTGCTCGCGCCCTGCGGCCGCGACCGCACGACGCTGCTCTTGTCGGCGCCGGACACGGCGGGCCCGGGCGCGCTGCTCAGGCTGCTGGAGCCGCTTCGCGAGCCACGGCATCAGCATGACGCGGATCGAGTCGCGCCCGTCGCGGCGCCGCAAGTGGGACTACGTGTTCTTCATCGACATCGAGGGCCACGCCGACGACCCGCAGGTCGCGCGAGGCGCTCGGCAAGGTCAAGAAGCGCGCCTCGCTCATGCAAGCTGCTCGGCTCCTATCCGCGGGCGGTGCTGTGATGGACCGCGAGACGCGCGCCGCGCTCGCCTCGTTTCGCGTCGCGGCCGGCGGCTGCGTGCGCGGCGAGGTCACGGTGCCGGGCGACAAGTCGGTCTCGCACCGCGCGGTGCTGCTCGGCGGCATCGCCACCGGCACCACCGAGGTCGAGGGCTTCCTCGACGAGCGAGGACTGCCTCGCGACCTTAAGCGCGATGCGCGCGATGGGCGTCACGGTCGACCGGCCGGCCCCCGGGCGGGTGGTCATCGATGGCGTCGGCCTGCATGGGCTCACCGCGCCCGCCCGGCCGCTCGACATGGGCAATGCCGGCACCGCGATGCGCCTGTCGATGGGGCTGCTCGCCGGGCAGGCCTTCGACTGCGACGCTGACCGGCGATGCGTCGCTGTCGAAGCGGCCGATGGAGCGCGCCGCGGCGCCGCTGCGGCTGATGGGCGCCGTCGATCGCGACCCGCGACGGCCACCCGCCGGTGACGATCCAGGGCGGGGCGCGCCTCACGGGCATCGACTACGACCTCACGGTCGCGAGCGCCCAGGTGAAGTCCGCGATCCTGCTCGCCGGGCTCTATGCCGAGGGCGAGACGACGGTGCGCGAGCACGCCGTGACGCGCGACCACACCGAGCGGATGCTGCGCGCCTTCGGCGTCGACGTCCGCAGCGCGCCCGGGCGCGTGTCGCTGACCGGCGGCGGCGAGCTCAAGGCGACTTACCTCCGGGTGCCGGGCGATGTCTCCTCGGCAGCCTTCTTCCTGGTCGCCGGCGCGCTCGCCGCCGAGGGCCCGTTCCTGATGCGCGACGTCGGCATGAACCCGACCCGCACCGGCATCATCGAGATCCTGAAGCTGATGGGCGCGGACCTTCGGATCCTGAACCCGCGCCTCGCCGGCGACGAGCCGGTCGCCGACGTCGAGGTCCACGCCGCGCCGCTGCATGGCATCGAGGTGCCGCCCGCGCTCGTGCCGCTGGCGATCGACGAGTTCCCGGTGCTGTTCATCGCCGCGGCCTGCGCGCGCGGCACGACGCTGGTCACCGGCGCCGCGGAGCTGCGCGTCAAGGAGAGCGACCGGATCGCGGCGATGGCCGAGGGCCTGCACGCGCTCGGCATCCGCGCCGAGGCGCTGCCGGACGGCATGCGCATCGAGGGCGGCACGCTCGGCGGCGGCAGGGTCAGAGAGCCACGGCGACCACCGCATCGCGATGGCCTTCGCGATCGCGGCGCTGCAAGGCGCACGCGCCGCTCATCGTCGAGGACGTCGCCAACGTCGCGACCTCGTTCCCGGGCTTCGCGGCGATCGCCCGCCACGCCGGGCTCGCGATCGAAGAGAGCCGTTGAGTCCGGTCCCGGTCATCGCGATCGACGGACCGTCGCGGCTCCGGCAAGGGCACGGTCAGCCGGCGGGTCGCGGACGCCCTCGGCTGGCACCTGCTCGATTCGCGGCGCCCTGTACCGGCTCGTCGGGCTCGCGGGCTCGCAGGCCGGGCTCGACACCGCCGACGAGGCCGGCCATGCGGCGCTCGCCGCCCGGATGGAGGTGCGCTTCGGCACGGGCCCGGACGGCGAGGAGCGGGTGCTGGCTGGACGGCGCGGACGTGACGCGCGGCGATCCGCACCGAGCTGGCCGGCAACCTCGCCTCCAAGGTGGCGAGCCTACCCGGCCGTGCGGGCGGCGCTGGTCGGCCGCCAGCGGCGCTTCGCCGAGCCGCCCGGGCTCGTGGCCGACGGCCGCGACATGGGCACGGTCGTATTCCCCGGTGCCGTGCTCAAGGTGTTCCTGACGGCGAGCGCCGAGGAGCGGGCGCGCGAGGCGGCATAACCAGTTGAAAGACTAAGGGCCTGGATGTTAGCCTTGCCGCCCTTTCGCGGGAGATCGCGGAACGCGACTTGAGGGACAGCACCCGTGCGGTGGCGCCCCTGAAGCCCGCGGCCGACGCGGTCGTCCTCGATTCGACACGACTGACGCCTGATGAAGTGGTCGCGCGCGTGCTTCAGCTCGCGCGCGAGCGCCTCGGGGGCGCCTGAACGACGCCCGCCGGGCAACCGGCCGGGCACTGGGTGGGGAGGGTGCGCAAGCGCTGTCCCTGGGGATTGGCAACAACCCCTCGTCGATCCGTATTCCCGGCAGAGCCGGCCGGATCCGAGGACTGACACGGGACCACCGGGTCCCGACGAGACACATCAACATGACGGAATCTTTTGCCGAACTGTTCGAACAGAGCCTGGCCAACCAGCGTTTTCGTCCCGGCCAGATCCTGAACGGCTTGGTCGTCGAGGTCGGACAGGACTACGTGATCGTCAACGTCGGCCTCAAGTCCGAGGCGGTCATCCCGATCGACCAGTTCAAGAACGAGAAGGGCGAGATCGAGGTCAAGGCCGGCGACGAGGTCGAGGTCGCGCTCGACTCGCGTCGAGGACGGCTCGGGCGAGACGCGCCTGTCGCGCGAGAAGGCCAAGCGCGCCCGCACCTGGACCCGCCTCGAGACCGCGTTCAACGAAGCAGCAGGTCGTCACCGGCATCATCACCGGCCGCGTCAAGGGCGGCTTCACGGTCGAGATCGAGAACGTCCGCGCGTTCCTGCCGGGCTCGCTGGTCGACGTGCGTCCGGTCCGCGACCCGTCCTACCTCGAGGGCAAGCCGCTCGAGTTCAAGGTCATCAAGCTCGACCAGAAGCGCAACAACGTCGTCGTCTCGCGCCGCGCGGTCGTCGAGCAGGAGTACAGCGCCGAGCGCTGCGCGCTGCTCGACAACCTGCAGGAAGGCGCGGTCGTCAAGGGCACGGTCAAGAACCTCACCGACTACGGCGCGTTCGTCGACCTGGGCGGCATCGACGGCCTGCTGCACATCACCGACATGGCCTGGAAGCGCGTCAAGCACCCGTCCGAGGTCGTCAAGGTCGGCGACGAGATCGACGTGCGCATCCTCAAGTTCGACCGCGAGCGCTCAGCGCGTCTCGCTCGGCCTCAAGCAGCTCGGCGCCGATCCCTGGCAGAACATCGCGCGCCGCTACCCGGCCGAACACGCGCCTGTTCGGCAAGGTCACCAACATCGCCGACTACGGCTGCTTCGTCGAGATCGAGGAGGGCGTCGAGGGCCTGGTGCACGTCTCCGAGATGGACTGGACCAACAAGAACGTCAACCCGGCCAAGGTCGTGCACGTCGGCCAGGAAGTCGAGGTCATGGTGCTCGACATCGACGAGGAGCGCCGCCGCATCAGCCTCGGCCTCAAGCAGTGCAAGGCCAATCCGTGGAAGGAGTTCGCCGAGAACTACAACCGCGGCGACCGCGTCTCGGGCCAGATCAAGTCGATCACCGACTTCGGCATCTTCATCGGCCTGGCCGGCGGCATCGACGGCCTGGTGCACCTGTCGGACATCTCCTGGGACATGCCCGGCGAGGAAGCCGTGCGCAACTACCAGAAGGGCCAGCACGGTCGAGGCGATGGTGCTGTCGATCGATCCGGAGCGCGAGCGCATCTCGCTCGGCATCAAGCAGATGGCCAAGGACCCGTTCTCGGCCTACATCGCCGAGAACCCGAAGGGCAGCATCGTCAAGGGCTCGGTCCGCGAAGTCGACGCCAAGGGCGCGATCATCGACCTGGGCAACGGCATCGAGGGCCAGCTGCGCGCCTCCGAGCTGGCCCGCGACCGCGTCGAGGACGCGCGCACGGTGCTCAAGGTGGGCGAGGAGGTCGAGGCGAAGTTCACGGGCGTCGACCGCAAGACGCGCGCGATTGCGCTGTCGATCAAGGCCAAGGACATCCACGAGGAGCAGGAGGCGATGCAGAGCTATCGCACCGACGCTCCGACCGGGCACCAGCCTCGGCGACCTGCTGAAGGAGCAGATCGTCCGAGCGCGACAGGACTGAGCGACGGGCGGGGCGGCAGGCCGGCGCTGCCGCGCCCAGCTGCCACCGTGACGGACGACAAGACCCCGGATCGGCTGCATGACGAAGTCCGAACTGATCGAGATCATCACCACCAAGCAGAAGCACCTGCCGGCGAAGGACGTCGAGCTCGCGGTCAAGCAGATCCTCGAGATCATGAGCGACGCGCTCGCGACCGGGCGAACGCATCGAGATCCGCGGCTTCGGCAGCTTCTCGCTGCACTTCCGCCCGCCGCGCCAGGGCCGCAATCCCGAAGACCGGCGAGGCGGTGGCGCTGTCGGGCAAGCACGTGCCGCACTTCAAGCCGGGCAAGGACCTGCGCGAGCGGGTCAACGACGGCCAGCACTTCCCGATCCGCGAGTAGCGGCGCGCGCGGCGCGTGCCGCGCGTGCTAGATTGCGGCGCGGTCCTTGGGATGGGTGCACCATGCTCCGCCGCCTCACGCTCACGTTCCTGTTCGTGCTGCTTGCGCTCTTGTGCGCGGGCTTCGTGCGCCTGAACGGCGCCGGCACGCTGGTCGACCTGTACGTCGCCGCGGTGCCCGCGACCGTCGGCCAGGCGCTGGTCGCCGCGTTCCTCGCCGGCTGGGCGGTGGGCGTCGGGGGTGCGCTGCTGTGGGTGGCGCGCCTCGCGCGCGAGCGGCGCGCGCTCGCCCGGGCGCTCAGGCTCGCCGAGGGCGAGGTGCGCACGCTGCGCGCGGTGGCGCCGGCGCATGCGCGCTAGCTGGATCGAGGCCGCGCTGATCGCCGGCGGCGCGATCATCGGCTGGTACGCGACCCGCCGCTGGCGCCTGTCGGCCGAGCCGCCGCCGCGGCCGCCGTCGCGCGACTACCTCGCCGGCCTCAACTACCTCGTCAACGAGCAGCCCGACCGCGCGGTCGAGGCCTTCCTGCGCGCGGTCGCGGTCGACCAGGACACCGTCGAGACGCAGTTCGCGCTCGGCGCGCTCTTTCGCCGCCGCGGCGAGGTCGACCGCGCGATCCGCGTCCACCAGAACCTGATCGCGCGCGACCAGCTCGACCCCGCGTTTCGCGAGCAGGCGACCTACGCGCTCGCCCAGGACTACCAGCGCGCCGGCCTGTACGACCGCGCCGAGAAGCTGCTGCTCGAGCTCGCCGCCGGCGGCACCTACCGGATCGCGGCGCTCAAGGACCTGTCCGTCATCTACGAGATCGAGCGCGACTGGGAGCGGGCGATCGCGATCCACCGCGACCTCGCCCGCATCGGCAAGCCCGACCAGCCGTCGGCGATCGCCCACTACCACTGCGAGCTCGCCGAGCTCGCCCGCGCCCGCGGCGACAGCGCCGCGGCGCGCGAGCACCTGCGCACCGCGCGCAGCGAGCTGCGGCGCTTCCCGCGCGCGGCGCTGTTGCGCGCCGACGTCGCGCTCGACCTCGGCGAGGCGGAGCACGCGATCAAGCTGCTGAAGCGCGTGCCGCTGCACAGCCCGCAGCTCGCCTCGGAGGTGCTGCCGCGCCTGGTGCGCGCGCTCAAGGCGGCCGGCCGCGAGGCCGAGCTGCCCGCGATCGTCGCCGAGCTCGCCGGCGACGGCCGCGAGGTCGCCGACGCGCTCGCCTATGCCGCGATCCTGACCGGCGGGCTCGACTCGCCGGCGCTGCTGGCGCTCGCGCGCGCCTACCTCGGCCGCGAGCCCGCGGTCGCCGAGCTGGTGGGCGCGCTGCTGCCCGAGGGCGCGACGCTCGATGACGCCGCGCTCGTGCGCCTGTGCGCGGCGCTCCGGCGCCAGGCGCTGCGCACGGCGCGGTTCCGCTGCAGCCAGTGCGGCTTCTCGTCGAGCGGCTTCTTCTGGCAATGCCAGGCCTGCAAGAGCTGGGATTCGCTCAAGCCGCTGACGCCGTCCGACCTCGCCGGGCAGGTGGCGAGCGGCCGCAGCCGCTGAGGCGTCCGGCGGCGGTACACGCCGCCGCAACGGGCGTCGGGTATCATCCGCGCAGTTGCCAGAGGTCGTCATGACTGCCCAGAGAAAGCCGGTCCGCACGGTCGTGTTCCCGGTCGCCGGCCGCGGCACGCGCTTCCTGCCCGCCACCAAGGCGAGCCCGAAGGAGATGCTGCCGATCGTCGACAAGCCGCTGATCCAGTACGCGGCCGAGGAGGCGCTCGCCGCCGGCGCGACCCAGCTGGTGTTCGTCACCGGCAGTTCCAAGCGCGCGATCGAGGATCACTTCGATTCGGCCCCCGAGCTCGAGGCGGCGCTCGAGGCGCAGGGCAAGCAGGAGCTGCTGGACTCGCTCAGGAGCATCGTGCCGGCCTCGGCCACCTGCATCTACATCCGCCAGCCCGCGCCGCTCGGCCTCGGCCACGCCGTGCTGTGCGCGCGCCCGGTGGTCGGCGACGAGCCGTTCTTCATCCACCTCGCCGACGACCTGATCGACGCCGAGGTGCCGTGCCTGAAGCAGATGGCCGCGGTCTACGCCGAGCTCGGCGGCAGCGTGCTCGGCGTGCAGACGGTGGAGCGGCGCGACACCGACAAGTACGGCATCGTCGCCGTCGAGCCGATGACCGACCGCGTCTCGCGCATCACCCAGATCGTCGAGAAGCCCAAGCCCGAGGTCGCGCCCTCGACGCTCGGCGTCGTCGGCCGCTACCTGCTGAGCCCGCACGTGTTCGACAAGCTCGCCCACGTCGGCCGCGGCGCGGGCGGCGAGATCCAGCTGACCGACGGCATCGCGGCGCTGCTCCGGGACGAGCCGGTGTACGCCTATGCCTTCGAGGGCAAGCGCTACGACTGCGGCAGCAAGCTCGGCTACCTCGAGGCCACCGTCGAGTACGGCCTCAAGCACGCGCAGCTCGGCGAGGAGTTCGCGCAGATCCTCGCGCGCCTGCTCGCGCGGCGGCTGCGCCGCTGAGGCCGGCCCGCCCGCCGCCGGGCCGGCAGGTTATGTCGCATGCCACCGCCGTCGGGCGGCGCTGCGGGGCGCGCCTAGACGCCGCAACCCCTGTTTTTCCAGCGCCGGACGCATCGCCGTCGGCTGCGGCGCGCGCCGCGCCCGTGCTGCCGGCTGGCGCCCGTTCGCGCGCGCGGTGCAGGCCACTTTAAGGGGATTCCGCATCTACGCCGCGCCCGGCGCTTGTTGAACTACCGGCAACGGGAATTCAACACCAGCCAAGGGCATGGGGATGCACGCGGCGCAGAAGGCACACGAGGAGGGCAGGCAGGACGGCGCCGCGGCGCCGGCACGACGCGGACGCGTCGTCATCCTCGGCGAGCACGAGCGGGCGGCGGCGACGCCGGCGGCGACGCTCGCGCGTGCGACCGGGTACGAGCTCGGCGTGTTGTTCCAGCCGATCATCGCCCGCGAGCAGGACCACGAGGGCCGGTGCCGCTGGCGCTACGCGGGCGCCGAGGCGCTGCTGCGCGCCGAGTCGGCGCGCGGACTCACGGTGCGCCCCGAGCAGCTGCTGCCGCTGGTCGAGCGCGCGGGCCTGATGGGCACGCTGCTCGACTTCGTGCTCGGCGAGACGCTGGCCGCGCTCATCTGCTGGCAGCACGACGGCGTCGCCCGGCTCGGCGCCGCGGTCAACGTGCACGCCGCGGCGCTGCTCGATGAGCGCCTGCCCGACGCGCTCGCGGCGCAGCTCGAGCTCGCCGGCATCGCCGCGCCGCGTCTGACGCTCGAGATCTCGGAGAGCACGCCGCTCAGCGATCTGCGGCGCGCCGCGCGGACGGTGTCGCGGCTGCGTGCGCTCGGCGTGCGCGTCGCGCTGGACGACTTCGGCGCCGGCTTCTCGACGACCACGCGCCTCGACTGGCTCGAGTGCGACGAGCTCAAGATCGACCGGGCGCTGGTGCACGGCCTCGAGCACAGCGACGAGCAGCGCTGCGTGGTCGAGAACCTGGTCGCGCTCGCGCACACCCACGGCATGGCGGCGCTCGCCGAGGGCGTCGAGACCGAGGCCGCGCTTGCGATCCTGTGCGAGTTCGGCTGCGATCGCGCGCAGGGCTTCCTGGTCGCCCGGCCGCTGCCCGCTGGCGCGCTCGCCGCGCGCGCCCGCCGCTGGCAGCAGCGGGCGCAGGACGCGGCCACGGCCGGCGAGCGGCAGCTGTCGCTGCCGGGCTTCGGCGCCATGACCGCGTGGTGGAATCAGGCCGAGCTCGATGCGATCGCCTGACCACGCGCGCCTGCTGGGCGTTGGCCGCACGACGCTGCTCGAGAAGCTGCCCAAGCGCCCCGCGCTCGCCGCCGCCGCGGGCCGCGAGCGCCTCATCGCGGCCGCGGTCGCCTGACGCGCCGTCGCCGGCGCGCGTCCCGCGCCGCTCCATCCACCGCTGGGGCGCAGCGCACGCGCGCCGCCGCCGCGCGGTGTAGGTATTGGACGCACGCGCCCGCGGCCGGCGCGCAACCCTCAGCGGACGCCGCGCAGGCGGCGCAGGCCAATTCCCTAGAAGCCGTGTGACCGCGTTCACAGCAGCGGCGCGCAGTGGTAGGCGCCGCAGGCGACATTAAGGGGATAGCTGATGCTCCCGGCGCCGCGCGCTTGTTCAACTAGCGTCGACGGGGTATGCGAGCGGGACGGAACCAGCATGCATGGGGCCAGCAAGTCGATGTCTGCCGCCGGGAGCCCGGCGTGAGCCGCATGGCGCGCCGCTTCGGCCGCGTCGTCGTGCTCGCGCAGCGCGGCGAGCCGCGCGCGGCGGCTGAGGCGCCCGACCTCGACAGCGTGCTCGGCGGCCGCCGGCTCGGCGTGCTCTACCAGCCGATCCTCGGCCGCCACGTCGGCCGCGACGGCGTCGCCCGCTGGCGGGTCGAGCGTGCCGAGGCGCTGGTGCGCGCCGCCGATGCCGCCACGACGCTGCGCCCGGCGCAGTTCCTGCCGGCGGTCGAGCGCGCCGGTCTGATGAGCTCGTTGTTCCAGTTCGTGCTGGCCGAGGCGCTGTCGGCGCTGCTCGTGTGGCAGCGCGACTTCGGCCTGCGCGTCGGCATCGGCGTCAACCTGCACTGCGCGGCGCTGGACGACGACCGGCTGCCGGCGCTGCTGGCGGGCCTGCTGGACGCGGCCGGCGTCGCGCCGTCGCGCCTGACGCTCGAGCTCACCGAGGCGGCGCCGATCGCCGACCTCCAGCAGGCGGCGCGCAACCTCGCGCGGCTGCGCCGCGCCGGCGTGCGCGTCGCGCTCGACGACTTCGGCGCCGGCTTCTCGACGAGCACGCGCCTCGCCTGGCTCGAGTGCGACGAGCTCAAGATCGACCGGGCGCTGGTGCTCGGCCTCGAGCACAGCGACGAGCAGCGCTGCGTGGTCGAGAGCCTGATCGCGATGGCGCACGGCCGCGGCATGAGCGCCTGCGCCGAGGGCGTCGAGACGCGCGCGGCGCTGCGCCTCCTCGGCGCCTACGGCTGCGACCGGGCACAGGGCTTCCTGGTCGCGCGGCCGGTGGCGGCGCCGGCCTTCGTCGAGTGCGTCCGCGACTGGCACGCGCGGCCCGAGCTCTGCGTGGTCGCCGGCGACCGCCAGCTGCCGCTGCCCGGCCTTGCCGGCGCCATCGCCGGCGGGGAGTGCGATGCGCTCGCCTGAGCGCATCCGGCTCGTCGGCCGGCCGGCGACCGCCAACGACGCGCCCGAGCAGGGCCGGCCGCTGCTGGTCGGGCATCCGACCGGCCTCAGTCGCGCGATCCGTGCGGTGCGCGACCACATCGGCCGCGTGGCGCGCTTCGACACCACGGTGCTGATCCTCGGCGAGTCGGGCACCGGCAAGGAGGGCGTCGCCAAGGAGCTGCACGCGCTCTCGCCGCGCGCGCGGGCGCCGTTCGTGCCGGTCAACTGCGGCGCGATCCCCGCCGAGTTGCTCGAGAGCGAGCTCTTCGGCCACGAGAAGGGCGCCTTCACCGGCGCGATCACCACGCGCCGCGGCCGCTTCGAGCTCGCCCACTCGGGCACGCTGTTCCTGGACGAGATCGCCGAGATGAGCCCGTTCATGCAGGTGAAGCTGCTGCGCGTGCTGCAGGAGCGCTGCTTCGAGCGGGTCGGCTCCGGCCAGACGATCAGCTGCGACGTGCGCATCATCGCCGCGACCAACCGCGACCTCGAGGTCGAGGTCGCCGCCGGGCGCTTCCGCGCCGACCTCTATTACCGCCTCAACGTGTTCCCGATCTCGCTGCCGCCGCTGCGGGAGCGTGCCGAGGACCTGCCGCTGCTGATCGAGGACCTGAACCTGCGGCTCGCGGCGCGCGGCTTCGCGCCGGTCACCTTCAGCGCGGCGGCGAGCGCCGAGCTCGCCGCGCACCGCTGGCCGGGCAACGTCCGCGAGCTCGAGAACCTGCTCGAGCGCCTCGCCGTCGCCGCCTCCGGCGAGCCGGTGGGGCCTGAGCTGCTGCCGTTCGCCGCGCCCGGCTCGGAGGCGCGGCCCGTGGCCGCGCCCGCGCCGGCGGCCGCGGCCGAGCCCGCGCAACGCAAGCGGCTGGTGCTGCCGGCCGAGGGCCTCGATCTGAAGGACACGCTCGCCACGCTCGAGGCCGAGCTCATCGGCCAGGCACTCGAGCGCTCCGGCGGCGTCGTCGCGCACGCGGCGCGGCTGCTCGGCATCGGCCGCACGACGCTGCTCGAGAAGCTGCGCAAGTACCCGCCGCGCGGCGCGGCCGTGGCCGAGTCCGACCCGCTCGCCGACGACGAATAGCAGCGCGGCGCTAGCCGCGGCCCTCGAGCTCGGCCGAGGCCGGGATCCACCAGTCGGCGCCGCGCGCCGTGGTCGCGTACTCGGGCCAGCGGTAGTCGAGCGGCGGCGCGAACTCCTTCGGCAGCAGCGGCGCGACGAAGCGCGCACCGCCCGTGCGCTCCGCGAACTCGGTCCGCGCCGCCGCCACGAGGTGCGGCTCGGTGACGAGGTCGAGCAGCGTGCCGGCGATGGTCTTGCCGGCGACCACGATCGTCGGATCGATGCACGGCGCCAGCCCGCCGAGCGCGTTCGATACCCACGCCGGGTAGCCGCCGTAGCCCGGCGGCACCGCCAGCATCGGCCGCGCGATGTACAGCCGCACCGTCGGCGCGTACCAGGTCATCTCGACGTAGTCGTCGGAGGTCCAGTTGGTCTGCCACGCGGGCATCTGCTCGCGCAGCCGGGCCTCCGCGGCGTGCGGCTCGATCAGCGTCTCGCAGGCCGGCAGGAACGGCCGCGCCATCGGCGCGAGGCCGAGGTTGCGCTGAATCTCCTGGGCGAGCGCGATCGCCTCCGCGCCGTAGCGCGGCGCGCCGACGCGCTCGAGATTGCGGTAGGCGAGCTCGGCGAGCGCGTGGTTGGCGACCCCCGGCCGCGTCCGCGACACCCAGCGCTTGACCACCCGGCAGTGCGCGACCGCGGCGGCGTGGTCGGCGTTGCGGTCGAGCACGTCGAGGATCGCGTCGGCCATGCGCAGCTCCGGTGCGCGCCAGGCGTAGTTGATCTGCGCGAGCTGCGCCGGCAGGTTGTCGGCGGTCGCCTGGCCGGCGGTCAGGATCGCCTCGTTGAGCGACCAGCCGCCGCTGTGGGCGAGCATCGACTCCATGGTCGCCTTGGTGAGCTGGTACATCGTCACGAGCGCGACGTTAGCGCCCGGCGCCCGCGCCGCCGAGTGGGCCGCGGCGATCGGGCTGTCGCTGGCCGCCGCCGGCCAGGTCTCGGGCTGGTCGCAGATGAACGAGTAGATGCGGCTGCCGTAGGCGCCGCAGTGCGTGTCCCAGCGCGTCGTATTGCACAGCGGCAGCATGTAGAACGGGTGGTAGCTGATGATCGCGTCGAGCCCGTCGTAGTAGCCCTTGAGGCCGTGCACGAGCTTGGAGCCCTGCACCTTCTCCGCCGGCTCGCCGAAGAACCGGAGCGTGCCGGTGACCTTCGCCGCCTGCATCGCGTGCTTGGTGGCGAGGATCGCGGCCAGCGCGCCGATGCCGAGCGCCGAGTGCGGGTCGGTGTGGCCGGGCGCGAACTCCGACAGGCCGTCGCGCGGCCCGCGGCGCGTCGCGGCCGCCTGGCAGTTGCCGGGCACGGCGTCGTACTCGGCGTAGGTCGCGACCGACGGCCCCGGGCCGTTGGACCACTCGGCGGCGAACGCGGTCGGCATGCCGCCGCTGCCGGCCTCGACGCTGAAGCCCTCGCGCCGCAGGCGCTCGACGAACCAGGCCGCCGAGCGGTACTCGCGCCAGGCGGGCTCGGCGTAGTCCCAAATCGTGCGGTGCCATTCCGACAGCGCCGGCCGGTGCGACTCGACCCAGGCGTGCGCGAGATCCCGGACCTGTGACATGGCTGCTCCTCGGTCCGCGGTGGGGAAGGGGCGGCGGACTGGGGCGATTGTACCGGGGCGAGGGCGCCGCGCCGCTCGGCGCGACTCGAGACGGTCGAGCACGGCGTCGAGCGTCGCAGCCGCATCGCCGCGGCGCGCCACGACGGCCGTGGCGACGGCGAACAAGGCTCCCGTCTTGAGGTGGCCGTGGCGCAATGCGCCGGCGCCAATCATCAGTTTGGCGCCGTTGCGTTCTGCGTTACGGCAGCTGCAACCAGATCTCGTTACGGCGCAGGAACCACGGCGTGAACGGTGAGTTATAGCGGGAGTAAATCGGTTCGCCCGACCACTGCAGGCCCGCCTCCCTCAACGTCTCCTCGAGCTGGGCCAGGTGCCTGTTGTAGTTGGCATCCGACCAGAATCCCGAGAAGCGGATGACGGCCACGCGGCTCGGCGGCACCTGCCGCAGGGCAACGCGCTGGTCGATAGGTTCCGGCGCGGTGGCCAGCGTCACGCCCTTGGGCAGCACGAACTGGACCCGATACCCGCCCGGTGCGGCGCGCTGCGTCACCGGAGCCGTCATCTCCAGCTTCATCGGCGCCGCGGTCTGCGTGACGGGTGCCGCCATCGCGAGCTTCTTCTCGCCCTTGTTCTTGCCAAAGATATAGCCGGCCAGAATCCGGAATGCCGTGTTGCCAGCCTCGGTCGCCGACCCAGCCACCACGACCTCGGCGACGACGTAGGGAGCGTATTGCCGCACCTCGATGTCACCCAGTTTCCGGGTGACTTCGTAGGCGGGCTCTTCGATGGCGTGGGTCGGCATGGGTGCAGCGATCAGCGCGAACGCCAGAGGCAAGGTCAATTTCGAGAGGCGCATCAGTGGGGACATCCCCTACAGGGTAATTTTGCCAGACTTCCGCTGCGAGTCGGTACGGCGCGGCACCCAATTGGTGTCAGTGACAGATGAGCGCACCCTCAAGCGCCGGCGGCCAGGTGCAACGCTTCGCAGACTTACTTTGGAGCGGGCCGCACCGCCTGATTCGGGGCCCCCCCGTCGACCCGCACCGGGACGCTGGACGCCCGCCCGGGCATGACTCAGTCGAGCAGCCTTAGCTTTCTCAGGAGAGCCGTGTAACGAGGGTCACCGCGCACATTCCCGAGCAGAGGATCGTAGTTGAGCTGTACCAGGTCAGACTGGCCGACCTCAACGGCACGGTCAAGCCAGTGGAACGTCGCATCCCGGTTTCCACGCAGAGCAAATGCGATTGCGATCTGGTAAGGCGCAGTCGTGGCGTACTTTTCAGTCAGCTGCGACAGAGCCTTGTTTGATGGGCCGTCGTGTCGCAGAGCAAACTCCGAGATCGATTCCCCCCAAAGATGGACGTCCGGTGCGCTCGTCGCGTCGAAGTGCGCTCTGGCGTCCGAGAAGCGGCCCTCCAGCATGTCGAGCTCGCCGAGCCAATAGTGGGTCACCTCGTCGCCGGGGCTGACGGCGAGCGCGTGGCCCAGGAACGAACGTGCGGAGGAATAGTCCGCCGTCGCCGTGTAGTAGACGCCGAGCTTGCAGAGCACGCTGGGATGTAGAGGGTCGCGGGCCAGTGCCTTCCGCGTGATGGCGATCGCGTCCCGCACACGGCCGAGAGTTGCGAGCAGGTAGGCCCAATCGGTGAGCACGGCCACGTCGTTCGGTGCCAGCGCCAGCGCCCTTTGCAGGTCGCGCCGGGCGTCGTCGATTCTCAGCGTCATGGTTGCGAGGTCCCCGCGCGCGCGGTATCCCTCGGCGAGTGTGGGTGAGATAGCGATGGCCTTATCCATGGCCGCCCGTGCCCGCTCGTACGCAGCCTTGTCGTTCGTGAGGCTCGACAGATTGATTTCGACGGTGGACAACTCCGCATAGGCCTCCGCGTAATTTGGATCGATGGCAATGGCCGCGCGGTACGCATTGGTCGATCGCCGCAACCCGTCGAGGCTGCCGGATCGTGCCTGCTGCCTGGCGACCAGAAGCTGGTCGAATGCGCCGGGCGCGGCGCTCCGATCGAACTCCGTCAGGTCCCGAGCCGGCCCGAGCGACAGAGCGAGCTCCTTCGCGACGGTCGCGGCGATCTCGTCTTGGGTCTTGAAGATGTCGGCGATGTCCCGGTCGTAGGTCTGCGACCACAGATGCGCGGCGGTGTCGGCGCGAACGAGTTGGGCGGTCACGCGGATCTTGCTGCCCGATCGACGCACACTGCCCTCCAGGACGTAGGACACCGCCAGCCGTCTTGCGATCTCATCGACGGTGGCCTGCCTGCCCTTGAAGTAAAACGACGACGTTCGCGCAATGACGCGAAGACTGGTCACCTGCGCGAGCAGGTCGATCAGATCTTCGGTCAGACCGTCGGCAAAGTACTCGTAGTCATGCTTCTCGCTGAGGTCGGCAAATGGCATTACGGCGATCGATTGCTCGGCGGCGGCCGCGGTCGCGAGCGATGAGCCCGGACCAACCGGTCGCCAGATGTACCAGCTGGCGGCAGCCGCCGAAAGCACGGTCGCGACTGCGACCACCGCCCATGCCGCCGCGCGAGGATGGCGGCCCCGGGCCGCGGGAGACGCCGCGCGGGTTGGCGCGGTCGCCGCCGGGTCTCGGGCCAGCGCAGGCGCGCCCAGCAGTCGGGCGACGCGCTCGACGAAGGCGCGGGGCGGGTCGCCGCCCGGCAGGTGCATCCACTGGACCTGCCGGAACGGCTCGGGGACTCGCGCGGTCACGTCCGGAGTCGCGTCAAGAACGACCGGCAGCAGGAACGGCGCGTCGTCGGCCATCATCTTCGAACGGTCGACTGCGAGCCGCCATTCCAGGCGGAAGTAGCCCTCGCTGCGCCGCTCGGTGTTTGCGGAGATGAGCGGCAGGAAGAGAGCGCAGTCCCGGATCCGCCGTTGGATCGCCTGGTCCCAGGCATCGCCGCCGTGGAGCTCGGTCTGATCGAACCAGACCTCGATGCCGGCGGCTCGAAGCGCGTCACAAATGCGTCTTGCCGCGCCTGCATCTTCCGACGCGTAGCTTAGGAACACGGCTTTGGAGGACTCGGTCACCGACGCGCTGCCTCTTGCCGTGGCGGCGGGTGCCGGTCCGATGGAGGCAACCTTCTGGCCACGGGGCGGAGCTTATCCGAATTCGAACGGCCGCTTCCGGGCAGCCAATAGGACGGAGCCAGCGGCCGGTCTTGGCCGGGAACCGCCTGATTCGGCGCCCGAGACCGGTCTGTCAGCGCCAAACCCTGAGCGCCATCTTCCAGGGTCGCCGGTTGACGCCCTACGGCCGTTCGTGAACGGCCGCTGTCAGGCGTGGATTGCGTTACGAGTGGACCGCTGGTCCTAGATACAGGATTGTCCGGAACCATCACCCGCTGGCTCAACTGGGAATCTTTCACGATCAGAACTGATGGTTCTTGCAGTTTTATGACCAATTATGGCCATATGTAGTCATGAGACAGGTGGGTATCGCCGAACTCAAGTCCCGGCTCAGCGAATTTCTTCGCATCGTACAGGGCGGCGAGTCGATCGCAGTCCTGGACCGTAATCGGGCTGTCGCGCAGATCGTTCCGCTGCGCGAAAGATCGGGCTTGCGCATCCGTAAGCCGGCTAGCGATTCACCGAAGCCGAACAAGGTTTCTCTACCAAAGCCGATCGCGCAGAAGATCGACGTCGTTCAGTTGTTGCTCGAGGAGCGGCAGAGTCATAGATGATCGCCTATGTCGACTCATCGGTTCTGCTGCGCCTGGCGCTCGGACAGCCTGACTCATTGCCGCAGTGGCGGCAGATCGATCGCGGAGTTTCCAGCGCGCTGATTGCGACCGAGAGTCTGCGGACCTTGGATCGGTTGCGAATACGCGCCGGACTATCAGATACGGAAATCGCCAGGCGCCGCGCCACGCTTCTTAACCTCGTCAACTCGCTGGAGTTGGTCGAGATCGACTCGATCGTACTGGACCGCGCCGCGCAGCCGATGCCGACGGAGCTCGGAACCCTCGATGCGATTCATCTTGCGTCAGCACTGCTCTGGAAGGCTGCCGTAGGTGTCGATCCGGTCATGGCAACTCACGACGCAGCGCTCGGATTAGCGGCGCAAGCGCATGGCTTCACGGTACTCGGAGTCTGAGCTGCCCTGTTGATCGGTCGCTTGCAGAGAACGGCCGTGCTTGACCTATTCCGTTCAAAAATCCCTTTCTGAGCGCTGGCCGAGAAATCCTAGGCTGCTAGGCGGCTCGAACAGGCGAGGAGCCGAGCGGGTAGCAATTCTTGGCGACCTCCCGCCATGGTGGCACGTGTTCCGTTAGCGGCTCCGCGCCTCATCAATTCTCGATTGGGTGCGCGCTGGTCGACGAACTGGTCGCCGCCAAGAAAACGAGCTGTTCAACAGAATTGACCCCAAGCCGACCGTCGCGAGTGTCCGCAGTCGGCGCGGCCAGAATAGGCGGGAACCGATGAGAATTGGCCGGAACGCCCTGGCAATCGGCATTGACGTCGCATCAGGCCGGCGTATAGTAATTTTGTTGAATATTTCAACAATGGAGCCGGGCAGTGGCAACGGTCAATTTCAGTGTGCCCGATGAAGTGAAGGCGGCGTTCGACAAAGCCTTCGGTGATCAGAACAAGAGCTCGATTATCGCCGAGCTGATGCGGCGCGCCGTGCGCGAGCGGCAGCTGCAAATGAGGCGGGAACGGCTGTTCCGCCAATTGGGCGCCGCGCGTTCGAGCCGACCGGCGCTCGCCGGTCGGGACATCCGCAGGGCACGCGCGGCCGGACGACCGTGATCGTTGTGCTCGATGCGAGCGTGGTTCTTAAATGGCTGCTGGAGGACCCTGCCCGCGAGCCCGATACGGAGAAGGCGTCAGCCGTCATCGAGTCTGTCGTACGTGGCCGGCTGGAGATTCTGCAGCCTGCGCATTGGTTGGCCGAAGTGGCGGCGGTGGCTGCCCGCCTCACCCCGCAGACCGCAGTCCGTGATGTCGAAATGCTCGCCGCATTGCAGTTTCCGACGACCGACGACCCGAACGTCATGCGACGGGCAACGAACCTTGCGATCGAGACCGGGCATCATCTCTTTGACACGCTGTACCACGCCGTAGCGCTTGAGCACGACAACGCACTACTCGTGACGGCTGACGATCGCTACTACCTGAAAGCCGAGCGCTACGGGACCATTGCCGCGTTACGCAGCTGGGAACATGCATCGTAACCGTTGCTCGTTGACCGCTTGCAGCCGGTCGCGAATGTCGGCTTCGCGACCACGGACGCGCCCGAAACTGCTCGACTTGGCGCCTTCGGCAGGGCCAATTGCCTGCTCGATCCAATTGTAATGCATTGTAATACATGAGCACGTTGACGCTTCGTGTACCGGATGAATTGGATCGAGCCCTGGAGCGCCAGAGCGCCGCTCTCGGCATCTCCAAGAGCGACACTGCGCGTGAGGCGCTGAAGCGCTACCTGCGGGTCACGGAATTTCGAACGCTCCGGAGCAAACTGGTTGCGCGCGCGCAGGCCGGCGGGATCAACACCGACGAAGACGTTTTCGAGGCGCTCAAGAAGACGTGAGGATCGCGCTCGATTCCTCCGTACTGACCGCGGCGCACATCGGCCGCGCGGGCGTGTGCGCGGAGTTGCTTGAATACGTCTTATTGCGCCATGAGCTGGTGACTTCTGAATTCATTCTTGAGGAGCTTTGTCGAAAGCTCGTTGAGAAGTTCGATTTCGCTAAGCGTGACGCTCTGCAGGTCGCCGCATTTCTTCGACGCGCGGGCGTCGTGGTGCAGCCCGCCGATCTACCGTCAGATCCGTGGCGCGATCCCACAGACATGCCGGTTCGTGGTACGGCGGTTGCCGGCGAGTGCGCGCTCCTCATTAGCGTCGACCGCGACCTTCTCGATAGGCGCAAGGTGCGCGAAATTCCAATCATTCGTCCGGGCGACTATTGGCGCCGCACTACCGAGAACGGCTGAACTGCGGGTGATGACCCGGTGCTTCCGTTCGCTAACGGCAGCTTCCAAGGAGTGCCACTTGTGTCCGAACCGGCCGCGGATCCGGAATGTTTGCCAGCTCTGCTTGAGCAGATTGGTCGCGGACCCGCACGGGGGCTCTGGCGAGCCGGCGGCCGAACACCACGACCAGCACGCCACCGAAGGCCGAAATGGCGGCGTGCAAAGACAAGAATGCGGCCGGACCGATCTTCTCGTACAGCGTCTTCAACGTGAATCAGCAGAACTAGAGCACTGCGCGGCGAAGCCCTCCCGATGCGTCACCGCGTTGTCGTCGTGTTCACGGTTGAGGCCGGACTGGCTGCAGCGTGGTCCAGTTCCCATCGAGCGATCCATTCGGATTGAAATTGGGATTGTCGCTCATGACGTATTCATTAGAGCCGTTCAACCAGGCGTGATCGTATTGGTTGCTGAGCTCCATCGTGCTGCCGGTCTTGGGATCGCGGAACGTCTGGACTCCGCGGATGTTCTGATCCGCGCCGAAGGCTGCGGCGTCGGCTCCCCGTTCGGCGTTGGCGGTTTCGCCCATGATGGTCTCGGTAATCTTTGTTTGCAGAGCGGCCCACATCTGGTCCTGCGTGGCCTCCTTTTGCGCTTCGGCCTTGTAGAACTTTGCAATCATGCCGTTCGAATAGGTCTGCCATTTCGGTTCGAGCTGAATGGAACTCAGCATCACCCGGAACAGCTTGTCATTGGCGTCGAGCATTCCTTTAGGGGTTCGAAACGCCATGAAGTCGACGGCGTGAGAATCGTAGAATGCTCCCCGTCCCACCGGATAGGTGCGCGTCACCACGGCGAGTACCACCCATCCCTCCGTGGGTTTGCCATCCTTCTGGGACTCGACCCGTGCGCGAATCGCCTCGGTCCTGACGCCTCTGTTACCCGCATCCGTCGGCGGCAGACCCATTTGCTGGCGCACGATCTGGTTGAGCGCGGGAAATGATTCGACCGATATCAAGGTACTGCCACTGGGCAGGCTCGGGAGCACGTGCTGGCGAAAGTAATTCTCTGCCGTCATCGCCTTCATGATCGGGCAGGGCTTGCCGCCGGCGCCGAGCGCCCGCCGCAGTGGATCGTTCAGCTTGCGCAGCTCGGTCGGATCATCCGTGTACTGCCAGCTGTAATTGGGGGCGCCTTGAAAAGTGAGGGACCCGTCGGGATTCGTCGCCTCCCATGACACGGCAAATAGATCGCCAAAGCACCCGCCCTTACCCCCGCCGAAGACGACATTGCCCTTCAGGTCCCAGTCAGAGGGAATCAGCAAATCGATCGCCGGCTGCGCCGCCTGACCGCCGGCCGCCCCAGGATCGATGATCTGGCCCTTCTTCATGCGCAAGTACGCGCTGGACGCGGTGCCCGTCGCCGCCGCGGTGCCCCGAGCGCCGGCAGCCGGGGCAGCCGGTGCGGGCGGGGATTTGGGCGGGGCACCGGGCGCTGCAGAGGGTGAGGCAGGTGTGGCGGGCGGGACAGGTTGGGCGGGCGCGGCGGTTGTCGAATTCCCGCCCAGGCTTGACGCTTGGGCAGCGGCCTGTTTGCACTGATCGGAGAGCTCGGCCTTGTGTTCCTTCAGGCAGGCCAGGATTCTGCCCCCGCCGGCCTTTACGCCGGCGCACAGTTTTTGCGCGTCCGCCGCGCAGCCGTCACGCAGTACCGCCATTGCCGCCGCGTCATCGGCGAGGGCGCAATGATTGGCCGAAGCGACCCAGCAAACGAGCAGCACCGTGAGCTTTCTCATTTCACCTCATCCTTCCGTGGAATTGCCCGCGTCGAGAGATCAGGACCAGCATATCCCAGGAATGACTGAGTCAGAACTTCGGCATCAAGTTACGCTGATGGCAACACTGAACTCGATGTGCGCCTTGCTGTGAACGACGGACCTCAGCGTTCTGTCTCGTCCCGGTCGATACCCTCGTTGACACGCGGGTTGGCCCACACCGACTCCGAGGCGCGGGATCTGGTCGATGCTTGCGGCCGGATCCTGTGCAGCGTTACGGGGATGTCCACAATCCGGCAGTGACTCGACGGCCGCTTCGAAATACCGTTGGCTGATGGTCGACGTTCGGCCAGAGATCACGAGTTTGCCTGGGACGGTCAGCAACTGCTGCGCGATCGAAGCCGCAAAGGTCTGCCACGCTAAATCAGGAGTCAATGTGACGCACCGACTATCGCGCGTAGTTCGCAGCAGCGCAGCACGAAGGTCCTGTTGTCAGAGCCTTCGGCGAATCCGATCGGGTAACAGCGCCTTGTAGCGACGATTCAACGTCAGGACCCGGCCATCGCGCAGCACGAGCCCGTAGTCGCCATGACACAGCGGCCGAAGCTCCTTGATGAACACCAGACGCACGACGTGCGAGCGGTGAACGCGCAGGAACCCGCCTGCATCCGACCGCGCGATGAAGTTGGCGAGGGTGTCACGGACCCGGTGCACCTTCCCTCCCGCATGTACTTCGACATAGTTCCCGGCCGCGGATACTCCCTCAATCGCCTCCGAGTCGACTCCGGTGCAGACGGGGTCTTGAGTGACACCGGTTCATAGGACAGATTCCCGTTTCGGCTAAACAGATGTGCCGGCCTCGTTGGCGCCATCAGCGGCTCAGTTTGCGCGACGTCTCGCTGATTCGCATGTAGGTGCGAACCTTATGGCGATCAGTGTCCGTATAGACGTACGTCTCGCCGTCACAAGATTCAGAGGGCGGGCTCTAAACTGAGGTGCAACACAGTGACGAGGTTAATGTGTCGGCAGCGGCCGACGGACGCCTGAGGTGGGCCCAGGGCGATGGACGAGCACGCCTTTCGGACCGCCGCCCTCGTCCCCGTCGCGCAAGCTGCCATCACGCCGGCGCACTCTTTGCAGCACGACCACGGAATGCTGAACGTCCGCTATGCAGCCGGGATTTCCAAAGCCCTTAGGACCGCTATTGGCCGAACGCGGCCGGTTGCCGCGGAACTACTTGCGATTCAATGCATTAGACCGGTGTTGACCCGTTGCGGTGCTTCGCGAGCGGCCGCTATCGGGTGGTCCGGTGGCGTTGAAGAAGGCTGGCCACGCGACTGCGCCGGCAGGGCCTCGCGACTCGGCTCCGGGGTTGAGCGCCGAGGTCCCTCGCAGAAGTCGCAGCCTTAGTAGCGATTCTTGGCTTGTGCCAGGGTCTAGGTTTTTTGCAGGCTGGCGTCGGGTTCGCGCAGCCGCGACCTGGTCCGGGATCATCCGGCCAAGTCGCGGCTGCGCGGTATTTGACCCTGAACACCTATCCTCTGAGATCACGCAAGGTCGAAGCGATCAAGGTTCATCACCTTGTTCCAGGCCGCCGCAAAGTCACGCACGAACGCCTTCTGCGAGTCGCTGCACGCATAGACTTCCGCGAGGGCTCGGAGCTGGGAGTTCGAACCGAAGACGAGATCGACAACGGTGCCCGTCCACTTCAGCTCGCCCGTCGCCCGATCGCGCCCCTCCAGCACGCCTTCGGAGGTGGCGGACTTCTGCCACTTCGTGTGCATGTCGAGGAGGTTCACGAAGAAGTCATTGGTCAATGTCTCGGGTCGTTTGGTGAAGACGCCGTACTTGGACTGGCCGACGTTGGCATTCAAGGCGCGCAGGCCGCCAATCAGAACCGTCATCTCAGGGGCGGTCAGCGTCAGCAACTGCGCTTTGTCCACCAGCAGCTCTGCCGCCGATCCCTCGAGTCCCTTGCGGACGTAGTTGCGGAACCCGTCTGCGGTTGGCTCGAGTACGGCGAACGACTGCACATCGGTCTGTTCCTGCGACGCGTCCGTGCGCCCCGGCGAGAACGGAACCGTCACGTCGTGGCCGGCCTTCTTCGCAGCGGCCTCGACGGCGGCACAGCCGCCCAGGACGATCAGGTCGGCAAGTGACACTTTCTTGCCACCTGACGGCGCGCCGTTGAAGTCCTTCTGGATTGCTTCCAGCTTCTGCAGGACCGTGGCGAGTTCAGCCGGCTGGTTGACCTCCCAATTCTTCTGCGGCGCGAGGCGGATACGCGCGCCGTTGGCTCCACCGCGCTTGTCGCTGCCGCGGAACGTCGCCGCAGACGCCCACGCCGTGGTGACCAGTTGGGAGATGGACAGTCCGGCGGCGAGGATCTTGGCCTTCAGGGCGGCAATGTCCCGCTCGTCGATCAATCGGTGATCCGCCGCGGGAATGGGGTCCTGCCACAGCAGCTGTTCCTTGGGAACGAGCGGACCCAGATAACGCGACCGGGGACCCATATCGCGGTGGGTCAGCTTGAACCACGCCCGGGCGAATGCATCCGCGAACTGCTCCGGATGCTCATAGAAGCGCCTCGAGATCTTTTCGTAGGCGGGGTCGAACCGCAACGCGAGATCAGTGGTCAGCATGGCCGGCGCGTGACGCTTCGACGGGTCGTGGGCATCCGGAACTGTGCCGGCGCCCGCGCCATCCTTCGGCTTCCACTGGTGTGCGCCGGCCGGGCTCTTCGTCAGCTCCCATTCGTAGCCGAACAGATTCGCGAAGAAGCCGTTGCTCCACTTCGTCGGCGTGCTGGTCCAGGTGACTTCGAGGCCGCTCGTGATCGTGTCGCCACCCTTGCCCGTCCCAAAGCGGCTCTTCCAGCCAAGACCCTGCTCCTCGATGCCGGCCGCTTCCGGCTCGGGACCAACCAGCGACGCATCGCCGGCACCGTGGGTCTTGCCGAAGGTGTGACCGCCGGCGATGAGCGCGACCGTCTCTTCGTCGTTCATCGCCATCCGGGCGAAGGTCTCGCGGATATCCCGCGCTGCGGCGATCGGATCGGGATTGCCGTTCGGGCCTTCCGGATTGACGTAGATCAGGCCCATCTGCACGGCACCGAGCGGATCTTCGAGTTCTCGGTCGCCGGAGTAGCGCTTGTCATCCAGCCACTTGTTCTCGGAGCCCCAGTAGATGTCTTGTTCCGGCTCCCAGATGTCCTCACGCCCGCCGGCGAAACCGAAGGTCTTGAATCCCATCGACTCGAGAGCGACGTTGCCGGTCAGGATCATCAGGTCGGCCCATGAAATCTTGCGACCATACTTCTGCTTGATCGGCCAAAGCAGCCGGCGCGCCTTGTCGAGGTTGACGTTGTCCGGCCAGCTGTTCAGGGGGGCAAAGCGCTGATTGCCGGTCCCTGCGCCGCCGCGACCGTCACTGATGCGGTAGGTGCCGGCACTGTGCCAGGCCATGCGAACGAACAACGGTCCGTAGTGGCCGAAGTCCGCCGGCCACCAGTCCTGTGAATCGTTCATCAAGGCACGCAGATCCTTGATGACCGCATTCAGGTCGAGGCTCTTGAACTCCTCGGCGTAGTTGAACTCCTCGCCCATGGGGTCGGACTTCGAGGAGTGCTGATGCAGGATGTTCAGCTTCAGTTGATTAGGCCACCAGTCCGCGTTCGACGGGGCCCCGGCGACCGTGTGCTTGCGCACCTCGCCCGAGAACGGGCACTTGTTTTCGCTTTCCATGTTCGCTCCGCTTGAGTTCCGTACCTTGCCACCGTGCCTATTGAAACTAACGCGTTGACATTGATTGATCCAATCGATCTTATGATGGAGACCTATAGAGATAACCTATCGAAAGGGCCTGGGGCAGCTTCGGTGAACGGCGGCTTTGAGGAAGTCATCTTGCTAGATCGAACTCCCGGTATTGGCCGGTTTGAGACGCTCGCCCGGCCGGCCATCTGTTTCGCGAAACTGACAGCCGGGCCGGCCTGCGAAAAGCGCCGCCGCGGCGGTTGCTCGCCGCGGCCCGGATCGGCTGACGACGTCAGCCTGACTCCAAATGGCGGGGATGGCGGCCACCGCGTAGTCACACCTGCCGCCGGGGAATACATTCGCCCGCCGGCGGGTCTACGCAGGACCTCTGGGCGAGCGCGGGCGGATCGAGGGTAGCGATGACGGACCGGCGGCGTCGATTCGCGCCTCAGGGTCCGCTGGCGGAACCTCGACGGCGAGCCGCACACGGTGGTGGGCGTCGACGGGCTGTGTCGCTCCGGCGCGCTCGACCCGGGCAACGGCTTCGCGTTCCGCTGCGAGCGGCCGGGCGCGTGGCGCTACGTCAAACCGATTCATCCGCAGTTGGCCGGCACGATCGTCGTCACGGCCGCGCCGTAGCGGGCCGCGCCGCTGCCGCGCTCAGGCGGCGAGCCACTCCGCGGCCTTCTCGGCGATCATGATGGTCGGCGCATTGGTGTTGCCCGAGACGAGCGTCGGCATCACCGAGGCGTCCGCCACCGACAGCCCCTCGACGCCGCGGACCCTGAGGCGCGCATCGACGACTGCGCCCGCGTCGCTGCCCATGCGGCAGGTGCCGACCGGGTGGTAGATGGTCTCGGCCTTGGCGCGGATCGCGGCCAGGTAGTCCGCGTCCGACTGCACCGCGGCGCCCGGGAACACTTCCTCGCCGCGGAAGGCGTCGAAGGCGCGCGCGGCGGCGATCTCGCGCACCATGCGCATGCCGGCGATCAGCGTCGTCGCGTCGTCGGGCTCGGCGAGGTAGTTGGCGAAGATCCGCGCCTTGGCGGCGGGATCGGCGCTGGCGAGCCGGATCCGGCCGCGGCTCTTGGGCCTGAGCACGCAGCAGTGGAACGTGTAGCCGTGGCCCGGCAGCCGGTTGCGGCCGTGATCGTCGAGCTGCGCCGGCACGAAGTGCAGCTGCACGTCCGGCCGCCCACCCGGCGCGCGCGGCGTGGTCAGGAAGCCGCCGGCCTCGGCGACGTTCGAGGTGCCGGGGCCGGTGTGCAGCAGGAAGTAGCGAAGTCCGACGCCGACCTCCTGCAGCTTGGAGAAGTCGTACGTGACTGGCCGGGTCGACTTGACGAGCGTGCAGTAGTCGAGGTGGTCCTGCAGGTTGGCGCCGACGCCGGGCAGGTCGAGGAGCGTGCGGATGCCGAGCGCCTCGAGTTCGGCCGCAGGTCCGATGCCGGAGAGCATCAGCAGCTGCGGCGAGTTGATCGCCCCGCCCGCGAGCGTCACGGCGCCCGCCTTGAGCGTGTGCAGCGTGCCGCGCTGCGCGTACTCGACGCCGGCGACGCGGCCGCCCTCGACGAGCACGCGGGTCGCGAGCGCACCGGTCTCGACCTTGAGGTTGGTCCGGCCGAGCACGGGCCTGAGGTAGCCCGTCGCGGCGCTGCAGCGCCGGCCGTCGCGCTGGGTCACCTGGTACCAGCCGAGGCCGGTCTGCGTCGCGCCGTTGAAGTCGGCGTTCTCCGCGAGGCCGCGCTCGCGGCCGGCGGCGAGGAATGCCTCCGACAGCACGTTGTGGTGCCTGAGGTCCGACACGGCGAGCGGGCCGCCGGTGCCATGGTAGTGGTTGGCGCCGCGCGCCTGGTCCTCGGCGCGGCGGAAGTACGGCAGCACGTCGTCGAAGGCCCAGCCCGGGCAGCCGGCCGCGGCCCACGCGTCGTAGTCCTCGCGCTGGCCGCGGATGTAGCACATCGCGTTGATCGAGCTCGAGCCGCCGAGCACCCGGCCGCGCGGCCACCACAGGCGCCGGTTGTTGAGCGCGGGCTCGGGCTCGGTCACGTAGTCCCAGTTGACCTCGGGCATGTTGACGATCTGCGCGAGGCCCGCCGGCATGGAGATGAACGGGCTCGAGTCGCGGCCGCCCGCCTCGAGCAGCACGACGCGGCGCGCCGGGTCCGCGGACAGGCGGTTGGCGAGCACGCAGCCGGCCGAGCCCGCGCCGACGACGATGTGGTCACAGTTCAACATGGTTCCATCCCCCGCAGCGGGTCCGCCGTGCCGGCGTACAGCCGCTCGAGCAATTGTGACTCACGCGCGCCGATCGTTGCGAGGAATTCCTCGGCGTCGCCGGTGGCGCGGAACGCCGCGAAGCCGCGCTCGAGGAAGCCCTGCAGCGCGCCGAGCCCGGCGGCGTGGGCCGGCGCGCGGGCGACCTTGAGCAGGACGCCGAGCGCGGCGTGCCGCACCAGCCGGTCGAGCACGGTGCCGATCTCGAGGATCGCCTGGAGCTGTGCCTCGCGCTCCGCGCGCGGCGCCGAGCGGCGGTAGGCGTCGGCGTAGCTCGCCGCGGTGATCGGCGCCTCGGGCGGCAGGCATGCGGCGAGCGCAGCGTCGAGCCGCTGGGTCGTGATCTCGAGCGCGATCGCGCGCTTCAGGACCGCGAGCGCCTTCGCCGGCAGCAGCCGCTCGAGCGCGCCGGCCGCACGCTTGAGGTCGCGGTCGCGCGGCGTCGCGTAGTGGCCGCCATAGAGTTCGCCGAGGAAGAAGCCGGCCGCCGCCGCGTAGCGCGGCGTCGCGGCGAGGTCGGCGTAGGTGCGGGCGAGCCGGGCGGCCTGCCACGCCTGCAGGCGGGCGAGCCCGGCGGCGCGCGCAGGGTCAGCCGCGAGGCGCGCGCGCTCAGCCTCGTTCTCCTCCAACAGCGCCTCGAGCCCTGGCATCGCGGCGCGCGGCGGCCGTCAGAGCTGTGCCTCGAGCCGGTCGAGCGCCGCGCCGAGCCGGCTGCCGACGGGCCCGAAGTTGTCTTTGCGCGCCGCCATCGCCGCGCGGAAGCTGCGCGCCGGGTCATCGAGCGTGTCGAGCTTGAGCCGCAGGCCATGGCGGGCGAGCAGCGGCGCGAGCGCGCGGGCGTTGCGCCGCAGGTCGGCGCGGGTCCGCTGGAAGGAATGCTCGGCGAGGCCGCGCCGGCCGGCGTACTTGAAGACGTTGACGAAGAACATCTCCTCGTCGGAGCGGTCGGGCTCGAACAGCAGCATGTCGCTCGTCGGGTAGCGGCCGCGGTAGGCCGACATGCCGACCTGCATGCGCGACTGGATCAGCGAGCGGAAGGTCTGGCTCATCACGAGCGGCAGCCCGCCGCGCCGCAGGTCGTGGCTGCGCGGGCCGTTGGCGTAGGCGTCGAACGCGACCAGCGGGTTGACGCAGAACACGAGGCTCGCGCCGTCCTCGAGCGCGACCGAGGCGTGCATGGTGCGCAGCAGCGCGCCGTCGACATAGGTGTGGCCGTCGATCTCGACCGACGGGTAGAGCCCCGGCAGCGCCGTGCTCGCCTGGATCGCACGCGAGATCGGCACGTGGTCGAGGCCCGCGGCGCCGAAGCGCGCCTCGGTGCCGCCGTCGAGGTCGGTCGCGATCACGTACAGCTTGTGCTCGAGCGTGCGGAAGTCGTTGCTGCGGCCGTGGGTCGTGAATACGTTGGCGATGAAGCGCTCGAACGGCCGGTTGTCAAAGAGCCCGGTCGGCACCAGCCGGCCGAGCGGCTCGGCCGCCGCGGCCCAGGCGCCGGGCGAGGGCGCATTGACCCAGTACTGGCGGACGATATCCGCCAGCAGCCCCGGCGCGCCGCGCGCCCGGGCGAGGAATTCGTGGAAGGCCGGCTGCAGAAACAGGCCGGGCGACACCGGGTACTCGGCCGACGCGTTGTCGATGAACACGACGCCCATGTCGGCGGTGCTGATGCCGTTGACGAGCCCGGCGGCGACCATCGCCCCGGAGCTCACGCCGACGTAGGTATCCAGACGCGTGAGGTCCAGGCCCTCGACCGACTCGGCGAGGGCCTGCAGCGCGCCGATCTCATAAAAGGCGCCCAAAGGACCGCCCCCGGCGAGCGCGAGCCCGAACCGGGGGCGTCGGTGCTGCTGCGGCCGCGGCGCGGGCTGCAGCGTCAGCATCGGACCGCTGTCAGGCGGCGGCGGCCGGACGCGGTGCGGACCGCTTCGCGGCGCGACGACGCGGCGCGGCGCGGCGCGCCCGTGCCAGCTGTGTGACGCTCGCGTTCAGATGGTCCACCCGCTTCGAGAGCGCGCGGATCTCCGTCGCCGTCGGCACACCGGCCTGGTGCAGCACGCGCTGCACGCGGCCCTGGAACATCTTCTCCAGGCTCTCCCAGGTCTCGGCGGCCTGGTCGCGGGAACTCTTCATCCGCTCGCCGACCGTCGACTGCACGGTCTCGATCGCCTCGCGGAGCATCTTCTCCGCCGCCGTCCGGCCCTGGCCGATGAACTCGGCGCCGTCGACGATCAGTGTCTCGAACGCCCGCGGCCCTTCCTTCTGGACGCGCGATAGCGCACCCATGCCGGCCAGCCAGATCTGGTGCATCGCGTCCACGATCGGCAACTCAGCGCGACTGCCGCGCCGGCCGCGGCCCTTGCGGGCCAGCTTTCCGGTCTTGCGTACTGCCATGACTTTCTCCTGTAACAAGAGGCGGGCCCCTCCGGGCCCGGTCGTCCGCTGCGTATAGCCCGGACGCGCAATGCATTATTGGCCCATTAAAGTCAAACCCGATCCGTAGTTGCCGTAAGGGCGCGCCATGCCGTCCAAGTCGCTGAAAGCACAGTGGATACGATTTCCGTACAAGGAGCCGGCGAACGGGCTCGCCGGCCACGCGCTCGACAAGGCGTGGGAGCGGCTGCACCGCGGCGACCGCGAGCCATGGCCCGACGCCAAGCGGGTCGCGGCGCTCAACACCAAGTTCCGCGCCGCGCGCGAGCTCGTCGCGCCGCCGCTCGCGGATGCCGAGCTCGCCGGGCGGCTCATCGAGGCGTGGCGCGCCTTCCACCGCGGCGACTTCGGCGAGGCGTGGCGCGCGGGCAACGAGCTCGGCGCGCTCGGCGCGGTGGTCGCCTGCAAGGCCGCCGGCGTCTACGTCACCTACCTCGAGGAGCGCAAGCCGCGGGCCGAGGCGCTGCTCGGCGAGGCGGTCGAGCTCGCCGCGCGCGCCGCGGCGGCCGCCCCCGGGCTCGCCAACGCCCACTACATGCACGCCTTCGTGCTCGGCCGGCTGAGCCAGCGCCTGTCGGTGCTCAAGGCGCTGGCCGCCGGCCACGCGGGCCGCGTGCGCGCGAGCCTCGAGCGGGCGCTCGAGCTCGAGCCGAAGCACGCCGACGCGCACATCGCGCTCGGCCTCTACCACGCCGAGATCGTCGGCAAGGTCGGCGGCCTGGCGGCGAAGCTCACCTATGGGGCGAGCGGCGAGGCGGCGGTCCGCCATTTCAAGGAGGCGATCCGGCTGTTCCCGGAGTCGGCGATCGCGCACATGGAGTACGCCAACGGGCTGCTCGCGATCTACGGCGATGCGCGCCGCGACGAGGCGACGCGCCTCTACGAGCGGGCGGGGGGCTTCGAGCCCCTGGACGCCATGGAGCGGCTCGACGTCGAGCAGGCGCGCGCCGAGCTCGCGTGAGGCGCGCGCCTGAGGTGCATCGCGCCGAGCACCGTCAGCAGCACCAGGCGCTCGAACTCGGCCGCGAAGTCGTCGACGATCGCGTGCGGCGAGGCGATCAGGCCGCGGTCGGTCATGATGCCGAACTGCACGTCGCCGCAGTAGGTCAGCACGCTGATGCCGAGGCCGACGGTGCCGGTCTGCGGCACCCAGAAGAACTGCTCGCGGACGCGCTGGCCGCACAGGTAGAGCGGCTCGCGCGGCCCGGGTACGTTCGAGATCACCATCGAGGACTTGCGGGTCAGCATCTCGAGCGCAGCGTTCTGCATCATGCCGGGCAGGCTGCCGAGCACCGCGAGGGTCGCGAACGCGGCCGGCGGCTGCTCGGAGTTCTTGAGTTTCTGCATCGACTCGTGCACCGCGTACAGGCGCTTGAGCGGATGGGCGATGCCGACCGGAAATTCGAGGTAGACGAGCCCGAAGCGGTTGCCGAGCGAGGGGGGCTCGTCGGGCGGGCGCAGGTTGACCGGCAGCGTCGCCCGCAGCGTCAGGCCGTCGGTCTTGACGCCGCGGCTGCGCAGGTAGCGGCCGAGCGTGCCGGCGATCACCGACATCAGCACGTCGTTGAGCGTGCAGCCGAGCGCGTGGGCGACGGTGCGCACCTCGGCGAGCGGCAGCGGCTTGGTCCAGGCGACCTGCTTGCGCGGGCCGAGCTCGCCGCGAAACGGCGTATCGGGGTCGTCGCTGTACTGCAGGATCGAGGCAAGCTCGCCGGCCATGCCGGCGACGTGCTTGGCCTCGTCGAGCGCCTCGCGCGGGTGGGTGACGCGCTTCAGTCCCGCCTCGACCAGGCCGCTGCCGCCGGCGACCGCCTCGCCCAGCCAGCGCGTGGCCGGACCGAGCAGCGGGGCGAGCCACGGCAGCACGAAATCGTCTCCGGCGTGCGGCGCCTCGGCGACCGGCGCGGGCGGCGCCGGCGCGTCGCTGCCGGGAGGGCCGCTGGTCATGCCGAGCACGACGCGCACCAGCGCGATGCCGTCGGCATAGCAGTGGTGGATGCGCACGATCACCGCGCTGCCGGCGCCGTACTCCGGCACGAGGTCGAAGCGCCACGGCGGGCGGCGCGGGTCGAGGCCGGTGCTGGCGAGGTCGCTGCACAGCTGCTCGAGCTCGGCCTGGCCCGCGTCCGGCGGCAGGCGGATCAGGCCGACCTGTGCGTCGAGGTCGAAGTAGGGGTCTTCTTCCCAGACGCCGCCGATCGCCTCCTCGACGGGCACCGAGCGGAAGCGCTCGTGGATCAGGAAGCGCTCGTGGATCAGGTGCTTGAGGTCCTCGAGCGCGATGCGCCCGTCGAGCACCCACACGCCGTTGATGACCATCGGGTTCGTGCGCCGGTCCATGCGCAGCCACGCCGCGTCGATGCTGTCCATGCGGTGGCGGACCGGGATCACGGCGCCCCCGCATAGAGGCTTGCCACGAGGCCGGTTTCGGCTAGGGGCGCTACCGTGGCGCCAGGTTTGGGCAGGGGCAGACGGTCATGGCTTACTTCGTCACCGGCGGCACCGGCTTCATCGGCCGGCGGCTGGTCGCGCGCCTCGCCGCGCGCGACGTGGTCTACGTGCTGGTCCGGCCGGGATCGCGCGCCCGCTTCGAGTCGCAGCGCGCCGAGGCCGGCCAGGACCCGGCGCGCGTCGTGGCGGTCGTGGGCGATCTGGGCGCGCCGGCGCTCGGCGTCGCGCCGGCCGAGGTCGCGGCGCTCAAAGGCCGCATCACGCACGTCTACCACCTCGCGGCGCTCTACGACATCACCGCCGCGGCCCCGGCCGCGGCGGCCGCCAACGTCGCCGGCACCGAGCAGGCGCTCGAGTTCGCGGCCGCCGTCGGGTGCGAGTGCTTCCATCACGTGAGCTCGATTGCCGCCGCGGGACTCTATCCGGGGACCTTCACCGAGTCGATGTTCGATGAGGCGACCGGGCTTGAGCATCCGTACTTTCGGACGAAGCACGACGGCGAGGCACGCGTCCGGGCGGAGACGCGCTTCCCGTGGCGCGTCTACCGCCCCGGAATGGTGGTCGGCGATTCGACGACCGGCGCGATCGACAAGGTCGACGGCCCGTACTACTTCTTCAAGCTGCTGCAGAAGCTCAGGAGCGGCTGGCCGAGCTGGCTGCCCGTGGTCGGCCTCGAGGGCGGCTGGGTCAACCTGGTGCCGGTCGACTTCGTGATCCTGGCGCTTGAGCACCTGTCGCACCTGCCCGGCCACGACGGCGAGTGCTTCCACCTGACCGACCCCCGGCCGCGGCGCCTCGGCGAGGTGCTGAACGTGTTCGCGCGGGCGGCGCACGCCCCGCAGGCCAGCATCCGCATCGACCCGAAGCTCCTCGAGCGCATCCCGCCGGATCTCGCCACCGCGGTCGCCGGCTTCGAGCCGGTGCGCCGGGTGTTCGAGGAGCTGCTCGACGGCCTGGCCGTGCCGCGCGAGGCGCTCGAGTTCATCAACTTCCCGACCCGCTTCGACGCGAAGCGTGCGAGCTCGCTGCTGGGCCCCGCCGGGATCCGGGTGCCGCCGCTCGAAGACTACGCCTGGCGGCTGTGGGACTACTGGGAGCGCCACCTCGACCCCGACCTGTCCCTCGACCGCAGCCTCGGCGGCGCGGTCCGCGACAAGGTCGTGCTGATCACCGGCGGCTCGTCCGGCATCGGCCGCGCGACCGCGGTGCGCATCGCCGATGCGGGCGCGACGGTGCTGCTGGTCGCCCGCGACCCGGCCCGGCTCGAGGAGGTGCGCGAGCTCATCGCGGCGCGCGGCGGTGCGGTGCACGCCTACCCGTGCGACCTCACCGACGCCGCCGCCACCGCCACGCTCGTCGAGCGGCTGCTCGCCGCGCACGGCCGCGTCGACGTGCTGATCAACAACGCCGGCCGCTCGATCCGCCGCGGCATCCGCGAGGCCTACGACCGCTTCCACGACTACGAGCGGCTGATCCAGCTCAACTATTTCGCCGGCGTGCGCCTCACGCTCGCGCTCGTGCCGCAGATGGTCGAGCGCGGCGCCGGCCACGTCATCAACGTCTCCTCGATCGGCGTGCTCGCCAACCCGCCGCGGTTCTCGGCCTATGTCGCCTCGAAGGCGGCGCTCGAGGCCTTCACGCGCTGCGCGGCGGCCGAGTTCGCCGACGCCGGGGTCGCCTTCACCGTGATCAACATGCCGCTCGTGCGCACGCCGATGATCGCGCCGACGCGGATCTACGAGCAGATGCCGACGATCTCGCCGGAGGAGGCGGCGGAGCTCGTCGCCGAGGCGGTGATCCGCCGCCCGCAGCGGCTCGCAACCCGGCTCGGCCTGTTCGCGCAGTGGGTCGCCCTGCTGGCGCCGAAGCTCTCCGAGCTCATCATGAGCACGGCCTTCCGCATGTTCCCGGAGAACCCGCCGGCTGCCGGCGGCACGACGGACGCGGCGCCGCACAAGAGCGCGACGCCCGAGGCGATCATTTTTGCGAGCCTGATGCGCGGCGTACACTGGTAGCCCGAGGGGGCACCGTGATCGTCAGCATGTGGATGACCCGCACCGTGCACACGGTGCGGCCGGAGACACCGATCGTCGAGGCCGCGCGGCTGATGGCGCGCCGGCGCATCCGCCGCCTGCCGGTGCTGACGCCGGCGACGGGCGGCGACCACCTGGTCGGCATCGTCACGGCGACGGATCTCCTGCACGCCTTCCCGTCGGACGTCAATCCGTTCGCGATCCATTCGACGGCGGCCGACGCGACCAAGACGCGGGTCGGCGAGCTCGTGCGCCACGAGGTCGTGACCGTGCGGCCCGACGAGCCGATCGAGGCTGCCGCGGCGCTGATGCTGGCGCGCAAGGTCGGTGGCCTGCCGGTGGTGCGCGACGGGCACCTCGTCGGGCTGATCACCGAGTCCGACGTGTTCCGTGCCTTCGTCAGCCTCTTTGCCGCCGCCCATCCCGGGCTGCGCGTGACCTTCGACGCCTCGAAGTGCGAACACCCCTTCGCCGTCGTGGCCGCGCTCGCCACCGGCAAGCCGCTCGAGGTGCGCAGTCTCGTGCTGTCCCTCCAGGACGAGACGCCCGTCTGCGTCGTCCGGGTCGAGGGCGCGGGCGGGCAGGCTTTCGTCGACGCGCTATGGCATGCGGGCCACCGGGTCCTCAACGTGCTGCCGGTCGGACCGCCCGAGGACGAGGCCGCGGCGCCGCCGTAGCGATGCGCCGCGGTCCGCCCTGCGGCCGCTCACGCGCGCAGTTGCTGCTCGACCCGCTGCTCGTGGCGCACGACCGCCGCGGCATTGCCGATGGCTGCGGCGAGCCAGTCGAGGATGTCGTCGAGCGCGATCACGCCGACGAGGTCGCCGCGGGGGTCCACGACCGGGGCGCGGCGCACGCCAAAGGCGCGCATCTGCGCGAGCACCTGCTCGGGCGAGGCGCCGAACTCGACGACCAGTGGCTGGCGGGTCATCGCGTCGGCGACCGTCACGCTGGTCGGATCGACGCCTTCACTGATCACCTCGACGACGATGTCGCGGTCGGTGAGCACGCCGATCGGCGGCCCGAAGCCACCGTCCGGAGTGACGACCAGAAGACCAACGTGCCGCCCGCGCATCATCTGCGCGGCCTCGACGAGCGAGGCGTCGGCGGCGATTGTGACCGGGCTGCGGTTGCACAGGTCTGCGAGGCTCATGGGGCACCTCCGTGTCCTGGAAGGCGCACGAACACGCCTCCCTCCGTTACGAGACGCTACGCCGCGCGGCGCGGGCCGCAATACGGGGATGTGGTGGCCGTGGCTCGCATTGGCGGTCCCGGCGGCAGCGGCGGCGGCTAGAATGTGGTGTTCCGGCACCGCCGGCGGCCTGTCATCAATTCGTCACACGGGCGCCACAGAATGCGCGCGCGCGGCTGCTAGCGTTTGTGAGCCAAGCGGCCGCCGCACGCCTTTCCCACCGTCGAGGTCACCATGAAACTGCACTTGCTCCGCCCGCTTACCGCCGCGGCCGCGATCGCCGCCACCGTCGCGACGGCGCCGGCCCTCGGCGAGGCGCGCGACACGGTCCACATCGTCGGCTCGTCGACCGTCTACCCGTTCGCGAGCACGGTTGCCGAGCGCTTCGGCAAGGGCGGCAAGTTCAAGACGCCGGTCGTCGAGTCGACCGGCACCGGCGGCGGCTTCAAGCTCTTCTGCAGCGGCGCCGGCGTCGACACGCCGGACATCAACGACGCCTCGCGGCCGATCACCGACGCCGAGAAGGCGGCCTGCGCGCAGGCCGGCGTCACGCCGGTCGAGTTCCGCGTCGGCTACGACGGCATCGTGATCGCGGCGAGCAAGAGCGCCAAGGGCTTCGACGTCACCCGCGACCAGCTGTACCGGGCGGTGGCGAAGACGGTGGCCGTCGGCGGCAAGCTGGTCGCGAACCCGTTCAAGACCTGGAGCGACGTCGATCCGAAACTGCCCAAGCGGGCGATCGCGATCTACGGGCCGGCGCCCAACCACGGCACCCGCGACGCCTTCGTCGAGCTGGTCATGGACCCGGCCTGCGACAAGGTCGCCGAGGTCAAGGCGCTGCCGAAGGACGAGGTCAAGAAGACCTGCCAGACGGTGCGCGAGGACGGCGTCTGGACCGACGTGTCGGAGGACTACGCGGTCATCATGGGCAAGCTCAAGAACGACGCGAACGCGATCGGCGTATTCACCTTCTCGTACGTCGACCAGAACCGCGACAAGATCCAGGCGGCGAAGGTCGACGGCGTCGCCGCGTCGCTCGAGACGATCTCCTCCGGCCAGTACCCGATCTCGCGGCCGCTGTTCATCTACGTCAAGAAGGGCCACGTCACCGTGATCCCGGGGCTCGCCGAGTACGTGCAGGAGTTCGTCAGCGACAAGGCGGGCGGCAAGGAAGGCTACCTGGTCGACAAGGGCCTGATCCCGGCGCCGGCCAAGGAGCTGAAGGCGCAGCAGGCGGCCGCCAAGGCGCTCGCGGCCCACTGAGCCAGCCGGTGCGGGGCGGGCGCCGGTCCGGGCGCTCCGCCCGGCTCGCTAGCGGCGGCGCGCCCGCCCGCCGCGGGCCGCCGGGGCACAGTAGGCGGCATACAGCGCCGCCATGATCTCCTCGGCCGGTCCCGGCACCAGCGAGTAGTAGATCGTCTGCGAGGCACGGCGCGTCGAGACCACCTCGGCCGTGCGCAGTACCGCGAGGTGCTGCGACAGCGCCGACTGGCTGAGCGGCACCCGCGCGTTGATCTCGGTGACCGACAGCGGCCCCTCGAGCAGGGCGCAGAGGATGTGCAGCCGCGGCTCGGAGGCGAGCGCCTTCAGCAGCGCCGCCGCCTCGGGCGCGTGCCGCGTCACGGCGGCCAGCTGCGCCGGGGTGCGGCGTCCCGTGATGCCGTCTGCCAGTGCCATCCATCGACCTCGATGCCGGTTCCCGCCGCATCTTAATGAACTTCCCGCCGCGCGAGCGTGCGGGTGAGCCGCATTCCCGCCCAGCGGCCCGGTGGGCGCCCCGTCGGGCCACCCCGCCGCAGCCGCACCAGCGGCTCCCGGCCGCCGCCGGGCCGGGCGCCGCTCTCCGGGCGACCCCGGCGGCGCCGAGCCCTCCGGCCGCGGCACGGCGGACACCGACCGCCGGCGTTCGGCGCAGCCGCGCAGCGCGCTGACGCCGGTGCGGACTCCCCTTGGCCGAGCCGTTGCGCCGCCGGCGGCGGCGGCGCGGCAGTGCGTCACGTTTTCCTTGATCCGTCACCGCGCAAGAAATAGACTAGACTTAGTCTAGTTTAATTGGAATGCACCGTGACGACCGTCAACATCCACCAGGCGAAGACGCACCTGTCGCGGCTGCTCGAGCAGGTGCAGGCGGGACGGCAGTTCCTGATCGCGAAGTCCGGCCGGCCCGTCGCGCGGCTCATGCCGCTCGCCGACGCGCCGCGGCCGAAGAAGCTCGGCCTGCTGAAGGGCCGGCTGCGTGTGCCGGCGGACTTCAACCGCGCCACAGTCGTTGGCCGCGGCGCGGCGGGGCGCGCGCGGTGAGGGCGCGGCTGCTGCTCGACTCGGAGCTCGTGCTGTGGGCGCTCGCAGCGCCGGCGCGGCTGTCGCGCGAGGTACGCGCGCTGCTCGACGCGTCGGAGGTCTACGTCAGCGCCGCCTCGATCCTCGAGATCGGCCAGAAGTCGGCGACCGGGCCGGTCGCTGCCGAGGTGCTCGCCGCGCTCGAGCCGTCCGGCTTGCTGCCGCTCGCGGTGACGGCCGAGCATGCGGCGCTGGCCATGGGTCTGCCGGGTGCGTGGCCGGATTCCTTCGACCGCCTGTTGGTTGCGCAGGCGAGTGCGGAGGGCATGACGCTGCTCACCAGCGACGCCGCGCTCGCGGCCGTGCCGGCGCCGAGCGCGCCGCCGGGCCGAGCGGGCCGTGGTCGTACGGCCGCGACCGGCGGCCGCCGCGCTCGCGCTCGCGCTCGCGCTCGCGCTCGCGGTGGCGGCGGCGGTGGCGGGCAGCGGCCGCGGGCGGTCCCGCCACCGGCGCGCTGCCGGATCGTGGTCGCGACCGAGACGCCGAGCAAGCGCCGCCGGCGGCCCTGACCGGGCGGCGCGGCGCCGCTCCGGCGCCGGTCAGCGCCGCGCCTCGAGCAGCGCCGCCATCTTCTGGTGGATCAGGTTGACGGCCTTGAGCGGGCGCAGCATCACCTTGAAGTCGACGATCTGGCCGGCGTCGTCCCAGCTGATCATGTCGACGCCGTTGACACTGATGCCGTCGATGTCGACCTGGAACTCGAGTACCGCGTCGCGCGGGCCGCTCACCTCGCGCACGTAGCGGAAGGTCGGGTTTCCGAAGACCTGCAGCGCGGCGGCGAGATAGTGCGTCGTGATCGCCTTGCCGGTCTGGGGCGTGTGCACCACCGGCGAGTGAAACACGACGCGTTCGGCGAGCAACGCCTCGAGGCCGCGCGCATCGCGCGCGGCGACGATGCGATGCCAGTGGGCGAGCGTATCGATTGCCATCGGCGTCCTCCGCGGCGTCGGGATGCGCCCGCGCCGTGCGCGCCAGTCTATCGGGGGCGCAGCGTGCCCGGACCGCTGTCGCGTGGGCTTGGTCGGTGAGCGCAATGGCGCGGCGCGGCGGGGCGTCCGCGGCCGTCTGCTCGAGCGGAACGCGTGGCGCGCCTCTCGACGCTAAGCCATTGAAAAATAAGTATATGCGAAGGCTGCGGCCGGTCTGCCGCTTGGGCAGCAGCGCGCGACTGGCGTCGTGGGTTTCGGGCGCTCGGCTACCGGGAAACAACGTTACCTAGGCTGACAAAGCGGCGTATACACGGAAGGTGGTGGATCGAAGAAATCTATATGCCCGCAGAGCAGGACACGCTGCAAGAGGTCTTCGGCATTGAGCGGGAGATCGACGTTCGACTGGCGGCCGAGCGGCAGCGCGTGGCGCAGTGGCTGGAGCGCAGCCGGCAAGAAATCGAGCAGGCGAAGCGCTCCGAACTCGCGACACTGACCGCGCAGGCGGCACAGGACGAGGCGACGGCGCAGCAGGCGGCGCGCGACAAGGCCGCCGCGATCCTGCGGCAGGCGACGGCCGCGGCCGAGCGCGTTCGCGCGCTCGACGACGCTCGACTGCAACCGGTCGTGCGCCAGCACCTCGCCGCGATCCTGCCCGGCGGTGCCACATGATCGTCGGGATGTCCAAGGTCGAGATCACCATGCCGCGGGAGCTGGCGCTGCCGGTGCTCGAGACGATCGAGCAGGCGGGCGTCCTGCAGATCGCCGCGGACATCAAGGAGCGGATCCGCGACGGCGCCGTGCCGCAGCTGCGCCCGGTCGCCCTCGACGGCAAGATGATCGCCGAGCGGCTGTTTCTCGAGGACCTGCACCTCAGGATCGAGCGCCTGCTGGCGCTGCTGCCGAAGCTGCCGACCAAGCCGTCGCACCTGAGCTCACCGGAGGCGATCAGCTCGATCGCGGTCGTGGTCGGCCAGCACCTGGCCACCGGCGAGGAGCTGGCCCGCCGCAAGGCGGCGCTGCAATCGGAGCTGCGGCAGCTGAACCGCTACCTGCTGTTCCTGTCGACGGTCGAATCGCTGGCGCCCAAGGGCCCGCAGGCCGACGGCCTCGAGTTCATTGGCGTCGAGGTCAAGGATCCCGCCGCGCTCGAGCAGCTCACGCGGGTGGCAGGCCAGATGCTGCTGGGCGCCGAGGTGCGCACCGCGCGGGCGGAGGACGGCTCGTACATCGGGCTGCTGACCACCGAGAAGGAACTCGCGGGCAAGCTCAAGGAGAACCTGCGCGGCAACCAGATTCCCGAGGTCAGCCTGCCGGCCTACCTCGAAGGCCTGCCGCTGCCGCAGAAGAGCAAGGCCGCCGCCGCGCGGCACGCGGCGCTCGCGGCCGAGATGGGCGTGATCGACCAGCAGCTCGGCGCGCTCGCGCAGCAGTGGCGCGCGCACTACGAGTCCGTACAGAGCTGGCTCGATGAGCGGCTGTCGCTGTTGAAGAGCAGCGCGTCGCTGTACGAGACCGACCGCTGCTTCGTGCTGTTCGGCTGGGTGCCCACCGCCGCCGTCGGCGGCCTGCGCAAGTCGCTCGCCGCGCGCCACGGCGATGCCATCGTCGTCGAGGAACAGGAGCTGCTCAGGACCGACCTCGAGGAGGTGCCGGTGGCGCTCAAGAACCCGGCGTACTTCCGGCCGTTCGAACTGCTGGTGCGCCTGCTGCCGCTGCCGCGCTACACCTCGATCGACCCGACGCCGTTCATCGGCATCTTCTTCCCGCTGTTCTTCGGCATGATCCTCGGCGACATCGGCTACGGCCTGATCCTGCTGATCGCGGCCGTGGTCATCATCCTGCGCGCCCGGCGCCCCGGCACGCTGCGCCAGGCGGGCCAGATCCTGCTGGTCGCCGCGATCTACACGATCATCTTCGGTGTCGTCTACGGCGAATGCTTCGGCGCCGCCGGCGCCGACTGGCTGGGCCTCAAGACCGGCTGGATCGACCGGCGGACCTCGATCATGCCGATGCTGTACTTCACGCTGGCCGTCGGCGGCGTCCACGTCAGCGTCGGCCTCGTGCTCGGCTTCGTGTCCGCGCTCAAGGGCCGGCGGACCAAGGAAGCCGTGTTCAGGCTGCTGAGCATGCTCGCGATCCTGTGCGTCGCCGGCATCCTCGCCTCCTATCTCGCGCCGGTCGCCGCGCTGCTGCGCCGGCCGCTGATGGCCGCGATCATGGTCATCGGCCCGGTGCTGCTGCTGACCGGCGGCGTGCTCGCGCCGTTCGAGCTGCTGCGCGATCTCGGCAACATCATCTCGTACATCCGCATCATGGCCGTCGGCCTCGCCTCGGTGCTGCTCGCGTACGTCGCCAACCAGCTCGCGGGCGCCGCCGGCAGCCTCTGGGTCGGCATCACGGTGGCCATCCTGCTGCACGCCTTCAACATCCTGCTCGGCGTGTTCGCGCCGGCCATCCACGCGCTACGACTCCATTACGTCGAATTCTTCAGCAAATTCATGGAGCCGGGCGGCAAACATTTCGAACCGCTGAAAAAAAGCGACTGAGGAGCGAGGCATGAACGTAGTGGTGAACCTCGATAAGGTGCTGCTGGCCTTCGCCGCGGCACTGGCGCTCGGCGTCAGCGCGCTCGCGACCGCCTGGGTGCAATCGCGCATCGGCGCCGCCGGTGCCGGCGCGCTCGCCGAGAAGCCGGAGCTGACGGCGACCGTCATCATCCTGCTCGCCATCCCCGAAACCATCGTGATCCTCGGCTTCGTGGTGGCGGCGATGATCCTGCTGATGAAGTGAGCCGTGACCCGCGCGGGACTGATCGAAGCGCTGCAGCGCAAGGCCGCGGAGGACGCCGAGGCCCTGTGGCGCGACGCGCGCGCCGAAGCCGACCGGCTCCGCCTCGAGGCGGCGCGCGACGTCGAGGCGCAGCGGCAGGCGATGGCGCAGCGGGCGGCCGCGACCGCGCGGCGGCTCGAGCAGGCCGCGGCGGCGCAGGCGGACAAGGATCTGCGCGACAGCCGCACGAGCGCGGCGAGCGCGCTCGCCGCGCGGCTGCATGCACTCGCGCTCGCGGAACTGCCGCGGCTCAGGGCCGCAGCGGCGGACAGCTCGTTCGCCGCGCTCGCCGCCGAGCTGCCGGCGCTCGCGTGGCAGAAGCTGCGCGTCAACCCGGCCGATGAGCCGGCCGCGCGGCGGCAGTTCCCGCAGGCGCAGGTCGAGTGCGACCCGGCGCTCGCCGGCGGCGTCGACGCCGCGGCGGACGGCGGCCGCATCCGCGTCGACAACACGCTCGAGGCCCGCCTCGAGACGGCCTGGCCTGACATCCTGCCGGGCCTGATCGCCGGCCTCCTTGAAGAGTCGCCGGGCCATGGACCTCGTGCGTGACCTCGCCAGCGACGGGTTCCCGAGCGACTACCTGCTCGCACGGATCCGCGGCCGGCGCGCCGGCCTCATCCGGGACTGGCGCGCGCTGCGCGCCCGCGGGCTCGCGGCCGGCACCACCGACGAGCGCATCTGGGAAGCGCTGCTCGCGGAGTTCGCATGGCTCTACGGCCAGATGGATCGTGCGCTGCGCCGCCGCCTCGCGCCGGTGTTCGGCCTGTTCGAGCTCAAGACGATCGTGTTGTGCGTGCGCAGCAGGGCCGCGTACCGCGGCAATGACCTCGAGCGGCTGCTGGCGCACAGTCTGCTCTCGAGCGCCGTGCAGCAGGCGCTGCGGCACGAGCCGGACCTCCGCTCGACGGTCGCGGCCGTCACGCAACTCGTCGGGCGCGACGCGCCACCGGTCCGCGAGGCCGTCAACGCCTACGCCGGCCACGGTCTCAGGGGCTTCGAGGACAGCCTGATGCGCGGCTACCTCGCGCATGCCGCCGCATCCCGGTTGCACCCGGTCGTGCAGCGGTTCTTCGCCGCGTTCATCGACCTGCGCAACGTCATGATCCTGTACAAGCAGCTGCGCTGGGGCGTGGCCGATGCCGCCGCCTTCATCCCCGGCGGCGCGTTCGAGCCGCTCAGTCTTGAGCGCGCGCTCGCCGGCCAGCAGCCGGCCGCCGTCGACGACCTGGTCAAGCGCGCCACCGGCCTCGACGCCCTGCCGGCCGCCGCCAGCGAAGGCGCGCTCGAGACCGTGTTGCTCGCGAGCCTGACGCGGCGGCTGCGGCAGGCCGGCCGGGACAGCGAGGACGTCGGGCTGATCCTCGACTACCTGTGGCGCAACTACGTGCAGGCCCGCAACCTCGCGCTGCTGTTTCACGGCGGCGGGCTGGACGCTGGCGCGCTCGAGCGGGAGCTGATCGCGTGAAGAGGATCGCCGTCGTCGCTCCGGCCGACGCGCGCCACGGATTTGCGCTCGCCGGCGTGCGGCAGGCCACGAGCGCGCCCGCCGAGCTCGAGGCGACGCTGCGCGAGCTGATGAGCGAGCCGGCGATCGGCGTCGTGATCGTCGACGAGCGGCTCGTCGCCGGGCCCGCCCGGCAGCGGCTCGCGGAGCTCGAACGGCGCTGGCCGGGGCTCGTCGTCGTGCTGCCGGCGCCCGGCGAGGCCGTGCCGATCGCGGAGGACTACGCCCTGCGCCTCATCCGCCGCGCGATCGGCTATCAGGTGAGGCTGAGCCCGTGAGCGGACGCATCATCGGCATCGCAGGACCTACGGTCAGCGTCGACGTCGCTGGGCTCGAGCTCCACGAGTGCGTGACCGTCGGTCACGCCGGCCTGATGGGCGAGGTCGTGCGCCTCGAGCGGCAGCGGGCGATCGTGCAGGTCTACGAGAACACGCGCGGGCTCGCCGTGGGCGAGCCGGCGGCCGGGACCGGTACGCAGCTGAGCGTGCGGCTCGGCCCGGGGCTGCTCGGCCAGATGTTCGACGGCCTGCAGCGGCCGCTCGAGCAGTTGTACGCGCAGCAGGGCCCGTTCATCCGCGCCGGCGCCGAGCGGTCCGCGCCATGGGCGCCGCCGACGCTGCGCTTCGTGCCCCTGAAGAAGCCCGGCGACCGCATCGCGCCCGGCGAGTCCGCCGGCTACGTCGAGGAGGGGCCGTTCCGGCATCAGGTGCGGGCCACGGGGGCGGCGGGCACGATCGAGCGGATTGCCGCCGGCGACCTCGAGCCGCAGGCGCCGGTGTTCACGCTGGGCGATGGCCGGCAGGGCTTCGCATTCCACGACTGGCCGGTGCGCCTGCCGCGGCCGTACCGCCGCAAGCTGTCGCGCTTCGAGCCGCTCGTCACCGGGCAGCGCTGCATCGACTTTCTGTTCCCGCTGGCGCGCGGCGGCAGCGCGATCTTCCCCGGCGGCTTCGGCACCGGCAAGACGATCCTCGAACAGGCGATCGCCAAGTTTGCGCAAGTGGACATCGTCGTCTACGTCGGTTGCGGCGAGCGCGGCAACGAGATGGCGGAGATGCTCGACGACTTCGCAGCGCTCGCCGACCCGTGGAGCAAGCGGCCGCTGCTCAGCCGCACGATCGTGGCGGTCAACACCTCCAACATGCCGGTGGCCGCGCGCGAGGCGTCCATCTACACGGCCGTCACGATGGCCGAGTACTACCGCGACATGGGCTACAGCGTGCTGCTGCTGGCCGACAGCCTGTCGCGCTGGGCCGAGGCGCTGCGCGAGATCTCCTCGGCCCTCGAGGAGATGCCGGGCGAGGAGGGCTACCCGACCTATCTCGCCTCGCGGATGGCGGAGTTCTTCGCGCGCGCCGGGGTCGTCGAGACGCTCGATGGCGGGACCGGCTCGCTGACGGTGATGCTGTCGATCTCGCCGCCCGGCGGCGACTTCACCGAGCCCGTCACGCAGGCCTGCCTGCGGACGACCGGCTCGTTCTTCATGCTCGACACCGACCTCGCGCACCGGCGGCACTTCCCGGCGATCAACTGGTTTCAGAGCTTCTCGCTCTACGAGCATGACCTCAGCGCCCGGCTCGACGAGCAGGTCTCGGCGCAGTGGAGCGTGCTGCGCCAGCAGACCCGCACGTTCCTGCAGCGCGAGGCGAGCCTGCGGGAGGTCGCCGAGATCGTCGGTACCGAGGGCCTGCAGGATGCCGATCGGCTGCTGATGAAGACGACGGAAGACATCCGCCGGAACTTCCTGATGCAGAACTCCTATACCGAGGATGCGTTCTCGACGCCGCAGCAGACCTTCGACCGGATCCGGCAGATCGTGGAGCGCCACCACGTCGCGGCGAGCCGCCTGGAAAAAGGCGAGTCGCTCGACGCCATCCTCAAGGAGCGCGCCTGAGCGGCCGCCGGCCGCCGGGGGACAACACCATGCGCCTCGCCAGGCACAGTTACTCGACCATCCTCAGCATCCAGGGCCCGCTGCTGTTCCTCGACCGGGTCCTCGAGGCGCGCATGGGCGAGGTGGTCCGGATCACCTTCCCCGATGGCCGCGAGGCCGACGGCGAGGTGCTCAAGATCGAGCGCGACGTCGTGCTGGTGCAGATCGTCGGCGAGAGCCGCGGCCTCGACATGGACCACTCGCGGGTCGTGTTCACCGACGCGATCAAGCGCGCGCCGCTGTCGCTCGCGGTCCTCAACCGGACCTTCGACGGCTCCTTCCAGCCGCTCGATGAGCGGCCGATGTTCATCCCCGACCAGTGGGCGCCGGTGGCCGGGTTCCCGCTCAACCCGGTGGCCCGCGAACGCCCGCAGGACCTGATCGAGACCGGGCTGTCGACGATCGACGGCCTCAACACGCTGGTCAAGGGGCAGAAGCTGCCGATCTTTTCCTGCGCCGGGCTGCCGTCGCGCGAGCTCGCTGCGGCGATCCTCGAGCATGCGCAGGCCGGCACGGCGGATGCGCCGGGCACCGCCACGGCCGCCGTGGTCGTGTTCGTCGCGCTCGGCCTCACCGATCACGAATACGCGTTCTACCGCCAGACCCTCGAGCGGGTGCGCGGCGACTTCGTCGCCTTCATCAATCTGGCGAAGGACCCGGTCGTCGAGCGGCTGCTGGCGCCGCGCTTCGGCCTCACGGTCGCCGAGTACCTGGCCTTCGAGCACGGCCGCGACGTGCTGGTGCTGATCACCGACATGACCAACTACTGCGACGCGCTGCGCGAGGTGTCGACGGCCCGCGAGGAACTGCCCGGGCGGCGCGGCTACCCCGGCTACATGTACTCCGACCTCGCCTCGCTGTACGAGCGCGCCGGGCGCATCAAGCGGCGCGCGGGATCGGTGACGCTGCTGCCCGTGCTGACCATGCCCGAGGACGACATCACCCATCCGATCCCGGATCTGACCGGCTACATCACCGAGGGCCAGATCGTGCTCAGCCGGGAACTGCACCAGCAAGGCGTGTTTCCGCCCGTGGACGTGCTGCCGAGCCTGTCGCGGCTGATGCAGCGGGGTATCGGCAAGGGCCGCACGCGCGAGGATCACCGCGCCATCGCCAACGCGCTCTACATGAACTACGCGAGCGGCCGGGACCTGCGCCGCCTCGAAGCGATCGTCGGCCGCGAGGGCATGAGTGAGGCCGACCAGCACGTGCTCGAGTTCGCCGACGCCTTCGAGCACGAGATCGTGCACCAGGGAAGCACGCGCCGCAGCATCAACGAGACGCTGGACGCGAGTCGCAAGCTGCTCGAGCGCTTCGGCCTGGCCGCCGCATGATCCACCCGACGCGCACCGACCTTCTGCAGCTGAAGGAGAAGGCCGTCTCCGTCGTCAACAGCGTGGCGATCCTCAGGGCGCGCCGTCACGCGCTGATCCGCAGCTTTCTCGAGTCGGTGCGCCCGTTCGTCCGCTCGCGCGACGCGATCCGGCGGGACTATGCACGGGCGCTCGCCGAGCTGCACCTGAGCGAGGGGCACGAGGGCATGTCACTGGTCGAGGCGCTGGCGGGGACGGCCGAGCGCGAGGTGGGCGTGGATGTCGAGCAGCGGCAGGCACTGGGGGTTCGCTACCGCGATCTGACGATCTATGGCCCGTTCGTGCGCTCGCCGCTGGAGCGCGACTACGGCTACACGACCACGACTCCGCACCTGGAGGAATCCATCCACCTGTTCGAGTCGATCGTCGCGACCATGCTCGAGATCGCCGCCTTCGAGAGCCGGGTCAAGACGCTCGGCACGGAAATCATGCGGGTCACGCGCCGCACGCGCGTGCTCGAGGAGCGGGTCCTGCCGCGGCTGCGGGCGGACATCAAGACGATCATCCAGTACCTCGGCGAGCGGGACCGCGAAACGCATTTCCGCTTGCGGAAGTTCAAGTACGCACGGGCGCGGGGCTAGCTGATCAGCGTCATAACCCCGTTCTTCGCAGCACCGCGATCGAAGGTCATGGTCTTGGCGCAGCCGGCTGCCTCCGCCGCGCACGCGGCCAGGCAGTCGGCGAAGTCGCCGTTCGCCCGCTGGAACAGGCGCAGCGCCTTCCAGACGACCTGCGCGCACTCGACGATCACTTCCTTTGTGCGCAGGAGCGTTTCAATCGCCTCAACCAACTGATCCCGCTCCACTTCATAGGCGGCAGACAGAACCCAACCGAGTTCAACGATCACGACGAGTGGCACGAAGCCAGGCGTCTCCGCGGACAGCGATTCGACAAGCCGCGTCGCAAGCAGTGACTGCTTGAGGTCGTCCTGCATGATGTAGCGAACAAGAACGTTCGTATCGAGACCGATCACTTGGCGGCCACTGCGCGCCGGGCGATTGCCGCATTCATCTCGTCTATCGAGACTGCCTTACGGGCCTTGCCGAGCATGCCCTTCAAAGCCGTCACTGATCGCGTCGCAGCGATGAACTCGAAACGCCCAGGCGCGACCTCGACAAACTCCACCCGATCGCCGGCATCCACACCCAGTGCGGCCCGTACCTTGGCGGGAATCGTGATCTGCCCCTTGCTCGTCAGCGTCGCGCTGGTCATGAAAGACCCCCGATGCGATATTCCTTACATTATAGTAAGGAAATGTGCCCGGCACGTATCTCAAACTGGCCGCAGTGCTCAATTTTCGCGAGCCGCGAGGGTCCAGCGCGCATTCGCGATCGGCTGCCAGGGATTAAGAGGCGATGGTCAGTGGGCAGGCCGTCGTTGGGGGTCGCTGACCGGTCGCAGGCGGTGACTGATCGGCCGGGCGGCCCGCCTTGAGGTCACTTGCTTGCCCGTCGTCGAGGTCCGGCCCCTAACGGAGCGGCACGGCTGGGCGAGCGAGCCAAAGACCAACTCCGCTTCGTCTGACAAGCAGATAAGTCTTTGAGTTCATTGGCTCCCCGGGCAGGACTCGAACCTGCGACCCAGCGATTAACAGTCGCTTGCTCTACCGACTGAGCTACCGGGGAACGGTAGGGAACATGACGGGCGGAAAAGGCCGCGCATTCTCACTAGCGACCCTCGGCAAGTCAAGGACGGGTGCCGCCACAACCCCCGTCCCGCGACCCGCTCGGGTGCGTCAGCCGAGCAGTTTGCGCAGCCGCTCGAGCGCCTTCTCGAGCGTCGCCATCGAGCAGGCGAACGACAATCGCATGTGCCCCGGCGCGCCGAAGCCCGAGCCCGGCACGACCGCGACCAAGGCCTCCGTGATCAGCCTCTCGGCGAACACGTTGTCGTCGCTGACGCCGAGGTTCGCCATCGCCTGCTCGACGTTGGCGAACGCGTAGAAGGTGCCGAAGCCCGACTGGCACGAGACCCCGCGCAGCGAGTTGAGGCCCTTGACGATGTAGTCGTGCCGCTCCTTGAACGCCTTGTTCATCTCGGCGACGCACGCCTGGTCGCCGTTGAGCGCAACGGTTGCCGCCTTCTGGCTGATCGAGGTGGGATTGGAGGTCGACTGGCCCTGCACGGTGGACATGGCGTTGATGATCTCGGCCGGCCCGCCGCAGTAGCCGATGCGCCAGCCGGTCATCGCGTAGCTCTTCGACACGCCGTTGATGGTCACGGTCCGGTCGTAGAGCGCGGGGCAGGCGGTCACCAGGCTGCAGAACGGCTCCGGCCCCCACCAGATGTGCTCGTACATGTCGTCGGTGCCGATGATCACGCGCGGGTGGCGCAGCAGCACGGCGCCCAGCGCCTCGAGCTCCTTGCGGGTGTAGGCGGCGCCCGTCGGGTTCGAGGGGCTGTTGAGGATGAAGAGCCGCGTCTTGGGCGTGATCGCCGCCTCGAGCTGGGCGGGGGTGATCTTGTAACCTTGCTTCGCGCCCGCATCAATGAACACGGGCGTGCCATCGGCGAGCAGCGCCATGTCCGGGTACGACACCCAGTAGGGGCCCGGGATGACCACTTCGTCGCCCGGGTCGAGCAGGGCCATCATGAGGTTGAAAATCGTGTGCTTGGCCCCGGCCGAGACCAGGATCTGCGGCCGGCTGTAGCTCAGGCCATTGTCGCGCTTGAACTTCGCGATAATGGCGTCCTTGAGCTCCGGTATGCCGTCGACGTTCGTGTAGCGCGTGAAGCCGCTCCTGATCGCGGCGATGCCGGCCTCGGCGATGTGCGCGGGCGTGTCGAAGTCGGGCTCGCCGGCGCCGAGACCGATGACGTCCTTGCCCTCCGCACGCAGCTTCGCGGCGCGGGCGGTGACGGCGAGGGTCGGGGAGGGCTTGATGCGCTTGACGCGATGCGAGAGGGCGATGGTCACGTGTGTTCCGTCGTTCCGTTGCAGTGCAAAATGAACCCTGATTCTGTAGTAAACGCCGGGCCGGATCAATGCCAACGCCGATCGATCGCTCCTCCGTCGTCCTAGGGCCGCAGCGCCCCTTCAGGCTGCAGGCGGGCTACGCCCCGGCGGGCGACCAGCCGCAGGCGATCCGCGCGCTGCTCGACAACCTCGCTGCCGGGCTCCGCTACCAGACGCTGCTCGGCGTCACGGGCTCGGGCAAGACCTTCACGATCGCCAACGTCATCGAGACGCTGCAGCGGCCGACCATCGTGCTCGCCCACAACAAGACGCTCGCCGCGCAGCTGTACGGCGAGTTCAAGGAGTTCTTCCCCGACAACGCGGTCGAGTACTTCGTTTCCTACTACGACTACTACCAGCCCGAGGCCTACGTGCCGTCCTCCGACACCTACATCGAGAAGGACGCCTCGATCAACGACCACATCGAGCAGATGCGCCTGTCGGCGACCAAGGCGCTGCTGGAGCGGCCGGACTCGATCATCGTCGCGACCGTGTCGTCGATCTACGGCCTCGGCGACCCGCAGGCCTACCTGTCGATGGTGCTGCACCTGTCGCGCGGCGATCGCCTCGACCAGCGCAAGCTGCTGCACCGGCTCACCGACATGCAGTACACCCGCAACGACGTCGACCTGTCGCCGGGCACGTACCGGGTGCGCGGCGACGTGGTCGACATCTTCCCGGCCGAGTCGGAGCGCGAGGCGGTGCGGGTCGATGCTGTTCGACGACGAGGTCGAGTCGCTGCACTACTTCGACCCGCTGACCGGCGAGGTGACCGCGCAAGGTGCCGCGGCTGACGGTGTTCCCGTCGAGCCACTACGTGACGCCGCGCGAGCGGCTGACGGCGGTGCTCGACGACATCAAGGACGAGCTGCGCGGGCGCCTGGCCGAGCTGCGCGCCGCCTCCAAGCTCGTCGAGGCGCAGCGCCTCGAGCAGCGGACCTTGTTCGACATCGAGATGATGAACGAGGTCGGCTACTGCGCCGGCATCGAGAACTACTCGCGCTACCTGTCGGGCCGCGGCGCCGGCGAGCCGCCGCCGTGCCTGTTCGACTATCTGCCGCCGGATGCGCTGCTGGTCGTCGACGAGAGCCACGTGACCGTGCCGCAGCTCGGCGCGATGTACAAGGGCGACCGCTCGCGCAAGGAGACGCTGGTCGAGTACGGCTTCCGGCTGCCGTCGGCACTCGACAACCGGCCGCTGCGCTTCGACGAGTGGGAGCGGCTCGCGCCGCAGATGATCTTCGTCTCGGCGACCCCGGGGCCGTACGAGCTCGCGCACTCGCCGGGCGCGGTCGTCGAGCAGGTGGTGCGGCCGACCGGGCTCGTCGACCCCGAGGTCGAGGTGCGGCCGGTCCGCGACCCAGGTCGACGACGTGCTGTCGGAGATCCACGCCACGCGTCGAGCGCGGCGAGCGCGTGCTGATCACGACGCTGACCAAGCGCATGGCCGAGGACCTCACCGACTACCTGCACGAGCACGGCGTCAAGGTGCGCTACCTGCACTCCGACATCGACACCGTCGAGCGCGTCGAGATCATCCGCGACCTGCGGCTCGGCAAGTTCGACGTCCTCGTCGGCATCAACCTGCTGCGCGAGGGGCTCGACTTGCCCGAGGTGTCGCTGGTCGCGATCCTCGACGCCGACAAGGAGGGTTTCCTGCGCTCGGAAGGCTCGCTGATCCAGACCATCGGCCGGGCGGCGCGCAACGTCCACGGCCGCGCGATCCTCTACGCCGACACGATCACCGGCTCGATGCGCCGCGCGATGGACGAGACCGCGCGACGCCGCGCCAAGCAGGTCGAGTACAACCTCGAGCACGGCATCACGCCGGTCGGCATCGTCAAGGCGGTGCAGGACGTCATGGAAGGGGCGCGCTCGGCCGAGGAGCGCGGCCGGCGCCTCGACGCCGCGGCGCTCGAGGACCTGTCGCCCGAGCAGGTCCTCAAGCGCATCAAAAAGCTCGAGGGCGAGATGCAGAAGCTCGCCCGCAACCTCGAGTTCGAGGCCGCCGCCAAGGTGCGCGACCAGATCTCGGAACTGCGCAACGTCGGCCTCGGCCTGACCGGGCGACGCAGCGCCTGACCGCGGCGTCCCGCGGGCGGCCGACCGCCCGCGGATCCTCGTTCCGGTCAGAAGGTCAGAACTGGTAACGCAGCCCGAGCGAGGCGACGTTCACGTCCGCCTGGCCCGTCTTGTGCTTGTCTCCGACGCCATTGAAGTACAGGTAGTCGAGCCGTACCGACCAGTGCGGGTCGAACGCGTACGAGCCGCCGACGCCGGCCATCAGGCTCGACGCACTCTCCGACTGCGACGCGCTGCCGCTTTGGCCCGCGGCGCTCGCAGTGCCCGTGATCTCGGTGTCGCCATAGTAGACGCCGACGCGGACGTCGACCGCCCAGCCCTGGCCGAACGGCAGGATGCCGACGACCGCGAGCGCCGGACCATGCGACTTGAAGTCCGCGTTGACGCTCAGCGCCACCGGCGTGCCTTCGACCGGCACCGTGCCGCTCGCCGTGCCCGTGGCCTTGCCGAGATCGATGTACGACGCTTCGACGGCGAAGTTACGGAAGAACTGGTAACCGACAGTGGCGCCGAAGGCCGTGCCGCTCTTGTCCAGCGAAGTCGACGTCAGCGTGCCGCCGTACGACGAGAACGCATTGAGCGCGGCATTGTCCCACTCGCTCTGACTCAGGTCGGCGTTCGAGTAACCGACGAGGGCGCCGAGGTAGAAGCCGGAATCGGCCGCGACCGCCGTCAGCGGCAGGCCGAGCGCGAGCGCAACAGCGGCGGAGACGAGCAAGCGATTGTTGGTTCTCATGAAGTTCTCCTTGAGAGCGCCGTGCGTACGTCCCCCCGTCGTCGCCCGCTCTGCGCCGCGTACCGTGCGCGCGCTCTCGCCCCCGTGCCATCGGCACTTGACGCGCGCGTGTAGCGCATCCGCCTCGCGCGGTCGCGACGGCGCGCGACGCGCGGCCGGCGGCAAGCCACACTGATGCTAGCGCGCGTCCCGGCTATACGATTTTCGTACCTGACACGAGGCCCGCGATGAACAATCAGCGTCACTTGACCCGGCTCGCGGCCCTGCTGCTGGCCGCATTCGCGCTGCCGGCGACTGCGTCCGCCGCCGCGACGCGCACCGAATTCACATCGCTCGACGCCGGCAAGCCCTACCAGCTGTCGGGTACGCTGTACCGGCCCGACTTCGCGGCGGCGCCGAGCCCGGCGGTCGTCCTCATCCACGGCACCGGCGGCATCGACTCGCGCGGCGCCTACTACCGCGGCCCGCTGCTCGCGGCGGGCATCGCGGTCCTCGAGGTGGACTTCAAGACCGGCAACTACACCTCGACCGCGGACCGGCCGCCGAACGATGACTTCGTGCCGGCGGCGTTCGCGGCGCTTCGGTACCTGCGGCAGTCGGCCGGCATCGATCCGAAGCGCATCGCCATCATGGGCTTCTCGATGGGCGGCGGGATCACGGTGCGGACCGCGCTCGAGGACAACCGCCAGCGCTGGCTGGGCGCGGAGCCCGGCTTCGCGGCGCACGTCGCGTTCTACCCGGTGTGCCGCTACTTCATACCGAAGGTCGAGCACAGCAGCGGCGTGACCGGCGCGCCGATGATCATCTTCTACGGCACCGAGGACGCCTACGGCGAGGGCAAGGCGGTCCCGGAGCTGAAGGCGCTGTTGCAGAGGAAATTCCGCTTCGAGCTGAGCACGGTCGAATACGCGGGCGCGACCCACGGCTTCAACCTCAACGCGCCGCCGCTCAGCTACCCGGATCGCGCCGCCAGGGGCGGGCGCGGCTACATGGCCTACGACGCCGCCGCGACGGCCGATTCGCTGCCCAAGGTCCTCGCGTTCCTGCGCCAGAACCTCGCCGTGGACTGAGGCCCGGTGGTCGCCGCGTCGGCGGCACGCGGCGCGGGCCGCCGTCGCTGTCCCGAATCGCCGCGGCGCGCTCGCCGACGCCAGGCAGGCCCCCACCGGGCCGCCACCGCCGGCTCAAGTTTTCCATAACGCCGCCGATACACGACGGACAGGCCCGACCCGGCCTCGTCTGGAGGCAGCATGACATCCATTTCTGCGAGCGTGGCGGCGGCGAGCGCACCGGCGGCCGCGGCCGCGGCATCGGCCACCGGCGCCACGTCGCCGCTGAGCCGCGACCGGGCCTTCACGGCATTCGCAAGCGCGATCCTCGGCGCGCTCGGGTCCTCGTCGGCGGGCAGCTCAAGCGGCGCCGGGCCAGGCGGCGGCGGCGGGCGGGTCACGCAGGTCGCGCTCGCTCTCGAGCATGCGCTGGCCGGCTCCGACGGCTCATCGACCGCAGTCGGCGGGCTGTTGAGCTCGGTGCAGTCGGCCATCGCCCAGGCGAGCCAGTCGCTGAGCCAGGCCGGCTTCAGCAGCGATGCGATCCAGCACTTCGCGACGCAGTTCGTCGACGCGCTGAGCCACCGGCTCGACGCGCTCGCGAGCCAGGTCGCGAGCCAGAACCCGGCGCCGGCCGGCGCCGCGGTCAGCGCCGCGACCCCGGCCACCACGGCGGCAACGGCCGCGGCGACGACGGCCGCAGCGGGTACGACGACCACCACCGCCGTGACGCCGGCGGCCGCCACCGGCGACACCGCTGCCGCGGCTGCGGCGGCGGCGAGTGCACCGGCCGCCGCGCCGGCCACCGCCTCGACCACGCCGGCGGCCACCGCGTCGACGACGGCATCGAGCGGCACGGGGACCGGCACCGCTTCCAGTGCCGCCACGCCCGCGAGCGGGGCGTTCGAAGGGACCTACCAGCTGAGCGAGAGCGGCTCGGTCAAGCTGGTCACGAACGATGGCGCGGTCGTGCGCATCGCCTTCGGCAACAGCCAGGGCGGCTCGGCCGCCGGCGCGAGCGCGACCGGCGCGGCCGGGATCGCCGCGTACCTGGCCGCCTCGTCCTACGCCAGCAGCGGCTTTCGCATCGCGGTGCAGGGCAGCCTCAGCGCCGACGACCTCAAGGCGGTCAACGACGTACTCGGCCAGGTGAGCACGCTCGCCTCCGAGTTCTTCGCCGGCAACTTCACGCAGGCCTTCGCGTCGGCCGCCGCCCTCAACATCGATCCGGCGGAGATCGCCGGCGTCGCGGTCAAGCTCAACGAGAGCCTGAGCCTCGATCTGGCGAGCGTCGGTGGGACCGGCGCCGCGCCGGCGCCGGCCGCGACCACGGACGCCGCCGCGGCTGCGCCGGTCGCGGCGAGCGCCGCGACGCCAGCGACGCCAGCGACGCCCGCGGCGCCGGCGAGCCTCAACGTCACGCCGGCCGCCACCTCGGCGTCGGCGCCGGCCGCGACGTCGGGCGGCACGACCACCGGCAGCATCACGACGCTGTTCGACTATCTCGAGAAGCTACTGGCCCAGCTCGGCACCACGACGACGAGCGGCAGCGTGACCATCTCGGCCAAGGCCAAGCTCCACCTGCTCGCCGCGGCGGTCGGCCAGCTGGCCGTGACGCCGCAGGAGAGTGCGGCCGCCTCGTTCCTCAACGGCGTCGTCGCCGCGACCACCGACGGCGGCTCGGCGGCGTCGACCCCGACGGCGACGGCCACGGCAACCGCAACCGCTGCCTGAGGCGCTTCAGGGCGCTGGCACCTCGGCGCGCAGCACGCGCCCGGCGACACGCCCTTCGAGGTGTGCGCGCGCCTCGGGCCCGCCGGCCGGCCAGCGTGCCACGAGCTCGCCGCTGAGTCCGGCCACGCTCGTGAACGTCAGCCGCGCCTCGCCATCGTCCGCGCCCGGGCGGAAGTCGATCGTCCCCGAGACCGCGAGGTCTTCGGTCCAGCGCACCCCGACGAGGTCGGCGTGCACGGCGCCACCCGCGCCCGTGCCGTGGGCGGTGAAGCGCCCGCCGCGCAGCCCGACGCCGTGGCCGCTCGCGTTGGCCGCGAGCCGGCCGAGCAGGTCGCCCGCCGTGTAGAGCGCCGCCGCCGCCGCCGCGCGGCCGCGCGCGTCCGCGGCATTGCCGTCGAGCGCGGTGGCGGGCGTGACGTCGCGCAGGCGGCGCGCGAACGGCGGGGCGAGCCGCAGCGGCGGCACGCGTGTCGCGCAGCCGCTGTCGCCGGCATCGAGCGTGGCGATGAAGCGGCGCACCAGCTCGGCGCCGCAGCCGCTGCGCGCGTGCGGCAGCGCATTGACATGGAAGCTGTTGGCAAGCACGACGTGGCGCGCGCGGCGGTACTGCGCGGCCGCGGCGCTGCCGTCGGCGACGCTGGTCATGTTGTCGAGCTCGCCGGAGACGACCAGCACCGGCACGTCCGGAAAGCCGCGCCCGGCCGCGACCTGGTAGGCGGGCGGGTGGGCGGCATCGGCGGCGGGCCAGCGCACGCACTCCTCGATGAACGTGTAGTCGGGCGGCATGCCGCGGTACTCGTCGATCGTGAACGGCGCGTAGCTGTCGGCCGCGGCCCGGCGCCGCGCCGCCAGCGCACGGTCGCGCGCCGCGCGCCGCGCCGCCGGCGGCAGCGCCATGTCGAAGATCTGCGGCGCGTCCTGGCAGCTGACCGCGGCGGCGAGCCCGGCGCTGAAGAGCTCGGGCGCGTGCGTGGGGTCGCGCGAGTCGACCGCGGAGAGCGCCTCGGCCATCAGCCGCTCGAGCGGGCGCGCATCGCCCGCGGCGTAGGCGCGCGCGGCGGCGTCGGTCTCACGCAGCGTCGCGTAGGCGGGCGCGGCGCCGAACATCACGGTCGCGAGCGCGCCCGGATCGGCGCGGAAGCGGCGCACCACGCCGTCGGCGTCGGTGCCGCGCGCCGGATGCGGCGCGTGCCGCAGTCGCGCGAGCGCGGGTGCGATGTGCTCGAGCGAGGAGCCGGGCAGCGCGGCGCAGGCCGGGGCGCGCTCGCAGGCGCGGTTGAACTTGTCGCGCATCGCCGGTGCATAGGCCGGGTACCAGGCGAGGTCCGGGCCAGCGAGCGGGTAGGCGCCGTCGAGCACCAGCGAGCGCAGCCGCTGCGGGTGGCGGACCGCGAACACCTGTGCGAAGAAGGTGCCGTAGGAGTCGCCATAGAGGTCGATGCGGCCGGCGCCGAGCGCGGCCAGGAGCGCCTCGAGGTCGTCGGCGGCGTAGGCGGTGCTGTAGAGCGGCGCGCGGGCGCCGAGGCTCGCGCCGCAGGCGCCGATGTCGGCGAGCGTCAGCGCCCGGGCATTCTGCAGCGGCTCGCAGTCGAGCGCGCCCGAGCGGCCGGTGCCGCGGTAGTCCATCAGCACGACGTCGTGGTCGGCGCGCAGCGGCTCGTACAGGGCGAGGTACTCGGCGCGCGAGCCGGTGGTCGGATAGCCGGGGCCGCCCTCGGCCGCGACCAGCGTGCCGGTGCGCGGGCCGCGCGCCGGGTAGTACTCGTAGTACACCTCGACCGCGCCCGCGATGCGGCCCGTCGGGTCGAGCGGGCGGGTCAGATGGCCGCACCAGGCGTCGCGGCCTTCGCAGCGGCCGAGCTGCTCGCTGCCAACGACCAGCCGCGCCGGCGGCGCGGCGAGCGGCGCGGCGGCGAGGAGCGCGAGCAGCACCGCGGCGAAGCCGCCGCGCGCGGCCATGGGAGTTTCCCTTGTCATGTTCAGGCACTATTCTCCGGGGGCCGGGCCGCCACCGCCAGCGGCGACCGGCCCGATCGCCAACAAGGGGGACGACGGATGAAGAAGACCTGGATTGTCGGGCTCGTCACGCTGTGGGCTCTCGCCGTACTCGCACCGGCGGTCGCCGATCCGCCCAAGACGCGTGCCGTGGTGCTGATCGTCACCGACGGCCTGCGCTGGCAGGAGGTCTTCACGGGCGCCGATCCGCTGCTGCTCAACGACAAGGCCGGCGGCAGCTGGACGCCGGTCGAGGAGCTGCGCAAGAAGTACTGGAGCGACGACCCGAACGAGCGCCGCCGGCTGCTGCTGCCGTTCCTGTGGGGCACGGTCGCGAAGCAGGGGCAGATCTTCGGCAACCAAGCGGCGGGCAGCCGCGCCGAGGTCACCAACGGCCTGTGGTTCTCCTATCCCGGCTACAACGAGATGGCGAGCGGCGTGCCGGATCCGCGCATCAACTCGAACGAGTTCGGGCCGAACCCGAACCAGACCGTGTTCGAGTGGCTGAACGGCCAGCCCGGGCTCGCGGGGCAAGTCGAGATCTTCGGCACCTGGAGCGTGTTCCACGACATCTTCAACGACACCCGCAGCCACCTGCCGGTGCGCTCCGGCGCGACGCTGGTCGACCCCGCCGACCGGAGCGTGCGTGGCCGGCTGCTGCGCGAGCTCTATGAGCACACGACCCGCCTCGAGGGCGACGACCCGCTCGACTCGTTCCTCTACGAGTCGCTCAGCGACCACCTCCGGCACCATCATCCGCGCGTGCTGTTCGTCGGCTTCGGCGACACCGACAACTGGGCGCACGCCGGGCGCTACGACGCAGTGCTCGACACCGCCCACAACGTCGACTACTTCGTCGCCGAGCTGTGGAAGGAGATGCAGGGCATCCCCGCCTACCGCGGCCGGACGACGTTCATCATCACCACCGACCACGGCCGCGGCGGCGGCCTGACCGAGTGGAAGGAGCACGGCGTCGAGGAAGCCGGCTCCGGCAACATCTGGATCGCCGTGATCGGCCCCGACACGCCGCCGCTCGGCGAGCGCCGCGACGTCGCGACCGTCACCCAGGCGCAGCTCGCAGCGACGGTCGCGGCGTTCGTCGGCGCGGACTACCGCAAGGCAAAGCCGGCCGCGGCGCCGCCGCTGCCGGTATTGAAGTAGGCGTCAGCGCCGGTCGGCAACCGCGACCGCCGCCGGCCCGGCCGGCGGCGTAGGGCTCTCGCCCGGCGCGTCCCGGTGGTACGGGAGCCAGGCGTAGATCTCCGGCGAGGTCTGCGGGTAGGTGAGGAACTCCTCGCGGTGCTCGAGCGGGCGCTCGACCTTGCGCCGCGTCAGGCGCCAGACCGCGAACAGCGTGAAGGCGAGCGTCAGCACCGCGGCGTAGACGAAGAATGCGCTCGGCCGCGTCAGCTCCATGACCAGCGAGCCGGCCGTCGGGCCGATCGCGGCGCCGAGCGACCAGACGAACAGCAGCGTCGAGGACAGCGCCACGTAGTCGCGCGACTCGGCGCGGTCGTTGGCGTGCGCGACGCCGACCGCGTACAGGCTCTCGGCGAAGCCGCCAAAGGCGGCGAACAGCAGCGCCAGCACGAGGAACGGCGTCTGCCGGTCGATGCCGACGAGCGCAACGGCGACGCCGAGCGTGCCGGCGCCGAGCGCGATCAGCGCGTACAGCCGGTCGATCTTGTCGGACACGTAGCCGATCGGCCACTGCAGGAACAGGCCGCCGAGCGACACGCAGGCCATCAGCAGGATGATCTTCTGCTGGTCGAAGCCGCTCTTGATGCCGAACAGCGGCCCGGCGGTCGTGAACGCGGTCAGGATCAGGCCGTTCAGCACGCAGGCGAGCACGCTGACCGGCGAGTTGCGCAGCGCCTTTAGGATCTCGATCTGCACCTTGTGCGGCAGCGCGGGCGCGCGCACGTCGATGCCGGCCATCGGCACGAGCGCGAAGGTCGTGGCGATGCCGGCGATGAACAGCATCTCCGGGCCGCGCACCTCGAGGCTCTCGCCCATCAGCTGGCCGCCGCCGTAGAAGAGCCCGACGACGAGCACGTACAAGGTCAGCACCCGGCCGCGCTGCTCGTTGGAGACGAGCGCGTTGAGCCAGCTCTCGACGATCACCGACAGGCCCGCGGCGTTGAGCCCGATCAGGAAGCGGATCACGGCGAGGAACGGCACGCCGGTCGCGAAGTGCAGCGCCAGGATCGCGACCGCCTTCATGCCGGCGAAGGCGGCGTAGGCGCGCTCGAGGCCGACGGGCGCGATGATGCGGTGGGCGCCGAGGCAGCCGACCAGAAAGCCGAGCGCCTCGGCGGTGGCCAGCAGTCCGATCAGGCCCGGGCTAAGGCCGAGCGCCGAGAACCTGAGCGGCAGCAGCGTGCCGAGGATCCCGGACCCTATGTAGATGAGAGCGGTGCTGACGAGCGGCGGCGCCACCCGCCACGGCAGCGCCGCGCCGGCGCGGAGCGCGGGCGGAGTCGTCGTGGGCGGGAGGAGGGAGCTCATCGCGGTCGCACCTGCGGTGATCGATCGGCGCCGGCACAGGCACGCCCGTCGCGCTCGGGGCGACGGGCGAAGTGGCCGGCAGCTGAGATCGACTACACATAAACGGTTGATCTTGCATGCAAAAACGACGCGTCATTATGCCCGAAAGACCCGCCCGCGGCCAGCCTCGGCGGCCATCGACGCGATCGCCCGGCGGCGCGTGGCAGCGTTGCCTTTTGCGCGACGGCGCGCAGTCGCGCTAACGTCGCGCCGGCCCGCGGAGCCGGGCGGCGCCGGCCGCAGCCGCTGCGCGGTCGAACCATCGCGACGGAGGGGATCGTGAGCAGTGCAACCTCGGTTCGCAGCGCCCGCGCGGCGCTGTGCCGCTCGCTCGCAGCGGTGCTCGGCCTCGCAGTCGCGCTCGCCGGCGCCGCGCGCGCCGACGACGGCGCGACCTTCATGCGCTTCCCGACGCTGCACGGCGACAGCGTCGTGTTCGAGGCGCACGGCAACCTGTGGCGGGTGGCGCGCGCCGGCGGTACCGCCGCGCGCCTGACGAGCGAGCCGGGCTTCGAGCTGATGCCGCGCTATTCCCCGGACGGCCGCTGGATCGCGTTCACCGGCCAGTACCAGGGCAACCGCGACGTCTACGTCATACCCGCCGAGGGCGGCGCGGCGCGGCGGCTGACGTTTCATTCCGACGCCGTCGACGATGCGCCGCAGCGCTGGGGCCCGGACAACATGGTCGTCACCTGGACGCCGGACTCGGCCAGCGTCGTCTACCTGTCGCGCCGCGAGGCGTGGAACACCTGGTTCGGGCGTCTGTTCAAGGTGCCGGTCGGCGGCGGTCCCTCCGCGGCGCTGCCGCTCGATCGCGGCGGCCTGCTGAGCTACAGCCCGGATGGCCGGCAGATCGCCTACAACCGGATCTTCCGCAACTTCCGCACCTGGAAGCGCTACGACGGCGGGCTCGCGCAGGACATCGACCTCTATGACTTCGCGAGCCGCACGCTCACGCACCTGACCGACTGGCCCGGCACCGAGACCGCGCCGATGTGGTACCGCGACACGATCTATTTCCTCGCCGACCACGACGCCCACCGGCGCGCGAACCTGTGGGCGCTCGACCTCAAGAGCCACGCGTTCCGCCAGATCACGCAGTTCACCGACTACGACATCGACTTCCCGTCGCTCGGCGACAGCGGCATCACCTTCCAACAGGGCGGGCATCTGTACGTGCTCGACCTGCCGTCGGAGCAGCTGCATGCGCTGGAGGTGCGCGTGCCCGACGACGGCGTGCACACCGCGCCGCGCTTCGTCGACGCCCGCAAGTCGATCCGCGACGTCGACGCCGCGCAGGGCGTCGACTACGACCTCGCGCCGAACGGCAAGCGCGCGCTGTTCGCGGCGCGCGGCGACCTGTGGAGCGTTCCCGCCGAGCACGGCGCGACCCGCAACCTCACCGACAGCTCCGACGCCGACGAGGACCACCCGGCCTGGTCGCCGGACGGCAGCCTGATCGCCTACACGACCGACGCGCACGGCGGCCAGCAGGTCGCGGTGCGCCCGGCGCAGGGCGGCGCCGAGCGGCTCGTGACGCACTTCGCGACCGGCTACTTCTACCAGCCGCTGTGGTCGCCGGGCGGCGACCGGCTGGCGTTCTCCGACAACGAGCACCGGCTGTGGGTCGTCGCCGTCGCCGGCGGCGAGCCCAAAGAGGTCGCCGTCGACCCCTACAACGAGATCCACGACTACGTCTGGTCGCCGGACGGCCGCTGGCTCGCCTACAGCCTGACCGAGCAGAACCAGGTGCGCTCGCTGTGGCTGTACGCGCTCGATGCCGCCAAGGCGACGCGCGTCAGTTCCGCGCGCGACAACGATTCGACGCCGGCCTTCGACCCGCAGGGCAAGTACCTGTACTTCGTCTCGGCCCGCCACGAGAACCCGGTACTGAGCGAGGCCGAGTTCGACGCTGCCGACCTCAAGAGCACCGGCGTCTACGTCGCGACGCTCGCCGCCGACAGCGCCTCGCCGTTCGCGCCGCAGTCCGACGAGGGGACTTTCGAGCCCGGCAAGCCCGAGCACAAGAGCGACGCCGGCGCGCGCGGCGCAGCGGGCGGCGCGGGTGGGGGCGAGGACGGCAAGGACGACTGGAAGCCCGGCGCCTCGGCGCCGATCCGCGTCGACCTCGATGGGCTGATGCGGCGCGCCGTGCCGCTGCCGGTGGCCGCCGCCGTGGTCGCATCGCTCGATGCGCGCAAGGGCGGCGTCTACTACCTGACGCGGCCGCTCAAGCCGATCGACGGCCAGCTGCCGGGCGAGAAGGTGGCGCTGCACTTCTTCGACATGAAGGAGCGCAAGGACGCGGTCGTCATCGAGGAGATCGACAGCTACCGGCTGGCGGCGAACGGCGCGAAGCTGCTCTACAAGAAGGACAAGGACTGGTTCATCGTCGATGCCAGGCCCGTCACCGACGGCGCGAAGCCCAAGGAGGAGCGCAAGCCGCTCGACCTCGGCCACCTGCGTGCCTACGTCGATCCGCGGCGCGAGTGGCGCGAGATGTTCGAGTCGGCGTGGCGGCTGGCGCGCGATCTGTTCTTCAGCCGCAAGATGAACGGCGTCGACTGGGACGCGGTGCGTGCCGCGTACCTGCGGCTGCTGCCGCTCGTCGGCTGCCGCGAGGATCTCAACTACCTGATCGGCGAGGTGCAGGGCGAGCTCGGCAACTCGCACACCTACGTGGGCGGCGGCGACCAGGACGATCCGACGGTGAAGGTGCCCACCGGGCTGCTCGGCGTCGACTTCGGCCTCGACGCCGCCTCCGGCCGCTACTTCATCGGTCGCCTGTACGCCGGCGACAACACGCGCGACGCGTACCGCTCGCCGCTCGCCCAGCCCGGGCTCAACGTCCGCGATGGAAATTTCCTGCTCGCGGTCGACGGCCGCGAGCTCGCGGCGCCCGCCGATCCCTACAGCGTGCTGGTCGGCAAGGCGGACCAGCCGGTGCGGCTGACGGTCGCCGACTCACCGTCGGGCCCGCGGCGCGACGTCGTCGTCCAGCCGGTGCTGCACGAACTGGCGCTGCGCGAGCTCGCCTGGGTGCAGCACAACCGCGAGCTGGTCGACCAGCTGTCCGGCGGCACGATCGGCTACCTGTACCTGTCGGACATGGAGGAGCTGGGCATGGAGCAGTTCCTGCGCCAGTTCTACAACCAGATCGACAAGCGCGCGCTGGTGGTCGACGTGCGCTGGAACGGCGGCGGCTTCATCGACCAGATCCTGCTCGAGCGCCTGCGCCGCGTGCTGGTCGGCATGGACACCAACCGCTCCGGCGCCGCGTTCACGACCCCGCAGCAGCTGATCAACGGGCCGAAAGTGTGCCTGATCAACCAGTACTCGGCCTCCGACGGCGACATCTTCCCGTTCTACTTCCGCAAGTACGGGCTCGGGCCGCTGCTCGGTACACGCACCTGGGGCGGCGTGCGCGGCATCCGCGGCAACTGGCCGCTGCTCGATGGCGGCTACGTCACGGTGCCGGAGGACAGCACCTACGGCCTCGACTCGCAGTGGGTCATGGAGAACCGCGGCGTTGCGCCCGACATCGAGGTCGACGACACGCCCGGCGAACTCATGGCGGGCAAGGACCCGCAGCTTGAGGCCGGCGTCGCGTACCTGCTCGGCGAGCTCAAGCAGCGGCCCGGCAACCTGCCGCCGCCGCCGCCGCTGTTGCCGCCTTATCCGCCGCCGAACCACGACTAGGTGTTCGCGGCGGCGTGGGCGGCGCGGCGGGCACTTGCGCCGATCGTGCCGCGCTCGCTGCGCGCACACGCACGAAGACGCCGTCGGCTCGGCGCCGCGCCCTGCGGTGACGCCAGTGAGGGCGCCGCATCGGGCCGCCCGCTGCGCCTGGTGCCGTGGCAAACCCGCATGCGATCACGGCGCCGGCCAGCCGAGAATATTCGTCTGTCATTTGGCTTGACCGATCTTGACGCAGACATAGGGGTTGCGCGCAAGCGGCTGCGCGTAACCCACTGACGCGGCCCCGATATCGCTCGGAGTAGCATTCAGTCGTCCGGTTGCGGGGCGCCGTAGCGTCGCGCGCCGGGTCCCTTTCGGCCACCGTGGGGATAGGGCGTTCGATGCCAAGCCGCTTGCTGTCGCATGTCTCGGCCATCCGGCGACCGCCGTCCGGCGTGACCGGTCCGGGCGGGCGAAGGGCGATGTAAGCGTCATGCGAGGCATTTTCATTCTGGCGTTCAAGCTGCTCGTCAACGACCGCGCCAAGTTTCAGGCACTGGTCGGCGGCATTACGTTCTCGACGTTCCTGATCGTGCAGATGACGTCGCTGTTCGTCGGCATCCTGACGCGTGCCTCCTCGACGGTGCTCAATACCGGCGCCAAGGTCTGGGTCATGGATCCGGCGGTGAACTCCGTCTCCAACAACATCGGCATGCCCGATTACGTCATCGACTTCGTCCGCAGCACGGTCGGCGTCAAGTTCGCCGTGCCGCTCTACTCGGGCGGCGCCCTGGTCAAGCTGCGCAACGGGACGTTCCAGCCGGTGAACGTCCTGGGCCTGGACGACGCGACGCTGTTCGGGCGGCCGGCACTCGAGCAGGGGCAGATCGGCGACATCTACGCCGAGAACGGCTTCTTCGTGGTCCATGACGCCGAGTTCAACAAGATGGGCAACCCGACCATCGGCACCGAGTTCGAGCTCAACGACCACCGTGCCGTCATCGTCGGCATCGCGGCAGTCGCCTCCAGCGGCCTGTATGGCATTCCGACGCTGTACACGACCTACAACCGGGCGGTGCAGTACATCCCGTCCACCCGCTTCACGACCGCGTACATCCTGGTGGAGCCGAAGACGCCGGCCGACGTCCCGTACATCAAGGCGCAGGTGCAGTCGCTCGGCTACGTGGCGCTGACGGCCGACGAGTTCGTCACCAAGATCGGCCGCTGGTTCACGTTCCAGACCGGCGGCGGCATGAACATGCTGATGATGGCGGCGATCAGCTTCATCGTCGGCCTGTCGATCTCGGGCCAGACCTTCTACACCTTCATCCTCGAGAACGAGGAGAAATTCGGCGCGCTCAAGGCGATTGGCGCCAAGGGCCGCGAGCTCGTCTACATGATCCTGTTCCAGGCCACCTTTACCGCGTTCACGGGCCTCGGCCTCGGCATCGGCCTGTGCACGGTCATGATCTTCCTGGGCCGGCTGCGTCTGCCGGACTATGCGGCGATGATCACGCTCGGCAACCTGCTGATCGCACTGGTGATGGTGATCATCATCGCCGCGGTCTCCAGCTACGTCGGCGTGCGCCGCGTGCTGCGGATCGAGCCGTTCGACATTTTCCGGGGCTGACATGCCGACGGTCTCCATCGAAGCCCGCGGCCTCAAGAAGTGGTTCGGCGAGGGCGAAGCACGGACGCAGGCCACGCGCGACGTGAGCTTTGAGGTCTACCTGGGCGAGATCCTCTACATCGTCGGTCCGTCCGGCAGCGGCAAGACGACGCTGCTCAGCATGATCTCGGGCATCCTGCGTCCGAACGAGGGTTCGGTGTTCGTCGCCGGCACCGATCTGTGGACGCTCAACGACGACCAGCTGGCGGAGTTCCGGCTGCACAAGATCGGCTTCGTATTCCAGGACTACCACCTGTTCCCGCGGCTGACGACCGCGGAAAACGTGGCGATTCCGCTGATACTGCGCCACGGCGACTGGCACCGCTCGGTCAGCGAGGCGCTCAAGTACCTCAAGGCCGTCGGGCTTGAGAGTCGCGCCGACCTGCCGCCGGTCAAGCTCTCCGGTGGCGAGCAGCAGCGGGTCGCGATCGCGCGCGCGATGATCGGCCGTCCGGACATCCTGATCCTCGACGAGCCGACCGCGTCACTCGATGGCGAGACCGGCCGCAACATCGTCGCGTTCATCAAGAAAGAGCTGCTGACCGAGCAGCGCTCGATCGTCATCGTGACGCACGACGCCCGAATCTACGAGTTCGCCAACCGGATCATCACCATGGAAGACGGTCGCATCACGGACGTCGCACAGGGAGAAGCCCGTGCGGAATAAGCTGATCTTCATCCTGGCGGCGATCGGGCTGGCGCTCGGCCTGCTCGCGACGTGGTATTTCAGCCTCAAACACCCGCCGCAGCCGCCGGCCTTCACACCGGCCTCCAACCCGTACGGCAAGGGTATCTACGCCGACGGCATCATCGAGAGCGACCTGGGCAGCGGCGAGAACATCTCGATATTCCCCGAGGTGAGCGGACCGATCACCAGGACGCTGGTCGTCGAGGGCCAGGCCGTCAAGGCCGGTGCGCCGCTGGTGGTCATCGATGCGTCGGTGCAGCAGCAGACGGTCGCGCAGCAGCAGGCGGCGGCGGAAGCGGCCCGGGCGCTGCTCGCCGAGCTGAAGGCGCAGCCGCGCCCGGAGACCCTCGAGGTCGCCCGTGCGCAGATGGAGGCGGCGGCGGCGCAGCTGCGCCAGCTGCAGGATACGCTGACCAAGCAGCGGCACGCGTTCGAGATCGACCCGCGGTCGATCAGCAAGGACGTACTCGACACCTCGATCAATGCGGTGCACGTTGCCGAAGCCAACCTCGAGGTGGCGCGCCGGCAATACGAGCTGACCCGTGCCGGCGCGTGGCGCTACGACATCGCGACCCAAGAGCGGAATGCGGCGTCGCTCGAGAAGCAATACGAGGCGTCGAACGCGCTGCTGCAGAAGTACACGCTGCGCGCCCCGGTCGATGGCGTCGTGCTGGCAATCAACGGCGCCATCGGCAGTTACGCCTCGCCGCAGGGCACCTACGGCAGTTACACGCAGGCCAACGGCCCCGTCGTCGTCATGAGCAGCTCGCAGCAGTACCTGAGCGTGCGCGTCTACGTCGACGAGATCCTCGTGCACGATCTGCCGCCGGCGGCGCAGATGGTCGCGCAGATGCAGATCCGCGGCACCGAGATCAAGGTGCCGCTCGAGTTCGTGCGCGTGCAGCCGTATGTGACACCGAAGATCGAGCTGTCCGACGAACGGCAGGAGCGCGTGGACCTGCGCGTGCTGCCGGTCGTGTTCCGGTTCGCCAAACCCAAGGACGTCAACCTCTATCCCGGCCAGCTGGTCGACGTCTACATCGGCATCAAGGAGCACTGAGGTGGTCCGGCCGCGCGCTCGGGGCTCGACAGGCCGCGCACTGCTGGCGCTCGCCGCAGCGCTGGTGTCGGCTTGCGCCGTCGGCCCGGACTTCAAACGGCCCGTGCCGCCGACGGTCGACCGCTATACGGCAGAGCCGCTGGCGGGCGCCACGGTGGCGGGCGACGGCCACAGCCAGCGGTTCGCGGACAGTGCCAAGGTCCCAGGCAGCTGGTGGCACCTGTTCGGCGCGGCGCAGCTCGATCAACTCGTAGCGGAGGCGCTGGAGCGGAACCAGACCTTGGCGGCCGCGACCGCGAATCTGCGCCAGAGCGAGAACGCGCGGCGCGCGGGTTACGGCGTGTTCCTGCCGGGCGTCGATGTCGGCGGCACCGCCGTCCGGGAGCGCGTCTCGCCGCTGCAGCTGGGACAGGTCGGCCCCAGCAGCCTGTTCAACCTGTTCACCGTGTCGGGCTCGGTCGGCTACGTGCTCGATCTGTTCGGCGGCAATCGCCGCCGCCTCGAGGCCCTCGGGGCCGAGGTCGATCTGGCGCGCGACAACGAACTGGCGGCGTACCTCGCGCTGACCGCCAACGTCGTCAATACGAGCATCGCCCGCGCGGCGTACCGCGCCGAGGCGAGCGCGACGCGGGACAGCATCGCCGCGGCGCGCGAGCAGGTGCGCATCGCGGAGGCCCAGGCCGAGGCCGGTACGGCGCCTTACGCCAGCGTGCTTGCGCTCAAGACCCAGCTCGCCAGCCTCGAGGCGTCGCTGCCGCCGCTCGAGCTGCGCGGCGACCAGGCGGGCCACCTGCTCGCCGTGCTCGCCGGCCGGTCACCCGCCGAATGGAGCCCGCCGGACATCGCGCTCGACGCGCTGCAGCTGCCCGAGGACTTGCCGGTGTCGTTGCCCTCGGCGCTGGTGCGGCAGCGGCCCGACATCCTGGCGGCGGAGGCGAGCCTCCACGCCGCCAGTGCCGAGATCGGGGTCGCGACGGCCAACATGCTGCCGAGCATCACGCTGTCCGGCGGCCTTGGCTCGGAGGCCTCGCAGCTGCGCAACCTGACCGCCGAAGCCGGCCACGTCTGGAGCGCGGCTGGGGACATCTCGGTGCCGGTGTTCCGCGGCGGCAGCCTCTGGTACACGCGCCAGGCGGCGGTCGATGCCTACAAGGCCAGCTTCGCCGACTACCGGCAGACCGTGCTGACGGCGTTCGAGCAGGTGGCCGACACGCTGCGCGCGCTCGAGCACGACGCCGAGACGGTGCGCGCGTCAGCGGCCGCCGCGCAAGCGGCGCAGCAGGCGCTGACGCTCACGCAGGCCAACTACGAATCCGGGATCGCCGATTACCTGGCCGTGCTCACCGCCACCCAGCAGTACCAGAATGCGCGGCTCGGCTACCTGCAGGCGTCGGCGCAACGGCTGCAGGACAGCGTGGCGCTGTACGTGGCCCTCGGTGGCGGCTGGTGGGCGGCCGAACAGCCCATCCCGGGCATCCCGCCGTCGGCGGCGCGCGCGGCGCACTGAGTCAGCGGCGCGAGCGACCGCAGGTGGAGCGCGACCGCCCGGCGCTGGTGCCGGCCGACGGACGCTGATCGCACGCAAGCGGCGCGGTCATAGGGTCGGTCACGCTTGACAGCCGGCGGCGCGGCCCCGAGAGTCCGCGCATGGCTACACGCAAGCGCACCTCGCAGTCGGTATCCCTCGACCCCGTCAAGGCCGAGCTCCTCGCCGTGCTGTCGCGGGAGACGCGCATACCGAGAGCGGTGCTGTTGCGCGAGGCGGTCGACGACCTGCTCGCAAAGTACGTCAGGCTCGCGCCGAAAGAAGCGAAGTAGCGCGCCGGCCCCGCGCCGGCCGGCCGGCCGCGGCCGCGAGCCCGGCAGCGGCCGGCCCTCAGGCCGGGCCGTGCAGCTCCTGCTGGATGCGCTGGCCCCAGATCGTGACGCTGCGCAGGCCGCGCATTTCCGCCGGCAGCGCGGCGATGACGCTGGCCGCCTGCGCGAGCAGCGCCGCGTGGCGCGCCTTGTCGGTGAGCGCCTCCGCATACAGCGCTTGCGCGAACTCGAGCCGCTGCTGCGCATCGTCGCGATTGAGGGCGTTGAGTTCGCGCTCGAGCTTGACCGCCGGGGCCAGGGTTCGCGCGGCATCGCCGCTGCGACCGAGGCGCGCGAGCGCCAGCGCCTCGAGGATCTGGCACCGTGCGAGGCGCTCGCGGTCGTAGATGGACCGTTCGGGACGGGCCGCCGCCCGCTCCAGGGCGGCGCGCGCGGACTCTTCCGCCGCGGCGTACTCGCCGCGGGAGTACGCGACGTTGGCCAGCAGCAGGCCGGCTGCGATCTTGCGCTGGTCGATGCCGCGCGCGACCGAGAAGTTGTTGCTGCGGCCCTTGGCGGTCTCCGCGACCGCCTGGAGCGCGAGCGTCTTCGCGGCCGGGTCGCCGGTGAGCCAGGCGATGTGCGCACGCGCCAGGGGCAGCTGCGCATCGGCGTTGACGCGGAACATCGAGTCCGCCGGCCGGTCGCGATGGATCCGCTCGAGCATCACCTTGGCGGCGGCGAGCGACTCGCGGGCCGCGGCGTCCTCGCCGAGGTCGGAGCGCACGTGCGCCATCTCGAGCGTGTGGTAGAGGAGGAAATTGAGGTTGTACGGGCTCGGTTCCTTCTCGGCGCGGGCGACGTCGATGGCCTGCTGGTAGTAGGCGAGCGCCGCACGCGGGCGGCCGAGCTGGCGCAGGTACTCGGCCGAGAAGCGGAAGCTGTCGATCAGGCTCTGGCGGTCGTCCGAGTGCGTCGGATCGAGGCGCACGAGCGTCGCCGCGTCGTCGCTCGAGCGGATCATGAGCGACAGCGCGTCGCGGATCCGCACTCGCTCGGCGGCGACAGCCGACAGCCAGCCGAGCGATGACAGGCGCGCCCGCAGCGCGACCAGGTGCCCGGGGCGGATGTCGAGCACGCGCCCGGCGAGCACCTCGGCCTCTTCTTCGACGCGCTCGAGTTCCCCGATCCGCCCGTTGTTGAACAGCGACTCGCCCTGGTACGAGGCCGCCTGCGCGTAGTCCGCAGCCGCCTGCACGTCGGTGAGCTCGCGGGCACCGAGGCTCGCGAACGCCTCCTTGGCGCGCTCGAGCGAGGCGTTGCCCTCCATGCCCTGGTAGGTGCCGAAACTCTCCACCATCAGCCCGTAGGCGCGGCGCACTGCGGCCGAGGCGCCGCCAGCCTCGTAGTAGGGGCGCAGCACGGCCTCGGATTCGGTGGCGAGCGCGAGGCCGCCCTTGCCCTGGCGGTCGGCGACGTCGCCGAGCGCGCCGAGGCCGAGCGACAGGCCGATCGCGGTGCGCTCGCTGTCGTCGCCGCCGGCGCGCAGCTGCTTGAGCGCCTGCACCGCCTCGCTGAGCACGCGCTCGGCCTCGGGCAGGTGTGCCTGCAGCTGCAAGGCGACGCCGTAGCGCACCTTGGCGAGCGCGGCGCTGCGGATTGTGTCGGCCGTCTGCAGCGCGGCAGGCAGCGAGCGGTAGTAGTCGAGCTCCTTCTGGCCAAGGTCGAGGACGAGGCTCAAGCGCCCGAAGCCCTCGAGCTCGGTCGCGAAGTCGTCATTGAGGTAGCCGAGCAGGTGCTCGGCCTCGCTGCGCGCCTTCTCGGCCGCGACCCGCGTGGCCTGCGCCTGCGCCTCGGCACGCCGGGCGCGCTCGGTGCTCAGGTAGCCGTAGACGGCGGCCGCCACCGCACCGATCGCCAGCACGGCGCAGGCGAGGGCGATCTGCCGGGCCCGCACCAGCGCGCGGCGGGTGGCGCGGGCGCGGTCGCGCTGCTCGGCGAGCAGCCGCTCGCTCGCATCGCGCGCCTCGCGCTCCTGGCGGAGGTCGCGGCTCTGCTTGACGACGCTGCACAGCACGTCGTGGGTGAGCTCGACGCGGCGCACGTCGAGGCGCTCCTCGATGCGCAGCAGCCGGCGGTTGACCAGCGTCGCGAGCGTCTCCGGCGCGGCGCCGGCGGCGGCGAAGCTCGTCAGCACGCGCTCCTCGGCGACGTTCTCGCGAAAGCCCGACTCGGTCAGCAGCTCGTCCTCGATGATCCGCCGCACGGCGGGCGGCTGGTCGGCGAGCGAGCGCTCGTAGAAGTTGCTGAGGATCGACGCGTGCGAGCCGGCGAGCAGATCGAGCGAGATCTCGCTGCGGCCCTGCGCGAGGCGGGTGTCGTTGAGCTCGCGGCAGATGAGGCTCAGCAGCGACGGCTCGACCTCGGCGTTGGCGAGCTCGGCGCCGCCGGCGACGAAGCGCACGATCGCCTCCGCGACCTCCTCGGAGACCAGGTTCTTGCCGGGCCGCAGCACGGCGGCGAGCGCCTGCTGGCCGGTCATCGGCGCGAGCCGCAGCCGGTTCTGCGTGATGCTCGGCATCGACGCCTTCAGGCCCTCGAGCGGCGCGAGGTAGTCCTCGCGCAGCGCGATCAGCACCCGGTAGTCGCTGCGCGCGAAGTCGAAGCGCTCGGCGGCGCTGTCGTCGGCATCGAGCCGCGCCTCGAGCTCCTTCGGCGGGCGGTTCTCGACCAGGTCGGCGAGGTCGGCGATGAAGCGCGCGGCGCGCGCGCGGCCGAAGTCGTCCGACTGCGCGAGCGTGAAGATCTCCTCGAACTGGTCGAAGATCAGCAGCGGTATCAGCGTCGCGCCCGACTCGTCGTGCAGCACGTCGTCGCGATGGTGCAGGAACTCCCACAGCGACTCGCCCTCGACCGCGACCCCGGCCTGGGTCCACTGGCCGGAGCGGCGCGCCGTGCGCGCGATCGCCTGCTTGATCTGCTCGGCGGGCTCGGGGGCGGCGCGCGCGTAGTCGATGCGCACGTAGACCGGGCAGTAGCCCTGGCCGCGCAGCCGCGGCACGAGCCCGGCGCGCAGGATCGAGGTCTTGCCGAGGCCCGACTGGCCGAACAGCACCGTCAGCAGCTTGCGCTGCACGCGCCGCGCGAGCTCGGCGACCTCGTCCTCGCGGCCGTAGAAGTACTCGCGCGTCTCCTCGGTGAACGAGGCGAGCCCGAGCCACGGGTTGCGCGCATCGACCGTGGAGTCGGCGAGCTCCGCGGCCGCCGGCGTGCTGGGGAGCGCGCTCACGACTGCCGCGCCCGCATGAAGTCGGCGAGCCGCGCCGCGAACTCCGCCGGCACCTGGCCGCCGGGCAGCGCCGAGAAGTGCAGCGCCCGGAACCGGTCCGGCACCAGCGCCTCGGCCGCGTTCGTGCCATCGATCAGCACCGGCAGGATGAAGAGCGCGCCGTCGGCCATGTTGCGCACCCGGTCGATCGCGTAGCTCCACTCGCGGCGGAAGTAGCCCTCGAGGCGGCGCTGCGTGTTCGCCGACACCACCGGGATGAAGTACGAGCAGCGGGCGATGTTCAGCTTGATCTTGCGGTCGTAGTCGTCGCCCGCCTCGAGCCGGTCCATGTCGAACCAGGTGGTCACGCCGGCGGCCTCGAGCCCGGCCTTGATCGCCTGCACGGCGGCGAGGTCCTCGCGGGCGTAGCTGATGAACACCGCGTTGTCGGGCATCTCGCGCGCCGGCGGCAGGAAGCGGGCCGCGGCGTGGGCCGGCGCCGTCGCGCCGCTGCTGCGGCGCCGTGCCTGCCAGCGGTCGTAGAGCTCGTCGACGAAGCGCTCGGCGCCGACGTAGATGCGGGTGCGGACGCTCACCTGCTGCAGGAACGACACCAGCCGGTCGTCGTCGCCGGAGTGGTCGTCGGCGAGCACCTCGCCGACGTCGCGCGGGTCGGACAGCCGCTGGCGCTTGGCCATGCGCAGGAACAGCCGCGCGAGCCAGTTGGTGAAGTTGCTGCCGATGAACAGCAGGTGGCTGTGCTCGAGCTCGTGGAACAGCTTCTCGGGCGCCAGGTGCTCGCTTTGCAGCGCGCAGATGAACTCGAGCAGGTCCTCGTCGGAGATCACGTAGGTCGGCGAGGCCGACAGGCGCCCGAACAGGTGATAGACGACCGGCCGCTGCAGGCGGTCGCGCTCGGTCGGCAGGTCGGCGACGCGGTTGGGCGCGTACGAGAGCACGTCGGTCGAGGCGCCGCCGCCGAAGCGCTCGAGGTTGACCGCGCTCTCGAGCAGCGGATCGAAGGTGGTCGACACAAACAGATCGAAGTCGGTGATCGCCGCGAGTCGCCTGAGCGCCTGCGGCGGCTCGAACGCCGCGTCCTTGATGATGCCGCGCAACCGCACGTAGGCCTCCTCGCGGCGGCCGCGCGCGGCGAGGAACCAGCAGACGACGTCGTTGAGCGTGTAGGGCTGCGGCAGCGCTGCGACGTCGACGTTGAGGCGCGCGGCGAGCTTCTCGGCGAGCCAGTCGTACAGCAGCCGCGGGCCGCGGTCGGTCGCGACCTGCAGCAGCTCCGGGCCGACGATCGGGATGACCCGGCGCTCCTCGATGAAGCTCAACAGGTCGTCCCAGGCGTCCTCGTCGAGCGTGCTCATCGGCAGCCGTGCGGGCGCGGCGCTAGCCATGGGCGGCGCCCCCGACGGGGGAGTGATGGCGGACCGATCGGCGGGAGAGCGATGCGACGGCGCATGCTCCCGACGTACTGGTTCTTCTTCTCATTGGCGAAGTGTACCCAAATTGCACCATCCGATCGGCGCTCGCTGCGCGACCGGCGGGCCGGTGCGCGGGCCGCGGCGCGCGGCCGAGGACTCGCATACGGAAGTGCTCGAGGTATCGTGTATAAAAAATTGAATCTAAACGTTAATATCTCGGGTATCCGGCCGCGGCAATTGGCGCCGCCGCGCTCGCCCATCGCCGCGGCCGCCGTTCCTGCCTATGCTCGGCGCGCGGTGCCCGCCGCCAAGGAGCGTCCCATGCCGAGGTCTTCCATCCGCCCCGTAGCGCTGCGGATCGCGTCGCTGCTGCTGCTCGCCGCCGGCATCGCACTGCCGCCCGGCGGTAGCGCGAGCGCGGCGGCGCCCGCCGCGCCGCGTGCGGCCCGGGAGCTCGCGCGGCTGATCGACGCGCAGTGGCAGGCGGACCTCGAAGCCGACCCGCTGCTCGCGACCGCCACCGGCGATGCGCGCTACAACGACCGCCTGCCGGTCGCGACCGCGGCCGAGTTCGGGCGCCAGGCGGAGCAGGACGCGCGCTTCCTCGCGCGCCTGCGGCGCATCGACCGCGCCGCGCTCAACTCCGCCGACCGGCTCAACCTCGACCTCCTCGACTTCGTGCTCCGCCACCGTGTCGCGCTCGCGCCGTTCAAGGACTACCGCATTCCGCTGGTGAGCGACGAGGGCTTCCACATCGGCGTGACGCGCCTCGCCGACGGCGTGCCGATGCGCACCGTCCGCGACTACGAGGACTACCTCGCGCGGCTCGCGGCGATCCCGGCGTACTTCCGCCAGAACATCGACAACATGCGCACCGGGCTCGCCGACGGCTTCACGCTGCCGGCCGAGATCCTGCCGGGCGTCGAGGCCGTCATCGACGGCCAGCAGTTCCCATCGGCCGAGGCCTCGCCGTTCTACGAGCCGTTTCGCAGTATGCCGGCCAGCATCGCGCCGGCCGAGCAGGCGCGGCTCGCCGCGGCGGGCGCGGCGACGATCTCGGGCGCCGTGCTGCCCGCCTACCGCGAGCTCAGGCGCTTCTTCGTCGAGGAGTACACGCCGGGCGCGCGGCACACGGTCGGCGCGAGCGAGCTGCCGGACGGCGCGCGCTACTACGCGGCGCTGGTGCGCTACTTCACCAACCTCGAGGTGACCCCGGCCGAGGTGCACGCGATCGGCCTGGCCGAGGTGGCGCGGATCCGCGGCGAGATGGACGCGGTGATCAAGGAGACGGGCTTCAAGGGCGATTTCGCGGCGTTCCTCGCCTTCCTGCGCACCGACCCGCAGTTCTACGCCAAGACGCCCGACGAGCTGCTCAAGGACGCGTCCTACATCGCCAAGCAGATCGATGGCCGGCTGCCGGGCTACTTCGGCCGCCTGCCGCGGCTGCCGTACAGCGTCGAGCCGGTGCCGGCCGACATCGCGCCGAACTACACCGGCGGGCGCTACGTGCCGGCGCCGGTCGGCGGCACGCGCGGCGGCCAGTACTGGGTCAACACCTACGCGCTCGAGAAGCGCCCGCTCTACGTGCTGCCGTCGCTGACGCTGCACGAGGCGGTGCCCGGCCACCACCTGCAGGGCGCGCTTGCGCAGGAGCTCGAGCACGTGCCGCCGTTCCGCCGCAACCTCTACCCGCACGCCTTCGGCGAGGGCTGGGGCCTGTACTCGGAGAAGCTCGGCGTCGAGATGGGCATGTACAAGACGCCGTACGAGCAGTTCGGGCGGCTGACGTACGAGATGTGGCGGGCCTGCCGGCTGGTCGTCGACACCGGTCTGCACGCCGAGGGCTGGTCGCGGCAGCAGGCGCTCGACTACCTCGCCGCGAATACCGCGCTGTCGCTGCACGAGGTGCGCACCGAGGTCGACCGCTACATCGCCTGGCCGGGCCAGGCGCTCGCCTACAAGATGGGCGAGCTCAAGATCCTCGAGCTGCGCGCACGGGCGACGCGCGAGCTCGGGCCGCGCTTCGACCTGCGCGCCTTCCACGACGCGGTGCTCGGCAACGGCGGCGTGCCGCTGCCGGTCCTCGAGCAGCAGATCGACGCCTACATCGCGCGCGTCAAGTCCGAGCCCGGGCGCTAGCTAGCGCCCCGGTTGGCCGGCGCGGCCGGGCTGGCCGCTCGCCGGCCAGCCGCCTCGGCTATGCTTGCGGCTCGAACCCGGGGGGGAGTCCATGACAGTCAGCAGCAGATGGTCTGGCGGCGCCGCGGCGCTCGCCATCGCGGGCGCGGTGCTCGCCGCGGGCGCCGCGGGCGCCCAGCATCTTCCGCCCGGCGCCTACCACGACCTCGAGTGGCGTCCGATCGGACCGCCGCGCGGCGGGCGGACGCGCGCCGTCGCCGGCGTGCCGAACCAGCCGAACGTGTTCTACGTCGGCGCCGTCAACGGCGGCGTCTGGAAGACCGACGACGCCGGCCGCACCTGGCAGCCGATCTTCGACGCCGAGCCCACGCAGTCGATCGGCGCGATCGCCATCGCGCCGTCCGACCCCGCCGTCATCTACGTCGGCAGCGGCGAGGGCCTGCACCGGCCGGACCTGTCGGTCGGTGACGGCATCTACCGGTCCGCCGACGGCGGGCGCAGCTGGGAGCACCTCGGGCTCAGGGGCGGGCAGCAGATCCCCGAGCTCGCCGTCGATCCGCGCGACCCGAACCGCCTGTACGCCGCCGTGCTCGGCCACCCCTACGGCCCGAGCGCCGAGCGCGGCGTCTACCGCTCCACCGACGGCGGCCGCAGCTGGCAGCGCGTGCTCTACAAGGACGACAACACCGGCGCGAACGCCATCGCGATCGACCCTCAGCACCCCGACGTCCTGTACGCCGGGCTGTGGGAGGGACGGCTCGGCCCCGCCGAGGACAGAAACGAGTACGACGGCACCGGCGGCGGCCTCTACAAGTCGACCGACGGCGGCACGACCTGGCGGCAGCTGAGCGCGGGTCTGCCGGCCAACCTTTCGCAGCTCAACATCGCGATCGCGCCGAGCGCGCCGGAGCGCCTCTACCTCGCGGTCGCAACCACCGATCCCGGCGAGTACGCCTCGGCGGCCGGCCTCGGCCTGTTTCGCTCGGACGACGGCGGCGAGCACTGGGCGCGCGTCAGCGACGACCCGCGCCCGGCGCTGCGCATCGGCGGTGGCGATCTGCCGGTGGTGCGCGTCGACCCGTCGAACCCGGACATCGTCTACAGCGCGAGCATCGTGACCGTGAAGTCGGTCGACGGTGGCAAGAGCTGGGCGGCGCTGCGCGGTGCGCCCGGCGGCGACGACTACCAGAACCTGTGGATCAACCCGCTCGATCCCCGCATCATCGCGCTGGTCGGCGACCAGGGCGCGGTCGTGACCGTCAACGGCGGGCGGACCTGGAGCTCCTGGTTCAACCAGCCGACCGCGCAGCTCTACCACGTCGGCGTCACGCCGACCTTTCCGTACCGCGTCTGCTCCGGCCAGCAGGAGAGCGGCTCGGTGTGCATCGCGACCCGCGGTAACGACGGCGAGATCACCGCGCGCGACTGGCATCCGGTCGGCGTCATCGAGTACGGCTACGTCGCGCCGGATCCGATCGATGCGGACCTCGTCTACGGTGCGGGCCGCACGAACGTCTCGAAGTTCCACTGGTCGACCGGCCAGGTGCAGAACGTGACGCCCGTGCCGGTGCGCAGCGGCGAGGTGCGCGCCGACCGCACCGAGCCGCTGCTGTTCTCGCCGCTCGACCCGCACACGCTCTACTACGCGGCCAACGCGGTCTACCGGACGCGCGACGGCGGCGCGACCTGGCAGGTGATCAGCCCCGACCTGACGCGGGCCGAGCCCGGCGTACCGCCGAGCGTCGGCGCGCTGCACCGGCCGGGCGCCGAGAAGCAGCGCGGCGCGATCTACGCGCTCGGCGCCTCGCCGCTCGCCGGCGACACGCTGTGGGCCGGCACCGACGACGGTCTCGTCTGGCTGACGCGCGACGGCGGCGGGCACTGGTCCGACGTGACTCCGGCGGGCCTCGCCGCGTGGAGCAAGGTGACGCAGCTCGAGCCGTCGCACTTCGATGCCGGCACGGCCTACTGCTCGGTGAGTCGCCTGCGCGTCGACGATATGCACCCGTTCATCTACCGCACGCGCGACGGCGGCCGCAGCTGGCAGTCGATCAGCGCCGGCCTGCCGGACGATGCGCCGGTCAACGCGGTCCGCGAGGACCCGCTGCGCCAGGGGTTGCTGTTCGCCGCCACCGAGCGCGCCGTGTGGGTGTCGCTCGACGATGGCGAGCACTGGGACGCGCTGCAGGCCAACCTGCCGCACACCTCGATGCGCGACCTCGCGATCCACGGCGCCGACCTCGTGGTCGCGACCCACGGCCGCGGCTTCTGGGTGCTCGACGACATCTCGCGCCTGCGGCAGCTGTCGGCGGCGAAGCTCAAGGACGTGTTCGTCGTCGCGCCGGCGACGGCCTACCGCGTGGCGCGCAGTACCTGGACCGACACGCCGATCCCGCCCGACGAGCCGACCGCATCCAACCCGCCGGACGGCGCCGCGATCGACTACTACCTGCCGCGCGACGCCAAGGGCGTGGTCGTGCTCGAGGTGCGCGACGCGCAGGGGGCGCTCGTGCGCCGCTACGCGAGCGACGACCGCCCGGAGCCGAGCCCCGAGGAGCTGGCGCGTCAGCTGATCCCGCCCATCTGGGTCGCCGCGCCGCGCGTGCCGTCGCGCGAGGCGGGCATGCACCGCTTCGTGTGGGACCTGCGCTACGCCGCGCCGTTCTCGATCGGCCACGGCTACCCGATCTCGGCGGTGCCGCACGCGACGCCGCGCGAGCCGCTCGGGCCGGTGGCGGTGCCCGGGACCTACACGCTGCGCCTCACGGTCGACGGCCACCACGTCGAGGCGCCGCTCACGGTCCGTGCCGACCCGCGGGTCGCGCTGCCTGCCGCCGGCTACGCCTCGCAGCTGCGGCTCGCGACGACGCTCGCGGCGCAACTCGGCGACGCATCGCATGCGCTGCTCGCGGTGCGCTCGCTGCGCGCGCAGCTCAAGGCTCTGCCGCAGACCGGTCCGGCGGCGCCGGCGATCCGCGACTTCGACACGCGGCTCGCGGCGCTGCTCGAGAAAGCGGACGGCGAGGCGGGCGGCACGGCGGCCGCGCCGCTGCTGCCCGACGTGCAGGGTCGCATCGAGACGCTCTACACGGCCGTGACCGGCGCCGATGCGGCGCCGACCGCGGCGCAGGCGGGCGCGAGCGAGGCGGCGGCGACGGCGCTCGCCGGCCTGCTCGCGACCTGGCGGGCGCTGGAGGCGGAACTGCCGGCCATGAACGCGCGCCTGCACGCGGCGGGTCTGGCGCCGCTGCATCCGGAGCTGCCGCCGCCGGCCGATCGCAACGCCGCGGACGAGGAGTGAGCGGTGCGCTCGCTACAAGCCGCGCCACGCCGCGCGACGTGACGCGCGCGCACGCCGGCGCGCGCGGCGGCGTTCCTGCAGTGCAAAGCGCAGTCGCGCAGTTGCGAATGGGACGCGCCTGCGGCGCTCGCCGGCATCGGCTTCGAGGTGCGAGAATCGTACCGTGAGCGCGCCTCGCAGCATGGTGCCGTTGAGCGGTCTGGACGGGGTATTCCTCGACCTCGAGACGCCGGCGACGCCGATGCACGTGGGCTCGGTGCACCTGTTTGAGCCGGCGCCGCGCGGCGCGCGCGATTTCCACACGCTCGTCAAGCGCATGCTCCGCGCGCGCCTCGGCGTCGCGCCGATCTTCGCCCGGCGGCTCGCTCCGGTGCCGCTCAACCTCGCGCATCCGGTATGGCTGGATGGCTGCAAGGTCGACCTCGGCTTTCACGTCCGGCGCGTGCCGGTGCCGGCCCCGGGCGGCCACGCCGAGCTCGAGCGCTGCGTCGCCGGGCTGCACGGCGAACTCCTCGACCGGCGCCGCCCGCTGTGGATGATGTACGTGCTCGACGGGCTCGCCGACGGCCGCCGCGGCTACTACTTCAAGGTCCACCACGCGGTGCTCGACGGCGCCGCCGGCACTGCGCTCGCCGCGGCGCTCTACGACACCGCGGCGCACGTCGCCCACCCGCCGCGCCGGCCGGCGCGTACGGCGCGCGGCGCGACGCCCGGGGCGATCGCCATCGCCGGCGCGGCGTTCAGCCACGATGCCGGGCAGTTCGTCCGGCTGCTGCGGTCGCTGCCGGACGCGGCGCGCGTGCTGGCCGCGGTCATCGGCGCGCCGCCACCGCGGCTGCGGCGCAACTTCAGCTTCGGGCCGCGCACCGTGTTCAACGCGACCGTCACTGCCGAGCGCAGCATCGCGTTTCGCTCGCTGCCGCTCGAGGAGATCAAGGCGATCGGTGCGCGCCACGACGCGACCATCAACGACGTGGTGCTCGCGCTGTGCAGCGGCACGCTGCGGCGCTACCTGGCGCGCCACGGTGGCGTGCCGAAGAAGCCGCTGATCGCGACCATGCCGATCTCGCTGCGCGAGCCGGGCGACGCGCGCTATACGACCGCGGCGACGCTGAGCCTCGTCAGCCTCGCGACCCACCTCGCCGACCCGGTGCGCCGCCTGCGCGCAGTGCGGGCCGCGGCCAGCGCGACCAAGCAGCTGGCGCGGCGCGCGCGCTCGCTGATCCCGACCGACTTCCCGTCGCTGGGCGTGCCGTGGATCGCGAGCAGCCTCGCCGCGCTCTACGGCCGCAGCCACGTCGCCGACGTCCTGCCGCCGATCGCCAACGTCGTGATCTCCAACGTGCCGGGGCCGCGGGTGACGCTGTATACCGCCGGCGCGCAGATGCAGGAGTACTGGCCGGTGTCGATCGTCGAGCACGGCATCGGCCTCAACATCACGGTGCTGAGCTACGTCGGCACGCTCGGCTTCGGCTTCACGGCGGCGCGCGCCCTGGTCGCCGACGCCGATGAGCTCGGCGCCGACCTCGCGGCCGCGCACGCCGAGCTGCTGGCGGCGAAGGGGCCGCGCAAGCGGCGGCCGGCGCCGGCGCGCCGGCGTCGCGCCAGCCGGAAGCCGGCACGTGGCTGAGGTGGTCGCGAACGCCGTGCAAGCTGCGTCTGCGGCGCCGCACGGCGCAATCGCGCCACCCGGGCTCGGGTGCCTGGCGCTTGAGTGGCGCGCCGCTTTCGAGTACGGCGCGACGCTCGCGGCCCGGCCGCTGCTCGACCGCGCGCCTGTCGGTGACGGTCATCCGGTGCTGGTGCTGCCGGGGCTGATCGCCGGGGACGCGACGACGCGGCCGCTGCGCCGCTATCTCGGCCGGCTCGGCTACGCGGCGCACGGCTGGCAGCAGGGGCTCAACCTCGGGCCGCGCGACGGCGTCATCGAGCGCTGCCTCGCGCGGCTGCGCGCGTTGCGGCGCACGCACCGGCGCACGGTGAGCCTCATCGGCTGGAGCCTCGGCGGCATCTACGCGCGCGAGCTCGCCAAGCTCGCGCCCGAGGACGTGCGCCTCGTGATCACGCTCGGCACGCCGTTCACCGGTCACCCGAAGGCGACCCGGGCGTGGCGCCTCTACGAGGTGCTCGCCGGGCACCGGATCGGCGCGCCGGAGATCCACGAGCCGCTGCGCCGCCCGCCGCCGGTGCCGACGACGTCGATCTTCAGTCGCAGCGACGGGGTCGTCTCCTGGCAGTGCAGCGTCGAGCACGCCGGTGCGCGCAGCGAGAGCATCGAGGTGCAGGCCAGCCATCTCGGTATAGGCTTCAACCCGCTCACGTTCTATGCGGTGGCCGACCGCCTCGCGCAGCCGGAGGGTGCCTGGCAGCCGTTCGAGCGCGCAGGCCTGCGGCGCTGCCTCTACCCGAACCCGTACCGGCCCCGCGGCCGCTAGGCGAAACGCAGCATGCCAGCCCTCTCGGCCAACGGAATTACGATCGAGTACGAGTCGCTCGGCAACGCCGCGGACCCGGCGATCGTGCTGATCATGGGACTCGGCATGCAGCTCGTCAGCTGGCCCGACGCGCTGTGCCGGCCGCTGGTCGAGGCGGGCTACCGCGTCATCCGCTTCGACAACCGCGACTGCGGCCTGTCGAGCCGGGTGCGCGGGCGCCGCTCGATCGGGATCATGCTGGCGCTCGCCGCGGCGCGGCTGGGGCTGCCGATCCGGCCGCCCTATACGCTCGAGGACATGGCCAGGGACACGGTCGCGCTCATGGACGCGCTGCACATCGAGCGCGCGCACGTCGTCGGCGTGTCGATGGGCGGCATGATCGCGCAGGTGGTCGCGGCGCGGTTCCCGACGCGGGTGCAGAGCCTGACGTCGATCATGTCGACGAGCGGCAATCGCCACCTGTCGAAGCCGCACAGGCAGGTGCTGAAGCTGTTCCTGCGCCGCCCGGCGCGGTCGGCCGACGTCGAGCGCGCGATCGACCACCTCGTCGAGGTGTTCACGGTGATCGGCAGCCCGGGCTTCCCGAGCGAGCGCAACGAGCTGCGGCGGCGCATCGGCCGCGCGGTGCGGCGCAGCTACGACCCGGCGGGCACGGCCCGCCAGCTGGTCGCGATCGTCGCCTCCGGCGACCGGCGCAAGCTGCTCGGCCAGATCACGGCGCCGACGCTCGTGATCCACGGCGCCGACGATCCGCTGGTACCGGTCGACGGCGGCCAGGACACCGCGCGCGCGATTCCGGCGGCGACGCTGCGGATCATCGACGGCATGGGACACGACCTGCCGGACGCGCTGATGCCGACCATCGCCGAGGCGATCGTGCGGCATTGCCGCGCCAGCGTCTCGGACGCGCCGGGCCAGCGCGCGGCGCGCTGAGCCGCCGGCGCGGCGGCGGCGGGGCGGCCGCGCGCAGCGACCGGCCGGGCTAGTGCAGCGCCGCCGTCGCCGCGGCGAAGAAGTCGAGGTCCTCGATGATGTCCATGCCCTCGGGCTTGGAGCGCGCGCTCCAGGCAACGATGACGACTCGCTCGCGCGGGTTGAGGTAGAGGAACTGGCCGAAGATGCCCTCGGCCATGAATGCGCCGCCGGTGTCGGGCGTCGCCCGGGTCGGCACGGCCGGCCACCAGAAGTAGCCGTAGTCGAGCCGGCGGCCGTCCTTGAGCGTCTTCGGCGCGCCGGCGTCCTCGGTCCAGCCGGGCGGCAGGATCCGCTCGCCGTCGGCGACGCCGCCGTTCATGAAGAAGAGCCCGAAGCGGCCGTAGTCGCGGAGCGTCGCGCTGAGGCCGCTGCCGGCGATCTCGATGCCGTCGGGCGCATCGAGCCACCAGTTGGCGTCCGCCTCCATGCCGAACTTGCGCCAGATGCGCGTCGACAGGTACTGCGCGAGCGGCATGCCGGTCGCGGCGCGGACGACCTCGCCGGCGACCAGCGTCTCGCCGGTGTTGTAGTTGTTGACCGTGCCGGGCGGGGCCGCACGCGGCAGCCTCGCCATCAGCGCCATCGCCGCGCCGCGGCGCTGCGCGATCTGCGCCTCGAGGAGCTGGCGGCGGTCCGAGGCGGGATCGGTGTAGGTCTCGTTCCAGCGCACCCCGGAAGACATCAGCAGCAGGTCACGGATCGAGACGCCGTCGTAGGCGCTGCCCTTGAGCTCGGGCAGGTAGCGGGTCACGCCGTCGTCGATGCTGGCGATCTTGCCTTGCTGCACGGCCGCGGCGATCAGCGTCGAGGTGATCGACTTGGCGATCGACATCGACATCCAGCGCGTCCTCGGCGTGTTGCCGTACTGGTAGAGCTCGAGGGCGATGCGCCCGTCCTTGAGCACCAGGAGCGCGGCGACGCGGTTCACCGCCAGGTAGTCGTCGAGGTCCCACTGGCGGCCGCGCGACTCGAAACGGACCTGCGTCAGCGACCGCTCGGCGGGCGGCAGCGGCTGGACCTTGTCGCCGCGCGCGATCGTGCGCGTCGCGAACAGCCGGTCGATGTTGCGGAAGGTGCTGACGGCGAGATCGGGCGTCAGCGCCCCGTCGTACATCTGCCGCACCGTGCCGATCGGCTCGGCGGCGTGCGGATATCCGTCGGCGCGCGCCGCGGCGCCGGCGAGCGTGCCGACCACGAGGGACAGGGCGATCATCGCTGCGCGGGTCTGGGTCACGGTAGCTCCGGCGGGGTGGGGTCGGGCGGCAGCTTAATCGATGCCGCGACGGCGGGCAGTGGTGTGCGCCGCGCCGGCCGCCGCTGTGACGGGCAACACAAGGCGCAGCGTAGGGGCGACCACCGGTGCGAGGCGCGTCACACGATGTTTCGGATAACTGCCAGATCGGCCGGCGGGCGGCATCCGTAGACTTTGCCGCGTCGGCCCGCGGTGGCCGCAACCGTTGACGAACCCGGAGCACCCATGCGGCGGACAACGATAGTGGTAATGGCGCTGGGCGCCTGCCTCGCCGGCTGCGGCCCGTCGGACGGCCTGCCGACGGTCGCGTCGCTGTCGGGGGCCGTGCTCGCCGCGCCGGCGCCGGTCGCGACCGCGGACAACGGCGCCGAGGCGCAGCCGCACGAGCTCGACGTCGGCGCCTCGGTCGCGCAGACGGTCGACCGGCTGCGCGAGCAGAAGACGAGCGCCTTCGAGCTCGCGCTGTTTCGCATGGAGATGCTCGATGCGCCGCGGCTGAAGGCGACGCTGCTCGAGCGGCACGTGCTGCGGCCGCACCCGCAGGCGATGGGGGCGTACACCTTCAACGAGACCGGCGAGGTGCGCGTGACACTCGACGACGACTGGCCGCAGGCGCTCGCCGCGGGCCGGCCCTTCATCGTGGTGCGCGTCGAGTTCGGCAGCTTCGAGCAGGCGGCGACACCGAAGGCGCTCGAGGACGCCAAGAAGCTGGCCGCCGAGGCGGTTGGCTACGTGCGCACCGGGCTCACCGGCAGCAACGGCTGCGCGCCGTGGGAGATCACCGCCAACGGGATGTCGCAGGGCAGCTGCACCTATCACCTGATCGAGCAGCGGTTCTTCCCGCAGACCAAGAGCGGCTACGCCGCGCCGATGGACCCGGCGCGGATGCATGCGGTCGCCAACATCGCGCGCGCGTTCCGCCTCGAGGCGACGGCGAGCTTCCGCACGGGGGGCAAGGACACCAAGCACGTGCTGTGCAGCGGGCCGATCACGGCCGACGAGACGCGCTGCGAGCTCGGCGCAGCGCCGCCGCGGTAGTCGCCTGCCACCCGCAGCGGCGGCCGGCCCGGCCCGGCGCTCTGCGCATTTCCCGTCACAGCGTGCCGCGCTCAACGGCAGTAGCCGCCACCGGCTCGGCGTGCGGCGCCCGCCTGAGCCGTCGCTGGCGCAACGGTTCGCAAATCGGCACAGTTGCAGGCCGGCGCCGGGCCGCCGTAGCCGGTCGAGTATCGCGGGACCGGGGCGGCCACGGTTGAGGCCGGCCCGGCGACAGAGCGAGGCAATGCACCGATGGCACCATTTCTAGAGGCCGAACGTTGGCCGCGCCGCATGCAGCGCGGCGCAAGCACGGTCACGGCCGCGGCACTCGCAGCATTGGTCGCCACCGCACCCATTCATTCGGCCGCGGCCGCCGGCCAGGAGGCCACGGTCAGCATCGACGTGCGAGCCAACGCGGCAGTGCCGGGCAGCTCGGAGGGCGTGACCAAGTCGGTCGCGATTCCGGCCGCCTGCACCTACGTCAGCCACGGCACCGTGGTGCTCGATCGGCACCCGGCGGCGCCGTCCGGCAGCCGCGCAGCCGATGGGACGTCGTATTCGGTCGAGCTGCGTCGCGACCGCGGCGGACGCATCGACGCGGTCGCGCTGACGCTGAACGCGAACGCGCCGGCTCTCGAGCCTGCATCGATCGCTGTCCGCCTGTCGGTGGTCATGCGCTGCGAATAGCAGGCGGGCGCCGGATCGCGGGCCGTCGCCAGTCGGCCGATAGCGCGGGTCGTTCGCGCCCGCCGACGCGGCCGCCACCTGCGCCTTTCTCGGTAGCGGCTCGCGTGTGCGGGGTGGTGGCAGGGTAATGGCTGCAACGCACTCAGCTGCTGCTGGGTATCGATCGGTCACCGGCGGGTGCAACGGGAATGGGCCCGGTGCCTCGTCGATGGCCGCGAGCCACGGGAGCGCGATCAACCACCACGCTCGGCCGGAGCCCGCGGTGGGCCGCGTAAGCCTGGCGTCAGGCACCGACCGTTGCGGCGGCCTGAATTAGGGGCGGGCCGCGCGATCGGCTCGCGTCGGCCTGGCCCGCCTGCCAGGCGCGTCAACCCAGACGACCCCGGCGAGCGGCCCTGCAGCCGGATCCGTCGCCGCAGGCAGACGCCGCCGTGTCTTGACCGGCCGCGGTGCGAGGCGAAATATCGACGCCACCGGGGCGGCGGCTGAGTCGCTCCCAATCTTCGCACCACGGGGTAATCGATGGGCTTTCTCAGTGTGCTGCGCATCACGCGTCGGGGCGCGGCGAGCGAGCGCGCGGGCGAGCCGCCCGTCGCAGTGCCGCGTGGCGTCAGCGCGCGCAGTCGCACGCTGGCCGCCGCTGTGGTCGCTGCGGGCGATGCCCTCGATGGTCTCAAGAATCTCGAGCGGCGCCATGGCGCGGCGGTCGCGCCGGCGGCCGTGCGCCTGCGCAGCGCCGTGCTGCTGCACCGCGCCGGTCACAAGGCGGAGGCGTGGGAGGCGTTCGAGCGCTTGCTCGCCGATCCCTCGCTGGGCGGCCCGCCGGCGGTACGGCCGATCGTCCAGAGCGAGATCTATTCCAGGATGCGCATGGCGCTCGAGCGCGAGGGCTGCCAGCCCGCGGCGGTCACGCCTGCGGCCCTGGCCTACGCGACGCGCACCCAGTTCTATGCGGTGCAGGGTCGGCGGGCTGAACTCGATGCGCTGCGCACGGCCGCGTGCTGCGACCGCTATTTCTTGCCGCTGCTTGAGCGCGCGCGCCTCGTGCCGATGCTGCCGGCGCTGCGCGCGCTGATGACTGAGCACCTGCAGTCACTGCCCGAGCTTGACCTCGCGGCGCTCGCGGCGGCGCTTGAAGCGCTGCGGCAGAAGCCCGCCAGCGCGGCGCCGCGGCGCAAGGCCGACCGGTAGGCCCGCGGCCCGACCGGCGCTTGCGCGCCCGGCGTATGCGCGACGCGTCCGCCACTATTCCGAATTGCCGCGGGTATGCGAAGGGCTAGCCTATGTGCTGTTGCTCGGGCAACGGGAGACACGCAATAGGAGTTCAGCCATGAGAAAGATTCTCCTCACTGCGGCGGCGATGGTGCTCGCGTCGCCATTCGTGAGTGGCATTACGCTCGCCCAGAAGCCTGCCGACGCCAGCGTGGCGGGCGCTCCGATCGAAGAGATCATCGTCAGTGCGTCGCGCATCAACGTGAAGCCGGTCGTCAGTGCGGTGGGCTGGCCGCGGACGCCGGTTAAGCAGATCACGCTCAGCTACTGGATCAGTACGGCCCAGTTCGACCTCACGACAACCGCCGGTGCGGCCGATCTCGAAAAGGCGGTCAATGACGCGGCGCTGGATGTCTGCAAGGAGATCGGGCGTCAGTATCCGGATTCGACGCCGAACGACGCCGGGTGCGCGAAGGCGGCGGCTCAGAAGGCGATGGTCAAGGTGCACGCGCTGGTCGCGGCAGCGGCCAAGAAAGGTGCCAAGTAGCAGCGCTACGCTTGCGGCTGGTGTGCCGCCAATTGGTTCCGACCCCGCCTTTGCGGCGGGGTTTTGCGATACGCGGTTGGCGATCGCCAATTCTCAGTCAAGCAGCGGAGCCCGAACCTAGACGAGAGGGGCCACCAGTGCCTCTATGCGGCACGTCGGCCGAATCCACTTTTCGAACGGAACGTCCGGGAAAGCACCTCGGGACAACCGTGGAATTCATGGCCGGTCCTCGCGTAAACCCGGTGCTCATGCCGCCACTCCGCCAGCCGCTATCCGTGCCTTACATCAACGGGGTGTCGAGTGCGGCGGCGACTCCGCTCACGCGTTCGTGCAGAAATGAACCACGCCGACCACGCACGGAGCGGCCAAGGGGTAGCGTGTCGGTCCGGTAATCATGGTTTCGCAAAGCGCTGCCGGGACGGCCCATGCACTCACCGGTAGCCGAGGCCGGACCGGCGGAGCTCAGTTGCCGTCGTGGTGATAGCCGCTCCACCGTGCCTCCGGAGCCCAAGGTGGCGGCTGTTCCCGTGCTTGCGCATCGTGACTTGGACCGGGTGCGGCCCTGTCAACGAGAGCAACCCGGCCATCGCGGCGTGCGCCGCACGCGGCAACAAACGCCACCGCGCGGGCGAGTCGACGATCCTCGCGCGTCGGAGGCGGAGAGCTGCGAGCCTAGTGACGGTTCAAATGAAAAGGCACGAAACGGGCCGACGCGTTAGCGTCGCAGCGGGGTTGTTCGCCACAACCGGCCGGGCTCGCGGCGGCTAGCGGATGCGCGCGAGCGGGGCAAAAGACGAGCGCGCCGACTTCTGTGCGAAGTGACCCTGAAAGTGACCCCGGCCCGGGTGTCTCGCTCGGGTGCCGCTGGTAAGTCTTTGTTTTTGGTGGGCGCGACAGGGATCGAACCTGTGACCCCTTCCATGTCAAGGAAGTGCTCTACCGCTGAGCTACGCGCCCGCCCGTGCGGAGGCGCGGGAGAATACTGGACCGCGCCTATCGCAGCAACCCGGCCCCACCGCCGGCGAGTACGGTGACACCCAGCGCGGCGAAGATCAGCGCTGCGACCGCATGCACGAGCCGCGTCGGCAGGCGCCCGGCGAGACGGTCGCTGACCAGCACCGCCGGCACGTTGGCGAGCAGCATGCCGACCGTGGTGCCGGCGACCACCGCGTAGAACGAGGCGTACTCGGCGGCGAGCGCCACGGTCGCGATCTGGGTCTTGTCGCCCATCTCGGCGAGGAAGAACGACACCAGCGTCGTGCCGAAGACGCCGAAGCGCGGCAGCGCCGCGGCGGCGCCGGCCTCGAGCCTGTCCGGCACCAGGATCCACACCGCCATCGCGAAGAACGACAGCGCGAGCGCGACCCGCAGCCGCTCCGGTCCGAGCGCATGGATCAGCCAGCTGCCGACCGCACCGGCGAGCGAGTGGTTGACGATGGTGGCGCAGAGGATGCCGGCGATGATCGGCAGCGGGCGGCGAAAGCGGGCGGCGAGCACGAACGCGAGCAGCTGCGTCTTGTCGCCGATCTCGGCGAGCGCGACCACACCCGCCGAGACGAGAAAGGCTTCCATCAGGCGCTAGGATAGACATTCTTAAGGCGGTCTTCACCCGGCGCTCGCTATCATGGGCGCTCGCTCCACCGGCCATCGCCCATGTCCGAGTCCGCCCGCCCGACGACGCTGATCGCGCTCGCGCTCGTCACGCTGCTCGCTCTTGGCCTCGCGGCCTCGACGTGGCGGGTGTTCGGCCAGACGTGGGACGAGCCCGAGCACCTGGCGGCCGGACTGGCGCTCCTCGACCGCGGTCACTACGTCTACGACATCCAGCACCCGCCGCTCGCGCGCCTCGCACTCGCGCTGGGTCCGTACCTTGCCGGCGCGCGCTCGCAGGGCACGCCGCCCCCGGACGGCAAGCCGGAGGGTGTCGCCATCCTCTACGGCAGCGGCCACTACGACCTCTGGCTCACGCTGGCGCGGGCCGGCGCGTTGCCGTTCCTGGCGCTGCTGGTGGTCGTGACCTACCTCTGGGGCCGCAGCGTGCTCGGCCCGGCCGGGGCGCTGGTGGCGGCGGCGTTCACGGCAACGACGCCGGTCGTGCTCGGTCACGGCGCGCTCGCGACGCTCGACGTGCCGGCGGCGGCGACCTGCCTGCTCGCGCTGCACGCGACCCAACGCTGGCTCGCGACCGGCCGGCTGGGCGCGGCGCTCTGGCTCGGGATCACGCTCGGGCTCGCGCTCGGCACCAAGCTCTCGGCGATCCCGTTCTGCGGTCTCGGCACCATCGCGCTCTTGCTGCTGCGGCTGTGGGAGCGGCGCGGGCGCGGCGATCCGGCCGAGCCGGTGACGCCGGCCGCGTGGCTTGCCGGCGCCGTCGGCGTCACGTTCTGCGTCGGCGCGATCCTGACGCTCGCCTACGGCGGGCGTTTCATCTACCTCACCGACTCCAGCCACCGCTTCAACCAGGCGCTGTGGTACCTGTTCGGTGCGCAGGGCACGCTGCACGATGCGGCCTACACGCTCGCCGCGCACGTGCGTGTGCCCGAGGCCTTCCAGTTGTACCTCGGCGGCATCCAGGCGGTCACCGTCCACAACCAGAGCGGCCACCTCTCGTACTTCCTGGGCGAGGAGCGCCTCGGCGGCTGGTGGTACTTCTACCTCGTGGCGCTGCCCGCCAAGACGCAGCTGCCGCTGCTGGTGCTGGGTCTGCCGGGTCTCGCGCTGCTCGCGGCCCGGGGCCTCGCCGCGCGCGACGCGCGACCGCTCGCGCTGCCGGTGATCTTCGTTGCGCTGTTGGCGTTTGCAAGCCTCTACAGTCACATCAACATCGGCGTGCGCCACGTCCTCGTGCTCTATCCGCTGTTAGCGGTGGGCGCGGCCTACGCACTCAGCCGCGCGTGGGCGGCGCTCGGCCCGGCCCGCCGCGGCGCCGGTCGCAGCGTCGCGCTCGCCGCACTCGCGCTGCTCGTGCTCGGCGAGGCGGCGGTCGTCGTCGGCGCCTGGCCCGATTACCTCGCGTACTTCAACGAGCTCGTCGCCGAGCCCGAGCGCGTGCTGGTCGACTCCGACCTCGACTGGGGCCAGGATCTGAAGCGACTCGTCGGGCGCCTGCGGCAGCTCCACGTGCCTTCGATCGCGCTCGCCTATTCGGGCTCGGCGGACCTGAAGCGGGAGGCGCTGCCGCCGTTCGTGCTCCTCAAGCCCGACCAGCGCGCCACCGGCTGGGTCGCGGTCAGCGCGCTGGCGCGCGCCGAGGCGCCGCGGCACTTCGACTGGCTCGCCCCGTACGCGCGCCGCGAGCGCATCGGCAAGACCATCGACCTCTACTTCATCGCGGACGGCCCGCGTTAGATGAGCGCGCCGCTGCTGGCACTCGCAGAGGTTGTGCGTCGCTTCCGGCCGGATCGCCCGCCGGTCCTCGACGGCCTGTCGTTGAGCCTCGCGCCGGGCGAGTACGTCGCGATCATGGGCGAGTCGGGCGTCGGCAAGTCGACGCTGCTCAACGTGATCGCCGGCCTCGACCGGCCGGACGGCGGCTCGATCCGCCTCGATGGCCGCGAGCTGACGACGCTCGACGACGATGCGCTCACGCTGCTGCGGCGCGAGGCGATGGGCTTCGTGTTCCAGGCCTTCCACGTGCTGCCGTACCTCTCGGTCGCGCGCAACGTCGCCCTGCCGCTGGAGCTCAACGGCTGCGCGCCCGCCAAGGCGGCCGCGCGGGTCGCGGCGATGCTCGCCGAGGTCGGCCTCGGCGATGCCGGCGCGCGGCTGCCGCGCGAACTATCGGGCGGCGAGCTGCAGCGCGTCGCAATCGCGCGCGCGCTCGTGCATCGGCCGCGGCTGCTGCTCGCCGACGAGCCGACCGGCAACCTCGACCCGCGGACCGCCGCTCAGGTGCTCGCGCTGCTGCGCACCCAGGTCAAGACCTACGGCGGTGGCGGGCTGCTGATCACGCACTCGCGCGCCGCGGCCGCGACCGCCGACCGCGCCTACGAGTTCGACGGCCGCGGGCTCAAAGCCCTCGCGGACGGCTGATGGCCGGTCGCCGCTCGGTGCGGGTGGCGCTCGCGGTGTTCGCGGCGCAACTCCGGGACCGGCCGCTGCGGCTCGTGGTCGCAGTCGGCGCGATCGCGCTCGGCGTCGCGCTCGCCGCCGGCGTCTACCTCGTCAACGAGAGCGCGCTCGCCGAGTTCGCGCGCGCCACGCGCCAGCTGGTCGGCGACGCCGACCTCGTCGTGCGCGGCGGGCGTGGTGGCTTCGCCGAGGAGCTCTACCCGCGCCTCGCGACGCGACCGGAGGTCGCGGTCGCGAGCCCGGTGGTCGAGGTCGAGGTGTCGCTCGCCGCCGGCGGCACGCTGCCGGTGCTCGGCGTCGATCCGCTGCTCGCCGGCGCGCTGCAGCCGGCGCTCTACGGCGATCTGGTCGGCAACTTCGTGGCGCTGCTCGGGCCCGATGCGATCGCGCTGTCGGCGCCGGCGGCCGGGTCCCTCGGCCTCGCGCCCGGCGGCACGCTCGCGGTGCGCATCGGCGCCGAGCGTGCGCACGCTCAAGGTCGTCGCGGTGCTGCCCGAGTCGGCCTACGCGCGCCGGCTCGGCGTCATGGACATCGCCTCGGCGCAGTGGACGCTCGGCATGCTCGGCCGGCTCGGGCGGATCGACCTGCGGCTGCGGCCCGGCGTCGATGCGGCGCGCTTTCAGCCAGAGCCTGGAACTCCCCGCCGGCGTCGACGTCGTGACCCCCGCGGCGAGCGAGGCGCGCACCGCGAACCTGACCCGCGCCTACCGCGTCAACCTCGACATGCTGGCGCTCGTTGCGCTGCTGACCGGCGCGTTCCTCGTGTTCGCGACGCAGGCGCTCGCGGTGATGCGCCGCCGCCAGCAGCTTGCGCTGTTGCGCGCGCTCGGCGTCACCCGCGGCGAGCTCCGGCTCGCCGTGCTCGCCGAGGGCGCCGCGGTCGGCGCGGCCGGCGGCGTGCTCGGCGCGGCGCTCGGCCTTGCTGATCGCGCGCCTGACCCTGACCGCGCTCGGCGGTGACCTCGGCGCCGGATTCTTCGAGGGCGGCCGCGTCGCGATTGCGGCGGGGCCGGGCGTGCTCGGCGCCTTCGTGCTCCTCGGCGCGCTCGTCTCGGTCGCCGGCGCCTGGGCGCCGGCGCGCGCCGCGGCCGCGGTCGCGCCGGCCAGGGCGCTCAAGGCGGGCGATGCGGAGGAGGGGACCGCGGCGCGCGGCCGGGTGCCGCTCGCGCTCCTTTGCGCCGCGGCGGGCGTCGGCCTCGCGCTCGGGCCGCCGGTGCGGGGCCTGCCGCTGTTCGGCTACGCCGCGATTGCGCTGCTGCTGTTCGCCGCGGTGCTGCTCGTGCCCGCCTTCGCGCGCTTCGTGCTCGCGCGCCTCAGCGCGCGCCGGCCGGTGCCGAGGCTCGCGCTCGCGCAGCTGAACGGCACCGTCGCGCAGTCCGCCGTCAGCCTCGCCGCGATCGTCGTCAGCTTCAGCCTGATGGTCGCGATGGCGATCATGGTGCATTCGTTCCGCGATTCCTTCGAGCGCTGGCTCGGCGAGGTGCTGCCGGCCGACCTCTACCTGCGGGTCGCGCCGGGCAGCGACACCGCCTACCTGTCGCCCGCCGAGGCCGGCGCGCTCGGCGCGCTGCCGGGCGTCGCGCGCCTCGAGCTTCGGCGCACGACGCAGCTCTCGCTCGCGCCCGACCAGCCGCCGGTGACGCTGATCGCGCGGCCGCTGGGCGGCGCCTCGGCGCCGCTGCCGCTCGTCGCGCGCGCCGCGCGCTTCGACCCCGCGCTGCCGCCGGTGTACGCATCGGAGGCGATGCGCGACCTCTATGGCTACGCGCCGGGCCAGGTCGTGGAGCTGCCGATCGCGGGCCGGCGGCAGCGCTTCTTCGTCGCCGGCATCTGGCGCGACTACGCGCGCAGCACCGGCGCGCTCGCGGTCGAGCGTGCCGCCTTCGAGGCGCTGGCGGGGGAGGTGCGCTACACGGAGGGCTCGGTGTGGCTCGAGCCGCGCGCCGACGGCGCCGCGGTCGCGGCGCGCATCCGCGCGCTCCTCGCCACCGGCGATGCGCTGCAGCTCGTCGAGGCGGGCGCCCTCAAGCGGCGCTCGCTCGCGGCCTTCGACCGGGCCTTCGCGATCACCTACGCGCTCGAGGCGATTGCGGTCGCGATCGGCTTGCTCGGCGTCGGCCTCGCCTTCGCGATGCAGGCGCTCGCGCGGCGCGCCGAGTTCGGCATGCTGCGCCACCTCGGGCTGAGGCGCGGCGAGGTGCTCGCGATGCTGTCGGGCGAGGGCGCGCTGCTGGGCGCGCTCGGCGCCCTCTACGGGCTCCTGGTCGGGGTCGCGCTCAGCCTCGTGCTGGTGTTCGTCGTCAACCGCCAGTCGTTCCACTGGAGCCTCGAGTACGTGGTCCCCGCCGGTCAGCTCGCTCGCCGTCGCCGCCGCGCTCGTGACCGCGGCGGCGCTGACGGCGCGTCTCACCGGGCGGGTCGCGACCGGCGATGCGGTCGTGCGCGCCGTGCGGGAGGACTGGTGAGCATGGGGTCGGCGCGCCTGCCTCGCCGCGCTCGGCGCCGTCGCGGTCGCGACCGCAGCGGCGGCGGCCGACTACCCGGACGTGACGCCGGCGGCGCGGGTCCGGCTCCCGGCCGATGCCGGGGCGCATCCGGAATTTCGCACCGAGTGGTGGTACGTGACCGGCTGGCTCGCGACCGACCGCGGCGAGGATCTCGGCTTCCAGGTGACGTTCTTCCGCACGCGCCCGACGCTGGAGACGGCGAATCCCAGCGCCTTCGCGCCGCGCCAGGTGCTGATCGCGCACGCCGCGCTCAGCGACCCCGCGCGCGGGCGACTGTGGCACGACCAGCGCATCCTGCGCGCCGGGCTTCGGGCTCGCCGCGGCGGCCACTGGCCGCACCGATGTGCACCTGCGCGACTGGTCGCTCGCCGCGGAGCACGGCGGCCTCGCGGCGGTCGTGCACGGCGAGGAGTTTGGCTTTGGGCTCACGCTCGAGCCGACGGCGCCGGCGCTGCTGAACGGCAGCGGTGGCTACAGCCAGAAGGGACCGTCGCCGACCGCGGCGAGCCTCTACTACAGCGTGCCGCAGCTGAAGGTTGCGGGCACCGTCGAGCGCGGCGGCCGGCGCGCGGCCGTCACCGGCACCGCCTGGCTCGACCACGAGTGGTCGAGCGCGTACCTCGATCCGGCGTCGGTCGGCTGGGACTGGATCGGCGTCAATCTCGACGACGGCGGCGCGCTGATGGCCTTCCGGATGCGCGACGCCGCGGGCAATACGCGCTGGGCCGGCGGCACGCTGCGGTCGGCGGACGGCGCGGTGCACAGCCTCGCGCCAGGCGAGGTCCGTTTCACGCCCGGGCGTCGCTGGCGCTCGCCAGCAACAGCGGTCGAGTACCCGGTGGAGTGGCAGGTCGCGGCGGGTAGCCTCGAGCTTGCGCTCGTGCCGCTGATGGACGACCAGGAGAGCGATTCGCGGGCGACGACCGGCGCGGTGTACTGGGAGGGCGCGGTCGAGGCGCGCGCCAACGGCACGCGCGTCGGGCGCGGCTACCTCGAGCTCACCGGTTACGGCGAGCGGCTGCGGCTGCGCTGAGCGCCGGCCAAACCGGGCAGCTGGGGCGGGCCCCGCATCGCGCCCGGGCCACGCGGCCGGGCAGGGCAGCGGGGGCCGGTCCGCCGGGCGGCGCGGGCCGGCCTTGCGCCCGGGATACCGGCTCGCGTCCGGCCAGCGCTTGTGACCCGACCGACGCCCCGTATTTGGTAAAGTAGCGGGCTTTTCGCGACAGGCCCGTTTCCATGCCCGTGATTACCCTGCCCGACGGCAGTCAGCGCCGCTTCGATGCGCCCGTGACGGTGGCCGAAGTTGCGGCCAGCATCGGCCCGGGCCTGGCCAAGGCGGCGCTCGCCGGCCGCGTCGACGGCGCGCTCGTCGACACCTCGCACCGCATCGAGCGCGACGCGACGCTGGCGATCGTCACCGACAAGGACCCGGCCGCGCTCGAGATCATCCGCCACTCGACGGCGCACCTGCTCGCGCAGGCCGTGCAGTCGATCTACCCGACGGCGCAGGTCACGATCGGCCCGGTGATCGAGGACGGCTTCTTCTACGACTTCGCCTTCGAGCGGCCGTTCACGCCCGAGGACCTGGCGAAGTTCGAGGCCCGGATGAAGGAGCTCGCCAAGGCGGACCTGCCGGTCACGCGCCGCGTCATGCCGCGCGACGAGGCGATCGCGCTCTTCAAGGGCATGGGCGAGCACTACAAGGCCGAGATCATCAGCAGCATCCCGGCGGGCGAGGACATCAGCCTGTACGGCCAGGGCGACTGGCTCGACCTCTGCCGCGGGCCGCACGTGCCCTCGACCGGCAAGCTCAAGGCCTTCAAGCTCACCAAGCTCGCCGGCGCCTACTGGCGCGGCGACTCGAAGAACGCAGATGCTCCAGCGCGTCTACGGCACCGCCTGGCGCAGCGAGCAGGAGCTCAAGGACTACCTGACGCGGCTCGAGGAGGCCGAGAAGCGCGACCACCGGCGCATCGGCCGCGAGCTCGACCTGTTCCACCAGCAGGAGGAGGCGGTCGGCAGCGTGTTCTGGCACCCGGCCGGCTGGACGCTGTGGCGCGAGATCGAGCGCTACATGCGCACCCGGCTCGAGGCGGCGGACTACCGCGAGGTCAAGAGCCCGCAGCTCCTGGACCGCGACGCTGTGGGAGAAGTCCGGCCACTGGGAGAACTACCGCGACCTCATGTTCATCGCCGAGTCCGAGAACCGCGTGCTCGCGGTCAAGCCGATGAACTGCCCCGGTCACATCCAGATCTTCAAGCAGGGCATGAAGAGCTACCGCGACCTGCCGCTGCGGCTCGCGGAGTTCGGCGCCTGCCACCGCAACGAGCCCTCCGGCGCGCTGCACGGCCTGATGCGCGTGCGCGCGTTCACGCAGGACGACGCCCACATCTTCTGCACGCCCGAGCAGATCAACGGCGAGACCGTCGCGTTCTGCCGCCTGCTGCAGAGCGTCTACGCCGACTTCGGCTTCACCGACGTGCACGTCAAGTTCTCCGACCGGCCGGCGAAGCGGGCCGGCTCCGACGAGACCTGGGACCGCGCCGAGGGCGCGCTCAAGTCGGCGGTCGAGGCGGCCGGCCTCGCCTACACGCTGAACCCGGGCGAGGGCGCCTTCTATGGCCCGAAGCTCGAGTTCGTGCTCAAGGACGCCATCGGCCGCGACTGGCAGTGCGGCACCTTCCAGGTCGATTTCCTGCTGCCGGAGCGTCTCGGTGCGGAGTACGTCGCCGAGGACGGCGGCCGCCGGGCGCCGGTGATGCTGCACCGGGCGATCCTCGGCTCGTTCGAGCGTTTCATCGCGATCCTGATCGAGCATCACGCCGGCCGGTTCCCGCCGTGGCTCGCGCCGACGCAGGCGGTGGTGCTCTCGATCACCGACCGGCAGGCAGAATTCGTGCGTAACGCCGCTGATTTCCTGAAAAATCAGGGGGTTCGGGTCGAAACCGACTTGCGCAACGAGAAGGTGGGCTTTAAGATTCGCGAGCATACGCTCCGGCGGGTGCCGTACCTGCTGGTGGCGGGGGACCGAGAAATCGAGTCCCTATCGTTGGCCGTGCGCACGCGTTCGGGCAAGGATCTGGGCGTTCTGCCTCTGCAAGAGGTGGCGACACGCATTCTTTCCGACATCGCGGGCCGCGGCCGTAATTCTTTGGAGGACTGACTTATCTCAACTACGAAGCGCGTACGGCGCAACGAAGAGATCCTTGCACCGACGCTGCGCGTGATCGCAGACGACGGCAGCCAGGCGGGCGTGATGACGCGGGCCGAGGCCCTGGCACTCGCGCAGTCGCAGGCGCTGGATCTCGTCGAGGTGTCGCCGACCGCGGAGCCGCCGGTCTGCCGGGTCATGGACTTCGGCAAGTTCCTGTTCGAACAGAACAAGAAGGCCCACGCGGCAAAGCGCAAACAGAAGCAGATCCAGGTCAAGGAAGTGAAGTTCCGGCCCGGTACCGACGAGAACGATTACCAGATCAAGCTGCGTAACATTCTTCGGTTCCTGTCCGAGGGCGACAAGGCCAAGGTGACGCTGCGCTACCGCGGCCGAGAGCTGGCGCACCAGGAAGTGGGGCGCCGCATGCTCGACCGGCTGGTCAAGGACCTCACGGCCGAGGCCGTGATCGAGCAGACGCCGCTGATGGAGGGCAAGCAGCTCGTGATGATGTTCGCGCCGAAGAAGAAGGGACAGGCCTGAGACTTCGCGCGAGATGAATTGTTGACGCGGGCGCGCGAGCGCCCGCGACACAAGTGACCGGCCGGGAAGCGATTCGCGTCGCCACCGGCCGTGCCCGCCCCGAGCCCGATGCGGAATATTCCGCGCGGTGCGACAGGGTTAAAAAGCGCCGGCGGGGAACCGTCCGGCAGGAGAACGTCGATGCCCAAGTTGAAGACCAACAGGGCTGCGGCGAAGCGTTTTCGCAAGACTGCGAAAGGCTTCAAGCGCGGCCAGTCCCACAAGCGTCACATCCTGACGAAGAAGCCGTCGAAGCGTAAGCGCCAGCTCCGTTCCGGGAAGATGGTCCACGAGACCGATGTCGCCCGGATCACGCAGCTGCTGCCGAACCATTGATCGACGCCACCGTTTAGGAGAGTGACATGGCAAGAGTAAAACGTGGCGTCATCGCAGGACGCCGCCACAAGAAGGTCCTTGGCAAGGCCAAGGGTTACTACAACGCCCGCCGCAAGGTGTTCCGCACGGCGAAGCAGGCGGTCATCAAGGCCGGCCAGTACGCCTACAAGGGCCGCAAGATCAAGAAGCGCGACTACCGCGCGCTCTGGATCCAGCGCCTCAACGCCGCGGCGCGCGTCTACGGGCTCAGCTACAGCCGCCTGATCCAGGGGCTCAAGCTGCTCGGGCTCGCGATCGACCGCAAGGCGCTCGCCGACCTCGCGGTCAACGAGCCGGCCGCGTTCGGCGCGATCATCGAGCAGATCAAGGCCGCTGCCCCCGTTCCCGCCGCGAAGTAGCGGTGTGGATCTCGCGAGCCTCGTCGCCACGGGCCTGGCCGAGATCGCCGCTGCGCACGACGCGGCGGCGCTTGACCAGGTCCGGGTCCGGCTGCTCGGCAAGAAAGGCGCGGTCACCGAGCAGCTGAAGGAGCTCGGCAAGCTGCCGCCGGCCGAGCGGCCGGCGGCCGGCGCGCGCATCAACGAGGTCAAGGCCGAGCTCAACGCCGCGATCGAGGCGCGCGCGCGCCTGCTCGAGTACGCGGCGATCGCGCGCGCGCTCGACGCCGGGCGCATCGACGTGACGCTGCCCGGGCGCGGCCAGCGGCCGGGCGCGCTGCACCCGGTGACCCGCACGCGCCTCAGGATCGAGGAGATCTTCCGGCGCGCCGGCTTCGGCGTCGCCGAGGGCCCCGAGGTCGAGGACGACTTCCACAACTTCGAGGCGCTCAACATCCCCGCCAACCATCCGGCGCGGGCGATGCACGACACCTTCTACTTCGGCGACGGCCGGCTGCTGCGGACCCACACCTCGCCGGTGCAGGTGCGGGCGATGATGACGCAGGCAGCCGCCGCTCCGGCTGATCATGCCCGGCCGCGTCTACCGCAACGACTCGGACCAGACGCACACGCCGATGTTCCACCAGGTCGAGGGCCTGGTCATCGACGAGAACATCAGCTTCGCGAACCTGAAGGCGATGCTGCAGGCGCTTCGTCTCGGAGTTCTTCGAAAAGCCGCTCGTCGATCCGCCTGCGGCCCTCGTACTTCCCGTTCACCGAGCCCTCCGCCGAGGTCGACTGCCAGTGCGCGTTCTGCGAGGGGCGGGGCTGCCGCGTGTGCAAGCACACCGGCTGGCTCGAGGTCCTCGGCTGCGGCGTCGTGCACCCGAACGTGCTCAGGAACTGCGGCCTCGACCCCGAGCGCTGGAGCGGCTACGCCTTCGGCATGGGCATCGAGCGCTTCGCGATGCTGCGCTACGACGTCAACGACATCCGGCTCGTACTTCGACAACGACCTGCGCTTCCTCGCGCAGTTCGAGCGCGGCTGACACGGCGAGGGGCAGATGAAGGTCGGGCTTGAATGGCTGCGGGACTGGGTCGACTTCGGCGACGACGTGCCGGCGCTCGCCGCAGCAGCTGACGATGGCGGGCTTCGAGGTCGAGGGCCGCAGCCTCGCGGCCGAGGCCTTCGCCGGCGTCGTCGTCGGCGAGGTGCTCGTCAACCGAGCGCCACCCGCAGGCCGACAAGCTGACGGTCTGCCAGGTCACGGCCGGCAGCGGCGCGCCGCTGACGATCGTCTGCGGCGCGAACAACGTCCGCGCCGGCCTCAAGGCGCCGCTCGCGCGCGTCGGCGCGACGCTGCCCGGCGGCGTCGCGATCGGCCGCGCCAAGCTGCGCGGCGTCGAGTCCGAGGGCATGCTGTGCTCGGCACGCGAGCTCGGCCTCGGCGACGGCCCGGCGGGGCTGCTCGAGCTGCCGGCGGAACTTGCGACCGGCACCGACCTGCGCGCCGCGCTCGGCCTGGACGACACGGTGCTGGAGATCAACTTCACGCCGAACCGCGGCGATGCGCTGTCGGTGCTCGGGCTCGCGCGCGAACTCGCGGTGCTGAACGGCGTCGCGCTGCACGCGCCGCCGCTGGTGCCGCTCGCCGCGGCGAGCGAGGCGCGCCTGCCGGTCACGCTCGGCATGCCCGCCGCCTGCGCCAAGTTCGCCGGCCGCGTGATCCGCGGCGTGAGCCCGGTGGCGCAGACGCCGCTGTGGATGCGCGAGCGGCTGCGCCGCGCGGGCCTGCGCAGCCTCGGGCCGCTGGTCGACGTCACCAACTACGTGATGCTCGAGCTCGGCCAGCCGATGCACGCCTACGACCTGAGGCAGCTCAGCGAGCGCATCGACGTGCGCCTCGCGCGCCCGGGCGAGAGCCTCGAGCTCCTCGACGGCAGCCTGATCGCGCTTGCGCCCGACATGCTGGTGATCGCCGATGCGACCGCGCCGGTGGGACTCGCCGGCATCATGGGCGGCAAGAAGAGCGGCATCGCGCCCGACACGACCGACGTCTTCCTCGAGTCGGCCTGGTTCGCGCCCGACGCGGTCGCCGGCCGCGGCCGGCGGCTCGGCATCCTCACCGACGCCTCGCAGCGCTTCGAGCGCGGCGTCGACCCGCTCGGCCAGGAGCGCGCGCTCGAGCGCGCCAGCGCGCTGCTCGTCGCGATCGCCGGCGGCACGCCCGGGCCCGCGGCGGTGACGGCCGCGCCCGCGCACTTGCCGGCGCGCGCCCCGATCCGGCTGCGCGCCGCGGCGCTCAAGCGCCTGATCGGCATCGAGGTGCCGGCGACGCGCGTCGCGGCGATCCTTGCGGCGCTCGGCATGCAGGTCGGCGCCGCCGACGGCGGCTGGTCGGTGACGCCGCCGTCGTGGCGCTTTGACCTGACGCAGGAGGCCGACCTCGTCGAGGAGGTCGCCCGCGTCTACGGCTACAACGAGATCCCCGAGATCGACGCGCCGATTCCGCAGCGGCCGACCGCGGTGCCGGAGGGGCGCATCCCCGCCGAGCGGCTGAGCCTGAGCCTCGTCGAGCGCGGCTACTTCGAGGCGATCAACTACACCTTCGTCGACCCCCAGCTGCAGCGCCGGCTCTTTCCCGACACGCCGGCGCTGGCGCTCGCCAATCCCATCTCGGCGGAACTCGCCGAGATGCGGGTGTCGTTGTGGCCCGGTCTGCTGCGCGCGCTCGGCGACAACGCGCGGCGCCAGCAGACGCGCGTGCGGCTATTCGAGCATGGCGTGAAATTTATTTCTCAAGGCATTGATTTAAAAGAGATCGATTGCATCGCCGGACTCGCCTGGGGCGCCGCGCTGCCGGAGCAGTGGGGCGTGGCACGCAGCGCCGGAGACTTCTACGACGCCAAGGCCGACGTCGAGGCGCTGCTCGCGGCGAGTGGCGCGGCCGATGACTTCCACTTCCGGGCCGAGGCCTGCATCTGCCTGCATCCGGGGCGCTCGGCGCGCATCTACCGCGGTACGCGCGCCTGCGGCTGGCTCGGCGAGCTGCACCCGGAGCTCGCGCGCGCGCTCGAGCTGTCGCCCGCGCCGTACCTGTTCGAACTCGAATTGGACATAACGTCGGAAGCACCACTGCCGCATGCGCAGGAGCTGTCGCGTTTTCCGGCGGTGCGCCGCGATCTGGCAGTCGTTGTCGACGAAGCCACCACTTTCAGTCAGTTACGCGAATCTGTTACTGTCGAGGCGTCGAGCCTACTGCGCGAACTCAAGGTTTTTGACGTGTACCGGGGGCAGGGGATAGAAACCGGTAGAAAAAGCGTTGCCTTAGGCTTGATTTTGCAAGATAAATCTAAGACCCTGACGGACGCAGACGTAGATGCCGTCGTGACGGCGGTTCGTGAGCGATTGCAGCAGGATCTGAACGCGACACTTCGCGACTGAAAAACAAGAGCCCGACGACCGATGGCACTTACCAAGGCGGAAATGGCCGAAGCCCTCTTCGACCAGCTTGGACTCAACAAGCGCGAGGCACGCGAGCTCGTCGATCTCTTTTTCGAAGAGGTGCGCACGGCGCTGTCGCAGGGCGAGCAGGTGAAGCTCTCGGGCTTCGGCAACTTCGACCTGCGCGACAAGAACCAGCGGCCCGGCCGCAATCCCAAGACCGGCGAGGAGATCCCGATCAGCGCGCGGCGCGTCGTGACCTTCCGTCCGGGGCAGAAGCTCAAGGCGCGAGTCGAGGCGTATGCTGGAACCAAGCAATAACGCCGAATTGCCGGCAATCCCCGGCAAGCGTTACTTCACGATCGGCGAAGTGAGCGAACTGTGCGGCGTCAAGCCGCACGTGCTGCGCTACTGGGAGCAGGAGTTCCCGCAGCTCAAGCCCGTCAAGCGGCGCGGCAACCGCCGCTACTACCAGCGCCAGGACGTGCTCGTGATCCGCCAGATCAGGAGCCTGCTGTACGACCAGGGCTTCACAATCGGCGGCGCGCGCCAGCGCCTCGCCGGCGACGAGGCGCGCGAGGACGTGTCGCAGAGCCAGCAGATCGTGCGCCAGGTGCGCGCCGAGCTCGAAGAGCTGCTGAAGGCGCTGCGCCGCTGAGCACCGCCATGGCCGCGGTCGCGGCCTTCGTTTAGAATCCACGGGTCTTCGCGCCGCGGGCTCCGCGGCGCTCCCTCCGGTCGGGGCGTGGCGCAGCCTGGTAGCGCACTTGCATGGGGTGCAAGGGGTCGCGAGTTCAAATCTCGCCGCCCCGACCAATCACTTACGAAAATCTGCACGGGTGGCTATGGCCACCCGTGTGGTCACTCGTTTCGGCGATTTCCTGCGCCGATTGGGTGGGGCAGAAAATTCAGCTGCGCTGTGGCCACCGCATGATCGCGGCTCGCTTTGTCGCCAAGGACTTCCAAGTGTGGCGGCGCGCCTTTGGATTGCTGGCGGCAGCTTGGCGGTCGCGCGCTTGGCGCTCAGCGATCCGCGCGGAACCACGTGCTGGACTTGCGGACTAGCGTCCGTAAGGAGGCCGTAGCGTTCCGCTCGTCCCTTGATGAACTCGTCAAGAGGGTCCGAGCCGGCGCGCAATCCCGTGTCGCGGTTGGCGCGGCGATGGGCAATACGGGCGCACATCAGGCCACCAACGTCACCGGCCGAGTACTCGCCAATTGAAGGTGGCCGGCCGGCGAGGTGCTCTCCCATTCGATTCGAGTCGGCGACTGCATCGAATCGCGACGCTCTATCGAAAAGCAGCAGCGCCTTACGAGTCAGCCCGACTACCGGGCAGCGAGTCAGCGTGTCAGCCTAACCAATAAAGAACGGCGGCACGAACCGTTGCTCCGAAGCATCGGGCGCGAGGGAGGCAAGCCATGTTTGTGAAGCGAAAAATTATTCTGGCAGCGGGGTTGGTCTCGCTGACGCTGTTAGCGTGTGGCGGCGGCGGCGGTCATCATGGCGGTGGAAATTCTGCTCCGCCTGTCGGCAACGCTGATCCCGGTGGCATCTGGAAGGGAGCGGACGCCATTACGCCATCGCTGACGCTTTACGGCGTAGTGACGGAAACCGGAGAATTTAGAGGTATCCGCTCAGACGGCGCTCAATACGTCGGTACCGTTGTGACTTCGGCCAATTCGATCTCGGGCAATTTTGTTGGCTATGCCCCGACCGGCACGACCTTCCCGGATGGATCGACACAAGGATCAGGGACGCTGTCAGGAACCATCGTGGCTGGGCAGTCGATATCGGGCTCGGTCAGTTTCACCACGGCGAACAACAGCACCACGTCAGGGAGCGTGGCCCTGACTTTCAAGAACCTCTACAACACCGGCTCATCGCTGTCGGCGATCGCTGGCAATTACTCTGGGCCAGACGGTTCGACGATAAGCGTTAATGCTGGCGTTGTGACTTCGCAGGATCCGGTAACCGGATGTGTAATCAACGGTTCCGTGGCTATCATCAATCCCAGCTACGACGTATATAGCGTCAGTTACAGCTTCGATAATTGCGTTGGTAGCGCGGCTTATCTGAATGGCACTACGGCCACCGGGCTCGGCGTCCTCGATACCACCGCCAATCCTGTACAAGCAGTCATCGGCGTGTCCAACGCCGGCGCCGGCTACATTTTGACCGAACAACTCCCGAGGCAGTAAGGAGCGCTTTACTCACGCATGCCAGCGTGGGCGCATATACGAACGGACCATCTTCGAGCCCCTCGCAACCCTGCTGCCCCTGGCTTCGGGGCTCTTGCTTATTCGCTCGGCGGGTCTACGCTCCGGCGCGTTGATATCCTTGGCTTCCTACGCATCGCGCGTCGGGCGCTGGTCATGTGTTGACACGACGCCTCCAACGTTCGGTCGCATCTTCAAAGACCACGGAGAGCTGAGGGAGGCCGCGTGACCATGAACTGGACCAATGCCGTTCTGCTCGGTGCGTGCGGAATCGCAATCATCGGCGTGGTCGGCTGGATGGTGCTGCTGTCGGTGCGCCTGACGAACATCGAGCGCGCAGTGCAGTCCATCGCCGACAACACGAACGCACTGCGCGACCTGGTCGGCCTGCTGAAGTCGGTCGAAGGCAACACCTCGCTGCTGGGCGGGATCGGCAACGTATTCGGGTCGAAGGGCCGCAAGTAGCCACGCCGGGCGTCCCTTAGATCGAAGGCGACGGCCAGGCCACGCGTTGCTTCAGGACGATGCTCGCCGCCGGCGCGAGCCGGCGTTGACCGGAGACGTTCGGCAGGCGACCAGCACCGGTGCGATGGACGCCGGGGCGAGCACCGCACCTGTCACGACGCTTGCCGCGTGCCGCCGCGCGCACACCCTGGGCCAGCGCTGCGGCTCGGACGGCCGACCGCTAGCGCTCGGCGATACGGCGCGGCTCGGTCTCGCGGTTCGGGCACTCGCAGGTGACCACCGTGCCGCCGTGGCGGCCGGCCGCGATCGACAAGCGCGCGCCGATCGCGTTGGCGCGGTGGCGCATGGTGCGCAGCCCCATGCCGGCGTGCTGCGTGTGCTGCTTGCCAAAGCCGCCCCCGTCGTCGCTGATGCGCAGCCGGAGCCGCTCGCGCTCGGTGCGCAGCTCGACCCGCACCGTGTGCGCGCCGGCGTGGCGCACGGCGTTGCTCAGCGCCTCCTGCGCGATCCGGTAGAGGTGGTTGCAGGCCGCGAGCGACACCTGCGACGGCGCCGACGACTCCTCGGCGAACGTCACCTCGAGGCTGCCGGCGGGATCGGGAAAGCTCTCCGTCAGCCGGCGCAGTGCGGTTGCGAGGCCGTGCTCCGCGTCCTCGACCGGCGCGAGCCCGCGGGCGACGGCCTTGCAGGTGCCGATCGCATGCGCCGCGATGTCGGCCAGCGCCCGCAGCGCGTCCGCGAGCTGGGGGTCGCGCTTGCCGTGGCGCCGGGCGAGGCTCGAGGCGAGCAGCGACAGCCCGGTCAGCTCCTGGCCGAGGCCGTCGTGCAGGTCGTGGCCGAGCCGGCGTTGCTCCAGCACCGTCGCCTGGTGCAGCGCCTCCTCGAGGCGCCGCCGCGCGGTGATGTCGAGGCCGACGCTCCACTCGAGCCAGCCGTCGATCTTGAGGCGGGCACCGACGTTGAACCACTCGATGATCCGTGGCGTGCCGTCCTTGGCGACGAGCTCGAACACCCGGCTGTACTCCTCGTTGCGGAGCTCGCTCGCCTCGGCCAGCATCGCCTCGCGACTCGCCGGATCGGGGTACAGGAGCTCCATCGCCCGCGGGTTGTTGATGATCTCGGCGGCCGCGTAACCGGTGACGCGCTCGCACTCGCTGTTCCAGGCGACGATCAGGCCCTGGTCGTCGAAGGCATCGAGCAGCACCGGCATGCCCTGCACGATCGTGCGCAGCCGCGCCTCGCCGTCGCGCAGCCGCGCCTCGGCGCGCTTGAGGTCGGTGACGTCGAAGGCGATGCCGGCGATGCTGACGATCCGGCCGCTCGCGTCGCGGATCGGGAACTTGTGCGCGAGCACGTGGCGCTCACCACGCGGTGAGGCCGCGGACTGCTCGCAGACATAGACCTCGCCGCTGGCGAGCGCGGCGCGATCGCTCGCCCGGAACTGGTCGGCGGCCGCCGCCGGGAACAGCTCGTGGTCGGTCTTGCCGATGCAGGCGACCCGGTCGAGGCCCCATAATCGCGCGCAGGTCTCGTTGATGAGCTCATAGCGGCCGTCGAGGTCCTTCTGGAAGCACGAGGCCGGGCTGTGCTCGAAGAACACCGCGAACTGCTGGTCGCGGCGCTGCAGGGCGGCCTGCACGTCGCGACGCTCGGTACGGTCCCTGAGATAGCAGACGTAGAGCGGCGGGCCGTCGAGGGCGAGGCGCGTCGCACTTGCGTCGGCCGCGACCGGTGCGCCGTCGGCGCGCGTCAGCGTCGTGAGCAGCGGGCACGACTCGCCCGGGCCGAGCGCCGACAAGAGCGCCGCCGTCGACGGTGCGTCGCCGCCGCGCGCGGCGAACGGGCGCGCGAGCAGCGCCTCGCGGGACCGGCCGAGCAGCGCACAGGCCGGATCATTGGCGGCGAAGACGAGGCCCGTGTCGTCGAGCGCGAGCGCCGCGTCCGGCATCGAGGCGAGCAGCGCCGCGAGCGCCGCGCGCTGCGCGGCGACGGCCCCGGTCGGGCGCTCGGCAGGCGGGGACGGCGGGCGCGGCGTGGATCGCATCGGTGGCTCGCGGCGGGCGGGGCTCAGGCTTTCTACCGCAACGCGTTGCGCGCGCCAAGTGCAGGGGTACGCTTCCGCGCCGGCCGCCGCGATCAGTGCAGCAGGCGCGGCAGCGTCAGCGACAGCGCCGGCAGGTACGTGACCAGCAGCACGCCCACCGCGAGTGCCAGGAACAGCGGCAACACCGCGCGGAAGATCTCGGCGATCGGCTTGTCGAAGCGGTACGAGGCGAAGAACAGGTTAAGGCCCACGAGCGGCGTCAGGTAGCCGAGCTCCATGTTGGCGAGGAACACGATGCCGAGGTGCAGCGGGTCGACGCCGTAGGCCGCGCCCAGCTGCGTGACCAGCGGCGCGAGCACCAGGATCGCCGGGTAGATCTCGATCAGGCAGCCGGCGGCGAGCAGCGCGACGTTGAGCGCGAGCAGAAAGCCGGTGCGGCTGCTCACCGCCGCCTGCACCCAGCCGACGACCCGGTCGGGCACCTGCGCGTCGACCAGGTAGTCGGTGAGGCCGAGCGCGACGCCCATCACGAGCAGGATGCCGCCGACCACGAGCCCGCACTCCGGCATGATCCGCAGCAGGTCGCGCCAGGACAGATCGGCGCGGATCAGCGTCGTGATGAGCAGCCCGTAGGCGGCCGTGACCGCCGCCGACTCGACCGGCGTCGCGAAGCCGCTCGCGAGCGCCAGCATCGCCACCAGCGGCACCGACAGTTCCCAGCCCGCGCCCCACAGCGCCCGCCGCACGCGCGCCAGGTCGAAGCGGCCGGCCGCGTGGCGGTGCGACGGCTCGTGCCGCAGGCCGAAGGCGATTACGATCGCGGCCATCAGCAGCGACGGCACGAGCCCGGCGAGGAACATCGCTTTGATGCCGACGCCGGCGACGATCGCGTACAGCAGCAGCGGCAGCGCCGGCATCAGGATCGTGCCGGGCAGGCCCGCGGCGGTCACGAGGCCGAGCGCCGGCCGCGCCGCGTAGCCGCGCGCCAGCAGCAGCGGCATCACGAGCCCGCCGAGCGCGAGCACGGTCGCGCCCGAGGCGCCGGTGAAGCTCGTGAAGAACGTGCACACGAGCACGGTCGCGATCGTCGCGCCGCCGCGCAGCCGGCCGAACAGCGCATCGAACACCTCGATCAGCCGCTTGGGCGCCTGGCTCTCGGCCAGCAGGTAGCCGGCGAGCGTGAACAGCGGGATCGCCGGCAGCGACGGGTTGACGACCATGCGGTAGTGGTCGACGGCGATCGCCGCGAGCGGCAGCCCCTCGTGCCAGAAGAGCAGCACCGCGGCGCCCGCCAGCACCGCAAAGAGCGGCGTGCCGAGCGCGGCGCCGACGCCGAGCAGCGCGCCGAGCGCACCGGCCAGCCAGCCCGGCAGCGGCGGCGCGGCGGTGGTCGCGGCGGCGAGCAGCGCCGCGGCGGCGAGGCCGAGCGCGCGGCCGGCGGGTCCGGGCGCGACGCGGGCGAGCAGGCGCCAGCCGATCAGCACGAAGCCGGCCGGCATCAGCGCCTCGCACCACCAGACGGGCACGCCGTAGGCGAGCACCGCGCCGGCCGCGCGCTCGCCGACGACGAAGCTGGTCTCCGCGGTCGCGAGCACCGCGCAGACGGCGACCGCGATGCCGTTGGCGAGCCGCGCCGCCCAGGCGCGGGTCCGCTCGCCGAGCACGTTGGCGACCGCCGACATCGTCAGCAGGCGCCGCTCGCGCGCGGCGACCGCGCCGCCGAGCATGCCGACCGCGAGCCCGAGGTGCTGGACGATCGCGGCGGCGCCGTGGATGCCGTTGCGCGTGGTCGCGCGCAGCACGAGCTCGACGACGGGCACGAGGCCCATCGCCGCGAGCAGCGCCGCGAGCAGCCAGTTCTCGAGGCGCCGCGCCGCGCCGAACGGCGCGGGCGCGCGCCCGTCGACCGCCGGACCGGCCGCCGTCACCGCGTGCCGCCGCCGCCGCCGCTCGCCGCGTGCGCGGCCCGGTACTCGGTCACGAGCTTCTGCGCCTCGTCGAAGGTCGCCGCCGGCAGCGTCCGGCCGCGGATCAGCGGGTAGAGCTGCTGCGCGAACGCCGCCCAGGCGCGCTCCTGCTCGGCGGACGGGCGGGTGACCTTGAGGCCGCGCTTTTCCATCGCCGCGACCGCCTCGAGGTCGGCGCGCGCCGCGTACTCGCGCAGCTCGCGGGCGGCCTGCACGCCCGCGGCGCGCACCGCGGCGCGCGTCGCCTCCGACATCGCCTCCCAGCTCTGGCGGGTGAAGACGATCGCACCGAAGATCGGCGCCCACTTGACGTCGACCATGTGCGGCGCGACGCCGTCGGCCTGCGTCGCGAGCGCCCACATCGGCGTCAGGGGCGCCGTGTCGATGAGCCCGGTCTGCAGCCCCGGGATCAGGTCGGCGGTCTCGAGCACGACCGGGCGGTAGCCGAGCTGCTGCATGACCTCGACCTGGTCGGGATCACCGGCCCAGACGAACATGCGCCGCCCCTTGAAGTCGGCCGGCACCGCCGCCGGCTCCTTGGTGAAGAACCGCACCCAGCCGGCATCCGACCAGCTGACGGCCACGAAGCCCTTGGCGAGCAGGTTGCGCTCGACCTGCGGCAGGAGCGCCTTCGCGACCTGGTCGATCTCATCGGTGCTGCGGAACAGGAGCGGCATCTTCTGCAGCACGCTGACCGACGGCTCGAGTTCCGACAGGCCGACGACCGACATCATCGCGCCGTTCAGCTGGCCGATGCGCATGCGCCGCACGACGTCCGCCTCGCCGCCCTGCGAGCCGTCGGTGTAGATCGTCACCGTCGCGCCGTCGCCCTCGCTCTGGCGGATCGCGGCGCCGAGCTGCTGCAGCGCGCGATGGTAGGCCGAGCCCTTCGGCGCGAGTGTGGCGAGCTTGATGCGCAGCGCGCTCTCGGCGCGGGCCGCGGGCGGCGCGGCGAGCGCCGCGCAGGCGGCGGCGGAGGCGACGAGCGCGGCCAGCGCGCGGCGGGAGAGGGCACGGCGGATCGGCATGGGGTCCTCGGCGGGTCAGTCGGAAAAGAGCTCGCCGGCGCGCGCCTTGAGCGCGCGCGCGCGGCGCTGGAAGAGTTCGTTGGCGAGCCGCGCGTGCGGCGCGGCGGCGGTGTCGACCGCGAGCGCCCTGGCCAGCATCGCATCGAAGTCGGCGCGGTCCGCGGTCGGCACCGCGACCGCCTCGGCATAGGTGACATAGGCCGCGGCCTCGGTGCCGGCCGAAAGCTCGAGCGCCCGTGCGAGGTGCTGGCGCGCGTTCGCGACGCGCTCGCGGTCCGGCCGCGCCTCGCTCATCGCGAGGCTGATCGCGAGCACGTGCAGCGCGCCATGATCGAAGGACTCGTCGAGCGCGAGCGCGCGCGCGGCGAGCTCGCGCACCGCCGGCAGGCCGGCGACCAGGAAGGCGTCGTCCTTGCCGAGCGCGATCGCGGCGCCCCAGGCGGCGGCCGTCCAGTACATCAGCGGCACGTCGCGCCGGCCGAGCAGCGCGGCGGCGCCCGCCGGGTCGGTCGCCAGGCGCGCGGCGACGCCGGGGTGACCGACGTCGAGCCCGCGCAAGCCGTAGTCGCGCGCCCGCAGGTAGAGCCGCCGCGCACGGTCGCGCTCGGCGTAGGCGGCGGTGACGTCGCGCGCCTCGAGCGCGTCGGCGGGGAGCTCCACGTAAGCGTAGCTGTACTGCGTGAAGCCGCGGGCGAGGGCGAGCAGCAGGCCCTCGTGGCGCGGCGACTCGGCGAGCACGCTCTCGAGGAGCTTGAGGCCAAAGGGCGTCGCCGCGCCGACCAGCTCGATGTCCGGGTCCGAGGCATAGACGTCGCCGCCGGTGGCGAGCGCATCGCCGACCCGGTCGGCGACCAGGTGGCGGGCCGAGCAGCCGCCGAGCAGCGTCAGCGCCGCCAACGCGACGAGCAGCGCGGCCGCGCGCCGCCTGTTGATTATGCCCACCACAGTCCGCCTCCCCGGCGCTCCACGGACGCAACCGCCCCGCCGCTCGAGGGCGGCGCGGCCCGCGCGCCGGTCCGGTCACGGCGCGGGGGGCGATAGCTTACCGCGGGGCCACCGTACCGAAGTTGCGGGATTGTGCCGGACGGGGGCCGCGGGGCCCCTGTTAAACTGCCGGCCGCCGTCGCCATCACCGCAGAGGCGTCTTCCCAATGTACGACTATCGTGCACCGCGCCGTGACTTCGAGTTCGTGATCCACGAGGTGCTGGAGGCCGAGCGCGAGCTCGCCGCCCTCGGCCGCGCGGACATCGGTCGCGAGCTGATCGACAGCGTCATCGACGAGGGCGCGAAGTTCGCCGAGACGGTGCTGTCGCCGATCAATGCCAGCGGCGACTGGCACGGCGCGCGCTACGACAACGGCACGGTCGTCGCGCCCGACGGCTTCAAGGCCGCCTACCAGCAGTTCTGCCGCGACGGCTGGTCGGGCATGGGGGCGAGCAGCGACTACGGCGGTCAGGGACTGCCGGCGATCGTGCACATCGCGGTCGGCGAGATGCTGTGCAGCTCGGCGATGGCCTGGCGCATGGCGAGCGGGCTGTCGGAGGGCGCGGTGCTGGCGCTCACGCGCCACGGCACCGACGAGCTCAAGGGCCGTTTCCTCGAGAAGCTCGTCACGGGCGAGTGGACCGGTACGATGTGCCTGACCGAGCCGCAGGCCGGCACCGACCTCGGCATCCTGCGCAGCAAGGCCGAGCCGGCCGCCGACGGCAGCTTCCGCATCAGCGGCACCAAGATCTTCATCAGCTGGGGCGAGCACGATCTGACCGACAACATCGTCCACCTCGTGCTCGCACGGCTGCCGGACGCGGCGCCGGGCACCAAGGGCATCAGCCTGTTCCTCGTGCCGAAGCAGATCGACGGCCGCCCGAACGGGGTGCGCTGCGACTCGATCGAGGAGAAGATGGGGATCCACGGCTCGCCGACCTGCGTGCTCAGCTTCGACAACGCGCAGGGCTGGATGGTCGGCAAGCCCGGCGGCGGCCTCGCCTGCATGTTCACGATGATGAACCACGCCCGCCTCGGGGTCGGCCTGCAGGGTCTCGGTCTCAGCGAGCGCTCGCTGCAGGCGTCGGTGCGCTACGCCTTCGAGCGGCTGCAGGGCCGCGCGGCGCGCGGGCCGATCGCCAAGGACAAGTCCGCCGACCCGATCATCGCCCACGCCGACGTGCGCCGCATGGTCATGACGCAGAAGGCGCTGACCGAGGGCCAGCGGCTGCTCGCCTACTACACGTACCTGCTCGAGGACACCCAGGCGCTCGCCCCAGACGCCGCGGCGCGCGAGCGCGCCGCGCAGCTGGCGGCGCTGCTGGTGCCGATCGTCAAATCGCTGCTGACCGATTCGGCGATGGAAAACTCGGAACTGGCGATGCAGGTGCATGGTGGCTCCGGCTTCATCCGCGAGACCGGCGTCGAGCAGTACGTGCGCGACGCCAAGATTACCTGCATCTACGAGGGCACCAACGGCATCCAGGCGCTCGACTTCCTCGGCCGCAAGGTGCTGATGAACGGCGGCGCGACGGTGCGGCTCCTGGCCCAGGAGATCGCCGCGACGCTCGCCGGCGACCTGCCGGCGGAACTCCTGCCGTGGGCGGCGGCGCTCAAGGGCAAGGTCGAGGAGTGGGCCGAGCTGACCCGCATCGTCGGCGAGCGCGTCGCAAAGGACCCCGAGGAACTCGGCGCGGTCGCGGTCGACTACCTCAACTTCGCCGGCTACGTCGTGCTCGGCTGGTCGTGGCTCAGGATGGCGCGAGTCGCGAGCGCCCGGCTCGCGGCGGGCTCGCCCGAGCGCGCCTTCTACGAGGGCAAGCTCGCCGCCGCGGCCTTCTACTTCCAGCGGCTGCTGCCGCGCACGCTCAGCTTTGCCGCCGCGGTGCGCGCCGGCGGCGCGACCTTGCCGACGCTGACCCAGGAGCACTTCGCCGCCTGACGGCCGGGTTTTCCCCGTTGCAACGGCGCGGGCGCGGTCTCATCATCGCCTCCTCGCGCCGGAAGATTCGCGTCCGGCGGCCATGGGAGTGATAAAAATGATGATGTTCGCTGCTCGCATCCGCCCCGCCGTCGTGCTGCTCGCGGCGGCGCTCGCCTGGGGCGGACCGGTCGTGGCGCTCGCCGGCGAGGCGAAGACGACGGCCGACGACAAGTGCGTGGCTCAGTGCGACGAGGCGTCGGACAAGTGCATGCTGGGGGCCGGCAAGGACTCGTCTAAGCAGAAACAGTGCGACTCGGACTACGACGAGTGCCTGCGCAAGTGTAATTGACCCGTCCGGCGGCCCGCCGGACCCACACCGCCCCGGCCGGCCCGGCCCCGGGGGCGTCCTGGGGCTGCCGTTTGCCCGGCAGTTGCAGTTAAGCCTCTTTTCTGTATAGTTCGGTGGCTTCGCAACTGCAAAAAGCGTCAGATCTTGTTGATCTGATTGATGATTTTCGAGGCAAGCCGGGCCATGAGAGAGCGGGACGAAGAGCACTTCGAGCTCGACGAGGAGTTCCTCGCCGACGCCGAGGCCGACGAGCCGGACTACGACCGGCTCATCGACCGTGTCGATCGCAAAAAGGTGCAGCCGGGCAAGAAGGGTAAAGCGGCCTGGAGCAAGCTTGAGGACGTGCTCGCCGAGCGCCGCCTCAAGAAGGCCCTCGAGGACTTCGAGGACGACGCCTGAGGCCGAGTCGCTAGCCGCGGCGAGCGCCGCGCCCCCCTTGCCGCTGCTGCCGGCCCAATGGCCGCCCCTGTCCGAATGCCCCCGATGCCCAGCCCGCCCGCGCCCTTCGTGGTCCTCAAGTTCGGTGGCACGAGCGTCTCCTCGGCCGCCAACTGGCGCAACATCCGCGACGTCCTGAAGGCCCGCCTGGCCGAGGGTCTGCAGCCGGTCGTCGTGCACTCGGCCCTGTCCGGCATCACCGACCGGCTCGAGAGCCTGCTCGGCGAGGCCGTGCTCGGCCGCCACGCCCCGGTGCTCGAGGCGATCGCCGCGCGCCATACCGCGCTCGCCCGCGAGCTCGGCATCCCGCTGCCGGCGGGCGTCGAGCGCCACCTCGCGGACCTCGGCCAGATCGCCGCCGGCGTGTCGCTCGTCAAGGAGGTCAGCGACCGCGTCCGCGCGCGGGTCATGGCGACCGGCGAGCTGATGGCGACCGTGCTCGGCGCGGCCTGGCTCGCCAGCGAGGGCCTCGCGGTCGAGTGGGTCGACGCGCGCACGGTGCTGCGCGCCGAGTCGCGCAGTTACGGCTCCGAGCGGGCCGCGATCCTCGCCGCGACCTGCGACTACGCGCCGGACGCGGCGCTCGTGGCGCGCTTCACGCGGCCCGGCACCGTGATCCTGAGTCAGGGCTTCATCGCCAGCGACGAGCACGGCAACACCGTGCTGCTCGGCCGCGGCGGCTCGGACACCTCCGGTGCCTACTTCGCGGCCAAGCTCGGCGCCAAGCGCCTGGAGATCTGGACCGACGTGCCCGGCATGTTCAGCGCCAACCCGAAGGGCGTGCCGAACGCGCGGCTGCTGCGGCACCTGCACTACGACGAGGCCCAGGAGATCGCCTCCAGCGGCGCCAAGGTGCTGCACCCGCGCTGCATCATGCCGGTCAAGCAGTACGGCATCCCGCTCTACGTCTATGCGACGCAGACGCCGGCGCTCGAGGGCACGCACATCACCGCCAACCCGCCCGGCGGCGACGCCGCGCAGGTCAAGGCGATCGCGATCAAAAAGGGCATCACGCTCGTCTCGATGGACAGCCCCGGCATGTGGCACCAGGTCGGCTTCCTCGCCGACGTGTTCCAGGTGTTCAAGGCGCAGGGCCTGTCGGTCGACCTCGTCTCGACCTCCGAGACCAACGTCACCGTCTCGCTCGATCCGCAGGCGAACACGCTCGACGCCGCCGCGATCGCGGCGCTGGTCGCGGCGCTCGCGCCGCTGTGCCGCGCCGAGATCATCGGCCCGTGCGCGGCGCTGTCGCTGGTCGGCCGCAACATCCGCGGCATCCTGCACGACCTCGGCGAGGCGCTGGCGCTGTTCGCCGAGGAGCGCATCTACCTCGTCAGCCAGGCGGCCAACGACCTCAACTTCACCTTCGTCATCGACGAGGCGCAGGGCGACCGGCTGGTCGGCCAGCTGCACGACCTCCTGATCCGCGCGGCGGTCAACGATCTCGTGCTGGGCCCGACCTGGGACGAACTCAACGCCAAGAGCCCGGGCCCGGCGCCGGCGCCGGCGTGGTGGCGGACGCAGCGCGTGGCGCTGCTCGAGCGCTTCGGCGCGCGCGACGCGGCCTACGTCTACGACTTAGCGTCGGTGCGCGCCGCGGCGCGCGAGCTCCGGGCGCTCCAGGCGACCGACGAGGTCCACTACGCGATGAAGGCCAACCCGCACCCGGCGCTGCTGGCGGCGCTGGCGGCGGAGGGCATCGGCTTCGACTGCGTCTCGCGCGGCGAGGCCGAGCAGCTCAAGGCCGCGGTGCCCGGGCTCGACCTCGGCCGCGTGCTCTACACGCCGAACTTCGCGCCGCGCCACGAGTACGAGTGGGCGCTGGCCGCGGGACTGACGGTCACGCTCGACAACCTGCACCCGCTGCGCGAGTGGCCCGGGCTGTTCCACGACCGGGCGCTGTTCGTGCGCATCGACACCGGCCGCGGCTACGGTCACCACCACCACGTGCGCACCGCCGGCGTGCACGCCAAGTTCGGCGTGCCGCTGTTCGAGCTCGACGAGCTCGAGCGGCTCGCGGCCGCGGCCGGTGCGCGCATCGTCGGCCTGCACGCGCACACCGGCAGCGGCATCTTCACGATCGACACCTGGGTCGAGGTGGCGAACTGCCTGGCCGAGGTCGCCGCGCGCTTCCCGGCGGTGACGGTGCTGGACCTGGGCGGCGGCCTCGGCGTGCCGGACACGGCCGCGCGGCTGCCGGTCGACATCGCGGGCCTCGACCGGGCACTGCTGGAGTTCCGCCGGCGTGCGCCGCGCTTCACGCTCTGGCTCGAGCCCGGCCGCTACCTCGTGGCGGCGGCCGGTGTGCTGCTCGCGCGCGTCACGCAGCTCAAGGGCAAGGGCGCCAAGCAGTATCTCGGCGTCGCCACCGGCATGAACTCGCTGATCCGGCCGGCGCTCTACGGCGCGCACCACGAGATCGTCAACCTGACGCGGCTCGACGAGCCGGCCACGGCCGTCTACGAGGTCGTCGGCCCGATCTGCGAGTCGGCCGACGTGCTCGGCCACGAGCGTATGCTGCCGGTGAGCCGCGAGGGCGACGTGCTGCTGATCGCGACGGCCGGTGCCTACGGGCACGCGATGAGCTCGCGCTACAACCTGCGCGAGCCGGCCGAGGAACTGTTGCTGTAGGCGCGGCCGCGCGCGGGAGGATCGCATGCAGGTCGGGATCGTTGGCTGGCGGGGCATGGTGGGCTCGGTGCTCATCGAGCGGATGCGCGCCGAGCGCGACTTCGCGGCGATCGAGCCCGTGTTCTTCTCGACGACGCAGGCCGGGGCGCCGGCGCCGGACGTCGGCCGGCCGGTGCCGGCGGTCCGCGACGCGCACGACCTCGCCGCGCTCGGCGCGATGGACGTCGTGCTGTCGTGCCAGGGCGGCGACTACACCGCCGACGTGCACCCGCGGCTGCGCGCCGCAGGCTTTCGCGGCTACTGGGTGGATGCCGCCTCGACGCTGCGCATGCGCCCCGACGCGGTCGTGATCCTGGACCCGGTCAACCGCCCGGTCATCGACGCCGCGCTCGACGCCGGCCGGCGCGACTTCATCGGCGGCAACTGCACGGTGTCGCTGATGCTGATGGGGCTCGGCGGCCTGTTTCGCGAGGACCTCGTCGAGTGGGTCACGGCGATGACCTACCAGGCCGCCTCCGGCGCCGGTGCCGCCAACATGCGCGAGCTCGTCGCGCAGATGGGCGCGGTGCACGCCGCGGCCGCGGCGCTGCTCGACGATCCGGCGAGCTCGATCCTCGCGGTCGACCGGGCGGTGAAGGCGGCGCTCGAGAGCCCGGCACTGCCGCACGCCGAGTTCGGCACCGCGCTCGCCGGCAGCCTGATCCCGTGGATCGACAAGGACCTCGGCAACGGCCAGAGCCGCGAGGAGTGGAAAGGCGGCGCCGAGGCCAACAAGATCCTCGGCCGCGAGTCGCGGCCGGTGCCGGTCGACGGCATCTGCGTGCGCATCGGCGCGATGCGCTGCCACAGCCAGGCGCTGACCGTGAAGCTCAAGCGCGACCTGCCGCTCGCGGAGCTCGAGCGCATCATCAGTACCGCCAACGACTGGGTGCGCGTCGTGCCGAACGAGCGCGAGGCCTCGATCCGCGAGCTGTCGCCGGTCAAGGTGTCCGGCACGCTCGCGGTCCCGGTCGGGCGGCTGCGCAAGCTGCCGATGGGCGGCGAGTACCTGGCGGCGTTCACGATCGGCGACCAGCTGCTGTGGGGCGCCGCCGAGCCGCTGCGGCGCATGCTGAGGATCCTCGCGGCGCGACGCTGAGCCGCCCGGTGCGCGCGACCAGCGGGCTCCGCACGCGGCTGCCGCGCACGGTCGTCGTGCTCGGCGCGGTCTCGCTGCTCAACGACGCGGCGAGCGAGATGATCACGCCGCTCCTGCCGGTGTTCCTGACCGCGACGCTGGGCGCGGGACCGGCCGCCGTCGGGCTCATCGAGGGGGTCGCCGAGGCGACCGCGAGCGTGCTCAAGCTGCTCGCCGGGCGGCTGGTCGACAAGGGCGTCGGCGGCAAGCGGCTGGTGCTGGCCGGCTACGGCCTCGCCAACCTCGCGCGCCCCGCGATCGGCCTCGCGGCGCTGTGGCCGGTGGTGCTGGTGCTGCGCTTCGCCGACCGTGTCGGCAAGGGACTGCGCACGGCGCCGCGCGATGCGCTGCTCGCCGGCGCCGCCGACGTCGCGATCCGCGGCCGCGCCTTCGGCTTCCACCGCTCGATGGACCACGCCGGCGCCGTGATCGGCCCGCTGCTGGCGTTCGTGCTGCTGGCGCGCGGCGTGCCGCTCGGCCAGGTGTTCCTGTGGTCGGTGGTGCCGGGGATCGGGGTCATGCTGCTGCTCGGCGCGGGCGTACCGCCGGATGCGCCGCTCGCGGCGCCCGCACCGCCGCCGCCGCTGCGGCTCGCGGCGCTCGACCTCAGGCTGCGCGCGCTCATCGCCGCCGCCGGCGTCCTGGCGCTCGCCGCGGTGCCGGAGGTGTTCGTGGTGCTGTGGGCGCGCGACGCGGGCCTGCCGGTCGCGTCGGTGCCGCTCGTCTGGGCGGCGGCGAGCCTCGCCAAGATGCTGCTCGCGTACCCCGCCGGCATCGCGAGCGACCGGCTCGGGCGCGTGCCGCTGCTGCTCGGCGGCTGGACGCTGCGGGTGCTCGCGCTCGCCGCGCTCGCCTTCGTCGGCGCCCGCGGGCCGCTTGTGTGGGTGCTGTTCCTCGGCTACTCGGCGACGCTCGCCGTCACCGAGCCCGCCGAGGGCTCGCTGATCGGCGACGTCGCGCCGGTCGCGGTGCGCGGCACGGCCTTCGGCCTCTACCACCTCGCGAGCGGACTGCTGGTGCTGCCCGGGGCCGTGCTCTTCGGGCTCGTCTGGGAACGCCTGGGCTCGGCCACGGCCTTCGCCATCGCCGCGGCGATCACCGCGCTCGCCGCCGCCGGCATGGCGCTCGCGGCGCACGGCGCGCGGGGCGCCGCGGACTAGCCGCCGCCGGAGCGGTCGTCGGGGCGCGCGCGACGCGCAGGCGGGCGCGTGGCGCCCGCGCGTTGCGGCCGCCACCGGTCGATGGTTAAGTCATTGTAATTTTGGGGGACTCAGGCGACGGCCCGGGCGCGGCCCGCGGCCAAGTTCGGTCAACCCCGGACCCCCCGGCGCGCTATAACAGGTGAGGCGCCGTCGCGCCGCCAGTGGAGTTGCGCCATGAGCCGAAATGCCAAAGTGCCGGATCGATTGGGTCGTGGCCTCGCCGCGGCGGTCGCGGTGCTCGGCCTTTTCGCGGCCGGCGGCGCGCTCGCGCAGAGCGGCGCCCACAGCGGTGCCCACGGCGGCGGGCACGCGGCCGCCCACGGGGCGTCCCATAGCGGCGCGGCGCACGCAGCGGCGCCGCGCGGCGCGGCACACGGCGCTCCGGCCGGCGGCTATGCGCGCCCGCACGGCGCCCCGGCGGGGCACCCGGCATCGCACTACTCGGCGGCGGCGGCGGCCCATTACTCGAGCTATCCGCATGCAACCGGCGGCGTCTCGGGCTACCACGGCGGCTACGCAGGCCACCCCGGCTACGGTTACGGCGGTCGCGGCTACCGCGGCGGCTATGGCTACTGGCACGGTCACTGGTGGGGCGGCGTGTACCCGCTCGGCCTGTTCTTCGCGGCGCTGCCGGCGTACTACGAGACGCTGTGGTGGAACGGCGTGCCGTACTACTACGCCAACTCGACCTTCTACGCCTGGAACGACGGCGCCGGCCAGTACGAGACGGTCGCGCCGCCGGCGGAGGACGCGGGACCGGCGGCCGCGGCTGCGAGCGGCGACCTCTACGTCTACCCGCAGCAGGGCCAGAGCGACGAGCAGCTGCGTCAGGACCGCTTCGAGTGCCACCAGTGGGCGGTGGGCCAGTCGGGCTTCGACCCGACGCAGCCGAACGGCGGCGTCCGCGGCGGCGGCGATCCGGGTGCGGCGGCCGAGGCGTACCGGCGCGCCGAGGGCGCCTGTCTCGAGGGCCGCGGCTACACGGTGCGGTAGCGGCGGCGGTCGCCGGCGCGCTACGCCTTGGCGGCGTGGCGCGCGGCGAGTTCGCGCACGACGTCGGCGAGCGACAGGCCGCGGCTCGTCAGAAGCAGCAGCAGGTGGAAGACGAGGTCCGCGCTCTCGCTGACGACCGCCGCGTCGTCGCTGCCGACCGCGGCGAGCGCGACCTCGAGTCCCTCCTCGCCGACCTTCTGTGCGATCCGGCTTGGCCCCTTGGCGTGGAGCTTGGCGGTGTAGCTTGCCTCGGGCTTGTCGGCGATGCGGGCGGCGATGATCTGCTCGAGGCGGTGCAGAAACTCAAGCTCCGTTGCGAGCGTCGGCGGCTGGCCGTGGAAGCAGTCGGCGGCGCCGGTGTGGCACACCGGGCCGTGCGGCCGGCCGGTCACCAGCAGCGTGTCGCGGTCGCAGTCGACGGTGACGGCCTCGACGCTGATGAAGTTGCCCGAGCTCTCGCCCTTGGTCCAGAGCCGGTTGCGGGTGCGGCTGAAGAACGTCACGCGCCGCTCGCGCAGCGTCGTCGCCAGTGCCGCCTCGTTCATGAAGCCGAGCATCAGCACGGTGCCGGTCTCGGCGTGCTGCACGATCGCCGGCAGCAGCCCCGCGCCCTTCTGCCAGTCGAGCGTCGCGATGTCCGCTGCGTTCATGGCCGTACCTCGATGCCCTGGCCGATGAGATAACGCTTCAGGTCGGGGATCGCGATCGTGCCCAGGTGGAACACGCTCGCGGCCAGCGCACCGTCGACGTGCGCGGTGCGAAACACGTCGCGGAAGTGCTCCGGCGTGCCGGCGCCGCCGGAGGCGATCAGCGGCACGCGGCACGCGGCGCGTGCCGCTGCGAGCTGGACGAGGTCGTAGCCGGCGCGCACGCCGTCGCTCGCCATGCAGTTGAGGACGATCTCGCCGGCGCCGCGCGCCTGCACCTCGGCGATCCAGGCGAGCGTGTCGCGGCGCGTGCCGCGGCTGCGGCTCGGGTCGCCGGTGTACTCGTAGACCTCGTAGCGCGGCGCGCCGTCGGCGCGGATCGTCTGACTGTCGATGCCGACCACGACGCACTGCGCGCCGAAGCGCTCGCTCAGGCGGTCGATGAGCTCGGGGTCGGCGAGCGCCGGCGAGTTCACCGACACCTTCTCGGCGCCGGCGCCGAGGATCGCCTCGGCATCGGCCACCGAGCGGATGCCGCCGGCGACGCAGAACGGGATGTCGAGCAGCCGCGCGACGCGGGCGATCCAGGCGCGGTCGACGGTGCGCCCGTCGGGGCTCGCGGTGATGTCGTAGAACACGAGCTCGTCGGCGCCGGCGTCGCGGTAGCGCGCGGCGAGCTCGAGGATGTCGCCGACCACGCGGTGATCGCGGAAGCGCACGCCCTTGACGACCTGGCCGTCGCGGACGTCGAGGCAGGGGATTATGCGGCGGGCAAGAATGGCTTCAGCTCCTCGGCCGACAGCCGGCCCTCGAGCAGCGCCCGGCCGCTGACCGCGGCGGCGACGCCGCCGTCGCACAGCGACCACAGGTCGCGCGCGTCGCGCACGCCGCCGGAGGCCTGCCACTCGATCTCCGGGAAGCGCCGCACCGCGTCGACGTACAGGCCGCAGTTGGGGCCGGACGAGCGCGCCGTCGCGCGCGACGTCGGTGCAGAGCACGTGCTTGAGGCCGGTGCTGCGAAAGCGCGCCACGGCGTCCCACAGGCTCAGCCGCGACTGCTCGCGCCAGCCGTGGGTCGCGACCCGGGGCTCGTCGCGCTCGTCGAGCCGCACGTCGAAGGCGAGCACGATCGCCTCGCCGCCGAGCGCGCGCAGCCAGGCCGAGACGAGGTCGGGGTCGGTGACGGCGAGGCTGCCGATGACGACGCGCGCGGCGCCGGCCGCGAGCGTGCGCTCGACGGTGGCCCGGTCGCGCAGCCCGCCGCCGACCTGCAGCTTGAGCCGGCCGAGCGCGGCGAGCGCGGCGACCACCGCGAGGTGCGCCGGGGCGCCGTCGCGCGCGCCGTCGAGGTCGACGAGGTGCAGCCAGCGCGCGCCGAGCGCCGCGTACGTCTCGTACAGCGACTCGGGCGTCACCTCGTAGCGCGTCTCGGCGCGGAAGTCGCCCTGCAGCAGCCGCACGCAGCGCCCGTTCTTGAGGTCGATGGCCGGGATCAGCTGCATGGCCTAGGCCTCCAGCGCCAGGAAGTTGGCGAGCAGCCGCGCGCCGGTGGCTGCCGAGCGCTCCGGGTGGAACTGTGCGCCGTGGAAGTTGCCGCGGCTGACGACGGCCGTGAACGGCCCGCCGTAGTCGCAGGTCGCGACCGTGTCGGGGCCGGGCGGCAGCGCGTAGCTGTGCACGAAGTAAGCGTAGTCGCCGGCGGCGATCCCGGCCAGCAGCGGGCTCGGCGCGAGTGGCTCGAGCTGGTTCCAGCCCATGTGCGGCACCGCCCGGCCCGGCGCCTCGGCGAGCCGCGTTGCGCGCCCGGGGATGATGCCGAGGCAGTCGGTGTCGCCCTCGGCCGAGGCGGCGTACAGCAGCTGCATGCCGAGGCAGATGCCGAGCACCGGCTGCGCCAGCGTCGGGATCAGCCGGTCAAGGCCCGACGCCGCGAGCCGGCGCATCGCGTCGCGCGCGGCGCCGACGCCGGGCAGGATCACGCGCGCCGCCGCCCGCACCCGCGCCGGGTCGTCGGACAGCACGGCCGTGACGCCGAGGCGCTCGAGCGCGTAGCGCACCGAGGCGACGTTGCCGCCGCCGTTGTCGATGATGACGAGCCCGCTCACAGCACGCCCTTGCTGCTCGGCAGTGCCGTACCCTCGATGCGCAGCGCCTGCCTGAGCGCGCGGCCGACGCCCTTGAAGCAGCTCTCGACCATGTGGTGGCTGTTCTCGCCGCGGACCGCGAGGTGCAGCGCGCAGCCGAGCGCGTCGGCGAGACTGCGGAAGAAGTGCGGCACGAGTTCGGTGGGCAGCCCGCCGACCGCGTCGCGGGCGAAGCGCCCCTCGAACACAAAGTAGGCGCGCCCCGACAGGTCGATCGCGACCTGCGCCTCGGCCTCGTCCATCGCCAGCAGGAAGCCGTAGCGGCCGATGCCGCGCTTGTCGCCGAGCGCGGCGCGCAGTGCCTGGCCGAGCGCGAGCGCGGTGTCCTCGACCGTGTGGTGCTCGTCGACCGCCAGGTCGCCCTGGCAGTCGAGCTCGAGCGCGAAGCCGCCGTGGCGGGCGATCTGCTCGAGCATGTGGTCGAAGAAGCCGATGCCGGTGGCGATCCGGATCGGCTCCTCGGCGTCGAGGTCGAGCCGGACGCGGATGTCGGTCTCGCGCGTCTTGCGCGCGACCTCGGCGCGGCGGTGGCGCTCGGTCAGGCAGCGCGTGATCGCCGGCCAGGTGCAGTCCGCCGTGCCGCCGCGCTCGACCTTCAGGCCCGCGATGCCGAGCCGCGCGGCGAGCTCGAGGTCGCTGGCGCGGTCGCCGATGACCGCCGAACGCAGCGGGTCCATCGGCGCGCGGGCGAGGTACTCCTCGACGAGCCGCGTCTTGGGCTTGCGGCAGTCGCAGTCGTCGCGCGCGAAGTGCGGGCAGATCAGCACCGCCTCGAACTCGATGCCCTGCGAGGCAAAGAGCGCGAGGATGAAGTCGTGCGCCGCGGCGAACGCCGCTGCCGGCAGGCTCGCGGTGCCGAGCCCGTCCTGGTTGGTCACCATCACGAGCGTGTAGCCCGCGGCGCGCAACGCCAACAGCGCCGGGATCACCCCCGGCATCAGCCGGATCTTGTCGAGCCGGTCGACCTGCTCGTCGGGTGGTTCCTCGACGAGCGTGCCGTCGCGGTCGATGAACAGCGTCGGCTTCATGGCGCGGCGAGCCCGGCGAGCAGGCGGTCGTTCTGCGCGGCGGTGCCGACCGTGATGCGCAGCGCACCCGGCGTCAGCGGCCCGCGGCTGAAGTCCCTGAGCAGGAAGCCGGCGGCGCGCGCGCGGGCGAGGGCGAGCGGCGCATCGCGGCACTCGACCAGCAGGAAGTTGGCGGCGCTCGGCCAGACGTGGCGCACGAGCGGCAGCCGGGCGAGCGCGGCCGCGAGCCGGGCGCGCTCGGCCTTGAGCAGCTCGATGCGCGCGCGGGCGCGCGCGAGCGGCGCCGGCGCGAGCGCAGCGAGCACCGCCTCGCTGGTCGGCGTCGGCATCGAGTAGGGCGGGATCACGCGGCGCAGCAGCTCGATGATCGAAGGCTCGGCGAGCGCCGCGCCGACGCGCGCGCCAGCGAGCGCGTAGGCCTTGGAGAGGGTGCGCAGCACCACCAGGTTCGGCAGCTCGCCGATGCGGGCCGCGAGGCTCGGCGCCGCGCCGAACTCGGCGTACGCCTCGTCGACCACGAGCAGCGCGCGGCCGGCGAGCCGCGCCGCGAGCCGCTCGATCAGCGCCGGCTCGACGGCGTTGCCGGTCGGGTTGTTCGGCGTGCACAGGAACAGCAGCTTGACGCTGTCGTCGAGCGCCCGCTCGAGCGCCGCCTCGTCGGGCGCGTAGCCGGCGGCGCGCGCGAGCGGCACCTCCACGAGCCGCGCGCCCTGGATGCGGGTCGCGACCGCGTACATGCCGAAGGTCGGCGGGCAGATCAGCGCCGCGTCGCGGCCCGGGACGAGGAACGCGCGGGTCAAAAGATCGATGGCCTCGTCCGAGCCGCGCCCGGCGACCAGGCACTCGGGCGCGACGCCATAGAGCGCGGCGAGCCGCGCCTCGACCGCGTGCGGCTGCGGCTCCGGGTAGCGGTTGAGGCCGGCGGCCGAGCGGTCGAGCTCGTCGCGCCACGGGTTCTCGTTGGCGTGCAGGCGCTCGAGCGCCGGGTCCCACTGCGCGTGTGCATAGGGCGCGAGCGCGAGGATCTCGGGGCGGGCGAGGCGCGCGGCGAGGCTCATGGCGGCGGCAGCGCCGCGAGGCGCAGTGTGACCGCGGCGGCGTGGCCGTCGAGGCCCTCGAGGCCGGCGAGCGTGACCGCCACCGGCCCGAGGTCGGCGAGTCCGGCGGGCGTCAGCTCCTGCACCGTGATGTGCTTGACGAAGTCGCGCAGCGAGAGCCCAGAGAAGGCGCGCGCGTAGCCGTAGGTCGGCAGCACGTGGTTGGTGCCGCTGCAGTAGTCGCCGATCGACTCCGGCGACCAGTGGCCGAGGAACACCGAGCCCGCGGCGGTGACGCGCGCGAGCCAGGCGCGCGGCGCCTCGATCTGGAGGATCAGGTGCTCGGGCGCGTAGCGGTTGCTGACCGCGAAGGCGGTGTCGAGGTCGGCCACGATGATCACGCGGCTCGCCTCGAGCGCGCGCGCGGTGATTGCCCGGCGGCTCAGCGCCGCCTGCTGGCGCTCGACTTCGGCGACCACCGCCGCGGCGAGCGGCCGGGAGGTCGTCACCAGCAGCACCTGCGCCGCCGGATCGTGCTCGGCCTGGGCGAGCAGGTCGGCGGCGACGAAGCTCGCGCGCGCCGAGTCGTCGGCGATCACCAGCACCTCGGAGGGGCCGGCCGGCAGGTCGAGCGCGGCGCCGGCCGGGTCGCGCGCGACCTGGAGCTTGGCGGCCGTCACGTAGGCATTGCCGGGGCCGCAGATCTTGTCGACCTTGGGGATCGTCGCCGTGCCGTAGGCCATGGCCGCGATCGCCTGCGCGCCGCCGACCTTGAACACCTGCGTGACGCCGCAGCGCCGCGCCGCGACCAGCACCGCGGGGTCCGCGCCGCCGTCGCGCCGCGGCGGCGTGCACAGCACCCGCGTCGGGCAGCCGGCGAGCGCGGCGGGCACCGCGCACATGATCGCCGCCGACGGCAGCGGCGCCGAGCCCGCCGGCACGTACAGGCCGACCGCCGCCAGCGGCACCTCGAGGCGCTCGCAGCGCACGCCGGGGGCGGTGTCGATCGCCAGCGGCGCGCTGCGCTGCGCCTCGTGGAACAGCCGCACGTTGCCGATCGCGCGCTCGAGCGCCGCGTGCGCGGCCGGCGGCAGCGCCGCCTCGGCGGCGGCGAACTCGGCGGCGCCGACCGCGAGCGTGGCGGGCGCGACGCCGTCGAAGCGGCGGGTGTAGTCGGCGAGCGCGGCATCGCCGCGCGCGCGCACCTCCGCGATGATCGCCGCGACCGCCGCCTCGAGCGCGGCCGCCGCCGCCTGCGCCGGCCGCGCCAGCAGCCGGTCGCGCTCGACCGCGCCCAGCTCGCTCCAGTCGTATACGGTCAGCATCAGGCGAGCATCTTCTCAACCGGCAGCACCAGCACCGCCGAGGCGCCGGCCGCCTTCAGGCTCTCGAGCGTCTCCCAGAACACGTTCTCGCGGCACACGGCGTGCACCGCGACCTTGTCGGGGCTGCCCTCGAGCGGGATCACCGTCGGGAACTCCGAGCCCGGCAGCAGGCGCCGGATCTCCGGCAGCGCCGCGCGCGGCGCGTGCAGCATGATGTACTTGCTCTCCTTGACCTGCTGCACGCCGTCGATCCGCAGCAGCATGCGGTTGAGCCACACCTCCTTGGCGGCGGGCAGCGGCACCGGCGTGCGGATCAGCAGCGCCTGGCACTCGAGCACGGTCTCGACCTCGCGCAGGTGGTTGGCTTGCAGCGTGCTGCCGGTGGACACGAGGTCGCAGATGACGTCGGCGCGGCCGAGCCGTGGCGCGATCTCGACCGCGCCCGACAGCGTCACGACCTCGGCCTCGAGCGCGTTGTCGCGCAGCCAGCGCGCGAGGATGTTGGGGTAGGTCGTGGCGATGCGGCGGCCGTCGAGGTCGCGCGGCGAGCGGTAGACGAAGTCGTCCGGCACCGCGACGCTGAGCCGGCAGCGGCCGAAGTCGAGCGGCTGCATCTCGATGAACAGCGGCGCGGCGCCGCGCGCGAGAAAGCCGAGGCGCTTCTCCTCGACGACGTTGCGGCCGACGATGCCGAGGTCGCAGACGTCCTCCTGGACGAGGTCGGGGATGTCGTCGTCGCGCACCAAGAGCACGTCGAGCGGCATGTTCTCGCCGTAGCACAAGAGCTGGTCCTTGCCGCGGCTGTACTTGAGGCCGCAGCGGACCAGCAGATCGAGCGAGTGGTCGGTCAGCCGGCCGGTCTTCTGCACGGCGACCTTGAGGCGCTGCTCCTTATCCATGGCGGGCCTCGCCGGTGCGCTGGGCGGCGAGGGCGTAGCCGCCGTTGCCGGCGAGCAGGTAGCGTGCCACCCGGCCGATGGTCGTGAGGCTGACGCCGGTGAGGCGGTGGATCTCGCGGTAGGGCCGCTCCTGGCGCAGCAGCTCGACCACCGCCCAGCGGTCGGCGAGCGCCTGCAGCTCGGCCGGCGTGCACAGGTCGCGGAAGAACGCCCGGCATTCGTCGGCGGTCTTGAGCGTCAGGATCGCCTGGTACAGGGCGCGCTCGGCGAGCGCCTCCTGTCGCGGGCTCAACGGTCGGTGCAGCTTCATGGGCGTCGTGGCCGTACTAATGTGCTAATACATTAGTACAGATCGGCGTGCCGGGCAAGTTTCTTGACGCACCGCAGTGATGCTCTTTAGACTCCCGCCGCCCATCTAGACCGGCTGAGGGACTGGCCCTTTGAAGCCGGGGCAACCGGCGCGAAGCGTCCAGGTGCCAACTCCTGCGGATCCGAACCGGATCCGGTAGATGGGTCGCCGGGCGACCGGGCCGTGCCCACGGCCCGTCGCGGGCTGAATCCGCCTCCGGGCGGCTCGGGAGTCTGCGCCAGCGCGTGACCCGAGGAGTGGCGATGGTGTCCCCGCAACCGCTGCGGCCGATCGAGGCCGACCCCACTTCCGGTGGCGCGGGCGCCCTGCGCCTGCCCGCCGGGCGGCCGCTGGCGCTCGAGGCGGTCTACCGCCACGACGCGTTCCTCGAACAAGCCCTGGCGATCCGGCCCATCTTTGTCGATTGTCTCGAAGGACCCGCCCGATGACCCGCCCGACCGATCCCCGCACCCGCACCGTGCGCGCCGCGCTCGACACCGACAGCCAGCACGGCGCGGTGGTGCCGCCGATCCACCTGACCTCGACCTTCTCGTTCGCGACCTTCGGCGAGAAGCGCCGCTACGACTACTCGCGCTCCGGCAATCCGACGCGCGATGCGCTTGCCGAGGCGCTTGCCGACCTCGAGGGCGGCGCGGGCGCGGTCGTGACGGGCTCCGGCATGGGTGCGGTGACGCTGGTCGCCCACCTGTGCCGCGCCGGCGAGCTCGTGCTGGTGCCGCGCGACTGCTACGGCGGCACCCATCGCCTGTTCAGCGCGCTGGCGCGCCACGGCATGCTGCGCGTCGAGTTCGTCGACCCGACCGACCTCGAGGCCTTCGCCGTTGCGCTCGCGCAGCAGCCGCGGCTCGTGTGGCTCGAGACGCCGTCCAATCCGCTGCTCCGGATCACCGATCTCGAGCGGGCGAGCGCGCTGGCCAACGCCGCCGGTGCGCTCACCGTCGTCGACAACACCTTCCTGTCGCCGGTCTGGCAGCAGCCGCTCGCGCTCGGCGCCGACCTCGTCGTGCACTCGACGACCAAGTACCTCAATGGCCACAGCGACGTGGTCGGCGGGGCGGTGGTCGCGAAGACCCAGGCGCTGCACGAGGAACTCGGCTGGTGGGCCAACTGCCTCGGCATCACCGGCGCGCCGTTCGACAGCTTCCTGACGCTGCGCGGCCTGCGCACCCTGCACGCCCGGCTCGCGATCCACGCCGCCAACGCCGCGGCGCTTGCGGCCGCGCTCGCGCGGCACCCCGCGGTGCGGCACGTCTACTACCCGGGGCTCGCCTCGCACCCGGGGCACGCGCTCGCCGCCCGCCAGCAGCGCTCCTTCGGCGCGATGCTGAGCTTCGAGATCGTGCACGGCACCGCCGGGGTGCGCGCCTGCGTCGAGGGGCTCGAGCTGTTCTCGCTCGCCGAGTCGCTCGGCGGCGTCGAGAGCCTGATCGCGCACCCGGCGTCGATGACCCACGCGGCGATGGACGCCGAGGCGCGGGCGCGCGCCGGCATCGCCGACAGCCTGCTGCGCATCTCGGTCGGCATCGAGGCCGAGCACGACCTGCTGCGCGACCTGACCGCCGGCCTCGACCGCGCGCTCGCCGTCCGCTGAGTCGCTCGCCGGCGCGACAGCGCGCGGGCTTCGGGCTAGGCTCCGTACCCAGCGCCGCCGGCGGGCCGGCGGCCGGTGCCAGCCGGCAAGACCAGGGAGGCGATCGTGGGCAGCAGACCGAGCGATAGTGTTCTCGCGCGCGCGGCACGCGCCTGCGGCGCCGCGAGCGGGCTGCTGCTCGCCGCTTGGGTCCACGGCGCCGCGGCGCCGGCGCCGGCGGCGGCGAGCGACCCGTTCGTGTGGCTCGAGGACGTCGACGGCGGCCGCGCGATGGACTGGGTCCGGGCCGAGAACGCCAAGACACTCGGCGTCCTCGAGCAGGACCCCCGCTACGCGCAGCTGTACGCCGACGCGCTCGCGATCGCGCAGAGCAAGGACCGGCTGCCGACCCCGGAGTTCGTCGGCGGCCTCGTCTACAACTTCTGGCAGGACGCCGAGCACGTGCGCGGCCTCTGGCGCCGGGCGCCGCTCGAGGAGTTCGCGAAGGCGCAGCCCGCCTGGACGACCGTGCTCGATCTCGACGCGATGGCCGCGGCCGAGCACGGCAACTGGTTCTGGCACGGCGCCGACTGCCTGCGCCCCGAGCAGCGCCACTGCCTGGTCGCGCTCTCGGACGGCGGCGAGGACGCCGTGACGGTGCGCGAGTTCGACGCCGTCGCCGGCGGCGTCGTCGCGGGCGGCTTCGCGCTGCCGAAGGGCAAGCAGTATTTCGCCTGGGCGGGCCCCGATCAGGTCTACGTCGCGCGCGACTTCGGTGCGGGCACGATGACGGCCTCCGGCTACCCGTTCGTCGTCAAGGCGCTCGACCGCGGCCAGCCGCTGGAGGCGGCGCGCGAGGTGTTCCGCGGCGCGACGAGCGACGTCGAGGTCATGCCCGAAGCGCTCGAGGACGGCGCGGGGCACCGCGTCCTCGTCATCGTGCGCGCCGTGACGTTCTTCGAGCACGAGCACTACCTCGTGCGGCCATCGGGGCCGGTACGGCTCGCGTTGCCGCTCAAGGCCGACGTCACGGGACTCGTCGCCGGGCGGCTGCTCGTCCAGCTGAACACCGGCTGGTCGGTGGGCGGCGCGAGGCTGCCGCAGGGAGCGCTCGTCTCGCTCGACCTCGCCGCCGTCGAGGCGGACCCGGCGCATCTGCGGCCGACGGTCGTCTACCGGCCCGGCCCGCGCAGCGCGCTCGGCGAGGCGGCCGTGACCCGCGGGCGCGTCGTCGTCACGAGCTACGACAACGTCCGCGGCCGGGCCGCGATCTACACGCCGGTCGCGGGCGGCGGCTGGGCGCGCCAGGCGCTGCCGCTGCCCGACATGGCGTCGGTGGACGTCATGACCGCAGACCTCGGCAGCGACCGCGCCATCGTGCGTGTGGACAGCTTCCTCGCCCCCTCGACGCTGTGGCTCGTCGATGCCGCGGCCGCGACGCTGACGAAGATCAAGGAGCTGCCGGCGCAGTTCGACGCCGGCCGGCACGTTGTCGAGCAGCACGAGGCCACCTCGAACGATGGCACGCGGGTGCCGTATTTCGTCGTGCGGCCGAAGGCGCAGCGGCCGGACGGTGCGAGCCCGACGCTGCTGACGGCCTATGGCGGCTTCCAGCTGAGCTCCACGCCGTACTACTCGGGCCGGATCGGCAAGCTCTGGCTCGAGCGCGGCGGCACCTTCGTGCTTGCCAACATCCGCGGCGGCGGCGAGTTCGGCCCGGCCTGGCACGAGGCCGGTCTCAAGACGCACCGCCAGCGCATCTTCGACGACTTCGCCGCGGTCGCGCGCGACCTGATCGCCCGCCAGGTCACGAGCCCGCGGCGGCTCGGCATCGAGGGCGGCTCGAACGGTGGCCTGCTGATGGGCGTCGAGCTCACGCAGCATCCCGCGCTGTGGAACGCGGTCGACATCCAGGTGCCGCTGCTGGACATGCTGCGCTTCGAGCAGATCGCGGCCGGCTCGTCGTGGGTCGGCGAGTACGGCAGCGTCTCGGTACCCGCGGAGCGCGCGTTCCTCGCCTCGATCTCGCCGTATCACAACCTCAAGGCGGGCGTCCGCTACCCGCCGCCGTTCGTCTGGACCACGACCCGGGACGATCGCGTCGGCCCGCAGCACGCGCGCAAGTTCGCCGCGCGGCTCGCATCGCTCGGCGTGCCGTACTTTTATTACGAGGTCGTCGAGGGCGGCCACGCCTCCGGTGCCAACCTCGAGGAGAAGGCGCACACCGCGGCGCTCGAGATGACGTATTTCGCGCGCCGGCTGATGGACTGACGCGCCGCGCGCGGCCGGCTCCGGCTCAGGGCGGCGCGGCGAGGACTGCGGTGAGGGCGGCGCCCAGCTCGTCCGGCGTGAACGGCTTGTGCAGCACCGCAAAGCGGCCGGTCGGCAGCTCGCTGTAGCCGGTCTGCACCAGCACCCGCGTCCCGGGCCGGTGCACGCTGACCCATGCGGCGAGTTCGAGGCCATTCGGGCTGCCGGGCATGCGCACGTCGGTCAGCAGCACGTCGGTCGCGACGCCGGCCTCGAGCGCGGCGAGCGCCTCGGGGCCCGAGCCGAAGTCGGTGACCTGGTAGCCGAGGCTGTCGAGCGTGAGCGCGAGGATCCGCCGCAGCGCCACGTGGTCCTCGACGAGCATCACGCGGGTCGGCGCGGGCGACGGCGCGCTCACGGCGGCTCGGTCGCCGCCACCGGCAGCCACAGCGTCACGGTTGTGCCCCGGCCGGGCGCGCTGTCGATCTCGAGCCGTCCGCCCGTCTGGCGCATGAAGCCGTCGACGACGCTGAGCCCGAGCCCGGCGCCGTGGCCGGCGTCCTTGGTCGAGAAGAACGGCTCGACCGCGTGCGCGAGCACGTCGGCCGGCATGCCGCGGCCATCGTCGGCGACATCGACCCGCACGGCGGGCGCGCCGCCCGGCAGTGCCGGGTCCGCGGGCCGCGTCGCGCCGAGCGCGATCGTGATCGTGCCCGGGGCGTCCATGGCGGCAGCGGCATTGACGACGAGGTTCAGCAGCGCCGTCGCGAGCTGAGCCGGATCGACGCGGACCGCCGGCAGCCCGGGTGCCGCGCGGATCGTGAGCTGCGCGCGTCCGGCCGCGGCCCGCTCCAGCATCGGGCGCAGCTGCTCGAGGTAGCGGTCGAGCGCGAGCGTCTCGGGCCGCAGGTCGAGCTGGCGCGCGAACGCGAGCAGCTGGCGCGTGATGGCGCCGCCGGTCGTCGCCGACTGGCGCGCCTCGGCGAGCAGGTGCTGCGCCGCCGCGTCGGCGCGCAGCACCGGGTGGGCGGCGAGCAGGCCGACCGCCTGCTGAATCACAGTCATCAGGTTGTTGAAGTCGTGGGCGACGCCGCCGGTCAGGCGGCCAACGGCGTCGAGGCGCTGCTCGGCGTCGCGCCGCGCCTGGTCGGCGTGCTGGCGGCGGCGCCGGCCGATGAGGTAGAGCGTTGCGACGGCGAAGGAGAGCGCGGCGCCCAGGATCGCGATGTTGCGCGTCCGGCGGTCGGTGGCCGCCGTCTGCTCCAGCAGCTGCTTCTCGGCCGTCGCGAGCCGCAGCTCGCGCTCCTTGCGCTCGGTCTCGAACTGCACCCGCACCACGGCCACGCGCGCCGCCGTCTGTGCCTCGGCGCTGTCGTGCGATTCGGCGATATAGCGCTCGGCCGACGCGTAGGCGCCTTTGTAATCGCCGAGCGCGTACAGCGCCTGGCTGCGCGCGAGGTGGATCCGCCGCCACAGCGCGTGCGACGCCGCATCCGGCGGCGCGCGGGCCAGGCGGTCGAGCGAGGTGAGCGCGAGCCGCGCGCGACCGCGCGCGAGCTCGAGCTCACCGCTCGCGAGATCCGCGGCCTGCCGGCCGGCCGGGTTCTCGAATGCCGCCGCGACCCGCTCGGCGTCGCGGCAGCCGACCTCGGCGGCGGCGAAGTTCCCGGCGCGGCGCTCGGTCACGCAGATCGACACGCTCGTGAAGAGCTCACGGAACCGGTCGTGAACCTGCCGCGCCAGGACCAGGGCCTCAGCGAGGTCGCGGTCGGCGGCGGCGAAGTCGCCGAGGCGGCCGAGCAGCTCGCCGCGGCGCCGCAGGGCGTCGGACAGCCCGCGCACGTCGCCGAGGCGCCGGAAGTGCGCGAGTGCCTCGTCGGCGAGCGGCATCGCCTCGTCGAGGAAATCGAGCCGCTGGAACATCGTCGCCAGCTCGTCGGCGGTGTTGGCGCGATCGGCCTCGAAGCCCGGCGCGGCGGCCAGCGTGTAGGCGCGGACCAGGTTGGTGACCGCCGGGCCGATCTCGTCGTTGCGGTAGTACAGGTAGGCGAGCTCATCGAGCACGCAGACGTGGTACGGGGCGCTCTCCGGCACGCCGGCGGCGATGTGCTGGTAGAGCTCGAGCGCGCGCCGCCGGTCGCCGAGCTCGCTGATGGCGAAGGCCTCGAGCATCGACAGCGCATCGACGAGCGGGCGCTCGCCCGGGTCCTCGATGGCAGCCAGGCCCGCCGCCGCGGCCGTGCGCGACAGCCCGGGCTGGTCGTCGACGATCGCCGCGTGCGAGAGCTCGGCGTTGAGGCGGGCGCGCTGGTTGTGGCCGGCGCGCACGGGCGCCGCGAGCGCCGCCTGCAGGCGGGCGATCGCGGCTTTGGCATCGCGCTCGGCGGCCTCGTTGGCGGCGCGGTCGAGGCCGCCGTGTGCCGACATGCAGTCGTAGCCAGAGGCGCCGGGCGCAGCGCCGGCGAGGGCGAGCGCGAGCAGCGCCCCGCAGGCGCGGCGCGAGGTCCGCCTCATGCGCCGCCCGGCGGCGGCTGGGCGCGGCGCCGCCGCCCGGGCGGCTCGGCGCCGGCGCTCAAAGCCGGGCGAGCACGGCGGCGCCGGCCGCGCGCGTCGAGGCCGCGGCGCCGGCGGGCCGCAAGTCGGCGGTGCGCACGCCGGCGTCGAGCGCACCGACCACCGCCGCCTCGAGCGCCCTGCGCCTCCGCCTCGAGGCCGAGCGAGTGGCGCAGCAGCAGCGCCGCCGACAGGATCGTCGCGTACGGATTCGCGATGCCCTGGCCGGCGATGTCCGGCGCCGAGCCGTGGATCGGCTCGTACAGTCCGCGCGTGCCGGCGCCGAGCGAGGCGGACGGGCACAACCCGAGCGAGCCCGGCAGCATCGAGGCCTCGTCGGTGAGGATGTCGCCGAACATGTTCTCGGTGATCACGACGTCGAAGTCGGACGGCCGGCGCAGCAGGTGCATCGCCGCCGCGTCGATGTACATGTGGTCGAGGGCGACGTCGGGGAACTCGGCGGCGGCGATCCGCGTCACGACCGAGCGCCACAGGCGCGAGGTCTCGAGCACGTTCGCCTTGTCGACCGAGGTCAGGCGCTTGCGGCGCGCGCGCGCCAGCCGCCCGCCGAGGCGCACGATGCGCTCGACCTCCGGCACCGTGTAGACGCAGAGGTCGCTCGCCGAGGTCGCGGTGCGCGTCTTCTCGCCGAAGTAGATGCCGCCGGTGAGCTCGCGGATCACCATGATGTCGACGCCGGCCAGCAGCTCGGGCCTGAGCGGCGAGGCGTCGACGACCGACGCGAAGCAGGTCACCGGCCGCAGGTTCGCGTACAGGCCGAGCTCCTGCCGCAGCTGCAGGATCGCCTGCTCGGGCCGGACCTTGAGCGCCGGATCGGAGTAGCGCGGCGCGCCGATCGCGCCGAACAGCACCGCGTCCGCGGTCTTGGCGAGGGCGAGCGTCGCGGGCGGCAGCGGCATGCCGGTCGCGTCGATCGCCACCGCGCCGACCGGCGCCGCCTCGAAACGGAACTCGTGGTGGAAGCGCCGGGCGACGGCCTCGAGGCAGCGCGTCGCCTCGACGACGACCTCCGGGCCGATGCCGTCGCCGGCCAGCACCGCAATGTGCGCCTTCACTTGCCGGTCCTCGCCTCGTAGGCGCGGATCGCCGGCTCCTGGGCGAGCAGGTAGCCGGTCTCGTCGACGCCGTTCAGCAGGCAGTAGCGCGCGAACGCCTCGACCGGGAACTCGACGCGGCGGCCGTCGGGCAGCGTCAGCGTCTTCGCCTCGAGGTCGATCGCGACCTCGGCGCCGGGGTGGGCGAGCAGCCACGCGTGCGTCGCCTCGTCGACGACCACCGGCAACAGGCCGTTCTTCAGGCTGTTGTTCTTGAAGATGTCGGCGATCTCGGTGCTGACGACGGCGCGAAAGCCGTAGTCGTACAGGCCCCACGGCGCGTGCTCGCGCGACGAGCCGCAGCCGATGTTGCGGCCGGCGACCAGGATGCTGCAGCCGGCGGCCTCGGCGCGGTTGAGCACGAAGTCGGCGATCGCGCGGCCGTCGGAGTCGTAGCGCCAGTCGGCGAACAGGTGCTTGCCGAGGCCCTCGCGCGTGGTCGTCGTCAGGAAGCGCGCCGGCATGATCTGGTCGGTGTCGATGTTGGTGCGCGGCAGCACCACGGTGCGCGAGCGGATGATGCGGATCGGGTCCATGCGGTCGTCCTTCGGCTTAGGCCAGCAGTCCGCGCGGATCGGCGACCCGGCCTTCGATCGCCGAGGCCGCCGCGGTGATCGGGCTGGCGAGCAGGGTGCGGGCGCCGACGCCCTGGCGCCCCTCGAAGTTGCGGTTGCTGGTGCTGACGCAGTAGGCGCCGCGCGCCACGAGGTCGCCGTTCATGCCGAGGCACATCGAGCAGCCGGACTCGCGCCACTCGGCGCCGGCGTCGGTGAACACGCGGTCGAGGCCCTCGCGCTCGGCCTCGCGCTTGATGTGCTGCGAGCCCGGCACGACCAGCAGCTTCACGCCGGTCGCGACCTTGCGGCCGCGCAGCAGGCCCGCGGCCGCGCGCAGGTCCGACAGCCGCCCGTTGGTGCAGCTGCCGAGGAACACGTACTGGATCGGCTGGCCGAGCAGCCGCGCGCCGGGCGCGAGCCCCATGTACTCGAGCGCCTTGGCGTGGATCGCGTCGCCGGGCCGCGTCGGGATCGACGCGTCGATCGCGACCGACATGCCGGGGTTGGTGCCGTAGGTGATCATCGGCGCGAGGCCCGTCGCGTCGATCGCAAGCTCGCGGTCGAAGCGCGCGCCCGCGTCGGTGACGAGTCCGCGCCAGGCCGCGAGCGCCGCGTCCCAGGCCGCGCCCGCCGGCGCGCGCGGCCGGCCCTTGAGGTAGGCGAAGGTGGTCTCGTCGGGGGCGACCAGGCCGGCGCGCGCGCCGGCCTCGATCGACATGTTGCACACCGTCATGCGCTCGTCCATCGACAGCGCGCGGATCGTGCTGCCGCGGTACTCGATTACCGAGCCCGTGCCGCCGCCGACGCCGAGCCGCTGGATGATCGCGAGCACGAGGTCCTTGGCCGTGACGCCGCGGCCGAGCGTGCCCTCGACGTTGACGGCGAGCGTCTTGGGCTTGCGCTGCAGCAGGCACTGCGTCGCCAGCACCTGGCCGACCTCGGTCGTGCCGATGCCGAAGGCCAGCGCGCCGAAGGCGCCGTGCGTGCTCGTGTGGCTGTCGCCGCAGACGATCGTCTTGCCGGGCTGCGTCAGGCCGAGCTCGGGACCGATGATGTGGACGATGCCGCGGTCCGGGTGGTGGATGCCGAGCACCTCGACGCCGAACTCGGCGCAGTTCTTGTCGAACTCGCGCACCTGGCGCGCGGCGCTCTCGAGCCGGATCGGCACGCGGCCGTACAGCTCGTCGGCGATGGTCGGCGTCGAGTGGTCCATCGTGCCGAAGGTGCGGTCGGTGCGCCGCACCTTGAGGCCGCGGCCGCGCAGCACCGCGAACGCCTGCGGCGTCGTGACCTCGTGGGTCAGGTGCAGGTCGACGTACAGCACCGCCGGCGTGTCGGCGGTCTCGGCGACGACCTCGTGCGCCCGCCAGAGCTTCTCGACCAGCGTCGTCGCCGTCACAGCGCGGCCTCGGCCGGCCGGGTGTCGGCCGACAGCTGCGCGTGCGCCGGCCGGGCGCCGGGGCGGCTCGACTGGATGCGGTTGATGACCTCGAGGAAGGCGCGCGCGCTCGACTCGATGATGTTGGTGCTGATGCTGGCGCCGCGGTAGGCGCGCTCGTTGTGCAGCACGTTGACGATCGCCTCGCCCTGGGCGTCCTCGCCCTCGGTGACGCTGCGCACCTCGAAGCTGTGCAGCTTGACGGTAGTGCCGGAGGCGATCTCGATCGCCTTGAAGGCGGCGTCGACCGGGCCGTCGCCGGTCGCGCCCTGCTCGACGGTGCGGCCGTCGTTGTGGCGCAGGCGCACGACCGCCGAGGCGGCGGCGCCGGTGGTCGCCGAGGTCCACAGCGCGTCGATGTGCCAGGGGCCGACGCCGTTGCCGCCGGCGCGCAGCACCAGCGCCTCGATGTCGCCGTCGAACAGCTCCTTCTTCTTGTCGGCCAGCGTCTTGAACTCGTCGAAGGCGCTGTTGAGCTCGGCCTCGCTGAGCTCGAAGCCGAGCTCGCGGACGCGGTCGCGGAACGCGTGCCGGCCGCTGTGCTTGCCGAGCACGAGGTTGGTGCGGGCGAGGCCGACGTCCTGCGGCCGCATGATCTCGTAGGTCGAGTGGTGCTTGAGCATGCCGTGCTGGTGGATGCCGGACTCGTGGGCGAAGGCGTTCTCGCCGACGATCGCCTTGTTGCGCGGCACCGGCATGCCGGTGATCGTCGAGACCAGGCGCGAGGTCGGGTAGAGGCGGGTGGTGTGGATGCCGGTGTGCAGCCCGTAGAAGCCCTCGCGGGTCTTGAGCGCCATGACCACTTCCTCGAGCGAGCAGTTGCCGGCACGCTCGCCGATGCCGTTGATCGTGCACTCGATCTGGCGCGCGCCGGCGCCGGCCGCCGCCAGGCTGTTCGCCACCGCCATGCCGAGGTCGTTGTGGCAGTGCACCGACAGCACCACCCGGCCGATGTCCGGCACGTGCTGCTTGAGGTAGCCGAACAGCTCGGCGAACTCCTGCGGCGTCGTGTAGCCGACCGTGTCCGGCACGTTGATCGTCGTCGCGCCGGCGGCGATGGCCGCGCTGACCACTTCGGCCAGGAACTCAAGCTCGGTGCGCGAGGCGTCCTCGGGCGAGAACTCGACGTCGTCGACGAGGCTCTTCGCGAGGCGCACGCCCTCGACCGCGGCCTTGAGGATCTCGCTCTTGGCCATGTTGAGCTTGTGCTCGCGATGGATCGCGCTGGTGGCGAGGAACACGTGGATCCGGCGCCGCGGCGCGTCCTTGATCGCCCCGAAGGCCTTCTCGATGTCGTCGCGGTTGCAGCGCGCGAGCCCGCAGATCACCGGGCCCGTGACCTCGCGGGCGATCGTCTGCACCGACTCCCAGTCGCCGCGCGAGGCGGCCGGGAAGCCCGCCTCGATGACGTCGACGCCAAGATCCGCAAGCGCCTTCGCGACCCGGAGCTTCTCGGGCGGACTCATGCTGCAGCCGGGCGACTGCTCGCCGTCGCGCAGCGTGGTGTCGAAGATGATGACGCGGTTCGGATCGTGGCTCGACATGGCGGTGGCCTCCGTCGTTCTCTAGCGACCCTGTTCCAGCCAGGGCATGCGGGCGCGCAGCGCGCGGCCGACCTTCTCGATCGGGTGCTTGAGGTCCTTGTTGAGCAGCTTCGTGTACTTCTTCTTGCCGGTCTTGTTCTCGCGGATCCACTGCCGCGCGAACTTGCCCGACTGGATCTCCTTGAGGATCTTCTTCATCTCGGCCTTGGTCGTGCGGGTCACGATGCGCGGGCCGCGCGTCAGGTCGCCGTACTTGGCGGTCTCGGAGATGAACTGGTGCATCTTGGCGAGCCCGCCCTCGTGCAGCAGGTCAACGATCAGCTTCAGCTCGTGCAGGCACTCGTAGTACGCGGCCTCGGGCTTGTAGCCGGCCTCGACCAGCGTCTCGAAGCCCTTGACGACGAGCTCCGTCGCGCCGCCGCACAGCACCACCTGCTCGCCGAACAGATCCGTGACCGTCTCCTCCTCGAAGGTCGTCTCGAGCACGCCGCCGCGCGTGCCGCCGATACCGTGCGCGTAGGCGAGCGCCTTCTGCTTGGCGCGGCGGGTCGCGTTCTGCGCCACCGCCACCAGGCACGGCACGCCGCGGCCCTGCTGGTACTGGCGCCGCACCAGGTCGCCCGGGCCCTTCGGCGCGATCAGCACGACGTCGAGGTCCTTGCGCGGCTTGATCTGCTTGAAGTGGATGTTGAAGCCGTGCGCGAACAGCAGCGTCGCGCCCTTCTCGAGGTGCGCCTTGATCTCGGCGTAGACCGCCGGCTGGCTGAGGTCGGGCGTCAGCAGCGCGACCAGCGCCGCGCCTTTGACCGCGTCGGCGGGCGCGGCGACCCGCAGGCCGTCCTTCTGCGCCTTCTTCCAGCTCGCGCCGCCGCGGCGCAGGCCGACGACCACGTCGTAGCCGCTGTCCTTCAGGTTCAGCGCATGCGCGCGTCCCTGGCTGCCGTAGCCGAGGATCGCGATGGTCGCGCCCTTGAGCGCCTTCTGGTCCACGTCTTTGGTCGAGTAAATCCGCATGAGCTATCTCCGGATGCAATGAAGAGGGCCAAAAGAAAACCCCGCCTCGGGCGGTGCCGGTGCGGGGTTCCTGATGTTCGTGGCGACTGGTGGTCAGCCGTGGATCCCGCACCTCGGTGTGCGAAGGAGCAGGAGCGCAAGCAGCAGCGGACGCGGCGCGATGGGCGTCAGGTCGATCGGGCGGGCCGGGCAGTCGCGGACGGGCATGAGGCTTGCGCTGGCAGGTGACTTTCGGATGTCAGCATAGCCGCGTCGACCTTGTCAATGTGGCCAGCGGCGGTCGACTATCCTGTCTGCACCCCGTCTGCCAGAGGCCCGCGCCGCCCATGCCGCCCTTCCTTCCGCATGCCGACCCGTCCTGCCGCCCGCTGTGGCTCGTCCGCGAGCAGGACGCCGACGACTGGCCGGGCCGCCTGCCGGCCGGCGAGCGCGCGCGCATCGCGGCGTGGGCCCTCGCCAACGGCTTTCGCGGCGAGCGCGGGCGGGTGCTGGCGCTGCCCGGCGCCGGCGGCGAGCTCGCCGGCGCCGCGCTCGGGCTTGGGCGGCTCGCGACGTTCGATGAGCTCACGCCGCAGCACCTGCAGGGCGCGCCGGACCGCCTGCCGGCCGGGCATTACCAGCTCGCCGACGCGCTACCGGCACCGGCGGCGACCCAGGCTGCGCTCGGCTGGGCGCTCGGCGGCTACCGCTTCGACCGCTACCGGCGGCCCCCGGCCGCGGCGCCGGCGCCGCCCGCGCTCGTGGCGCCGCCCGGGGCCGACCTCGAGCACGTGCGGCGGGTGACCGAGGCCGACGCGCTCGCCCGCGACCTCATCAACATGCCGGCCTCGGACCTGGGTCCCGCCGAGCTCGCCCAGGCCATCGAGCGGGTCGCGCGCCGCTACGGCGCCGAGTTCCGCGCGGTGGTCGGCGAGGCGCTGCTCGCCGAGCGGTTCCCGGCCATCCATGCCGTCGGGCGGGCCTCGAGCCACGCGCCGCGGCTCATCGAGCTGCGCTTCGGCAGCGCCGGGCCGCGCGTCACGCTGGTCGGCAAGGGCGTGTGCTTCGACACCGGCGGCCTCGACCTCAAGACCGGGACCGGCATGGCGCTGATGAAGAAGGACATGGGTGGGGCCGCCTGCGCGCTCGCGCTCGCCCAGCTCGTCATGGACGCCCGGCTGCCCGTGCGCCTGCGGCTGCTCGTGCCCGCGGTCGAGAACAGCATCGGCGGCAACGCCTACCGGCCGGGCGACGTGCTCGCGACCCGGGCCGGCCTCAGCGTCGAGATCACCAACACCGACGCCGAGGGACGCCTCGTGCTCGCCGACGCGCTCGCGCTCGCCGACGAGGAGCGCCCGGACCTGCTCGTCGACCTCGCGACGCTCACCGGGGCGGCCCGCGTCGCGCTCGGCCCGGAGCTGCCGGCGCTGTACGCCGGCCAGGAGGCGCTCGCCGCCGAGCTCGCCGGCCACGGCCGCGCCAGCGGCGATCCGCTGTGGCCGATGCCGCTGTGGGCCGCCTACGAGGACGAGCTCGCCTCGAAGGTCGCCGACCTCGTCAACGCCTCGGCCTCGCCGATGGCGGGCTCGGTGACGGCAGCGCTGTTCCTGCGCCGCTTCGTCGCCGAGGCGACGCCGTGGCTGCACGTCGACCTGTACGCCTGGAACGGCAAGGAGCGGCCCGGCCGGCCGGTGGGCGGCGAGGCGCAGGCGGTGCGGGCGCTGTACGCGATGCTCGCCGCCCGCTACGGCGGCGCCGGGCGGTGACCCACCTCGCGCCGCGCGACCTCGGCTTCCTGCTGCTGATCAACCTGATCTGGGGCTTCAACCTGATCGCCAGCAAGGTCGGGGTGGGGCACTTCCCGCCGGTGTTCTTCACGGCGCTGCGCTTTTCGCTGCTGGCCGCGTGCCTCGTCCCGTTCCTGCGCTGGCACCACGGGCGCATGCTGCAGCTGTTCGTTGCCGCGGCGCTGTCGGGCGGGGTGCAGTTCGCGCTGCTCTTTGCCGGCATCCGGCTGACGCCGAACGTCGGCTCGGTCGCGATCGCGAGCCAGCTCGGCGTGCCGTTCACGACGCTCTTGTCGGTGCTGTTCCTCGGCGAGGTGATCCATTGGCGGCGGCGGCTGGGCATCGCGCTCGCCTTCGCCGGCGTCGCCGTGATCGCGGTCCAGGCCGACGTGTTCACCTACCGGGCGGGCCTGGCGCTCGTCGCCGGCTCCGCGCTCGCCGGCTCGCTCGGCATCGTCGCGGTCAAGCGCCTCGGCGAGACCTTCCGGCCGCTCGAGCTGCAGGCCTGGTTCGCCGTCTCGGGCATGCCGATCCTGTGGCTGCTGACGCTGTGGCTCGAGGCGGGGCAGGGGGCGACGGTCCGTTCGGCCGGCGCGCTCGACTGGAGCGCGCTCGCCTTCACCGTCGTCGCCTCGAGCCTCGTCGCGCACACCGGCTACTACTGGCTCATCAGCCGCTACCCGGTGTCGTCGGTCTCGCCGCTGACGACGCTGTCGCCGGTGTTCTCCGTGGTCCTCGGCGTCGCGCTGCTCGGCGACGCCGTGACGCCGCGGCTCGTGATCGGCGGCGTGCTGACGCTCGCCGGCGTGACGATCATCGCGCGGCGGGACCCCACGGGCGTCGACACCGGCTCCTGAGCGGTTCGCCCGGGTGGCGCCGTCGCCCCGGCCCGCCCCACAATAGCGGGGCGGGCACCCGGCCCCGCGCCGCCCGACCACCGCCATGACCCGCAAGCAAACCCCCAACGACCCGCGCGCCTATTCGCGCCTCGTGTTCGACGGCGTCAAGCAGACGCCGAGCCGCGCGATGCTGCGCGCGGTCGGCTACGTCGACGCCGACTTCGACAAGCCCTCGATCGGCATCGCCAGCACCTGGTCGAACATCACGCCGTGCAACGTGCACCTCGACGGCCTGGCGACCGCGGCCGCGGCCGCCGCCGACGCCGCCGGCGGCAAGAGCCGGATCTTCAACACCATCACCGTCTCGGACGGCATCGCGATGGGCACGCCCGGCATGCGCTATTCGCTCGTGTCGCGCGAGGTGATCGCCGACTCGATCGAGACGGTGGCCGGCGCGCAGGGCTTCGACGGCCTGGTCGCGATCGGCGGCTGCGACAAGAACATGCCCGGCTGCCTGATGGCGATCGCGCGGCTGAACCGGCCGGCGGTGTTCGTCTACGGCGGCACCATCCGCCCGGGCGCGCAGCGCCGCGACATCGTCGCGGTGTTCGAGGCGGTCGGCGGCCACGCCGGCGGGCGGGTCAGCGACGCGCAGCTGCACGAGGTCGAGTGCACCGCGATCCCCGGCGCCGGCAGCTGCGGCGGCATGTACACCGCCAACACCATGGCCTCGGCGATCGAGGCGCTCGGCATGAGCCTGCCGAACAGCTCGGCCCAGGAGGCCGTCTCGGCCACCAAGCTCGACGACTGCCGGCGCGCCGGTGCGGCCGCGGTGCGGCTCGTCAAGGCCGGCATCCGGCCGTCCGACATCCTGACCCGCAAGGCCTTCGAGAACGCGATCACGACCGTGATCGCGCTCGGCGGCTCGACCAACGCGGTGCTGCACCTGCTGGCGATCGCGCACGCGGCGCGCGTGCGCCTCGACCTCGACGACTTCACCCGCATCGGCCGGCGCGTGCCGGTGCTGGCCGACCTCAAGCCGAGCGGCAAGTACCTGATGAGCGAGCTGATTGCGATCGGCGGCATCCAGCCGCTGATGAAGCGGCTGCTGGGCGCGGGCCTGCTGCACGGCGAGTGCCTGACGGTCGGCGGCGGCACGCTCGCCGAGAACGCTGGCGGCGGCGCCCGACTACCCGGCCGGCCAGGACGTCGTGCGCGGCTTCGAGCGGCCGCTGAAGGCCGACAGCCACCTCGTCATCCTGTACGGCAACCTCGCGCCCGAGGGCGCGGTCGCCAAGATCACCGGCAAGGAGGGGCTGCGCTTCGAGGGCACGGCGCGGGTGTTCGATTCGGAGGAGGGGAGCCTGCAGGCGATCCTCGACGGCACGGTGCGCGCCGGCGACGTCGTCGTGATCCGCTACGAGGGCCCGAAGGGCGGGCCCGGCATGCGCGAGATGCTGAGCCCGACGGGCGCGATCATGGGCAAGGGCCTCGGCGATCAGGTCGCGCTGATCACCGATGGCCGCTTCTCCGGCGGCAGCCACGGCTTCGTCGTCGGTCACGTGGCGCCGGAGGCCGCGGTCGGCGGCCCGCTGGCGCTGGTCCGTAACGGCGACCGTATCACGCATCGACGCGCGGCGCCGCGAGCTCACGCTCGCGGTCAGCGGCGCCGAGCTCAAGCGTCGCGCGAGCGCGTGGCGCGCGCCCCGGCCGTACGCCGATCGCGGCGTGCTGGCCAAGTACGCGCGCGAGGTCACGAGCGCCTCGCTGGGCGCGGTCACCGACGCCGCGCCCGCGTCGCGCGTGCCGGCGCGGCGCGCGGCCGTTCGCAAGCGCCGCTGACGTGCGAGCACGCCGACGGATGCTTGACAAGCTGGGGCTCGCACGTAAGCGGGTGGCCCGCCGACGCTCGTGCGTCCGCTCGATGACGTCAGGCTTGCAGACCCGCGCGTCTGGCGTTATCGTCCGATCGCGTCGACGGGGTGGGCGCATTCGGTGGCGCTCGCATTACGTTTGTGCATTTGATTTGACAGAGTCCGACAAGGGTCGGCGGGCCGTCTCGAAGAACGGGGTCCGGCAGGTCTTTCTAAGACGGGTACTCGACTAGAGATTCGGGAGATAGGGGCTCCCTGCTACATGAACAGCGCTCGGAATCTATCGCGCCACGCGATCGTCGCGATCGTCGTCATCGGCGTCCATGTGCTCGCCGCGATCGGCCTCATCATCGGGACCGCGGTCAAGTACGCCCCACAGCTCCGCGAGATGATCGAGTCGAAGCTGATCCAGCACGAGGAGGAGGAGAAGCCGAAGGAGCCTCCGCCGCCGCCGCCCGACTTCAAGCCGCCCCCGGTGCAGACGCCGCTCGTCGACCTGCCGATCGTCGCCGGCCCGCCGCCGCCGACCGCCATCGTCAAGCCGGTCGAGCAGCCCAAGCCCGCGCCGGTCGCCAAGCCCGCGCCGCCGCCGATCACGCCGGTGCGCGTCGCCAAGGGCGTCAACCTCGGCGACCTGTGCGAGCCGTACTACCCGTCGGCGTCGCGCCGCCTCAGCGAGGAAGGCTCGGTCGTGCTGCTCGTGTACGTCGGCCCGAACGGCCGTGTCACGGAGACCAAGGTCGAGACCTCGAGCGGGGTCCAGCGCCTCGACGAGGCCGCCGAGAAGTGTGTAAAGGCCCAGGGCAAGTTCGAGCCGCAGAAGGTCGGCAACGATGCCGTGGGTTCATGGCAGCGCATGAAGTGGACCTGGCGCCTGTCGTCCTGATCACCCAGCGTTCAAGTTCTCATTCGTATTCACCCATCTTTCAAGACTCACTGTAGAGGGCATTGACCATGGCTGACGCATCAGCATTAGACAATCCGTACGGTATCGCAGCGCTCTGGACGACCAGCGGCGCCGTCGGTAGGGGCGTGTTCGTCATCCTCGGGATCATGTCCCTCTATTCGTGGTACGTGATCATCACGAAGGTGCTGGGACCAGTCGTCGCTGCGCAAGTACGCGCTCGCGGCGGAGAAAGACTTCTGGGCGGCATCGAACCTGCAGGACGGTCTGACGCGCCTCAAGGGCGGCGATGACAACGCGTTTCGCGGCATCGCCTCGGACGGCCTGCAGTCGCTCGAGCACCATGAGCGCAACAAGGGCCGTCTGACCGAGAATATCGACCTGCACGACTGGATCTCCAGCCACCTGCAGCGTCGCGTCGACCTGATCAATAGCGACCTGTCGAGCGGCATGTCGGTGCTCGCCTCGGTCGGCTCGACCGCGCCGTTCGTCGGCCTGTTCGGCACGGTGTGGGGCATCTACAACGCGCTGATCTCGATCGGCATCTCCGGCCAGGCATCGATCGACAAGGTCGCCGGCCCGGTCGGCGAGGCGCTGATCATGACGGCGATCGGCCTCGCGGTCGCGGTGCCGGCGGTGCTCGGCTTCAACTGGCTGACGCGCCGCAACAAGTTCATCCTCGAGCGCGTCAACTACTTCGCCCACGACCTGCACCAGGCACTGCTGTCGGGTGGTCGCGTGACGATGAAGTCCGCCCAGCCGGCCGCGCCGGCCGCTGCGGTCAAGAAGTAAGTCAGTAGACGCGACGACGAGGAGCACGAACCATGGCAGGCGGTGGCGGCCCAATTGCGGAAGGCGAATACAACTCCGAGATCAACGTTGTACCGCTCGTCGACGTCATGCTCGTGCTGCTCATCATCTTCATCATCACGGTCCCCGTGGCGACGAAGGCGGTGCGGGTCAACCTGCCGACGAACTTTAACCAGCCGACCGAGACCAAACCCGAGAACATCAATATCTCGATTGACTTCTCCGGCACGGTCTACTGGAACGACAACCCCGCCACGCTCGACCGGCTGGCGGAGATGGCGCGCACCGAGGCCGTGAAGGACCCGCAGCCCGAGGTGCACATCCGGGCCGACAAGCGGGTCGCCTACTCGTACGTCGGCGACGTGCTGACGACCCTGCAGCGGAACTACCTGCTCAAGGTCGCCTTCATCGCCGAGCCGCCGCACCAGGACTGACGGAACACATTCGGAGCACCACGCGATGGCAATGGGAAAGGTCGGCGACGAGAGCGAGTACAACACGACGATCAACGTCGTGCCGCTCGTCGACATCATGCTTGTGCTGCTGATCATCTTCATCATCACGCTGCCGGTGATGACGCATGCGGTGAAGATCGACCTGCCGCGGGCCACCAACGAGCCGCCGCCGGAGAATCCGACGCCGCCGATCTCGATCGACGTCCAGTACGACGGCTCGGTGCTGTGGAACGGCGGCGTGGTCTCGCCGGCCGATCTGCGCGCCTACATCAAGGACGCGGCCGGCAAGGACCCGCAGCCGGAGGTGCACGTCTCGGTGGACCGGCGCGCGAAGTACGACTACGCCGCATCGGTGCTGTTTGCGGTCCAGCGCGGCGGCCTCAAGAAGATAGGTTTCGTCGCCGACGCGAACGGCGCCCTCTGAGCGCCGACGCCTGCAGGCAGTCGGGGCGACACGATGTGAAATCCGAATGGGCTGACTCGAGTCGGCCCATTTTTTTTGTAACGCCGGCACCGGGAACTCCCCCGCCCGCGCCGGCGTCAATTGAGTGGAGTCATTGAGGTACCCGATGAGCACGCTCGCATTCCCCGACCGGCCGGGCGCACGCCGCCTCGGCGCCGGAATCCTGATCGCCCTCGTCGTCGCCTTCGGCACGCCCGCGGCTCGCGCCGACACGCCGCAGACGTCGGCCGAGTTCTTCGAGAAGTACAACCCCGGCCAGCTGGCGTACCAGAAGAAGGACTACGGCGCCGCGCTCAAGGCGGCCAAGGAAGCCCGCGGTGTCGCCAAGAGCGCGTTCGAGAAGCAGGCGTCGCTGAAGCTCATCATGGGCTCGGCGGTGGCGCTGCGGAACTACCCGGACGCGATCGACGCGCTCGAGGCGCTCGAGCAGACCGAGGGCGTGCCGGCCGCCGAGAAGCTCGGCTACCACAAGACGCTCGGCCAGCTGTACGGTGCCGTCAACAAGTTCGACAAGGCGATTCTCGAGACCAACGAGTACATCAAGGGCGGCGGCGGGTCGGCGACCGACTACGCGGCGCTGGCGCAGTACTACTTCGCGGCCAAGGACTGCCCGAAGAGCCTGCAGGCGCTCGACAGGGCGCTCGCCGGCGGCAAGTCGCCGGACGAGGACCAGCTCAAGGTGCAGATGAACTGCTACCTGCAGGCCAAGCAGGAAGACAAGATGGCGGCCGCGGCCGAGGATGCGCTGAAGCGCTTCCCGAAGAAGATCTACTACACGCAGGTGCTGCGCGCGGCGCAGGACAAGAAGGTCGACGACGCGGCGCTCGCCCAGATCCTGCGCTTCGGCTTCGACCGCGACTGGCTCGACGTCGAGAGTGACTACGTCAAGCTCGCCGACCTTGCGCTCGACGAGGGCACGACCGCCGAGGCGCAGCGCGTGCTCGAGAAGGGCATCAGCAAGAAGCAGGTCAAGAACGCCGACAAGGTCGAGCGGCTGCTCAAGCAGGCCAAGGACCGCGCGGTCGAGGATGCCAAGAACATCGGCCAGGCCGACGCCGAGGCCCGCGCCGGCAAGAACGGCGAGACCGACGTGCGCCTCGGCTTCCGCTACTTCAGCATGGGCCAGTTCGACAAGGCGGTCGAAGCGCTGCAGCGCGGACTCAGCCCCGAGCGCATCGCCCGGGTCAAGCGCCCCGACGACGCCAACATGCTGCTCGGCATCTGCTATCTGAAGCTGAAGAAGAAGCCTGACGCGGAGAAGGCGTTCAACACCGCGAAGGCGGACGCGCGCATGGCGCCGGCCGCGAAGATGTGGTTGAACGGGCTGTAAGACCAGACTATTGATTTACGAGGGGTGGGGCATGGCTAAGTGGCTCGGCCGTATGACGGCACCGGCGTCGGCCGGTATTGCGGTGATCCTGCTCGCGGCCGGCGTCGCGCTGGTCGCGCCGGCGGCCTCGGCGGCCGAGAAGAAGCCGCAGATCAGCGACGACGTTCGCAAGAAGCTCGCGCCCGCGCAGGAAGCGGGCAACAAGGGCGACCTCGACGCCTGCATCGCGCAGGCGCGCGACGCCGCCGCGATCGCGACCAAGCCCTACGACAAGGAGATGTCGCTCACGATCCTGCGCTGGTGCCTCGGCAAGAAGAGCGACTTCCCGGCCTACGCCGAAGTGACCGAGCAGCTGCTCGGCGTCGAGACCTTTTCGGCCGACGAGAAGATCAAGAGCTACAAGCCGCTGGCGCAGATCTTCTACCAGCAGAAGAACTTCGAGAAGGCCGAGAAGTACAGCCGGCTGTGGGCCGACAACGGCGGCGGCGTGGACGCCTACAACATCCTGGTGGCGATCTACTACACGCAGCAGAACTGCCCCGCGACGCTCGCCGCCCAGGAGAAGAGCGTCGAGATCGAGAAGGCGGCCGGCAAGGAGGCGACCGAGCAGGAGCTGCGCATCCTCAACAGCTGCTACTACCGCACCAACGACAAGCCGCACCGCGAGGCCGTCATGGAGGAGCTGGTGCGCCGCTTCCCGAAGGCGGACTACTACACCGACCTGCTGCAGGTGTACCAGGAGGAGAACCTCGACAAGCGCGCGCTGCTGAACCTGCTGCGCTTCGGAGTCGACAAGGACTTCATCGCGCGCGAGTCGCTGTTCGTCGAGTACGCCGACCAGGCGCTCGACGCCGGCGCGCCGGCCGAGGCGCTCAAGGTCATCGAGATCGCGACCGCCAAGGGCGCGTTCAAGATCATCGCCCAGACCGACCGCAACGGTAAGCTGATGGCCGCGGCCAAGCAGCAGGCCGCCGACGACAAGAAGCAGCTGCCGCAGCTCGACAAGGAGGCGCGCGCCGGCAAGAACGGCGAGGCCGACGTCAAGGTCGGGCTCGCCTACCTCGGCTTCGGCGACTACGACAAGGCGGTCGAGGCGATCGAACGCGGCCTCACGCCCGACCGCGTCGCCAAGGTCAAGCGGGTCGACGACGCGCAGATGATGCTCGGCATCGCCTACCGCAAGCTCGGCAAGACGGACGAGGCGAAGAAGGCCTTCACCGCCGCGCAGGCCGACCCGCGGATGGCGAAGGCCGCGACGATCTGGCTGCAGTCGCTCTGACGGGGGCGACGCGCCGGGGCGGCGCTGCGCGCCCGCCCCGGCGTCACACGACGCGCGCCGCCTTGAGCGCCGCGTAGCGCTCGGCGCTGAGGCCGAGCAGCCGCAGATAGATCTCCTCGTTGTGCTCGCCGAGCTCGGGTGCCGGCGTGCGCACGCTGCCCGGCGTCTCCGACAGCTTCGGCGCGACGTTCTGCATCCGCAGCTCGCCGAACTGCGGGTGGTGCGTGGTGACGATCGCCTCGCGCGCCTTGAAGTGCGGGTCGGCGAGCATCTCCGGGGCGCGGTAGATCAGGCCCGAGGGCACCGCGGTCGCCGGCCGCGCCAGGACCGCGAGCACCTCAGCAGTCGTCAGCGACGCGGTCCAGCGGCCGACGCGCGCGTCGAGCTCGGCCTGGCGGGCGCCGCGCGCCTGGTGGGTCGCGTAGCGCTCGTCGCGCGCGAGCCCGGGCTCGCCCATCGCCAGCGCAAGGCGCGCGAACACCGCGTCCTGGTTCGCAGCGATCAGCACCAGGCCATCGCGGGTCGGGTAGACGTTGGATGGCGCGACCCGCGGCAGGATCGCGCCGGTGCGCTCGCGGATGAAGCCGCCCTGGTCGTAGTCGGTGATCAGCGATTCCATCATCGCCAGCACCGACTCGTAGATGGCCGAGTCCACCACCTGGCCGCGCCCGGTGCGCTCGCGGTAGTGCAGCGCCGACAGCGCGCCGAGGCTGGCGAAGGTCGCGGCCAGCGAGTCGCCGATGCTGATGCCGACCCGCGACGGCGGCGCCGACGGGTCGCCGACGACGTACCGCAGGCCGCCCATCGCCTCGCCGATCGCGCCGAAGCCGGGGTCGCGGGCGCGCGGCCCGGTCTGGCCGAAGCCCGACACCCGGATCATGATCAGCCGCGGATTGACCGCCGACAGCTCCTCCCAGCCGAGGCCCCACTTCTCGAGCGTGCCGGGCCGGAAGTTCTCGAGCAGGAAGTCGGCGCGCGCGACCAGGCTCTTCAGCAGCTGCTGGCCGTCGGGCTGGCGCAGGTCGAGCGTGATCGCCTTCTTGTTGCGGGCAACCACCGGCCACCACAGCGACGGCTCGCCCTCCGGCTGCAGTCCCCAGACCCGCATCGGGTCGCCGAGCCCGGGCGGCTCGATCTTGATGACCTCGGCGCCGAGGTCGCCGAGCAGCTGCCCGCAGAACGGGCCGGCGAGCAGCGTGCCGAGCTCGAGCACACGCAGATCCGACAGCGGGCCGTTCTTGAAAGCGGGGTCGGTCATGGGCGGGTTCCGTCGCGGGCGTGCCGGCTGTATACAAGTGGCCCGGTGGGGGGTCAAGCAAGGCGCCGCCCGGCGGCTCGGCGGCCGCGGCCTTCGCGGTACAATCCGGCGCGTCGATCCGCCGACGCACCGCGAGGATGCGCCCATGACCCTGCGCCTGCCGAACGTCGTCGAGATCGTCGAGGTCGGGCCGCGCGACGGCTTGCAGAACGAGCCGATGGTCGTCGCGACCGCGACCAAGGTCGAGTTCATCGGCCGCGCGATCGCCGCCGGCCTGCGCCGCATCGAGGTGGCGAGCTTCGTCAATCCGAAGCGCGTGCCGCAGATGGCCGACGCCGAGGCGGTGCTCGCGGCGCTGCCGCAGCGCAGCGACGTCGACTACGTCGGCCTCGTGCTCAATCGCCGCGGCTTCGAGCGCGCGCGCGCCGCCGGCTGCACCGAGGTCGGCATGGCGGTCGGCGTCAGCAATACCTTCAACGAGCGCAACCAGGGCGCGACGACCGAGCAGTCGATCGCCGCCTGGCTCGACATCGCCCGGAGCGCGCACGCGGCGGGCCTGCGTGCGCAGATCACGCTGTCGACGGCGTTCGGCTGCCCGTTCGAGGGCGAGCTGCCGGTCGAGCGCATCGTCGAGGTCGCGCGGCGCGTCGCCGAGGCCGCGCCGCGCGAGATCGCGCTCGCCGACACGATCGGCGTCGGCGTGCCGAGCCAGGTGACCGAGCTCGTCGCGCGGGTGCGCGAGGCCGTGCCGGGGATGCCGCTGCGCTGCCATTTCCACAACACCCGCAACACCGGCCTCGCCAACGCCTACGCGGCGATCGAGGCCGGCGTCACGGTGCTCGATGCCAGCATCGGTGGCATCGGCGGCTGCCCGTTCGCGCCGGCCGCGACCGGCAACATCCCGACCGAGGATCTGATCTACATGCTGGCGCGGATGGGCGTGCGCACCGGCGTCGACCTCGAGGCGCTGATCGCCACCGGCCGCTGGCTGCAGGACCAGCTCGGCCGCGACGTGCCGGGCGCGCTCGTCAAGGCGGGCTCGTTCCCCGCGCAGCGCGCGAGCGCCTGACGGGGCCGTGAGGCGAGGTTAAGAGTGGTTCACCTGTGTCGGCACGCGTCACAGAGCTGCGTTACGGATCTTGCGACGCGCCTCGCCCGCGGCGAAGCTCGTCCTCAAGACCCCGAGCCGATCGGGGCCGGCCGCGCAATTCCAAGGAGCGCACAGTGACGTATTCAGGTTTCGTTCGGTTGCTGGCGGGCGCTGCGCTCGCCGTATCCATGACCGGCTGCGCGGTGCAGGCCGTCGCGCCGGTACCGGAACCGGTGGCCGTCGTCCGCGTCACGGTGGCGCCGCCGCCGCTGCCGGTCTACGACCAGCCGCCCTGCCCGGTGGAGGGCTACCTGTGGACGCCGGGCTACTGGCACTACGGGCCGGCCGGCTACTTCTGGGTGCCAGGCACCTGGGTCGAGCCGCCACGCGTCGGCGTGCTGTGGACGCCGGGCTACTGGGGCTTCGTCGGCGGCAGCTTCGTGTTCCACGAGGGCTACTGGGGCCCGCACATCGGCTTCTACGGCGGCATCAACTACGGCGGCGGCTATGTGGGCGTCGGTTACGCCGGCGGCCGCTGGGCGAACAACCAGTTCCAGTACAACGCCGCGGTGTCGAACGTCAACGTGACGAGCGTCCACAACGTCTACCGCGAGACGGTGGTCAACAACACGACCATCGTCAACAACACCACCGTCAACAACACCCGTGTCAGCTTTGCCGGCGGCCCGGGCGGCACGACCGCGACGCCGACGCCGGCGGAAACCGCCGCCGCACAGGCGCCGCACGTGGCGCCGACGCCGATGCAGATCCAGCACCGTGACGACGCGCGCGCCAATCCGGCGCTCGCCGCCGCGCAGAACCACGGTCATCCGCCGATCGCCGCGACGCCGCGCCCGAGCGCGTTCACCTCGCCGCAGGCGACCGCGGCGCACGGCGCCGCGCCGCTGCCGGGCGCGCATGCGGCACCGGCGACGATGCGGCCGGCGAACGCGGCCCCGCCGGCCCGCGAGGAGCAGATGCACGCGGCGCCGCCGGCCGCGATGCGGCCGGCCGCCGCGCCGCCGCCCGCCGCGCAGCCCGGCGCCGCGCCCGCCGCGCAGGCGGCGGCGCAGAAGCCGGCCAACCCGGCCCAGCCCAAGCCGCAGGCGAAGCCGAAGCCCAAGCCGAAGCCCAAGCCGCAGCCAAAGGACGAGAAGGAGAAGGAGGCCGAGCGCCGCTAGCCGGCCGGGCCCCGCGGCCACGGCGCGGAAATCGCGCCGCGGCCGCCGCCAGCCGCTAGAATCCCCCTTCCTTTCAAAGCCATCGCGCGAGCGGCAAGGGGGATCGAGCCATGACGATCAAGGTGGGTGACCGCATTCCGTCGGCGACACTCAAGCAGATGACCAAGGAAGGCCCGGCCAACCTGACGACGGACGAGCTCTTCAAGGGCAAGACCGTCGTCCTGTTCTCGGTGCCCGGCGCGTTCACGCCGACCTGCCACGCGAAGCACCTGCCGGGCTTCGTGCACAACATCGACAAGATCAAGGCCAAGGGCGTCGACACCGTCGCGTGCCTCGCGGTCAACGACGTGTTCGTCATGGACGCCTGGGGCAAGGCCAGCAACGCCGGCGACAAGATCCTGATGCTCGCCGACGGCAACGCCGACTTCACCAAGGCGCTCGGCCTCGAGCTCGACGCCAGCGGCTTCGGCATGGGCACGCGCGGCAAGCGCTTCGCGCTCGTCGCCAAGGACGGCGTGGTCACGCAGCTCAACGTCGAGAGCGCCGGCGAGTTCCGGGTCAGCGCCGCCGAGTTCGTGCTCGGCCAGCTGTAGGGCGCACCGCGCCGCTCAGCCGAGCGGTGCGACGCCGATGAGCCGTTGGTGGAGCCCGAGCAGGAAGGCCACGTAGAGGCCGAGCCCGCCGAGCACCGCGATCCAGTCGTTGTAGCGACCGGGCGGCAGGGTGCGGATCGCGGCCGGCGGGCGGCGCCCGAGCGAGATCCGGTCGGCGACCGCCCAGGCGAGGAACGCGCCGAACAGCACCACGTCCGCGAGCCGGCCGGTGGCGAGCAGGTGCGCGAACGCCCAGGTCTTGGTCGCCACCAGCAGCGGGTGGCGCAGCCGCGCCTGGATGCGCCCCGGCAGGTAGGCGGCGAGCAGCATCGGGAACACCGGCACCAGCAGCACGACCGCGACGCCGCGCAGCCAGCCCGGGGGCGCGTACAGGACGACCGGCGCGCCGCGCGCCGCGCCGAAGCCCTCGACCACGAGCACGAAGCCGGCGACCGCCACGAGCGAGTACAGGCCCTTCCAGGGCCACTCGCCGAGCCGGGCGGCCAATCCGTTGCGAAGGGCGGGCGCGACGATGGCGATCGAATGAATGCCGAGGAAGACCACGAGTCCCGCGATCAGAATGGTCACCGGCGTCCCCCGCGGCAATATGTCCAGCCGATGCTACCTGAGCGCCCGGAAATGGAGGAATCTCCCTGCGGGCAGGCCGCCCGGCATGGGTGCGCCGGGGGCGATGCGACCGCATGACGCGCAGACGGTCCCGTTTCGACGTCGGCTGGCAGGACTGGGCCGTCGCCCTGGCGATCGGCGCGATCGTGCTGCTCCTCGGCGCGCTCGCGCTCGCGACGCTGGGCGGCTGGAGCCACCAGCGGGACGTCGCCCGGGCGATGCAGCCGCCGCCGCCACCGGAGGCCGAGCCGCTCGGGCCGCGCACGGCGCCTGCGCCGCGCCACGGGGGCGGCGAGGCGGGGGCGGGACGGGCGCCCGCAGCGACGCCGGGCGGCGATCGATAGCGCGCGGCGGCGGGCCCGAAGCTCGAAACGACCTGAGCTTCCAGGCGCGCCTTGAATCAGGCATTTTCAATGGCTTATGCGACCCATCTCGGCCGCGGCGCAGGAGCCTCGGCCGCGCCGCCCGGGGCTGGCGGCGCGGCGGCGCGGCGCGCTACTTCGTCAGGCTCTTGTCGAGCTCCGGCACGATCTGGAACAGGTCGCCGACGAGGCCGAAGTCGGCCACCTCGAAGATCGGCGCCTCGGCGTCCTTGTTGATCGCGACGATCGTGCTTGCGCGTCCTTGATGCCGGTCAGGTGCTGGATCGCGCCGGAGATGCCGATCGCGACGTAGAGCTCCGGGCGCGATGATCTTGCCGGTCTGGCCGACCTGCAGCTCGTTCGGCGCGTAGCCGGCGTCGACCGCGGCGCGCGAGGCGCCGACCGCCGCGCCCATCTTGTCGGCGAGGCTGAAGATGAGCTTGAAGTTCTCCGCGCTGCCGAGCGCGCGGCCGCCGGAGACGACCTTGCGCCGCGGTCTGCAGGTCCGGCCGGTCGGTCGAGGCGGCGCTGAGCGACGACGAAGCGCGTGTGCGTCGGGCAGCGCGACGCTCGAGCGCCACGGCGCTCGATCGGCGCCGCGCCGCCGCCGCCGGCGGCCTCGAAGGAGGCGGTGCGCACGGTGGCGACCACCTTGCGGCCGGCGGCGACCTCGACGCGTGACGATCGCGTTGCCGGCGTAGATCGGCCGCTTGAAGCGGTACGCGCCCTCGACCGCCATCGCGTCGCGAGATCTGCGGCGACGCCGAGCAGCGCCGCGACGCGCGGCATCAGGTCCTTGCCGAAGGTGGTCGAGGGGCCGAACACGTGGCGTGTAGTCGGCCGCGAGCGCGGCGATCTGCGGCGCGAGCACCGCGGCGAGCGGGTGCGCGTTGTCGGCGCGCGTCGACGGCGAGCACCTTGGCGACGCCGGCGAGCTGCCGCCGCCTGCGGCGGCGACCGCGGCCGGGTCGGCGCCGAACACGCGCGACGGTGATCTCGGCGCCCGGGATCTGGCGCGCGCAGGTGACGCAGCGCGCGGTGGCCGGGTTCAGCTTCTTGCCGTCGTGTTCGGCGATGATGAGGATTTTGCTCATCAGACGAGACCCTTCTTCTTGCAGCGCGTCGACCAGTTCGGCGACGTCCTTGACCATGATGCCCTTCTGGCGCGGCGCCGGCGGCTCGGTCTGCACCGGCTTGAGGCGCTGGCTCGGCGCTGACGCCGAGCGCGGCGAGCTCGATCACGTCGAGCGGCTTCTTCTTCGCCTTCATGATGTCGGGCAGCTTCACGTAGCGCGGCTCGTTCAGCCGCAGGTCCGCGCGTGATGACGGCCGGCAGGTCGACCTCGATCGTCTCGAGGCCGGCGTCGACCTCGCGCGTGACGCGCGCGCTGCCGCCCTTGATCTCGAGCTTGGAGCAGAAGGTCGCCTGCGGCCGGTCCCACAGCGCGGCGAGCATCTGGCCGGTCTGCGCGGCGTCGTCGTCGATCGCCTGCTTGCCGAGGATCACGAGGTCGGCGTTCTCCTTGCGCACGATCGCGAGCAGCGCCTGGGCGGCGGCCAGCGGCTCGACCGGCCGCGTCGGTCTTGACCAGGATCGCGCGGTCGGCGCCCATCGCGAGCGCGGTGCGCAGCTGCTGCTGGGCGTCGTCCGGGCCGATGCTGACCGCGACCACCTCGCTCGCCTCGCCGCGCTCGCGGATGCCGCAGCGCCTCCTCGAGCGCGATCTCGTCGAACGGATTGACGCTCATCTTGACGCCGTCGGTGATCACGCCCGTGCCGTCGGGCTTGACGCGCACGCGCACGTTGTAGTCGACGACCCGTTTGACCCCGACCAGGATCTTGCGCATGCGATTTGGCTCCGCGGACGGCTTTTTTTGCGTCGCGGCACGCTATGCAAAACGCTCCCGGGTGTCAATCCAGAACTGTCCCCGGCGGCCCTCGTTCGCGCGCGGCCGCCGCGGGCGAGGGCCGGGCCGGCCCGGGCGAGCGCGGCGCGGACCCGGGGCCGGGCTTTTTGCGCTGCAGCTTTACGCTCGCCGGCGGCCGATGCTAGGTTCCGGCGCCAGTTGCATCGCTTCGCCGCCAATTACAACGACAAGGCGGAGCGCGAGGGGAGCGCCGGTCGGCCCGCGAGGCTCGATAGGCGCATGACGAAAGCGGCGCCCGTCGGCCGCTTTCTTTTTTTTCAGGGGTGCCGCCGCGCGCCTGCGGCGGCCGCGCCGTTGCCTTCGCCGCGGCCGCTCTCCTAGACTCGCCGCGACCGCCGCAGCCACCGCTGCGCCACCCGCAGGCCCGCCGTGCGCCGACCGACGCTCGACAGTCTCACCCAGGCAGGGGTCGCCCCGCGCGGCCCGCCCGGCCCGGCGCGCGCGTTGCTGAGGTACGCGCTCGGGCGGATCGCCGGCACCGTGCCGACGCTGTTTGCGATCGTGACGCTTGCCTTCGTGCTGGTGCGCCTCGCGCCGGGCGGGCCGTTCGACCAGGAACAGACGCTCGCGCCGGAGGTGAAGGCCAACCTCGATCGCGCCTACGGCCTCGACCGGCCGCTCCTCGAGCAGTACCTGCGCTACCTCGGCGGCCTCGCGCACGGCGACCTGGGGCCGTCGATGCGCCTCCGGGACTTCAGCGTCAACGACCTGATCGCGACCGGGCTGCCGGTCAGCCTGACCCTCGGCGGGCTCGCCCTCGCGCTCGCGATCGGCCTCGGCGTGCCGCTCGGCATACTCGCCGCGCTCCGGCGCGACGGCCGCGGCCGACCACGCGCTGCTGGCGATCGCGGTCGCCGGCATCGCGATCCCGGCCTACGTGGTCGCGCCGCTGCTCGCGCTCGTCTTCGGCATCTACCTGCGCTGGCTGCCGGTCGCCGGCTGGGAGCACGGCCGGCCGGCCGACCTCGTGCTGCCGGTGATCGCGCTCGCGCTGCCGACGCTCGCCTACCTCGTGCGCCTGACGCGCGCCAGCGTGCTCGAGGTGCTGTCGCAGCCGCACGTGCGCACCGCCGACGCCAAGGGACTCGCGCCGGCGGTCGTGCTGCTGCGGCACGTGCTGCCGCCGGCGCTGTCGCCGGTGCTCGGCTACCTCGGGCCCGCCGCCGCCGGCGTGCTGACCGGCTCGCTGGTCGTCGAGACGGTGTTCGGCCTGCCGGGCATGGGCCGCTTCCTCGTGCAGGGCGCGCTCAACCGCGACTACACGCTGGTCATGGGCAAGGTGATCGTCTACGCGATGCTCGATCATCGGCCTCAACCTCGTGGTCGACCTCGCGCAGGGGCTGCTCGATCCGCGCGTGCGCCACGCGAGGCGGCCGTGACGCTCGCGCGCCCGCCGCGCGCGGGCCGGCGCTCGTCGTGCTCGCGCTGGTGCTGCTGCTGGCGCTCGTCGGGCCGGTCGTCGAGCCCGTGGCACGCCGGCGAGCTCGACTGGCAGCGGATGGCGGTCGCGCCCGGCGCTCGACGGCGGCCACTGGCTCGGCACCGACCGGCTCGGCCGCGACCTGCTTCGTGCGCACGCTCGAGGGCGTGCGCGTGTCGCTCGCGATCGCGGCGCTCGGCGACGCTCGTCAGCCTCGTCGTCGGCGTCGGCTACGGCGCGATCGCCGGCTACGCCGGCGGGCGCGTCGACGCGCTGATGATGCGCGCCGTCGACGTGCTGTATTCGCTGCCGTACGTGTTCTTCGTGATCCTGCTGACGGTGGTGCTTCGGCGCGGCCCGACGACCGCTGTTCCTCGCGATCGGCGCGGTCGGCTGGCTGACGATGGCGCGCGTGGTGCGCGGCGAGACGCAGCGGCTGCGGGCAGCGCGAGTTCATCGAGGCCGCGGTCGCCGCCGGCGTGCCGGCGCCGCGCGATCCTGCTGGCGCCACGTCGTGCCGAACCTCGCCGGCCCCGTGCTCGTCTACGCGACGCTCGACGGTGCCCGGGCTGATCATCCTCGAGAGCTTCCTGTCGTTCCTCGGCCTCGGCGTCGCAGGAGCCGGCGGCGAGCCTCGGCAACCTGCTCGCGCAGGGCGCGCAGGAGATGGAGGCGGCGCCGTGGATGCTGCTCGTGCCGTGCGGCTTTCTGGTGCGCGACGGTGCTCGCGCTCGGCTTCGTCGGCGAGGGGCTGCGCGACGCGCTCGACCCGCATGAGCGCTGACGCCCCGCTGCTCGAGGTCGAGGGCCTGTCGGTCGCCTTCGCGGGCGCTGCCGGCGCGACGGTCGCGGTCGACGGCGGTGTCGCTCGCGCTCGGCCGCGGCCGCAGCCTCGGGCTCGTCGGCGAGTCCGGCGCCGGCAAGAGCCAGCTCGCGCTCGCCGTGCCCGGGGCTCACGCCGCGCGGCGCGCGCCTGTCGGGCTCGATCCGCTTCGCCGGCGAGGAGCTGGTCGGCGCGCCGGCGGCGGCGCTGCGGCGGCGTGCGCGGCGCCGGCATCGGCACCGTGTTCCAGGACCCGACGGCGGCGCTCGCGCCGCACCTGACGATCGGCACGCAGCTGACCGAGGTGCTCGCGCGCGCACGGCGGGCCGGGCGGGGCGGCGGCGCGCGCGCGCGGCGCGCGACATGCTCGAGCGGGTGCGCGTGCCGGACGCCGCGACGCGGCTCGGCCAGTACCCGCACGAGCTCTCCGGCGGGCTGCGCCAGCGCGTGATGCTGGCGATCGCGCTGCTCGGGCGGCCGGCGCTCGTGATCGCCGACGAGCCGACCACCGCGCTCGACGTGACGGTGGAGGCGGGCATCCTCGAGCTCCTCGCCGAGCTCGTGCGCGCCGAGGGCACGGCGCTGCTGCTCGTCAGCCACGACCTCGCGGTGGTCGCGGGGCGGTGCGACGAGATCGCGGTCATGTACGCCGGGCGGATCGTCGAGGCGGGGCCGGCGCGCGCCGTGCTCGCAGCGCCCGCCCATCCGTACACCGCGGCGCTGCTCGGCGCGCGCCTGACGCTCGCGAGCCCGCTCGATGCGCCGGTGCCGGCGATCCCGGGCAGCCCGCCCGGCCCCGGCCCGCGGCCGCCCGGCTGCGCGTTCGCGCCGCGCTGCGCGCGCGCGCTCGCGCGCTGCCGCGAGGCGGCGCCGCCGCTCGCGGCCGGCGGCCGCGGCCGGCTCGCCTGCTACGCGCCGCTCGGCGCGGGGCGCGACGCCGTGACGCCGCTCGCCGCCGTCGAGCGCCTGGTGGTCGAGTTCGGGAGCGGCGCCCGCGTGCTGCGCGCCGTCGACGGGGTCAGCTTCGAGATCGCCGCCGGCGAGGCGCTCGGCATCGTCGGCGAGTCGGGCTCGGGCAAGTCGACGCTGGCGCGGGCGCTGCTCGGGCTCGTGGCGCCGGACGCCGGGCAGGTGCGCTTCCGCGGCGCCGACCTCGCGACGCTCGCCGGCCGGCGAGCTGCGGCGCCTGCGGCGCCACCTCGCGATCGTGTTCCAGAACCCGGCGTCGAGCTTCGACCCGCGGCGCACGATCGGCGAGTCGGTCGCCGAGCCGCTCACCGTGCACGCCGGCACGCTCGGCCGCGACGAGCGCGCGGCGCGGGTCGCGGCGCTGCTCGGCCGCGTCGGGCTCGATGCCGCGCTCGCGGCGCGGCGGCCGCACGAGCTGTCGGGCGGCCAGTGCCAGCGCGCGGCGATCGCCCGCGCGATGATCACCGCACCCGAGCTGCTGGTCTGCGACGAGGCGACCAGCGCGCTCGACGTCTCGGTGCAGGCGCAGATCGTCAACCTGCTCATCGACCTCAGGCGCGAGCACGGCATGGCCTGCCTCATCATCAGCCACAACCTTGCGGTCGTGCGCCGCATCGCCAGTCGCGTGCTGGTGCTGTACCGCGGCCGCATCGTCGAGGCGGCGCCGCGCGAGGCGCTGTTCGCGCAGCCGCGCCACCCGTACACGCGGCTGCTGCTCGACTCGGTGCCGGCGCTCGAGGGTCCGCCGCCCGGCGTCGCGCGCGTGCCGCCGGAGTCGGCCTCGCCGTTCACGCGGCCGGCCGGCTGCGGCTTCGCCGGCCGCTGCCCGCACGTCGAGGCGCGCTGCCGCAGCGCGCCGCCCGAGCTCGAGACGGTCGCCGCCGGCCACCGGGTCGCCTGCCTGCGCTGGCGCGACGCGGTCGCCGCGCCCGGGCGCTGAGCGCGCGTCGCGCGTAGCGCCCGAATTTACATGTGCACGCGGCTCGCCTACGCTCGCGGCCATCGTCTGCGGGAGCTGCGACATGAAGCCGATCCGCCGGCCGGGCCGCGAGGCGCTGCGCTGGGTGCGCGCGCAGGCGGCGGCGCAGCGCCGCCGCTGCCGGCAGCTCGGCGCCGCGCTCGAGGCGCTCGCGCCGCGGCGCGAGCGCTGGCTCGATGAGTTCCGGGCGCGGCTCGAGGCGCGCGGCCTCGACCTGGGCGGCGAGCGCCGCCGCGTGCCGCCGCACGAGCTGCCGGCGCACCCGCGGCGCCGGCTGCGCGTCCTGTACGCAGCGATGGCCCGCCCGCACATCGAGCGCTACCTCGACCGCGCGGCGCCGTGGCAGCGCCTGCCGCTGCCGGGCTTGCCGCGCACCGTCCTCGGCCAGCTGCTGAGCCTCGACCCCGCGAGTGGCGCCACCGCGCTCAAGCTGCGCCTGCCGCGCGGCGCCGTGCTGCCGGGCGGGCGCAGCGACTCGGCCCTCGAGCTGTTCGTGCTCGACGGCACGCTCGCGATCGGCGCGACCGGCCACGGCCCGGGCAGCTACCTGTACGTGCCGCGCGGCGTCGCGCTGCCGCCGATCGCGAGCCCGCGCGGCGCCACCGCGCTCGCCTTCTACGACGACGGCCCGCCGAGCTTCGTCGCCACCGACTCCGACCACCCGCGCGCCGAGCGCGACCGGCTGCTCGCCGTCGACGCCTATGACGGCCTCGCCTGGGACGCCGCGAGCGCCTACCCGCCGGCCGCGGCCGGCCGCCTCGTCAAAGTGCTGCGCGTCGATGCCGACAGCCGCGCGCTCACCTGCCTCGTCGCGCTCGCGCCGCACTTCCGCCGCGACGCGGTCGTCTACCACGACTGCGCCGTCGAGAGCTACCAGATCTCCGGCGACTGCTGGTCGCTGCAGGCGGGGCCGTCGCCGGCCGGCAGCTACGCGTGGCGGCCGCCGTACGTCAACGGCGGGCCGTACGCCTCCGAGCGCGGCGCGCTGCTGCTGCTGCGCAGCGACTGCGAGCTCATCGAGCACCCGCACGCGGACCCGTGGACGACGCCCGAGCAGAACCGGGCCGCGGCCGGGGCGGCGCTCAGGCGCGCGCGGCCGCACCTCCACGCGCCGCGGGCGCCGCGCCGCGCGCGCCGCTGAGGCCGCGCGGCCTCGCGTTCCCGGGCGCGAGCATTTACCGTGGCCCGGCGCCGCCGGGGCGCCGTCTGACGAGGCTCCAGTGGGACCGCTGCAAGGCATCAAGATACTCGACCTCAGCCGCGTGCTCGCCGGCCCCTGGGCGACGCAGGCGCTCGCTGATTTCGGCGCGACGGTCTACAAGGTCGAGAAGCCCGGCAGCGGCGACGACACCCGCGGCTGGGGGCCGCCGTGGCTCAAGGACGGCGCCGGCCGCGACAGCGGCGAGTCCGCCTACTACCTCGCCGCGAACCGCGGCAAGCACTCGCTCGCCATCGACATCGCGACCGCGGACGGCCAGGCGCTGGTGCGCGCGCTCGCGGCCCGCGCCGACGTGCTGGTCGAGAACTTCAAGGTCGGCGGCCTCGCCCGCTACGGCCTCGCCTACGCCGACCTCGCCGCGGCGAACCCGGCGCTGATCTACTGCTCGATCTCGGCCTTCGGCCAGGACGGTCCGGACGCGCAGGGCGCGGGCTACGACGCCATGATCCAGGGCATGGGCGGGCTGATGAGCATCACGGGTCTGCCCGACGGCGAGCCCGGCGGCGGCCCGCAGAAGGTCGGCGTCGCGGTCGTCGACCTGATGACCGGCATGTACGCGGTCGCGGCGATCGTCGCGGCGCTGTACGAGCGCACCCGCTCCGGCCGCGGCCAGCACATCGACCTGGCGCTCCTCGACACGCAGGTCGGCTGGCTCGCCAACCAGGGCCTCAACTACCTGCTGTCCGGCCGGCCGCCGCAGCGGCAGGGTACCGCCCACCCCAACATCGTGCCGTACCAGGCCTTTCGCACCGCCGACGGCTACCTGATGCTCGCGGTCGGCAACGACCGCCAGTTCGCGTCCTTCGCCGCGCTCGCCGGCCGGCCCGGGCTCGCCACCGACCCGCGCTTCGCGACCAACGCCGCGCGGGTCGCCCACCGCGCGGTGCTGGTGCCGATCGTCGCCGAGCTGCTCGGCGCGCACGGCACGCGCGAGTGGATCGAGCGCCTGACGCCCGCGGCGGTGCCGTGCGGGCCGATCAACGACCTCGCGCAGGTGTTCGCCGAGCCGCAGGTGCGCCACCGGCAGATGCGCATCGACCTGCCGCACCCGCTCGGCGGCAGCGTGCCGCAGATCAGGAACCCCACCCGCTACTCGCGCACGCCGCTCGAGTACCGCCAGGCGCCGCCGCTGCTCGGCGAGCACACCGCCGCGGTACTCGGCGCCGAGCTCGGCCTCGGCGCCGAGGCGCTCGCGGCGCTGCGCGCGCGCGGCGCGATCGGCTGACCGGCGCCGGGGGCTGCGCTATCCTTCGGCCATGACCACCCCGACCATCCGCGCCAGCAGCGCGCTCGCCGGCGTCCGCTACGAGATCCGCGGCCAGCTCGCGCGCCGCGCCCACGAGATGGAGCGGCTCGGCTACGACATCATCTCGCTCAACATCGGCAACCCCGGCGCGTTCGGCTTCCGGACGCCCGGAGACCATGCGGCTCGCGATGATCGAGAACATGCGCGCGGCCGAGGGCTACGTGCACCAGAAGGGTATCTTCCCGGCGCGCGAAGCGGTCGTCATGCAGCAGCAGGAGCGCGGCCTCAGGGACATCACCGTCGACGACGTGTTCATCGGCAACGGCGTCTCGGAGCTGATCGACCTCGTGCTGCGCGCGCTGCTCGAACGACGGCGACGAGGTGCTGGTGCCGAGCCCCGACTATCCGCTGTGGACCGCGGCGACCAACCTCAACCGCGGCCGCGCCGTCCACTACCCGTGCCACGCCGGCCAACGGCTGGATGCCGGACCCGGACGAGGTCGAGCGGCTGGTCACGCGGCGCACGCGCGCGATCGTGATCATCAACCCGAACAACCCCACCGGCGCGGTCTACGACCGCGACGTGCTCGGCGCGCCTCGCCGCGCTCGCCGAGCGGCACCGGCTGGTGGTGCTCGCCGACGAGATCTACGACCAGATGACCTACGACGGCGCCGACCTTCGTGCCGCTCGCGACGCTGGTGCACGGCACGCTGTGCTGCACGCTCTCGGGCCTGTCGAAGATCTACCGCGCCTGCGGCTACCGGGTCGGCTGGGCGGTGTTCTCCGGCGAGCGCGAGGGCGCGGCCGAGTACCTGCAGGGCCTCGAACTGCTCAGCTCGCTGCGCCTGTGCAGCAACGTGCCCGGCCAGTGGGCGGTGCAGACGGCGCTCGGCGGCTACCAGTCGATCCGCGACCTGGTGCGCCCGGGCGGGCGGCTGTACGCCTCGCGCCAGGCGATCATCGAGGCGGTCGCGGCGAGCCGCTACCTCGAGCTGGTGCGGCCGATGGGCTCGATGTACGCCTTCATCGGCGTGCGGCGCGAGGCGCTGCCGGAGTTCGACGACCAGGCCTTCGCGATGGACCTGCTCGAGCACAAGCACGTCGTCGTCGCGCCGGGCGTGAGCTTCAATACCCCCTACAACACGCACTTTCGCGTCACGCTGCTGCCCGAGCCCGAGGTCCTCGCCGACGTCTTCGGCCGGATCGAGGCGCAGCTCGACGTGTACGCCGCCACGGCCGAGGGCCGCGCGGCCGCCGCGCCGCTCAAGGTCGTCGCCCAGAGCTAAGTGCACGGCACCGAGCGCCACCGGGCGTTACTCGAAGCGGGCGGCGAGCTCGTCACGGCGACGCCGCGCCAGGCGCGCGCGCTCAGCGTGGCCTTCGGCCGCGCCGCGCGGCACGGCGGCCGCGCCGTGTGGGCGACGCCGCGGATCACGCCCGTACGGGGCCTGGCTCGAGCGCGAGCTGCGCGCGTTCGAGGAGCGGCCGCAGCTCCTGGCCGAGTACGCGGCGTTGCGCCTGTGGCAGCTGATCGTCGAGCACAGCCCCGCCGGCGCGACGCTGGTCAGCGTCGAGGCCACCGCCGCCGAGGCCGCCCGCGCCTGGGCGCTCGCCCACGAATGGCAGCATCCCGATCACCGCGCTCGCGCCCGCGACGCCGGAGGAGGCCGCGTTCCGCGACTGGGCGCTCGAGTTCGAGCGCCGCACCGCGGCGCGCGACGCGCTCGATGCCGCGCGGCTGCCGGCCTGGCTCGCGGCGCGGCTCGGCCCGGGCGCCGGCCGGCCGGCGCTCGGCTTCCACGGCTTTCGCACGCTGACGCCGGCGCGGGCAGAGCTCGGCGCGGCGCTCCGCCGCGCCGGCCGCGCGGCCGAGGAGCTCGTGCTCGCCGCCGGTCCCGCGCGGCTCGCGCGCCTCGACGCCAGCTCACCCGACGCCGAGTGCGGGGCGATCGCCGCCTGGCTCGCCGCGCGCCTCGGCGCCGATCCCGCCGCCCGGCTCATCGTCATCGTGCCGGACCTCGCCCGGCGCGCCGCGCCGCTGCGGCGCCTGCTCGACGACCGGCTCGCGCCAGAGCTGCTCGCGCCGGGCGCGAGCGAGGCGCGGCCGTACCAGGTGGCGACGCCGGCGCGGCTCGCCGACCACGCGGTCGCCGCCACCGCGCTCGGCCTTCTGTCGCTCGCGCGTCCCGCGATCGAGGTGCTCGAGCTCGGCCGCCTGCTGCGTGCGCCGTACCTGCCGGCGACCGCGGCGCAGGCCGCGCAGCGCGCGCGCCTCGACGCGGAGCTGCGGCGCGGCGCCGGCGCCGGCGCTCGCGACCGACGGCCTCGCGGCGCGGTTGCGGGCCGGTCGCTGCCCGGAGCCGGCCTTCGCGGCGCTCGTCGAGGCGGTGCGCGCGCCGCTCGCGCGACGCGGCCGGCAGCGGCGCCGCCGACTGGGCCGAGGCGATGCAGCGCGCGCTGCGCGCTGCCGGCTGGCCGAAGGGCAGGACCCTCGCGCCGTCGGAGTACCAGGCCGCGAGCGCCGTCACCGAGGCGCTGGCCGCGCTCGGCCGGCTCGACCCGATCCTGCCGCCGCTGGCGCTCGCCGGCGCGCTCGCCGAGTTCGGCGCGCTGCTCGCCGCGACGCCGCTGCAGCCCGAGCCGGCCGACGCGCCGGTGCTGGTGCTGGACCGCCTCGAGGACCCGGCGCTGCCGTGCGACGGGCTGTGGGTCGCCGGCCTCGCCGCCGATCGCTTCCCGGCGACCGCCCAGCCGACGCCGTTCCTGCCGCTCGGGCTGCAGCGGGCGCGCGGCCTGCCGGGCGCCTCGCCCGCGGCGGCGCTCGAGGAGGCGCGCGCCACGCTCGCCGGCTGGCGCCGCGCGACGCGGCGAGCTCGTGCTGAGCGTCGCGCTCGCCGACGGCGACACGGCGCGGCGCAGCTCGCCGCTCGTGCCGCCCGCGCCCGCGGTCGAGGGCCTCGCGCCGGCCGTCGCGCGGGCGGCCGAGATCCGCGCCGCGCGCTCGCTCGAGCCGTGGCGCGACGCCGGCCTGCCGCCGTGGCCCGCCGGCGTGCGCGTCGGCGGCGGCGTCAAGGTGCTTGAACTGATGGCGCAGTGCCCGTTTCGCGCCGCGGCCGAGCTTAGGCTCGACGCCCGCGCGCTCGAGTCGCCCGCGATCGGCCTGCCGCGCTGGCTGCGCGGCCAGCTGGCGCACGGCGCGCTCGCGCTGCTGTGGGGTGAGCTCGGCTCGCACGCCGGGCTCGCCGCCCTCGACGCGGCCGGCCGTGCCGCCGCCGTGCGCGCCGCCGTCGAGCGCGGCTTCGCGGCCGAGCGCGCCCGCCTGCCGGCCTCGCGCCTGGTCGCGCTCGAGCGCGACTGGCTCGAGCGTGCGATCGGCCGACTGCTCGGGGCCGAGCTCGGGCGCGAGCCCTTCGAGGTCGTCGAGCGCGAGCAGAGCCATCGGCTCGCGCCCGCGGGCCTTTCGCTCGAGGTGCGCGTCGACCGCGTCGACCGCCTCGCCGACGGCGGGACGGTGCTGATCGACTACAAGACCGGCCGCGGCGGGCAGCGCCGCTGGACCGGCGCGCGGCCGGATCCGGTGCAGCTGCCGGTGTACGCGACGCTGAGCGACCCGGCGCCGGTCGCGGTCGCGATCGCGCGCCTGCCGCTCACCGGCAAGCCCTTCGCCGGCCTCGCGGCGCGCGACGGCGTGCTGCCGGAGGTCCGCGCGCTCGCCGCCGCCCGCAGCGGCGAGCTGCGCGGCCTCGACTGGGACACGCTCGTCGGCGGCTGGCGGGCGGCGGTCGAGGGCCTCGCGGCCGGCTACGCCGCCGGCGACGCCACGGTCGATCCGGCCGAGGGCGCGTGCCAGCGCTGCCCGCTCGCGACGCTGTGCCGGGTCGCGAGCCCGACGCTGGTCGTCGAGGAGCCGGCGGGAGGGTCCGATGACTGAGCAGCGCGCCGCGCCACCCGACGCCGCCGCCCGCGAGCGGGCGCTCGACGCGAGCGCCTCGTTCATCGTCCAGGCGCCGGCGGGCTCGGGCAAGACGACGCTGCTGACGCAGCGCTACCTCGCGCTGCTCGCCACCGTGGCGCGCCCCGAGGCGGTGCTTGCGATCACGTTCACCAACAAGGCCGCCGCCGAGATGCGCGAGCGCGTGCAGCAGGCGTTCGCCCGCGCCGCGGCGGGCGCGTCGCCGCAGTACCCGGCCGACGCGGTGACGCTGCGGCACGCCGCCGCCGTGCTCGCGCACGGGCGCGCGCTCGGCTGGTCGCTCGAGGAGCAGCCGGCGCGGCTGCGGATCCAGACCATCGACGCGCTCAACCACTGGCTCGCGGCGCGCCTGCCGGTGCTGTCGCGCGCCGGCGTCGGCCTCGAGGTCGAGACCCGGCCGCGGGAGCTGTACGCGCTCGCCGCCGAGCGCACGCTCGCCGCGCTCGAGGACGGCGGGCCGCTGGCCGAGGCGGTCGCGACGGTGCTGGCGCACGCCGACAACGACACCGGGCGCGTCCGCGATCAGTTGATGCGGATGCTCGCGACCCGCGAGCGCTGGCTCAGGATCGTGGTCGCGTCGGCCGGCCCGGGCGCCGGGCCCGAGCTGCGGGCCGCGCTCGAAGCCGCGCTCGCCGAGCAGGTCGGCGCGGCGCTCGCCGCCGCCGCCGCGCAGCTGCCGGGCGCGGTGGCCGGCGAGCTCGTCGCGCACGCCGCCGCGGCCGCGGCGCGCCTCGCCACGCCCGATGACGACGAGCGCGCGCTCGCCGCCGCGCCGGCCTGGCCGTGGCCGACCGGGGTCGCGGCGCTGCCGGCGTGGCGGGCGCTGGCGCGGCTGCTGCTGACGGCCGAGGGCGAGTGGCGCAAGACGGTTACCGTCCGGCAGGGCTTCCCGCCCGACCGCAAGGCCGACAAGGCGGCGTTCGTCGCGCTGCTCGCCGGGCTCGCGGGCGCGGCGCCGCTGCGCGAGGCGCTCGGCGCGCTGCGCGCGCTGCCGCCGCCGCACTATCCGGACGCCGAGTGGCGCGTGCTCGCGGCCCTGCACGCGCTGCTGCTCGCTGCCGCCGCGCGCCTGCAGCAGGCGTTCGCCGAGCGCGGCCGGGTCGACTTCGTGGCCGTGTCGCGCGCGGCGCTCGAGGCGCTCGGCACGCCCGAGGAGCCGACCGACCTCACGCTCGCGCTCGACGAGCGCATCGAGCACATCCTCGTCGACGAGTTCCAGGACACCTCCGCCGCGCAGGTGGCGCTGATCGAGCGGCTGACCGCCGGCTGGCAGCCGGGCGACGGACGCACGCTGTTCCTGGTCGGCGACCCGATGCAGTCGATCTACGGGTTCCGCGAGGCGAACGTGAGCCTGTTCCTCGAGATCCGTGCGGCCGGCCTCGGCGCGCTCAGGCCCGAGCCGCTCGGCCTCGAGGCGAACTTCCGCTCGCGGCCGGCGCTGGTCGACTGGTTCAACGAAGCCTTCGCCGCCGTGCTGCCGCAGGTCGAGGACCTCGCGCGCGGCGCGGTGCGCCACGTCGCCTCGCGCGCGACCCGCCCGCCCGCCGCGGGACCGGCGGTGCACCTCGAGATGCTGGCCGACGCGACGCCGGCGGACGAGGCGGCGCGGGTCGTCGCCATCGTCGCGCGCGAGCTCGGCGCCGCTCCCGAGGCGCGGATCGTCGTCCTCGGCCGCGGCCGGCCGCAGCTGACGCCGGTCGCGACCGCGCTCACGGCGCGTGGCATCGCCTACCAGGGCGTCGACCTCGTGCCGCTCGGCGAGCGGCTCGCGGTGCGCGACCTGGTCGCGCTGGCGCGGGCGCTGACGCACCCGGCCGACCGCATCGCGTGGCTCGCGGTACTGCGCGCGCCGTGGTGCGGGCTCGCGCTCGAGTCGCTGTGGGCGCTCGTCGGCGACACGCCGGCGCAGACGGTCTGGGAGGCGCTCGGCGACGACGCGCGGCTCGGCCGCCTGCCGCCGGCGGCCCGGGCGCGCGTGGTCGCGGTGCGCGACGTGCTCGCCGGCGCGCTCGCCGAGCGCGGCCGGCGGCCGCTCGCCGCGGTCGTCGAGGCGGCCTGGCTCGCGTTGGGGGGCCCCGCGACGCTCGAGGACGCCGCCGACCTCGACAACGCGCGCGCCTTCCTCGCGCGGCTCGACCTCGTCGAGCGCGCCGGCGACCTCGACGATCCCGCGGCGCTCGATTCGCAGCTCGACGATCTGTACGCCGCGCCCGACGCCGAGGCCTCGGCGCGGCTGCAGCTGATGACGGTGCACAAGGCGAAGGGCCTCGAGTGGGACGTCGTGATCGTCACCGGCCTCGGGCGCGGCAGCGGCCGCGACGACGGCGCGCTGCTCGAGTGGCTCGAGTTCGCGCGCGCCGACGGCGGCACCGGGCTCGTGCTCGCGCCCGACCGCGCGCGCAGCAAGGAGGAGGAGCCGCTGGTCGAGTGGATCCGTGCGCTCGGCGAGCAGCGGCGGCGGCTCGAGCTCGATCGGCTGCTGTACGTCGCGGCGACGCGCGCCCAGGAGCGGCTGTACCTCGTCGGGCACCTCAACCGCGCCGCTGCGCCGGGCGCGTTCGCGCGGCCGCGCAGCGACACGCTGCTCGGCCGGCTCTGGGCGGCGATCGAGCCGGCGGCGACCGCCGCGGCCGCGGCCGGCGGCGCGACGGCCGGCGATGCGCCGCGCGCCGCCGCCGCGGCCGCGCCGCTGCTGCGGCTCGCCCCGGGCTGGCGCCCGCCGCCGGCGCGCGCCTCGGTCGTGGCGCTCGGCGAGACGGCGCGCCCGGAGGGGCCGTCCGAGTTCGAGTTCGAGTGGGTGACGGCGGCGGCCCGCCACGCCGGCACGGTCGTGCACGAGGAGCTCGAGCGCATCGCCGACGGCCGGCTGACGCTCGCGGCGGCCGCGGCCGGGCGCGAGGCGGCCTGGGCGCGCCGGCTCGCCGAGCTCGGCGTCGGCCACGCGCAGCTCGCCGAGTCGGTCGCGCGCGTGGGCCGCGCGCTCGCGGCGACCGCGGCCGACCGGCGCGGCGCGTGGCTGTTCGACCCGGCGCACGTGGGCGCGGCGAGTGAGCTCGAGCTGTCGAGCGAGCGCGGCGGACGCATCGCCGCGGCGCGCATCGACCGCACCTTCGTCGACGGCGACGGCGTGCGCTGGATCATCGACTTCAAGACGAGCGCGCACGAGGGCACGGACCTCGAGGCGTTCCTCGACCAGGAGCGTGTGCGCTACACGGCGCAGCTCGAGCGCTACGCCGAGCTCATCGGCGCGCGCGAGCCGGGGCGGAGGATCCGGCTCGGGCTGTACTTCCCGCTGCACGCCGGCTGGCGCGAGTGGGCGTGGGGTGAGGCGCCCGCGGGCGGCGCCGACGTTCTGCGTTAGCCGGCACGCGGTCCCTCGGCGCCGCAACGGCGGTGCATCAGCCGCCGCGACTCACCGTGAACGATGCGGCCGGCAGTCATCGGGTGCGCGCGACCGCTCGTTACGTCGGCCGCGGCCGGACTTGCGTCTGCCCGTGCCTCAGACCTGTGTCAGAAACTTCGCGTCACAGACATCGACCGAAATGCCCTCCGGCGAGGCTGCGCGAAACTCGCCGCTGAGAATGTCTTGCCGCAGCTTTCGATAGGTGTCGGCGTCACCCGCGCGACAGGCAAATGAGGCGAAGACCGCCGCGTTAATTCGGCCGGTGGGGTAGGCCTTCAGCAGTTGCTCGAAACCTGCCCGCATGAGAGGCCAGGAGACGCGCGATGCTTCAAAGAAATCGGCGTCTTGTCCGGCGTATTCGTCGATCCGCCGATAGAGCTGCGCGTACAAGATCTCGCTCTCCGGCGGCTGCCTCAACGCAACCGCTAACTGGACGAACGTATCGGCCGCCGCATAGTCGCCGCCAAAGCGCGGCGAAAAGAGGCGCGCCGCGGCCGTGTAGATCGGCACGTAATCGGGAAAGCGAGCGGCCCCCTCGTGAAAGATCCGCAGCAGCTCGTCGGTGGGCGCCCCGGCGTCCTGACCCGCCAGGATCGCCTGCTCATACCAGATCGGGAGCCTGGACGCGGTTGCCTTCGCACTCTGCAACGCCCTCGAGGCCTCCAGGGAGCGCGCATGGAAGAGCTCCGCCCCCTCCGGCAATACGGTTGCGAGGGACCCGGAGCCGCGTGCTCGCCAGGCGGCCGTACGCGTCTGGAGGCTGGCGAGTATCGGTGCGAGTGCCGACGTCGGCGACGCGGCCTGGTATCGCGCGAGATCGGCGAGCAGCGCCGGCCCCGCGGCTGCCGGGGTCGACCCGAGGCCATAGGAGATCCCAAGGACTGCGCGCTCGAGCTGGTATCGCCCATCCGCGTCGCGCTCTCCCGATGCCGCGAGCCGCTCGACGAGTTCATCGACGGCCTTCCAGTTGCGCTTGGTGACGCAGTCCTGTGCAAACCACTCTGGGTCCGCCCGGAGGGTGGCCTCTGGATCGAAGAGTTGCTGGGCATTGAGCGGTGCGACCCACGCAGTGATGGCCATCGCGCACAGCACCCTCACGGGTGCGCGGGAGGCGGCCGCCGGCTGGGCAGCGGCCGCGCGCGCGTTAGCTCTTTGTCGCCAAGCGCGCATCGCAAACCTCCATCGAAAGACCGGCGGGCGCGAAGTCGCTAAACACTTCCTCAATGACGGCATCGTGCAGCTTCCAATACGTGGCCGCGTCCCCGGCGCGGCAGGCATAAATGGCAAAACTTGCGATGTTCCGGAAACTGTTCGGGTACGCCTTCATCATCTGCTCGAAACCCGCTCGCATCCGAGGCCAGGAGACCTTGGACGCTGTGAAAAAGTCCGCGGTATCGCCCTGATAGTGGTCGATCTGTCGATAGAGCCGCGTGTAGAGGATGTCGCCCTCGGGGTTGTGTTTTGAGGCGACGGCCGCACGGATAAACGCATCGGCGGGCTTGTAGTCGCCCCCCCAGCGCGGCGAAAGGGGGCGTTCGATCGCGAAATACATGGCGTGCGATCCCGGGAATCGCGCGATTCCCTCCTCGAACAGGGCGGTCAGCTGCGCCATCGGCACATCGGCGTCGAGTCCGATGGAGATCGCTTCCGAATACCAGACAGCGAGCCGCGATGAGCGTGCCTTCGCCTGTAGCATCTCGTTCCAGGCGGCCTTCGAGCGGTCGTGGAACAATGTCCAGCCCTCCGGCGTCACCGACGACGACCAGCCTGTGCCACGCGCCCGCCACGCCAGGGCATGCATGTGCATCGCGTCAAGAATCGGGGCGAAGGCGGAATTCGGAAAGTCGTGCAAGTAATCTTGAATTCGTCTCTGTTGAAGAGATTCGCTGAGCTCGTCGCCAAACTGGTTGAGGCGGTCGGCGATCTCCTCGGTCGCCATCTCGAGGTCGTATCGCCCATCCATGTCGCGATCGCGCGAGGCCGCTACCTTTTCGATCAGGGCGTCCAGCTCCTCACAGTGCCCCTGCGCGAAGTAGCTGGCCCCCATCCACTGCGGAGTCGTCAGGTAATCGAAGTTTCCGGTAGGCCTCTCCATCGCGCGGGCGGCACCGAGCGCACCGAGGCCGATGACGCCGATTGCGAGCGAGGCGACCCCCGACCTCCATCTGTGCATGCACATCCTCCTCGGCGACTTGCCGAGTCCATCCTACCGACGCGCTGCGGCGGGCTCGCGAGCCGCGTCACAATTTGGTCTGCCGAGGCGTGCTCGCCGACCCGGGGACGCCGGCGCCGGCGCCTGATCAACCGGCGGATTCCGGAACGCCAGGCCGGGTGGGCCGCAGGCCGCCGACCGAGCGGGGCGCGACCGGGCGGCAAACCCGGTGGCTAGCGCTCGCGCGCGAGTCTGAGGGCCATCGCGCCGAGCGCCGCGACGCCGAGCACGAGCACGGCCCACAAGAGCCAGCGCTTCCAGTCCGGCGCCGGCACCGGCGGCACCAGTCGCTCGGTGCCGCCGAAGACCACCGGCGCGCCGACCGCGACCGGCTGCGGCTCGAGCGCCGGGACGGCGCCGCCGCCGCCCGGCGCGAGCAGCGCGTCGGCGCTCACGGCCAGCGGCGTCGCCGTGGCATTGCCGTACAGCAGCCGAAACGGCGCCGGGCCGCGCGCCACGAACACGAGCTCGTCGGCGAGCCAGCCGCCCACGAATGTCGGCAGGCCGTGGCCGAGACCGCCGCCGGCGCTGGCGATGCGCACCTTCCAGTAGCGCGCCGCGACCGGCGCGACGGCGAGCGGCGCGTTGCTGAGGTCCGGCGCCGCCGCCAGCCGCAGCCGGTACAGCCGGCCACGCGCCACGCTGCGCCAGTCCTGGGCGCCGGCGCCGCGGGCGAGGAACTCGGCCTCGACCACCGAGTTCTGCTCCGGCAGCTCGAGGTTGAGCCGGTCGAGCGGCACGGCCGCGCCGAGATCGAACTCGTACTCCCCGGCGTTCGCCGCGGCGCGCCCCGGCGCCGTGATCGGCGTGCGGGCGGCCTCCGGCTGCGGCGGCCGGCGCGCGCCCGAGACGGCCGACAGCAGCAGCGGCGGTGCCGGGCTGTCGAAGGACAGCCGCAGGAACGGCGCCCGCACCTCCGGCAGCGCGACCTCGGCGCGGACGAAGTCCTGGCCGGCGAAGTGCAGGTTGACGACCGGCGCGCCGCGCGCCACGGCCTGCCAGCGGGCCAGGTCCTCGCTGCTCTCGACGCTGACCCGCGCCGAGAACTCCGCCGCCTCCGGCGGCCACGCAAGCCGCAGCGCCGTCAGCGGCTGCCCGGCGCCTCGCGCGTCGATGAGATAGGCGCGGACCGCAGTCGCGGGCGCCGCCCGCGGCGGCTGGTCGAGGTCGAGCGAGGTGCCGCCGCTGCGCAGGTGCAGCTTGAGCGCGTCGCTCGGGCTGCGGTCGGCGGCGTGCAGCGGGAACCACGGCAGCGCCTCGAACGGCGCGGGCTCCAGGCGCGATGCCGGCGGGCGGCGCAGCGCGAACGGCACGACCTCGCCGAGGCCGTTGACGACGCACAGGTCGCCGAGGTCGGTGCGCGTCGCCACCCGGTAGACCTCGAGCGGCAGCCGCGCCAGCTTGAGCGCCGCGCCGCCCGCGGCGCCGAGCGTGGCGCCGTAGGCGTAGTCGTTCGGGCGGATCTCGCCGCCGGCCGCGACGGCGGTGGCGAGCAGGGCGGTGCAGGTCAGCAGAGCTCGCATCGGGCCTCTCTCAGGAGTTGCGCTCGGTCGCGCGCGGCGGCAGCGGCGAGAAGTAGCCGATCACCAGCATCAGCACGCCGACGCCGATGAACGAGACGATCCGCGGCACCGTGCCGGTCCGCGACAGGTCGACCAGGAACAGCTTCGCGATCACGATCGACAACAGCACCGCGCCCGCGACCCAGCCGATGCGCCGCCCGGCGCGGCTCGCCCACACCATCGCGGCGAGCGCCAGCACCGTCCAGAAGATCGTCATCGCCGTCTGCGCGAGCGTCGAGGCGGCGATCGAGGCGGCGTCGTAGGGCAGCGACGCGTAGTGGTGCAGCGTGCGCAGCAGCAGCGCGTTGAGCCACGCGAAGGCCGCGATCGCGACCACGAGGCGAGCCGGGGCGGCGAGCCGGCGCGCCGCGGCCGACGCGCGCGGGTCGCCGAGCGCGCCGAGCGCCGCGCCGAGCGCGACCAGCGCGAGTGCCTCGGCTGCGTCCATCGGGTTGACGAGCGGCACGTACGGCAGCGGGCTCGCGCTGCCGTCGGCGGTGGCGGCCGAGTAGACCACCCAGCCGAGCAGGTAGGCCGACAGGCCCGCGGCGCCGAGCTGGGCGTAGGCCGCGCGCTGCGCCGCGAACGGCCAGCGCCGGCCGCGCGCCGCGGCGAGCAGCGCGAGCCCCGGCACGAGGCCGCGCGCCGCCGCGGCCCAGGTGCCGCTCTCGCGCAGCCACTCGCCCAGCTGCCAGCCGAGCTCGGCGGTCGCGAGCCACGCCACCAGCCACAGGCCGAGCGTGTGCAGCGCGGTCTGCACGACCGCGGCGGCCAGCGCCTCGTCGCGCGCGAGCGTGTAGTAGGCGGCCGCGAGCGCGACCGGCCACGCCCACCAGCCGCCGCCGGCGAGCGGGTGGGCGAGGTCGCGGCCGGCGTACGCGAACACCGCGAGCGCCGGCACGAGCAGCAGCGCCGCGAGTCGCGCCGCGTCCCAGTCGGCGCGCCGGCCGGCGGCGCCCGCGGCGAGCGCGGTCGCGGCGACGAACGCCAGCGACCCGGCCAGCACGAAGTCCGCCGCGACCTGCCGGTCGATCTCGGCCAGCCCCGCGCCGAGCCACCAGGCGAGCGCCCAGCCGAGCAGCGTCGCGCCGAGCGCGGGGCGCCACGGCTCGAGCCACGCCGGGCCCGCGCGTCTGAGCGTCGCGGCGCAGATCAGGCCCGCGGCGCTGACCAGCACCGCCGACAGGTAGCGGCTGTTGGCGATCACCGGGCCGGCGGGGCCGTGCAGCAGCGCCGGCCACTCGGCGCCATAGGCGAGCCCGGCGAGCAGCTGCAGCGCGAGTCCGGCCGCGACCGCGAGGCGCCGCTGCTGCCGCAGCCCGACCCACAGCACCGCCGCGCCCTCGAGCGCCCAGCTCGCCGCCGTCCAGCGGCCGTCGAGCGCGAACGGGATCGCCAGCGTCGCGAACGCGACCCCGAGCGCCAGGAACGCCTCGACCAGCAGCTGCAGCGAGCCGCGGCGCCGCAGCTGCGAGGCGAGCAGCAGGTACACCGCGCCGAGCGCGAGCGCGCTGTAGGCGAGTGCGTACGGCACGTGCCGCACGAGCGCGCTCTGCAGGCCGAGCGTCATGACCGGCGTGCCGAACACCAGCGTGCCGTCGACGTAGTCGCTGAGCCGTGGCGCCTCGCGCAGCGCGAACAGCACCGCGATCGCGACGAACATCGCGAAGAACAGGATCACGAACGGCTCGGTGCTCGGCAGGTGCTCCGGCTGGTAGCGCAGCACGCCCCACAGCGTGCCGATCCCGTAGGTGCACACGAACGCGAGCAGGTTGAGCGGCCGCCACGAGCGGAACCAGGCGATCGCGACGACCGCGAGGTCGAGCAGCGCGAAGTAGCTGAACAGCACCACGTGGTTGCCGTGCGGCTCGGCCGTCAGCAGCGGCGCGAGATAGCCGCCGATCGCGCCCAGCATCGCGAACGCGAGCGAGTCCTGCAGGATCGCCAGCGCCGCCGCCAGCGCCGCCACGGCCGCGAGCAGCGCGAACGCCGCGCCCGCCGACAGCACGGCGTAGTGGTGCAGCGCCGCGAACACCGTCAGGTACAGCGTGCCGACGCCGCCGCCCTGCAACGCGAGCGCGTAGCCGCGGCGCCGCGACCGCCAGTGCCAGCCGAGCCCGAGCAGCACGAGTGCGCCGGCGGCCACGGCCGTCAGCCGCCATTCAACCGACAGCTGGCTGTGCTCGGCGGCGTAGCGCAGCAGGAACGCGACGCCGAAGAAGAGCACGACCACGCCGACCCGCACGATCAGGTTGCCGCCGCTGATGAACTCGCGCAGCCACTGCGGCAGCAGCGGTTCGGGGGCTGGCACTGGCGGCGGAACCGCGGCGCGGCGCGGCGGCGGTGCGCCGTCGGCGGCGCGGCCAGTGCCGATGCCGTAGTCGTGTGCGGCCGGCGCCGCCGGCGCCGCCGCGGGCTCGGCCGCGACCGCCGCGCGCGGTGCGACCGGCGGCGGGCGGGGCGGGGCGGGCGCCGCGGCGGGCGGGGGCGGCGACGCCGCGGCCGGAGCCGGCGCGCTTCGCTGCTGCGCGCGCGCCTGGCGCAGCTCGTCGAGGCCCGCCTCGAGCTCGGCGAGCCGGCGCCGGACCTTGCCGCGCTCCGCCAGCCACAGCACCGCGAGCACGAACAGGATCGTGACTTCGGCCATCAGTGCCCTCCGCCGGCCCTGTCGCGTGGCCGAGCGTCCCTGATCCGGTCCGTGCCGTCAACGCGCGCGCCGGCGCGCCGGCGCCGCCCGTCGCTCAGGCTGCGCCGGCGACGAGGTCGCGGTACTGCGGGTGGCGCTCGAGATAGTGCGCAACGAACCGGCAGCGCGGCACGACCCGCTCGCCGCGCGCGCGCACGAGCTCGAGCACCGCGCCCACCAGCCGCGAGCCGACGCCGCGTCCCGCGAGGCTCGGCGGCACCTCGGCGTGGGTCAGAAACAGCACCGCGCCGTCGCGGCGGTAGCTGACGAAGGCGACGGCGTCGCCGACCGCAAGCTCGAAGCGGCCGGCCGCGACGTGGTCGCTGACGGTGTCCTGCATGGGCATCCTCCGCTGCCGCAGTCCGCGCCGCGGGCTCGCGCCCGCCGGCGCCTAGAAGGTACCGGTGATCTCGAAGCTGCGCCGGCCCGTGGCGTCCGGCGCGCCGAGGTAGGCGACGGCGCGGCTGACCTCGGGCGGCGCATCGCGGCGCGGCGTCACCTCGCCCTGCAGCGCGTAGCTGCGGTCGCGCCGCACGATCAGCTGCGCGCGCACCAGCAGCGGTGCCGCCACGTCGCGCAGCCGGCCGACCAGCTGCTGCGGCGTGTCGGCGCGGCCGTCGAAGTCGAGCGCGAAGTCGCCGATCGCCATCTCCGCCGACGGCGGCGTCAGGCCGATCATCGTGAACGAGCCGATCAGCGCCACCGGCCAGCCGTGCTCGAGGCGCACCGACTTGATGGTGCCCCTGAGGTCGCCCTGCCAGTCGTGCTGCGCCTCGGGGTGCAGCACCGTGATCGGCAGCTCGAGCTCGAGGTCGCTGCCCAACAGCGCGCCGCCCGCGGTCGCGGCGACGCGGCCGCGCACGAAGCCGTCGGGCCGCGCCACGTCGATGTGGAAGGCGAGCTCGCCGGCCAGCAGCGCGGCGGGCTCGACGCTCCAGTTGAACGCGCCGAGCGGCACCCCGCGCAGCTTGAGCACGTCCGCGCCGCCGTTCCAGACCGTGCCGCTGACGCCCTCGACCTTCAGATCCGGCGGCAGGTGACTGACGACCAGCGACGCCGGCAGCGTCGCGATGCCGACGGCCAGGAACGCGGCCGCCGCGACCACGGCCAGGACGGCGCCCTGGCGCATGCTCAGGAGCGCACGAACGTCAGGCTCGCGTTGACGCGGCCCGGCGTGTCGGTCTTCTCGAGCGTCGCGAGCTGGATCGACAGCCCGTACTCCTGCTGGATGCGCAGCAGCCACGTCACCAGCGCCTCGAACGAGGCGCCCTCGAAGCGCACCCGCACGCCGCCGATGCCGCTCGGCTCGGTGCCCTTGAGGTTGGCGGCGAGGCCCGCGTCGCGGGTGGTGCGGTCGACGACGGTTACGAGCGACTGGCCGCCGGTGGCCGGCAGTGGCGCGGCGCGCAGCTCCGGCAGCACGCTCTGGATGTAGGCGGCGTCGGCGCGCTTGGCGGCGAGGCGCTTCTCGGCGGTCCGCACCAGGCCGTGCAGCTGCAGCACGAGCCCGACCACCAGCAGCAGCGCGGCGGCCAGCGTGCCGACGCGGACGATCAGCTGCTCGCGCGGATTGAGGGCGGCGTACCAGGTCTCGAGACGCTCGCGTGCGGCCTGGCTCATCGGCCCGGCCCCTTGAGCTGCAGGTGGCCCTCGTAGCGCTGCTCCTTCTGGGCGGCGCCCTGCAGCTGCGCGTCGAAGCCGCGGCCCTTGGCCGTCTCCTGCACGCGGTCCAGCGCCGCCACGTCGGGGGCGTCGAGCGTCAGGTCGGTCGTGCCGGCGTGATAGTTGAGCGACTGCACCTGCGTGCCCGGCGCCGCGGCGACCGAGGCGGCGAGCACGCCGAGCGTGCCGAGCAGCCCTTCGCTGAAGGCGGCGCGCGTGCTGCGCACCCGGCTCTCGACGGCGGCGCGCAGGTTCGGCAGGCGGGCGATGTTCGGCACGTTCGGCAGCGCCGCGGTCGCCGCCGCGCGCAGCTCGAGGTCGACCTTGGTCTCGTCGCGGCGCAGGCGCCACCAGTCGACGCCGAGCGAGGCGACGTGCAGCACGAGGAAGGCCGCGGCGAGGCCGGCGGCGAGCCGCCAGCGCGGCCACTGGCTGGCGAGGCCCTGGCGGGTCTGGAACTCGCCCTGCAGCAGGTTGAACGGCGCCGCGCCGACCGCGCCGATCGCGCCGGCGGCGAGCAGCGGCAGCACGCCGTCGGCGAGCACCTGCACCTTGAGCGAGGCGACGCGGTCGTGCAGGGCCTCGATGACCGGCTGGTGCCGCGGCCAGTCGCTGGCGTCGGCGTAGACGAGCACGTGCGCGGCCGCGTCCGGTCCATCGTCGGCGGTCGTGCGGCAGTCCCGCGACCGCGAGCGCCGCCTCGAGCGGGTCGGCCTCGAGCGCGAGCGGCAGCGCGCCGGGGCGGCGCACGAAGACGCGCTGGCCCTCGAGCACGACGACGACGTGCGGCCGGGTTGTCGGGCACGACCAGCGAGTCCGGGTACACCGCCGCCGGCGCCAGTCCGGCCGCCTCGAGCGCGGCGAGCCAGCCGGCGAAGCGCGTGCGCTCGACCGCCGCGACCGGCACGCGCCGGTCCGCGCCCTGGCGGCCGATCGCGAAGTGCATCGCGTCGATCTCGGTGGCGATCTGCTCCTCGAGCGCGAACGGCACGAGCTTGGCAAGCCTGGCGGCACCGCGCGCCGGCAGCTCCGGCGCCGCGAGCGTCACCTCGGTGCCGGGCACCAGCACGAGCAGCCGGTGGCTGCCCTGCGCCTTCGCCGCGTCGGTGAGCGTGCCGCGGCCGGTCGCGCCGACGCGCGCGCCGTGCGCATCGACCAGCAGCCACTCGGCCGCCTCGGGCGCGCCGTCGGACGCGGGGAAGCGCAGGACGAAGGTGTCAGCCATGGATCACTCGGTGCCGAGGGTACGCAGGACGACGCGGGAATAGCCCCCCGGCATGCGTTCGATGAGACTGTACAGCGTGAGTTCGGTAGTGCCAATACTGACCACGATCGTGCCGCGGAACCAGCGTGTCGACTCGCTGAGCGCTGCGTCGATCACCGTCCGCTCGGCCGGCTGCAGCAGCGGGTCGACCGCCGCGCGCACGTCCTGCATGTACGGGAAGCAGCCCTTCTGGCGGTTGAGGGCCAGCTGCTTGGGATCCTGGCTGAAGGTGCTGAGCCCGGGCGCGAGCGAGTCGAGCACCTCGCCCCGCGCGGTGCAGACATTGATCGCCGAGCCGACCGGCAGCGCGGCGACGAACGGCGCCAGCAGGCGGTAGCGGTCGGGGCCGAAGCCCGGCAGCGCGAGCAGCTCGCTGGTGCTCGTGATCGGCCGGTTGGCGGTGCGGTAGGGCGGCGTCAGGCCGGTGTAGAAGCCGTCCTCGGCGCCGTCGATGCCGTCGGCGACCTGGCCGACGTCGATCCAGTCCACCATCAGCGAGGCCCACTTCGGCTCGAGCTGCAGGCGCGCCAGCAGCCGCTGGAACACCGCGAACATCACCTCGTTCTTGGTGCCGTCGGGCTTGACGAGGTTGTTGAGGTTGAAGCGCCCCTGCAGGTCCTCGATCTGGCCCTCGACCGTGCCGTCGTCGATCGGGATCGGCGGCAGCGGCGTCGCCCAGGCCTCGTCGAGCGAGTCGCGCGTGCTGTGCTGGGCGTCGTCGTGCAGCACCTCGATCGCCCAGGTCTCGGCGCCGAGCGCGACCTGCAGGCCCTGCTCCTGCGCCAGCAGCGTCGCGCCGCGGCGCTGGTCGAGCGCGCTCTGCGCGCCGATGCGCGTCGCGAGCATGGTCGTCAGCGCGACCACCACGAGCGCGATGATCAGCGCCACGCCGCGGGCGCGCCTCACGACGGCACCTCGACGACGCGGCGGATCGATGCCGGCGTCCTTGAGCTCGATGATGATCTCGACGCCGAGCGGCCGGGCGCTCAAGCGCCACGGTCGGGCCCGGTCGGCGTGGAGGCGAGCGGCGGCCACTGGTCCTGCCAGACGCGGTTCGAGTCGAGGTAGCGGATCGTGATCTTGACGACGTCCTTGAGCACCTCGCGCTTGACCGGCACGTTCGACAGCGTCGCATCGAGCACCGTCTGGTACTCGCGCACCAGCGTGCCGTTGTCGAGCGTGGTAGGTGACCCGCTGCAGCGTGCCGCGCGGCAGGCCCGCCGGGTTCGGCCAGCCGCCGCGGGTCAGCGTCACGAGGTTGGTGGTGCGCGGGTCGGCGAGCAGCGCCGGCAGCGAGCCCTGGCCGAGCAGGTCGCGCACCGAGCGCGGCTCGAGCTGCGCGAAGTCGGTCGACGAGGGTGTGCACCGCGAGCTCGATCGCGCGCATGCGGTCGAAGGCGACGCTGGTCGTCTCGCGCGAGCGGCGCACGTAGTTGAGCGTCTCGTAGGCGAATGCCGACAGCACGCTCAGCAGAAACACCGAGACCAGCACCTCGATCAGCGTGAAGCCGCGGCCCCTGCGGCGCGCGCCGCTCATGGCGGCGTGCCGCTGTTGTCGGTCGGCGTGCCGTCGGTCGAGGGCGCCGTCGTGCCGCCGAGCGTCGTCGTGGTGGTCGCCGGCGGCGGGATCGGTGTGGTCACCGCCGGCGTCACCGCGCCCGGGACGCCCGGGATCGCGAGGTCCCAGGAGGTGCCGGCGGACGGCGCCGACAGCTGGGTCGCGCCGATGAAGCCGGTGACCGTGGCCAGCGCGCTGCCTTCGGCGGCGTCGGCGAAGCGCACGGCGACGTCGATGCGGCGCATGTTCGGCACGTCGGTCTGCGTCACCGTCTGTTCCCAGGTCCACTTCTGGCCGGCGAACTGCACGTCGCCGTTGGTCTTGTCGACCGACGGCATGGAGCCGCCGAGCCGCACCTCGGCGATGTGGTTCGAGGCGATCCAGCTGGCGTAGATCTTGTCGCGCAGGTACGAGGCGTTGCGGGCCGAGTTGCCGACCACGCTCAGCACCGAGGCGAGCCCGATCGCGGCGATCGCCAGCGCGACCAGCACCTCGATCAGCGTGAAGCCGCGCGCGCGCCTCACGGTGCGGCCGCCGGGTGCGTGACCGTCAGCGTGCCGTCCGCCTCGCCGGCGACGCGCCAGGTCGCGTCGCTGCCCTCGCGGGCGAAGACGAGCTTGTACGGCGAGGCGTCGCCGCTCGAGAACAGCATGACCTGCGGCACGTGCATGACGCCCGGCTTGTCGTCGTCGAGCTGGATGTCCTTGCCTTCGATCTGCAGGTGCGCGCTGACGCCGGCGGGCAGTTCGTGCGTCGCGTACAGGCGGTCGTCGGGCACCGACTCCCAGCGCTGGCGGCGCATCACGTAGGTCAGCACCTCGTAGTGCGAGCCGGTGAAGTGCAGGCCGAAGTCGCGGCCCTCGAGCTGCGCCTGCTCCAGCGCCGCGGCCACCACGTCCGTGTAGCGCTCGCCCTCGGTGTCGAGGCCGCGGTCCTGGCCGAGCACGCCGACCGACAGCATCGCGACCGTGCTCAGCACCGCGATGATGACGATGACGACGAGGATCTCGATCAGCGTGAAGCCGGCGCCCCGAGCGCTCATGGCCGCGCGCACCTGCAGGGCGGCCGCCGGCGCGCTACCTGGTCGTGCTGCCGGGACCGTTGTCGGCGTCGCGCAGGTTGATGTCGGCATCGTTGCCGGTGCCGCCCGGCTGGCCGTCGGCGCCATAGGACAGGAGGTCGTACGGCTGCCCGTTGCTGCCCGGCGAGACGTACACGTAGTCGTGGCCCCACGGGTCCTTCTGCAGCTGCTTGACGTAGCCTTCCGGACGGTAGTTCTTGAGGTTCGGATCGTTGGGCTTGGTCACCAGCGCCTGCAGGCCCTGCTCGGTGGTCGGGTACTTGAAGTTGTCCATCCGGTACAGGTCGAGGGCGCTCTCGTACAGGCGCAGATCGTTGCGCGCCTTGGTGACCCGGGCCTCGTCGATGCGGCCGAGGATCTGCGGCGCGACCAGCGTGCCGAGGATCGCCAGGATGACGACCACGACCATGATTTCGATCAGCGTGAAGCCGCGTGCGCGCACCGTCATACACTAGACTCCGTCGGGCCGGAACGGCCCTGGAAACGACTGCGGATCATAACAGATGGACCCTGAGGCTTTGACTCGCGGCGCGCTCGCGAAGTTCCGCGCGGTCGCGCGCGCGCAGCGCCTGGCCGCGCTCGGCGGGGTCTGCGCGCTGCTCGCGGCGCCGGCGCTGCTCGGCGCCGGCGGCGTCGCGCGGCTGCGCTACGACCGCCAGGCAATCGTCGGCGGCGAGTGGTGGCGGCTCGTGACCGGCAACCTCGTGCACTTCGACCTCGCGCACCTGGCGATGAACCTCGCCGGGCTGGTGCTGCTGTGGTGGCTGTTCGTCGGCGACGCGCGGCCGCGCGACTGGCTCGCGGTCGCGGTGGTCGCGGCGCTCGCGGTCGGGCTCGGCCTGCTGGTCTTCGACCCGGCGCTCGACTGGTACGTTGGCCTGTCGGGCGTCGAGCACGGCTGGTGGGCCGCGGCGGGCGTGTTCGCGCTCAGGCGCTGGCGGCTCGAGGGCCTCGTGACACTGGCGCTGCTGCTCGCCAAGACCGCCGCCGAGCAGCTGCACGGGCCGTTCCTCGGGCCGGCGCTCGAGCCGCGCCTGCCGGTCGTGGTCGATGCGCACCTGTACGGTGCCGTCGCCGGGCTCGCGACCGCCGCGGCGCTGCGCTTGGCGCGCGCGCCGCTATAATCCCGACCCTCGACGCGCGGGGAGAGACGATGTCGCTGGCGATCGTGTTTCCGGGACAGGGGTCCCAGTCGGTCGGCATGCTCGGCGCGCTCGCCGCGGCCGAGCCCGTGGTCGCCGCGACCTTCGCCGAGGCCTCGGCGGTGCTCGGCTACGACCTGTGGCGCCTCGTCGCCGAGGGCCCGGAGGAGCTGCTCAACAGCACCGAGCGCACGCAGCCGGCGATGCTCGCGGCCGGGGTTGCGGTGTGGCGCGCCTATCGCGGCCGCGGCGGGGCCGATCCGGCGATGCTCGCCGGCCACAGCCTCGGCGAGTTCACCGCGCTCGTCTGCGCCGAGGCGCTGGCCTTCGCCGACGCCGTCGCCATCGTGCAGTTCCGCGGCCGCGTGATGCAGGAGGCGATGCCGGCCGGGCAGGGTGCGATGGCGGCGATCCTCGGGCTCGAGGACGCCGACGTCGAGGCCGCCTGCGCCGAGGCGGCCGCCGGCGAGGTCGTCGAGCCCGCCAACTACAACTCGCCCGGCCAGCTCGTGATCGCCGGCCAGAGCGCGGCGGTGACGCGCGCGGTCGAGGCCGCCAAGGCGCGCGGCGCGAAGCGCGCGCTGCTGCTGCCGGTCAGCGTGCCGGCGCACAGCTCGCTGCTCAAGGCCGCCGGCGAGCGGCTGCGCGAGCGCCTCGCCGGCGTGCCGATCGCGGTGCCGCGCTGGCCGGTGTACGCGCTCGGCCTCAAGCGCCACGACTCGGCGGCGGCGATTCGCGACCAGGTCGTTGCCCAGCTGTCGAGCCCGGTGCGCTGGACCGACACGGTCCGCGACATGGTCGCCGGCGGCGCGACGCGGATCATCGAGTGCGGGCCGGGCAAGGTGCTGACCTCGCTCAACCGCCGCATCGAGCGCAACAAGGACATCGCGATGCTCGCGATCGAGGATCCGGCGAGCCTCGCCGCCGCGGTCGCCGCGGTCACCGGGGGAGCGGGACGATGAGCAGTGACACGGCGGCGACCTTCGGCGTCGACGGCCAGGTGGCGCTCGTGACCGGCGCCTCGCGCGGCATCGGCCGCGCGATCCTGCTCGCGCTCGCGCGCCATGGCGCGACCGCGCTCGGCACCGCGACCACCGCCGCCGGCGCCGCGGACATCTCCGCGGCGCTCGCCGCCGCCGGCCTCAAGGGCCGCGGCCTCGTACTCGACGTGGCGGTGCCGGCGAGCGTCGAGGCGGCGATCGCCGACATCGAGGCGCACGAGGGCGCGGTCGGGATCCTGGTCAACAACGCCGGCATCACCCGCGACAGCCTGCTGCTGCGGATGAAGCCCGAGGACTGGGACGCGATCTTGAACACCAACCTGTCGTCGGTGTACCGGCTCTCCAAGGCGGTGCTGCGCGGCATGATGAAGGCGCAGAGGCGGGCGGATCATCAGCATCGCCTCGGTCGTCGGTCTCACCGGCAATCCCGGCCAGGCGAACTACGCGGCAGCCAAGGCCGGCATCATCGGCTTTACGAAGTCGCTGGCCCGCGAGGTCGGCTCGCGCAACATCACCTGCAACGTGGTCGCGCCCGGCTTCATCGACACCGACATGACCCGCGCGCTGAGCGAGGAGCAGCGGGCCGGGCTTGCCGGCCAGATCCCGCTCGGCCGGCTCGGCAGCGGCGAGGATATCGCCGCCGCCGTCCTGTACCTGGCCTCGCCCGCGGGGGCCTACGTGACCGGCGAAACCCTGTCGGTGAACGGCGGAATGTACATGCCCTGAAGGGCGAAAAGAGTCAAGTCATTGAATTGACTTGAGATCGCGTCCGTGGCGGGGGACGGGCGTTTCCCATAAAATGCGCCGTCCACGCGACACCGGGGCATTATCGTCCCCGGCGCCCCCGTGGGCCCGACACGCTTTGGCGTTACAGAGGATAAAAGAACGATGAGCAGCGTTGAAGAAAGGGTCAAGAAGATCGTCGCCGAGCAGCTGGGCGTCAAGCAAGAGGAAGTGACCAGCGACGCCTCCTTCGTGGACGATCTGGGGGCCGACTCGCTGGATACCGTCGAGCTCGTGATGGCGCTCGAGGAGGAGTTCGAGACCGAGATTCCTGACGAGGACGCGGAGAAGATCACCACCGTCCAGCAGGCAATCGACTACATCACGGAGCATCAGGGCAAGGCCTGAGCTTCATCGCAGGGGGAGCCCGGCCCGGAGCGGCGCCGGGCTTGCTTCCTGTTCTCCCGGCATTCGGAAGACTTGCGGAGGCGCCTTGACCAAGCGTCGCGTCGTCGTCACGGGCCTCGGTATCGTCTCGCCGGTCGGCAGCACCGTCGCCGAGGCGTGGGACAACGTCGTCCAGGGCCGCAGCTACATCGGCCCGATCAACCGCTTCGACACGAGCAACTACCCGACGCGCTTCGCCGGCGACGTGCGCGGCTTCGTCGTCGACGACTACCTGCCGCCCAAGGAAGCGCGGCGCATGGACCCGTTCGTCCAGTACGGCTACGCGGCCGCGACCCAGGCGATCAAGGACTCCGGCCTCGCCGTCACCGACGCGAACGCGCCGCGCATCGGCGTGGCGATGGGCGCCGGCATCGGCGGCCTCGAGACGATCCAGATCAACCACGAGAAGCTGCTCGAGGCTAAGGGCCCGCGCAAGGTGTCGCCGTTCTTCGTGCCGGCCAGCATCATCAACATGATCTCCGGCCACGTCTCGATCACCTACGGGCTCAAAGGCCCGAACCTCGCGATCGTGACCGCCTGCACGACCTCGACCCACTGCATCGGCATCGCCGCGCGCTGCATCCAGTACGGCGACGCCGACGTCATGATCGCCGGCGGCGCCGAGATGGCGATCAACCCGCTCGGCCTCGCGCGGCTTCTGCCAGGCGAAGGCGCTGTCGGAGCGCAACGACGACCCGACGCGGGCCAGCCGCCCTTGGGACCGCGACCGCGACGGCTTCGTGATGGGCGACGGCGCCGGCGCGCTGGTGCTCGAGGAGTACGAGCACGCCAAGGCGCGCGGTGCGCGCATCTACGCGGAGTTCGTCGGCCTCGGCATGAGCGGCGACGCGCACCACATCACCGCGCCGCCCGAGGACGGCGAGGGCGCGCGCCTGGCGATGGTCAACGCGCTCAAGGACGCCGGCGTCGCGGCCGAGTCGCTCGACTACATCAATGCCCACGCGACCTCGACGCCACTCGGCGACATCGCCGAGACCGCGGCGATCAAGCGCGCGCTCGGCCCGGCCGCGGCGCAGGTCGCGGTCAGCTCGACCAAGTCCGTCACCGGCCACCTGCTCGGCGCCGCCGGCGCCGTCGAGGCGCTGTTCACGATCCTCGCGATCCGCGACCAGGTGGCGCCGCCGACGATCAACCTCGACAACCCGGACCCGCGGTGCGACCTCGACTACGTGCCGAACGCCGCGCGGCCGATGAAGATCGACGTCGCGCTGTCGAACTCCTTCGGGTTCGGCGGCACGAACGGCAGCCTGGTGTTCCGCCGGCTCAAGTGAGCGCCCCGTGGCTCCGGGCCGCGTGATCCACCCGCCCGTCGCGCGCCTGCTCGGCCGCTGGCGCCCGGACTTCCTGCGGGCCCACACCGCCGCGCCCGCGCGCTACCCGTTCCTGCTCGAGAGCGCGAGCACCGGCACGCGCCAGGGCCGCTACGACCTCTTGTTCGCGGCCGGCGCCGAGACGCTGTGGCTCGATGCCGGCGGCACGCTGGTCGGCGAGCGGGCGAAGGATGGCGGCTTTCTGCGCTCGCTCGACGCCTGGTTCGCCGCCGAGCCGCCGCCGGCGACGGCGCCGCCGCTGCCGTTCGCCGGCGGCTGGTTCCTGTACCTCGGCTACGAGCTCGCGCAGGAGGTCGAGCCGCGCCTGAGGCTGCCGCGCGGCCCGGGGCCGATCGCCTTTGCGGCGCGGGTCCGCGCCGCGGCGATCTACGACCACGAGGCGGGCGAGCTGTGGCTGGTCGCCGAGGCGGGCGCCGAGGCCGAGCTCGATGCGCTCGCCGCGCGGCTCGAGCCGCTCGCGAGCCCGCCGTCGCCGCCGCCGGCGATCCCGCCGCTGGCGCTCGTCGAGGACGAGCCCGAGCGCTATCGCAGCGCCGTGCTGCGCGCGCTCGAGCACATCGCCGCCGGCGACATCTACCAGGCCAACCTCGCCCGCGAGTGGCGCGCGCGGCTGCCGGACGGCGTCTCGGCGGCGGCGCTCTATGACCACCTGCGCCGCGCCAATCCCGGGCCGTTCGCCGGCCTCGCCGCGCTGCCGGGGATGACGGTGCTGTCGACCTCGCCGGAGCGGCTGGTCGCCTGCCGCGGCGGCCGGGTCGAGACGCGGCCGATTGCGGGCACGAGGCCGAGGCGCGGCGACGACGCCGCGGTGACGGCCGAGCTGCGCGCCAACGCCAAGGAGCAGGCCGAGCACGTGATGCTGCTCGACCTCGAGCGCAACGACCTCGGCCGCATCTGCGTCGCGGGCAGCGTCGAGGTGGACGAGTACATGACGATCGAGAGCTACGCCCACGTGCACCACATCGTCTCCAACGTGCGCGGCCAACAGCGCCCCGAGGTGACGCCCGGGCAGGTGATCCGCGCGCTCTTTCCGGGCGGCACGATCACCGGCTGCCCCAAGGTGCGCTGCATGGAGATCATCGCCGAGCTCGAGGCCCGGCCGCGCGGCGCCTATACCGGCTCCTTCGGCTACCTCGGCCGCGACGCCAGCCTCGACCTCAACATCCTGATCCGCACCGCGACCGTGCGCGCGCTGCCGCAGCGCGGCCGCGAGCTCAGCCTGCTCGCCGGCGCCGGCATCGTCGCCGACTCCGATCCCGGCCGCGAGCTCGAGGAGACGCGCGCCAAGGCGCGCGGGCTCGTGCGTGCGCTCGGCGCGGAGCACGCCTGATGCTGTGGCTGGACGGCGCGCCGCTCGCCGCCGACGCGCGGCCCGACCGCGGCCTCGAGTTCGGTGACGGCCTGTTCGAGACGATCGCGGTAGTCGACGGCCGGGCGCGGCTGCTCGAGCGCCATCTCGCGCGGCTCGCGTACGGCTGCGCGCGCCTCGGCATCGCGGCGCCGGCGCCGCAGCCGCTGCGCGCCGAGCTCGAGGCGGCGGCGCGCACGCCGGGCACCGGGGTCCTCAAGCTCATCGTCACGCGCGGTGCCGGCGGCACCGGCTACGCGGCCGACACCGCGCTCGCGCCCCGGCGCTGGCTCGCCGCGTGGCCGCCGCGGCCGCGGCCGGCGGCGGCGGCCAACGCGGGCGTGGTGCTGCGCGAGCTCGCCGTGCGCCTCGCCGAGCAGCCGCTGCTGGCCGGCCTCAAGCACCTCAACCGGCTCGAGCAGGTGCTCGCGCGGCGCGAGCTCGCCGGCGGGGCGCCGGCCGGGGAGGGGCTGATGCTCGACGTGCAGGGCCGGCCGGTCTGCGGCACGATGAGCAACGTGTTCGCCGTATTCGACCATCGCCTCGTGACCCCGTCGCTCGAGCGCTGCGGCGTCGCCGGCGTCATGCGCGCGGCGCTCATCGACGCGTGGCGCGCGGCCGGCGTCGCGGTCGAGGTGCGCGACCTCGCGCGCGGCGAACTCGACGCGGCGAGCGAGCTCTTTGTCAGCAACGCGCTGATCGGCGTCTGGCCGGTCGCGGCGCTCGGCGGCCGGCGCTTCGCGCCCGGCCCGTACGCGCGCCAGGCACAGGCCTGGGTGGCGGGCTTCTGAGCATGCGCCGCGCCGTCGCCGCCGTGCTGCTGCTGCTGGCCGCGCTCGCGGTCGCCCTCGGCGGCGGCTACCTCGCCGCCGACCGCTGGTACCGCGCGCCGCTCGCGGGTCTGACCGCGCCCATGGTGTTCGAGATCGCGCCGGGCGAGCCGCTCGGCCGGATCGCCGAGCGGCTCGCGGAGCGCCGCGGCCTGCTCGAGCACCCGCGGCTGTTCGCCTGGCTGGCGCGACGCGACGGCAAGGCGGCGCGGGTGCAGGCCGGCGAGTACCTGCTGGCACCGGGCGCGAGCCCGGCCGGGCTGCTCGAGCAATGGGTCGAGGGCCGGGTGCTGCTGCACCCGGTGACGCTGGTCGAGGGCTGGACGGCCGCGACCGCGCTCGACTCGCTGCACGCCAACCCGGTGCTGAAGCGCGCGGTCGCGAGCGCGGATGCGGCGCTGATGGAGCGGCTCGGCGCCGCCGGCCTGGCCGCCGAGGGCGAGTTCTTCCCCGACACCTACCTCGTGCCGAAGGGTGCCACCGACCTCGAGGTGCTGAAGCTCGCGCACGCGCGGCTGCAGGAGCGCCTCGCGAGCGCCTGGCTGCGGCACCGCGCCGACCTGCCGCTCGCATCCCCCTACCAGGCGCTGATCCTCGCCTCGATCATCGAGAAGGAGACCGGCGACCCCGAGGAGCGGCCGCACATCGCCGCGGTGTTCGTCAACCGGCTGCGGCGCGGGATGCGGCTGCAGACGGACCCGACGGTGATCTACGGCTTGGGCGCCGCCTACGACGGCAGCCTGCACCGCCGCGACCTCATCATCGATACGCCCTACAACACCTACACGCGCGATGGCCTGCCACCGACGCCGATCGCGCTCGCGAGCGGCGCGGCGCTGGAGGCGGCGGTCGCGCCAGCCGACAGCGACGACCTCTATTTCGTGGCCACCGGCCGCGGCGACGGCCGCCACGAGTTCTCGCGCACGCTCGAGGCGCACAATGCGGCCGTCGCTCGCTACCTCGAGCGGCTGCGAAGCGGAGGCGGGCGGTAATGAGTCAGGGGCGGTTCATCACCTTCGAGGGGATCGAGGGGGTCGGCAAGACCGACCCAGCTCGAGACGCTCAAGGCCGCGCTCGAGGCCGCCGGCCGCGAGGTCGTCGCGACGCGCGAGCCCGGCGGCACGCCGCTCGCCGAGCGGATCCGCGAGCTCGTGCTGCACCAGACCGCCGAGCCGGTGCCGGTCGCGGCGGAGCTGCTGCTGATGTTCGCCGCGCGCGCCGTGCACACCGACAACCTCCTCAGGCCGGCGCTCGCGCGTGGCGCGTGGGTGCTGTGCGACCGCTACACCGATGCGACCTACGCCTACCAGGGGGCCGGCCGCGGCGTCGCCGACGCCGACATCGAGCCGCTGGCGCGGCTCGCGCAGCGCGGCCTGGCCCCCGATCTGACGATCCTGCTCGACGCGCCGGTCGCGACGGCCCTCGCGCGCGCGCGCGCGCGCCGTGGCCGGGCCGACCGGATCGAGGCCGAGACGGTCGCGTTCTTCGAGCGCGTCCGGGCGCGCTACCTCGCGCTCGCGGCGGCCGCCCCGGGCCGAATCGCCGTGATCGATGCCGACCGGGCGCCGGCGCGGGTCGCGAGCGACGTCGCCCGCGCCATCCACGCGCTGCCGGAGCGCTGAGTGGACCCGCTCGAGCTGACGAGCTTCCGCCTCGCCGAGCGCGCGCCGTGGCTCGCCCCGGCGCGCGAGCAGGTGGGCCTCGCGCTCGCCGCGGGGCGGCTGCCGCATGCGCTGCTGCTGCAGGGCCAGCCCGGGCTCGGCAAGGCCGCGCTCGCCGACTGGATCGCGCGGCTCGCGCTGTGCGAGGCGCCCACCGCCGCGGGCCCGTGCGGCGTGTGCACCTCATGCCGCCTGCATGCCGCGGGGAACCACCCGGACCTGCGCCGCGTCGGCGTCGCCGAGGACAAGAAGCAGGTCGCGGTCGAGGACATCCGCGAGCTGATCGCGAGCCTGTCGCTCAAGAGCTACCGCGGCCGGCGCAAGGTCGCGATCGTCGACCCGGCCGACGCGATGAACGCGAGCGGCGCGAACGCGCTGCTGAAGACGCTCGAGGAGCCGTCGGCCGGGGCACTGCTGTTGCTGACGGTGGCACGGCCGGAGCGGCTGCCGGCGACGATCGCGAGCCGCTGCCAGCGGCTGAAGCTGCTCGCGCCGGAGCGGGCGGCCGCGCTCGCCTGGCTCGCCGCGGTCGACCCGGCCACCGACTGGTCGGGACCGCTGGCGCTCGCCGCCGGGGCGCCGCTCGGCGCGCTGCAGCTCGCCGCGGCCGGGGCCCGGGACCTGGAACGGGAAATGGCCGAGTTGCCGGGGCTGCTCGGTCGGGCGGACGCCGATATCGTTGGCCTCGCCGAGCGCTGCCAGCAGCGCCTGCCGGCCGAGCGGCTGCGCTGGATCGAGAACTGGGTCACTGATCGGATCCGCCGCGGGCTGCTCGCGCCCGCACCGGATCACAGTCCGGCAACGCCGGGCTTGCCAGCGGGCGCCCGGACGCGACATATTCAAGGTCTGTACCTGCTGCTGGACGAGACTCAGGCAGCTCAGGCGGCGCTCAAGGGTTCGGCGAACGTGACGCTGCTGTTTGAGCGGCTGTTCGCGAGGCTCTCGCGCGAGTTGGAGACACTTCGTGCGGGCCGGGCGCGCGGTTAAGATCGATTAGGACCCTGATGCGACAGCCGACGAACAAGCCGGGGCTACTGACGCTCACCATTAAGGACAAGAGCGCCCTGTATCTCGCCTACATGCCGTTTGTGAAGAACGGCGGGCTGTTCATCCCGACCAACAGCAACTACCGCCTCGGCGACGAAGTGTTCATGCTCCTCAACCTGATGGGCGAGGAGGAGAAGTTGCCGGTCGCGGGCCGCGTGATCTGGGTCACGCCCAAGGGCGTCGCCGGCCGCCGCGTCGCCGGCATCGGCGTGCAGTTCTCCGACCAGGACCGCGGCAACACCCAGAAGAAGATCGAGAACTATCTCGCCGGCGCGCTCGGCGGGGACAAGCCGACGCATACGATGTAGTGGCGCCGAGCGCCGCCCGTGCGGCGCACGACCGCCCGGCGCTGCGCCCGGGCCCAAGCCGGCGGGCGGCGTGGCCGCACCGGCGTCAGCGGGCCTTGCCGCCGCGTACCAGTTCGAGTTCGCTGACGACCGACGTGACGCCCGGGACGGCGCGCGCGATGCGGCGGGCCTCGAATGGGTCGCCATCGTCCCACACCAGACCGGACAGACGTATGACGCCGCGGTCGGCATCGACGTCGATATGCCGGGCGTAGAGGCGCGGATCGTTCAGGAGCGCGTATTCGACGCGCGCGGCGAGCTCTTGATCCGCGGCCTGCTCGGCCGGGCCGCGTCCGCCGGCGGCGGTCGCGCAGGCCCCGAGCAGCACCGCGGCCGAGACGAGCGACGCGGCGTGAAGCCGGCGTTCAGTGGTGAGCGGCATATTTCCCTCCCGGAGCCGACCGGGATGCTGCCAGCGTGTCGTGCAGCGGATTTGACCGCGCCGCGTGGCGGGAGTTCGCCCGGCTCGGCGGCCCGCCGCGGCCGGACGTCGACGGCGCAGGGCGCGCCGGCGCGCCGGCCTGCGGCTAGCGCCGCCCGCCCGCGGCGCGCGCCGGGGCAGGGGCCGGGGCGCGTCCCGGGTCTGCGCTCGCGGCGGGCTCTGCGCCGACGCGGAAGAACGCCACCTGGCGCAGCAGCTCCTGGGCCTGCTCGGCCATGGCCTGGCTCGCGGCCGACGATTCCTCGACCAGCGCGGCGTTCTGCTGCGTCGCCGCGTCCATCGAGTTGACGGCCTTGTTGACCTCGTCGATGCCGATCGCCTGCTCGGCGCTGGTCGCGGCGATCTCGTTGTTGATGTCGCTGACCTTCTTGACGCTCGCCATGATCTCGTCGAGTGCCGTGCCGGAGCGCGTGACGAGCGCGCTGCCTTCCTCGACTTTCTTGCCGCTCGACAGGATCAGGCTCTTGATCTCCTTGGCGGCCATGGCGCTGCGGCCGGCGAGGTTGCGCACCTCGCTCGCGACGACTGCGAAGCCGCGGCCCTGGTCGCCGGCGCGTGCGGCCTCGACCGCGGCGTTGAGCGCGAGCAGGTTGGTCTGGAAGGCGATCTCGTCGATGACGCCGATGATGTCGGCGATCTTGCGGCTCGAGGCGTGGATCTCGCTCATCGCCTCCACCGCCGCCCGCACCACCGCCGTGCCCTTCTCGGCCTGGGCGCGCGCCGCGGCGCCGAGTTCGTTGGCGTGCTGGGCGTTCGCCGAGGTCTGCTTCACGGTGCCGGCCATCTGCTCCATGCTGGCGGCGGTCTGCTCGAGGCTCGCCGCCTGCGCCTCGGTGCGCTGGCTGAGGTCGAGGCTGCCGGAGGCAACCTCGCGGGCGCCGACGCCGACCTCCTCGCCGTTGCGCTTGATTGCGTGCACGATCTCGGTGAGCTTGACCATCGTGGCATTCGCGTCTGACTTCAGCTGCGCGAACACGCCCTTGTAGTCGGCGTCGACGCGCTGCGTGACGTCGCCCTGGGCGAGGGCGCTGAACATCCGCGTGGCGTCGCTGATGACGCGCGCGTTGATGTCGAGCAGTTCGTTGACGCCCTGGGCGAGGGCCAGGAAGAAGCCGTTCTTGCCCGCCGGCGCGATGCGCCGCGACAGGTCGCCGGCCAGCGCCGCGCTGACGATCGCCTGGATCTCATCCTCTACCGACAGCACCTGGGTCCGGTCGTACCACTCGACGACGGTGCCGTAGCGCTCGCCGGCGGCGTCGAGCACCGGGTTGGCCGTGATGCGCAGCGAGCGGCCCGCGACCTTGGCGTCGGCAACGTGCGTGGCCTTGAGGCCGGCGAGGAGGTTGCGCTGGTGAGCGGGGTGGCGGTGGAACTGGTCGAAGTTCGAGCCGATCAGGCGGTCGGCGTCGAAGCCCTTGAGCTCCTGGCGCAGCTCGCCTTCGATCGCCTTGAACATGGCCTGCAGGCGCGGGTTGAGGTAGATGATCTGCCCGTCCGGGTCGGCGAGCATCACGTTGGTCGAGGCGCAGTCCAGCGCCCGCTTGATGCGCAGGCCCTCGGCAGCGGCGCGCTGGTCGGCCTCGCGGCGCACCCGCAGCTTGCGCTGCGAGGCAATCACGAAGCCGACCGTCAGCACCAGCGACAGCGCGAGCGCCGCTGCCACCGCGATCTGCTGCTGGTGTGCCGAGCGCACCACCTCGGGCACCATCGCCTGGTCGCGCCGGTCGTACTCCTCGGCGATGTAGGTCGTCAGCGCGTCGGCGGCGCGCACCGGCACGCGCGCCGCCATCAGCGCGTTCAGGTCGGCACCGTTGCCGAGCCGGGCCTCGAGCGCGGCGAGCGAGGGCGCCGCATCCTTGAGCACGGCGGGCTCGCCACCGGCCGCGACGAGCTCGTCGAGGTGCCGGCCGGACGACTTGAGCGCCGCCACCGCGTTGCTGCTCAGCGAGCCGGAGTCGACCGCGTCGGTGACACCGCTGAAGAAAGCCTTGTAGTCAGCGCGCACCTCCGCGGCGAGCACTCGCAGCGTGCGCGAGTGCTCGAGGGCGTCCGCCCGGCGCGCGTCCGCCACCATCTGCGCGAACAGCACCAGCGCGACCGGCAGCATGACGGCGGCGAACTGCAGCACGATGAGCCTGTTGGCGCCGCCGTGCGTGGACTTCTGGCTCATGAATCTCTCCGCGACGGGGTCAGAACTTGGCAACGACCGTGACACCGGTCGGCGGCGCCGCGGACAGGTAGCTGCAGCCGCCGGGCGTCTGCTTGACGTAGGCGAGCGCCTCGGCGTCGGTGCCCTTCACCGGCGGCGGATTGGCGCCGTCGCGGAACGACTTCTTGGTCCAGATCGCCGCGTACTTGCCGGCATCGAGCTTGAGCACCCGGTCGAGGAACGCCGCCTGGGTGGCGGCGTTGTCGGCGGGCGCGAGCTTGATGCTGCCGGCGAAGCTCTTTTCGCCGAGGAAGACGTCCTTGACGTCGGCCGCCGCGAGCGCGACGCCGGGGTTGCAGACGACGTAGACGTCGCCGGCGCGCGCGGCGGGCGCGGCGAGCACCAGCAGCAGCAGCAGCAGCACGGGTGCGGACAGCGGGCGGCGCACGGGTGTCGGATCCATGGCGGGCCTAGAAGCGGATCGCATACTGCACCAGCGCTTCGTTGTACTCGTCGGGCGCGCGGTCGGTCGTGCGGGTGTTGGCGAGCTCGAACTTGAGCGCGGCCTTGAGGTCGATGTCGAAGCGCAGGCCGACCGCGCTGCGGTAGTAGGACGCACCGGCGTCGACGTTGGTCTGCTGCGCGAAGTACTGGTCGGACTGCTGCAGCGACGCGCGCTCGTAGCGCACGTACGGCACGCCCCACGACGCGCGGTAGGCGAGCTGCACGAAGCCGGCCTCACTGCGGTGCGTGCCGGTGCCGCCGGACAGGTCCTCGTCGTCGAAGGCGTAGAACTCGGCGATATGCTCCCAGGCATCGGTGTCGTAGACCGCATAGCCGCCGAGCATGCGGACGCGCGTGTAGTCGGTCGGCGTCTGGTCGTCGGAGACCTTGTCGACGAAGCCGTGCAGCCCGACCGTCAGGCCGTCGAGCGTGCCGCCGAAGCGGTAGCCGAGCCGGCCGCCGACGATCGGGTTGCCGTGCGGGTTGCCGGCGTTGCGCATGTCGAGGACGCCAGCGACGATCTCCTGCGCGTTGCCGGCGTACACGTCGTAGACGACCTTGCCGTCGCCGACGTGCTCGCCGCCGGTCAGCCAGGCACCGACCGTGTGGTCCGGCAGCACGCCGCCGTGGTCCTCGAACTGGACGAACTTCGGGCGCCGCAGCGCGGTGGCGATCCACGCGCCGTGATGCAGCGCCGTGTTGACGTAGCCGAACGGCGTGTGGAAGCGGCCGAGCCACAGCGTCGCCTCGTCGCTGAACTGGTAGCCGATCTGCGCGCGCTCGAGGTCGACGCCGACGTTGCCCTGCGTGTCGACCTCGAAGTTGAGCTCGAACAGCGACAGCGTCCGCTCGCCGAGCTTCGGCGCGAGGTAGAAGTCGAGGTTGCCGACGCTCGCGCCCTTCAGCTGCGGGTTGTAGGGGTTGTAGTTGCCGGCGTCGACGTCGGCGAAGCCATGGATCGGCAGCGACGAGTCATCGCCGTGGCGGCTGGCGTTCGCTGCCTCCATCTGCTGCACGCGCTGCTCGACCGACTCGAGCCGCGGGTCGGCCGGGGTGGCCGGGGTGGCTGGGGCGGCCGGCGTCGCCGCCGCGGCCGGCGCCACGGGCGCGGCGGCCGCCTGCTGCGCCAGCGGCTGGCGCGCCTCCAGCTCGTGCACGCGCGCCGACAGCGCCTCGATCATCTGGATGCTCTGATCGAGCTTGCGCTGCAGTTCGGCGAGCTTGGCGGCGTCGTCGCTCGCGGCGAGCGCGGGTGTGGCGACGGCGCCGAGCACGAGCGCCAGCACGACGGCGCGCAGAACGGGGGCAAGCTGGATCAACATGAGGCCTCGCAGGGGTGCGCTTGGGTCAGAGGGCCGCAGCCCAGTCAGGGGTATCGGGGCCGAGCGCCGCCTGCGGCATGCCGCGCGTGTCGAACACGAGCACGCGCGAGTCGTGCATGACGTGCTCGTCGTACTTCCAGAACTCGAAGCCGAGCGCCCGCGCCAGCCGCTCGGTATCCGCGGCGCTGCCGGTCAGGAAGTGCCAGTTCCGGCGGTCGAGGTGCCGGCTGCGCCGGTAGCGGCGCCAGGTGGCCGGATCATCGTTGGCGGGGTCGTAGCCGACGACGACGATCTGGGCCTGCTCGCCGCGGGCGTCGAGCGCGCGCTGCATCGAGCGCAGCGCGTCGATCGTCATCGGGCAGATCTTGTGGCAGCTCGCGTAGGCCATCGTCAGGATGACGCGCTCGCCGGCGAGGCCGTCGAGCGCGAGCGCGCGGCCGTCGTCGTCGCGCCAGTGCTGCGGCAGGTCCGCGAGGCGCGGCGCGCCCGGCACGCCGGCGGCGAGCGCCGCGCCGCCGACGGTCAGGGCGAGCGCGAGCACGGCCAGGCCGGCCGCGACAGGGCGGAAGTGGGCAGCGGAATCCATCGGTGCGACCAGGTCCTTCTGGGATGGCCTGGGCCGAAGCGACGGCAGGAAGCGGAATTACTTAAGGGATCGCCCTAGCGGTAGCGACCCGGTGTGAGCCACGTCTCGGAATGGCCACGGATCCGGCGCGCCGTCCAGGACAAATCGGACGCCGCGGCGAGCGGCGGCGCTGGATCGGTGGTGCGGGAGGGGGCGGGCCGCCGCCCGGCCGGCTCAGGCGCGGCGCGCGATCTCGGCGGCGGCGAGGCCGCCCTGCAGGACCATGGCGTTGTAGCCGCGCTCGTTGAGGATGAAGGCGCCCGCCGAGCTGCGCCGCCCCGTGTCGCAGACCACGACGTAGGGCGTCTTCGGGTCGAGCTGCTTGAGCTTCAGCCGCAGGAAGTACAGCGGCACGTTGATCGCGCCCGGCAGGTGCCAGCTGTCGAACTCGGACGGCAGACGCACGTCCAGCCACTTGGCGCTCGAGCTCTCGACCAGGCCCACCGCGTCCTCGTAGCCGACCCAGTGCAGCATCGGCTCGTTGAGCAGCGTGTTGAAGTCGGCCTTGTTGAGCCGCATCAGCGAGCCGTCGGTGATCATCGCGACGGTCGCGTTGCGCTTGGCCTCGGAGATCAGCGCCTCCTCGCCGAAGGTGTCGCCCGGGCCGAGCTCGGCCAGCTTGATGCCTTCGCGGTTGAGCGGCGTCTCGCGGGTCACGACGCAGCGGCCGGTGGTGATCGCGTAGAAGAAGTCGCCCTCGTCGCCCTGCTTGATGACGACCTCGCCGGCGCGGTAACCGACGCGCTGCATGCGCATGAAGATCGCCTGCAGGTTCGACGGCGGGATGCGGTGAAAGGCCTTGGTGTGCAGCAGCGTCGTCATCCAGTCGCCTTCGGTGACCGGCGACTCGGGATTCAACTCGCTGACCTCGTAGCTGCCGGTCTGGTCCCAGGTCAGCAGTACGTCCAGCAGGTCGCTGTCGACGGCGAGGTACTCGATGTCGGTGGCCGCGCGCGCCGTGAAGCGGCGCGGCATGCCGGGCGCGAGGGGGTTGCGCGCCTCGACGGTGCCGGATCGCACCACCGCGACCAGCGCGTCGCCGGAGCGCAGCTCCACTTCGCCGCGGACGAGGTAATAGGTGCGCTTGTCGTTGTCGCCTTCGCGAAACAGCGCACGGCCGCCCGGCAGCTCCTTGAGGGAGGTCTTGCGCGCCAGCGCCGCGAGGTTCTCCTTCTTGAAGCCGTCGAGCGGCGTGAAGGTCCGCAGCAGGTCAGGGTCGAGCGCTTCGTTCTCCATCACGGGCGGTCACACCGGGCGATGGCTGATGGTAGCACGCGCGTGCCGCGGCTCCGGCCGCGCACCGGGGCCCTAGCGGTCAAGGGTCGCCCAGTAGGCGTCGGGCTTGAAGCGCGCGCCGTAGCGGCTGGCGAGTTCCTCCAGCCGCGCGACCACGTTCTTGATGCCGCGGTGCCGCGCGTAGTGCAGCGGCCCGCCGCGGAACGGGGCGAAGCCCGTGCCGAAGATCACGCCGGCGTCGAGCAGGTCCTCGTCGCCGACGATGCCCTGGCGCAGGCAGGCCGCAGACTCGTTCAGCATCGGCAGGATCAGCCGGTCGGCGAGGTCCTCCGGGGCCGGGCCCAGCGCGGCGGGCTTGGCCGGCTTGCCGTCGCGCCACACGTAGAAGCCCTCGCCGCTCTTGCGGCCGAGCTTCTTGGCCGCCACCAGCGGCTCGAGCACGTCCGGCCGGGTCGTACCGAAGGCCGCAGCGAGGACGTTGCCGACGTGCAGCGCGACATCGAGGCCGACCGTGTCGGCGAGCTCGATCGGTCCGAGCGGCATGCCAAACGCGACCGCGGCCTCGTCGAGCACCGGCAGGGCGATGCCGTCGCTGCGCCGCGAGCATCGCCTCGGTCAGGTACGGGAACAGGATCCGGTTGACGACGAAGCCCGGCGCGCTGCGGCACGGCAGCGGCAGCTTGTCGATGCGCCGCACGAAGGCGAGCGCGGCCTTGATTGCGGCGGGGTCGGTGTGCTCGGCGTGGATGACCTCCACGAGCGGCATCTTCGCGACCGGGTTGAAGAAGTGCAGCCCGACCAGCCGCGCCGGGTCGGCGAGCGTCGTCGCCAGCGCCTCCAGCGTCAGGCTCGAGGTGTTGCTCGCCAGCAGCGCGCCGGGCTTGAGGCGCGGCTCGAGCGTCGCGTACAGCGCCTGCTTCGCCTCGACGATTCTCGTAGATCGCCTCGATGACGACGTCGGCGGTCGCGGCGCCGCGGCCCTCGACGTCGGCGCTGAGGCGCGCCGCCATCTCCGCGGCCGCGGCCGGCGTCTTGGCCCGCTTCTCGAAGTCGGCGCGCGCGCGGTCGAGCGCCGGCTGCACGTACTCGAGTGCGCGATCCTGCAGCGTCACGCTCAGGCCGCGCTGCGCGCACCACGCGGCGATGTCGCCGCCCATGACTCCGGCGCCGACGACGTGCGCGCTCTGCGCCGGCGTCGCGCCCTTGCCGGCCAGCCCCTTGAGGCGGTCCTGCAGGAAGAACACACGCACGAGGCTGCGCGAGGCCTCGGTCAGGCAGACGGTGGCGAACGAGCGCGCCTCGGCCTCGTAGGCCGCCGCGTCCGCCGCGCCGTGGCGCCGCCACAGGTCGATGATCGCGTAGGGCGCCGGGTAGTGCTCCGGGCGCGCGCGCTTGGCGACCTGGGCGGCGGCCTGCCTGGCGACCATCGAGCGCAGCGGCGCGAGCGCGAGCACCCGGTCGAGCAGCGGCGCGCGCCGCGGCTGTGGCAGCTCGTTGAGCAGCGCCGAGGCGGCAGCCTTCAGGCCATCCGGCGGCGCCAGCCGGTCGACGAGGCCGAGCGCGAGCGCGCGCCTGGCGCGCAGCGGACGGCCGGTGAGCATCAGGTCGAGGGCGGCGCGGCCGCCGATCAGCCGCGGCGCACGCACGGTGCCGCCGAAGCCGGGGTGGATGCCGAGCTGCACTTCCGGCAGCCCGAGGCTGACCTTGTCGTCGTCGGCGGCGATGCGATAGCGGCAGGCGAGGGCGACCTCGAGGCCGCCGCCGAGGGCGAAGCCGTGGATCGCCGCGACGGTCGGGCACGGCAGGCGCTCGATGCGGTCCATGACCTGCTGGCCGGCGCGCACGAGCTCGTAGCCCTGCGCCTCGGTCGTGATGGTCGTGAATTCGCTGATGTCGGCGCCGGCGATGAAGCCGTTCTTCTTCGCCGACCAGACGACGACGCCGCGCGGCCGGGCGCGCTCGATCTCCTCGAGCTGCGCGTTCAGCGACTCGAGCACGGCCCGCGACAGCGTATTGGTCGAGGCCCCGGCGCGGTCGGCACCCAGCCAGCCGATACCGTCCTTGTCGAGCGACCAGGACCAGTGCTGCGCACCCTTCATGTCTTCGGCCATCGTCCCCCCGACGGTCAAGCGGCTGCGGATGCGGCGCGCGCGCGCACCTCGAAATCGCAGATCAGCGGCAGGTGGTCGGAGAAGCGTACCGCGGGGACGCGGAAGTTCGTGACCTCGATGCCGGCGCTGTAGAGGATGAAGTCGAGCTCGCGGCGCGGATTGTGGCTCGGATAGGACGGCAGGCTGGCCGTATTGGCGCTCTTGAGGCCCGCAGCCTGCATGAACAGGTAGATCTCGTGATCGCCCCAGAAGGTGTTGAAGTCGCCGGCCAGCAGCACGGGCTTGGTCGAGCCGCGAACGAGCTCGTGCAGCGTGCGCAGCTGCGCCTGCCGGTGGCGGTACTTCAGCGACAGGTGCACCAGGAACACCACCGCCTCCTCGAGCTCGAGCTCGATGATCAGCCGCTTGATGCCGGTGTCGAAGTAATGGAAGCGCTCGCCGTGCACCCGCGGCGAAGCGAGGAAAGCGTTGGCCTGCTTGCGGACGATCGGCATCAGCGTGTTGATCGACTCGATGCCGTACTTGCACTCGTAGATCGAGTAGTGGCCGAGCTCGGCGGCGATGAACTCGGCCTGGTTGACCATGCCGGTGCGGATCGAGCCGGTGTCGACCTCGACCAGGCCGACGATGTCGGGATCCTCGTTCTTGATGAACTGGGTGATGTCGCTGAGCACCTGGCGGTTGCTGCGCAGGTAGCCGGCGCCGGGCACCGGCAGGTGGAAGGCGGGCCCGGTGCCGGTTGCGTAGCGGATGTTGTACAGCAGGATGCGCATCTGGTTCTCGACGCGGCCGGGGGGGTGCGCGTCGCGGCGGGGATTCTAGCGTGTTAGGCCCGGCACCGTGCGCTAAACTGCTCACGAATCGGAGGGGTTTGCCGATGGTCACGCAGCAGAATCCGATCCGCATTTTCGTCAGCCACCTGTGGGAAGCGGACGACGACTACCTGCGTGTGTTCGAGTTCCTGGAGAGTGCCCGCAACTTCTACTATGCGAACTCCAGCAAGCCCGACCGGCGCCCAGCCGGCGGCAAGGAGGCTGAGCGCGAGGAGCTGCGGGCGCAGATCGCCCCCGCCGAGGTGGTCATCCTGCTGGCTTCCCAGCACCGCCGGGCCCCGGAGCTGGTCGAGTTCCAGGCGAACTTCGCCAAGGCCGCGGACAAGCCGCTGGTGCTGCTGACGAGCTTTGGCGGGACGGGGGCGATCCCGAAGGCGCTGCTGGCGATTGCCGACGAGAGCGTCGACTGGGACGAGCGGGCGCTGATCGATGCGCTGCGCCGCCAGGCGCGTCACGAGGAAACGACGCGCTGGGACACGATCGAGTTTAAGCTCGACTGAGCGTTCAGGCCTCGGCGGCGTAGAGCAGGGGCACGACGTTGTGGGCGTCGTCGCCGAAGCGATCGAGCCGCGGCTCGGCGCTGGCGGCTTCATGGGGCCGCGCCGGGATGGCGGCGCGCGCCACCTCGCCGAACAGCACGACGATTCGGGTGGCGAACAGGTCCGCGTCGTCGGCCGACATCTTGCGCACCGTCGCCTGCACCGGTGTCTCGCCCGGCAGCGGCGCGACCGCCTCGAGACCGCGCAGGATGTCGTGCAGCTCGCAGCGTAGGGCTTGTGGCAACTGCGTCGCGTCGATGTACTTGAGGTGTTTCGAGAAGGCGTGCGTAAGTCGTTGTTTAATCGGCGTTGCTTTCGCCAATTCCAAGGTCGCTGCGTGGAGCTTGCCCCAGGCGCTCATTGTTGTGTAAACCCCGTCAGACACGCGTGCCCAAGGGCGACAGGCGAAGTTGCGCAGGAAACCTAAAGTGCTTTGTGAGCAGTCCCCGCCCGACTTTTCAGCGGCCGGACAAGGGTCTAGAGCGACTATAGTGCGGTTACGTGAAAATGCAACGGGTTTTTCCGCATTTCAGAAAAAGAAGGCTTGACACCCACGCAGCCCTTGAATGTTCATGTAAAGAACGTGATATGGCCGATAACTATTTGAATTAACAGCATCATAGAATCCACTTTAAGTCTGATTGTGACGCCCGTCACAGTCGCATCCGAACCGCGGAGTCGTCATGAGTCGCGCCTTTGTAAAGGAATCCGAGGACGCCGGCACCGAGCTCGACCTGCCCGAGCGCGCCGTCAGCCCGCACCGCAATCTCGTGACGCCGGCCGGCCTCGAACGCATCGAGGCCGAGGTGCGACGCCTCGAGGATGAGCTGGCGCGGGCCCGTGCCGCGGACGACAAGGCCGCGATCGCCCGGGGCCAGCGGGACCTGCGCTACTGGAACCAGCGGCGCGCGAGCGCCGAGGTCGTGCCGCCGCCGGCGCGTCACGACAAGGTCCGCTTCGGCTCGACCGTGACCGTGCGCCTCGACGACGGCGGCGTGAAAACGCTGCGGATCGTTGGCGAGGACGAGGCGAACCCGGCCGAGGGCCTGGTCAGCTACGTCGCGCCGGTGGCGGCGCGGATGATCGGCGCCGCGCTCGGCGAGCGCGTTACGACCGGTGCCGCCGAGGGCGAGATCATCGCCATCGGCTGACGCGCGTCGCGCGCATCGGCGCTCGGTCTGGCGCCTTGAGCAGGCCGAGTGCGACATATGTCTCGGATTCGAGACGCATGTCCGTACCCCAGCAGAAAATGTGAAATCGCCCGCAACGAAAAGTGCGACCGGGCGCTCACCATCCACTGCAATCGTGACCGCGCGACGCCTGAGGGCGCGGCGCGTGGTCGGCCTCGCTCAGGAGCTTTATGGCCCGCCCGTCGTCGCAACCGTCCTATCGATCCGAGACGTCCGCTGCGGCGCACGCCGTGGGGACGCCGCGCGTGTCGGTGCTGGTGGTGTCCGCGGACGACAGCCTGTGGACGCCGCTCGCCGCGGCGGCCAAGGGCCGGGACGCCCATCAGTTCGATAGCGTCGCGGAGCTTGTCAGCCAGTGGACGGCGAGCCGTGCGGCGGTGGTGCTGATCGATGGCCGCGGTGACGCCGCGCTCGAGGCGATGGTCCAGCAGCTGCTGACCCACAGCACGGCGCTCGTGCCGGTCGCGATCGTCGACGAGACGGCCCGCGTCGCGGCGGCCGTGCTCGAGCGCAAGCGCTCGCTGTTCGATCACCTGCTGCTGCCGGTCGACACCGGCACTGCCCGCACGGTGCTCGACCGCGCCGCCGAGGAGGCGGCCGCGCGCCAGTCGCTCGCTGCCGGCGAGGTCGCCGCCAGCGCGGCCGCCGCAACCGGTGCTCGTGCGCCTTCGCGCTCCCGGCCGCGCCGGCTGTGGATCGCGCTCGCTGCCGCGGTCGTGCTCGCCGCAGCCGCCGCCGGCTGGTGGCTGACGCGCCCCGACGAGCCGCTGTCCGGCGCCGTGCGAGGCGCACCCGAGGTCGCGCCGGCCGCCGCGACCGCGCCGGCCGGGCCGGTCGCCAAGCCCGCGGCGACCGCCCCCGCCGAGGAGCTCGAGGCACAGCTCGAGCGGGCCCGTTCGGCGATGCGCGACAAGCGCTACATCGACCCGCCGTCGGACAACGCGCTCGCGCACTACAAGACGGTGCTCGACCTCGACCCGCAGAACGGCGAGGCGCGCCAGGGCCTCGATCGCATCACTGAGCTGCTGATCGCCCGCGCCGGCAGCGCCATGGCGAGCAAGGACTACACCTCGGCGCTGCGCGCCCTCGAGAGCGCGCGCAGCCTCAAGCCCGGCCACCCGCGGCTGGCCGCGCTCGACCAGCAGGTCAACCAGCACCTCAAGGAGCTGTCGGCGACCCAGGTGCAGGCGGCGCTGCAGGCGAATGCTTTCGCGCGCGCCGCGACGCTGCTGGCGCAGGCCGAGAAGAGTGGCACGATGCCGCCTGACCAGATCGCGCAGCTGCGCGCCGACGCGGCGCGCCGCGAGGCGGCCGCCCAGCTCACCGAGGTCGCGCGCATCGCCCAGGTGCGCATCAGCCAGGGCCGGCTGCTCGATCCGGCGACGGACAGCGCCAAGTTCTACATCAATCAGCTGCAGGAGCACGGCGGCCCGGCGCTCGCCGATGCGCTCGCGCACCTCGACGATGCCTACGCCAAGCGGCTTGCCATCGACGCCCGCGCCGCGATCGGCCGTGCCGCCTGGGCCGACGCCGACGCGCTGATCGGCGAGCTCAAGACCGCGAACGGCGGTGCTTCACTCGCGCAGGCCCAGGCGTTGCAAAGGGACGCCGACCGGGCGCGCGACCAGCTCAAGACGCGCGCCGCCGAGGCGGCCGAGGCCAGGGCGGCGGCCGACGCCGCGCGCGAGACAAGCGCCGCCGCGGCCGCCGCGACCGCCGCGCCGCCGCCGCCGCCGCCGGCGGTGGCGGTCAGCGGGCCGAAGCTGCTGAAGGCGCTGGCGCCCGAGTATCCCGCGCGCGCCGCCGCCGCCGGCGTCGAGGGCTGGGTCGAGGTGCAGTTCGACGTCGGCGTCAGCGGCACGGCTGAGAACGTCCGCGTCATCAACGCCCAGCCGCGCGGCGTGTTCGATGCCGCCGCGCTCACCGCGATCCGCAAGGCGCGCTTCACGCCTGCCAAGACCGCCGACGGCGTGCCGGTCACCCAATCGACGACCCTCAAGCTGCGCTTCGCGCTCGACGACCGCAAATGAACCAGCGAACCAGCGCCCGTGCCGCGTCGGTGCTCGAGGCGAGCCAGTCGCTGCCCAGCAGCGGCGTCGGCGCGCTGCCGCTGCCGCTCAGGCTGCTGGTGGTCGGCGACGACGTCGCGATCCGGCTGCACCTGGCCGACCTGCTGGCGCCGCACTGCGCCGGCGCGGTGATCAACAGCGCGAGCCTGCGCGGTGCGGTCGATCTCGGGCCGAAGCTCAAGGACTACGCCGCGGTGATCGCGATCGTCGACCTGTCGACGGCCAAGAGCGGCGCCCAGCCGATGGCGATCGTCGGCGAGCTGCGGGCGCTGGCCAAGGGCCTTGCGGTCACGGTGCTCGGCCGCAGTGGCCACGAGCGCAGCGCGATCGATGCGCTGCGCGCCGGGGCGATCGACTACTGGCCGCTGCACACGGTCAATTTCCTGGAGCTCCTGACAACGCTGCGCACGCATCTGGTCGGCGCGCGCCAGGCCGTGGTCGCCGCGCCGGCCGACGAGGGGCCGCCGCCGATCGCCGGCTACCGGCCGATCAAGGAGCTGTGCCGCTCGGGGCGCTCGACGCTGTACCTCGCCCACAGCGACGAGCTCGGCGAGGCAGTCGCGCTCAAGGTGCACGGCCACCGGGTCGTCGACGGCCTGTCCGAGGTCGAGCGCGAGCGTTTCATGCGCGAGTGCCGGCTGCTGTCGCAGATGAACCACCGCTCGATCGCCGACGTCTACGACTTCGGCATCACCCCGGAGTGCCACTGGCTCGCGCTCGAGTACTTCCCGTGCGGCAGCCTCAAGGCGCGGCTGCAGCACCCGCTGACGGAGGCCGACACGCTCGGCTACGTGCGCCAGATCGCCGAGGCGCTTGGCTCGATCCACGCCGCCGGCATCGTGCACCGCGACCTGAAGCCGTCCAACGTCATGCTGCGCGCTGACAACAGTCTGGCGCTGATCGACTTCGGCCTGGCGCGCCCGGTGCTGCGCAACTCGAACGTCACCGGCCGCAATGTCCGCGTCGGCAGCCCGTTCTACATGGCGCCCGAGCAGATCGAGGGGCTGCCGCCGGACGAGCGCTGCGACCTCTATTCGCTCGGCGTGCTGTTCCACGAGCTGCTGACCGGCAAGTTGCCGTTCGCCGGCGAGACGGTGCCGGAGATCCTGACGCAACACCTGAAGGTGCGCCCGCCGCGCCTGCCGGCGCCGGTCGCCCACTACCAGCCGCTGCTCGACGACCTGCTGGCCAAACGGCCTCCCGACCGGCCGGCGTCGGCCGCGGCCTTCCTCGAGGCGCTTGCCGCGGCAAGCGCCACCCCGTCTGAGCGGAGACCAACCTGATGAAATCGTCTGTCAATTGGTCCCGGGCGCCGCGCAGCCCGGTCCTGTTCGGCGCGGCACTGCTCGTGTTCGTGCTCGCGGTGCTGTGGCCAGGCTTCCGTCTGGCGGGACGCCTCGACGACACGACCGCGGCGCTGCGGCTGGTCAGCGAGCAGCAGCGTCAGGCCGAAATCGTTGCCGGCGCGCTCATCTCGGTGCGCGACCGGCTCGAGAGCTTCGGCTACGTCGACGAGCCGCTCAGCGAGGTGCGCACCGGCGTCGGCGAGCTCGACGCGCTGCTGCGCACGCTGACGGGTGCCGCGAGCGGGACGGGCGCCTTCGCGACCAGTCCGGTACGGGCGATCCAGGGCTCCGACGCGCTGCGCGGCGACGTCGAGCTCTTCGACAAGAACTGGAAGGAGTACCGCAAGGCGCTGGCACCGATCGCGGCGTTCCAGGGCGTGCCGTACGCCGACAGCGAGGCCGCCGGCGTGCAGCTGAACGAGGCCGGCCGCAACCTCGCGCAGGAGTCGCGCAAGGCAATCGTCGTAGCCCGCAAGCAGGGTCCGCTGCTGACCGGCGCGCTCGCCAAGGTGTCGTCCGACCTCGAGGCGGAGTCGACGCGCCTGTCGAGCTACCTGCGCCTGCTCATGCTGACGGCGCTCGTCGGCGCCGTAGCCCTCGGCAGCGGCCTCGTCTACTTCCTGGTCGCGCGTGCCCGCCAGGCGGCGCTGCTCGCCGACGCCCAGCGCCAGACCCACGATATCCTGCAGACGGTGAAGGAGGGGCTGTTCCTGCTCGATGCCCGCGGCCAGATCGGCACGACGCATTCGGGCTCGATGCAGCGCCTGTTCAAGCAGGACAACATCGCCGGGCTGAGCTTCGAGCAGCTGCTGCAGCCGCTCGTGCCGCCCAAGACGCTGCAGACCGCGCTGCGCTTCGTCGAGGTGCTGTGGTCGGAACGCACCAAAGAGAACCTGGTGCGCTCGATCAACCCACTGCAGGAGGTTGAGGTCAGCTTCGACACCGGCGGCGGCCAGGAGACGCGCTGGCTGGAATTCGACTTCCACCGCGTCAAGAGCGACGGCAAGCTGATCAACCTGCTGGTGTCGGTCAACGACGTGACGCAGCGCGTGCGGCTGGCGCGGGAGCTGGCCGAGTCGCGCGAGAAGGCCCAGTCGCAGGTCGACACGCTGCTCGGCGTGCTGCACGTCAACCCGCAGCAGCTACGCTCGTTCCTCAGCGACTCCGACGCGGCGATGAAGATGGTCAACGCGATGCTGCGCGAGCCAGCGCGCGAGGAGAGCGCCTTTCGGCGCAAGCTCGACAGCATCTTCCGCCAGATCCACTCGATCAAGGGCGAGGCCGCCGCGCTCGGTCTGGGTACCGTCGAGAGCCGGGCCCACGAGTTCGAGGACGCGCTCAAGGAAGCGCGCGAGAAGACGACACTGTCCGGCGGCGACTTCCTGCCGCTGGTCGTCAAGCTCGACGACCTGTTCACGCACCTGGGCTCGATCGGCGATCTCGTCTCGCGCCTCGCGCAGCTCAACTACGGTGCGGCCGGCGCGGCCGACGACCAGCCCGAGTCCGAGATGGCGCCGGTCGTGCGGGTGGTCCCGGCGCCGGAACCGGCGCGCGTGGCGGACGATCCGATCTCCCAGACGCTCAGCCAGCTGATCGACAACGTCGGCACCGACCGCGGCAAGAAGGCCCGGCTCGTCGCCGAGGGACTTGCCGACGTGCCGCCGGCCTACCGTCGCGCCGTCAAGGACATCGCCGTGCAGGCCGTGCGTAATGCGCTGGTGCATGGCATCGAGGCGCCGGACTTCCGCGAGCGCTCGGGCAAGCCGGCGGTCGGCGCGATCAAGGTGGGCTTCCGCAGCGAGGGCCCGAACGGCTTCCGGCTGGTGATCGAGGACGACGGTGCCGGCGTGAGCCTGCGCCGCATCCGCGAGGCGGCCGTGCGACGCGGCATCCTGACGAGCGAGGACGCCGCGCGGCTGGAGTCCAAGCAGCTCTTGTCGCTGCTATTCCGCTCCGGGTTCTCGACCTCGGAGGTCGAGGACGAGGACGCCGGTCGCGGTGTCGGCATGAACGTCATCGCCGAGCTCGTCAAGGAGCTGAGCGGCCGGGTTGGCGTGTCGACCGGCGAAGGCCGCTATACGCGCTTCACGATCGTGCTGCCGGCGCTGGCGGCGGCGCCGGCTTCCGCGCTCGCTGCCAAAGACGTCGCCTGACCGGCCGACGCTGGCAAAGAGAATAACGGCCCATGAATGCAGTCCGCCCGCTGAAGCTGCTGATCGTCGACGACTCGAACATCATTCGTCGGCGCATCGAACGCTCGCAGCAGATCGAGCGCCTGCGGGTGGTCGGATCGGCGGCCAACGGCCGCGAGGCGATCGACCTGTTCGCGCAGACCGATCCGGACGTCGTGACGATGGATCTGACGATGCCGGAAATGGACGGCATCGAGTGCGTCGAGCACCTCGTCGCCAAGAAGCCGCAGATCCTGATCCTTGTCGTGTCCGCATTGGCCGACAAGGCCACGGCTGTCGAAGCCATTCGCAAGGGCGCGAATGGTTTCCTCTGCAAGCCGTTCACCGACCGCCAGCTCAACGATGCGCTCGCGGAGCTGCTGCAGGACGTCTGACGTGCTCACCGAAGCCGAGATCAAGACGTTTATCGACGGGGCGATCCACTACTTCGCCGTGTCGGCCCGCCAGCCGGTCGCGGTCGGGTCCCCGTATCTGATCACCGACGGCGCGCCGACCGTCCACGAATACACGGGCGTCATCGCTATCTCCGGCCGGCGCAAGGGCGCGGTCTGCTTCACCGCGCCGCGATCGATGCTGATGGTGCTGCTGATGCGGATGAACGAAACCGACACCAGCGAGACCAACATGAAGGACCTCATCGGCGAAGTCGCCAACACGATCTCCGGCAATGCCCGCCGGGACTTCGGCAAGGAGTTCGTGATCTCGGTGCCGACCGTCGTCGAGACCGAGGGCGGCAAGTTCAAGCCACCGGTCGCGGCGCGGCCCTTCATCATCCCGCTCAACTGGCGCAGCCACTCCGCCAAGCTGATCGTCTGCCTGGAGTAGCGCGCCGCCGCCGCCCAGGCCGCGGGCACGGCAGTCGGGCATGACGGGAGAGGGCGAGGCTGGGGACAGGCGCGGTCGGCGCCGGGGCGCTACGGCGCCAGCAGCCAGTCCGGGACCGGATAGGTATTCACCGTCCACAGCATCAGCCCGAGCAGCGCTACCTGGATGCGCAGCAAGATGAGATAGGCCCGCTGGAACTCGCGGCGGCTCTCGGCCGCGTCCATGGTGACGGTGTACATGTCGGTCTTTGCTTGTGGGGGTATTCGCGGTGGCGGTGGATGGCGAGGGGGCGCCCCATCATCTGCCAGCGGGACCTGCGGTCAGTCGAGCCAGTAGCTGAGGTGCGCGCTCGCGGCACCCTCCGGATCCGCCTCGTAGCCAACTGACAGGCCCTGATAGCCCTCCGGCCATGTAGCCGCGGCGTTGACGTTGAAGCCCGACACCGAGTGGATTCGCGCCATGAATCGGCGCTGCCACTCCTCGGCCGGAATGGCGCCGGCGCGACTGACGGCGGCCGGCGACGGGCCGGACGATGATTCGACGGTCTGCAGCTGGAGCTCGTGCACGGCGTACTCCCCGATCAGCTGAGGGTGGCGGCGCGATCGCGTCGGTGGCTTCTTGCGCGGGAACATCACTATCGAATCGGTCGTCATGGTCGCTCGGTGCGATGCTCGTCGTCTGGTCCGAAAGCCACGCGATGGCTGCACTCCTGCAATTCATCGGCACCGCCGGGCGGCGCTGAAGTCATCTCGGTTATAGATAGCCCAAGGTGTGATGGGGATAAGGAAAATGCCGCTGCTGGCGCTGGCAGCCGGATGAACCGCGGCCACTCTGTGACGTGCGTCCACTATTGTTGGGGCAGGCCGTCGCGGCGCGCTGCCGGCGCGGATCGGCCGCGCGCGGGAGCGGCCGCGGGCTGCCGCGGCCGAGCGCTCGCGGCGCAGGGGACCGCACGCCGGATCCTGCGGCTGCCCCGGGCCGGCCGCCGCTCTCGGTCAGCCCGCGCGTTCGCGCCTGGCGATCGCCAGCCACTCGGCCTGCGCGCGGCGCACGTGGCGCGGTGCGAGTTGGGCAGTCTTGAGTACGTCGTCGAGCGCGGCGCGGGCCTCGCCGGCCTTGCCGGTCTTCTTCAGCAGCAGCGCGTGGCGGACCCTGGCCTCGGCGCCCGGGTAATAGGCGGCAACGGCGCGGTACTCGGACTCGGCCTTCGCGAGATTGCCTTCGGCCTCCAGTGCGCGCGCGTACAGCAGGTGGCCGTCGGCCGACTTGAAGTCGGGATTGTTGGCGATGAGCATATCGAGGCTCGCGCGCGCGGCGGGCGCATCGCCGGATGCGAACTCGGCCTCGGCGAGGCCCAGCAACAGCGTCGGATCGAATTCGTACAGGCCCTTGAGGCCGGCACGGTAGGTGGCGATGGCTGCGGCGTAGTCGCCGCGCCGCGCGAGTTCCGCGCCGAGCCGCGCCTTTGCGACGACCGTGTCGCTGACCGCGGCAGTCGCGCTCGCGTGACGCAGGTCGCGGTCCGGGTCGACGGCGCGCTGCACGCCACGCAGGGCCGTGCGGGTCGTAGGCGAGCGGAACAGGTCGGGGAGGACCTCGACGCCGATGTAGGCGAGCGGCCCGACCAGCGGCAGCAGTACGAGCACCCAGATCCAGATCGTGTTGCGGCCGGTCTTGATCACATGGACGATGAGCCCGACCTGGACCAGGATCGACAGGATGTAGAACGACATTCAGTCTCCGTGCCCGCTTCCCGGGCGTTCGCAGGTCGCGAAAATAGCCGAAAATAGCCGCGAGCGCCCACGATGCACGTCGGCTGGACGGAACCGTGAGCGAGCCGACCGTCCGCGTTGCCTACGGACGCGCTTGCATCCCGGCTGCTGGCGAATGACCGGCACACGGAGTGGCAGTCGTCACCGGCGTGCATCGGGCTGCACACCGCCCCGTGGGGCCATCCCGCCGCGCTGACCGTGAACCGGCGCGCGGGGCTTCGCCTTCTATGCCGTGCGCAAGGAGCCGCCGGACGGCCTGTAGGCGCGTCGTCCGCCGCTGCGCGTTCACGCGCCGTGCGTGGGCGCCCGGCCGCGCCTCAGGGTGCGGGAGCGGCGTGGCCGGCGGTGCCGGAGCAGGAGTGCGAGCCGCGGCAACGCAGCGAGCACGTAACGATGTGGCCAGCGCCCGGTGGCGAATCCGCCGCCAGCTCCGCCCCGATGGCGCGCGCCCGGTACGCCATCACGTAGCGGCCGATGCCGCCAGTCTCGGTCGCTGCGGCGCGCACGCCGACGCCATCGTCGCTCACGGTGAACTTGATCAGGCCGGGCTCGTGGCCGCACCAGATCTTGATCGACTGCGCTTGGCTGTGGCGGCGCGCATTGATGATCGCTTCCTGCGCAATGCGCAGCAGGTGATAGGCGGTCCCGTCGTCGAGGCACTCGGCCGGTATGGGCGCGGCCGTCAGCTCGATGCGCGGCCCGTCCGGCGTGTGCAGGCGCCGCACGAACTGCTCCAGCGCCCCGGCCAGACCCGCGCCGCGGACCGCGAAGCCGCCGTGCTCCTGCGCGGCCCGCCGCGCCAGGTCGATCGCCCGCGACAGCAGCAGGCTGATCTCCTCGAGCGGCTCGGCGAGCGTCGAGCGGCGCTTGCGCGCGTTGTTGAGCGCGGCGGCGAGCATGATCGAGATGCCGACGAGCTCCTGGCCGACGCCATCGTGCAGTTCGGCGGCGAGGCGCTGCGCCTCGTCGGCGCGCTCCTTGAGCAGGCGCGTCTCGAACTCGCGTTCCCGTGCCCGCAGCTCGGCAAGGTCGCGGTACGCCATGCGCAGCTCGAGCTCGTGGACGACCTGCTGCGCCAGCGTCTCGAGCGCCTCGACCTGCGCGATGGTCAGCGAGCTGGGCTTGGTGTCGATGACCGCCAGCGTGCCGAGGACCGAGCCACGCGGCGTGACGAGCGCGAGGCCCGCGTAGAACCGGAAGTGCGTCGGATCGGAGACCAGCGGGTTGTCGGCAAAGCGGGCATCGACGCTCATGTCTGAGCAGACGATGCTCTTCCCGGTCGCCACGGCGTGGGCGCACGGTGCCCAGTCGCGCGGGATCTCGACGACGTCGATGCCGACGCGCGACATGAACCACTGCCGATTCTCGTCGGTGAGGCTGATGAGCGCGATCGGCGTGCCCGCGATCTGGCTCGCGAGTCGGGTCAGCCCGTCGAAGGAAGGAGCGGGCAGGCCGTCGAGGACCTGGTAATTGCGCAGGTCGCGAAGGCGGGCGGTCTCGTTAGACGGGAGCGGGGCGGCCGGCATTGGAACGTTGCCTATCCTGCAGATCGGTCTGAATTTCGTCTCGGAACGTTGCAGCTGTCACGCCCGCCGCTGGTCGGCAGCGGTGGTAGGCGCGGAGCGTGCGGATGTTGTGCGTCGCCGAGTCGGGGCAGAAGGCTACGGTCGTCGCGGCACTTTGCCAATAGGTAAATCTTGGCGCGGCGCGCGCGCGACCCTGAGCCGAACCACTCGGCGGCGCAATCAGATAATAGATCACCCTTATGTCAACCGGGCGGCCGGTTCGTGCTGCCCGGCCGGCCCGGGCGCGGCGCGGTCCGCGGGGCGACGATAGTCGGCGTCCCGTGGCAGGGGCGAGTGCGCCGCCGCCGGCGGATCCGCGGCTCAGCAGCCGCCGGCCCGCGCTGCGGTCGGGACCGCGGGGTGCTGGCGTGGCGGCGTGGCCTGGGGGCGCAGGCCAAGCGAGTGGCAGATCGCGTACGTCAGCTCGGCGCGATTGAGGGTGTAGAAGTGGAACTGGTCGATGCCGGCGCTCCTGAGCCGCGTCACGAGGTCGATCGCGAGCGCCGCCGAGATGAGCTGCCGGGCTTCCGGGTCATCTTCGAGCCCCTGGAATCGTCGCGTCACAGTGGCCGGGATGCTGGCGCCGCAGCGCGCCGCGAAGCGCTGGAGCTGCGACAAGCGAGTCACCGGCAGGATGCCCGGCACGATCGGCACGCCGATTCCGGCGGCGACGCAGCGGTCGCGAAAGCGCAGGAACAGGTCGGCGTCGAAGAAGAACTGGGTGATCACCCGGCTCGCGCCCGCGTCGCACTTGGCTTTCAGGTAGGCGAGGTCGGCGGCCGGGGAGGGTGCCTCGGGGTGGGTCTCCGGATAGCCCGCGACGCTGATCTCGAAGTCGGCGACCCGGCGCAGCCCTGCGACCAGGTCCGACGCGTGGGCGAAGCCGCCGGGTGTGGGGCGGTAGGCGGTGCCGCCGCCGGGCGGGTCGCCGCGCAATGCCACAATGTGGCGGATGCCGGCGTCCCAGTAGCGGCGCGCGATTTCGACAATCTCCTCCCGCTGGGCGCCGACGCAGGTCAGGTGCGGCACGGACGTCAAGCCGGTCTCGCTGGCGATCCGCGTCACGATCGCGTGGGTGCGGTCGCGCGTCGAGCCATCGGCACCGTAGGTCACCGACACGAAGCTCGGCCGCAGCGGGGCCAGGCGGCGCAGCGAGGCCCACAGCGTCAGTTCCATCGCCGGATCAGTCGGCGGAAAGAACTCGAACGAGACCGCGGGCGCGGAGCCGGTTTCGTCAGCGAGCGGAATCATCCAGCACCTCCGTGTCGCGAGGCGCCGAGCGGAGCTTGGCTTGCGGGGCGATGCGCGCCGGCGTCCAGTGACAGAGGACAGGCGCTTCGCTTTAGCGATATTTCTAACGCGCCCCGCAAGCTGAAGCTCAAATCGGCGCAAACACAATATAGCGCGTCCGCCGGCGTTTGACTCAGCGGCGTGCCACAGCTGGATAGCGGTTGAGCTTGCCGACGTGCCGCGAGCCCGGATTACGGCGGCAGACGGCCGTCATCCCGCCGCAGCCGATGGGTGGGCATCCGCCGGTCCGCGAATCGACCGGGCCGGCCGGACTCGCGATCTGGCGGCCGTACAGCCGGTGGCTTCGGCCAGGCGCCGCGCTACGCCCGGGTCATGGCTGCTCGTCCGGCCGCCCCGCACGCCGCAGCAGCGGCCGGCACGTCAGCCCCTGCACGATGATCGAGAATGCGACGACGGCGAAGGTCGCCACGATGATCGGGCGGCGCCACCCGAAGCTCTCGGGAATGCTGAGAGCGAGCGCAAGACCCAGCGCACCACGAAGCCCGCCCCACACCAGGGCATGCTGCTGCATCCTGCCGACGCCGTTGGAGCCCGCCGAGAAAAAAGCGCACAGCGGGTATACCGCCGCTGCGCGGCCAGCGAGGACTGCGATCACGGCCGCACTGGTCGTCCACCAGAGGCCCGCGAAATTCTCCTGTCCGGTGGCGAGCCCGATGAGCAGGAACACGAATGAGTTCGCGACGAACGTAATGAACTCCCAGGTCGCGCGAATCGCCCGATCGCCCGCCTCCGAGAAAAACCTCCAGCGGGTGCCAAGGTTTCCCAGCAACACTCCGGTCGTCAGCGTCGCAAGCACTCCGGATCCGGAGAAATGCTCCGCCAATAGGAATGATCCGTAGGCCGCAACGGTCGTGAGCGTGACCTCGAGCAGGTGGTCATCCGTGCGTCCGACGATCAGCAATACGACCGCCGCGACGATGCAGCCGGCGACCGCGGCAACTGCGATCGTTGTCACCAGCGTGAATGCAGCGGCGCGGAACGTCAGGGGAACTCCGGCCGCGAAGCCGATCGCGATGGCGAATAGAACCGCCGCCGTGCCGTCGTTGAACAGGCTCTCGGCCTCGATGATCAGCGCAAGGCTGCCGCGCGCCCCGACCTCCCTGAGTGTTGCAACCACGGAGACCGGGTCCGTGGCGGCCATCACGATCCCGAATACGAGCGCGGCTGACATCGGCCAGCCAGCGACGCCGACCATCACCGCGCCGGTCGCCAGCGCGGACAGGACGACGCCAACGGTCGCCAGCGTGGCGACCAGCGCTAACTTGGGCTTCAGTGACGCCCAGCGCAGCTCGAATGCCGCTTCAAATATCAGCGGTGGCAATAGCCCCGTATAGACGATGTCGCGCGTCAAGGTCAGGGCGGGATGCCAGGGGACAAACGCGAGCCCAACACCGGCCACGACCAGGCCAATGCTGTACGGAACGTGCAACCGGCGGGCAAAGACGCCGACGACCGCGGCGATCAAGAGCAGGACGGTCCATGGCACGATGTCGCTCGTCACGATCGCTGCTCCGCGGCCCGGTCTCGTAGGCCAGGTATCGCTTCGGCCTGTAGATCACGTCGAGCCAATCATAACGGTCATCCCCGTGGTTTTGCGGCTGTCGAGGAGCGGATTCCGCGCTGCCGCCTCCGCACCGGGAGGCGGCCGCTGAATGACTCAGCAGGGGACCTAGTTGGCGGAAGCTGGACATTTGTACTTAGCGACTATAGTCGTACTTCGCATTGATGGAACGTGAGTCAAATTCGCGACCAATGGTTATTCGCCAATTTGCGGGGTGCTGATATCGGCCCACGGTCGCCGCCGCAGGTTGGATCGAACGCGTCAGCTACTCGCCCAACTCACCCAAGCGCTTGTCAGGTGACGGACGCGCGACGCCAGCCAATTCCTGCCCACCGGTGAGGCTGGCACAGGAATCGGGAAATGAACCTTAATTCGGCGCGCGAACCGTTGTTTCGGGAGTCCGGCGGCGCGATAGGAGGCGGCCCGAGCGTCGAAGCTGACGCTTCGGTAGCCCCACGTAGCCTACGTGAACGTCGACGGGAGCGGAAATGCCGCGGCAAAGCGGAACATCACGGTGGCGATCAACCCCGGCCTCCCGAAGAAGGCGCCGGCGATGGCGGCTCGCCGGGGACGCAGCGTCAGCCCTTGCTTGCGGACGAACGCCGCGACCTAGTGGTCGAGGAGGCGGGCTACGCGATGGCGCGCGAGCGCGCGATGGCGTTGATCTTAGCGCCTCGGTCGCTGCGTGTAGGCCTCTGTCACGCGAAGCGATCCATGACCGACGTCGCGTTCGTTGACACCAATGTCCTGATCTACGCTCACGACGCCGCGTCGACGCGTTCTCGCGCCGAGGCAACACTCCGCAACCTGTGGGAATCGGGAATTGGGCGCCTATCCGCCCAGGTACCCCAGGAGTTCTGCGTCAGCGTCACGCGAAGGCTGGCCAGTCCGGTCGCGCGTGCGACGGCACGCGAGTTCGTCGCCACCGACAGTGCACGGGTTCGCCAACCGACCATACCCGCTACGGTGACGCGGGCGATCGATATCGCCGACCTTGCGAAGATCTCGTCCTGAGATGCGTTGATCGTCGTCTCCGCCGAGCAGGCGGCCGCGACCGTCAGCTACAGCGAGGACCTGAATACTGGGCAGTCCATGGCGGGGGTCACGATTGTCACCCCGCTGCTGGCCACATCGCCGCCGCTCCCTGCAAGCGTGACGCCAACAGCCGCCGACCGAACCGAGCGCGGTACGGATACGTGGATGTCAGCACCTGTAGTGCGCCCGCAGGATGAGCAAAAGTGCATTCTTATTATGTAAACTAGCACGGTTGCTCAAATTTGCTTTCGTGCTTGCCGGAGTTCCGCGCGGGGCCAGCATCGTGACGCTACGCTTGCTTAGATCACTGCCGGGCCGGCGGCAAATGCTCTGCGGGTCCTCGATTTGACACCACGCGGGGGCAGCGCCGCGAATTCGATGGCCATTGTTCGCCAGTGAAGCGCGATTTTCAGAATGTGCGTCACGCCTCAGTTTGCCAGCGGCCGGCGCCCGCAGGCAGCGTGCCGGACACAAGAATATGTGACGTGGGTAGCCCACAGTATTGGTTCTAGCGAATAACCTAGGCGTGCACCGAAGTCTGGATTCAATGGATCAGAATTCAAGCAATTCCTGAAGCGCAACGGACGATGTTCATGCAAGCGCCGGCCCAATCGTTACCGTCCGGCGGCAATTGCCTACCGGCCCTGAAGTATGGTGCCGGTCTCGGCACCCGGCGGGGCGGCCAGCAAGCGATGACACGAAGCATTGGTGCAATCTTCGATGCGAATCATGGCCGCGTGCGAAGCGTGAGACGAGGCCCTCGCAGCTGGTTCCGGCGGTCTGGCACGACGATGATCGAGCTGCTAACCGTTATTACCATCGTGGCGATTCTTCTGACCATCGGGACGGCGTCGTACCGCTATGTGACCAACGCAAATCGGGCCACCAGCGAAGTGAACGGACTGCTGGGTGACCTGCAGTTCGCGCGGGCGGAGGCGATCAAGGAAGGCCAGACCGTTACCGCGTGTGTCTCCGGGGATGGCGCGACCTGTGCTGCCGGGGACACGAATTGGCAGGATGGCTGGATCGTCTTTTCTGACTTAAATAACGACCAGACGGTCGATGCCGGCGACACGGTGCTGCGTGTGCAAAAGCCATTCGCGAGCTTCGGCAGTTTGGATACCTTGACAGCCGGCAACGCCGTCAGCGCAATCACATTCAATCGTGAAGGCTTCGCTGGCAACGTGGCGAACGGGACGTTGATCACCTTATATACTTCGCCAGCCAATCCGGCCTCGACGAGATGCCTATCGATCACCACAGTCGGGCTGATGGCGACGGCGACCTATGGCAGCGCCACGCCAGGTGGAAACTGCACGTGAAGAAGTGCAATTGCTTCCGCCGTGTCAGGTCCCACGCCGGCGCGCCGGGCTTCAGTCTGGTCGAGGTGCTGGTAACGCTCATCGTCTTATCGATTGGTTTGCTCGGAGTAGCCAAGCTCCAGGCGCTCGCCTACTCGAGCACCGGGACCGCAAGCGTACGGTCCTTGGCGGCCATCCAAGCGGCGAGCCTCGCGTCAGCAATGCGCGCGAACCGCGCGTTTTGGGCGGCCGCCTCGACAGCGACGAGCTCGATCACCGTCCAAGGTGCATCCGTCACGTCAGCGGATGCGAACTTTACCGCTCTCATTACGCTCGGTGTCAGTTGCGTCGTCAGCGGCAACCCGGCCTCGGCCTGTAGCGCCAGCGCAGCGAACGTTGCCGCCTACGACCTGCAGCAATGGGCGAACGCGCTGCAGCAGGCCCTCCCCGCCGACGGTGCGACCATCGTCTGCGCGAACGCAAACCCGCCGATCAATTGCACGATCACGGTAACGTGGAGTGAAAAAACCGTTGCGATCAACACCCAAGGTCGCAACACCGCGGCCGCCGCGGCGCTCGCGGGGACGCAGAGCTACACCCTGTACGTGGAGCCATAGCCGATGCACGGCACGCAACTGCACGCTGTTCGACCGCAACGCGGCTACACGCTGGTCGAGGTGTTGATCGCGTTGACCATTGCGTTGTTCCTGCTGGGCGGATTGCTGACCGTAACGCAGAACATGCGCCGCGCGTTTGGCAGCCAGAGTCAGCTCGCGCAGCTCCAGGACACTGAGCGGACCGCGATGACGATGATCACCAACGTCATCCAGCGCGCGGGCTACTACCCCAATCCGTTCGGCCCTGCCGGAAATACGGCGGCCGGTATGTTTCCCGTGCAGGGACAGTTCGTCATGCCGGGACAGGCCATTGCGGGGATCACGGGAGATGCGATCTTCGTGCGCTACGCGACCACCGGCAATGACAACGTCATCAGTTGCGCCGGCACCTCTAATCCCGGAGCGCAGACGGTCTGGACGAACGAGTTCAGCGTGATCGGCAATCAGCTGGTGTGCACGCTGATCGTTAACGGCAACCTCACGACGCGATATCCCTTGGTGAACAACGTCACGAGCATGACGATTCTGTACGGGGTCAAGCGCAACCTCGCAGCGTCCGGCAACAGCGTCGATTCGTATGTCGCGGCAGCGGATATGACGCCGGCCGACTGGGGGAATCTGCTGTCGGTCCGCGTGACGCTAACGTTCTTGTTCACGCCCGGGCAGGACACTCCGCAGCAGGCTCAGCCGCGGACTCAGACCGTCACATTCAGTCGTGTTATCGATGTGATGAGCGCCGGCGGAGTCAGTATCTGATGGCGAGACACCTGCCCAATCGGCCTGAGCAGGGCGGTGTCGTCCTGGTCGCGAGCCTGTTGCTGCTGTTGGTCGTGACGATCATGGCGCTCAGCATGTTCCGAAGCTTCGGCGTGCAGGAGAGGATTGCTGGCAATCTGAGGGAGAAGCAACGTGCCTTGCACGCCGCGGAGACGGCTGAGGAGTACGCGGAATACTGGCTCATCAGCGGCAACAATGCGACGCAAGCTCCGGTCGTCTGCACGGGCCTGCTCAACGGCAACCTCAACCAAGGCCAGATTTGTGCGAACGTGCTATCGAGTGACGCGGCCAGCGCCACCAGCACCTGGCTGGCGGCCGATGGCGCGATCGGCGTGACGTACGTTCCACAGAACTTGCCGTCGACGCTGCTGATGAACGTCACGACCACCGGCGCCGCGGCCTCCTTTTACGCGCCGCCGATGTTCTACATCTCCTACCTCGGCGCGCAGACCGGTGGCCAAGGCCAGGTGTTTAAGATCGACGCAGCGGGTTTCGGTGCCTCCACGAACTCGGTCGCGGTCGTTGAAAGTACTTTCGTTGTCGGCGCCGAGATTACCTGCCTTTCCTGCCAGTGAGACGTTAGGGGAATGCCATGAATCCACGAACGAATGCGCGAGCGCTGCTGACCCTCACGGCGGCCGCGCTCTTGTTGTCGTGCTCCGGCGCTGCCTGGGCGCAGACGTTTACCGAGGACTTCACCGGCGGCGGGAATGCCAACCAGTGGTACTTCTACAACGGCGCCTGCTTGACGGCCGGCACGAGCTCGTCGACTAGCCAGCCGGGGCAGATTCCGGGCTGCAAGGCGATCATGTCGAGCTACTACAACGCGGCGAACAGCGCCACTGGCAAGACAGCCGACCCGAGCCTGGTGGGCGGCAGCGCCGGATATCTCGGTTCGAGCTCGGCGCCGGGCGGCGCCTCATCGGTGGTGCCGGACCCGCTCGGTAGCGGTGCGCTGCGCTTCACGAACGGCTATCCATATGGCCTGCACGAAAACGGCGCCATCGTCTCGTCCAGCACCTATCCGACTACGCAAGGGCTCGAGATCACCTTCAAGACGGTCACCTACCTCGGCAACAAGGGCGGCACCGGTAAGGACGGCGCTGACGGCATCAGCTTCTATCTGATGAACGGCAGCGCCGCGCCGGGAATCGGCGCATGGGGCGGAAGCCTTGCGTATTCGTGCTCCAACAACAATCCGCCTTATGACGGGCTGGTGGGAGCCTATCTCGGACTCGGCATCGATGAGTTCGGGAATTTTCTCAATGGCACGTCCAACACTCTCGGTGAGACCGGCACAACGGCGACGGGCGATAACACAGCCAGTGGCGGCGGATATCAGTGGAATCGCATTGGACTGCGTGGCGCCGGTAGCATCGCATGGAGTGCGCTGACGGCTGCGTACGGGTCGAACCCGGGCAGCTCGAGCTCGCCGTACTATCCGGCGTCGCTGGCGACGACCTGCAGCAACGGCGGCGTCTACTCGGCCAGCACCAACAGTTGCGGGCCGGTGTGTACCACTGGCACGTACAACTCGAGCGCGAACACCTGCGACATATGCCCCACGGGCACGACGTTCTATTCAGGGACCAGCACCTGCAATTCATGCAGCAGCGGTACTTACAACGCAAGCACGAACAGCTGCAGTCCGGCGGCGACATGCCCCGGGAGTAGCACGTATCAGTCCGCCACAAATTCTTGTAGTCCCCTATGTTCGACTGGTTCCTACAACTCGCCCGCGAACAAGTGCGACGTGTGCCCCACCGGTGATACGTTCGACCTGACTAATGGGACCAGCGCGTTACCGTGTGCCAAGTGCAACACGACTGGCGCGACCTACAGTTCTGCTACCGGCACCTGCAGCACTGGGACTCTGACCTGGAAATCGCCGAAGTCAACGTCGAGCCCAAATACCCCCACTGCTACACTTCAGTCGTCCACTCCGACAACCGCCACTCCGTTGACCGGCGCGCCCTATTACCTGAGTGCGGTGCAGAAGACCTGTAGCACAGGCAATCTTTGGAACTACAGCAGCCCGAGCAGCCCGACGAGTGCCGGTGCGGCGACTCTGACCAACAGCGCCAACACGCAAGGCATCCTCGACTACGCGGCGCTTCCCGGTGCCTACTCCGTGCTGACGGGCGTACAGATTGCCAACGAGACGGCGACGACCCGGCAGAGCGCGACGCCGATCTTCTACGATCTCAAGATCACCCAGGACGGACTGCTCACGCTCGCCTACAGCATCAGCGGCGCGGCGTACCAGACGGTCATCAAGAACCAGCCCATCACAGCATCCAACGGGCCATTGCCGAGCAGCTTTCGCTTCGGATTTGCAGGCTCGACCGGTGGTAGCAGCAACATCCACGAGATCATGTGCTTCAAGGCCGTGCCGTCCTCGGAGTCCGGTGGCTCCACGAGCGTGAACGAGAAGCAGTCTGCGCAGATCACCAGTCTGACGCAGGCCTTCTTCGGGTATTACAACCCGACGCCAACCGTGTGGACGGGAGACCTGACAGCGAATTACCTCATCGATACGAACGGTACCGTCTCTGTCAACCCGGCGGCGAACTGGTCCGCGTCCTGTAGGCTGACGGGCGTCAACTCCGGGTTTGGAACGCTGAGTACCTGCCCCAAGACCGGGTCGAACGCGTCGGTGAGCGCACAGGCGCCCTCGAGCCGCACCATCTTGACGTGGAACGGCACCACTGGCGTCCCGTTCGAGTGGGGCGAACTAACGAGCGCTGAGAAGAACACGCTCGATTTTGGCGATGCGACGCCCACCGCCAACCGGGTGGCCTATCTGCGCGGCGATCGTACCAACGAGATTGGCAACGCAGCCGGTGCGGGCCTGTTCCGGCAGCGCGACGGAGTTCTGGCCGACGTGGTGGACTCGAGCCCGCAGTGGGTCGGGCCGCCAAGCGCGCCGTACACTTCCAATTGGCAGGACCGCCTCTACCCGTACGCGGCACTTCCGGAAAATGCCGTTGCGAACAGCTATCTCGCCTTTGTAAAGGCCGAGCAGACGCGCCTCAATGTCGTCTACGTCGGCGCGAACGACGGCTTACTGCACGGGTTCAGGGCGGGCTCGTTCGACGCCAACGGCAATTACGTGGACAACAGCTCAACCCCGAACGACGGCCGGGAGGTTCTGGCGTACATGCCGGCGGGTGTCCTGCAAAGCGCACCGTCATTCTCCAATGCGTACCCGACCCAGTCGGTCGTGCAAAACATCCATGGCTTTACGCCGGGAAATGCCGCCGCCACGCCGGCTACCGTCGATTCGATCACGTCGGGATTGGACTTTACCGGTACTCAGTACGGCCACAATTTCTTCGTCGACGCGACGCCCGGTAACGGTGATCTGTTCTATGCGTCGGGAGCTTCGTCCAGCGGCGCGTGGCACTCGTGGCTCGTCAGCGGCCTTGGCGCTGGCGGAGCCGCCATCTTCGCCTTGGACATCACCAACCCCGGTAGTTTCAGCGAGGGCAACGCATCGGCCACGGTGATCGGCGAGTGGAACTCCGCGACAATCAGTTGCGCGAACGTCGCAAACTGTGGCAATAGCCTTGGAAACACGTACGGCACGCCGCAGATCCGCCGCTTGCACGATGGCAATTGGGGTGTGGTGTTCGGCAATGGCTTCGGCAGCGCCAATGGCGACGCTGGCATCTACGTGATGTCGGTTGATCAAGCGACCGGCACGCCGACGTTCTATTACCTCAGCGCGGGCGCAGCAGGTGCCAACGGGATCGCCTACGTGGCAACCGTTGATCTGGACGGTGATCACATAACCGACTATGTCTATGCTGGCGATTTGCAGGGCAACGTGTGGCGATTCGACCTGACCAGCAACAATCCGGCAAATTGGGCCGCAGGTGCGATGCCGCTGTTCCAAACGCAGGCGGGACAACCCATCACGTCAAGCCCCGTGGTCGCCGCCATTCCCAGTACGGGCGGCGCACCCAGGGTCCTGGTTGCCTTCGGCACCGGCGCGAGGACGCAGCTGACCAATTTGAGCCCGACGACCTACGCCAGCGGTACGCAGTCTCTTTACGGCGTCTGGGACTGGAACATGGGCGCCTGGAACGCCCTCTCGACCATCCAGTACGCGAGTCTGAATCTGCCCGCGACCACGTTGAGCGTCTCGAACCTCACGGCACAGACCCTGACGTACGTCCCCTCGACCACGAGCTGGGACGGCACCAACAACGGGATCTGCTGGAAGGGGCTGACGCTCTGTTCGGCGGGCAACACCCAGTTCGGCTGGTACCTGAACCTGCAGGGCGCGTCGGAGCAGATTATCTACAATCCGACACTGTACTCAGGTGCATTCATCGTGGACTCTGTTGTGCCCGCGAACAATATTCCGACGCAATGCGCGACCAATCTGGACACGGGCTTCACGTACGCGATTGCGGCCTCCAACGGCGGCGCGTTGACGCAGACCATCAACGGTCTTAAGAGCAGCGCGTTCCCGCAGTACAACGATCCGACGACCGTCGGCGTCCAGACCAATGCCACGGGCACCCCGTACATCGTCAACACGGCGGAGGGTACCGCCAATTTGGTATATCAAACGGTGGCCGGGCAGCCATGCAACGGCGGCAACTGCACGCAGTTCCAGGCGCCCGCCAATACGAAGGCCAGCCGACTGACGTGGATTGAGCTGCGGTAGAAAGGAGAGCAGTGAATGACGTCGCGCATTGGTCATCGGACGCGGAGCTGCTCGGGCTTCACCTTGGTCGAGCTCGTGGTCGTGATGGCGATCACGGCCATCTTGGCCGCCATCGCGGTCGCGAGCTATACCAACTCGGTACAGAAGTCGCGCCGCACGGAAGCCAAGACGGCCCTGCTCGATTTGGCAGGCCGGGAGGAAAGTTATTTCAGCATGAATAACAGCTACGCGAGCGATTGGTCGCTGTTGGGCTATGCGGCCGCGGCAACCCCCTCGACGACCGCTCTGACCGTCGGCAACGGCTACTACACGGTCGTTGGCTGCGTCCCTGCCGGAAATGGACCATGCCCGGGCGGGGGCCCTGCGGCCCCGTCATTTCAGATGGTTGCGACGCCTGTTGGTACGCAGGTCAACGATACGGCCTGCCAGGTATTCATCGTGGATAGCGCCGGCAACCAGTCCTCGACGGATGGATCCGGCAACGACTCGACGTCAACCTGCTGGAAGTGATCCTGGGTCGGCCTGATGAATGCCGACCTTCGCTATCAGCCGCCCAGCCGCCTCTATGAGTGCGACCGCCGCGGCGTCCATGGCGTTGCGCTTTTCTGGACCGCCGACAGGATCGTATGCCAATTAATCGTAAGCGTCCGGGGTGGACGCGTTGACACGTTGTCAGGCAGCGAGGCGTAGCGACGGTAGTTCGGCGGCGATCGCACAGGGCAGGGGCTCGCTGACGCGATTGAAAGGATGATCCGGGAGACACTCGAGGACGTGCCGCAGGTACGCTTCGACGTTGAGCCACCGACCTTTTTATCTTTCTCGCGATTCCCCGGGTCATTGGACCTTAGGAGGCAATATCAGGTCCGGCGCCGTGCCGGTCGGCAGGAAAGGATCAGCGAATATTTCCGAACTCGCCGCTCCGGCGAGGAACGTTTCGACGCGAGCGGCGTCGACCATTTGTGGATTGCCGCAGAGATAAACTTTCCAACCGGATAAGTCCGGGTGATCTTTCAGCGCGAGGTCGAGTGGAGTTCCCGACCAATGTCCATTCTCGGACGGCCCGCCGCTTAGACAAGATCGATAGCGAAAATTCGGACAGCGGGCGGCAAGTTGGCGCAATTCGTCGACCAGGTACAGGCCGCGGGCGCTGCTGCTGCCATGGTACAGTTCGATCCGACCGCGATGACCGCTGTGCAAGGCATCGCGTGCCACACCATACAATGGCGCCAAGCCGCACCCGGTCCCCAGCAAGAGCAGGTGTTGCTCGGGTCTGCCTACCGTGTAGACGCAATCGCCGAACGGTTCGGAGATCAATACGTCATCGCCCGGTCTCAATGCGTCGAATATCCACCCGCTCACCACTCCGCCGTCGATTCGACGCACATGCAAGGTCAAGTCCTCGCCCAGCGCGGCGACGCTGGCGAGGGAGTAGTTGCGCGACGTCTGAGCATCTTTGAAAAGGCGTAGAAACTGCCCGGCCCGATACTCATAGGGGCGTGACGGTTGAAGGCGCACAGCGCGGATCTCATCGGTCAGGCGCTCAATCCCACGAATTCGCGCCTCGATGCGCTCGATCACATCGTCCGCCAATGCCACCTCGAGGTCTTCTGCGGGGAAGCACTGGCAGGCGAGAAACAGTCCACGCGCCACCATTGCCGGCGTCAATCCGGCCAGCGCCTTTTCGGGGACCGCGCCACGAACAACGCGCATCAGGCACGACTGACAGACCCCTGCGCGACACGAGTGGGGAACCCGATGCCCGCGGGCCGTCAAGCTATCGAGCACCGACTGTCCGTCGACCGCCGCTGACGATCCTTGAAAAGCGACCCGGGGCACTTTCGCGGCTATTACCGACCGAGCACGTCGTTGCGAGTAGTCTCCGCGACCGCGGCCACCTTCGCAATCAGGTGATCGGGCACTTTAAGCTCCTTCAACGTGGCGCCAAGATCTTCCACGACCGCATCAAAATGCGAGTCGTTGAGACCCTGCTGCACCAGGTGCGCGTGACCCTTGCGCATGTCCAAACCCGTGTAATTGTTCGGGCCGCCGAAAGCCATGGTCAGAAACGCCTTCTGCTTGGCGGCCTGTTTGCCCATATCGACACCCTTGAAAAAACGACTGATGCGATCGTCCCTGAGTACCTTGCGATAGAAAATGTCAACCGCGGCATCGACGGCGGCGGCGCCCCCCAGATCTTCATAAAGTCCCATAGGTTCATGCCTCACAGAACTTCGAGCTCTAATTCACCTCACGCGAGCCTTGGAGCGGGCATGAGGTTCCGTTTGTGCGTGTTCCAGCCATAGTTTCGGGAAAAGCCGGAACATGCATCAATTCTGCATGTTCTGCGTGAGGCAGTTCCAAGTCACTAAGTAGTTCCCGCAGTATTAGCAGGGCGGTCGAACGTCGCCGGTGGCGTGCTGTCCGTGTGCAAAGCTGATGTACGGGTAGTAATGTTTCCGCATGCAATTGACACAATTCACTGATTATTCGCTGCGTACGCTCATGTTTCTCGGCGCGCAGCCAGGGCGGCTGTGCAAGATTGCGCAGATAGCAGCAGCGTACGGTATTTCGCGCAATCACCTCATGAAAGTGGTCAACCGGCTGTCTTCGTGCGGCTATGTGGAGACCATTCGCGGCAAAGGCGGCGGCCTTCGGCTCGCACGAGCGCCGAGGTTGATCAACCTCGGCGAAGTCGTGCGCGACATGGAGGGGCGATTCGACATTGTCGAGTGCTTTAACCCGCAGCATCAGGGCTGCCCGGTGCTGCCGTCCTGCACGCTCAAAGCGATTCTAAATGATGCCCGCCGCAATTTTATGGCCACGCTGGACGGCCATACGTTGGAAGATGTGATCAGTGAGCAACTGGCTGCTGTGTTCACCTCTGGCAAAGGCGTGCGTATTCCAATCCGGCGAACTGGCTCAACAACCCGAGGGAGTCGTGCATGACCGCGCCGCAAGTGGACTGCCCGATAAGGCGACGCATGCAATGTGTAACATCTTGATCGGGCGTATTGGTCAAGCAAGGGTCCGCGCCCATCATCGAGCATCGCGAGGACGCGACCAACGGGTTGAATGTTCGGTTCCGAGTGTTGGTCGCTGCGCCGTACCGCCACCTGCGGTGGCTCGACGAGTGTGTATACGAGCTCGACCGGGAGATCGCGACGATCGCGTGGGAGAACGAAGCCGTGAGGCGCATCGAACAGCTGCGTGGCATAGGCCCGCTGACCGCTTCGGCGCTGGTCGCAATGGTCGGTGACGGGCGGCAGTCCAAGAATGGTCGGCACGTGGCGGTCGCGATTGGTCTGGCGCCGTTCCCGGACCCTCGTGATGGCCCCGAACCGATCGAGCTCGCCGTGGCTCATCGTGATCGTCCTGGTTCCCATGTCGGCCGGCTCCGAAACACCCCGGACCCGACATTTCTACGTTGGAGAAACCCGACATTTCCACGTTGAGCCTACAAGTTGTTGCTCCTGCTAAGTTCAGATGTCCGGTGCTCCGCTAAGTACAGATGTCCGGTTTTGGGGCCGTCCGTACTTGCGATCTTGGGTGGATCTTAGCTCCGTGATTTGATCGCTGCTCGCAGGTCTTCTTGACCGAGCTGGCGTTGTGTCTTGCTGCCGCTGACCTTGGTGCGACGGATATGAGCACCATTCGCTCGGTGCGCGGTGGACGGTCCTGCGACGCTGCGGCTGTCTCTGTTGGCCTGGACGATCTGCGCCATCTGCAGCACTTGGCCGAGCCGTTTGTTTTCGACGATCTGGCCTTGATCGATCGTGCCGAGCTTGTCGTAGGTCGAGTAGGGCAGCACAGTTCCAGCCGCTTTGATCTCGATCGTTCCATTGGGGTACTGGTACACGTCCAGGTACTTGCCGATGTAACGACGGTTCTCCGGCTTGTCCTCGAGTAGATACAGTTTGTGCGGCGACAATTACCTTGGCCGGTTGACGACAATTATCTTGGCCGGTGAGCACGCTTGAGCCGGGCGGTGCGTGGGTCGGGGCATAGAGTCGATTTCCTGCGAAACGACGTGGGGAGTTGTCCGTGCCTGGCAAGCGCATCGAGGATCGACAAGTGTTGCGATACAAAGAGTTACGCAGGAAGCTGAGCCAGGAGACGGCGGCCACGAAGGCGGGACTGAGCGTTCGGACGGCACGGCGGCTGGACGCGAGCGAGGCGCTGCCGTCGCAGCGGGAGCCGCGACACTGGCGCACGCGCAGCGACCCGTTCGGCGCGGTGTGGGACGCTGAGGTGCTGCCGTTGTTGTCGCGGACGCCAGGACTGTCGGCGACGACAATTATCGAGGAGCTGCAACGCCGGCATCCCGGCGAGTACGGCGGCGGCCTGCTGAGGACGCTGCAGCGACGAGTCCGGGCGTGGCGCGCGAGCGCCGGCGCCGAGCGCACGGTGATGTTCGCGCAGGAGCATCCGCCGGGCCGACTCGGGCTCTCTGACTTTACGGACTGCAATGGCCTCGAGGTTGAGGTCGACGGTGTGCGCTTCGACCACCGCCTGTACCAGTTCGCGCTGTCGCACTCGGGGTGGCGGCATGCCGAGGTGGTCCTCGGCGGCGAGAGCTTCGCAGCGCTCGCCACCGGGCTGCAGAACGCGCTGTGGATGATGGGCGGTGTGCCAGAGGAGCATCGGACCGACAGCCTGTCGGCCGCTTTTAACAACCTCGCGGAGCGCGAGGAGCTCAGGACACGCTACCGGTGGCTCTGCGAGCACTACGGGATGCGCGCGTCGCGCAACAACCCCGGCGTGAGCCATGAGAACGGCAGCATCGAGTCGCGCCACGGCTCGTTGAAGAAGTCGATCGACCAGGCTCTGCTGTTGCGTGGCCATCGTGACTTTACCGATGTTGCGACCTACCGCTGCTTCGTTGCCGAGATCGTGGCGCGGATGAACCTGCGGGTGAGCAAGGCGTTCACGGCCGAGCGCAGCGTGCTCGTCTCGTTGCCGCCGCGGCGCACGGCGGAGTACGAGGAGGTCGATGCGCGAGTGACCCGCTTCGCCACCTTTACCGTCAAGAAGGGCCTGTACAGCGCACCGTCGCGCCTGGTCGGTTACCGGCTGAAAGTGCGGGTGTACCTCGACCGGATCGAAGCGTACCTCGGTGCGGTCTGCGTGCTGACGAAGCCGCGGATCGCCGTGCCACCCGGCAAGCACCGCAGTCAGCAGATCGACTACCGGCATATCTTGCCAGCGCTCAAGAGCAAGCCCGGCGCGTTGGCCCGCTGGCGGCTCCGAGACGCGATGTTCCCGCGCACCGAGTATCGGCTGATGTGGGAACGGCTGATCGTGGAGCTGCCGGAGCGAGCGGCCTGCCGGTTGATGGTTGGGCTCCTCGACCTCGCTGCCCGCGGTGCGTGCGAGGTCGAGCTCGGTCAGCAACTGACGGAATGCCTGGCGAGCGGCGCTCTGCCGAACCTCGCCGAGCTCGAGGCGCGGCTCGCGCCGCGCACGCCGGTGCTGCCAGCCGTGCGCATCGATCTACCGTCACTTGGCGGCTACGACGCGCTGATCCCGGTGGCGGCATGACCGCGGTCGACGCGGCCGGCCTGCCGCTGATGCTCACGGAGCTGCGCCTGCCGACGATCAAGCGGATGTGGCAGGAGATCGCCGAGCGTGCCAACCGCGAGAGTTGGCCGGCGGAGCGGCTCCTGGCGCTGCTGTTCGAACACGAAATGGCCGAACGCGAGAGCCGGCGACTGGCCAGACATCGCGCCGAGTCCGACCTGCCGCCCGACAAGCAGCTCAGCACGTTCACGTTCGAGGAGATCCCGACGCTGTCGAAAGCGCACACGCTCGCGCTGCTCGAGGGCGACGCCTGGATCGAGCAAGGCAACAACCTCCTGCTGTTCGGACCGAGCGGCGTCGGCAAGACGCACCTCGTCGCTGCAATCGGGCACGCGCTCATCGACCGAGGTTGGCGAGTGCTGTTTACGCGTACCGGCGACCTCGTGCAGCGTCTGCAGACCGCCCGACGCGATCTGCGGCTACCAGCGGAGCTTGCACGACTCGACCGCTTCGACCTGCTGATCCTCGACGATCTGAGCTACGTTCGGCGAGACCAGGCGGAAACCAGTGTGCTGTTCGAACTGATCGCGGAACGCTACGAGCGCAAGAGCCTGGCAATCACAGCGAACCAGCCGTTCTCTGGCTGGGACAACGTGTTCCCTGACGCCGCCATGACCTTGGCTGCAGTCGATCGCCTGGTCCATCACGCCACGATCTTCGAAATGAACGTTGACAGCTACCGAAGGAAGAAGGCTGGACCGCGGCGCGCCGCGGCCCAGTTGGTGAAAGAACCCTAGATCAGATGGAGCCCCAGACCAGACCGGCCAGGATAGATGACGTCCAGAGGCCAAGATCGTTGACGCCGGCCAACAGTTTGCGCTCGTAGTGCAGCGTGAGGTCCTTGGTGACCTTGCGCGTCTCGCGCCAGGCAAAGATCGCATCGAGATCTTCATCGGTACGCACGGGCCTGTGCGAGTCGTGACGATCCCGCGGCAGCTTGCCGAAGCGACGGTTGTAGTCGGCGATGTACGTCGGCATGAGCTCATTGGCGGCCTCGATCGTTGAGATGCCCTCAAGCCTCAGCTCCTTCACCAGCCGGTCTTGGAGCGTCAGATGGGCACGCTCGACGCGGCCTTTAGCTGCTGGCGTGTTGGCACAGATCCCATCGATGTTGAGCTCGTAAAGCGCCCGGCCGATCTGCGTATGGCCGTCGCCGCCAGTTGCCGATCGTAAATTGACCCGGAAGATGCTGGCCTTGTCAGTGTAGAACGCCAGCGGCTTGCCGTAGCGCTCGATGTACTGTCGCGTTGCTTCGAAGTACGCGAACGTCGACTCGGCGCCGGTGAACAGCACCGTCATCAGCCGGCTCGTCGCATCGTCGACGTAGACGAGCGCCGTGCATGCCGGCGCGCGGTCCTCGAACCAGCGATGCTCGCAACCGTCGATCTGGACGAGCTCGCCCAAGCAGGCCCGGCGAGATCTCGGTTGCTGGATCCTCGGTGGACGTTGCTTGCGAGGCAGCCAGAGCCCGCCAGCGACCATCAGCTGCCGGACCGTCTCTACGGCCAGGCCGATGCCGTGGCGTTCCCTGAGCTTCTCAGCGGCCAATGTTGGGCCGAAATCCGGGTACTGAGACCGCAGAATCTCAAAGGCGCGGTCTGCCAGATCGGCCTTCAGCCGGCTGTTGCTAGGCCGGTTCCGGTGCCGATCGACCAGTCCGATCGGTCCCTCGGCGTTGTATCGGCGGACGAGCCGCAGCACCTGCCGACTCGTGAGTCCGAGGCGTTCGGCGGCCTGGTAAACCTTCAGCTGACGATCAACAACACCCTGAATGCACTTCAGCCGGTCCAGATCCCTCATGGTCATCATCACCTTGGCGTAGGTCACCATGGACCGTCTCCAGACCCGGGTAAGGGGCTGAAAAGACTGGTCCCGTCACGCCCAAATCGGACATCTGTACTTAGCGGGAATCGGACATCTGTACTTAGCAGCGATAGTTGTACTTCGCATAATGTATATTATGTCAAATCAATGGATAGTCCGAAGCCTTGCTACCGCAACTGTCGACGGAAGCGATTTTCGGTAAACCTCGCCGCCTTCTTGGTCACTCAAACGAAACGGGCTGCTCAAACTCAATCGGGTTGGCGGCCGCCTCCCGCACCATTCCTGCGCACGAGAGGCGCTTGCGACTTAGTGCGTATGTCCGGGATGCCGCCCGCTGGCATTGGCCAACGAAGCGGTACGTTCAAATCGCGGGCGGGCGATCGATCCAAGCAACTCACGTTCGGCTGTGCGCGCCACCGTAATCGGGTGCCGCCGCTGACGCGGTTGCGGTCTTGCGGGCAGGCAGGATGCGTGCTACAAGTGTGTCACACCCACGTGCATCGCTGAGGCTTGCCCCGATGTCCGCCACCACGACAATCCGCCTGCCGCCCAAACTCCGCGCAAGAATTCACGCACTCGCGAAGCAGTCCGGACGTTCGGCGCACAGCCTCATCGTGGAAGCCGTGGAGCGCCATGCCGCCTACGAGGAACAGATGCGCAGCCTCGTCAAGGAAGCGATGGCTGCCGACGCCGACATCGAGCGCACCGGCGAGGTCTACCGCGCAGACGATGTCCACGCGTGGCTGGAACGCCTCGCGGCGGACGGCGACGTACCGCGCCCGAAACCTTGGCAACGGTAGTCTATTCGGCGCGTTCTCTCGCCCATTTGGAGCGAGCATTCGAGTTCCTGCGACTCGAGAACCCGCAGGCGGCCATCCACGCTGTCGCGGCGATCCGATCCGCGGTCGAGCATCTGGCGTCCCACCCCCTCCTCGGTCGCCGGGTCGAGGGCGATATCCGCGAACTCGTGATCTCGTACGGGAAGACCGGCTATATCGCCCTGTACCGATTTGTGGTGGCGCGCGACGAGGTCCGTATCCTTGCCCTGCGCCACCAGCGGGAGATCGGCTTCATCCCGTGACGCGCCGCGCGCGACGGACCGCCGCGATGACGGCCGGGTCTGAAGCAATCAGTCGGCCGGGCCCAGGTCTCGTTTCGCGCCAGGACACCGATCTGAGAGTATCTACTGTCGCGCCTCGGGAAACGTTCCGTTGGGCGCATTTGCGAGGCTTGGGAACGTCAGAGGAAAAGGTGTGCATGGCTCTACGCTACCCGCAACTCTTACGTCAGTCAGTACCGCCTCGGGTCTACTCGTGGACGGAGCATGACTACATGCTTTACGGTCTGTCCCTCGGCTTCGGCGATGTGCCTCTCGATGCCGAGCGAAATCGATTCGTGTACGAGCAGCGGCTCAAAATAGTGCCGACGTTTCCGACCGTTATCGCCTGGCTCGCCGAACCGACGTTTACGTCCCTTGGCGTCGATCCGCTCTTCGCACTCCATGGCGAGCAACGGATCGATATCCATCGTCCGCTGCAGGGACCTATGTCGGTCCGCGCCCAAGGAAAGGTCCTGGCGGTCTACGACAAAGGCGAAGGCCGCGGCGCGGTGATCGTCACGGAACAGCGGCTGTTCGACGTCGCCGACGGAGCGCCGGTCGCAACGCTGACGACCAGTTGCTTTGGACGCAAGGAAGGTGGCTGCGGCAAGAGCGCGTCCGCGCCAGCGCGTCCGCACTCTCTCCCGGCTCGAGCTGCCGACTGCGTAGTTGGGATAGCGACCGCGCCGAATCTAGCGCTGCTTTACCGCCTGACCGGCGACTCGAATCCGCTGCACGTCGATCCGGCGGTTGCCGCCGCGGCGGGATTCCCGCGTCCTATCCTGCATGGACTGTGCGGCTTTGGCATCACTTGCCGTGCAGTTCTCGAGACGTTCGCGGACTTCGATCCGCGGCGAATCGTGAGCCACCAGGCGCGGTTCGCTGCCCCGGTGTTTCCGGGCGAGACGCTCTCCATAGACCTGTGGCGCGATGCCGACGTTGTATCGTTTCAGGCCCGCGTGGCGGAGCGCGGGGTCATCGCTATATCGAACGGGAAAGCGGTACTCAGAGATTGATCCGCCCGTCATGGGTGCATGGCGTCGTTCAAGTGTGACCGCGCCAAACGGTACGGCCACGCACGCGGTGGCGCCAGCGTCCGAGCCGGCCGGGAGCGGCCTGGCCGTACCCAAGTTCTAGACTCGGACATGACATAAGCAGGCGCGCGCCTTAATTCCGTGAAACCGTGCATATTCAGGTTTATTGGCAAAGGACGGCTAACTTATTGATTTTCAGCGCATATCGTTACCGGAATCCTCCGGCACCGACAGCGCTCTCGGTGCCAGCGATTCTCGGTAACCCTCGCAGGCTTCTCCGTAGCTCTGGACCGAAACCGAAACACGCGTCACGCATGGCAGCTCAAGCTTGATCGTGTTGGCCGCCGCATCCCGCGCGGTTCCTGCGTACGGTAGGCGCTTGAGACTTGGTGCATAGGCCTGGCACGCAGCACTCAGGCACTGGCCAAGGAAGTCGTAGGTTCAAATCGCGGGCACTATTCTGTACACGCCGACTGCCGCTTCTGCCGTGATTCCAAGAATTTTCTCTACTTCATCCGCTTCGGAGCGACCACTCGCGGACGCGTCACCTGCCCGGTTGACTCTGGTAAGGACATTCCATACGGTAAGGATAATCCTTACGCTGGAGGACAGCGTGATCACGAGCAAGTTGACGAGCAAGGCGCAGACGACGATTCCACAGCCCATCCGTGTGGCGCTGAAGCTCAAAGAGGGCGACGAAATCGTCTATGAGATCCGCGGAGAGCAGGTGGTCCTAATGAAGGCCCGCACCGTTTCCGAGGGAGATGACCCGTTCCGGACGTTCGGCGAGTGGAACTCAGTTGCAGACCGCAAGGCATATGGCGACCTTTAGCCAGGGTGACGTCGTCAAGGTTCCGTTTCCATACACCGACCGCTCGACGCGACAGTCGCGCCCTGCTCTCGTCGTGTCGGCGCCAAGCCTGGAAGAGGCTCATAGCCTCGTGTGGGTGGTCATGATCACGAGCGCGGAAAACCTCAGCTGGCCGGGCGATGTCGCGATCACTGCCCTCTCCCGCGCGGGCCTGCCGGCGCCGTCTGTGATTCGCCCGGCGAAGATCGTTACGATCGACGCATCAGACGCGACAAGACTCGGCTCGATCCCCGAAGCCCTGCTGCAGCAGGTATTGCGTCGAGTCGGTCATCAGCTTGGCAAAGCCGATTAGGCGCCGCCGCCCGGTGGAATGGCTGCGCCAAGCCGGTGCCGTGCCCAGAAAGCACAAAGCCCGCGAAGGCGGGCCGTGCATCTGCTTGGATTGGTAGCGGGGGCGCGATGCGCCCATTCTCTACGACTAGCGCGTCCGGCTGGGGATGAAGTTGCAGGGGCAGCGTTGAGAACGGATCCTGCAACCCCGCTGGAACGGACGCAGTTGCGCAGAGGCGCGTCACATCCTGAGGCAGCGGCCGCTGCCGCGGAGGTTGCATGAACATTGGCGAAATGTGTACGCGCGAAGTCTACGTCGTAAATTCCGGCGAGCCGCTGCTCGAGGCAGCGCGCGAAATGCGTCATCGAAACGTCGGCTGCGTCATCGTCGTCGAGCAGCGCGGCACGCTCGTCGTGCCGATCGGCATCCTGACTGACCGGGACATCGTGCGCGTCTTGCCCGAGCATCCTGGCGACCTCGGCACTCTGTCGGTGGCCAATGTCATGACCCGCGATCCCCTTGCGCTGCGCGAGGACGAATCCATCGTCGACGCCATGGTGCATCTGCGCCAGCGTGGCGTGCGGCGCGCGCCGGTGGTCGGCGCCAGCGGCGAGCTCGTCGGCATCGTGTCCACCGACGACCTGCTGGGCATCATCGCGGAGCAGCTCGGTTCGCTCGCACGCCTCGTGGACCAGCAGACGCGCAGCGCCGAACGCTGAGCCCGCAGGCCGGCTCGCTCAGCGGGAACGGGACGCGACTTTACGGCCACGGCCCGCGCTGCGGGCCCTGCGCTTCGAAGCCGCGTGCCGACGCGGCCTGTCGAAGAGCGCCCGGAGCTCGCCCTTCGCGGTCTCCAGACAGGCGCGCTGTCTCGCCGGGAGCTGCCGACCAGCCCGGTTGATGTAGAAGTTGAGCATCGACATAGCCGAGCGGAACGGATCCGCCTTGCGGCGGCTACTGCACTCAGCAGAGGCTTTCAGCGATTGCGCGATCCGGCGCGCGTCCGGCCACGTGAACACGCCGGGCTCGAGATCCAGAGCCCTGCTGGACTCGGTGACCCGTTGCGACCACCGCTCTTTTTTCGGCGACGTCATTGGCGCCTCGTGAGGTTGCCGTCCACCGTCACTCCGCTGTCTTGGTGGAGGGCGCCGCCGTCTGCGAGTCGCGGCGCGGCTGACCTGTGGCGGGCCACGCGACCGCCGTCCGGCAGGCGAGCGCTCAGCAGAATCTGCGAGCCACGGCAGTAGGCAGGCATCGGCCCGTCGCCTTTGAGCCGACGCCTGGCGGTCTGCTCGCCGTGCTCATCGTGGGGCCAGTTTCCGGGGCACTGGCGCCAGCCGGCAGGAGCTGGTCGTCCAGTCCGACAGCCAGCCTGCGCAGCGTGAGGCCGACGATCACTCGGACGCCCGCGCTCGCCGATTCCTAACGCACCAAGAGCCGCCATGCTCAAACTGATTGGCACCGACGGTCAGTGTCGCGTCGCCGTGCCGCCGGCGCTCGCCGCGGGACCGACGCTCGACGACTCGGGGCCGACCAGCGCAGCCAGTTCCCATTCGCCGGTACCCTGGTCGTGCCGCAGAACGAAGATGTCCCCGGAATTGACGCGCACCTTGAAATAGCGGTGCGCAGCGCCGAGCCAGCGATCGAGCAGTTCGCGCACCTCGAGGCGGCGCCGCCCAAGCAGAAACGCCCGCGGTTCCCGTTCGCCGCGATGGCCGGAACAGCATTCGACGCGGATCTTCGTCATGAGGTGCGTCGCGAGGCGCTGATCGCGCAGTCAATACCGCAACCGATCACGAGTTCACGAATGTGGGCTGATTATGCACGATCCAAAGCTGCGAAGGATGCGCCTGCCTTCGGCACTCGCAGTGGGGAAGCACGCGCCGACCGAGGCCTGCCCGGGCCTGTCAGGCCCAGCGCAGCGCCAAGCGTTGTTCGGGCCGTCGTTCCACCCGGGTACCGAGCGCCCGCCCCTCCCGATTCAGCGTTGCCTCGAACCAGTCGACACCTTCGGGGCCGGCCCGCGCAATACGGAACCGCCGCACCTGGGTCGGTGTGAGCGTGAGATCCATCAGGCGGCCGCTCGGACGGTCCAGCGTCGGGAAATACATCAACGCGAGATCGCCGCGGAAGCCCTCGTAGCCTTCGATGCCTTCGTAGTCATTCAGCAGATCCCCGCAGCCGTACAGGATGAGCTTGCCGGCGAAGACCTCGATACCCTTGGCGTGATGCGACGAGTGCCCGTGCACCAGATCGACGCCGGCGCGGCTGACGAGATCGCGCGCAAAGGCCTGCTCCTCCGCCGAAATCGCGAACCCCCAGTTCTCCCCCCAGTGCAGCGACAGGACGACCAGGTCGCCGTTGCGCTTGTGGGTGGCGACGGATCGCGCGATGGCGTCGACGTGGTGTGTGGACAGGCCGGTGAGCACGTTGACTCCGGCGCTGCCAGGCATGGCTGCCCAGTCCTGCGGAATGCCGCTGCTGGCCGTGCCGTATGCGAAGACGAGCAATCGACCGCCCCCGGCCAACTCGAGAGCGGCCGGACGCGCGGCCTCGGCCGCGGTCATCCCCGCCCCCGCCGTCGCGATCCCTGTCGCATGCAGTGCAGCCAGAGTTTCCGCGAGGCCCTCCCGACTCCAGTCGAGCACGTGATTGTTCGCCAGCACGCAGCAGCCGAGCTTCGCGGCAGTCAAACAGGCGACATTCTGCGGGTTCATCCGGTAGTGGATCCCTTTGCCGGGCCAGGCATGTTCGCTCGTCGTCACGGCGGTCTCGAGGTTGACGATGCGCGCAGCGGGGCGCAGCTGCGCCCACTCGGCGAGTGCATCGCCCCAGACATAGTCGGGTGGCGCAGGACGCACAATGCGCCCGTGCACGCGCTCGGCCAGCCTCACGTAGTCAAGAGCCGAGTGCACGTACCCCTCATGGAGCTGCGGGTGGCTCGGATGCGGCAGGATCTGGTCGATGCCCCGCCCGGTCATCACGTCCCCGGACAGGAACAGGGTGACGCCGGATCCACCGGCGGTCGGATCTGCAGATTCATGCAGGCAACTACTCATCGTGGCGGCGGGGCCAGCCAGTAACCGGCGGCCCCCCGGCAGCAGAAAATCCAGAGGCTTCATCCGGGCAGCGCATCGGTCGGACTGCGGCGTTCACGCAGGTGTGCCATCCGGTCGGACGTGGCGTTCCCAGATCAGCTCCCGGTCACGCCATACTTCGCGTATGCGATGAAATGGGACTTGGCGGAGGGTGCCGTCGTCGTCGACGGTCTCGAACGAGAAGTGGTGGCCCCGCGTCAGGCGCACGCGCTCGAAGGGAACGCGAACAATGCGATTTTCGATGTGATCGTGATAACCGATCCGCACGGCGCCACCGGCAAACGCCGGATCCCATTGCAGGCGGTGCAGCAGATCCTCGATCGGGATCACGTCCGGCCCTCGGAGATCACGGTCACGCGCACGCCGGCGGGGTCCTGGCTCACCGTGAACCGGACTGGCAGGAACTGATCGAGGAGCCACATCGCGGTGAGGGCGTGCTCTGTCAGCTCGCGTACCAGAAAGCGAGACTCGCCGCGGGCGAGCGCACAGTAGATCAGCATCTGATCCGCTGCGTGTCGGTCGAGTGTCGCGCCGCAGGCGAGATCCGCCGCGAGCTCGGTCCCGGCCGCCGTTCCGAGGGTCTCGGCGGGGATGCCGCGCTCGGCGACCCGGCCCGCGCCGAGCACGGTGTGCTCGTGATGGGCCCACAGGACCACTGCCCCACCCCGGCCGGTTGCGGCGTCCTGGCCGAGCACGGACGTACCACAGGCGGCAACGCCCGGGATCCCTGCGAGCGGCGCCAGCGCGGAGGTGCGCATCCGCTCGGCGATATGCGCGGGCAGGTTCGCGACGTGGGCGAGACCCGCGATGCCGAGCAACCGGCCCGGAGCGGACAGCTGCAAGGGCCGAAGCTCCGCGGGTTCCGACGTCGCCTCGACGATGCCGCCTCCGCGCGGGTAGTAGCCCCTACGGTGGGCTACGAGACTGATTTGGCCGCCCATGCGAGCGAGGAGCGAGAGCACGATCTCGCGGAGGTAATCGAGCGGCGGGGCCGCGCGTATGTCGGTTCCCCCGGTGACGGTCAGCCGGTACCGGGCGTGCGTCGCGGCCATGACCGGCAACAGCGCCTGCAGCACGAGCACGACGCTTCCGGCAGTTCCGACCTCGAAGTTGAACTCCCCGCCAGCTAGCCACCCCGGCGTGAACGTGATCTCTGTCGAACGCAGCGCGAGTCCTTCGCAGCGCGCACTGCAGAGCGCGGCAACCGCGCGCACCGCTGCGAGGTGCTGCGGCGCAAGTCCGGGCGGATTTCGCCGGGCCCGAATCGAGTGCAGGGAGACGGGGATGCCCGTCAGCGCGGACAGGGCGACGGCCGTGCGCAGCAGTTGTCCCCCGCCCTCGCCGTACGATCCGTCGATGAATCGCCGGCCCGCATCGGAGCGCCCGGAGCCGAGGGGCACGCGCTCAGGGGGCGGCGTCATCCGGGCAGGTCTCCGCCGTGGGCATGCCAGTGGAGCCGCGCGACGCTGTTGACCACCCGGGCGACCTCGGCATCCTCGAGCGGCGGTCGGCAACGCACACGGTTCCAGGCGAGCAGGAGTTCGAGCACGACTTCTGGGTCGACGTCGCGTGCGAGCAGGTGCCCGGACAGGGACGCGAGGCTCACATTGCGCTGTCCCTCGTCGACGCCCGTGCGCACGAGCGAGCGCCAGTGGCTGAGCGGATGACCTTTCCGGGCTGCGTCGGGCGGGTCGACAAGCCAGCGCGGCAGCGGAGCGAGCGGTACATCGTCCGGTGACCGCCCGGCGACCCATGCGTAGCAGCGGCCGCTCGGATGCGTCGAGGGTGGCGCGACGACGCAGCCTCCGTCACCGCGCACGTCGATACCGGGTCGCAGGCCCACCCGGTTCATTACGGCCGGGCCGGGATGGCCAAAATACACGTGGCGCCCGCCACCGCCGGTCGTCACCTCCGGTGTGACCGGCAGCGCGCCGTGCTCGTCCTCGAGCGTGGCGAGACTGTCGGCTCCGCCGTGGCGAGTATCGACATCCAGGACGACCAGCTGTGAGAGTGCCCCGGTCACGATGCCGACATTGGCATCGGGCCATTGCTGGAACCAGTGCCGCACCACGGTGATGGACGGGATCCTGCTCTGGAACGCGCGCCAGGGGACCAGCGGCCGCTTGCCTCGCGGCTCGATCGGCAGCACGGACCAGCCGCGACGAAGATAGCCGAGCGCGGCGGCGAGCGGTTCACTGTGCTGGGTTCTGGCCATGCTGCGGCGCCCTCTCGCCTCCGGGTAGCGCCGCCCGCCGAACGGCGGAGCATGAACAAACGATATGCCGGTCGCCGCTGGCGGCCATCCGTATTTGAGGACGGCACGCTCCGGCCCAATGTCACCCGGGTACCTGACGAGCCCGTCCTGTCGGCGCGCGTGCGCTTCAAAGCGACTTCGACCTATGACGCAGGGCATCAGCCCATCGGTTCCACCGCCGCCGTGCAGCGAGCGAATCAACTCGCCCGGCGGAACGTTATCTGGACCCCGGCGTCTCGCCGCCGTATGGCAGTTTCGACGGACTTCCCCTCTTACTCTTCCAGGTCGGCGGCCTCGAGGTGCTGCGCGATGAATCCACCCGGGCAGCAGCCCGCGCATATGTCGCGGGGGTCACCGTCGAAGTCGAGATCTGGGAGCACATGGGGCACGCTTTTCAAGCGCTGCCACTGCCGCAGGGCCGGAGTCGCCCCGGAGCGCATCGCTCCCTTCGTTGAGGTCCACGCGGGCCGGTACAGCCGACGGCACTTCCTTTAGCCCATACCGAGTTAGGGGGAAGCCACGAGCCTCTAGATGTTGCGCGCTCACCCTTGTCGGCCGGCATGAGGAGAAAGCCCGCCGGCGTTCGATTTTGCGCGTAGTGGCCGCGGTGCGATGGCGGCATCATCAGACGTCGGTTGCCAGCGGGTGCGGCGAACTGGTTGAGCGGAAAGGAATCGCAGCTGGAGGGTACTGAAATGGCAACGCCTGAACGCGACGTCTTCTTGACCCTGGCTAAGGAGGCCCTCGAGACGGGCGAGGCGACGGCCGGGCCGGGCAAAGTCGACGGTCCGCTGCTGTACTCCGTCTACGACTACGTGCCCGAGCCTGGGCCGACGCTCGTCACGTTCAAGCCGCGCCACGAGACACACACGTACTACGCGGTCCACTCCCCCGATGCCGCTGCGGACACCGATGCGCTGTTGTCAGCCGCGCTCGGAGGCCAGTTCGTGTTTCGGCGGCTCCCCAACCTCGCGTCCGCGCGCGCGCGCCTTCGCGACCTCGTCGACTCGCTGGAGCGGAACGAGGGGCGCATCAGCGTCGGCTCGGACAAGGACGTCGTGCGCCCGAGAAACACGTTCCAGCATACGACAGCGGTCGAGAGCCTCATGCATGGTCGGTTCGAGGACGACACCGCGATCCCGGTCGCGATCGCTGCGACGGAGATCCTCGAGAACGATATTCCGATGCGAGATCCAGGAGCCGAAGCCGAGGAGTTCTGCGAGGTCTGGGCATACGGCGACGACCCGCTCGCGACGCTCATCGCGCGCTACTACGGCTTCGGCACGAGCGTGAGTGTCTCCATCTACCTTCCGAGTGTGCTCGAAGCCGAGCAGGATGCGATCGCCCAGGATCTCATCCGGGTGCTCATCCCGCGCGGTCTCCATGCGGCGAAAGAGGCAAGGACGGCGGCCCCGAGCGCCTTGAAGCCGATGCCGGCCACGAAAGCACGGGCCCGCCTCGAGACGCTGCTCGCCGCCCTCGGCGACGACCCGGGGTTTCAACTCGCATTGCCGCTCATCGGCCGCCCGAGCGACGAGACTGTGAATTGGGTGACGTGGCTCCGCCACTCGGACGAGCAAGAAGCGGAGATGAGCACGAGGCTCCAAGACCCGCTTCGTAACCCCCTGCCGCGCGCGAGCATGGAGGAGCCTGCCGGCGCGGAGCCCGTCGAGGAGGAGGATGACGAGGAAGCAGAGGTCGGCGAGGCCGGGCGCGATCGATCGACGGCCCAGCACGTCGCACGACTCGCGAAGGAGATCCTGGGCGGCCGCGTGCCCGCGTTCGATTCGCGCACAGGCATCGGTCCGCAGGGGGCATATGAGGTCTTCGGCATCGAGGATTCGCCGCTCGCGACGCTCATCGTTCGGCACCATGGTACGGATCAGGCGCAGAGCCTGGCACTCTTCATGACCACCGAGGATCTCGCGATGCGCCGGTCGGCAACCGTGCGCGCGCTCAAGCGTTTCATCGCCTATCGAGGTTGGCTCGCGAGTGGCGATCGACCGAAGGAGTCGCCGGCGTGCTTCCGGCCCATCGAGGCCCCTGCCGTTCCCGGGCGGCTGCGGCGAGTTCTCGCCGCATTCGAATCAGGCGATGGCAACACGCTTGGAGTGGGCGTCTTCGGCCGGCCGAGCGAGGCGCTCCGCGAGCGGCTCCGGCATCAGGCGGCCGAGGACCGGGCGGATCCCCTTCTGAATCGGCTGGTCCCGTTCGAGCGCGTGACAGCGGAACTGCTGGGCGGCCCCGCGATTGCGCAGGATCCCGGCGTGGCACTCCAGAGCGGCGGCTACCTCGTGACGGGTTGCAAGGACATCGCCGCGGCGATCGTCGTGTTCGAGTCGGACATCATGCAAGCGGCCGCGTATCTGCCGCCGGGTGTGCCGCGCGCGACGCGCTCTCGCCTTTATGGGCTGCTCGCCCACGGCCCGCTCCGCACGGCCCCGCTGGACCTCGGCGGGGACTTCCCGCCATTGGCCCCGAGCAGCGTCGCGGACGCTCTCAAGGATGCGCGCGAGGCGCTCAGTCGCGGCCACGGTGAGACGTTCTCGATCGCACTGCACACGCCGCTTGCATCGCCGCCACACTGACGGCGTGCGGCGCGGGGCGGTGCGGCTGCGGTAGTCCGCGATGCGCATTGCCGCCGCGCGGTGCCAGCCTGTGGCTGCGACCCGGGCCGCCGCGCAGCGCGTCGCGGCGCGCCGCTTCAAGCCGATCGGTGCCCGGAGGACGTCGTGAGCTCCGAGAGCAATCGCGATCTCGCCCGCCGCCTCGAGGAGGCCGCGGCGCTGCTCGAGCAGCAGGAGGCCGACGGCTTTCGCGCGCGGGCCTACCGCCGCGCGGCCGAAACGATCGCGGCCTACCCCGAGGACCTCGCCGCGCTCGTGGCGCGCGGCGGGCCGGACGCGCTGCTCGCGATCCCCGGCGTCGGCAAGGGCATCGCCGCCGCGCTCGGCGAGATGCTCGCGACCGGGCGCTGGAGCCAGCTCGAGCGTCTGCGCGGCACGCTCGACCCCGAGGCGCTCTTCGCGACGGTCCCGGGCGTCGGCGTGGAGCTGGCGCGCAAGCTCCACGCCGCGCTCGCGGTCGACACGCTCGAGGCCCTCGAGGCCGCGGCCTACGACGGGCGCCTCGCGGGCGTCGCAGGCATCGGTCCGCGACGGCTGGCGGCCATCCGCGCCGGGCTCGCGACCCGTCTCGGGCGGCTGCGCCGCGCGGCGCCGCCGCCGGACACGGCCCGGCCGCCGGTGGCGCTGCTGCTCGAGGTCGACCAGCGCTACCGCGAGGCCGCGACGGCCGGCTCGCTGCCGACGATCGCGCCGCGGCGCTTCAACCCGCGCGGCGAGGCCTGGCTGCCGGTACAGCACCTGACGCGCGACGGCTGGCACTTCACGGCGCTGTACTCGAACACCGCGCGCGCCCACGAGCTTGGCCGCACCCACGACTGGGTGGTCCTCTACTTCTACGACGACGACCACGTCGAGCACCAGTGCACGGTCGTTACCGAGCACGCCGGTGAACTCGCGGGGCGGCGCGTCGTGCGCGGCCGCGAAGCGGAATGCCGTCAGTACTACGCCACGCGCGCGCCGGCGCCCGCGCCCGCGCCCGCCGGCCACGGCACGGGACGCCGCGCCGGCCGGGCGGCCTGAAGCGCATGGACGTCCACCGCTTCACGCGGGTCACGGACTGGTGCTGGCGGCTCGAGCCCGCTGGTGCGATGCGCGTGCCGGCGGTGCTCTATGCGGACGAGGCGCTGCTGGCCGACATGGACGACAAGGTCGGCGAGCAGCTGTGCAACGTCGCGAGCCTGCCGGGCATCGTCGCCGCGGCCTACGCGATGCCCGACGCCCACTGGGGCTACGGCTTCCCGATCGGCGGGGTCGCGGCCTTCGACCCGGAGCTTGGCGGCGTCGTCTCGGCGGGCGGGGTTGGCTTCGACATCTCCTGCGGCGTGCGTACGCTGCGCACGGGGCTCACCCGCGAGGCGCTGCACGGCGGCGAGGCGGCGCTCGCGACCGAGCTCGCACGGCAGATCCCGGCCGGCGTCGGCAGCACCGGCCGCGTTCGGCTTGGCGCCACGCAGATGGACGAGATGCTCACGGGCGGCGCGCGCTGGGCGGTGGCGCGCGGCTACGGCCGCGCCGAGGACCTCGAGTTCGTCGAGGAACAGGGCCAGGTGCAGCACGCCCAGCCCGGCGCGATCTCGGCGCGGGCGCGGCAGCGCCAGCGCGACGAGATGGGGACGCTCGGCTCCGGCAATCACTACCTCGAGGTGCAACTGGTCGCCGAGGTCCGCGAGCCCACGGCCGCGGCCGCCTTTGGCCTCGCGCGCGGCGACCTCGTGCTCAGCATCCACTGCGGCTCGCGCGGACTCGGCCACCAGGTCGGCACCGAGTACCTGCGCGAGATGCTGGTCGAGGCGCCGCGCCACGGACTCACGCTGCCGGACCGGGAACTCGCCTGCGCCCCGCTTCGCTCGGAGCTCGGGCTGCGCTATCTGGGCGCGATGCGCGCCGCGACCAACTGCGCGCTCGCCAACCGCCAGATCCTGACCGCGCTTGTGCGCGACTCGTTCGCGCGCCTCTATCCCGAGGCGCGGCTCGAGGTGCTGTACGACGTGTCGCACAACATCTGCAAGGAGGAGACGCACGTGGTCGACGGCCGCGCGCGCCGCCTGTTCGTGCACCGCAAGGGGGCGACGCGCGCCTTCGGCCCTGGCCACCCGGCCGTGCCCGAGCGCTACCGGGCGGTCGGCCAGCCAGTGCTGATCGGCGGCTCGATGGGCACGGCGTCGTACGTGCTGGTCGGTACTGCGGCCGGCGGGCAGCGCGCCTTCGCTTCGGCCTGCCACGGCGCCGGCCGCGCCATGTCGCGGCATGCGGCGGCGCACCGCTGGCGCGGCCGCGAGCTCGTCGATGCGCTCGAGCGGCGCGGCATCCTGATCCGCAGCCCGAGCCTGCGCGGCGTCGCCGAGGAGGCGCCGGAGGCCTACAAGAGCGTCGACGCGGTGGTGGCCGCCGCCGAGCACTGCGGGCTCGCCCGCATTGTCGCGCGGCTCGAGCCGCTGATCGTGATCAAGGGCTGAGGCGGCGCACGGCCGCGCGGGCTAGATGTCGATCACGCACTCGGCCCGCCACTCGCCGTCGGGCTCCTGCGCGACCCGCAGGCACGTCAGGGTCGCGCCCTTGGGCTCGACCGCCGGCGCGTGCCGGACACGGTCGACCGGCTCGCCGTGCAGGCGCGCATGCAGGCCGGCCGGGCCGATCCGCAGCTCGCAGACGCCGTACAGGCTGTGGCGGGTCGCCATCGTGAAGATCAGTGCGTTCAGCCAGTCGTAGAGCAGGAGCTCGGGGTCGGTTCCCGGGCAATCGAGCTCGACGGTGTCCTGCGCGCGCACCGCGGCCGGATCCGTGACCGCCGCGGTCACCGCCAACGCTGCGCCGGCGAACGCCTCCTCGAGCGTTGCGCCGCAGCCGCGGACCCCGACGTCGGCACCGTGCGCGAAGTGTTCCCAGCGCATCGTCGCTCGCTCAGCGGACCGCGCGACGCCAGTGCCTGAGCACCAGGTACGCGCCCAGCATGCCGCCCAGATGCGCGAAGTGCGCGACCCCCGCCTGCGTGCCGAACACGCCGTTGACGAGCTCGACGATGCCGTACAGCGTCACGAACAGCCAGGCCGGCATCGGGATCGGCGGGAACAGCAGCATGACGCGCCGCTGGGGGAACAGCATGGCGAAGGTCAGCAGCACGCCGAACACGCCGCCCGAGGCGCCGACCGTCGGGTAGGCGGCGCCGGCGAACGACGCGACCAGAAGCTGCAGCAGCGACGCCGACAGCACCGCCGCGAAATAGAGCGCGAGATAGCGCCGGGGGCCGAGCACGCGCTCGCAGTCGTGGCCGAACATCCACAGCGCGAACATGTTGAGCAACAGGTGGCTGAGGCCGCCGTGCAGGAACGCCGAGCTCACGAGCTGCCACGGCGCGAACGCGACTACCCGGCCGAGTTCTGGCGATTCGTGAGGGCCGATGGGCCAGAGCGCGTAGCTGCCGAGCAGCGCATCCGGAGACTGCAGCTGCAGCAGGAACACCAGCACGTTGATCAGGATCAGGGTCCCGTTGACGCTGCGCACGACCCTCCTCCGCCGCTCCGCCGCCGCGCGCGCCGGCCACGCGACGCCCCGATACTAGCCGCGTTCGCAGCGCCGTCGAGTCGGCAGATCTCACGATACCGGCGGCCACCCGCGGGCCGCCCACCAGGCGGGCGGCAGCGCCGCCGCCATCGCGTAGGTTAATGCCGGGGGAGGCAGGCCGACGCGCGGGGCGAGCCGGCGGCCGGGGTGACGGAACTACAGGTGCCGCCCGTCGCCGCCGGTGAGCGCCTCGATTGTCCCCGGTAGCCGGCCGCGCTCAGCCTCAAACGCCGCGGGTCGGGCGTCGCCGCCGTGGCGCGGGTCGACGTCGATGACGTCGAGTCCGGAGCGCCGTCCGGTGACGATGGCAACAGGGGTGGCTTCGGTACTTAGGACGGATCTCCTCTCGGGATACGGGGATCTCTGCCCGCCGGATCGCTGCTGATTTCTTCGGCTCTTGCAATCGTTCACACGATGCGCGGTCCGCCGCCGCAGGCGTCAGAAGCGCTTCGGGCTTTCTCTGCAGCGGCATCCATCGCGCCGCGACGGCGGTCGAGGCTGCGGGCCCGCCGAAGTAGCCTCAGCGGCCGGGTCGGGCGATCACCATCGACAGGCCTCGCTCAGCCGCAGGAGCGGTCCGGCTGCCGCGCTCCGTGGCAGAGAAGTACCGGGGGGCCGGCGACCCGGCGCCCATGCTGGTAGCGGCGACGTCGCGGCTCGCTTGCGCCGTCCGGAGGCGTCCCAGCGTCGGCGGTGCCGACCGATTCAGTATCGTTCCGGTGCGCCGCCCGCGACCCGGCTGTGCCACTCCGTCGTTCGACCAGCACAATGCTGCGGTGCCGGGGGACCAAGCGGCCACGGCGACACGCGACCGCCGACTCGTCATGACGCACTCGTTGACGGCGTGCACGCCGCTCGCGCCGATCCTGCCACTCGGCGGGGCATCTCGGTTCATACCCTTGACTGCCGGTCCCCGCTCGCTGGAACCTCCCACGGGTGCCTCTCTTTCGTCGACATGACGGCGACTTGATTCGCGGCGCTCCGGCGATCCGTCGGATCATGCCGTACCTGATGCGCACCCGGACCGAGAGCGTGGTCTTGCACGACTCCGTCTACCGCATAGCGGCAGCAAGGGCCTGGCTGAGGGCCTACAACCGCTCCCATGCCGCTCACGCGACGCTGTTTGATCTATTCGTCTACGCCTGCGGCCAGGCGCTGCACGCCCGCCGCGAGCTCAACCGCTTCGTGTCTGGCGGCCGGCTCTACCAGCGGCGCGGTGTCCAGTTTTCCTTCGTCGTCAAGCGCGAGATGAGCGATGCCGGCGTCGGGACGACCGTCAAGGTCGACATGCTGGCCGCGGAGCCGTTCGAGGCGTTCGTGGCGCGACTCGCGCGGGCCATCGATGAGGCCCGCAGCCGGGACCTCGCGGTCGACAAGGAGACCGAACTCGTCGTCATGCTACCCGGCGCGCTGGTCAGAGCCCTGGTGGCCGCCGCGCGCTGGCTCGATGCGTGGAACCTGTACCCGCGCTTTATGACGGCGCACGACCCGATGTACGCGAGTGTGTTCCTGGCCAACCTCGGCTCCGCCGGAATCAGCGACGCCTACCACCACCTGTACGAGTACGGCACCGTCTCGATCTTCGGCGCGATGTCGGCGGTACGCCGGATGCCGTTCGTCGACGGCGACCGAGTCGTCGCCTGCGAGGGACTCGCGATCCGGTGGACGTTCGATGAGCGGATCCACGACGCCTTTTACGCGGCCCGCTCGCTCGCCATCGTCCAGCGCATCCTCGAAGACCCCACGGGTCATCTGGGCGCGCCGGATGCGGAGCACGTGCGCTCACCGGCGACGGACGTGGCGGAGCCCGAAGACGGGCCGCCGTGAGGCCGTCCGAGCGCTTGACGCTCGTTGCCTGTGTCGGGCTGTCGGTCGTCACCGCGTGGGCGCAGCCGGAGGGCGCGATGCTGCGGCTGCTGGTATTTCTCGGTATCGGCGCCGCGACGTTGCTGCTCGCGCGGGCGCCCGCGCGCAGCGCGACGCTGCTCTTGCGCGACTGGCTACCGATCGCCGAGGTCCTCGTCGTCTTCCTGCTGCTGCAGCCGGTCATCGAGGCCGCCGTACCATGGCGGCTGGACGCCGCGCTCGAGGCGTTCGATGCGCGCTACCTCGCGGGGCTCGTCGCGGCCTGGCAGGGGGCCTTCGGCCGGGCCGCCGCGTTCACCGACGCGATGTATCTGTCGTACTTCTCCTACTATCTCCTGCCGGTCGCCGCTGCCGCGATTGCGTGGCGGCGCGGTGCCGAGGCCTTCGGCAGGGCAGTGTTCGCCCTGCTCCTGGGCTTCTACCTGACATTCTTCGGCTACATACTGCTGCCGGCGTCGGGGCCGCGCCTGCCGCTCGCGGCCGAGGCCGGATCGCTCGGTGGTGGCGCGCCGAGCGATGCGGTGCGCGCCTTCCTCCACGCCGCCGAGGCCACGACACTCGATGCGTTTCCTAGCGGCCATGCCGCGATCGCCGTCATCGCCGCCGCGGTCGGGTCGCGCCTCGTCGGTCGCGAAGCCGCGGTAACCCTGTGGCTCTGGGCGGCGGCCGTCGTGTTCTCAACCGTATATATTCACGTCCACTACGCGGTCGACGTGGCAGCGGGGCTCGCGCTCGCGGCGCTCGTGCTCGCCGTGGACCGCGCGCGGGCTCCAAGCGCCGCGCCGACCGGCAATCGATAGGCTAGCGCTGGCTGCCGCGAGGAATCGCCGGACCTGTGCCCCGCAAATGCCGAGCAGCGGGCCGGAGGTCCGCATTGCCACGTCGACTGCCCGCCCGTCGCCATGATCGCGCGGTGCGACCCCACTCGAACACGCCACGATCGCTCGCCGCTACGCAGTGACCGGCTGCCGATCGCCACCTAACCCGTCGCCGACGGTAGCGCCCCGCGCCAATCGCGTCGGCTCGGCTCATCGTCAGTGGTTGATTCCGGCCGGACGCTAACGCCGAAGGTGCGACGGCACGCCGTCGAGGACGATGGTCTTGGTCTCGAGGAAGGCACGCAAGCCCTCGACCCCGCCCTCGCGGCCAACGCCGGATTGTTTGAATCCGCCGAAAGCAATGCTGAAGTCGGTGCGGAACACGTTGTGGCCCACGGTGCCGGACTGCAGCTGCCGCGCCGCCGCGTAGGCCCGATCGGGATCGTTCGTGAACACGGAGTTGTTCAGGCCGTATGGCGAGTCGTTGGCGAGCTCGATCGCGTGCTGCTCACTGTCGGCCGGGATGACGCTGACGACCGGACCGAAGATCTCCTCGCGGGCTATGGTCGAGTGGTTGTCGACGTTGCCGAACACGGTCGGCTCGATGAAGTAGCCACGCGACAGATGCGCCGGACGGCCGCCGCCGACCGCGAGTCGCGCGCCTTCATGCTTGCCCGCGGCGATCAGTCGTTCGATCCGGTCGCGCTGACGCTGCATCGCCACGGGACCCATCTGCACGGTGGGGTCGAACGGATCGCCGACCCGCACGGCCCCGAAGCGGCTTGCGAGCGCCGCGACGAGTCGGTCGTGGCGTCCGCGGGTCACGATGATGCGCGTCAGGGACCCGCAAATCTGGCCGGTCATCGCGCATGCGGGCCCGATGATGGAATCCGCGGCCGTCTCGAGATCGTAGTCATCGAGCACGACCGCTGCCGACTTGCCACCAAGTTCGAGCGTGAATCGCGCGATTCGCTCGCCGCACAGCGCGCCGATGCGCTTGCCGGTCGCGACCGAGCCGGTGAAGCTGACCTTGTCCACGCGTGGGTCGCGAACCAGGATCTCGGAGGCCTCGCGATCGGCCGTCACGACGTTCACGACCCCGGGCGGCAGGCCGGCTGCCTCGACGATCTCGGCCATCAGGTAGGCCTCGCCCGGTGCTTCCGGGGATGCCTTGATGATCACCGTGCAGCCGGCGAGCAGCGCCGGCGCGAGCTTGTAGGTGATCGTGAAGATCGGTCCGTTCCACGGAATGATTGCCGCGACGACGCCCACCGGCTCGCGCACGAGCAGGCCAACCTCGCCTCCCGCGCCCGGGTGGTGCCGCTCCTCGAACGGGAAGGTCTCGGCAAGGCCCGCGTAGTAGTCGTAGACGGGGCCGAAGGAGCCGGTATAGGCGTTGGCGATCGAGTGCAGGATCCCCATCTCGGAGGGCCAGATGGCGGCGAATTCGCCGGCGCGCCGGCTGACGGCGGCGCCGATCGCGCGCAGATACCCCGCCCGCTCCGCGTGCCGCATTCTCGGCCACGGGCCACGATCAAAAGCGAGCCGCGCCGCCTCGATGGCCCGGTTGACGTCCGCCGCCTGCGCCTCGGCGACGCGCAGGTAGACCTCCTCGGTCGCGGGATTGATGACGTCGATCAGCGACGCCGACGAGGGGCGCACCCATTCACCGCCGATGAACAGCCGATCGGGGTAGCTGACGCTCGATGCGTTCTGGATCTGCATGCTGGTAGCCATTGGGCTCCTTCCTGATGCTGTGCGGAACTGGATGCGATCAGTCGATGCCGAACACGAGCATCACGTTTCCGGGCATGCGACCCGTGAAGCTGTAGCCCGATTCGATGATGAGCATGCCGTCGTGGACGATCGGACCGGCGGCGCCGCTCATCGAACCGCCGCGCGCGGTCCCGCCACCGACGGTGGTCGCCGCCTGCGTCGTGTCGTATTCCCAGAGGACTTGCCCGGAGTCCGCCCCGTAGATGCGGACCTGGCCGTCGTTGCCACCGGTGAGCACGAGGTCGTCGGTCGCCGTGACCGCGGCCGCAATGCCGGGCGCGCACGCGGGCCCGCGGCCGTCGCAGTGTGAGGTCGTCATCGGCGCGCTCCACACGCTGTGCCCGGTCCCGAGATTCAGAGCGTACAGTCCCGGGCGCGCCGCCTCCTGATAGGTCTGCCCGTCGGCCACATCGCTGACCGGCACGAACAGCGTGTCGCCGCGCACGGCCATGCCCCAGGCAATGCCGGCCAGAATCCCGCCGCGTCCCACCTTGGATTTCCAGACCAGCTTGCCGCTGTCCGGATCGAGACCGTACGCCCAGCCGGACTTCTGTCCCGCGACCACGAGGTCGTGGCCATCGCTGCCGGTCGCGAGTATCGCGGCTGCGCCGAAGTCATAGTCGAGCCCTTGCTCTTCGGGGCACACGGCCGGGTCCTTGAGCGCACAGCCGGGATTCCACGCGTCCTTCGCCATCCCCTGGTACGACCACTTGATGCGCCCGGTGCCGAGGTCGAGCGCGACGACCGCGTCGCTCAGGGCCGTGGCCGGCGACGAGTAGTTGTTGCCCGTACCGACGTACAGCGAGCCCCGCTTCGGGTCGATCGACGGGGTGTTCCAGACGCCGACGCCCGACGGCCCACGCAGCTTGACGCCCGCCGGGTTGCGCCCGCGCACTTCGGGCTTGCCGGTCATGTACGTCTTCCAGAGGCGCTTGCCCGTGTGCGCGTCGTACGCCGCGACCGAGCCGCGGAAGGTGCAGCACTCGTACGTGCCTCCGACGGCGCCCTCCTCATAGGATGACACCGTCACGTACAACCGGTCCTTATAGAGCGCGGGCGCCGCCGTGACCGTGGCGCTGGCGTGAAGATCGGCCTTCTGCCGCCAGGCGAGGTTTCCCGTCAGGGCATCCACGGCGTAGACGTTACCAACGACATCGCCGAAGTAGACGCGCGGCGCGGCATGCACATCGCCCGCGGTCCACGGCGACAGAACGATGCCGGAGCGCACTTCCGCCGCCGCGTGGAACTGCCAGCGCGCGCAGCCGGTGTGCCGGTCGAGCGCGTACACCTGACCGCTCTGGCTGCCGACGAAGATCGCCCCGCCACCGAGCGCCGGCTCCGAACGAACGCGCGATGCGCCATCGAAGCCGAGCGCCCACTTCAGGTGCAGCTTGCCGACGCTCTGGGCGTCGATGCCGGCGCCCTTGGAACTCACATAACGGGTATTGGCCGGGGTCAGGCCCCAGCTCGGAAATGCCGGCGCCTGCTGAAAGTCGAAGCGCGCCGCCTCACCCTCGCAGGCCGGCGGCGCAAGCTTGGCGTCGTGGTCGACGTCACCGCCACCGAGGAACGAGGCGACCTGCTTGCGGTCCTCGACAGAGAGTTGCTTGCCCTGAACTCGCATGGCACCCGTCGTCAGTGCACCGTACACGGACGCCGAGGTCATGAGCTTCAGGTTGTAGACCGCCGGCGCGTGTCCGGTGGCGTGCTCGTGGCATTTGGCGCAGATCTCCCCGAACAGCTGCGCACCACGCGGATAGGCCGCGGCATTGGGGTCGGCGAGAAATCCCGGCACCTCGGCCTTCTCGCCCTGCCCTGGCGCTGCGGCATCCTGCGGTGCGCCGGCAGCGGCAGCGCCGACGGCAAGGAGCAGCCCGTACGCCGCGGTCGCGAGCATGGCGCCCGGCGAGCGCGCCGGCCGCGACCGAGCAATCCGCGTCAAGCGTGCAAGCAGAACGTGCCCATCGGGCTGCGCGTGTTCTTCGCCATTCATGAATGAGTTCCCCCCTCGAGTCGAAGCTGACCAGTGGTCGCTAGGGCGGGCGCGCGGGCCCCGGCCGAGATTGATGAGCGGTGTCGGGCATCGTTCGATGCAACCGCCGGCTGCTGTCGTTCGGCGGCATCAGCAGCGCTGTTGGGGCGGTATGCGACGGCAGCATTCGCCGCGCCGGCCGACGTGCCGGTGTGCCGCCGCTTGGCGCGACGGTCCGATCCTCGGCTGTCGTTGGGGCCGTCAAGTCGCGTGCACCATCCGCTGGCAGGCCGTCGTCCCGATCACGGCGACGCGGTGTAGGTCCACGCATCGTTAAGAAACTTGTTGTCGTCTAACAAGAAGACTACGCGATCCGATGCTTGAGCGAAAGATGCGGCCGTTGGGCGAAGGATGACGCGCTCGTGCCGCACTGCCGCAAGACGGGGGCTCGAATGATCGCGGCGTTGTTACCGAGCGCGCGCCGGCGTCGTTGCAGATGAATTGCGCTGCGACGCAGCAGCGCTACTGTTCGCCGGAGGCGGACGCGCCGAACGCGATCAGTCCGGTCCCGAGCATTCGCGAGCGCCGACGCGCAACGGCCGCCGCCGGCGTGCCGCGCGCCGTCATCCTCAGTGCGCGCCCTCGGCGGCCCTCGCCGACGCGTCGGCTGCGCGGCGCCGCTCCAGGGCCGCCCAATCCGTTGGCCCCTGCTCGAAGCGCTTCCTGAGTGCGGCGAGCGTGTACGCATCGCCCCATTCGAAGTGCTTGTAGAGGGTGGCGAAGCCCTCGCCCGCCCCGTAACCGGCGTTTGTGATCGTCACTCGTGTCCGCTGTGGCGCCAGCGCCGTGAATTCGATGACGGTGACCGTGCGCCGGAAGAGTTCCGGGTCTGCAAAGCCCGGCGGCGCCTGGACATTGCGGATCACGAGCAGGCGGTCGGGTACGTAGGCGACGATCTCGTTCTTGATGTTGCCGGGGTCGCCGAGCTTGGCCTTCGCGTCGTAGCTCGCCTCGATGTAGCCCTCGATCCTGAACTCCACGTGCGCGACCGGTACCGCCCAGCTCGAGAAGCCCTCGCTGGTCGTGAAGGCGGCAAAGACCGCCGCCGCCGCTGCCGGCACGTCGGTCGACAGCTGAATCGCGCGATCACCGCTCGGCTCGACGAAGGACGTATTGGTGACGTCGTTGAAGTCGCGCCAGCTGCGCTCGGCGGCGGCGCTCGCGCCGGCGGCGCCCAGCCCGAGCAAGAGCAGTCCGCCGAGCGCGATGCGTCGGTGTCTCATGTCGTCCCCCTCGTGGCGTCGGCGGCGAGCCGGTTGAAGTAATCGCGCAGTGATGCGATCGCGGCATCGAAGGCCTCGGGCGTGCGGTGCGTGCGCGCGAGCATCACGCCGCCTTCCATGGTCGTCAGCACGAACGTCGCGAGGCGCGTGGTGTCGGCGCCGGCGGGCAGCCGCTCGCGGGCCGCTTCGAGACAGGCGCGCACGTGGGCCACCCAGCCGTCGAAATTGGCCGCGAGCAGCTCGCGGACCGCGGGGTCTGGCTCGTGCAGCTCGAGCGCCAGCGAGCCGATCGGGCACCCGTAGCTGCAGTCGCTGGACTCGAGCGCGCGCCGATACGCCGCCAGCAGCGCGAAGATTCGGTCGATCGGATCAGCGATGCCCGCCCAGGCCGGCGCGAGCAGCATCGGCTCGATCCCGGTCCGATACGTCTCGAGCACGGCACACAGCAGGTCCTGCTTGGTCGGGAAGCTGTGGTAGAGGCTGCCGGAGTGGGCGCCTGCCGCAAGGAGGATGTCGGCGACCGAGGTCGACTGGTAGCCCTTTTCGCCGAACAGGCGCAACGCCGCATGCAGAAGGCGCGCTCGAGCCGGATCGCTGGTGCTGACTTGACTAATCATTCAAGTCAAGCCTATTCCTGCTTGATTATTCAATCAACTCCGGACGCGGTCAAATAGAACTTTCGTGGCGGCGCAAAGACTTATGCCGCTGCACCGCGCCGTCCAGGCCGCCGGACCCGGCCCCGTCCGCCGCAGTCCGTAACTAGCCCGTGCCCTGGCTGTAACCTAATTGAAACTTTTCGCTTGCAGCATTTAGTCAACTGACGGATTGTTGCGAAAACGTCGCGCGGCCAGATGGGGGTGTGCCGTGTCGTTCGCAAGTACGTGCGTGTGGCTCATGCGAGCGCTCAATTCGGCACCAGTTTCGTCTACCCATCTTCAAACGGGACGGGCCGGCCCGTTCGCGAATCGTGTTGCTTTTGTGCTTCAACCACAGTTCACGGGGAGAGCTACTTGAAAACCAATCACAAGCTGAAGTTCGCGATCCTGGCAGCGCTCAGCGCGCCGGGCGCGGCCTACGCTGCCGGCCCTGCCGACACGAGCGCAGCTTCAACTGGCGGCATTGAAGAGATCGTCGTGACCGCGCAGCGGCGGACGGAATCGGCCCAGAACGTGCCGATCACGATCCAGGCGATGACCGGCGACCAGCTCGCTCAGCTCGGCGTCACGACCTTCGACGACGTGCTCAAGTTCCTGCCGAACGTGACGTTCAGCACCAACGGCCCCGGCCAGGGCAATATCTACATGCGCGGCCTGAGCGCCGGTTTCGCCGGCAACCAGTCGAGCGCGGCGATCGCGCCGTTCCCGAACGTCGCGACCTACCTCGATGACCAGTCGATGACCTTCCCGGCGCGCAATGTCGACGTCTACATGGCCGACATGGAGCGCATCGAGGTTCTGGAAGGCCCGCAGGGCACGCTGTTCGGCGGCGGCGCCGAGGCCGGCGCGATCCGCTACATCACGAACAAGCCGAAGCTCAACGTCACCGAGGGCTACGCCGAGGCGTCCTACGGGACGACGGCCCACGGCGATCCGAACAGCGCCGTCAACGCGACGCTCAACCTGCCGCTGATCCAGGACACCCTGGCGATCCGTGCGGTGGTCTACAACGATCGCCGCGGCGGCTATATCGACAACGTGCCGAGCACGTTCACGCGCAAGCCGACCGACCTCGGGCCGCCCTCCTACGGGCTGACCTACCCGGCCAACGCCCCCAGCGCCAACAATTACTCGCTGGCGCAGAACGCGCAGAACCCGACTACCTACACCGGCCTGCGCGTGTCCTTGCTCTGGCAGATCAACGAAGACTGGAGCGCGCTGATCCAGCAGAGCTATCAGAACATGGACGCCGAGGGCATGGGCGCCCAGTACCCGATCGGCTCAGACGGCCAGACGCTCGGCGCGTGGCAGGAGACCTCGTTCTCGCCCAGCTATGACAAGGACAAGTTCGAGAACACCTCCTGGACGGTCAACGGCAAGATCGGTGATTTCAAGGTGATCTACACCGGCGCCTACCTCGACCGCACGATCGAAAACGCAATGGACTATACGAACTACGCGCGCACCGCGGGCGGGTTCTACTACAGCTGCGCCGGCGGTCCCGCGGGCTCTGGCACCATCGGCGCTGGTGGTCCGACGGGCAAAAGCACGACCTACGCTCTGAACTGCTACTCGCCAGTGACGTCGTGGCTGGACACCGTCGAGAGTACGCACCAGAGCCATGAAATTCGCTTCAGCACGCCGGATGACTGGCGGCTGCGCGGCCTAGTCGGCGCGTTCTGGGAAGACTTCGAGATCAAGGACGACATGAACTTCCTCTACAAGACGATCCCGTCTTGTACGCCGGCGAACCTGGCGGCCTACCAGGCCGGCGGCGCGGTTTGCGTCGGCAACGTCATCCCGGCCCCCGGCACGGCGGCGATCGACCCGAGCCAGCGCAACGACAACGTCGCGTTCGGCGAGGACCTGCAGCGCGGCTACAAGCAGACGGCGTTCTTCACCTCGATCGACTACGACCTGATCCCGAAGGTCCTGACGGTCACGGGTGGTACGCGCTACTACAAGTACACCGAGAACATGCAGGGCTCGCAGTACGCGACGAGCACCGGCTGCGCGGGCGTGCCGAACGGCTCGTGCGTCGCCACGCCGATCACCGCCGCGACCCACGCCGCGAACTACAGCGGCTTTCGCAGCCGCGGCAACCTGACCTGGCACATCGTGCCGGATGCCATGGTGTACTACACCTACTCGCAGGGCTTCCGCCCGGGCGCCGGCAACCGCCTCGACAGCGCCGAGGTCAAGATCGACGTCGACCCGGTCACCGGCCTGCCGACCTCCGGTGTTGATGCGTCGCCGCACCTCGTGAAGCAGTACCGCAAGCCCTACACCTATCCGCCCGACACGCTGACCAACAACGAGATCGGCTGGAAGACGGAGTGGCTCAACCACCGGCTGCAGATCAACGGCTCGGCGTACGTCATGAACTGGGACAACGTCCAGACGCTGATCTACAACCCGCCGGTGTACGGCAACACGACGTTCGGCGTGCAGGGCCCCGACTACCAGATCAAGGGCGTGGAGCTGCAGATCATCGCGCGGGTCACCGACGGACTCACGCTGCAGGGGTCGGCGTCGCACAACAACGCGAGCGAGCAGAACTCGCCCTGCATCGGGTCGGCAGGTAGTTCGATCAGCGGCAACCCGACGCCGGCTGGCACCTGCATCACCCAGGTCTGGTCGTCGTCAATGCACATGAACGTGCCGATCCTCAACCCGCTCGGCGCGGTCGGCGCGACGCCGGCGTTCTCGCCGACGATTCAGTACAACCTGCGGGCGCGCTACGACTGGCTGGTGAACGACTACAAGATGTTCGTCACGGTCGGCGGCAGCCACACGGGCGAGATGGACAACGAGCCGAGCAGCTTCGCGCAGGGGTCCGTCGGCAGCATCCCGACGACGACGTGGCTGCGGTACACGATGCCGGCCTACACCGTCTACGATGCCGCCTTCGGCATCGCCAAGGACAAGTGGTCGGTCGAAGCCTATGGCCAGAACCTCGGCAACTCGGACGCCAGCGTGTTCACGTCGTCAGGTCAGTTCGTTGTGTCAGAGGTGCCGCTGCGGCCGCGCGTGCTGGGCGTGAAGATGGGCTTCAAGTTCTGATCGGGTCCGGCCCGCGCGCGCAGGCGCGCGGGCCCTCCGACCGGATTCGAGGGTCGGCGTCGCCAGCCGCGGACAGCGGCCCGGCGACGCGGCATCCGGCAACCGGCCCGGGCGGTTGCGCTAGACTCGAAGGCGGGCCGCAATGCCCGCCTTTTCTTTTGGAACATTCATGACGCCAAGCCCGGCCGGCCCCTCCGCGGTGGAACGGGAGGTCGAGAGGATCCGCGCGCTGCTCAAGGAGCGCCGCTTCGCGGACAGCGTCGCGGCCGCCGCCGCCTTGGCGGAAGTCGTGCCCGAGAACCGCGACGTGCTCTACCTGCTCGCGCTCGGGCAGCGGCAGCAGCAGCAGCTCGAGGCGGCGCTCGCCACCCTCGCGCGCCTCGAGCGCCACCACCCGCAGCTGAGCCGCCTCTACCAGGAGCGCGGCCACTGCTACGTCGCGATGCAGAACGCGCCGGCTGCGATCGACGCCTACCTCAGGGCCGTGCACATCAACCCGGCGCTGCCTGCCACCTGGAGCATGCTCGAGGGGCTCTATCGGCTGACCGGCGATGTGGACAACGCCGCGACCGCTGCGGCCCACGTCGCCACACTGAAGGCGCTGCCGCCGCAGGTCATCACGGCGACGAGCCTGTTCTCGGACGGCGAGCTCGTGGCCGCCGAGAAGATGATCCGCGCCTTCCTGCTGAGCCACGGCGATCACCTCGAGGCGATGCGCCTGCTGGCCCGGATCGGCGCGGCGCTCGAGGTGTTCGACGATGCCGAAGTGCTGCTGGCGGCGGTGCTCGAGCGCGCGCCGGACTACGTCGCGGCGCGCTACGACTACGCCTGCGTCCTGCTCGAGCGGCACAAGTACGCGGCGGCGCGGGGCGAGTTCGAGAAGCTGCTGGCACGTGAGCCCGGCAAGCGCCAGTACCGGACGATGTACGCAGGCGCGCTGGTCGGGGTCGGCGAGCATCAGCAGGCGGTCGAGCTGTATACGGCGTTGCTGGCCGACCCGACCAACGATGCGCGCTCGCTGGCCGACCTGCACGTGTCGATCGGCCACTCGCACAAGGCGCTCGGGCACCGCGACGCGGCGATCGCCGCGTACCGCGCCGCCGCCGCCGCGCGGCCGGACTTCGGCGATGCCTACTGGAGCCTCGCGAACCTCAAGACCTACCGCTTCACCGACGCGGAACTCGCGCGCCTCGAGGCCGCCGCCGCGGTGCCCGATACGGCGACGATCGACCGCGTCCATCTGTACTTCGCGCTCGGCAAGGCGTACGAGGACCGCGAGGACTACGCCCGGTCCTTCGGCTACTATGAACGCGGCAATGCGCTCAAGCGCGCCTCGAGTCGCTACCGGCCGGAGCTGCTCGAGCTCAATACCGCGAACCAGAAGAAGGTGTGCACGCGCGAGTTCTTCGCGAGCCGCGCCGGCACGGGCGCCGCGAGCGCGGAGCCGATCTTCATCCTCGGCCTGCCGCGCTCCGGATCGACGCTGCTCGAGCAGATCCTGGCGTCGCACTCGCGCGTCGAGGGCACGCAGGAGCTGGCCGACATCCCGCGCATCGTGCTCGACCTGCAGGGTCGCGATCCGGACCTCGACCACCCGCGCTACCCGGCGATCCTGCAGGAGCTGCCGGCCGGCGAGTTCGCGCGGCTCGCCGACAAATACCTCGTCGACACGAAGGTCTACCGCACCGGGCGGCCACACTTCATCGACAAGATGCCGAACAACTTCCGGCACATCGGCCTCATTCACCTGATGTTTCCCAACGCGACGATCATCGACGCGCGGCGCGAGCCGATGGCCTGCTGTTTCAGCAACTTGAAGCAGCTGTTCGCCCGCGGCCAGGAGTTCACCTACAGCATCGAAGACATCGCGCGCTACTACCGCACCTACCTCGAGCTGATGGAGCACTGGGACCGCGTGCTGCCGGGGCGCGTGCTGCGCGTGCTGCACGAGGATGTCGTCGACGACCTGGAAGGCAACGTGCGGCGGATCCTCGACTTCTGTCGCCTGCCCTTCGAGCCGGCGTGCGTCGAGTTCCACAAGACCGAGCGCAGCGTGCGCACGGCGAGTTCCGAGCAGGTGCGCCAGCCCATCAACCGCGAAGGGCTCGAGCAGTGGAAGCACTACGAGCCGTGGCTCGGCCCGCTGCGGGAGGCGCTGGGTGATGCGCTGGCCCGCTACCGGTCCTAGCAGCGGCAGGCCCGGCATGGTGCGATGCAGTCACGCGGAGCGGTGATGGGGGCGCCCCGGCCCGTCGCCGACGGCCGCAGCGGGCGGCGCTCCGGCCGCTACCGGGACCCGCGTTGCGGCGTCCGTTGCTACATCGACCGGTCGGCGCACCGTACCCGTGGCGGGCGAGCGTGAGCCCCGGACGCAACGAGCCGTGCCCGTGCGGCAGCGGCAAGAAGTACAAGCGCTGCTGCGGCCAGACCCAACCGGCCGCGCAAGCGCCGCCGGCGGCGCGTGCCACGATGTTCGCGAGTTCGCACCCGGCGCCGGCGCGACCACCGCCACCGGCCGACCTCGGCACGCTCGCCGCGCTGATGAACGCCGGGCGGTACGCCGAGGCGGAGACCCTGAGCCGCAGGCTCGTTGAACGCCAGCCGTCGCTCGCGATCGCGTGGAAAATGCGCGGCGTCGCGCTTACGATGCTCGGCCAGGATGCGGTGCCGGCACTGCAAACCGCCTGTCGCCTGCAGCCGGCCGACGCCGAGACGCACTACTACCTCGGCAATGCGCTGCAGGCGCGAGGCCGACTGGCGGACGCGGAGGCGCACTACCGCCGGGCAACGGAAATCCGCCCGGGCCTCGCCGACGCCCACAACGAGCTCGGGCTCGTGTTACTGCGGGCAGGACGGCTCGACGACGCGATCGGCTGCTTCGAGCGCGCGCTCGCGGTGCAGCCCGCCTTCGCCGCGGCCCTCGGCAACCTCGCCAATGCGTTGCGGGCGTCCGGCCGGGTCGCCGAGGCGGTCGCGGGCTACCGTCGCGTGCTGGCGCTCGATCCGGGTCTCGCCGAAGCCCACAACAACCTTGGCAGCGCGCTCGCCGAACTTGGCGAGCGCGACGAGGCGCTGGCGTGCTACCGGCGTGCGCTCGAGCGCCGGCCCGACTACCTCGAGGCACTTGGCAACCTCGCGCGCGCCCTGCAGGGCTCCGGGCGCCTGGAGGAGGCGGTCGCCACGTGCCGGCGACTGCTCGCGCTGCGGCCTGATTCGGTTGGGACGCTGAACGAGCTCGGCAACCTGCTCGTCAGCCTGCGGCGCTTCGACGAGGCGGCGGCCTGCTATCGGCGCGCGCTCGCGCTTCGGCCGGACGATGCCGATGCGCTCAGCAACCTCGGCAACGCGCTGCGGAGCCTCGGCGAGCTCCATGCGGCCGCCGACAGCTGCCAGCGTGCAGTGGCGCTCAAGCCCGGCTCCGCCGAGGCGCACCTCAATCTCGGCAACGCCCTGCTCGACCTCAGCCAGCTTCGCGAGGCCGAGGCGAGCTACCGCCAGGCGCTCGCGATCCGGCCCGACGACGCCGCGACGCACACCGCGCTCGCCATGCTGCTGCGCCGACTCGGTCGTGCGGACGATGCGGAGGCCAGCTGCCGGCGCGCGCTCGCCATCAACCCGAGTGCGGCCGATACGCTCGCCTTTCTCGGCGACCTCTGCGCCGATCGCGGCGAGTTTGCCGAGGCCGAAGCACTCTGCCGGCGGGCGATCGCGATCAGCCCCGACGCGCCCGAGGCGTGGATCGGCATTGCCCGCTACCGCAAGATGACCGCCGCCGACGCCGACTGGCTCAGTGCCGCGCAGCGGCTGCTCGGCGCGGGGCTACCGGTCGGGCACGAGATCAATCTGCGCCATGCCGTCGGCAAGTACTTCGACGACCTGAACGACTTCGGGCAGGCCTTTGCCAGTCACCGCCTCGCCAACGAGCTGACCCGCAAGTACGGGCTGGCGTACGACCGTGCGCGCCAGTCGCGGCTCGTCGGCGAGATCACGACGGCGTACGACGCCGAATGGCTCGCGGCGACGCGACGCTATGGCAGCGAGTCCGAGCGACCGGTGTTCATCGTCGGGATGCCGCGCTCCGGGACGACGCTCGCCGAGCAGATCCTCGCATCGCACCCCGCCGTCTGCGGCGCCGGGGAACTCGTGTACTGGAACATCGCCCAGGCCACCTTCGATCCGGCGACGCCCGCCGAGCGGCGCGCCGCGCTCGTCGCGGGGCTCGCGCGCGAGTACCTCGCCGAGCTCACCGGGTACTCCGCCGACGCGCAGCGGGTGCTCGACAAGATGCCGGGCAACTTCGCAAATCTCGGCCTGATCCACGCGGCGCTGCCGCGGGCGCGCATCATCCACATGCAGCGAAACCCGGTCGCCACCTGCCTGTCGATCTATTTTCAGGGCTTCTCGACCGCCCACCCGTATGCGGCGGATCTTGAGGACCTCGCGCACTACTACGGCGAATACCGCCGCCTCATGGCGCACTGGCGTTCGGTGCTGCCGCCGGACGCGCTGCTCGAGGTCCCCTACGAAGCGCTGGTCGAGGACCCGGAGAGCTGGAGCCGGAAGATGGTCGGCCACGCGCGGCTGGCGTGGGACCCGCGCTGCCTGGAGTTCCACCGAACGAACCGCGCCGTGCTGACGGCGAGCAACTGGCAGGTGCGCCAGAAGATCAGCAAGTCCTCGGTGGATCGGTGGCGCCATTACGAGGCATTTGTCGGCCCGCTGCGCCGCCTGTTGGACTGACTCGGCCGTCCGACACCGCGGCCGGTGCTGAGCCCCGGCGCGCCACCTCTCCGATAGGCCAGACCGGCCCCGCCGGTAGGTCTCGCAGTGCGGCACGGCGATGCACCACCATCGGGGCGAGTCGCTAAGTAGAGCATTAACAGATGCTTACGTTGACAATCTCAACGCATGACGCCGGCCAGCAGCCGCTACTGCAGACTGATTACTGTCGACAGTCTGCAATCGTGGTAGCATCGCGCCGTGAGCTCGCAGCCTGAGACACCGTTCGCGAAGGTCCCCGCCCCGACGGCCCTGCAGCTCGTCCAGTCGAGCTCGCTGCCGGCGCTGGTGCTTGCCGAGATCGAGCAGCTCATCCTGCGCGGCGAGCTCGCGATCGGCCAGCGTGTCAACGAGAGCGAGCTCGCGACCCGCTTCGGCACCAGTCGCGGCCCGGTCCGCGAGGCGCTGCGGGCCCTCGAGGAGGCCCGCCTCGTCCGCTCCGAAAAGCATCGCGGCGTGTTTGTCCGCGAGATCTCGGTCGCCGAGGCGGACGAGATCTACGACGTCCGCGAGGTCCTCGACCAGCTGGTCGGCCAGCGCGTCGCCGAGCGCGCGACGCCCGCGCAGGTCGCCGAGCTTGAGACGGTCGTCGCCGAGATGGATGCGGCGACCGGATCGCAGGACGTCAAGCGCTACCACGCGCTCAACCTGAAGTTTCACGACCTGTTGGTCGACTTCGCCGGCAATGCCCGCCTGACCGAGAGTTACCGGCTGCTGACCAAGGAACTGCTGCTGTTCCGCCTGCGCGGGCTGCAGGACGGTGGCGGCTTCGCCGTGTCCAACGTCGAGCACAAGGCGGTGCTGGCGGCGGTCGCCGCGCGTGACTGCACCCGGGCGGGCCAGCTGCTGCGCCAGCACGCCGCCCGCAGCCGCGCCCGGATGCACAAGGCCGCCGTCGTCGCCCGCGCGAAATAGCATTGATCAACGCCGCGGCCGGCAGCGGACCGCGGCTCCTAGGGGAACCGAGCACATGCCAACCGACCTCACCGTAAACGGCCGCAGCTACCACTGGATGGATCGCCCGCTTGTCGTGGTCTGCGTCGATGGCTGCCAGTACGAGTACATCACCGCGGCCGTCGCCGCGGGCGTTGCGCCCTTTCTCGGCCGGCTGCTGGCGGGCGCCGGGACCTGCCTGACGGCCGACTGCGTGATGCCGAGCTTCACCAACCCCAACAACCTGTCGATCGTGACCGGCGTGCCGCCGGCCGTGCACGGCATCAGCGGCAACTACTTCCTCGATCCGGCGACGGGCGAGGAAGTGATGATGAACGACCCGCGCTACCTGCGCGCCGGCACGATCCTCGCGGCGTTCGCCGACGCCGGCGCCAAGGTCGCCGTGATCACGGCGAAGGACAAGTTGCGCAAGCTGCTCGGCCACCGGATGAAGGGCATCTGCTTCTCGTCCGAGAAGGCCGACCAGGTGACGCTGGCGGAGAATGGCATCGAGAACGTGGTCGGCCGGGTCGGCATGCCGGTGCCGTCGGTGTATAGCGCGGCGCTGTCGGAGTTCGTGTTTGTCGCCGGCGTCAAGCTGATGGAGCGCGAGCGCCCCGACCTCATGTATCTGTCGACGACCGACTACATCCAGCATAAGGCCGCGCCCGGCACGCCGATCGCGAACGACTTCTACGCAATGATGGACCGCAACCTCGCGCGCCTCGACGAGCTCGGCGCGACGATCGTGCTGACCGCCGACCACGGCATGAATGCCAAGCATGGCGCCGACGGCCAGCCCAACGTGATCTACCTGCAGGACACCATCGACGCGTGGATCGGTGCGAACCAGGCGCGCGTAATCCTGCCGATCACCGACCCGTACGTCGTACACCACGGCGCGCTCGGCTCCTTCGCGCTCGTCTACCTGCCCGCGGACGCGCAGCGCGCCGTGGCCGAACGGATCGCCGCCCTGCCCGGGATTGAGTCGGTGCTGACGCGGGCCGAGGCCGCCGCGCAGTTCGAACTGCCGGCGGACCGCATCGGCGACCTCGTGGTCGTGTCGCGGCTCGACACGGTCGTCGGCACGAGTCGCGCGCGCCATGACCTGTCGGGGCTCGACGTGCCGCTGCGCTCGCACGGCGGCGCGTCGGAGCAGCAGGTGCCGCTGCTCGTCAACCGCCGCATCGGCAAGCAGCCACAAGCTCGCCGCTGGCGCAATTTCGACGCCTTCGACCTCGGGCTGAATCTCGTCGTTCGCACCACCCGCGCAGCCTAGGAGCCTCGATGGCCGCCAGCCCTGCCCCCTCCTCCGCATCGCGCGAGCTGATCCGCGAGTCGCTGCGCATCGCCGGCGAGAAGGTCGCGCGCGACCGCTGCATCGACGTGCGCCATCCGTACAGCGGCGCGGTGATCGGCACCGTCCCGAAGGCGACCGTCGAGGACGTCCGGCGCGCGCTCGCGATCGCGCGCGGCTTCCGCTCGCGGCTCACGCGCCACGACCGCTACAAGATCCTCATGGGCGCGGGCGCGATCGTCGCCGCGCGGCGCGAGGAGCTGGCCCGCCTGATCACGCTCGAGTCGGGGCTGTGCCTGAAGGATTCGCAGTACGAGGTCGGCCGCGCCTCGGACGTCCTGCTGTTCGCCGCCAACCAGGCACTCGTCGACGAGGGCCAGGTGTTCTCATGCGACCTCACGGCGCACGGCAAGAGCCGCAAGGTCTACACGCTGAAGGAACCGCTGCTCGGCGCGATCACGGCGATCACGCCGTTCAACCACCCGCTCAACCAGGTGATCCACAAGGTGGCGCCCGCAGTCGCGACCAACAACCGGGTCGTGCTCAAGCCGAGCGAGAAGACGCCACTCACGGCGTTCGCGCTCGCGGACATCCTCTACCAGGCGGGGCTGCCGCCGGAGATGCTGTCGGTGCTGACGGGCGACCCGGCCGAGATCGCCGATGAGCTGCTGACCAGCGCCGACGTCGATCTGGTGACCTTCACCGGCGGCGTCGCGATCGGCAAGTACATCGCCGCCAAGGCCGTCTACAAGCGCCAGGTGCTGGAGCTCGGCGGCAACGACCCGATCATCGTGCTCGAGGATGCTGACCTCGAGGAGGCGGCGACGCTGGCCGCAGCCGGTTCCTACAAGAACTCGGGGCAGCGCTGCACGGCCGTCAAGCGCATCCTCGTGCAGGACTCGGTCGCGGACCGCTTTACCGCGCTGCTCGTCGAGAAGACGCGCGCCGTGAAGTACGGCGATCCCTTCGATCCGACGGTGGACATGGGGACCGTGATCGACGAGCCGTCGGCGCAGCGCTTCGAGACGGTCGTCAACGAGGCGATCGCCGGCGGCGCCCGGCTGCTCGTCGGCAACGTCCGGCGCGGCGCGCTGTACTCGCCGACCGTGCTCGACCGGGTGACGCCGGAGATGACGGTCGTGCGGCACGAGACCTTCGGGCCGGTGTCGCCGGTGGTCCGCTTCCGGACGGTGGATGAGGCGATCCGCATCGCGAACGGCACGGCCTACGGCCTGTCCTCGTCGATCTGCACCAACCGCCTCGACCTGATCACGAAGTTCGTCCAGGAACTCAATGTCGGCAGCGTCAACGTGCGCGAGGTGCCCGGCTATCGGCTCGAGATGACGCCCTTCGGCGGCATCAAGGATTCCGGCCTCGGCTACAAGGAAGGGGTCCTGGAAGCGATGAAGAGCTTCTGCAACACCAAGACCTATTCGTTGCCCTGGTGACCGACGCCGCCGCCTGACGACCACCGGGACCACGCTGGCCTGATCGCGCCGCCTCGGTGGCAGCGCCCAGCGTGAGGTGCCTCGGCGAGCGTCGGGCTGCTGCCCGGCCGCGCCGCGGCGGCGACGGGTGTTCAACCCGTGTCCGCCTCGTCTCCGGCCGGGGCCGGCGGCTCGGTCGTGGCGCCCTTGGCCGCACGCGTCCGAGTCGAGCGGGCGCGCCTGGTGCCGGTCGTGCCCGCCCGCGGTCGATTCAGCACCGGATAGGCGAAGCTCGCCAGGTGCGAATGGATGCGCCGCAGGTCGCGCACCACCCGCAGCACGCCGCTCTCGTCCGGCGCCGCCGCCGCCGGGTCCGCACCGGCGCCGCGGCTGGCGAGCGTCGCATCGCGCAGGCGCTGCACCGCGAGCGTGGTCGCGTCCGCCTCCATCTCGCGCAGCCGCGCCTTGCGCTGCACGAGCCGCTGCGCGTCGGCCGGGTCGGCACGCAGGAAGATCGTCATCGCGAGCCGCAGGCTTTCGAACAGCTCGGTGTGCATCGCCGCGATCGCGGCAAGTTCCTCCGGCGCCAGCTGCTGGCCGCGCTTCTGCTGCTTGACCGCGAACTCCATCAGGCCGTTGGCAATGATGTCGCTGACGTGCTCGAGGTTGATCACCGCCGCGAGGATGTCCTGCAGCCGGGCGCCTTCACGAGCGTCGTCGAGCGTCTGCTCGCGGCCGATCGCGACCAGGTAGCCGCGGATGGCGCTGCCGAGCTGGCCGATCGCCCGGTCGGTGGCCGACACTCCCGCCGCGAGCTCGCGGTCCTGCGTCCGGAACACCTCGAGCGAGTTCTTGAGCATGGCCTCGACCATGTCGGCCATGCGCAGCGTCTCGCGCGTCGCGTTGGCGAGCGCGACGGTCGCCGAATCGAGCGCCGCAGACTCGAGGTACAGCGGCCGGCCGGGATCGGTGGGCTGCGGCGGATCCGGCAGCAGGCGGACCAGCAGGCTCGCCAGGCGCGTCACCACCGGCAGGAAGGCGAGCGCGAGTGCCAGATTGAAGGCGAAGTGAAAGTCGACAACCAGCCGCGCGTCGGCGCTCGTAATGTAACGCAGCAGGTGCGCCACCACCGCGAGCCACGGCAGGATGATCACCACGCCCGTCAGGCGGACCAGCAGGTTGCCGAGCGGCAGGCGCCGCGCGATCGGCGTCGAGGCGTGGACGAGGGCCGGCATGGCGCCGCCGAGGTTGGCGCCGAGCACGAGCGCCAGCGACTCGGGCGCGCTCAGCAGGTGTGACCCGGCGAGCGAGGCCACCAGCAGCACGATGGCGACGCTCGAGTGGCAGGCCCACGTCAGCAACGAGGCGATCAGCACGGCGAGCAGCGGCTCGCCGCTGAGCGACTCCAGGATCGACCGCAGCAGCGGTGTGTTCTCGACCGGGCCGAGCGCGCTCTGCAGGCCCGTGAGCGCGAGCAGCATGAGCGCGAGCCCGATCGCGGCGCGGCCGACGTTCTTGAGGCGGCTGCCCGCGGACCAGCGGAAGGTCATGACGCCGGCGAGCAGCAGCGGCGGCGCGATGATGCTGACGTTGAACGACAGCACCTGCGCGACGAGCGCCGTGCCGACGTTGGCGCCGAGCATGACGGCGAGCGCCGGCGCGAGCGCGATGACGCCGGCGGCGGCGAAGGACATCGCCATCAGGCCGGTGGCGGTGCTGCTCTGCAGCAGCGTCGTCACGCCGACGCCGGTCAGAAAGGCCAGCCAGCGCTGTCCGAGGTTGCGCTCGAGCGCACGGCGCAGCGCGATGCCGAAGCCGCGCTGCACGCCAGTGCTCACCATGTGGGTGCCCCAGAGCAGCAGCCCGACCTGGCCGGCGAGTTCCAAGAGGAGGCGGGTTCCGGACATGCGACGTGCTCCGCTTAACCGGTCCGGGCCGGCCCCGCCTGGTGCCCACCCCGCCGCTGCGCCCGTCCGGCGACAGCACCTGTCTTCGGCCGCAGCAGCAGATCGTGCCCGCCGGCCCGCCGGCGGCACATGCAGACCCCCGGCGCGGTCCGCGGTGCAGCCGCCTGCGCGGATGGTAGGGCGTTTGGCGAGCGGGAGTAAACAGCCGCGAGCGGCGCGGCGCGGCGCGCCTCAGCCGCGCTGCCGCGATCGCGGCACGACCTGCTGGTCGAGCCAGTTGCGCAGCTCGAGCAGCCGCACGCGCTCGTCGGTCATGGCCGGCCCGAGTCCGTGCTTCCACGCGAGCGGTGCATTCGCGGGCTCGAGCTGCAGCCGGCGCAGATCGGTCGCGAACTCGTGCAGCGCCGGCTCGTCGCTGAACAGCCCCTCCTCGACCAGCGTCCGACCGTAGCGCTCGGCCGCGGCGGCGATATCGACGTAGTCGTACTCCGGGTGATACTGGACGCCCCAGAAGGTCGTCCGGCCGAGCGTGAAGGCGGCCGCCTGCAGCCCCATGTCGTTGCTCGCCAGCGTCACCGCCCCGGCGGGCAGCGACTCGATCTCGTCGCGATGGATCGTCGGTGCCTCGAACACGCGCGGCTTGCCGGCGAACAGCGGATGGGCGCTGCCGGCGTCGCTCAGCAGGATGCGACGCGCGAAGCCGAACTCCCGGCCACGGGGGTTCTTGCGCACCGCCCCGCCCGCGGCCGTGACCGCGATCTGCAGCCCCCAGCAGCTGCCGAAGAACGGCACGCCCGCCTCGAACACGGCCCTGGCGATCTCGATCTGGCGCTCGACCGCCCCGCCGCCGTTGTAGACGTTGAGCGCGGAGCCCGTGATCGTGACGCCGTCGTAGCTCGGCAGGCTGACGCCGGCGGGCAGCGCCGGGGCCGCGTCGGCCGGCCGGATCACGTCGCAGGCGAGGTCCGGCTGCAGGCGGCGCAGCACACGCGCGTAGCCCTCGCCGGAGTCGTAGCCGACCGCACCGAGCTGTCGGGCGCGAACCTCGGCGACGTTGCCGTCCACGACCAGGATGCGCGCCGCGGGCATGGCTCAGGCCGCGGCGGGCAGCTGACCGAGCACCGAGGCGCGGAAGATCCGCTCGAGGTCGGCGGCCGTGACCGGGATCGGATTGCCGGACGCGGACGGGTCGATGGCGGCCTCGCTGCCGATGATCGCGGCCTTGTCGAGGGTCACGCCGATCTCGGCGAGCGTGTGCGGGATGCCGAGTTCGCGCCGCAGGCCGAGGACCCAGGCGAGGAGCCCGTCGAAGCCGCGCTGCGGCAGGTCGAGGACCCGCGCCATGACGTCGCACTTGGCTGCGATCGCCGCGCGGTTGGCGACCATGACGTAGGGCAGCACGATCGCGTTCGTCAGCCCATGGTGGGTGTTGAACCACGAGCCGACCGGGTGGGCGATCGCATGCACGCCGCCGAGGCCCTTCTGGAATGCGGTCGCGCCCATCGACGCCGCGGCGAGCATGTGGGCCCGGGCCTCGAGGTCCTTGCCGTCCGCGCAGGCGCGCGGCAGGTAGCTGGCGACGAGCCGCATGCCTTCGAGGGCGACGCCATCGGCGAGCGGGTGAAAGCCCGGCGCACAGTAGGCCTCGAAGCAGTGCACGAACGCGTCCATGCCGGTCGCGGCCGTCACCGGCCGCGGCAGGCCGACCGTGAGCTCGGGGTCCAAGATCACGACGCGCGGCATCATCTGCGGGTGGAAGATGATCTTCTTCTGGTGCGTCGACTCGTTGAGGATGACGCCCGCGCGCCCGACCTCGGAGCCGGTGCCGGCGGTGGTCGGGACGGCAACCACCGGCGCGATGCCGGCCACATCGGCCCGCGTCCACCAGTCGCCGATGTCCTCGAAGTCCCACAGCGGACGCGTCTGCCCCGACATGAAGGCGACGACCTTGCCCGTATCGAGCGCCGCGCCGCCGCCGAAGGCGACCACGCCGTCGTGCCGGCCGGCGCGGTAGGCGGCCAGCCCCGCCGCGACGTGCGCGGCGGTCGGGTTGCCCTGCACGCCGCCGAATACCGGCGCGCCACCGAGCGCGGCGGCCGCGGCCCGCACCATTGCGCTGGCAACGAGGCCCTGGTCGGTGACGAGCAGCGGCCGGTGGATCCCGGCCCGCTGGCACGCCGCCGGCAGCTCCGCGATGCGCCCGGGCCCGGCCCAGATCGTCGTCGGGAAGTTCCAGTTGCCCTTGAGTACGGCGCTCATGTCTTGATCCTGAAATGGTAGGACTTCGGGCGTGTCAGCTGCTCGAAGCCGACCCGCGACAGCGTGCAGCCGCGGCCGGAGTTCTTGACGCCCGTCCAGGCGAGGGCGGGATCGAGGTAGTCGCAGCGGTTGAGGAACACGGTGCCGGTGTCGAGCCGGTCGCCGAGCGCCTCGGCGAGCGCAGCGTCGGCCGAGAAGATCGCCGCGGTGAGGCCATAGTCGCTGTCGTTCATCAGCCGCACGGCCTCCTCGTCCGAGCCGACGCGGACGATGCCGACCGCCGGGCCGAAGGTCTCCTCGCGCATGATCGGCATCGTGTGATCGACGTCGACCAGCACCTGCGGCGCGAGATAGGGCGTGCCGGCCCGGCTCGCCGCAAAGCGACGCTCGTCGATCAGCTGGCGCGCGCCGCGCGCAACCGCGTCGTGCACCTGGCTGCGCACGGCCGCGGCGGCCGTCGCGCGCACCACGGGCCCCAGCGTCGTGTCCGGATCGAGCGGCGAGCCGAGCTGGTAGCGGTGGGTCAGGTCGACGACGCCGTCGACGAACGCCTGGTAGACGGGCCCAGCCACGTAGATGCGCTTGATCCCGCAGCAGGACTGGCCGGCATTGAAGAACGCGCCGTCGGTCAGCGCGTCGATCGCGTGCGGCAGGTCGGCGTCGGCACGCACGTAGGCGGGATCCTTGCCGCCGAGCTCAAGGCCCGCGGTCGCGAAGCCGTGCGCCGTGGCGGCGACGACCGCGCGCCCGCCGGCGACCGAGCCGGTGAAGCACACGTTCGCGACGCGCCGGTCCGCCATCAGCCGCGACGTATCGTGATGCGACAGGCACAGGTGCTGGAACACGTGCGCCGGCAGCCCCGCGGCCGCGAGCGCCTCGGCGAACCGGTCGCCGCACAGCGGCGTCTGGTGGGAGTGCTTGAGGACGACCGCGTTGCCGGCGATCAGCGCCGGCCACACCGCGTTGACGGCCGTGAGGTACGGGAAGTTCCAAGGCGCGACCACCGCGACGACGCCGAGCGGCGCACGCTTGATCTGTCGCTCGAACCCGGGCTTGCTGCCCGGATCGACCGGCGCGAGCGCCGCGGCGGCGATCGACAGCATGTAGCGCGCGCGCTCCTCGAAGCCGCGGATCTCGCCGGGCGCGTGCCGGATGGGCCGGCCCATCTGCCAGCTGATCTCGGGGGCGATCTCGGCCGCCTTCGCGACGAAGGCATCGACGGCGCGGCCGAGCAGCGCCGTGCGCTCCGCGAGCGGATGGTGGGCCCAGTCCCGCTGCGCCGCCCGCGCGAGGTCGAGCGCGCGGTCAATCGCGGCACCGTCGTGCAGTACTCGGTCGACGTACACGCGGCCGTCGACCGGGCTGATCGTCTGTTGCATCGCAGCCATGGGACCTCGTCAGATGATTTCGAAGTAGCGGGACAGTTCCCAGTCGGTGATCGCCTTGCGGAACTCGCGTTCCTCCCACTGGCGCGTCGCCGCATGGTGCTCGACGAGCGCGTCGCCAAAGAGCTCGCGCGCCGCCTTGGAGGCGGCGAGGCGCTCGGCGGCCTCGTGCAGCGTGCCCGGCAGGCGCCGCTCGGGCGCGTGCTCGCGATCGTAGGCGTTGGCCGCGATCGGCGCGTCGGGCTCGATGCGGTGCTCGATGCCCCACAGTCCAGAGCCGATCGAGGCGGCGAGCGCGAGGTAGGGATTGATGTCGGCGGCGGCGATCCGGTACTCGACGCGCTGGCTCGAGGGACCGCCGCGGATCACGCGCAGCGCGGTCGTCCGGTTCTCGATGCCCCAGGTCGCGGAGGTCGGCGCCCAGAACCCGGGGACGAGGCGCGAATAGCTGTTGACGGTCGAGGCGACCATGGCGAGCAGCTCCGGCATCAGCGCCTGCTGGCCGCCGACGAACCAGCGCATCGCATCGGACATGTCGTGCGGCTTGCCCGGGTCGTAAAACACCGTCGAGCCGTCGCGCTTCTGCAGCGACATGTGCAGGTGGCCGCTCTGGCCCGGGTACTTGTTGGACCACTTGGCCATGAAGGTCGCCATCAGGCCGTGCCGCTGGGCGAGCACCTTGGTGAAGGTCTTGAACAGCGCCGCGCGGTCGGCGGCCTCGAGCGCCTCGCAGTGGCACAGCGCCGCCTCCAGGACGCCGGGGCCGGTCTCGGTGTGCAGTCCCTCGATCGGGAAGCGCATCGCCTGGCCGAGGTCCAGGAGCTCCTGGTAGAGGGCCGAGTGCACGGTATTGCGCAGCACCGAGTAGCCGAAGAACGCCCGGCGTCATGGGCTTAAGGTCGCGGTAGCCCTTGTCGCGCACCGAGTCGGGCGTCTCCGCGAACATGAAGAACTCGAACTCGGCCGCGGCGCTGACCGTGTAGCCCATCGCCGCAGCGCGTGCCAGCACGCGGCGCAGCGTGCCGCGCGGGCAGACCGGCTCGGCGCGGCCGGCGAACTCGCACAGGAACAGCGCCGTCTTCGGCTCGAACGGGATGTCGCGGCAGGTCTCGGGCAGCACACGGACCGGCGCGTCCGGGTAGGCCGTGTGCCAGCCGGTGAACTTGACGTTGTCGAACAGCTGGTCGTTCGAATCCCAGCCCAGCACCACGTCGCAGAAGCCGAGCCCCTTGTCGAGGGCGGACAGGAACTTGTCGCGGCTGACGTACTTGCCGCGCAGGATGGCGTCGCCGTCGAACACGCCGATCTTGACGTGTTCGATCCCGCGCTCGGCGAGCATGCTGGCGATCGATTGGGATCCGTCCTTCAGGGTCATGCGGCTACTCCGGTGTCGACGCAAACGCAGGCGACCGGCGCCCGTGACGAGCGCGAGACGATCCGCCACCGGCGGGACGTCGTGCAATACGGGCCGCCCGGGGGCGGACGGGGACCTCGCGCACCGGCGCCAGGGCTGCCCCGCGCGCCGGGGACGGCAGGATCGAGGCGCTCCGACGGCTCACTTCGCATGATGGAGGGTGCGCAACGGCAAGGCCGGCCGGCAGTATACGAAACTTGGGGATGGCGCCGCGCCGTGATCCGGTCATCAGGTCGTAGTACGCTGCCAGCCGGTAACGCCCTCCGCTGCCCACCGAGTTGACATGACGCGATCGCTCGCCCGCTGGCTCGAGAAACTGTCCCCCGTCGCCTTCACCGTCTTCGCCTCGCTGGCGGGCTTCGCCACCTATTTCTCGATGTACGCGTTCCGCAAGCCCTTCGCGGTCGCCACCTTCGGCGCCGTCGCCGGCTGGGACTACACGCTCGACTTCAAGATCGCGCTCGTGATCTCGCAGGTCATCGGTTACGCGACGGCGAAGTTCATCGGCATCCGCGTCATTTCCGAGATGCAGCCGACCTACCGTGCTCGGGCGATCCTGGGCCTGATCGGCGCGTCGTGGCTGGCGCTGGTCGCGTTCGCGGTGACGCCGCCGCTCGTGAAGGTGGCCGCGATGTTCATGAACGGCCTGTGCCTCGGGATGATCTGGGGGCTCGTGTTCGCCTACATGGAAGGGCGGCGGACCTCGGAGGTGCTGGGCGCCGTGCTGTGCGCGAGCTTCATCGTCTCGTCGGGGGCCGTGAAGTCGGTCGGCCTGCTACTGATGCAGCACGTGCACGTGCCGGTGTTCTGGATGCCGGCCGCGACCGGCCTCGCGTTCGTGCCGGTGCTGTTCCTCGCGGTCTGGGGCCTGGCGTCGTTGCCCCCGCCGAGCGCAGCGGACGAGGCGGCGCGCGTCCGCCGGGCGCCGATGACCGCCAACGAGCGGCGCGCGTTCCTCGCCGAGTACGGCCTCGGCGTGGCGCTCCTGGTGACGACCTACGTATTCGCGACGGCGCTCCGGGACTTCCGCGACAACTTCGCGGCCGAGCTGTGGACTGCCCTCGGCTACGCCAATGCGGCCTCCGTGTTCACCTCCACGGAGCTGCCGGTGGCCGCGGTGGCGCTGGTCGCGCTCGGCGTCATCGTCAAGGTGCAGAGTAACGTGCGGGCGCTCGCGGTGATCCACGGCGTCATCCTCGCCGGCCTCGTGCTCCTCGGCGCCTCGACGCTCGCCTTCGACGCGGGCTGGCTCCGCCCGCTGCCGTGGATGATCGCGAGCGGCGCCGGTCTGTACGTCGTGTACACGCCCTTCAACGCGATGCTGTTCGACCGCCTGGTGGCGGTCAGCGGCCGGGTCGCGACCGCGGGCTTTCTGATCTACGTGGCGGACTCGGCCGGCTACGCGGGCAGCTGTGCGCTGCTGCTGTGGCGCAATTTCGCGCTGCTGCACGTCGAGTGGCTGACGGTGTTCCGCTACGCCGCCTACGGCACCTCGCTCGTCGGCATCGTGCTCGTGTCGCTGTCGCTCGCCTACTTCAACGGCCGTGCCCGGGCCACGGCCGCCGCGGCGATCCCCGTCACCGCCTGACCCGCCCCCTTCCCCCGGGGCGCCGCCGCGCCCGGCCAGCGCTACGGTTCGTGCGCGAAGCGCGCGCGCTCCAGCCCGTGCCCCGTCGGACCGATCTCGCGCCGCCACAGCAGCAGGGCCGACGACAGCGCGGTCAGCCCGAGCAGGAAGAAGAACCAGACCATCACCGCATAGCCCGCGGGGTTCTGCGCGCCGGCGCCGGCCCGGTCGGCGAGCCCGCCGGCGACGAGATTGGCTGCCGCGATGCCGAGTGCCTGGATCAGCGTGATGAGGCCGAGCGCCGTGCCGAGGCGTTTCGGCGCGACGATCAGCGTGGTCGCCGGCCAGATGACCGCCGGCACCAGCGACCAGCTGACGCCCATCATGACCGTCGTGACCCAGAGGCTCAGGTCGGTCACGCCGAGCACGACGAAGGTCAGCGGCAACAGCAAGGTGCCGAACACGAGCATCAGCGCGCGATGGCCGAGCCGGTCGGCCAGCAGACCGAACAGCGGCGTGGCGAAGATCGCGGCGAAGAACACCCAGCTGTTGGCGATGCCGGCCTGGCGGAGCGTGAGGCCCTTCACGTGCTGGAAATACTCGACCGCGTAGGTCTGCCGGAACGGGAAGAACACCGACGCGTACAGCACGTGGACGCCGAGGATGTACCAGTACGACATGTCGAACTTCAGCAGGTCGCGCCACACGATGCGCTCGATCGCCGCGCCGCCGACGGCGCCCATCCCCGGCCGGGGGTGCCGGTCGAGCCAGTAGAACAGCGACGCGGACGCGAGGCCGAGGACGGTGATGCCCGTGCCGAGCCACAGCGGCGGCTGCCAGCCGCGCTCAAACAGCGCATGCGCCCACGCCGTCGAGGTGTTCTCGCCGTAGGACCCGACCCGGGCGAGGCTCAGGTACAGGGACGTGGCGAGCGCGATCCCGGTGCGCGGGAACCACTGCGCAAGGCCGGCGAGCAGCGCGATGAAGATCGCCCCCTCGCTGATGCCGAAAATGAAGCGGCCCGCCCACCATCAGCGCGTACGGCTCGCCGATCGCGGTCAGCGCCGCGCCGACCACGCCGATCGCCGCCGACCACAGCGCCATCCGCGCCGGGCCGAAGCGGTCGATCAGTATCCCGTTGATCAGCGCCAGCGCCACGTTGGGGACGTTGATGATCCCGTTCAGCATGCCGATCTGCGACTGGCTGAAGCCGCGCTGCCGCTCGAGGAGATCGGCGACCGAGCCGATCACGTCGGACTCGTAGTAGCTGCTCGAGACGGTGATCGCCGCGAGCGCCAGCACCAGCCAGCGAAGCGGCGAACTGCCGCCGCCGTGGGCCGCGCCGGCCCGGCTCGCGGCGTCGCTCACCGATAGCGCGCCCCCTGGCGCGCCAGTTCGGCCTGCACGGCGCCGATGTCCAGTCGGTCGAAGGGCTCGTCGCGGCGCAGCGAGATGGCGGCGGCGACGCCGGCGCCCTGGCCGCTGACCGCGCAGCACATCATGTTGCGGGCCGAGGCGTGCGAGATGTTGTCGCCGCCGATGCAGCGCCCGGCGACCAGCAGCTGGCCGACCCCCTTCGGCACCAGCGCGCGGTACGGCACGTGCCAGTAGCGCCCCGTGGTCGGCAGGATCAGCACGCCGTAGCCGTCGACGAATTCCGGGAAGATGCCGATCGCGTCGTCGAAGCGCGCCTGGCCGCGCACGTCGCTGCCGGTCAGGTTGTAGAGCGCATCGATCTTGCGGGTGTCGCGGATGCCGAGCGTCATGCCGAAATTGCGCAGCTTCGCCGTCCTCGCAGCCCGGCATGAACTTGCGCAGCGCCTCAAGCGCGTAGATCGCCTCGCGCCGGCCGCGGATCTCGCCGCGCGTCAGGTCGGCAGGATCGGTGCCGTCGATCTCGCGGCAGGTGGACGAGGTTGAGGTAGGTGAGATCGCCCTGGTCGGTCACCGTGCCCCAGGTGCCGGCGATCGTGTGCAGGTACGGCGGGATCAGGCCGGCGTCGAGCGCCTTCTTGAACGGCTTGCGCAGGAACGGCGAGAACAGCTTGTCCTCCTTGCCGGTCGTCTCGTAGTCCCACTCGCCGTTGCCCGACCAGTCCGCGTAGGTCTGCGGGTCGGCCTTGACCGCGTCGATGAAGCGCTGCTTGTTGACGCCGGACATCGAGAACATGACCGACGCCGCCATCATCTTCTCCTTCGGCGTCTTGCGCACCGGCGCGCCGGCGCGGGTCGCGATGTCCGCATCGCCCGTCGCATCGATGACCCGCCGGGCGAGGATCGCCTCGCGGCCGGCCTTGCTCTCGGTGATGACGCCGCGGATCGCGCCGTGCTCGAGGATCGGCGCGACGCCCAGCCGGTGCAGCAGCGGCGTGATGCCGGCCTCCTCCACCAGCACGTCGGCCACCCACTTGAACATCTCCGCATCGAGCGCGTGGCTGAGCGACTGCGGCTCCGGCATCGCGGCGCCCATCGCCTTGGCGCGGGTCTCGAACTCGATGCCGATCCCTTCGCAGTCGACGGTCTGCTCGTGCCGGTACCAGGCGAAACCCTCGACGCCGACCTGGGTGATGTTGCCGCCGAAGCAGCCATTGCGGTCGATCAGGGCGGTGCGCGCGCCGGCGCGCGCAGCGGCGAGCGCCGCGGCGAGGCCGCCGGGGCCGCTGCCGACGACGAGCACGTCGGTCTCGAGCACGACGTCGACCGAACGGGCGGCTTCAGCAATCTGCTTCATTGATCGTGGCGTCCTTGGCGGTCGGTGACCGTTTGGCCGTTGCGGCGCGCCCGGCCGGAACGTCAAATGGTAAAGGGAATGCGCCCCAAACGGTGCCTCCGTTGCCGCGTCCGCGGCATCGCGAGGGCGGCCATCCCTGGCGATGAAGCACAACGCCCACGGGCCTGCGTCGCGATCGCCACGGGGGCGGCGGGCAAGCTCAGATCATCTGGCAGGAAGTGATTGCAATGATATGTTTAATAACGGAAAACAATGGCGTCACGGGGCCGGTAGGCCCGCTCTTTCGCCATCGTCCGTTGCCACTTGGCGTCGGCCAAGTGGCGATTCGCAGGCGCCGCCAAGCCCGCGGGCCGGCGTCCGCGACCGCGGCGGCGCCGCGGCGTCGCGGCGCGGATCCGGCGCGCGACGAGGGCGCCGGACGGCAACTGCTGCGCGCTGCTAGTGCTTCGGCTCGGCCGGACAGGTCTTCACGCCGAGCAGCGAATACAGCGGGCAGATGCCGACGACGGCCGTCAGCAGTGGCACGATGCCCATCCACCCCCAGGCGGTCCGCGGCCCGACGAACACGAGGCTGATCAGCACCAGGCCCACGACGATCCGCAGCACCCGATCAACGCTTCCAACATTACGCATGGCTGGCAAACTCCTAGGTGGCGATGTGGCGGGCACGCTACGCGCTCGGCCGTCTGCGGTCTGTAACTAAGTCACCGCGCCCCGCTCGCCGCGAGCTGCATCAATGCCGGCCGGTCGCGGATCTGGATGCTGCCCCGCTCGAGCCGGAGCCAGCTGCGCCGTTCGAACTCCTTCAGCCGCCGGCTGACGACCTCGCGGGCCGTGCCGAGCTCCGCGGCGAGCGCCTGATGCGTCAGCTGCAGCGCGCCGGATGGATCGCTGCGCTCGAGCAGCCGGCGCGCGAGGCGGACATCGATCTGGCCGAAGGCCACTTCCTCGACCAGCACCATCAGGCTCGTGATGCGCGAGGCGTGGGCCATGAAGACGAAGTCCCGGAACGGCTTGGATTCCACCAGCAGGCGCTCGAAGCTGTCATTGGGCACGATGAGCGCCGTCACGTCCGTCTCGGCGATTGCGTCGGCCGAGTAGCGCTCGTGGCCCAACAGGCACGCGGTCGTCAGCACGCACGTCTCGCCACCCGCGACCCGGTACAGCACGATCTCGCGGCCGGACTCGGCCAGGAGCTGCACGCGGACGCAGCCGCTCGCGACCATCAGATAGTTCTCGCACGGCGCGCCGATCTCGAAGGCCCGGGTGCCCGCCGGCAGGTCGACCCGCCGCGCGGACTGCTCGAGGACCCGCAGCGCCGGCGGCGAAAGTTCCCGGAGGGACGGGAAGTGCGCGAGCAGGTCGGACGTCATACGGGCTCTCGTTGCCGGGCTGGCCTCGCCGCGGGGCCGCGCACCACCGACGCGGGCAGTGCGGGTGCCCGGCGTCGCGGCGGCGCGAGGCGCGTCAGCAGCAGCGCGGGCGCGCGGCGCCGTAGCGCCGGTCGATCGCCATCGCGTGGAACTCGCGCTCCGACAGCAGCGGCGCCCCCGGGTGCTTGGCCTGCATGTGGGCGCAGTAGCGATCGAAATCCGGGATGCCGAACATCTGCCGGCAGGCCTGGCGCAGCAGCTGCAGCCGCGCGCGCAACGGCATTTGCGGCTGCCCCGCCCGCTCCTCTACCGCGGCCGGCGCTTCGACGAGCACGATCGGCTTGGCGCTCATGACGAGGCTCCCTGTACCTGGCCCGGCGGCACCTCGATCGCGGTCGGCTGCGACTGCCGCAGCGCCTGCAGGCAGATCTTGAGCGCGAACACGCACATGGCGACCACCAGCAGCACGAACAGGCTGCAGACGGTCGCGTCGAGGTAGTTGTTGAACACCACCCGCTGCATCTCCGCCACCGACTTGGCCGGCGCCAGCACCTTGCCGTCGGCCGCCGCGGCCGAGAACTTCTGCGCCAGCGCGATGAAGCCGATCTTCGGGTCGGGGCTGAGGATCTTCTGCACCCCGGCGGTCAGCGTCGTGACCAGCAGCCACGTCGCCGGTACCAGCGTGACCCACACGTAGCGCTCGCGCTTCATCTTGACGAGCACGCTCGTGCACAGCAGCAGCGCGATGCCGGCGAGCATCTGGTTGCCGACGCCGAACAGCTGCCACAGCGTGTTGATGCCGCCGAGCGGGTCGACGACGCCCTGGTACAGGAAGTAGCCCCACATCGAGACGCACAGCACCGTCGCGAGCATGTTGCCCGGCAGGAACTCGGTGCTGCCGAGCGGCTTGTAGGCCTGGCCGAGCAGGTCCTGGATCATGAAGCGCCCGGCCCGCGTGCCGGCGTCGACGGCGGTGAGGATGAACAGCGCCTCGAACAGGATCGCGAAGTGGTACCAGAAGGCCATCATCGCCTTGCCGCCGACCGCAGTCGCGAGGATCTGCGCCATGCCGACCGCCAGCGTCGGCGCGCCGCCGGCGCGCGACAGGATGGTCTTCTCGCCGATGTCGCTGGCGGTCTGCGTGATCATGTCCGGCGTGATCGTGAAGCCCCAGCCCGAGATGACCTGCGCGGCGTTCGCGGCGGTGGTGCCGATGATCGCCGCCGGCGAGTTCATCGCGAAGTAGACGCCGGGGTCGAGGATGCACGCGGCCGTCAGCGCCATGATCGCGACGAACGACTCGGTCAGCATGCCGCCGAAGCCGATGAGGCGCATGTGCGACTCCTTCTCGACCATCTTCGGCGTCGTGCCGGACGAGATCAGCGCATGGAAGCCCGACACCGCGCCGCAGGCGATCGTGATGAACAGGAACGGGAACAGCTTGCCGGAGAACACCGGGCCCGAGCCGTCGATGAACAGCGTCGTGCGCGGCATCGTAAGCGGCGGCGCGACGATGTAGATGCCGACGGCGAGCGCGACCACGGTGCCGATCTTGAGGAAGGTGCTCAGGTAGTCGCGCGGCGCGAGCATCAGCCACACCGGCAGGCTCGCGGCGATGCCGCCGTACAGGATCAGCGCCCAGGCCAGCGACGGTCCACTCAGCGTAAACAGCGGGCCCCAGGTCGGATCGGCCGCGACGGCGCGGCCGTAGACGATCGACAGCAGCAGCAGCACGACGCCGATCGCCGAGGCCTCGACGATCTTGCCGGGCCGCAGCACTCGCATGTAGAAGCCCATCAGCAGTGCGATCGGGATCGTGGCGGTGATGGTGAAGACGCCCCACGGGCTCGCGGTCAGCGCCTTGACCACGATCAGCGCGAGCACCGCGAGGATGATGATCATGATCGCGAGCACGCCGACCTGGGCAAGGCCGCCGGCCACCGGCCCGAGCTCCATCTTGATCATCTGGCCGAGCGACTTGCCGTCGCGCCGCACCGAGGTGAACAGGACGATGTAGTCCTGCACCGCGCCGGCGACGACGGCCCCGACCAGGATCCACAGCGTGCCGGGTAGGTAGCCCATCTGCGCGGCCAGCACCGGCCCCACCAGCGGGCCGGCGCCGGCGATCGCCGCGAAGTGGTGGCCGTACAGGACCCACTTGTTGGTCGGCACGTAGTCGAGACCGTCGTTGTGCCGCACCGCCGGCGTCTGGCGCGTGTCGTCGACGCGCAGCACTTTGTTGGTGATGAACTTGCTGTAGAAGCGGTAGGCGATGAAGTAGACGCACAGTGCCGCGGTCACGAGCCAGACGGAACTGACGGCCTCGCCGCGGCCCAGCGCGAGCGATGCGAACGCCGCGGCGCCGACCAGCACCACGGCCGCCCACGCGAGCATGGAACCAAGCTTGTTCATGAGTCCCCCCGAGCTTTGAGTAGAGCGCGAATTCCCGGCGCTGGCGCGACCCCTCGCCGCTCGACGGCGGCGGCCGAGATGCTTTGCGCCGAAGGCTACAGGCGCATCCGCAGGCGCGCAAGGTCGTACCGGCCGACGCGCCAGCGCAGCGGCAGCGCGCCCGCCGGGCCGCCCGCTGCCCGGCGGCAACGCCTCAGGCCGTCGCGGCGCTCACCTGATAGCTCGCGGCCTCGAGCCAGTCCGGCTCGATCTCGACGCCCCAGCCGGGCCCGGCCGGGATCGTCGCGCAGCCGCCGTCGATCGCGAACGGGTTGCCGCGGAACAGGCCCTGCTGCCACGGGTAGTAGTCCGGCCCCTCGATCGAGAACTCGAGGTACTGGCCGGCGTTCGGTAGCGCGCCCAGCAGGTGCATCGTGCAGATCGTCACCAGCGACAGGTTCGCGCTGTGCGGCGTGCACGGCAGGCCGGCCGTGGCCGCGAGCCTGGCGACCTCGAGCGTGCGCGACAGGCCGCCCATGTACATCACGTCCGGCTGGACGATGTCGACGGCGCGCATGTCGATCATGCGCGCCCAGGTGGCGAGGTCCCAGTCCTGCTCGCCGCCGGTGACGTCGACCGCGAGCGCATCGGCAACCTCCTTGGTCTGCTCGAGGTGCCAGTACGGGCACGGCTCCTCGTAGTGGCCGACGCCCTCACTCTCGAGCAGGCGGCCGACCTCGATCGCGCGCCGCGGCGAGAAGCCGCTGTTGGCGTCGACGAGCTTGGCGACGCGGGCGCCGAGCGCGCGGGCGACGGTCGGCACGATCGCCTCGGTCCGGCCCGGCCACTCGTCGACGTCGCGCCCGCACTCGGCGCCGACGCGCCACTTGAAGGCGTCGAAGCCGGCGTCGTCGCGCAGGCGCACCAGCCGCGCCGCTTCGTCCTCCGGCGTGATGTCGCGCTTCATCGAGGATGCGTAGGCGCGCAGCCGCCGCGGCTTGCCGCCGAGCAGCTCGACGACCGGCTTGCCCTCGGCCTTGCCGCGCAGGTCCCACATCGCAGTGTCGAGACCGGCGAGCGCCCGGCAGCGGTAGCTGCCGGGAAACTTGTGCTCGCGCTCCTCGATGCGCGCGACGAGCCCGGCGAATGTCGAACGCGTCGGCGCCGAGCGCCCACGGGGCGACCTGCCGGTGGAAGATCGTCGCGGTGATGTCGGCGTTGTAGGTCGAGGTCTGGCCCCAGCCGACCTCGCCCGCGTCCGTGGTCAGCCGGACGAAGCACACGAAGGTGTTGGAGAAGGTCTCGAGTCTTGCGATCGTGCTCATGGATGTCCGTGCGGTGGCGATGGCTCGGTCGACGACGGCGGCGCGACGCGTGCCCGCCAGCGGCGTTGAGCGGACTGCGGCCATACGAGTGCTCCCGGAGCGCATCGCTGCGCCCGCGCATCTTGCCAGCTGCCGCGGCGGGCGTCGCCGGCGGGCCTGCCGGCGGGCCGCGGCGGGATTTCTGTAGACTGGCCGCCCATGGACGTCCGCCCGCCACGCACGGTGAGCCTGATCGGCGCGCCGACCGACGTCGGCGCCGCCGACCGCGGCGCGTCGATGGGCCCGGAGGCGATGCGCGTCGCCGGGCTTACGCGCGCGCTCGAGGGACGCGGTGTCACCGTCGTCGACCGCGGCAACCTCGCCGGGCCCGGCAATCCGAACGGGCCGCCGGTCGACGGCTACCGCCACCTGCGCCGAGGTCGCCGCCTGGAACCGCGCCGTGCACGGTGCGGTCTACGACGAGCTGCTGCAGCGGCCGCCTGCCGATCCTGCTCGGTGGCGACCACAGCCTCGCAATCGGCTCGATCAGCGCGGTTGCGCGTTACTGCCGCGAACAGCACCGCATGCTGCGCGTGCTCTGGCTCGACGCGCACGCCGACTTCAATACGCCCGAGCTGTCACCGAGCGGCAACATCCACGGCATGCCGGTGGCGTGCCTGTGCGGCTTCGGCCCGCAGGAGCTGATCGAGCTCGGCGGCGCGGGTGCCGGCGCTCGCGGCGGGCGGCATCCGCCAGATCGGCATCCGCAGCGTCGACCCCGGCGAGAAGCGCTTCGTGCACGAGCAGGGCCTGGAGGTGTTCGACATGCGCTACATCGACGAGCTGGGCATGCGCGCGACGATGGAGCAGGCGCTGCTCGGGCTCGACGACAATGCCCATCTGCACGTCAGCTTCGACGTCGACTTCCTGGACCCGGAGATCGCCCCGGGCGTCGGCACGACCGTGCCCGGCGGGCCGACCTACCGCGAGGCGCAGCTGTGCATGGAGATGATCGCCGACACCGGCCTGCTCGCGTCGCTCGACGTCATCGAGCTCAATCCGGCGCTCGACCTGCGCAATCGCACGGCGGCGCTCGCCGTCGACCTGGTCGAGTCGCTGTTCGGCAAGAGCACGCTGATGCGGGCCGACCGGTGAGCGGCGCGGCCCTCGGCGCGGATGGCGGCCGGCGCGTCACCGGCCGGCACGACGCAGCGACGTGCGGTCGCCCTCGTCCGCCATCCAAAACCCTCCTCCCGTGCCATCCGCCGCTATGGAGCGCGCCATGACCGATCGCCCCTACCACGTCCTGTTCCTGTGCACCGCCAACTCGGCCCGCAGCATCCTCGCGGAGGCGTTGCTCAATCACCTCGGCGCCGGGCGCTTCCGCGGCTTCAGCGCCGGCAGCTTCCCGGCGGGCGAGGTCCACCCGCTCGCGCTTGCGCTCCTCAACAGCGTCGCCCTGCCGACCGAGGGGTTGCGCAGCAAGTCGTGGGACGAGTTCGCCGCCGCCGGCGCGCCGCCGCTGGATTTCGTGGTGACCGTGTGCGACGACGCGGCCGGCCAGCTCTGCCCCGTATGGCCGGGACATCCGCTGATGGCGCACTGGGGCGTCGCCGACCCCGCGCCAGTCGAGGGCAGCGTCGAGCACAAGACCCAGGCGTTCCGCGACGCCCTGCACGTGCTGCAGCGCCGGATCCAGCTGCTCGTCAGCCTGCCGCTTGCCACGCTCGACCGGATGGCGTTGAACCAGCACATCCGCGAGATCGGCGCGAGCTGAGCTGGCTCGCGCGATCGTCGCTCGGTCGCGCGGCGCCCGAGTCAGGCGCCGCCGCGGCGCCGGTAGCCGGTGCCGACGGCCCAGGCGATCGTGGCGAGTACCGCCGCGATCGCGGCGCCGCAGGCGGCGATCCCGGCGAGCGACAGCCCGAGCGCGCTGAGCCCGGCGTGGATCCAGCCGGAGGCCACGTCGCTGCCGCGGTAGACGACCGTGTCGACGACGTTCTTGACCTTGTACTTGGTCTCGGCATCGACGACGGTGTAGAGCATGTCGCGGCTCGGCTTGCCGATGCCAAACTCGGTGGTCCGCAACGTCACGTTGACGATGAGCAGCATGCCGAGGGCGGGCGCCGCCGCGAGCCCGGCGAAGGCCGCGAGCACGAGCGCCGCCGTGCCGGCGAGCAGCGGCCGCACGCCGAGCCGCCGCGCCAGCGGGCCGACCGCGAGCAGCTGCAGCGCGAAGCTGCCGCCGTTGACCCACAGGTCGCGCTGCGAGTAATAGGCGGTGCGCGCGGCCGCGGTCGCGAACTCGGCCGCCGCCGCCCGCGCCATCTCGATGTAGACGATCATGCCGAGCAGCGAGCCGAGCGCCACCAGCGCGGCGATGCCGAGCAGGAACGGCGAGGCGATGAGCCGCGACAGGCCCGCGAGGATCGCGCCGCCGACCGGCTCGTCGAGGCGCGCCGTGCCGGCGCCGCGGCCGGGCCCGGCGCCGCGCGTCTCGCGCGCCAGCAGCACGATGGTCACGATCGTGAGCGCGAGCAGCGCGGCGGCGATCAGCGTCAGTCCCGAGGTCCCGACGGTGCCCGCGAGCGTGCGCGCCGCGAGCGGGCCGACGATGCCGCCGAGGCTGCCGCCGGCGGCGATCACGCCGAACAAGCGCCGGCCCTCCTCCTCGCGCCAGATGTCGGCCATGAAGCTCCAGAACACCGACACGACGAACAGGTTGAACACCGTCGTCCAGACGTAGAACACGCGACCGGCCCAGACGGCTTCCGGGTCGAGCCGGAACAGCACCGCGAAGGCCAGCAGGTTCGTGGCGAAGAAGGCGTAGGTGAGCGGCAGCAGGCGCGAGCGGCGCACGCGCGCGACCAGCGCGCCGAACACCGGCACGATCGCCAGCATCACGACGAACACCGCGGTCGCGAGGTACTTGATGCTGGCTGCACCGCTGCCGGCGGCGAGCGCGTCGCGCACCGGGCGGATGAGGTAGTAGCTGGCGAGCAGCAGCGCGAAGTAGACGAACGACAGCGTGAGCCGGCGCCACTCGCCCGGCTCGCGCGCCATGTTCAGGGCACTTGCTTGTCGATCAGCAGGTCGACCGCCTTGCCCTGCTTGATGTCGTACGGCACCTCGCCGTACAGGTCGCCACTGGCGCTGGTCGGCATGCCGGAGGCCGAGAACCGCGCCACGATCACCAGCTGCTTGGCGGTCTTGACCGTGCGTGCCGCCATCATCGAGTCCTGCTCGGTGATCTGCACGTCGAGCGGCAGCGCCGCGCCCGGGATGCGCTTGGCGCCGAACGGCGGCCCGGGCTGGGTCGGGTCGCGCGCCAGCACAAACAGCGGCGCGCCGGGCGGGATCTTTGCCGCGAGCGCCGGGCTCACGCGGATGCGGACCGTGACCGTGCCCGGCGCCGGCTTCGGCGCGGGCCCGGCACTCGGCGCCGGCGCCTCGGACGCCATCATTCCCGGCGCCTGGGCGGAGGCCGCCGGCGGCAGGTACTGGGCGAGTTCCGGGTCGGCGGGGCGGCCGGCCTCGCGGTCGAGGTCGCGGATCCGCTCGACGAGCACGGTCTTGACCTCCGCCGGCAGCTCCTGCTTCAGCAGCGTCAGCCAGCGCTCGCGCGCGACCGGGATGTGGCCGTTGGCCGCGGCGGCGAGGCCCCCATAGAAGAGCGCCTTCTGATTCTGCGGATCGACCTTGAGCGCGTCCTCGAACAGCTCGCCGGCCTTGCCGCGCATCGCGTTCTGGTCGACCAGCGCGAGCGTCTCGGCGTAGCCGATGGTCGCCTCGAGATTCTTGCCGCCGGACAGTGCGTAGGCCTTGCCGTAGGCTTCGGAGGCGCGCTGGAAGTGCTGGGTGACGTACTGCGAGCGGGCCAGCAGCAGCCAGCCGTCGAGGTCGTCGGGCTTGTCCTTGAGGTGCGCCTCGAGCTTGACGACCATCTCCTCGACCGGGTGCTGGCCGGCGGCGGCCTGCATGGCCGCCGGGTCCCAGTTCCAGGTGCTGATCGAGCGGTAGATCAGGGCGGAGCCGACCGGCAGCACGAGCACGACGAGGCCGAGTGCGACGAGCGTGCCGCGCCCCTCGGTGGTGCGGCCCTTCCACAGCGGCCAGGCGACGAGCCCGAGGGCGAGCGACACCATCAGGGCGCCGACGAGAATGAACGTGGTCAAGCCGCTTCCTCCGGGTCCGAATCGATCGGCGCCTTCGAGCGGCGCACGATGACGCGCGCGGCGATGCCGAGAGTGATGAGCATGAGCAGCGCCGGCGCCGCCCACAGCAGAACCGTGCGCGCCGTCAGCGGCGGGTCGTAGAGCACGAAGTCACCGTAGCGCTCGGTCATGAAGGTCTTGATCTGCTCGTCGGTCTGTCCGGCGGCGATCATCTCCCTGACCTGGCGGCGGAGGTCCGCGGCGAGCCCGACCGGCGAGTCGGCGATTGCCGCGTTCTGGCACTGCACGCAGCGCAGCTCGTGGATCCACCGCTCGTAGCGCGCCTGGCGCGGGGCGTCGGGGAATGCGGCCTCGGTGTCGATCGCGAGCGCGGCCGTGGTCACGAGCGCGAGCGCGATCAGCGTCAGCCAACGACTCATGACGGGCCTCCGGCCTTCAGGTGCGGCGCGAACTTCTGCTGCCAGACGGCGAGGCTCAGCGCGCCGATGTGCTTTTCGAGGACGACGCCCTGGGCCGAAACCAGGAAGGTCTCCGGCGCGCCGTACACGCCCCAGTCGATCGCCGTGCGGCCGTCGTTGTCGGCGGCGACCTCGGTGTACGGGTTGCCGAGCGCCGCGAGGTAGGCGACCGCCTGCTCGTGGTCGTCCTTCCAGTCGAGGCCGATGACCGGCACGCCGCTCTGGCGCGCGATCGCCAGCAGCGCCGAGTGCTCGGCGCGGCATTCGCCGCACCAGGTGCCCCAGACGTTGAACACGTACGGCTTGCCCGCGAGCGTGTGCGAGTCGACCTGCCGCGCCGGATCGGTCAGCGACGGCAGCACGAACGTCGGCGCCTGCCGGCCGATCAGCGGCGACTTGATCTCGCGGATGTCGAGCTTGCCCTCGCCGATCCGCATCAGCGCGAAGGCGAACAGCGCGCCGAGCGCGAGGAAGGCGCCGGCGGGAGCGAAGTAACGCCACATGCCGCTAGACCGCCTTCCGGGCGGCGCCCGGCTCGAGTGCGCCCGCCTCGGCCGTCCGCGGCACGCGGTAGCGTCGGTCGGTGATCGCCACCAGGCCGCCGAGCGCCATGATCAGCGCCCCGAACCAGATGTAGCGCACCAGCGGCTTGTACTGCAGCCGCATGCTCCACTTGCCGTTGCCGAGGTCCTCGCCGAGGGCGACGAACAGGTCGCGATTCCAGGCGACCTCGATGCCGGCGTGCGTCATCGGGTTCTTCTGCACGCGGTAGACGCGCTTCTGCGTCGGCAGCTCGGCGATCAGCTTGTCACCCTTGGTGATCACGATGCGGCCTTCGACCGCGTCGTAATTCGGGCCGGCGACCGGATGCGTGCCGAGGAACTTGAAGGTGTAGCCGGAGATCGAGGTCGACTCGCCCGGTCCCAGGCTGATGTCCTTCTCGACCTTGTAGGACACGACGCCGGTCACGCCGAGCGTCCAGACGCCGACGCCGAGGTGCGCGATCACCATGCCGATCGCCGCGCGCGGCAGCTTCTGGCCGCGGCGCCAGTAGCTGATCGGCTCGATCAGCGAAGAGGCGATGACGAAGAAGCCCGCCGCGAAGCAGACGATCGTCAGCGGCGCGCCGGGGCCGCCGTAGCCGACCAGCGCGACGACGACCGCGAGCAGCGCCGCCGCCGCGGCGAGTCCGCCGAGCAGCCGCGCACGGCTCTTGAGCGCTGCCCGCCGCCAGGCGGCGTGCATGCCGACGCCGAGCATCAGCACCAGCGGCACCGTCGGCACCAGGAACACCATGTTGAAGTACGGCGGGCCGACCGAGATCTTGCCGAGGTTGAACGCGTCCATCACCAGCGGCCACAGCTCGCCCACCAGGATCAGTCCGGCCGCGGCGATCAGCAGCGCGTTGTTGAGCAGGATGAACGACTCGCGCGAGACGAGTTCGAAGCCGCCCTCGGACTTGAGCGACGGCGCCCGGATCGCGTACAGCGTCAGCGAGCCGACGATGAAGAAGATCAGCAGCGCCAGGATGAACAGGCCGCGCGACGGGTCCGAGGCGAAGGCGTGCACCGACACGAGCACGCCCGAGCGCACCAGGAACGTGCCCAGCAGGCTCAGCGAGAACGCGAAGATCGCCAGCAGCAGCGTCCAGCTCTTGAACAGGCCGCGCTTCTCAGTGACCGCCAGCGAGTGGATCAGCGCCGTCGTCGCCAGCCACGGCATGAACGAGGCGTTCTCGACCGGGTCCCAGAACCACCAGCCGCCCCAGCCGAGCACGTAGTAGGCCCACCAGCTGCCGAGCGCGATGCCGACCGTCAGGAACATCCACGCCGCGACGGTCCACGGCCGCGTCCAGCGCGCCCAGGCGGCGTCGAGCTTGCCGGTGAGCATGGCCGCAACGGCGAAGGCGAAGGCGACCGCGGTGCCGACGTAGCCCATGTAGAGCATCGGCGGGTGCGCCGCGAGCGCGGGGTCCTGCAGCAGCGGATTGAGGTCCGCGCCGTCGGCCGCCGCCGGGATCAGGCGCGCGAACGGGCTCGAGGTCAACAGCGTGAACAGCATGAAGCCGACGCCGATCAGCCCGAGCACGCCGAGCACCCGCGCGCGAAACGCGATCGGCAGGTTGCCCGACAGCGCCGCCACCAGCAGCGCCCAGGTCGCGAGCAGCACGATCCACAGCAGCAGCGAGCCCTCATGGGCGCCCCACACCGCCGCCAGCCGGTAAATCAGCGGCAGCTCGAGGTTGGAGTTGGTCGCGACGTAGTTGACCGAGAAGTCGTGGACCACGAACGAATAGGCGAGGATGCCGAAGGCGAAGGTCACGAACACCCACACGCCCGCGACCGCGGGCGTCACCGCTGCCATCCACGACTGCCGGTTGCGGTGTGCGCCCACCAGCCCGAAGAAGGCCTGCGCCGCCGCCAGCAGCAGGGCGATGATCAGGGCGAGCGTGCCGAGCTCCGGGATCATGTACGCCCCTCCGGCGGTGGCGGCCGCTTCAGCGACTTGGCGACCTCCGGTGGCGTGTATTTCTCGTCGTGCTTGGCGAGCACCTCGTCGGCGACGAAGGTGCTGCCCTGCAGGCGCCCATGGGCGATGATGCCCTGCCCCTCGCGGAACAGGTCTGGCAGGAGGCCGGTGTACGACACCGGCACGCTGTGGGCGAAGTCGGTCAGCACGAAGTGCACCTCGAGCGTGCCGGGCGTGCGCTCGACGCTGCCCTTGGTCACCATGCCGCCGATGCGGAAGGTCTTGTCGGCCGGCGCCTTGCCGTCGGCGACCTGCGACGGGTCGTAGAAGTAGGACAGGTTGTTGTCGAAGGCCTTGATCGCGACGGCGGTCGCCAGGGCGACGCCGCCGAGGATCGCGAGCACGGCGTACAGACGTTTGCGGCGCGGTGTCATGCGGCCTCCCGGATGGAGCTGTTAGCGGTTGCCATTGTCGCGGTCCTCAGTGCGGCCGATCACGACCCGCCGGCGCGCGCGCTCGAGCGCGTCGCGCTGCAGGCGGAGCGCCGCCCAGATGTTCCAGACGATGACCAGAAAGCCGAGCCCGTAGGCCGGCCAGACGAAGCGGGCGTAGCCGCCCATGTGCAGGAAGTCTTCCATAGCGCTGTTCCTAAGAGCGGCTCAGGCCGACTCGAGTTCCTTGAGCCAGGTCGCATTTCGTTCCCGGATCAGCACCTCGCCGCGCACCCGTATGCAGGCGAGCGCCGCGTACAGGAACGTGAAGCCGAGGGCGGTCGCCAGCAGCGGCACCAGCATCGACGCCGGCATCTTCGGCCCGCCCTCGGCGAGCACCGTCGAGCCCTGGTGCAGCGAATTCCACCATTTGACCGAGAAATGGATGATCGGCACGTTGACGATGCCGACCAGCGCGAGCACGGCGCTCGCCCGGTCGGCGCGCGTCAGGTCATCGAAGGCCGAGCGCAGCGCCATGTAGCCGAGGTACAGGAAGAACAGGATCAGCTCCGAGGTCAGGCGCGCGTCCCAGGTCCAGTAGGTGCCCCACATCGGCTTGCCCCACAGCGAGCCGGACGCGAGTGCGAGCAGCGTGAACGAGGCGCCGATCGGCGCGCTCGCGGCCGCGAGCGCGTGCGCGAGCTTGATGCGCCAGATGAGGCCGACCGCCGCGGCGATCGCCATCGTCGAGTAGCACATCATCGACAGCCAGGCGCTCGGCACGTGGATATAGATGATCCGGAAAGCGTCGCCCTGCTGGTAGTCGCGCGGCGCGACCACGAGCCCGCCATACAGGCCGCCGACGATCAGCAGCGCGGCGGGGATCGCGAACCACGGGATCATCTTGCCGGCGATGCGGTAGAAATGCGGCGGCGAGCTCAGCTTGTGAAACCAGGTCCAGGTGCCCACGTCGTTGCCTACTCCCTGACTATTCGAGACTGACTCGGACCGCCGCCGCCGAGGCCAGCGGCGCCAGCGTCACGGCGAGGATCAGCATGGCGGCGAGCAAAAACAGCGGCCCGTTCGCCACCTCGCCGCGCATCGCCTGATCGGTCGCGCGCGCGCCGAAGATCAGCACCGGCATCGCGAGCGGCAGCACGAGCAGCGACAGCAGCACGCTGCCGCGCCGCGAGCCGAGCGTCAGCGCCGCGCCCACCGCGCCGATGAAGCTGAGGATGCCCGTGCCGAGCGCGAGCGAGATCATCAGCACGCCCACCGACTGCTCGGGCGCCGCCAGCGACAGTGCGATCACCGGCGCCGCGATCACCAGCGGGACGCCGATCAGGAACCAGTGCGCGAGCGTCTTCGACAGCAGCAGCCAGGCCAGCGGCTGGCCGGACAGCGTCAGCTGCTCGAGCGTGCCGTCCTCAAGGTCGGCGCGGAACAGCGACTCGAGCGCCAGCAGCGAGGACAGCAGCGCCCCGACCCACACCACGCCCGGCGCGATGCTCCGCAGCAGCGCGGGCTCGGGGCTGAGCGCGAGCGGAAACAGCGTCGCCATCATGATGAAGAACACAACCGGGTGGGTTACCTGCTCCCAGCGGCGGAAGGCGAGCCTGAGGTCGCGCTCGAGGACGAGCCAGGCGGCGCGCGGCAGGCTGGTGGTGAGCACGCTCACATCAGCTCCAGTCGCCTGAGGTCGGTGCCCGGCAGGTCGAGTTCCGAGTGCGCCGTCAGGATCGCGATGCCGCCGTTGCGGCCGTGCTCGGCGACGACGCTCGACAGCTCGCGCACGCCCGCGACGTCGAGGTTGGTGAACGGCTCATCGAGCAGCCACAGCTGCGCCCGCGCGAGCAGCACGCGCGCCATCGCCACCCGGCGGCGCTGGCCGGCCGACAGCGAGCGGGCGGGCAGGTCCTTCTGCGCGGCGACGCCGAGCCGCTCGAGCACCGCCTCGATCCCGGCCCGGCCGGTGGGGTGGCGGACGTTGGTGGCGTAGCGCAGGTTCTCGTACGCCGTGAGGTCGGCCTTCAGGGCGTTCTCGTGGCCGAGGTAGGCGAGCGAGGCGGCATAGCCGTCCCGGTCGTCGTTGACCGGCCGGCCCGCCCAGTAGAGCGCCCCCTCCTCCGGCCACAGGAACCCGGCGAGCGTCCGCAGCAGCGTCGTCTTGCCGCAGCCATTGGGGCCCCGGACGTGCAGTAGGTGGCCGGCGGAGGCGCCGAACGACAACCCGCGCAGCACGTGCTTGGTGCCGCGCCACAGGTGCAGATTGCGAGCCTCTAGAGCCGCGCTGTCGGTCTGCGCCACGCAGAATCCTTGCTGTCGGGGGGGGGGCCAAAAATCGAGGCCGCACTATACCGTAAGGCCCCCCCCCGGCTGTTCCGCTATACGAGAGCGGACTTCGCGTAAGCGAAGTCGCTTAGCTGCGGATGAACCGCTCCAGATCCTCGATCTGGTGGCGCTGGTCGTCGATTACCGCCTTGACGAGGTCGCCGATCGAGATCATCCCGAGCACGCGGTCGCCGTCGACCACCGGCAGGTGGCGGATCCGCCGTTCAGTCATCAGTTCGAGGCAGGCGTTGACCGTGATGTCCCGGGCCACCGTCGTGACCGGGCTCGACATGACCTGGGACACCGGTGTGTCCGCCGAGGAGCGGCCGAGGAGCACGACCTTGCGGGCGTAGTCGCGCTCCGAAAGGATGCCGACGAGGCTGCTGCCGCGCATCACGGCGAGCGCGCCGCAGTGCTTGTCCGCCATGATTCTGAGGGCCGCGAGCACCGGCTCCTCCGGACCGACCGAGTAGATCGCACCGCCCTTGCTCTTCAGGATCTCGTCAACGCTTCGCATCCATCCCCCCGGGGCCGTTTGGCCCTGGCCCTACGTCGCGTCCCGGCAGACCGCGTGAAGGCCGTTTATCGTGTAGCGCGAGCCGGGTTCCAGGCGATTGTGCACCTCGCCCGGCTCGCGGACGAGTCGCGGGCGTCCAGAGCGATGGCCGGGGCCTCGCGCGCGTGCGCCACCGCGCCGGGCGATCGCCACGCGCTTGCCCTGCGGGCGGGCGCCACGCCAACCGGCCGGGCGTTGCCATTTAACATATATCAATTAGCAGCTTAGCCGATGTCCGGCGGCGTGCCGTCCGCCGGCCCGCGCGCGGCAATGGCGCACGACGGCCGGCCTAGGGCTGTTCGGCGTAGATCTTGACCAGCCGGTAGAGAAATTCGCGCCCCTCCAGCAGCGAGCGGACGCCGACGTGCTCGTTGAGGCCGTGGATGTTGCCGAGGTCCGGGCCGACGAAGACCGGCTCGATGCCGTAGGTCGGGATGCCGGCGGCGTTCAGGAACTCGCCGTCCGTCGCACCCGGCTGCAACACCGGCAGTACCGGGACGCCCGGCCAGAACTCCGCCGCCAGTGTCTCGACCGGCCCGAGCACCTGGCGCGTCAGCGGCGGTGGCGGCGAGCTCGGGCCGCGGACCGGCAGCGTCGTCACCTGCACCGCGGGGTCCGCGATCAGCGCCTCAAGCTCCTGGCGGATCGCGTCGGGCGTGACGCCAGGGAAGATCCGGCAGTTGATGTTGGCGCGGGCCCGCTGCGGCAGGGCGTTCTGCGCATGGCCGGCGTCGAGCATCGTCGCGACGCAGGTCGTGCGCAGCATGGCGTTCCAGCTCGGGTCCCTGGCCGAGACGAGCGCGATCGCGCCCGCGTCGGCCGGGTTGCGCACCAGCGCGGTCATCGCCGCCGCGACCTCTGCCGCGCCGCGCGCCGCCTGGATCCTCGCCATGCCGGCGAAGTAGGCCCGGTTGCCATCGGTGAACTGCGCCGGGAAGTCGTGGGCCTCGATCCGCTTGAGCGCCCCTGCCAGGTGGTAGATCGCGTTGTCCTTGACCGGGCGCGAGCTGTGCCCGCCTGGGTTCGTGACCTCGAGCCGGAAGTTCTGCGAGGTCTTCTCGCCCGCCTGGATCTCGAGCGCGACGCGCTGGCCCCGTGCATCGAGTTCGCCCATCGCGCCTTCGTTGACGGCGAAAGCGGCGTCGATGAGTTCGCGCCGGTTCTCGCTCAGCCAGCGCGCGCCATTCAGCCGCCCGCCCGTCTCCTCGCCGCAGGTCAGGGCGATCTTGACGGTGCGCCGCGGGCGATAGTGCTCGTCGCGAAAGCGCAGCAGCGTGTCGACCCAGATGGCCGCCTCGGCCTTGTCGTCCATCGCGCCGCGCGCGTAGAAATTGCCGCCCTCCTCGACCAGCGTGAACGGGTCGCGCTGCCAGTCCTCGCGCCGGGCCTCGACGACGTCGAGGTGGGCGAGCAGCAGGATGGCTTTGGCCTTCGGATCGCGCCCCGGGTACACCGCGACGAGGCCACCATCCTTCGGGAACTCCGCGACCACGAATGGGTGCAGGTCGGCGTCGGGCAGGCCGGCGGCCCGCAGGCGCGCCGCCATGCGCTCGGCGGCCAGCGTGCAGCTGCCGGTCGACTGCGTCGTGTTGGTCTCGACGAGCTCCTTGTAGAGGTCGCGAAAGCGCTGCTCGGCCGGTCCGCTCTCGGCGCCGGACTGCGGCGCGGCGGCGAGCAGGGCCGCCGTGGTCAGGGCGATCAGGATCTGGTGCACGGCGGGCTCCTCGGCGACGAGCGGCCGATTAGAGCGGCGCCGGGCGCCGCGCGCAAGGGAGCGCGCGGCGCGACGGGCGCCTGCTTGGCAGGGCACTCCGGCACGCAGTTGGCGTACCGCGCGCTGCACATCGCCGGCGCCACCGGTCAACGGCGTCGCGACGATCGCGGCGGCCCAATCAATGGAATCATCGGGTGCACGACGCGCCCTACCGACTTGCCCCTGACCGCCGGTTCCATCACTCGGCGCGTCCGGGTCGCCGCGAGCCGGCGGCGGAGTGTGGTACCGGACAGCGAGCCGGCCGGCGGCTCGCCCGGCAAGCTCGATCGACCTCATCGCCCCCGCCATGGGCTGTCCATCTACGGCGTGGCGGAATCGGGCGCTCGCGCGGATGCACCGCTCGCTGTGTCGCTGCGACACAACACGTGTGGCAAGGACCCCCCGGTCACCCGGGCTTCCTTTTTGAGAAACCTTAAGGTAAACACAAGTTCTGCAAAGTTATGTCCGGCTTTCGAGTCGGAACCGAAACAACAACAGCTCATGGGGATCCAAATGGCAAATCCGCAGGTCTCGACCCATCGGTCCCACACTGTGGCGGTGGCGCTACTGACGGCCATCGCGGCCAGCACCGCCCAGGGCCAGACCGCGCCGGCCAGCAGCGAGTCCGGCCAGGCCATCGCCGACATCGTCGTCACCGGCTCACGCATCCTTCAGTCCGGTGCAGCGACCCAGCAGCCCGTATCGATCATCGACCGCGATGCGATCGACAAGACCGGCCTTGAGACACTGGGCGACCTGCTGCAGCAGCTGACGACCGGCGGCAAGGCACTCAACGCCAAGTTCAACTCGTCCGGCAACTTCGGCTACCCCAACGACGGCGGCGGCATTGGTGCCGGGTCGGCACAGGTGGACCTGCGCAGCCTCGACTCCAAGCGCGTGCTCGTACTTGTCGACGGCATCCGCTGGGTCAACGAATCCTCCGCTTCAGGCGTCAGCGGCAGCGCGGACCTCAACACGATTCCGATGTCGATCATCGAGCGCATCGAGGTACTCGAGGACGGCGCCTCGGCGATCTATGGTTCCGATGCGATCGCGGGCGTGGTCAACATCATCACCCGCAAGAAGGTCGACGGCGTCGAGGTCAATGGCTATGTCGGCGACTACAGCAAGGGTGGCATGACGAAAGAGGGAAGCCTGACCGTCGGCGGCTCGAGCGAGAAGTTCTCCGGCATGTTCGTCGCGAGCTACTTCGACCAGAACGAGATTAGCTCGTCGAAGTGGTGGCAATCCTCCTCGCCGGAGCCGCTGGCCGGTCCCGGTGCTGGCAGTTCCGCGACCCCGCAAGGGCGCCTGATCTTCTGTGACCCGACGCAGCCGCCCACGAGTCCCACCAGCTGTGCGAACGGTGGTGCCGTTGATATGACGCTCAACAATGGCGCCATCCCAACGGCTGCGAACTGGAACCCCGCCAACCCGTTCGGTGCCGGCAGTCCCTACCATGCGTGGAGCGGCGCGGACCGCTTCAACTTCGCCCCGTACAACCTGCTGCTGACTCCGTCCGAGCGGAAGTCGATGTTCACCAACATGACCTACCAGATCGGCGATGGCGTCGAGATGTACTTCAAGGGTCTGTACAACAATCGCCAGTCCGCCAACCAGGCGGCGCCCGAGCCGATATTCGTCGGCCCGAACACCGGTTGCGGCTGCATCGCCGATACGATCTCGATCTCCGGCAAGAACCCGTACAACCCGTTTGGTATCGACCTCAACTCGGCGACGAACTTCATCTGGGCGACACGCCGCCCGCTCGAAGGCGGGCCGCGGCTGTTCACGCAGGATGTCGACACCTACTACTTCAATGTCGGCTTCAAGGGCCTCTGGCACGTCGGCAACGGCCTGTCGTGGGACATCAACTACGTCAACTCGGACAACAAGGCGAGCCAGACCTTCCTCAACGGCTACAACCTGGCGCACCTCAGTCTCGCGCTCGGCGATCCGGCGGTCTGCGCGCAGGTGCACGGCTGCGTGCCGCTCGACATCTTCGGCGGTCAGGCCCGGCCAATGACGGCGGCGATGCTGGACTTCATCAAGGCGATCCAGCTCGACTCGAGCGACCAGAAGTTGCAGCTCTTTTCCGCCAACATCACCGGCGAGATGTTCCGCATCGCAGACCGCTCGGCCGGCTTCGCGGTCGGCGTTGAGCATCGCAAGTACATCGGCGCGTTCAACCCTGACCCGCTGCGGCAAACGGGCGACTCGCAGGATTCGCTGGCCTTCCCGGTGGCGGCGAGCTACAGCGTCGACGAGGCCTACGGCGAGTTCAACTTCCCCGTGCTGTCGAGCCTGAGCGTCAGCGCCGCGGCACGGTATTCCGACTATTCCACCTTCGGCAGCGACACGACCGGCAAGGCCGGCTTTCGCTGGCAGCCGATCAAGGATCTCGGAATCCGCGGCACAATCTCGACGGGCTTTCGCGCACCGAACCTCGGCGAGCTGTACGGTCTGACGCAGTTCGCGCCGTCGCTGGTCGACCCCTGCGGTCCCCCGGGCGGGCCGATTCCGGTGGGCACGCCGTTGCAAAAGGCGTGCGCGGCGCAGGGCGTGCCGGTCGGATTCGTCCAGGCGAATACGCAGATCACGTCCTTCACGGGCGGCAACGCGAGCCTCAGCCCGGAGAAGTCGACCAGCTACACCGGTGGCCTGCAGTACCGCGCCAGCTGGGCCGAGGGTGGCATGACCAACAAGCTGAGCGGCGAGCTCACCTACTACCACCACAAGATCACCGGCGCGATTCAGGCGGGTGATCTGCAGGCGCTGCTCGACTCGTGCCTCGCGGCCGGCGGCGTCGGCTCGCCCACCTGCGCGCCGTTTTCACGCCAGCCGACCGGTAACCTCAACCCGCCGAAGAATTTCCTGCAGAACTTCGGCTCGATCGAGACCTCCGGCATCGACGGCAAGCTCGACTGGGTTGGCAGCCGACATGCCTGGGGCAACCTGACGGCCTCACTGCAGGCGACCTACGTGATCGACTACAAGGCCGTCGACAATCTCGGCAACGTGTCGCAGCGCCAGGTTGGCATCGAGGTCAACGACAGCTCGATCCCGGAGCTGCGCGCCAATGCGCAGCTGGGCTGGAACAGGGACAACCTGGGCGTCAGCTGGATCCTGCGCTACCTCGACTCGGTGAAGGAGGCCTGCGCGAACGCGACGATTTCCGCCGTGCCGGGCTGCTCGAACAACGAGACCTGGCACACGCTCTCTTCGGTGCTCTACAACGACGTCCAGGTGGAGTGGACCGACGCGATGACCGTCAAGGGGCTGCGCCTGTCGCTCGGCGTGAACAACTTGTTCGGCCAGAACCCGCCGATCTGCTACACGTGCACGCTGAACGGCTATGACGCCGGCACCTATGACCTGCCCGGCGCGTTCTGGAACGTGCGCTTCAAGTACGCGTTCTAAGCCGTGCGGCGATGACCGGGGGGCGGCGGCCGCTGCGGCCGCCGCCCGCCCCGACCGCAGGCCGCGCGCCGCGGCCGGCGCTATTTCATGGTGCGCGCGGAGGGACTCGAACCCCCACGCCTTGCGGCTGCGGATTTTAAGTGTGAATTGATCCTATTGCGCGCTGTTGGCGCTTGCGGCTTGTGCTTGTCGGTCAGCCACTTACGGCTGCCGTCTGTGGTGGCCGGTTGTCCGAATTCGGTCCGAACTGCAACGGTTGTGCAACGGCAGTGAGATCAGGTGCGGCTCAGGCGGCCACTGCGTCAGTCAGCATCCCTACGCCGGCCGATATCGAAACGCCAACGCCTTCGAGGGGCGCGCGACCGCTCACCGCCGCCAACTGGACGAACCTGAGCGGTTCGGCCGCGGGCTGCGTGTGCGTGTGCGGCCCGTCGGGTCCGTCGCCGATTCGCGCCGCGACCTCGCGGCCGCGCCCTTCACCAACGCCCGCGAGGGCGAGAATCGCGCCGCTGATGACGCTCAAGGCGGTAGTAACACGAACCACGCGCTTCATGGCCCGATGCTAGCACCCAAATTGTTGGCGCGCCAAAGTCTAGGAGGCCGGACTTTTCACCGCGGGATGAGCGCTATAGCGACCGCTCCGACAACCAGCGCGGCCAGCAGCGCCATCACGACGGCGTGCCTAAGGCTCGATGACGCCGCGGGCGTCTGCGCCTCGCTGGCGGCCTCTGGCGAGGCCGGAGGCGATTCCCGAACGAGTTGCGTGTACGAAATGCCGGTGCCGGGGATTCCGACCGTCGCGCGCACGTTGGAATGGCCGAGCGTGATATGCGCCCCGCGAACCCCGACCGACGCGGATACGCCGCGACGGCCGAGGTTGAGCGTCAGGCCCGGCAGGATCCTTAAGCGTCGTCGGAAGCGGAAGCCCACTGAGATTCCTATGGAGCGGTAGCCGTGGTTCGGGGCAGCGTCACAATCTAGTCCGCTGGAAGTTCCTTAATCACCAAGTGCCGCGCCATCTGGGCGGCGTCTTCCGACCAACTGCCGTCCCACGCAATTTCGAGCCGTAGAAGCGGCGACTCGGTCTCGTCGGACACTGCAAGCGCATCGACAACCATGCGGTCGCCGCCGCGCAAAGTGATATCGAGGTTGTTCGGCTTGAACAGCGGGCATAGCGTGAAAACGTCCGCCCGCACGACGAACCCAAGGTCAGCATTCGCCGGAGGGCCAATCGTCGCAAACTGCGGTAACGCGTGCCCATGCTGCCATGTGAGTTGCACGGGTCCTGAAAGCGGTTCGGAAGCGATCTCGCCATCCGCGGCTGGACGTGAGACGGCTACGAGCACGACTCGGACGTTGTGGGCAATTGCCGACCGCCGGGAATTCGCAACCGCTAGGTGGTAGTAGCGGGCCGGCCGACCTCCGGTGAGGTCTATCCGCTCGCCCCGCGAATCGCGGAGGCATAGCGAAAGCTTCGGCCCGACTAGCCAAGCGCGAATGGGGTCGCCCCAAATTGCAGCAACGGCGACGAGAAGCGTGCCGAGCGCTGTTCCGATTTCGGCGACCATGTGCAGCCAATCACGCCAACAGTCCATCGAGCGCGCTCCCCGTTACGGGCTCAGGTTCCGTTCGGGCGCCGCAGAAGAGCGCGGAGCCTGAGCGCCTCAAGCATAGCAGTCGCGGACCGGACCGCCTCGGGGCTCGCTGTCGATGCCCACCAGAACAGGCGGCCGCTGCCGGCGTCCATAAACGACGCGATGAACTCGACGCGATCGGCCTCCGTCCGGATGTCGGCTGTAGACTTCGCGGTAGCCATTATCTGCACCTCAGTTTTGGGTTGGTTGCGGCGGGTTGATCGTATACCCGCTCGTTAGAACCTAACTGCGGCTCGATAGAGAAACAATCCTCGCGCCCGCGGCCAACGGGTCCGGCGCCCACAGACGGAACGCGATGTGACCAACCGCCGCGAACGCTGCCGCGACGTCGTCGAGGATCGCGACGATTGCGGCGAGTACGGCCAGTTCGAGATTCATGCGCCGGCGAGCTTCACGACGTAGTCCGCCGGCGCGAACGGGATCCGCGCGAGCGTTCGCGCGTGGTCTGGTCCAATTCTGTGCAGCGTAAGCGCGTCGCGGTGAACCCGGGCGATTAGCCCGCATTCCACGCACGCCACGCCGGCGCCAGGCGCTTGCCCCCTCACCATTACGCGCAGATGCCGGCACAACGTTGGGGCCGCGCTCACGCGAAGATCGCCCGCAGAAAGCGCAGCGCGCGGGTTTGCATCCCGGGCGCGTCGGGCATCGAGCGTCGCGGGGCGCCCGCCGCGCTAGCCGGTGCGTGCGCCGTCTGCGACCGGCTGACGCCGTAAGGCGTTCCGCGGCCGAGCGGCGGCGATATTCGGCAGTTCTGCTCGAAGCGAGCTACGGCGGCCCGCGTCCGCGCGTCGATTCGTGGAAGGTGGCGCAAAAATATCTCCAGTGAATAGGGCGCCGAGTGCGCCATGTAGGCGTCAGATCGGCCGTCGCCGAGGGTGGATAGTCCCCGGCCCGATGCGGTTCCCCGCTGCCTAGGCGTGGCGCCGGTGGCGCTCGATCCTAGTCGTCCGTTAGTAGCGGACCAATGCCTTTCGGCTTGCTGCCTCTGCCCGGTTGACCCCCGGGCACCGTTGCAGCGCCGCCGGCTTTTACCCCGGCGGCTGCGGCGCGAAGCGGGAAACCCGCCCGATTGCCACCGGGCTGCGCGGACGCTTCGCTTCCCCCCGCGCGATCAGGTCGTGACGATGTCGTTTATGGCGCTGAAAGCTCCGAGGTAGCGGGGCTTAATGTCGACCGTGACAAACGCGCGGATGCGAATGGCGCCGGTGTTGCTGAACGTGTACGGGTCGACTAGGAGGTCGAGGACCCCCCATTCGCCGATCAGCAAATCTTCCCAATGGCCGAACAGCAGCGCCGAAAGGTTCGAGCCGCTACCCTTAGTCAGGTTAAACGGCACGTTCTGCGAAACGACGACTCTCCGACCAGCGAGCGTCGGATTGCGCGCATCGTCAATCAGATAGCGCGGCACGATTGACCCGGAAAGGATCTGAGTGCGCGCGGCATGAAAGACCGTCTGCCCGTTCGCAATAAACGCCGTCGATCCGTCATCGAGAAGGCGGTTAGCCTGCCCGACGAACTGAGGCAAGTACGTGCAATTCGCCAAATTAAGCGCGGCGCCGTTCGTGCCGCCCGGCTGAATATTCAGGCCCGAGGCGCCGAGAATGCCCTGCGGCTGACCGCTCGCGCCCGTGCCGTTGATTGCGGCCTGATCCACGCCGTTCGAAAGCGCTACCGCTATGTCGTCGCGAACCAGCGCGTCCGCGTGGGGGCTCGACTGGAGTAGCAGCCGCCGCGAAATGTCGCCGACCGTCCCGAGGTCGTGCGGCGTGAGGGCGATCTGCGCGAACGTCGCATCGGCCGACGTGACGGCCGTATTTTCCGGGTTGACCCACGTCCCCGACTTTCCAGCCGTCATGGCGGGAATCTCGACGTTGCCGGTGAGGCCCGTGAGCATCCGTGCGCCCGCTCGCACGACCGCGGGAACGTTGTAGTTTGGCGGAACGTACTGCGAGCCCATCACGGTCGACTGGACGACCGCACCGCCGGACGCTACGCCGCCGGACGCGGTCAACACGCGGGTCTCCAGCGCGGACAAATAGCCGCCAGCGCCCGGATTCGCTGCGTCGCGCAACCAGATATCGAGCGGGACGGACACGGTGCCCTGACCCTTGCGGGGGGTGCGCTTCTGAACCTCGTTAGATAATTCACGCACGCGCGCATGCTGACGCTTGTTCGCGTTCGCGAATTCCTGCCCGCCAGGCGACGCCGCACAGGCCGCGCGCACGAAGTCGGCCATGGTGATTCCGCGTAGTTCGCGATCGGTCATCCCGATAAGTCCGGGGCTCGTATCGAGCGGCTTGCTCGACCCGCTGGCGGCGAGCGCCTCCAAGACGACGCCGCGGAACACATGCGCCGAGGTTCCGAATTCGACGTGCCGCTCGCCGAGCGGGCCTAGGTGGTGCCGGCCGGCGAGGTGCCGGATCTCGGCGGCGCGCTCGCGCTCGCTCGTTACGCCGGCATCGTGTGCGAAGCCGCCCGGCGGTTCCGTTCTAATTTCCATTGATCAACTCCCAAGAGCGGCCGCGGCCGCGTGCTGTCCTTACCCAATTCATCCTGCCACTACCGTTGCGCTCGCTACGGTTTACCTAGCCCGGCACTCGGCGCCCGAGCGAATCCCTCAAGAATTTCAATTTCCGCCGGGATTTCGTCCGGTAGCCGTCCGTTCGCAGTCACAAAGATGCTCCGAAAGGCGCCAGCGAGAATCGCCGCGGCCTTCGCGCGGGGAACTCCAAACATCCTCCAGACGGCGTCCGGGTCCCCTTCGAGTGCGCGTTGTTGGGCAGCGAGAAGTCCGCGCGCGACTGCGTCGGCGTCGAGCGTCGGAACGAGCACCACTTCGCCGCCGCATCGGACCGCGCGCCATGCCCGTAGGTCGTCAACAATTACGAGGGCGCTTCCGCCGGGGCCGGACTTGCCTTCCCGTTCCTCCGGCGCGCCTTTGGCGAGCCACCCGCGAATGGTTGCGGCGGACTTAAGTCCTAGCTGCCGCGCGGCTTCGGCGAGGGTGACGGGTTCGTTACTCATGCGGTTGCTCCCCTTGACTGGCCCTCGCCGGCTCCGTGACGCGATCCCTCGCCAAACAAACGCACCCTAGAGCGCGCTGGCGCTAGTTCCTGGCCGGGGTCGCAATTACCCGCGTGGCGACCCCCGGGGGAGGACCCGCGAGGCCGGCGGCTGCCTGTGACTGCGGGGTGGGTTAGCACGGCTGCTCGGCGCGCGCGTCGCGCAGCAGTTCGCGCACGCCGTTGGCGGTTAGGTGCAACACGAGCGCGATGTCCTGACACGTCAGGCCCGTGCGCGCGAGCTCGACGGCGGCGGCCATGAACTCGGCGCGGTTGGTCGGCGCGTGAGTTTCCCGGCGCGGCTCATCCGTAACCGGGAGCAGCGCCCGCCAGTCCACGAGCCCACCGATGGTTCGGGCGGTCATGCCGCCCTGCTTAGCCTGCCGAGTTCGTCGGCGACGATCTCGTCTAGCCACGGGTAGTTGCGGATGTCGTTCCTGAGTCTGGATTTGATGTCCGTAGTTCGGATGCCGGCCGCCACCTTCTGCCGAACCTCGTTCCGGATCTCGTTCTCCTTGCGCGTATCGCGCCGCTGCTCTTTGAGGTTTAGGGAGGTAAGAGGAGGTGTGTCCCGTGGGTGCGGACAGTTAGGTGGCTGAATGCGGACAGTTGAGGCCGCCAATGCGGACAGTGGCTCGGTGGCTGACTGTCCCGTCGGTGCGGACAGTGACTGTCCGGCTTCACGGGACAGTAGGGTATCGGATGACTGTCCCGTGGGTGCGGACAGTTGAACCGCGCTCGGAATCGACGGCCACCAGTTCGGGGTCCGACTGTGCTTCGACTTCCGGTCGGTTTGGAGCCAGCCGAGCGAACGGGCTTCGTCCAGTAGGCGGGCGGCGGTCGACTTGTCGACCGCCATATCGGAGGCGATGCGGCGTGCGCCTACGCGGCAGTTCGACCCATCGGCGTCCATGTACATCGCCGCGCTGTGGCACGCGTGGCGGACGGCTTGTCGCGGGCCACAACGCATTACCTCGCGCCTCCATGCCATAACGTCGGTGCAACGCACGGACGGGCGGTCCGGCTTTGGCCGGGCCGCGTCATCCGATCCTTCAGTGTTGCTCGTCACGTTTTGCCCGCTCCCCGCGTTGGTCCCCGCACGATTCAGTAAGCACTAACCGTCGCGCGCAGAGCGGTTTGCGGTAGCGCGTCAAGCCGGCGCGTGACCTGTTCAAGCTGCCACGGCGTCAGCACCGCGCGCCCGCGCAGCGTCCGCGCCATCCGCTGAATTTCGATTAGGTGCGTACCGGCGAGCAGGGTCGAGAGCGGTGTCATGTTGAAACCTCGATAAGTTCTGCGCGCGCGCGACGCTCTCTTCGCTCGGCCTTGAGTACGTCCAGAGGGCTATCGCCGAGCCGCGTGCCGCGCCCTTCTAGCTGCACGTGCGCGCGCCCGTCGCGGTTCAAGCGAACGACGCCGGCCGGCAGCGGGGCGAACGTGCCGTGCTCGCCGAATTCTTTGGCGTGCGCGCGCCGGACGCGCCTTAGAAACGGCTCCGGCCGCATCCTGAATACGGCTAGGGCGCCGACGGTGAGGCGCCAGGCGATGCTCGCGTGATGGCATCCGCCGGCGGCCAACCGCGGCACCCACAACCACGAGCGCCAGCAGTTCAGGCAAACGCCGTCGGGCCTTTCGAGGTTCGGAATGTCCGCCGGGTACGCGTAGCGGCCGACAGGAATCCCGTACACGCCCGCCGTCACCGGCCGCAGCACGGCTGCCGTCGCTTGGTACGTGAGACTATCGAGCGCGCGCAGCCGGTCGTCAGGCCGCGCTGCGCTCACGACGCGGCGCCTTTAGCGGGGCGCGGCGCGTTTTGCGGGTTCGTCCGCACCCAATCAAAGTACCGCTGCGGGTCGAGATAGACCGCCCGCCCGACACGAAGCACGGCGCCGGCCTCGCGCAGCCCGTTATTTTCTTCGTTGAAAATCTGCCACCGCAGCGCGGCAGTCGTGAGCCCCATTGCGGGGTATGCCTCGGGGAATTTTGCGAGACGAACGAGTGGGGACGACATATGCACCTCCGCGTAACTGGTTGTGCACTATCGCCCCGGAATGGCGCTTCCGAGAGACTCGCGTTTGTCCGTACGCGTGACATTGTCTAGCACGGCCGACGTAGACAATTCAGCGCCCCCAAACGCGCGAAAGCCGCGCCCGTGCGCGGCCCTCGAATTGCTACCTTGCGCGAAAATTGTCTATTTCGGCCGTGCGGACGTTTGCTTTCGCGGCTTCCCCTGCCAGCCCGCGCGCGCGGTCCACTTCGGGCCCTTGTTGTAGGGCCTCGGCTTGTCAGGATGCTCGCGCTTGATCTTCGCGAGAGTCAGGGTAATGCCGACGGCTTCCTTGGCTTGCGCGAGGATCGCTTTGCACTCCGTTGCGAAGGGTTGCTTGTTGCCGCCGTGTCGCCGCCGAATATCTCGAAGTGCCCGCGCGATGAACGCGCGCTCGTTATCGGTAGCGTCCGCGGCTGCCGTCCTCTGTTCATTGACGTCGGAAATTTGTTTCCGTCTCGCCTCGCTGCGGCCGTCAAGATCGAGATAGCCGAGCGTCGACGCGAAGCCCTGTGCGTACTCCATTCGGCGAGCGCAAAAAATCGCGATGAGAAAATCTCGATCGCCAGCACCGGCGCGCCGAATAACCTCGGCGCGAAGTGCGTGCGCGTGCTCCACGCTCTCAAGGTGAACGGCCTGAGCGTAGACTTCCATTTCCCGAACGAGCCGCTTGCGGTCGGCGTTTAGCGTCGGATCAGTCCAATCGCGGGCCGCGCGGATCGCCGCGACAAGCGAGAGGGCCTCGGCATTTTCTGCGGCGTCGGGGTACATCTCCGCAACTAGCGCGATCCAATCGTCAATGTCCTTCGTGAGCCATTCGGTAAGCGCTTCTGCGCTGTGCTCGTCGCCGGAGTGGAGAGAGATCACTGCGCCCCCTTCGGCGCGGCGCCGAACACCTTGCCGGTCATCCGTTCTAGGACGCCTGCGGTGTGCTGCTGACTTAGGTGCGAGTAACGCTTGACCATCTCAAGGGTCTTGTGCCCGAGTACGTGGGCGATCTCGCCGGTGCTGGCGCCGCTCATCGCTAGGTAGCTCGCGCACGAGTGCCGGAGGTCGTGGAAGTGAAAATCCGCGACGCCGGCTTTCTTCACGGCGGCTTTCCAAGCCTCGCGCGGATCGGCCGAAAGCGCCGGCTCCCCTAGCCTCGGGAAAACGCGCGCATTCGGGTCTGGGTTCTTGCCTGCCTTCGATACGAGCAGGGGCAACGCCGGGCCGGTGACGGGCACGGCCCGGGTCTCGGTGTTCTTGGTGTCCCGAAGGATGATCGCGGCGCGAGGCGCCTTGCGACGGCGCGCGGCGGATAGGTCGACGTCCTGCCAGCGCAGCCCCAAGAGTTCGCCGCGGCGCGCGCCCGTCGCGAGCGCGAGCATCACGAGCGGGTAGATTTCAGGGTTCGAGGACGCACGGCATGCATCGAGCAGCCGCCCGCGCTCCGCGTCGTCGAGAAACCGGACGCGGCCGGCGGGCTCGGTGAGTTTCGAGACGCCGCGGGCCGGGTTTGTGTTCGACCATCCCCATTCGCCGGCGGCCAGGGTGAGCACCCTGCGAATTGATGCGAGTTTCCGGTTGACCGTCGCAGGCGCGTTGCCGGTCGCGGTCAGGTCGGCGCGCCATTGCACGAGCACCTCGGCCGTGATGGAGCCGAGCCGCATCGTGCCGTGCTCGGCTTTCCACCACAGAAGGTGCCGCTCCCGGTTGCGGGCGTCCTTGAGGCCGCCCATGTGGTGCTTAAGGAAACGGTCGACGGCGTCGGCGAGCGTCCGCCGCTCGGCTTGGCGGTTGGGGAAGTACCGGCGCTCGCGGATCGCCGCCTCGGTCTGCTGGCCCCACGCCTTGGCGTCGGTCTTGCGCTCGAAGCTCGCCGACTTCGACGGGGCGCCGGCCACGCGGACGATCGCCGTGTAATAGGTGGTCTCGTCCTTGCGGGTCCGCGTGATGATGCTCGCCATTTCGCTGCCTCCCGTTGCAACTCTCTGCAACGGCTGGCGACGCTACTCGCACTGCAACGGTTGTGCAACGGCGCGACTTTTTCGCCTTGGCGGCAGGCGCGGGCTTCGCGCTAAAAAGTCTTTGTAATCAGCGTGGTGCGCGCGGAGGGACTCGAACCCCCACGCCTTGCGGCTGCGGATTTTAAGTCCGCTACGTCTACCAGTTCCGTCACGCGCGCGCCTGGAAAGCCTAGCACGCGACTGCGGCCGCTCACGAGCGGCGCCGCATGTGCGCCGCGCAAGCGGGCCGAATTGAGTCAGAACCCCTGAACGTGACGCAGCGCGCTGCACACGCGCGGCCACCAGGCATCGTTGCGGGGCGACACTGACCCGGGCCCTTGGAATCCGGCCCGCGCGGCGGAACCCCGGCGCGAGGCCGCCCCCCGTCGATCACGCCCTGCTGCGTGGCCGCTTGGACCGATGGCTACTTGACGGCTGCCGCCTCGAGCTCGTGCACGCGCACCATCGCCTTGTCGCTGGCGCTCTTGGCGCACAACTTATCACTGGGCGTCGAGCCCGGATAACGGCGCCCCAGTTCCTTGCAGGCCGCCATGGCCGCGTCATTCACGCGCTTTTCAAGCTGCAGGGCACCGGCGTGCGACGACAGATCAATTCCGGCGGTGCTGACGCCATAACCAAGTGACACATCGAGGATCGGGAAGCCGCTCGAGGTCGTCCCGACGTGCGTCTCGATGACCCGCGAGGCCTGGACCGTCACTTCCGGAGTTTGCGCACCAGCGACCGCAATCAACGACGTTGCGAGCACGCCTGCGGCTGTTGCGACGAGTAATTTCCTCATGACTCCACTCCTGTTCTTGGGACCGTTGGCTGCGCGCACCAGAGACGATGCGCCGCCTCGTCCCATCGGATGAAGCGTAGTCCGCTGTACTGCGGCCGCAATTCGGGCTTTAGGACGGCCGCCAGCGCCAAGCGAGACGCCACGCACGGCAGGGGTACCGCACCGAGTCCATCGGGAGCGATCAGCGATGGCGCGCGTTGGCCGGCGGCGTTGGCAGCCTTCGCCCGCCGTTCTAGTTCGCACACGCGGCGCCCGAGGCGATTCACGACGGCCGGCAGGTGCGCGACCGGCCCTTGCGGCGGGCGCGCCGACCGGGCGCGGCGGCGGTGTCGTGCCGTTACCGGCCGGCGCGGCTTCCCGCGGCCGGGACGATGTCACCGAGAGGCTGGAAGCGAGTCCGGGGGCCGGCGGCCGGCCCCGGCCTAAGGGCGGTGCGGCGGAGCTCTGGAGGCGTCGGCCGGAATCGAACCGGCGTACACGGATTTGCAGTCCGCTGCGTGACCACTCCGCCACGACGCCGGCCGGAAGAAACTGGAGCGGGAAACGAGGCTCGAACTCGCGACCTCAACCTTGGCAAGGTTGCGCTCTACCAACTGAGCTATTCCCGCCCGCACCGAACCCAGAATTTTATAGGCTGCACCGTGCCTGTCAAGGATCGTCCTGATCCGGGTGGCGTTTGGACTTAAGGTCCGGCCAGGCGGCCTGCAGGTACAGGAACATCGACCACAGCGTCAGCACCGCGGCGATGACCGTGAGCGCAAGCCCGATCCAGTAGATCGGCAAGCCGAACAGCGGCTCGTAGAACAGCATCATCGACAGGCCCACGATCTGGGCGATGGTCTTGAACTTGCCGAGCGCCGAGACCGCGACCTTGCGCCGCGCGCCGATCTCTGCCATCCACTCGCGCAGCGCCGAAATCGCGATCTCGCGGCCGATGATCACGCAGGCGGTCAGCGTCACGTACCACTCGTGGTTGCGCGACTACGATCAGCACGAGCGCCGTCGCGACGATCAGCTTGTCGGCGACCGGGTCGAGGAAGGTGCCGAGGTGCGACACCTGGCCCATGCGGCGCGCGACGTAGCCGTCGAGCGTGTCGGTGATGCCGGCGACCGCGAACAGCACGCCCGCGACGATGTCGCCCCAGCCGTACGGCAGGTAGAACAGGCCAACGATCACCGGGATCAGCACGATCCTGAGCGCCGTCAGCAGATTCGGGACCGTGTACGGGTTGGTCAAGCGTCAGGCGTCCGGGTGCAGCCGTTCGTAAATCGCTTCCGCGAGCCGTCGCCCGATGCCGCGCACGCGCGCCAGATCCTCGACGCCGGCGCCGAGCACCCCGTGCAGACCGCCGAAACGCTTGAGGAGTTCGCGCCGTCGCGCCGGCCCGAGGCCCGGAACTTCCTCGAGCACCGAGGCCTGCCGGGCCTTCGCGCGCCGGGCGCGGTGGCCGGCGATCGCGAAGCGGTGGGCCTCGTCGCGGATCCGCTGGATCAGGTGCAGGGCGCGGGAATCCGGCGGCAGTATAAGCGGCGAGTCCGAGCCCAACAAGAAAAGGCGCTCCTGCCCGACGCGGCGGTCGGGTCCCTTGGCGACGCCGACCACTGCCGGCACCGCGACCTCGAGCTCGGCGAGCACCCGGCCCGCCTCCGCCAGCTGTCCCGGTCCGCCGTCGATCAACAGCACGTCCGGCACCTTGGCCTCGCCTGCCTTGATGCGCCGGTAGCGCCGCGCGAGCGCCGCGCGCATCGCGCCGTAGTCGTCGCCCGGCGTCAGCCCCTCGAGGTTGAAGCGGCGGTAGTCGGCCTTCTGCGCGCCCTCGCGGCCGAATACGACGCACGAGGCGACCGTCGCCTCGCCGCGCGTGTGGCTGATGTCGAAGCACTCGAGGCGCGCCGGCGGCGCCGCGAGGCCGAGCACCGTGCCGAGCCCGGCGAGCTGCTGCTCGATCCCGGCCTCGGTCGCGAGCCGCATCTTGAGCGCCTGCACGGCGTTGTCGCGGGTCATCTCGACGAAGCGCGCCTTGAGGCCGCGCTCGGCGCGGTGGATCTGCACGCGGTGACCGGCGCGCTCGCCGAGCGCGGCGGCGAGCACCTCGCGGTCGGCGATCTCGCCACCGACGACGATCTCGGCAGGCGCGTCGTGCGCGAGGTAGTGCTGGGCGAGGAAGGCCGCCTCCACCTCCTCCGGCTCGCCGAACGGCGCCTTGGCGAAATAGGTCGTGGTGCCGAGGTTGATGCCGCCGCGGATGAACATGAGTCCGATGCAGTAGAGCCCGGGCCCGCTCGCCGCCGCGACCACGTCGCAGTCGACGTCCGCGGCGGCGGTGACGATCTGCCGCGCCTGCACGCTCTTGAGTGCCGCCAGCTGGTCGCGCAGCGCCGCCGCCTTCTCGAAGCGCAGCGCCGCCGCCTCCTCCTCCATGCGCCGCGCGAGCTCGACCGCGACCTCGTCGTTGCGGCCCTCGAGGACGCGGCTCGGCGCTCGCGACGTCGGCGGCGTAGTCGCTGCGCCGAGATCAGCCCGACGCACGGCGCCGAGCAGCGCTGGATCTGGTACTGCAGGCACGGCCGCGTGCGATTGGCGAAGTAGCTGTCCTCGCACTGCCGCAGCCGGAACAGCTTCTGCAGCTGCAGCAGCGTCTCGCGCACCGCGACCGTGTTCGGATACGGCCCGAAGTAGCGCCCGCCGGGCTTGCGCGGCCCGCGGTAGAAGCTGAGGCGCGGGAACTCGCTGCTGCGTCGTCAGGTACAGGTACGGGAAGCTCTTGTCGTCCTTGAGCAGGATGTTGTAGCGCGGCCGGTGCTTCTTGATGAGGTTGAACTCAAGCAGCAGCGCCTCGGTGTCGGAATGGGTGACCGTGACCTCGATGGCCGCGATCTGCTGCACCATCGCCAGCACCTTCGGCTGCACGAGGTCGGCGCGGAAGTAGCTGGCGACGCGCGCCTTGAGGTTGCCGGCCTTGCCGACGTAGAGAATGGTGCCGCCGGCGTCCAGCATTCGGTAGACGCCCGGGCGCGCCGGCAGCGAGGCGACGAAGGCCTTCGGGTCGAAGGGCTGGCCGCGGCGGCGGGCCCCTGCGCCATCTCGAGCGCGGGGCCGCTGTGCTCAGGGGGCGGGGTGGCGGGCGGCATCGGCACGCATGTTCCGGCCGCCGCCGCCCGCGCCGCAAGTCCCGTCAGCCGGTCTTGAACTGCGCCTCTTCGGTCGAGCCCTTCATCGCCGTCGTCGAGGACGTGCCGCCGGATGACCGTCGTGCGTCACGTCGTCGAAGTAGCCGGCGCCGACCTCGCGCTGGTGCTTGGTCGCGGTGTAGCCCTGCTTCTCGGCGGCGAACTCCGCCTCCTGCAGCTCGACGTAGGCGCGACATCTGCCGCTCGCGGTAGCCGCTTGGCGAGCTCGAACATCGAGTAGTTGAGCGCGTGGAAGCCGGCCAGCGTGATGAACTGGAACTTGTAGCCCATCGCGCCCAGCTCGCGCTGGAACTTGGCGATCGTCGCGTCGTCGAGCTTGCTTCTTCCAGTTGAAGCGACGGCGAGCAGTTGTAGGCCAGCAGCTTGCCCGGGAACTGCTTGTGGATCGCCTCGGCGAACTGCTTCGCCTCCTCCAGGTCCGGCGTGCCGGTCTCGCACCACAGCAGGTCGGCGTACGGCGCATAGGCGAGGCCGCGGGCGATCGCCGGCGTCGAGGCCCGCCTTGACGTAGAAGAAGCCCTCCGACGGTGCGGCTCTGCGACTTGTCGATGAACGGCCGGTCGCGCTCGTCGACGTCGGAGGTGATCAGGTTCGCCGCTCTCGGCGTCGGTGCGCGCGAGCAGCACCGTCGGCACGCCCATCGACGTCGGCGGCGAGCCGCGCGGCGACCAGCTTGGCGACCGCCTCCTGCGTCGGCACCAGCACCTTGCCGCCCATGTGGCCGCACTTCTTGGCCGAGGACAGCTGGTCCTCGAAGTGCACGCCGGCGGCGCCCGCCTCGATCATCGCCTTCATCAGCTCGAAGGCGTTCAGCACGCCGCCGAAGCCGGCCTCGGCGTCGGCGACGATCGGCTGCGAGCCAGTCGATCGACGTCGTTGCCCTCGGCGTGGTGGATCTGGTCGGCGCGCACGCAGCGTGTTGTTGATGCGCTGCGCACCACGTCCGGCACCGAGTTCGCCGGGTACAGCGACTGGTCCGGGTACATCTCGCCGGCGATGTTGGCGTCGCCGGCGACCTGCCAGCCCGACAGGTAGATCGCCTTCAGGCCCGGCCTTGACCTGCTGCATCGCCTGGTTGCCGGTCAGCGCGCCGAGCGAGTTGACGAACGGCTCGTCGTGCATGCAGCGTCCACAGCTTCTCGGCGCCGAGCTTGGCGAGCGTGTGCTCGATCGGCACGATGCCGCGCAGGCGCACGACGTCGGCGGCGGTGTAGCCGCGCTTCGACGCCCTTCCAGCGCGGGTTCGTGTCCCAGTCACGCTGCAACTCGCTCGGCCGTCAAGAACGTCATGGTCGTGCTCCCGGTTGCGGTTAGTCAATGATCGCGGTACGCGGTCAGGGTCAGAAAGCTCTCGAACTTCGTCGCTCGCGGTCGAGCCCGCTGAACAGCGCGGCGGCGCGCGCGTAGTGGCCGGCGGCGTAGGCCGCCGCGCCGACCTCGGCGCGGATCTTGGCGAGTTCCTCGGCGAGCAGCGCGGCGACCAGCGGCGCCGTCACCGCGCGGCCGTCCGCGAGCGCGCGGCCGTGGTGCAGCCACTGCCACACCTGGGCGCGCGAGATCTCGGCGGTGGCCGCGTCCTCCATCAGGTTGTAGATCGGCACGCAGCCGTTGCCGCCGAGCCAGGCGGCGAGGTACTGGACGCCGACCGCGATGTTGTTGCGCAGGCCCGGCCTCGGTGATCGCGCCGGGCGGCACCGCCAGCAGGTCGCGCGGCCGTGACGCGTGACCTCGGGCTTGAGCGCGGCCAAGTTGGTTCGGGCCCGGCATCAGCCGGTCGAACACCTCGCGCGCGAGCGGCACGAGGCCCGGGTGCGCGACCCAGGTGCCGTCGTGGCCGTCGCCGGCCTCGCGCTCCTTGTCGGCGCGCACCTTGGCGAGCGCCTCGTCGTTGGCGCGCTCGTCGTTCTTGATCGGGATCTGCGCCGCCATGCCGCCCATCGCGAAGGCGCCGCGGCGGTGGCAGGTCTGGATCAGCAGCAGCGAGTAGGAGCGCAGGAAGTGCGTCGTCATCGTCAGCTGCTGCCGGTCCGGCAGCACGAAGTCGGGACTGCCGCTGAACTTCTTGATGAAGCTGAAGATGTAGTCCCAGCGCCCGCAGTTGAGGCCGACGATGTGGTCGCTTGCAGCTCGTAGAGGATCTCGTCGCATCTCGAAGGCGGCGAGGATCGTCTCGATCAGCACCGTGCACTTGATCGTGCCGTGGCGCGATGCCGAGCCGCTGCTCGGCGAAGGCGAACACCTCGTTCCACAGCCGCGCCTCGAGGTGGCCCTCGAGCTTGGGCAGGTAGAAGTACGGGCCGGTGCCGCGCGCGGCGAGCGCCGCGTGGTTGTGGAAGAGGTACAGGCCGAAGTCGACGAACGCGCCCGGGACCGGCCTGGCCGTCGACCCGCCAGTGCTTCTCGGCGCAGGTGCCAGCCGCGCGGCCGCACGATCAGCATCGCGGTGCGCTCGGTCGAGCCGGTAGTGCTTGCCGTCGTCGCGTCGATGAGCTCGATCGATGCGGTCGACCGCGTCGCGCAGGTTGATCTGGCCCTCGACGACGTTCGCCCAGGTCGGCGACAGCGAGTCCTCGAAGTCGGCCATGAACACGTTGCGCGCCCGAGTTGAGCGCGTTGATGACCATCTTGCGATCGTCGGGCCCGGTGATCTCGACGCGCCGGTCGCTGCAGGTCGGCGGGGATCGCGCGCGACCTGCCAGACCGAGTCGCGGATCGAGCGGGTCTCGGCGAGGAAGTCCGGCCGCTGGCCGGCGTCGAGCGCCGCCTGGCGCGCGTCGCGCCGGGCGAGCAGCGCCTCGACCTTCGGTCCGAAACGCCGCGCGAGCTCGGCCACGAAGCCGACCGCCGCGGCGGTCAGGATCTGGTCGTAGCCCGGGCCCGTCGGGCCGAGGATCTCGACGCCCGCCGGCCGGCCGGCCGCCTCGACCGCTGCTCGTTCAGTGCTCACGGAACCCCCTCCACGGCGACATCGCCCGGCGGACCTTTTGCGCTGCACAATAGTAACGGTGGCACCCTCGCACGGCAATCAGTTCGATCGCTAGCGATGGGCCGGAGCCGATGCGAGTTTATTTGTTAAACAAGCCCTACCGGGTGCTGACCCGGTTCTCGCGGTCCGACGAGCGCGCCACGCTCGCCGACTACGTGCGCCTGCCGGGCGTGTATCCGGCCGGGCGGCTCGACTTCGACAGCGAGGGACTGCTGCTGCTGACCGACGACGGGCGGCTGCAGGCCGGGATCACCGATCCTCGGCACGCGCTCGAGAAGACCTACTGGGCGCAGGTTGAGGGCGAGCCCGACCGAGGATCAAGTTGCGCGCCTGCGCAGCGGCGTAGCGCTCGCCGACGGTCGCACGCGACCGGCCGGCGCACGCCGCATCGAGGCGCCCCCGGACCTCTGGCCGCGCGATCCGCCGATCCGCTACCGGGCGAAGATCCCGACGGCGTGGCTCGAGCTGCGGCTCCGCGAGGGCCGCAACCGGCAGGTGCGGCGCATGACGGCGGCGGTGGGGCTGCCGACGCTGCGCCTGGTGCGCGCCGCGGTCGGCCCGTTCACGCTGGCCGGCCTCGCGCCGGGCGCCGTCCGCGAGGCCGGTGCCGCCGAGGTGGCCGCGCTCGCCGCCCTGCTCGCCCGGCCTAGCGGCCGGAGTAGCGGCCGATCCGCATCGCGACCTCGAGCGCCTGCTCGTAGTTCAGGCGCGGGTCGACGGTCGAGCGGTAGGCGCGCGCGAGGTCGCCGTCGGAAAGCCCGCGCGCCCCGCCGGTGCACTCGGTGACGTTGTCGCCGGTCAGCTCGAGGTGCACGCCGCCGAGCTGCGAGCCCCGATGCGGCGTGGATGCGGAACGCGGCCTCGACCTCGGCCAGGATGTTCGTCGAAGCGGCGCGTCTTGAGCCCCGAGGCGGTGGTCTCGGTGTTGCCGTGCATCGGGTCGCAGATCCACAGCACCTCGGCGCCGGCGGCGCGCACCGCGTCGATCAGCCGCGGCAGCTTGGCCTCGATGTCGCTGCGCGCCGAGCCGGTGGATCAGCGTCAGCCGCCCCGGCTCGTTGTCCGGGTTGAGCGCGCGGGTCAGGTCCTTGCAGGTACGCCGCATCGGCGGCGGGCCCGACCTTGACGCGCGACCGGGTTGGCGATGCCGCGGAAGTACTCGACGTGGCCGTGCTCGAGCGCGGCGGTGCGCATGCCGATCCACGGCAGGTGCGTCGACAGGTTGTACCAGCGGCTGCGTGCGCGGGATGTAGCGCGTCTGCGCCTGCTCGTAGTGCAGGTGCAGGCCCTCGTGGCTGGCGTAGAAGTCGACGCGCTGCGAGTCGTGCACCGGCCGGCCGGTGATCGACTCGAAGAAGTCGAGCGAGTCCGACGAGCGAGTCGACGATCCGCTTGTACTCCTCGTACTTGCGGCGAGTGGCGCAGGAACTCGAGGTCCCAGTACTCCGGGTGGTGCAGGTCGGCGAAGCCGCCGTCGATCAGCGCGCGCACGAAGTTCAAGCGTCAGCGCCGCGCGCTCGTAGCCGCGCAGCAGCAGCTGCGGGATCGGGCTCGCGCGACACCGCGTCGAACGGCGCGCGGTTGACGATGTCGCCGCGGTAGCTCGGCAGCGTCACGCCGTCGCGCGTCTCGATGTCTGCCGAGCGCGGCTTGGCGTACTGGCCGGCCATGCGGCCGACGCGGATGATCGGGCTTCTTGAGGCCGTGCACCAGCACCAGGCTCATCTGCAGCAGGATCTTCAGCTGCTGGACGATGCGCTCCGAGGAGCAGTCGTCGAGCGACTCGGCGCAGTCGCCGCCCTGCAGGATGAAGCTCTCGCCGCGCTGCGCGGCGGCGAGGTGCGCGGTGCAGCGCGTCGATCTCCCACGAGACGACGATCGGCGGCAGGCGCGACAGCGCGAGCACCGCGCGCTCGAGCGCGCCGCGGTCGCGGTACACCGGCTGCTGCAGCGTGGTCTTGCGCTGCCAGGAATCCGGGCTCCAGTCCTCAAGTCGGGTCGCGGTGGCCATGCCCGAATCCTACCATTCCCGGCCCGTTTCGTTGCACTGCGGCAGAGCGGCGCCGGCCGCGGGCGCGAGCGGTGGGCGGATCGCCGGCAACCGCTCGCGGTGACGCGGCTCTATCGGAAGGCCGTGCTGATCGTGCTGGCGTGCTTCGGGACCGGCCTGACCGCGTTCGTCTGCGTTGCGCCCTGCCGGAACATCCCGCGGCCATGACGGTGCGGCCGCCTCGCGCCGCCGCGCCGGCCGCGCCGGCCGTGGCACTCACCGTCGCGCGAGCGCCGCCTCGGCGGCCTCGAAGGCCTGCGCGATGCGCTTGGCCGACACCGGCAGCCGCGTGCGCAGGTCCTGGGCGAAGAGCTGCACGCCGTACTCGGCGATCAGCCAGCGCAGCTCGACGAGCGCCGCCGGCGGGGGCTCGCCGGGCTCGAGCCGCGCGGCGAGCGCGCCGAGGCGGCGCCGCGCCTCGCGGTACTGGCGCTGCGCCTCGACGACCGCCGCGCGCGGCTCGCCGAGCTTGGCGGTGCGGCGGCCGAGCGCCTTGAGGTAGCGGCCGAGCGCGTCGAGCCACGGGTCGGGCGTCGCGGCCACGAAGCCTGGCCGCACGAGCTCGGCGAACTCGGCGCCGAGGTCCGCGACCAGCGCCGCGTCGAGGCCCGCCGGCAGCGCGGCGAGCGCGCCGCGCACCTGGCGCGCCTCGGCGAGCGCGGCCTTCAGCGTCGCGGCGAGCCGCTCGGCGACGCCGACCAGCACCGGCCGGCCGCGCTCGGCGGCGGCGGCGAAGGCCGCGGCGTCGCGCGGCAGCGGTACGGGCTCGGGCAGGCAGGCGCGCTCGAGGGCGCGCAGCGCGACGGCCTGCACGAACGGCTGCGCGGGCCCCACCGGCTGGTGCAGCAGCATCAGCTCGCGGTCGGCGGCGATCAGCTTCTCGGCGTGCCGCAAAGGCTGGGCGAGTTCGAGCGCGAGCAGTCGCAGCAAGCCGCGGCGGCTGACGGCGGCCGCCTCGGTGGCGTCGGCGCGCAGCGACAGCGCCGCGTGCGTCTGGCGGTCCTCGAGCGCCGGATGCAGCTCGAGCGTGATGCCCTGGCGCTCGACGCGAACCGTCTCGGGCAGCACGCCGAAGTCGAAGCGGCGCACCTCGTCGCGCTGCCAGGGATCGGCGCCGGCGCGCGCCGCGGGCATCGCCGGCGCGCGCCGCCGCTCGCGGCGCAGGGCCGCGAGGTCGCGGCCCTCGGCGACGATCCGTCCGTCGGCGTCGAGCACGCGCAGGTTGAGCGTGTAGTGCGCGGGCAGCGCCACCGCCGCGAGCGCCTCCACCGTCACCGGCTCCCCGCCCACGCGCGTCAGCTCCGCGGCGAGCGCCGCGAGCAGCGGCCGGTCGCGGCCCGCGCCGAGCGCCGCGCGGCAGTGGCGTGCGACGTCGGGTGCCGGCACGAGCCGCCGGCGCGTCGCCTTCGGCAGGCCGCGGATCAGCGCGGTCAGCTTCTCCTCCAGCCAGCCCGGGATGCCCCAGTCGAGCTCGCCCGTGGAGAGCTTGGCGAGCAGCGGCTCCGGCACCAGCACCGTCGCGCCGTCGGCCGGCGCGTCCGGCTCGAAGCGGTACTCGACCGGCAGGCGGTTGCCGGCGAGCGCGAGGCTCTCGGGGTAGAGCGTGCGGTCGAGCGGCGGCTCGCGCGCGCTCCTGAGGTCCTCGCGGCGCATCTCGAGCAGCGCGGGCGCGGCGCGCTCGGCCTCGCGCCGCCAGCGCTCGAAGGCGGCGAGCGAGTGCACGCCGGGGGGCACTCGCGCGAGGAAGAACGCCGCCTCCTCGCCCTCCTCGACCAGCACCGTGTGGCGCCGCAGCGCCGCCTCCTCGGCGGCAAGCTCGGCCTTGAGGCGGGCGTTGTGCGTGGCGAAGCGCGCGCTCAGTCGCGCGCGGCCGTGCACCAGCGCCTCGCGGACGAAGATCTCGCGCGCCGCGGCCGGGGCGACCGCGCCGTAGTTGACGCGGCGGCCGGCGGCGAGCGTGAGGCCCCACAGCGTCACCGTCTCGCGGGCGCTGACGATGCCACGCGTCGGGTCCCACTCGGGCTCGGCATAGTCGCGGCGCACGAGGTGGCGGGCGGCCTGCTCGATCCAGCCCGGCTCGATGGCGGCGACCACGCGCGCGTAGACGCGCTGCGTTTCGACGATCTGCGCCGCCATCAGCCAGCGCGGCGCGCGGTTCTTGAGCGGCGTGCCGGGCGCGACCAGGAAGCGCCGGCCGCGGGGACCGAGGTAGTCGCCGCGCTCGGTCTTCTCGCCGATGTGGCCGAGCAGCCCGGCGAGCAGCGCGCGGTGCAGCTCCTCGTGCGTCGCCGGCACCTCGTTCGGCGTCCAGCCGAGCTCGGTGGCGGTCTCCTTGAGCTGCGTCTCGAGGTCCTCCCACTCGCGCATGCGCGCCGCCGACAGGAAGGCGGCCGCGCACCAGCGCCGGAGCGCGCTGCGCGAGCGCAGCTTGCGCTCCGCCTGATAGCGGCCCCACAGCGTCAGCAGCGTGACGAAATCCGAGCGCGGGTCGGCGCCCTCGGCGTGCGCGAGGTCGGCGGCCGCGGTGCGGTCGGCGGGCCGCTCGCGCGGGTCCTGGATCGACAGCGCCGCGACCAGCGACAGCGCCTCGGCGAGCCCGCCGTGCCGGCGCGCCGCCACCAGGATCCGCGCCAGGCGCGGATCGACCGGCAGGCGCGCCATCGTCCGCCCGACCTCGGTGACCTTGAGCTCGGCGTCGACCGCCTCGAGCTCCTGCAGCAGCCGGTAGCCGTCGTTGACCATGCGTGTGTCGGGCGGGTCGAGGAACGGGAACTCGGCGGGGCTGCCGAGCCCGAGCACCTCCATCTGCAGGATGACGTTGGCGAGGTTGGTGCGCAGCACCTCCGGCGGCGTGAACGCCGGCCGCGCCGCGAAGTCCTCCTCGGCGTACAGCCGGATGCAGAGCCCGGGGCCGACGCGGCCGCAGCGGCCGGCGCGCTGCTGCGCACTCGCCTGCGACACCGGCTCGATCGGCAGCCTGAGGATCTTGGCGCGGACGCTGTAGCGCGCGACGCGCGCTAGCCCTGAGTCGATGACCGCGCGGATGCCCGGCACCGTCAGCGAGGTCTCGGCGACGTTGGTCGCGAGCACGACGCGGCGCGGGCCGCGGCGCTCGAACACGCGCTGCTGGTCGGCCCAGGCGAGCCGCGAGTAGAGCGGCAGCACCGCGAGGCGCGGGCCGTGCGCCTGCTCGATGGCCTCGGCCGCCTCGCGGATCTCGCGCTCGCCCGGCAGGAACACGAGCACGTCGCCCGTGCCGATCGCGCCGGGCTCGGTGGCGATCTCGTCGAGCGCCGCGAGGATGCCGGCGGTGAGGCCGGGATCGACCGGGTCGTCGGCGTCGGCGCCGAGCGGCCGGTAGCGCGTCTCGACCGGGTAGCCGCGGCCGGAGACCTCGATGACCGGCGCGCCGCCGAAGTAGGCGGCGAAGCGCGCCGGGTCGATCGTCGCCGAAGTGATCACGAGCTTAAGGTCGGGGCGGCGCGGCAGCAGGCGCTTGAGAAAGCCGAGCAGGAAGTCGATGTTGAGGCTGCGCTCGTGCGCCTCGTCGATGATCAGCGCGTCGTAGCGCCGCAGCAGCGGGTCGTGCGCGCGCCTCAGCGAGCAGGATGCCGTCGGTCATGACCTTGACCGCGGTGCCGGGCGCGGTGCCATCGCTGAAGCGCACCTTGTAGCCGATGAAGCCGGGCGGCGCCGCGGGCAGCTCCGCGGCGAGCCGCGCCGCGACCGCGCGCGCGGCGATCCGCCGCGGCTGGGTGTGGCCGATCGCGCCGTGGCGGAGCGCGCCCGCCTCGAGCAGCATCTTCGGCAGCTGCGTGGTCTTGCCGGAGCCCGTCTCGCCGCAGACGACGACGACCCGCTCGGCCGCGAGCGCCGCCACGATCTCGTCGCGGCGCGCGGTGATCGGCAGCTCCGCCGGGTAGCTGACGGGCGGCAGCGGTCGCGGCGCGCGCACCTCAGCCGCCCGGCAGCCGGACGATCGCCTCGAGCCCGCCGGCGGCACTCGCGCCGAGCTCGAGGCTGCCGCCGTGGGCCTTGACGAGTTCGTCGACCATCGCGAGCCCGAGTCCCTGCCCCGGCACGTGCTCGTCGAGCCGGACGCCGCGGTCGAGCACGCGCGAGCGCTCGTCGGCCGGGATGCCGGGGCCGTCGTCGCTGACCGTCAGCACGAGCCCGGGGCGGCGCCACTCGGCGCGCGATGCGGCCGCCGCCGTGATCTGCACCGCGTGGCGCGCCCACTTGCAGGCGTTGTCGGCGAGGTTGCCGGCGATCTCGAGCAGGTCGCCGCGCTCGAGCGGATAGGCGAGCTCGGCCGGCGCGTCGACCGCGATCGACAGGCCGCGCTCGGCGTGCACCTTGCCGAGCGCCGCGGCGAGCTCCTGCAGCGGTGCGGCGATCGCGAGCGCGCCGGTGCCGACCACCGGCACGGCCGCCGCCGCGCGATCGAGCTGGTGGCGGACGATGTCCTGGATCCGGTCGAGCTGCGTCGCGACGAGCGTGCGGTCGAGCGCCGCGTCGCCGGCCAGCGCGCCGCGCATCACCGACAGCGGCGTCTTGAGGCTGTGGGCGAGGTTGCCGACCGTGTTGCGGTAGCGCGCCAGGCGGTCGTGCTCGACCCGCAGCAGCGCGTTGAGGTTGTGCGCCACGCCCTCGAGCTCGCGCGGCCAGCCCTCGCCGAGGCGCTCGCGCCGACCCGCCTCGATCTCGGCGATCTCCGCCTCGATGCGCCGCAGCGGCCGCAGCAGGTGCCGCAGGCTCAGCACCACGCCGAGCAGCAGCACGACCGTGAAGGCGATGAAGCCGGCCAGCAGCTCGACGCGAAAGCGGTTCAGCTGGTCGTAGTACGGCTCCAGGCTCTCGGCGGCCGTGAACACGTAGTCGCGGTTGCGGCCGCGCGAGGTCTCCCAGGACACGCCCAGCGAGAAGGCGAGGAAGCGCGTGCCGTCCGGCGCCGTCAGCCGGTGCGCGCGGCGCTCGCCGGGGCGCACGTCGTCCTCGACGCGCAGCGCGAGCCCGACCGCCGACCCTGAGCGCCACGACTCGGCGCCGCGGCGCGCGCGGATCATCGCCACCAGTCCCGAGCCCGGCGTGTTGAGGCGCGGCTCGGGCAGCGGGTCGGCCGGCGCGAGCCGGCCGCTGCGGTCGAACTCGGCGGCGGCGATCAGCGCGTCGACGTTGGCCTCGAGCACCTCCTGGCGCGAGCGCTCGGCGAGGCCGCGGAACGAGAAGTCGAGCGCCGCGAGCGTGAGGCCGAAGCCCACGACCAGCAGCGCCGACAGCGTGACGACCAGCCGGAGCCCGAGCGACTTCATGCGCGCGCGGGGTCGGCGGCGGGCGCCTCCGGCTGCAAGCGGTAGCCCCGGCCGCGCAAGGTCTCGATCGGCCGCAGCCGGTCCTCGGGGTCGAGCTTGCGGCGCAGGCGCCCGACGAACACCTCGATCGTGTTGCTGTCGCGCTCGGAGTCGTGCTCGTAGAGCTTGTCGGTCAGCTCGCTCTTCGACACCACCTGGCCGGCGCGCAGCATCAGGTACTCGAGCAGCCGGTATTCGAACGAGGTCAGCTCGACCGGCCGGCCGGCGACCGTGACGGCCTGTGTCCGCGTGTCGAGCGCGACCGGGCCGGCCCGCAGCACCGGGTCGGCGTAGCCGGCCGCGCGCCGGATCAGCGCCTGGACCCGCGCCAGTACCTCCTCGACCTGGAACGGCTTGGTGACGTAGTCGTCGGCGCCGGCCTCGAGGCCGGCGACCTTGTCCTGCCAGCGGTCGCGCGCCGTCAGGATCAGGATCGGCAGGCGCCGGCCCTCGGCGCGCGCGCGCCGGATCAGCTCGAGGCCCGCGATGCCGGGCAGGCCGAGGTCGACGATCGCCAGATCCGCCGCGTACTCGCGCAGCGCATACAGGCCCTCCGTGCCGTCGGCCGCCGCGTCGACCGTGTGGCCGGCGTGGCGCAGCGCCGCGGCGAGCTGCTCGCGCAGGGCCGGCTCGTCCTCGATGACGCAGATCCGCACGCCTACTCCACGCGACCGGTGCGGGCGCTGACCCGCACGGTGAACACGCGCCCGTCCGCGGCCAAGAGCCGGATCCGGTAGAAGACCTCGTCGCCTTCCCGGCTCTGCTCGGCGCGCACGACGCGCGCGTCGAAGCGGTGCTTGACGAGCTCGACCGCGGCGTCGAGCGTCAGCGGCGGACCGTCCGGATGCGCGGCGGCGCCGTCCGGCGGCGGCGGGCGCGCCGGGTTGTCGGTGGCCGGCGCCGCCGTCGTCGCGGCGAGCAGCGCGGCCAGCGCGAACGCGTGGAGCTTGGGTCGGGCGTCCATGGCGGCAGTCTAGCGGCTCGTCGGCCCGGCGGCGCCGGTGCGGGCCTGTGTGGGATGCGGATGCAGGTCGCGCCGCCGCTGCCGGCACGGCGCCCGGGCGGCGGCGCAGGTGCGCAGCGTCGCTCGGCGGCGCTGAACCCAGCCTGAACCGCTCAGCCGCCGTCGCGCTCCCGGGCCTTGGCCTCGCGCCAGTAGCGGTCGAGCTCCTCCGGCGAGCGGCCGCCGCCGGCGGCGACCTCGGCCTCGACGTGGCCGAAGCGCGACGCGAAGCGCCGGTTGGCGGCGCGCAGCGCCCCCTCGGCGTCGACGCCGAGGTGGCGGGCGAGGTTCGCGACCGCGAGCAGCAGGTCGCCGACCTCGTGCGCGACCTGCGCGGCGGCGCCGCCTTCGATCGCGGCGTCGAGCTCGGCGAGCTCCTCGCCGATCTTGTCGCGCGCGCCGGCGGCGTCCTTCCAGTCGAAGTCGATGCGCGCCGCGCGCCGGCCGAGCTTCTGCGCGCGGCTGAGCGCCGGCAGGCCGAGCGGCACGTCGTCGAGCAGGCCGCCGCCGCGGCCGGCCGCCGCCTTCTCGGCCGCCTTGATCTCCTCCCAGCGCGCCGCCTGCGCCGCGGCGCCGGCGAGCCGTTCGTCGCCGAACACGTGCGGGTGGCGGCGCACGAGCTTCGCGGCGATGCCCTGCGCAACGCGCTCGAAGTCGAAGGCGCCCTGCTCGCGGGCGATCTGCGCGTGGAACACGACCTGCAGCAGCAGGTCGCCGAGCTCCTCCTCGAGTCCCTTGAGGTCGCCGCGCTCGATCGCGTCGGCGACCTCGTAGGCCTCCTCGATCGTGTACGGCGCGATCGTCGCGAAGGTCTGCTCGAGGTCCCACGGGCAGCCGCGGTCGCGGTCGCGCAGCCGCGCCATGATCTCGAGCAGCTCCTTCATCGGCGCGGCTCCGCGGCCGGCGGCGCGGTCGAGCAGCCGACGCAGCGTCAGCAGCATGCCGGCGGTCGCGCCCCAGATGTTGCGCGTGCCGTACGGCACGTCGTACAGGTCGATCGTGCCGTCGCCGACCGGGCGCCGGCGCAGGCGGTGGTTCGCCGGATCGAGACGAAGGCGAGCGGCACCTCGAACACCGCGCTGACCTCGACCGGGTCGAGCCTGAGCGGCGTGCCGGGCGCGACCAGCCCGACCACCGGCGTCACCGAGTAGCCGGTCACGATCAGATGGTCGGGCAGGAAGCCGAGCACCTCGACGGCGCTGCGCGGCAGGCCGATCTCCTCCTCGGTCTCGCGCAGCGCCGCCTCGACCGGGCCGCTCGTCGACCGCCTCGATGCGCCCGCCGGGGAAGGAGATCTGGCCGGGGTGGTGGCGCAGGTCCGCGGCGCGCTCGGTCAGCAGCAGCGTCAGCCCGTCGGCGTGGTCGACGATCGGCACCAGCACCGCGGCCGGGGCCAGCACCGCCGGCAGCAGGTGCCGGTAGCGCTCGCTGATCTCGCGCGGCAGGCCGGCAACCGTGCCCTCGCCCGGGCCGCTCGGACGCGTGCCGGCGAGGCGGGCGCGCAGCCGCGCGCGCAGGTCGGTCGCCGCCGGCGCGGGCTCCGGTGCGGCGGTCATGCGCCGCCCCCGGCGCTGCCGGTGAGCCGCGCCGGGTCGAGCAGCCGCTCGAGCTCGGCGCGCGCGATCCCGGTGCGCCGCGCGGCCACCTCGATGATCGGCTCGCCGGTCGCGTAGGCCTCCTTGGCGATCGCGGCGCCGCGCCTCGTAGCCGATCAGCGGGTTGAGCGCGGTCACGAGGATCGGGTTGCGGGCCAGCGCCGCGGCGAGCTGGCGCTCGTTGACCGTGAAGCCGGCGATCGCGCCGTCGGCGAGCAGCCGCGGCGCTCGCGCTCATCAGCCGCAGCGCATGCAGCAGGTTGTAGGCGATCAGCGGCAGCATGACGTTGAGCTGGAACACCGCCGACTGGCCGGCGAGCGTGATCGCGGCGTCGATGCCGATCACCTGGGCGGCGGCCATCGCCACCGCCTCCGGCGCGACCGGGTTGACCTTGCCGGGCATGATCGAGGAGCCCGGCTGCAGCGCCGGCAGCGCGATCTCGCCGAGGCCGGCGAGCGGGCCGGAGTTCATCCAGCGCAGGTCGTTGGCGATCTTCGTGAGCGCGACCGCGACGCCGCGCAGCTGCGCCGACAGCTCGACCGCCGCGTCCTGCGCGGCGAGCGCCGCGAACGGGTTCGGGTGCGGCACGAACGCGAGCCCGGTGCGCGGCGGCGAGCTCGGCGGCGACGCGCGCGCCGAAGCCGGCGGGCGCGTTGAGGCCGGTGCCGACCGCGGTCGCGCCCTGCGCGAGCCGCAGCAGGCGCGGCCGCACCGCCTCGAGCCGCGCGCCGGCGTCCTCGACCTGCGTGCGCCACGCCGACAGCTCCTGCGCCGAGCGTCAGCGGCATCGCGTCCATCAGGTGCGTGCGACCGGTCTTGACGATGCCGCCGAGCGCGCGCTCGCGCGCGCCGATCGTCGCGGCGAGGTGCGCGAGCGCCGGCAGCAGCTCGTGCTCGAGCGGCGAGCGCCGCCGCGACGTGGATCGCGGTCGGGATGCAGTCGTTGCTGCTCTGGCTGCGGTTGACGTCGTCGTTGGGGTGCACGGCGGCGCCGAGCTCGCGCGCCGCGAGGCGCGCGATCACCTCGTTGGCGTTCATGTTGGTGCTGGTGCCGGAGCCGGTCTGGAACACGTCGAGCGGGAACGCGTCGACGTGCTCGCCGGCGGCGACCGCGAGCGCGGCGCGCTCGATCGCGGCGGCGGTGCGCGCGTCGAGCACGCCGAGCGCCGCGTTGGCGCGGGCCGCGGCCCACTTGACCAGGCCGAGCGCGCGCGATGAAGGCGCGCCGGCAGGGTCAGGCCGCTGAGCGCGAAGTTCTGGCGCGCGCGCTCGGTCTGCGCGCCCCACAGCGCGGCGGTCGGAACCGCCACGGCGCCCATGCTGTCGTGTTCGAGCCTGTGGTCCGTTTCGGCCATCCCTGTGCGGGCTATACGCTATGCTTTCTCATCCTAACACCTGTGATGAGGGATGACCGTGACCGATCGCACCGCGGAGCCGGCCGCCGCCCTCGAGGCGCTGTCACCCGTCGACGGCCGCTACGCCGACCGCTGCCGCGAGCTGCGCGCCCTGTTCAGCGAGGCGGCGCTGATCCGCCACCGCGTGCGGGTCGAGGCCGAGTGGTTCCTGTTCCTCGCCGAGGACCTGCGCCTGCCGGAGCTCGCCGGCCTCAAGCGGCCGGTGCTCGACGCCGCCGCCTCGCTCGCCGCCCGCGCCGCGCCGGGCGAGGCGCAGGCGGTCAAGGCCGAGGAGTCGCAGATCAACCACGACGTCAAGGCGGTCGAGTACTACGTGCGCGGCCGGCTCGCGGCCGCCGGCGCCACGCCCGCCGAGCTCGAGTTCGTGCACTTCGCCTGCACCTCCGAGGACATCAACAACCTCGCCTACGCGCTGATGCTGCGGCACGGCCCGCGACGCGGTGCTGCTGCCGGCGATCGAGCGCATCCGCAGCTGGCTCGCCGCCCATGCCCACGAGCTACGCCGCGGTGCCGATGCTGTCGCGCACCCACGGCCAGCCGGCGAGCCCGACGACGCTCGGCAAGGAGCTCGGCAACGTCGCGCGCGCGCCTGGCGCGCGCCCGCGGCGTGCTCGCCGCGGTCGAGCCGCTCGGCAAGATGAACGGCGCGGTCGGCAACTTCAACGCCCACCTCGCCGCCTACCCGGACCGCGACTGGCGCGGCGCGGCGCAGCGCTTCGTCAAGCACCTCGGCCTCGGCTGGAACGAGTACACGGTGCAGATCGAGCCGCACGACTGGATCGCCGAGTACTGCGACGCGCTCGCGCGCGTCGACACGATCCTGATCGACCTGGCGCGCGACGTCTGGGGCTACGTGTCGCTCGGCTACTTCCGCCAGCGCGTCGTCGCCGGCGAGGTCGGCAGCTCGACGATGCCGCACAAGGTCAATCCGATCGACTTCGAGAACGGCGAGGGCAACCTCGGCCTCGCCAACGCGCTGCTGCGGCACTTCGCCGACAAGCTGCCGGTGTCGCGCTGGCAGCGCGACCTCACCGACTCGACGGTGCTCAGGAACCTCGGCGTCGCGCTCGCGCACGCGCTGCTGGCCTTCAAGTCGATCGAGCGCGGGCTGCAGCGCCTCGAGCCCGACCCGGCGCGCATGGCGGCCGACCTGGACGCCAACTGGGAAGTGCTCGGCGAGGCGGTGCAGACGGTGATGCGCCGCTACGGCGTGCCGAACGCCTACGAGCGGCTGAAGGCGCTGACCCGCGGCCAGCGCATCGATGCCGCGGCGCTCAAGGCCTTCGTCGCCAAGCTGCCGCTGCCGGCCGAGGAGCGCGAGCGCCTCGCGCGCCTGACGCCGGCCGACTACGTCGGTCTCGCCCGCGAGCTGGCCCGCGATGCCTGACGCGCCGGCGGCCGCGGTCGAGCTGCTGGTCACCGACTGGAGCCGCCACGGCGAGGCCCTGGCCGCCATCCGCCGCGCCGTGTTCGTGCACGAGCAGGGCATTCCCGAGTCGCTCGAGTGGGACAGCGACGATCCCCGCGCCGTGCACGTGCTCGCGCTCGTGAAGCGTGAACCAGTCGGCACGGGCCGCCTGCTGCCCACCGGTAAGATCGGCCGGCTTGCGGTGCTTGCGTCCAGTCGCAGGCTCGGCGTGGGTCGCCTGGTGCTGGGCCGGCTCGTTGAGCTGGCGCGGGCGAGCGGCTTAAGCGGCGTCTACCTGCACGCCCAGGCGGACGCCCTCGGGTTCTACGCGGCGCAGGGCTTCGTCGCCGACGGTCCCGAGTTCGACGAAGCAGGTATCCGTCACCGGAGGATGCGGCTTGCATTTTCCGCCGAGCAACGTGCTGATCCCGCGGCTGACGGAGCCGAGGACGATCCTATCGACCGCTGACGAGGTCCGCATCGCCGCGACCACTGTCGCGGCGAGCGCGCAGCGCGTGCTGACGCTGCTCACCCACAGCCTCGAGTCCGAGATCTACGAGTACCCGCCGTTCATCGCCGCGGTCAAGCGGCTGGTGCTCGGGCCGCGCTTCGCCAAGGTCCGCGTGCTGGTGCTGAACCCGGCGCGGATCATGTACAGCCGCCACGAGTTCATCGCCATCGCGCGCAAGCTCACCAGCTACATCGAGATCAGGAACGCGATGTCGCCGTTCCGCGAGAACCCGTGCAGCTACATGATCGCCGACGACCAGGCGACGCTGTACCGCCTGCAGAACACGCGCTGGGACGGCATCTGCGAGCTCAGAAACCCCGGCGTCGCGCGCCTCTACCTCGAGCACTTCGACACCGGCTGGAACCAGTGCGCGACGCCGCGCGCGCAGGTGCTGTCGGGCTGAGGCGGCGCGCGGCGGTATAATCGCCGCCATGAGCGAGCGGATCATCGTGGCGCTGTCGGGCGGCGTGGATTCGGCGGTCGCGGCGCTGCTGCTGAAGCGTGCCGGCGCGGCGGTCGAAGCGCTGCACATGACCAACTGGGACGCCGACGAGGACGGCTACTGCACCGCGGCGGCCGACTGGCAGGCGGCGCGCGCGGTCGCCGGCGAGCTCGGCATCGTGCTGCACCGGGTGAGCTTCGCGGCCGAGTACCGCGAGCGCGTGTTCCGCGAGTTCCTCGACGAGTACCGCGCCGGCCGCACGCCGAACCCCGACGTGCTGTGCAACCGCGAGGTCAAGTTCGGCGTCTGCCTCGAGTACGCGCGCCGGCTCGGCGCCACCCGCATCGCCACCGGCCACTACGCGCGGCTCGCCGCCGGGCCGCACGGCGCGCGGCTGCTGCGCGCCCGCGACCGCGACAAGGACCAGAGCTACTTCCTGCAGCAGGTGCCGCGCGCGGCGCTCGACGCGGCGCTGTTTCCGGTCGGCGAGCTCGTCAAGGGCGAGGTGCGCGAGCTCGCGCGCCGCGCGGGGCTGCCGGTCTACGACCGGCCCGACAGCACCGGCATCTGCTTCATCGGCGAGCGGCCGTTCCGCGAGTTCCTCGCCGGCTACCTCGCGCCCGCGCCCGGACCGATCGAGACCCCCGACGGCGAGCGGCTCGGCACGCACGCCGGGCTCATGTTCCACACCATCGGCCAGCGCCACGGGCTCGGCCTCGGCGGCCAGCGCGCGAAGAGCGGCGAGGCGTGGTACGTCGCGGCCAAGGATGCGCGCCGCAACGCGCTGATCGCCGTGCAGGGCCACGACCATCCGCTGCTGCAGGCGCGGCAGTTCAGCACCGGGCCGGTGCGCTGGCTCGCGCCGCCGCCGGCGGCCGAGCTCGACTGCGGCGTGCAGGTGCGCCACCGCCAGCAGGCGGTCGCCGCGCGCGTGCAGTGGTCGCCGGCCGGGGCGGCGCTCACCCTCGCGGCGCCGCTGCGTGCGGTCGCGCCGGGTCAGTACGCGGCCTTCTACCAAGGCGACGAGTGTCTGGGCGGCGCCGCCATCGTCGAGGCGCCGCCGGCGGCATCCCGATATAATTGATCGGTTAACGCCGGAGGACCCATGACCGACAGCATGAAGACGCGCGCGACCCTCGACGTCGCCGGCCGCCAGTACGACTACTTCCGCCTGCCCGCGATCCAGGGCCACGACCTCGGTCGCCTGCCCTACTCGCTGAAGATCCTGCTCGAGAACCTGCTGCGGTTCGAGGACGGCGTCAACGTCACCACGGCCGACATCGAGGCGCTGCTGAAGTGGGATCCGAAGGCGGCCCCGTCGCACGAGATCGCCTTCACGCCGGCGCGCGTCATCATGCAGGACTTCACCGGCGTGCCCTGCGTCGTCGACCTCGCCGCGATGCGCGAGGCGATCGTGCGCCTCGGCGGCAACGCCAAGCGCGTCAACCCGCTCGCGCCGGCCGAGCTCGTCATCGACCACTCGGTGCAGGTCGACGACTACGGCCATGGCGACTCGCTCGCCGAGAACACCGCGATCGAGTTCGAGCGCAACGGCGAACGCTACTCGTTCCTGCGCTGGGGGCAGACCGCGTTCAAGGACTTCAAGGTGGTGCCGCCGAACACCGGCATCGTCCACCAGGTGAACCTCGAGCACCTCGGCCGCGTCGTGTTCGGCCAGCAGTCCGGCGGCCGGACGGTTGCCTACCCCGACACGGTGGTCGGCACCGATTCGCACACGACGATGATCAACGGCCTCGGCGTCGTCGGCTGGGGCGTCGGCGGCATCGAGGCGGAGGCCGCGATGCTCGGCCAGCCGGTGACGATGCTGATTCCGCAGGTGATCGGCTTTAGGCTGTCCGGCGAGCTTCCGGCCGGCACGACGGCGACCGACCTCGTGCTGACGATCACCGAGATGCTGCGCAAGAAGGGCGTGGTCGACAAGTTCGTCGAGTTCTTCGGCGACGGGCTCGCGAACCTGCCGCTCGCCGACCGCGCCACGATCAGCAACATGTCGCCGGAGTTCGGCAGCACGATCGCCGTGTTTCCGATCGACGAGGAGACGCTGCGCTACCTCACGCTGACCGGCCGGCCGGCGGAGCAGGTCGCGCTCGTCGAGGCCTACGCCAAGGCGCAGGGCCTGTGGCGCACCAACGGCATGCGCGCGGCCGACTACACCGACGTGCTCGAGCTCGACCTCGGCCACGTCGAGCCCTCGCTCGCCGGACCGAAGCGCCCGCAGGACCGCGTGCCGCTCGGCAAGGCGAAGGCCGTCTCGCAGGCGGCCGTCAAGAAGTCCGCCGAGGAGCGCGCGACGAAGAACCCGTCGGCCACCGGCCGCGCGACCGTCGCCGGCGGCGCCTACGAGCTCAAGGACAACGCGGTCGTGATCGCCGCGATCACGAGCTGCACCAACACCTCGAACCCGGCGGTGCTGATCGCGGCCGGCCTGCTCGCGCGCAAGGCGCGCGCCCGCGGCCTCAAGGCCAGGCCCTGGGTCAAGACCTCGCTCGCGCCCGGCTCGCGCGTCGTCACCGACTACCTGAACGCGGCCGGCCTCATGGCCGACCTCGAGGCGGTCGGCTTCTACACGGTCGGCTACGGCTGCACGACCTGCATCGGCAACTCCGGTCCCCTCAAGAGCGAGATCTCCGACGCCATCAAGGCCGGCGACGTCACGACCGCCTCGGTGCTGTCGGGCAACCGCAACTTCGAGGGCCGCGTGCACCCCGAGGTGAAGATGAACTTCCTCGCCTCGCCGCCGCTCGTCGTCGCCTACGCGCTCGCCGGGTCGATGGACATCGACCTGACGACCGAGCCGCTCGGCACCGGCAGCGACGGCCGAGCCCGTGTTCCTCAAGGACGTCTGGCCGAGCCCGGCGGAGGTCGCCGACAGCCAGCGCCGCTCGGTCGACTCCGCGATGTTCAAGAAGAGCTACGCCGGCGTCTTCAAGGGCGACGCGCACTGGAACGCGATCAAGGTGCCGGCCGGCGAGGTCTATGCCTGGGAGCCGAAGTCGACGTACGTGCGTAACCCGCCCTACTTCGACGGCATGACGATGACCCCGGCGGCGGTCGCCGACATCAAGGGCGCGCGCGTGCTCGCCGTGCTCGGCGACTCGGTGACCACTGACCACATCTCGCCGGCCGGCAACATCTCCAAGTCCGGCCCGGCGGCGAAGTACCTGATGGCGCAGGGCGTGCAGCCGCGGGACTTCAACTCGTTCGGCGCCCGCCGCGGCAACCATGAGGTCATGATGCGCGGCACCTTCGCCAACATCCGGCTGCGCAACCTCTTGGTGCCGGGCACCGAGGGCGGCGTGTCGGTGCACCTGCCGTCCGGCGAGCAGGGCTCGATCTACGACGTCGCGGTGCAAGTACAAGGCGGACCGCACGCCGCTGATCGTCCTGGCCGGCAAGGAATACGGCACCGGCTCCTCGCGCGACTGGGCGGCGAAGGGCACGATGCTGCTCGGCGTGCGCGCGGTGCTGGCCGAGAGCTTCGAGCGGATCCACCGCTCGAACCTGATCGGCATGGGCGTGCTGCCGCTGCAGTTCGAGGGCGGCGCGAGCGCCGCCTCGCTCGGCCTCACCGGCCGCGAGGTGTTCGACCTCGTCGGGCTCGACGGCGGCGCCGCCAAGACCGTCAAGGTCGTCGCCCGCGGCGACGGCGGCAAGGTCACCGAGTTCACGGCGCGGGTGCGCATCGACACGCCGAAGGAACTCGACTACTACCGCCACGGCGGCATCCTGCAGTACGTGCTTCGCAGCCTGGTCGGCAAGGACAAGGCTGCCTGACGGCGCCGGCGCACCCGTCCGCCGCGACACCGCGCGAGGCGACGCGCGGTGTCGCGGTGTTCGACCTCGACGGCACGATCACCTGGCACGACACGCTGCTGCCGTACCTCGCGCTCGGCCTGCGCGCCTACCCGTGGCACGTGCTGCGGCTGTGGCGCGTGCCGGCGATCATCGCCGGCTTCCTCCTCGACCGCGACCACGGCCGGATCAAGGGGCGGATGATTCACGCCGTGCTCGGCGGCGTGCCGCGCGCCGGCCTCGCGCGCCTCACGCAGCAGTTCCTCGATCGCTCGCTCGCGCGCCTGACGCGCCCGGATGCGCTCGCCGCGATCGCGCGGCACCGCGCCGCCGGCGACTGGCTCGTGCTGCTGTCGGCGAGCACGGACCTGTACGTGCCGGCGATCGGCGCCCGGCTCGGCTTCGACGAGGTGATCTGCACCGAGCTCGTGTGGTGCGGCGATCGGCTCGACGGCAGGCTGCGGTCGGCCAACCGCCGTGGCGCGGAAAAGACCCGCTGCCTCGACGCGCTGCGCAGCCGCCATCCGCTGGCACGGATCGCGGCCTACGGCAACGCCGGCACCGACCTCGAGCACCTCGCGCACTGCGATGCGCCGCTGCTGGTGAATGCCTCGGCCGCGGCGCGGCGGGCGGCGCGGCGGCTCGGGGTCGCCTGCGGGGACTGGCGCTGATGCGCCCGCGTGCCACTCGCCCGCGGTCAGGGGCCTGCCGCCGAGCGGCTGGCCGGGCCACGTCGGCACTGACTGGAAATGAGTCTCATTCACCTCTGGTATCCTGCTTTCCGGCCACGGCTATGGATGACCCCGATGTGCCCTCGCACCTGCCCCGATGCTGTGACCGACGTGGGACCCGGTGGCTGATCAGCCGCACCGCGACGCGTCCGTCCCGCCGGCGGTGCCCGTCGCGACCGCCCTCGTCGGCGTCGATGCGGTGCCGCTAGTGCCGCTGCCGCCGTCGCGTCCGCGCTCGCGCGCCATGCGCTTCGCGATGGTCGCCGGGCCCGGCATCGTGGTCATGCTGGCCGACACGGATGCGGGCAGCATCATCACCGCGGCCCAGAGCGGCGCGCAGTGGGGCTACCGCCTGCTGCTGCTGCAGCTCGTGCTGGTGCCGATCCTGTTCGTCGTGCAGGAGCTGACCGTGCGGCTCGGCATCGTCTCGGGCAAGGGCCACGGCGAGCTGATCCGCGAGCATTTCGGCCGCGGCTGGGCCTGGGTGTCGGTGGGCACGCTGGTGCTCGCCTGCATCGGCGCGCTGCTGAGCGAGCTGAGCGGCCTCGCCGGCGTCGGCCTGCTGTTCGGCGTGCCCGTCTGGCTGACGATGACCGTCGTGGTCGGCGGCCTGACGCTGATGGCGTACACCGGCTCGTACGTGTCGGTGGAGCGGATCGCGATGGCGATCGGCGCCTTCGAGCTCGTGTTCCTGCTCGTCGCCTGGCAGGCGCATCCCGATGCCGCAGCGGTGACGGCCGGGCTCGCCAGCGTGCCGTGGCGCGAGCCGGAGTACCTGTACCTCGTCGCCGCCAACATCGGCGCCGTGATCATGCCGTGGATGGTGTTCTATCAGCAGTCGGCCGTGGTCGAGAAGCAGCTCACCGTCGCCGACCTGCCGGCGGCGCGCTGGGACACCGCGATCGGCGCCGTCGTCACGCAGGTCATCATGGCCTGCGTGCTGGTCGCGGCCGCCGCGACGCTGGGTGCCGGCGGCCGCCACGCGGCGCTCGACACGGTGCAGCAGATCGCGCAGGCGATCACGCCCTTCCTCGGCGAGGGCACCGGCCGGGTGCTGTTCGGACTCGGCATGACGGGCTCGGCGCTCGTCGCGACGATCGTCGTGACGCTGACCGCGGCGCGCACGCTTGGCGAGGTGCTCGGCGTCAAGCACTCGCTCGAGCACGCGCCGCGCGAGGCGCCGTGGTTCTACGGCATCTACACCGTGTCGCTGGCCGCCGGCGCGCTGCTGGTCGCCTCGGGCGTCAACCTGGTCACCCTCAGCGTCGGCGTGCAGGTGATGAACGCCCTGCTGCTGCCGATCGTGCTCGGCTTTCTCTACCTGCTGGCCCGGCGGCTGCCACTGCCGTACCGGCTGCGCGGCCGCTACGCGGTGATCGTCGTGCTGACGATCCTCATCACGGCCGGATTTGGCGTCTATGCGGCGCTGGCGGGCGTGGCCGGCTGAGCCCCGCCGCTCGCCGGCGGGACGGTGGCGGGGTGCGCCGGGCGCGGCCGCCCCGGGCCAGGGCGCAGCCCGCGGGGCGCGGCGCGGCACGCCTCGGCGCCGCAGCATCCCGCCCGGAAATGTTCCCGCCGCCCGCCCGGTCTATGTAGAGGCCCGCACCACGCGCGGGCCTGCGACCGCCCTGCCCCGAAGTCCCCGGAGCCGCCGATGCTGATCCGCCGACCGCCCGACGTCCGCCCCTCCGAGATCACCGCGCCCGAGGTCTACGCCGGCCGGCGGCGGTTCCTGGCCGCCGCGTTCGGTGCCGCCGCCGCCGCCGCCGCGCCGGCGGCGCTCGGCGCCGCCGGCCCGACCGGCGCCGAACTGCGCTCGCGCCGCAACGCGCAGTTCAGCACCACCGAGGCCCCGAATACGTGGGAGGACGTCACCAGCTACAACAACTACTACGAGTTCGGCACCGACAAGTCGGACCCGGCCGCGAACGCCGGCCGGCTGCGCGTGCAGCCGTGGTCGGTCACGATCGGCGGCGAGTGCGAGGGCGGCGGCCGGATCGCGCTCGAGGACCTGCTCCGGCCGCACGCGCTCGAGGAGCGCATCTACCGGCTGCGCTGCGTCGAGGCGTGGTCGATGGTGATCCCGTGGATCGGCATCCCGCTCGGCGACGTGCTCCGGCGCTTCAAGCCGACCTCGAAGGCCAAGTACGTCGCCTTCACGACGCTGCAGGACCCGTCGCAGATGCCGGGCCAGCGCTACCCGGTGCTCGACTGGCCGTACGCCGAGGGGCTGCGGATCGACGAGGCGACGCACCCGCTCGCGCTGCTCGCGGTCGGGCCTGTACGGGCGCGTGCTGCCGAACCAGAACGGCGCGCCGCTCCGGCTCGTCGTGCCGTGGAAGTACGGCTTCAAGAGCATCAAGGCGATCGTGCGCATCGACTTCACCGAGCGCATGCCCGCGACCAGCTGGAACCGCGCGGCCGCCAGCGAATACGGCTTCTACGCCAACGTCAACCCGGCGGTCGATCATCCGCGCTGGAGCCAGAAGACCGAGCGGCGCATCGGCGCCGGCCTGTTTGCCGCGCGCCAGCCGACGCTGCCCTTCAACGGCTATGCCAGCGAGGTCGCCGCCCTGTATGGCGGCATGGACCTGCGGAGGAACTTCTGAACCCCGACCTCTGGTGGCGGCGGGTCGGCAAGCCGGTGCTGTTCCTCGCCCTGCTGCTGCCGCTCGCGGACCTCGCGCTGCGCATCTTCGGGATTGGCGGCGCTTCGCTCGGCGCCAACCCGGTCGCGGCGCTGACCGACGCGCTCGGCCTGTGGGCGCTGCGGCTGCTGCTCGCGACGCTGGCGCTGACGCCGCTGCGCTGGCTGACCGGCTCGGCGCGCTGGCTGCTGTACCGGCGCATGCTCGGGCTGTACGCGTTCTGCTACCTGTCGCTGCACCTGGCGATGTACTTCGCCGTCGACCAGGGCTTCGACTGGCGGGTGCTGCTCGAGGACGTCGCCAAGCGGCGCTGGATCACCCTTGGCTTCGCGGCCTTCGTGCTGCTCGTGCCGCTCGCGGCGACCTCGACGCGCGCCGCGCAGCGGCGCCTCGGGCGGCGCTGGCAGCAGCTGCACTACGCGATCTACCCGGCGGCGCTGCTCGGCTGCTGGCACTACTACTGGCAGGTCAAGCGCGACGTGCGCGCACCGCTCGCCTACGCGGCCCTGTTCGCGATCCTGATGGCGGTGCGCGCCGTGCGCGCGCTCCGGCGGCGCCGGCGGCCGGCCGCGCCCGGCGCGCTCGCCGACCGCGCCGGCGCCTGAACGCTACATCGAGGTGCGCGCCGACCACAGCTCGGGGAAGAAGCGCAGCTCGAGGGCCTTGGCGAGGTAGGCGACGCCGCTCGTGCCGCCGGTGCCGCGCTTGAAGCCGATGATGCGCTCGACGGTCTTCATGTGCGCGAAGCGCCACAGCTGGAAGCGCTGGTCGAGGTCGACGAGCTTCTCGGCGAGCTCATACAGGTCCCAGTGGTCGGCGGTGCTGTGGTAGACGGCGAGCCAGGCGGCGGTCACCTGCTTGTGCGGCACGTAGGGCTCGGCGAAGTCGCGTTCGAGCAGCGTCTCCGGGATCTCGAAGCCGCGCCGCGACAGCAGCTGCAGCGTCTCGTCGTACAGCGACGGCGTCTCGAGCGCATCGAGCAGCAGCTGGTAGGCCGCGGGGTCGGCGCGGTGCACGGCGATCATCTGCCGGTTCTTGTTGCCGATCGTGAACTCGAGCACCCGGTACTGCCACGACTGGAAGCCGGAGGCGCGGCCGAGCTGGTTGCGGAAGCTCGAGTAGTCGAACGGCGTCAGCGTCGCGAGCACGTCCCAGACCTGCACCAGCTGGCGCTGGATCTGGCCGACGCGCTCCAGCAGCTTGAAGCACGGCGCGAGCTCGTCGCGGCGGATGGAGTCGATCGCGGCCTTGAGCTCGTGCAGGCACAGCTTCATCCACAGCTCACTTGTCTGGTGGACGATGATGAACAGCATCTCGTCGTGCTCGGGCGAGCGCGGGTGCTGCGCCGACAGCAGCCGCTCCAGGTCGAGGTAGCCGCCGTAGGTCTGCGCCTGCGGCACGTCCCAGTGCACCGCCTCGTCGGAGACGTCGATCGCGACGGTGCCGACCGGCGCGGTCGGCTCATGGGGCGCGAGGATCCTCGGGTGCGGCCATCGCGCCTCCTAGCAGTAGACCCAGCCCGGGACGTGGCGCCAGCCGCGCGTCAGCTCCCGGTCGAGCGTGCGGAAGTCCGGCTCGTGCGCGCCGACCAGGCGCCAGAAGCGCGCCGAGTGATTCATGTGCCGCGTGTGGCACAGCTCGTGCAGCATCAGGTAGCGCACCACCGGCGGCGGCTGGAACAGCAGGCAGACGTTGAGGCTGATCGTGCCCGAGCGCGAGCAGCTGCCCCAGCGCGTGCGCTGACGACGCAGCTGCAGGCGCTCGTAGCCGAAGCCGCACTCGGCGGCGAGCCGCGCGAGCCAGGGCTCCAGCGCGCCACGCGCCTCGCGCACCAGCCAGCTGCGCAGCTGGCGGCGCGCGGCCGGCGCGTGCCCGGGGTCGCCGTAGACCTCGAGCGCGCGCTCGCCGGTGATCTTGATGCCGGCGCGGCGCCGGGCCACGTAGCGCACCTGCCAGTCGGCGTCGAGCGCCTGCAGGAACACGCGTCCGGGCAGCGGCTCGTGCGCCGGCACCGGGTGCGTGCGCAGCTCGGCGACGCGCGCGTCGATCCACGCCCGATGGCGCGCGACGAAGTCGCGCACGACGTCCGGCCGCACGCCGTCGGGCACCGTGATCTCGACGCGCCCGCCCGGGTAGACGCGCACCGTGAGGCGGCGCGCGCGCGCGCTCCGGCGCACGGCGAACTCGCTGCCGCCCGCCCGCGCGTCGAAGAGCGGCAGCTGCGGCGGGGCGAGGCTCGTGTTCACGGCGCGGTCAGAGGCCCGCGGCGAGCTCGGCGCCCTGGCTGATGGCGCGCTTGGCGTCGAGCTCGGCGGCGACGTCCGCGCCGCCGATCAGGTGCACGCCGACGCCGAGCCCGGCGAGCGGGCCGACGAGCTCGCGTGCCGGCTCCTGGCCGGCGCAGACGATGATCGTGTCGACCTCGAGCAGACGCGGCTGGTCGGCGATCACGACGTGCAGGCCGGCGGCGTCGATGCGCTCGTAGCGCACGCCCGGCACGAAGCGCACGCCGCGGCGCTTGAGCTGACTGCGGTGGATCCAGCCGGTGGTCTTGCCGAGCCCCTCGCCGATCCGCGAGGCCTTGCGCTGCAGCAGCCACACCTCGCGCGACGGCGCGGCCGCGGCCGCGGCCGGCGCGAGCCCGCCGCGCAGCGCGAGCTCGAGGTCGATGCCCCACTCGCGGGCGAACTCGGCGACGCCGGTCGGCTCGCCGGGCGCGCCGTCGTGCGTCAGGAACTCGGCGACGTCGAAGCCGATGCCGCCGGCGCCTATGATCGCGACCCGCCGGCCCACCGGCGCGTGGCCGAGCAGCACGTCGACGTACGAGACCACGCGCGGGTCGTCGAGCCCGGCGATGGCCGGCCGGCGCGGCGTGACGCCGGTGGCGAGCACGACGGTGTCGAAGCCGCGCGCGAGCGTGGCGGCGTCGGCCGCGGCGCCGAGGCGGAGCTCGACGCCGGCGAGCTCGAGGCGGCGGCGGAAGTAGCGCAGCGTCTCGCCGAACTCCTCCTTGCCCGGCACCCGCTTCGCCAGGTTGAACTGGCCGCCGATCTCGGGACTGCGCTCGAACAGCGTCACCCGGTGGCCGCGCTCGGCGGCGACCGTCGCGCACGACAGGCCCGCGGGGCCGGCGCCGACCACCGCGACGCGCCGCGGCGTCGCAGTCGGGCGGTAGACGAGCTCGGTCTCGCGGGCGGCGCGCGGGTTGACGAGGCAGGTCGCGGGCTGGCGCTCGAAGATGTGGTCGAGGCAGGCCTGGTTGCAGGCGATGCAGGTGTTGATCTCGTCGGCGCGGTTGGCGGCCGCCTTGACCATGAAGTCCGGGTCGGCCAGCAGCGGCCGGGCCATCGACACCAGCGTCGCGCCGCCGCGCGCCAGGATCGCCTCGGCGACGGCCGGGTCGTTGATGCGGTTGGTGGCGATCAGCGGCAGGGCGACCTGCGGCCGCAGCCGCTCGGTGACCCAGGCGAAGGCGGCGCGCGGCACCATCGTCGCGATCGTCGGGATCCGCGCCTCGTGCCAGCCGATGCCGGTGTTGATCATCGTCGCGCCCGCGGCCTCGATGCCCTGCGCGAGCTCGACGACCTCGGGCCAGCTGCTGCCGCCCTCGACGAGGTCGAGCATCGACAGGCGGAAGATGATGATCGAGTCGCGCCCGACCGATGCGCGCGTGCGCCGGACGATCTCGAGCGCGAAGCGGATCCGGTTCTGGTAGCTGCCGCCCCACTCGTCCGTGCGACGGTTGGTCCGCGCGGCGATGAACTGGTTGATCAGGTAGCCCTCGGAGCCCATGACCTCGACGCCGTCGTAGCCGGCCTCGCGGGCCAGCTCCGCCGAGCGCACGAAGGCCGAGATCTGCCGCTCGACCCCGCGCCGCGTGAGCGCCCAGGGCGTGAAGCGCGAGATCGGCGCCTTGACCGCCGACGGCGCGACCGCGAGCGGGTGGTAGGCGTAGCGGCCGGTGTGCAGGATCTGCATGCAGACGTGCCCGCCCTCGGCGTGCACCGCCTCGGTCACCAGCCGGTGGCGCGGCACCTCGCGCCGAGCGCTCAGCTTGCCGGCGAACGGCGCGCCCCAGCCGGCGCGGTTCGGCGCGATGCCGCCGGTGACGATGAGCCCGACGCCGCCGCGCGCCCGCTCGCCGAGGTAGGCGGCGAGTCGCGGGTAGTCCTCCTCGCGGTCCTCGAGGCCGGTGTGCATCGAGCCCATCAGCGCGCGGTTGCGCAGCCGCACCCAGCCGAGGTCGAGCGGCGCGAGCAGGTGTGGGTACGGCGTCAGCGGTCACGCCGTCGATGATATCAGGCGGGTGCCGGCGCCGGCGCCGGCGCGCGGCCTCAGCGCTTGGCGCGCAGCGTCGCGATCCGCCGCCGCGCGGCGGCGAACTCCGGGGCGATCAGCAGCGACTTCTCGTAGGCGTTGCGTGCGCCGAGCGGGTCGCCGGCCTCCTCGAGCGCGCGGCCGACGAACAGCCAGGCCTCGGCCTCGCCCCACGACGGCCGCCCCGGCTCGGTCTCGGTCACCGTCTCGAAGGCGCGGGTCGCGGCCTCGAAGGACTGGCGTGCCGCGGCGTGGTCGGCGGCGCCGGCGCCGGGGCGGAACCAGCGCGTCAGCCCCTCGACCAGCAGCACGCGCGGGTTGCGCGGCGCGAGCTCGCGCGCGGCGGCGAGCCGCGACTCGCTCTTGTGCTGGGCCGCGAGGCCGCGCAGGCCGCCGGGCACGCCGAGATAGCCGGCACAGGCGGCCGCGAGCGCGAAACCCTCGGCGAAGCGCGGCTCGCTGTCGGCGAGCTTGTCGAGCGCACCGAGGCAGCCGTCGGCGGCGGCCGCGACCTCCTTGCTGCGCTGGCCGCGGAAGGCGACCTGCAGCAGCCGGAACTCGGCGTGCGCGTACTGGTAGCGCTCGAGCGTCTGCGCCGAGGTCGCGAACGCGCGGTTGGCGGCGACGAGCGCGGCGAGCGCGCGCGCGTCCTCGGTGAAGAACGCGTACTCGACCTTGGCGTCGAAGTCGGCGAGCTCCTCGGGCGAGGCCGCCGCGGCGCGCGGTGCCGGCGCGAGCGCGAGCGCGGCCAGCGCCATGACGGCGAACGGTGCGAGCAGCGGCGCGCGGGTGGGTGCGTTCAGTGTCGGGCCCTTCGTCGATCGGATGCCGGTGGCGCCACGGGGTCGTCCCCGCCGGGCGCGCGGGCCCGGCGCGTCCGATTTGAGCGCGATCGCGGCCGGCGCCGCGGCCCACGTCGTCACAAAATCAGGACCCGCCGAAGTTAACATAGCCGGATGTCCGTTCCGCTCGTCGATATCGGCGTCAACCTCACCCACGACAGCTACGACGCCGACCGCGACGCCGTCATCGGCCGCGCCCGGCGCGCCGGCCTCGTCCACCTCGTGGTCACCGGCTCGACGCTCGACTCCTCGCGGGCCGCCGCCGCGCTCGCCGCGGCGCATCCTGGCCTGCTGTCGGCGACCGCCGGCGTCCATCCGCACCACGCGCTCGAGCTCGACGCGGCGGCGCTCGCCGGGCTCGCGGCGCTGCTCGCGCAGCCTCGCGTGGTCGCGGTCGGCGAGTGCGGGCTCGACTATTTTCGCGACTACTCGCCGCGACCGGCGCAGCGCCAGGCCTTCGAGTGCCAGCTCGCGCTCGCGATCGAGACGGGCAAGCCGCTGTTCCTGCACCAGCGCGACGCGCACGAGGACTTCGTCGCGATGCTGAAGGCCTGCGGCGCGCGCTTGCCGCCTGCGGTGGCGCACTGCTTCACCGGCACGCGCGCCGAGGCCGACGAGTACCTCGCGCTCGGCCTGTGCATCGGCATCACCGGCTGGATCTGCGACGAGCGCCGCGGCCGGCACCTGCTCGCGGTCGTGCCCGCCATTCCCGCGACACGGCTGATGCTCGAGACCGACGGGCCGTACCTGCTGCCGCGGACACTCAGCCCCAAGCCCGCCACGCGCCGCAACGAACCGATGTACCTTGCCGAGGTCTGTCGCGTGGTCGCGGCCGCGCGCGGCGAGCCGGTCGAGGTCGTGGCGCGCGCGAGCACGGCGACGGCGGCGCGCTTCTTTGGCCTCGACGGGCCGGCGGCCGATCAATAAGCGACCTGATATATAGTTCGTAAGATAATGTTAATTAAGAAATAAAAGTCGATACCTGGAGAGTTCATGGACGCCGCTTCCGCTGCCCGCCGCATCGACCTGGAATGGACCGAGAGCATCCTGCCGAGCCTCGAGGCCTACATCCGCGTGCCGAACCGCTCGCCGCTGTTCGACGCCGAGTGGGAGGCGCACGGCCATATGGACCGCGCCGCGGCGATCCTCGTCGACTGGTCGCGCGCGCAGCCGATCCAGGGCCTCAAGGTTGAGCTCGTGCGCCTGCCGGGCCGGACGCCCGTGATCTTCGCCGAGGTCGCCGGCACCGCGCCCGGCCAGGTGCTGCTCTACGGCCACTTCGACAAACAGCCGGAGTTCACCGGCTGGAGCCCCGGCCTCGACCCGTGGACGCCGGTGGTGCGCGACGGCCGGCTGTACGGTCGCGGCGGCGCCGACGACGGCTACGCACTCTACTCGAGCCTGCTCGCGATCCGCGCGCTGCAGGAGCAGGGCCTGCCGCACGCGCGCTGCGCGATCCTGATCGAGGGTAGCGAGGAAAGCGGCAGCGTCGACTTGCCCGCCTACGTCGAGCACCTGGGTCCGCGGCTCGGCAACCCCGATCTCGTGATCTGCCTCGACGCCGAGTGCGGCAACTACGAGCAGTTCTGGCTGACGACCTCGCTGCGCGGCAACCTCGTCGGCACGTTGAGCGTCGAGGTGCTGACCGAGGGCGTGCACTCGGGCACGGCGACCGGCATCGCGCCCTCCCCGTTCCGGATCCTGCGCGGCCTCATCGACCGGCTCGAGAACGTGCACACCGGCGACATCGCGCTCGAGGCGCTGCACGTCACGACACCACCCGGGCGCGTCGCCGAGGCGCGCGCCGCGGCCGACGTGCTCGGCGCCACCGTCGCCGGCAAGCTGCCGTGGGCCGCCGGCGTGCGGCCGGTCAGCAACGACCCCACCGAGCTGCTGCTCAACAGCACCTGGAAGCCGACGCTGACGGTCACCGGCGCCGAGGGCCTGCCGGCGCTCGGCAGCGCCGGCAACACGCTGCTGCCGCGGGTCGCGCTCAAGCTGAGCCTGCGCCTGCCGCCGACGCTCGAGGCTGGCGCCGCCGCGGCCGAGGTCAAGGCGGCGCTCGAGCGCGACCCGCCGTACCGCGCACGGGTCAGCTTCGAGGTGGGCTCGAGCCTCGCCGGGTGGAACGCCCCGCCGCTCGCGCCGTGGCTCGAGCGCGCGATCCAGGACGGCTCGCAGGCGTTCTTCGGCCGCCCGGCGCTCGCGATGGGCACCGGCGGCAGCATCCCGTTCATCGGCATGCTGGCGGCGCGCTACCCGCAGACGCAGTTCCTCGTCACCGGCGTGCTCGGCCCGCAGTCCAACGCGCACGGGCCGAACGAGTTCCTGCACCTCGGCTGCGTGCGGCGCGTCACCGGCTGCGTCGCCGCGGTGCTGGCGAGCCACGGCACGCGACCGAAGGCCTGAACAAGCGCTGGCTCAGCGGCGCTTGAGCGGACTCGGGCTCGCCGCGCGCTTGACCTGCGCCCAGGCGGGCTGCAGGCGGGCGAGCAGCTCCTCGCGGCCGGCGACGCCGAGCGGCGGGATCTCGCTGGCGAGCGAGGCGAGCCGGGTGACGGCGCGCGGATGGCCCTTCGGGAAGCTGCCGCGGTCGGTGAACACGACGCGGCCCTCGACCGGCGTGCTCTCCCCGACGAGCGCGCGCACCACGGCCATCCGGTCGTACAGCGGCCCGAGCGGGTTCGGGAACGTGAAGCGGCGGCTCTTCTGCATGACGGTCCACTCCGTCATCTGCTCGCTGCCGAAGATCAGGCCGTGCACGTCCCGCAGGTCGATGACGATCAGCCCCATGCCGGTCAGCAGCAGGAAGTCGACGTGGAACCAGCCGCCGGCGCCGTCCGGCAGCAGCACGTCCTGCAGGTACTCCGCGGCCACCGACTCGATCCGGTCGAGCAGTGCGCGCCGCGCGCGATGGCGCCGGTAGGCCCACAGGCCCGCGGCGCCGGCGGCCACGAGCAGCAGCGCGCCGGCGAGCGCCGCCACGAGCTCGAGCGGTACCTCGGCGATGGTCACGCGAGTACCGCGGCGAGCGCGCCGAGCGTGGCCGGGATCTCGGTGACGCGCGAGGGCAGCGTCAGCAGGTGCGCGAGCGCGGTCGGCACCGGCACCGGGCCGCCGATCAGCGGCTCGACGGTCTCGGGGAACTTGGCCGGGTGCGCGGTTGCGACCAGCACCCAGGGCCCGGCGCCGCGCGCGTCGGGCGCGAGCCGCGCGTAGGCCTCGGCGGCGGTCGCGGTGTGCGGGCACCAGGTCTGGCCGAGCCGGGCCCGGTCGGTGCGGATGCGAGCGCGGATCTCCTCGTCGCTGACGGTCAGCGTGGTCACGGCCTTGGCGAGCTCGCGCCACTCCGGGTAGAGGTGCCGCAGGCGCTCCATGTTGCTCGGGTTGCCGACGTCCATCGCCGAGGCCAGCGTCGGCACCGAGGCGCGCGGCTGCCACTCGCCGCTCGCGAGGTAGTCGGGCACGGTGCGGTTGGCGTTGAAGGCGAGCACGATGTCCCCGATCGGCAGCCCCATGCGCCGCGCCCAGACGCAGGCGAGCACGTTGCCGAGGTTGCCGCTCGGCACGATGAAGTTCGCCGGCCAGACCGGTGCGGCGCCACACGGCGAGGCTCGAATAGGCGTAATAGCAGGCCTGCGGCAGCAGCCGGCCGACGTTGATGCTGTTGGCCGACGACAGCTCGCGGCGCGCGCCGATCGCGGGGTCGGCGAACGCCGCCTTGACCAGCCGCTGGCAGTCGTCGAAGGTACCGTCGACCGACAGCGACTTGACGTTGCCGCCCCAGCAGGTCAGCTGCCGCTCCTGCCGCGGCGAGACGAGGCCGCGCGGGAACAGCACCACGACCTCGATGCCCGGCCGGCCGTGGAACGCCGCCGCGACCGCCCCGCCCGTGTCGCCCGAGGTCGCGACCAGGATCGTCAGCGTGCGGCGCGTGTCGCGGTGCAGCCGGCCGAGGCACGCGGCGAGGAAGCGCGCGCCGAAGTCCTTGAAGGCCGCGGTCGGGCCGTGGAAGAGCTCGAGCACCGCCGCGTCGCCATCGGTCGCGAGCGGCACCAGCGGCACCGGGAAGTCGAAGGCCTCGCGGACGATCGCCGCCAGCTCCGGCGCGAGCACGTCCTCCTCGAAGAACGGCGCCAGGAAGCGGGTCGCGACCGGCACGAGCGCGCTCGTGCCCTCGAAGTCGGCGGCGCTCCTGAGCGGGAAGCGCTCCGGCACGTACAGCCCGCCGTCGGGCGCGAGGCCGCGCTGCAGGGCCCCGGACAGCGTCGCGGTGAGTTTGGCGTTGCGCGTGGAGATGTAGACGCATCAGTCGATGACCCGCGCGCCGGTCGGCTCGATGGCCGAGATCCAGCGGTCGCAGGCGAGGCCGTGCGCGCCGAAGGCGTCCGACCATCGCCGCCAGAATGCGCGCGGCGTCCGCCTCGAGGCACCAGGCGAAGGTGGTGGGCCCGGCGCCGGAGATCGAGCAGCCGAGCGCACCGTTCGCCATCGCCGCCTGCTTGACGACCTTGAAGCCCGGGATCAGCGCCTGCCGCTGCGGCTCGACGATGACGTCCTCGAAGGCGTCGCGGATCATGTCGAGGTCGTTGGTGTAGCAGGCGGAGATGAAGCCGGCGAGGTTGGCACACTGCCAGACGACGTCCGACAGGCTCACCGTGCGCGACAGGATCCGGCGCGCCTCCTTGGTCGACAGGAACATGTGCGGGTGCACGAGCACGCAGCGGATGCCGGGCGGCACCGGGATCTGCTTGGTGCGCGGGTGGTCGATGCCGACCGTGAGCACGAGCCCGCCGAACAGGCTCGGCGCGATGTTGTCGACGTGCACCGAGCCGCTCGCCACCGCCTCGCCCTGCATCGCGAACTTGAGCAGCTCGAGCTTGCCGAGCGGCCGCTCGAGCAGCGCGTTGCCGGCGACCACCGCGGCGACCGCCGAGGCGGCCGAGCCGCCGAGGCCGGAGCCGAGCGGGATGCCCTTCTCGATCGTCATCTCGAAGCCGAAGTCGAGTTCGGCGCTCTCGGCGAGGCTCTTGAGCGCCTGGCCGGCGGTGTTGCGCGACGCCTCCAGCGGCAGTTCGGTGGCGACGCCGGTGATGGCCCGGATCCGCACGCCGCGCTCGGCCGTGCGCACGACGTGCACGCGATCGCCGATCGCCTCGACCGTGTGGCCGAGGATGTCGAAGCCGATGCCGACGTTGCCGACCGTCGCCGGCGCGAACGCCGTGGCGCTGTTACGCACGCTGTGCCCCATTGCAGGTCTCGCTCAGATCTTGGCGCCGAGGTAGGCGCACAACCGCAGCAGGTCGCCGAACACGCCGCCCGCCGTGACCTCGGGGCCGGCGCCCGGTCCCTGCACGATCAGCGGGTTGTCGCAGTAGCGGCGCGTCTCGAAGCGCACGACGTTGTCGGTGAGCGCGATGTTGGCGAAGGGATGGCGCCGCTCGAGGCTGACGAGGCCGACGGTGGCGCGGCCACCGGCGTCGAGCCGGCCGACGTAGCGCAGCACCTGGCCGGCCTTCGCGGCCGCGGCGTAGCGCGCCGCCATCGCGGCGTCGAACTCGGGCAGCCGGGCGAGGAACTCCTCGACCGGGCAGCGGATCAGCTCCGCGGGCACGAGGCTCTCGACCGCGACGTCCTTGAGCTCGAGCTTCATGCCGATCTCGCGGCCGAGGATGATTAGCTTGCGGGCGACGTCGGTGCCCGACAGGTCGTCGCGTGGGTCGGGCTCGGTGTAGCCCTTCTGCTTGGCGGCCCGCACGATCGCCGAGAACGGCTCCCGGCCGTCGAAAACGTTGAACAGGTAGGCGAGCGTGCCGGAGAAGATGCCCTCGATCGAGCGGACCTCGTCGCCGGTCTCGCGCAGGTCGCGCAGCGTCTGGATGACCGGCAGCCCGGCGCCGACGGTCGCCTCGTACAGGTAGTGCGTGCCGCCGCTGCGGCGCGCGTCCTTGAGCGACTCGTAATAGTCGAGCTCGCCGCTGTTGGCCTTCTTGTTGGGCGTGACGATGTGGATGCCGGCCGCGAGCCAGTCACGGTAGTGACGCGGCTACCTCGGCGCTCGCCGAGCAGTCGATGATCACCGCGTGCGGCAGGTGCTCGGCCTTGATGTGGCGCGCGAAGGCCGCGAGGTCGGTCGGGGTCGCGCCGGCGCGGAACGGCTCCTGCCAGGCGGCGGGGTCGATCGCGCCGGCGGCCAGCAGCATCTGCTTGGAGCGCACGATGCCGCGGACCCGAGGTCGACCTGCAGCGTGTCCCGCAGCCGCGCGATCTGCGAGGCGAGCTGGCCCAAGAGCGCGCTGCCGACCAGGCCCGGGCCGATCAGCCCGATCGACACCGTGTGCGGCGACAGGTAGAAGCCGGCGTGCACCGCCTGCAGCGCGCGGGTCGAGTGCCGCGCGTCGATGACCACCGAGATGTTGCGCTCCGAGGCGCCCTGCGCGATCGCGCGCACGTTGACCGCGGCGCCGGCGAGCGTGCCGAACACCTTGGCGGCCACGCCGTGGCTGCCGGCCATGCCGTCGCCGACCACGGCGAGGATCGCGCAGCTGCGACTGACCTCGACGCGCTGGATCTGGCCCTCGCGCAGCTCGCGGTCGAAGGCCCGGCGCACCACGTCCTCGGCGGCCGCCGCCTCGCGGTCCGGCACCGCGCAGCAGATCGAGTGCTCGCTCGAGCCCTGCGAGATCAGGATCACCGAGATGTTGGCCTCGTTGAGCGCGCCGAACAGGCGCTGCGCCGTGCCCGGCACGCCGATCATGCCGGCGCCCTCGAGGTTGACGAGCGCGACCGCATCGATGGTGGTGATGCCCTTGACCTTGAGCGTCGAGGTCGGCCGGGCGCAGATCAGTGTGCCGGGCTTGTCGGCCGCGAAGGTGTTCTTGATGAGGATCGGGATCTCGCGCATCACCGCCGGCGCCATCGTCTGCGGGTGGATCACCTTGGCGCCGAAATAGGCCAGCTCCATCGCCTCGCTGTAGGACAGCGAGTCGATGACCTTGGCGTCCGGCACCCGGCGCGGGTCGGCCGACAGCACGCCGTCGACGTCGGTCCAGATGACGATCTCGCGCGCGTCGAGCAGCGCGCCGAAGATCGACGCGGAGAAGTCGCTGCCGTTGCGGCCGAGCGTCGTCTGCACGCCGTTCTTCTTGGCGGCGATGAAGCCGGTGATCACGAGCGTGCCGGCGAAGTCGGCCGCCACCTGGCTTGCGAGCGCCGCCTGCGACTCGGCCCATTGCACGGCCGGGCCGAGCGGCCCCCACTCGACGACCACCGCCTTGCGGGCGTCGATCCAGCGCACCGGCGGTGCGCAGCGGCCGCGCTCGGCGAGCAGCGCGGCGAAGATCCGCGTCGACCAGATCTCGCCGTAGCCGGCCACGAGGTCGCGGATGTTGTGCGCCGCCGAGCGGATCAGGCTCACCGTGTGCAGGATGCCGGCGATGTCGGTGCAGTCGGCCTCGAGCTGGGCGATGAAGGGGTTGGCGGCAGCGGCGCGTGGCAGCAGCGCATTGGCGATCCCGGTGTGCCGGGTGCGCAGCGTCGCGAGCTTGTGCAGGTAGCTCGCGTCCTGGGCCTCGGCGAGCGCGACGAGTTCCAGGAGGCTGTCGGTGACGCCCTTGCAGGCCGACAGCACCACCGCCACGCGCGGCTCCGGCGTCGACTCGATGATGCCGGCGACGCGGGCGATGCAGTCGGCGTCCGCGACCGAGGAGCCACCGAACTTGTGGACGATCCAGCACCTGTCGGCGGCGCGGGTCGGGGTGGGCGGGGTGGTCGGACGCGTCATGAGCCGGGAGCCTCGTTGTTTGCGGTGCACAATCTATTGGCGGCTGCCCGCCAGGGGGGAATGCGCCGCAATCCGTGCATAAAAAACTAACTTATAAACAATAAATCAGATACTTCATTGGCGTATGCCCGTTTGACGGGGTAAAAATAATAGGGTAAATCCGGGGTAACGGGTAAACGCGCCCGGGGGAGAAACAGCGATGAGCAGGCTTACCGACGCAATCATTGAGTCAACCGCGGCCAGCGTGAAAAGGCTGCCCGACGGCAACCGCCTTGCACTCTACCGCACTGCGGCAGGCGGCTGGAACTGGCGCCTTAAGTACCGGACCGCCGGCGGTAAGGACACGATGGCATCGCTGGGTAACTGGCCGGCGGTCTCGATCAACAAAGCCCGCGCCGCCGCCGAGGACAAGCGCGCGGCGGCCGCTCAGGCTTCCGTAGAGGTCCCCCGGCTCGCCAAAGCCAAGGTGTCCGCGCTCACGTTCGGTTCGGTTGGCGAAGAGTTCCTAGCGTTCAACCCGAATCTGTCGCCGGCAACGCGCAGCAAGTACCGCTGGCTGTTCGACAAACTGCACAAGCTCCACGCGCGCCCGATCACCCGCATCGAGGCGGGCGAACTCGTACCCCTTTTCGAAGAGATCCAGACCGGCGGGCCCGGCGTCCGTGGCATTGAGGACGGGGCGCACCGTGCGGCTCGCCTTGCCTCTGCGATCTTCGACCATGCCCAGCGCCACGGCATCTACCACAACCCCGCAGCGCGCCGTAAAGGCTGGCTCAAGCCCGTTGTGACCGCTCACCATCCCGCCGTCGTCGACCCGAAAGAGTTCGGCGTACTGGCCGGCCTTGTCGACACGTGGAGCACGGGCACGGTCGCGAACGCTGTTCGGTTGCTGATGCGCACAGTCGTCAGGCCCGGCGAGCTACGCGGCGCGCAGTGGTCCGAGTTCTATGACCGCGACAACCCGGCACTGGCGCGCTGGGAGATTCCGGCGGCACGTATGAAGATGAAGCGCGCGCACGTGGTGCCGCTGTCGGCCGGCGCGCTGGCCGTGCTCGAGGCTCAAGCCGAGATCGCGGCCCCTACCCCGTCCGGGCTTGTGTTCCCAAATACGCGCGTCCCGGGCACGTTGCTCGACCACTCGGCAATGAACAAGTACCTGGCCGCTTGCGGATACGACGCCCGCCAGCACGTGCCCCATGGCTTCCGGTCAAGCTTCGCCACAATGGCCACTGAGGCCGGCAAACAACGCGACCTGATCCGGCTTTGTCTCGCTCACGCGGCGACGGACAAAGTGCACGACGCCTACGCCAACCGGCTTGAGCGCATCGACGCCCGGCGCGAGCTGATGAACTGGTGGGGCGAGTACATCGAGGCGCTGAAGGCGTAACGGTGCTCTCTCGCACGGTATGCATGTAGACGTACCGGCGGATGGGGATTCGGATGGATGGATGATTTCTCCTAAGAGTGGAGAATTCATCCATCCGCTCATCGGACTTATCCCGGATGAGAATTCATCCAATTTCATCCAATCTAATCCGCTCATCCGTACACCGCAGGCGATACCCGCGCGGTGTGTGCCCCTACCTCTCAAAGGCGCAGAGTGAGCGAGAGGCAGCGCCGCCGCAGATCGCCGCCACGCCCGGCGGGCATGACATGCACGACTGCCGCGCCTCATGCGCCCCGTTACGCATGCTTGCCTACACCCGGCATACGAGAACACGGCTAAGACGCTGATATGCATAGCGTGCGGTCGCTCACGCGGCAGTTTATCCCGAGCGCCCTACCCCAGATGGCCGCCCGTGCCACGTGTGAAAGGAGACATATCAGACTCTCGGACGTGCACGCACACCCCTGCAACGGGCCATCCGGGCGCCCAGAACCGCGGCGCCGAGCGCGCCCGCGCCATGAGCCCAGACCATCTCGCTCCGCGGCCGGCTGGAAACTCGACCTTTCGGATTCGGTTTCGCGTCTGGGCCCGTGGTTCACGCGTAACGCCTGCCAAATTTCGCCGCGACGCGCACACTTTGTGTGCGTGCCATCGGAATTTTTTTTCACCCGGTCAGCACACCACCGTGCACACCAGCCACCGGCGCACCCTCAAACCTGGCCACGCGAGTCGAGCAGCCGTTGACCTACCCGCGCTTTACGCGTGACAGTCGGGTGAGAGGGGCACGCAACGCTCCGCGGCCACTTGCGGAATTCGTGCTTTGCCTGCGACAGTCTGCGGGAGAGGCCGCGAATCGTTTGACCTATCGAATGAATCGCCGCCATAGTGGTATGTGTAAGGGCTGACTTTCTGCGGCCCCTCTGATCTCTCCCCGGTGCGCATCTAACGCACCCGACCAGACGAGCCCCGCGGCCCGCTAATCTTCGCCGCCGAGTCGCACACATGGTGCGGTGTAGCGGCTCCAATCGTCGGGCGGCCATTAGCGTGGCGCGTCCCGGCAGATCCGGCCCCGGTCGGCACTCAAGACTTGGTCCACGACACGGGAGCCCCATGGCCGCTATTCGCTTGCTTGATGTGGCTTCCGTCCTGACATGCACAGGGCTGAAGCGCCGAACGTTCTACTGCCTGCGCGAGCGTGGCGACTTCCCCGAGCCGGTGCGCCTGAGCACCAATCCGCACGACGTTGTGTGGCCCTCGGACGTGATCGAGGCACGGGTACTTGCGCACCGCGGCGAGACTGTGTTCGCTGACCGCGTGCGCGCCGAGATTGTTTCCACTGAGTAGCTGACTCGCTGGGCCGCGCGGCCAGCGCAAAACAAACGTCGGACAGCCCTGTGCGTGGCGCGTTCCGATAGCGGCAGTTCGCTGTGGCAGTGATTCCAACAATCCAATTGGGCGCCGCACGAGAGTGGCGAGAGCACGACGCGTGCCCCTGCGATTCGCGCCGTCGAGGATAAAGCGAAGTACCTTACCCGCTGCCGTGATGAACGCGGCCTAGTCACGGCCGAGCAATTCGTTGCGCAGGGGCCTGAGTTTACCCACGGCTAGCAGCTTTCCGCTGGCTTTAAATTCGACCCGATCGAGACGTACAACATGCTTGCGATAGCGAAGCACGCCAAAATCCCCATGAACTACGTCTTTGATTTTCTGGTCGCGTTTGGCAGGATCCTCGGCGGCTAGCGGTGTATCGCGACTACTGCCGCCGCTGCGACCGGGTGACGGACTTCTACGACTCACCGGAGCGGCGTTATGTCTTAGGTGGGAAGACACGGCGTCGTGCGTTCAAAATTTGGTGTATAGATACAAATAAGAACTACAACAAGTTGGGGAGCCCATGAAATCGAGAATTGTGCAGCTGATTTCGGTCAGCCTACTGGCCGCTTCGGTCGCCGCAAGCGCCGAACCAGTAACGTATGAGTTCACCGGGGTAGTTACTCTTGCGAGCGGGACCTACAGTTCCATCGCGGCTGGAAGTGCCGTCACGGGAACCTACACGTTCGATTTGGCCAGTGGCGTGCCGTCGCAAGGTACTGGAGTCGCGGGCGACACGTCGAACGGTTGGATCGTTCAATCGTATGGCGGGCCGATATACACGCAGGGGCCGAGCAGTTTGCCGACTGGTCTAGTGTTCGCCTTGACGTTCAACGTGGCCGGATTTTCGTACGGCACTCCCGCAATTGGCGGCACTGGCGTAGATTCATATGTGAGCACTTATCAAATTCCTGCAGCGACGAACGTGCATGACGCATTCTTAGGCCCGCCAAACACCTATCAGGCCCAAGAGGTCCATTATTACGATTCGATTCCCTACGATTATTCAACTTCAATTATTGATCTCTTCGGGCAACCGTATGGACCCGACGGGATGCCGGTGTTTTCGCTGGCGACCTCAGCCACTGGCGAATTGGATATGTATAGCGGCACGGCGAACGGTTTCGGTTCCGAAAGCAGCGTGGACTATACGATCACGTCGCTGACCCCCGTTCCCGAACCCGCCACTCTCTCGCTGCTCGGGCTCGGCCTTGCCGGTGCCGGCTTCATGAGGCGGCGCAAGACCGCCTGAGCGACACGCGACGCATTTGCGTGCCGCATACGCAGACCGCAGAATCGACCAACTTGGCGACACGGGCGCCTTGCGGGTACGTTATTTGTGATTCAGCGAATCGCGAGTGTTTGGGCCCTAGCCCGTGGCTACGCGCGTTGGCTGGGGTTGGCGTGGCTCGTTTGGGGCACGGCCGTTTCCGCACCGGGCCCAGTGCCACCATCGCGCTACCCGCAACCTACTGAAGTCAAAATTGTGTCGGTGCCGGCGGCACAACCGACCGAAGTGAAGATCGTATCAACGCCTCAGGCGACTCCCGCTGAGGTCAAGATTATCTCGGCGCCAGAAAGCCCGTCCGAGCGTGCATTGGTGGTGGCCACGTGGGGGCTGCTGATCGCGAACATGCTGTTATGCGCTGCCACGGTCTACGTTAGCCAGAAACAAAGCCGAGACGCTAGGCTCCGGGATAGGGCGGCAATGGTGCGCGAGGTCAACCGTGCCGCGCATAGAGTCATGGTCACGGCGACGCGACTTAAGGAATTGGCCACGGAGGTGATACCGGCTCGAACTCATTTGCACGTGCTGCTGCACCAAGGGGGAATGCCTGCGACCATCAAGCAGGAAACTGAGGCGGCCTTGCGGTCCAGACATACGGTTCTTGACGGAATGGTGGAGACCGCGAGTGCGAGTTCTGCGCAGTTCCATGACCTAGGGGCCCTTACTGAAAAAGAGCTATCCAAACGGATCTTCGATCTAGACGTGCAGCAAGTACGGCTTGAAGCGATAGAGCTGACGATCACGCGCGAACTTGAAAAATATGAGCGAGAGAGCGCGACAATCCGACAGCAGAACATCACCATGCAGGCGGCTGCCCTCGGCGCCACTATGTCGAAGCCGCTGAAAGACGCGCTCGGGCAGTGAAACTAGGGGAGACGCTGTAGTGCGCCTGCCCGGTAGCCCTTCGTCCTGTATCGACGCCGAGCTAGTGCGCGCCGTCACCCGCTAAGACGCATTTGAACTGCACTTCGGACCGAGGATAGTTGCCGAGCACGTAGGGCGGCTGCGTCTCGGTCGTGCTGACCACGACCATTGATCGCTTCTGCGCGCGGCAGTAGGCGTCCGCTTCTCGCAGGGCGTCTTCTTTCAAGCCTCCGAGCCCGGGAACCCGGTAGCAGCCTGCCGGGATACAACGTACGTGTCATTGCCGAGCGGAGCGACGCCCGGATTCGATGCACACCCGGCGAGCGCCGCGAGCGCGAGACCGATCACCGAACGGAATCTAATAGGCACTGCCGAGCCTCCTGACTTAAGCCCCACAATGCCAAGCCCGCCCGGCGCGCTTGGCAGCCGCCAAGGGGCGGCGATGCCACGGAACTACGTCTAACGTATTATCGGCCGATCAAAAAATCGCGAGGGTGAATTCACGAGTCATCGGCGTAGTTGATGAATTGGGAGCGCCACCCGTGTCGGAAAGCCTCGCGCAGTCCGGGGTCTTCCTTTAATGCTTCGGCCTCCATGTCAAGCGACCGGTAGTAAGCGCGGTCGGCGCCGCGCTCATACGCGTCAATCTCTCGCTGCGATGGCTCGCGTTTCGACAGGGGGTCCGAGGCGGGATAGATGAGGTTTCTGTGTTTCGGCATCGGCTTGATCCTGCGACTCTAGGCACAGTCTGCCGGGAATTCGCGAAATTCGCCCGTTTCAGTTTCCGGTCGGAGCTTGAGCCGCATAGGCTCCGCCTCAACGAACGTCGTGCCGCCTCTAGCGCGTCACCCCGCCCCCCCAACGACGCCCCGCCCCACGACGGCACGGGCGGCTTGACCGGCACCGCGCCGAGCCCCCCGCAGTCGCGGCAGCGTACCCGGAGGCCGCGCAACGGCCGTGCCCCGTGACCGGCTGCGACGAGCTGGGGAAGGTCAAGGTCGGTCCAGCGCCGGCAGGAAGGGCAATAGGCGCACAGCCCTTGGTTGCCCGTGTAGAGGCGCGCCAGCGTGTCGAGTGTGATGCCCGTGCGGCCGACCGTGACAAGGGCGGCGGCGGCTAGCTCGGTATCGTTCATGGCATCAGGATCGCGCCGGGGCGCGCGGATCGGAATCCCAGAATCTGGGCAGTCGCGCTAGAAACTCACCGGCGGGCGCCGTCCTGGCGGTGCGCGGAACCCGCCGCGCGGGGACCAGTTCGCAGGAGCGGAACGAATGCTTGGCGATACCTTGGCCGATGCGGCGCCGGTCCGACCTACCCCTTCCCGGCCGATGCTGCTGATTTGATGATTTCCATAACCTTCAACGCGCCATCGCCTGCCGATTCGCTGCCATCGAGATAGCCTGTGGTCGTGATAGCAAATATCGACCGTGTCGTCTCCATCAGTACTGCATTTCGCGTTTGGTCGTCGCTGGTGGCTTTGACAAACGCCTCAAACGTCTTCAGCGCGTTCGCACGATGCGCATTCATGGCAGCCTGATGCTTCGTGGCCTTGTACATGCGCCCACACCATACGGTAGCCGTGAAAAGCGCGCCGAGCGCTACCAGTTTCGAAGTGATTATCTGAACCGCATGAAGATCAAACTGCGGTCCACTCACCACAAAGATGAACGGGAAGGCAAGGGCAGCCGCAATCGTCGCCAACGCGAGACAACCCGTCACCGTTAACCAGACGCGCGCTGAGTTTTCCTGCGCAGTAGCTGTACCGCCGAATTCCGCCGTGAAGTGGGCGACGCCAACGCTCGCAGACGCTTCGCGAGCAGCGGCGACGATGGATTCCACTTCTTCCCGCCGGGCCTTCGAGTACTTAGTGGCGTCAGCCAGTGCGGCGCGCGCATCCGCCACTGCCCGCGACAACGCCTCCTCGTTGCGACGCACATCACCGCGTTGATAGGCAAGGAACGGAATTCGCGATTGGGCCTGAACGTAGAGTTGGGTCGCTTGGCCGCGAATGCTGTTGACGATACTGTCTCTGGCGCCTGTCGGATTTTGCTGAACGATAGTGAATGATCGAATCTGCGTGACTTGCGCCATTATTTGACCGAAGACACCAATTAGCTGATCTATCTCTTGGTCCGGTAGCAGATCGAGTGGAAGGTTCTTTAGTTGATTGGCTACGGCGAAGACCGTCTCGAAATCCTTGCGTGCCCCCTCGAAATTAATCTGCCCCCACTCCGGCTTCGCGACCATATCGTCGATCGAGGACCGCGTGAGCTCATCACAGACGACCGCAAGCTGCTTTACTTTATCCGGCGACGCCATAGTCCCTCCCCGTCCGATTCACGCTAATACTGTCACGCAAAGCCCGCTCGCTGGGCCCGTAGCCGCTCGACACGGAGACGCTGTATGGTTCCGGCGTTGCGTGCGCCAAAGTCGCCCGCTCAGATGTCGTCCAAATTCTTGTGCGATGACTCACTCCAAGTCGCGCATATTCACATACTGTCGCGGTTTGAAGCCTTATCTCCCCGCCGCAACGACCGTCACTTGGACGTCGCCGCGACGTGTTGCTGCGCGATGCCCAAGCGGGCCGACTGTAAATCGCTCGGACGCGGTTTTCAGTCGTGATCGGGGGACCGAGAAACCAGCTCTTGCCTGCGGTCGGGGTAGAAAAATCAGGCTAAAGCCGGGGTAAAAACTTTGGGTATTGCGTATTTCTGCCGAGAAATAACGCATTTGTATGCCCGCCCGGGGCAAGCGCTGGCTGGAAACGAGTCCGCTCAGGCGCGCGCGCGGCGTGCGTGCCAGAGCGTCAGCAGCCGCACGGCGCCGGGCACCCGCACCAGCCACACCAGCGCCCGGCCGATCGCGCGCTCCCGCGCCGACAGCCGAAAGCGCGCGAGCAGCGGGTCAAAGAGGCCCGGACGGGCCTCGTGGACGGCAACGTCGGCGCTCACCGCTTGCGCCCGGCGACCGGCCGCGGCGGCAGCCCGGTGTGCTGGGTGGCAAAGCGGCCGTTGCGGCCGCGCGCCAGGCGCGCCGGGCGCGCCGGGCGGGCATCGGCCGCCGGCGCGCCGCCGGTGCCGGCCGGCTGCCAGGCCGGCACCAGCTGTTGCTTGCCGCTGCCGATCAGGTCCGCCCGCCCCATGCGCTTCAGCGCCTCCCGGAGCAGCGGCCAGTTGTTGGCGTCGTGGTAGCGCAGGAAGGCCTTGTGCAGGCGCCGCACCTTCAGGCCCTTGGGCACCAGCACCTCCTCGCTCGTGCGGCTGATGCGCCGGAGCGGGTTCTTGCCGGAGTGCCACATCGCCGTCGCGGTCGCCATCGGCGAGGGCAGGAAGGCCTGCACCTGGTCGGCGCGCAAGCCATTGCGCTTCAGCCACAGCGCGAGCTCAAGCATGTCCTCGTCGCGGGTGCCGGGGTGCGCGGCGATGAAGTATGGGATCAGGTACTGCTCCTTGCCCGCCTCCTTCGAGTAGCGGTCAAAGAGCTCCTTGAAGCGGTCGTAGCTGCCGATGCCGGGCTTCATCATCTTCGACAGCGGTCCCTCGCCGATCGCCTCCGGGGCGATCTTGAGGTAGCCGCCGACGTGGTGCTGGGCGAGCTCCTTGACGTAGGCGGGCGACTCGACCGCGAGGTCGTAGCGCACGCCCGAGGCGATCAGCACCTTCTTGACGCCCTTGACCTGGCGCGCGCGGCGGTAGAGCGCGATCAGCGGCGCGTGGTCGGTGTCGAGGTTCGGGCAGATGCCCGGGTAGACGCACGACGGCCGGCGGCAGGCCGCCTCGACGGCCTGCGACTTGCAGTGCAACCGGTACATGTTGGCGGTCGGGCCGCCGAGGTCGGAGATGACGCCGGTGAAGTCCGGCACCGTGTCGCGCAGCCGCTCGATCTCGCGGATCACCGAGTCCTCGGAGCGGCTCTGGATGATCCGTCCCTCGTGCTCGGTGATCGAGCAGAAGGTGCAGCCGCCGAAACAGCCGCGCTGGATGGTCACCGAGAAGCGGATCATCTTGTAGGCGGGGATCTTCGCCGCGCCGTAGCACGGATGCGGCACGCGCTGGTACGGCAGCTCGTAGACGGCGTCCAGCTCGCGGCTCGAGAGCGGCAGCGGCGGCGGGTTCAGCCACACCTCCGTCTCGCCGTGGCGCTGCACGAGCGCGCGGGCGTTGCCGGGGTTCGACTCGGCATGCAGGATCCGCGAGGCGTGGGCGTACAGCACGCGGTCGTCGCGGACGGCCTCGTAGGACGGCAGGCGGATGACGCTGCGCTCGCGGTCGGCGTTCTTGACCAGGCGCGCGAACCGCACCACCGCGACCCCGGGCTCGGCGGCAGGCGCCGCGTTTGCGGCGCGGATCTCGCTCTCCATCGCGTACGGGTCGATGGGCGGCGCAAGCGGGCCGGGCGTATCGAGCGTCGTCGAGTCGATCTCGATGGCGCCTGCCGGCAGCGCGCGGCGCGTGAAGGCGGTGCCGCGGATGTCGGTCAGGGTGGCGAGCGGCTCGCCGGCGGCCAGCCGGTGCGCGATCTCGACGATCTGCCGCTCGCCGTTGCCGTACACGAGCAGGTCGGCGCGCGCGTCCAGCAGCACCGAGCGACGCACCTTCTCCGACCAGTAGTCGAAATGGGCGATGCGTCGCAGCGAGGCCTCGATGCCACCGACGACGAGCGGCGCGTCGGGGAAGGCCTCGCGGAGCCGCTGCGCATAGACGATCACCGCGCGGTCCGGGCGGCGGCCGGCGACGCCCTCCGGCGTGTAGGCATCGTCGCTGCGCACGCGCCGCTCGGAGGTGTAGCGGTTGACCATCGAGTCCATGTTGCCGGCGGTCACGCCGAAGAACAGGTTCGGCGCGCCGAGCGCGGCGAAGTCGGCGGTGCCGCGCCAGTCGGGCTGGGCGATGATGCCGACGCGAAAGCCCTGCGCCTCGAGCAGCCGGCCGACGATCGCCATGCCGAAGCTCGGGTGGTCGACGTAGGCGTCGCCGGTGACGATGATGATGTCGCAGGAGTCCCAGCCGAGCTCGTCCATCTCGGCGCGCGACATCGGCAGGAAGGGCGCGGTGCCGAAGCGGTGCGCCCAGTACTTGCGGCGGCCGAACAGATCAGGGGGGGCTGGGGCAAGGGACTGTGGCATGTACCTATTCTCGCCGATCGCGGGCGGGCGTGCGCGCCGGCGCGGTTTCGGTGCAATCGCGCCCCCGCAAGAACGGAGGCGTGGCGCAAGATCGGTCGGACCGGTGCCGCCTCCTTCGGGTCGGTGGCAACGCTGATCGCCGGGGGCCGCGCGAGCTACGAGAAGGGGGTTGCCTCGGTCGGCGTGCCGGCATGCGCCGCGCGAGCCACGGACCGGGCGCGCACGGCAGGGGCGACTTCCCGCGCCTCGCCGGCCAGCACGCGCAGTACGTGCTCAAGCAGCTCGAAACAGCATGCGCAACGTCGCCGCCATGCACGGCGTCGCGCAGGGGCTCAAGGTCGACGAGATGCGCACGGTCGCGACCGACCTGCCGGGGCCGCAGTAAAGCCGGCGTTGACCTAGCCTGCCCCCGGGGTCCAGCGGCTCACCACCGCTGGCTCCGGCCGCGGCAGCAGCGGCTCCCGGCACAGGTAGCGGCCGCGTCGCACGAGCCCCGCCGCGGTGGCGATACGCGCCGCGGTCGCGGCCTCCTGCTCGCCGTGGTTCGTCATCCACAGCTCGCCGTCCGCCGCCAAATTGGCGCGGATGCGCGCGAACAGTCGCTCGGGCGCGAGCACGGTCAGCGGCAGGCGCCACGCGAGCACGGGCGGTGCGGTCACGAATGGGAAGAAGGCCGTGACGAGCCCGGCCGGGCGGGCGACGGTCGCGTAGTCGGCGATCACGAACTCGGTGTCGGGCAGGGCCTGGGCGTAGCCCTGCGCCCGCTCGGCGCGGTTGACGCCGCCGCGCAGCCGGCGGTAGCCCTCCAGCTCGAAGCCGGTCAGATGCGCCGGGCGCAGCGCCGCGTAGAGCGCCGCCGCGTACCAGAAGCTCGCGCAGCCGACGTCGTGGACGATCCGCCCGGTCGGCGGCCCGGCGCCGAAGGCGGCGGCGGCGCGGTCGAGGAGCTCGAGCCGCGCGTAGTTCTCAAGCGCGGTCGCGGCGCCGTGGCATGCCTCGAAGCGGACCGCGTAGCGTGCCGCGAGCCGCTCGATCCGCGCGCGGCGGTCGACGCTGAGCGCGACGGCCGCGAGCGAGCCGACCGGCGTCTCCGGGCGCGGACCGCGAGCGCGGCCGAGGCGCTCGGAGACGCGCAGCCAGAACGCGTAGTGCGCCGACCGTAACCGATCCGCAAGAGCCACGATCCGGACCTCGCCTCGTCGCGGCGGCGGGCGCGCGGCCCGGGGCCGACAGTGTCGCCGAAGCGTGGTCCGCGGACTACCGGGCCGCCGCCGGGCGCGCGTAGCGGGCGACGAGTGCCGCCTCCTCGAGCACGTGACCGGCGTAGGCGCGCTCGAGCGCCGCCTTGCTCGGGCCCTTGAGATCGGGCAGCACGGTGTCGAGCGCGAGCAGCCGGTGGACGTAGCGGTGGCGGCCGATCGGCGGGCACGGCCCGCCGTAGCCGGCGCGGTTCCAGTCGTTGCGCCCGGTGAGCGCGCCGGGCGGCAGGCCGCGGCGCGCGGCGTCCTCGGCGAGCGCGCGCGTGGTCGGCGGGATGTTGTAGACGATCCAGTGGACCCAGATCGTCCGCGGCGCGGCGGGGTCCGGCGCGTCCGGGTCCTCGATGATCAGCACGAGGCTCGCCGTACCGGCGGGCAGGCCGGTCCACGCGAGCGGCGGCGACAGGTCCTCGCCGTCGCAGGTGTAGCGCGACGGGATGGCGGCGTCGGCCGCGAATGCCGGCGAGGTGATGGCAAGCGTCATAGCGTCTCCGCCGCGGGTGCCGGGGCGGACGGCCCCGCGACACCCGGCAGTGGACCGGAGTCGCGCTGTCCCGCCCATTCGCAATTGCCACCCCGGCCTCGTGCCCCGGCCCATGTCGGCGTCGCGCGACGCTGGGCGCGCGAGCCCGGAGCGAAGGCGCATCGTGGCGCGCCCCGAGCGGGAGTGTGAGAATCGGGTCGCGTCTGCCGCGGCGCACACTGGCCGCCGCCCGCCCCCCCCGCTCTGGAGCCCCGGCCCCGCCTTGATCCTCCCGACGTCGTTCTGCCGCTCTGCCGCCGGCGGCGATCTGCGCAGCCGCCCCGCCCGCTCGCCCGCCGCCGTCGCGCTACGCGCGGCGCGCGCGGCCGCGGCCGCGGTCGCGCTCGTCGGCACCAGCGGCGCGGCGGCGCTCGCCGCGGCCGGCGACGGCGCCGTGACGCTCGGCCTCGGCACCTACTACACGCAGCCGAAGACCGGCGCGGTCGGCATCGACGTGATCCCGCCGGCCGCGGAATTCCGCAGCGGCGCCGCCGCCCGGGTCGCGGCGCCGACCAACCAGTGGTACTCGTCGGCGATGTTCCAGCGCTGGTCGCGGCCGCTGTACGCCCAGCCGCTCAGCTACCAGGCGGGCGCCGCCGGCTTCGAGTTCGGCCTGCCGACCCGCCGGCTGGTCGTCGCGGACGGCGGTGACCGGCGCGAGATCCGCTATCAGCACGAGGCGGCGGTCACCGTCGCGCCGCTCGCCTTCACGCCGCGCGATGCGCGGCTGTCGAGGTTCTCGGACTGGCTGGCCGAGATCACGCTCGGCGCCGGCCCCGGCGAGTCGCTGACCGCGACGGTGCTGCACGGCAGCCCGTTCAGCTATTTCGAGTTGAGCGCGGGCGACGTGCGCTTCCGGCTCGCGGCGGCGCCGCAGGTGCTCGTGGAACCCCGCCACTCCCGGCCGCGACGCGCGCGTCGCCGCGTTCACGATCGGCGGCCATGCCTACGCGATCTTCGCGCCGAGCGGTGCGCGCTGGGACTGGTCCGAGCCCGCGGCGCTCGTGCTGCACCTGCCGGCGGGCCGGCGCTACTTCTCGGTCGCCGGCCTGCCCGACGCTCGCGATGCGACCGTGCGCGACTTCCTCGCCGTCGCCTACGCCTTCCCGACCGAGACGCGCGCCGACTGGGCGTACGACGAGCGCGCGAGCACCGTGCGCACGACGTTCCGGGTCGCGACCGCCGCCCGGGAAGGCGCCAGCCTCGCGACCTTCATGGGCCTGTACCCGCACCAGTGGTCGGCCGCCGTGCCCGCGCCGGTCGCGCGCTACCAGTACGACTCGGTGCGCGGGCCGATCCGGCTGATCCTCGCCAACCAGTTCTCGGTCGAGCGCACCTACCACGGCTTCGTGCCGTACTGGGGCGGGCTCGACCGACCCCGCCGACCGCGCCGCGGTCGACGCGGCGCTCGGCGAGGACCTCGCGCGGGCCGGGCCGCTCGCCGTCAAGTGGCGCGGCACGTACTGGGTCGGCAAGGGCTTGGGCGCGCTCGCCCAGCTCGAGGGCGTCGCCGCCGCCGAGGGCCGCGACAGCGCGCGCGACGCGCTCATCAGTCAGCTCAAGGGCCAGCTCGAGGCCTGGTTCGACGGCCGGCACGCCGGCTACTTCGTCGAGGACGCGCGGCTCGGCACCTTCGTCGGCATCCCGCAGGAATACAACAGCATCCAGAACATGAACGACCACCACTTCCACTACGGCTACTGGCTGACGGCCGCCGCGCACGTGGCGCTGCGCGACCGCGACTGGGTCGCGCCGGCGCAGTGGGGCGGGATGGTCGGCAAGCTCGTCGCCGATATCGCGACCCAAGAGCGCGGCCGCGCCGACTATCCCTTCCTTCGGAACTTCGACGCCTACGAGGGCCACTCGTGGGCGTCCGGCACGGCGAACCTGCTGGCCGGCAACAACCAGGAGTCGTCGTCCGAGGCGATCAACGCCTGGGCCGCACTCGTCCTGCTCGGCGAGGCGACCGGCAACCGGGCGTTACGCGACCTCGGCGTCTACCTCTACACGAGCGAGATCGCCTCGGTGCAGCAGTACTGGTTCGACCTCGACCACGCCGTCCTCGCGCCACAGTTCGGCGAGCCGTTCGCGAGCCTGGTGTTCGGCGGCAAGTACGCCTATGCCACCTGGTGGACCGCCGAGCCACGGCAGATCGCCGGCATCAACGCGCTGCCGCTGACGCCCGCCTCCACCTACCTGGGTGCCGACCCCGCGTTCGTGCGGCGGGTCGTCGAGCGGCTGCCGGCCGAGCGACGGGCCTACGATGCGCGCGGCGCGACCGACGGCACGTCGCCGGACATCTGGCAGGACGTCATCGCATCGTTCCTGGCGCTCGCCGATCCGCCGGCCGGTCGCGCGCTGTGGAACCGCGCCGGCCCGGTCGAGGCCGGCGAGACGCGCGCGCACACGCTTTACTGGCTGGCGAGCCTCGTGGAGATGGGGACGCCGGACCTCTCGGTCACGGCGGACACGCCGCTCTACGCGGCGTTCAAGGACGCCAAGGGCGTGCGCACCTACCTCGCCTACAACGCTCGTGACGCCGCGCTGCGCGTCGCCTTCAGCAATGGCGTCGTGCTCGAGGTGCCGCCGCACGCGCTGGCGCGCGTGCGGCAATGAGCGGCGGGGGCGCTCGCGAGGGTGGGCCGTGCTGGGATCGAAGCAGCGATCAACGGGGCGAAAGTTAACCCGGGGCCCCACGAACCGGAGCGGGCGAGCGCGAAGCGCCTGATGATCAGGAGTGTCGCCTTGCCCTTGTTCGTCTGCGTATGGCTGATTCGGCGCGGAGCCGCAGCATAGTGGTAGCGGCTGCCGCGAGAATCTGAGCGAAACCGCGGGACAGTCGGCTGCCCTCTTCCGGTCCGCTTCTCGACAATGGCCGTATGAACGACGGCGAATTCCGCGCCGCTGCCCTCGCCGTCGTCACGCGCTCCGGCATCACGCTCGACACGCTCGCGGCGCTGGCCAAGCACGAGCGCGCTCGCCGTATCGTGCCCGGCCTGCGACCGATGGCAGCCGCTCGATCTCGCGCGCCTCGTGCGGGAGGGCCGCGGCGGCCGGCGGTCGCAAGGCCTCCGGCCACGCGTCCGTTGCTGCGGCCGGCCCGGCACGCTGCAAGTGCAGGCGCCTGTCGCGTCACCGGCCGCGCGTCGTGGACGACGATGCCCTGAAACAGAAACCCCGGCGCGTGGCCGGGGTTCTGCGTGCGAGTCGAGCCGGTAGCTCAGGCGGCCTTGCGCCGCCTCATGAAGCCGATACCGGCAAGGCCGAGGCCGAGCAGCGAGAGTGTGGCGGGCTCGGGAACCGTGGCGTCGGGCACGTCGGAGAGCACGGTCCATTGGTAGGCCGGGCCATAGTCGTTGATCTGCCCCCCACGACCGGTCGGCCTGGCGATGCCTGAGCAGTCGTAGGCGCTGCCCGCCCCATAGGAGCTGATCGCCCACGTATTCGCCACGTTATTGGTTGTACTGGAACCGTTCACGTAGATCCCGCAGAGGAGCGCGGCTCCGAGCGTGTCGAATGCGCCGATCGTCGTGACGCCATCCGTGCTGAGCACGGCCTGATTCGTCGTCAGGTGCATGCCGTAGTCGTACAGCTGCGTGCCGTTCACGCAGGAGCTGATCACGCTCGGGTCACAGTAGGCGAAGCTGCCGCTGAAGGTGGCCACTTCCGACGCGTCGATCGCGAAGTCGAGCAGGCTCGACTGGTAGCTGAAGCTGACGAAGTTCGCCGGGGCGAGGTAGCCCGCCGTGGTCTGGCTGCCGAACGTGTAGTCCTGGAGGACGAGCGTGCCGGTGCTCGAGCCGCTGCAATCCGTGCAGGTACCGGTGAACTGGAAGGTCACCGTGTCGGCGCGCGCGCCGGGTGCCGCCGCAAGGAGCAACAACAGCAGGGCCGAGAGCAGCAGCCGGCCCGGCCGGTCACACGCGCCGGCCGCGGCAGAGGTACGCATCGGGTCCATAGACGATCCCCTTTCTTTGTATCGTGCAAAATAGCGGTCGCGGGGGGTGGGAACAAGTACCATTTGACATAGCGCAACAGAACCACCGCGGACGCCGGGGTCCGCTGGCGGGCCGAGGGCGCGCGCCTCTGCCCGCGGGCCCACCGGGGTGTCGCCCGCCTGACGGCGGCGCCCTGGCGATCGCGGTCCGTGGTCGACCGGCGCGTGCACGCCGGGACCGGGGAACGGAGGCCGAGACACGTGGACGCCGGCTATCGGTATCGCGCCTTCATCAGCTACAGCCATCGGGACCGCGGCAGCGCCGCGAAGCTGCATCGCGCCCTCGAGAGCTACCGCATGCCACGCAAGCTCGTCGGCTTGCCCGGCCCGCTCGGGCCGGTGCCGCCGCGACTGACGCCGATCTTCCGCGACCGCGACGAGCTGCCGGCGTCATCGGACCTCGGCGAGCAGCTGACGGCTGCGCTTGCGGCGTCGCGGGTCCTGGTCGTCTTGTGCTCGCCTGCGGCGGCCAAGTCGCGCTGGGTCAACGAAGAGGTGCTGACGTTCAAGCGCGTGCACGGCGAGGCGCGCGTGCTCGCCATCGTCGTCGCCGGCGAGCCCGAGGCGTCGTCGATTCCGGGGCGCGAGGACGAGGAGTGCTTTCCGCACGCGCTTCGCTACCGGCTCGGCGACGACGGCAAGCTGACGGACGTGCCGGCCGTGCCCATCGCCGCGGACCTGCGCCCGTCGGCGGATGGCGAGCGGCTCGCGCTCCTCAAGCTGATCGCCGGCATGACCGGCCTGCGGCTCGACGATCTCGTGCAGCGCGAGGCCCAGCGGCGCATCCGCCGGCTGACGGTGGTCGCCGCCGCGTCGATGGGTGCCGTCGTGGTGACCGCGGGCCTCGCGGTCTACGCCAATGCCCGGCGCCTTGAGGCCAACGAGCAACGCCGCGTCGCCGAGCGCGAGTCGGCGGTCGCGCGGGCAACCTCGGACTTCCTGGTCGGGACCTTTCAACTGGCGAACCCCGCGGTCGAGAATCCACGCAACATCACCGCGCTGACGATCCTGTCGCGCGCCGCGGATCGCGCCCGCACCGAGTTGTCGCGGGAGCCGGCCGTGCGGGTGCGGCTGCTCGATACCGTCGGGCAGGCCTACAACAATCTCGGGCTGCTGCGAGAGGCGCGGGAGACGCTCGAGCCCGGGCGCGCCGAGTTCGCGGCGGCGGGGCCGGACGGCGCCGAGGCGCTGCTCACGCTGGGTACGACGTTCGCGATCCAGTCGAACTTCGATGCGGCCGGCGCTGCGATCCGCGAGGCCGAGAGCCTGCTCGGGCCGGACTCGTCGGCGTATGCCGAGACGCGCGGGCGGGCGGCGGAATTGCGCGCGCGCGTCGAACACAACGGCGGCAGTCTCGCGACGGCGCTCGCCGCGTACGACCAGGCGCTCGCCTACTACCGCGCCATGCCCGAACCCAAGCCCGAGATTCTGGCACGGGCGCTCAACAACCGCGGCCTCGTGCTGGCGGACATGGGCCGCTTTGACGACGCCCGCGGCTCGATGCTGAAGGCCAACGAACTCTACCGTTCGGTCGGCGGCGACGGAGACCGGCGCGTCGGACAATCCTATTTCGCGCTCGCTCAGAACGCGCTGATCGCCGGATCGCTGGCGGAAGCCGACGACTACATCGGCCGCTCGCTCGCGATTCTCACGCGCGTGCTCGAGCCGAACAACCCGATCCTCGGCGACTCGCTGTCGCTCCAGGGACAGATCTTCCAGGGCGAAAAGCGCCTCGAGGAGTCTCGTCGGGCCCTGCGGCAGGCTGTAGATGTCTACCAGCGCGCCTTCAACGGCCCGCACTACCTGACCGGCATCGCTGAGGTCTACCTCGCGCTCGTCGAGTCGGAGCTCGGCCACACCGATCGTGCCCTTCGGTACCTCGTGGAGGCCAAGTCGAACTACGATGCGAGCTACGGCAAGCTCAATGCCAACCATGGCGACCTGCTCGTCAACCGGGCCGTGATCCTGGCGCGCGCGCACCGGCTGGCGGAGGCGCATCACGATTGCGAGGCCGGGCTCGAGATCCTTCGTCAGACGAGCGGTGCCGACTCGAGCTTCTACAAGAGCAACGTCGACATCTGCGCGAAGCTGAATTGAGCCCGGTGGCGCCCGACATCAGTTCCCGGAGCCAAGCCCCCTGATCAGGGGATGATGCGGTCCGCGCCGTTCCGGCCGGACCAGCGCTCGGAGCACGATCCGAGGACGCGACAGCTGGTCATTCGTCGTGCGGTGGTGGGCCGTGCTGGGATCGAACCAGCGACCAACTGGTTAAAAGCCAGCTGCTCTACCGCTGAGCTAACGGCCCGTTGCGCGGGCCGCGAATTCTAGCAGGCTGCCCGCCGCGGTGCGGCGCCACACGCGCGGCCGGCGCCGGCGGCGCGCTACGACCTGTTCTGGTAGACCGTCGGATCCGGCACGCCGGCCACCTCGAAGCCCGCGCGGCGCAAGCGACAGGCGTCGCAGCGCCCGCAGGCGCGGCCGGCGCCGTCCGGCTGGTAGCAGGACACCGTCAGCCCGTAGTCGACACCGAGCGCGATGCCCCGGCCGATGATCTCGGCCTTGCTGAGCTCGATCAGCGGCGCACGGATCGCGAACGAGGCGCCCTCCACGCCCGCCTTGGTGGCGAGCTTGGCGAGCCGCTCGAAGGCCGCGATGAATTCCGGCCGGCAGTCCGGATAGCCCGAGTAGTCGACCGCGTTGACGCCGACGTAGATCTCGCGCGCGTCGAGCACCTCGGCCCAGCCGAGCGCGAGCGCGAGGAACACGGTGTTGCGCGCCGGCACGTAGGTGACCGGGATGCCGGCGGACGCCTGCTCGGGCACGGCGATCGCAAGGTCGGTGAGCGCCGAGCCGCCGATGCCGGCGAAGTCGATCCGCATCGTGCGGTGCTCGCGCGCGCCGAGGCGCGCGGCGACCCTGCCCGCCGCCTCGAGCTCGACCCGGTGGCGCTGGCTGTAGTCGAAGCTGAGCGCGTAGCAGTCGCGCCCTGCGGCGCGGGCGATCGCGAGCGTGGTCGCCGAGTCGAGCCCGCCGGAGACGAGCACCACGGCGCGTGGTGCGCTCACCGACCCGCCTCCCCGCCCCACAGCAGCTTGTGCAGCTGCAGCTGGAAGCGCACCGGCAGCCGGTCGGCGAGGATCCACTCGGCGAGGCTCGTGGGGTCGACCTCGCCGAAGCTCGGCGAAAACAGGAGCTGGGCGCGCGCCGCGAGCCCGTGCTCGCGCACGAAGTCGCGCGACCACTCGTAGTCGGTACGGCTCGTGATCACGAACTTCACCTGGTCGTGCGCTCTGAGGCTCGCGAGGTTCGGCAGGAAGTTGCGCTCGGCCTCGCCGGAGCCCGGCGTCTTGACGTCGAGCACCCGCACCACGCGCGCATCCACGGCGCGCGCATCGAGCGCGCCGCTGGTCTCGAGCGAGACCCTCAGGCCGCGCTCGCACAGCCGCCTCAGCAGTTGCTGAACGTTCGGCTGGGCGAGCGGCTCGCCGCCGGTGACGCAGACGTAGCGGGTATCGAAGCCGGCCACCCGCTCGATGACCGAGTCGATCGACCACCACTCGCCGCCGTAGAAGGCGTACTCGGTGTCGCAGTAGCGGCAGCGCAGCGGGCAGCCGGTCAGGCGCACGAACACCGTCGGTAGGCCCACCGTGTCGGCCTCGCCCTGCAGCGAGTGGAAGACCTCGGTGATCCGCAGGCGCTCGCTCGCCGGGATCGCATCGCGCGCGATCGCTGCCATGGCTCAGTGGCGCTCGGCGTCCATGCGCTTGAGGCGCTCGCTCGCCTCGGTCGCGGCGCTCGAGTCGGGGAACTTGTGCGTGACGCGCGCCAGCACCTCGCGCGCCTCATAGAAGCGCTTGAGCTCGTACTGCGAGTAGCCGATCTTGAGCATCGCGTCCGGCACCTTGCGCGAGTCCGGGTGATCGAGGATGACGAGCTGGAACGCGCGCACCGCGTCGTCGTAGCGCTTCTCGACATAGTAGGTCTCGCCGAGCCAGTACTGCGCGTTCTCGACGAGCGCGCTCTGCGGATAGCCGCTGATGAAGTCGGTGAGCGCCTTCTCGGCGCCCGGGTAGTCCTTGCCCTTCAAGCGCTCGAGCGCCGCCTGGTAGGCGTCCTTGTCGCTGGCCGCCACCGCCGGCGGCGGCGCGCCGGGCGTCACCGGCGCCGCGGCCGCGCCGACGCGGGCGTCGAGCGCCGTGAGCCGCCGGTCGAGGTCCGCGTACAGGTTGCGCTGCTGTTCCTTGGTGGCGCTCGCCTCGTGCTGTGCGTCCTCGACCTCGCCGCGCAGCCGGCGCACCTCGGCCTGCAGCGACTCGAGCTGGCGCTGCAGGTCGAGGAGCGCCTCGTTCTGGTGCTCGATGCGCTCGACCCGCCCCTCGACGGCGGTCGCCTTGATGTAGGCCGGCTCCTCCTCGGGCTTGGTCAGCGAGCAGCCGCCCGCGGCGAGGGTGAGCGCGACGAGCGGCAGGCAGCGGAGGACGCGCACGGCGCTCAGCGGGCGTTGAGGTAGACGATCTCGACGCGGCGGTTCTGCGCCCACGCCGACTCGTCGTGCCCTTCGGCGACCGGCCGCTCCTCGCCGTAGCTCACGGTCGTCAGCTGGCCCTCGGTCGCGCCCTGCAGCAGCAGCGCCCGCTTGACCGCCTGCGCGCGTCGCTCGCCGAGCGCGACGTTGTACTCGGCCGAGCCGCGCTCGTCGGTATTGCCCTCGAGGCGCACCCGCAGCGTGCGGTCCCCGGCCAGGCGCTTGCCGTGCGCCGACACGATCGGCGCGAACTCGGCTTTGATCTCGGAGCTGTCGAAGTCGAAGTAGATCGTCGTCTTGGCCAAAAGCGCGGCCTCGCCGCCCGCCGCGCCCTGCGCGGGGAGCGGCTTGCCCTGGCCGGCATCGCTGCCGGCGGCGCCCGCGGTCGTGCCGGCGGTCGGCGCCACGGCCTCGCCGCCCGTGCTCGCGGCGGGCGTCGTGGGCTTGCTCGCACAGCCGGCGGCGCCGACGGCGAGGCACAAGACGAGTGTCAGATTTAGGATGCGGTTCATTCTACAACTCCATGAAACAACTGAATAATATCTTGCAGATCCAGTCCGCCGCGACCGCGGCATTCTGCCACAGCCCGGCGTGCCGCCGCCGGCTCACGGCGCGCCGTCGCGCGGCGACCAGGCCGGCTCGCGCACATCGCCCGTGGCCGAGCTGATCCGGCTCGTGACGCTGCCGTCGATCGCGACGGTCTCGAGCACGCCGCGGCCGGCCTCGCGCGCCGCGAAGATCACGGTCTGGCCGTTCGGCGCGAACGACGGCCCCTCGTCGAGGTGCCCGGAGGACAGCACGCGCGAGCGTCCCGAGGCGATGTCGACCGCGCCGATCCGGTAGGCGCCCTGGTCGAGGGTGACGATCGCGAGCTGCGTGCCGTCGGGCGAGACCCGCGGCCGCGCGTTGTAGGCGCCCTCGAAGGTGATCCGCTTCGGCCGCTCGCCGGCAGCGAGCGCGATCCGGTAGATCTGCGGCCGGCCGGCGCGGTCGGAGGTGAAGATAGAGGCTCCGGCCGTCCGGTGCCCAGCAGGGTTCGGTGTCGATCGCCGGATCGTCGGTGACGCGCAACAGCGCGCGGCTCGAAAGGTCGAGCACGAAGATGTCGACGTTGCCGTCCGACTGCGACAGCGTGAGCGCAAGCCGCTTGCCGTCCGGCGACCAGGCCGGCGCGCCGTTGATCCCGGCGCGCGCCGAGACGCGCTCGCGGGCGCCGGTGGCGAGCGACTGCACGTAGACCGACGACATGCGCCCCTCGAAGGACACGTAGGCGAGCCGCGTGCCGTCCGGCGACCAGGCCGGCGACATGATCGGCTCGGGCGACTCGACGACCGTCTTCGGGTTCTCGCCGTCGGCGTCGGCGACGATCAGCCGCCAGTGGCGGCCCGCGGCCGCGCCCTCGAGCGAGACGTAGGCGATGCGCGTCGCGAACGCGCCCGGCACGCCGAGGATCTTCTCGTAGATCATGTCGGCGGCGCGGTGCGCTGCGAGCCGGAGCGAGCCCGACGCCGCCGGCACGCTGTAGCCGAGCAGCCGCTCGCCGGTCACGACGTTATAGAGCTCGAACTCGACCGCCAGGCGCTCGCCGTTCGGCACGACGCGGCCGATGACGACGAAGTCGGTCTTCAGGAGCCGCCACTGCGCGAAGTCGAGATCGCCGGCGCGGCTCGGCTTCTGCAGCATCGAGGCGCGCGGCAGCGCCTGGAAGCGCCCGCTGCGCTCGAGGTCGGCGCCGATGACCTGCGCGGCATCGACCGGCAAGGGCCCCGCGCCGCCGAAGGGCACGACCGCGACCGGGATCGGCGTCGTGACGCCGCGCGTGATCTGCACGGTGAGCTGCGCATAGGCCGGCAGGCTCGTGGCGGCCAGGCCCGCGAGCAGTGCGGCGAGGGCGGCGAGGCGGCGAAGGTTAGGCATCGGGGGCAAACACCAGCCTGAGGTTGCGTTCGAAGAGGCTCGGATCCGGCGGCGCCGGCAGTGGCGAGGCCCGGTACACGGCGAGCGTGATCGACTGTTGCACGGCGGCGTCGCCATTGCACTCGCCGATCTTGACGTCGGTTACCGTGCCACCCGGCACCTGGGTGACGTAGACCATGCAGCGCAGCCCGGGCTTGGCCGTCGGCGGCCGGTTCCAGGCGCGCTCGATGCGCGCCTGGATCTCGGCGACGTAGCGGGCCAGCAGCCCCGCGTTCTCCGCGCCGGTGCGCTGCTCCTCGGCGGCGAGCTTTCGGGCGAGGTCGGACTCGCGGGCGGCGCGCTGCTGCGCGTCGGCGGCCGCCTTGCGCCGCTCGTCGGCGCGCCTGGCCTCGAGCGCCTGCTCGCGGCGCCGCTCGGCCTCGGCGTCGGCGCGGTGCTGCGCCTCCGCGGCGGCGGCCCGGCGGGCCGCCTCCTCGCTCGCCTTCTGGCGCGCGGTGGCCGCGGCGCGCAGCTCGGCCTCGTGCTCCTGCTGGCGTGCGACGGCCGCCTGCTCGCGGGCACGGGCCTCGTCGCGCGCGCGCGCCTCGGCCGCCGCGTCCGGCGCCGGCGCGGCCTGCGGCGCCGCGGGCGCCGCCGCCGGCGCCGCCACCGGTGCCGCCGGCTGCGGCCGCGGCGCGCGCGGCGCGGCGAGGTAGGCGTCGATCGCGGCCGGCATCGTGATCTTCGGCGCGACCGTGAACCAGGCGGCGGCGAGCGCGCCGGCGGCGATCACCACGTGCAGCAGCGTCGAGCCGACGAGGGAGCCCGCGTGCTCGCGCAGGAAGGGGTTCACGGCGCGGCCATCAGCGGCCGACGCCGCGCGCCGGCGGTGCGAGCGGGTCCGTGACGAAGCCGACGCGCGCGGCGCCGGCCTGCTGCAGCAGCACCATCGTGTGGATGACGCGCCCGTAGGCGAGCCCCTCGTCGGCCTTCAGCAGCACCGGCGTGTCGCGGTCGCGGCCGAGCACGGTACGCACCCGCGCGCCCAGCGTCGCCTCGTCGACCGGCCGGCTCTTGTCGTCGCCGAGGTTGACGTACAGCCGCCCCGCGCGGTCGAGGCTGACCACGATCGGCTCGTGCGTCGCGTCCGGCAGCGGCGCGGCACCGGCCTTCGGCAGGTGGACCTGCACGCCCTGGGTCAGCAGCGGCGCGGTGACCATGAAGATGATCAGCAGCACCAGCATGACGTCGATGTAGGGCACGACGTTGATCTCGCCCATCAGCCGCCGCCCGCGCCTGCCCGGAGCCTGCTGCATCCGCTCAGGTCCCGCGCGGCGCCGTGGCGTGGCGCTGGAGGATCGTCGAGAACTCCTCCATGAAGGTGTCGAACCGCAGCTCGAGCCGGTTGACCTGGTCGGAGAAGCGGTTGTAGGCGACGACCGCCGGGATCGCGGCGAACAGGCCGATCGCGGTCGCGATCAGCGCCTCGGAGATGCCGGGCGCGACCATCTGCAGCGTCGCCTGCTGCACGTTGGCGAGGCCGCGGAAGGCGTGCATGATGCCCCACACCGTGCCGAACAGGCCGACGTACGGGCTGATCGAGCCGATCGTCGCCAGCATCTCGAGATTGCTCTCGAGCCGGTCGATCTCGCGCAGCTGTGCGACCTTCATCGCGCGGCGCGCGCCCTCCATCAGCTGCGCGGCGTCGATGCCGGCCTGCTTCCGCAGGCGCGTGAACTCGCGAAAGCCGAACTCGAAGATGCTCTCCATGCCGGAGGCCTTGCCCTGCTTGCTCTCGATCGCGCGATACAGCGCGCCCAGGTCGCCGCCCGACCAGAACGAGGTCTCGAAGGACTCGGCGGCGGAGCGCGTCAGGCCGAGCGTGCGGCGCTTCTTGAAGATGATCGCCCACGACACGACCGAGGCGCACAGCAGGATCGCCATGACGATCTGCACGACCAGGCTCGCGTCGAGCACCAGTTTCAGGAACGACAGGTCGACTTGGACCGAGTTCAGCGGGTTCATGTGAACAGTTGCGTCACGTGCTGCGGCAGGCGCCGGGGTTTGAGCGTGTCGGCGTCGAGCGCCGCGGCCCGCACGCGCGCCGCGACGATGAGTTCCGCGCCGCGCACGATCCGCTGCGCGAAGCTGAACGAGGCGCCGCCGGACGCGCCGAACGCGGTCACGACGGTGAGCTCATCGTCGAAGCGGGCCGCCCGCTTCCACTCGATCTGCATGTCGACCACGGCGAACTGCAGCCGTTCCCGGTCGCGCAGCGCCACCTGGTTCACGCCGCGGGCGCGCAGCCACTCGCTGCGGCCGCGCTCCAGGAAGCGCAGGTACGAGGCGTGGTAGACGATCCCGCCCGCATCCGTGTCCTCCCAGTAGACCCGGACCGGCCACTCGAAGTCTACGGACACTCTATGAATCCTCCCTGAACAGTCCGAGCGAGCCGGCCTGCGGCGCGGCCGGCGCCGGCGGCGTGAGCCCGAAATGCGTGTAGGCGGCGGCCGTCGCCATGCGGCCGCGCGCCGTGCGCATCAGGTAGCCCTGCTGGATCAGGAACGGCTCGAGCACGTCCTCGATCGTGCCGCGCTCCTCGCCGATCGCGGCGGCGAGACTGTCGACGCCGACCGGGCCGCCGGCGAACTTCTCGATGATCGTCAGCAGCAGCCGCCGGTCCATGACGTCGAAGCCCAGCCGGTCGACGTCGAGCATGTCGAGCGCAGCCTGCGCGACCGGACTCGGTGATGCGGCCGTCGGCGCGCACCTCGGCGTAGTCGCGCACGCGCCGCAGCAGCCGGTTGGCGATGCGCGGCGTGCCGCGCGAGCGCTCGGCGATCCGGCGCGCGCCGCCGGGCTCGACCGCGAGGCCGAGGATGCTGGCGCGAGCGGGCCACGATCCGCGTCAGGTCGTCGACCGAGTAGAACTCGAGCCGCTGCACGATGCCGAAGCGGTCGCGCAGCGGCGAGGTCAGCAGCCCCGCGCGGGTCGTCGCGCCGACCAGCGTGAACGGCGGCAGGTCGATCTTGATCGAGCGCGCCGCGGGGCCCTCGCCGATCATGATGTCGAGCTGGAAGTCCTCCATCGCCGGGTACAGGATCTCCTCGACCACCGGCGACTGAGGCGGTGGATCTCGTCGACGAACAGCACGTCGCGCGGCTGCAGGTTGGTCAGGATCGCGGCCAGGTCGCCCGGCCGCTCGAGCACCGGGCCCGAGGTCTGCTTGAGTCCGACGCCGAGCTCGTTGGCGACGATGTGCGCGAGCGTGGTCTTGCCGAGGCCCGGCGGGCCGAAGATCAGCAGGTGGTCGAGCGCCTCGGCGCGGCGCCGCGCCGCCTCGATGAACACCGCCATCTGCTCCTTGACCGCCGGCTGGCCGACATAGTCGGCGAGCAGCTTCGGGCGCACCGCCCGGTCGAGGGACTCGTCCTCGCGCTGGCCGTGCGTCGATACGATGCGGTCGGGCTCGATCATCGGTTCCTCCTCGCCGGCGTCAGCCGGCCGCGGCCCGGAGCGCGCGCCGGATCAGTTCCTCGACGCTGCCGGCCTCGTCGCCGATGCTCTTCAGCAGCCGCGTGACCTCGACCGGCCGGTAGCCGAGCGCAACCAGCGCGCTGAAGGCCTCGGCCTGCGCGGTGCCGGCGCGGCCGACCGCAGGCGTCGGCGTCGCGGCGGCGGCCGCGAGCTCCTGCACCCGGTCGCGCATGTCGATCAGCACGCGCTCGGCGGTCTTGCGGCCGACGCCCGGCACGCGCACCAGCGGTGCGGCGTCCTGGGCCTCGACGGTGAGCATGAAGTCCGTCGACGCTGATCCCGGAGAGCATGCCGAGCGCGATCTTCGGGACCGACGCCCGACACCTTGAGCAGGCTGCGAAACAGCCGCCGCTCGTCCTCGGTGGCGAAGGCGTACAGGACGTGGGCGTCCTCGCGCACCACCAGGTGGGTGCGCAGCAGCACCTCGGCGCCGGTCTCGGGCAGGCCGTAGAAGGTCGACATCGGCGCCTCGCACTCGTAGCCGACGCCGTTGACGTCGATCACCAGCCCCGGCGGGTGCTTGGCGGCGAGCCGGCCGCGCAGCCAGCCGATCACGCCGCGCCGCCGGCGGCCGCGAGCGCGAGGCGGGTCGCGCGGCCGTGCGCATGGCACAGCGCGATCGCCAGCGCGTCGGCGGCGTCCGCGCCGAGGCGGCCGTCGAGGCGCAGGATCACGCTGACCATCTTCTGCACCTGCGCCTTCTCGGCGGCGCCGGTGCCGACCACGCCGAGCTTGACCGCGCGCGGCGTGTACTCGTAGATCGGCGCGCTCGAGGCGAAGGTCGCCGACAGCGCCGCGCCGCGCGCCTGGCCGAGCTTCAGGGCGCTGTCGGGGTTGCGGTTGACGAACACGCGCTCGATCGCGATCTCGCCCGGATCGTACTCGGCGACGAGGGCGGCGACGCCGGCGTAGATCTCCTGCAGCCGCCGCGGGAAATCGTCGCCGCTGGCGCGGATCGCCCCGCTGGCGACGTAGCACGGACCCGTCGCGGCCGACGTCGACGACGCCGAAGCCGGTGGCGCGCGAGCCGGGGTCGAGGCCGAGGATCCGCACCGGCCGCGTCGTCACGGTCACCGGCGGCGCGGCGCCCGCGGCGCCCGCCCGCCCGGGCTTATACGAGCGCCAGCTGGACGAGCGGCGCATCGGGCTTGGCGGGGGCACGGGTCATGGGACGCGTATGATACCGGTATCGCCGTTGCCCGACACGCTCGCGACGGGCGTTTCCGCCGTGGAAACAACCACTTTCGATAACGACCAGGCCGCCCTCGCCGCTGCCCGCGGCGCCGCCGCCGAGCTCGGCGAGCTGCTCGACGGCGTGCCGGCGGCGGCGCTCGAGCGGGCGAGCGCGATCGCGCGCATCGTCGCGCACTTCGACCCGGACCCGATCGCCGTCGCCGGCACGCTGCTGCAGTCGCTGCTCGGCGCGGGCGCCGTCGCGGCGGAGGCGGCCGAGCGCGCGGCGCCGCAGGCCGCGTTCGCCTTCGCCCGCGCCCTCGGCCGCCTCGGCCGGCTCGACCTCGGCACGCCGCTCAAGACCGCGGCGGGCGCGGCGGTGCTGCCGGCGGCGCAGGCCGAGGCGCTGCGGCGCATGCTGCTCGCCGTCGTGTCCGATCCGCGGCTCGTGCTGGCGCGGGTCGCCGAGCAGCTGTGGCTGCTGCGCGCGGCGCGCCAGGCCGACGCCGCCGAGCGCCGCCGTCTCGCGGCCCAGACGCGCGACGTCTACGCGCCGCTCGCCAACCGGCTCGGCGCTCGCGGTCCTCAAGTGGGAGCTCGAGGACTACGCGTTCCGCTACCTCGAGCCCGACGACTACCGGCGCATCGCGGGCGCGCTGGCCGAGAAGCGCAGCGACCGCGAGCGCTACATCCACGAGCTCAAGACGCAGCTCGAGCGCGAGCTCGCCCGGGCCGGCGTCGCCGCCGAGGTGCACGGGCGCCCGAAGCACATCTACAGCATCTGGCGGAAGATGCAGAAGAAGGGCCTGGCCTTCGAGCAGGTGTTCGACGTGCGCGCGGTGCGCGTGCTGGTCGGCACCGTCGCCGAGTGCTACGCCGCGCTCGGCGTCGTCCACGGCGCTCTGGCACTACCTGCCCGGCGAGTTCGACGACTACATCGCCACGCCCAAGGCCAACGGCTACCGCTCGATCCACACCGCGGTCATGGGCCCGGCCGCCAAGGTCGTCGAGGTGCAGATCCGCACCCGCGAGATGCACGACAAGGCCGAGCTCGGCGTCGCCGCCCACTGGCGCTACAAGGAGGGCGGCGTCGCGCGACGCGGGCCTACGAGCGCAAGGTCGAGCAGCTGCGCGCGCTGCTTGGCACCGCACGAGGTCGCCGACGCCGACCCCCTCGACCAGGTCGGCGCGACGCTGTTCCGCGAGCACGTCTACGTGTTCAGCCCGAAGGGCGACGTCGTCGAGCTGCCGGAGGGCGCGACGCCGCTCGATTTCGCCTACCACGTGCACACCAGACCTCGGCCACCGCTGCCGCGGCGCGCGCGTCGACGGGCGCATGGTGCCGCTCGACCACCGGCTCGCGAACGGCGTCAGCGTCGAGATCATCGCCGGCAAGGAGCCGCAGCCGAGCCGCGACTGGCTGGTCGAGAGCCGCGGCTTCCTCGCCAGCAAGTCGGCGCGCGGCAAGGTGCGCGCCTGGTTCCGCCAGATCGACTACGACGAGCACCTCAAGGCCGGGCGCGCGATCGTCGAGCGCGAGCTCGCGCGGCGCGCCGCCGGCGCGCCGCCGGCGATCGGTGAGCTCGCCGCCGAGCTCGGCCTCGACAGCCCCGAGGCGCTCTACGTCGCGCTCGGTGCCGGCGACCTGTCGGGCGCGCAGCTCGCCGCGGCGCTCGCGCGGCGTGAGCGTGCCGCGGCGCCCGCCACCGTGCCGGGGCCGGAGGCGACGGCGGCCGCGCCGGCGGGGCGCGAGGCGGCCGAGGGCATCAGCGTCATGGGGGTGGGCGATCTCCTGTCGCAGTACGCGCGCTGCTGCCGGCCGGTGCCGCCGGAGCCGATCGAGGGCTACGTGACCCTCGGCCGCGGCGTGACCATCCACCGCGCCAGCTGCAAGAACCTGGCGCGGATGCGGGCGCGCCAGCCCGACCGCGTGCTGCCGGTCGCCTGGGGCACCGACCGCGACCAGCTCTACCCGGTCGAGTTCCAGGTGCTGGCGTTCGACCGCCGCGGGCTCGTGCGCGACGTCAGCGGCGTGCTGGCCGATGCGCGGCTGAGCATCGAGCGCATGCGCACCGCGACCAACGCCGCCGACCGCACCGCCGACATGACGATCGGCGTGCGGGTGCACGACCTCACCGAGCTCGAGGGCGTGCTCGGCCGGATCGCCGGCCTCACCAACGTGATCCGCGTGCAGCGGCGCTAGCCGCCTCAGCGGTTCGGGAAGTCGATCGCCCGCTTGTCGGCGGCGAGCGCGGCCTCGTGCACGGCCTCCGACAGCGTCGGGTGCGCGTGGATCGTGCGCTGCAGGTCCTCGGTGCTCGCCGAGTACTCCATCGCCAGCACCGCCTCGGCGATGAGCTCGCCCGCCAGGGGGCCGATGATGTGCACGCCGAGGATCTCGTCGTCGTCGACCGCGGCGATGACCTTGGCAAAGCCTGCGGTCGCCTCCATCGCCCGCGCGCGGCCGCTGGCCATGAACGGGAACACGCCGGTCTTGTACGGCCGGCCACCGGCCTTGACCTGTTCCTCGGTCTGGCCGACCCAGGCGATCTCCGGCGCGGTGTAGATCACCGACGGGATGGTCTTGTAGTTGACCTCGCCGTAGCGCCCGGCGATCAGGTCGGCCACCATCACGCCCTCCTCCTTGCCCTTGTGCGCCAGCATCGGGCCGCGAACGCAGTCGCCGACCGCGTACACGCCCTCAACGCCAGTGCGGCACTCGTCGTCGACCTTGATGAAGCCGCGCTCGTCGAGCCCGACCGCCGGTGCCCTCGGCGAGCAGCCCCGCGGTATGCGGGCGCCGGCCGATCGCGACCACCAGCCGTGTCGACCTCGAGCGCGTGGCTGCCCGCGGCGTCGGCATAGGCGAGGCTGACCCCGCCCGCCGCGACCTGGGCGCCGGTGACCTTGGCGCCGAGGCGGATGTCGAGACCCTGCTTCTTGAAGTGCCGCTGTGCTTCCTTGGCGACCTGGCCGTCGGCCATCGGCAGGAACGTCTCGAGCGCCTCGAGCACGACCACCTCGCTGCCGAGCCGGCGCCAGACGCTGCCGAGCTCGAGCCCGATGACGCCCGCGCCGATGACGCCGAGGCGCCGCGGCACCGCGGCGAGGTCGAGTGCGCCCCAGCTGTCGAGCACGGTCGTGCCGTCGAAGGGCACGGACTTGAGCGGCATCGGCGTCGAGCCGCTGGCGAGCACGACCGCGTTCGCAGCGAGCACCGTCACGGTGCCGTCGGCGGCGGTGTACTCGACCTTGCGACCGGGCAGCAGGCGGCCGTGGCCGGTGAGGCCGGTGACCTTGGCGGCCTTGAACAGCGCGAGGATGCCCTGCGTCGAGGCCCTGACGATGCCGGCCTTGCGCTTCTGCATCTGCGCGACGTCGATCTCGGCGCTGCCGATGCGGATGCCGTGGGTCGCGAACTCCTCGCGCGCCCGGTGCAGCAGTTCGGAGGACTCGAGCAGCGCCTTGGAGGGGATGCAGCCGGCGTTGAGGCAGGTGCCGCCGAAGGCGTAGCTGCCGTCGCGGTTGCGCCACTCGTCGATGCACGCGACCTTGAGGCCGTTCTGGCCGGCGCGGATCGCGGCCGGGTAGCCGGCCGGGCCGCCGCCAATGACGATGACGTCGTAGCTGTCGCTCATGGATGGGATCCCAAGCCCCGCTCAGACCTGCAGCAGCAGCCGCGCCGGGTCTTCGAGGCAGTCTTTGATCGTGACGAGGAACTGCACCGCCTCGCGGCCGTCGATGATGCGGTGGTCGTAGGTGAGCGCGAGGTACATCATCGGCCGCACGACGATCTGCCCGTCAACGACCACCGGGCGCTCCTGCACCTTGTGCATGCCGAGGATCGCGCTCTGCGGCGAGTTGACGATCGGCGTCGACAACAGCGAGCCGAACACGCCGCCGTTGGTGATCGAGAAGGTGCCGCCGGTGAGCTCCTCGATCGTGATCGAGCCGTCGCGCGCCTTCTGCGCGTAGGCGCCGATCGCGCGCTCGACGTCGGCCGCGCTCATCAGGTCCGCGTCGCGCAGCACCGGCACGATCAGGCCGCGGTCGGTCGACACCGCGACGCCGACGTCGTAGTAGTCGTGGTAGACGATGTCGGTGCCATCGACGTAGGCGTTGACGACCGGGAAGCGCCTGAGCGCCTCGACCGCGGCCTTGACGAAGAACGACATGAAGCCGAGCCGTACGCCGTGGACCTTCTCGAAGCGGTCCTTGTAGCGGCTGCGCGCCTCGTTGAGCGCCTTCATGTCCACCTCGTTGAAGGTGGTCAGCAGCGCCTGCGTCGCCTGGGCCTCGACGAGCCGCGAGGCGATCCGCGCCCGCAGCCGGGTCATCGCCACGCGCTGCTCGCTGCGGCCGCTGCGCGGCGTGGCCGGTGCCGCCGGCGGCGGCGGCGCCTTGGCGGGCGCCGCCGCGGCGGGCTTGGCCTCGAGCGCGCGCACCACGTCCTGCTTGGTGACGCGGCCCTCGCGGCCCGAGCCGGCGATCGTCGCCGGGTCGACGCGCTGCTCCTCGACGATGCGCCGCGCCGCGGGGCCGAGCTTGGCGGCCTCGGCCTTGGTCGTGCTGGCCGCCGGCGGCGGCGCCTCGGTGACCTTGGCGGTCGCGGCCTCGCCCGCCGCGATCACCGCGAGCAGCGTGCCCGAGGTCACCGTCGCGCCGGCCGCGACCTTCACCTCCTGGAGCACGCCCGCGACCGGCGCCGGCACCTCGAGCACGACCTTGTCGGTCTCGAGGTCGGCGAGGTTCTCGTCGCGCGCCACCGCATCGCCCGGCTGCTTGTGCCAGGCGACGAGCGTGGCGTCGGCCACGGACTCCGGCAGCTGCGGAACTCGCACTTCGATCGTCATGAGGTCTTCCTGATCGTCTTGGTTCGTTCGGCCGGGGCCACGCGCGGCGACATCAGCCGCGTGGTCTCGCGGCCGGTGTCCTCGGTGGCGCTGGCGTGCAGCGCCGCTTTCACGAGCGCCTGCTGCTGCTGGACGTGCAGCTCGTGGATGCCGGCGGCCGGCGCCGCGGCGCCGGCGCGGCCGGCGTACAGCAGCAGGTCGACGGTCGACAGCGGCTCCTGCAGCCGGTGCCGGATCTGGTACCAGGCGCCCTGGTTCTGCGGCTCCTCCTGGCACCAGACGATCTCGTGCGCGTTCGGGTAGCGCGACAGCGTCGCCTCGTACTCCTCGGCCGGGAACGGGTACAGCTGCTCGAGGCGCACGACTGCGACGTCGCTCGCGCCGTCGGCGCGCCGCCGCTCGAGGAGGTCGAAGTACACCTTGCCGCTGCAGAACACGACGCGACGCACCGCCGCCGGGTCGAGCGGGTCGACCTCGTCGATCAGCGTGCGAAAGAAGCCGCGCGACAGGTCCTCGAGCGCGGATACCGCGAGCTTGTGGCGGAGCAGGCTCTTCGGCGTCATCACGATCAGCGGCTTCCGGAGCGGCCGCACCATCTGCCGGCGCAGCATGTGGAACATCTGCGCCGGCGTCGAGGGCACGCAGACCTGCATGTTCCACTCGGCGCACAGCTGCAGGAAGCGCTCGAGCCGCGCCGAGGAGTGCTCCGGGCCCTGACCCTCGTAGCCGTGCGGCAGCAGCAGCGTGATGCCGGACAGCCGGCCCCACTTGGCCTCGCCCGAGCTGATGAACTGGTCGATGATCACCTGGGCGCCGTTGACGAAGTCGCCGAACTGGCCCTCCCAGATCACCAGCACCTCGGGCGCGGTGGTCGCGAAGCCGTACTCGAAGCCGAGCACCGCCTCCTCGGACAGCACCGAGTCGGTGACCCGGAACTGCGAGTTGCGCGCCAGGTGCTCGAGCGGCGTGTAGATCCGGTCGCTGCCCTGATCGTGCAGCACGGCGTGGCGGTGGAAGAACGTGCCGCGGCCGCTGTCCTGGCCGGTCATGCGCACGCCGTAGCCCTGGTCGACCAGCGTCGCGTAGGCGAGCGTCTCGGCCGCGCCCCAGTCGAGCGGCAGGTCGCCGGCGAGCATCCGGGCGCGCTCCTCGTAGATTCGGGCGACGCGCGGCTGCAGCGTGAAGTCGGCCGGGAACCGCACGAGCCGCGCGCCGAGCTCGCGCAGCCGGCCGAGCTCGACGCCGGTGACGGTCTCCTCCAGCGGGTCGGCGGCGACGTGCAGCGACCAGTCGACGGTGTACTTGTTGCCGATCAGGCCGAGCGCGGCGCGCGCCTGCGGCTTGCCCTCGTCGAGGCCGGTGCGGTAGGCCTCGACCATGCGCTCGGCGTCGCCGGCGCCGAGCACGCCCTCGCCGGCGAGCCGCTCCGCATAGACCTGGCGCGTGGTCGGGTGGCGGCGGATCGCCTGGTACATGACCGGCTGGGTCGCGGCCGGCTCGTCGGCCTCGTTGTGGCCATGGCGGCGGTAGCAGACGAGGTCGATGACGACGTCCTTGCAGAACTTCATCCGGTAGTCGAGCGCGAGGCGCGTGACGAACACGCAGGCCTCCGGGTCATCGCCGTTGACGTGGAAGATCGGCGCCTCGACCATCTTGGCGACGTCGGAGCAGTACAGCGTCGAGCGCGCGTCGCGCGGGTCGGAGGTCGTGAAGCCGACCTGGTTGTTGATGACGAGGTGGACCGTGCCGCCGGTGTAGAAGCCGCGCGCCTGCGACAGCTGCAGCGTCTCCATGACCACGCCCTGGCCGGCGAAGGCCGCGTCGCCGTGGATCAGCACCGGCAGAACGCGCTCGCCGCGCGCGTCGCCGCGGCGCTCCTGGCGGGCGCGCACCGAGCCCTCGACGACCGGGTTGACCACCTCGAGGTGCGACGGATTGAACGCGAGGGCGACGTGCACGTTGCCGTTGGCGGTGCGCAGGTCCGCCGAGAAGCCCTTGTGGTACTTGACGTCGCCCGAGCCCTTCAGGCCCTTCAGGTCGTAGTGGCCCTCGAACTCCGAGAACAGGTCCGACGGCGACTTGCCGAGCAGGTTGACGAGCACGTTGAGGCGGCCGCGGTGGGCCATGCCGATGACGCACTCCTCGACGCCGTGCCCGCCGCCGTGCTGGATCAGGTCGTCGAGCATCGGCATCAGCGAGTCGCCGCCCTCGAGCGAGAAGCGCTTCTGGCCGACGTACTTGGTGTGCAGGTAGCGCTCCAGGCCCTCGGCCGCGGTCAGCTGCCAGAGGATCTTGCGGCGCTCCTCGAGGGTGAAGCGGTGGCGCAGCCGGTTGACCTGGAACGACTCCTGCAGCCACAGCCGCTCCTCGGTCGAAGAGACGTGGGCGAATTCGGCGCCGATCGTGTCGCAGTAGATGAACTTGAGCTGCGCGATCATGTCGCGCAGCTTCATCCGCGACGGGATCGCGTCGGAGCGCGAGCCGCTGAAGAACTCGCTGTCGAGGTCGGCCTCCGACAGGCCGAAGTAGCCGAGCTCGAGCACGGTGGGCGTATCGCGCTTCATCAGGCCGAGCGGGTCGATGCGCGCGACCAGGTGGCCGCGGTTCGCGTACACCTGGACCATCCGCGAGACGACGCCCTGCTTGGCGGCGTTGTCGCTGCCGGCGCTGGCCGGCCCCGCGCCGAGCCTGGGCGCGCGCGCCCGCGCGGCGAACTCCTCGCGCACCGGGCCGTGCGGCACGTCGCGGGCCGCGGCGCCGGGCGGCAGACTGCGGAAGTAGGCGCGCCACTCCGGTGGCACCGCCTCGGGGTCGCCGAGGAAGCGCTCGTACAGTGCTTCGACGAACGCTGCGTTCGCGCCCGACAATGGAGAGGACGCGAACCAGTCGCTAAGGGTGGAACTCATGCCGGGATCTGCTGCGGGGCGGGGCCGCTCGACACTGAATATGTCGAAAGTCTAGCGGATGCGGACCCGACAAACAAAAGAGCATTCAGTCGCTTACGCGAACTGTGACGGAGCTCCCGCCGATTTCAGGCGTGCGCGGCGACGAGCGTGAGCTCGTAGCAGATGAGCACGAGGTAGGCGGCGAGGATCGTGTGCACGAGCGTGCCGGCCCGGATCCGACGGAAGACGCGGAAATTCGCCATCGCCACCAGCGTCAGCACGCCGCCGCCGGTGAGCGCGAGCTTGGCGATCGCGAAGCGCCGGCCGTCGCCTTCGACCAGCGCCGCCATCAGCGGGTTGGCCTCGATCGCCCCGTCGTGCAGCAGCCACAGCGTGAGGAAGGCGTCGGCGACGCACAGCAAGAGCACGAGGATCGAGCTGGTCAGCAGCCCCGGCCCGTGCCAGTCGATGATCGGCTGGTGGTGATCGGCGGCGCGCCGACCGGTCCGGCGCCGTGGCCGCAGCCCGCCGTAGAACAGCGAGAACACGAACTTGCGGCGGCGATCGGCCGCGGCGACGCGTCGCTCGGGTCGGTAACAGGCGCCAGGCGCCATGGCCGCGTCGGTCAGCTCACCCATGCTCGGTCGGCCCCCGTCGTCCTCGATTGTCGCCACAGGAAGACAGCCTGCAAGAAGCGCTCCACAATCATAATGTACTGATCCGGCAGGCATAGGGTGCCGCGCCCCGGCGAGAAGCGTAAAGGATGCCGACACCGTCCGGGCGCGCCGCCGGCCCGGGACAGCGGCGCGTCACCCGGCCCACGCGGAGCGGGGCGCGTGCTAAATAGAGCCGATCCCCCACCATCAGGCGAGCGGAGGCCTGCCATGCGCCGAGCCGTCCTCACCCTCATCGGTGTCCTCGCGCTCGGCGCCTGCGCGACGCTGCAGACCGGCTCCGACTTCGACCGCTCGGTGAGCTTCGCGCCGTACCGGAGCTTCGCCTGGCTGCCGCGCTCGCACCCGGACAGCCCCAACCCGCTCAACGTGCAGCGCGTCCAGGATGCGATCCGGGCCGAGCTCGAGGCGAAGGGGCTGCGCCTCGAGGCCGACGTCGGCCGGGCCGATCTGGCCGTCGATTTCACCGTGGGCGCGGCCGAGCGCACCGACATCACGACCTACCCGGTCGAATTCGGCGGCGGCTGGCGCTGGGGCGGCGGTTATTTCGGCAACGAGATCGACGTGCACCAGTACCAGGAGGGCACGCTCGTCATCAACCTGTTCGACGCCCGCGGCCACCGGCCGATCTGGCACGGCTGGGCGCGCAAGCCGCTCAGCCGGCAGGACCTCGCGGACCCGGGTCCGCCGCTGCGCGCCGCGGTCGCCGCCGTGCTCGCCCGCTACCCGCCCGCCGCGGCGGCGCCGCGCTGAGGGCCGGCACGCCCGGCTAATGCTCGGCGCGCAGCTCGTCGAGCAGCGTCAGCAGGTCGTCGGCGTTCATCGGCTTGCTCGCGATGCGCAGGCGCGCATCGCAGGCGAGCTCGCGCACCGCCGAGGACGTGTCGCCGGTGACGAGTACCGCGCGCAGCGCCGGTCCCTGCAGCGCGCGCACCGCGACGATCGCCTCCAGGCCGGTCTCGCCGCCGCCGAGGTGGTAGTCCGTGACCAGCACGTCGACGTCGGCCCGCTCGCGCACCCGCTCCACTGCCTCGGCCACCGAGCCCGCGGCCGTGACACGGTAGCCGGCGACCTTGAGCAGCAGGCGCGTTGCGCTGCGCACCGCCTCGTCGTCCTCGACGAGCAGCACGTGCGGCACACTCACCGCGGCGCGCGGCGCTGACCCGGCGCGGGCCGGGTCGGCGTGCGGGCCGGCGGCGCGTGCGTTGCTCGCCGGCACCGTCAACGCGAACGTCGAGCCGCGGCCGATCTCGGACTGCACGTCGAGCTTCAGGTCGAGCAGCTTCGTGATCCGCTGCACGATGCTCAGGCCCAGACCGTAGCCGTCGCGCGTCGTGTTGGACGGCACGTCGACCTGGTAGAACTCGTCGCAGATGTACGGCAGCTGGTTCGCCGGTATGCCGATGCCGGTGTCGAGCACCTCGAGGCGCACGAAGGCCTGCTCGTGCAGGCAGCGCAGCCGGACGAAGCCCTGGCGCGTGTACTTGATCGCGTTCGACACGAGGTTGCGCAGCACCTGGCCGACGAGCGCCGGGTCGCTGTGGACGGCGTCGGCGCAGGGCTCGATCGCGAGCTGCAGGCCCTTGTCCGCCGCGAGGCCCGCGAACTCCTGGCGCAGCTCCTCGAACAGTGCCGCGACGGTGAAGTCGGTGATCTCCGGCCGGATCGCGCCGGATTCGAGCTTGCTGATATCGAGCAGCGCGTTGAGCAGCCGCGACATCGCGCCGATCGCCCGGTCCTGGTGCGCGAGCACGTCGCTGACCTCGGGCTCGGACACCATCCGGCGCAGGCTGCCGCTCAGCAGCCCGAGCGCCTGCAGCGGCTGGCGCAGGTCGTGGCTGGCGGTGGCGAGAAAGCGGCTTTTCGCGAGGTTGGCACGGTCGGCGGACTCGCGCGCGGCCTGCAGCTCGATCTGCACACGGCGCCGGTCGGTGACGTCGCGGATCGCCGCCGCGACGAGCGCGTCCCCGCCATCAGTGATCGGGCTCAGGCTGATCTCGACCGGAACCTCGCTGCCGTCCTTGCGGCGCGCGAACAGGTCGAGACCGCTACCCATCGGCCGGCGATGGCCGCTCTCGGCGTAGTGGCGGCGATGCGCCGCGTGGCGGTGGCGGAAGCGCTCGGGAATCAGCGCGTCGACCGACAGCCCGACGACCTCTTCGCGGTCGTAACCGAACAGTGCCGTAACCTGCTGATTGGCGAACAGGATCCTGCCGCTCGCATCGATGACGACCATCGCGTCGGGCGCCGCATCGAGCACCGTTCCGACGAGGCTGGCCGACAGGGTCATGGGCTCGTGCATGCGGTTCTCCCTCGAAGCGCAGGCTCGGGCGACCGGTCGTTGCCCGGACCGCCGCGGCCGCAATCCGTCGCGGCCAACACAATCCTCTTGATCGACGGCATCGACCGCGCGCGGGCCCGTCTCGCCCCGGCGCGTTGGATCCTAGGCCTTGCGGCCGATGCGCGCGTACCCAACTTCAAGAGCCTACACCTTAACGCGTGGCGGTGGCAGCGTGCGGCGGGATGAATTCCGCCGCGGCGCAAGGTTGGTCACGGAACTGTCAAGATTCGTGCGCGGACAGCATGCTCTGGTCGCGAATTCAAACCGTCGCAGGTTGTGCGCGCCGGTCGGCCAGCGGTCGCGCGCGCGGCCTTTGGACCGCGGCGTCGGCCGCATCGATCGCAGCACTGCGGTACGCCACCGGCCGATCGGAGCGGCGCGCGTGCCGCAGCGCGCGCTTTGCCTCCATCATCGGCGCCACGCGCCCGCCACGGTGGCCTCGATGCGAAATCCGGCCACCGTCCTGGCAACCGCCGCTGCCGTTGCGCCAACGGCGCGCGCGGCCAATGGTGACGCGCGACGGTTCGCGCGTAATATCAGGCCCGTCTGCAGCCAAGGACGTACGCCAGCCATGAGTGCTCCGCCGCCAGCCCGATCGAACCTCGGCAGCCCTCGCGCGGCCGCGTTGATCGTCGGCATCAGCCTGCTGATGCTCGCCGGCCCGGGTTACGGGCAGTCGACATTTGACACGCAGTCGTTGATCCGCGAAACGCAGAAGATATCCAGGAAGCGTGTCGACGGCGGTTTCCAGGACATGACGCTGGTGTGGTGGGTCCCGGTGCAGTTCTGGGAGCGAAGCCTGCAGGAGAATCCTGCAACTACCAAGCAGACGCTCGATAAATTCAGGTCGACGCTCGAGCCCTACACGATGCTGATCGTCATGAGCGGGAAGATCGGCCCGTTCGGCGGCATGACCTTCACCAGCGAGGACGCAGTCCGCGCCAGCGTCACGCTCAGGGACGCACAGAACGTGAGCTACTCCCCGCTCCCCGACGCCGCGATCTCGGCCGATGCCAAGAATCTGCTGTCGATGATGAAGCCACTCGTGGTGAACATGCTGGGCCCGATGGGCCAGAACCTGAACTGGCTGGTGTTCAAATCGAAGACCAATGACGGCCGGCCGCTGGCCGATCCGATGACTGAGGGGTCGCTGGTCGTGGTCGTGGCCGGAGACGAGTTCAGATACCGGCTGCCGCTCGGGAGCCTGCTGCCCGCCAAGTATGATCCGGCGACACATGACGAATTTCCGGGCAACTACGTGTACAGCCCGTTCACCGGCAGCAAGCTGGTCACCGATCCCCGCGGCGATCCGCAACGCGTTCCGCCCGAAGCCAGCCTCAGCGCCCAGCCGCCCTGAGGCGAGATTTTGCTCAAGTCGGCCGGCGCCTGACCGGATCGTGCAGCCGGCCGAGCGGCTGCGCATCGGCCTCGGCAGCCGCTTGGTTCCGGTGTGGGCCCGACAGGCGTGATGTCGGCGTGCCCGCGTCGGCCTGGCCGCGGCCGCTCGAGGCGCATGCGGGCCTGATGTTCCGGCAGGACAGGCGCCGGGTCGTCGGGATGACAACGGCCGCCGACAGGTGTGGCGCCCCGAACAGGAGTTGAACCTGTGACCTCGCCCTTAGGAGGGGCGCGCTCTATCCAGCTGAGCTACCGGGGCGTGGCGGAGCCGGCATCGCAGCCCCCGCGGGGGGCAGCTGCGCCTGGGACCGAAAAAGTGGTGGAGCGGAAGGGGATCGAACCCTCGACCTTCGCATTGCGAACGCGACGCTCTCCCAGCTGAGCTACCGCCCCACGCGACGGCGCGAATGATAGCACCCGGCGACCGCGGCGCAACCGCGACCGGGTCGACGCCGTCGTATCATCGGCGGCGACCGCCCGGAGTCCGCCACGATGCCCATCTCGATCCGCAGCGCGCGTGCTACCGATCTCGATTTCCTCGTCGACGGCAACGCCCTCATGGCGAGCGAGACCGAGGCCCGCGAACTCGACCGGGAGCTCCTCGCCGAGGGCGTCGCGGCCGTGTTCGGCGACGCGACCAAAGGCCAGTACTACATCGCCGACGACGGCGAGGAGCCGCTCGGCCAGCTGCTCGTGACGCGCGAGTGGAGCGACTGGCGCGCGGGCTGGTTCTGGTGGATCCAGTCGGTGTACGTGGTGCCGGAGGCGCGCCGGCGCGGCGTCTTCTCGCGCCTCTATGCGCACGTGCTCAGCGAGGCGCGCCGCGACCCGGAGGTCTGCGGCATCCGGCTGTACGTCGACAACGACAACGTGGCTGCGGCCGCCGTGTACCAGCGCCTCGGCATGGACGACGCCGGCTACCGGGTCTTCGAGGTCGATTTCCGGCTCGACCGCCCACCCGGCGCCTAGGGCAGCGTCATGCCGAGCACGGTCGCCCGGCTCCAGCGCGGGATCGCGATCACGTAGGCAGTGCCGTAGGCGGGCTCGCCGATCGCCGGCAGATCCGCGCCGCGCGCGAGCTCGCGGACGATCGGCCCGACGGTGTCGCTGTGCGCGATGACCAGCACGCGCCGGCCGCGGTACTCGCCGAGGATCCGCGCCTTGAGGCCGGCGATGTCGTCATCCTTGAGCGTGATCAGCGGCACGCCGAGGCGCGTCGCGAGCGGCTGCGCAGTGGCAGCGGTCCGCTGCCACTGCGTCACGAAGATTGCATCGACCGCGAGGCCCTGCGGGCTCGCGCCGAACATCGCCGCGAGGCGCCCGGCCCGCTCGAGCCCGGCCGCGGCCAGCGGCGGGTCGGCCACGGCGTCGGCGGCCTTCTCGGCGTGGCGGGTCACGATGACGAGGGTGGTCGACGCGCCGTGGACGGCCCAGCCGGCGGCCGCGAGGCCGAGCGCGGCGAGCAGCCCGAGGATCCACACCGGCGTCAGGAACGGACGCCGCCGCAGGCTCGCGTATTCTTTGCGCATGCGCCCGATCATAGCCCATCGCCCGCTCCGCGCCCGTGACACGGCGGTCCTGATCCTGGCGGCCGGCGAGAGCCGCCGGCTCGGCCGGCCGAAGCAGCTGGTCCGCGCCGGCCACGAGCCGCTCGTCGTGCGCGCGGTGCGGCTCGCGCAGCGCCTCGGGCCGCTGTGGGTCGGCGTCGTGGTCGGCGCCCGCGCCGGCCGCATCGCGGCCGCGCTCGCCGGTCTCGATGCCGAGGTCGTGCACGCGCGGCGCTGGCGCGACGGCCTGTCGGCGTCGATCGCGGCCGGCGTGCGGCGCGCGCCGCGGTGCGCGCGGCGCCTGCTCGTGCTGACGGTCGACCAGTGGCAGGTCGGCGCCGGCGACCTCGGCCGGCTGCTCGCCGCGGCACGCGGCCGCCAGCCGGCCGCCGCCGCGTACGCGGGCCGGCTCGGCGTGCCGGCGGTGTTTCCGCGCAGGCTCTGGGCCGCGCTCGCGGGCCTGCGCGGCGACCGTGGCGCGCAGCAATTGCTTGGCCGCGGCCCGGCGACCGCCGTGCCGATGGCGGCGGCGGCCGCGGATCTTGATACGCCCGCCGAGCTGTCGGCCCTGCGCGGTCGGACGGGTGCGCGCCGCGCGCCGGGCGGACGGTCGTGAGCGCGACCGCCGACGACCGGGCCGCCCTCGCCGACTTCGCCGCCCGCGGCCGGCCGCGCCGCGCCGCGCGCGCGGCGCTGCTGCTCGCCTGGTGCGCCGGGCACGCGACGGCGCTCGCCGCCGCCGAGGCGACGCCCGTCGAACGCTGGTTCGAGATGCGCATCGCCGGCGTGCCGGCCGGCTACGTGCACGAGTCGCTCGACGCCGCCGATCCGCAGGCGCTGCGCACCACGATCGACTCGGTGATCGTCGTCAACCGCCTCGACAGCCGCGTCGAGATCACCGAGCGCGAGGTGACGGTCGAGGACCGGCGCGGCCAGCTGCAGAGCGTGCACGACGAGATCCGCGCGTCGAAGGACGCGACCGTGCTCGATCTTGCGATCCGCGACGGGGAACTGACGTATTCGACCCGGGCCGGCGGCCGCAGCTACCAGCGCGTCGAGCACGAGACGCGCACGCTGCTTGGCCCCGAGGGCATCCGCATGCTCACTGCGGCGCGGCTCGCGGCCGGTGCGCGGACGCTCGATTACGCGACCTTCCTGTCGGAGACCGGCGGCGTTGCGCAGGTGACGCGCCGCCTGACCGGACACCGGGCCGGCGCACCGGGGCAACCGCCGCTCGCGCTCGTTGAGGAGACCGCCGATACGATGCCGATGCCCTCGCACCTGGTGATCGACGCGGACGGTCGCCTCCTCGAGGAGGCGCAAACGGGCCCGCTCGGCGAGATCACGCTGGTGCCCGCGACCGCGGCGGTGCGCGACGCCGTGCGCAGCGCCGCGCCGTTGCCGGAGGAGCTCTACACCCACGCGCTGGTGCGGGCCAACATCCGCCTGCCGGAGCCGCGCGCGATCGAGATGCTGCGCGTGCGCATCGACCTCAAGCAGCCGCAGGGCGGCTTTCCCGAGCTCGAGGGTCCGGAGCAGCACGTCGTCGAGCGCGCACGCGACCACGTCGTGCTCGAGGTCCGGCGCGCGGCGGAGCTCGAGGCGAGCTGGCCGCGCGCCGGTGCACGGCTGCCGTTCACGGCACCGACCGTCATCCTGCAGTCCGACCATCCGGACGTCGCCGCGCTCGCCGCGCAGCTGCACCGCTCGTACCTGGGCCCGTACGCGCAGGCGCGCCTGCTGCAGGACTGGGTCGCCGAGCACATGCATTTCGACCCGGGCCTGGCGCTGCTGCCGGCCTCCGAGGTCGTGCGCGACCGCCGCGGCACCTGCGTCGCCTACGCGGTCCTGCTCGCCTCGCTATCCCGCGCGCTCGGCATCCCGGCGCGCGTCGTGATGGGCTACGTCTACCTCGACAACGTGTGGGCCGGCCACGCGTGGGCCGAGGTCCGGATCGGCGGCCGCTGGATCGCCCTTGACGCGGCCGTCTATCGGCCCGGGCCCGCGGACGCGGCGCGCATCGCGATCGTGCGCCACTCCGGCGAGCGCGGCGCGGCGGACGGCGCGGCCGAACTCGCGCGCGTATTCGGCAACGAGTCGATCCGCATCCTCGGCTACCAGATCGACGGCCGCTGGATCGATGTGCCGGCCGACGCGGCGCCGTACGTGATCGACGGCGATCGCTACCGGAACCCGTGGCTCGGACTCGTGGTCGACAAGCCCGGCGATTTCCGCTTTGCGAAGGCCGACGCCGGCTACCCCGACGCGACGGTGATCGCGCTCGACGCCCCGGACGGCAGTGAGATCCGCCTGCTGCAGGGCGGCGTCAGCGCCGCGCGCGACGAGCCCGCCGTGCTGCTGCGCGCTGCGGGCTACGCCGACGAGAGTGGCGCGGCGACCGTCGCCGGGCGGGTCGCGGTGCGCGGCGTGCGGCCGTCGCGGGCCGCGCTCGCCTTTCGCGACGGGCTCGACCTGTGGCTGCTCGAGGCAGAAGGCGCCGAGGCGGTGCGGCGCATCGACGAGGTCGCGGCGCGGATCACGCTGCGCGAGGACGCCCGCGGGCCGGCGGCTGCGCCGGCCGCGCCACCGCCCTAGCGGCGGCGCCGCGCGACGGCGACAGCGCCGACGCCGAGTGCGAGCAGGCTCAGGGTCGCGGGCTCCGGCCCCGTCGGCGGCGCGCAGACGGCGGCGTCGCCGCCCGGCTCCGGGCACTGCGGCAGCGCGCCCGCAGGGGTCGCGACGAGCAGCGCGTTCGCGCCGGCGACGCTCGCGGCCGCGAGCAGGAGCGTTCGACTGCGTGTCATCGTGCTGCTACTCCCACGCTGATGCATCGCCGTGACCGGCGCCGCCCGCGCGGCCACGGCCGCGCCCGGGGCGGCGCTCGCTCTTGGTGAATGCAAGTCGCAGGCCGCCGCGGCCGGGCACGTGAATTCAGGGGCTTAGGCCGCCTGCGCGTCGCTGCGCTGCGGCTGGGTGTAAGGAAAGCCGACGCCTCGGCAGCGGGCGACGCACGGGCCGGCGCGATCGGCGGGCGCCAGGGCGCGGCGCCGCCGCCTCAGGCGAGCGGCCGGCTCATCCGGCGGTGGTCGCCGACGGCGTAATAGCGATTGCGCAGCGTCGCGCGGCGCAGCGCCTCGATGCGAAAGCCGAGCCGCGCGTACAGCGCCTCGGCGCGCGGATTGGTGACCGCGACGTCGAGCGCGGCCTGCCGGTGCCGGCCGGGCTGCGCGCCGGTCAGCAGCTCGCCGATCAGACGCTCGCCCACGCCCCGCCCGCGCAGCTCCTCGCGCACCCCGAGGTGCGCGACGTAGAACTCCGCGGCCGTCGGCTGGCGGATCACCTGTTCGACCTTAAGGCCGCGCACGATCACGCCCCACGCTCGCAGCGGCCCGTAGAAGCGCAGGATCTGGGCAGCGGCGGCCACCATGAAGCGCAGCCCGGCGCGGCCATCCCAGGCCGCGCCCACGCCGACCACTCCGCCGTCCCGCACCGCGACCGTGTGGTTGCGATAGCCGAACTCGCCGCGACCGTCGGTGTACGCGAAGCGCAGGAACGCGAGCGCCTGCCCCGGCCGGTCGTGCGAGAACACGTAGTCGAATGCCGCGGGCCCCGAGCTGTAGATGAGCGGCACCGCCTGAGCGACGTCGGCGGGCTCGGCGCGGCGGAAGGTCACTGTCGGGTCGGTCGGGGTCGGCATGCGGGGCATCGCGGCGTGGCAACGGCGCTACGCTAAGCGCTCGGCGCGCCGGAATCTCTGATAAAAAACCTGATTGCGGTGCGCCCGCCGGGCGCCGCGGCCGGTGGGCTCGCCGCCGGCGCTGGGGCCGGCGTAAGCTCCGCCGTCGACGTGCCCGGCCGTGCCGGCCGCAACGCAAGGAAGATTCGCATGCTGAGCGCGCTGCTTCTGAACGCCGTCATGGCCGCCGGCTTCACGCACCCGCAGCCGAGCCCGCCGCCGGACCTGCCGGTCGAGGTCTACCAGGCGCGCCGCGCCCGCGTGCTGGCCGAGCTCGGCGGCTGCGTCGGCGTGCTGTCGTCGCAGGGCGAGGTCAGCGGCATCACCGAGGATTACCGCCAGGACGCCGACTTCTTCTGGCTGACCGGCGTCAATGAGCCGGATGCGCATCTCGTGCTGCAGCCGAAGTCGCCGTATCGCAAGGTGACGCTGTTCCTCAAGGCGCGCGACCCGGAGGCGGAGCGCTGGACCGGGCCGCGCGAGCCGGTCTCGCCGGAGCTGCTGAAGCGCTACGGCGTCGACCGCGTGCAGCGCGGCTCGCCGGAGGGCGTGCTCGCGGCCGCCGGGCTGCACCACGACTGCGTCGCGGTGCTGGCGCCGGCGTCGCTGAAGAAGGACGACCGCGGCGACGCCGAGCTCGCGATCCGGCTCGCCGCCCGCTACGGACTCAAGGTCGAGTTCAAGCGCGGCCTGCTCGCGAGCCTGCGCGCCGCGCACTCGGCCGAGGAGCTCGACCGCATGGAGCGCGCCATCGCGATCACCGTCGGCGGCCACAACGTTGTCGCGCGCGCGACGGTCGCCGGGGTCGCGGAGCGCGACGTGCAGACGCAGCTCGAGTACGCATTCTTCGCCGCCGGCGCGACCGGCCTGTCGTACTCGTCGATCGTCGGCAGCGGGCCGAACGGCGCCATACTCCACTGGGACAAGAACTCGCGGATCCTGCGCGACGGCGACCTGGTCGTCGTCGACGCGGCGGCCGAGTACGGCCGCTACGCGTCCGACGTCACTCGCACCTACCCGGTGTCGGGGCACTTCACCGCCGAGCAGGCCAAGGTGTACCGCGCCGTGTACCAGGCCCAGGAGGACGTATTCGCGGCGATCAAGCCGGGCGTGTCGATGGCCGACCTGCAGCACGTCGCCGAGGAGTCGCTGCGCCGCGCCGGCTATCTGGCCGACTTCATCCATGGCTTCGGCCACTTCGTCGGCCTCGACGTGCACGACGCCGGCGACATGGAGCGGCCGGTGCCGGTGGGCGCGGTGTTCACGGTCGAGCCCGGCGTCTACCTGCCGGCGAAGGGCTTCGGCGTGCGCATTGAGGACGAGGTGCTGGTGACCGACACGGGCTACCGGCTGCTGACCGCGGCGCTGCCGCGCAAGCTCGAGGACGTCGAGGCCTGGATCGCGCGCGAGCGCCAGCCGCGGCGCTGACGGCGCGCGCGGCGGGCTCAGGGCTGCGTGGCGGCCGGCGCCTTGCGGGCGATGCTGGTCGCCATCGTCACGATCGCGGCCAGGTCGGTCAGCTGCGCCGGCACCACGAGCGTCGTGCTCTCCTTGGCGAGCTTGCCGAACTGGCGCACGTACTCCTCGCCGATGCGCAGCTGCATCGCCTCGATGCCGCCGCGGTCGCTGAGTGCGATGCCGACCTGCCGCAACCCCTCGGCGGTCGCGGTCGCAACCGCGAGGATCGCCGCCGCCTGACCTTCGGCCTCGTTGATCTGCTGCTGCTTGGTCGCCTCGGACGCCTTGATGACGCGCTGCTTGTCACCCTCGGCCTGGTTGATCTTGGCGTCGCGCTCGCCCTCGGAGGTCAGGATCACGGCGCGCTTCTCGCGCTCGGCCCGCATCTGCTTCTCCATCGCCGACAGCACGTCCTTGGGCGGCGTGATGTTCTTGATCTCGTAGCGCATCACCTTGACGCCCCAGACGACCGAGGCCTTGTCGAGCTCGGCGACCACGTTGGCGTTGATGATGCCGCGCGCCTCGAAGGTCCGATCGAGCTCGATCTTGCCGATCTCGCTGCGCAGCGTCGTCTGCGCGAGCTGCGAGATCGCGAAGTTGTAGTTGGTGATGCCGTACGAGGCGAGGTGCGGGTCGAGCACCTGCATGTAGAGCACGGCATCGACGCCGACCTGGACGTTGTCGCGCGTGATGCAGACCTGTTCGGCGACGTCGAGCGCCTGCTCCTTGAGGCTGTGCCGGTAGGCGACGCGCTCGACGAACGGGATCAGGATGTGGAAGCCGGCCTGCAGCGTGCGGCTGTACTTGCCGAGGTTCTCGATGACGAAGGCGCTCTGCTGCGGCACGACGATCGCGGTGCGCGCCAGCACGATGACCACGACGATCGCGATGGCGATGAAGACCAGTGAAGCGGAGGCGTACATCGAGTGCTCCTTGCGCTCGCGCTAGGCGTCGAGCCGGACCGACAGGGTGAGGCCGTGGACGTGCGCCACGCGCGCATGACCGCCGGCCGGAATCGGCAGGTCGCCGTCGTTGCGTGCGGTCCAGAAGCTACCGCGGTACTCGACCTGGCAGCTGTCGCCGGGCGCGAGCGCAGCCGGCACGGTGATCTTGCCGCCGCCGGGCCCGGTCACGACCTCGGGCGGATGGCCGCGCAGCCAGCGATAGACGCGGTTGCGAAAGCCGACCATCAGCACGATGCCGAGCACCGCGAAGATGGCCCACTGCGCCCACTCCTCGAGGCCCGGCACCGCCACCGCCAGCAGGCCGACGACGATCGCCGCGCCGCCGACCAGCACCAGGTAGAACTGGGCGTCGACGAACGCAAGTTCGGCTCCGAGCAGTATGGCCCCGGCGATGATCCAGCCCCACCAGGTCACGTGCCCGCCTCCTGAGGCGGCGCGGCGTGCGTCGCCCCTCGACCGGCTCAGTATAGACGTCTCCCTCCCGGCGGCCGCGACTGCTGCGGCGTGCAGGCGCTGTCCCGCCGCGCGGCGCGCCGAGCGCAGCGAGCCGTGATGGCGCTTGGAGCGCGCCATGCGCGCGGCCGCGGATCCCCTGCATTACCCGGCCGCGGGCCGCAGTGCCCTGTTGACGGCCCGGCTTCATGCTGGTACCTTGCTCAAACAAGGTAGCTTCCCAACATATGACCATCGACCAGAAACTGTCTCCGCTGCGCAAGGGCCTCCTCGAGTTCCTGGTGCTCAAGATCGTCAGCGGTACGACGGTGTATGTCGCCGACATCCTCAAGCGCCTGTCGGGGACCGAGTTCGCGACCCAGGAAGGCACGCTCTACCCGCTGCTCAGCAAGCTCCGCCGCGAGGGGCTCGTCGAGTACCGCTGGCAGGAGTCGGACGCCGGCCCGCCGCGCAAGTACTACCGCCTGACGGCCGCCGGCCAGGCACAGCTCGGCGAGCTGGACGACTACTGGGCGCGCATCAACAAGACCATCTCGGAGCTGGGGAACTGAGCCATGCGACAGGTCATCACCGTCAGCCTCAACGGCCGCGCCTACCAGCTCGAGGACGACGCCCACGCAGCGCTCGCCGCCTACCTCGCCGAGGCGGCCCGGGCGCTCGCGGCCAACCCCGACAAGGACGAGATCATCGCCGACCTCGAGCAGGCGATCGCCGACAAGTGCGACCGCTGCCTCGGCGTGCACAAGACGGTGGTCGCGCGCACCGAAATCGCGGCGATCATCGAGGAGATGGGTCCGGTCGACGGTGACGGCGCCGAAGCGCTGCCCGGCACGGCGCCGGGCATGGCGGCGGGCGCTGCCCCCGGCGCCGCGGGCGCGTCGGCCGCCGCGGCCGGCGCGGCCGCGGGGAGCGGCGCCGGTGTCGCGCCCAAGCGTCTCTACCAGATCAGCGAAGGGGCACTGGTCAGCGGTGTGTGCAACGGCATCGCCGCGTACCTCGACCTCGACGTGACGATCGTGCGGCTGGTGTTCGTGCTGCTGGTGTTCCTCACCGGCGGCGCGGCGCTCGTCGCCTACCTCGTGCTGATGTTCGTCGTGCCCTACGCGAGCACTTCCGAGGAGCACGCGGCGGCACGCGGCCTGCCATTCAACGCGCGGGCGCTGGTCGAGCGCGCCAAGCAGAAGGCGGCCGAGTTCGCCAGCAGCGCCGAGTGGCGCGGCTCGAAGGCCGAGTGGAAGAGCGAATGGCGGCGCGCCCGCGCCGAGTGGCGCAGCGAATGGCGCCGCGCCCGCGCCGAGTGGCGCGCGCGGCGCTGGTCGCGGCCGCCGATGCCCCCGCCGCCGCCCGGCCCGGTCCCCTATGCGGCGCATGTCGCGACCGGCTGCCTGCTGGCAGTGCTCGGCATCGTGCTCGCGCTGTTCACGGCCGGCTGGGTGCTGGCGCTGATCTCGCTGGTGACGACGGGCGCGATCTTCGGCTGGTGGCTGCCGCATGGCATGCCGTTCTGGGTCGCGATCATCGTGCTGATCGTGATCTACAACCTGGTCGCCATGCCGCTCAAGGCCGTGCGCCGGGCCGCGTACTACCCCGGCGGGTACCACGCGCCGTGGATCGCGGCCTGGGACGGGGTGGCCGGTCTCGCGCTCCTCGCGGCGCTGGCCTGGTACGGCTACCACCACGTGCCGGAGCTGCGCGAGCTGTTCGATCACCTGACGCAGGCGATCGACCGCGTCGCCGCCGACGTCTGAGGGCGTGCGGCGAGCACCGCTGCGCAACACAGCGCCCGTGCACGCGCGAGGCCGAGCCTCCGGCCGCGAGTCTTGGGGTTCATCGCTCCTCCGTGGATTGGGATGGCCTGCGGCGGCTTCCTGCCCGCGGCGCTGGGGCGCCTAGCACCGGCTCGCCGCGCCGGATGTGTCGGCCCGGCGGAACGCCCGCGCGGCGCGTCGGACCGGTTATCCTGCGGCTCATCGCTCGGCTCCGGAGTTACAAGCCCATGACGATGATCTGGCAATGGTCGGCGGTCGCGACGGCGCGCGCGATCAGGAACCGCACCGTGTCGGTGATGGAGGTCGTGCGGGCGCACCTCGAGCGGATGCGCGCGGCGAATCCCGCGGTCAACGCCGTCGTCGCCGACCTCGGCGCCGAGGCGCTGCGGGCGGCGCGGCGCGCCGACCGGGCGATCGCGCGGCGCGAGCCGATCGGCACGCTCCACGGCGTTCCGGTCACGGTCAAACACAACGTCGACGTCAAGGGGCATCCGAACCCGAACGGCGTGCCGGCGCAGGCGCGGCTGATCGCGCCCGACGACGCGCCGGTCGTCGCCAACCTGCGCCGCGCCGGGGCGATCGTCATCGGCCTGACGAACACGCCGGAGTTCTCGCTGCGCGGCTTCACCGACAACCCGCTGCACGGGCTGACGCTCAACCCCTGGGATCCGGGGATCACCTGCGGCGGCTCCTCGGGCGGCGCCGCGGCGAGCGTCGCGCTCGGCATCGGCGCCATCGCCCATGGCAACGACATCGGCGGCTCGCTGCGCTGGCCGGCGCACTGCAACGGCGTGGCGACGCTGCGACCGACGCTCGGCCGCATCCCGGCCTTCAACCCGAGCGCGCCCGCCGAACGGCCGCTGCTGCAGCAGCTGATGTCGGTGCAGGGCCCGATCGCGCGCGAGGTCAGCGACGTGCGGCTCGCGCTCGCGGCGATGAGCGCGCGCGACGCGCGCGATCCGTGGTGGGTGCCGGCGCCGCTCAGGGGACCGGCGGCGCGCAAGCCCATCAAGGTCGCGCTCGCGCGCCTGCCCGCCGACCTCGTCGCCGACGCCGACGTGCTCGCCTGCGTGCGCCGCGCGGCGCAGCTGCTCGAGGATGCCGGCTACCGCGTCGAGGAAGTCGCGGTGCCGGACGTGACCGCGACCTGGCAGCTGTGGGCCGACATCCTGCTGACGGAGCTTGAGACCCTGCAGGAACGGCAGATGAACGCCGTCGCCTCCGACGACTTCCGCCAGACGCTGCGCGGCTTCAAGGCGCTCGCGCGGCCGCTCGATGCGATCGGCTTCATGACCGCGATCGCCACCCGCTCGCGCCACCTGCGCGACTGGCTGCTGTTTCTCGAGGACTTCCCGATCGTGCTGACGCCGGTCAGTGTGCGGCCGACGCCGGCGCCGCGCGCCGACCTCGGCGGCGACGCGGCGATCCGCGAAATCTTCTACAACGACCTCCGGTTCGTCTCCGCAATCAACGTGCTTGGCCTGCCGGCGGCGGTGGTCCCGGCCGGCCTGCACCGCGGTCACCCGGTCGGCGTGCAGCTGATCGCCTCGCGCTACCGCGAGGACCTGTGTCTCGATGCGGCCCGCGTCATCGAGCGGCGCACCGGCATTCTGGCGCGCAAGCTGTGGGCGGCGGCGGCGCGCTGATGCAGCCGCCCGGAACGCACCGCGGACGCGCCCTGCGGAACCGCCGGCGCGAGGCCAGCCGGCAGCGTCGGGCCGCGCCGCGGTGGCTGAGGCTGCCGGTTGCGCGCGATCCGAGAGATAGCTAGAATGGCCATATGGAAAAGGCCACAGTCTCTAAACTCAAGGACAACCTCAGCGCCTACCTGCGCAAGGTCCGCGCGGGCCACCCGGTCGTCATCTATGACCGCGACGTTCCGATCGCGCGCCTGGAGCGCATCGAGTCGACCGGGACGGGGTCCGATCGCCTGGCACTGCTGCGTGCGCAGGGCCTGACGCGGCCGCCGTTGCGCGCGCTGTCGGCGGCGCAACTGCGCGCCGCGCTCGGGCGCGCCGCGCCCGGCCGCGCGCGCCTGGGCGATGCGCTGCGCGAAGATCGCGACGACGACCGCTGACGCGCACCCGGCCATGAAGTTCTGGGACGCATCGGCGATTATCCCGCTGCTCGCCGATGAGCCTGCACGGGCACAGCTGCTGGCGCTACTGGAGCACGACCCGCTGGTCCTCATCTGGTGGGGCACCACGGTCGAAATCGCGTCCGCGCTCGCGCGCCGAGAGCGCGACAAGCTGCTCTCCGCCGATGAAGTGGCACAGGCGCTCGCCGTCGCGCACGAGCTCACCGAAAGCTGGCACGAGATCGTCCCGTCAGACGCCGTGCGCCGTACCGCGCAGCGGCTGCTGCGGGTGCATCCGCTGCGGGCCGCCGACAGCCTGCAGCTGGCGGCCGCGCTCGTCGCGGCCGATCACAACCCCGCCACGCTCGACATCGTCTGCCTCGACGCGCGACTCGCGAGCGCCGCGCGGCGCGAGGGATTCACGGTACTCGACCGCTGAGTCGGCGAGTCCTCGCACGGCGTTGTCGCGGCCTGCCCTCCCTGTCGGCCCGGTTCGCGGCGCGTGCGCACACTGCGATGCGACGCGAGGAGCCCGGTGACCACGCCGTGATCCTCGAGGCCGGAGCCTTCTAGCGAGCGCGACTACGCACGGTCGGCTGCATCGCCGGACCGGCGCCGCAGTCGCCCGTCACGCCTTCTGGAGCCGCAGGCAGAGGTTGTCGCCCGGTACCGGCTCGGGCAGCAGCCGCCTGAGCGCCGCGCACGCGAGGTTGACCCAGCGGCGCGACGAGACCGTCCGGCCGTCGTCCGGATAGCCCCACTGCTCGCCGATCCGCAGGCCGTGGCGCGCGAGGATGCGCGGCAGCGTCCGGGTCAGCATCGGAAACAGGTGCGTCGGATCGCCGAGCCGGTCGAAGTGCTTCATCTCGCCGTGCACGAGGAACCTGAGCCGCGAGGCCAGCGATTCGACGTTTGGTGTCGTCAGCAGGATCGTGCCGCCGCTCGCCAGGAGCGTCTCGAGTTGCTCGCAGAAGATGCCGAGGTTCTCGATGTGCTCGATGACCTCGATCACCGAGATCAGCCGGAACTGGCCAAGGCCCTCGGCCCAGCCGGCGCGGTTGAGGTCGCCCCGCAGGATGCGGGCGCCGGCAAAGCCTGCCTGGGCAACGTCGTGGTCGATGCCCGTGAGGTTCGTGTGGCCGCGTGCGTGCAGGCGGGCGAGCCACGCGCCGCTGCCGCAACCGACGTCGAGGATCGCAGCGTCGCGCGCAAGTTCTGCCGGCACGCGCCGGAGCAGCGACTCGTGCAGCCCAGCGGTCGAGCGCTCGCCGAGTACGGCGGGGGCGGCCAAGGCGAGCGCGGAGCTGCTCATGCGGTACGGACCTCGGGCGGTTGCAAGCGGGCGCCCGCCCAGGCCGGCGGGACACCGGCAAAGTGTATGCCGCCATATGTGACGGTTTGAACCGCCGCGGCTGCGGGCGTCCCGATCAGCCACGCGCACGACGGCCGGGCCCAGCGGTCGTGGCGGAGAGCGTGGGATTCGAGCCGACGAGCCCCGCGCAGGGCGTGCGGTTTTCAAGTCGCGCGGCGCGCGCGCTCATGTCACGCACTCGCACATCGTCGCCACACGTGCCGGTGTGCCGAATGCCCGGCTGAGCCTGCATTTCCCGATGCGTCGACCCGAGTGCAAATCGAATTGCAAGCCGCGCCCTGCTCGATACGCCTCGGGCCCGACCGCCCGCCGCTTCGACCCGTTCCGGCGGAGCAGCAGCGGGGCACTGGGCGGACCACACGGTCCGGCGCAATCGGCGGTCAGCGCTGAAATCGTCACCCGATGCAGCGACGTTCACTCGCGCGCCCCCCGATTCGCGACGGCGGCCAGAATTGCGCGTCGCATCGCCGGCTTGACTGGGTCAGGGCGTCGGCCCGATCCGACGCACCGTCGGTGCGCCTTCTCACAATCAGAACCATAAATTCGATCAGCTAAGGGGAATCTCATGTTTACCAGTGCCAGCATCGCCGCTCGCGCGGCTGTTGTGTTTCTCGCCTTCTCGAGCTTCGCGACGCTCGCCGACGATCACGCCTACAGCGAAGGACAGGTCGTCAACGTCTCCAGGATCCGCACGGTCGACGGCAAGTTCGAAGTGGCTCGACACCACCTGGAAGGCGGAGCAGGAGGCGGGCAAGAAGGCCGGCGACGTCATCTCGTACGAGGTGTTACAGGTCGAGCCGCGCACGCCGGACGACGCCGACCTGCTGCTCGTGATCAGGTACAAGAACTGGGCGTCGCTGGACGGCGCGCTCGCGAAGGGCGACGCGATCTCCAAGCAGATCGAAGGCTCAGTCGCCGCGGCCAACAAGGCGCAGGCCGATCGCGCCAGCATCCGGCGCACCCTCGGCTCCTCGACGATGCAGGTGCTGAACCTGAAGTAAGCCGGCCCGTAGCCGGACTTGCGGTGAGAAAGCCGGGCCACACGCCCGGCCTTCTCTTTTGGAGCGCCGCCATGGCCGGACGTTGTTCGTGGCGGGGCCGGCGCGCCGCTCGGCGAGGCCCGCCGTGCAAAACCGGTCTTGCACGGGCGCAGGCGCCGTCACATGGGCGCGTCAGCCGCTGATGCACGCTGGCGGAGAGGGTGGGATTCGAACCCGGAAGCCCCGTGAAGGGCCTCGGGCTCTCAGGTCCCACGACTCGCGCGTTCCGCCTCTTCGTCACACACAAGCGCCGAGTTACCAACAGGCGTAGACGCATCATCTGAGCCTGCAGTTCGCGAGAAACCGGCGAATGTGCAAATCAAACTGCAAATCGTCACCCCTGCGGCTGCGGCTTCAGCCAGCGCCGGGTGAGGTTTTTGCGTTCGCAACGGCTATGGATTATTATCGCTATCTCTATACACATGCCTATACACAGCCATGAAGACCATACAGATGACGATCGATCCGGCGCTGCTCAAAGCGGTGGACAAGCTGACCCGCGCACGCAAGACGACCCGCTCCGCGCTGATTCGTACGGCGCTCGAGGCAGAGCTGCGGCGCGAGCGGGTCCGCGAACTCGAGGCGGAGCACATCGCCGGGTATCAGCGGCAGCCGGTCGCGCCCGGTGAATTCGACGCCTGGCTCGGGGAACAAGACTGGGGGGCTGCGTGAAACGCGGCGACGTGTGCTGGTACACGTTCGAGCAACCCGACAAACGGCGGCCGGTCTTGATTCTGACCCGCGACTCGGCGATCGCGGTCCTCAATAGCGTCACCGTTGCGCCGATTACTTCAACCATTCGCAGCATCCCGACGGAGGTCGTGCTGACAGAAGCGGACGGCCTGCCCAATTCGTGCGCCGCCAATTTCGACAACCTGCAAACGGTTCCGAAAGCGCGGATCGGCTCGCCAATCGCTCACCTTCCCGCTGCGAAGATGAAAGCGGCCGCTGCCGCGATTGGCTTTGCGCTCGGACTCATCGAGGTCTGAACGCTCCGCGGCGCTCTTGCGCTCAGACGCAATTGGCGGAGAGGGTGGGATTCGAACCCACGAGCCCCGTGAAGGGCCTCCGGTTTTCAAGTCTGAGGCTCCGCACACCAGCGTAACGCACTCGCACGTAAACGCGCCCAATCCCGCCGGCTCAAGACGTTGATTCGACCTTTGCCCACCCGCATTTCAGCGGTCAGTGCAACTCAAGTGCAACTCGGCTCGCAGCGCCAAGCCTCGGCGTCGGCTGGCTGGTGGTGCTGTGCGGCGGCCGTTGCGCTTTTTGCGCTGTAGGTTCTCGGCTCTGATCGAGGATGGTCGAGTGCGATCCGGCGCGCGGTTGCAACGGCGCGCTCTGCTCCGCCATGCCCCAGGCCATCGCAAAGACGCGACCAGTCCGGGCAACGGTCGTGCTTGAATTATTGTATATACGTATATACAATAAATGGCGTGCGAATCACCTTCGATGCAGCGAAGAATGATCGAAACGTCGCAACACGCGGGATTTCGTTCGATTCCGCCGCTGAATTTCAATGGGACAGCGCACTGATCGTCGAGGATACCCGGGCCAATTACGGCGAACGTCGGTTCCAGTCGCTGGGCTTCATCGGCGAGAAGCTGCACATGCTCGTGTTCACGCCGCGTGCGGGCAACGTTCATGTCATCAGCCTGCGCCGAGCAAACAAACGTGAGATCACCCGATATGAAGCGCAAGCGTAACCCGGAAAGATCAACCCGAGAGAACCCGGTGTGGACGAAAGCCACCTTCGCGCGGTCGCGAAAGGCCTCCGAGGTCTTGCCGGAACTGTTCGGGAAGGCCGCAGCGGCCAAGATGGTGAAGCCGCGCGGCCGCCCGAAGTCCGGTCAGGCGCGCGCACTGATTTCTCTGCGGGTGCCTCAGGACACGCTCAAGCGCTGGAAGGCGACTGGCCCGGGTTGGCAGACCCGGATGTCAGAGACCCTGACGAAGGCGGTTTGACGAGCGTTCCGTACGGTCATTGGAACATTGGCGGAGAGGGTGGGATTCGAACCCACGAACCCCGTGAGGGGTCTCCGGTTTTCAAGACCGGTGCAATCAACCGCTCTGCCACCTCTCCGGGTGCCGGGTGCGGGCGGGTCGAGGCGGAACTTTACCGGACGGCGGGGGTCGGCGTGACAGCGGCGCGCGAAAATACTGGCCTGGCCCGTTGCAAACGCCACGGCCGGGCCCATCCGCTACAATGGCCCCCTGCTCCCCAAGGAGACTGCAACAAATGGATCGCCAGCCCGAAGTAACCGTCATTACCCGCGACGGGACCGTCGTCCGCCCGGCGTCGACCTCCGTCGCCGCGCAGGGCGTACTGCGCAACACCTACCTGCTGCTGTCGGCAACGCTGCTGTTCAGCGCCGCCTGCGCCGGCACCGCGATGGCGCTCGCCCTGCCCTACCCCGGCATCCTGCTGACGATCGTCGGCTTCTACGGCCTGTCGTTCGCGATCCAGCGCTTCCGCAACAGCGCCTGGAGCGTGGCGCTGGTGTTCGCGCTGACCGGCTTCATGGGCTACACGCTCGGCCCGATCCTCAGCCACTATCTCAAGGCCGTGCCGAACGGCGGCGCGGTGATCATGACGGCGCTCGCGGTCACCGGCGGCGCGTTCCTCGCGCTGTCGGCGTACGCGGTCATCTCGCGCCGCCGCTTCTCGTTCATGGCGAGCTTCCTCGTGGTCGGCTCGATCACCGCGTTCCTGCTCGGCCTGGTCGCGATCTTCTTCCACCTGACCGGCCTGTCGCTCGCGGTGGCGGGGCTTTTCACGCTGCTCGCCAGCGGCATCATCCTGTGGGAGACCGGCGAGATCGTGAACGGCGGCGAGACCAACTACGTGCTCGCGACGGTGACGCTGTACGTCAGCATCTACAACATGTTCCTGAGCCTGCTGCAGCTGCTCGGGGTCAGCTCGCGCAACTGAGCGCGACCGGCCGCGCAGCGCACCGCGCCCGGCTCTGCCGGGCGCGGTCATCTGGGGGCCCCGCCGCCCGCATCAGGCCTTCGGGCCGATAAGCTCGACGCCGCCCATGTACGGCTTCAGGACGTCCGGGACGCGCACGCTGCCGTCCGGCTCCTGGTAGTTCTCGAGCACGGCGACGAGCGCGCGCCCGACCGCGACGCCGGAGCCGTTCAGCGTATGCACGAGCTCGGGCTTGCCGGTCGCCGGGTTGCGGTAGCGCGCCTGCATGCGCCGCGCCTGGAAGCTCTCGCAGTTGGAGCACGAGGAGATCTCGCGGTACCTGGCCTGCCCCGGCAGCCAGACCTCGAGGTCGTAGGTCTTGGCGCTGCCGAAGCCGACGTCGCCCGCGGCGAGCGCGACGACGCGGTACGGGATGCCGAGGCGCTTGAGCACCGTTTCGGCGTGGCCGACCATCTGCTCGAGCGCCGCGTAGGAGTCCTCGGGCCGGACGATGTGCACCATCTCGACCTTGTCGAACTGGTGCTGGCGGATCATGCCGCGCGTGTCCTTGCCGTAGGCACCGGCCTCGGAGCGAAAGCACGGCGTGTGGGCGACGAACTTGAGCGGCAGCGCCTCGGCGGGCAGGATCGCGTCGCGCACCAGGTTCGTGACCGGCACCTCCGCGGTCGGGATCAGGAACAGCTCGTTCTCGCCCTTGAGCGCAAAGAGGTCCTGCTCGAACTTCGGCAGCTGGCCGGTGCCGGTCAGGGTCTGGCGCGACACGAGGTACGGCACGTAGGCCTCGGTGTAGCCGTGCTCGCGGGTGTGCAGGTCGAGCATGAACTGGGCGAGCGCGCGGTGCAGGCGCGCGACCGCGCCCTTCATGACCGCGAAGCGCGCCCCGGAGATCCGCCCGGCCACCTCGAAGTCGAGACCGCCGTCGAGCTCGCCGAGCGCGACGTGGTCGCGCGCCGCGAAGCCGAGCTCGCGCGGCACGCCCACGCGTCGCACCTCGACGTTGGCGCTCTCGTCGGCACCGTCCGGCACCGACTCGTGCAGCAGGTTCGGCAGCCCCAGCGCGAGCCGGTCGACCTCGGCCTGCACCGCAGCGAAGTCGGCCTCGGCGGCGGCGAGGTCCGCGCCGAGCGTCTCGACCTCCTTCAGCAGCGGCGCGACGTCCGCGCCCTTGGCCTTGGCCAGGCCGATCGCCTTGGAGCGCGTGTTGCGCTCGTTGCGGAGCGCGTCGGTGCGGATCTGGATCGCCTTGCGGCGTTCCTCCAGGGCGCCGAGCGCCTCGACGTCGAGCCGAAAGCCGCGCCGGGCCAGATTGGCGGCGACGCGGTCGGCTTCGGTGCGCAGCAGTTTGGGGTCGAGCACGATGTCCTCGGGTCCGGTGGGTCGGTTCAGCCGCCGCCGCCGCGGCGGCGGGCGAGCGCTTCCTTGATCTTGATCTCGAGGCCGCGCGGCACCGGATCATAATAGGTTCGCGGCTGCATCTCGTCCGGGAAATACCGCTGGCCGGCGGCGTGCGCGCCGGGCTCGTCGTGGTCGTAGCGGTAGCCCTTGCCGTAGCCGAGCTCCTTCATCATCCTGCGTCGGGGCGTTCCTGACCGCGAGCGGCACGTCGAGCGAGCCCTGCGCCTCGGCGTCGGCCCGCGCGGCGCTGAAGGCCACGTAGACGGCGTTGCTCTTCGGCGCGACCGCGAGGTAGACGATCGCCTGGGCGATCGCGAGCTCGCCCTCCGGGCTGCCGAGGCGCTCGTAGGCCGCGGTGGCCTCGAGCGCGAGCGCCAGCGCGCGCGGGTCGGCGTTGCCGACGTCCTCGCTCGCCATGCGCACCGCACGCCGCGCGATGTACAGCGGATCGCAGCCGCCATCCAGCATGCGGCACAGCCAGTAGAGCGCCGCGTCGGGGTCCGAGCCGCGCACCGCCTTGTGCAGCACCGACATCTGGTCGTAGAACTGCTCGCCGCGCTTGTCGAAGCGGCGGTGGCCGCCGGCGGCGACGTCGCTGGCGATCGCCTCGGTGATCGTCGCGCGTGCCTGCGACCGGCACGGCGAGGTCGGCGGCGACCTCGAGGAAGTTGAGCGCGCGGCGCGCGTCGCCGTCGGCGGCCCGGGCCAGCAGCGCGCGCGCCTCCGGCTCGATGCGCGATGCCGCTCGCACCGAGGCCGCGCTCCGCGGTCGGCGAGCGCGCGGTCGATCAGGCCCTCGAGGTCGGCGGCCGCGAGCGGCTTCAGCACGTAGATCCGCGCCCGCGACAGCAGCGCGCCGTTGACCTCGAAGGACGGGTTCTCGGTCGTCGCGCCGATGAACACGAGCGTGCCGTCCTCGACGAACGGCAGGAACGTGTCCTGCTGGGCGCGGTTGAAGCGGTGCACCTCGTCGAGGAACAGCACCGTCAGCGCCTGGCGCTCGGCGCGCGCGGCGCGCGCCCGCTCGACGACCTCGCGGATGTCCTTGACCCCGGCGAGGACGGCCGAGAGCGCGTGGAACTCGGCCTTGGCCGACACCGCGACCAGCCGCGCGAGCGTCGTCTTGCCGGTGCCGGGCGGGCCCCACAGCAGCATCGAGTGCAGCGTCGAGCCCTCGACGAGGCGCCGCAGCGGCTTGCCCGGCGCGAGCAGGTGGGTCTGGCCGGTGAACTCGTCGAGCGAGCGCGGCCGCATCCGGTCGGCGAGCGGGCGGTAGAGTGGCGGGGTCACCGGCGCATTGTACTTTCCGGGGCGCCGTCCCCGCTCTGCCGTCAGCGCGGCCCGTAGCCGAGCCGCTGTTCGAGCCTCAAGGCCCAGCCGCCGAGGCCGGCGTAGGCGGCCGCGACCGCGGCGAGGATCGCGACGCCGTTGGTCAGGGCGTCGGCGAGCGCCGGGTGGCGCGTCGGGCTCAGGATCTGCAGCAGTTCCATCGCCCCGCCGAACAGGAAGCAGCCGACGCCGATCAGCGGGTAGCGGGCCCGGGGGTAGATGCCGAGGAACCACGAGGTCAGGATGAAGTAGCCACCCAGGTGCTGCGGCGCGCCGCCGACGTGCACCGGCACGGTGCCGGCCGGGAGCACCGTCAGGAAGATCGCGCAGCCGACGCCGAACCAGGCGACGGCGGCCCAGCAGCGCGCGAAGTGCAGCGGCAGCACCCTAGCGCGCCGCCGGGCCGATCACGTCGACGCCGGGCGGCGCGACGAACTCGAACAGCGAGTCGGGCAGATGGGCGTTGCGCTCGAGGCGCTTCAGTTCGATCGCGGTGCGCTGGTTGAGCTTGTCGGCGAACTCCATGCGCCGCAGCAGCTCGCCGGCGAAGCCGAGGCGGATCTCCCGGAAATCGGTGTCGTTCGCCTTCGGCACCAGCACGATCCAGTCGAGCCCGCCGCCCTTGCCGCCGTCGTGCACCGTGAACCCGTCCCTGACCTTCGCTTCGCCGGACAGCAGCATCGCCGGCGTCTGTGACAGCGTGTCGCGCACCCGGCGCGCCGTCGCCTGCTCGAGCTCGGGGTCATAGAGCCAGAGGTTCGTGCCGTCGCAGACGATCAGCTGCTTGGGGCTCGAGTAGTCCCAGCGGAAGCGCCCGGGCTTGCGCAGGTACAGGGTGCCGGCGGCGTGCGCGGTGCTCGAGCCGTCCGCGGCCAGCAGGTCCTGGGTGAACTCGGCGCGTACCGACTCGAGGTTGGCGAGCCCCTTCTCGAGGCGCGCGAGCGCCGCGGCGTCGGCTGCGGGCTCGGCCGATGCAGCCGCGCCGAGCAGCACGGTCGCGGCGAGCGCGGCGAGCGGCCCGGCGATGCGGGCGAGCGGCGAGGCGCGCACGGCTTCAGTCCTCGGCCGGCTGTGGCACGAGCACCTCGCGCGAGCCGTTCGGCTGCAGGGGCCCGACGAGCCCGGCCGCCTCCATCGTCTCGACGAGGCGCGCGGCGCGGTTGTAGCCGATCTTGAGGCGGCGCTGGATGCCGGATACCGAGGCCTTGCGCGTCTCGGCGACGATCTTGACCGCCTCGTCGTAGAGCGCGTCCTGCTCGGCGTCGGCGCCCGCCCCGCCCTCGCCGTCCTCGGACGGCAGGCCCGGCACCGGGCCGCGCGGTCCCTCGAGGATCTCCTCGACGTAGCTCGGCGCGGTGCCGCGCAGCGCGCTGACCACGCGGTGCACCTCCTGGTCCGAGACGAAGGCGCCGTGCACGCGCGTCGGCACCGAGGTGCCGGGCTGCAGGTAGAGCATGTCGCCGTGGCCGAGCAGCGACTCGGCGCCGCCCTGGTCGAGGATCGTGCGCGAGTCGACCTTGGCCGACACCTGGAAGGCGATGCGCGTCGGGATGTTGGCCTTGATCAGGCCGGTGATCACGTCGACCGACGGCCGCTGCGTGGCGAGGATCAGGTGGATGCCGGAGGCGCGCGCCTTCTGCGCCAGGCGCGCGATCAGCTCCTCGACCTTCTTGCCGACGATCATCATGAGGTCGGCGAGCTCGTCGATGACCACCACGATGTAGGGCAGCGACTCGCACGGCGGCACGTTGCCGCTGGCATCCAGCAGGCCAACCTCGCCGGCCTGCAGGCGCATGGCGAGGATCGGGTCGGGGATCGGCTTGCCGGCGTCGCTCGCGTCCTTGATCTTGCGGTTGTAGCCGCCGATGTTGCGCACGCCCAGCTGCGCCATCAGCTGGTAGCGGCGCTCCATCTCGGCGACGCACCAGCGCAGCGCGTTGGCCGCCTGCTTCATGTCGGTGACGACCGGCGCCAGCAGGTGCGGGATGCCCTCGTAGACCGACAGCTCGAGCATCTTCGGGTCGACCATGATCAGCCGCACGTGCTCGGCGGTCGCCTTGTACAGCAGCGACAGCACCATCGCGTTGATGCCGACGCTCTTGCCGGAGCCCGTGGTGCCGGCGATCAGCAGGTGCGGCATCTTCTGCAGGTCCGCCACCACCGGGTGGCCGCCGATGTCCTTGCCGAGCGCCAGCGCCAGCGGCGACGAGACGTCGTCGTAGGCCTTCGACTTCAGGATCTCGCCGAGGGTCACGAGCTCGCGCTTCTCGTTCGGGATCTCGAGGCCGACGACGCTCTTGCCGGGGATCACCTCGACGACGCGCACGCTGATCGCCGACAGCGCGCGGGCGATGTCCTTGGACAGGCCCGAGATCTGGCTGACCTTGACGCCGGGCGCGGGCCTGAGCTCGAAGCGCGTCACCACCGGGCCCGGATGCACCGCGACCACCTCGACCTCGACGCCGAAGTCACGCAGCTTGAGCTCGACGAGCCGCGACATCGCCTCGAGGGTCTCCGGCGAGTAGCCGGCCTCGCGCGGCGGCGGCGTCGTCGAGCAGCTTCAGCGGCGGCAGCTCCTTGGCGGTCGGCTTGTCGAACAGCGTTACCTGCCGTTCCTTCTCGACCCGCTCGCTCTTCTCGATGACCGGCGGCGCCGGCTCGATCCGCGGCGGCGCCTTGTGCTCGGCCTTCTTCTTCTCCTCACGCACCGCCTCCTGGCGCGGCGGCCTTGTTCTCGCGCCCCGCGCTGAGGTCGCGGCGCGCGGCGATGAAGCCGCGGATCCAGGCGTGCGCGGCGAGGATCGCGTGGCCGAGCCGGTCCATGACCTTGAGCCACGACAGGCCGAGGAACAGCGCCACCCCGGCGAACCAGCCGCCGAGCAGCAGCAGCGTCGCGCCTAAGAAGCTGAAGCCGTGCTCGAGCCCGCTGCCGACCAGATCGCCGAGGATGCCGCCGGCGGTGTTCGGGTAGTGCGCCTGGAAGTGGAGCGTCGCGATGCCGGCAACTGGTCGCCAGCGTCAGCACGAAGCCGAACAGCCGCAACAGCGAGGCTGCGCGCGCGACGGCGCCTCGCCCGCCGGCGGGCGAAACAGCAGCCAGCCCGTGACGGCGAGCATCACCGGGAACAGGAACGCGGGCGCGCCAAACAGCAGCAGCAGGAAGTCGGCGATCCACGCGCCGACCGGGCCGATCAGGTTCGCGACCCGGCCGGGCTCGCCGGTATAGGAGAAGCCCGGGTCCTGCCGGTCGTAGCTGCCGAGCGCGAGCAGCAGCACGAGCGCGAGCGCGCCGAACACAAACAGCGCGCCCTCGCGCAAGCTGCGCGTGACGACGGCGGCGAGGCGCGCGGAAGAGGCGCCCTTGTGGGAGGCGACGGCGTCAACCAAGTTGAGATCCTGAACGAGAAACAACGACTAAGCCCATGATACGTTTCAAATAGCCCGCGTACCAGCGGCACTGCAGCAGACGCCTGCCTTCGGCCGCGTTTTTGCCTACCATGGGCGCTTGCCGTCGCCCCGACCTGAAGGATTGCAGCGCCCCATGCCGACTCCCCGTCACGCCCGCCTCCTGATCCTCGGTTCCGGTCCCGCCGGCTACAGCGCCGCGGTCTACGCGAGCCGCGCCAACCGCAAGCCACTGCTCGTCACCGGCCTCGAGGTCGGCGGCCAGCTGATGACCACGACCGAGGTCGACAACTGGCCGGGCGACGTCGAGGGCCTGCTGGGTCCGGACCTCATGGCGCGCATGCGCCGCCACGCCGAGCGCTTCCACACCGAGATCGCCGAGGACCACATCCACCGCGTCGACCTCCAGCAGCCGCCCGTTCCGCCTGCACGGCGATCGCGGCGAGTACAGCGGCCGATGCGCTCATCATCGCCACCGGCGCCTCGGCGCGCTACCTCGGCCTGCCCTCCGAGGAGGCGTTCCGCGGCAAGGGCGTCTCGGCCTGCGCGACCTGCGACGGCTTCTTCTACCGCAACCAGGACGTCGCCGTCATCGGCGGCGGCAATACGGCGGTCGAGGAGGCCCTGTACCTGACCAACATCGCCCGCCACGTGACGCTGGTCCACCGCCGCGACCGGCTGCGCTCGGAGAAGATCCTCCAGGACCACCTGTTCGAGCGCGAGCGCGAGGGCAAGGCCTCGATCATCTGGAACCACACGGTCGAGGAGGTGCTCGGCGACGACTCCGGCGTGACGGGCCTGCGCCTCCAGCCGACCGGCGGCGGCGCGGCGCGCGAGCTCAAGCTGCACGGGGTGTTCATCGCCGTCGGCCACACGCCGAACACGCAGCTGTTCGAGGGCCAGCTCGACATGCAGCGGCGGCTACATCATCGTCAAGACCGGCGCTCGCGGGCGATGCCACCGCGACCAGCGTGCCGGGCGTGTTCGCCGCCGGCGACGTCGCCGATCACGTCTACCGCCAGGCGGTGACCTCGGCCGGCACCGGCTGCATGGCCGCGCTCGACGCCGACCGCTACCTCGAGCGGCTCGACGCCGGCCACTGAGCGGGCGGGCCGTGGACGCCTCGACACTCAGCAGCGCGGCCCACCGGCACATCGACGAGGTCGCCCCGGGCGAGTGGAACGCGCTCGACGCTCGGACGGCGTGCCGTTCCTGCGCCACGAGTTCCTGGCGGCGCTCGAGCACACGGGCGCGGTCAGCACGGCGCACCGGCTGGACGCCGCGCGCACGTGACCGTGCGCAGCAGCGGCGAGCTCGTCGGCGCGCTGCCGCTGTACGAGAAGAGCCACTCGTGGGGCGAGTTCGTGTTCGACTTCAGCTGGGCCGAGGCCTACCGCCGCTACGGCGCGCGCTACTACCCCAAGCTCGTCGCGGCGACGCCGTTCACGCCGGCGACCGGGCCGCGCTTCCTGGTGCGGCCGGGCGCCGATCCGGCGCGCGTGCGCGCGCGCGCTGCTCGCCGCTGCGCTCGGGCGCGCGCCCGGCATGCTCGTCGCTGCACGTGCAGTTCACGACCCAGGCCGAGAGCGAGTGGCTGCGCGAGCGCGGGCCTGCTGGCGCGCGTCGACTGCCAGTTCCAGTGGCAGAACGCGGGCTACGGCGACTTCGACGCCTTCCTCGGCACGCTTCACCGCCGAGAAGCGCAAGAAGGCCAAGCGCGAGCGGCGCCGGGTCGCCGAGGCCGGCATCCGCTTCGCCTGGCGCGGCGGTCACGAGCTGACGCGCGCCGAGTGGCGCGCGGTGCACGCGCTCAAGAGCGCCACCTTCCACCGCCACGGCCACGAGCCCTATCTCGGCGTCGACTGCTTCCTGGAGCTGTCGCGGACGGCTGCCTGCGAGCCGCTCGTGCTGCTCGCGACGGCCGGCGCGGCGCTGGTCGCGGTCGCGATCTTCTTCCGCGGCGCCGAGACGCTCTACGGCCGCTACTGGGGCGCGGCCGGCGAGCTACCACAGCCTGCATTTCGAGGCCTGCTACCACCAGGGCATCGAGTACTGCATCCGCGAGGGGCTGCAGCGCTTCGAGCCCGGCACGCAGGGCGAGCACAAGATCGCGCGCGGCTTCGCGCCGACCCTGACCCACTCGGCGCACCACATCGCCGACCCGCGCTTTCGCGCCGCGATCGGCCGCTTCCTCGACGAGGAGCGCGCCGCCGTCGCCGCCTACGCGGCCGAGACCGAGCGCCACGTCCCGTTCCGTGCCGACGGCCGGCCCCTCGAGCTGCCGGCGGAGCCGCGTGAGCGGCCCGCCGCCGCTGCTCTGGCTCGGCCGCGACGACGACCCGGCGCGGCTGCCGGATCCGGCGACGGCGCTCGCGCGAGCCGAACGGCCTGCTGGCCGCGGGCGGCGCGCTCACCCCGCGCTGGCTGCTCGCCGCCTACCGACGCGGCATCTTCCCGTGGTTCAGCGCCGGCCAGCCGATCCTGTGGTGGTCGCCCGACCCGCGCGCGGTGTTCGACCCGGCGCATTTCCGCCCGTCGCGCAGCCTCGCGCAGTCGATCCGCAACCGCGGCTACGAGACGCGCATCGACACGCGACTTCGCCGCGGTCGTCGCCGGCTGCGCCGCGCCGCGCGGCGCCGGCGACGGCACGTGGATCACGCCCTCGATGCGCCGCGCCTACGAGGAACTGCACCGCCTCGGGCTGCGCCCACTCGGTCGAGACCTGGCGGCGGGGCGGCTGGTCGGCGGCCTGTACGGGGTCCGCGTCGGCGGCATGTTCTTCGGCGAGTCGATGTTCAGCGCCGCCCGCGATGCCTCGAAAGTGGCGCTGTCGCGACTGATCGACGAGGCCCGCGCCAGCGGCATCGGGCTGATCGACTGCCAGATGCCGACGCCGCATCTGGCGAGCCTCGGCGCCGAGACGCTGCCGCGGGCGGCCTTCCTCGAGCGGCTGCGCGGGCTGATCGAGCCCCGGCACCGGCGCCCGGCGTCGCGCAGGCGCGACCGCTTTAATTGCCACGCCGCCGGCGTTTGTGCACAATGCGCCGGCTCAAAGTCACCCGGATCGAGAATGTCGAAAGAGGAAGCGATTCAGATGGAAGGCGAGGTCGTCGAGACCCTGCCGAATACCACCTTCCGGGTGAAGCTCAAGAACGGCCACGTCGTTACGGCTCACATCTCCGGCAAGATGCGTAAGAACTACATCCGCATCCTGACCGGCGACGTCGTGACGGTCGAGATGACGCCGTACGACCTGACCAAGGGCCGCATCGTCTACCGCGGTCGCTGACCGGGCCGGCGCCCGCGCGCCGCCGCACCCCCCGCCTCACTTCAGGAGCATCGGCTCCTCGGTGCCACGCGCCTCGACCTCGAGGCTGTCGCCGTCCTTGGCGAGCGTGACCCGCACCGTGCCGCCGCCGGCGAGCTTGCCGAACAGCAGTTCCTCGGCGAGCGGGCGCTTGATGCGCTCCTGGATGAGCCGCGCCATCGGCCGCGCGCCCATCTTCGGGTCGTAGCCCTTCTTGGCGATCCAGCGGCGCGCGTCGTCCTCGACCGACAGCTGCACGCCCTTCTGCTCGAGCTGCGCCTCGACCTCGACGATCAGCTTGTCGACCACCCGCTCGATGGTCGCCGGCTCGAGCGGCGCGAACTGCACCACCGCGTCGAGCCGGTTGCGGAACTCCGGCGAGAACATCCGCCGGATCGCCTCGAGCCCGTCGGCGCTCGGGTCGCTCTGCGTGAAGCCGATGGAGTTGCGGGCCATGTCGGCGGCGCCGGCATTGGTCGTCATGACGATGATGACGTGGCGGAAATCCGCCTTGCGGCCGTTGTTGTCGGTCAGCGTGCCGTGGTCCATGACCTGCAGCAGCAGGTTGAACACGTCCGGGTGCGCCTTCTCGATCTCATCGAGCAGCAGCACCGCGTGCGGGTGCTTGGTGATCGCCTCGGTCAGCAGCCCGCCCTGGTCGAAGCCGACGTAGCCGGGCGGCGCGCCGATCAGGCGCGAGACCGTGTGCCGCTCCATGTACTCGGACATGTCGAAGCGGACGAGCTCGACGCCGAGCGCCGAGCGCGAGCTGGCGCGTGACCTCGGTCTTGCCGACGCCGGTGGGCCCGGCGAACAGGAACGAGCCGACCGGCTTCCGCTGGTCGCCGAGCCCGGAGCGCGCCATCTTGATCGCCGCCGACAGCGACTCGATCGCGGCGTCCTGGCCGAAGATGACGAGCTTCAGGTTGCGCTCGAGGTTCTTCAGCACCTCGCGGTCGGAGGTCGACACCTGCTTCGGCGGGATGCGCGCGATGCGCGCCACCACTTCCTCGATCTGCTCGACCGTGACGCGCGTCGGCGCGCGCCGCGACCGGCGTCAGCCTGCAGGCGCGCGCCGGCCTCGTCGACCACGTCGATCGCCTTGTCCGGCAGGTGCCGGTCGTTGATGTAGCGCGCCGGCGAGCTCGGCGGCGGCCTTGCAGCGCCTCGTCGTCGTAGCTGACGCCGTGGTGCTCCTCGAAGCGCGACTTGAGGCCCTTGCAGGATCTCGACCGTCTCGGCGACCGAGGGCTCGACGACGTCGATCTTCTGGAAGCGGCGCGACAGCGCGTGGTCCTTCTCGAAGATGCCGCGGTACTCCTGGTAGGTGGTCGAGCCGATGCAGCGCAGCTCGCCGTTGGCGAGCACGGGCTTGATCAGGTTCGAGGCGTCCATGACGCCGCCCGAGGCGGCGCCGGCGCCGATCACGGTGTGGATCTCGTCGATGAACAGGATCGCGCCGGGCAGCTTGCTGCAGCTCCGTCAGCACGCCCTTCAGGCGCTTCTCGAAGTCGCCGCGGTACTTGGTGCCGGCGATCAGCGAGCCCATGTCGAGCGAGAAGATCGTGCAGTCGGCGAGCACGTCCGGGACCTTGTTCTCGACGATCAGCCGCGCCAGGCCCTCGGCGATCGCGGTCTTGCCGACGCCGGCCTCGCCGACGTACAGCGGGTTGTTCTTGCGCCGCCGGCACAGGATCTCGATCGTGCGCTCGACCTCGAGCTGGCGGCCGATCAGCGGGTCGATGCGGCCCTCGGTGGCGAGCCGGTTCAGGTTGCGTGCAGTACTTGTCGAGCGCGCTGCCGTGGCCGTCGGCCTCGCCGCGCTCGGCGGCCTCGGCGGCCGGGCCCTCGTCCTTGTCGCCGCCCTCGTCCTTGCGTCTTCGACAGGCCGTGCGAGATGAAGTTGACGACGTCGAGGCGGGTGACGTCCTGCATGCCGAGCAGGTAGGCGGCGTGCGACTGCTTCTCGCTGAAGATCGCGACCAGCACGTTGGCGACCGACACTTCCTTGCGGCCGCTCGACTGGACGTGGAACACCGCCCGCTGCAGCACGCGCTGGAAGCCGAGCGTCGGCTGCACCTCGCGGTCGTCGTCGGCGGCCAGCTTCGGCGTCGTCTCGGCGATGAAGGTCTCGAGGTCGCGCCGGAGCTTGGCGAGGTCGGCGCCGCAGGCGCGCAGGATCTCGCGCACCTTGGGCGTGTCGAGGATCGCGAGCAGCAGGTGCTCGACCGTCATGTACTCGTGACGGGCTTCGCGGGCGCCCTGGAAGGCGCCGTTCAGGCAGAACTCGAGTTCGCTCGATAGCACGCGCTGATCCTCGCTGTCGGACGTTAGTCGGCTTCTTCCATCGTGCACAGCAGCGGGTGCTGGTGCTGGCGCGCGTAGGCGATCACCTGCGCCACCTTGGTCTCGGCGATCTCGAAGGTGAACACCCCGCACACGCCCTTGCCGCGGGTGTGGACCTCGAGCATGACGCGCGTCGCCTTGACCCGGTCCATGCCGAAGATCCGCTCGAGCACGTCGACGACGAACTCCATCGGCGTGTAGTCGTCGTTGAGCAGCAGCACCTGGAACAGCGGCGGCCGCTTCAGCCGCGGCGTCGCCTCCTCGACCACGAGGCTGTGGCCAGGCTCGTGGCGTATCCCGCCGGCAGGGTCGTCGGGCTTCATCGGAGTCACTTTATAGGGACGAGTCCCCCGTAAGACAAGCCGCCGGGAGGTGAAGTTGCGCCGGCTGCGCCGCGGCGCCTGCCGGCGTTGCGGGTGCCGCGCTTGTGACCGTGACTGGGCTCCCCGTATCATCGGCGGATGTCCAGCGCCATAGTGTCACAGCGGTGCGCCGCCGCGCCCCGCGCACGGCGGTGGGCGCGATGAAGCTGCCGCGAACCCTGCCCGCGGGCCTGTCGCGCCTGGGGCGGCCGTCGTCGGCCAGCGAAACCCTGCCGCAGCTCATCACGCTGCTCGCCGCCGCGGCGCTCGCCGGGCAGCTGGCGCTGCTGGTGTGGAAGTTCGCCCCCGCCGCGCGCCGCCCGCCACCGCCCGCGCCGGCGCCGGCGGCGTCGCACCGGGCCGACATCGGCGCTGTGCTGCACGCCCCGCTGTTCGGCTCGCCGGCCGCCGCCAATGCCGCCTCCGGCGCCGACGCGCCGCGCACGCGGGTAGCGCTGGTGCTCGCCGGCACGCTCGCGGTGCGCGACCCCAAGGCCGGCCTCGCGATCATCGGCGAGACCGCGCAGGCGGCGCGCCTGTACGCCGCCGGCAGCAGCCTGCCGGGCGGCGTGCGGCTGCACGAGGTCTACCCCGACCGCGTCGTGCTCGACCGCGACGGCACGCTCGAGACGCTGCCGATGCCGCGCCAGCTGATCGGCGCCGGCGGACGGTTGTCGCCAGCCGGCAACGGTGCGGAACCCCAGCTCGGCGAAAGCGTCCAAAAGCTGATCGCGCAGGGCCCGGAGGTCATCGGTGAGGTGCTGCGGCCGATGCCGATGTACGCGAACGGGCAGCTGAAGGGGTTCCGGGTATATGCAGGACGCGACCGGCAGAAGTTCGCCAAGCTCGGCCTGCAGGCCGGCGACCTCGTGACGCAGATCAACGGCGTGCCGCTCGGCGACGCCGCAGCACGGCATGGAAATCCTGCGCGGCCTCGGCAACTCCGGCACCGCCAGCGTCACCGTCGAGCGCGCCGGCGTCGTGCAGCAGATCAGCGTCGACGCGGCCCAGGTCGCGGCGCTCAGCGAGTCCACGCCCGCGCCCGGTGCCGCACCGGCCGGGGCCCCGCCCGCCGGCGCGGCGCCGGCCGATGCCCCGCCGGCTGCCGAGCCGCCCCCGAAACCCGAATGAGTCACCGGCCGGGCTGGTCCCGGTCGACTGCCGCGAGATCCCGCATGAAGCACACGCCCCCGCCCCTCCGCCCCCGCCGCCTCCGGCTGGCGTGCGCTCGTGCCGCTGCTGTGTCTGCTGACGAGCGCCGCGCTCGCCCAGCCCAGGCCCGGCGCGGCGATGATCACGCCCAACTACAAGGACGCGGACCTCGGCCAGGTGGTCGAGGCCGTCAGCCAGGTCACCGGCAAGAACTTCATCATCGATCCGCGCGTCAAGGCGCAGGTGACGATGCTGTCGTCGACGCCGATGACCCCGGACGCCTTCTACGAGGCCTTCCTCGCGATCCTGCAGGTGCACGGCTTCGTCGCCGTGCACGCCGGCGCCGTCTACAAGATCATCCCCGACGCCAACGCCCGCACGATGCCGGGCGTCGACCTGCCCGACACCGTCAACGGCGGCTCCGACGAGGTCGTCACCCAGGTGGTGGCGCTCAGGAGCGTCAGCGCCGCGCAGCTCGTGCCGATCCTGCGGCCGCTGATCCCGCAGTACGGCCACCTCGCCGCCTACACCGCCTCGAACATCCTCATCATCTCCGACCGCGCCAACAACGTCAGCCGCATGATGCGGATCATCGACCGCATCGACCGCTCCACCGACGACGAGATCGAGGTGATCCGGCTCGAGCACGCCTCGGCGGTCGAGGTGGTGCGGGTGGTCAACCAGCTCGGCGCCGCGGCCGGCGCCGAGGCCGGCGCCGCGGCCAAGGTGATCGCCGACGAGCGCACCAACAGCGTGCTGCTGTCCGGCGAGAAGAACCAGCGCCTCAAGCTGCGGGCGCTGGTCGCGCACCTCGACACGCCGCTCGACAAGGGCGGCGGCACGACGGTGCGCTACCTCAAGTATGCCGACGCCGACAAGCTCGCGACCAAGCTCAAGGAGCAGATCTCGGCGACCACCGCGGCGGCGACCGGCGCCGGCGCGGCCGGCGGCGGCTCGACCAGCAGCAGCGCCGACAAGAGCACCGTGATCTGGGCCGAGCCCACCACCAACTCGCTGGTGATCACCGCGCCGCCCAAGGCGATGCGCCAGCTGATGGACATCATCGACCGGCTCGACATCCGCCGGCTCGAGGTGCAGGTCGAGGCGATCATCGTCGAGATCACCGGCAACAAGAACATCGACCTCGGCGTGAACTGGGCGGTCGATGCCTCGGGCAGCAACATCGGCGCCGGCGCCTGGAACGAGCCGATCGGCTCGGCCGGCACCTCGATCGCCGGCGTCGCCGCCGCGGCGATCGGCGGCACGGCGGGCCTGTCGACCGCCTCGGTGCCGACCGGGCTCACCTACGCGGTCGGCCGCCTCGCCAGCACCGGCACCAACTTCGGGGCGATCATCAGCGCGATCGCCGGCACCGCCAACACCAACATCATCTCGACGCCGACGATCATCACGCTCGACAACCAGGAAGCGCAGATCAAGGTCACGACCGAGGTGCCGTTCATCACCGGCCAGTACTCCTCGACGCAGACCGCCGCCTCGACCGCCACCGGCACCACCGGCATCGTCAACCCGTTCCAGACGATCCAGCGCCAGGACGTCGGCACGATCCTGAAGATCACGCCGCAGATCACCGACGACGGCACGATCCTGCTGAAGATCGACCAGGAGGTCTCGCAGCTGATCAAGAGCGCGATCGCGACCGTCGACGTGCAGACCTCCAAGCGCGTCATCAGCACGCGGGTGCTGGCCCAGGACGGCGAGATGATCGTGCTCGGCGGACTGATCTCCGACAACGTCACCGAGAGCGAGCAGCGCGTGCCGATCCTCGGCAGCATCCCGTGGCTCGGCAACCTGTTCAAGACGAGGAGCTCGACCAAGGACAAGACCGACCTGATGATCTTCCTGCGGCCGAAGATCCTGGTGAACCGCGAGCAGATGGCGAGCGAGACCGAGGCCAAGTACAACTACATCCGCAACATCCAGACGCACCAGAACGGCAAGGTGATGATGATGCCGGACGCGCGCCAGCCGATGCTGCCCGACTTGAAGACGCTGCAGCCGACCGGCGTGCCGGCGGTCGAGACGCCGAAGGCGCGCGCCGCCCGCGGCGGGTCGTCGACGGCCACCGCGCCGACGCCGGCACCGACGCCGGCGCCGCCGAGTACGCCGCCCGCGGCGCAGCCCGACCCGCGTTCCGCACCGCCGGTCGAGCCCACCGGCGGCCCGCCGAAGGCCGCCAACCCGCCCGCCGCGACGCCCCCGGGACCGACCGGATGAGTGCCGGGCCCGCCGACCTCGCGCCGGGACCGGAGAAGCGCCTGTCCTTCGCCTTCGCGCGCAAGCACGGCGTGCTGTGCCGGGGCTTCGACGGCGGCCGGGCGCAGGTGTTCGTGCGCGCCGGCGCCAACCCGCTGGGCGTGGCCGAGGTGCGGCGCTTCTTCGGCGCGCCGCTCGCGATCGAGCGGGTCAGCGACGAGCGCTTCGAGGAGCTGCTGCAGCGCTCCTACGAGAGCGGCAACAACGCCGCCGCCGAGGCCGCCGAGGGGCTCGAGGGTGATACCGACCTCGCCCACCTCGCCGAGGAGCTGCCCGAGCCCTCCGACCTGCTCGAGAGCGAGGACGACGCGCCGATCATCAAGCTGATCAACGCGGTGCTCACGCAGGCGGTGCGCGAGAACGCCTCCGACATCCACATCGAGCCGTTCGAGAACCGGCTCGTGATCCGCTTTCGCGTCGACGGCGTGCTGCGCGAGGTGCTGCAGTCGCGCCGGGCGCTCGCGCCGATCGTCGTGTCGCGCATCAAGGTGATGTCCAAGCTCGACATCGCCGAGAAGCGCCTGCCGCAGGACGGACGCATGTCGCTCAGGATCGCCGGCCGGCCGGTCGACGTGCGCGTCTCGACGATCCCGGCCGGCCACGGCGAGCGGGTGGTGCTGCGGCTGCTGGACAAGCAGGCCGGCCGCCTCGACCTCGCCCAGCTCGGCATGGACCCGGTGACGCTGAAGTCGATGGACGAGCTGATCCAGAAGCCCTACGGCATCATCCTGGTGACCGGGCCGACGGGCTCGGGCAAGACCACGACGCTGTATGCGGCGCTGGCGCGCCTCAACGACGACACCCGCAACATCATGACGGTCGAGGACCCGATCGAGTACTACATCGACGGCATCGGCCAGACGCAGGTCAACACCAAGGTCGAGATGACCTTCGCGCGCGGCCTGCGGGCCATCCTGCGCCAGGACCCGGACGTGGTGATGGTCGGCGAGATCCGCGACATCGAGACCGCGCAGATCGCGGTGCAGGCGAGCCTGACCGGCCACCTCGTGCTGTCGACGCTGCACACCAACACCGCGGTCGGCGCAATCACGCGGCTCAGGGACATGGGCGTCGAGCCGTTCCTGCTGTCCTCGACGCTGCTCGGCGTGCTGGCGCAGCGGCTGGTGCGGGTGCTCGACCCCGTGACCCGCGTGCCGTACGCGGCGACCGACGTCGAGCGCAAGTTCCTCAACATGGACCCCGGCGCCAACGCGACGCTGTACCGCCCGGCCGCCGGCCTCGGCAGCGGCTACCGCGGCCGGACCGGCATCTACGAGCTCGCGATCGTCGACGAGCCGATGCGCCAGCTGATCCACGACGGTGCGGGCGAGCTCGAGCTCGAGCGCCACGCGCGCAAGACGACGCCGTCGATCCGCGACGACGGCCGCCACAAGATCCTGGACGGCACGACGACGCTCGAGGAAGTCCTGCGCGTCACCCGCGAAGACTGACGGCCGGCCGTTAAGCCCCCATGCCCGCTTTCGAATACACGGCCCTCGACGCCGCCGGCCGCGAGCGGCGCGGGCTGATCGAGGCGCGACACCGCGCGCCAGGTGCGCCAGGTGCTGCGCGACCAGCAGCTGCTGCCGGTCAGCGTCGCCGAGGTCGAGGGCAGCGAGACCAAGCGCGGCCAGGCGCGCTTCTCGCTGTGGCGCGGCGTGTCCTCGAGCGACCTGGCGCTGCTGACCCGCCAGCTCGCGACGCTGGCGCGCGCCGGTCTGCCGCTCGAGGAGGCGCTGCTCGCGGTGTCGCAGCAGACCGAGAAGCCGCGCGTCGCCGCGATCGTCTCGGGCGTGCGCGCCCGCGTGCTCGAGGGCCGCAGCCTCGCCGACGGCCTCGCGGCCTTCCCGCAGGTGTTCCCGGAGATCTACAAGGCCACCGTCGCCGCCGGCGAGCAGGCTGGCCGGCTCGACAACGTGCTCGAGCGGCTCGCCGACTACACCGAGAACCGCCAGGCGCTGCAGAGCCGCGTGCGCAACGCCCTCGTCTACCCGATCCTGCTGTCGGTGGTGTGCTTCGCGATCGTCTCGCTGCTGCTCGGCTACGTCGTGCCCGAGGTCGTCAACGTGTTCCGCACCGCCAAGCAGGAGCTGCCGCTCCTGACGCGGGCGCTGATCGCGACCTCGGACGCCTTCCGCCGCTGGTGGTGGCTGATGGCCATCGTCGGCGGCGCCGGGGTGTGGGGCTTTCGGCGCTGGATCGAGGACCCGGCGGCGCGGCGCCGCTGGCACCTGGCGCAGCTCAGTCTGCCGCTGATCGGCCGGGTGGTGCGCGGCGTCAACGCGGCGCGCTTCGCGCGCACGCTCGCGATCCTGTCGGCGAGCGCCGTGCCGGTGCTCGATGCGCTGCGGATCTCCGGCGAGGTGGTTACCAACCTGCCGATGCGCGACGCGGTCGACGAGGCGGCGGTACGGGTCCGCGAGGGCGCGCCGATCGCCCGCTCGCTCGGCGTCTCCAAGCTCTATCCGCCGATGATGATCCACCTGATCGCCAGCGGCGAGACCAGCGGCGAGCTCGAGGCCATGCTGGCGCGGGCCGCCGACAACCAGGAGCGCGAGATGGACGGCATCGTCAACACCGCCGTCAACATCCTCGGGCCGATGATGATCCTGGTCATGGGCGGCTTCGTGCTTCTGATCGTGCTCGCCCTGCTGCTGCCGATCTTCCAGCTCAACAGCCTGGTGCGCTGAGCGGCCGGCCGGGCGCCGGTCGATTTCGTCGACCCGGTCACGCAAAGTTCATCGCCCCGCCCCTTGCGAGGCACGCAGCGCTGACTTATAACGGCGCCGCGCGCCGGCTCTTTCGTGACTCCACCGAGACATGAGCGAGAAGCCCGACTCCGACGAGTTCGACGAGGACGATGCCGACGAGGCCGTCGACAGCGACGACCCGCGGCTCGAGCATTTGATCAAGGACCTCGAGTCGCAGAAGCGACGCGGGGGGGCGAAGGCCGGCGAGCCGGCCTGGCGCCGGCTCGAGAAGTACCTCGAGCAGAAGCGCACCGCCGAGCTGCTGTCGGACTTCGACGACTACGACATCGGCGACGGACCCGACGGGGCCGCCCGGCCGGGCGGCCGGGCGCGCCCCAAGAAGGCGCGCCGCTAGCGAGCCGGCGGCGGGGCGCGGACGGGCCCGCCGCGTCCCGCGTCAGTCGCGCTCGGCGGACTCCTGGCGCGCCGCAAGCGTCGCGCTGCCGTCGCGGGCCCGCTCGAGCGCGTCGAGCGCGGCGTAGCGCTGGCCCGCCGCGAGCGCCTCGCTCATCGCGATCGGCGCGACGCCGGCCTTCTCGAGCTTCTGGTTGAGCGCCGGCAGCTCCGTCGCGACCAGCTTGGCGGTGTCGGCCTCGACCTCGGCGAGCTCGCGCTCGAGCACGGCGAGGCGCTCGACCTGGTAGTCGCCCGGCCGGCCCTCGTAGGAGAGGATCGAGCCGTAGGCGTCGTCCAGGTGCTCGCGCAGCCGCTCCTCGCCGGTGATCGCCCCGCCCTCCGTGGTGGCGACGACGAGCTTCCTGAGCGCATCGACGCGCTCGTCGAAGCGGCCGAGCGCCTCGCCAAGCGCCGCGTCCGACTCGTGGCCGGCGCGCCGCTGCTGGGCGAGCCGCCGCAGCCCGTTGAGCCGGTCGACGAGGTCGCTCATGCGGCCGAAGAGCGCGTGGCCGCGCATCGCGGCGGCGAACTGCGCGCGCCGGTCCTCGACGCTGAAGGTCGCGCGCCGGTCGAGGCCGATCTCGACGGTCTGCTCGTAGACCTTGTCGGCGTTGGTCAGGCGCACGACATAGCGCCCGGGCACGACGCGTGGCCCGCGCGAGCCGGAGCCGGCCGCCTGCGCGGCGGTCGGGACGCGCGGCGGTGGCACCGACATCGACCAGACGACGCGGTTGATGCCCTTGCGCTTGCCGGCCTGCAGCGTGTCGACGAGCTTGCCGTCGGCGTCGAACACCTCGAGCTTCAAGCGCCCGAACACGTGCCGGGTCGGCTGGTAGTAGCTGATGACCGCGCCGCCGGAGGGGTTCTCGCCGCGGAAGGAGGCATCGCCCTCCCCATAGCCACCCCAGGCACGGATCCGCTGCTGGATCGGCCGGGACGGCAGGAACGCGGCCTCGACCTTCAGGTCGATCGCCGTCAGGGCCCGCAGCGGCGTCAGGTCGTCGATGATCCACAGGCCGCGGCCGTGGGTGGCGATCACGAGGTCCTGGTCGCGGGTCTGGAAGGCGAGGTCGCGCACCGCGACGGACGGAAAGCCGCCGCCCTTGAACTCGGCCCAGTGCGCGCCGGCGTCGATCGAGACCCAGAGGCCAAACTCCGTGCCGAGGTACAGCACGTTCGGGTCGACCGGGTCCTCGCGCACCACGTGCGCGTAGCCGCGCACGCCGGAGGCGGGCCCGACCAGGCGCTGCCAGCTCTGGCCGAAGTCGCGGCTGACGAACACCCACGGCTGCAGGTCGCCGAAGGTGTGGCGGTCGAAGGCCGCGTAGACGACGCCGTCGGCGAAGCGGCCGGGCTCGACCCACGAGACCCAGCTCGCCGCCGGCAGCCCCTTGATGTTGCCGACGACGTTGTGCCAGCTCTGGCCGCCGTCGCGCGTCAGCTGCACGTTGCCGTCGTCGGTGCCGACCCAGATCGTGTTGCCGTCGCGCGGGCTCTCGGCGATCGAGTAGATCGTCGTGTGCATCTCGGCCGCCGAGTTGTCGACGGTGATGCCGCCGGACTGCTCCTGCTTCTGCTTGGCCGGGTCGTTGGTGGTCAGGTCCGGCGAGATCCGCGCCCAGCTCTGGCCGTGGTCGCGCGTCAGGAACAGGAACTGCGCCCCGATGTAGAGCTTCTTCGGGTCGCTCGGCGACAGCGCGATCGGCGCGTTCCAGTTGTAGCGCAGCTTCTCCTTGAAGCCGGCCTTGGGCTGGATGCTGCGCTTCTCGAGCGTGTGGCGGTTGATCCGCGCGATCTCGCCGCCCTGCGCCTCGGCGTAGGCGTAGTCGGGGTCGGAAGGATCGGAGAAGGCCCAGAAGCCGTCGCCGCCGTACAGGTTCTCCCAGCGACTGTTGGTGATGCCGCCGGGGTAGGCCGAGTCGCCGACCCAGGAGCTGTTGTCCTGCAGCCCGCCGTAGACCTGGTACGGGTCACGGCTGTCGACCGACACGTGGTAGAACTGCGAGATCGGCAGGTTGTTGGCCTTCCACCACTTGTTGCCGCCGTCGTGGCTGATCCAGAGCCCGCCGTCGTCGGCGGTGATCACGAACTTCGGGTTCTTCGGGTTGATCCACAGGTCGTGGTGGTCGGCGTGCGTGCCGCCGTCGCCGACGGCCTCGGCGATGGTCGCGAAGCTCTTGCCGCCGTCCTCCGAGGCGATCAGCCGGAAGCTCGGCTTGTAGATCCGGTCGGGGTTGGTCGGGTCGATGACCAGCCGCGAGAAGTAGAACGGCCGCCAGACCATGCTGTTGCTGCGGTCGCGCTCCTCCCAGGTCTGGCCGCCGTCCTCGGAGCGGTACAGCGCCGAGCGCACGCCCTCGATGACGGCATAGACGACGTCGGGCTTGGAGGGCGCGATCGCGACCTCGATCCGGCCCCACGGCCCGGCGGGCAGGCCCTTGGCGCTCGCGGCGTCGACGCCCTTCCAGGTCTTGCCGCCGTCCTCGGTCAGGAACAGGCCCGAGCCCGACGGTGCCTTCGGCCCCTCGCCGCCGGAGCGGAACGTCCAGCCCTTGCGGCGGAAGTCCCACAGGCCCGCGTACAGCCGGTCGGGGTTGCGCGGGTCCATCGTCAGGCTCGCGCAGCCCGTCGACAGGTTCGGGCCCTTGAGCACGAGCGCCCAGCTCTGCCCGCCGTCGGTGGTCTTGTACAGGCCCCGGTCGGCGGAGTCCGACCACAGCTTGCCCGGCACGCAGGCATAGACGGTGTTGCCGTCCTTCGGGCTGACGATAATGCGGCTGATGCGCTCGGACTCGGGCAGCCCGGCACTCGTCCAGGTGTCGCCGCCGTCGCTCGAGCGGTAGATGCCGGTGCCGACCGACACGGAGTTGCGCGTCCAGCTCTCGCCGGTGCCGACCCAGACGACCTTCGGGTTGGAAGGATCCAGCGCAATCGCGCCGATCGACTGCGTCGGCTGCTTGTCGAAGATCGGCTTGAAGGTCGTGCCGCTGTCGAGCGAGCGCCACACGCCGCCGGAGGCCGCGCCGACGTAGAGGGTGATCTTGCCGTCGTCCTCGGCGCGGCCGGTGACGGCGGCGATGCGCCCGCTCATGACGGCGGCGCCGATGTTGCGCGCGCCGAGGCCCGAGATCACCGCCGAGTCGACCACCGGCGCGGGCGCGGGCGTGGCGGCGGCGGCGAGCGCGGTCGCGACGAGGCCGGCGCCGAGGACGGTGACACGAGCGATCATGGGCGGACCTCCGCGGCGGGCTTGTTGGCATCGGGGAAGGCGAACTCCCCGGGGGGTGCCGCCGCGTTCGCCTCGGCCGAGTCGTACACGAACTTCTGGCGCCGCGCGGGCTCCGAGCCCTTCGCACCCTGCTCCTCGGTCATCGGCACGTAGACCCCGCCGGCCTTCACGTACTCGCCGAAGTCGGTCTCCTGCCACTGCTCGGCGCCGCGGACCGTCTGGCGGTCGAGCTCGCGGATCACCATCCAGGTGTCCGGGTCGATCCAGTAGGTGGACTCATCGCCCCACTTCAGGTGCACGCGGATCTTGTGTGCGGGCGTGCCGTCGACGTCCTCGGTGCCGAGGTACTCGACCGTGTGGCCCTTGGCCTTGGCGTTGACGAACGGCCCTTCGATGTCGGCGGCGAGCGCCAGCCCCTTGGCCTCGTCGGCGGACATCCGCGACGGGTCCTTGCGGCCCTCGAAGGGCTGCACCTGCCAGGCGTCGTGGCCGTCGTAGGCCTGGATCGCCGTCAGCCCCTGCATCGTCACGTCCTGGCGGTACTCGCCGGCGGCGGTCTTCCACTCGGTGACCGTGAGCTCGAGGCGCATGCCCGGGATGACGAGCCGGCCGCTGCGCTTGAGCGTGCTGAGCGCGTGCAGCGGCTCGGCGCCACCGCGGGCCTCGACGTTGCGGGCGACGATCTCGTCGACCGACGGTGCCGCGACGGCCGGCGCGGCCGCGAGCAGGCAGCCGACGGCGGCGAGCGCGAGTGCGGGCCGGTGAAAGCCTGGAAGTGTAGGCATCGGGTCCCCTCGGGCACTGGGCGAAGCCCGGCAGGGTCCCCGAAGCCGCCACCGACGTCAACCGCCGATGCGCCGGTCAGTGGAAATCGCGCGACGGGACGAGCAGCTCGCCGAGCAGCCGGGAATGGTCGGTGAGCCGCGCGACGATCAGGTGCAGCACCTCCCCCTCGCGCTGCAGCGTGCCGGCGGCCTCGAGCAGCCGGGATTCGAGCAGCGGCCGGCGCCAGCGCTCGGCGACCTGCTCCCAGACGACCAGGTTGACGACCCCGGTCTCGTCCTCGAGCGTGACGAAGGTGACGCCGGAGGCCGAGCCCGGGCGCTGGCGCACGAGCACGAGGCCGCAGGCCCGGGTGCGGGTGCCGTGCGCGAGCTCGCGGATCCCGGCCGCGGTCACGAGGCCCCGCGCCGCGAGCCGCTCCCTGAGCAGCGCGAGCGGATGGCGGCCGAGGGTGAGTCCGAGCGTGCGGTAGTCGGCGACGATGTCCTCGCCCTCGCGCGGCGCCCGCAACAGCGGCGCGCCCTCGGCGATCCGCGTGGTCGCAAACAGCGGCGTCGGCGCGACCACCCCGCCGACGTCCCAGGCGGCGCGGTGGCGATGGCCGGCCAGTGCCGCAAGGGTGCCGCTCGCGGCGAGCGCGCCGAGGTCGCGGCGCTCGAGGCCGGCGCGCTCGGCGAGGTCCTGGACGGACTCGTAGGGCCGCGCGCCGCGGGCGGCGACCAGCCGCTCGGCCCCGGCGGCCGACAGGCCGCGCACCTGCCGAAGGCCGAGCCGCAGCGCCGGCGGCTCGCCTTCGAGCGTCGCGTCGAGCGCACTTTCGTTGACGTCGACGGCGCGCAGCTCGACGCCGTGGTCGCGCGCGTCGCGCACCAGCTGCGCCGGCGCGTAGAATCCCATCGGCTGGCTGTTGAGCAGCGCCGCGGTGAAGGCCGCGGGCTCGTGGCACTTGAGCCAGGCCGAGACGTAGACGAGCAGCGCGAAACTCGCCGAGTGCGAGTTGTGGACGACGAGGTGGTTGGCGAGGAAGTTGTGCTCGCCCTCGACCGTCAGGTCGTAAGTCGGCTCGCGGCCGCAGGCCTCGATCGCCACGATCGCGTCCCAGCAGATCCCGGAGCCCGTAAGGCTCGCGGGGTTCGGTGCCGCCGAAATCCGAGCCGCCGCGACGCGGTCGCCGCATTTCAGTTCGCCGAGCGTGCGCCAGCCGTCGTTCGTCAGGAACGGATGCTCGGCGCTCGTGACGATCGCGTGGCCGAGCGCCGTCTGCAGTCGGAACACGGGCTTGACCCCGCTCGGCTTGACGGCGAGCACCGCGCGTTTCTGCAGCCGCAGCTCGGCGTCGCAGGAAAGCGTGGCCGTGAGCGACGCCCGGCCGGCGACGACGTCGTCGATCGTGACCCAGGAGCCACTCTCGGCATCCACGACCCGGGTCGCGCCCACCACGCATTCCGGGAAGCCGTACTCGCCGAAGCCGAGGATCTGGTTGAAGATCGCGCGCGCGAACGACTCGGCGTAGCCGCGCGCGCGCATGCCGTCGATGAGCCGCGCCTCGAAGGGCCCGAGACCGCCGCGCCGCTTCCAGGCCGCCATCGCGCGCCGCAGCCGGTCGGCCTCGCCGGGCGTGAACCCGGCGGCGACCACGGCGAGCTGCATGACCTGCTCCTGGAAGATCGGCACGCCGAGCGTGCGCTCGAGCACGCCCCTGACCTCGGCGCTCGGGTAGCTCACGGGCTCCTCGCCGTTGCGGCGCCGCAGGTACGGATGGACCATGTCGCCCTGGATCGGGCCCGGGCGGATGATCGCGACCTCGATCACGAGGTCGTAGTAGTTCTGCGGCCGCAGCCGCGGCAGCATCGCCATCTGCGCCCGCGACTCGATCTGGAACACGCCGATCGTGTCGGCGCGGCAGATCATCGCGTAGGTCGCCGGGTCCTCCGCCGGTACGTCGGCCATCGCAAACGGCCGGCCGCGGCGCCGCGCGACGAACTCGAGCGCGCGGCGGATCGCGGTCAGCATGCCAAGGCCGAGCACGTCGACCTTGAGGAGCCCGAGGTCGTCCAAGTCGTCCTTGTCCCACTCGATGACGGTGCGGTCCGCCATCGCCGCGTTCTCGACCGGCACGAGCTCGGCGAGCGAATGGCGCGCGATCACGAAGCCGCCGACGTGCTGCGACAGGTGCCGCGGAAAGCCCACGAGCTCGCGCGCGAGTGCGAGCGCGAGGCCGAGCGTCGGGTTTTCGGGATCGAGGCCGGCCTCGCGGACGCGCTCGTCCTCGATGCGGTTGCCGTCCCACCACTGCATGCTGCGGGCGAGGCGCTCGACGGTGAGCGCATCGAGGCCGAGCGCCTTGCCGACGTCCCTGAGCGCGCTGCGCGGCCGGTAGCTGATCACGGTCGCGGCGAGCGCCGCGCGGTGCCGGCCGTACTTCGCGTACAGGTACTGGATCACCTCCTCGCGCCGCTCGTGCTCGAAGTCGACGTCGATGTCCGGCGGCTCGTTGCGCTCCTTGGAGACGAAGCGCTCGAACAGCAGCGACATCCGCGACGGATCCACCTCGGTGATGCCGAGGCAGTAGCAGACCGCCGAGTTGGCCGCCGAGCCGCGGCCCTGGCAGAGGATGCCGCGGCTGCGCGCGAACGCGACGAGGTCCTCGACCGTCAGGAAGAAGGGCTCGTAGCCGAGCTCGGCGATCAGCGCGAGCTCACGCTCGACGAGCGCGCGCACCGCCGCCGGCGCCCCGCCCGGGAAGCGCCGCGCGAGGCCCGCCGCGGCGAGCTGGCGCAGCCAGCTGCTCGGCGTGTGGCCGGCCGGCACCAGCTCCTCGGGGTACTCGTAGCGCAGCTCCTCGAGCGAGAACGTGGCGCGCTCGGCGATCGCGAGCGTCGCGGCGAGCAGCGGCGCCGGGTAGCGGCGGTGGAGCTCGGCGCGCGCCTTAAGGTGGCGCTCGCCGTTCGCGGCGAGCGCGAAGCCCGCGGTCTCGACGGTGAGCCCGAGCCGCACCGCGGTCAGCACGTCCTGCAGCCGCTGGCGCTCGCGCCGGTGCAGGTGCACGTCGCCGCTCGCGACCCGGGCGAGGCCGAGCCGGCGGCCCAGCTCCTCGAGCTCGGCGAGGCGCTCGCGGTCGCGGCCGCCGCTCATGAGCTCGACCGCGAGCCAGGCCTGCGCCCCGAAACGCTCGCGGACCCAGCCGCCCTCGGCCGCGTCGGCCGCCGGGCCCGGCAGCCACAGCGCGAGGCAGCCCGGCAGTGGCTCGGCCTCGAGGTCGGCGCGCGTGAGCCGGTAGCGGCCCTTCGGCGCCGCGCGCCGGCCGCGGGTCAAGAGCGCCACGAGCCCGCCGTAGGCGGCGCGGTCGGTGGCGAGCAGCACGAGGCGCGGCCCGTCCTCGAGGCCGACCTCGCTGCCGATGATCAGCTTGAGCGGGCGGTCGCGCGCGGCGACGTGCGCGCGCACGACGCCGGCCAGCGAGCACTCGTCGCTGAGCGCGAGCGCGCGGTAGCCGAGCTCGTCGGCGCGCTCGACGAGCTCCTCTGGGTGCGAGGCGCCGCGCAGGAACGTGAAGTTGGACAGCGCATGCAGCTCCGCGTAGTCGGGCGCACCCATGCCGTCAGCCGAATACGCCGTGCAGGAACCAGCGCCGCGCACCGTGCGCGCCGCGGTTGCGGTAGATCCACAGCCGCACGCCCTGCGCCGTGCGCGCGACGTAGTAGTCGCGCGCGACCGGCGCGCCGTCCCACCAGCCGCTCTCGATGCGCTCCGGCCCCGACTCGAGCGCGAGCGCGCCGCCGTGGCGCGGCAGGTCCGCGAGCAGCGCGAGCGGCTCGGGCGCCCGCAGCAGCCACAGCGGCCGCGGCGCGGCCGGCAGCGCCGGGACGGCCTCCGGCGCGGCGCGGCGCGGCGCGGGCTCCGGGCGCACGTGCCGGAAGGCGGCCTCCGGGCGGTGCTCGGGCACGAGGCGCACGCCGCTGACGGCCGCATCGCCGAGGCGCGCGCGCAGCCGGTCGAGCAGCAGGAAGGCGCCGGCCCCGGAGCCGGCGCTGCCCAGGCCCGGCAGCTCGCCGCTCGCGCCGGCGAGCGGCACGGCGACGGCGGAGCGCAGCACGAGCGCGCGCACCGGCGCCGGAAGCCGCAGGCGCCCGAGCCGCTCGGCGAGCAGGCCGCGCCACTCGGCCGCGTCCGCCGCCGGCAGCGCGCGGCCGAGCCGCACGCAGGAGGGCTTCTGGTCGCGGTGCACGAGCGTGAACGCGAGCGTCGCGACGCCGGCGTCGCGGACCTTCAGAAACTCACCGAGCCGCTCGAGCAGCCGCCCGCACCAGGGCTCGAGTGCGGCGACGCTCGTCAGCTCGGCGACGGGCTCGAGCCGCTCCTCGAAGCGCTCGGGCGCGACGTGGCGCCGGCGCGGCGCGGGGCGCTGGCCGAAGGCCTCGTCGAGCTCGCCGAGCACGGCCGGCTCGAAGCGCCGGGCGAGTCCCTCGCGCGGCAGGCGCCTGAGCTCGCCAAGCGTCGCGAGCCCGAGCCGCGTGCACTGCTCGAGCGTGCGCGCGGGCCAGCCGGTGACGGCGAGCGGCAGGCGGCCGAGCGCGCCGGCGAGCGTCGCGGCCGACTCGATCACGGTGCCGTGCGCCGCGCGCGCGAGCCAGGTGGCCGCCCGCGGCGTCGGCGCCGCGGCGAGCGTGGCCGGCTCGCCGCGCGCCTCGAGATCGGCCGCCGCGCGCCGCATGAGCGCGTGGATGCCGCCGAAGAGCCGCAGGCTCCCCTGCACCTCGAGCAGCAGCCCGTCGGGCGGCTCGAGGCTGACGACGGGCGTGAGGCTCACCGCCCAGCGGGCGAGCCGCTCGAGGTGACGGGCCTCGAGCAGCGGGTCGCGCTCGGCGACCTCGAGCGTTGGGGCGAGCGCGCGCGCCGCGTTGAGCTTCTGGCCGGCGGCGAGCCCGAAGCGGGAGGCCGCGGCGTTGGGCTGGACGAGCACGCGCGTCGCGCCCTCGTCGGCGACCACGGCCCAGGGCCCCTGGGCGTCGCGTGGCAGGGCGATGAGCGGCAGCGCCGTGAGCCGCAGGGCGAGCCACAGCTGCCGCGGTACGGGCCGCGAGCGCGGCGCCGGTGCGACCGGCGCCGGGCGCGGCACGGGCGGCACGGCGGCCGGCCGCGGGGCCTCGAAGAGGTCGCCCGTCCGGCCACCGTCCGGCCGGGAGCCCGTTCTGCTGCGCGCCGCGGGACGCATGCCCGGGTCCTTAGGCCCCGAGCACGTCGGGCACGCACACCGGTCCCCGGCCGCGGCTCTTCAGCACCCACAGATCGAGGCCAGCCGGGGTGGGCTCGAGCACGAGCCTCAGGCTCGCGGGCGAAGCGGCCGCGCGGCGCCGCGCGGGGCGCATCAGCACCGCGAGCGTGCGACCGCTCTCGGCGGCGAGCTTGAGGCGCCTCAGCCAGCGGTCGTCGGCGGCATCGAGCCAGGCGAGCACCGCGGCGCAGCTGCCCGAGCGCAGCGCCTGCTCGATGGCCCACAGCCGGTCCGGGGTCTTCTCGGCGCTGACCAGGAGCAGCCGGTCCGGGCGGATGCCGCTCTGCGCGAGCGCCGGCGGGTACGGGGCGTGCGGCGGTGCGATCCATGCGAGCCAGCGCCGCTCGGCGCCGGCGGGCTCGGCGGCGAGCGCGCCGAGCGCGGGCAAGAGCAGCGTGAGCTCGCCGCACCCGGCCTCGGGCAGCAGCAGCTCGATCAGCGTGCCGAGCGGCCAGCCGCGGCCCGGCAGCTGCGCATCGAGCTTCGGCCAGCCCGTCGCCAGGTGGCCCGCGGGGTCGCCGGCCTCAGCGCCGCCGCGCGCCCGCCAGAGCGTGGCGCTCGCGAGGAGCGCATCGAGTGACCCGTTCATCGGTTGTTCTGCCCATCGACATTGCGGGAACGGGGACTGCTACTGCAGGAACTCGGTCCGGTTGCCGCGGCGCAGGACGCCGACGACGACGCCCTCGATCAGCACCGACTGCTCCTTGAGGTCGACGCGGATCGGTTCGAAGTCGGCATTCTCGGGCAGCAGCCACACCACCGAGCCTTCCTGGCGGTAGCGCTTCACGGTCACCTCGTTCTCGAGGCGCGCGACGACGATCTGGCGGTTGCGGACCTCGGGCGTGCGGTGCACGGCGACGAGGTCGCCGTCCATGATCCCGATGTTCTTCATCGACATGCCCTGCACCTTGAGCAGGTAGTGCGGGCGCGGGTTGAAGAGCTTCGGGTCGACCTGGAAGCGGCCCTCGATGTGCTCCTCGGCGAGGATCGGCCGGCCGGCGGCGACCCGGCCGATGAGCGGCAGGCCGAGCTGGTCGCGCATCACGTCCTTGAGCTGGATGCCCCGCGAGGCCCCCGGCACGAGGTCGATGACGCCCTTGCGCTTCAGGGTCTTGAGATGCTCCTCGGCGGCATTGGCCGACTTGAAGCCGAGGGCGGCGGCGATTTCCGCCCGGGTGGGCGGCATGCCGGACTCCTCCACCTGCTCGCGGATGAAGTCGAGGATCTGGCGCTGGCGGGGGGTCAGGTCAGTCATGGCATCACCTGTATGGGTATACAGCCAGCTGTGATTATATCCAGTCCCGGGCATCTGGCAACCCATTCCTGAAAAGCGACGCCCGCCGCTGCTCGCGCCGAGTGGCGCACGACCAGCGGCGACGCACGCCGCCGCGCGACGCGCACGTCGTGCCGCTCGATCGCCGCGCCTCGGCCGCCCAGCGCTCGCACGCGCCGCGCGAGCATTCTCTTCCGCCGCGCGCATTCAGCGTCCGTTCAGCCATCGCGCGCTCACATGTGTGCGCGCGAACAGACCCACTGTCGGCGAAGCGCGACGTTGGCGAATGCGGATGGTGTGACGTGACGTAATCAGGTAAATTTCCGGGCCGAAGCGACGCGCGAGCCGCGTCCCCGCCCGGTCAGTGATCGTCGCGGCAAATTCTCAATGTGGCTGTTAAGAAGAAGGGAGAGATTCATGACCAAGATGCTCACGGTTGGCGCAGCGGCGCTGTGCGTGATGTTTGCGGCAGGTTGCACCGACCTGAAGCCGATCCAGTCGCAGATCGACGACCTCAAGTCGCAGGTCAGCAAGCTGCAGTCGAGCCAGGACAGCGCGAAGGCGGCGGCTGACAGCGCGGCGCGTGCCGCGCAGGCGGCCCAGACGGCTGCGCAGCAGGCGTCGAGCAAGGCGGACGCCGCGGCCGCGGCCGCGCATGCCAGTCAGCAGTGCTGTGACGCGACGAACGAGAAGATCGACCGCATGTTCAAGAAGTCGGTCTCGAAGTAAGAACTGCCGCTCGGCAGGCGCGACCGCTGCCGGTCGCGCGACGGACGAGAAAGCCGCGGCCTCCCGCGGCTTTTTCTTTAACGCAGGGTGTTACTACGCAATGAACCCGAGCGGCCCGAGATCGTGCCAGCGCAGCCATCATGATGCGAACGCAATAGCATCACGCTATGAGGACGACACTGACGCTTGATGACGATGTGGCGGCGCGGCTGCAAGCAGAGGCGCGGCGAAGCGGTCGACCATTCAAGACCGCGGTCAACGAGCATCTGCGCGCGGCACTAGCACAATGCAGAGCCTTCAAGGCGCTCCCGCCGTTGCGGGTAGAACCGCGGAATATGGGCGGTCCGTTGCCGGGGCTGTCCTATGACAACGTCGGCGCGCTGCTCGATGAAGTCGAGGGTGCCCGCCAGCGGTGAAGCTGCTCGACGCGAACATTCTGCTGCACGCGTACGACCGCACGTCGCCGCACCACGCGGTGTGCCACCTGTGGCTCGACGCCGCGCTCAACTCCGAAGATACGCTCGCTCTTCCGTGAGCCTGCTGGGGGGGTTGTGGGGTGTGGTGCGTGCAGCGCCGGACAATGCTATAAAAGCGATAATGTTCGCGCTTGTGATCGATGTAGATCGTCGCGAGCAGACACTGCTCGCTGTTTGGTGCGCCTCGCGACGGACTCGCGGGCCGTGCGCCAGCCTTTGTCCGGTGCCGACGCCTGCGGAATCGCTCAGCTCCTGGTTGGAGCGCCCGCGACGATGGCGGTCGTTGGCCGAGTGCCAGCTGACGAGCGAGGAGGCGGTCGGGCGGGCGAGCGGTTCGGTGACGGATCAGAATATTTCGGGCGCAGAGTATTGGACGCCAGAACAAGGTGAACGGACCGCTCGTGAACGGATGCGGCTCTGCGCGAGGGCGCTTGCGTATCGAGCACGGCGCCACACGGTGCTCGACCGACAGTGACTTCCGGCGGCTTCGGGTGGCCTGAAGCTGCTGAACCCCACTCGAGCCGGCACAGCACGGTAGTCGAACGGAGCGGGCCCACCGCTCTGACGGCAATGCCGATTGGCTCAGCTGCCTGACCCAGACGGCAACGGCGGCACGCCCCTCGCCTCAGCGCGCCGACACCAGCGGGCGGCTCTCCTCGGTGACCGCGACCGGCATGCCCTCGGCCTGCTCGAAGGCGGTCTCGGCGCGGGCCCAGATCACCAGGCCGGCAGGCCGCTGGCGCACCGCGTTCGCCACGAGGCGCGCGAGCGAGTTGCGGTCGGGATCGACCACCGCGCTCGAGGTCGTCTCGAGCGGCGGGTGCACCTCGACGTACAGGCGCCCCTCGCTCCAGCCGACCTTGTGCGGCTGGTTGACGAGCCGCACGGGCGTGTCGACTGCGACCATCTTGAACAGCTCCTCGATGTTCTCGGGGTAGAGCCGCATGCAGCCGTGCGTGTCCCCCATGCCGACGCTGGCCGGCTTGTTGGTGCCGTGGATCAGGTAGGAGCCGCCGGGGATCGCGAGGCGCAGCGCGTAGAGGCCGAGCGGGTTGTCCGGGCCCGCCGGCACGACCTTCGGCAGGATGTCGCCGTGCGCGGCATGCTCGGCGCGCACCGACTCCGGCGGATACCACGGCGGGTCCTTGATCTTGGCTGCGATCCGCGTGAGGCCGAGCGGCGTCGACCAGTCCATCTTGCCGACGCTGACGGCGTAGGTGACCACGACCCGCGCTTCGCCGGCCTTGGCCGGCGGGAAGTAGTAGAGCCGGTGCTCGGGCAGGTTGACGACGATGCCCTCGCGCGGCGCGTCGGGCAGCACGCGCCTGAGCGGCAGCCGCACGATCGTGCCCTCGCCCGGCAGCCACGGGTCGACGCCGGGGTTGGCGTTGACGATCTCCTCGTAGCCGAGGCCGTGGTACCGGGCGAGGTCGATCAGCGTGTCCTCGCGACTGGCGGCGACCTCGGCGTAGCTGCCGACGATGTCGCCCTCGGCCGGCAGCGGCAGAGTCGCCGCGAGCGCGGGCCAGGCCAGCACCGATAGCACCAATGCGAAGGAACTGTTGCGCATTCGCGACATCAAATCGCCATCAATCTGTGACGTTAAGCACATTTCGGCGTAATCTTCATAACCTATTCTGCGCGAACGATAAAGATTACAGGGACGGGAGTAGCGCATGGATCGGCCAGTCTCGACTCCGGCAGGGTTGCTGCCGGGTGTGGACGACCTGCCGCCGTCGGGCTGGGATGCCCGCACAGTGTGGCAGCAACGCGTCAGGGACCCGCACCACCGCGCCCGCGGCAAGGGCGGTACGCCTCGGATCGTGCTCGAGCAGCCATCCACCGGCTGGGATCCGCTCGAGACCTGGCGGCTCAGGGTCCACCGCCCGCGCAAGCCCTCGGCCTGACCGGCCCGCACGCCGTCAGAACCGGACGAGCGCCGAGCCCCACGTAAAGCCACCGCCGAAGGTCTCGAGCAGCAGCAGCTGCCCGCGCTTGATGCGCCCGTCGCGCACCGCCGTGTCGAGCGCGAGCGGGATCGAGGCCGCCGACGTGTTGCCGTGGTCCTGCACCGTGATGACGACCTGCTCGAGCGGCAGGCCGAGCTTCTTCGCCGCCGCCTGGATGATGCGCAGGTTGGCCTGGTGCGGGATCAGCCAGTCGATCTGCTTGCGGTCGATGCCGGCCTTCTCGAGCGTCTGGTCGACGAGGCGCGACAGCGTGTTGACCGCCACCTTGAACACCTCGTTGCCCTTCATCTGGATCGCCGCCGGCGCGCCGGCGCGCAGCTTGTCGAGGCCGTACGAGACGCCGTACGGGTAGTTGAGCAGGTCGCGGTACTGGCCGTCGGCCGAGGTGATCGTCGTCAGGATGCCGGGCTCCTCCGACGGCGTGAGGATGACCGCGCCCGCGCCGTCGCCGAACAGCACGCAGGTGCCGCGGTCGGTCCAGTCGACGATGCGGGTGAGGCACTCCGCGCCGATCACGAGCGCGCACTTGGCGTCGCCCAGGCGAATGAACTTGTCGGCGATCGACAGGGCGTAGACGAAGCCGCTGCAGGCGGTCTCGATGCTGAAGGCGGTCGTGTCGTGGATGCCGAGGTTCGCCTGCACCAGCGTCGCGACGTTGGGGAAGAAGAAGTCCGGCGTCGTGGTGCCGACGGCGATGAAGTCGATGTCGCCGGGGCCGACGCCCGCCATCTCCATCGCGCGTCGCGCGGCCTCGGTCGCCATCGTCGAGGTGGTCTCCTCGGGCCCGGCGACGTGCCGGCGCGAGATGCCGGTGCGCGAGCGGATCCACTCGTCGGTCGTGTCGACGATCTTCTCGAGGTCGGCGTTGGTCAGGACCTTCGCGGGCAGGTACCGCCCGGTACCGGCGATGCGTGAATACATGTCAGGCCGCCTGTGCTTTGAGTTCTGCGCTGATCTGCGACGGCACGCCGTTGCGCGCCTCGACGGCCGCGACGCGCACCGCGTGGGCGAAGGCCGTCGCGTCGGCGCCGCCGTGGCTCTTGATGACCACGCCGCCGAGCCCGACCATGCTCGCGCCATTGTAGCGCCTCGGGTCGAAGCGCCTCTTGAAGCCGCCGAGTGCCGGTGCCGCGGCGAGCGCGCCGAGCTTGCGCCACGGGCTCGAGGTGAATTCGCTCTTGATCGCCCCGCCGATCATCCGCGCCAGGCCCTCCATGGTCTTGAGCGCGACGTTGCCGGTGAAGCCGTCGGTGACGACGACGTCGACCGCGCCGGTGAAGGTGTCGTTGCCCTCGACGAAGCCGACGTAGTTGAGCCGCGAGGCGAGCAGCCGCTGGTGCGCGGCCTTGACGAGGTCGTGGCCCTTGATGTCTTCGCTGCCGATGTTGAGCAGGCCGACGCGCGGCTGCGGCCGGGCCGCGAGGTCGGCCGCGACGATCGCCCCCATGACGGCGAACTGGTACAGCTGCTCCGGCGTCGCCGCCGAGTTGGCGCCGAGGTCGAGCATGTAGGTATGGCCGCCCTCGGCCGGAATCGCGGCGATGATCGCCGGGCGCTCGATCCCCTCGATCATGCCGAGCACGAAGTGCGCGGTCGCCATCAGCGCGCCGGTGTTGCCGGCGCTGACGCAGGCGTCGGCGGTACCGCGCGCGACCAGGTTGAGCGCGACGCGCATCGAGGAGTCCTTCTTGCGGCGGATCGCCTCGCGCGGCGGCTCGCCCATCGCCACGACCTGGCTCGCGGCCTCGACGCGGACCCGCGCCGCGGCGGCGGGCGGATGGCGGGCGAGCTCGGCCGCGATGAGTTCGGGCTGGCCGACCAGGATCAGTTGCAGATCCGGCTCGTCGTTGAGCGCCGCGAGGGCGCCGGCCACGCAGACGCGCGGGCCCAGGTCGCCGCTCATCGCGTCAACGGCAATGCAGACTCGGGACGGCAAGCGGCGCAGTCGCAGGCTGGCGCGGACGGCAGTCCGCGCGCAGCGCTACTCCTCGGTCGAGATGACCGGCGTCTCGATGACCTTCTTGCCGCGGTAGTAGCCGTCGCGGCTGACGCGGTGGCGCAGGTGCGTCTCACCCGAGGTCGGGTCGACCGACAGCGCCGGCGCCGACAGGTGGTCGTGCGACCGGTGCATGCCGCGCTTGGACGGCGTCTTTCTGCTCTTCTGAACGGCCATGGTTCTCTACTCCTGAATTTCGACTATTCGCGCTTCAGCAGGCTGCGCAGCTCGGCGAACGGCCGCTGCGTCGGCTGCGCCGGTGCCGCGGGCACCTCGCTGTCCGCCTCGGCCTCGGCCTCGGCAGCGAGCTGGAGCGCGCATTCCGCCGGCGTCGCGTGCATCGGCACGAGCGGCAACGCCAGCAACAACTCATCCTCGACGAACTCGGTCAGCTGGATCCGCCCGCCCGGTGCCGTGACCGCGTCGTACTCGTCCGGCACCCGGCTCGCCTCGGCGTCGCGGCCGACGAAGGCGACCCGCACCGGCGACTCGAGCGCCGCCTCGAACTCGGTCAGGCAGCGCTGGCAGACGAGCCAGGCCCGTGCCCGCACCGCGCCCTCGAGCGCGGGATAGGCGCCGGCCGCATGAAAACGGAACTGCACCGCGGCCCGGCCGTCCGGTCGCGCGAGGCTGTCGCGCAGCCTCGCGAACCCGTCGATCGGGAACTCGCGTTCGAGCTGGCTACGCTGGGCAGCGAGCTGCCCCACGTCCAGCGGGTCTTCAAGGGGCCTCGCCATAGGGCCGCGTATCATAGTGACCACCCTCGACGCTGTCAAAGCAAATCCACCTGCAACGCGTTGATTTGCAAGACTTGATGCGCCGCCCCACCCGGACCGACGATGTCAGCCGACAAACCCGCCCTGATCCTCGCCTCCACCTCCCCCTACCGGCGCACCTTGCTCGAGCGCCTGCGGCTGCCCTTTGCGGCCGAGGCACCGGGCGTCGAGGAGGCCGCGCGCCCCGGCGAGGCGGCCGGCACGCTCGCGCTGCGGCTCGCGTTCGCCAAGGCCGCCGCGGTCGCGACGCGTCGCCCGCGCGCGGTCGTCATCGGCTCGGACCAGGTGGCCGAATGCCAGGGCCGCGTGCTCGGCAAGCCGCACACGCCGGCGCGCGCCTGCGAGCAGCTCGCGGCGGCGAGCGGCACGACGGTCGTGTTCCACACCGCGGTCGCCGTCGTGCACGCCGACGGCCTCACCCGCGAGACGCACACCGATCTGACGCGCGTGCGTTTCCGCAGGCTCGGCGCCGCGGAGATCGAGCGCTACGTCGCGCTCGACGCGCCGTTCGACTGCGCCGGCAGCTTCCGTTCGGAGGGCCTCGGCGTGGCGCTGTTTGAGGCGATCGAGACCGAGGATCCCGCGGCGCTCGTCGGCCTGCCGCTCATCTGGCTCGCGGGCGCGCTGCGCCGCGCCGGCCTCAACCCGCTCGCGGAGCCGTGAGGGCACGCGCGGCGGCGGCCTCGACCGCCTGCCGGTAGACATCCTCGGCCGTCTCGCCCGGGCCGACACGGACCGACAGGTCGCGCAGCAGGCCATCGGCGATGTCGTAGATCCAGCCGTGGACCACGAGCGCCTGGCCGCGCTGCCAGGCGCCCTGCACCATCGTCGTCTGGCAGACGTTGGCGACCTGGTCGATGACGTTGAGCTCACACAGCAGCCGCGCGCGGGCGGCGGGGTCGGCGAGCCGCGCGAGCGCGCCGTCGTGGCGGCGCATGACGTCCTGGATGTGGCGCAGCCAGTTGTCGATCAGCCCGAGCCGCCGCCCCTCCAGCGCCGCGACCACGCCGCCACAGCCGTAGTGGCCGCAGACGATGACGTCGGCGACCTTGAGCACGTCGACCGCGTACTGGATGACCGACAGGCAGTTGAGGTCGGTGTGCACCACGACGTTGGCGACGTTGCGGTGGACGAACAGCTCGCCCGGCAGCAGCCCGACGATCTCGTTGGCCGGCACGCGGCTGTCGGCGCAACCGATCCACAGGTATTGCGGCGACTGCTGCCGCGTGAGCTTCTCGAAGAACTCCGGGTCGCGGTTGCGGATCGCCCGCGCCCAGGCGCGGTTGTTCGCGAACAGCTGCTGCGTCGTCTTCATCGACGACGGTCCCGGCGCTTGCGCGTCGCGGCGAGCGACTCGAGCACCGCGGCGAGCTCGGGCGGCAGCGGCTGGTTGACCGCGAAGGTCTTGCGCGAGCCCGGCCACTCGAAGCTCAGCGACTGGGCGTGCAGGAACAGGCGCTTCAAGCCGAGTTCCGCCATCGCGGCGTTGAAGTCGCGGTCGCCGTACTTGTCGTCGCCCGCGACCGGGTGGCCGGCGTGCGCCGCGTGGACGCGGATCTGGTGCGTGCGGCCGGTGCCGAGGCTGACGTCCATCAGCGTCGCGCGCGAGCCGAAGAAGTCGACCGGCGTGAAGGTGGTGTCGGACTCCTTGCCGGACTCGGCCACCTTGACGACCCGCTCGCCGCCCTGCCGGGCGCGGGTCGCGAGCGGCGCCGAGATCGTCTTCTTGCCGAGATTCCACGCGCCCTTGACGAGCGCGAGGTAGCGCTTCTCGACGAGCCCCTCGCGCAGCAGCGCGTGCAGTGTGCGAAGCGCCGTGCGGTTGCGGGCCACGAGCAGCAGCCCGCTCGTGTCGCGGTCGAGGCGGTGGACGAGCTCGAGCGTCTCGGTGGGCCGCGAGGCCCTGAGCGCCTCGATGACGCCGAAGCTCAGGCCGCTGCCGCCGTGCACGGCAACCCCGGCGGGCTTGGCGATCACCAGGAGGTCCGGGTCGGAATGCACCACGGTCGCCTCGATCTCGGCCGCCAGGGTCGAGGGCACCCGGCGCGGCGCGCCCTCTTCCGCTGCCCGCACCGGCGGCAGCCGGACGTCATCGCCGGTCGCGAGGCGGTGCTCGGGCTTGCAGCGCTTGCCGTTGACCCGGACCTCGCCCTTGCGCAGCAGCCGGTAGACCCGCGACCGCGGCACGCCCTTCAGGGCGCGCATCAGCCAGTTGTCGAGGCGCTGGCCGTCGTCGTCGGCCACCACGGCGACGTGGCTGACGCGGGTGGTCTCGGTCACCGCAGGAGGCTTGGATTCGTAAGACATTGATTTACCGGCATTGATCTGGTAGCTTTCCCGTCCGTCAGGTGTGCGACGCACGGTAACGCGAAGCGTTTCGTGGTCGCCGCCTCAGCGCGGTTCTCGCATCTCGAGTCGCCCAACCTTGGGATCCGGCACAGCCTCAGGATCCGGTCGGCGGAATGTGTTGCGGCGACCGCATATTAGTTGGTCCGCCATCCCCCGTCTCGGGTGATCGGGCCATCGTTCGGCCGATGACTTGGAGGCGCGGCGCAGAGCCGCCCGCGGAAGGGCCACCGAAACGTGGCGCCCCGCGTAGACCGGTCAACGGGCTCAAGAAGGACTGCAGGCAGGGTGCGTCGTCAGGCGGGTCTCACGGACCCTGGACGCGCCCGCGAATCTGAAGATGGCTGAAGTATTCCCATCCACGACCCGCTCTCGCCTCGCATCATTCGCGACGCTCCGATCCGGAGACAGCGCACCCCGAGCATTGGCCCCCGCTGATACCCAAGTAGGGGCACATGAAGAGAATGCTGATCAATGCGACGCAGGCCGAAGAGCTGCGCGTCGCCCTCGTTGACGGGCAGAAGCTTTACGACCTGTCGATCGAGATCCCGTCCAGGGAACAGAAGAAAGCCAACGTCTACAAGGGCCGGATCACCCGGCTGGAGCCCAGTCTCGAGGCCGCCTTCGTCGACTACGGCGCGCAGCGCCACGGCTTCCTGCCGCTCAAGGAAGTCTCCAAGGAATGGTTCAAGGCCCAGCCGCAGGGCGGCCGCATGAACATCCGCGAGCTCTTGAACGAGGGCCAGGAGATCGTCGTCCAGGTCGAGAAGGAGGAGCGCGGCAACAAGGGTGCGGCGCTGACGACCTTCATCAGCCTCGCCGGCCGCTTCCTCGTGCTGATGCCGAACAACCCGCGCGCCGGCGGCGTCTCGCGCCGCATCGAGGGCGAGGACCGCGACCAGACGCGCGAGGCGATGGAACGGCCTCGTGATCCCCGACGGCATGGGCGCGATCGTGCGCACCGCCGGGCGTCGGCCGCAGCACCGCCGAGCTGCAGTGGGACCTCGACAACCTGCGCACCAACTGGGAAGCGATCGACGCGGCCTCGAAGGACCGCCAGGCGCCGTTCCTCGTCTACCAGGAGAGCGACGCGGTCACGCGCAGCCTGCGCGACTACCTGTCCGATGACATCGGCGAGGTGCTCTGTCGACGACGAGGGCGCCTACCAGCGCGGCCAGGAGTACATGCAGCGCTTCATGCCGCCCGAGGCGCAGCGCAAGCTCAAGCTCTACAACGATGACGTGCCGCTGTTCACGCGCTTCCAGATCGAGAGCCAGATCGAGTCGGCGCTATTCGCACAAGGTGCACCCTGCCCTCCGGCGGCAGCCTGGTGATCGACCACACCGAGGCGCTGGTGTCGATCGACATCAACTCGGCGCGCGCGACGCGCGGCTCGCGACATCGAGACCACCGCGACCAACACCAACCTCGAGGCGGCCGACGAAATCGCCCGCCAGCTGCGGATCCGCGACCTCGGCGGCCTGATCGTCATCGACTTCATCGACATGGAGTCGACCAAGAACCAGCGCGCGGTCGAGGACCGGCTGCGCGACGCGGTCAAGATGGACCGCGCCCGCATCCAGATCGGCCGCATCTCGCGCTTCGGCCTGCTGGAGATGTCGCGCCAGCGGCTGCGCCCGTCGCTCGGCGAGTCGACGCACATCGTCTGCCCGCGCTGCGTCGGCATCGGCACGATCCGCAGCGTCGAGTCGCTGTCGCTCGCGATCCTGCGCCTCATCGGCGAGGAGGCCCGCAAGGACCGCACCGCGCAAGGTGATCGCGCAGCTGCCGGTCGAGGTCGCGACCTATCCTCATCAACGAGAAGCGCGACTGGCTGCGTACGCTCGAGGAGCGCAACCGGGTCGAGGTCGTGCTCGTCCCGAATCCGCACATGCAGACGCCGAACTACTCGCTCCGGCGCGTGCGCGACGACGAGACGGCGCTGCCCGAAAACGCGATGACGAGCTACCAGATGGCCGAGCAGCCGGCACTCGAGATCGCGACGCCGGCCGCCGAGCCCAAGAAGGCGGCCGAGCCGGCCGCCGTGCAGCCGATCCTGCCGACGGCGCCCGCACCGACGCCGCCGGCCAACGTCTGGACGCCGACGCCGGAGGCACCGCCCGCGGTGGCGGTCGCGATCGCCCCGGTGGCCGCCGCGATCCCGGCATACCGCGAGGGCATCTTCAAGCGCATCTGGGTGTGGCTGTTCGGCTCGGGCTCCCCGCCCGCCAAGCCGGCACACGCCGAGGCCGGCCGCGGCGCCCGCGACGAGCGCGCCGGCGGCCGCAGCGCCGCGCACGGCCAGCGCGACGAGCGTGGCGCCCGCCACGAGCACCGCGGCCGCGATGGTCGCGGCGGCGCTCGCGGTGGTGAGCGAGGTGGTGAGCGCAGCCGCGACGATCGCGGCCGGCGCGAGGAGCGCGGCGAGCGGCATGGACGCGGCCGCGACGAGGCTCGCACGGGACCGCGCGACGAGGCCCGCCCGGCGCCGCGCGACGGCGGCCGTGAAGGTGGCCGCGATGCCGGTCGCGACGCGGGCCGCGGCGACGGTGGACGTGGCGACGGCGGCCGTCACCGCGACGAACGCCGGCCGGAGGCGCCGCGCAACGAACCGCGCAACGAGCCGCGTAATGAGCCGCGCAACGAGCAGCGGCCGGCGGCGGCGCAGGCGCCGGCGCCGGAGCGTGTCGCCGAGCGCTCGGCCGATCGCGCCCCGGAACGCAACGGCGATGGCGGCCAGGACCGGCCGGGCGCCGGTGCCGAGGGAGCCGACAACCGCGCACCGGGTGAACGCCGTGGCCGTCGTCGGGGCCGTCGTCGGGGCCGCGGGGGCGGCGCTGGCGGGCCGGGTGAGAATCGCGGCGAGGAGCGGACCGAGCAGCGCTCCGACCAGCAGATGCAGATTCCGGACATCGGTGACTCGGGACGCTTCCCGGTACTCGACGTCGCCGCCTACGAGCGCGAGCGCGGCAATGGTGGCGCACCCGAGGCCGAGGTGTCCGACGAGAGCCGGGCCGATGAGCGGCCGGTGAGATTCGAAGCGGACGTGGCGCGCGGGCCGGAATCCCGTCCGGCGTACGAGCGCGAGCCGGTGGCGGCGCAGCCGGGCCCGGCGGCGTTCAGCCCGCCGCCAGCCCCGATCGTCGTCAGCACGCCGGCGCCGGCACCCGTCGTCAGCGCACCGCCGCCGGCTCCGGCCGTCGTCGCTGTGCCGCCACCGGCCCCGGTCGTCGTCAGCGCCCCGCCGCCGGCACCGCCGCTGGTGGTGATGTCCCCGCCCCCGCCGGCTGCCGTGGCGCCGTCACCGCCGGCCGCCCCGGTGGTCGTGGTCGCTGCCGCGGCGCCGACGCCCACGGAGCACAGCGGCGGATCGGGCACGACACCCTAGGGCGTCGTGCCGCGCCCGGCGCGGGCGCGCAACTCATCGAGGAGGCCGCCGGCGGCCTCCTCGACGAGATCCAGCACCTCCTCGAAGCCCGTCGCGCCCCCGTAGTAGGGATCCGGCACCTCGCGGCGCCCGAGTGCGGGTGCGAACTCCATGAGCAGCCGCAGCGTCGCCGCGTGCGTCGCCGGCGCAATCGCCAGCGCGTCCTCACGGTTGCGCTCGTCCATCACGAGTATGTAGTCGAAGCGCCGGAAGTCGCCCGGCACGAGCTGTCGCGCGCGCAGCGCGCTCATGTCGATGCCGCGGCGGCGTGCGGCGGCCTGCGCGCGCGGGTCGGGCGGGGCGCCGACGTGGTAGTCGTGCGTGCCGGCCGAGTCGATGCGCAGTCGCAGTTCCGGCGCCTCGACCGCGGCGCGGCGGCTGAACACCGCCTCGGCGGTTGGCGAGCGGCAAATGTTGCCCATGCAGACGAACAGAATCGAGCGTTCCACGAGCGGTTGATCCGGGTGCGACACGGCGAATGGCCTCTCTGTCCTGCCCTGGTGCCACGCTACGTGCTTGTGCGGCGCTGCGCCAGATCGGCACGGCCGCAGCCGACGGAGCACGCCGGCCGGCGCTCCGGGTGGGCGGCGCGGCCGCGGCTCGGCTCGCCGTCAGAAGGTGTAGCTCAACCCGGCCGAGGCTAGGGTCGCGTTGTACTTGCCGACCGTCGTGCTGTCGCCCGCCTGGTTGATGCGCAGGTAGTCGAGGTGCGCCGACCAGTGCCCGGCGATGGTGTACGCGGCGCCGACGCCGACCAGCAGGCTCGACGTACTTGTCGACTGCGGCGTGACGGCGTAGCTGCCGGCGAGCGCGTAGCCGTTCGCGAGGGTCGTCCGGCCGTAGTAGTCGCCCAGCCGTAGATTGAGGTCGAACGACTCGGCAAGCGGCAACCGCAATACCAGCGCCAGCGCCGGGCCGCGCGACTTCAGCGACGTGGTCGCCGTCAGGGTCTGGGTCGGCGGCGTGAGCGTGCCCGACGAATAGTAGGTCAGCTCGCCCAGGTGCAGGTAGGACGCCTCGATCCCGACGTGTGGCCAGCGCATGTAGCCGACGTCGGCCCACCACGCGCTCGAGCGCTCCTGCAGCGCGGCGTTCGTGAAGGTGAGCGTCTGCAGGCCGTTGGTGGCCTCGGTCATCAGCTGGCCTTCGTAGGCGGACGTGTCGTAACTCATCTCCGCCCGGGCGAGATTGCCGCCGAGGTACAGACCGCTCAGGTCCTCCGCGCGCACCGCACCGCCCGTCGCGGCCGCGGCCGCGGCAAGCAAGCCGCAGATGACACCCAGGACACCGCTTTCCGTCCGCTTCGACTGCATGTCGCGACATCCCGAGGTTCGACGTTGAGTCACGCGTTGCGCGGCCCACGGCAGTGCGCCGCGCGCGCCGCCGCCGGACCCGGCGGCGCGCCGACTATACGGATGGCATATGCCAGTCTCTTGACAGCGGCCGCGGAACGGGGCTGCGGGCGCGAGGCATTCGCATCCGGGCCGCAAAGTCCGCCTTTCGCGGTGACGCCCGGCGCGTGCGCCCCGGGCCGGCCCGCTGCAATACCTCTGTCACGTCAATCGTCGATCGTACCGAGCCCGCACCGCCGCGGTTGCGGGGCGCCGGCGCCGTCCGGGCGCTCCGGCGCGGGCGCTGGCAACGCCGGGCCGGACCACGAACGAGTCGAATGGATGGAACCCCGTATGCAAGCGATCGGCCGAGTACTCGCCACCGCCGCCACCCTGTCGTTCGCGCTGGCACTGCCGGCGTGCAGCAGCCAGCACGCGACCTACGCCGCAGACGGGCGCAAGGCCTACGTGATCACCTGCGAAGGCTATCTCAGCAGCTATTCGACCTGCCTGGTGAAGGCCGGTCGCGCCTGCGGCGGGCGCGGCTATGACACGCTGCGCGGCGGCGAGGACGAGCGCAGCCTGCTGATCGCCTGCAAGGCGCCCTGAGGCGGCCGCGGCCGGCTGCCGGCGCCGCCGCACTCCGCCAGGCACCATCGCTTCGGCCCGCGCGTCCCACTGCAATGTCCCGCGGCGTCGCGCGGTATCCTCCGCCGATGGCTACGGACATTCGTCCGCGGTGGCAGTGACGGGGGACCGGCTGCGATGCGCAAGCGAATCGGGGCGACCCTCCTCGGCGCGGCGCTCGGCTGCCTGCTGCTCGCGTCGGCGTGGCTCTATCTCGCCACGCCGAGCCGCGGCGCCGCGACCAGCACCGCCGGTCCCACGGGCACGACGCTGACGTTTCCGGACGGCTTCTTCTGGGGCGCGGCGCTCTCCGGGCATCAGGCAGAAACCCAGCAGGCGAGCGACTGGACGGCCTTCGAGCAGGACGTCGTGCGCCACGGCCGCTTCGAGGCCGGCGCTGCGTACGGCACGACCCGTCCCGGCCACATCCGCGACTTCGGCCAGTGGTCCGAGCCGGTGCGGCGCGAGAAGTCCGCCTTCGACACGCACTATCCGGAGGACATCGCGGCCGCCGGCGCAATGGGTCTGAACGCGCTCAGGATCTCGATCGAGTGGGCGCGGCTCTTTCCGCGCGCCGACATGACCGAGCCGGATCCCGCGGCGGTCGCCTACTACGAGCGCGTGTTCGCCGAGATGCGCCGGCACGGCATCACGCCGTTCGTGACGCTGTTCCACTACGTGTCGCCGCAGTGGTTCTTCGCGGCCGACGCGTCCGGCAAGCGCGGCTGGGAGCGGCGCGACGCGCTCGACCACTGGCGGCGCTTCGTCACTGCGGTCGCCGACCGCTTCGTGCCCGGCGTCGAGCACTGGTGCACGCTCAACGAGCCGATGGTGTACCTCTACAGTGGTTACATCGACGGCGTCTATCCGCCGCTCGAGCACCGGGCGGACGCCGCGGCCGCCGCGGACGTGTACGCGGCGCTGCTGCGGGCGCACGCGCTCGCCTACGACATCCTGCACCGCGCGGGCGCGGCGCGCCGGGCCCGCGTCAGCGTCGGGATCACGCAGGCGACGCAGGCGTTCGCGCCGCTGCGCAACTGGCACCCGGCGGACCGGCTGATCGCGCGGCTCGTCGAGCAGGCGTGGAACTGGGACTTCCTCGACGCGATCCAGTCCGGGCGCATGCGCATCGCCGCCAGCGGCATCGATCGGCCGATCGAGGGCCTGCGCGGCACTCAGGACTATGTCGGGATCAATTACTACACGCGGGTGTACATCCAGGGCGACCTGCTGCGGCCGACGAGCCCGGCGGTGCTGATGCGTGACCCGGCGCGACTCGACGAGCCGGTCAACGACATGGGCTGGACGATCTACCCGCACGGCCTGTACGTGCTGCTGACCGAGACCGCCCGCCGCTATGCGAAGCCGATCTACATCCTCGAGAACGGCACCTCGGACCACGCTGCCGACGACGTCGGCCGGCAGCACTACCTGACCGCGCACGTGCGCGAGGTCTGGCTCGCGATCCACGGCGGCGCCGACGTGCGCTCGTACATCCAGTGGTCGCTGCTCGACAACTTCGAGTGGACCGACGGTTTCGGGCCGCGGCTCGGGCTGATCGCCGTCGACTACGAGCACGGCTTCAAGCGCACGCCGCGCCGCTCGGCGGCGCTGTATCGCGAGATCGCGACCGGCAACGCGCTGCCGGCCGCCTACGCCGGTCGCTGACGCCGGCCGGCGACACCCGTCCCGGAACCGAGCTCCCGTGGCCGCCGGTATCGCCGATTCGTGACGACCGGCGCATACATAACGTCGGCTTGTCTCTACATAAGCTGTTAGGGCGACGGCCGGCGACACCCCGCGCCGGCCGCCGCCGCACGCCTGGCCCGCCAGGCACGAGGAGGCATCCGTGACATCGCCGTACGATCGCATCCGTCCGCAGGGGCCGGCCTCGCGCCGCCTCGGCGTGCTCGCCATCGCAGCGCTCGTTGCGGGGCTGACGCTACCGCTGCTGCCCGCCGCCCGCGCCGGCGGGGCCGGCGCTTCGCTCGTGCTCACCGCCCCGGACGACGCCCAGCGCGTGCGGCTGCCGGGGCACGTGCATGCGCTCGCGCAGGCCCGCTTCGACGCCGGCGCGGCGCCGCCGTCGATGCCGATGCCCGCGCTCGAACTCGTGCTCGGCCGAAGCGCCGCACAGGCGGCCGCGCTCGAGCAGTTCCTTGCCGACCAGCAGGACCCGCGCTCCCGCGAGTACCACCACTGGCTCAGCCCGCAGCAGTACGGCGCGCGCTTCGGCGCAAGCGATGCGGACATTCAGGCGGTCGTCGCGTGGCTGCAGTCCCACGGCTTCACGGTCGGCAGCGTCCCGCCCGGGCGCGGCCAGCTGCGGTTCAGCGGCACCGAGGCCCAGGTCGAGGCGGCCTTCCACACGCCGATCCACCTGTTCAACGTCCACGGCGAGGCGCATTTCGCAAACGTCACGGATCCGCAGATCCCGGTCGCGTTCCAGGCGCTCATCAAGGGCATTCGCGGCCTCCACGACTTCCACCCGACGCCGGGCGCCCGGGTCCGCCGCCAGGCCTCCACGACGACCGCGCCCGGGCTCCTGCAGCTCCCGGCCGGCGACTCCGGCGCTTCGCGACCGGACGTGCGCTTCTCGTCGGGCGGGAACGCCGTCGCGCCCGCAGACTTCGCCACGATCTACAACCTGACGCCGCTCTATGAGGGTGGCCTGAACGGCTCGGGCGTCACGATCGCGATCGCGGCGCAGAGCGACATCGACCAGGCGACGGCGAACGCCTACTGGTCCACCTTCGGCGTCGCCGCTGGCCAGCAGCTCTCCTCGGTCAGCGTGCCGGGCGGCACGGACCCGGGACGCACCGGCGACAGCAATGAACTGGAAGCCGACCTCGACGTGGAGATCGCCGGGGGTCTCGCGCCGGGCGCGAAGATCCTGCTGGTGCGCGACCAGGACGTCGGCAATGCCGCCAGCTACGTCATCCAGCACAACCTCGCCGCCGTGCTCAGCATCTCCTTTGGCGGCTGCGAGTACGCGGACGGGCCGTCCAACTCCGGGATCAGCTCGCTCTACCAGCAGGCGGTCGCGCAGGGCATCACGGTCGTCGTGTCCACGGGCGACGACGGCGCGGCGGATTGCAGCGGTAGCGAGACCCCCGACCGCCGCTTCACGCAGGGCGTGGTCGCCGACACCGGCCTCGCCGTCAACGGCCTCGCCTCGACGCCCTACAACCTCGCGGTCGGCGGGACCAACTTCGACCCGACCCAGCCGCAGAACTGGAGCAACTCGAACTCGCCGGGCACCCACGCCAACGCCCTGTCCTACGTCCCGGAGATGGTCTGGAACGACATGTGCACGAACCCCGCGTATTGGACCGCCGCGTACCCGAACGCGCTTGCGCTGTGCAACGCGCCGAGCCTCACGCTCAACGGCCAGTCGCAGCCGAACCCGTATATCGAGATCGCCGGCGGCAGCGGCGGCCTCAGCAGCTGCGCCACGGTCAGCGCGAGCGGCGCCTGCACCGGCGGCTACCCGCAGCCTAGCTGGCAGGCCGGCGTCGTCGGCGTGCGGGCGTTCGGTGCGCGCGCCCTGCCGGACGTGTCGATGCTCGCGTCCGCCTGGGTGATCTGCACCTACCAGGTCAATCCCACGTGCGCCGCGACCGGGTCTTTCCAAGGCGTCGAAGGCACGTCCGCCGCCGCTCCCGCGATGGCCGCGGTCCTCGCGCTCCTCGACCAGTCGCAGAGCTCTGCGGGCTCCGCGGATGGCCGCCAGGGGCTCGTCAACCCGCTGCTCTACAGCCTCGCGGCCTTCGAGTACGGCACGGCGCAGAACCCGAACGCCGCCACGCTCGCGGCCTGCAACGCGAGCAAGGGCCAGAACATCGGCAGTAGCTGCGTGTTCCAGGACGTGACCGTCGGCAACAACGCGGTGCCCTGCGTCGCCGCCTCCTACCAGGGAGAGCTCGGCGGCGGCACGCCGACCGGAGCCTGCATCGCCGGTGGCAACGCGTTCGGCGTCCTCGAGCTCAGCGGCAGCCCCGCCTACGCCGCGACGGCCGGATACGACCTCGCGACCGGGCTCGGCAGCCTCAATGCCGGCAACCTGGTGGCCGCGGTGCGGGCGCTCGCGCCGCCGACCGACCTCGGCGCGACCGCGAGCGGACAGGCCGCGACCCTGAGCTGGAACGCCGACAGCGCCGCGACCTCCTTCGACGTCTACCAAGGCGCGGCCGCCGGCCAGGAAGGCACGGCGCCGGTGCAGACCCAGGCGACCGGGACGACCGCGACCGTGTCCGGACTCCAGACCGGGCGCACCTATTACTTCACGATCGCCGCCATCTCGGCGTTCGGCGTCTCGGCGATGTCGAACGAGGCGCAGGTCACCACGGCACCGGCGGCGCCGACCGGCCTCGGCGCCACGCCGAGCGCCGGGGCGATCGCCCTGTCGTGGACCGCGAGCACCGGGGCCGCCTCGTACAGCCTCTATCAGGGCACCGCTGCCGGTGGCGAAGGCGCCACGGCCGTCCAGACCGGACTCACCGCGACCTCCGCCACCGTGTCGGGACTCGCGCCGGGTAAGACGTATTTCTTCAACGTCGTCGCCGTCGACGCGGGCGGCCCGTCGCCCGCCTCCGCCGAGGCGAGCGCCACCGTGCCGCCGAGCGCGCCGACCGCCCCGTCGGCGACGGCGGGCAACGGCAGCGTCACGCTCAGCTGGAGCGCCGGCGCCGGCGCGGTCAGCTACAACGTCTACCAAGGCACTGCGCCGGGCGCCGAGGGCGCGCAGCCGGTGCAGAGCGGCGTGACGGGCACGAGCGTCACCGTCGGCGGCCTCAGCAACGGCACGACCTACTATTTCGACGTGGTCGGCGTCGACGCCGGCGGCAACTCGCCGCCGTCCGCAGAGGTCAGCGCGAAGCCCGTGGCACCGGCCGGCGGTGGCGGCGGCTCGATCGACGTCGCCGCGCTCGCGCTCCTCGCGCTGTCGGGGGCCGCCCGCTGGCGCCGCGGCCCGGCGTCGCTCAGCGCGGCCGCGCGGCGTCGATGAGCGCGGCGACGCGCGCGAGGTCGGCCTCGGTGTCGACCCCCGGTCCCGGCCGCGCGGCGGCGATGCCGACCGCGATGCCAAGCCCGTGCTCGAGCGCGCGCAGCTGCTCGAGTCGCTCGGCGAGCTCGAGCGGCGTCGGCGCCAGCGCGGCGAGCTGCTTGAGCGCGCCGGCACGGTAGGCATACAGGCCGATGTGCCGCAGCGCGCCCGCGTAGCGCGCCGGGTCCTCGTTGCCCGCGAGCGCCGCGTCGCGCTGCCACGGCACCGGCGCGCGGCTGAAATACAGCGCCCGACCTGCCCGGTCACGCACGACCTTGACGACGTTCGGATCGAGGTACTCGGCGAGGCTCTCGATCGGCGTGGCGAGCGTCGCGATCGCCGCCTCCGGCATCGCCGCGAGCAGCGCCGCAACCTCCGCGACGTTGGCCGGCGCGAGCAGCGGCTCGTCGCCCTGCACGTTGACGATCACGTCGCCGTCCGCGAAGCCGCGCTGGCGCGCGACCTCGGCGAGCCGGTCGGTGCCGGAGGCATGATCGGCGGCCGTGAGCGCGACCTCGGCGCCGAACAGCGCGCAGGCGCCCGCGATCCGCTCGTCGTCGGTCGCGATGATCACCTCGGCGGCGCCCGAGGCGCGCGCACGGGCCCAGACGTGCTCGATCATCGGCCGCCCGGCGATCAGCCGCAGCGGCTTGCCCGGCAGCCGCGTCGAGGCGTAGCGCGCCGGGATGACGACCCGGAACATCAGCCGCCGAGCGCCGGGTCGTCGCTCCCGAGCCGCCTCGCTTCCTCCTCGAGCAGCACCGGGATCTCGTCGCGGATCGGAAAGCCCAGCCGGTCGGCACGGCAGACGAGTTCCTGGGTCGGCCGGTTGAGCACGAGCGGCCCCTTGCAGACGGGGCACGCGAGGATGTCGAGCAGCTTGGATTCCATCATTCGTCCTCAGGCGCGCCCGACGAGGGCCAGTACGCGCGCCAGTATGTCCAGCCGGTCCCGTTCGCCAAGCCGCGCCGTCACCTCGAGGTAGGCGAGCCCGGCGGGCGGCAGCGAGCCGCATTTTACGGCATCCTTCTCCGTCATCAGTACCGGCAGGCCGTCACCGAAGGCGAGCTCGCGCGCGCCGATCGGGGCGTGGTCCGGCAGCGGGTGCTCGATCGGCTCGACGCCCGCGGCCCGCAGCGTGGCGAAGAACCGCGCCGGGTCGCCGATGCCGGCCACGGCGTGCACGCGCCGGCCGCGCCACTCGCCGAGCGCGCTGCGCGTCCCCGAGCCGAGCGCGACGACCGAGCCGGGCACGAGCGTCATCGCGTACTCCCCGGCGCGGGCGGCGCCGCCGTTGACGACCACGAGGTCGACCGTGCCGGCGCGCGCCACCGGCTCGCGCAGCGGCCCCGCCGGCAGCAGCCGGCCATTGCCGAAGCGCCGCCGGCCGTCGATGACCAGGATCTCGAGGTCGCGCTTGAGCGCATAGTGCTGCAGGCCGTCGTCGGCGAGGATCAGGTCGACCTCGGGCGCGAGCCGCCGCGCCGCGGCGAGCCGGTCGCGCGCCACCACCACCCGCACGCCGCTGCGCCGCGCGAGCAGCACCGGCTCGTCGCCGACGAGCCGCGGGTCGCTCGCGGCCGTCACCTCGACCGGTCCCCGGGCGCTGCCGCCGTGGCCGCGGCTCGCGATACCGACCTTCAGGCCGCGCGCCGCGAGCGTGCTCGCGAGCCAGGCCGTCAGCGGCGTCTTGCCGCTGCCGCCGACCGTCAGGTTGCCGACGACGACGACCGGCCGGCCGGGGTGGCCGCTCGGCAGCAGGCCGGTGCGGTAGGCGAAGCGCCGCGCCCGCACGACGAGGTCAAAGAGCCCGGCGAGCGGCCACAGCCACGCCGCGCCGCGCGCCTCGCCATACCACACCCGCTCGAGCCAGTGGCGCATGGCTCAGGCGTTGAACTGCATCCGGTACAGCGAGGCGTACACGCCACCGCGCGCGAGCAGCTCGCGGTGCGTGCCGCTCTCGACCAGCCGGCCCTCCTCCAGCACGACGATGCGGTCGGCGTGCTCGACGGTCGACAGCCGGTGGGCGATCACCAGCGTCGTGCGGTTCTGCATCAGCTGGTCGAGCGCCTCCTGGATGATGCGCTCCGACTCGGTGTCGAGCGCGCTGGTGGCCTCGTCGAGGATCAGGATCGGCGCGTCCTTGAGCAGCGCGCGCGCGATCGCGATGCGCTGTCGCTGGCCGCCCGACAGCATCACGCCGCGGTCGCCGACCGGGGTGTCGAGGCCGGCCGGCAGCTGGGCGGCGAACTCGAGCACGTGCGCGGCGCGCGCCGCGCGCTCGATCGCCGCGGCCTCGGCCTGCTGCATGCTGAAGGCGATGTTGTCGCGGATGCTGCCGTTCATCAGCACGACGTCCTGGCTGACGAGGCTGACGTTGTCGCGCAGCGCCGTCAGCGGATAGTCGCGCACGTCGTGGCCGTCGACGCGCACGGTGCCGCTGCCGACGTCGTAGAAGCGCGGCACCAGGCTCACCAGCGTCGACTTGCCGCTGCCGGAGCGGCCGACGAAGGCCACCATCTCGCCGGGCGCCACTTTGAGCGACACCTCGCGCAGCGCCGGCGCCTTGGCGGCGTAGGCGAAGGTGACGCCGTCGAACTCGACCTCGCCGCGCGCCCGGCCGAGCGGCCGGCGGCCGCCGACGGGCTCGACCGGCTCGTCGAGCATCTCGAACAGGCTCTGGCCGGCGGCGATGCCCTGCTGCAGCGGGCCGAACACGCCGACCAGGCGCTTGAGCGCGGTGGCGATGCCGATCAGCGCGCCGAGGAACGACGAGAAGCTGCCGACCGTGGTGCCGTGGGCCAGCACGTCCTTGATCGACAGGTACAGGACCCCGGCGAGCGCGAGCGAGGCGATCATCTGCACGGTCGGGTTGCTGGCGGCGCGCGCCCGCAGCAGCTTCATGTTCTGGTAGCGGTTGGCCTCGATGACCTGCTCGAAGGCGCGCGCCTCCCAGCGCTGGGCGTTGAACACCTTGATCAGCCGGTGGCCGTCGAGCGCCTCCTTGGCGACCCGCGTGACGTCGCCCATCGAGGTCTGGATGCGCCCGGCGTAGCGGCGGATGGCGCGGTTGACGACCTGCACCAGCAGCGCGATCACCGGCGCCGCGAGCAGCGCGACTGCGGTCAGCCGCACGCTGATGTAGCACGCCCAGGACAGCAGCGCGACGATCGTCAGCGAGTCGCGGATCAGCACCGTCACCGAGTTGGTGGTCGCCTCGGCGACCAGCTCGGTGTTGTAGGTCAGCCGCGACAGCAGCTGCGCCGAGGCGTTCTTGTCGTAGAACGCGCTCGGCAGGTCCAGGTAGTGGCGGAACAGGTCGGCGCGCAGGCTCTTGACGACCTGTCGCCCGACCCAGCCCGGCGCGTACTGCGAGATGTAGTCGCCGATGCCGCGCACGAGGAAGATCACGACGATCGCGATCGGCACCAGCGTCAGCGTGGCCGGGTCACGGTTGACGAAGGTGCCGTCGAGGAAGGTGCGCGCGAGCCACAGCCACGCCGCCTCGACCGCCGCCGACAGCGCCATGCCGAACACGCCGAGCAGGAACATCCGCCAGTGCGGCCGCGCGTAGCCGAGCAGCCGCAGGTAGACCTCGAGCGGCCGCTGCACCGCCGCCGGCGTGCTCGCGCTCACCTAGCCGCCCGGTTGCTGGTTGATGGTCGCGATGTTGACCTGCGCGAAGCCGACCCGGCCGGCGATGTCCATCGCCGTCACGACCGCCTGGTGGGTCGCGCGCGCGTCGGCGCGGATCGTCAGCGGCTGGCCGTGGGCGTCGCCGGCGATCTTCTCGAGCGCCGCGCGCAGCGTCTCCGGGCTGCGGTTGACGAGCGCGCGGTCGTTGACCCGGTACTCGCCGTCGGCGGTGATCAGGATGGTCACCGCGTCGACCGGCCGCGTCTCCGGCACCGCGCTCGACTCCGGCAGGCGTACCCGCAGCCGGGTGTCCTGCTGGAAGGTCGTCGACACCATGAAGAACATCACCAGCAGCAGCACCACGTCGATCAGCGAGGTGACGTTGATCTCGGGCTCGGCGTGCGGCCGCTGGCCGAACTTCATGCCGCGCTCGCCGACGGCGGGCTGTCGAGCTGCTCGTGCTCGATCAGCGGGTCCGCCGCGCGCCGCTCGTCGAGCGCGCGCAGCACCTTGAGCGCTTCCTTCTCCATCGCGATCACGAGCGCATCGACCTTGCCGCGCAGGAAGCGGTAGCCCATCAGCGACGGGATCGCGACGATCAGTCCGGCGGCGGTGGCGATCAGCGCCTGGCCGATGCCGCCCGACAGCGCCTTCGGATCGCCGACGCCCCTGGTGGGTGATGGCGTTGAACGCCGAGATGATGCCGATCACCGTGCCGAGCAGGCCGAGGAGCGGCGAGACCGCCGCGATCGTGCCCAGCATGTTGAGGAAGCGCTCGAGCTCGTGCGCCACGTGGCGGCCGGTGTCCTCGATCGCTTCCTTGATCTGCTCGCGGCTGCGCTGCCGGTTGGCGAGGCCGGCGGCGAGGATCTGGCCGAGCGCCGAGTTCTGGGCGAGCGCCGCGACGTGCTTGTCGGTGAGCTGGCCGCTTTCGACGAGCTTCCAGACCTTGCCGGTCAGCTCTTTCGGCAGGATGCGCTCCTCCTGCAGGCTCCACAGCCGCTCGAGCAGGATCGCCGCGGCCGTGATCGACAGCGCGATGATCGGCCACATGACCGGCCCGCCGGCCTTGATGATTTCCCACATCGCGCGCTCAAACCCTCGTGCCGCGTAACCCGCTGATCATACTTCAGTTTGCCGGCAACGGGGCAGCCCCTTCGCGCGGCCGGTCGACGAGCAGGCCGTCGGTCAGCACCGCGATGCGGTCGAGCCGCGCGGCGAGGCGCTCGTCGTGCGTGACGATGACGAGGCTCGAGCCGAACTCGCGGTTGAGCTCGAGCATCAGCTCGAACACGTGCTGGGCGTTGCGCGCCGTCGAGATTGCCGGTCGGCTCGTCGGCGAGCACCAGCGGCGGGCGCGTCACCAGCGCCCGGGCGACCGCGGCGCGCTGCCGCTCGCCGCCCGAGAGCTGCGCCGGCCGGTGCTGCAGCCGCGTCCCTGAGGCCGACCCGCTCGAGCACCGTCCGCGCCGCCGCGAACGCGACCGCCGCCGGCTCCCGCCGCACCAGCAGCGGCATGGCGACGTTCTCGAGCGCCGGTGAACTCCGGCAGCAGGTGGTGGAACTGGTAGACGAAGCCGACCGCCCGGTTGCGCAGGTAGCCCCGCGCCGCGTCGCGGCAGGCGCGTCATCGGCTCGCCGTCGATCTCGACCTCGCCGGCGGTCGGCAGGTCGAGCCCGCCGAGCAGCTGCAGCAGCGTCGTCTTGCCCGAGCCCGAGGCGCCGACGATCGCGATCCGCTCGCCGCGGCCGACCGTGAAGTCGACGCCGCCGCAGCACCCGCAGCACGTCGGGACCCTGGCGGAACTCCTTGACGAGCCCGCGCGCCACGAGCACCGGCCGTGGGCTCGCTACTCATGGCGCAGCGCCTCCGCCGGCTGGGTGCGCGCCGCCTTGCAGCGCCGGGTACAGCGTCGACAGCACCGCGAGCCCGAGCGCGGTCGCCGAGATGCGCGCCGCGTCCGCCCCGGTCACGCGCGCCGGCAGCTCGTCGATGAAGTAGACGCGCGCATCGATCAGCGTCGTGCCGAGCAGCGCCTCGAGGCCGTGCACGAGCGCTGGTCAGGTTGGCCGCGATCAGCAGGCCGAGCGCCGAGCCCGGCCAGCGTGCCGATGAGCCCGATCGCGGTGCCCTGCATCACGAACACCGCCAACAGGCTCGCGCGGCGCGAGGCCGAGCGTGCGCAGGATCGCGATGTCCGACTGCTTCTCGCGCACCAGCATCACGAGCGTCGCCACGATGTTGAAGGCGGCGACGCCGATGACCAGCAGCAGCAGCACGAACATGATCGACTTGGTCGTGGCGATCGAGCGGAAGAAGTTGGCATGTTGCCGGGTCCAGTCGCTGATGGTGAAGCCGCCGCCGAGGTCGACCGCGACGCTGCGGACGATCCGCCCGGCGGCGAACGGGTCGTCGACCTTGAGCCGGAGGCCGGTGATCGTCGCTGCCGAGGCGGAACACCCGCGCCGCGTCGCCGAGCTCGACCAGCGCGACGTTGCGGTCGAACTCGTAGATGCCGGAGTCGATGATGCCCGCGACGCTCAGGCGACGCATGCGCGGCACGACCCCGACCGGCGTCGCCGTGCCCATGCGGCACGGCGAGCACGACGCTGTCGCCGACGCTGCACGCCGAGCTCGGCCGCCAGCGCCTTGCCGAGCAGCACCCGGTAGCCGCCGGGCGCGAGGTCGGCGAGGCGGCCGTCGACGACGTGCGCGGCGATGCTCGACACGCGCTCCTCGGCCGCCGGGTCGACGCCGCGCACCAGCACGCCGCTGACCCGCTCGCCGTGCGCGACCAGCGCGCGCTCCTCGACGTACGGCGCGACGGCGAGCACGTGCGGCACGGCCGCGACGCGCGTCGCGAGCGCCGGCCAGTCGGCCAGCGGGCCGTCGAGGCCGGACAGCGTGGCGTGCGAGGCCATCGCCAGGATCCGGCCCTTGAGCTCGCTCTCGAAGCCGTTCATGACCGGCGAGCACGACGAGCAGCACCGCGACGCCGAGCGCGATGCCGGCCGCGCCGACCAGCGAGATGAACGACAGGAAGCGGTTGCCCGTCTGGGCGCGCAGGTAGCGCGCCGCGATCCGCCACTCGAGGAAGGGCCCGGCGCTCATTCGTAGCGCAGCGCCTCGGCGGGCTCGGTGCGCGCCGCGCGCCGCGCCGGGTAGATCGTCGCCGCCAGCGTCAGCGTCAGCGCGAGCGCGGCGACCGCGACCACGTCGCCGGCCTCGACCAGCGAGGGGATCTGGGTCACGTAGTAGACGTCGGCGTCGAGGATCTGGAAGCGGAAGGTGCGCTCGAGGAACTGGACGATCGCCTCGACGTGGTTCGCGATCAGCAGCCCCAAGCCGACGCCGGCGAGCGCGCCCGACCAGCCGATGACGACGCCCTGCGCTGAGGAAGATGCCGACGATGCCGCGCGGCGCGAGCCCGAGCGTGCGCAGGATCGCGATGTCGGTGCGCTTGGCGCGCACCACCATCACGAGGTGGCGACGATGCTGAAAGTGGCCACCGCGACCACCAGCAGCAGCATCAGCGTCATCATCGTCTTCTCGATGCGGATGGCGCGGAAGTAGGTCGAGTTCTCGACCGTCCAGTCGCGCGCCACGAGCCCCGGGCCAAGCGCGGCGGCGAGTGCCCGCGTCGCCGCCGGCGCGGCGAACACGTCGCCGAAGCGCAAACGTACGCCGCTCGTGCCGCCGCCCGCGGCCAGCGCGCGCAGCGTCTGCGAGGTGCGCGAGCGCGAGGCCGCTGTCGTGGTCCTGGATGCCGACCTCGAAGATGCCGCCGACGGTGAACACCCGCAGCCGCGGACTGAGCTCGCCGCCGGCGCCGGTCGTCGGCACCATGACGGTGAGCTCGTCGCCGACGCCGACGCCGAGCTCGAAGGCGAGCAGCCGGCCGAGCACCAGGCGGTTCGAGCCGGGCGCTGAGGTCGGCGAGCCGGCCGGCGATGATCGCGCCGCCGATCAGGCTCACCGATCCCTCGCGGGCCGGGTCGATGCCGCGCACCGTCGCGCCCTCCATGCGGTCGCCGTGCACCAGCAGCGCCTGCTCCTCGATGAAGGGCGAGGCGCCGAGCACGCCGGGTGCCGCCGCGGCGCGGCGCGCGAGCGCCTCGCCGTCGAAGGGCGCGCCGGCCGCCGGCAGCAGGGTTGCATGCGCCGACAGGCTCAGCAGCCGCTCGCGCAGCTCCGCCTCGAAGCCGTTCATCACCGACAGGATCGTGATCAGCGCCGTCACGCCGAGGGCGACGCCGCCGAGCGACAGCCAGGTGATCAGCGACACCCCGGTGGCGCGCGAGCGCACATAGCGCAGCGCGACAAACAGTTCGAGGGGCCGGATCATGGCGCGGATTAGACCACGGCCACCCGGAACTGCGAACCGCGTCATGGTCCGGCGCGGCCGCCGGCGAGCCGGCGCCGGGCGTGGTGATATATTGTCATCTGGGAGGTGGCCCATGCGACCAAGCGCGAAGATCCTGGCTCTGTTGAGCACCGCCGCCATGCTGGCTGGCGCGACCGCGCCGTCGTTTGCCGAGGAGGCCGCGCCCGCTACGCCCGCCCAGCCGGCGCCCGCCGTCGATCATCCCGAGCGCGGCATGAAGATGAGCGTCGTCGAGGGGCGCTATGGCGCGCCCGCGACGCGCTACCCGGCCGTCGGCCAGCCGCCGATCACCCGCTGGGACTACCCGGGCTTCGTCGTCTTCTTCGAGGGCGACCTCGTCCTGCACGCGGTCGTGGTGACCGGCACCGGCTGAGCCGCGGCCGCCGGCCCGCCGGGCCTGCCGGCGCCCTTCGCCGCCCGTCAAGTCGTTACGGCTGACGGCACAATCGGTATCCTCTCGCCCGCTCCCGTCCGGCCGGCCCTCGGCCGGGCGCCGGGCTATTGCCGTTTCCCACCCCCGAGGCCCCGTGCCGAGCGTATTCGACCCGCTGCTGCCGACCGCGACCGAGCCCGAGGTCCACTGGGGCGAGCTGTATGGCGGTGCGCTCGCGCTGGCGATCGCGACCGCCGCGCAGCGTCACGGCGCACCGGTCCTCGTGCTCGCCGCGGGCGCGCGCGAGGCCGAGCGGCTCGGCGACGAGCTGCGATTCTTCGCCGCGGCGGACCTGCCGGTGCTGGGCCTGCCCGACTACGAGACGCTGCCCTACGACGTGTTCTCGCCGCACCCGGACATCACCTCGCAGCGGCTCGCGACGCTCGCCGCGCTGCCGGGGCTGCGCCGCGGGCTGGTAGTGCTCGCGGTGGACGCGCTGCTCATGCGGCTGCCGCCGCCGAGCTTCGTCGCCGGCCACACGCTCGTGCTCGCCGCCGGCGAGCGGCTCGACCTCGAGGCGTTCCGCGGCCGGCTCGCCGCGGCCGGCTACGCGAGCGTCACGCAGGTCGCGGCGCCCGGCGAGTACGCGCATGCGCGGCTCGCTGATCGACCTGTGGCCGATGGGCGCCGCGGTCGCCGCTACCGGATCGACCTGTTCGACGACCGACGTCGAGAGCATCCGCGTCTTCGACCCCGAGACGCAGCGCTCGCGGCGACAAGCTCGAGCGGATCCGCCTGCTGCCGGCGCGCGAGTTCACGCTGACGCCGGAGGCGATCAAGCGACTTCCGCCGCCGCTACCGGCAGCGCTTCGAGGGCGACGTCACCCGCTCGCAGATCTACAAGAGCGTCAGCGAGGGCCTGCCGGTCGGCGGCATCGAGTACTACCTGCCGCTGTTCTTCGACGCGCTCGCGACGCTGTTCGACTACCTGCCGGCCGGCGACGCTGGCGATCGACGCCTGCGGCTGCGCCGCGCTCGCCACGCGCGCCTGGGACGACATCGGCGCGCGCCACGAGCAGCGCCGCCACGACATCGAGCGGCCGCTGCTCGATCCGGCCGAGGTGTTCCTGCCGCCGGCGGAGCTCGCGACGCGGCTCGCCGCGCTGCCGCGCGTCATCGCCGGCGCCGTCAAGGTCGAGCCGATCGCCGCGGGCGCCGCCGGCGTCGCCTACCGCAACTTCGGCAGCGCCGCGCCGCCGCCGCTGCGCATCGACCCGCGCGCCGAGCCGCCGGCCGCGGCGCTGCTTGCCTTCCTCGACGCGTTCCCGGGGCGCGTGCTGCTCGCCGCCGAGTCCGCCGGCCGGCGCGAGGTGCTGCTGCGAGCTGCTGCACCGCCTCGACCGCTTCCCGAAGGCGGTCGCCGGCTTGCGGCGAGTTCCGCGCCGGCGACGAGCGGCTCGCGATCACGGTCGCGGCGGCCGCCGGCGGGCTCTGCGGTGCCGGCGCGCCGGCCTGGCGCTGGTCACCGAGGAGCAGCTGTACGGCGAGCGCGCCCGCCAGGAGCGCCGCCGGCGGCGCGCCGAGCGCGACCCCGAGCAGATCCTGCGCGACCTCAAGGACCTGACGATCGGCGCGCCGGTGGTGCACGAGGACCACGGCGTCGGCCGCTACCACGGCCTCAAGACGCTGGACATCGACGGCGCAGCCGCACGAGTTCCTGGTGATCGAGTACCTGGGCGGCGACAAGCTGTACGTGCCGGTGACCGCCCTCGCCCGGGTCACGCGCTACACCGGCGCGCCGCGCCGAGAGCGCGCCGCTGCACAAGCTCGGCGGCAGCGAGTGGGGCAAGGCGCGCAAGAAGGCCGCCGAGCGCATCCGCGACGTCGCCGCGGAGCTGCTCGACCTGTACGCGCGCCGCGCCGCGCGCGTCGGCACCGCGATGAGTCCCGACGCGCGCGACTACGCGGCCTTCGAGGCGGCGTTCCCGTTCGAGGAGACCCACGACCAGGCTCGAGGCGATCCGCGCCGTGCTCGCCGACCTCGCGACCGCGAAGCCGATGGACCGCGTGGTCTGCGGCGACGTCGGCTTCGGCAAGACCGAGGTCGCGATGCGCGCCGCCTTCGCCGCCGTGCAGGCCGGGCGCCAGGTGGCGGTGCTGGTGCCGACGACGCTGCTCGCCCAGCAGCACTACCAGAGCTTCACCGACCGCTTCGCCGACTGGCCGGTGCGCATCGAGAGCCTGTCGCGCTTCCGCTCCGGCAAGGAGGCGAAGGCGGTGCTCGAGGGGCTCGCCGGCGGCGCCGATCGACATCGTGATCGCGACCCACCGGCTGCTGCAGGCCGGCGTGCGCTTCGAGCGACCTCGGGCTCGTGATCGTCGACGAGGAGCACCGCTTCGGCGTGCGCGACAAGGAGCGCCTCAAGGCGCTGCGCGCCGACGTCGACGTGCTGACGCTGACCGCGACGCCGATCCCGCGCACGCTGAACATGTCGCTCGGCGGGCTGCGGGACCTGTCGCTGATCACGACCCCGCCGGCCGAGCGGCTCGCGGTGCAGACCTTCGTGCTGGAGTGGAACGCAGCGACGGTGCGCGAGGCGATGCCTGCGCGAGATCCGCCGCGGCGGGCAGGTGTACTTCGTCCACAACGCCGTCGAGTCGATCGAGAAGGCGCGCGGCGGAGCTGCGCGCGCTGGTGCCGGAGGCCGACGTGCGCGTCGGCCACGGCCAGATGCGCGAGCGCGACCTGGAGCGGCTGATGCTCGATTTCTACCACCGGCGCTTCAACCTGCTGGTGTGCACGACGATCATCGAGAGCGGCATCGACGTGCCGACCGCCAACACGATCATCATCGACCGCGCCGACCGCTTCGGGCTCGCGCAGCTGCACCAGCTGCGCGGCCGGGTCGGCCGCTCGCACCACCGCGCCTTTGCCTACCTGATCGCGCCGCCGCAAGGCCGCCCTGACCGGCGACGCCGGCAAGCGCCTCGAGGCGATCGAGTCGCTGGAGGACCTCGGCGCCGGCTTCGCGCTCGCGACCCACGATCTCGAGATCCGCGGCGCCGGCGAGCTCCTCGGCGACGAGCAGAGCGGCCAGATCACCGAGATCGGCTTCGCGCTGTACCTCGAGCTGCTGGAGCGCGCCGTCAAGGCGCTGAAGTCCGGCCGCGAGCCGGACCTCGAGGCGCCGCTGCACTCGGGCGCCGGAGCTCGACCTGCACGTGCCGGCGCTGATCCCGGCGGACTACATGCCGGACGTGCACCTGCGGCTGGTGCTCTACAAGCGCATCGCCGCCGCCGCCGACGGCGAGGCGCTCGACGAGCTGGCCGCGGAGATGATCGACCGCTTCGGGCCGCTGGCGCCGCCGATCGAGAACCTGTACCGCGTGACGCGCCTGAAGCTGCTCGCCAGCGCGCTCGGCCTCAGGCGCTTCGACGTCGGCCCGCAGGGTGGGCTCGTGGACTTCGGTACCGAGCACCGGGTGGAGCCGGCGACGGTGATGAAGCTCGTGCAGAAGCAGGCCAAGACCTACCGCCTCGACGGGCCGACGCGGCTGCGGTTCACGCGCAAGGCCGACTCGCCCGCCGAGCGCTTCAAGGTGGCCGAGGACGTGCTCGCGGCGCTGGCCGCCGGCCCATCGGTTAAACTGCCCGCATGACCGTGCCCCTGAGTCGCCGTGCCTTCGTGCTCGGTGTTGCCGCCTGCGCCTCGCTGCGCAGCCTCGCGGCCGACGCGCCCGCCGGCAGCGCCCGCTACCTGGTCGAGATCCTGGTATTCCGCCAGCCGGGGACGCTGCCGGCGCCGATGCCGGTGGCGCCGCTGCCGGGCGTGACGACCATCCCCGGGCGCGTCGAGGTACTGCCCGAGACGGCCTGGCAGCTCGGCGCCGCCGAGCAGGCGCTCGCGCACCGCGGCGGCTACACGCTGCTCGCGCATACGGCCTGGGCCGCGATTGTGCCGCCCAATGGCCGCACCACGGCCCGGCTCGACGACGTGCTCACGGACGGCACGCCGCTCGCGGGCTCGGTGGCGCTGCAGCGCGGCCAGTACCTGTTCCTCGGCCTCGACGTCGACTACCAGGCGGCGCCGGGTGTCACCTTCGGCCTGCGCGAGAAGCGCCGCGTCAAGTTCGGCGAGCGGCACTACTTCGACCACCCGGCCTTCGGCGTGATCGCGCAGGTGACGTCGTCGCGGGGCGAGAGCGCCGCCGACTGACGCCCGCCGGCCGGGCCGGCGCGCCAGATCCCGCGGCGCGCCGCAACCGGTCGCTGCCAGGTCCCGATCCGCGGCGGGACGTGGCCGAGTTCGTGCGGCACGCCGCCGGCACTGCGGCAGCGTGCGCCTCGCCTGCAGGCCGGCGGGCCGGCCGTGCGCTACTGCTCGACGGCGACCCGGTTGCGGCCGGCCGCGCGGGCCTGGTCGAAGGCGCGCTGCGCCGCCTTGAGCAGCTGCTCCGGCGTCGCCTCCGGGGTCGGCACGAGGTGGCCGACGCCGACGCTGACCGTGACGATGCGGGCGACCGGCGAGTGCGGGTGGTGCATGTGCAGTTCGCGCACCCGGGCGGCGAGCGTCTCGCCGTGGCGGCGCACCTGCAGCGCCTCCATGCCCACCGAGAAGCCGACGAAGCGGCCGCCCTCGACGCGTGCCACGAGGTCGCTGGCGCGCCGCAGCGCACTCGACAGCGCCCGGCCGACGCGGCGGATCACCGAGTCGCCGGCCTGGCGGCCGAAGGTGTCGTTGTAGACGCCGAGCGCGTCGATGTCGCACACGAACAGCGTCAGCGCCCGGCCCTCGCGCTGCGCGATCGCGAAATCGCGGCGGAAGAGCTCATGGAAGTACTCGATGTGGCGCAGCCCCGTCAGCCGGTCCTCGCGCGGCAGCGGCGGCCGCGTCGCGGGCTCCGCCTCGCGCGGCGGCGGCCCCGGCAGCTGGCTGTGGAAGCAGACGAAGTGCGTGACCGCGCCGGCACCGTCGCGCAGCGGCTCGAAGCGGATCTCCGCCGAGATCGGCCCGCGCGGCGAGTCGATCGCGACCCGCACCGCCAGCGGCTCGCAGCGTGCGAGCACCGCGCCGACCTCGGCCGTGCGCGTCCCGCCGTCGGGCTCGGCGAGCAGCCCGGCGAGCCCGAGCCGGGCGATCTCCTCGCGCGCCCGGCCGCGCAGATTCGCGAGCCCCTGGTTGGCGAGCACGATCGGCAGGCCCTCGCGGCGCGCGTCGATCACCGCGATCGCCTCCGGCAGCTGGTCGAGAAGCGCAAGCGTCAGGCTTTCGGGCAGCGTCAAGATGCCTCTCCATCGAGCACGAGCGGGGGGCGCGCCTCGCAGGCGCGGTCGAGGGCGAGCCGGGCGTGGCGCCAGCGCGCCGAGGCGAGCAGCTCGGCACGGGCCGCCGGGCCGGGCGCGGGCCCGTGGCCGTGCAGCCGCGCGATGCGCAGCGCCGACACCGGCTCGGCGCGCACGTCGAGGCCCTCGAGCAGCTCGTGCACGGCGGCGCGCGCATTGCACACCAGGAGCATGTCGCAGCCGGCGGCGAGCGCGAGCCGGGTGCGCGCGACGACGCCGCCGAACGCGGCGGCGCCGGCCATGCTGAGGTCGTCGGTGAACACGGCGCCGCGGAAGTCGAGCTCGCCGCGCAGGATCTCCGTCACCCAGCGCCGCGACAGGCTCGCCGGCAGCGAGTCGACCGCCGGGAACACGACGTGCGCCATCATCACCGAGGCGAGCCCGTTGGCGATCAGCCGGCGATACGGAGTCAGGTCCGGCTCGAGGTCGGCGAGCTCGCGCCGGTCGACCGGCAGCGCCACGTGCGAGTCGGCGGCGACCGCCCCATGGCCCGGGAAGTGCTTGGCGGTGGCGCTCATGCCGGCCTCGCGCAGGCCGGCGACCAGCGCCCCGGCCAGCACCGCGACCGCCTCGGCCTTGGCGTGGAAAGCCCGGTCGCCGATCACCTCGCTGACGCCGTACTCGAGATCGACGACCGGCGCGAAGGCGAGGTCAATGCCGACCGCGCGCAGCTCCGCGCCGATCAGCCAGCCGGTCTCGCGCGCGAGCTCGCGGCCGCGCGCGTGGTCGAGGTCATACTCGCGGCCGATGCGGTGCATCGGCGGCACCGGCGTGAACTCGCTGCGGAAGCGCTGCACGCGGCCGCCCTCGTGGTCGACGGCGACCAGCAGCGGCGGCGTGCGCAGGGCACGGATCTCGGCCACCAGCGCCGCGAGCTGGGCGGGGTTGTCGTAGTTGCGCGTGAACAGGATGACGCCGCCGACCAGCGGGTGCTCGAGCACCTCGCGGTCCTCCGGCAGCAGGCTGCGGCCCGCCACGTCGACCATCAGGCAACCGAGCGTCATGGGCCCTGCTCGAACACCGCGAGCGACTCGACGTGAGCGGTGTGCGGGAACATGTCCATCACTCCGGCTGCCACGAGTCGGAACCCGTGCTCGTGCACGAGGCTACCGGCGTCGCGTGCCAGGCTCGCCGGGTGGCAGGAAATATACACGACGCGCCGGGTCCCGCTCGCGGCGATCAGCGGCAGCACCTCCAGGGCACCGGCGCGCGGCGGGTCGAGCAGCACGAGGTCGAAGCGCTCGCGCGCCCAGGGCTCGCCGCGCAGCGGGCCGGTGAGGTCGGCGACGGCGAAGCGCGCGTTACCGATGCCGTTACGCTCGGCGTTGCCGCGGGCCCGTGCCACCAGGGCGGCGTCCCCCTCGACGCCGAGCACGCGCCCGGCGCGCCGCGCCAGCGGCAGCGTGAAGTTGCCGAGGCCGCAGTAGAGGTCGAGGACCGAGTCGCCGGCAGCGGGGTCCAGCAGGCCGATCGCCCGACCCACCATCTGCCGGTTGAGCTCGGCGTTGACCTGCACGAAGTCGAGCGGCCCGAACTCGAGCGTGACGCCGAACTCGGGCAGGCGGTAGTCGAGCACCGCGCCAGGCCCGCTCGAGCGGCACCGCGGTCTCGACGCCGCCCGGCTGCAGCCAGAACTCGACGCCGTGCGCCTCGCCGAAGGCGCGCAGCCGCTCGCGGTCGGCCGCCGTCGGCGGCGCGAGCACCCGCAGCACGAGGACCGTGGCCCGCTCGCCGATCGCGACCTCGATCTGCGGCAGACGCGCCGCGATCGACAGCAGCCCGATGAGCTCGCCGAGCGCCTCGCACAGCGCACCGGCCGGGGCCGCGAGCACCGGGCAGTGGCGCACGTCCGCGAGCCGCGGCGAGGTGCGCTCGCGGAAGCCGACGATCGCGCGACCGGTCCTTGGCAGCAGCCGCACGCCGAGCCGCGCCCGCCGCCGGTAGCCGTAGGACGGCCCGCCGAGGGGCTCGAGCACGCGCTCGGGGCGCAGCTTCGCGATCCGCTCGAGCTGGCTCGTGAGCTCGCGGGCCTTGGCCGCGACCTGCGCCGCGGGCGCGAGGTGCTGCAGCGCGCAGCCGCCGCAGCGGCCGTAGTGGCGGCACTGCGGCGCGACGCGGCTCGCCGACGGCACCTGCACCTCGAGCAGCAGCGCCTCGTCGTAGCGGGCGTGCAGGCGGGTACGGCGCACGAGCACCCGCTCGCCGGGCAGGGCGCCGGCGACGAACACCGTCTTGCCGCCGAGCCGGGCGACGCCGCGGCCGTCGTGCGCGAGGTCGACGACCTCGGCCTCCTCCGCCGCCCGCATCAGCCGGCGCCGGGGGGCCGCGGCGCCTGCTCGAGCACCGCGACGGCCAGCACGAAGCCGCCCTCGTCGGTCAGCGTCACGTGGCCGGCGCCGGCGCCGAGCGCCGCCGCGACCCTGGCGCCGCGCTCCGACCAGACGACCTCGGGCCGGCCCCAGGCGTTCTGCACGATGCCGCAGTCGCGGATCCAGACGCCGTGCGCGAAGCCGGTGCCGAGCGCCTTGACGATGGCCTCCTTGGCCGCGAAGCGCTGGCCGAGGAAGCGCACGGCCCGCCCCTCGATCGCCGGCAGGCGCTCGAAGCGCTCGAGCTTCGGCGGGCATCAGCAGCCGCTCGACGAAGTGCCGGCCGAAGCGCCGGTAGCTGGCAGCGATGCGCGCGACCTCGACGAGGTCGGTGCCGATGCCGAAGATCATCCGCCGCGGGCCTCGCGCATCAGCCGCTTCATCTCGCGCACCGCGACGTCGAGGCCGGTGAAGATCGCGCGCGCGACGATCGCGTGACCGATGTTGAGCTCGACGATCTCGGGGATCGCCGCCACCGGCTGCACGTTGTGGTAGTCGAGGCCGTGGCCGGCGTTGACCACGAGCCCGCGCGGCGCAGGCGAGCCGCGCCGCGCTCGCGAGCCGATGCAGCTCCTCGGCGCGGCGCTCGCCGCCCGCCTCGGCGTAGGCGCCGGTGTGCAGCTCGATCGCCGGCGCGCCGACCGCGAGCGCGGCCTCGATCTGGCGCGGCTCGGGGTCGATGAACAGCGACACGCGCATGCCGGCGGCGCCGAGCGTGCGCGACCGCCTCGCGCAGCGCGCGCCGGCGCGCCGGCGACGTCGAGCCCGCCCTCGGTCGTGACCTCGGTGCGCCGCTCCGGCACGAGGCAGACGTCGGCGGGGCGGATGCGGGTCGCGATCGCGACCATCTCCGGCGACCGCTGCCATCTCGAGGTTCATGCGCGTCTGCAGCGAGGCGGCGAAGCGCTCGACGTCGTGGTCCTGGATGTGGCGGCGGTCCTCGCGCAGGTGCAGCGTGATCGCTGTCGGCGCCGGCCTGCTCGGCGATCAGCGCCGCGAGCAGCGGGTCGGGGAAGCGCGCGCGGCGCGCCTGGCGCACGGTCGCGACGTGGTCGATGTTGACGCCGAGCGCGATGTCGCGCGCGCCGATCGGATTCAGGCTCATCGTCAACGCTCCTCTGGGCCCGCCCGCGCACTGCGCACGGCGCGGGCCACCTTGCGGCTCGACAGCTCCCGGCCGTCGAGCGCCGCCGCGAGCGCCGCGCGCAGCAGCCGCCGCGCGGTCGCGAGGCAGCCGGCCCCGGCCAGCTCCTCGCCGGCCAGCGCCAGCAGGTCCGCGCCGCGGCACGCGCCCGGCGCGTCCGGCCGCGCGGCGAGTCCGGTCACGCCGCGCTCGGGATCGACATGATAGTACCGGTCCGGCTCGATGCCGGCGCCGTCCGCCGCCAGGTGCGCCGTAGTCGATGCCGAGGCCGAGCGCGTCGAGCAGGCGCTTCTCGAACAGGCGCAGCGCCCGGTGCTCGGCCGCGGGATCGGCGAGCGACGCGAGCGACAGCGCGTAGGCCTCGTGCACGTCCGGGTGCGGGTCGACCCGCTCCAGCAGCTTCAGCACCAGCTCGTTCAGGTAGAAGCCGCTCATCAGGCACTGCGGCGCGACCAGCACCGGGCTGCCGGCGAGCTCGGCGCCGATCAGCGTGCCGCCGTCGCCCGGGCCGGACCAGGACACGAGCAGCGGCACGAACGGCTGCAGCAGCGCCGCGTAGGCGCTGCCGGGGCGGCGCACGCCCTTGGCGAACAGCGCCACGCGGCCGTGGTCGCGGCAGAAGAACTCGACGATCCGGCTCGAGTCGCGCCAGTCCCGCTGGTGCAGCAGGTAGGCCGGTTCGAGGAGCACGCGCCGCGCAGCCGTCATCATGGTGCTGCCGGATTCCGGCTAGTCGCCGTCGTAGCCGAAGGCGCGCAGCGCGTTGGCGCTGTCGGCCCAGTTGTCCTTGACCTTGACCCACAGCTCGAGGTGCGTGCGCCGGCCGTACAGGCGGTTGAGCTCGAGGCGCGCGCTCCTGCCGACCTCCTTGAGCTGCGTCGCCGTGCTCGCCGATCACGATCGCCTTCTGGCCCTCGCGCTCGACCCAGATCACCGCGCGGATCGCGACCCGGCCGTCCTCGGTGTCCTCGATCTGCTCGATCTCGACGCTGACGCCGTACGGCAGCTCCTGCTGCAGGCGCAGCGTCAGCTTCTCGCGGATGATCTCGGCGGCGCGGAACCGGTCGGAGCGGTCGGTGACCTGCTCCGGCGGGAACAGCGGCGGCGACTCCGGCAGGTGCTTGGCGAGCGCGAGCGGCAGCGCCGAGATGTTGTCGTGCTTCAGGGCCGACAGCGGCACGACCTCGACGAACGGGAAGCGCGAGGCGATCGAGGCGATGAACGGCAGCAGCCGGTCGCGCGGGTGGACGCGGTCGGCCTTGTTGACGACCAGCACCGCCGGCCGGCCGGAGTCGCGGATCCGCTCGCAGCACGCGCTCGTCCTCGCCGGTGAAGCGCAGCGCCTCGACGACGAACGGCGACCAGGTCGGCGTCGGCGAGGCTGGTCGCCGCGGTGCGGTTCATGACCACGTTGAGCATGCGCCGCTCGCCGGTGTGGATGCCCGGCGTGTCGACGAGCGCGATCTGGAAGCCCGGCCGGTTCAGCAGCCCGAGGATGCGGTGGCGGGTGGTCTGCGGCTTGGGGCGTGACGATGCTGAGCTTGCGCTCGAGCAGCGCGTTGAGCAGCGTCGACTTGCCGACGTTGGGGCGGCCGACGAGCGCGACGAAGCCGGCGCGGTGCGGCGCGGCGTCGGTCACGGGGCCGGCCCGCCGGCTGGCGAGCGTCTCGAGCAGCCGCTCCGCGGCCTGCTGCTCGGCGCGGCGGCGGCTGGTGCCGCGGCCCTCGGCGCTGGCGCCGAGCCCGGCCACCGTGCAGCGCACCGCGAACAGCTGCTCGTGCGGCTCGCCGCTGACGGTCTCGACGCTGTACGCGGGCAGCCCCAGCGAGCGCGCCTGCAGCCACTCCTGCAGCCGGGTCTTCGGGTCCTTGGGCGGCGGCGCGGCGCGCAGCGCCGCCAGCCGCGGCGCCCACAGCCGCTCGACGACCGCCCGCGCCGCCTCAAGGCCGCCGTCGAGGTAGACCGCGCCGAGCAGCGCCTCGAAGGCGTCGGCGAGGATCGAGCGGCGGCGGAAGCCGCCCGAGCGCAGCTCGCCGGGCCCGAGCCTGCAGGCGGGCGCCGATGTCGAGCGCCTCGCCGACGTCGGCGAGCGCCTCGCCGCTGACGAGCGCCGCGCGGTAGCGGCTGAGGTCGCCCTCGGGCGCGTCGCCGAACTCGCGGTACAGCATCTCGGCGACGACGAAGGACAGCACCGCGTCGCCGAGGAACTCGAGCCGCTCGTTGTCGGCGCCGCCGGCGCTGCGGTGGGTCAGCGCGCGGCCGACCAGCGCCGCGTCGCGCGCGCGCCAGCCGAGCCGGGTCGGCGAGCCAGTCGAGGTCGCCGCCCGGCGCAACGCCGATCACGGCGTGGCCGCGCCGCCGACGGTGCACGGTCTTGTCGAAGTGGACCACGAAGCCGACGTTGCCGACGAACGGCGTCTGCGCGTCGTACTGCACGTGCACGCGCGTAGCCGCTGCCTTCCTTGGTGATCTCGATGTCCTTCCAGCCGACCGACTTGACGTCCTCGATGTCGAAGCGCTTCTCGAGCGCGATCTGCATCGCCTGTCGGGCCGCTGTCGGCGTCGGCCTTCAGGCCGTCGCATGGCCTTCGACGACCGCCATGTACTCGATGTAGATCGGCGTCAGCCGGATGCCGGCATAGACGAACATGCCCACGAAGGCCACCAGGATCAGCAGCCCGAGCACCGTCATGCCGCGCTCGCGGCGCACAGTTCGATCGTACATCTTCGGCCCTCGCTACAGTGTCAGTGAACGGCCATTCCGATCCGCCGCCAGCGCGGCACCAGGAAGCCGTCGAAGCTCAGCCCAGATCGCGCACCGCCTTGCCGACCAGGTTGCCTTCCGGGACGAAGCCGAGCTCCGGGAAGCGGCTGTCGGCGCTGTTGTCGCGGTTGTCGCCCATGAAGAAATAGTAGCCGGCGGGCACGGTGCAGACGCCGGTCGGCGCGAGCGTCGCGTCGCCCGACGGCGAGGCGGCGCGGCCGGCGTCGGCCGCGCACTCGTTGGCGTCGCGCTTGCTGGTGCAGCCGTGCAGGTAGCGGCGCGGCTCGACCGGGCAGTACATGATGCGGTGCTCGTGCGTGCCGAGCTGCTCGAGCGCCCTGGCGGAAGTTCTGGTAGCAGACGTCCTCGGTGTAGACGCCGTCGTCGCGCGCCTTCATCTCCTGGCCGTTGACCCAGACCGCGTCGCCGCGCACGTCGATGCGGTCGCCCGGCAGGCCGACCAGGCGCTTGATGTAGTTGACCGACGGCTCGCTGCGGCTTGCGGAACACGATCACGTCGCCGCGCTCGGGCGCGCCGAGTCGACACGATCTTGGTGTTGAGCACCGGCAGGCTGCAGGCCGTAGCTGAACTTGCTGACGAAGATGAAGTCGCCGTCGAGCAGCGTCGGCATCATCGAGTCCGACGGGATGCGGAACGGCTCGAACAGGAACGAGCGCACCACCAGCACGATGAGGATGATCGGGAAGAACGAGCGCGCGTACTCGACGACGATCGGCTCGCGCGCGCCGGCGCCGCGCGCCGGCCGGAACAGCCAGTGGTCGAGGCCCCAGATGACGCCGCTGAGCGCGGCGAGCACGACCAGGAGGAACGAGAAGTCATAGATGAGCTGCATGGATACGCTGGCCCCTTGTGTGTCCGTGCGCTACTTCTTGCCGATCTGCAGCACCGCGAGGAAGGCTTCCTGCGGGATCTCGACCGAGCCGACCTGCTTCATGCGCTTCTTGCCCTCCTTCTGCTTCTCGAGGAGCTTGCGCTTGCGGCTGATGTCGCCGCCGTAGCACTTGGCGAGCACGTTCTTGCGCATCGCCTTGACCGAGGCGCGCGCGATGACCTGGCTGCCGATGGCGGCCTGGATCGCGACCTCGAACATCTGCCGCGGGATCAGCTCCTGCATCTTGTCGACGAGCTCGCGGCCGCGCTGGTAGGCGTTGTCGCGGTGCACGATCAGGACGAGCGCGTCGACCCGGTCGCCGTTGATCAGCACGTCGAGCTTGACGAGGTTGCGCGGCCTGGAAGCGGTTGAACTCGTAGTCGAAGGACGCGTAGCCGCGGCTGACGCACTTCAGCCGGTCGAAGAAGTCGAGCACGACCTCGGCGAGCGGCAGCTCGTACTGCAGCGACACCTGGTTGCCGAGGTACAGCATCTTCTTCTGCACGCCGCGCTTCTCGGTGCACAGCCCGAGCACGCCGCCGACGTGCGTCGGGCGGCACGAGGATGTTGGCGGTGATGATCGGCTCGCGCATTTCCTCGATGCGGTCGGCCGGCGGCAGCTTGGAGGGGTTGTCGATCAGGCCGACCTTGCCGTCGGTCGTCAGCACCTCGTAGACGACGGTCGGCGCGCTGGTGATCGAGGTCGAGGTCGTACTCGCGCTCGAGCCGCTCCTGGACGATCTCCATGTGCAGCAGGCCGAGGAAGCCGCATGCGGAAGCCGAAGCCGAGCGCGGTCGACACCTCCGGCTCGTAGTGCAGCGCCGAGTCGTTGAGCTTGAGCTTCTGCAGCGCGTCGCGGAACTGCTCGTAGTCGTCGGTCGACACCGGAAAGAGTCCCGCGAACACCCGCGGCTGGATCTTCTTGAAGCCCGGCAGCGGGCCCGCGCAGGGATCGGCCTCGAGCGTGATCGTGTCGCCGACCGGCGCGCCGTCGATCTCCTTGATGCCGGCCATCACGAAGCCGACCTCGCCGGCGTGCAGCTCCTCGTCGTCGACGCGGCTTCGGCGTGAAGCGGCCGAGCCTGTCGAGCACTCGTGCGCCGCGGCCGGTCGACCAGACGCGCAGCTTCTGGCCGCGCCGCAAGCGCCCGTTCATGACCCGCACCAGCGACACGACGCCGACGTAGTTGTCGAACCACGAGTCGATGATCAGCGCCTGCAGCGGCGCCTCGGCGTCGCCCTGCGGCGGCGGGATCGCGCGCGACGATCGCCTCGAGCAGCAGGTCGACGTTCTCGCCGGTCTTGGCGCGAGACGCGCACCGCGTCGGCGGCCGGGATGCCGATGATCTCCTCGATCTCGGTGATCACGCGCGCCGGGTCGGCCGACGGCAGGTCGATCTTGTTGATGACCGGCAGCACCTCGAGGCCCTGCTCGAGCGCCGTGTAGCAGTTGGCGACGCTCTGCGCCTCGACGCCCTGCGCGGCGTCGACGACCAGCAGCGCGCCCTCGCAGGCGGCCAGCGAGCGCGACACCTCGTAGGAGAAGTCGACGTGGCCGGGCGTGTCGATGAAGTTCAGCTGGTAGTCGACGCCGTCGCGCGCGCGGTAGTGCAGCGTCACGCTCTGCGCCTTGATCGTGATGCCGCGCTCGCGCTCGAGGTCCATCGAGTCGAGAACCTGCTCCTGCATCTCGCGCTGCTCGAGCCCGCCGCAGAGCTGGATCAGGCGGTCGGCGAGCGTGGACTTGCCGTGATCGACGTGGGCGATGATCGAGAAATTGCGGATCGGGGGCATTCGGGGCGACGGCTCCTGCCGGCGACGGCAGCAGGGCCAGCCGCGGGATTATAGCAGCCGGGCCCTGCCCCACCCCTCAGACGGGCGCGTTCCAGAGCCGCTCCAGCGTTTCCCAGTCGAGCCGCCCGTAGGCGGCCGGCTCGCCGTCGACGAGCAGCACCGGAATCCGATGACCATAACGCCGTCGCGCGACCGGGTCCGCGTCGACGTCGCGCAACTCGACCGCGGCGTCGCGCGCCGCGGCCCACGGCGCGAGCTCGGCGAGCAGCTCCTCGCACAGATGGCAGCCGTCGCGGCTGTAGAGCGCGAGCCGGGTCACTGCGCCTGCGGGCCTGGCGAGGCCGCCACGCGACCGAAGCCGAGCCGGCCGGGCTTGGCCGGCGCGACGCCGGCGGCGATGAACTCGACCGTCTGCGGCGGCACCTCGCCGACCGCGGTCACCTGGTGGCCGGCGACGACCTTCGAGTAGGCGAAGGCGGAGCCGACGCGCCCCTGGCCCTCGGTGGCCTGGCGCGGCGGCGCGGGCGGCTCCTCGATGAACACCGACACGGTTGCGAGCCCGTCGGAGAGCACGAGGTGGGTCACGGGCCGGCTCGAGCCGGGCAGCCGCTGCTCGACCGAGGAGCTGACCCGAAACCCCGGCGGCAGCTGCAACAGCCGCCACGGCAGCTCGTCGGCCGGCGTGTTCTGGGCATTGCCGGCCTGGCGCTCCCAGGCGAAGGACGAGGCGTCGACCTCGGGGCGGAAGGCGGCATCGGCGAGCGCGCCGCCGACCTTGAGCGAGGTGAACAGCACCTGCTCGAGCATCACGCCGTCGGCGTCGCACAGGTCGGTGCGCACCGGCATCTTGTTTTCCTCGTCGATCCACAGCCGGTAGCCGAAGCGGTAGCCGTCGTGCGGGCGGATCGCGAGCACCCGCGCCGGCCGGCCGAACACCAGCGCCCGCTCGCCGAGCTCGAGGCCGTAGCTCGCCTCGAGCGAGGCGTCGAAGGCCGGCAGCGTGCCGAGCAGCGCGCCGGAGTCGGCCTGCGACTTGACCAGCACCTTGTGCTCGTCCGGCAGGTAGCACTGCAGCTCGCCGTCGTTGCGGATGACCTCGCGGCCGTTGCCGGAGAGGTTGACGAGCCGCTCGGAGACCCGGCCGTCCTTGACGCGGTGGAAGATCCTGAGCTTCTCGACCCGGCCGTTGGCCAGGTGCAGGAACTCGCCCTGGTAGGTGCGCGTCGCGAGTGCCTCGTGCATCGCCGCGAGCCACTGGCGCGCCTCGTCGTCGGCGAGCACCGGTGCCGCGAGCAGCACGAGGCTGCACAGCAGCCAGCCGCGCAGCGAGGCGGCGCCGGAGGCGCGCTCGCTCATCGCGCCGGCACGTCGCCGCGGGTTTCGTCGGCGACCAGGTGAATGAGCACGCTGCGGCCGGCGAGCGGCGCGCTCACCGTCGAGTGGGCGACCACGTAGCTGGCGAGCGTCGCCTCGGGGATCACGCCGAGCCGCGGCCGGACCGCCGGGGTGACGTAGCTGAGCGGCTCGCCGCTGCCCTGGCTGTAGGCGGGCGTGGCGCGCGTCGCGAGCTGCGCGACCGGCGCGGGCGCCGCCGGCACCAGCGCCGCGAGCGGCTCCGGGCGGCCCGGCCCCGGGCTCGCCTGCAGCACCAGCACCGCGACCACCGCGACGCTGGCGGCGACCGCGAGCCCGGCGAGCGGCTCGAGCCAGCCGCCGCGGCGCGCGCGCGCCGCGACCGGCGTGGCGAGCGCGGGCTCGGCGGCGATGGCGGCGCTGATGCGCAGCGCGAAGTCGGCGCGCGGCTGCACCCGTTCGCCGCGCAGCACGTCGCCGCACAGCCGGTAGCGGCCGAGCCGTGCCGCGAGCGCCTGCTCGCGGCCGAGGCGCTTCAGCAGCAGAGTCGTCTCCTCCGGCGGCAGTTCACCGTCGAGGAGCGCCGAAAGCTGTTCGTTGAGGATGTCGCTCATGGTCGTAACTCGATCGGAGCTGGCGCCGCGGGGAGCATACGTCATTCCTCGGTCCGGCCGAGGCCGGCGGCAAAGATCGGTCGGAGCTTCTTGTCGATCGCCTCGCGCGCGCGAAAGATCCGCGAGCGCACCGTGCCCACCGGGCAATCCATCGCGGCGGCGATTTCCTCGTAGCTGAGGCCGTCGATCTCGCGCAGCACGATCGCCGTGCGCAGATCCTCCGGCAGCTCGCCCATCGCGCCGTTGACCGTCTCGCGGATCTCGTCGGTCAGCAGCAGGTGCTCCGGCGTCTCGTCGTCCTTGAGGCGCGCATGCATTTCGTACTGCTCGGGATCCTGCAGGTCGAGGTCGTAGTCGAGGGGGCGGCGCTTGCTGGACACGAGGGCGTTCTTCGCAGTGTTGATCGCTATCCGGTACAGCCACGTATAGAAGGCGCTGTCGCCGCGGAACGAGGGCAGCGCCCGGTAGGCCTTGATGAAGGCGTCCTGGGCCACGTCCTCCGCTTCCATCGCGTCGCGGATGTAGCGCATGACGAGCTTGAGCACCTTGTGCTGGTAGCGCAGGACCAGCACGTCGAAGGCCGCCCGGTCACCGCGCTGCACCCGCTCGACCAGGGCGAGATCGCTCTGCTCGGCCGTCACGACATCCGCTCCGGGCCGTTGCCGCGCCCGAAGTCACGGTGATAGACCGGGCCGGCCGCGGAAAGTTCTCCGCGCCGCCGGATCGGTGATTTCCGCAATCAGCGCTGCGTAAGGGCCGTGACCGGCGTCACGGCCCGGCCGAGGACAGGGCCGCAAGTTCCGGGTCCGGCAGCTCCAGCGAGCGCCCGGAAGGCCGCCCGGCGCTCGGCCGAGGCCGTCGGCCAGCGTTCGGCGAGGTAGCGCTCGAGCAGGACGTCGAGTTCGCGCATGCCGCGCCGGCAGCGCCACCGCAGCCGGTTGAGGTCGGGATCGGCGTGCGCCGGTCAACCCGCCCCTCAGTGCTGCCGCTCGACGAGCAGCTTCTTGATCTCGGCGATCGCCTGGGCCGGGTTCAGGTCCTTCGGGCAGGCCTCGGTGCAGTTCATGATGGTGTGGCAGCGGTACAGCCGGAACGGGTCGTCGAGCGCGTCGAGCCGCTCGCCGGTCGCCTCGTCGCGCGAGTCGACGATCCAGCGGTAGGCGGCCAGCAGCGCCGCCGGTCCCAGGTAGCGGTCGCTGTTCCACCAGTAGCTCGGGCAGCTGGTCGAGCAGCAGGCGCACAGGATGCACGCCGAGGGCCGGTCGACCTTCTCCTGGTCCTCCTTGCTCTGCAGCCGCTCGCGGTCCGGCGGCGGCGGCGTGCGGGTCTGCAGCCACGGCTTGATCGGCCGCGTACTGGGCGTAGAAGTTGGTCAGGTCCGGCACCAGGTCCTTGATGACCGGCAGGTGCGGCAGCGGGAAGATCCGCACGTCGCCGCTGTACCTCGTCGATGGCCTTGGTGCAGGCGAGCGTGTTGACGCCGTCGATGTTCATCGCGCAGCAGCCGCAGATGCCCTCGCGGCACGAGCGGCGGAAGGTCAGCGTCGGGTCGACCTCGTTCTTGATCTTGATCAGCGCGTCCAGAACCATCGGCCCGCAGCGGTCGAGGTCGACCTCGTAGGTGTCGACGCGCGGCTTCTCGGCGCCGTCCGGATCGAAGCGGTAGATGCGGAAGGTCTTGACGCGCCTCGCGCCCGGCGGGCGCCGGTGACGGCGCGCCCGGCACTTCGTTGAAGCGCGGATGCGGCGGGCAGCTTGAAGTCGGCCATGCGTTGAGACCCTTTGGCGGCGCGATCAGTAGGTCCGCGCCTTCGGCGGAATGGACTCGACGTCGTCGGTCAGCGTCTGCAGGTGCACCGGGCCGGTAGTCGATCCGCGACCTTGCCGCGCGGCGTCGACCCAGCACAGCGTGTGCTTCAGCCAGTTCGGCGTCGTCGCGCGCCGGGAAGTCCTCGCGCGCGTGGGCGCCGCGGCTCTCGCGTGCGGTTCGCGGCCGACTGGATCGTGGCGATCGCCTGCAGCAGCAGGTTCTCGAGCTCCAGCGTCTCGACGAGGTCGGTGTTCCAGATCAGCGAGCGGTCGCGTGACGCCGACGTCGCGCGAACGAGGCGAAGGTCGCGCGCGAGCTTCGCGCAGCCTTCGCCCAGCGTCGCGCCGGTGCGGAACACCGCGGCATCGGTCTGCATGATGCGCTGCATCTCGAGGCGGATCTCGGCGGTCGGGCGCTGAGCCCTTGGCGTTGCGCAGCCGGTCGAGCCGCGCCACCGCCGGCTCGCCCGCGTCCTTCGGCAGCGGCCGGTGCGGCGTGCCCGGCTCGACGATCTCGGCGCAGTGGCGCGCCGCCGCGCGGCCGAACACCACGAGGTCGAGCAGCGAGTTCGAGCCGAGGCGGTTGGCGCCGTGCACCGACACGCAGGCCGCCTCGCCCACCGCCATCAGGCCGGGCACCGACGCTGTCCGGGTGCGCCGTCCTTGAGCGTCGACGACCTCGCCGTGGCACGTTGGCCGGGATGCCGCCCATGTTGTAGTGCACCGTCGGCAGCACCGGGATCGGCTCCTTGGTTGACGTCGACGCCGGCGAAGATGCGCGCCGTCTCGGCGATGCCCGGCAGCCGCTCCTTGATGACCGCCGGCCCCAGGTGCTCGAGGTGCAGGTGGATGTGGTCCTTGTGCGGGCCGACGCCGCGGCCCTCGCGGATCTCGATCGTCATCGGCGCGGCTGACGACGTCGCGGATGGCCAGATCCTTGGCGTTGGGCGCGTAGCGCTCCATGAAGCGCTCGCCCTTGGAGTTGGTGAGGTAGCCGCCCTCGCCGCGCGAGCCCTCGGTGATCAGGCAGCCGGCGCCGTAGATCCCGGTCGGGTGGAACTGCACGAACTCCATGTCCTGCAGCGGCAGACCCGCGCGCAGCCACCATGCCGCCGCCGTCGCCGGTGCAGGTATGCGCCGAGGTGCACGAGAAATAGGCGCGGCCGTAGCCGCCGGTCGCGAGCATCGACCGTGTGCGCGCGGAAGCGGTGCAGCCGTGCCGGTCGGCGAGCTCGAGCGCGACGACGCCGCGGCAGGCGCCGTCCTCCATGATCAGGTCGAGCGCGAAGTACTCGATGAAGAAGGTCGCGTCGTGCTTCAGCGACTGCTGATACAGCGTGTGCAGCATCGCGTGGCCGGTGCGGTCGGCGGCGGCGCAGGTGCGCTGCGCGATGCCCTTGCCGTAGTGCGTGGTCATGCCGCCGAACGGCCGCTGGTAGATGCGGCCGTCCTCGGTGCGCGAGAACGGCACGCCGTAGTGCTCGAGCTCGATGACCGCGCTCGGCGCCTCCTTGCACATGTACTCGATCGCGTCCTGGTCGCCGAGCCAGTCGGAGCCCTTGATGGTGTCGTAGAAGTGGAAGCGCCAGTCGTCCTCGCCCATGTTGCCGAGCGCCGCCGAGATGCCGCCCTGCGCCGCGACCGTGTGGCTGCGGGTCGGGAACACCTTGGTCAGCGCACGCGACCTTGAGGCCGGACTCGGCCAGACCGAAGGTCGCGCGCAGGCCCGCGCCGCCGGCGCCGACCACGACCACGTCGTAGGTGTGATCGATGAAGTCGTAATCGCTCATGCCGCGCTCCCGAACGCCACTTTCAGCACCGCGAACAGCGCCGCGGCGCCGACCACGACGTGCAGGAACTGCGTGACGAGCAGCGCCGCGAGCTTGCGCGCCTGGTGCGGCACGTAATCCTCGATGATCACCGTCACGCCGAGCCACGAGTGGTAGGCGGCCGCGAGCACGAGCAGCGCCATCAGCACCGCGTGCAGCGGCTGCGCGAGCCAGGCACGCACCGTAAAGTAGCTGCCGTCCGGCAGGAGCGCGAGCGCGACCACGAACCAGGCGCCGAGCGGCACCAGCGCCACCGCGCTGACCCGCTGCAGCCACCAGTGGTGCGAGCCGCCGCCGGCGCCCAGGCCGAGCACGCGACCGAGCGGGCTCTTGAGGCTCATCGCCGGGCTCCGAACTCGACGAGCGCCGCGAGCGTCGCGACCGACAGGACGAGCGTCGCGACCACGACGATCCGGCCCGAGCGGCGCGCGCTCGCCTTCTCGAGGCCGCGGCCGACGTCCCAGTTGAGATGCCGCAGGCCGTTGCAGAAGTGGTACCAGAACGCGACCACGAGGCCGCCGACCACGAGGTAGCCGAGCGGCGAGACGAGCACGCCGCGCACCCGCGCGAAGGCCGCCGGGCCCGCGGCGAGCGCCAGCAGCCAGACCGCGAGCAGCACCAGGCCGCAGGCCAACGCCGCGCCGGTCGCGCGATGGGCGATCGACAGCACCATCGTGTACATCGGGCGGTACACCTGCAGGTGCGGCGACAGGGGCCTTGGACGGGTTGCCATGATGTCTTGTTCCTCGGCCGCGGCGCGCCACGGAGCGACCGCCACGGCGCTGGGCAGGCGCTTACGGTGTCAGAAGTCGATGCACCGACCGGACTTTTCCCAGTCCCCGAAGCGCGTCGGCTCGGGGCCTTCGCGCCCGCCGATCTCGCGCGGTGGCGCACCCTCGGCGGGGCCGGATGCTGGCCGCGGCGCGTCGCCTGCGGCGGATGCCGCCTCCGGTGACGGCACCGCGGCGGCCGGCTTCGGGTATGACGACATGGCGCGCGATACTGCCACAATATGGCATCGCAACACCACCCCAACTCCTTGTTTCTCGGACGCTTGTTTGCGCAGCGCCGCAGCATTCGCGCAGCATCGGGCGCGCCGGCGCGCGGTCGCGGCCAGCGTTCGCGCGCGACGGCTGCTGCACCGGTGCGCCCGTTGACCCTTGAGTGGGCACGGGTTTAACTGGCCGATACGAGGGCTCGCACCACCGGGCGAGCGCCCGCGCCACTCCGTCCTCCGCCGAGCCCGAGATGCCGACCGATCCCGCCGCGCGCCTCCACTGCCCGCCCGACCGCTACCGCGTGCTCGCCGTCGGCGGGCGCGACGCGGCGACCTTCCTGCAGGGCCAGCTGACGCGCGACGTGCTCGCGCTCGGCGAAGGCGCGATGGGCCTCGCGGCGCTGCTGACGCCGCAGGGCCGCGTGATCGCCGCGCCCTGGCTCGCGCGGGCCGGCGCCGGCTATGCGCTCGCGCTGCCGGCCGAGCTCGCCGTGCCGGTGCGCGACCGGCTCGCCCGCTATGTGCTGCGCGCCCAGGTGACGCTCGTGGTCGAGCCGCTGCCGGCCGCGCTCGGCGCGGCCATCGCCGCCGCGGTCGGCGACCACGCCGACGACGATCCCGCGGCAGGACCGGAGGCGCGCTTCGCGCTGGCGCTGATCCGCGCCGGCCTTCCGGACGTCGGCCTCGCGGCCAGCGAGGAATGGATCCCGCAAATGCTCAACCTCGACCTCGTCGGGGCGATCAGCTTCCAGAAGGGGTGCTACACGGGCCAGGAGATCGTCGCCCGCACGCAGCACCTCGGCCGGATCAAGCGGCGCATGTTCCGGCTCGCGACCGAAGCGCCGCCGCCCGCGGTCAAGGCCGCCGTGCACGCCGACGGGCGCAAGGTCGGCGAGGTCGTGCTCGCGGCGCCGGTCGCGGGCGGCGCCGAGTGCCTGGCGGTGCTCAACCTCGAATCGCGCGCGCGGCCGCTCGCGCTCGACAACGGTGCCGCCTGCCGGCTGCTGCCGCTGCCCTACGCGCTCGGCTGAGCGGGCCGCGCCGCTCAGGCCTCGGGCTTGAGCTGCGGGAACAGCAGCACGTCGCGGATCGACGGCGCGTTCGCGATACAGCATCACGACGCGGTCGACGCCGACGCCGAGACCGGCCGTCGGCGGCAGGCCGTACTCGAGCGCGCGCACGTAGTCGGCGTCGAAGTACATCGCCTCCTCGTCGCCGGCGTCCTTGCGCGCCACCTGCGTCGCGGAAGCGCGCCGCCTGCTCCTCGGGGTCGTTGAGCTCGGAGAAGCCGTTGGCGAGCTCGCGCCCGGCGATGAAGAACTCGAAGCGGTCGGTGACGAACGGATCCTGCGTCGTTGCAGCGCGACAGCGGCGATACCTCGGTCGGGTACGCGTAGACGAAGGTCGGCTGCACGAGCGCGTGCTCGCAGGTCTTGTCGAAGAGCGCGATCTGCAGCTTGCCAGCGCCGTCGCCCGGCGTGTGCGGCACGCCGCGCTCGTCGAGCAGCCGCCGCAGGTACGCCGCGTCGCGCAGGCTCATCGGGTCGATGCCCGGGTTGTGCTCGATCAGCAGCTCCTCGATCGTGACGCGGCGAAACGGCGCGTCCAGGTCGAGCCCGGCCTCCTGGTAGGTGAGCTGCGCGCGTGCCGACCACGGTGTCGGCACAGGCCCTTGAACATCCGCTCGACCATGTCCATGACGTCGACGTAGTCGGCGTAGGCCTGGTAGCAGCTCGAGCATCGTGAACTCGGGGTTGTGGCGCGTCGACAGCCCTTCGTTGCGGAAGTTGCGGTTGATCTCGTAGACGCGCTCGAAGCCGCCGACCACGAGGCGCTTGAGGTAGAGCTCCGGCGCGATCCGCAGGTACATGTCGATGTCGAGCGCGTTGTGATGCGTGACGAACGGGCGCGCCGACCGCGCCGCCCGGAATCGGCTGCATCATCGGCGTCTCGACCTCCATGAAGCCGCCGGCGTCGAGGAAGTCGCGCAGGTAGCGCACGATCCGCGTGCGCGAGCTCGAACACCGGCGCGGCTCTCGGGGTTGACGATCAGGTCGACGTAGCGCATGCCGGTAGCGCGCCTCGGTGTCGGTGAGCCCGTGCCACTTGTCGGGCAGCGGCCGCAGCGACTTGACGAGCAGCCTGCAGCGCGTCGGCGCGCACCGACAGCTCGCCGGTGCGGGTGCGCATCAGCTCGCCCTCGGCGCCGACCACGTCGCCGACGTCCCAGCCCTTGAACTCCGTCGTAGCGCTCGCCGAGCAGGTTCGCCTGCAGGAACAGCTGGATGTGGCCGCGAGCCGTCCTCGAGCCTGGACGAAGCTCGACTTGCCCATGTCGCGCTTGGCGAGCATGCGGCCGGCGACCCGCACCCGCATCGGGTGCGCCTCGAACCACTCGCGCCGGCTTGTCGCCGAAGCTCGCGGCGAGATCGCGCCGCGTGCGCGTCGCGCCGGAAGTCGTTCGGGAACGCCTGCCCCGCCGCGCGCAGCGCCGCGAGCTTCTGCGCGGCGTTCGGCGATCAGCTTGTTCTCGTCGCGGCGGTCCCGGAGTCTCGTCGTCAGCCATCTTCTAGAGCCCCTGCTTCAGGCTTGCTTCCATGAACTGATCGAGGTCGCCGTCGAGCACCGCGGTCGTGTTGCCGACCTCGACGTTGGTGCGCAGGTCCTTGATCCGCGACTGGTCGAGCACGTAGCGAGCGGATCTGGTTGCCCCAGCTGACGTCGGACTTGGAGTCCTCGAGCACCTTGGCGGCGGCGTTGCGCTTGTTGAACTCGAGCTCGTAGAGCTTGGCCTTCAGCATCTTCATCGCGCGTCGAGCGGTTCTTGTGCTGGCTGCGCTCGCTCTGGCAGGCCACGACGATGCCGCTCGGCACGTGGCGGATGCGCATCGCCGACTCGGTCTTGTTGACGTGCTGGCCGCCGGCGCCGCTCGAGCGGAAGGTGTCGACCTCGAGGTCGGCCGGGTTGATCTCGATGTTGATGTCGTCGTCGACCTCGGGCGAGACGAACACCGACGCGAACGAGGTGTGGCGACGGTTGCCGGAGTCGAACGGCGACTTGCGCACCAGGCGATGCACGCCGGTCTCGGTGCGCAGCCAGCCGTAGGCGTAGTCGCCCTCGACGCTGAGCGTCACGCCCTTGATGCCGGCGACCTCGCCGTCGCTCTGGTCCATGATCTCGACCTTGAAGCCGTGCGCGTCGGCCCACTTCAGGTACATGCGCAGCAGCATCTGCGCCCAGTCCTGCGCCTCGGTGCCGCCGGCGCCGGCCTGGATGTCGACGAAGGCGTTGTGCGAGTCCATCTGGCCGCGGGAACATGCGCTGGAACTCGAGGCTCTTGACCTCGCCGCTCGAGCTGCCGGCGTCGCGCTCGACCTCGGTGATCGCGCCCGCGTCGCTCTCGCTCTCGGCGAGCTCCAGCAGCTCGAGCGAGCCCGCGATGCCGCTCGCTGACGCGGTCGAGGCGCTCGGTGATCGCGCCGAGCTGGGCGCGCTCGCGGCCGAGCGCCTGGGCGCGGTCCGGGTTGTCCCAGATCTTGGGGTCTTCGAGCTCGCGGCTTACTTCGGCGAGCCGCTCGCTCTTGCGGTCGTACTCAAAGATACCCCCTTAAGGAGGCGAGGCGTTCCTCGAGATCCTTCAGCTGGCGGCGGATGGGGGTGACGAGCGGGGCGACTTCGGCGGGCATGGACGCGGGACTTCGTGCGGAAAATCAGCGGGAATCATAGCACGCGGCCCCCTCAGGCCGGCTCGAGGTGCTCGATCAGCAGCTGCGGGCGCTTGCGCGCCCTGGTACTCGTTGACGTCGAGGCGGTAGACGAGCCGCACGCGCGCCTCGACCGCCGGCACGAACGCGCCCGGGCGCGTCAGCCAGCCGAAGGCGATCGCCTCGACGGGCGGCGTGCGCAGGCCGGGCCGCAGCCACAGCTTCAGGTGCTTTTCGCCGAGCACGCGCGCCTCGACGACCGTGAACTCGCCGTCGAAGCACGGCTCCGGAAAGCCCGAGCCGAACGGGCCCGCGGCGCGCAGCCGCTCGGCGGTCTCGAGCGTGAGCTGCCCGGCCTCGAGCGGCGCCGTCGGTGTACAGCCGGCCATCGAGCAGCCCCGGGCCCGCGCGCCGCTCGACCTCGGCGGCGAACGCCGCGCCGAACTCGCGCAGCCGCGCGGCCGCGAGCGTCAGCCCGGCGGCCATCGCGTGGCCGCCGAACTTGTCGATCAGGCCCGGCACGCGGGTCGCGACCGCCTCGAGCGCGTCGCGCACGTGGATGCCGGGCACCGAGCGCGCCGAGCCGCGCGCCAGGCCGCCGTCCGCCGGCGCGAAGGCGATCACCGGCCGGTGCAGCTGGTCCTTGACGCGCGCGGCGACCAGGCCGACGACGCCCTGGTGCCAGTCGCCGTCGTAGAGGCACAGCGCCGCCGGCAGCGTCGCGCCCTCGCTCCGCCGACGTGCAGGCGGCCGACGATCGCCACCGCCTCGGCGTGCATCCGCGCCTCGATGACCGCGCCGCTCGCGGTTCAGGCGGTCGAGCTGCTGCGGCGAGCGCGCTGCGCCCGCGCGGCATCGTCGGTCGAGCAGGCACTCGATGCCGATCGACATGTCCTCGAGCCGGCCGGCGGCGTTGAGGCGCGGGCCGATGAAGAAGCCGAGGTCGGCGGTGCCGGCGCTGGCGAGCGCGCGGCCGGCGACTGCGGCGAGCGCGCGCGATGCCCGGCACGCAGCGCCCGGCGCGGATCCGCTCGAGCCCGGCCTGCGACCAGCACCCGGTTGTTGTGGTCGAGCGGCACGACGTCGGCGACCGTGCCGAGCGCGACGAGGTCGAGGAGCTCGGCGGTGAGCGCGGCCGGCCGGTTGAGCCGCCGGCCGAGCGCGAGCAGCACGTAGAAGGCGACGCCGACGCCGGCCAGCGCGCGGCTGGCGAAGCGCGCGCCGGGCAGGTTCGGGTTGACGATGCACGATGGCCGCCGGCAGCTCCGGCCCCGGCAGGTGGTGGTCGGTGACCAGCACCTCGATGCCGCGCGCGCGCGCCGCGGCCACGCCCTCGAGGCTCGAGACGCCGTTGTCGACCGTGACGATCAGCGCCGGCGCGCGCTCGGCGGCGAGCGCCACGATCTCGGGCGTGAGCCCGTAGCCGAAGCGGAACCGGTCCGGCACCAGGAAGTCGACCTCGGCGTGGCCGAAGCGCCGGAGCGCCCGCACCACGAGCGCGCTCGCCGTCGCGCCGTCCGCATCGTAGTCGCCGACCACGAGGATGCGCGCGCCGCGGCCGACGTGCCCGGCCAGCAGCTCGGCCGCCGCCACGACCCCGTCGAGCGAGCCGACCGGCAGCAGCCGCTCGACGCCGAGCTCGAGGTCCGCGGCGGCGAGCGCGCCGCGCGCGGCGTAGATGCGCGCCACCACCGGGTCGAGCGTCGCTGGCAGCGTCGACGGCGGCACCGGCCGGCGCACGATCGGTCGCGCCGTCACAGGCCGAGCTCCCACCACGGCCGCGCCCGCCGCCAGCGTCGCCAGCGCTGAGCGGGCTTGAGCAGGAACTCGTGGCCGGCGAAATAGACGCGCGCGCGCTCGACACGCCGCGCCGCGAGCGCCGCCGCGAGCGGCGCGAACCACAAGGCGTCGAAGTCCGCGAACGAGTGCCCGGCGCGCGACAGCGCCGCGAGGCTCCAGCTCTCGAGGCGCGCGCCCGCGGCGCGGCCGGCGGCGCCGGCGGCGACGGCATCGAGAAAGGCGTCGGCACCGTCGAGCGCTGGCCAGGACCCCTCGCCGGCGAGCGCGGCCTGGCCACTGCCCCACAGCCACAGCGCGTTGACCGGGCCGCCGTCGCAACTGGCCGGTGCCGCGCCATGCAGCCACATCTGCAGCTCGGTCATCAGCCGCTGCAGCCGGCCGGCGTCCGGCCCGGCCGGCAGCGCCGCGGCAATGTCGCGGCCGGCGAACGGTGCCGGGTCGAAGGACACGACGTCAAAACGGCCGGCGGCGCGCAGCAGCAGTGAGTTGCCCGCGACGACCAGAGCGAGTGCCGGATCGCGCCAGTCGGCGGCGAAGCGCGCAGCGAGCGCCTCGGCCACTTCCGGCGCGAGCTCGAGCACGCCAGCCGCGGCGAAGTGCACGCGGCTCAGCCCGGCGACCAGGCGGACCGGCGTCGCGACGAACCAGGTCGACTCCGGCGCGGGCGCGACGCCGTGGCGCAGCGCCAGCGTGCGCCCCACCGGCAGGTCACCCGGCGGCGCCGCGACCCCGGCGAGCGCGAGCGCCCAGCGCCGCCAGTCGGCCGGCGCCGCCCGGCGCTCGGCGCGCGACAGCAGCACCTCGGCGGCCGGCAGCCGCGGCAGCCCCAGGGCGGCGTCCGCGTCGGGAGCCACGAGGTCGGTGAGCGCGGCGTAGAGTTCGGCCATGAACCGGGTATCGTAGCCGCATGCAGCTCGCCCCCGATACCCATGGCCAGCCGAACGTGATCGCCGGCTATGCGGCCGGCCAGCTGCGGCTGCGCGACCGGGTGCTGACGACGAGCTCGATCGTGACCGCGGCGCGGGTGCTGCCGTGGCCGGTGACGGACGCCGCGGCGCTGACGCCGGAGCTGCTCGAGCCCGTGCTCGCGCTCGCGGTCGAGGTGGTGCTGCTCGCGACCGGCCCGCGGCAGGTGTGGCCGCCGCCCGCGGTGCTGGCGCACGTTGCCGCGCGCGGCGTTGGCCTTGAGGTCATGGACCTCGGCGCCGCCTGCCGCACCTTCAACCTGCTGCTCGGCGACGAGCGCAAGGTCGCGCTCGCCGCGATCCTCGCCCCGCCCTAGCCGCGCGGCGGCAGCTGCGTGCGCGGATCGACCGGCCGGCCGTTGACGCGGATCTCGAAGTACAGCATCGGCTGATGGCCGGGGCCGGCGCCCATCGCGGCGATCGGCTGGCCCTCGCGGACGGTGTCGCCCTCGTGGACGAGGACCTCGCGGTTGTAGCCGTAGGCCGACAGCCACGTGTCGTCGTGCTTGATGATGACGAGCTCGCCGTAGGCGCGCAGGCCCGCGCCGGTATAGACGACCCGGCCCGCGGCCGCGGCGCGCACCGGACTGCCGAGCGTGCCGTCGATCTGCAGTCCGACGCCGCCCGAGGGCGTGCCGATGGCGCCGCGCACGGTGCCGTCGGCGGGCCAGCTCCAGTGCGGCGGAGCGCTCACCGGCAGCGGCGCGGCTGCGGGCGCGGGCCGTGGCCGGGCAGCCGCCGGCGCCGCGGCGCCGGGCCGCGCCGCCGGGCTCAGCACCAGCAGCTGGCCGACGTCGATGCGGTAGTCGGCGCCGATGCCGTTCCAGCGCGCGACGTCGCGGTAGTCGAGGCCGTGTCGCCAGCTGATCGAGTAGAGCGTGTCGCCGGGGCGCACGACGTAGCTCGCCGGTGGCGGGCGCCGCGGCTCGCCAGCGCAGGCGCCGAGCAGCAGCACGATGACCGCCGCGAGCCCGCGCCAGCGGGCGGCGCGCCGCGTCACGCCCGCCTCAGGCCGTGCCGCCGATGAGCGGCACGAAGCTGACGCCACCGAGCCGGTCGCGGATGAAGTGGTCGTCGCGGCGCACGATCCGGTACAGCTCCTGCTTGCCCTCCGGCCCCACCGGCAGCACCAGCCGGCCGCCCTTCGGCGACAGCTGCGCGAGCAGCGCCTGCGGCACGGCGAGCGGCGCCGCCGCGACCAGGATCGCATCGTACGGGGCGTGCGCCTTCCAGCCCTGCATGCCATCGCCGTGGCGCAGCCGCACGTTCTTGATGCCCATTTCCTTGAGCCGGGCCTTGGCGCGGTCGAGGAGCGGCTTGATGCGCTCGATCGTCGACAGGCGGGTCACGAGCGGCGCGAGCACCGCGGTCTGGTAGCCGCAGCCGGTGCCGACCTCGAGCACGTTGTGCAGCGGCCCGCCCATCAACAGCGCCTCGGTCATCCGCGCGACGACGTACGGCTGGGAGATCGTCTGGCCGAAGCCGATCGGCAGCGCCGTGTCCTCGTAGGCGCGGCTCGACAGCGCCTCGTCGACGAACAGGTGGCGCGGCACGTTGCGGATCCGGTCGAGCACGTTGAGGTTGCTGATGCCCTGCTCGCGCAGCCGCTGGATCAGTCGCTCGCGGGTGCGCGCCGAGGTCATGCCGATGCCGGCGTTCTGGCGCGCGTCAGACATCCGTGCCCTTCAGCCAGGCCTCGAGTCCCGCGAGGGACGCGTGCCGCGTCAGGTCGATCTGCAGCGGCGTGATCGACACGTAGCCGTGCTCGACCGCGTGGAAGTCGGTGCCGGGGCCGGCGTCGTGGCCGACGCCCGGGGCGCCGATCCAGTACATCGGCCGGCCGCGCGGATCGCTGGCGCGGACGACGCGCTCGGAGCGGTGGCGCACGCCGAGCCGGGTGGCGCGCATGCCCTTGAGGTCCGCGTACGGCACGTCCGGCACGTTGACGTTGAACAGCGTCGCCTGCGGCAGCGCCGCGCGGCCCAGGCGCTCGATCAGCTCGCGGGCGACGCGCGCGGCGGTCGCGAAGTGCCGGCTGCCGCCGCCGACCAGCGACACGGCGATGCTCGGCAGGCCGAGGAAGCGCCCCTCCATCGCCGCGGCGACAGTGCCCGAGTACAGCACGTCATCGCCAAGGTTGGCGCCGTCGTTGACGCCGGAGACCACCAGCTGCTGCTCGTCGGCGAGGAAGCCGGAGATGGCGAGGTGCACGCAGTCGGTGGGCGTGCCGTTGACGGCGTACCAGCGGCCTGCGGACTCGACCACACGCAGCGGCGCATCGAGCGTCAGCGAGTTGGAGGCGCCGGAGCGGTTGCGGTCCGGGGCGACGACGGTGAGCGTACCGAGGCCCGCGAGAGCGTCCGCGAGCGCCTGGAGCCCGTCGGCCCGCCAACCATCGTCGTTACTGAGCAGGATGTTCATGCACGCGAGCCCATTACTATACTGTAAGCCCGCGCGCCGATGGGAACCGCGGTCATGCAGCGACCTCCACCCGACGACCCGACCACCGACGACGCCTCGTTCCGCGACGCGATCGGCGACGTCAAGCCGTTGCCGCCGCGGCCGGCGCCGCCGCGCGCACCGCGGCCGAAGCCGACCGCAGCGTTCCGCCGCGCCGACGAGCGCGCGGCGCTCGCCGACAGCCTCGCGCTCGCGCCGGGCGAGTGGCTCGTCGAGACGGGCGATGAGCTGCTGTTCCGCCGCGCGCACCTGTCCGGCCGCCTGCTCGAGCGGCTGCGCCGCGGCGAGTTCGCGGTCGAGGACCAAATCGACCTGCACGGACTGACCGCGCTCGCGGCGCGCGAGGCGCTGCGCGAGTTCCTCGCCGAGGCGCTCGCCCGTCGCCTCGGCTGCGTGCGCGTCGTGCACGGCAAGGGCCTGCGTTCCGGGCCGCGCGGTCCGGTGCTCAAGCACGCGGTCAACGTGTGGCTGCGCAAGGTCGACGCGGTGCTGGCCTTTGCCTCGGCGCCGCGCCGCGACGGCGGCACGGGCGCCGTGTACGTGCTGCTCGCGCGCGGCTGACTACTTGCGGCCGAGCTTGGCGACCAGCGCGGCCAGCGTCGCGCGCGTCTCGCGGCCCATCCACGCCTCGATCATCTCGCTCTGGTCGCGCTCGGTCGCCTCGACCATCATCGCCACGAGGTCGGCGCGCACCATCGCGCGGGTCGTCGCGTAGGCGAACGGCGGCAGCGCCAGCACCCGCTCGAGCCAGGCGCGCGCGCGCGCTTCGAGCTCGCCGGGCTCGGCCAGTTCGTCGACGAAGCCCACCGCGAGCGCCTCCTCGGGCGTGATCAGCAGGCCCTGCGGCAGCATCTCATTGGCGGTGCGCAGGCTGACCGCGCGCTTCATCACGCCGTAGATCAGCGGCCCCGGCAGCAGCCCGACCTGCACCTCGTTCAGGCCGATCCGGAAGTCGCCCTTCGCCATGATGCGATGGTCGCAGAACAGCGCGAGCACGGCCCCGCCCGCCGGGCTGTGGCCGTTGATCGCGGCGACGATCGGCAGCGGGCTCTCGGCCATCACCCGCAGGCACTGAAAGAAGCTGCCGAGAAACGCCTTCAGGCCCGGCTGGTCGAGCCCCGCGAGCACGCCGACGTCCAGCCCGGCGGAGAACAGCTTGCCCGCACCGGTCAGCAGCAAACCGCGTGCGCCGTCGCGCGGCGCCGCCTGGATCGCGGCGCCGAGCGCCTCGAACAGCGGCACGTGCAGCGCATTGACCGGGGGACGGGCGAGCCGCAGCGTGCGGATCGGCCCTGCGTCGTCGTGTTCAAGCATCTTCGGGCTCCAGCGGTGTATCCGGGGTCGTGATCAGCTCGCGCACCACCGCGGTCGCGTAGCCGCCGGGCGGCAGGCGGAACTCGAGGCGTAGCGTGCCGGGTTCGGTGGTCGCGCGAAAGTCCTGCGGCACGAGCCTAAGCGCCCGGCGCGCGGCCTCGAGGCCAAGCGCCTCGAGCGCGCCGGGCAGCGCGCCGAAGCCGCCGAGCACCTCGGCCTCGAGCCGGCCGGCGTCGGCGGCCGGCTGCGGGCCGGCGCCGGCCAGCGGCCCGGTCGGGTGGAGGTCGTGGCGCTGCGCGCGCTCCTCGAGCGCCGCGTCGATCGCGTCCGCCACGAACCAGCTGTTGCGGCCGGCGAGGTTGACGAACTCGCCCGGCAGCAGGCGCGCCCAGCTGCCCTCGGCGACGCGCCGCGCGAGCACGGCGTTGAAGAGGAGCGCACGCGCCGCCGACAGCACGAAGGCGCGCGCCTCACGCCCCGGCGGCAGCGGCGCGCCGGCGAGCAGCCGGGCGATGGCGTCGAGGTTGCTCGCGTCGCGGCCGAAGCGCTGCACGCCGAAGTAGTTCGGCACGCCCTCGGCCGCGACCCGGCCGAGCCGCGCCGCGAGCGCGGCGGGGTCGGCGGCGAGCTCGCGCAGCACGATGCGGAAGGCGTTGCCGGCCAGTGCGCCGCGACGCAGCTTGCGCGAGTGCGGGGCGTCCTCGAGCACCCGGAACCCCTGTCCCGCGAGGCCGGCGAGCGCGCGCGGCGGGCGCGGCGCCGGGACGGTGAAGTACTGCGTCGCGACCGCGAGGCGGTCCTTGAGCCCGGCGAAGCCGACGTCGCGCGGCGCACAGAGCGCCAGCCGGGCGAGCTCGCGCGCGACGCTGAGCGTGTCGCGGCCGCGCTTCTCGACGAGCAGCAGCCGGTGCGCCGCGCCGCCGTCCGCGACGAAACCGAGCCGCTCCTCGACGACGAAGTCCTCCGCCGCCGCCTTGAGGCGCGCGGCGCCTGCCGGGCCGCCGTGGGCGCAGGGCGGCGCGAGCGCCGCCGCCCGCCACGCCGCCGGCAGCTCGCTCAAGGCGCGGTCTCGAGCAGCACCGCCGCCTCGGCCGCGAGCCCCTCGCCGCGGCCGAGGAAGCCGAGCCGCTCGGTGGTGGTCGCCTTGACGTTGACCCGCTCGGCCGCGACGCCGAGCTCGCGCGCGATCGAGACGCGGATCGCCGCGCGGTGCGGGGCGAGGCGCGGCGCCTCGCCGATCAGCGTGAGGTCGCAGTTGACGACCTGAAAGCCCGCCGCGCGCACGCGCGCGAGCGTCGCGCGCAGCAGCTCGACGCTCGCCACCCCGCGAAAGCGCGGGTCCGAGTCGGGGAAGTGCTGGCCGATGTCGCCGAGGCCGGCGGCGCCCAAGAGCGCATCGCACAGCGCATGCAGCAGCACGTCGCCGTCGGAGTGCGCGACGAGTCCGCGGCCATGGGCGATGCGCTCGCCACCGAGCCAGACGTGGTCGCCGGGCCCGAAGGCGTGCACGTCGATGCCGAAGCCGATCCGCTGCTCTGCCATCGTCGTGCGCTCCCCGAGTAGCCGCGCGGCCTGCGCGAGGTCGCCAGGCTCGGTAACCTTGAGGTTGGCGGGCGAGCCCGGCACGAGCAGCGGCCGCCCGCCCTGCGCCTCCACCGCGCTCGACTCATCGGTCGCCGCCGGGCTCGCGGCGAGCGCGGCGGCGAGCGGCGCGAGGCGGAAGGCCTGCGGCGTCTGCGCGCGCCACAGGCCCGCGCGCGGCACGGTCGCCTCGACCCGCGCTGTCCGCGCCCTCGCGCTTGACGGTATCGGCGATCCGAAGCGCCAGCAGCGCCCCGTCCGGCGCCGCCGGCAGCGCCGCGAGCAGCCGCTCGAGGTCGGCGCGCGGCAGGCACGGCCGCGCCGCATCGTGCACGAGCACCCAGGCGTCGGCCGGCGCGCGCGCCGCCAGCCAGGCGAGCCCGGCGGCCACCGAGTCGCGCCGCTCGGCGCCGCCGGTGACGACGGCGACCCGGGGATCCTGCGCCACGGCGAGGGTCGCGAAGCGACTGTCGCCGGCGGCGAGCGCGACGACGACGCCCAGGCACGCGGGATCGGCGAGGAACGGCGCGAGTGCATGCTCGATCACCGTGCGTCCGGCGAGCGGCAGGTACTGCTTGGCGAGCGGGGCCGCCTCGGCCATGCGCCGGCCGCGGCCGGCGGCAGGCATCACGAGCCAGTACTTCGGTGGGCCCACGGGACGCGCAGCCGGCGCGTCAGTGCGAGGTCCGCTGGACCGGCAGGCGTTCGGGTCTGGCGGCGGCGGGCTCGGCCGGGGCGCCTGCGCGCGCGTCGGCGTCGACGACCTGGAAGAAGGTCTCGTTCGCGCCGATCATGCCGATGTCGTTGCGGGCCCGCTCCTCGAGCGCCGCGAGGCCTTCCTTGAGATCCTTGACCTCGGCGGCGAGCTCGCCGTTGCGGCGCACCAGGGACGCGTTCTCGGCCGTTTGCGCCGCGACGCTGCGCTTTAGGCTCATCACCGAGCGGACGCCGTCGTCGGAGATCCAGAGGCGGTACTGGAGACCGAGGAGCACGAGGAGCAGGGCGACGGCGAAGACCCTCATGAGTTCAATAAGTTAACACGAGCGACGCCGCTTGCGAACCCCTGCGCCATGGCTCACGCCCCCGGCAGCGGCACGGGGAAGGCCGCGGCGCCGGCGTAACGGGCCGCGGCGCCGAGCTCGGCCTCGATGCGCAGCAGCTGGTTGTACTTCGCGACGCGGTCGGAGCGGGACATCGAGCCGGTCTTGATCTGCGTCGCGGTGGTCGCGACGGCGATGTCGGCGATGGTCGCGTCCTCGGTCTCGCCGGAGCGGTGCGAGATCACCGCCGCATAGCGCGCGTCGGTCGCCATGCGGATCGCGGCGAGCGTCTCGGTGAGCGTGCCGATCTGGTTCGGCTTGATCAGGATCGCGTTGGCGACCCGCTTGGCGATGCCCTCGGCGAAGATCTTGGTGTTGGTGACGAAGATGTCGTCGCCGACGATCTGCAGGCGCGAGCCGAGCCGCTCGGTCATGAGGCGCCAGCCCGCCCAGTCGCCCTCGGCCATGCCGTCCTCGATCGTCAGGATCGGGTAGTCGGCGGCGAGCTTGGCGAGGTAGTCGGTGAAGCCCGCCGCGTCGAACGTGAGCTGCTCGCTCTCGAGCGTATAGCGGCCGTCGGCGTAGAGCTCGGAGCTCGCGACGTCGAGGCCGAGCCAGACGTCGCGCCGCGGCACGTAGCCCGCCTTCTCCACCGCCTCGAGGATCGTCTCGAGCGCGGCGGCGTTCGACGGCAGGTCGGGCGCGAAGCCGCCCTCGTCGCCGACCGCGGTCGACTGGCCCATGCCGTTGAGGATCTTCTTCAGCGAGTGGAACACCTCGGCGCCGCAGCGCACCGCCTCGGCCAGCGTCGGCGCGCCGACCGGCAGGATCATGAACTCCTGGATGTCGAGGCTGTTGTTGGCGTGCGCGCCGCCGTTGATGATGTTCATCATGCGGCACCGGCAGCGTCAGCGGCTGGCCGGCCGGGGCCAGGTGGCGCCACAGCGGCGACCCCCGCCTCGCGCGCCGCGGCGTGGGCGCTGGCGAGCGACACGGCGAGGATCGCGTTGGCGCCGAGGCGCGACTTCGAGTCGCGTGCCGTCGAGCTCGATCATGCGTGCATCGAGGCCCGCCTGGTCGGCGGCATCGCGGCCGACGAGCGCCGTCTTGAGCTCGCCGTTGACGTGGCCGACGGCGCGCGTCACGCCCTTGCCGCCGTAGCGCCGCGGGTCGCCGTCCCTGAGCTCCACCGCCTCGCGGCTGCCAGTCGAGGCGCCCGAGGGCACGGCGGCGCGGCCGACGGCGCCGGACTTCAGGCGCACGTCCGCCTCGACGGTCGGATTGCCGCGCGAGTCGATGATCTCGCGGCCCAGGATGTCGACGATTGCGCTCATAAAGGTCTAGCTCCGCTCGCTCGCTGTCAGTTGGTCTTCGTCGTACGGTGCGCGCTTCGCGACCCGGTCGAGCTCGAGCAGCGTCGCGAGCAGCGACTCGACGCGGCCGAGCGGCCAGGCGTTCGGGCCGTCCGACAGCGCCTTGGCCGGGTCGGGGTGCGTCTCCATGAACAGGCCCGCGACGCCGGCCGCGACCGCGGCGCGCGCCAGCACCGGCACGAACTCGCGCTGCCCGCCCGACGAGCTGCCCTGCCCGCCCGGCAGCTGCACCGAGTGGGTGGCGTCGAACACGACCGGGCAGCCGGTGGCGCGCATGACGGCCAGCGAGCGCATGTCGGACGACCAGGTTGTTGTAGCCGAAACTGAAGCCGCGCTCGCAGACCAGGATCGACTCGTTGCCGGTCGAGCGCGCCTTGTCGACGACGTTCTGCATCTCCCACGGCGACAGGAACTGGCCCTTCTTGATGTTGACCGGCAGCCCCTGCGAGCAGGCCTTGACGATGAAGTTGGTCTGCCGGCACAGGAACGCCGGCGTCTGCAGCATGTCGACGACGCTCGCCACCTCGGCGAACGGCGTGTCCTCGTGCACGTCGGTCAGCACCGGCACGCCGATCTGGCGCTTGACCTCGGCGAGCACCTTGAGGCCCGCCTCGAGGCCCGGGCCGCGGTAGCTCTTGGCCGAGGAGCGGTTGGCCTTGTCGTAGGACGACTTGAAGACGAACGGCACCTTGAGGCGCGTCGTGATCTCCTTGAGCCGTCCGGCGACCTCGACCTGCAGCGTCTCGCTCTCGACGACGCACGGCCCCGCGATCAGGAACAGCGGCGCGCGTGACCCTGCCGGGAAGCCGAGCAGCTGCACGCTCAGGCGCTCGCCGCCTGCGGCAGCTGCTGGGCGGCGTGCTGGCGCGCGGCGCGCACGAAGCCGGCGAACAGCGGATGCGCAGTCGCGCGGCGTCGAGGTGAACTCCGGGTGGAACTGCACCGCCGACGAACCACGGGTGCGCGGGCAGCTCGATGATCTCGACCAGGCCATCGTCGGAGAACGCCGAGAACCTCAGGCCCGCGGCGCGCATGCGGTCGAGGTAGTGATTGTTGAACTCGAAGCGGTGCCGGTGACGCTCGCCGATGACGTCCTTGCCGTAGATCGCGTGCGCGAGCGAGCCGGCCTCGATGCGCGAGGCCTGCGAGCCCAGGCGCATCGTGCCGCCGAGGTCCGAGCGCTCGTCGCGCGTGACGGTCTCGCCGCTGCGGTCGCGCCACTCGGTGATCAGCGCGATCACCGGGTCCGGCGTCGCGCGGTTGAACTCGGTGGAGTTCGCGCCCTCGAGCCCGAGCACGTCGCGGGCGAACTCGATGCAGGCGACCTGCATGCCGAGGCAGATGCCGAGGTAGGGGATGCCGGTGCTCGCGCGCGTAGCGCACCGCCTGGATCTTGCCCTCGATGCCGCGCTCGCCGAAGCCGCCGGGCACCAGGATCGCGTCCATGCCGGCGAGGCACCCCGGGCCGGTCTTCTCGATGTCGGTCGACTCGACGTAGTGGACCTTGACGCGGGTGCGGGTCTTGAGGCCGGCGTGGGTCAGCGCCTCGTTGAGCGAGATGTACGAGTCGCGGATCTGCACGTACTTGCCGACCATCGCGATGTTGACGCTCGCTTCGCTGGCGTGCTTGGCGGCGACCACGGCGCGCCACTCCGGCAGGTCGGTGGGCGGCGCGCTCAGGCGGAGCTTGTCGATGATGATGTCGTCGAGCCCCTGCTCGTGCAGCAGCACGGGAATCTTGTAGATGTCATCGGCGTCGACGGCGGAGATCACCGCGCGCTCCTCGACGTTGGTGAACAGCGCGATCTTGCGCCGCTGCTCGTCCGGCAGCGTGTCGCGGCAGCGGCACAACAGCACGTCCGGCTGGATGCCGATGCCGCGCAGTTCCTTGACCGAGTGCTGGGTGGGCTTGGTCTTGATCTCGCCGCCGCCGACCACCGGCACCAGCGTCAGGTGCATGAAGGCGACGTTGTTGCGGCCGAGCTCGACGCCCATCTGCCGGATCGCCTCGAGGAACGGCAGCGACTCGATGTCGCCGACCGTGCCGCCGATCTCGACCATGCACACGTCCGCCTCGCCCGCGCCGAGCTTGATGCAGCGCTTGATCTCGTCGGTGATGTGCGGGATCACCTGCACGGTCGCGCCGAGGTAGTCGCCGCGGCGCTCCTTGGCGATCACCCGCTCGTAGATGCGGCCGGTCGTGAAGTTGGAGTTGCGGGTCGCGGTGTAGCGGACGTAGCGCTCGTAGTGGCCGAGGTCGAGGTCGGTCTCGGCGCCGTCGGTGGTGACGAACACCTCGCCGTGCTGGAACGGGCTCATCGTGCCGGGGTCGACGTTGATGTACGGGTCGAGCTTGACGAGGCTGACCTTGAGCCCGCGGGCCTCGAGGATGGCGCCGAGCGAGGCGGAGGCGATGCCCTTGCCGAGCGAGGACACGACACCACCGGTGACGAACACGAAGCGTGTCATGAGGGCTCCCGTCACGATAAAGACCAACGAAAAAGGGCCTCGGCAAGGCCCTCGTGCGACGGGAGGCCAGTCTAATGGAAAGGGCCGCGCGGCTCAACGGACTTGGCCGGTGACAGCACCTCCGGCGCGTCCTGCCAGTCGAGCGCGAGGCCTGCGCCGTCCGGCAGCGCGCGCCGCGAGGCCTCGATCAGCGTCGCGTGCGGCAGCACCACGGCCACCAGCGCGTCGCGCTCGCGCACCAGCACGGCGCGCGAGCGGGCCCACGGCGGCACGCGCGCCTCGCGCAGCCAGTCCTTGAGCGGCCGCGACGGCCCGTGCGGGTCGAGCCTGAGCCGCTCCCCGCCGCGCCGCCGGTCGAGCGACAGCCCCGCCGTGTCGGTGACGTCCAGCGTCGCCGGGCCCCGCCGCCAGCGCGCGACGATCCGGCCGAGCGCCCCGAGCTCGAGCGCGCCCGGCGGCGGCGGCAGCGGCGTGCCGGGCACGAGCGCGAGTGCCGGCAACGGCGCGAACGCGTACAGCCGGCCGTCGAAGCGCCGCAGCTCGACGCCCGGCCAGACCAGGCGCGGCGCGCCGTCGTGGCGCGCGCCGAACACCTCGTCCTCGAGCAGCGCCAGGCGCCGTGCCGGCGGCAGCGGCAGCCGCCGGCTGCGCAGCCAGTAGCGCAGCACCTCGGCGCGGCGCTCGGGCGGCAGCTGGCGCAGACCGGCGATCGACAGCGCCGGTCCCCGCGCCAGCGACTTGACATAGTCCGCCGACTCCTCGTCGAGCAGGCGCTGCGCGGCGGCGAGGTGCGCCGCCGAGCGGCCGAGCGTGGTCGCGGCGGCCGGCCAGCGCGCCTCGATCAGCGGCCAGACCGTGGTGCGCAGGTAGGCCCGGTCGTAGCGCGGGTCCGCGTTCATCGGGTCCTCGTGCCACGGCAGGCCGCGCGCCTCGGCATAGGCGCGCAGCGCGCTGCGCGGCACGTCGAGCAGCGGGCGCAGCAGCCACCCCGGCCCGAGCCGCGCCGCCGCCGGCATCGCGGCGAGCCCCGGCAGGCCCGCGCCGCGCACCAGCTGCAGCAGCAGCGTCTCGGCCTGGTCCTCGCGGTGGTGCGCGGTCAGGATCGACTCGCCCGGCGCGAGCGCGGCGGCGAAGGCCGCGTAGCGGGCGGTCCGCGCCGCCGCCTCGATGCTCTCGCCGCGGTCGGTCGCGATCCGCACGGCGCGCACCTCGAGCGGCACGCCGAGCGCGGCGGCGGCGGCGTGCGCCGCAGCGGCGAGCGGCGCGGCCGCCTCGAGCCCGTGGTCGACGTAGATCGCGCGCAGCTTCAGACCCGCCGTCGCGGCGAGCTCGGCCGCGGCGCCCAGAAGCGCCACCGAATCGACGCCGCCGGACAGCGCCACGACGAGCGCCGGGGCGCGCTCGTCGCCCAGCAGCGGCGCCAGCCGGCGGCCGAGCTCGCTCGGGCCGAAGGCTGCGCTGGCTGCCGGGCGCACTGCCGCGGGCTCTCAGGCGTCGCGGAACGCGCCGAATGAATCGAGGCGCTTGGCGCGCTGCTCGAGCAGCTGCTCGACGGGCCTGGCGGCCAGATCGTTCAGCGCGCGAGCAAGCGCCTCCTTGAGCGCCGCGGCCATCGCCTGCGGGTCGCGGTGCGCGCCGCCGAGCGGCTCGGGCAGGACCTCGTCGACGAGCCGCTCGCGCAGCAGCCGCTCGGCGGTGATGCCCATCGCCTCGGCGGCCAGCTCCTTCTTGTCGGCGCTCTTCCACAGGATCGAGGCGCAGCCCTCCGGGGAGATCACCGAGTAGACCGAGTACTGCAGCATCAAGAGCCGGTCGCAGACGCCGATCGCGAGCGCACCGCCCGAGCCGCCCTCGCCGATGACGCAGGTGACGATGGGCACGGTCAGCTGCGCCATCTCGAACAGGTTGCGGGCGATCGCCTCGCTCTGGTTGCGCTCCTCCGAGCCCACGCCCGGGTAGGCCCCCGGCGTGTCGATCAGCGTCACGATCGGCAGCCGGAAGCGCTCGGCGAGGCGCATGAGCCTGAGCGCCTTGCGGTAACCTTCGGGCTTGGGCATGCCGTAGTTGCGCCGCACGCGCTCCTTGGTGTCGCGGCCTTTCTGGTGGCCGATGACGATCACCGAGCGGCCGTCGAGCCGCGCGGGTCCCGCCACGATCGCGTGGTCGTCGGCGTACATCCGGTCGCCGTGCAGCTCCTCGAAGTCGGTGAACACGAGCGGCAGGTAGTCGAGCGTGTACGGGCGCTGCGGGTGGCGGGCGATCTGCGCGACCTGCCAGGGCGTCAGGCTCGCGAAGATGCTCTTGGTGAGCACCCGGCTCTTGGCGCGCAGCTTGTTGATCTCCTCGACGATGTTGATCTCGGTGTCGTCGCCGAGATAGCGCAGTTCGTCGATCTTCGCCTCGAGTTCGGCGATCGGCTGCTCGAAATCCAGAAAATTGAGGTCCATGGGAGCGGCACGGTTCCAGAGGCGACCCCCGCCGTCAAGGGGGTCCGGCCTCAGCCGGTCATCTTGAGGGGCAGTGTCGTGACGGTGCCGTGCGCGCCCCACGCGGTCAGGAACTGCTGCTGGTCGCGCGGGTGGTAGACGAGCCGCGCGCCGTCCGGGCCGAAGTGGCGCGCCAGTCCCTCGAGCGCGGCGCGCGTCGGCCGCACGCCCCAGTCGGCGCCGAGCTCCAAGAGCGCGTGGGCCGCGGCGCCGGCGTAGTAGACCGCGACCGTGCAGCGCCCGCCGCGCACCGGCTTCAGCGTCGCCTCGAGCGCCGCAAGCAGCGCGCCCTCGTCGGCGCCGGCCGCCGGCCAGCGCAGCAGCAGCCGGCGCGCCTGCGCCTCGCGCGCCGCGTCGATCGGCACGAGGCGCTTGGCGGCCAGCCGCCAGCCCTCGATGAAGTCGTCCCAGCGCAGCGCGCCCTCCACCAGCAGGATCGCATCCTTGGCGATGATGTCGCGGTGCTGCTGCAGCACCTCGTCGAACAGCGACACCTCGAGCCGGCCGCTGCCGTCGTCGAGCACGAGCGACGTGCGATTGCCGCGCCGGCGGATGTCGAGCACCAGGCCCGCGATCGTCAGGTTGCGCGGTGGCTGCCACTTGCCCTCGCCGCCCGCCGGCCGCGCGCCGGTGAGCTCGGCGATGCGGCCCGGCGCCAGGTACTGAAGGTCGTGCGTGTAGTCGTCGATCGGGTGGCCCGACAGGAAGTGGCCGAGCGTCTCGCGCTCGTAGGCGAGGCGCAGCGCCGCCGGCCAGTCCTGCTGCACGGCGGCCGGCCGCGTCGCCGCGCTCACCGGCCGCGCCGCGGCCGCCGGCCCGAGCTCGAACAGGCTCCCCTGGCCGTGGGTCGCGGCACGCGTGCGCTGCTCGCCGCCCTGGATGGCCGCCGGCAGCTCCGCCATCAGCGTCGCGCGGTTGGCGCCGAGCGCGTCGAAGGCGCCGGCCTTGAGCAGCGCCTCGAGGCAGCGCTTGTTGACGCGCGCGAGGTCGACGCGCGCGCACAGGTCGTGCAGGTCGGTGAACGGCCCGCCGGCGCTGCGCGCCTCGACGATCGCCTCGACCGCCGCCTCGCCGACGCCCTTCACGGCGCCGAGCCCGTAGCGGATGCTGGCCGGGTCCGCGACCGCGAAGCGGTAGCCGGAGGCGTTGACGTCCGGCGGCAGTACGGCGATGCCCATCTCGCGGCAGTCGTCGATGCCGACCACGACCTTGTCGGTCTTGTCCATGTCGCAGGACAGCACCGCGGCGAGGAACGCCGCCGGGTAGTGCGCCTTGAGCCAGGCGGTCTGGTAGGTCAGCACCGCGTAGGCGGCCGAGTGCGACTTGTTGAAGCCGTAGCCGGCGAACTTCTCCATCAGGTCGAAGATGTGCGTCGCCTGCCGCTCCGGCACGCCGCGCGCGGTGGCGCCGTTGACGAACACCGAGCGCTGCTCGGCCATCTCCTCGGCCTTCTTCTTGCCCATCGCGCGGCGTAAGAGGTCGGCGCCGCCGAGCGTGTAGCCGGCCAGCACCTGCGCGATCTGCATGACCTGTTCCTGGTACAGGATCACGCCGTAGGTCGGCTTCAGCACCGGCTCGAGGGCCGGGTGCAGGTAGTCGATGTGCTGGCCCTTCGGCGCGTGCTTGCGGTCGATGAAGTCGTCGACCATGCCCGACTGCAGCGGTCCCGGCCGGAACAGGGCGACGAGCGCGACGATGTCCTCGAAGCAGTCCGGCTGCAGCCGCCGGATCAGGTCCTTCATGCCGCGCGATTCGAGCTGGAAGATGCCGGTCGTGCGGCACGACTTCAGGAGCGCAAAGGTGCGCGCGTCCACCAGCGGCAGGCGCGCCATGTCGAGCGGCGGCTCGCCCTGGCGCGCCCGCTCGGCGTTGACGATCCGCTCGGCGAGCGCGATCACCGTCAGCGTTCTGAGGCCGAGGAAGTCGAACTTGACGAGCCCCGCCGCCTCGACGTCGTCCTTGTCGAACTGCGTGACGACCGAGGTCGAGCCCTCTTCGACGAACAGCGGCGCGAAGTCGGTCAGCACCGACGGCGCGATCACGACGCCGCCGGCGTGCATGCCGGCGTTGCGCGTCAGGCCCTCGAGCGAGCGCGCGAGGTCGATGAGCTCGCGGACCTCGCCGTCGCTCTCGTAGAGCTTCCTGAGCTCCTCCTCCTTCTCCAGCGCCTTGTCGAGCGTCATCTCGAGCTCGAAGGGGATCAGCTTTGCGATCCGGTCGCACCAGCCGTAGCTCTGGCCGAGCACGCGGCCGACGTCGCGCACCACCGCCTTGGCCGCCATCGTGCCGTAGGTGATGATCTGCGAGACGCGCTCGCGGCCGTACTTGTTGGCGACGTACTCGATGACCCGGTCGCGGCCCTCGGTGCAGAAGTCGACGTCGAAGTCCGGCATCGAGACCCGCTCGGGGTTCAGGAAGCGCTCGAACAGCAGGTCGTGCTGCAGCGGGTCCAGATCGGTGATGCCGAGCACCCAGGCGACCAGCGAGCCCGCGCCCGAGCCGCGGCCGGGCCCGACCGGCACGCCGTTGTCGCGTGCCCAGCGGATGAAGTCGGCGACGATCAGGAAGTAGCCCTCGAAGCCCATCCGGCAGATGACCTCGAGCTCGCGCTCGAGGCGCGCCGGATACTCGGCCGGCTCGACCACCCGCAGTATCGTCTCGGCCGGGCCGCGGGCGGCGGCGCGCGCGGCGAGGCCGCGCGCCGCCTCGGCGCGCAGGTACGCCGCCGGCGTCGTGCCGGCCGGCACCGGGTATTCGGGCAGGAACGACTTGCCGAGCCTGAGCTCGAGCGAGCAGCGCTTGGCGATCTCGACGCTCTGCTCGACCGCGCCCGGCAGGTCGGCGAACAGCGCCGCCATCTCCGCCGGACTCTTCAGGTACTGCTGCTCGGTGTAGCGCCGCGGCCGGTCGGGCGCGGCCAGCAGCGTGCCGTCGTGGATGCAGACCCGCGCCTCGTGCGCCTCGAAGTCGGAGGCACGCAGGAAGCGCACGTCGTTGGTGGCGACCGCGGGCAGCCCGAGCTCGCGCACCAGCGCGACCACGCCCTCCACCAGCGCCTCGTCGTCGGGCCGGCCGAGGCGCTGCACCTCGAGGTAGTAGCGGTCGCCAAACAGCGCCCGCCAGCCGCGCGCCGCGCGGTGCGCCTCGGCGACGCGCCCGTTGCCGAGGTGGCGGCCGACGTCGCCGTCGGCGCCGCCGGACAGGGCGATCAGCCCCTCGACCGTGCCGGCCTCGAGCCACGCGCGCTCCAGCATCGGCACGCCCTTGCGCTGCCCCTCGAGGTAGGAGCGCGACACGAGCCGGGTCAGGTTCTTGTAGCCGGCCTGGTTCATGCACAGCAGCGTCAGGCGCGAGGGCTCGGCGCGCTCGGCCGCGTCGCGCAGCCACACGTCGACGCCGACGATCGGCTTCAGGCCTGCGGCCTGCGCGGCGCGCCAGAACTTCACCATCGCGAACAGGTTGCTCTGGTCGGTGACCGCGACCGCCGGCATGCCGGCCGCCGCGGTCGCCGCGGCCAGCTCGTCGATGCGCACGACGCCGTCGACCAGCGAGTACTCGGTGTGCAGGCGCAGGTGGACGAAGGAGCTCACGGGTTGCGCGTCACTCGGCGGCGCCCGGGCGGGCAAGTGCGGATCTTACCGGCTCGAAGGAGCGCCGATGCAGGGGGCAAGGCCCGATGGCGGCCAGCACGTCGAGGTGGTCCGGCGTGCCGTAGCCCTTGTGCACCGCGAAGCCGTAGGCCGGGTGGCGGCCGTCGGCCGCCTGCATGAAGGCGTCCCGCCAGGTCTTGGCCAGGATCGAGGCCGCGGCGATCGCCGCCTCGCTGCCGTCGCCGCCGACGATCGTCTCGACCGGGGCGCTCCACCCGAGCCCGTCGGTGGACGGGGCGCGGTTGCCGTCGACCTGCAGCGCCCGCGGCCGGACGGGCAGCGCAAGGAGCGCGCGGCGCATCGCCAGCAGCGTCGCCTCGAGGATGTTGAGGGCGTCGATCTCGGCCGGATCCGCCCAGCCGATGCCGAAGGCCACCGCCCGGGCGCGGATCCGGACTGCGAGCTGCTCGCGCTCGGCGGGCGTCAGGCGCTTGGAGTCGTCGAGGCCGCGGATCACGCGCGCCTCGGGCAGGATCACGGCGGCAGCGACCACGGGCCCGGCGAGCGGTCCGCGGCCGGCCTCGTCGAGGCCCGCGAGGCCCGCCTGCCGCGGCCAGCGCACGCTCACCCAGGCCCGCCCGCCGCGCGCCGGTCGATGAGCGCGAGCACCGCGTCGGCGGCGCGCTCGCTCGCGCCCTGGCGCAGCTCGGCGTGGATGCGGCGGAACTCCACCACCGCCGCCTCGGCCCGCGGCCGGTCGTCGAGCCACGCCGCGAGCTCGGCGCCGAGGCGCTCGGGCGTCACCTCGTCCTGCAAGAGCTCCGGGACCAGCCGGCGGCCGGCCAGCAGGTTCGGCTGGGCGAAGAACGGCGCCTTCATGAAGCCGAAGGCGCGGAACACCGCCGCCGTCGCCCGGCCGACCCGATAGGCGACCACCATCGGCCGCTTGCAGAGCAAGGTCTCGAGCGTCGCGGTCCCCGAGGCGACCAGCACGCAGTCCGCGGCGGTGAGCGCGGCCTCGGACTGCCCGTCGACGACCGTGACGTCGAGTCCCGGGCAGGCGCCGAGGTGCCGCGCGAAGATCTCGCGCGCCCCGGCGTTCGCCATCGGCGCGACGAAGCGCACGCCGGGGCGCCGCGCGGCGAGCCAGCGCGCGGCGCCGAGGAAATCCGGGGCGAGGCGCTCGACCTCGCCGCGCCGGCTGCCGGGCAGCAGCGCCACCACCGTCGCCGCCGCCTCGAGCCCGAGGCGGGCGCGCGCCGCGGCCCGGTCCGGCTCGAGCGGGATCCGGTCGGCGAGCGGATGGCCGACGAACTCGGCGGCGAGCCCGGCGCCGTCGTAGAAGCGCTTCTCGAAGGGCAGCAGGCACAGCACGAGGTCGAGGATGCGCGTCATGCGCCGCACCCGCCCCTGCCGCCAGGCCCAGACCTGCGGGCTCACGTACTGCACGGTCGGGATGCCGCGCTCGTGCAGGCGCGTCGCTAGCCCTAAGTTGAACTCCGGGTAGTCGACGCCGATGAAGGCGAGCGGCCGGGCCTCGGTCGCGAGCGCGAGCACCCGGCGGCGCACGGCCAGCAGCCGCGGCAGGTGGCTGACGACCTCGAACAGGCCCATCACCGACAGGCTCTCGATGCTGTCCCAGGCGCGACAGCCCGCGGCCACCATCGCCGGGCCCGCCACGCCCTCGAACTCGAGGCCCGGGCGGCGCGCCTGGAGGGCGCGGATCAGCCCGGCGGCGAGGTTGTCGCCGGAGGTTTCGCCCGCCACGATGACGATCCGCCCCTGCCGCACGCCTCACCCCCTCCCCGCGCGCCGGGCCTTCAGCGGACGAGGCTGCGCGTGACGCGCGGCAGGAAGTCCACGAGCGGCCGGATCTCGGGCTGCGCCGCGGCGAGCCTGGCGAGCTCGGCGCTCGCCTCGGCGAGCTTGAGCCCGGACCGGTACAGCACCTTGTAGGCGGCCTTGATGTTGGCGATCGCCGCGGCCTCGAAACCGCGCCGCTTCAGGCCCTCGGCGTTGATGCCCTTGGGCTCGGCCGGCGCGCCGGCCACCATCACGAACGGCGGCACGTCGCGCGTCGCGGCGGCATTGTTGGCGAGGAAGGCGTGCGCGCCGATCTTGCAGAACTGGTGGACGCCGGCGAAGCCGCCGAGGATCACCCAGTCGTCGAGCTCGACGTGGCCGGCGAGCGTCGCGCAGTTGGCGAGCACGCAATGGTCGGCGACGATGCAGTCGTGGGCCACGTGCGCGTAGGCCATGAACAGGTTGTCGCTGCCGATGCGGGTGATGCCGCTGCCGGTGACCGTGCCGCGGTTGACGGTGCAGCACTCGCGAAAGCGGTTGCGGTCGCCGATCTCGAGCAGCGTCTGCTCGCCGCCGTACTTCTTGTCCTGCGGGATGTCGCCGATCGAGGCGAACTGCCACACCTCGTTGCCCGCGCCCATGCGCGTGGGACCGAGGATCACGGCGTGCGGCCCGATGCGGCAGCCCGGCGCCGAGCACGACGCCGGCGCCGATCACCGCGTACGGGCCAACGCTGACGCCGGCGCCGAGCGTCGCGCCCGGATCGATGATCGCGGTCGGGTGGATCGTCGCCATCGGCTTCAGTCCCCGGTGCCCGGCGCCACCATCATGTCGGCCGAGCAGACCTCTTTGCCTGCGACCTCGGCATGCGTGCCGAACTTCCAGATGCCGCGCACGGCGCGGCGGAACTCGGCGTGCAGAATCAGCTGGTCGCCCGGCTCGACGGGCTTGCGGAAGCGTGCCGCATCGATGCCGACGAAGTAGAAGCGCGTGCTCTCGTCGGGGATCACGCCGGCGGTCTGGAAGGCGAGGATCCCGGCGGCCTGCGCCAGCGCCTCGAGGATCAGCACGCCCGGCATCATCGGCCGGTGCGGGAAGTGGCCGGGGAAGAACGGCTCGTTGATCGTCACGTTCTTGAGCGCCTTGATCGTCTTGCCGGGCACGAGCTCGAGCACGCGGTCAATGAGCAGGAACGGGTAGCGGTGCGGGATCTGGCGCATCACCGCGCCGATGTCGAGGCCGTACGGGATCGGGTCGGTCGTCATGAGGGCTCCGGGTCGGGACTGCCGCCGGGCCGCTCGAGGCGCCGGACGCGATCAAAGAGGTCATCCAGGTGCCGCAGGCGCGCCACGACGCGGCGCCACTCGCCCGCCTCGCTCGCCGGCAGGCCGGACGCGTAGATGCCCGGCTTGGTCAGCGAGCGGCTGACCATCGTCAGGCCGAGCACCACGACATCGTCGCCGATCTCGATGTGGCCGGCGATGCCGGCGGCGCCGCCGATCATGCAGCGCCGGCCGATCGTCGTGCTGCCGGAGATGCCGACGCAGCCGGCGATCGCGGTGTGCGCCCCGATGCGGACGTTGTGGCCGATCTGGATCTGGTTGTCGAGCTTGACGTCGTCCTCGATGACGGTGTCGTCGATCGCGCCGCGGTCGATGGTGGTGTTGGCGCCGATTTCGACGTCGTCGCCGACCACCACGCCGCCGAGCTGCGGCACCTTGACCCAGCCGTCGCGGTCCTGGGCGATGCCGAAGCCGTCGGCGCCGAGCACGGCGCCGGCATGGACGATCGAGCGGCGGCCGATGCGCACGCGCCGGTAGAGCACGACGCGCGCCGCGAGGCGCGCGTCGGCGCCGAGCACCGAGTCGGCGCCGACGACGCAGCCGGCGCCGACCATCGCCCGCTCGCCGATCTCGGCGCGCGCCTCGATGACGGCGAGCGGCCCGATCGCGGCGGACGGCGCGATGCGCGCCGACGGGTCGACCACCGCGGTCGGGTGCACGCCCGGGGCCGCGGCCGGCTCCGGGTGCAGCCAGGCGGCGATGCGCGCGTAGGCGGCGTAGGGGTTGGCGGCGATCAGCGAGGCGACCGGGCAGCCGCGGCTCGCCGCCTCATCGAGCACGACCGCGGTGGCGGCGGTCGTCGCCAGGAACTTGCGGTAGCGCGGGTTCGTCAGGAAGCTGACCGTGCCCGGCCGCGCGTCCTTGAGCGTCGCGACGCGCGCCACGCGCGCGTCCGGGTCACCGCGCAGGACGAGGCCGAAGCGGGCGGCGATCTGCCCGAGCGTGACCTCGTCCACGGCCGCCCCCGTTGCGGGGTTACTTCTTGGGCGCGGGCGCGGCCGGCGGCGCCGCCGGCGCGGCCGGGGCCGCGGCGGCCTTGGCCTGCAGGTTGGTCAGCACCTGCGGGGTGATGTCGACCGCCTCGGAGCTGTACACGACGCCGCCGGCGAGGACGATGTCGTAGCCCTGCGTCTTGGCATAGGCGCGCACCGACTCGTAGATGGCCTTCTGCACGCGCTGCAGCTCCTCGTTCTGCCGCAGCTGCACGTCCTCCTGGAACTCCTTGGCGCGGCGCTCGAGGTTGAGCTGGGCGTCGCGCAGGTCGCGCTGGGTCTTGCCGCGCTCGGACTCGGACATCGTCGCCTGGTCGCGCTCGAACTTCTGCGCGCGGCTCTCGAAGTCCTTCTTCTGCGCCTCGAGCGTCTTCTGGCGCGGGCCGAACTCGGCCTCGAGCGTCTGGGTCGCCGCGCGGGCCTGGGGCGCCTCGGCGAGCAGCCGCTGGCTGTCGACGACGGCGAGCTTCTGCGCCTGCGCGGTCGCGGCACCGCCGAGCGCAACCGCCGCAACACCGAGGGCGAACAAGGACTTAAGAGAGGTACGCATGGAGATAAGAACCTGTGTGGAGACGGATGATGTGGTGAGCCGATCAGAACGCCGAACCGATCGAGAACTGGAACCCCTCCCGCTGGTCCGGGTAGGTGATGCCGTTGCCCTCGCTCGCGTTCAGCGGGATCGCGTAGCTGAAGCGGAAGATGCCGAGCGGCGCGAGCCACTGCACCGAGATTCCCGCCGAGCGCTTCAAGTTATTGTAGCTGAACTTGTAATCGACCGGCGTCAGGTGGTCCTGGCCCACGAAGTTGACGCAGCAGGTCGAGAACACGTTGCCCATGTCGAAGAAGGCGCTGACCCGGACGTTGGCCTTCCACTTGTCCGGCGTCGGGAACAGGAGCTCGACGTTGGCGACCGTCAGCAGGTTGCCGCCGTAGGGGTTGCCGAAGCTGTCGCGCGGGCCGAGGTAGCTCTCCTTGTAGCCGCGCACCGTGTCCGGGCCGCCGCCGAAGAAGTTGCGGAACGGCGGCAGCGCGGTCGTGTCGCCGAGCTTGTTGCCATAGTGCACCTCGCCCTTGAACGCCAGCACGAACTTCTTCGTCACCGGGATGAGGTCGAGGAAGTTGAAGCTCTCGGTGTAGTAGCGCACGTTCGTGACCGGCATCGCGTAGGTCGCCTGGATCGAGGTGCGCATGCCGCGGTCGGCGAAGATCGAGCGGTTGCGGGTGTCGTAGCTCCAGCCGGCCAGCGCCTCGACGACGTCGAACTCGGTGCCATAGAAGTCGAGCGTGGTGGTCGCGCCGGTACCGTCGAGCTCGGTGCCGGTGCGGCGGAAGGTGTTGCCGTTGTGCTGCACCCAGTCCTGCGCCTCCAGCGCGCTGCCGGTCTCGCTCGCCAGCAGCTGGTCGTGCGAGGCCGAGACGCCGAAGCGCAGCCCCTGGTACTCGGAGATCGGGTAGCCGAACTCCATCGCCGCGGTCAGCATCGTCGTCGAGAACTGCGACGCGGCCGACACGAACTGCGTCGACTTGCGGTAGGTGAACGACGTGGTGCGCGCCAGGTTGTCGATCGTCAGGTACGGATCGGTGTGCGAGACGCTGTAGATGCTGGTGTAGCGGCCGGCGTTGATCTCGGCCGAGACGCGCTCGCCGCGTGCCCATGAAGTTGGCAGTGCGCGAAGTTGCCGTTCAGCATGATGCCTCTGCGACTGCGAGTAGCCGATGCCGCCGCCGAACTGGCCCGGCAGGCCCTCCTTGATGTCGAAGTCGACGTCGACGAGGTCCGGCGTGCCGGCGACCGGCTTGTTCTCGAACTCGACCTTCTCGATGTACGGCAGGCGCTGCAGGCGCTGCTTGGAGCGCTCGACGGCGCGGTTCGACAGCCACGCGCCCTCGAGCTGGCGCATCTCGCGGCGCAGCACCTCGTCGTTGATCGCGCTCGTGTTGTTGAAGTTGATGCGGCGCACGTAGGCGCGGTTGCCCGGGTCGATGAAGAAGGTCAGCGACACGGTCTTCTTCTCGGCGTCGAGCGTCGGCACCGGCTCGATCTTGGCGAACGCGTAGCCCTCGACGCCGAGGCGGTAGGAGAGCCCCTCCTGCGTGCTGGTGACGAGCTTGCGCGAGTACACCTGGCCGGGCATGACCAGCAGCAGCTTGCTCAGCTCCGCCTCGGGCACGATCATCGTGCCGGCGAGCTTGACCTCGGAGACCTTGTAGACCTCGCCCTCGGTCACGTTGATCGTGATGAAGATGTCGTCCTTCTCCGGCGCGATCGCCACCTGCGTCGAGTCGATCTGGAAGTTGGCGTAGCCGCGGTCCATGTAGTACGAGCGCAGCTTCTCGAGGTCGCCCTGCAGCGACTCGCGCGAATAGCGGTCGTCCTGCTTGTACCAGGACTGAGCCAGTTCGGCGTGTGCAGCTCGAAGGTGTCGATGATCGTCCTGCGGCGGGAACTTGGTGTCGCCGACGAAGTTGATCTGGCGGATCTTGGCGCGCTTGCCTTCCTTGATGTCGATCGAGATCTTGACCTTGTTGCCGGGCACGTCCTCGACCTTGGTGTCGACGCGCACCGCGTACTTGCCGCGCGCAGAAGTACTGGTCGGTCAGGTACTGCTTGACGTCCTCGAGCACGCTGCGGTCGAAGGTCTTGCCGGTGGCGAGGCCGACGTTCTTGAGGCTCTTCTGCAGGTCCTCGGTCTTGATGTCCTTGTTGCCCTTGATCTCGAAGCTCTCGATCGACGGCCGCTCGCGCACCGCGATCACGAGCGTGTTGCCGTCGCGCCGCAGCTCGACGTCGCGGAAGAAGCCGGTCGCGTACAGCGCGCGCAGCGACTCCTCGACCTTCTGGTGGGTCACCCGGTCGCCGAGGCTGACCGGCAGGTAGTTGAAGACCGTGCCCTCGGAGATGCGCTGCAGACCCTCGACCTTGATGTCGCCGACGGTGAACTCACCGGGTTCGGGGGGCAGTGTCTGGGCATGGGATGCAGCCGTGCCGAGCGCGAGGGCAACGGCGAGAGTGACGGCGCGGGCGAGCCGGGATGGCATGCGGATCGGGATCCCTGTTTGTGGTGGGCGCGGCTAGCCGAAGTGCCGTGCCAGGTCGTTGTAGAAGGCGAGGCTCATCAGCAGGATCAGGAGCACGATCCCGACCTGCTGGCCGACCACCTGCGTGCGCGGCGACAGCGGGCTGCCCTTGACCGCCTCGACGCAGCTGGTACACGACCTGGCCGCCGTCGAGGATCGGGATCGGCATCAGGTTGAGGACGCCGAGGCTGATGCTGATCAGCGCGAGGAAGCCGAGGAACGCCGTCACGCCCTCGAGCGCGCTGATGCCGGCGTAGGCGGCGATGCTGATCGGGCCGCAGACGTTCTTCAGCGAGACGTCGCCGGTCAGCATGCGCCACAGGAACTTGACCGTGAGCGCCGACTTCGACCAGGTCTCGGCGAGCGCCGGACGGATCGCGCCGATCGGCCCGTGGCGCTCGAGCACCCGCATCTCGCGGCGGGTAGACCGGCTCGCCCGCCGGCGCGATGCCGATGCGGCCGACGAGCGGGTGGCCGGGCTCGTTGGCGTCGCGCTCGCCGCGGACCGTGACCGGGATCTGCCGCTCGCTGCCGCCGCGGCGCACCGTCGAGCGACACGGTGGCGCCGGCGCGGCCGCTGATCTCGCTGCGAAAATCCAGAAACTCCGCGACCGGCCGGCCGTCGACCGCGACGATCTCGTCGCCGGGCTCGAGGCCCGCCGCGGCCGCGGCGCCGCCGGGCAGCACCTTGCCGACCACGGCCGGCAGGTGCGCCCGCGTGAAGCCAAAGCCGATGCCGTCCGCCCAGGCGCCGGGCTCGGTCAGCGCGCGGCGGCGCTCGTCGGGCACGACCAGCGTGGCCGCGACCACCGCCGCCCTGGCGGCGCACGGTGAGCTCGACGCGGCCGCTGTCGACGACGTCGGACAGCATCGCGAGCACGGCCGCCTCGCGGGTCGCGACCGCGCGGCCGCCGACCGCGACGATCTCGTCGCCGGCCTTGAGGCCGGCGGCGGCGGCGATCGAGGCGCTCTTGACCTCGCCGACGACGGGCTTGAGGCCCGGCACGCCGCTCATGTAGAGCACCCAGAAGGCGACGATCGCGAACAGGAAGTTGGCGCCGGCGCCGGCGAGCAGCACGAGCACGCGCTGCCAGACCGGGCGGCGGTTGAAGGCGCGCGGCTGGTCGGCCTCGGCGACCGGACCCTCGCGCTCGTCGGCGAGCTTGACGTAGCCGCCGAGCGGGATCGCGCCGATCACGTACTCGACGCCGTCGCGGCCGACGCGCCGCGGCGATCGCCCGGCCGAAGCCGATCGAGAAGTTCAGCACCTTGAAGCCGAGGCGGCGGGCGACCCAGAAGTGGCCGTACTCGTGCGCGGCGATCAGCACGCCGATCGCCACCAGGAACGAGACCAGCTGGATCAGGCCGAAGCTCATGCCGCAACACCCCCGCCGACGCCGATGACGCCGCCGGCTTCCCGGCGGGCATCGGCGTCCGCCGCGAGGACGTCCTCGAGCCCCGCCACCGGGCGGGCCGGCAGGCGCGCGAGCACGCGTTCAATGACCTCGGCGATGGCCGTAAAGTTCAACCGTCCCTCCAGGAAAGCCGCCACTGCGACCTCGTTGGCCGCATTCAGCAGCGCCGGCGCCGTGCCGCCGCTCTTCGCGGCCGCCTCGGCGAGCTCGAGGCACGGGAATTTGCCCCGGTCCGGCGCCTCGAACCTGAGCGCCCCGACGCGCAGCAGATCGAGGGATTCTACACCGGACTCGATGCGCTCCGGCCAGGCGAGTGCGTGGGCGATCGGCGTGCGCATGTCGGGGTTGCCGAGCTGGGCCAGCGTCGAGCCGTCGACGTACTCGACCAGCGAGTGGACGATGCTCTCCGGGTGCACCACGACCTCGACGCCGACCCGGCGGCAGCCCGAACAGGAGCTCGGCCTCGATCAGCTCGAGGCCCTTGTTCATCAGCGTCGCCGAGTCGACCGAGATCTTGCGGCCCATGACCCAGCGCGGGTGGGCGCAGGCCTCGTCGGGCGTGACGGTGGCGAGGCGCGCGGCGGGCACGCGCAGGAACGGCCCGCCCGAGGCGGTCAGCCAGCACGCGCCGCACGCCCTGCGGGCGCACGCCGGGGCGGCCCGGCCGGCAGGCACTGGAAGATCGCGTTGTGCTCGCTGTCGATCGGCAAGAGCGCGCCGCCGCCGGCGGCGACCGCCTCGAGCAGCAGCCGCCCGGACATGACCAGCGCCTCCTTGTTGGCGAGCAGCACGCGCTCGCCCGGCGCGCGCCGCGGCCAGCGTCGAGACGAGGCCGGCGCCGCCGACGATCGCCGCCATGACGACGTCGGCCCCGGCGAGCGTCGCCGCCGCGGTCAGGCCCTCCTCGCCGGTCGCGACGCGGGTCGCAAGCCTCGCTCCCTTGAGCGCGCGCTCGAGCTCGGCGGCGCCGGCGGGATCGGCGAGCACCGCGAGCTCGGGGCGGAAGCGGCGGCACTGCTCGAGCAGCGCCTCGCGCCGGCTGCGCGCCGCGAGCGCGACCACCCGGTAGCGGTCCGGGTGGCGCGCGATGACGTCGAGCGTGCTCTGGCCGATGCTGCCCGTGGAGCCGAGGATCGCGATGCCCTTCATGCGAGCAGTCCGACCCAGCCCAGGCCGAGCACGAAGAACGGCACCGCCGAGGTGATGCTGTCGATGCGGTCGAGGACGCCGCCGTGCCCGGGCAGCAGCGCGCCGCTGTCCTTGAGGTGCGCGAAGCGCTTGAACATGCTCTCGGTCAGGTCGCCCACCATCGAGGTGCCGACCACCGCGAGGCCGAGGCCCACCATCGGCACGAGCGGCGGCGCCGAACCAGGCGGCGCCGCCGAGCGCGACGACGAGGCCGAGCAGCGTGCCGCCGATGACCCCTTCCCAGGTCTTGTTGGGGCTGACCTCGGGCGCGAGCTTGAGCCGGCCGTAGCGCTTGCCGGCGAAGTAGGCACCGATGTCGGTCGCCCAGACGAGCAGCAGCATGTAGAAGAGGAGCGCCGCGCCGCGGCCGGGGCCCGCGAGGAGCAGCAGGCGCGCAAGTCCGAGCCAGGCCGGCACCAGCACGACGAGCCCGGCGAGGCCCGCTGCCGCGCGGCTGACCGCGTGCGGCCAGAGGCCGAGCCAGGCGAGCGCGACGAGCCACCACAGCGCCGCCGCCTCCATCCACACCATCCAGTCCGCAGTGCGCCCGCTCGTCCGCCAGGCGACGAGGCCGAGCGCCGCGACCGCGAGCACGTAGAGCGCGCGCGCCGCCGGCCGCGTCAGTCCGGCGAAGGCCGCCCACTCCCAGGCGCCGAGCAGCACGACGAGCGCGAGGAAGCCGACGCCGACCGCGACCGGCAGGTAGAAGAGCACCGCCAGCAGTACCGCGAGCAGCACGAGCGCGGTGAGCACCCGCGTCCTCAGCACGTGCCGGCCCCGAGCTGCTGCGGCGTCAGGCCGAAGCGGCGCTCGCGCTCGCCGAAGGAGGCGAGCGCGCGCTCGAACTCGGCCGGCTCGAAGTCGGGCCACAGCGTGTCGGTGAACCACAGCTCCGTGTAGGCGAGGTTCCACAGCAGGAAATTGCTGATCCGCTGGTCGCCGCCGGTGCGGATGAACAGGTCCGGCTCCGGCAGATCACCGAGTGCGAGCTCGGCGGCGAAGCGTGCCTCGTCGATCGCCGCCGGGTCGAGCCGCCCGGCCGCCGCCTCGCTCGCGAGGCGGCGCGCCGCGCTGACGATGTCCCAGCGGCCGCCGTAGGCGAGCGCGATGACGAGCTTGAGGCCGGTGTTGCCGCCGGTGCGCTCCTCGGCGGCGCGGATGCGCGCGACGAGCGGCGCGGCGAGCAGCTCGCGCGCGCCGATGAAGCGCACCGCGACGTTCTTGGCGGCGAGCTCGTCGAGCTCGCGGTCGAGCGCCTCGAGAAACAGCTGCATCAGCAGCCCGACCTCGGTGACCGGGCGCTTCCAGTTCTCGCTCGAGAACGCGAACAGCGTCAGCGCCTCGACGCCGCGCCGGGCGCTCGCCTCGATGCAGCTGCGCACGGGCTTGAGGCCGGCGCGGTGGCCGGCGGCACGCGGCAGGGAGCGGCGCTCGGCCCAGCGGCCGTTGCCGTCCATGATGATGGCCACGTGCCGCGGGACGCGCACGGGACTTCGGGATCTCCTCACACCTGGAGGAGATCCTTCTCCTTGTCGGCGAGCACGGCGTCGATCTCGGCGACGTAGCGGTCGGTGAGCTTCTGGATCTCGTCGTGCGCCCGCTTCTCGTCGTCCTGGGAGACGAGCTTCTCCTTCAGCATCTCCTTGAGGTCGTTCATGACGTCGCGGCGCACGTTGCGCACCGCGACGCGCGCGTTCTCGGTCTCGTGCTTGGCGGCCTTGACCAGCTCGCGCCGCCGCTCCTCGGTCAGCTGCGGCATCGGCAGGCGGATCACCGCGCCGGCCGTGTTCGGCGTCAGGCCGAGGTCCGACTTCTGGATCGCCTTCTCGATCACCGTCACCATGCTCTTGTCCCACGGCGTGACGGCGAGCGTGCGCGCGTCCTCGACGATGACGTTCGCCACCTGCGTGAGCGGCATCTCCGAGCCGTAGTACTCGACCTTGAGGTGCTCGAGCAGCGCGGTGCTGGCGCGCCCGGTCCGCATCCGCTTGAACTCGCCCTTGAGCGCGACCACGCACTTGGCCATGCGTTCCGCGGCGTCTTTCTTCAGGTCGTCGAGCATCGCCTTTCTCCGTCTGCGCTACGCTTCAGCCGATCAGCCGTTCGCGACGACCGTGCCGACGTCTTCACCGTCGATGATCTTGAGCAGGTCGCCGGCGTTGTGCAGGTTGAACACCTGCAGCGGCAGGTTGTTGTCGCGGCACATCACGATCGCGGTCGCGTCCATGACCATCAGCCGATCGTTGAGCACCTTGTCGAAGGTCAGGCGCGTGTAGCGCGTGGCCGTCGGGTTCGTGACCGGGTCGGCAGTGTAGATGCCGTTGACCTTGGTCGCCTTGAGCAGCACGTCCGCGCCGACCTCGATGCCGCGCAGGCTCGCCGCGGTGTCGGTCGTGAAGAACGGGTTGCCGGTGCCGGCGGCGAAGATCACCACCCGCCCCTTCTCGAGGTGGCGGATCGCGCGGCGGCGGATGTAGTCCTCGCAGACCTCGTTGATCTGCAGCGCCGACTGCACCCGCGCGTGGGCGCCGAGGCCCTCGAGCGAGTCCTGCATCGCGAGCGCGTTGATCACGGTCGCGAGCATGCCCATGTGGTCGGCCGTGACGCGGTCCATGCCGGCGCGCGCGAGCCCCGCGCCGCGGAAGATGTTGCCGCCGCCGATGACCACCGCCACCTGCGTGCCGCGCTCGATGACCTCGACGATCTCGCTGGCGATGCGCCGCAGGATCTCGGGATCGATGCCGTAGTCGCCGTTGCCCAGCAGCGCCTCGCCGCTGAGCTTGAGGAGTATCCGGCGGTACCGAGGAGCCTTGCGCGTCGCCGTGGGCACGGGGTTCCCTCTAGCGCCGGCGGGAAGCGGTGGTCACCGCTTCTCGCTGCTCTTGACCGTCGCCATGACCTCGTCGGCGAAGTTCTCCTGCTTCTTCTCGATGCCGGCACCGACCTCGAGGCGCGCGAACGCCTTGACCGTGGCGCCGGCCTGCTTGAGGAGCTTCTCCACCGTGACGTCCGGATCCTTGACGAACGGCTGGCCGACGAGCGTGATCTCGGCCAGGTACTTGCGCAGCCGGCCCTCGACCATCTTCTCGACGATCGCCTGCGGCTTGCCCTCGCCGCTCGCCTGCGCGCTCAGGATCTCGCGCTCCTTGGCGAGCTGCTCGGCGGGCACCTGGCTCGCGTCGACGAACTGCGGGTTGATCGCCGCGACGTGCATCGCGAGGTCCTTGGCGAGCGCCGCGTCGCCGCCCTCGAGGGCGACGATCGCGCCGATGCGGGTGCCGTGCAGATAGCTGCCGAGCACGCCCGACGAGCTGACCCGCGCCAGGCGCCGCACGGTGATGTTCTCGCCGATCTTGGCCACGAGCCCGCGGCGCCGCTCCTCGAGCGTCGCACCGCCCGGGCCACGGCCGGCGAGCACCGCCTCGACCTCGGTCGCGCCGCTGCCGAGCGCCGCGCCGGCGACGTCGTTGGCGAAGGCGACGAAGTCGCTCTCGCGCGCGACGAAGTCGGTCTCGCAGTTGACCTCCACGAGCACGCCCGAGCGCCCGTCCGGGCTGCCGGCGAACACGATGCGGCCCTCGGCGGCGACGCGCGCCGCCTTCTTGTCGGCCTTGGCGAGCCCCGACTTGCGCATGATCTCGGCCGCGGCGTCGAGGTCGCCGTGCGACTCGACGAGCGCCTTCTTGCACTCCATCATGCCGGCGCCGGTGCGCTCGCGCAGCTGCTTGACGCTGTCAGCGGTGATGTTCATCGCGCCTTACTCGGCCGCGGGAACATCGGCCGCCGCTTCGGCCGGCGGCGGCACATCGAGCTCGTCGGCCTCGTCAACCGCGTCCACGGCGATCGACACCGTCGCCGGCCGGCGGCCGCGGACGGGCTGCTTGCGCTTGACGTGCGCCGCCTGCGGCGGCGGCGGACGACGACCCTTGGCGTTCTTGCGGCGCGGGTTGCCGGCCTCGTCGAGCTCGACGAACTCGTCCTCGCCCGACGGGATCGAAGGCGTCGCCGACCTGCCCTCGAGCACGGCGTCGGCGACCGCGGTCGCGTACAGGTTGATCGCGCGCATCGCGTCGTCGTTGCCGGGGATGACGTAGTCGACGTCCTCGGGCGAGCAGTTGGTGTCGACGATGGCGACCACCGGGATGCCGAGCTTCTTGGCCTCGTGGATCGCGATCTGCTCGTGGCCGACGTCGACGACGAACAGCACGTCCGGCAGCGCCGCCATGTCCTTGATGCCGCCGAGGCTGCGCAGCAGCTTGTCCATCTCGCGCCTGAGGACCTGGGCTTCCTTCTTGCCGCGGCGCTCGAGCGCTCCGGTGGAGGTCAGCTCCTCGAGCTCGGCGAGCCGCTTGATCGACTGGCGGATGGTCTTGAAGTTGGTGAGCATGCCGCCCAGCCAGCGCTGGTTGACGTAGGGCATGCCGGCGCGGGCCGCCTCGCGCTGCACGGCCTCGCGGGCCGAGCGCTTGGTGCCGACGAACAGCACCTTGCCGCCGTCGCCGACCACGGACTTGATGAAAGCGGCAGCCTCCGCGAACATCGGCTGCGTCTTCTCAAGGTTGATGATGTGGATCTTGTTGCGTTCGCCGAAGATGAAGGGGGCCATCTTCGGGTTCCAGAAGCGGGTTTGGTGGCCAAAGTGCACACCCGCTTCCAGCATCTGTCGCATGGACACGCTGGTCATATCGATTACTCCCGGGTTAGGCCCTCCGCGTATGCCGTGCGGAAACCGTTCGGGGGCCCTGCGACGCTCGCAGGGCGGGCCGACCGGCACCCGTCCGCACAGTGACCCTGCGGCCGGGGCCGCGGGGCGATACGCGTGTGGATTTCATTGCCAAAAAACGCCGCGCTTTATACCATGCTTGCCCCGTGCAAACAACGGTTTAGCACGCTCCCCTAGGATCCCATGCTGCAGCGCTACGAACCGCCGACCGTGACCACCCGGACCCCCGCGGAGCAGGACGCCATGCGCCTGGCGGGCCGGCTGACCGCCGACGTCCTCGACATGATCGGGCCGCACATCGTGGCCGGCGGTCACGACCGAGGAGCTCGACCGGCTGTGCCACGACTACATCGTCAACGTCCAGCAGGCGATCCCGGCGCCCCTCAACTACAAGGGCTTCCCGAAGTCGATCTGCACGTCGGTCAACCACGTGGTCTGCCACGGCATTCCCGGCGAGAAGCGCCTCAAGAACGGCGACATCCTCAACGTCGACGTCACGGTCATCAAGGACGGCTGGCACGGCGACTCGAGCCGGATGTTCGCGGTCGGCACCCCCTCGGTGCAGGCCAAGCGCCTGATCGACACCTGCCGCGAGGCGCTGTTCATCGGCATCCGGACCGTCAAGCCGGGGGCCCGGCTGGGCGATATCGGCCATCGGATCCAGACCTTCGTCGAGGCGCAGGGCTTCTCGGTGGTCCGGGAGTACTGCGGCCACGGCATCGGCCGGGTGTTCCACGAGGACCCGCAGGTGCTCCACTACGGCGACCCGGGCACCGGCCCCGAGCTCGTGCCGGGCATGACCTTCACGATCGAGCCGATGATCAACGCCGGCAAGCGCCACGTGCGGCTGCTGCCGGACGCCTGGACCGTGGTCACCAAGGACCACTCGTTGTCGGCCCAATGGGAGCACACGGTGCTCGTGACCGGCGCCGGTTACGAGATCCTGACGCTCGGCGCCGGCGAGCGGGAACCGGCCGCCGCCCCTGAGGCGCGGTGAACATCGAGCCGATCCCGCTCGACGCGGACGACCTGACGACCCCGGCGCCGCCACCGCCACCGTGGCCGGCGCTCGCCGGGTTCGCGACCCGGCTCGCGGCGATCACCCTCAAGGTCCCGGCCGAGGCGATCGCAGGCTTTCGGGCCGTGCTCGAGGAGGCCCACGAGGGCCTGAAGACCCGTTTTACGGCCGACGAGCCGGTCGAGCACCTGGTCCGCGACCGGGCGCAGCTCGTCGACCTCGTGCTGACCCGCGCCTGGCGCCTCTACACCGAGGCCCACGGCGGCGAGCTCGCGCTGATCGCCGTCGGCGGCTACGGCCGCGGCGAGCTGCACCCCTGCTCCGACATCGACGTCATGGTGCTGCTGCCCAAGAGCGAGGGGTCGCCGTGGCAGGCGGACCTCGAGCGCTTCCTGACCTTCCTGTGGGACATCGGCCTCGAGGTCGGCCACAGCGTGCGCACCATCGACGACTGCCAGCGCGAGAGCCTGGCCGACATCTCGGTCGCGACGACGCTGCTCGAGGCGCGGCTGCTGGCGGGCCCGGAGCCGCTGTACGCGGCCATGAAGAAGGCGCTCGCGCCGGACCACATCTGGAGCGCCGCCGACTTCTACGAGGGCAAGGTCCGGGAGCAGCAGCAGCGCCACTTGCGCTTCCACGACACCGCCTACAACCTCGAGCCCAACGTCAAGGCGAGCCCCGGGGGCCTTCGGGACATCCAGACCATCGCCTGGGTCGCCAAGCGCCACTTCGGCTGCGAGACCCTGGATGAGCTCGTCGCAGCACGGCTTTCTGACGCGCAACGAGCTCCGAAAGCTCAAGACCGCGCTCGGCTTCCTGTGGAAGATCCGCTTCGCGCTGCACGTGCTCACCGGCCGGCGCGAGGACCGGCTGCTGTTCGACCACCAGATCCGCCTCGCGCTGCAGTTCGGCTACGAGGACGCGACCTACACGCTCGCCGTCGAGCAGTTCATGCAGCGCTACTACCGCACGGTGATGGACATCCAGCTGCTGAACGAGATGCTGCTGCAGCTGTTTAGCGAGGCGATCCTGAACCCGAGCCCGACGCACCCGGCGCCGCTGATCGCCGCGCTTCCAGGTGCGCAACGAGTACCTCGAGGTCACGAGCGACGACGTGTTCATGCGCGCGCCGTCGGCGATCCTCGAGCTCTTTCAGGTGCTGTGCCAGCACCCGGACCTGCAAGGGCGTGCGCGCCGCGACGATCCGCAGCCTGCAGCACCACCTGTGGCTGATCGACGAGGAATTCCGCCAGAACCCGCGCCACCACCGCCTGTTCCTCGAGATCCTGCGCGAGCCCGAGGGCGTGACCCGAGCGTTCCGCCGCATGAACCTGTACGGCGTGCTCGGCCGCTACATGCCCGCCTTCGGCCGCATCGTCGGCCGCATGCAGTACGACCTGTTCCACGCCTACACGGTCGATGCGCACACGCTGTTCGTGCGTCAGCAACCTGCGACGCTTCGCGCTCGAGCGCTTCGACCACGAGTTCCCGAAGATGGCGGCGCTGTTCACGCACGCTGCCGCGGCCGGAGATCGCCTACCTCGCGGCCCTGTTCCACGACATCGCCAAGGGCCGCGGCGGCGACCATTCCGAGCTCGGCGCCGTCGACGCCGAGGCCTTCTGCCTCGAGCAGGGCCTGTCGCGCTACGACGCGCGCCTGGTCGCGTGGCTGGTGCGCCACCACCTGCATCTTGTCGATCACCGCGCAGAAGCAGGACATCACCGACCCCGAGGTCATCAACGAGTTCGCGCGCCGCGTCGGCGACCCGACCCACCTCGACTATCTGTACGTGCTCACGGTCGCGGACGTGCGCGGCACGAACCCGAAGCTGTGGAACACCTGGAAGGCGTCGCTGTTCGAGGAGTTCTACGAGCGCACGCGCCGGGCGCTGCGGCGCGGCCTCGAGAGCCCGCTCGGCGAGGCGGAGCTCATCGCCGAGACCCAGGCCGAGGCGCGCGAGATCCTGGCGCGCGACGGCGTGCCGGTGTCGGAGGTCGAGCGGGTCTGGAAGACGCTGACCGGCGTCTACTTCCTGCGGCACACGGCCGAGGAGATCGCCTGGCACACCTCGCTGCTCGCCGGCCGCGATCCCTTCGACGAGGAGCCGCTCGTGGCGGTGCGCCAGGAGACGGCACGCGGCGGCACGGCGATCTTCAGCTACACGCAGCGCCGCCAGCACAGCTTCGCGCGCGCGACCGCGGTGCTCGACCAGATGGGGCTGACCATCCTCGATGCGCGCATCACGCCGACCGCGAACGGCTTCAGCGTCGAGACCTACCTCGTGCTCGAGGACACCGGCGGCGCGATCAGCGAGCGCACCCGCATCCACGAGATCGAGCAGGGCCTGCTGCAGGAGCCTGCGCGAGGACGCCGGCTTCACCGTCACCGTCACGCGCCGCGCGCCGCGCCAGGTGCGGATGTTCACGACCCCGACGCAGATCAGCTTGAGCCGACGACGAGCGCAACCAGCGCGCCGTGCTCGAGCTGGTCGCCGCCGACCGGCCGGGGCTGCTGTCGGAGGTCGGCAAGGTGTTCACGCGCGAGCGCGTGCGAGCTGCTGGGCGCCCGCATCGTGACGGTCGGCGAGCGCGCCGAGGACGTGTTCTACGTGGCCGATGGCGAAGGCCGGCCGCTCGACGCGGCCGCACGCGGCCGGGTCGAGGCGGCCCTGCGCAGCGCCCTCGACCTGCGCGCCTGAGCGCGCCGATGCACCCGGCGCTGGCCCGGCTCAAGCCCTACCCCTTCGAGCGCCTCGCGCGGCTCATCGCCGGCGTGACGCCGGCGCCGGGCCGCGCCGCCGATCGCGCTCTCGATCGGCGAGCCCAAGCACGCGCCGCCGCCGTTCCTGATCGAGGCGCTGACCGCGGCGCTCGGCGCGCTCGGCAGCTACCCGGCGACCGCGCGGCCTGCCCGAGTTTCGCCGCTCGGCGGCCGCGCTGGCTCGAGCGGCGCTACGGGCTCGGCGGCACGCTCGACCCGGACTCGATGCTGCTGCCGGTCGCCGGCACCCGCGAGGCGCTGTTTGCCTTCGCCCAGGCCGTCGTCGACCCCGCCGCCGGGTCGCTCGTCGCGATGCCGAACCCGGGCTACCAGATCTACGAGGGCGCGGCGCTGCTGGCCGGCGCCGAGCCGTGCTATCTCGATGCCACGCCCGCGACCGGGCTCGTGCCGGACCTCGCGGCCGTGCCGGCCGCGGTCTGGGAGCGCTGCGCGCTGCTCTACCTGTGCTCGCCGGGCAACCCGACCGGCGCGGTCGTCGACGCGACGACCATGGCGCGCGCGCTCGCGCTCGCTGACCGATACGACTTCATCGTCGCCGCCGACGAGTGCTACGCCGACATCTACCTCGACGAGGCGTCGCCGCCCGGCGGCTTCCTCGGCGCCTGCCGCGCGCTCGGCCGCGAGCGCTTCCGAGCGCGTGGTCGTGTTCCACAGCCTGTCGAAGCGCTCGAGCGTGCCGGGGCTGCGCTCCGGCTTCGTCGCCGGCGACCCGGCCGTGCTCGAGCGCTTCCGCCTCTACCGCACCTACCACGGCTGCGCGCTGCCGGTGCACGTGCAGCGCGCCAGCATCGCGGCCTGGGACGAGGACCGCCACGCCGCAGCGAACCGCGCGCTGTATCGCGCCAAGTTCGACGCGCGTACTGCCGATCCTCGCGCCGGTGCTCGACGTCGCCCGCCCGCCCGCCGGCTTCTATCTGTGGCCCGACGTCGGCGGCGACGACGAGCGCTTCGCGCGCGAGCTGTATGCGCGCGAGAACGTGCTCACGCTCCCCGGCAGCTACATGGCGCGCGACGGCGGCCGCGGCAATCCCGGCCGCGGCCGGGTCCGCATCTCGCTGGTCGCGCCGCTCGCCGAGTGCGTCGCCGCCGCCCACCGCATCCGTCACTTCATCGAGTCCCGTACCCATGAACCGCCACGCCGCGTGAAATCATCGAAGCCAGCTGGGAGCGCCGTGCCGAGCTCGGCCCCGCGACCGCCCCCCGCGAGCTCGTCGTCGCCGTCGAGGAGACCCTCGAGCGGCTCGACGGCGGCACGCTGCGGGTCGCCGAGCGCACGGCGACGGGCTGGGTCGTGCAACGAGTGGCTCAAGAAGGCGGTGCTGCTCTATTTCCGCACCCACGACAACGAGCTGATGCCGGCGGGCTACACGCACTTCTACGACAAGGTGCCGCTCAAGTACTCGGGCGCGAGCGACCCGCAGCTCAGGGCCGCCGGCGCGCGTATCGTGCCGCCGGCGGTGGTGCGCAAGGGCGCCTACATCGGGCCGGGCGTCGTGCTGATGCCGAGCTACGTCAACATCGGCGCCTACGTCGACGCAGGCACGATGGTCGACACCTGGGCCACCGTCGGCTCCTGCGCGCAGATCGGCCGCAACGTGCACCTCTCGGGCGGCGTCGGCATCGGCGGCGTGCTCGAGCCCTTGCAGGCGAGCCCGACGATCATCGAGGACGACTGCTTCATCGGCGCGCGCTCCGAGATCGTCGAGGGCGTGATCGTCGAGCAGGGCGCGGTGATCTCGATGGGCGTCTACATCGGCGCCAGCACCAAGATCTACGACCGCGCGAGCGGCACCGTCAGCTACGGCCGCGTGCCGGCCGGCGCGGTCGTGGTGCCGGGCAACCTGCCCTCGGCCGACGGGCGCTATTCCCTCTACTGCGCGGTCATCGTCAAGCGGGTGGACGCCCAGACGCGCGCCAAGACCTCGATCAACGACCTCTTGCGGGACTGACGCTCCGCAGCCCACCCGGCGGGCCCGGCGGTTCCGGCGCCGCCGGCGGCGCACGAACAACTGTCATGGACGGCCGGGATGATGGCGGGCCGGGCCGGGTATCCGGCCGCACCGCAGGCGTTCGATCGTGGCCAGAAAGCGCGCGCTGATCACCGGGGTCACGGGCCAGGACGGCTCGTACCTCGCCGAGCTCCTCCTCGCCAAGGGCTACGAGGTGCATGGCGTCAAGCGGCGCTCGTCGTCGTTCAACACCGACCGGGTCGATCACCTGTACCAGGACCCGCACGAGTCGCAGGTCCGCTTCCACCTCCACTACGGCGACCTCACCGACGCGACCAACCTGATCCGCATCGTCCAGGACGTGCAGCCCGACGAGATCTACAACCTGGGCGCCCAGAGCCACGTCGCCGTGTCCTTCGAGACGGCCGAGTACACGGCCAACGCCGACGCGGTCGGCACGCTGCGCCTGCTCGAGGCGATCCGGATCCTGAAACTCAATGACCGGGTGCGCTTCTACCAGGCCGGCACCTCCGAGATGTTCGGCAAGGTGCAGGAGACGCCGCAGCGCGAGACGACACCGTTCTATCCGCGCTCGCCCTACGGCGTCGCCAAGGTGTACGCCTACTGGATCACGGTCAACTACCGCGAGTCGTACGGGATGTACGCGACCAACGGGATCCTCTTCAATCACGAGTCGCCGGTCCGCGGCGAGACCTTCGTGTCCCGCAAGATCACGCGCGGGCTCGCGCGCGTCCAGGTCGGCCTCGAGGACTGCGTGCACCTCGGCAACCTCGATGCGCGCCGCGACTGGGGCCACGCCCGCGACTACGTCGAGGCGCAGTGGCTCATGCTGCAGCAGCCGGAGCCTGAGGATTACGTGATCGCGACTGGCCGCCAGCACTCGGTGCGCGACTGCGTGACGGTCGCCGGCGAACGGCTCGGCATGCGCATCCAGTTCCGCGGCACCGGGCTCCAGGAACAGGGCGTCGACGCCCGCACCGGGCGCGTGGTGGTACGGGTCGACCCGCGCTACTTCCGCCCCGCCGAGGTCGATACGCTGCTCGGCGACCCGGCCAAGGCCCGCGCTAAACTCGGCTGGCAGCCGAAGGTGGCGTTCGAGGAGCTGGTGGCCGAGATGGTGGACTCCGATCTCAAGATCGCCGAGCGCGATGCCGCCCTGCGCCGGCAGGGCTACCGGGTCGCGAACGCCCACGAATGAGCCCGCCCGTGCTGAAGAATCCGCCCGGGCGCGTCTTCGTCGCCGGGCACCGCGGCCTCGTCGGCAGTGCGATCGTCCGCGCGCTGGAGAGTTCCGGGCGCCCCGCCCCGCTCGTCTGCGACCGTGCGGCGCTCGACCTCACCGACCAGGCCGCGGTCGAGCGCTTCTTTGCGACCGAGCGACTGGAGGAGGTCTACCTCGCGGCCGCCCGGGTCGGCGGCATCCGCGCCAACGACGCCTACCCCGCCGACTTCATCCGCGACAATCTCGCCATCCAGACCAACGTCATCCACTCGGCGTGGCGGCACGGGGTCCGCAAGCTCCTGTTCCTCGGCTCGAGCTGCATCTACCCGCGGCTCGCGCCGCAGCCGCTGCGCGAGGAGCACCTCTTGACCGGGCCGCTCGAGCCGACCAACGAGTGGTACGCGATCGCCAAGATCGCCGGCATCAAGATGTGCCAGGCCTACCGGCGCCAGCACGGCTTCAACGCGATCGCGCTGATGCCGACCAACCTGTACGGCCCCGGCGACAACTTCTCGCGCGACGACTCGCACGTGCTGCCGGCGCTGATCCGTCGCTTCCACGAGGCGAAGCTCGCCGGCCAGCCGGAAGTGGTCGTCTGGGGCACCGGCAGCCCGCGCCGCGAGTTCCTGCACGTCGACGACCTGGCCGCCGCCGCGCTGTTCCTCATGGACGGCTACGACGGCGCGGACATCGTCAATGTCGGCACCGGCACCGACCTGTCGATCGCGGAGCTGGCCGCGACCGTGCAGCGCGTGGTCGGCTACCGGGGACGGCTGCGCTTCGACCCGTCGCGGCCCGACGGCACGCCGCGCAAGCTGCTCGACGTCGCTCGGCTGCACGCGCTCGGCTGGCGGCACCGCATCGCGCTCGAGGACGGCATCCGCTCGACCTACCGCTGGTTCGTCGAGCACGCCGCCGAGGCGCGGCTCTAGAGCGCCTCAGCCCTGGCCGAGTGCCCGGGGATCGCGCTGCGCTGCGAGCCCGCTGCCCGGCTCGGAAGGGTCGGCCAGCGGCGCCGCCGCCTCCTCGCGCCGCGCGAAACGCGGCACCGTCGCCGCGATGTTGCGCGCGTGGTCGCCGACCCGCTCGAGCGCCTTGAGCACGAACACCGTCTGGATCGTGCTCGCGAGGTGGCGCTGGTCCTCCATCACGTAAGTCACGAGCTCGCGGAGCGCCAGCTGGAACTCGCTGTCGACCTCGGCGTCGCGGTGCACGACCGAGAGCGCGCCCTCGAGGTCGACGCGGTCGAAGCAGTCGAGCGCGTCGCGCAGCATCGCGACCGCGAGCCGCGACATCTTGCGCACGTCGTTGAAGAAGCGCCTCAGTGGCACGCCATCGTGGGCCGCGTCGAGCTCGAGACCGAGCTTGGCGACCTTGCGCGCCGCGTTGCCGACCCGCTCGAGATCGGTCGCAACCCGCCCGACCGTCAGCACCGCGCGCAAGTCCGAGGCGACCGGCTGGCGCCGCGCGATGACGCCGACGATGTCCTCCTCGATGGCACGCGCGTAGGCGACGACCTGGGCGTTGCGCGCGATCACGTCGCGCGCGCCCTCCTGGTCGCCACGGGTCAGCGCCTGCACCGCGCGCTGCACCTGGTCGATCGCGAGGCCGCCCATGCGCAGCACCTGCATCCTGAGGTTCAGGATGTCAGCGTCGAATGTCCGGACGATGTGGCCTTCCATGCGCGTCCCCCGCTCAGCCGAACCGACCGGTGATGTAGTCCTCGGTGAGCTTGTGGCTCGGGTTCGTGAAGATCTGATCGGTCGCGCCGACCTCGATCAGGTCGCCGAGGTGGAAGTACGCGGTGCGCTGCGAGACCCGCGCCGCCTGCTGCATGTTGTGGGTGACGATGACGATCGTGTAGTTCTGCCGGAGCTCGTCGATCAGGTCCTCGATGCGCGCGGTCGCGATCGGGTCGAGCGCCGAGCACGGCTCGTCCATCAGGATCACCTCCGGGTCGACCGCGATCGCGCGGGCGATGCACAGCCGCTGCTGCTGGCCGCCCGACAGGCTCGTGCCCGAGTGCTCCAGCCGGTCCTTGACCTCGTCCCACAGGCCCGCCTTCTGCAGCGAGGTCTGCACGACCTCGTCGAGATCGGCGCGGTTGGCGACCAGGCCGTGGATCCGCGGCCCGTAGGCGATGTTCTCGTAGATCGACTTCGGGAACGGGTTCGGCTTCTGGAACACCATGCCGACCTTCGCACGCAATTGAACGACATCCTGCTGTTTGTCGTAGATATCCTGTCCGTCAAGTGTAATCGTGCCGGTCACGCGGGCGCCGTCGATCGTGTCGTTCATGCGGTTGATCGAGCGCAGGAAGGTCGACTTGCCGCAGCCCGACGGCCCGATCAGCGCGATTACGGCGTTGCGGCCGATGTCGAGACTGACGTCCTTGATGGCCTGCTTCTCGCCGTAAAAGACATTGACGTTGCGGGCGGTGACGACCGGATTGGCGACGGTCACCTGACCGACGGTCTTCGTGTCGAGCCTCCCGCCCGGCTCGGAACGGTCCTGCGCGGCCGTCACGGCCGCACGCGGGGCGCTGATGGGGAGTTTGTCACCGGTCGCTGCCATCGGGGTGGACACGCTAGTTTACCTCGGCGCTACCAGCGCCGCTCGAAGCGGCTGCGCAGGAGTACCGCGGCCGCGTTCATGATGAGGAGAAAGCCGAGCAGCACCATGATCGCCCCCGAGGTGCGCTCGACGAAGGCGCGCTCCGGACTGTTCGACCATAGGTACACCTGCACCGGCAGCACGGTCGCCGCGCTCGTCAGCCCCTTCGGGATGTCGGCGATGAAGGCCACCATGCCGATCATCAGCAACGGCGCGCTCTCGCCGAGCGCGCGCGCCATGCCGATGATCGCGCCGGTGAGCATGCCGGGCACGGCGAGCGGCAGCACGTGGTGGAGCACCGTCTGCACCGCCGAGGCGCCCATGCCGAGTGCCGCCTCGCGGATCGACGGCGGCACGGCCTTGAGCGCCGCGCGGCTCGTGATGATGATCGTCGGCAGCGTCATCAGCGTCAGTACCAGTCCGCCGACCAGCGGCGCGGAGCGCGGCAGGCCGAAGAACTGGATGAACATCGCAAGTCCCAGCAGGCCGAAGACGATCGACGGCACCGCGGCGAGGTTGTTGATGTTGACCTCGATGAGGTCGGTGAGGCGGTTCCGCGGCGCGAACTCCTCGAGGTACACCGCCGCCGCGACGCCGATCGGGAACGACAGCAGCAGCGTCACCGCGAGCGTGAAGAACGATCCGGCGACTGCGCCCCATACGCCGGCCTGCTCGGGCTCGCGCGAGTCGCCGCTGGTGAAGAAACGCGTGTTGAAGCGCTTCTCGATGCGGTGCGCGGCGGCGAGCCGATCGACCCAGCGGATCGTCTGGTCGTCGATGTTGCGCTGCGCCTCCGGCAGGTTGCGGTCGGCCTGGCCCTTGACCAGCATGTCGACGTTGTCCCGGGCGAGCAGCCAGACGTTCTCGCGCCGGCCGATGAGATCCGGGTCCGCGAGTACGCGGTCGCGCAGCGTGATCTCGCCGGCGTTGCTGACGATGCCGTACAGCTTGCGCAGGTCGGCCCGCTCGGTGACCTCCGGGAACTGCTGGCGCAGCGCCGCCTTGATGAGCGCCTGGTAGTCGGCGCTCTCGAGGTCGTCCCTGGCGCGCTTGCCGCTCGGGTCGATGTCCTCGGCGCTGTAGTTGATCTCGAGCTCGAGGTAGGTCTGCGCGAAGGCCGTGTAGCCTTTGGAGACGATCGTGTAGAACAGGAACGCGACGAACACGAGGCCGATGACCACGGCGCCCAGGCCGTAGCCCCTAAAGCGACGCTCGGCCCGGTAGCGCCGTTGCAGCGTCGCCGCCACCTTCTGCTGCGTGGTGCGGGCCCGCGCCGCGGTCGCGTCACTCATACTGTTCCCGGTAGCGCCGCACGATCTGCAGCGCGACGATGTTGAGCAGCAGCGTCGCGACGAACAGCACGAGGCCGAGCGCGAACGCGGCGAGCGTCTTCGGGCTGTTGAACTCCTGGTCGCCGACCAGCAGCGTCACGATCTGCACGGTCACGGTCGTTACCGCCTGCAGCGGGTTGGCGGTGAGGTTGGCCGACAGCCCGGCCGCCATCACCACGATCATCGTCTCGCCGATCGCGCGCGACACTGCAAGCAGCACGCCGCCGGCGATACCCGGTAGCGCCGCCGGCAGCACCACCTGGCGGATGGTCTCCGAGCGCGTCGCGCCGAGCGCGTAGGCCCCGTCGCGCAGCGACTGCGGCACCGCCGTAATCATGTCGTCGGCGAGCGACGACACGAACGGAATGATCATGATGCCCATGACGAGGCCGGCGGCGAGCGCGCTCTCCGAGGCGACGGTGAGGCCGACCGACTGGCCGAGGCCGCGCAGCATCGGACCGACCGTGAGCGCGGCGAAAAAGCCGTACACGACCGTGGGTACGCCCGCGAGCACCTCGATCAGGGGCTTGGTGGCCGAGCGGAACCGGCGGTCGGCGTACTCGGCGAGGTAGATCGCCGAAAAGAGCCCGATCGGCACCGCGATCAGCATCGCGATCACCGAGATCAGCAGCGTGCCGGTAAAGAGCGGCACCGCGCCGAATGCGCCGCTCGAGCCGACCTGGTCGGCGCGGATCGCCATCTGCGGGCTCCACTTGGTGCCGAACAGGAACTCGGTAAGCGGCACCATGCGGAAGAACTGCAGCGCCTCGTACAGCACCGAGACGACGATGCCGATCGTCGTCAGGATCGCGATCATCGATGACAGCAGCAGCGCCACCTCGACGATCCGCTCAACGCTGTTGCGGGCGCGCAGCTGCGGGCCGATGCGCCGCCAGACGAGCACTCCGCCGATGAGCCCGACGCAGAGCGCGAGCAGGCCGCCGGCGATGCGGCTCAGGCCCTCGAGGCGCTGCCACTCACGCGCCGCCGCCTGCACCGCCGGGGAGGTGTCCGCGGCGGCGACGTTGCCCCGGACGACGTTGGTGATGTCGTTGAGCAGCAGGCCCTTCTGGTCGCTCGCCAGGTGCTGCACGTCGCCCTGCATGTGCGACAGGACGGCGTCGACGATGACCCGCTGGTCAATGAGGTGCCAGGCGCCGAGCACCGCCAGCGCCGGCAGCGCACACCACACCGCGGTCAGCAACCCGTAGTAGCCGGGCAATGAGTGCAGATCGCGGATCCCGCGCGGGCCACCGACGACCGCGAGCGAACGACGGCGCCCGAGACGGTAGGCGATCGCGGCGAGAACCAGAATGGCGACGACGACCGAAGAGCTGTGCATGCGTCTCCGCTGGCGATCAATCTGATCGGCACGTGGACGGTCGCCCCCCGATTGACGGCCATCCGAAAATGTCCGCCTGTGATTGTCGTTAGGCGGGGGTCCGAAAGCGCCGGGATTATCGCTGACATATATGACGGATTTGTTTCAGCGCTCCTGAACGACCGCGGAGAATATGCGTATAAGCCGCTGTTATTAAATAGCTTATACGTAGTCGCCCTGTGCCGGGGATTTCCCGGATAGCGCTTGCTCGGCCTTGCCCCTCGCCGTATAAAGGCCGGCCTTTCACCCGCTCGAGGGACCGATGTCCGACGTACTCGCGCTCACCCAGGAACTGATCCGACGGCGCTCGGTGAGCCCAGAGGACTGCGGCTGTCAGGCCCTGCTGACCGAGCGGCTCGAACGGCTCGGCTTCACGATCGAGCGCCTGCCGTTCGGGCCGGTCGAGAACTTCTGGGCGACGCGGCGGACCGGCGAGGGCCCGACGTTCTGCTTCGCCGGCCATACCGACGTCGTGCCGGCGGGACCGCTGGAATCCTGGAGCTCCGACCCCTTCGTCCCGGTGATCCGCGCCGGCGCGCTTTACGGCCGCGGCGCGGCCGACATGAAGAGCGGCCTCGCGGCAATGATCACGGCCACCGAAGCCTTCGTCGCAGCGGCGCCGCGCCACCGCGGCCGGATCGCCTTCCTGATCACCAGCGACGAGGAAGGCCGCTCGATCGACGGCACCAAACGGGTCGTCGAGACGCTCATGGCGCGGCACGAGCGCATCGACTGGTGCCTGGTCGGCGAGCCCTCGAGCGAGGCCGAATTCGGCGACACCGTCAAGATCGGCCGGCGCGGCTCACTGAGCTGTGCCCTGACGGTGCATGGCATCCAGGGCCACGTCGCCTACCCGCAGCGCGCCGAGAACCCGGTGCACAGCTTCGCGCCGGCCCTCGCCGAGCTCTGCGCCCGCAGCTGGGACGCCGGCAACGCTCATTTCGATCCGACGACCTTCCAGGTCGCGAACCTCAGCGCCGGCACCGGCGCGCCCAACGTCATACCCGGCGAGCTCAAGGCCCGCGTCAACCTGCGATTCTCGCCGGTCCAGACCGTCGAGAGCCTCAAGCGCACCGTCACCGAGATCCTCGATCGCCACCGCGTCCGCTATTCGCTCGAGTGGTTCGTGTCGGGGCTCCCCTTCTATACGCCGCCGGGGCCACTGTCCGATGCCGTCGGCGCGGCCGTCGCGGACGTCGTCGGCCGGCCGCCGCGGCTCTCGACCGGCGGCGGCACCTCGGATGGGCGCTTCATCGCGCCGATGGGTGCCCAGGTCATCGAGCTCGGCGTCATCAACCGCACGATCCACCAGGTCGATGAGCACGTGCGGGTCGCGGACATCGGCCTGCTCGAGCGCGCCTACGCCGGAGTCCTTCATCGCCTGCTAGGATGAACCGATGGACACACTCGCCCGCGCGATCGTAATTGCCGCGATGATTCTCGGCGGTGCGTTCGTCGTCCGCGGGCTGTATCCGACCGATCGCTTCACGATGATCGCCGCACAGGGTGGCGGCGCGTTCCGCGTCGACCGCCTGACGGGTTCGGTGAGCTTCTGCGACGCGCTGATGTGCCGGGTGCTGCCGCTCGCGACGTACGCTCCTGGAACTCCGAAGCAGCCGCCGGCTCCACCTGCGGGCGCGACCGGCACCTGAGCGCGACCGTCCGCCGTCGCCCGGCCGATCGCCGGGCGTGGTGCCCGTGCGGCGCAACGCAGCGCGTGCCCCTCGCTGCCACTACGCGTCGCGCCGGCGATGCACTTGGCCTACGAACGTCGGACACCTGGTTCGCGGCCGGCCTGCGACGATGCGCTGGCCCAGGCCGCGGGCGTGAATTGCCGTGCGGGAAGGCGCCATCGGCGCACGACCCATCACGGTGACTGCTGCCGTCGCCGCTGACACTCGCCGCTGACACTCGCCGCTGACACTCGCCGCTGACACTCGCCGCGAGCATGACCATGACCGCAACCAATTGTTCATCGCTGCGAAGCATATCGCTGCGACACTGTCGTCGCGGCGTGCGGTTACGCCGCCAGTGCGAAGAACAAGCTCCGGGGATAGTGCATGGGGATCGATCGCTCTGCGCCACCGCGTGGCGAGGATGGACCGGTTGCTCTCAGCGGGCGCGCGAGGACGGCGCTGCTGCAGCATCAGCGCCGGGTGTCGGTGCTCCACCGGGAGCTGCAGGGGGTCGACCGCGTGCTATCCGGGGCGCTCACAGCCTGCGACGGCGCCAGCCAGCACGAGATGCTCGGCGCCTACCTCGAGGCTGTCCAGGAACTGCGAGTCAGCCTGCAGCGTCTGGAGGCGTTTCTGATGCAGCGCCTCGTGGCGCGCGGCGCAGAGCCCGCGTCCGCCCCCGCTGCACTCGACATACGCCCGTACGACTTCGGCACGTCCGCGGAGGCTTCCCCGGCAGAGTGACGCCACGCGCGACGCTCAGATCGTCGCGCGCGACGCAGCGACCCTCGGGAGTGCCACGTTGGCGGCGACGCCGATGCTGCCGAGACCGGCCGCGCCGATCAGTACCCACGTCTGCATTGAAAGGCCCAGCAGCCGCCACGGCACCATCTGGCACTCGCCGCCGCCGTTCCAGATCTTGGCAACGACATCGGTAATCGGGATCATTTGCACCATCGTGTAGAAATCGGCGCCGCACGACGGCAGGCTGCCGAGCGGCTGCATCGACATCCAGATGTGCCGCCCCGAGACCGCGACGCCGGCGAGTGCCGCCGCGGCGATGAAGACAGAGTAGAGGCGCGCCCCGGGCGTAGCCGGGTCGTGCAGCGCGGCCGCCAGGAACACGAGCCCGAGGCTGACGACGCAGATCCGCTGCAGGATGCACATGTTGCACGGCTGCAGGTGCAGCCCGAACTGCGCGAACAGTGCAACGCCCATCATCGTGGCGCAGGCCAGTGCACCCAGAATATTGATCTGACGACGGTTCACGCTCGCTCCCAACCCAGCTCTTTAGGTGCGGCCCGTCGCCCGAAGTTCCTTCTCGACATCGTCGAGTGAAGTGTGGCGGATGTCCTTGCCATGGACCATGTAGACGACGTACTCGCAGATGTTCTTGGCGTGATCGCCGATCCGCTCGAGCGAGCGCGCGACCCACAGCACATCGAGCGCGCGGCGGATCGTGCGTGGGTCTTCCATCATGAAGGTGATGCACTGGCGCTGGATCGACTCGAACTCGTCGTCGAGCACGCGGTCCTCGCGGCAGATCTTGAGCGCCGCGTCCGCATCGAGGCGCGCGAAGGCGTCGAGCGAGTCGTGGACCATCTGCTGCGCCAGGCGCCCGAGGTGCTTGATCTCGCGGTAGCGGCTGTCAGGCCGCTCCATGGTGGCGAGGCGCGAGGCGATGTAGCCGATCTTCTCCGCCTCATCGCCGATCCGCTCGAGGTCGGTGATCGTCTTGATGATCGCCACGATCATCCGAAGGTCGAAGGCAGCGGGGTTGCGGGTCGCGAGGATGCGGCTGCACTCCTCGTCGATGGACACCTCCATCTCGTTGACCTTGTGGTCGCCCCGCGCGACTTCCTCGCCGAGCTGGCTGTTGGCCTCGATCAGGGCGGCGACGCCCTTTGAGAGCTGCTGCTCGACGAAGCCCCCCATCTGCAGCACCCGGCTGCGGACTCCTTCGAGATCCTCGTTGAAGCGGCGCGAGATGTGCGGGCCGAGTTCCGTGACATCCATGGCAAGCGGTACCGTTTGTAGATCAAGCCACTATATACAGGAGCATCAGCGGCTGTCAGTCTAATGGCCGCACGCCGCGGCCCGTCACCGCTGCGTCTGGCAATCGTCATACGGGTGCAATAAAGCGGCCGCAGACTGCGGCCCACAATCAGCCCGACTGTTGCAAATTTGCAACACATTTCAACGACCGGCTTCGTAGGGCTTAGAATTGCGCGAATGGCCGGCCGTTCAGTCGGACGCGTCGACATCGTGGCTGTCACATCGAACCACTTACACTCGGGAGCATAAGAAGATGCTGAATTCCAACACCCTGGCGGCGACCTCCGGCAACAGCGGCCGGCGCTCGTCCGCCCTGTGCGCCGCGATCGTCGCAGCGCTGGCGATGGCGGCCTCCAGCACCGCGCTCGCCGATCCGGAGCTCGATGCGCTGAAGCAGCAGGTCCAGGAGCTCCAGAAGAAGATCGACGCGATGGCCAAGCAGCAGGCAGCAACGCCCGCCCCGGTCGCCGCGACCCCGGCGCCGGCTGCGGCACCGGCGAAGGCCGCCGAGGCGCCCGCCAGCGGCAGCCTCTCGGCGTACGGCATCACGCTGTATGGCATCGTCGACATCGGCCTGCAGTACCAGTCATACGGCGCGCCGGCCAGCGATTACTTCCCGGCGACGACCGAGTCCTACATCCAGAAGAACTCGCGCGAGTCGATCTTCACCGCAACCTCCAGCAACCTCGGCCAGTCGCGCATCGGGCTGCAGGGCAAGGAGAGTCTGTGGAACGACTGGTCGGCGGTGTTCAAGCTCGAGACCTTCTTCAACCCGACCTCCGGTGACATCAGCGACGCGCTCAAGTCGCAGACGCTCAACAACGGCCGGACGGCGGCCAACCAGGGCACCAATGTCGACTCGAGCATTGCCGGCCAGCTGTTCAACAGCGCCGCGTACGGTGGCCTCAGCCACCCGCTCTTCGGCACGATCACCTACGGCCGGCAGCTCACGCCGCTCGCCGACGGCATCAACAAGTACGACCCGATGGGCGCCTCGAACGCCTTCTCGATCATCGGCTTCTCGGGCACGGCCGGCGGCGGCGGCGACACCGAGGACCGGCGCCTCGACAACTCGATCAAGTACGACGCGCAGTTCGGCACCTTCCACTTCGCCGCCCTGTACCAGCTCAACGGCGTAAGCGGCACCGCCGGCTCGGCCAAGCAGCTCGTGTTCGGGGCCGTGGCCCCGAACGCGTCGTTCGACGTGTTCTGGTCCAAGAAGGAGGACGCGATCGCGACGTCGGTGCTGAGCGCAGCGCAGGTCACGGGCCTTGCGGCGCTCGGGCTGTCGCCGAGCAACTCGCTGGCGGCCACGATCTCGGACAATACGACCTTCTCGCTGATGGGCAAGGTCAACTGGGGGCACTCGAAGTTCTTCGGCGGCTACGAGCACATCCAGTTCGCGAACCCGGAGAACCCGCTGGTGGCACCGACGACGGCCGCGACGATCACCGGCGGCTTCCCGCTGACGATCGGCGGCTACGTGCTGGCGGTGACGAACAACAACGCCTATCCGAAGGATAAGATCCTGCAGATCGAGTGGATCGGCTGGAAGTACAGCTTCTCGCCGAACGCGGATCTCACGCTCGCGGGCTACCGCGTCGACCAGAGCGCGTACGGCATCACGCCGACGACGCTGGGTTGCCGGAACGACTCGAGCAGCACCTGCAGCGGTCGGTTGCTCGCCTACTCGGGCGTGTACGACTACCACTTCACCAAGCGCTTCGACGCCTACTTCGGCGCGATGTGGGACGGTGTGCAGAACGGTCTGCAGAACGGCTACATCGCTCAGAACACGATCAATCCGACGATCGGCGTGCGGTACACCTTCTAACAACACCGCTCGGCCTTCCTCGCGACCGCAATACTCCCGCTGCCTCCCCGGAGGCAGCGGGATTTTCTTTTTCCGGGGTGCGCGTTTCGCGCCTCAGGCGCACGCGCCTCGCCCACCCCCGTCACGCGGGGCGGCTTCGCTCGCAGCGATCGGTCGATGAGATGCAGCGAGGGCAAACGGCCGCGCGCCTCGCGGCAGTCGTCGGGCGCTGACCCGCGCCGCCGCAAGGCTGGCAGTACGGTCGTCACGCGGCGCGCGGGGTAACCGCCGCGGGCTGACGCGCATGCCGGACCCGGTGTTCGTCAGCTGCGCCGCCGGCGCAATGTGCGGCCTGCCCCGATCGCCATCAGGCTCAGCAGTCCCGCGATGCCAAGCGCCCCGCCGCCATGGCTGCCGCCGGGCGCTGCCGTCACCGTCACCGTGACCGACGCCGGCGCCGAGGTGCCGCCGGGGCCGGTGCAGGTCAGGGTGAACGTCGTCGTCGTCGACAGCGGCCCAACGCTCTGCGTGCCGCCGGCCGGAGCTTCCGACCCGGACCAGCCGCCGGAGGCAGTGCACGCGGTCGCCGACGTCGACGACCAGGTGAGCGTTACGCTCTGACCCGAGGGGATCGTCGGCAGGTTCGAACTGAGCGTCGCGGTCGGGGCGGACGACTGAATCTCGAGCGAATAAAGGCCGGCGTTCTCGGCTGCCGAAGGCGTCGCGATGAAGCTTGCGAGGTAGGTGCCCGGCGTCACGGCCACGGAGATCGTCCCGCCGCCATAAATCTTGCCGACCACCGTTCCGCTGCGAGTCAGTGCGAGCGCAAGAGTCTGGAACGGCGCGGGCCAGTCGCCGTCCGTCAGCGTCACATTGTACTGACCGGCGCTGACGACGGTCACCTGGCGCTGGTCGAACACGCCGCCTACCGCCTGCGTCGAATCGAGCAGCGTGGTCTGCGTCGCTCCGGTCGAGAGGACCTCAAGCCCCAGTAGGCCCATGCCACCGGTCGGTGCCTGGGCCGTCACCAGCAACGCCGCGGGTCCCGCCGCAGCATTGAAGTTGACGGTGCCCGCCTGCGCGTCGCTGGCGAGCACCGCACCGTTCTGGGCCACCGCGAACTGAACGCCCTGCAGCGCGGCCGGGAACTGGAAGTCGGTCACGGTCGCCGTGTAGGCCCCGGACGTCGGAACGGTGAACGGGAGTGCGTAAGCAGGCAGGCCGCTGGACGCCGGCGCGGAGACTGCCTCGGCATCGCTGTAGAGGGTGGTGCTGCCCGCGTTGACCGAGATTTGGTAGCTGCCGGCGGTCGTTCCTGCGTTTGCGACACGCCACATCTGCAGCGCGCCCGCCGGAGCCGCAGCCGTGACCGAACCGCTGCCGACCTGGGCCGCGCTGACCGGCTGCCCGCGCTGGGTGAGCACGGCGCCGACCAGCGACAGCGGCGCGGGGAACGCGAAGTCGGTCACCTGCAGCGTCAGGCTCTGCGCCTGCGGATTGTTGACGGTGGTGGCCGGCGCGATCGACCCCACCGGCAGCGTCTGGTCGAAGACGACGTTGGCGGACGGACCGCCGACGATGCGCAGGCCGAACAGGCCGCTGCCGACGCTCGGGTTGGCGTTGGCGACGATCGTGACCGAATACTGGGCGGCAGCCCCGGCGACCGTCGGCGACAGGTTGCTGAGCACCGTGGGCTGCCCCGGCACGATCGGCGCCTGAGTGAGCGGCGTGCCGCCGAGGAACACGATCGCCGACAGCGAGGGGGCCGAGCCGCCGGAGAAAGCCGCCGGAAACGCATCGTCGTAGAGCGTGACCGTGTAGTCGCCCGCCTCCGGAATGGTCAGGTTCTCGGTCACCACCGACTGGCCCGGCGTCCCGCCCGGCAGCTGGAACGTCGCGACGAAGGACAGCAGCGACGAGTTCGGGTTGGCCGTGGGCGTGACATTGACGTTGACGCTGCCCGAATAGCTGGCCGGGTTGGGCTGCCCGAGCACGCGTATCGTGTAGGTCGTGCCGGCGACCGCGGCGAAGGTGATTTTCCCGGGTGCCGAGGTGAGGCCCGGTTGGACGAGCGTGCCGCCCTGCGTGACGGCGACCCGGATCGAGGTGAGGGCCGCCGGAAACGCGAGATCGGTGACGTTCACGTCGACCGACTCGCTCTGCGCGACGGTCAGGTCCTGGTCGACCGCCGCCGGACCGGTCGTCACAACGGCCGTCTCATTGAGCAGCACGTCTGCGGCCGCCGGCCGCGCCGACACGGCGAGCATGCCGAGCAATACGGCCGATGCCGCAGATGTCGCCCACGAAGCCGGTCCGCGGCTGCCCTGCGGTCTGCTGTGCATCCCTTCCTCCGCTGTCTGAGCTGCTGCCGCGCGCACCCGGCCGCTGGGCCGCTCAGCCCCGTCGTCTTTGTGTAATCGGGCCAATGAAACAGTAGCGCCCGCGCATGACGAGCGAATGACGCCGCGCCCGGCCGGCTGCCGGCACCCCGTCATCCCCGGACGTCGCGGCGCCTCCCGGCACGGACGGTCACCGGCCACGCTGCGGCTACTTCGCCGCCACGAGCTGTGCGAGGGCCGTCCTGGCCTCATCGACGCCCTCGAAGCGCGCGCCGCCCTCGAGCGCGCCGGCAATGCTCGAGCGCGCCTCGCCGTTCTGGCCCGCGGCGGCCTGCGCCATCCCGAGGTGATACTGGATGACCTTGGCGGCCGGCGCGGCGGCGTGCGCCTTCTCGAGCGCGGTCAGCGCCAGCTTGCTGTTGCCGCTTTTCAGCTCGACCCACCCGAACGTGTCGAGGAACTGGGGGTTAGCGCTGTCGGCGAACGGCTTCGCCAGCTCGCGCGCCCGCTCGAGACTCGCCGCATCCGTTCGGTGCGACGCGAGCAGCATGGCCAGATTGTTGCCTGCCGCCTGCAGCGTCGGCTGCTCCTTTACGAGCGTCTCGTACTCGGCGACCGCCTCGTCGTAGCGGCCGCTTGACTCGTAGAGCTGTGCGAGCTCGAAGCGGGCGGACCCACGGTCCTTGACCTTGGCGATCGCCTCGTCGACAACCTTCGCGGCCCCCTGGTTATCGCCGCGCATAACGAGCCCGAGCGCGAGCGCGCGATACGGCGGCCACCAGTCTGGCGCGCGCGCGATGGCGCCGCGCAAGGCGACCTCGGCCTCGGCGTAGCGCTTCTGCAGCACGAGCACCTCGCCCTTCAGACTGAGCGGCAGCGGGTCCTTCGGCAGCGCGCTCGCCGCCTCGTCGGTACGCTGCAGCGCCTCGGCGACCCGCTTCTCGCGCACCAGCAGCCGGACCATCATGGTCAGCGGCTCGGCGGCGTCGGGCTGCAGCTGCAGTGCCGCGCGGTACGCCTCGAGCGCATCGGCAACGCGATGCTCGTCCTCGGCCACCACGCCACGAAAGTAGTAGCCAGTCGAGAGCTTCGGCAGGGCGGCGATCATCGCCTCGGCGGTCTGCTTGGCCGTCGCGAGGTCCTTGGCCTCGGTGCTGGCCGTAAACAGCCCCTGGTAGGCGGCAGGGTTCTGCGGGTTGTCCTTGACGACTAGCTGCAGGACTGGCGTCGCCCGCTCGGGCTGCCCGGTCTGCATGAGCAGTCGCGCAAGATCCAGCCGCGCATCGACATTGGCCGGGTTGGCGTCGATCGCGCTGCGCAGCGTCTCCTCGGCCAGCGCCGGCTCGTCGTTCGCCAGGTGGCCGCGGGCGAGCTCGCGCAGGACGTTGACGTCGCTCGGTCGATCGCGCAGCACCGCGCGCAGGTCCGCGATCGCCCCTTTAGCGTCGCCTTTCTGCAGCGCCAGATTGCCGCGCAGTTCCAGCGCATCCGCGTCGCGCGGACTCTCCGCCAGCACCTCCGCGATCAGCTTCTGCGCTCCGGCCACGTCGCTCTGGGAAACCCGCAGCATCGCGAGCCGCGTGCGCGCGGCGAGGCCCGGCCCCTTGAGGCCGTTGCGCGCGATGATCTCGCGGTAGATGCCGTCGGCCTTCGCCGGATCACCGGCCTGCTCGTGCAGCGCGGCCAGTCCGAAGCGCAGTTCGACGTTATCCGGGTCGGCCTTGATCAGGCCTTTGAGCGTCTGCTCGGCCGCCTCTCTGCCGCGCTTGCCGATGACGAACTGAACGAGCGTCGCCGCTCGAGCCTGGTCCTTCCTGTTGGCGGCCACGGCGTCCCGCAGCACGGTCTCGGCCTCCGTCGGCTTGCCGACTGAATCGAGAAACTGCGCCAGACGAATGCGATGGATCGCCTGGTCGGGCTTGAGCTTCACGTTCTCGCGGAGCTGCGCCTCGGCCTTGTCGTAATCCTTGACGCTTGCGTAGAGCTGCCCGAGCGCCGCGTGCAGGTCAACGCTGGCCGGACGCTTCGCGATCCCGCCCTCCAGCACGACCTGCGCGTCATGGGTGCGACCGTCGGCGGTCTCGAGCCCCGCCAGCACGGCGATGGCGTTCTCGTTGCCGGGATCGACCCGGTAGGCGTGCGTCGCATCATCCATCGCCCCGGCCTTGTCCTTGGACAGGGAGCGCGCGACGGCTCGCACCGCGAGCATCGGCGCATCGTCGGGATGCTTCTCGAGTCCGGGCTTGAGCACCTCGAGTGCACGGTCGGCAGCACCCGACCTGAGGTAGAGCCCCGCGAGCGCCGCCCGGGCCGCCACGTGGTCGGGCTGGATGGCGATCGCGCCCTGGTAGAGCTGCGCGGCGTTGCGCGGCTTGCCGAGCAGCTCGTTCACTCGGCCGCTCTCGTAGCGGGCCTCGGCGTCGTTCGGCGCCAGCTGCAGCGCGGTCTGGAACTCGAGCCGCGCCTTGTCGATCTCGCCCGCATCGAGATAGGCCGTGCCCTTCTCGATGGCCCGCACCTTGCGGCTCTCCGCGCTGCCGCAGCCGCTCGCCAGTGCTAGCAGTGTCAAGCCGGCGATCGCGCCCAGCAGTACCGACATTCGCTTCATCCGCTCGCCCTCGTGAAATCGTTCAGCCACGTACCGCCATCGCGCACCGGCCGGTCAATCCGGCACGAACCTGGGGATCACCGGCTGCAGGGTTCCGGCGAGCTCCGTCAGCCGCCGGTCTGCGAGCTGCAGGTCCTCCTGCGGCCCGATCGTTGTGATGAGCCGCACCAGCGCCCCGTCGCTGCGGCGCTTGGCGATCGAGTCCCAGAACAGGTACCACTTGACCAGATACTCGTTGGTGATCGTGCGTCCGCGCTGACGGAACCAGTAGTAGACCAGCTCGTGCGCGTCACCACGGGCGATGACCATGCGGTTCGCGCGACCGCCCGGCCCGCCGAGCTCGATCTGCGACAGCGACTCGATGCGCCAGCCGTCGCCCGGAATGCACGATCGCGGTGAGTGCGCCGTGCGCCGATCCCGCTGCGAGGCGTAATACGCGAGGTAGACGCTGGCGACCGCGCCGTCGGCGCCGCGATAGTCCGCGACCACGTAGTCGTCGAGCGCCAGCGCCTCGAGTACGTCCGGCTCCAGCGCCTCCCGCGATCCCTTCCAGTCCCCGAGCTGCAGCGGGAAGACGGCAAACGGCTCGCGCGCCGGCGAGTACTCTCCGCGCGCCGTGATGACCGTGCTCGCCAGCACGAGCGCGGCGACCACGGCCACTGCGCCATAGAACGCCGGCGGCAGGGCTCGCTGCCGTACCGTGGCCGTCGCCGGGGTCGCCGCCGGGAACTCGAGCCCGAACAGCTGCCGCCACCTGCCGCTCTCGGTACCGATGCGGTTGAGCGCGGCAGCGATGCCAAGCAGCAGCGCGGCGCTCGCCATGAATACGGCCCAGCCCTGGAACTCGTGCAGGAAGCCCTCGGCCATGCCGACGCCCCAATGCGCGACCATGACCCCGATCGAGCCGACGCGCAGGCTGTTCATCAGGATCGCGATCGGCACGCTGGCGAGGAAGATCAGCACCCGCTTCCAGAACGCGCCCTTGTAGAAAAACGCAAACAGCAGCGCGAGCGCCATCAGCGGAAAGAGGTAGCGCAGCCCGTCGCACGCCTCGATCACCTGCAGCTTGTAGACGCCAAGATCAATGACGTTGCCCTGCAGGTAGACCGGAATGTCGAGGGCGCGGATCACCTGGACGCCGAGCCACGACGAAAGCAGCTGCAGCTGGGACGACAGGTTCGCGAGGATGAACTGCGGCTGCGGGATCATCAGCACGAGCACGAGCACCGGCACCGTCAGCAGCGAGAAGGCGGTTCCACCCGTGAGCGCGAGCGCGACCCCCGCCACGGCCACGACCAGGCCGTACTGCTGAAGGGTGTAGACCGAGCCGAGCACCCCCAGCAGGTACATCACACCAGCCACGAGCAGCAGCGCGGCGCCCCACCAGCTGCCAACGAAGGGCAGCCGCTCCAGCCGGTCCTTCTGTTGCCAGGCGAGAAACGCCGCCACGAACGGCAGCAGCGGCCCGTGGCTGTACTCGGGCCGGTCCATCCAGATGCTCCACAGCCAGCCGAGTGCGTTCCAGAACGGCACGCACAGGAGCCCCAGCGTCGCAACCACGAGCGCCGCCGTGCGCCACGAGAACCGGTAGACGACCACCGGCGCGACGGCCAGCCGCGGGGCGGCCTCGCGCCGCGCGGCGTCGGACGCGGCCGCGGGCGGCAGCAGCGTGCCAGACGCGTTCAAGGATCCTCCACGAGTTGCCCCTAGCAACGGACCGGGTGCGCCGCGGCGTCTCTCGCCAGTTCCCCGATTCAATCGGGGGCCAGCTTCAGCACTGACCCCCGCGACGCGGGACGGACGCTAGAGACGTCGTGTTACGCGCGTGTGACCAGGCCGGGCAGCTGCCCATGCCCGGCCCGCCGACGATAGCCATGCTGCGTCGACCTGCAGCCGCGCTGCCGCCGGCGCGCAGACCCCGCCGGCCGCCGCGAGGCCGCCGGGCACCGAGCCGGCAGCCCGGGCCCGCGCGAGCGCGGCGTCGGCTGCCGCGGCCGCTCCGGGGTCAGTGGGCATTTCGTCCGTCGAAGATGACCTTGACGGTACGCAGCAGGATCGTCAGATCCAGCATCAGCGACCACCGCTGCAGGTAGTCGAGGTCGTAGCGGACGCGCTGCTCCATCTTCTCGAGCTTGTCGGTCTCGCCACGAAGTCCGTGGACCTGCGCCCAGCCGGTGAGCCCGGGCCTGACTTTGTGGCGAACCATGTAGCCGCTGATGAGCTTGCGGTAGAGCTCGTTGTGGGCGATCGCATGGGGCCGCGGGCCGACGAGGCTCATCTTGCCTTCGAGCACGTTCCACAGCTGCGGCAACTCGTCGATCGAGCTGCGGCGCAGCACCCGTCCCAGCCGGGTGATGCGCTGATCGTCGCGGCTCGCTTGCCGCACCTCGCCCCCGTCCTCCATCACCGTCATCGTGCGGAACTTGTAGACGACGATTTCGCCGCCATCGAGCCCATAGCGTCGCTGCCGGAACAGCACCGGGCCCCGCGAGCCGAGCTTCACCAGCAGCGCGACGACGAACAGCAGCGGTGCGAGCACGACCAGCGCGACGGAGGCGAGCGCAAGGTCCATCGCGCGCTTCGACAGCGCCCCGGCACCGTGCAGCGGCGTGTCGCAGATCGCGAGCGCCGGCATGCCGTTGAGGTCGACGATGCGTGCCTGGATCAGCGTGAAGGCGAACACGTCCGGCACGAAATATACGCTCGCGGTCGTATCCTGCAGGTCCGCCAGCAGTCCGCGTATGCGCGGCGAATTGCCGATCGGCAGCGCGATGTAGACCGCGCCGATCGCGTTCCGGCGTACGAAGTCGGCCAGTTCGCCGCAGTGGCCGACGAACTGCTCGCCCAGGCCACTCGCCGAGACCCGCTCGCGGCTGCGAAAGTCGAAGAACCCGCGGCACGAGCTCGCCGACAGGCGGCGCGACACCTCGACGCCGAGCGCATTGGCGCCGACGACGACGAAGCGCGCGGCGGCGGCATCGATGGCGCCGAACCAAGGCGCGAGCCGCGTCTGCAGTCGGTGCGACACGGCGAGCGCCGCCGGCGCGGTGACGAACCAGGTCAGCAGCACGCTGCGCGAATAGACCTCACTCACCTTGAAGGCGAAACCGACCAGCAGCAGGATGCCGACAACCGCGCCCCACTCGACCAGCAGGCGCACGGTCAGCAGTGGCCGCGACGCCTCGACGCCGCGCCGGCTGCCGATGTCAGGCGCCGTGACGCAGCGGCTGCACACGGCCGCGCCGAGCGCCGCCAGGAGCGCGTAGTCCACCGTCAGCGGTTCGCGAAACGCGAGCAGGCACGCGAACAGCGTCAGGATCACCGCAACTAGGTCGAACTGCGCGATGATCGTCAGCCAGACCGGCTCCGGCAGGCCGAATTGCACGCGCTGCGTGCGTTCATAGCGCGGCGCGACCGTGCCGCTCGCGGGGTCGTGGCGCCGTGCAGCGACCGAAGGTTGCAACTGAGCGTTCATCGGCAAGGCGTATACCTTCGGCATGCGGCAGCCGGTCGGGAGATCGGCGCCGCGCAACCGGGACCCGACTTATAGCCACCGAAAGCTACCAACGCATTACGCAACGACCCGCGCAGGCCCGGTGCCGGCGCCGCGCGGACAGCCGCCAGCCGCCGGTCTGCGCTACCGGCCTGTGCGGGTCTCGCCGGACCCGCCGCCGCCCGACGCGGTGCTAGGCGACGGATGCCCCGGGAATTGACTGTCTGCATCTGCACGCGGAACCGGCCACAGGAGTTGCGCCGCGCACTCCCGTCGCTGAGGGAATCCTGCGTCCCAGTCACCCAGGCGATCACCTCCGACGACAGCACCGATGGGCGCACCGAGCAGATGTTGCAGGGCGATTACGGATGGGTGACGCTTGTGCGCGGGCCGCGGCGCGGCCTCGGCGCCAAACGCAACTGTGCGCCCGCGGCCACGACGGGCGAGTTCCTGACGTTTCTCTACGACGACGCCTGCCTGGGCCGGACGTTCTTCGCCACGCCCTCGCGGCCCTGCCCGCGGGCGGCGCACGCCATACGACGATCGTCGGTGGCCGCGAGAGCCACCACGGCATGCTGGTCCGCGCGCACGACCAGAGCTTTCTCGGCTTTCAGAGCGTCCCGTACCGGCCAGGCGCGCGGCCGAGGACCATCGTCATGAACAGCACGCTCGCGCCGCGGGCGCTGTTCCAACGCGGCGCGTCCTTCGATGAAAACCTCGTGTATGGCTACGACGAGGTCGACCTCGCGTCCCAGGCCGTCGCCCTGGGCTTCGACATTGTGCAGTGCGACGATGCCGTCAACTTCCAGTAGTCGGCGACGCCCAACCGCGACTACTACCGCCGGTACATCGAGGCATCGCGGCGGTATGTCATGCTGCGACGCTACGAGCTTCGCGAACGCTGCTATCTCAAGGCGGCCGCGTTTGCCGTCGCGGCGCCTCTGCACTGCGTCGCGGCGGCAGTCAAGCGTCGGGGACGGCGGGGCTCGGCGACGCCTGGCGCACGATCGCGACCGCCTTCGGGTACGTTGGCCGGTCACTCCGGCGCGGTGAGCCTGCCTGAGTGAGCGCGCGCCCTGTCGCCGAGCACTCGCCCGAGCCGGATGCCGGGCGACTCGATGTAGCGAAACACCGCGAGCGACAGCAGCAGCGTCGAGCCGACCACCGCAACGACGGTCAGTGCCCGGCTGCCACTAGCGGCATAGACCGGCGCCGCAAGCACACCCGTGATCGTGGCGCCGGTGAGGTAGACGCTGTAGGACACATCGCCGAGCGAGTCGGCGGCGCGCGCGACCCAGTGGACCGCGTCGAACGCGCCCGCGTAGCGCCAGCACGCGACGAACACCGCGACCGCGCTCCAGTAGCAGAGCACGTAGCGCGGGCCCTCGACCCCGTAACCTACGAGGCAGACGACGGCCACGCCGAGGCTGCTCGCGACGATGTCGCGGACGAGCGCGGGGTCGAAACCCCGCCGGCCATGGAGCCTGAAACGATCGCCAAGGAACATGACGGCCAATGCCAGGGGCACCGCCACCGGTAGTGCCACGCCCGTGGCCGCGCGACCCGCCGCGACCGCGGCCGCGAGCGCCAGCGCGCTTGCGATCCACGCGCCATTCAGGCGCAGCAGGCCCGCCGCGCCCAGGACGGCGCAGGTTATGTAGAACACGAGCTCGATCTGCAAGGTCCAGTACACGCCGACGACGTCCGGCTGGCCGACGAAGCGCTGAAACATCGTCACGTTCGCCATCACGGTGGCGGGCGTCGGGGGATCCGGCCGGCCGCTGCCGTACCAGCAGGCCAGCGCGAGGAGGATCGACACCCAGTAGGCCGGGTACAGGCGCAGGAAGCGGTGCCAGGCGAATTCCGGCAGGGTCGCGCCGGCCCGCCTCAGTGTCGCCGGAATCAGGAAGCCGCTCACCATAAAGAACAGGGCCACCGCGAACTTCCCGAGGTCGAAGAAGCCGAGGAACAGCCACCAAGTGAGCGAGTGTGGCGCGATCGGCCGGCCGGGAAAGCCCGCGAATATATGAATCTGCAGGTGAAACAGCACAACGAGCAATGCCGCGACCCCCCGGATCGCGGAGATGAACGTGAGCCGGGGTGCGCTTGCGGCGTGGTTGCCCATGACACCGAAAGTGTAAGAAGTCTCTGTTAACGTTGATCGAGTTTGCTGCCAAGGTGCTGCGTTGCCCGTGCGGACTGACACGATCCTCGAGATCGGTATGGGATGGTTTGCCGAGGAGCCCGGCGGTCTCAACCGGATGTACGCCGGGCTGCTCGGCGCCTTCGCCGCCCGCGGCCGGCGCACCGTCGGCCTCGTCGCCGGTCGCGCCGAGGGCCATGGGGCCGCGCCCGCGCCGGTGCGCGCCTTCGCCCGCCGCGAGGCGCCCCTTCACCGCCGCTTGCTCGGCTGTCGTCGTGCCGCCAAGACGGTTCTGGCGGGCAATGGTGTCGAGGTCGTCGCCGCGCACTTCGCCCTCTACGCGCTGCCGCTCCTCGACCTCGTGCGGGATCGGCGCTTCGTTTTCCACTTCCACGGCCCGTGGGCCGACGAATCCGCGGTCGAACGGCAGCGTGGCGTCGGCGTCGCCGCCAAGCGCATGGTCGAGGCGTGCGTCTACCGACGGGCCGACCGGCTGATCGTGCTGTCGCAGGCCTTCGCGGCCGTCCTCGCGCGCCGCTACGGGGTGCGGGAGGATCGCATCTGCGTCGTGCCAGGTGGCGTCGACGTGTCGCGCTTTGCGACCGAGCTGACGCGGCGCGAAGCGCGCTGCCAGCTCGGCTTGCCGACCGACCGCCCGATCATCGGCGTCGTGCGTCGCCTAGTGCACCGGGTCGGGCTCGAGGGCATGCTCGACGCGCTCGCGATAATCACCCGGCGGATCCCCGATGCGCTGCTGGTCGTCGGCGGAACCGGCCCGCTGGCCGGCCCGCTCGAGCAGCGGGCGCGCGACCTGGGCGTCGGTGACCACGTCCGCTTTCTCGGCTACATCGACGACGAGCTGTTGCCGGTGCTGTACCGCGCCTGCGATGTATCCGTCGTCCCGTCCCTCGCACTCGAGGGATTCGGCCTGACGACGATCGAGTCGCTGGCCGCCGGGACGCCGGTGCTGGTCACGCCGATCGGCGGCCTCCCCGAGACGGTGCACGACCTTGATCCCCGGCTTGTCCTGCCCGACTGCCGGCCCGCGTCGCTGGCCAACGGCATCGTGGCGGCGCTCGCCGGCGAGCATGTGCTGCCGCCGCCGGACGCGTGTACCGCCTACGCGCGCCGTCGCTTCGACTGGCCGGTCATCGCCGAGCAGGTGCTCAATGTCTACGGCTGAGAGAGCGACGGCGCCGGCCGTAGCGCGCGTCGTATTCGTGTGCCACACCGCGAAGCTCGGCGGCGCCGAGCTCAGCCTACTGGACATCTGCGCGAACCTGCGCGACTTCATGGCGGTGCTGTTCGAGGACGGTCCGCTCGCACAGCGACTTCGCGATCTCGGTGGCGAGGTGCGGATCATCGCCGCCCCGCGCGCCGTGATGGACGTGCGCCGCGACGGCGGCGCCTGGTCGCTGCTGCTGGCGATCCCGGCAACGCTGCGCCTGGCACGGTCGGTGGTCGGCGCGACGACGCGCCGCGACATCATCTGCGCGAACACCCAGAAGGGCTGGATCGTCTGCGCGATCCTGGCGCTGTTCGGCTGCCGGACCGTCGTGTGGTTCCTGCACGACATTCTGTCGCGGGAGCATTTCGGGCACATGCAGGCCTGGGTCGCCGTCCAGCTCGCGAACTGGGCGGCGGCGGCCGTGGTCGTCAACTCGGCGGCGACCGCCGATGCCTTCGCCCAGCTCGGCGGTCACCGTGCGCTCGTGCGCTTGGTGCACGTCGGGGTCGAGACGCGACCGTTCCAGCCGCTGCCGGAAGCCGAGCGCCTGCGGGTTCGCGAGGCCGTGGCCGGGCGTGCGGCGTTTGTCATCGGTCTATTCGGCCGCATCGCGCGCTGGAAGGGGCAGCACGTGCTGCTGGCCGCCCTCGAGCGCCTCCCCAACTGCCGGGCCGTCATCGTCGGCGCCCCGCTCTTTGGCGAGGACGACTACTGGACGGAGCTCCAGCAGCAGGCCGCGAAGCCCGGGCTCGCCGGCCGCGTCTCGTTCCTCGGGTTTCGCAGCGACGTACCGGCCCTGATGCAGGCGGTCGACGTCGTCGTCCACGCCTCGACCGCCCCCGAACCGTTCGGGCGGGTGATCGTCGAGGGGATGCTGGCGCGCCGCCCGGTGATCGCGACCGCGATGGGCGGAGCGACCGAAATCCTGACCGACGGTGAGTCGGGCCTGCTCGTGCCGCCGGCCGACCCCGGGGCGCTGGCGTGGGCCATCGAACGTCTCGCCCGCGAGCCGCTGTTGCGCGAGCGAATCTCCGCCGCTGGCCATCGTGTGGCGCACGAGCGCTTCACCGCGCAGCGCATGACGAGCGAGTTCCTCGCGGTGCTGGAGCGCGCCGCACCGCGCGCCCATCCGACCGCGGCTGCGCGCGCGCAGCCCGGCGATCGCGGCGCCAGCTGAGCATCGGTGAACGCGCTGCCACAGAGCCCGGCCGTACCCGTCGGGCAACCGCTGCCAACCGCGGCGATGCGCATCGCCATCGTGCACGACTGGCTCGTGACCTTCGGCGGCGCCGAGAGGGTCTTGCAACGCATCCTCGAGTGCTACCCGCAGGCCGAGCTTTTCACGCTCGTCGACTTCCTGCCGCAGGCCGACCGCTCGTTCCTCGCCGGCCGCACCGTGCATACGTCGTTTCTCCAGAAGCTGCCGTTCGCGCGCCGGCGCTACCGAAGCTATCTGCCGCTGATGCCGCTCGCCGTCGAGTCCTTCGATCTGTCGCGCTTCGACCTCGTCCTGTCGAGTTCGTTCTGTGTCGCGAAGGGTGCGCTGACCGGGCCGGACCAGCTGCACATCAGCTACGTGCACTCGCCCATGCGCTACGCCTGGGAGCTGCAGCACCAGTACCTGCGCGAGGCCAACCTGACGCGCGGCCTGCGCGGCGCGCTGGCACGCGCGATGCTGCACTGGCTGCGAATCTGGGATCAGCGCACCGCGAACGGCGTCGATGCCTTCGTCAGCAACTCGCGCTTCATCGCCCGGCGCGTGTGGCGGACCTACCGGCGTGACTCCGCGGTCATCTACCCGCCGGTGGACACCGAGTACTTCACGCCCGGCGGCCGCAAGGACGATTTCTATCTCACCGCATCGCGGCTCGTGCCCTACAAGCACGTGCCGCTGATCGTCGAGGCCTTCGCCCGGCTGCCGAATCGCCGCCTGGTCGTCATCGGCGACGGTCCGGAGTGGCGTCGAGTCCGCGACCGGGCCGGGGGCAACGTCGAACTGCTCGGCTACCAGGACTCCGCGGCGCTGCTCGACCGCATGCGCCGCGCGCGGGCTTTCGTGTTCGCCGCCCTCGAGGATTTCGGCATCGCGCCGGTCGAGGCGCAGGCCTGCGGCACGCCGGTCATCGCTTACGGACGCGGCGGCGCCGTCGAATCAGTGGTCGATGGCCGCACGGGCGTGCTGTTTCGCGAGCAGACGGTCGAGTCGCTGGTGGATGCGATCGGCCGATTCGAGTCGATCGAACGTCAGTTCGATTCAGTCGAGATCCGCGCCAATGCACTGCGGTTCGCCGCACGGCAGTTTGGCGAGGAGTTCACGGCGTTCGTCGAAGCGCAGGCACAGGCGCACCGCGCCAGCGGCCGGCAGCAGCCGCACGCCTGATCGCGGCGGCGCCGACCGCGGCGCGCGCCGTTACGGCCGCGCTCCGCCGCGGCGCGCTGCCGAGGCCACGGCGTCGAACAGCGCGCAGTACAGCGCGGCCATCCGCTTGAAGTCGAGGGCTAGGGCGCGCTCGCGCCCGGCCGCGCCCATGCCGGCGCGCAGTTCGGGCGACGCCGCGAGCCTGTTGCAGGCGACCGCCATCGCCGCGACGTCCTCCGGATCGTCGAGTACGATCGCGCAATCTTCGCCGATGAGTTCGGTGCCGCCGACCGTTCGTGCCGTGATCACGGGCACGCCGCTCGCCATGCCCTCCAAGAGCACAAGCCCGCTCGGCTCATAGAGCGACGCAAAAATGACGAAGTCTGCCGTTCTCATCAAGGCCGGGACGTCGTCCCGGTAGCCCATGAACTCCACGCGGTCGGCCACGCCGAGCTGGTTCGCCAGCCGCGGGTAGTTGCTCGAGCCGATGGTGCCGACGACGCGCAGGCGGACGCCCGGACAATGGCCGAGCGCGTGGAGCACCGTCTGCAGGTTCTTGCGCGGCGTCTGCAGATCGCCGACGAACAGCCCGGTCACCGGCTCGTTCCCGCCGCCCGGCCGCCGCTCGACCGCGGCAGCCGGCGCGAACTCACCCGTATCGACCCCGTTCGGAATTACGCTGACTCGCTCGGCCGGCACGCCGATCTGCAGCAGTTGGCCCCTGACCTGCTCCGATACGGCGACCACGCGGGCGCTGCGCCGGTAGGCCCAGCGCTCAAGCCGCGCGTTGAGCAGGCCGTACACCAGGTGGTACGCCGAGCGCAGCGACACTCGCGCGCCGCGCCTCCGGTACGGCGACCTTAGCCACGCCGAATGGACGAAGTGCGCGGCGTTGACCTCCGCCGGCGCCCAGCTGATGAACCCGTTGGCCTGCACGACGTCGATGTCGGCCCGATGCCGCGCGACCCACCTCGCGCTCGCGACCGCAAACAGCTGGTGGCGGAGCAGCGCCGACGGCCAGCGGCCGACGTCGATCCGCGCCCAGTGCACGTCGCCCACCGTCAGCAGCGACGCGTCGACCTGCGAGGCGACCAGCGTGACGCGCCAGCCCCGCTCCAGGGCCGCCGCAGCCACTTCGAGGTTGATGCGGCCCTGGCCGTCACCTTTGACGAATCTATGCGTGATTAATGCGAGATGCATCGAAGACCCGTTTGGGCCTGCCCGCGACAGTCGCCGCGGACAGACCGTCGATGCTGCCGATCGCGAACCAGACGATGCCGGCGATCGCGTACTCGCCGCCGATCATCCAGCTCAGGACCGTACTCATGGCGATGGCGAGCAGCGACAGCTCTGCCACCGTTCGTCGTCGGTGCCACACGTTGACCGCCGCGATCAGCACCATGCCGATGACCGCGACATACGCGAAGCCGCCGACGATGCCGAGCGAGTAGAACATGTTGGCGACGTCAACCTCGGCGCTGTAGACCCCGACCCCGAACTTGCTGGCCGCCAGCGTCGTCGCGCCGAGCCCCTGCCCGCCCGGCGCCGTGAAACCCATGCCGATCGCCTCCATGGCGAGGGCGGCATGGCCGACCGCCGTCGACTTCTCGGTGTCGGTCGGGTTCAGCAGCCCTTCGGTCTGGTGGGCGATGACCGCATCCAGGCGATCGCTGAAGTTGGCGGCCTGCAGCGCGAGCAGCAGCGGCAGCAGCACGGCCACCGCGATTGCGGCGGCGATCAGCGCGCGCGGCAGCCAGGCGACGGCGCTACGCGCCTGGACCGCCCACAGGGCGGTTGCGGTCAGCGCCAACATCACGATCGGCCCCCGCGAGCTCGCGAGGAACAGCGCAACGAGGACCACCGGCAGTGCCAGTATCCACCACGACCGGCCCCTGAGCCACAGCGCGACGATGACTGCGGCGCACATCAGCAGGAAGCGCGTGTACTCCGCGCTCGAGGTGAAGAAGCCGAGCGCGCGCACGACGTCCTCGGTGATGTACAGCGCATCGAAACTGACGGCCTTGACCCACGCCGCCTCGAACGGCAGCAGCCCGCGAAACGACTGGTACATGCCGAGCAGCGCCGCGCCGAGGCCGAGCGGCAGCACTACGCGGCGCAGCAGGCCGTCGATGAACTCCGGCGTCCCGTACGCGCGACCGAGCCAGAACCAGACCATCGGCACCAGGTAGAAGAGCGCGCCCGCGGCGCCCACAGCGATGCCGCCCTGGGCTGGGTTGAAGATCTCGACAAACATCGTCAGCGCGAAGAACGCGAGGACCATCGACAGCGCCGTGGTCGCGACGCGGATCCGTCCACCGAGCAGCATCAGCCCGAGGACGAACAGCGCGGCCGCCGGCGCGACGAGGAGCAGCGGGTCGTTCGGCGGGTAGCCGCTGAAGTAGCCGATCGCCCGCCGGTAGTCGCCGATCAGAGTCAGATACGCGACCAGAGCCGCGATCGCGCCCTGCGGCGAGCGCAGCGCGAGCAGGCACAGCGTGACCGTGAGGATGACCGCCGATACGTAATGTCCGTGGTCAAAGCCGAGCAGCGGCGGCAGCGGCAGAGCCACGAGCGCCAGAATGAGCAGCGACGAGCTGATGCGCCGGCCGAGCGCGCTCACGCCGCCACCAGATCGCGCACGGTCTCGTTCAGCGTGCGGACGAAGCGCGGCAGGCCGAAATCGAGCGCGCGCCTGCCCGCCGCCTGGCCGAGGCGGGCGCGGAGGCTCGGCTCCTGCAGCAGCCCGCGAAGCGCCGCAGCCAGCGCCGCCGAGTCACCCGGGGGTACGAGCAGGCCGTCGACCCCGTCGGTGAGGATCTCGAGCGGGCCGCCGAGCGCCGTCGCGACTACCGGCTTGCCGAGCGCCATGGCCTCGACGATGACCATGCCGAAGGGCTCGCCGAAAGACGCATTCACAACGATGTCCATCGCCGCCATCCACTCGGCGACGTTCGTCTGGTGGCCGCAGAAGCGGACATGGTTCGAGACTCCGAGCTCGTGGACCTGCCGCTGCAGCCGCGCCGGATAGTCGGCCTCGAGGGCGTGGTCGCCGCCCACGACGACGACCTGCAGGTCCGCGAAGTCGCCGGCGAGCGCGGCGACGGCCTCGATCAGGACGTGCACTCCCTTCCACTCCTGCAGCCGCGCCACGATGCCGACGATCGGCCCGCTTGCAGAAAGGCCGAGTCCCGCGCGGCATGCCCGCGGATCGCGCGGCATGGCCAGCGTCGCGAGGTCCGCCGGCGGGTAGACGGTTCGCACCGGTACGCGCAATCCCCGCAGTCGCCGCTGCGCTTCGGCGGCCGCGTTCGAGCACGCGAGCACGCCGCGCCCCGGCACGAGCGATGCCAGCTCGTCGATGCCGCCGTGCCCGGGTATGGCGTGCTGCCACCAAAGCGCCGGAATGCCCGCGACGAGGGCCGCGGGACCTGCATACAGGTGCGCCTTCGCGAGCCACGACAGCACGACGTCGGCCCGGCGTTCGGCGAGCCAGCGGCGGATGCGCCGCGTGCACCGCGCCCACGCGACGGGCTGCCGCATCCGGCCGGACTCGATGACGCAAGCCGGATAGCCGTGCTCGGCGGCCCACTCCACGAGCGGGCCCGGCTCCAAGAAACACAGCGACACGCCCCGGCGCCATTCCGGTCCAAGCCCGCTCAGGTAGTGGACCAGCGCGAGTTCCGCCCCGCCGCGCTGCTGCGCCAGAGGCATCACGATGCCCATCCGCAGCGGCTGTGGGTCGCTCACGACTCGGTGACCTCAAGAACCCGCGGCGCGTCCGTGAGCGAGAGCCGAACCGTCAGCGACTCGGCGGAGGTCGCGACCACACTGAGTGGCAGCATCGAGTCCGAGAGCGGGTCGTAGTAACGAACCGTCGCTCCCCGACCAGCGATTCCGCTCAGCCGGACCGTGTAATCCTGCGGCTCCAGGTCCCGCGGGAAGTCCTCGGTCATCACGTACAGCCCGACGACGAAGCGCTTTGCGTCGAGCTGGAACGGGAGGACGGCGACGATGTCCTCTTGCGCCACCACCCGCCCGCCGGGATCGACGCCGTACGCACCCAGCCGCCCAGCGGTCCGCCGCAGCGACGCCGCGACCGGCCGAGGCGACGAAATGGGCTGGGCGCCCACGAAGCGCGTGAGGAGCGCGTGCAGCGTCGTCGTCGCCGGGCTGGTCGAACCTGCGCCGCGCAGCACTCCGAAACCCCGGTCGTCGGCCTCGTAGGCGTCGTAGACGTAGAGCGCGCTGAGGCCCTTGTTGAGCCAGAACAGGGGCGCGCGCAGCAGGAACTTCTGTTTCGCGCGCAGGGCGGCCGCCGTGTCCTGGATCCCGAGCTCCGCCGGCGAAAAGCCGTGTTCCGTAAAGAAATGAGCGAACCGGTCCGTCCCCGGCGGCCGTGCAGCTCGCGCCGCAGGGTTCAGCAGCCGCATCAGCGTCTCGGTCTGCTGGAAGGTCTGTGCCCAGCCCTCGGGCATTACGGCGCACCCGGCAGGCACGAGCCCGTCGGCGTTGTAGCGCTCGCGTCCGGCGAGCAGCTGCGCGTAGCAGCGCGGTCCGACGCCGTAAGGATGGTAGCTCTGCCCGGCGAGTCCCGGCGGCAGTTCCGCGACCGGCGTGTGGAAGAACGTCGTGTTCGAGAAGCCCCACACGGTGCGGGCGCCCGGTGCAACGCGGGCGACTTCGGCGACCGTGCGCCGGCCGAGCTCCCAGACCCGGCCGCCACGGCGCAGAGGATCCGGCGCCGTGGCGGAGGCCGGCGGGTCGAAGTAGGCCTCGATCGCCAGGAATTCCGAGCCGAAGGAGAGCTCGTTCCAGATCTCGACGTCGAATTCGGGGCCGTACACGTCCGTGACGAGGCGCATCACGAGACCGACATAGCGAATCCAGCCGTCGGCCGTCTGCTCGAATTGCGGCGTGCCGAGCGGATGCAGCGGTAGGTACTTGACCTCGCCGATCAGCACCTCGTCGCCCGCCTCCAGGCGCCGCGCGCTCGGCTTCGACAATTCGAGCGTGCCCGTCGCCGGCGACACGTCGGTCACGAGCGGCCCGGCGTGCACGCTGTCGCCGAGTGTCAGTACAAGGCTGTCACCGGCCGACAGCCCGACCGTCGGCCCCACTACCTGCAACGCCCTGCTGCCAACCGGAGCTGCCGCGGCGAGCCGCCAGCGCCGCACCTGCATCGGGCACGGCGCGTTGTGGTGGGCGTTGAGCAATATCATCGGGCGCAGCCGCTGCGCCTTGAACGCCGCGAGCGCGGCCCGAATCCGGCCGGCGTGTTCCGGTACGATCCCGCTCTCGTCCCAGCGGATCGCGCCCCACGGGATCTCGAGCCGCACGCGGCTGATGCCGGCGGCGGCGATCCGCGCCGCCAACTCCTCGTCGCCGTGTCCGGCCACCGCCGGCCCCCAGACGACGCCGACGCCGTCGAGCAGCGTGGTTCCGGGCGTCGCCTCGAGGTAGCTCCGCCACGGCTGGCGGGCAAAGGAGAAGTACGGCACCGGCAGGTCGAGTTGGGACGGGTCGACGTAGGGACGTGCCGGCGCGGTCGGCGCCGGCCCCGACGCTAGTAGTGCCAACGACATCACGAGGCCTGCGGCGATCATCGGGTCGTCGCCGCGCGCCAGCCGGCAGCGGCGCCCCGCACCGAGGCCGCCGCACGGACCAGCGCCGCCGTCCGCTCCCGCCAGACGAGCCGCAGCAGTTGCAGCAGCCCTGGCGCCGCACGCGTGCCGATCGTGATCGCCCAGACGACGTAGACGGCCGCGCGCATGCGACCGATCGCTTCGCAGCTCACCAGCGCCTGATTGAACGCCGCGTTGAAGGACGCCGTCGAGGACACCGTATTGCGGCGGTCGTCGTCGAACCGGGCTGCCGGGTAGTGGTCGACGGCGACACCCGGGTCGTAGACGACCCGCCAACCCTGCCGGCGCACGGCGAGTGAGAATGCCATGTCGTTGCAGACCTGCGCGCCGGCGCCGCGCAGGCGGCCATCGAACCGCAGCCCCGCGATCGCCGCGCGCCGGTAACTCATGTTGGCGCCCTTCAGGAAGTCGACGTCCCGTGCCGCACCAACGCCGAGGTGGTGGTTGCCGACGCACTGGCCGTGCCAGAGGAGCCTGCCGACGATCGGCGCCGCGCCATCCTCGATCCGCACGCCATGGTGCACCCAGTCCCGGCCGCCGACCGCGCCGACGCGCGCATCGGCGGCGAAGATCGCGGCCAGACGGGCAATCCAGTCCGGTCGCGGCGCGGCATCGTCGTCCGTGATCGCGACGATGTCCGCGTCGGCGGCGGCGACGCCGCTGTTGAGCGCGTGCACCTGGCCGGGCGCGTCGACCCACACGGGGCACAGCTGCGGCAGCAACGCGCCGTGCGAGCCAATGACGTCGACCGAGCCCGCGTCGTCGCGCCGCGCGACCACGACGACCGCGTCTGCCGGCCGCCGCTGCGCGGCCAGCGCCGCGAGACACCGGCGCAGGTCATCCGGCCGCTGGTAGGTCGGCACGACCACCGCCACGGTCTCGCTGCGGCCCCCGCCATCGGCGGCACGATTCAGCGACGCCGTCACGACGCGGCCCGCAGCTTGCGCAGGAATTCCCGCGACTCGTTCATAGTCGGCCAGAGTGCGGGGGGCGCGACCCCGAGCGTGCGGCGATAGCCGAGGATCGACCAGCCGGCCCGGCAGGTCGTCGACACCAGCAGTGCCGTGGCTGCCCCCGCGATTCCGAACGCCGGCACCAGGGCGAACAGGCTGACTGCGAGCACCGGCAGCGAAACCAACTGGATCAGCGTGATGAGGCCGGGGCGATTCAAGGCAAGATACGGCTGTGTCATCACGTACGCGACCGTCGCCACCACGGCCTCCACGGCGAGCAGCGCGAGGGCGAGGTGGCCGACGCCGAAGCCCTGCCCATACAGCAATTGCAGCAGCGACTGGCCGAACAGCATCGGCACGGCGGCCCCGACGAGGAGCAACGGCGTCGCGATCGAAAGGGCCCGTCCCGTCATCACGGTTACCGTCGCCGGGCTCTTGCCGGCGCTCTTCGGCAGCAGCACCGGCACGATGGCCGCGCCGACCGTCGTAATGACGCGTGACAGGCTGAAGGCGACGACGTAGACGCCGTAGTCGGCGGCCGACAATACGTTCACGAGCACGAGCTTGTCGGTCTGGCTGAGCAGCGTCGCCGCGGCTTCGCCGCCGTAGGCGCGTCCGCTGTACGACAGCAGGCGGCGAAAGTCCCGGATCGGGATCCGGAACGAGGGGCGGATGTGCCGCCCGGCCCAGTACGCCACCCATAGGAACGGCGGGACACCCGGCAGGAAGTACGCCAGCGCCGCCGTCATCGGCGTCATCAGATGGGTGCCCCACAGCACGAGCAGACCGGCCAGCGTCGCCACCGGCGGCAGGTAGCGGACCCGGTTGAAGATCCCGAACTCGCCCTCGAGCTGCACGATCGCGGTCAACGTGGCCGCCACGGTCGCGAATGGCGCGAACACCATCATCTCGCGCGCGATCAGCAGCGTCGCAGGGTCGGACCCCTGCAGCAGCCACGGCATGGCCACGACTCCGACCGCGCAGGAGATCGCGCCCCCCACCACGCTGAGCGCGATCGCCGCGCCGGTGATAGAGCGCTTGGCCGCCGGATCGCTGCGCGCGTGATAGAGCACCGCCGACGGCAGCGCGAACGCGAAAGCGTAGCCGAGAAACTGCGGCCACACCATGATCGCCGCGAGCACGCCGCGCCCGCCGGGTCCGAGGCAGCGCCCGGCCACGACGCCGGTCGCGACGTTGAGCACCAGCACGACGCCATTCGTCATCGCGACGTGAGCGATGGTCGTCGCGGCCGAGGAGCCGCGCAGGAACGTGAGCACCGTGCGCGGCAGCCTCACGCCGGCGCTCCCGCGTGGGCCGCGCGCCAGGTCGCGGCCGGCGCGCCGGCCGCCGCAGGAGCCATCGCCGTCGCGCTCACGCGCGGGCGAGCCCGGTTGCGGTGGCGGCTGGAGGCGTGGTGGCGCATGCGGGCACGGCGTCAGTGTCGCAACGAGCGGTCTTCGCTCTCCGCGAACACCGGCAGCGCCTGCGCGGTCGCGCGATCCTCGAGCACCTGGCCGAAGACGTCGGCGCCGATGCGCCGGCAGCCGCCAGCGTAACCATAGACGAGCGCGATGTCGCATAGCTGGTTGATCAGCCGGGGCACGCCGGCCGAGCGCGCGTGCACGAACTCGAGCGCCTCCGGCAGGAAGGTCTCCGGGTCGCCCCCCGCCGCGGTCAGCCGGTGCCGCACGTACGCGTACGTCTCGGCGCGCTCCAGCGGACGCAGGTGGAAGTCCACCGAGACGCGCTGGGCAAACTGCCTGAGCTCGGGCCGGCGCAGGGTCGCCCGCAGCTCCGGCTGGCCGACCAGCAGCACCTGCAGGACGAGGTCGGTCTCCGAATTCACGTTCGACAGCAGGCGCAGCTCCTCGAGCAGCGACGGCGTCAGGTTCTGCGCCTCGTCGACGATCAGCAGCGTCCTCCGGCCGCGGGCGTACTCGCGGATGAAGGCGTCGGTCAGCGCCTCGTACATCGCGATCTCGCTGTCGTCGACCGGCGCGATCGCCAGCGCCGACAGCGCCCACGGGTGGATCGAGACGAAGCCGGCGTGCGTGTTGCTAATGAGGCCGACCGCCACCTGCTGGCCGAGATCACGAACCAGGCGCCGGATCAGCGTGGTCTTGCCGGAGCCGATCTCGCCGGTCAGCAGCGCGAATGCGGCCTGCGACTCGAGCCCATACTCGAGCAGCGTGAGTGCCATCGCATGCTGGCGCGACGGGAACAGAAAGCCCGGGTCGGGCGTCAGCGCAAAGGGCCTGGCATTGAGCCCGTAGAACTTCTGGTACATGGCTCAGCCGTAGCTGTCCGAGCTGATAGTCTGCGCGGAGCGGTTGAGGACCGTGCCGATCAGCGGTGTGCGCGCCAGCAGCTCGAGGCCGCGGATCACGTCCTCGCGAGCCGTGGCGCCCTCCGCCACGACGTACAGCACGCAGTCGACGTAGGGCGCGATGGCGCTCGCGTCGTCCATCTCGAGCACGGGCGGCACGTCGAAGATCACGATCCGGTCGGCGTAGCGCGACCGCAGCTCCGCCACCAGCCGCTCGAAGCGCGCCCCGGCCACGAGTTCCGACGAGCCGACGACCGGCTGTCGTGCCGGCAGCAGCACCAGCTTGTCGAAGGTCCGTGGCCGGTACAGGCACTCGGGGATGCGGCGCTCGCCGCGGAGCACCTCCTCCACGCCGTACTCGGGGCTCAGCCCGAAGCAGCGCGCAACACCGGGACGCCGCAGGTCGAGGTCGGCCAGCAGCACCGTTTCCTGCTGCCCGGAGGCGATCGCGAGCGCCAGGTTGATCGCCGTCGTCGTCTTGCCGTCGCCACTGCGTGCGCTCGCGACGCCCAGCGTCCGCCAGCCGCGCTCCCGCATCCGCTGCAGTACCTGCGTGCGCAGCATGCGAAAGGCGCGCGCCGCGTGATTCGTGCGCTCTTCCACGACCAGACGATTGCGCTCGAGCGCCAACGGGCCGACGTCGAACAGGCGCGCCGCCGCCTCGGGGGGGGCTGCCGCGGCGGCCGGCGGCGCCTCGGGCGCGGCCGCGCGCCCGGGGCGAACGGCCTCGGGCCACGGCTGGCCGGCCAGCACGGCCGTTGCACCCGCGTCCGCGGCTACCTCGGCCCGTTCGGCGCGCGCCCGATCAAGTGCCTGGCGAATCTTATCCACGCGGCAACCTCAGATTCCCATCCGGCGCAACATCGTGAACCACACGATGTCGAGCGGGCGGTAGAGAAAGTGCACGGCCAGCGCCAGGGCGACGACGCCGGTCACCGCACCGACCCAGGCGCGGGCGACGGCGCGGCGTGCGCCGGCGATCTCCTCCCGGGTGCGGATGACCGGAATCGTGACGAGCGGCGCCACCTCGACGAGCGAGCGCAGGTCCTCGGCGCTGCGCACCGACGTGTCGCCTGCCTCGCGCAGCCCCGCCAGCGCAAGCGCGATGGCGAAGCTGCCCAAGAGGCCGAGCACGAACACCAGCGGCCGGTTCGGGCTGACGGGCTCCTCGGGCGGGATCGGCGGCTCGATCAGCGTGAACCGCTCGCCCTTGCGCTCGGTCTCGAGGTTCTGCGAGACCTTCGCCTCCATCTGCTTGGAGCGCACCTCGCGGTACTTGAGCTGCGCGTTATCGAGGTCCGAAGCCAGCGCCCGGAATTCCTTCTCGACCGCCGGCGCCTTCGCCAGGCGCCGCTGCAAGTCCTCGAGGCGCGCCTTGAGCTCTGCCTGCTTGCGCAACGTCGCGGCCCGGTCGGCGAGCAGCGCCTCCTGTTGCGCGCGCAGCTGGATGTAGGCCGGGTTGTCGGGGCTCGCGCGCGCGGCCTGGACGCGCTTGACCGCCGCCTGACCGGTGACGGCGCCCTCGAGCGAGGCCACGACGTGCTCGAGGCGCTGCACGTCGGGATGCCCCTCGCTGTAGCGCTGCCGCGCCGCCGCCAGTTCGCCGCGCGCGTCCTCGAGCTGTCGCAGCAGGTCGTTGGCGCCGTTGTCGGCGTTGACGATGGTCTCGAGGCCGGCGATCTCGCGCTCGGTCTTGAGCACGTCAGGATGGTCGGGCGCGTAGCGTGCCTTGAGGGCGGCGAGGTCCGAGCGCAATGACTTCAGCCGGTCCTCGGGACTCAGGATCCGCTGGCCGGTCTCGGTGAAGATCTGCGAGGTCGGGCTCATCGTCGCGAGCGCCGCGTCGATGAAGGCCTTCTGCCCGTCGATCGCGCCGAGATGGCTGCCCGCGTCGCGAAGCTCGAGCTCAGTGCGATCCAGCATCTGGAAGTTGAAGCCCTCGAGCTCCGGCAGCGTCGCGCTGTTCTGCTCCTTGAACTTCGCGAGCTTGGCGGCGATCTGCTGGATCTCCGTGCTGAGCCGGGTTGCCTCGTCGGTAAGGAACGTGGACGCCTGCTCGGCGGCCTTGGCCCGGCTCGTGAGGTTCTCGTTGAGGTAGAGCGACGTGATCTCGTTCGCGACCTTGACCGCGAGGTCTGCGGACGGGCTGTCGAATGACACGGTAAAGGCGATCGTCGCCTGCATCGGTCGGCCGCTGCGCGGGTCGATGACGTTGGCGCTGACCAGCTTCATCTTGATGTCGTCGTGCATCTTGGCGACCACGACCTCGCGGGCCCGCGTCCGCCGCTGCCGCGGGTACAAGTCATATTTCTCAGCGATGCTGAGCAGGTTCTCCGAGGTCATAACGCGCTGGCTGATGATCTGGATCCGCTGGTCCGCGAACGAGGTGATCGTCGAGCGCACGACCTCCTGCGGGATCTCCTGCTGCTCGATCAGGATGGTCGCCGTGGCGCGGTACGTCGGCGGCAGAAGCAGCGTGAGCAACAGCGTTACCACGATGCCAATGCCGATCGCGATCAGCATCGGGCGTCGCTGCCGGCGCAGCGCGCGCAGCCGGTCGCCGAGCGGCACGCCCGCCTCCGCATTCGCCTGCGTTGCGTTGGTGTTCATGAGCGTCCGCCGTGCAGCGTCATCGTGCGAAACTGGCGGCTCGCCGTCAGCACGACGCCGAAGGCCGTGCCCGTCCCCGTGGCCGCACCGTAGTTCTGCCGCTGCCAGTTCGGCGCGACGTGCAGCGACCACCGCTCGCTCGCCTGCCACCCCCAGTCGAGGCCGACCGATCGGTACGATCGATCGGCGATGGTCAGGGCGCGGAAGGCGTCGCTGGTGTGCGCCGAGAGCAGCGACCACGCGAGCGTGCTGCGAGCGGAGTACTGCCAAGATCCCTGCAGGCCGGCCTGCGTCGAGCGCGCCACGGTGCCAAAGCCACTCGGCTGGTACGAGCTGACCATCGACGCCGACCAGCTTCCCCTCTCGGTGGTGCGCGTCAGACGCAGCGTGTACACGCTGCCCGACGCCGATGCGGCCAGCCCGGTGCGCCCGACGCGAGACAGGCCGTACAGCGCCGTATACGACCACAGCGGAGTCCAGTTGCCCACGAGCCCGACCTGCGCGTACGAGCTGCGGATGCGCTCATCGAGCGATGAATAGTCGTAGGACACGGTCCCGATCTGCGCCTGCAACTGCGTGACCTCGTTGGTGAGATAGGACGCAAGGCCGCTGAGCGCGGTGTCGCGGTAGTCGTACAGCCCGAACGGGACCCCGTCCGAGTAGCCAATCGATTCGGCGGCGACCGTCCACTCCGTCTGCCAGCGCGGCGTGACCTGCAGCTGCCAGTCCGGCGTTGCCGTCAGCGTGCGCCGCGGGACATCGATGCGCGTCAGTGTCCCGGGGGCGGGCACCACCGTCGCCACCAGCGACTCGTAGGCCCACTGGCTGCGCAGCGACCACGTCGACAGTTCGGACTGCACCCGCGCCGACTCGACCAGGAAGTAGGAATTGGTGTTCCGGTAGTAGTCGCCGCCCGTATCCGCGAGCCGCACCTCCGGAGCCAGTTCAACGCGCCGCGCGACGTCGTCCCAGGCGGTGGCCAGGGCGAGGTCGAGAAAGCCGGCATCGCCGAACGCCGGCTGGTAGCTCAGTTGTGGGTTTGATGACATCACGGCGGTGGCCGAGAGGCGCGGCTCAAGCGTCCAGACATCGCCGAGCGCCGGGGCCGAGGCGAGCATCACGCCCGTCAGCGCCGCGCGCAGGGGCAACGCGTGCCAAGACCGGCGGAGCCTCATGGCACGACAACGGTATCGCCGCTCTGCAGAATGATGTTCTGATCGAGCCGCCGGCCGCGCTCCACCTCGCTGTAGCGGAACGGTATGGTGATCTCGCGCGCACCGACGCGCCGCAGGACGCGGATCGCATCGGTGTCGGCGAACGGGGTCGCGCCGCCGGCCAGGCTGAGCGCCTGCATGACGTCCGTGGGCCGGACGATCGGAAAGTCGCCGGGACGTGCAACCTTGCCGATGACGTATATGCGATTGCCGACGAGCACCTTGGTGCTTACCGTCACCACCGCGTCCGGCATGAGCTTGCGCAGCCGAGTCTCAAGGTCGGCGCGCAGTTCCTCGACCGTCCGACCGGCCGCGGGCACGTCGCCCGCAAGCGCGAACGACAGGTAACCGTCCGGGCGGATGATCACCTCGCCCTGGAGCTCGGTCTCCTTCCAGACCATTACCTGCAACACGTCGCCCGGCTGCAGGCGGTAGCCGTCCGGCGACACATGGGACACTGGCGCGGTCGTCTGCGCCTGCGCGACGGCCGAGAGCAACAGCAGAAGCAGTGCGGGGATACCCGTGAGCTGCCTTATGTTCACTGAATCCCCTAGACACGCGCGGCTCCGGACGCAGTGCGTCCGGAGCCGGCGGGCATGCGCTGGCGACTGGTTAACAGGACAACGCTAGTGCATTTGTCTTACAGACTCATTGCAGTCGGCCCGGAACCAGTCGCCCGCGCACGCCGGCGGACCAGCCGTCGGCCGCGAGCCAGCCGCTCGCGCGCCGGCGCCGGCCCACGAGCGCCAATGCGGCAAGGCCCGCGGTCAGCAGCGCGCCCGAGCGTGGTACCGGTACCGGCGCAGGTGGGGACGCGGGCACGTAGTCGACATCGAGGCTGTAGAAGCCGACATCCGTACCCGTGCCGGCCGCAGTCGAGCCGAACGACAGCGCGAAGAACGTGCCTGCCTGCACCGCGAACGACATCGACTGCCCATTGGTGCCGGAGAACGCATCGATGACCGTGCCGGTTGCGTTCGACAGCTCGAACTGCAACGTGCTGAGCGGCGCGCCGAACTTGATCGGCTCCAGCGTCACGGTCAGCGTCCCCCCCTGCGCCAGCGTGAACTGGGGAACGGGCGGGGAGCCGATCAGGCCGTTGGGACCGGCGACGTAATAGGTATCGACGAGCGTCACCGGCCCCGCCTGGGCGCTGCCGGCGAGGCTCGACAGCGCCGCGAGGAGCATGCCCACGGTCCAAACGATTCTCCTATTCATGGTGTTGTCCCTGTGGCTTCCAAGCCGTCCGCTGCCACCGCACGTGCGGCCGTCGATTCCGCGAGCTCATCGTCCAGGTCCTCGCCGTTCACCCGTTCGCCGTCGGCGGATCGCGAATAGATGTACTTGTCGTAGAGGTACTGGCGCAGCGCCTCGATCGAGGCCGGCGAAGTCCCCGACGCCCCGGCCGGCCGGATCCTCAGCAACGCATAGGGCTGCTGGGAACCGGCAAGCGCCAGGAGCGCGATGTCGTCGTGGGCGACCCGCCGCTCGCGTTCCACCCCTTCGTTGATGATCGCCTCGAGGCGAAAAGCGTCGAGCTCGAAGTGCCGGATCAGATCGCCGCCGGCCTCGACGAACACCGGCACGAGGCTCGGGCCCTTGATCTCGGGATCGCACAACGGCGCGACCCGGTTGAGCGCCCACTTGAGGGCGAAGCGAATGACGTCCGAATCACGGACCCCTAGGCGCTCCGCAAGGCGCTTGACCTTGCGGACGTCTGCGTTTCCAAGGCGGATTGATACCGCCTGCTTGCGGGCTGCCATCACCAATTGAGTCTCCCCTAGCGTGGACGTCACTGTGTTGGACGTCTCTCGACGCAAAGTACGTTTTAAGCATTTCAAGTTGGCTTCGTTTTGATGACCTTCGAGCGCCATACGTCAAGTCTTCGGCTGACATAATGTGGCGATAACGTCTACATTTCACGCTACTTTTCAATTGTTTACGGTTTGTTTCTAACCGTCTTTCTTCGACGGCGCGCACCCGCAGTCCCCGCGTTATTTCGCCGCCCCGGCTGCCGCACCGGGCCGCGCGCGGTCGCGGCCAAAGGCGATCGCTCCCGGCGGGCCTCGCCGGCACCATGGCCGCGCCGTCACCGAGATGTAGCGTCCGGTAACTACCGTACGAGCCGCCGACAATCGGTGACCGCGGGCCAAGTCCTGTGCCCACGGGATCGCTGCGGAGATGGGCGCGACTGGCCGCGAAGGGCATCCGGCGCCGCGGCACCGCCAGTGCGCCGGTGCTGGCGGGGCTGTAGTGCCGAATCCGCCTGGCCACGACGGTCCGCCGTTCGCCGTCGGCGCCGCGCTGTCGGCGGGATCGCGCGCGACGAATGAGCAAGGAGCAGGCCTGGTGCGGATTCTCAGGGTCGCGGACGTCGCGGATAACCGCACCGGCGGCATGTCGCGGGCGATGTATTTCACTGGCGACCTGCTGCGCGACCGCGGGCACACGATCGACTATCTCTTCAGCGAGCAGATGCCATCGCGCGTCCCGGCGCAGCTCCGTCGCTTCACGGTGCCGATGCGAATTCCCGGGCTCGCGCGCAGGCTGTGCGACGCCCGCGGCCGCTACGACGCGGTCGAGATCCACGAACCGCTCGCGGCGCCCTACTCGATCGCGAGAAAGGTGGACACCCGGCTGCCCCCGCTCGTGGTGATGTCGCACGGGCTCAACGAGCGCATGCACGCCGCGGAACTCAGCTATCGGCGCGGCAAGGGCCTGCCGGTCTCGCTGAAGCAGCGCTACTCGCCACTGACCGTCATCCAGCAGGCGAAGTACGCGGTCCGCCACGCGGACCACGTCGTGTGCCTGAGCGAGGAGGATGAGCGCCACCTGCGGGCCGCCGGCGTGCCCGCGCACCGCATCACGCGCGGGCGCAACGGCGTCACGCCGGACATTCTAGAGGCCGGCACGCGCCTCGCCCGGCATCCCGCGTCGCGCCGCGGCGTGCTGTTCATCGGCACGTGGATCGAGCGCAAGGGGACGATGGAAATCGTTGCCGCCATGCGCGTGCTGCTGCCGCGATACCGGGGCCTGCGCCTGACAATCGCCGGCAGCGGAGCGTCGGCGGACGCCGTGCTAGCCGACTTCCCCGCCGAGTTGCGAGCGCGCATCGACGTCATGCCGGCGTACGGCGACAACGACACGCTGATCGAGCTGTGTCGTCACCATTCGGTCTGCCTGCTGCCGTCGTTCTTCGAGGGGCAGCCGCTTGCAATGCTCGAGGCCGCCGCGATGGGCATGGCACTCGTCGTCAGCCGCACCTGCGGCATGGCGGACTTCGTCCGCGACGGGCAAAACGGCTTCGCGGTGCCGGTCGCCGACGCAAGGGCCTTTACCGAGCGCCTCGACGCACTCGTCCGCGACGAGGATCTCGCCCGCACGCTCGGCGCGTCGGCACGTCGCGACGCACAGGACTATACGTGGCTGCGAGCCGCCGACTTGCTGGAGACCGCCTATCGTGCCGCGGCGCGGCGGGCCGGCACCTGAGGCCGAAGCCCGCCCGCCGGGTCAGGGATTCGGACGCTGGCCGGTCGGGTCGGCCCGTCCCGCGCCGGCCGCCCCGGTGCGACGCACCTTCGCCTCCGCGGCCCGGGCGCGGTAGTCGTCGACGAGGTTCTCAAGCTCGGTGCGCTTGAGGCGCGTGAACGAGTCCGAGCGCGCCAGGCGGCTGAAGAAGCCCTCGTGTTCCCACCGGTCGAGCACCTCGCCGTTGAGGTCGTAGAGCGCGACGTTGCGGATCGCGCAGGTGTCGAGCGCCTGGGTCGCCTGCGTGAGGTCCTGCCCGGCGCGTGCCCGGTCGGCCTCCACGGACTGCAGTGTCGTCGCCGTCTCGCGGTAACGCGCAATGAGCTCGTCGAGCTTGCGGCGGGTCTCGGCGAGCGCCTGCTCGGCGCTGGCCCGGGCGGCCGCCGCACTCTCGCTGGCTGCCGCGGCGCCGCCAGCGCGCGCCTTGAGCGCGTCGAGCTCCTTCTTCGTGGTTGCGAGCTGGGCCTTGGCATCCTCGGCATCTTTCTTCAGGCGCGTGTTGTCGGCCAGCAGCGTCGTGCGCTCCGCACTCAGCTGCTGGTACTGCTGCATGATCTGCGGGCTCGCCGCGCCGCCGCCGCCACCGCGCGCGGTCTGCCCGAGCGCCGGCGCCGCCAGCGCCGCAAGCGCCAGCACCGCGCTGCCGAGGATCGCCTGCCGCTGGATGCTCATGCTTAGAACCGCGTGCTGAGGTCGAGCTGGATGACATCGAGGCCGTAGGGCGTGCCGTCGATCTCGTTGCCGCTCATGTAGCGCAGCCGCGTCCACAGGTCGCGGTTGAGGCCGAACTCCGCCCACAGCGTGTAGCCCTTGGCATTGGTCCCGCCGAGGTGGAAGTCGGCGTCAGTCCACGCGTCGATCACCGCGTCGCCCTGCACGTAGCGGTAGCCGACCGCCGCCCGCCACTCGCCGAAGCGCGTGACCGCCTTGTCGCCGAACATCAGCTCGCCGACGTAGCCGCGGTTGCGCGCCGGCAGGGCCACGCCGGTGCGCGCCAACAGGTCCGACTGCGTGTCGCCGACATTCTTGTCCGCCTCGCCGGTGACGGTCATCTGGTAGCGCGCGCCAAGCGGCAGCTCGTAGCGCATCGCGAGGTCGACGATCCGAAACCGCGCCGCCAGCGCGAACAGGTTGACCGTCGGATCGGTCGTGCTGTTGGAGATGTCGAACATCGTGTTGCCATAGCGGACGAACTGCGGCGCGGTGTAGTTGAGGAGCGTGCTGTCCGGCGCGTTCTTCTCGCCGCTGACGTGCAGGAAGTCGTAGTACGCCGCGGCGATGCGAAAGCGCTGCCCGCCGCCCATGTTGACCAGCGTCCCGAGCTGGCCGCCGACCAGCCACTTGCTCTCCGGGCTCTCGAGCGGCACGTCCTGCACCGGCAGGCCCGCGAGCGTCACGAACACGTGCGATTGGTCCGCGTGCCCATCGCCATAGCCGAGTCGTCCGGTGAACGCGGCGCCCTCGAGCGTCAGGTCGCGCGAGTAGACGAGCTCCGTCGGCGCGAACCACGGGTTTGCGATGCGCCCGCCGATCGCGGTCAGGTAGTTGAAGCCCGCGGCCGTGCGCGGGTCCCAGCGGATGAAGGCCTGGTCGATGCCGACCGTGTAGCGCGCCGCCGTCGTGCCGAGGTTCTGGCTCGCCGAGCTCGGGTCCGTCAGCGAGCCGGAGCTGAGCCGCACACCGGCCGTGACTTCGGGCGCGACCTTCGACTCGATGCCGAAGCGCGCGCGCAGCCGCATGTAGTCGTGGTCCTCGGTGACGTTCAGGAACGAGTTGAAGAGCCCGAGCTTGCCGATGCCGCCGGCCGCGTTGATCGACTGGAAGTCGAGGATCACGCCCGGCGTATTGTCGCGGGCGTAGAGGTTTTCCTGGCCCCGGATCGTGACGTCGCCATAGACGCGTACCCGGCTCAGCCACTCCGGCAGTGCCCCGGGCACGCCCCAGCCCTCGGTCTTGGCGCGGCGCACGACGTCGTCGACTGCCTGCGGCTCGACCTGTGCCGCGACTTGCTTGCTGATCTCATCCTTGACGATCTCCGGCACGTACGGCACCCGCACGGCGCCTGGCTCGACCGCCTGCGCCGCGGTCGTCGCCGCGGCCTTGTCCTGGGCGGCCTTGACGAGCGCCTGGGCCTTCTCGCGCGTCAGGAGCCCCTGGTCGACCAGCGCCTGCAGCAGGTTCGTGACCGTGTTGCGCAGGGTCTCGAGCGACTCCCGCTCGTTCGACTCCGCGTGCACGCGCGGCGCGGCCGCGGCGAGCAGCACGCCCACCGCAACCGACAAAAGGACGGGCCTCAGTTTCGTCATCCAAGCTCTCCCCGTGCGCCGCCGGTCGGCGGCGCCTTCGATGTCTGTAGCCGCTAGCCGGTGCGCGACACGATGCGGATCGTGACGGGCTCCGGCATCTCGAGCGGCGGCGACTCGCTCAACGTTCCGATCGCGGCCACCGCCGACCGGATCGCGTCGTCGAGCTCGCCGTTGCCGGTCCCGGACACGACGTGCACCTCGCGGATCCGGCCATCGCTCTCGATCCAGATCTTGAGAGCGACCGTGAACTTCTTCGAACGCAGCCGCGCATCGCCCGACAGCTTGTCGGCGACGCGATCCTTGAGCCGCGCGGTGTACCAGCCGAACACGGCGCCACCGGAACCGACCAGGTCGTGCCCGCCCTTGTGGGCCGCGAGGCCGAACGAGTCGCCACCGGCCGTACCCTCGGCATCGAGGCCGAGCTGCTGCGACGGCGCGGCGTCGTCGCTCGGCGACGGCTCCGGTTCGTTCTGCGCGATCTCCTCCTTGGGGCGGTCGGGCGGCGGTGGTGGCGGCGGCTGGTCGATCGGGGGCGGCGGCGGCCGGATCACGGTCACGGTCTGAGTCTTGCGCGGCGGCTTCGCGTCCTTCGCCGACACCATCGCGTGCACGAACCAGCCGAATAGCGCCACGACGGCGACCCCGGCGACCGCGACTGCCGCCCACTTCGAGACTGGTCGTTCGCGCGGCGGCTCACGCACTTCGCTGTATCTACTTCACGATGCGCTGGGTCACGAGCCCCAGCTGGTTGATGTCGAGTCGCCCGAGCAGGTCGAGTACGTCGACCACCTTCTGGTACTGGATCGTCGAGTCAGCCTTGATGATCACCGGCAGCTGCGGGTTGGCGGCCTTGTACTGCCGGAGCAGGTTCTCGAGCTCCGGCATCGTGACCGGGAACGTGTCGAGGAACATCGTGCCGTCACCGGTGATCGTGATCGCCTTGGTCTGCGGCTTGGCGAGAGTCGGGGCCGCGCTCGCCTGCGGCAGGTTGACCTTGATGCCCTGGACGGTGGCCGTGGTCATGATGATGAAGATCACCATCAGGACGTAGGCGAGATCCAACATCGGCGTGATGTTGATGTCGTCGTAGACGTCCTTTTCCTCGCCTGATCCCGACATCGCCGGCTCCTCAGCTGTGCTGTTCGGCGATCTGCGCGATCAGCTCGTCGGCGAACACGCGCTGGTCCGCGTTGATTGCCTTGATCCGCGAGTTGAGCCAGTTGTAGCCGAAGAGGCTCGGGATCGCGACCGAGAGGCCGGCCACGGTCGCGGCGAGCGCCGCGGCGGTACCCGGCGCGATCGCATTGACGTTGACGTCGCCGGACGCCGCGATCGCGGCGAAGGTGATCATGACGCCGATCACCGTGCCGAGCAGACCGAGGAAGGGGCCACCCGAGATCGCGATCGTCAGCAGCACCATTTGCGCCGACAGCTGCTGCTGCAGGCGGGTCGAGGCGGCGTCGACCGACGCGCGGATGGCTTCGACCGACTGCGCGGTCACAGGCTGTCCAGCCTTGCGGCCGCTCGAGGGCGCGATACGCTTCTGCAGCTCGCGGCTGCCGACCTCATAGAGCTGGTAGAGCGTCGAGGCATCGTGCCCTTCCTTCAACGCCGTGACACTCGGCGCCGCCTGACCATTGGCCGGGTCCGGCGTTGCTGTGCCGAGGTCTGGCGTACCCGACACACGACGGTACGCCTCGAGGAAGCGACGATTTGCCGACTCGACCTTGCTGAGGTAGAAGGCCTTGAGCACCATGATGACGAGCGCGATTACCAGCATCGCCATGCAGATGCCGATTACCACCCAGCCATCGACCGTGAGATTCTTAAGGATCGTGCCGAAGTAGGAACCCTGCCCGCCCTCCTTCTGCGCATCGCTGCCGTAGGCGACGAGCGGTGCCTCCATGCCCTGGCTCTTGGCAGCAGCCTTGATCCAGTCCGCGGAGCGCGTCACCTTGGCGGCCTCGACCTCGTCGATGTCGCCCGCGAACGTCGCCGACCCGACCGTCAGCGCGCCGCCGATCTCGACGAGCTGCACCGGCGCACTCGCCACGTTCTCACCGTCGACGTAGAGGCGCAGCTGCCCCGCGCCGGCGCTGAGCGCCAGGTGGTGCCAGCCTTCCGCGGGGAGGTCGGCGGGCGCCTGGACCGTCACGGGCGCCGCGCCGGCCGCGTAGCGCGCGAACGCCCGGCCACCCTGCAGTCCGAGCGCGAGCTCGCGGCCCTGGTCGGTGAGCGCGATGACGACCTGCTCGCCGCCAAGCTGATCTGGCTTGACCCACGTCGACGCCGTGAAGCCCTGGTTCGGCAGCAGCCTCAGACTCGCGGTCGCCGGGACGGTCACGACTTGCCCTGGCGCAAGCCTGAGCCCACCCGCGATCAGCGAGCTCGGCGTCGCCTGCGCCGTCGCGCTCGCTGCGTTGTTCTTGTAGGCCGTGGCGTCCTGCGGCGCCCCGCTCGTCTCGCCAAAGTGCAGCACGAGCGCCTGGTTGACGTCGTAGGTGCCCGGGCCATCGCCCGCCGCCGGGGCGCCCGGGTTACCGTAGTAGACGTACACCTTGTCGGTCTTCGCGCCGGCCGAGATCCGCGGCACGTGGATCCACAGGAAGGCCATCTGCGCTTGCGCGTCGTAGCGCTCGAAGTGGAACTTGAGCGGCGTCTTGTCGTCGCCGGCCAGCACGCGGAAGTCGGAGCCGTCCGGCTTGGCGTCGCCGAAGTAGCTGAAGTTCGCGAGCGACAGGCGCACCAGCACCGGCACGTCCTGCACCGTGGTGGCTAGGTTCGCGCCCGTCGGCGAGGCGTCGAACGAGATTTCCTTGCGGAACTTCCAGTCGTCGTTCCACCACGAGCTGGCACTGGCCACGAGCGGCGACAGCGCAAGCAGCGCGCCCAAGGCCCACAACCCGCGCATCACGGCGCGTCGCGCCCGCGGACGGCTCGTCGCCGGAGAGTTGCTGCCGAGAGAATTCAACATGCTGCGTGCCATCTGCTGGTTGCCGGGCGCGGGGCACCCGCGCGCATCGCTGCGCGCGGGTGGGTGGAGGCTAGCGGTCTTGAACGCGGTAGTTTCGGACGCGATCGTGAAGGAATGATGACGTCACGTCGGCGGTTCAGTGCTTCGGCTGACGCTTCAGGCACTCGAGGTCGTCGGGCCGGCAGCTCTCCTCGCCGAGGCCGACGACGAACACCTCGAGCCAGTTGAGCGCGGCCGTCGCGAGCGGCGCCGCCTGCTCGCGCATGGCGCCGCTCGCCTCGACCGATCCGGTCGAACTCGCGCTCGAGCTCGACGCGGCGTTGGCGGCGCCCGCGACCGTCACGCCGACCCCGCTCGCGACCGGCGGCACGCCCGTCGACGTACCGCCGACGGTGATGTTGTTGAGACCCGCGACCGAGGCGGCGGCGATGTTGAGGTTGCCGGCGGCGCCGATGCCGGCGTCGCCGGCGTTGACGGTGCCGATCGGCGCCACGAGGTCGACGTCGCCCGCCGGCAGCGACGGGTCGGTGATGATCGTGCGGATGCCGCTGCCGGAGACCGCGGCGCCCGAGTCGATCGTGATCTGCCCGGACGCGCTCACGGTCACGACCGGCGGCGGCGCCGAGATCGCGCTCTTCGCGCCGCGACCCGCGTCGATGCTGCCGGCGGAGGACCAGATCGCGATGTTGCCGCCGCCGAGCGTGAAGACGCGCGAACTGTTCACGAGCACGTCGCCCTGGCTGAGGATGTCGACGTCCCCCGACTGCTCGGTGACAATGCCGAGGTCAGACGGCTGACGCACGATGCCCTGCTGCGTCACCGCGGGCGGCGTGGTCGCGAGGCCGACGTCGACAGATCCGCCCGGCGTCAGGATGTCGATCGAGCCGCCTTGCAGCGTGTAGATCCGGCCGAGGGTCATCGAGAAGTCGCCAGAATACGGGTTGACCGGAACGTCCGCGACGCCGGGGAAGGGCTTCGCGCCCGATCCCGCCGCGGCGTTGTCCGCGACGATCGTCGGGTCGCTCGAGACGACATGGTTGATCAGCGCATCGAACGGATCCGTGCCCGGAAAGAGCTCCTCGATCGCCGTGTAGCCGCGCACGTAACGGAACGCGACCTGCAGCGCCGCCGGGAACTGCTCGAAGTCGGCGAGCGCCGCGGCGTAGCCGAGCCCGGTCTTGCCGGTCGCGCCCTCGACGTAGGCGACGAGCTGCTGCTGGTAGACCGGCGATGGCGCAATCAGGTTGTCGATGAGCTTGGCGAGGTTGCTCTGGTTGAGCGCGGCGCCGAGCTGCCCGGACGCCGGCGAGCTCGTGCCCGCCGGCGAGGGCAATGTGTTGAATTCCCGGCCGGAGCGCACTAGCTCCTGGAACAGCACGCTCGACAGGAGCGGCAGCTGCTGCGTCAGCGACAGCCCACGGAAGTCGTTCGCGGCGGCGGCGACGTTGGCGGGCGCAAAGCCGAGCCCCGTGACGTAGTTGACCAGCTGCTGCTGGTACAGCGGCTGGCCGGTCGCGGGATCCAACGACCCTTCGATGATGTCCGCGACAAAGTCGTTGTGCGTGCCCGCCCCCGGCGCATCGACGCCGAGCGGCGCGCCGAGACCGGCGAGCACCGTGACGTTGGCCCCGGTGGTCGTCGTGAGGTAGGGGTTCGTCAGGCTGCCCACGGTCGTGATGCCGCGCGAGAAGCCAAGGTCGATGCCCTTGCCGGCGATCAGGTCGAAGCTGCCGCCACCGGCGATCTGGCTGCCACCGTTGAGATTCGCGAAGGTCTCGGCGATCGTGCCGCCGGCCTCTTCGACGCTGACGTCGGTCGAGTTGGTGTTGGTCGCGAACAGCACCAGGTCGGTGATGTTCTGTCCGGCGAAGATGTTGACCGCTTTCGGCAGCTGCAGCTGCAGCAGATCGATGTCGTTGCCGGCATACACCAGTGCGGGGTTGGTATCGCCAGTGTGGCGTCCCGACTGACCGTCGAAGATAAGCGTCGAATTCGAAGGGCCTGGCGTCGCGGCCGTTGGCAGCACCCCATCCGGCGCATCCGACATCCCGAGAATTGTGCTAGTGCCCGCGCCCTGGATATCGTGGCCGGCATACAGCAGCATCTGGCCGCGGTCCGATGGGAACAGCGTCGCGAGCCCAATGTTGAGGTTCAGGTTGCCGGCTGCCGCGACGAACGAGGTCGTCGCGGGCAGGATCTGGAACAACTGCGAATCGGTCTGATGGATCGCGGCCGAGCCGAGGTCGAGCTCGAGCGCGGTGTTGTCGAGCTGCAGGTTGATGTTGCCGCCCGCGCTCGTGACCGAGAGCGTATCGCCGGGCGTCCACCGGTAGTAGTCGACCTCCGGAAGCGTTCCCTGGTACAGCGTGCTCGCCGGCACGTCGCCCTCGAACATGATGCTGCCGACGGCCTGGACGCGGTACGACGCATCGCCCGACAGCAGCAGCGTGCCGAGCGGCACGTTGAAGAAGCTGGCGTCCTGGCGGTCGCTGGTGAGCGCGCCGTAGGCGGTGATCGTGCCGCTGCCCTGGCCGACGTAGAAGAGCCCGCTGACCAAATTGCGCCCGGACTCGACGACGAGGTTGCCACCGCCGAAGTAGTTGAGCGCGCCGGTCGCGTCGGTCTTGGCGTTGTCGACTGCCGCGGCCGCGAGATCGTCGATGTTGCGGCCTGCCCGCACGGTGACGTCACCGCCGCCGAGCGCGCCGAGCGTCCAGTTGAAGTTCGACGCGTTGGTACCCCAGCTCGCCGCGACCGCGCCCGGCACCACGAGCCTCGGCTGCCAGCTCGAAACGGACCCCGTCACCGGCGCCGCCACCACGTCGCGCCCAGCGGTGACCGTGATGCTGCCGCCGTCCGTCGGGAACGTCGCAAACACCGCAGGCAGCGTCTTGGTCGCTTTCGGATTGTTGATGCTCAGCGCTTGGCCGAGGCCGCCCGTGTAGGCCGACGCGCCGGCGCCGAACACGATGTCCTGCGCGGCGGTCAGCACGATGTCGCCCGTGCCGGTGCGCACGATCGCGCCCGACGCGAAGGTCAGGTTGTCGGCCGCGCCGTTGACGACGGCCTCGGGCGCCGCCGCGCCAAGGTCCGCGCCGGCGGTCAGGACCACCGTCGAGGACGGGCTCGTGCCGAGGTCGAGGTTGGTCGTCTTCGGCGTCTTGGTCGTCACGACCGTGAAGCCGTCGCTGATCGTGCCCGCGACGGTCAGGTTGCCGCGCGCCGTGACGGCGATCGTCGCGGGCGCTCCGCCGAACCGCCACGCCGGCGCGTTGAGCGCGAGGCTTCCGAGCGTGACGTCGCCGTTGTAGGTGAACTGGATGTACGGCGCGATCGAGCCGTTCGCGCCGAGGCCGAGGCGCTGGGCGATCGTCGTCGAGGCGGCGTTCACGTACGCGCCGACCGCGGCCGCGTCCTGCGCGAACTCGGCCGCCGACGGCGATCCCGACGACAGGGCGAACACGCTCCACGGCTCCACGATAACCTGGCCGACGTTGGCCGTATTGGCCGGCAGCGCCGTGATCGCGACGTCGCTCGCGAGCGCCGGCGCGCGCAGCACGAGTTCACCCGGCGCGGCGGTCGGCGCACCGCCGCTCGCTGAGAACGTTGCGCCCGGATCGATGTTCAGCGACCCGGCCCCGGTCGACAGCGTGATCGAGCCGCCCTTCGTCGTCGAGTTAAGGGCGTTCGCCTCGATCACGGCCGTGGCCGCGACCGACAGGCCCGTCCCCGCGTCGAGCTCCACGATCGGCCTCGCCCCGGCGCCGGAGGCGTTGATCGTGCCCGCGATCGAGATCGAGCCGGAGTCCGCCTCCAGGAGCACGTTCTGCGCCGTGAGCGTCGCCTGCGCACCGAGCGCGAGGTCGCCGCTCGCCACACGGATGCTGCGAGTGCTGCCGAATCCGCCACTTTCCAGCGCCGCATTGAGGCCTGCGAAGTCGCTGAGGCTGCCGGCCGACAGGTAGAAGGAGCCCGAGCCCGGAACGCCGCCCGTGGCGGCCGCGTCGAATGTGCCCGCCAGGGACGCCGTGCCGCCAGCCGTGATGGTCACGGCGCCCGCCGTGCTGCCGGGACCGCCACCGACCTCGACCGAAGCACCCTGTGCCTGCGTGACACCGCCGGCGGCGCTGATCTGGACAAGCCCGCCCGCCGTACCGTAGCTCGACGCCGCTCCCGCGAGCGCCGCACCACCGACGTCGACGACCGCGCTCGAGCCGAAGTTGACCGTCGACTGCGACGCGATCGAGACGACACCGGACGGCGCCACGATCGTACCGTTGTCGACGACACTCTGGCCTGCGAGCGCGAGCGTGCCACCGAGCGGCAGCAGGCCGCGCGCCGGTGTCGTGCCGCCGGGCCCGAGCGTCAGCGCGCCGCCGGCGACGAAGGCTGTGTTGGCTCCGCTCGCAGCCGTGACGTAGCCGGCATTGATCGTCAGGTCGCCGGCCGCCGAGACTCCCCCGCTCCCGGTCCCCGTCAGCGACTGCGCCGCCGAGAGCGTCACCGTGCCGAAGCCGTTCGCGACCAGCGTCCCCGGCCCGACGGTGAGCGACTGGGCGTCGAATTCGAGCGTCCCCGCCCCCGTCGCGCCGACGGGGGCACTGCCGAGCCCGCCGAGCGTCACCGTGCTCGCCTGGAAGCGCACGGCGCCGCTGGAGCCGACGCCCTGCAAGTCGCTCGCAATGATGGTCAGGTTCTGAAGCGGTGTGCTGCCGTTCGCCGCAAAATCGAGCGCTCCGGTGAAGTCGATGTTGCCGGCGGTCGCGATCCGCACGGAACCCCCGCTGCTCATCGCACCCGCGAGCGCCGTGTCGATCAGCAGCGACCCGGCTGGTGTTCCCGGCGGCACCGCTGCGCCGAACACGACGTCGCTTGCGCCGCCGATCGACCAGGCCGCGCCGGCGCCGCTCATGCTGCCGTCCGCAATCGTGGCGCCGCCGGGCGCATCGAGCGCGACGCTGCCCCGTGTGCCCACGCGGCTGCCGGACGCGAGGGTCACGGTGCCGAGATTGGTGCCGCCCGACGGCGAATCCGGATGCGCAGGCTGCAGGTCGCCAAGGTCGGAGACCCCGAGGAACGCCGCGCCCGACGCGTTCTGGCCTGCCAGCGTCAGCGTCTTCGGCGCAAGCCCGGCGACTGCCGTCGCGGCGCCGGCCGAGGTGGAGGTCACGCTCGCGCCGGAGGCGACAGTGATGCCGTTCCCCGCGGTCAACACGACCTCGCCGGCCGACAGCGCTGCGCCGGAATCCACCGAGATCGTGCCGGTGACGACGTCGATCGTATTGGGGTCGGTATAGACGCCGCCGAGCAGCACCTGGCCCGGCTTCCAGCTCGCGAGGACATCGGAGCCGAGCGCGACGCCCGCCGGCGCCGCAGGCGCCGGCGTGCCGGGTGCGGTGATCGTGATCGAGGTCGGCGAGGCGATCGCGACGAGGCCGTTCGCCCCGCCGCTCGCGCCCGCGGCATTGACGGTGCCGGCCGCCGCGAGCAGCGCCGACGCCTGGATCTGCAGGGCCCCCGCGTCTGCCGGCAGTACCGGCGCCGGCAGGCCCGCGGCCGTAGCAGCCGCAGCGAAGAATGTCGCCGCCGAGTTGTTCTGGTAATCGGCAAGTTGATGCGCGTAGCTGCCGGGCTCGACCAGGAAGCCCTCGGTCTGGTTGCCGCCAAGACCGGTGCTGGCGAAGCTGAAGTATCCGGACACGACCGGGTCGCCGTTAGTCGCGGTCGCGACCGCGCCCGTCGGCATGTTGGCGTAGCCCGGCGCGACGGAGATCAGGAGCGCGCCCGGCAGGAGCGCATAGCGCGCCGGCAGCAGCGGATAGAAGCCTGCCACCACGCCGCCGCCGCCGGATAGGTAGACGCTCTGGCCCGCGGTCAGCGAGGAGTTCTGGTACTGCAGGACGTCGAACGGCGCGACCTGGCCCTGCATGGAAGGCAGGATCGCGTACAAGCCCGGCGACACGAGCGGCGACAACGAATCCTTCGTCCCGCCCGGCCCGGGAATCCACTGGTACGCATACAGATCGCCGCCGCCGGAGACGTCGACGGTCGAGCCGCTCGCAATTGTCACCGCCGGCGCGTTGAGGGAGACCTGGCGCGCCGGGATTCCGGAGACCGGTGTCGCCGACGACTCGACGGTGCCGTAGACCCACTGGTTGCCACCCTCGACGATGCCGTAGGGCAGCGTCGCACCATCGGCACTGACCGACGTGACACTGCCGGTCACCGTCGTAACGCTCTGCGTCCCATTGAGCGCGATCGTGCCGAACGGCACGAGCAGCGTGCCGCCCTGGGTGATCACGTCGGAATTGACGGTGAGCGCGCCCGCAACCGAGAGCGGCGTCGTCGGCGCGGTCCTCGACTGCGCGAAGGTCACCGAGTACGACGTGCCGGGCACGGCGGAAACTGCCGAGATCGTATAGCTCGTCGCCGTCGCCACCTCGACCGCCGTCGAGGAGATGTTCAGGTTGCCGGCGATCGACAGCTGACCGGGCGCGGGCAACTGGCCGGGGCCGTAGTCGCCCGTGAGGCTCACGACGCCACCGGACGCGAGCGTCACCACGCCCGCCCCCTGGAACGCAAGGTTGCCGATCACGCCTAGCGACTCGGTACCTGTCACCGTCAGCGTGCCGGTGCCCGGCGTCGCGCTCTGGGCCTGCAGCAGCGTCGAGCCCGCGCCGAGCGAGACGTAGGGTGCCGTGACCGACGCCGTGCCGGGCACCAGCAGCGCGGGAGTCTCGAGCACCACCTCGCGTCCGAGCGACGCGTTGGTGCCGTTTGCGATCTGGATCTGGTCCGAGGACAGCACCAGAGCATCGACGCCGGCCGCGGCGACCTTCGCCGGATCGATGACCGCGAGGCCGCTGTCGCCGGCCTCGATGACCTGCGGGGCACCGGACTGCAACACGATCGTCCGCGGGGTGGACGGGAAGAGCGACGGGGTGTTTGTCGCGAAGCCGTCGACCCGGGACAGCGTCACGCTGAGCGTGCCACCGGCGGCTGCGCCGCCGTTGCCCTGCCCGGCGGCCCCGGCGAGCGTGCCGTCGAGCGAGATCGACTCGGGAGCGACGATGGTCAGCGTGCCGCCAGCCGTCGCGACGGTCTCCCGCACCGGCGCCGTGCCGAGCGCCGGCGTGCGCACGTCCAGCAGCCCTTGCGTGCCCGCGAAATCAAGCGCCGCACCGCCCTCGACGATCACCGAGCCACGGTTCGCGACCAGGTTGATGGAGCCGCCGCCGTAAATCGTGCCGGTGTAGACGCCAGCCGTGTTCGGCGTATAGACGGCCGTGCCGGACACGTCAAGAAGCGCCGACGGCCCCACGTCGATCGCAAGCCCCGGCACAAAGCCCGGGTCGTAGCTGCCGGGCGTCGCGGTGGTGGCCGTGATCGTCCCGCCAGGCGCCGTGATAGCGCCGTTGATCGAGGTCGAGCCGACGGTCGCGAGCGTCACCGACCCGCCGGCGCCGACGTCGATGTGCGTCCCGGCGCCGATCGTGATGCCGCCGATATTGTCCGCGACCCAATTGGCGTTGAGGCCCGTGGCGAGCTCGGCCGTCAGCGACAGCGAGGACGGCGTCGCGAGGTACGCGGGAGTCGGCGCCGGGCTCTCGACAGCGGCCATGTTGGCGGCCGACGGCGCGCGCTCGAGCGCGCTGGAGATCGGGAAAGTCTCGGGCGCGAGTTCGAGCAGCCCGGAGCTCCCCGGCGTCGCGACGACCGACAGCGTCGTCGCCGTCTGATCGGCCGGCACCCGCGGTCCGTCCGCGACCAGAGAAATCTTGCTGAAGCCGAAGTCCGACAGCAGCGCCGCGCTGACGTTGAGCACCGAACCGCTCGTCGGGTCCGCGGTCACGGTTTGCGCCGTCGCCCACGGCCCCGCAGCCGTGTTCAAATCGATGCGCGGCGCCGTCAGCGTCAAGGACCCGCCCGCCGCCCCTTCGGCGCCGAAGGCCTCGAAGCCGATGCCGTTGCCGACGGTGGTCGTGCCGGCGGGCCCTTCGGTGAGCACGACGCTGCCGCCCGCCCCCGGTGCCGCCTTGCCGGTGCGCGCGAGCCAGGCTCCTCCGCTCACGTCGAGGTTCACGTCGTCGCCGATCGCGAGCGTCGTGCCGCCGCCGTTGAGCGCGATCGACCCGCCATTGAGCACAATCGGCGCCGTCGCGACCACGCTCGGCGACAGCAGCCAGTCGTTGGTCCAGTTGCCGCGCACGTTGAGGCTCACGCCGTCGCCGACGTAGACACCTTGCAGCGACACCGACGGTGCCGACGCAGTGGTCGATCCGGGCACCATGGCTACCAACGAGAGATTGCCACCGGGCGCCGTGACGCTGCTGTCGAGCTCGACGCGTGGCGCCGTGATTTCGAGCGAGCCGTAGGGGCCGAAGTTGAGCGGCGTGCCGGTCGCAAGCGTGACCGAGCTATTGCTGCCGATCGCGACGCGGTTGAAGCCGTCGTTGAGGATGCTCTGCAGCGGCAGCTCGAGCGTCTGCGGCGCCGGCAGCGGATAGTCGTCGGCGACCGTGATCGGCGTCGGTGTGCCGACGATCGTGACCGCCGGCGCCCGCTGGTCGTCCGTCGCGCCCGGGATGCCGATGACGAGCTGCCCGCCCAATGGCAGCGTGCTAGAGGTGCGCTGGTTGATGCCTGCGACCGTCGTGCCGAGCAGCGTGCCCTGCACGACGATCGCCCCAGGCGCCGTGATCGTCACGGTGCCCGCGCTCGCGCCCTGCACGTAGCCGGGGTCGTACTTGCCGACGCCCGGCGTCGACACCTCGGTGACCACGCCCCAGCGGTTCGACACCTGCTGGACCGTCGGGTTGTAAACGCCGATATAGGTGAGATCGGGGCTCGCGCTGCCGATGTCGACGACCTGGCCGGTCGACGTCACGAGCTTCGTCGTCTGGATGTAGCCCGGCGTGTAGTCGACCTGCCCGCCCGAGACGTTGAGGGTCGCGCCCTGCGCGACGACGACGTCGCCGGCCGAGTTCAGCGTCACCTTGCCACCCGCCGCCGTGCGCTCGTCGATGCCACGCTGGGTCAGCGCCGTGTCGCCGCTGATGTTCGCGAGCGGGGTGCCGACGCGCGTGTCGACGTCGATCGTCTGCTGGTACAGGAAGCCGTTGCGCTGCTGCGGGTCGTCGGCGAGCTCGGTGCCGGTCAGCTCGACCTGGATGATGTTGCGCGACACCGGCACGCTGGCGGTGCTGCCGCTGACGTCGATCACGGCGCCGGGGTCGACACGGATGCTGGCCGCCTCGGTGAGCCCGGTCGTGGTGCCGTTGGGGTTCGGGGCGGCGAACGCGCTGACGTTGCCGCCAGGGGCGAGCGTCGTGCTGCCACCCTGGAAGAACACGCTCTGCCCGACCAGCGAGATCGTCGAGGTGGGCTGGGCGACGGCGTCGACCGTCTGGCCAGCGGCGCTGTCGGGCAGCACCTCGGTGACGCTGCCGGGTCCGAGCGTCACCGTGCCGCCCTGCTGCGGCAGCAGCTGGAAGGTGTTCGACTCCTGCAGCACCTCGACCGAGTCCTGCGCCTTCAGGTAGATCGACCCGTTCTGCGTCACGCTGGTCGTCGCCGAGACGCGGCCGAGCTGGTTGACTGCGAGGCCCACGACCGAGATGTTGCCGACCGTCGCCGACAGCGTCCCGCTCGCCTCGTTGGTGGCGACGCCGCCCCCGTCGACCTCGACCAGGAGCCCGCGCAGGTTGGGGTCGGAGCTTGCGCTCAGATAGACCTTCTGGCCCGCCGCGAGCACGACCTGCCCGCCCGGCGCGCTGATCGTGCCGGCGTTGTCGATCAGGGGCGACGCGAGCATCAGCCGCTGGTTCGCCGCGTTGGTCGTGAGCTGCGCGCCCTGCTGCACGACGATCTCGACCGGCAGCGGGTTGCCGTCCGCGCCGAGCACCGGAGTGCCGTCGAGCGCTTGCACCCCGGTGCGGCCGTCGCTCGCCAGTGCCGCGGTGCCGGTGGCGAGCAGCGCGGGGTCGAGGATGCCGTTCTGCACGGCGTCCGGATCGATGTTCAGGCTCGAGGCCAGCAGGCCGCCGACGTTGACGGTCGCGGTCTTGCCGAAGATGAAGCCGTTCTGATTGATCAGGTAGATCTGGCCGTTCGCCTGCAGCGCACCGAAGATCTGGCTTGGCGCGGCCTGGAAGATCTTGTTGATCGCGATGGCGGTGGTCGACGGCTGGTTGAACACGACGCTCGCGTTCGCGCCGATGTTGAAGTTCGACCAGTTGAGGAGCGCGTTCGCGCTCGTCTGGCTCACCGTCAGCTTGCCGCCGGTGACCGTGAAGGTGGCCGCGCCACTGCCGAGCCACTGGCTCGGCGCCGATGCGCCGGTGCCGCAAGCACCCGGGGCGCAAGGCAGAGGCGTCGCGGTGGCGGCGGGCGGCGCGTACGACGGCGTCGGCGGCAGCGTCGGCCCCGCGGCGATCGCCGCGGGCAGCGCACCGATGCCGAGGGCGCCGACGACGCCGCGAAGCGCGGCGCGAACCGCGCGCTGGAGCGTGAGCGAGCGGCGGCGACCGCGATAGGCCTTTGTTACCATGTGCCTCTCACATAGAAGAGCCAGCGCGACGAGTCGGCGAGCGTCGTCGCGCCGGCGTTGATCGCGTGCGCCCAGGTCAGGTTACCCGTGAGGTACCGCGACCAGCCGAAATCGACGCCCGCGCCGACGCTCGTGAGGTGGACGAGATCGGGCTGGCCCGGCAGCGGCGCGAGGAATCGGATCTGGCCGCGATCGCCGAACACGAACGGTTGCAGGCGGATGCCGGCCCCCCCAAGGACGTTCGGCGCGTGCGCCTCGAGCGAGCCGCGGTAGCCCGTGTCGCCGAGTTCCTCTGCCTCGTAGTAGCCGCGCAGCGTCTGCGCGCCGCCGATCAGGAACTGCTCGTTGCTGACCAGCGGGTCGACCGCCAGCTGGGTTGCCGCCCTGAAGACGAGCGAGAAGCCACGGCCGAGCTGTTGCGCGACCGAGCCGTCGGCCCGGGCGAGGAACTCGTTCTGGCGGCAATCGAAGCACTTGTTGGCGAAGTCGTCGGCGGCGCTGCCGACGCCGCGCAGCGTGACGGCCGGCGTCGCCGACCAGGTCCAGATGCGCTCGGCGCCGATCACGGTGCCGCCGTAGGTCGCGGACAGCAGGCCGTAGGCGATGGGGGTCGGAATCGTAGTGCCAAGACCGGCATTGACCGTCTGGTCGAAGCGCTTGTAGTCGAGCCCGAAGGTCAGCATTTCAAGCACGCCCGGCCGCGCCACGAGCGCGTGGTCGTAGTGCAAGCCGAACATGTGGCCGGCGCCGAGCACGTCGAGCGCGCCGACGGCCGCAACGCTGCTGGTAGAATCGATGTAGCTGAAGGAGAGGTGATCGCCGCCGGCGAGCCGGTGCGCGTAGGAGAGCGCGAGCACGCCGACGTCCTTGCGCTCCTGCGGCGACTCCTGGTACTGCGCCGAAAGGTCGTCAAGGCGGCCGAAGGCGTTCGAGTAGTCGGCCGTCACGGATGCGCGCAGTGGCTTCGTGTTGGCCGAGTACTGGTTGTTGAGTTCCGCCGTCAGGTGCAGCGGCACGTGGTCCTCGACGTTGAGGTCGAGGTCGACGGTGCCGGGTTCGGGCCCGGCCTTCAGGACCGGGACCACGGAGCGGTCCGGAGTCGCGGCGTTGACGGCGGCGAGTTCCGCCTGCAACTGCGGTATCGAGGGCACCGTCCCCGGCGTCGCGGATGGCAGCGCGGCGCGGATCTGCCGGCCGGAGAAATACTTGACGCCCGCCATGCGCACGGCATTGAGGCGTCCTTCGGTCGCACGCAGGCGGACTACGCCGTCGTCGACCTTCTGTTCGGGAATGTCCACGAAGACGGTGCCGTAGCCCGCGTCGTGGTAGGCGGACTCGAGCGCGGCGCGGGCCGACTCGACGTCCTGAAACGATCGTTGCGGTCCGAGGTGGGAGTAGACCGCCGTCTCGACGGTGCGCACCGGAAGCACCGTGTTGCCAAGCACGCGAATCTCGGCGATGTCGAACCGCTCGTCTGCGCCCGTCGCGGGAGACTGCTCCGCAGCGGCCGGGTGCGGGACCACGCCCAAAAGGCCAAGCAGCACCGCGATCGAACCGGTCGTTCGCCCCCTGCTTCGCTCCCCCGTCGCCGGCTTCATGAACACTACGCTACGTGACTCGTATTACAAAAAAATGCCGGCTGGCCTCCGGGTCCTCCGGAAGCCAGCCGACCGACATCGACTGGTCTAGCCCGAGCCCCGGTACCGGCGCGTTCCTTGCCGCCGGTACCGGAGCGTCAGCTCGTTACGAGAATCGCGGCTCAGTTGTTCTCGTTGTTCCGGAGCGAGCAGCTGTCACCACCGCGGCTGAACAGGCTGGCCGGCAGCGGGTCGGTCGCCCACTGCTTTGCCGTCCGCGTGTTGTCGCTCGCAGCAATCAGCGAGGCACCCAGCACCGCGTACACCGCGTTGGTCGCCGTGGCGGTCCACTGGCCGGCATACGGAGCGCCAGCAGCCTTCAGGCTGCCGGTCTCGTTGGCGAACGCATCACCCGTCAGCGCGGTGAAGTCCGTCGCGTCCTTCAGCAGCACGGTCGACGCCGCCTGGTTGCCGATCTGACCGGCCCAGTTCTCGTACGCGTACGGGTACTTGCCAGCGGCCGCGTTGTGCGCGGTCGCCTGTACGCCGTCGATCATGAACGTCGCGTAGCTCGCTGACGGGGTGGCGTTGACGAGCAGGCCGATCGTGCCCGTGGCGCTGGTGACGCACGACTTCATGTCGGTGCTCGCCGGGGCCTCATACACCCAGCCGGTCGCCGGCCCAGGGTAGGTGAGCGTCGTGCCGGACAGAATCGCCGTACCGGAACCGTCGAGGTTGCAGACGTTCCCCGCGAAGGTCAGGTCGGCCGACAACTCGGTGCCCGAGCCATGGTCGCGACGGCAGATGTTGATCGGCGTACCAGTCGCGACGGTGTCGGCACCGCCAACTTCCGGAACCTGCTTCCACGTCGTGTAGTTTCCGGTGAGGATGGCGCGCAGCGACGTCGACGACAGCGAGAAGTCCGTGGTCGTGTTCGGCACGCCAGGGACGCCGTTGCCGATGACCATGAACACCTGGCCGTTCATGACCGACATTGCGGCCGTCGCCGTCGCGACCTGCGCCGCGGTCGGCGGGGGGCCGAGCAGCGCCGTCTGCAGCGAAGGGTCGGCGTTCGCCGTCGGCCAATTGTCGCCGTTGACGCCGAAGAGCGCCGGCTCGACGTCCGCCACAACGATGTTGGCGACTTCGTTCGTCAGCACCTGGTGTGGGTCGTTCGTGTTGGCGTCGGTCAGGTGGCTGTAGCCCGTCGCCTCGCAGTAGCTCGTGCTACCCGGGGTCGGCCACACCACGCCGGCCTTCGTCCCGCTCGGCGGGATGTTGTAGACGCCAGCCGCGCAGCCCGCCGCCGAAGGCGTCAGGAACTTGCGCTGGTAGGCCGGCGTGTAACCCGTGTAGATGCCTACGGTCGAGCCGAGCTCCGCGGAGTAGGCGAGCGTCACGACGTCGCCAATGTTGATGCCGGCGGCCGCATTGGCCTTGACGGCCGTGCATTGGTACGCCGTGAACGCGGGGGCGTAGTTGGTGTACGACGAGTCGTTGTAGACGGCCGTGGCGAGATTCGCCTTGTAGGCCGCCGCGGTGTAGCCGCACAGGTTGACGCCCATGTCGGCCTGGAAGAACGACGACAGCGCCGAGGAGCCGCTGACGTAGATGTTGACGTTGGCGGCCGAAGCGGCGCCGCTCGCGAGAGCCGCGGCAACCGCGGCGCCCAGCACAAGATTCTTACGCATTTGAGATCTCTCCGAGAATTCGATTTGTAGATGTTCGGCACGGACCGGGTGGCGCGAACGCCGCCCGGCGCCGGTACCGGATCAGATCAGGCCGCGCGACGACGGCGACCGACGCCCAGCAGGCCGAGGAGGCCGCTGCCGAGCAGCCAGGCCGCCGCCGGGAGCGGAACACCCGACGCCTGCGGGACGACGGTGAACGTGCCGTTCTGGTTCAGCGTGATCGACTCGCCGGCGAACGCGTTCGGCGTTCCCGTGTTGCCACCGCTGCTGCCCGCCATCTCGTACAGGTTCTCCGCCGTGCCAACCGTCGCACCGACCGGGAACGCCGTGCTGATGAACGCCTGCTCGGCCTTGAGGCCGCCGGTGCCGGCTTCGAAGCCCGACGTAGAACTCACGTTGTTCGAAAAGCCCGCGCTCGAGTTGTTCAGGGCGCCGGTGGCGGTGCCGAGCCAGCCGTTGTAGCCGGAAAGGCTGGCCGACCCGAGTGCGGTCTTCAGGTTGCCGCCGGTGATTGCGCCCGAGCTCGAAAAGAAGTTCGCGTTCGTGTTCACGGACGTGTACAGCAACTGGTCGTTGCCCGAAGCCGCCGTCGCCGACGCGCCGCCCGACATCAGGGCCCAGACCAGGTTGTCACCGGAGTGCGTCGAGAGGAAGCTCGCGAGGTTCGCGGCGCTGTTCAACTGGGCCGCCGTCGGGCCGACCAGCGACGTCGTGTCCTTCACGGGACCGCCGTTCGCGGTTTCCAGAGTGGCAATCGTGCTGCTGCTCAGCAGCGACGAGAGAGTGACGCCCGTGTCATCGACGTAGTAGGCCGGGTTGGTGGTGTCGGTGACGAACAGGATGACGTCCGTCGAAGTAACGCCAGCGCTCGCCGCAAAGGCATTGGCACTCACAAGAGCGCCCCCGAAAAGGGCAGCCTTGATTAGATGCTTCATTAAAAACTCCCCTAGCAGTTGAGATATTGGCGGACGCTGGGACGCGGTTCTCCCAGTCGCCGACTCAATGTGTCGAACCGTCCCTAGTCAAACGATTCGGGGCGGGATCATGGGTGGCGCACATGACAGCAACATCGCAGTGCGCTTACAGACTCGCGCCGTGCGGCGGCCGAGCTGTCGGCAACCTCCGACGGCGGCTAGCGGCTGTGTGCCGCTGGCGACGCCAGGGCCGCGAGATTCGTGACGTCGACGGTGACGGTGTGCTGCCCGTCACCTCCCTGTATGACAAACGTCGCCGAACCAGCGGTCGCGAGTGAGTCGAGCATTTGCCCGGCGACGACGCCGTCGGTCAGAGGCACGCCGTTGATCTCGCGAATGATCGCCCCGCGCGGCAAGCCCGCGATCGGCGACGTGCCTCCGCTTGCAAGCTGGTATCCAACTACGCGCTGGTCGGTGACGACCGCGTGCGGCCGCAGGGCCCTCGCCACCCTCGACCCCGGCACGTTGACTGGGTGCTGGCGGCGCTGGTCGATCGAGACTGGAACCGGTGGGCTCGCTGCGACGATTGGATCGACCGCCCGCGGCGGCGGGGCGTGCCATGCGACCGCAGTGGCCGCCGGTGCCCTTGCTCCGCCGTGCGGGAGCCACAGCGTCGAGAGCGCGCCGCCGATGTCTATGACGACGCGCTCCGGGTAGACCTCGGCGAGCTTCGCGCCGCCCGAAAGCGCCTCACCGGCGCGGTAGCTCTGCTCGCCCTGCCCGTGGCGCCGCAGGATCCCGAAGCCTTCGGTCGGGTCCGTCATCGCGATCGTTCCGGTCAGCTCAAATTCGGCGCTCAACGCCTCAGGCACGACGTTCGCGCTCGCAGGACTCGCCCCGAACAGCGCATTGATTGCCGAGCGGTTGACGAGCGGCGCCGCGCGCGCCGCCGGCGTGCCGATGGCTGGCCGCGGCGTCCGGGTGCCGCGAACGAGAGCCCAGCCGCCGTCCGCCACGATCGCGATCGCCAGCGCCCCGGCCACGAGCAGCGGCCCGTGCTCGTCGACCACACGCCGGAGAGCCGCGGCGGCTGCGCCACGCACGACTCTCACACGGCCTCCCCGGCGACCGCCCGTTGCGAGCTAGTCCGCGGGTGGACGGCGTCCCCGTCCACCGCAAAGTGCGCGGGCTCCTCGCCGCGCTGCCAGCGCCCGAGCATCACCTCGTAGGCCGTCTCGAGCTCGGCGGTCAGGCGTGCCATATCGAATAGCGGCAGCTTCTCGCGGGCAAGCAGCTTCGCCTTGGCGAACTGGACACGCGACGGATCGCGCGCAAGTTCGATCGCCAGCGCCTCGAATTCGACCCAGTCGTGCGCGACCCAACTGCCGAGCCCCACCGATCGCAGCAGGCTCGGCGCGACCCGCGCCGCGAACGTCCGCCCCTCGCGCACCAGCACCGGCACACCGCTCCACAGCGAGTCGCGGACGGTCGAGTGGCCGGCGTACGGAAACGTGTCTATGCAGAAGTCGGCGAGCGCCAGGCGGCCGAGATAGGCGCTGCGCGACTCGACACGTTGGGCGAACACGAGCCGCAGCGGGTCGACGCCGCGCTCGGCGGCGTGGGCCCTGAGCGTGTCCGCGGCCTGGCCGGCCCCGCCGAGCCAGAGCACCGAGTCCTGGGTCGCCGCCAGCACTCGCATCCAGGCATCGAATGCGTCCGGCAGGATCCGCACCGGCTTGGTCATGCAGGCGAACACGACGCCATCTTCTGGGAGTCCGGCGGACGCGCGCGTTGGAGCCGCATCGACCGCCTGCGTCGTATCGGACGGGAAGAAACAGCCGGAGAGCCACGCGATTCGCTCGGAGTAACCGGCGGCCGCCGACGGCGGTATGACGTCGCGGTCGGCGATCAGGTAGTCGATCCACGGACTGCCGGAGGTTCCGGGGTAGCCAAGGTAGCCGACCTGCACGCGCGCGCCCCGCGCCGCGAAAATCCGCGGCCGGCAGCCGGTCGTGTAACCCGCCAGGTCCACCGCGATGTCGACGTCGAGGCACTGCAGCTGCGCCGCGACGTCGTGGTCCGGCCGGCCGGCGACGTCTATGAGCCGGTCGCAGGCGGCGGCGATCCGCGCGCCGATCGCCGTCTCTCTGCGACGCTGGATCGATACGCCAATGACCTCGACCCGGGCTCGGTCGTGGCGCTCGAAGACCTCGACGATCGAATGCGCGACGGGATGGTCGCCGAAATCGGGCGATATGTACGCCACCCGCAGCGGGCCCGGGCGACGCGCGCGCCGCACCGCCGCCGCGGCCGGCCGGTCGCCCTGCAGCCACTGCGCATGGTTGCGGGCCGCGGCGAGCTGGGCGGCCGGGTCGTCGGTGGCCACAGTCAGCGCAAGCGGCGGAATGTCCTCAGGAGCCGCGCTCGAGGCGTGCACGAGTGCGGCGACGAGCGGCTCGAACTCGCGCCAGTCGCAGAGCAGCATCCTGGCGAAGAACAACACCGGCACCGCACGCGAGGCCGGCGGCGCCAGCGCGCGCACGCGCTCCAGATGTGCCGCCGCCTCGCCCGGGCGCGACGCGCGCATCAGCGCCTGGGCGAGATTGAGCAGCAGGTCGACATCGTCCGGCTGGCGCTGCAGCAGCTCGCCCAGCACCGCGATCGCGTGCTCGTAGTCGCCGTAGGTGAGCAGCGACACGCCGAGGTTGTACCACAGCACCGCGTGCTCGGGCGCGAGCGCCATCGCCGCCTGGAACGCGGCGAACGCACGCGGGTATTCGCCCGCCGCGGCGAGCGCATTCGCGAGCTCGCCGCGGGACTCAAGGTTGGACGGGTTCAGGCGCACCGCCTCCTCGAGCTCGCGGATCGCCTGTGGCCAGTCGCCGCGTCGCGCGAGCGCAATCCCGAGGTTGTTGCGCGCGGAGGACAGCGACGGATCGCACGCGACCGCCGCCGTGAAGCTCTCGCAGGCCTCCTCGGCCCGGCCGAGGCCCTTCAGCACCGAGCCGCGGTTGTTGTGCGCGTGCGCAAGGCGGGGACTGAGACGCAGCGCGGCGTCGAAGCTCGCGAGCGCGTCGTGCGGCCGGTCGCAGGCGATGAGCGCGTTGCCGAGGTTGTAATGGATCTCCGGGCGCGACGGCGCGAGCGCGAGCGCGCGCTCGAGGAACGGTATCGCCTCGGCCGGCTGCCCGCGACCCTTGACGAGTGCCGCCGCGTTGACCAGCGACTCGAGGTCGCCGGGGTCCCGCGCGAGCACGCGCCGCAGCGCCGCGAGCGCCGCGTCCGCCGCGCCGGAACGGATCAGCAGCGCCGCCTGCAGCTTGAGCGCCGGCAACAGCGTCGGCGCCTGCTGCAGCACCCGCTCGCAGCTGCGCCGCGCGCCTTCGAGATCGCCGCGGCGGGCCTCGTCTTCCGCGGCGCGTAGCAGCCTTTCGACGGCCGGCGTCACGGCAGGCTCACTACCATGGAGGAAGCCGGCAGACCCGCGACCGAGCGCTCATGCATCGCGGCGTAGGCGGCCTCGAGCTGACGCGCCTGCCGTGCCGGATTGAATGCCGACGACCGCTCGACTCCGGCGCGCAGGCGACCGCGCAGCGAGTCGAGCGCGACGCGGCTCGCGGCGAGCTCGACGGCCCTGGCCTCGAAAGCGTCGGGCTCGAAGGTAATGAGTTCCTGGAGCCCGAGGCTCGTCAACAGGCTGCCGGCCACGCGCGCCGCGAACGAGGCGCCCGCACGGGTGAGGACCGGCACGCCGACGCCGAGGGCGTCGCGCGCGGTCGTGTGGGCGTTGTAGGGCAGGCTGTCGAGGAACAGGTCCGCAAGCGCCACGCGCGCGACGTGCTGCTCCCGCCGCGCGGCGTAGCCGGCGAAGATGAGGCGCTCGCTGGCCACGCCGCCCGCCACCGCGCGCGCCCGAAAGTGCGCGGCGCCCTCCGGGCCCGGGTCGCGCAACCAGAGGACGGAGCCCGGAACGCGCGCGAGCACCCGCAGGAACGAGTCGAACGCATCCGGCCCGAGCCGCGACGGCTGGTTGAAGTTGCAGAACACGAACGCCTCTGCCGGCAGGCCCTCCGCGGCCCGCGACGGCGGCGCGGCCGGTCCCGGTCGCTCCCCGGGCAGGAACGTATCGGGCAGCCACACCACAGCCTCGTCGTACCATTGCGTCGCGTCCGCGGGGATCAGGAAGCGATCGCCAATCACATAGTCCATGTGCGCGCTACCGGTCGTGACCGGGTAGCCGAGGTAGGACACCTGGATCGGCGCCGGCCGTTGCGCGAGCGCGCGCGGCCGGCCGGCCGCGGTGAACCCCCCGAGGTCGACCAGCACGTCGAGTTCGAGCTCGCGCAGCCGCTCCTGCAGCGCTGGCGCGCCGAGCGCCGCCGCGTCGACCAGTCGCTCGCACGCGCCCCGCACCCGCCGGCCCGCCTCGCTGCCGTCGTCACCCTGGATCGCGATGCCGACGATCTCGAAGCGCGACCGGTCATGGTGCTCGAGCACCGGCGCCATCGCATGCGCGACCGGGTGGTTGTGGAAGTCCTGCGACAGGTACCCGACGCGCAGCCGCGGGCCACGCCGCGGTCGCGCGGCGCGCGGCGGCGGCACGTCGAGGTCGAGCCCGGCGATCAGCTGGCGCGCCGCGCGCTGCAGCAACTCCAGGTCATCGAAACGCAGCGCCACCTGCAACGGGTTCAGGTACGCCGGGCCGCGCTCGATGGCCGCGCGCATGACGGCCCGCAGCGCGTGGAAGTCGCGCCAGTCGCCCTGCGCCGCGCGCAGGTCGAGGAGCGCGGCGGCGGCGCGGCCGCTCCCGGGGTCGTCGGCGAGTACCCGCTCGAGGTGCGCGACCGCCTCGTTGCCACGCTCGGCGACGATGAGCGCGAGCGCAAGTTCAAGGCGCGCGACGTGCCGCTCGGGCTCCAGCGTGATCGCCTGCCCGAACGCCTCGATCGCGGCCGGCAGCCGCGAGCCGTTGTCGGCAACGTCGCCGAGCAGCGCGTATCCCAGTTCGGACCAGGCCGCCGCCGACGCGCCGTCCGCCAGCAACGGCTCGAGGGTCCGCACCGCGACGTCGAATCGGCGCAGCGCACGGCACAGACGCGCGTGCTCGAGCCTGAGCTCGGCGTGCGCCGGCGCCCGCGCCAGCGCTCGCGCGACGAGCGCCTCGGCCTCGGCCGATCGGCCGTGCGCGCGCAGGTCGCGGGAGATGCCGATCACGACGTCGGGCCGCGCCGGTGCCGCCCGCGCGAGATCGCCAAGCGCGACGCTCGCCTCGGCGCCGCGGCCGGCCCGCGTCAGCAGCACCGCCCGGAGCGCTTGCGGCGCCGCGTCCGCGGGGTCGCAGCGGCGGGCCTCGGCGCACGCATCGAGCGCGCCCTCGAGGTCGCCGCGTTCACGCAGGATGCTCGCCAGGTTGAAGTGGGCGGTCGCGAACTCCGGCCGCAGCTCGATTGCGCGCCGACAGCTCGCCGCCGCGCCGTCGAGGTCCCCGAGCGCCCGCTGGGCCGCGCCGAGATTGGTCCACGCCTCGGCGTGCCGGCCATCGGCGGCCACCGCCCGCTCGAGCAGCCCACGGGCATCCGCCGCGCGGCCGACCTGGACCCAGAGCCCGCCGAGATTGGTGAGGGCGCGGGCATAGTCTGGCCTGAGTTGCAGCGCCTGCTCGAACGCGGCCGCCGCGCCCTGCTGCTCGCCTAACGCCTGCAGTACCGAGCCGAGATTGTTGTAGGCCTCGGCAGCGTCCGGCCGGCGGCGCAGGACCTCGCGATACGCGTCGGCGGCCTCGGAGTACAGCCCGGCGCGCTGCAGCCCGATTGCGACATTGAAATGGCCCTGAGCGTCGAGATCGCCGCGGGCCGCCGCGCCGCGCGCCAGGTCGAGCACGTTGCGCAGCTCGAGGGTGTTCCGATCGCCGGCGGCGAGCAGTCGCTCGCAGAGCGTCGCCGCGTCGGCGAAGCGCCGCGCGGCCAGGAAGCGCTGCGCATCGATCAGACCAGCCACCATCGCCATCGTCTCCTGCCCGCCACCGCTGCAGCCGCTCGCCACCGACAGCCACGGCGGCCGCGGGCGCCCGGCCGACCGGCCGGGCGGCGGAGTATAGAGGAGCAACGTTGCCGTTCCAGCGCACCCGGGAGAATCCCCGGCGCGTGCGAACACGCGCCGTCACGCATCTGTCATCTTCGCGCCTGACGATCCGCGCGGTGACGATCGACGCACATGACGCGAGTCGACGCGCGACGCGCGCGCGACCGACGGCGGCGCTCCTGGCCGTGACCCTGCTGGTCGTCGCCGCTGCCGTGTCCGGCGCCCCCGGCTATGCGCGTCTCGCCGCGCCCGGCATCGACGCCGTCGCACGGGCGATCGCCGCCTGGAACAGCTGGCGCGTTGACCTGTTCGCCGTCGTCGACGACCCGCGGGGCGTCGGCAGCCGGCTGGAACTGACGACCACCGTGCCCGCGTACGCAACGCCGACGACTCCGCATGCGCGCGTCGTTGCGCGCGAGAGTGCCGCCGGTCCCGCCAGGGGCGCAGCCGTCGTGATCGCCCTCGTGTTGCTCTGGCCCTCGCGTCGAGCGCGCAGCTACCTGACGAGGCTCGCCATCGCGCTGCCGGCGACGTACCTCATGACTGCTCTGGCGCACGGTGCTGCGCTGTCGGGCAGCACCGCCTACGCCGCCGCGCAGATGGCCCGAGAGGCAGGCCAAACGCCCCTCCTCGCCCGCTGGGCGGACTTCTCGCAAGCGGGCGGCACGCTGGCTCTGGCGATCCTGCTCGGATTGCTCACGGTCGCGGCCGCCGACGCCGTTGGTCGCCGGTGGGGCGGGTAGGCCGACCTTGCGCGCTGTTGCCCCTGCGGTCGCCGGCAGACCCTGACACGATCATTGCCCGGCGCGACGAGCAACGGCAGGTCCGCGGCGCCCGTACTGCAACGGTGGCGCCTCGATCAGCGCTTCACCGACCACTCGTCGGCACCGATCCAGACGTGCGCGGGCGCGAGACCGGCCTGACGTCTCTCGAATATCGTCGCAAACGCCGTCTCGATGTGCCGCGCATAACGCGGTGTGTCGAACAATGGCGTCGTGAAGCGATGTTCCGCGAGCTTGCCGCGGATGCCGGCCAGCCGCCCCCGGTCGGCCGCAAGCTCGATCGCGAGCGCTTCGTACGCGGCCTCCGAATCGGTAATGAGCTCCGGGAGGTCGATGGCCTTGAGCAAGCTCGCGGCGACCCGGCTCGCGAAGGCCTCGCCCGTGCAGGTGAGCACGGGCAGACCGGCCCAGAGCGCGTCGCACGCGGTCGTGTGGGCGTTGTACGGCAGCGTGTCGATGAAGAGATCCGCCAGCCGGTGCCGCGCCAGATGCTCGGCGAGCGAGCCGATGCGCCTCGCAAACACCAGCCGCTCCGGCGCCACCCCGCGGCTCGCGGCCTCGGCACGCAGGTTCTCCGCCGCGCGCTCGTTGCTGTGCGACAGCCACAGTACGCTGTCGTCGACGCGGCGCAGGATGCGCATCCAGCAATCAAACGTCGCGGGCGCGATCTTGAAGCTGTTGTTGAAGCAGCAATAGACGAACGCCGCCTCCGGCAAGCCGAGTGCTTGGCGCGTGAGCGCCGCCTCCGCGACGCGGCGCGTCGAGTCGTGCGGCAGGAAGCTGCCGGGCAGGTAGATGATCTGCTCCGTGTAGTGCTGCCGGCTGCGCGGCGGAATCACAGTTTCGTCAGCCACCAGGTAGTCGATGAACGGCGCGCTCATCGTTGCGGCATAGCCGAGGTAGGACACCTGCAGCGGCGCGGCGCGCAGCGCGAAAACCCCGGGCCGCGACCCCTGCGTGAATCCGCCGAGGTCGATCGCGATATCAATGCCCATGCTCCGCGCGAGCCCTGCGATGTCCGCATCGGGCTGTCGCCGCACGTCGACGAAGCGATCGAACGCCCGCTCGAGGCGCGCTCGCATCGGGTCCCTGGAATCGGCGCCGAATGAGAACGCGGTGAGCTCGAACCGTGACCGGTCGTGGACCTCGAACAGCTGCGCGGCGAGCATCGCGACCGGATGCTCGCGAAAGTCAGCGGAGAAGAAACCGAGCCGGATCCGCTCGCGGCGATCGCGCGACGCCGGCGCCGAAACCGCAGCACTCTCCGGGTACCGCTCCCGGACCCAGACCTCGGCAGCCTTGCGCTGCAGCACTGCCGAGGACGAGATCCCCAAGACCGCGAATGGGTTGGAGACGGCCTCGTGACGCAGCAGGCGCGCGATGAGCCCCGCGCATTCGGCATCGAGGTTGCGCCAGTCGCAGATCCGCATCTTGTCGTGCAGGCGAATGCCGCGCAGCGGCTCGAAGTCGCTGCCGAGCGCGATCGCCTGGTCGTAGTCGGCGATCGCCGCCTCGTACTGCCCGAGGTCGCCCAGGGCGATGCCGCGGTTGATGTAGGCCTGCGGCTCCCGCGGCCCGGCGGCAATCGCGCTGCCGTAGGCGGCGATCGCCGCGCCATGGTCGCCGAGCTCGCGCAGCGCGTTGCCGCGGTTGTAATGGGCGTCGGCGTAGTCCGGCTTGAGGGCGAGAGCTCGCTCGTAGCTCTCGATCGCCTCCTCGTAGCGCCGCAGCTCGCCGAGCGCGTTGCCGCGGCTGTAGCAGGCATCGGCGTAATCCGCCCTGAGCGCGATCGCGCGGTCATAGCTCTCGACCGCAGCCGCAAACTGGCCGAGCCGTCGCAGCGCGTTGCCGCGGTTGCAATACGCGATTGCGTCATGTTCCGACCGCAGCGCGATCGCCTGGTCGTAGCTCGCGACGGCGTCGACGCAGCGGCCCGCCTGCAGGAGAGCGTTGCCAAGGTTGATGTGCGCGACGGCGCTGCGCGCGTCGATGAGGATGGCCCGGCCGATCAGCTCGATCGCAAGCGGCGGATCGTTCGACTGCAGCGCGAGCAGGCCCGACATGTGCAGCGCGTCGAAATGCCGCGGGTCCAGCTGCAGCGTCCCCTCGTAGCGGTCCCGCGCCTCGCCGAGCCGACCCTGCCGGTGCAGCGCGAACGCCTCCTCGAACGTGGCCTCGGCCAGCGTCCGCGCATCTGCGCTCATGAGTTGCCGACCACCAGCGCCGCCCGGAATGCCGCTGACCCGGCGCGGGCGGGCGCGTTACGCGCTGGGCCCAGTATCGGCCGCGACGGGCCGGCAGTGACGCTGCGGCAGAGCGCGCGCATCGCAGCCATTCAGCCGGCGGCCGAGGGCACGATCGCGTCGATACCGGCGCCCCACAGGCTCACGTTGAGGTGGTCCCGGCCTGGTTGCGCGAGCAACCCCGACGTCGTTCCGCCCGCCGGCCGGTTGGCACGTTTCGCCTGCAACTGGCGGCGCCGTTCCATCGGCGCGCTGCCGTACGGCGTGCCCTGCAGCCAGTCGAGCAGCGGCAGCATGGAGGTCGGGCGGAAATAGTCCGAGAAGCTCGCCTGTTCGGCGAACGCCCGGATCGCCGCGGCGATCAGCCACTGGCGCGGCGAGCCGACGGGCCGGACGGCATCGAAACTCGCGCTCGGCGGCCACACGAGCCCCGTCCCGAGCTCGCCTTCCTGCGCCTCGGCGAGGAACTGCGCGAGGGCGCGCACTGCCTCGGTCCGCGCGCCGGCCTCGAGCAGCAGCCGTGCCAGCGTCGCGAGCGCGACCAGCGTCGGTCGGCCGCCGGCGGCTCGCCGTAGTTCGGTCGTGGCCGCGAGCAGTGCGGCGAAGCGCGCCGGTGGCGGGTTGCCGGCATCGCGCCAGAACGCATAGTGGTCGGCCCACGCCTCAACGGCGGAAGGCTGCCATCCGCCCGCGAACGGCTGCTCGCGCCAGTAGCGCGCGCCCGCGCCGGCCACGGCCGGCGGCGCCGGCTCGGTGCGCTCGGCGAGCAGCCGCCGCGCCGCGAGTTGCGCCGCGCGGTCCGGCTTGCAGGCGAACAGGTTGAGCTCGTAGTTGTCGAGCGGCTCACCGGCCCGGACCGGCACCAGCAGTGTATCGGGCCCGACGAGGCGGTAGATCTGGTAGCCGAGCTCGCGGAAGCGCTCCGGCAGCTCGACGTCGATCTCGAGGCCGACCTTCACCTCGAACATCACGAGTGGCGACTGCGCGGCGAAGAAGCCTCGCGATCCAGCGATGATGCGCGCTTCCTCGCCCTCCGCGTCGAGCTTGACGAAGTCGATCGCGCCCATCCCGAGCGTCGCGTGCCGCTCCTCGAGGGTCGCCAGCTGCACCGGCTGCGCGGTCGGCGCGGCCTGCGAAACCAGGCTGTTGAGCTCGGAATTCGTCTGCACGCCGAGGAATCCCGTCCCGGCGTGGTCGGAGAGCGCGACCGGGCAGACCGTCACCTGTGCGAGCTCGTTCACCGCCACGGTCGCGCGCAGCAGCGCAAGCGTCTGCTCGGCCGGCTCGAAGGCCCAGACCGCGCCGCCGCGGCCGACGGCCTGCGCCAGCGCCAGCGTGTAGACGCCGTAATTCGCGCCGACGTCGATCGCGCGCATCCCCGGGTGCAGCAGGGCGCGCACGAAGCGGATCTCCTTCTCGAACCAGTCCTCCTGCTCGACGAGCACGTAGGTCGACAGGAAGCGCAGCGAAGGCGGCACGAAGATGCCGCCGTCCCTGACGTGCACGAACAGCGACTGCGGACTCACCGCCTCTACCACCATGGCCCATCCCGGAACGGTAACAATTGCTCCTTAGGCTCGGCGCGCACGGTTTGCCCGCTTCGCGCGTGGACCGGACCGGCATCCCGGCCGCCCCGCGAACGGGTCGCGCGGCGCCGCCCGCCCGATCGCGCTGGAGTCTCAGCTACCCATGTTTCACTTTGAAGAAATCGTCGCGCCGCCGCCGATCGTCGCCGTCGACATCGGCGCGATGCTCCTCGAGGGCGTCGCGGATCCGCTCGCGCGACTGAGCGCGCTCGGACTCGCCCGGGTCATCGGCTTCGAGCCGATCCCGGCCGAATGCGCCAAACTCAATGCGCTCGCGATCGCAGGCCGCCAGTACCTGCCGTACGCGATCGCCGACGGGCGCCGCCGGACGTTCTACGTCACGAACACCGGCATGACCTCGTCGCTGCTGCGGCCGAACATGGCGCTCGTGAGCGTCTTCGCCAACCTCGGCGAGCTGATGCAGGTCGTGGCGATGCCCGAGATCGAGACCCGCCGGCTCGACGACGTCGCCGAGGTGCGCGCCGCCGGCTGCGACTACCTGAAGGTCGACACGCAGGGCAGCGAGGCGGAGATCCTGGCGAACGCAACCGAGGTGCTCAAGGACTGCCTCCTCATCGAGACCGAGGTCGAGTTCGTGCCGCTCTACGAGGGCCAGCCGCTCTTTGCCGAGGTCGACCAGCTGCTGCGGAGCCGCGGCTTCATGCTGCACCGTTTCCTCGGGCTCAGCGGCCGCCCCTACAAGCCGATCGTCGTCAACAACGACCCGAACCGGGCGATCAGCCAGACGCTGTGGAGCGACGCCGTGTACGTGCCGGACCTCGGCCGCCTCGGCTCGCTCGCGCCCGGCTCGCTGCTCAAGCTCGCGGCGCTCCTGCACGAGGTCTACCAGTCCGTCGACCTCTGCCACGTGGTCCTCAGCCATCACGACCAGCAGGGCGGCACGGCGCTCGCCGCGCGCTACCTCGAGCGCCTGACCGGCGCGGCGCGGCCGGCGGGCTGAACGGGAGCGCAGCGCGACCCGCGGTTGCGGCTGTAACCAAGCCGGGGTTAGGGTGCGCGCCCCTCGACGCAGGACCACGCCATGCCACGCCACCCCCGGATCGCCGCGCTGCTCGCGCTCGTCGCCTCGCTCGCCGCCTGCGGGACGGCGGCCGCTCAAGCCGCGGATCCGGACAGTCCGGCGGCGGTGGTCGACTCGATCGCGATCCCGCGCAGCGCCATCGAGGCGTCGGTGCGGCCGCAGCTCGAGCAGGCGCAGCGCGATCACGACTCGGAGGTTCGCCGCAGCGACCTCAGGCTCGCCCTCGCCCGCGACAAGATCGTCGACACCGCGGTGCAGCGGGTCCTCAACGACCGGGTGCTGTCGCTGGAATCGGCGCGCGCCCACTCGAGCCCGGCGCAGCTGCTCGCCAAGGTCAAGGTCGCGCCCGTCTCCGATGCCGACGTGCGCGGCTTCTACGCCGAGCGCCAGCGCCAGATCGGCAAGCCCTTCGAGCAGGTCGCGAAGCAGATCCGCGACTACCTCGAGAAGCAGGCCAAGAGCGAGGCCGAGGGCGCCTACCTCGCGGGCCTGCGCGCCAAGTACCACTCCGAGAGCCGGCTCGAGCCGCTGCGCTTCGCCGTCGACGCCGACGGGCCGAGCCGCGGGCCGGCCGCGGCGGCCGTGACGGTGGTCGAGTTCGCCGACTTCCAGTGCCCCTATTGCCGCGACATGGAGTCGGTGATCGGCGAGCTGCGCGCCGCCTATCCCAGCGACGTGCGCTTCGTGTTCCGCCACCTGCCGCTCGTGTCGCTCCATCCGCTCGCGCTGGCCGCGGCCCGCGGTTCGGTGTGCGCGGACCGCCAGGGCCACTTCTGGGAGATGCACGATGCGCTGTTCGCCGACCAGAGCGCGCTCGGCGAGGACGCGCTCAAGGCGGCCGCGCGGCGCATCGGGCTCGACGGCGATACCTTCGACCAGTGCCTCGAGAAAGGCGCACCGGAAACGAAGGTCGTCGCCGACGCCACCGTCGCCGACGCCCTCGGCCTCAGCAGCACGCCCGTGTTCTTCGTCAACGGCCGCCTCATCACCGGCACGGCCCCGGCGAGCGCGTTTCGGATGGTGATCGACGACGAGCTCGCGCGGCGCAGGCACGGCGGCGCCGCGGGCGTCGGGCATTCGGCGCCCTGACGGGCTGCACGCGGCGCGGCCGCGCCGTCATCCGCGCCGGACGGTTGCCACGGCCCGGCGCCGCGCGCCCGCAACGGCGGGGCAGCACGCCTGTAACACGGCGCCCGCAAGCTAGGTCCTCCTTCCTCGCCACGCGGGCCGTCATGCCGACCGACGCCACGCGGCGCGCTCTCGCGGCCGGCGTGATCCTCGTCGCCGCCCTCGCGCCCGCCACGCCCACCGCGGCCCGTCCGGTCACGGACGCCACCCGCGCGCGCCTCGCCCGCCACGAGCCCGAGCGCGTCATCGTCGAGTACGACGCCGCGACCGTCGATGCGGCCGCGGCGACGGCGCGCTCGGCCCGACGGCTGCGCTTCGACGACCGCGCGATCGGCCTGCAGCGCGTCCGGGGCTATCAGGCGGTCAAGGCGACCGTGGCCGGCGCCGTCGGGGCCGCCGACGTCGCCCGGGTCCGCGACCTCCCCCACCTGCCGCTCGCCGTCTGGACCCTCCGCTCCACCGAGGCGCTGGCGCGGCTCGAGGCAGCGCCGGGCGTGCGCCGCGTCCACGAGGACGGCCGCGTGCGCCCCGTCTCGGTCAGCGACCTACCGTTCATCAGCGCGCCGCAGGCCGCCGCCGCCGGCTTCACGGGCAACGGGACGACCATCGCCGTCATCGACGGCGGCCTCGCCTCGAACTACACGGGCTTCCCGGACTTCGGGACCTGCAACGGCACGACGCTAGGCGGCAGCTGCCGCGTGGTCGTCAACGACGTCTTCTACCCCGGCCTCTCGACCGAGACGACCCACGGCACGAACGTGAGCGCGATTGCGCTCGGCGTCGCGCCGGCGGCGCGGCTCGCGATGTTCAACATCTTCGACGGCGGCAGCGCGAGTTCCTCGGACATCCTCACCGCGATGGAGTCCGTCTACGCCGATCGGACCGGCGGGAACCTCTACAGCTACGTTGCGCTCAACATCAGCCTCGGCGACGGCACGACCAACGCGGCGCAATGCACCGACAGCCCCGTCGCGTCCGCGGTCTCGGTGCTCGCGAGCGCCGGCGTCACGACCGTGGCCGCCGCCGGCAACAACGGCCAGAAAACCGGGCTCGGCGACCCGGCCTGCGCCCCGGGCGTCGTGTCGGTCGGCGCGGTCTACGACCAGGGCTACGGCGCCGTGGGCTGGTACACGACGCCGACCACGACCTGCACCGACAGCACCACGGGCGCCGACCAGGTGACGTGCTTCTCGCAGAGCGCGAGCTACCTCACGCTGCTCGCGCCCGGCACCTTCGTTAACGCGCCCTCGAGCGCGTTCCAGCAGTCCGGCACCTCGCAGGCGACACCGCACGTCGCAGGCTCGATAGCGGTCCTGCGCGCGGCCTACCCCGCCGAGGCGCTGTCGCAAACCCTCGCGCGTTTAAAGCTCTCCGGGACGTCCGACTACGACCCGGCGGCGGGACGCTCGACGCCGCGAATCGACCTGTACGCGGCCGCCACCCTCGGCACGGCGGTCGCGATCACCGCCACCGGACCCGCGACCGTCACCGCCGGCCAGACCATGAGCTACTCGTTCACCGTCAAGGACTTCGGGCCGCTGACGGCGACCGACACCACGGTCGAAAGCTGGTTTCCGCCCGGCACCACCTTCGTCTCGCTGTCGTCCGGCTGCGCCGCCAATGGCACGACCGTCACCTGCACGGTCGGCACGCTCGCCTCGGGCGGCAGCGCGACGCTCACTGTCGAGGCGCGCTTCAACGCATCGGGCGCGGTCTACGTGCCGGCCAGGGTCAGCCTCGATCAGGCGGACACGGCGGTCTCGTCCACCGGCGCCGGCACCGCGCCACCGTCGCCGCCGACGCAAGGCGATGGGCCCTTGCCGCCGTGGGCGCTCCCGCTGCTCGCGCTCGCGCTCGTCGGCGCCGCGCGGCGGCGAATCGCGCTGCGGGGCGGACGATGAGCGGGGCGCTGCGGCCGATCGGTCCGGCGCTGTATGCGCTGCGCTTCGCGATCCTGTTTGCGCTCTTCTTGGCGGCGTTCGAGGCGGGCCGCGGCACGGTGGTCGAGACGCTCGTCGTCGACCGCGGCGTGCTCGACCCCGCCGCGGCGCTGCTGCGCCTTCTCGCCCCCGCGGAGGGCGTCGTCGTCAGCGACCGCTCGCTCGCCTCGCCCGCCGCGCGGCTGCGGGTGCTGCGCGGCTGCGAGGGCATCGAGACGGTGCTGCTGGTCGTCGCCGCAGTGCTCGCGTTTCCGGCGGGCATCGCGAGCCGCCTCGCCGGCGCCGCCCTCGGCGCCGCCCTCGCCTGGCTCCTGTCGGTGCTGCGCCTCGCCGGGCTCTACTGGAGCCTGCGGCACTGGCCGGGCGCGTTCGAGGTGGCGCACGGTGTGATCGCGCCGCTCGCGCCGGTGGCGCTGCTCGCGCTCTTCTTCCTCGCCTGGTCGGGCCTCCACGCGCGCGTCGCGCCGGACGCGGGCGGCCTCAGAGGCTCCTGATGCGATCGACGGCGGCTGCGACGCGTCCGTCGAGCGGCGGCTTCGCGCGCGCGGCGCCGCGTGCCTCGACGAGGTTGCCGAGGAACTGGCGCGTCGCCGTTCTCCCAGCTGTACTCGAGCGCTTGCGCGCGACACGCCGCCGGGTCGAGCCCGAGCGCCGCCTCGATCGCGGCCGCGAGGTCGCTGCGCAGGCAGCCGGTCTCGCCCTCGCGCACGACGTCGATCGGGCCCGTCACCGGGTAGGCGGCCACCGGCAAGCCGCTCGCCATCGCCTCGAGCATCACGAGCCCGAAAGTGTCGGTCCGGCTCGGGAACACGAAGCAGTCGGCGCCAGCGAACAGGCTCGCCAGCTCCTCGCCGTACTTGAAGCCGGTGAACACAACCTCCGGGTAGCGAGCCCGCAGGTCCGCGAGCGCCGGCCCGTCGCCGACGATGAGTTTGGTACCGGCCACCCTCGCCCGGCAGAAGTCCTCGACGCTCTTTTCGACGGCCACGCGCCCGACGTAGATCATGATCGGACCGGCATACGAAAGCCGGGCTTCGGGGCGCGGACGAAAGAGCTCGGTGTCAACGCCGCGCGACCAGTAGACGAGGTTGCGAAAGCCGTGCCGCCTCAAGTCGCGGCGCACCTCTTTGGTGCCCACCAGCGTGCGTGCCGCGGCGGCGTGGAACCGGCGCAAGAGGCCATAGCTGCACGACTCCGGCAGCGGGTAGCGCGCCCGCAGGTACTGCGGGAACTGGGTGTGGTATGAGGTCGTGAAGCGAAGGCCCGCGCCGATCGCGGCATTGCGCGCCGCGAGCCCGAGCGGGCCCTCGGTCGCGACGTGCAGCGCGTCCGGCCGCTCGCGCTCGAGCCAGGCCGCGACCCGACGGCCCTGGAAAAGCGCGAGGCGGATCTCGGGGTACGTCGGGCACGGGATGGTCGGCAGGCCCTCGGGCGTCATCATTGCGACGTCGTGGCCGAGCGCCTGCAGGCACCCGGCCGTGTGCGCGAGCGTCGTCACGACGCCATTGGTCTGCGGACGCCACGCGTCCGTGACGATCGCCACCTTCATGCGGCCCCCGTTTAGAGCGGCGCCGCCTACGCGGCGGTGTCGAGTGCGGCGACCGGCAGCGGCACCGCCTCGGGCTCGGCGACACCGAGGACGTCGGTGCGCTCCGTCCAGCGGATGAGCGCGAGCCGGCCGTTGCGGTCCTCGACCAGCGCCGTGCAGTGCTCGACCCAGTCGCCGTCGTTGCAGTAGCGGATGCCGTCGACCTCGCGGATCTCCGGCCGGTGGATGTGGCCGCAGATGACGCCGTCGAGCCCGTGACGGACGGCGGCGTGGGCCGCGGCGTGCTCGAAGCGCTCGATGTAGCGGCGCGCGTCGGGCACCCCATTCTTGATCCACGTCGCCAGCGACCAGTACCCGAAGCCGAAGCGGCGGCGCACCGCCTGGATGCCACGGCCGGCCCACAGGAGCACGTCGTACATGAACTCGCCGAAGTGCTTGAGCCAGCCTGAGAACTTGACCGCGCCGTCGAAGTCGTCGCCGTGCAGCACGAGGTAGCGCCGCCCGTCCGCCGCCTCATGGATGAAGTCGCGGCGGATGTCGATGCCGGCGATCTCGCCGCCACACAGCTCGCGAAATCCCTCGTCGTGGTTGCCCGGGACGTAGACCACCTTGGTGCCGGAGCGGGCGATGTTGAGGATCGCCTTCAGCACATCCTGGTGCGCCACCGGCCAGTACATGCTGCGCTTCAGGCTCCACAGATCGACGATGTCGCCGACCAGCACGAGCTGCTCGGCGTCGAGGTTCTCAAGGAAATCGAGCAGGTACTCCGCCTGGCAGCCACGGAAGCCGAGGTGCACATCGGAGATGAAGACCGTGCGGAGTCGCGGGAGCTTCTGCTGCGTCTGACTCGCGGGGCTCATGCTGTCCTCGGGGCCACCGGTTTGGCCTACTCTGGCCGCGCTCTTTGACGGAACGATGTCCGGCCGAAGAAATCTTTCTTACGAATGACGGGCTTGCGTGGCTTCGTTGCGGAGCCGTCGATGGACGTGATCGAAGCCACGGATTTGGGTCATTTTGCTGCAACGCGGCAGCCGGCATTGCGCCGCATGCGGCCGCTGGCGCGGCCCGCGCGCCGCCATGCGCGCGACGCTTCAGGCGGAAATGGCGACCGGAGCGCGGGCGACGACCCGCCGCGCCGGGAAGTGGCAGGTGAAGGTGCTGCCGACGCCCTCTTCGCTCTGGATCTCGAGCGTCCCGCCGTGGCGCTGCAGCGCGTGCTTGACGATCGACAGGCCGAGCCCCGAGCCGCCCGTTGCGCGCGCCCGGCTCGGGTCGACCCGGTAGAAGCGCTCGGTGAGCCGCGGCAGGTGCTCGGGCGCGATGCCGACGCCGGTGTCGGCGACCGAAAAGTGCGCCCCCTGCGCGTCCAGCCACCAGCGGATGTCGACGCGGCCGGTGGCCGGCGTGTACTTGACCGCGTTCGAGATCAGGTTCGCGAAGATCGAGTGCAGCTCGGGCTCCGAGCCCAAGAGCTTCGCGTCCGACTCGAGCTTCAGCGTCACCTCGGCCGGGCGCTGCTCGAGCGAGAGCACCTCGCGCCTGAGGTGCGTCAGCATGCCGCCGACGTCGACGAGGTCCTCGCCGGCCTCGCCGGTGGTCGACTCGAGGCGCGACAGCTCGATCAGCCCGTCGACGACCGCGCGCATGCGCTCCGACTGGCGCCGCATCTCCTCGAGCGGCCCGCGCCACAGCGGGTCCATGCCCGGATCCTCGGCGAGCGTGTCGACGTAACCGGTGATCACCGTCAGCGGCGATCTGAGCTCGTGCGAGGCGTGCGCGACGAAGTCCTTGCGCATCGACTCGAGCCGCACCTGCCGCGTCACGTCGCGCACCAGCAGCAGCTGCTGGCCGCCATAGGCGACCATCTGCAGCGACAGGTGCACGTCCGAGTCGAGCGAGGAGCGCACCACGACCGGCAGCGAGTAATCGCCGGCGCCGACGTAGCGGATGAAGTCCGGAGTGCGGATCAGGTTGTCGATGCGCTGGCCGAAGTCGACCTTGCGCCGCAGGCGCAGCAGCCGCCCCGCGTTCCTGTTGAACCAGACGATGTCGCGGTCCGGTCCCAGCACCACGACGCCGTCCGGCATCGCCGAGGTCATGCGCCGGAACTCGCGAAACAGCTGCACGATACGCCGCTTGTGGAACTGCTTGCGGCGGTAGATGCGCATGATGAGCGCGACGATGTCGCCCCACACGCCCTGGAAGTCAGGCGGCGCCTCGGTGCGGCGGCGCCTGAGCCAGCGCTCGAGCCGATACAGGCGCACGAAGTTGAGCGCGAGGTAGCCGGCGAGGACCACGACGACCGTGACCTCGACCTGGCCGAGCACGAAACCCACCACCGTCGCGACCGCGAGCACCGCAAAGAGGCGAGCGATCGCGAATGACCAGGCGGGTGACATCGATTGCTTCTGCTCGGGACCTACTCGGGACGGGTGGAGAAGCGATAGCCGGCGCCGCGCACCGTCTGGATGAACTTGTCGCAGTCGAAACCTTCCAGCGCCTTCCGGAGGCGCCGGATGTGCACGTCGACGGTCCGCTCCTCGACGTACACGTTACCCCCCCAGACGCGGTCCAGCAATTGACTGCGCGAGTAGACGCGCTCCGGATGGGTCATGAAGAAGCTGAGCAGCCGGTACTCCGTCGGGCCGAGCGGCACGGTGGCCTCGCCGACCGTGATCCGGTGGCCGGCGCCGTCAAGCGACAGGCCCCCGGCCGAGACCACCTCGTCGCGCGTCGCCGATTGAGTCCGGCGCAGCACCGCGTTGATGCGGGCCAGCAGCTCGCGCGGCGAGAAGGGCTTGGTCACGTAGTCGTCGGCGCCGCCCTCGAGGCCGTTGACCTTGTCCTGCTCCTCGGCGCGTGCCGTCAGCATGATGATCGGCACCTCCCGCATGTCCTTGTCCTTCTTGAGCGCCCGGGTGAGCTCGAGGCCGCTCATGTCCGGCAGCATCCAGTCGACGAGCACGAGGTCGGGGCGGCGGTCGGCGATGCGCGCGCGGGCCTCGCGCGTGTCCTCGGCCTCGACGACCTCGAAGCCGGCGCGGCGCAGGCCGAAGGCGACCATCTCGCGGATCGGACGCTCGTCCTCGACGACCAGGATCTGGCGGTTTGTCATGTAGCGGGCACGGGTCAAGGGAACATCCTCCCATTACAACGGCCAATTGTGACGCTCCGGTGAACAAACACCCCGTGCGGTGCTCGCTGTCACGCCGCCGTCATTGTGCCCGAGGGCGCCCGGATTGGCTTGCAACCTGGTCGCGCAGGTACACCGGCGCCGCCGCCTCGGCCGCAACGCCGAGCCCGGCGGCGAAGGCGCGCGCCCCGAGCAGCGCGATCTCGGTCGCCCGCGGCAACAGGTCCGGCCAGATCGCGCGCAGCGACGGGCCGACGCGCTCCGCCAGCGCCGGGTAGGCCGAAAACCCGTGTCCCGCGCCGACGCGGATCCCGCCGTGCGCGCCGAGTGCCGCGAACGCCGCCGCGGGGCTCGCGAGCCCCTCCTCGAGGAGCTCGACGCCGAACCGCGCGCTGTGCCTGACGCACCCGTAGTAGACCTCGCCCATCCGCGCATCGAGGCAAACGAGCGCCTCGGCATCCGCGGCTTCGGGCCCCCATTCGGCGGTGGCGCGCCCGAGTGCCTGCGCGCCGAGCGCCGCGAGGTCGGACACCGGCACCGCCGGCAGCCCGGCGCCGAAGGCGAGCCCCTGCGCGACGCTGACCGCGATCCGCACCCCGGTGAACGCGCCCGGGCCGCGGCCGAAGGCGATCGCATCGAGCGCGCCGAGTGCGAGTCCCGCCGCGGCGAGGAGCTCATCGACCATCGGCAGGATGTGCTCGGCATGGCCGCGGCCGAGCTTCGCCTCGCGGCTCGTGACGACGCCGTCGATGAGCAGCGCCGCGCTGCAGGCCTCGGTCGCCGTGTCGACGGCGAGCAGCTTCATGGCGTGCCGGTCGGCGCGAGCGCGCCCAGGTGGTGGCGCAGGAACGCGACCGCCTCGGCCTCGTCGTCGGTCACGGTCATCGGCGGCAGGCTCGCGAGGAAGGCGCGGCCGTAGCCGCGCGTGCGCAGGCGCGGGTCACCGAGCATGACGACGCCGAAGTCGTCGGGGTCACGGATCAGCCGGCCGACGCCCTGCTTGAGGGCGAGCACCGCCTGCGGCACCTGGAACTCGGTGAACGGGTTGCGGCCCTCGCGCTTCAGGCCCTCGAGCCGCGCCTTGAGCAGCGGATCGTCGGGCGCGGCGAACGGCAGCTTGTCGATCGCGACCAGCGACAACGCCGGGCCGCGGACGTCGACGCCCTCCCAAAAGCTGCCCGTGCCGAGCAGCACCGCGTTGCCGAGCTCGCGAAAGCGCCGCAGCAGCGCATCGCGCGGCGCCTCGCCCTGGACGAGGATCGGGAAGGCATCGCCCGGGCCAAGCCGCGCGCGCAGCAGGCGCGTGCCCTCGCCGAGCGCGCGGTAGCTCGTGAACAGCAGAAACGACCTTCCGCCCGCGGCGCGCACGAGCGGCAGCGCCGCATCGATGACCGCCGCGGTGTAGCCCGGGTCGGCCGGCTGCGGCAGCCCCTTCGGCAGATAGAGCCGCGCCTGGGTCGGGTAGTCGAAGGGGCTCGGGACGCGCACCGTGCGCGCGTCCTCGAGACCGACGCGGCGGGTGAAGTGGCTGAAGTCCTCGTCGACCGCGAGCGTCGCCGACGTGCAGATCCAGGCGCAGGGCCGCGCGTCGAAGTGCGCCTTCAGGCGCGCCGCGACCTCGAAGGGCGTGAGCTCGAGGCTGAAGCTGCGCTGCGCGACCTCCGCCCAGCGCAGCCCGGCCGATGCGTCGGCGTCGAGGATCGCCCGCAGGCGCGCGGCGGACTCGAGCGCGCGCCGGCCGCACTGGCGCACGCCCGGCGCCTCGAGCGCCGGCTCGCCGAGGCGCTCGGCGATCCGCTCGAGCGCGACGGCCACCTCGCCGGCCGCCTCGAGCGCCGCGTCCGGGATCGCCTCCCAGTCGACGCGCTCGCCGAGGCCAAGGAGCGCCCGCTGCGCGAGGCCCACCGTCTGCTCGAGCGACTCGACGGTCGCGCGGGCGGGGGCGTCCAGCAGCCCCGCGCGCGTGAGCTCGGCGAGCGCATCGCGCGCGAGCCCGACGAGCGGCCGCGAGGCGACGTGCGTGCCGAAGAACTGCGCCGCGACGTCGGGAAACTGGTGGGCCTCGTCGAGGATCACGGCGTCGGCGCCGGGCAGCAGCTCGCCGAAGCCCTCCTCCTTGAGCGCCATGTCCGCGAGCAGCAGGTGGTGGTTGACGATCACGAGGTCGGCCGCCTGCGCGGCGCGGCGCGCCTCGGCGACGTGGCAGCCGCGAAACTCTGGGCAGTCCTGGCCGAGGCAGTTGTCGCGGGTCGAGGTCACCTGCTAGCCACACCGGATCGCTGTCGGGCACCGACTCGAGCTCGCCGATGTCGCCGGCGACCGTCGATCGGCTCCAGCGCCTCGATCCGCGCGAGCGCCGCGTGTCCGCGGGCGCCCGAGCCCGGGCAGATCGGGCGTCGTGCGTGCGAGTGCCAGACGGTGCCGGCACAGGTAGTTGGCGCGGCCCTTGAGGAGCGCGACCCGGATCGGCCTGCCGAGCGCCCGGCTGACCGCCGGCAGGTCGCGGTGGTAGAGCTGGTCCTGCAGCGTCCGGGTGCCGGTCGAGACGATCACCCGGCGCCCCGACAGGAGCGCCGGCACGAGATAGGCGAAGGTCTTGCCGGTGCCGGTGCCGGCCTCGACGACGAGCCGGCCGCGCGCCACAAGAGCCTCGCCGACGGCCAGCGCCATGCTGAGCTGCTCGCGGCGTGGGCGGAAGCCCGGGATCTCCTCGGCGAGCGGCCCCGACGCCCCGAGCAGATGCCGCAGGTCGGCGCTCAAGCGGGCACAGCCGGGCAACGCGCCTTGCCCGGCGAAACGTCGGCAGCGAACATCCTACGAGTATAGGCGGGCGGCACTCGGCGTGCCGCCCATCGACAGCGGCGCCGGCTCAGTCGTTCGCGCGGCGCCGCAGCCGCGTGCCGAGCACGCCGAGCCCGGAGATGAGGAGCCAGCCGGCGGCCGGCAGCGGCACCGGCGCGACACTCAGCGTGCCACCGTCACCCTGGTAAAGAGTGTTGCCGACGAGGTACGAATAGTAGGCGACGCCGCCCGAATAGCCGATATTGAAGCCGTTGTTATTGGGGCCGCCGACCATGAATACGAGGCCGCTGCTGTCCACATACGGCGCGGTCGCGCTCGCGACCGTGTCGCCGATCAGATCGGTACCGCCGCCGAAGCGATATGAGAGGTTGCCGCCGCCAAGATTGTTCACGCCCGTGGTCGACAGCGTCACGAGCGTCAGGCTCTCTGGGCTCGGCGTCAGGCTCGACGAAAAGATCGAGCCGGTCCCCGACACCGCCTGCCCGCCCTCGATGTCGAGAGTGAAGTCGGCCGTCATCGTGGAGCCGACATAGTTGAATTCCACCATGCCCGCGGTCGCGACCGTTGGCCCGGCAAGGAAAACGAGGCACAGGCCCACCAGACTTCGCTTCATGCGTCCGCTCCCCTGCCCGAGTGTGTCCGATCCATCGCAGCGGCCTTCCAGCCGCCTTGCGCACCGCGCGCCCGTCAGCCAGAGCGGTTCGCCTGGCTCGACTCCCACCGACGCGATCCGTCTTCACCTTCCAGAAGGACCGTGTCGCGGTGGGCTCCATCTGCGGGGCTAACCCTCGCATCTGGACATAACGCTGCCGTGACAGAACCGTGACTCATCGACGGCTGGGCTGCCGCGGGGCTGGTCGGCGGGCCGCGTGCTTTCCGGCCGATTGATTGCAACGGCGGGCCATGATCCGTCAACGAGCTTCGCGCCTCCCGGCCCCGCCGCCGGCAGGCCAGAAAATCGCGAGGGGCTCGGCAGTTCGGGCCGGAACTTGAGCCCGCCCCGTGAAAGTTGCGAACCCCGTCACGACGGCAATTTGTCAAATACGAAGAATCCCTAGCGTCCCGTCCGGCTGTCCCCTCGGCTGGTCGCGGGTCCGCGGCGCAACGACGCGTCGATCATCACTAAGGAGTAGTCATGCGCAGAGTTCTAATCGCCACCGCGGCCGGCGCCGCGCTGCTGGCTGGCGGGCCCGTGCTCGCCGTCAACGCCACCACCACCTTCCAGGTCACGGCCACGGTCCTCAAGACCTGCTCGGTCAACGCGACCACGCTCGCCTTCCCGAACTACACGCCGGGCGCGGGTCCGGTAGTGAGTTCCTCGGGCGTCAACGTGCTGTGCACGAAGACCACGCCGTTCACGGTCGCGCTCAACGGCGGTCTGGCGGGCACGGTCGCCCAGCGGCTGATGACCAACGGCGGCAACCAGCTGCAGTACCAGCTCTACACGACCAACAGCTACGGGACGGTGTGGGGCGACGCCACGGGCACCTCGGTCACGCAGCCGGGCGTCGGCACCGGGCTCGCGACGGCGGTCGCCTACACGGTGTACGGCCAGCTGCTCGACAGCGCCTTCAACCAGGGCGCCGTGCCGGGCAGCTACACGGACACCATCATCGTCACGGTCGCCTACTGACCGAACGGGGCTGGGCAGAATGCGCATGACAGCGATGGGGTGGCGCGGCCGCCTGGCGCTTGCGCTCGCGGCGTGGCTTGCGGCGGCGGGTGGCGCCGCCGCGGGCTCGTTCAGCCTCGCGCCGATCCGGCTCGAGATGGACCGCGGCACGCGCACGGGCGTGCTCACGCTGCACAACGATGCGGAGCTGCCGGTCACGATCCAGATCGACACCGTCGCCTGGACCCAGGGCGACGACGGCGACCGCTACGCGCCGACCCATGACCTGATCGTCACGCCGCCGGTGTTCGTCGTGCCGCCGAAGGGCGAGCAGATCGTCCGCGTCGCGCGCCGCGCCGCGGCCGACGCGGGCAGCGAGCTGCCGTACCGCCTCTTTTTCCAGGAAGTGCCGGACTCGACGCCGCAGTCGGGCACGGGACTCAAGATCGCGCTTCGGGTCGGTGTCCCGGTGTTCGTCGCCTCGGCGGGCGCCGCCCCGGACCTCAAGTTCGCGGCCGCGACCGACGCCACGGGCGCCGTCGAGATCACCGCCACCAACAGCGGCCGCGCCCACGTGCAGGTCATCGACTTCGAGGTCACGACCGCCGACGGCACCGCGGTCGGCGCCGTCGCCGGTGCGCGCTACCTGCTGCCGGGCTCGACCGCGCACTGGACGCTGACGCCGGTGGGCGCCACGCCGTCCGGCGCACTCAAGATCCACGGCCACGGCGACCGCGGCGCGTTCACCGCCGACGTCGACCTGCCCGCCCGCTGAGCGTGGCCGGACGCGCGCCGTGCCCGAGGTCCCCGCCCCCCGCTCGCGAGCGCCGACGTACCATATTCTGGTTGCAGTGCTCGCCGCGCTCGTCGCGCCCGCCGCCCGCGCCGACCCGCCGGCCGGCTTCAGCGAGGCGGTGCTCGAGGTGTCGGTCAATACCCGCAGCGGCGGCCAGATGGTCGTCGTGCTCAAGGACGCCGCCGGCCAGCTCTATCTCGAGGCCGGCGACTTCGCCCGCCTCAATCTCGTGACCCCGACGCAAGGCGAGCGCGACAGCGACGGGCACCGCTACTTCCCGCTCGCGGCGCTGCCGCGCGTCGCGCTCGAGTTCGACGCGCCGAGCCAGCACCTCAACGTCAAGGTGCCGGCCGAGGACTTCCAGCTGACGCGCGAGAGCGCACCGCCGCGCGTCGGCCCGCGCATCACGCCCTCGGAGCCCGGCGCGTTCCTCAACTACCAGCTCTCCGACCAGACGATCGCCGGCACGCGCAACGCCGGCGAGCTCCTCGAGCTCGGCGTCTTCAACCGCAACGGGGTCCTCACCTCCTCGGGCGTCGCGCGCCAGGGCAGCGGCAGCGACGAGGCCGTCCGCCTCGACACGACCTTCACCCACGACTTCGTCTCGCGGCTCGAGACCTTCAACCTCGGCGACACGATCTCCGACCCCGGCAGCTGGGGCAACGCCGTGCGCTTCGGCGGCGTGCGCTGGGCGACCAACTTCGGCATCCGCCCCGACCTTCTGACGACGCCGCTGCTCACGACCGGCGGCACCGCGGTCGTGCCCTCGACCGTCGACGTGTTCGTCAACAACCAGCGCGTCTCGAGCACCAGCGTGCCGCCCGGGCCGTTCGTCATCGACAACGTGCCGACCGTGTCCGGCGCCGGGGACGTCAGCGTGGTGGTGCGCGACGCGCTCGGCCGCGAGCAGGTGGTGACGCAGTCCTTCTACACGGGCGTGAGCCTGCTCGCCCCCGGGCTCTCGCCAGTACTCGATCGACCTCGGCAAGATCCGCGACGACTACGCGCTCTACAGCAACCACTACGGCGCGCTGACCGGCGATGCGACCTACCGGCGCGGCCTCAGCGACAACCTCACCGTCGAGGGCCACGCCGAGTTTCTCGCCCACGACGCGCACGCCATCGGCGTGCAAGTCGCCTCGCGGATCGATACGCTCGGCATCGTGACCGCCACGGTCGCGGGGGGCGGCGATGGGAACGGACAGGGCGTGCTGACGGGCGTCGGCTTCGAGCGCCGCGAGAAGGCGGTGAGCGCGGTCGTGAACGTGTCCTACGCCACCGACGGCTTCCGCCAGGTCGGCGACGAGACGATCCCGGGGCTGCGCTTTCGCACCAAGACGGTCGGCCAGCTCGGCTTCGACGTCGGCCGCGCCGGCACGCTCGCGGCGGCGGCCGTGCTCGAGACCTACCGCGGCACGCCGCAGCTGGCGACGCTGAGCCTGACCGACTCCGTGCCGATCGGCATGCAGGGCGCGCTCAGCCTCACGCTCAGCCGCACGAGCGGCACGACGACCGCCAATTCCGCCTACCTCACCTACACGATGGCGCTCGGCGGCCGCCGCGCCGCGACCGCGACCGCGGTGCGCGGCTCGGGGGTGGGCGCGCCGGCGAACGAGCTCTACGCGACCTACCTCGAGAACCCGCCGGTCGGCCCCGGCACCGGCTGGCGGCTCGGCGGCGCGACCACCGGCGACTACGACGCCGACCTGAAGGCGCAGTTCGAGCCGGCCGACGCCGAGGTCGAGACCGCCCGCAACCAGGGCATCAGCGGCACGAGCCTGTACGTGCGGGGCGCGGCGACGCTGCTCGACGGCATGCTGGGCGCGACCCGCTCGCTGACCAACAGCTTCGCGGTCGTCGACGTCGGCGGCATCCCGGACGTGCCGGTCTACCTCGACAACCAGCTGGTCGCGCACACCGACTCCAACGGCCATGCGCTCTTGCCGAACCTGCGCCCGTTCGAGGCGAACCGCGTCAGCGTCGACCCGGTGGAGCTGCCGCTCGCGACCGAGATCGACGCCCGCATCGTGGCGCTCGCACCGGGCTACCGCACCGGCGTCGTCGCCCGCTTCCCGGTGAGCCGCATCCACGGCGGCACGTTCCGGCTCGTCACCGACGATGGCAAGCCCGTGCCGGCCGGCGCGAGCGTCGCCTACGGCGGCGCCGAGTTCCCGGTGGCGATGGACGGCACGACCTACATCACGACCTACGCCCGGGAGGGCGAGGGCCGCGCGCACTGGGACGACACCGCCTGCACTTTCGTGCTGCCCGCGCCGCCGGCCGACGACGTGCTGCCCGACCTCGGCACGATCCACTGCGCCGCCGCGGGCGACGCCGGGCGGGCGCCATGAGCCCGGCCCGCGCGCCGGCGCTCGCCCGGATGCTGGTCGCGGCGCTCGCGCTGCTCGCGGCCCCGGCCGCGCTCGCGGTGGTCAACTGCTCGGTCGCCGCGAGCGGCGTCGCCTTCGGCATCTACACCGCGCTCTCGGCGACGCCGCTCGACTCGACCGGTACCGTGACGGTGACCTGCACGCTGCTGAGCGGCGGGTCGACGACCGTGAACCTGACGGCGAGCCTGTCGGCGGGCTCGAGCGGCAACTTCACGACGCGGACGATGCTCGCGGGCACGAGCAAGCTCAACTACAACCTGTACTGGAGCAACGCCTACCAGCAGGTCTGGGGCGATGGCACGGGCGGCTCGTACTACGGCACCGCGAGCGTGCCGCTGACCACGGCGAACCCCACCCAGCAGGTCTCGGGCACGATGTACGGGCGGATCGGCGCGGGCCAGGACGTGGCCCCGGGTGCCTACCTCGATACGATCGTGGTCACGATCACTTATTAACTCGCTCTGTCAGGAGCGCCTAAGGGGCATCGCCACCCGGGCGCTTGCAGTCGAGTCTCGCGGGCGCCGAGGACGGGGCCAGCGCACGCTCATCGAGTCACCGCCCGGTAGAGAAGCGGTGCCGCGCGTTCCAGCCCCGCGATTAGAGCGACGATATCGCCGGTTCAGAAAGCGAATTCCGACCCGTAAGTCGCAGATTTGCGGGGCATCGTTCTGCGAAAAACATCCAAGGCGGCGGACCGGGATGGCCGTCGTCCCCGTCTCCCGCAGTCCAAGCAGGCGCCACTGCCTCGGCACGCGCACCGCCGAGCCGCCGAGCCGCCGAGCCGCCGATCAGACTTTGACGACCTTGAGGATGCGCTTCAGGGCACTGAAGTCAGAAGGGTTGCGGGTGTACAGGGGCAGTCCGTTCGCCGCAGCCGTGGAAGCAATGAGCAAGTCCGCGAGGCGCGCGCGGCTTGCTTGGCCGGCGGCCCGCGCGGCAGCGAACATGCGGCCGTACATTCGCGCCGATTCCGCGTCGAAAGGCAACGGATCCCACGTAGCCGTTGCCCACTGCAATCGATCCTGCCGCCGGGCGCGCTCGTCCTTGCTCTCGGTCGCATGCGGACCCGCAGCGAGCTCGGCGAGCGTCACCGCAGTAATTGCGGACTCGTCCGGAAGCTGGTCGGCATCAATCTGGTCGTGATCGATCACGACCGAGGTGTCCAGAACGCCGCGCGTCGCCTCAGTCATTGAGCTGCGGATCAACTACCGCATCGAGATCTGCACGGAATTGGGCGGCATCGATCCGGGCGGCTCGTGCTGCGGCGTCGGCGATGACCGCGCGGGGCACAAAGCGGCGTCGCCGAATGGGTCGCAATTCTCCGACCGGTGTGCCGTTTCGGCTCACGATGATTGTCCGGCCGGCCTCTACCTCACGAAGCACGGCGGCGGATTGATTGCGAAGCTCTCGCTGGGTGATGGTACGAACCTTCATAAAAAACAGTGTAGCGTCTGTAGCACATCGTAGCAAGCGGACCGATCGAGAGCCGTTCGCCAACAATTTCGGCCAGGGGCTGGTCCGCGCGCTCGGCCTTCGTAGACTTCGCTCCACCATTGACTGCCCGAGCCGCTTGGTCGGCGACCGCCATCGGTCGAAGATGGGCTCATTCACCGTCGTGGGAAAGCTGGCGCGCAGGTGCGCCGACACCGCGTCGAGCACGCGTGGTCTCTGGGCGACGCTGCGTTCGATGACGGATTCGAAGCCCTCGCCGATGCCGTTGGCCTTGGCCGCCGCGTTCCAGTGCCGCCGCTCGATGCGCGCCGTCCGGTAGTGCGTTCTTGGCACGCACGGCCACGGCGAGCGTCACCTTCTGCCACTGGAATGCCTTCGGACCCGCGCCGACGACGCGCCAAGCGGACATGACCACGACGCGCGCGCTCGTATCGGGCACACGCCAGCTCGGCTACAACCTGTACGGGAGCGACGCCTTCCAGCAGGTCTGGGGCGACGGCACGGGCGGCTCGTACTACGGCACCGCGAGCGTGCCGCTGACCCCGGCGAACCCCACCCAGCAGGTCTCGGGCACGATCTACGGGCAGATCGGCGCGGGCCAGGACGTAGCGCCGGGCGCCTACCTCGACACGATCGTGGTCACGATCACCTTTTAGCCGGGCGCGGCCGTCGCCGCTACGGACCCGCGACCGGCCGCACCTGGAAACGCAGCGGCCACGGGTAGCGACCGGGCGCGAGCCCGGGGGCGAGCCTGAAGCGGAAGTCGAGCACGAGCGGCAGCGCCGGGCCGCGCGCGCCGCGTGCGACGATCGCCCCGCCCTCGTCGCCGAGCCGGACCTGCGGCCCGAAGCCGACGATCGTCACCTCGCGAAATACCGGCGCCGCCGGCCAGACGTCGAGTTCGTAGCCGTACGGGCTCGTGTTGGCGATGGTCAGGCGCGTCGCCTGCGGCGCATCGACGTAGCCGCGCGCGACGTCGAGCGGCGTCACCTCGAGCGCGGCGGGGTTGGATTCGGCGGCGATCACGGTGCGGGCGAGCACGGTCACGCCAACCGCGATCTCGCTGCGGGCCGTCGCGGCCCAAGGCGCCGAGTCCGTCGACGCATAGAGCGACAGCGCGAGCGGCGCGGCGACGATCAGCGTCGCGGCGCGCGCCGAGCGGGCGCGTGGTGAGAGCATGTCGAGGAGCCTCCGCAACTTCAGGCGGCGGTGCCGACGCGCGCGCGCAAACCATCGATCCGGTGCGCGCGAAGGTCAACAGAACGCCAATCGCTCCCGGCTCCCGTGCGAGCTCGCTCGATGATCCGTGGCCGCCGGGCACGGCCGGGATCCCGCCGCGCGGGGCGGCGGTCATTCGAAGGACTCGCGTCCGGGTGAGCGGCGCTTGGGGGGCGAACTTGAGCATCGGCCGCGGCGACTCTACGGATCCGGAACGCGGCGCACAGGACGCAGGCGCGGCGCCCGCCGCATCCGGCCGCGCAGCAGGACGACCGCCGGGAGCGCCCGATGTCGCCAAGCACAAGCACATTTAGATCATAGCGTTAAGCTTCTAATTGCATGTAACTTGCGACAATTGCCCCCTGCGCGGGCGTGCGGCCTGCGATCGATGGCGAAGTACTCGCATCTGATCGAGATATGCGCGACAAGCACTTGTTTCAGCGACGGTTTACCGAAGGGCTGGCCGGGGCTACGGGCGCCGGCCCGAGGGCGCGGAGCGCGACGCGTCGCGGACCCCGCCACGGAGCGTGAGCGGCCGGCGCGCGGACGTTGGCGCGCCGCGCCCGCAGGCGCATCGGCCCTGCGTGACGGCGCCGAGTTCGACGCGGCGCCGCAAACGATGGCCCGCTCGTATAATCGTCGGCCCCGGGGGAGTGCCCCAGGCAAGACGAGAACATGATGGCCAACCCCGCCCCACTGCCCCCCGCCTCTCCCACGCCTGCGCCGGAGGCGGTCGACCGCTGGGTGCAGGAGGTCGCCAAGCTCACGGCGCCCGCCCGCATCCACTGGTGCACGGGCAGCGATGCCGAGGCGGCGGAGCTGACCGCTCAGCTCGTCAAGAGCGGCGAATTACTGCCGCTCAACGCGGAGCGCTTCCCGCGCTGCTACCTCTACCGCTCGAACCCGAACGACGTCGCGCGCGTCGAGAACCTCACCTTCGTCTGCACGCGCAGCGAGGCCGACGCGGGCCCGAACAACATCTGGATGGCGCCGGACGCGGCGCACCGCAAGATGGACGCGCTCTTTGCCGGCGCGATGCGCGGCCGCACGCTCTACGTCGTGCCGTACTGCATGGGACCGATCGACTCGCCGTACGCGCGCTGCGGCGTCGAGATCACCGACAGCGCCTACGTCGTGCTCAACATGCGCCTGATGACCCGCATGGGCAGCGCCGCGCTCGCGCGCATCGCCCGCGAGGGCACCTTCGTGCGCGGCCTGCACTCGACCGGCGAACTCGACCCCGACAAGCGCTTCATCATGCACTTCCCGGAGGAGCTCTCGATCAAGAGCTACGGCTCCGGCTACGGCGGCAATGCGCTGCTGGGCAAGAAGTGCCATGCGCTTAGGATCGCGAGCTGGCAGGCGCGCACCGAGGGCTGGCTCGCCGAGCACATGCTGCTCTTGGCGCTCGACAGCCCCGCGGGCGAGACCCACTACGTCGCGGCCGCCTTCCCGTCGGCCTGCGGCAAGACCAACCTCGCGATGCTGGTGCCGCCGGCGGCGATGCCCGGCTGGAAGGTGCGCACGCTCGGCGACGACATCGCCTGGCTGCACCCGGGCCCCGACGGGCGGCTGTGGGCGATCAACCCCGAGTCCGGCTACTTCGGCGTCGCCCCGGGCACCAACGCCAAGAGCAACCGCAACGCCTTCGAGATGGTCCGCCACGACACGATTTTCACGAACGTTGCGCTCACCCAGGACGGCGACCCCTGGTGGGAGGGGCTCGAGGGCGAGCCGGCCATCGACTGGCAAGGACGGCCCTACGACCCGAAGAACGGCCCGGCCGCGCACCCGAACTCGCGCTTCACGGTCTCGGCGCACAACAACCCGTGCTACGCGACCGAGGCCGACGCCCCGGCGGGCGTGCCGATCTCGGCGATCATCTTCGGCGGCCGGCGCCGCACGCTCGCGCCGCTCGTCTTCGAGGCGCGCAACTGGCGCCACGGCGTGCTGGTCGGCTCCGGCGTCGCCTCCGAGACGACCGCGGCGATCACCGGCAAGGTCGGTGTCCTGCGCCGCGATCCGATGGCGATGAAGCCCTTCGCCGGCTACAACTTCGGCGACTACTGGCAGCACTGGCTCGACATCGGCGAGCGCCTGGCGCAGCCGCCGAAGATCTTCCACGTCAACTGGTTCCGGCAGGACGCCGCCGGCAAGTTCCTGTGGCCGGGCTTCGGCGAGAACCTCAGGGTCCTCAAGTGGATGATGGATCGGGTCGCCGGCCGCGCCGGCGCCCACGAGACGCCGATCGGCTTCATGCCGGCGCGCGAGGACCTCGACACCCGGGGCCTCGGCATGCCGCCGGCGACGCTCGAGGAACTGCTGGCCGTGGATATGCCGGCCTGGCGCTCGGACCTCGCGCACCTCGGCGGCGAGTTCGACCAGTACGGCGCGCGCATGCCGGAGCCGATCCGGCTCGAGCTCTACGACGTGCTCGGGCGCTTCGGCTGAGAACTACTCCTCGCAGACGAAACGGATCGTCTGCGAGGAGTCCCGCTCCGGGGCACGGCCGAGGCCGATCAGCCCCTCGCCGCTGATCGGCATGCTGTCGCGGCGCACGAACTGCTCCTCGCCCGCGGCGCCGAAGACGAAGGTGCCGTTGGTCGACTGGTCGATCAGCATGAAGCGCGCCTTCGACGCCTCGATGCGCGCATGCAGCCGCGAGATCAGGTTGCCCTTGACGATGACGTCGTTGTCGTCGGCGCGGCCGATCGTGACGTGGGTGCGGTGCTCGTCGAGGACGATCTCCTCGCCCTGGAAGCGCAGCCTCAGGCGCCGCGGCCGGTGCGTCTCGCGGTTGGCGAGCGCGATCGCCGGCAGCATGCTGGTGACGTCCTCGGTCTGCCACAGCACCTCGTAGAGCGCGACCTCGTGGCTACGGCCCTTCAGGGTCGCGACGTCGATCTGCCGTACCGCGCTTCGCCACTCCGGCGAGAGCTTCTCGACCATGGTGACGGTGGTCATGATCTGGCCGGCCTTGGCCTGGCTCGTCATGCGGTTGGCGGTGTGCACGGCGGCGCCGAACACGTCGCGGCTCTCGAGCACGACCGGCCCGAAGTGGCAGCCGATGCGGATCGCGACGTGGGTGGCGCCGGCCTGCAGCGCCGGGTGCAGCGAGATCTCGCGCTGCATCTGGCTCGCGGCGTTGATCGCCTCGTCGGGCGCCGCGAAGGTCGCCATGACCTCGTCGCCCATGGTCTTGATGACCGTGCCGCCGTGGCGCTCCGTCGCGCCCTTCATGATGTCGATGCAGATGCCGACCATCTCGCGGGCCTTGGCATCGCCGAGCGATTCATAGAGCTGCGTCGAGCCGACCACGTCGGCAAACAAAATCGCGAGCTCGATGTCCTTGCTCATAGCTGCTCGGGATTATATACGACTTGTCATAAGCCCCCGCCGTGGACGCCCGCAGCGGGCTCGCGGCCGGCCCCGGGGTCAGGCCGTGAGCCTGAGCTGCGCCGCGCCCTCGGCGGCGCGGACCGCGGCCTCGAGCACCGCAAAATCCGCGCCGGCGTGCGGCGCGAGCTCGGAAATCACGCGCCGGAAGGCGCGCGCGCCGGGCCGGTGGGCATAGAGGCCGAGCACGTGGCGGGTGATCGCGTGCAGGCGCTCGCCGCGCGCCAGGTGCTGCGCGACGTACGGCCGCAGCGCCGCGACGACCGCGGCGGGCTCCGGGAGCGGCGGCGCGCCGTCCGGCCAGGCCAGCCGGTCGAGCGCCGCGAGGTAGTACGGGTTGTGGTACGCCTCGCGCCCGATCATGACGCCGTCGAGCCGCTGCCACTGCGCGACGGCACCCTCGATGCTGCGGATGCCGCCGTTGGCGACGATCGTGAGCCCGGGCCGGTCGGCCTTGAGGCGCCAGACGGTCTCGTACTTGAGCGGCGGGATCTCGCGGTTCTGCTTCGGGCTCAGGCCGCTCAGGATCGCCTTGCGCGCATGGACGATGAACGTGTCGCAGCCGGTGGCTGCGACGCTGTCGACGAACGCGAGCAGGAACTCGTAACTGTCCTCGTCGTCGATGCCGATGCGGCACTTGACCGTGACCGGGACCGCGACCGCGGCGCGCATCGCCGCGACGCAGTCGGCGACCAGCGCCGGCCGCGCCATCAGGCAGGCGCCGAAGGTCGCGCTCTGCACCCGCTCGCTCGGGCAGCCGACGTTGAGGTTGATCTCGTCGTAGCCCCAGCCCTCGCCGATGCGGGCCGCCATCGCGAGCGTCACGGGGTCGGCGCCACCGAGTTGCAGCGCGAGCGGGTGCTCGCTCGCGTCGAAGTCGAGGAGCCTCCCGCGGTCGCCGCGCACGATCGCGTCGGCCACGATCATCTCGGTATAGAGGAACGCCCGCGGCGCGAGCAGGCGGATGAAGTGCCGCCAGTGCCGGTCGCTCCAGTCCATCATAGGAGCAGCCGATACTTTTCGTCTTCCGAATAGACGGTTTCTATCCGACAAATCGTCGCTCGGGGCGCTCATTTCAGGCGCTCGACGCCATCGAGCCTCGCCAGATCCCGGTCGAAAGTCCCAACGGGCAGGTGACCTGCCTTGCGTGCGATCTCAACGACCAGGCAAGCCGAGAATCCCAGCACGGGGCGCGAGCGGAAGTGCTCGAGCGCACTCGCGACGACCTCGGCATCCTGCAGCGTCAGGTCCTTGTGATTGAGCAGCATCTCGACCGCGGTCGCGATCTGCTCTGCCGAACGCTCATAGATGGCGTCCAGCACCCATGTGGTCTCCGCCAGTACCAGATGGGACACCCAGGCCCCGCCCGCCGTGAACTCCTCCGCCGCGCTGACCTGCCGGGCATCGTCGCGCGCCAGCAGCCGCACGACGAGGTTCGTGTCAACCGCGCGCATGCCGCTTGCGGATGTACTGCCGGCTGCCTGCTTTCACCCCGGCCGCCGGCGCTGCCGACGGTGGCGACGCGAAGAGCGCGTGATGGATCTCCTCCGAGCTGTAACGCCCCGCCCGACGCACGATCACCTCTTCGTTCCGTTCGTCCCATTCGAGAACGGAACCCGGCCCCACGCCGAGCTTCTTGCGGATCTCGGCGGGAACGGAGATCTGTCCCTGAGCGGTGAGCTTCGATTTTGCGAGTGCCATTGCATTACATTACCACGGTAATGCATCCTGCGCAAAACGGGTCCGACGACACCGAACGGTCGGCCAGCCCTCCCCGACGTGCCGACCTTGATCGAGAGGCTGGCAACCCGAGGAGCATGACGACTCGGCCCGCAGCACCAAGTCAAAGCGGTGCGGGCACCGACTCCGCGCCAGGGACCCGGGCCGCCCGGGGGCAGCGGTCCAGCCGCGGTCAGGCCCCGTCGGGATTGGTCTCGCACCGGCCGCGCCCGCCCGGTGGCAAGGCCGCCGCGCTCGCGAGGCGGCGCCAGCGTGAGTCCGGATCCGCGAAGCACCGCGTAGCCGGTGCCGCGCCGGCCGGCGGCGGTGATGCGCCCGGGGCGAGCGCCACGAGGTGCCGGCGCCAGGCGTCGTGACTGCGCTGCGGGTTCGCCATGGCCGGGCATCCGAGGGGCGCGCGGGATTTCGTGCGCGCGGATCATGCGCGGGCGCCGCGACGGGCGGATGACGGCGCAGTGACCGGCGCGCGACGCCCCGGCCCGCGATCAGCGGCGCTGGGGCGCCCGGTAGACCGCGACCAGCGCGTCGACCGATCGACCGAAGGCCGGGTCGACGCGAAAGCCGTGCCCCTTGGCGCCGAGCTTGAGGTACTGGCGCAGCAGCACCGGCACGCCCCTGCCGGCCGGTTCCAGCGAGGCGACGACGCTGTCGAGCGCATCGAGCCCGCCGCCCGCGGTGGCAGTCGAACCGCGCGTGCGCGCCGGGTCCGCGCGGTCCGTAGCGGCTAGGTCCCATCGATCGCGGCGATCCGGTAGCCGCCGGCGATCTCGTGGTTGGTGCGCTTCCATTCATCCAGTGGTTGCCGAACCGTGATGCGCTCGTTGCGTTTCGCGCATAACTCGCTGACTGAAATGACATTTATGTCACGGGTATGTCATCGCGGTGTCACGCGCGCGCCCCACACTCCGGTCATGAGCGGCTGCCCGACACGGGCTCAGTGACAGCGCATCTCGTTGATGCGACGTTGTTTTTCTCGCCGACCAGCGGCGGGGTACGCCGTTATCTGCTCGCCAAGCACGCCTGGCTCAACCGCCGCGGCCCGATGCACCATTCGTTGCTGGTGCCGGGCCGCGCCGACACGGGCACACGTGGCGGCATCGTCGAGTTCAAGAGCCCTCTGATCCGCGCCGGCTACCGCTGCCCGCTCGACCTGCCGCGGCTGCGCGCCGTGCTCGCCGGCCTCGAGCCCGACCTGCTCGAGGCCGGCGATCCGTACCTGATGGCCTGGCAGGTGGCCGAGGTCGCCGACGCCCTCGGCATCCCGGCGGTCGCGTTCTGCCACTCCGACTTCATCGGCCTGCTGCAGGGACGCTGCGGCGCCGCGGGCGGTCGGATCGGCGCACGCTACCTCAAGGCGCTCTACCGGCGCTTCGACCTCGTGCTCGCGCCGAGCCGCGTCGTCGCGGCGCGGCTCGCCGATGCCGGCATCGACCACGTGCGGGTTCAGCCGCTCGGCGTCGATGCCGCGACTTTCTGTCCCGAGCGGCGCGACGCGGGCTTGCGCGGGCGGCTCGGGCTCGGCCCCGATGCGCGCCTGCTGGCCTTCGCCGGCCGGCTGGCGCCCGAGAAGAACGTCGCGGAGCTCTACGAGGTCGTCGCGCGCTTAGGCGCGCCCTATCACCTGCTCGTGATCGGCGGCGGCGTCGCGTCACGCCCGGCGCCGCGGGTGACGGTGCTCCCCTACCAGGGTGAGAGCGCCGTGATCGCCGCCCAGCTCGCCGCCTGCGACGCGCTCGTGCACGCCGGCCGGCAGGAGACCTTCGGGCTCGTCGCGCTCGAGGCGATGGCCTGCGGCCTGCCGGTGGTCGCCTACGACGAGGGTGCGCTCGCCGAGATCGTCGACGACTCCGTCGGCGCGCTCGCGCCCGCCGCCGGCCGCAGCGCCGCGCTCGCCGCGGCGGTGGCAGAGGTCTTCGCGCACGGGCCGGCGCGGCTCGGCGCCGCCGCCCGCGCGCGCGTGCTCGGCGAGTACACCTGGGATGCGTCACTGTCATCGCAGCTGCGGCACTACGAGCGGCTGCTGCGCCGCGGGCTCGTGCTCGCCGACCCGTCCGCGGTGGCGGCGACCTAAGCCGCGCATGGCCTTCGAGTACGCCGTCTCGATCCACGACGTCGCGCCCGCAACGTGGCCCGACTGCGAGCGGCTGCTGGCGCTGACCGACCGGATGGGCGCACCCGCGACGCTGCTGGTCGTGCCGCACTACCACGACGGCATCCGCGTCGATCGCGACCCGCGCTTTGCCGCCGCGCTGCGCCGGCGCGTCGCGCAGGGCGACGAGGTCGTGCTGCACGGCTACTGGCACGAGGACCGCTGCGCCCGTGGCCATTCGCCGGCGGACTGGCTGCGCCGGCGCGTCTATACGGCGAGCGAGGGCGAGTTCGCGGCCGTCGACCGGAGGACCGCGACGACGCTGATCGCCCGCGGCCGCGCCGTGCTGGCGACGCTCGGGCTTGCGCCGGCCGGCTTCGTGCCGCCGGCCTGGCTCATGAATGCCGCGACCGTCGCGGCGCTCGCCCGTTCGGGGCTGCGCTACACCTGCTCGCGGGACGAGCTCGTCGACCTCGCATCGCGACGCCGGATCGCGGCGCCGAGCCTCGTCTACTCGACGCGCAGCGCCTGGCGGCGCGCGCTGTCGCGGCGCTGGAACGCGGCGCGGCTCGAGTCGCTCGGGGCGGCGCCACGGATCCGCGCGGCGCTGCACCCGGCGGACGCGCGCCATGCGGCCGTGCTCGCCGACTGGGAAGCCCTGCTCGGCCGCCTCGCGACAGGCCGCCGTGCCGTGCTCGAGTCGCGCTGGCTGGACTAGGGCCTGCCGTCAGTCGAGGCCGGACGCGGTCTCGCGCACCAGCCAGTCGACGACCGCCGCGAGCGCCTCGCGCTCGCTCGCGCCGCGCGCCTTGGCCTCCTCCCAGACGCGCACCTGGCGGTGCGCGCTCGTGCCGCGGCGGACGATCGTGCGCGCGTGCTCGACGTCGGCGAGGCAGCCGAGCGCGATCGCGTCCTCGCGGATGAGGTCGATCAGCTCCTCGAGGAGCTCCGGGAACGGCACGAGCTCGGCGCGGGCCAGGTCGAGGAGCCCCTCGTCGAAGCCGTAGCGCATCGCCCGCCAGCGGTTCTCGGCGAGCAGCATGTCCGGGTACATGCGCCACTGCTGGTTGCCGGTGCGCAGCCGCCACAGCATCCGCAGCGTCGACTGCACGAGCGCGGCGAGGCAGGCCGAATCGTCGACGCTCGTGCAGCAGTCCATGATCCGCGTCTCGAGCGTCGGGTAGCGCCAGCTCGGGCGCATGTCCCACCAGATCTTCGAGGTGTCGGCGATCAACCCGGTGCGGATCAGCGTGTCGATGTGGCGCTGGTACTCGCCCCAGCTCGCGAAGCGCTCGGGCAGCCCCGTCCGCGGCAGCGCGTTGAAGATCGTCAGGCGAAACGAGCGAAAGCCCGTCTGCTCCCCCTCCCAGAACGGCGAGGAGGTCGACAGCGACAGGAAGTGCGGCAGGAAGTACGACAGCTGGTTCATCAGGTCGATGCGCTGCTCGTTGTCGTCGAGGCCGATGTGCACGTGCATGCCGCAGATCAGCATGCGCCGCGCCGCCGCCTGCATCTCCTTGGCGAGCGCGAGGTAGCGGTCCTTGTCGGTGTGGCGCTGCTCGATCGTGCGCCCGAATGGGTGCGTCGAGGCCGCGATCGGCGCGAGGCCATGGTTGCGCGCCACCTCGACGACGGTGCGGCGCAGGCGCTTCAGGTCCTCCCGCGCCTCGGGGATCGTGCGGCACACCTTGGTGCCGATCTCGATCTGCGAGCGCAGGAACTCCGGGCTCACCTGCCCGCCGCAGAGCTGGTGGCACTCCTCGACGAGCGTATGCGGCGGGTCGTTGGCGAGATCGCGCGTCTTGAGATCAACGAGCAGGTACTCCTCCTCGATCCCGACCGTGAACGGCGGCTCCTGCGACATCGGCTACCTCCCGCTGGCCCGCGTCTCGCGGGACTGCCACACCTGGTACAGCGACTCCTCGGCGAGGATCGCGGCGAGCGCCTCGCCGAGGAGCCGCGGCCCAGCGCTCGATGCCGGCGGGCGTCAGCAGCTCGTCCTGGCGCACCTCCAGGCACACGTGCGGCAGGCCTGCGCTCTCGGCGTGGTGGTCGACCGTGTAGTCGGCCGGGTGCCGCCCCGAATAGGGCTCGTTGTCGCCGACGACGAGGCCGGGCACTTCCTTCAGGCGCGCGAGCAGCGGCACCGCGATCCGCGGGTCGTGGTCCCACAGGACGCCGACGTTCCACGGCCGCGCCGCGCTGCCGAGCACCGGCGTGAAGCTGTGCACGGCGATGAACGCCGGCGTCACGCCCTGGCGGTGGAAGTCGTGCAGGCGCGCGGCGATCGCCTTGTGGTACGGCTCGTGGCAGGCGCTCGCGCGCAGGCGCTTGTCGGCCTCGCAGAGGCCCTCGTTGCCCGGGATCCGCTGGCCGTCGCCGACCGTGACGAAGCAGGTCGGATCCTCGAGCCGGCGGTTGCAGTCGACCACCAGGCGCGAGTAGCCGGCGAGCACGGCCGGGGCGTCGAGGCGCACGGCAAGCGCCCGGGCGAGGGCCGCGGCACCGATGTCCCAGGCGATGTGGCGCCAGGTCGCCTCGTCGGGGAGCCCGAGGCGCCCGAGCGCCCGCGGGAAGGCGCGGCTCGCGTGGTCGCAGGCGACCAGCACCCGGCTGCGGCCGCCGGCGTTGTCGATCTCGAAGGGCGGCGGGTCGGAGGCGGCCAAGAGGCGCGACCGCGCCTCGTGCGCCTCGGGGGCGTCCGCGGCGGGTCGGGTCATGGCGCGGGCGGGGTCGGTCGGCGGCACGGGGGCTCGCGTGAGGCAGTGCCCGTATTCTAGACGAGACCGGCCGCCGCGGGGCCGTCGGGATCAGCGGCGGGTGCCGCGCTTGAGCGCCGCCTCGAGCCCGGCGATCGGCTCGGGGCTTGCGATCAGGAAGCCCTGCGCGTAGTCGACGCCGATCTGGGCGAGCGCCTCGAGGACCTCCTTGGTCTCGACCCGCTCGGCGATGGTGCGGATGCCCATGGCGCGGGCGACCTGGCAGATCGCCTCGACCATGCTGCGGTCGACCGGGTCGCGGTAGACGTTCTCGACGAACTGGCCGTCGATCTTCAGGAACTCGACCGGCAGGTTCTTCAGGTAGGAGAACGACGACAGTCCCGAGCCGAAGTCGTCGAGCGCGAACCGCACGCCGCGGTCGCGAAGCTCGCGCATGAAGTAGACGACGTTGGAGAGCGAGGCGATCGCCGCGGTCTCGGTGATCTCGAAGCACAGCGAGCCCGGCCGGATCTCGGTCGCCGACAGCTCGCCGAGCAGGAACTCGAGGAAGCCCTCGTCCGAGAGCGTGGTGCCGGAGAGGTTGATCGCGAAGGTCGCGTGCTCGCCGACCTTGCCGCGGGCGAGCACGGTCGAGAGCACGTGCTTGACCACCCAGCGGTCGATCGCCGGCATCATGTTGTAGCGCTCGGCGGCCGGGATGAACTCGATCGGCTGGACGAGGTTGCCGGTCTCGTCGCGCATCCTGAGCAGCAGCTCGTAGTGCTGCTGCGGGTCCTTGTTGCGGCCGATCGGCAGGATCGGCTGGAAGTAGATCTCGAGCCGGCCGTCGTCGGAGGCGCGCTGCAGGCGCGACACCCACTGCATCTCCTTGTGCCGCGCCGGGACGTTGTCGGCCTCGTAGACGTGGACGCGGTTGCGGCCGCCGTCCTTGGCCGCGTAGCAGGCGACGTCGACCGCGCTCATGACCGCGGCGACCGACTCGCTGGTCTTGTCGATGCCGACGATGCCGATCGAGGCGCCGATCTTGATCTGCTGGCCGGCCCACTCGTAGCGGAACTCGCGGATCGACTGCCTGAGGCCCTCGGCGATCTTCATCGCCTGCTCGAGCGCGCAGTCCTGCAGCAGGATGCCGAACTCGTCGCCGCCCAGGCGCGCCAGCGTGTCGCTGGTGCGCACCCGGGTCTGCAACAGGCTCGTGATCTGCTTCAAGAGCCGATCGCCCGCCGGGTGGCCGCAGGTGTCGTTGACGACCTTGAACTGGTCGAGGTCGACGTACACGAGCGCGTGCTCGACGGCCGAGTCGCCGCGGGTCTCGGCGAGCGCGGCGTGCAGCCGGTGCTCGAACTCGCGCCGGTTGAGCAGCCCGGTGAGCGCATCGTGCGTCGCCTGGTACGAGAGCGCACGCCGCAGGCGCCGCTCGCGGCTGACGTCGCGGAACACGACCACGGTGCCGAGCAGGCGCCCCTCGCGGTCGCGGATCGGCGCCGCCGAGTTCTGGATCGCGACCTCGCGCCCGTTCCGCGCGACGAGCGCCGCCTGGTCGTTGCCGAGGATCACGCGGCCTTCCTTGAGGCAGCGCGCGACGAGGTTCTCGGCGCTCTCCTGGTTGGCCTCGTTGACGACCCTGAGCACCGAGTCGAGCGCCTGGCCGCGCGCCTCGTCGAGCGTCCAGCCGGTCAACTGCTCGGCGACCGGGTTCAGGTAGTCGATGACCCCGGCGGCGTCGGTCGTGATGACCGCATCGCCGATCGACTGCAGCGTGACCTGCGCCCGCTCCTTCTCGGCGTGTACCGCGAGCTCCGCGCGGCGCCGCTCGGTGATGTCCCACAGCGTGCCCTCGAAGCCCTGCACCGTGCCCGCCGCGTCATGCACGACGCGCGCGTTCTCGACCACGGTGATCAGACGCCCGTCGGGGCGCTTGAGCTCGAACTCGGCGTTTCGGATCTCGCCGTCGCGCAGGAGGCGCGCCTTGAGCTCGGCCTGCACCTCCTGGAACAGGTACAGGCTGCGCGTCGAGTCGAGCGCCATCAGCTCATCGGCGCTCGCAAAGCCCAGCATCCGCACCAGCGCCGGGTTCGCGGCCTTGAGCCGGCCGTCCGGGCCGCTCTGGTAGACGCCCTCGACGACGTGCTCGAACAGCCCGCGGAAGCGCGCCTCGCTGACCCTGAGCGCCGACTCGGCGCGGCGCCGCTCGATCGCGATGCCGGCGAGCTGCGTCATGCGCGCCATGAGCTCCGCATCGCGCCCGGCCGGGGCGCAGGGCGAGTTCAGGTAGACGGCGAGCGTGCCGATGATGCCGCCGTCGGAGGCGCGGATCGGGTTCGACCAGCAGGCGCGCAGCCCCGAGCGCAGCGCCGCCTCGCGCCGGTACTCCCAGAAGGGGTCGGTCGAGATGTCGGCGACGATGACCTGGCGGCCGAGGTAGACGGCCGCGGCACAGGAGCCGAAGCGCAGCTCTATCGGTACCTCGTGCATCGCCTGGCAGAACTCGCGTGGCAGGTGCGCGGCAGCCACGTGCCGCAGCATGCCGTCCTCCTCGAGCAGGCGAATCGTGCAGCGATCGCCCGGGTGGAGCTTCTCGATGACGTCGGTGATCGCATCGAGCGCCGACTCGAGCGAGGCGTTGGAGGCGAGGCGCTCGAGCACGCGCCGCTCGCCGGCCGCGTAGACCTCGGCGCGCTTGCGCTCGGAGATGTCGGTGATCGAGCCGCGCACCAGGCGCCGGCCGGCGCTCGGCAGGCCGACGAGGCGCACCTCGCACGGCAGCTCCTTGCCGTTGGCGTCGCGGTGCACCCACTCGAACACCGGCGTCTCGCCCGACAGCGCCCGGTCGATGTGGCCGCGCACGACGCCGAACGAGGGCGTGCCGTCGGCCTGGAAGGCGGGGCTGATCTGCTCGGCGCCCGCCGACAGCAGCTGGGCGCGCGTCATCTTGAAGAACCGGAGCGCGTGGTCGTTGCAGTCGACGAAGCGGCCGCGGTCGATGTCGAGCACGACGATCGCCTCGGGCGCATTCTCGACCAAGAGCCGGTAGCGCGCCTCGCTCTCGCGGGTCGCGGCCTCGGCGAGCTTGCGCTCGGTCGCATCGCGCAGGCACAGCACGTAGACGTACTTGCGCCCGACCCGGGCCTTCGACACGGCGAGCTCCGCGGCGAAGCGCTCGCCGCTCTTGGAGCGGCCGGTGGTCTCGTGGGCGGCGAGGTCGACGTGGGTGTCGTCGCTCTTCAGGGCCAGCTGCTCGAGGCGGTCCGGGATCTTGGCGGAGCCCGTGCCGAGGTCCGGCAGCAGGAAGGCGAGCGGCCGGCCGATGATCTCGGCCTGCGAGTAGCCGAAGACACGCTCGCCGGTCGGGTTGAAGGACTCGATGTAGCCGCTCGCATCGACCGTCAGGATCACGTCCTTGACGTGGTCGAGGATCGCCTGCAGCTGGCTCGCCGTCTGCTCGCGCAGCTCCCGGGTCAGCTCCTGCGCCTCGTCCGACATCAGCTGCATCGAGCGAACGATGCCGCGACGTTCGTCGTCGACCTGGTCGTAGTACTTGCTGGCGACCTCCATCAGCCGGTCGAGGTTGAGTTCCCCCTCGACGGTCGAGTCCCGCAGGTGCCGGGCGAGCGTGCGGTTGATGGCCGGGAAGCGGCCGGAATAGCCGCTCGGCAGCGTCGTCGAGGCGGTCGGGTTGGTCGTCGCGCCGAACGGGTCAGGGCCCTCCTCGGCCACACCCGCACTGGTCGGGCTCCGCGGCAGCGGAACGATGCGGGACGGGCTTCGGGACGACGACATGAGGCCAGGCGACCCTGCCAGCCAAGGCGACGGACGATTTGACGATGTTAGGGTTAACCCCTAGGCAGGGGTGTGAACCGGGTCCCGGTTCGACGGTCAGCCTACCGTCAGGGCTGGGCGGAAGGCACCCCCAGTGCTTGCTGGCCCGGAGCGGGCGAGGCAATTAACCGTTTCGGGGAACCATAGGCCAGACGGAGGTAGGCGAAGTTCTCGCGGTACCCGAAACCGCCCAAGTCGGTCGTACGGACCTCGTGGTGGTAGGCGAGCGTCACGACCAGTTTCGCGCCGGCGCGCCAATCGAGGGCCGCGTCGCCGTACTCGGTCCGGTCGGCGGCGGCCGGGCCCAGCGGCTGCCGACGCTGATAGGACGCAGACAGGAGCAAAGTCAGCGAAGGCTGGAGCCGTCGGCTGAAGCTCGCACCGCCGCTATAGATGTCGCGGTCCAGGTCGCTCGCTCCGAACCCATAGCGATCGTGTTCGAGACTGCCGTTGATATCGAAGCTGGTGCGGAGGCGGACGAAGTCGAGGGCGATGCGGGCGGTATCGGCTCGGAACGCGCTCTGGGTCAAGATGACGTCGGCGGTGCCGGCGCCCGGGCCCGTGACCGGACCAGTGGGTACCGCCACCACCTGGCCGCTGACGACCTGCGTGCCGTTGAGCGCCGCCTGCAACGCATTGGCCGTATTTTGAAACTCGCTGCCCGCCGATAGATTGAGGTTCCAGAATGGCGTCAGGCGGCGGAAAAACGTCAGGCGCAGCAGCGGCGCGTGCTCGGTGCTGCCCGCCTCGCGAATCTCGCTAACACCACCGTCCACGGCGAGCCCGGTGCGAGGGTCGCGGGTCTCGTAACGGCCATAGAGCTCTTCCTGGTCATATCCTGGCTGAACCGAATTCGGGTACTCGATCCGCGCCGCGTTGACATTGAGCGACAGTGCGGTCGCCTGGGACAGGTTCTCGACCAAGCCGAGGTTACCGCTCAGACGTCGATCGTCGTTCAACGCGTTGCCGCTCCCCTGAAAGTTCGATTGCTCGTAGCGAGCACCGACCTGCAGCGCGGTGTCGGCGGCAAAATGCACGGACAGGTCGGGTCCCGTCGAAACGACATTGGCGTTGGTCCGGTTCTGGGGGGTACTCGGCAGGAGCGGGTTCTCATTGAGCTGGCCGTAGGTGTCCTGCACGGCCCAAATGAACTGCTCCGGCACGAAGGCGTACGAGACGAGACCACGCAGTTGGCCGAGCACGTGGCTGGCGTAGGTATTGTCCAGGTAATTCTCGTACTCGGTGGAGGCGTCGATGTTGGCCCGCAGCCGCCCCGTGTCCCGGTAGACGCTCGCATCGAGACCGGCGGTCGCGATTGAATCGCTCGGACCGCCGGGCTGCAGCGTCGCGTTGTCGGTGTGGCTGACCTCGGTGAAAGCCGACCAGTCAGCGTGTGGCGTCTGCAGCCCGCTGTAGATGTCGCCAGCCCGTGCGGACACTGACGCCGCTAGGCCCGCCACCAGCAACCCCAGCGACGCCGAACGCGATCCCCTGCCTATGGGCATATCCAGTCCCCGGCTCCCCGCCCAGACGGTCCTAGTCTAACCGCTCCGAGCGGCGCCGCTCGTGCTCCTTCAGGAAACGCTTGCGCAGCCTTATGTTACTTGGGGTCACCTCGACCAGCTCGTCGTCGTCGATGAACTCCATCGCCTGCTCGAGCGTAAAGCGGATCGGCGGGCTCAGGATCACGTTCTCGTCCTTGCCGGCGGCGCGGATATTGGTCAGTTTCTTGCCCTTCAGCGGGTTTACGACCAGGTCGTTGTCGCGCGTGTGGATGCCGATGACCATGCCCTCGTAGACGAGGTCGCCGTGGCCGATGAACAGCCGGCCGCGCTCCTGCAGCGCGAACAGCGAGTAGGCGAGCGCCTCGCCCTCGCCGTTTGAGACCAGCACGCCGAGCTGGCGTTGCGCGAGCGACTTGTCGACGACCGGGCCGTAGTGATCGAACACGTGGTAGAGGAGCCCGGTGCCCGAGGTCAGCGTGCGGAACTGGGTCTGGAAGCCGATCAGGCCGCGCGACGGCATCATGTAGTCGAGGCGCACGCGGCCGCGGCCGTCGTTGCCCATGTTGGACAGCTGCCCGCCGCGCTCGCCGAGCGCCTGCATGACGCCTCCCTGCGACCGCTCCTCGATGTCGACCGTGACCTGCTCCCACGGCTCCTGGCGCACGCCGTCGACGATGCGGACGACGACCTGCGGCCGGGACACCGCGAGCTCGTAGCCCTCGCGGCGCATGTTCTCGATGAGGATGCCGAGGTGCAGCTCGCCGCGGCCGTAGACCTTGAACTTGTCCGGGTCGTCCAGCTCCTCGACCCGCAGCGCCACGTTGTGCAGGATCTCCCGTTGCAGCCGCTCGCGGAGCTGGCGGCTGGTGACGAACTTGCCTTCCTTGCCGAAGAACGGCGAGGTGTTCGTCTCGAAGGTCATGCTGATCGTCGGCTCGTCGACCACCAGCGTCGGCAGCGGATCGATGTGCTCCGGGTCGCAGATCGTGTCCGAGATCTTCGGCGCCTCGATGCCGGCGAAGGCGACGATGTCGCCAGCGCTCGCCTCCTCCACCTCGACGCGGTCGAGGCCGAGGAAGCCGAGCACCTGACCGATGCGTTCGGCGCGCGTGTTGCCGTCGCGGTCGACGATCGCAACCGACATGTTGCGGCGGATCGTGCCGCGGGTGATCCGGCCGATGCCGATCGTGCCAACGTAGCTCGAGTAGTCGAGCTGGCTGACCTGCAGCTGCAAGGGCCCTGTGGCGTCGACCTTGGGCGGCGGGCAATGCTGCACGATCGCCTCAAAGAGCGACTGCATGTTGCCGCCGCGGTGCTCGGGGTCGGCCGAGGCATAGCCCTTGAGCGCCGAGGTGTAGACGACCGGGAAGTCGAGCTGCTCGTGCGTCGCGCCAAGGCGATCAAAGAGGTCGAAGGTCTGGTCGAGCACCCAGCCCGGGCGCGCCTCGTCGCGGTCGACCTTGTTGATGACGACGATCGGCCGCAGGCCGTGCTGGAACGCCTTCTGCGTCACGAAGCGCGTCTGCGGCATCGGCCCGTCGACGGCGTCGACCAGCAGCAGCACCGAGTCGACCATCGACAGCACCCGCTCGACCTCGCCGCCGAAGTCGGCGTGCCCGGGCGTGTCGACGATGTTGATGCGCCACTCGCCCCAGCGGATCGCGGTGTTCTTGGCGAGGATCGTGATGCCGCGCTCGCGCTCGAGGTCGTTGGAGTCCATGACGCGGTCAGGGACGATCTTGCGGGCATCGAGCGTGTTCGACTGCTTGAGCAGCTGGTCGACCAGCGTCGTCTTGCCGTGATCGACGTGCGCGATGATCGCGATGTTGCGGAGATTGGTAACCACGCTGAAGTCTCGGCCGGGTCCTGAAAGGGGGACCCTCGGGGAAGCCGGCCATTATACGGGGCGCGGCCCCCTCCCGCGAAGCGAAGTCAGCGCGTCGCGGTCTTCGCGGCCGGCGCCGGTGGCGCCGCGGCCGGCGGCGGCGGTGCCCCGATGACGACCGGGAAGGCGAACGAGCGCGTCTCCGGCCCGTCCGGCAGCTCGAGCGTCGCCCGTACCTCCACGAGCCGGGTGCCGGCGGCCGCGGAGCTCGCGCGGACGTGCACGTGCGTCACGGACCCCGCCTGGACCTTCTCGAAGCTCACCGCGGCCTCCGGCTCGAGGACCGTGAGGCCATCCCCGCCGCTGATCTCCACACGCAGCACGGGCGCCGGGGCGTCCGGCAGCACGGCGACATCGAGCGCGAAGGGGTCCCCCGGGGCAGGCACCGAGGCGAGATTGAAGCGGACATCGAGCGGGGCAGCGCCGGTGCCGACCGGTACCCCGGGCGCCATCGTCCGGATCGCCTCGGTGACCGCCGGGTCGATCGCCGGCTCCGCCGGCGCCGCCGCCTTCTTGGCCGCCGGGCGGCCGATCAGGTGCGCGGCGCCGTCCTCGCCGCTGTGGCAGGCCGCGAGCAGCAGCGCCGCGAGCCCGAGCCCGGCGAGCGCCGCGATCGTCCGCACCGAAATGCCCATTCGTACCGTCATGCCGGGTCCACCCGCGAGCCCTGTGACAGAACTATAACCGGAGTGGCGCCTCGTCCAGCGCCTCAAGTTGCTCTGTGAGCTGGCGCACATGGTCGTCCCAGTAGCGCGGGCCCGCGAACCAGGGGAAGGCCTTGGGAAAGGCCGGATCGTGCCAGCGACGGGCGAGCCAGGCGGCGTAGTGGACCATCCGCAGCGCCCTAAGCGCCTCGATGAGCCCGAGTTCGACCCGGTCGAACTCATAGAACTGCTCGTAGCCCTCGAGGATGTCGGTGAGCTGGCGGCGCATCTCGTCGCGCGAGCCCGCCAGCAGCATCCACAGGTCCTGCACCGGCGGGCCGGTCATGCAGTCGTCGAGATCGACGAAATGCGGCCCCTGCTCCGTCCAGAGGATGTTGCCGCGATGGCAGTCGCCGTGGATGCGGATGCGCCGGTACGGCTCGGTCGCGGCGAAGGCCGCGCGGATGCCCTCGGCGAGCGCTTCGGTGACGTCCGCGTAGCGCTCGACCTGGTAGTCCGGCAGCCAGTCGCCGTCGAGGACGAATTCCGCCGACTTGACCGCCATCGCCTCGACGTCGAGCGCCGGCCGGTACAGGAAACGCTGGGTGCCACCGACCCGGTGCATGCGGCCGAGGAAGCGCCCCATCAGGATGCGGTCGTCGGCGGTGTCGAGGTCGGGCCAGCGGCCGCCGCGGCGCGGATAGACGGCGTACGGGAAACCGTCCGCCTCAAGGAGCGTCGCCCCGCCGAGCACCAGCGGCGCGACGATCGGGATCTCGGCGGCGGCGAGCTCGAGCGCGAAGGCGTGCTCCTCGAGGATGGCCTCCCGCGTCCAGCGGCCCGGCCGGTAGAACTTGACGACCACGGGGGTCGCCTCCTCGAGGCCGACCTGATAGACCCGGTTCTCGTAGCTATTGAGCGCGAGCACCCGCCCGTCCGGCACGAATCCGGCCCGCTCGATGGCCTGGATCACGAGATCCGGGGTCAACCGGGCGTACGGGGCTTCCCGCGACCCACTCGCAAATGCTTGTTCCATGGAGCGATTATGCCGAAGCGGGCTGCGCGGACACTGCGAAACTGAGGGTCGCGTCGCACGCCACTGTCACGGCAGGTTGGTATCCTCGTAAAGTCACATCAGGGACAGGATGGACCACTTTTGAACCCCAAGGGCATTCTCGTCACCGGCGGCGCCGGTTACATCGGCAGTCACGTCGTCCGCCAGCTCGGCGAGGCCGGTGAGCGCGTCGTCACCCTCGACAACCTGTCGCGCGGCTTCGCCGACGCCGTGACCTACGGTCCGCTGATCGTCGGCGACACCGGCGACCAGGACCTCGTCCGCCACGTGCTGCGCGAGCACGAGATCGGCACGGTCATGCATTTCGCGGCCTACACGATCGTCCCGGAGTCGGTTGCGGAGCCCCTCAAGTACTACGGCAACAACACGGCCAACACCCGCGCCCTCCTCGAGTGCTGCCTCGACACGGGCGTCTCGCAGTTCGTGTTCTCCTCGACCGCGGCCGTCTATGGGATGCCGCCGGGCGGCGTCGCCGCCGAGGACACGCCGACCGCGCCGATCAACCCGTACGGCACGTCCAAGCTCATGAGCGAGTGGATGCTGCGGGACGCCTCGGCGGTGACGGCGCTGCGGCATGTGGCGCTGCGGTACTTCAACGTCGCGGGCTCCGATCCCGGCGGCCGCATCGGCCAGTCGACGCCGGACGCGACGCTTTTGACCAAGGTCGCCGTCGAGCACGTCGTCGGCAAGCGCTCGCATGTGTCGATCTACGGCACCGACTACCCGACGCCCGACGGCACCGGTGTGCGCGACTACATCCACGTCGAGGACCTCGCCTCGGCGCACCTCGCCGCGCTTCGCTACCTGCGCTCGGGCGGCTCATCGACAACGCTCAACTGTGGCTACGGGCACGGTTACAGCGTCCGGGAGGTGCTGGCCGCGGTCGAGCGCGCCGCCGGGCGGCCGCTCACGATCCGCGAGGAGCCGCGCCGGGCCGGCGACCCGCCGAGCCTGGTCGCCAGGGCCGAGCGCATCCGCTCGGTGCTCGACTGGACACCGCGCTTCGACCGGCTCGACCAGATCGTCGGCGATGCGCTGCGCTGGGAACGAAAACTGCGCGCGCGGTCGGCCGCCTGAACGGCGCGCCCTGAACCGACGGCGTCGCCGGATGACGACGCCCCGCATTGGCCCGCCTATCGGCGCCGGGTGACACTGATATCATGGCTGCGATGCGTCTCGTGCGTCCGAAGTCGCTGAGCGGCCTTCTCCTGATCGGCTTCGCGCTCGTCGCGATTCCGCTCCTCGTTGCCGTGGTCAACGCCACCGTCCAGATGCGCCGCCTGACGCAGCAGAGCGAGGCGCTGGTGCGGCACGGCGTCGAGGCGACCCGCCACACGCAGGAACTCTTCCAGCAGGCGACCGCGCTCGAGCGCACCGCCCGCCTCTACCAGGTGCTCGGCGACGAGAAGCTGAAGGAAGTGTTCCGCCAGCATCGCGACGGCTTCGACGCGAGCCTCGCCGCCCTCGAACTGGTCATGCCGGCGACTGCGACGCGTCAGCTGACGGGCATCATCCGCAGCGACGGCGGGCGCCTCGCCGCGGTCGTCGATGCCAGCCGGGGACCCTCCGTCACGCTCGAGCGCTCGATCAGCGACTTCACGCACGTCCACGACACGCTCGCGACGCTCGGCGAGCAGACCAGCGCCGACATCAACGCCCGGCTCGAGGCGCTGCAGGTGTCGGCGGTCGACACCCAGCGCCGCCTCTTCTGGCAGGCGGCCGCGCTCGTCCCCGGTACCGCGCTGATCGTCCTCGTGTTCGTGAGCTTGCTCGCCCGGCCGATCCGGCAGATCGACCAGGCGATCAGTGAGCTTGGCCGTGGCACCTTCTCGCGCCCGGTCGTGGTGCAGGGCCCGAGCGACCTCGAGCGCCTCGGGCGCCAGCTCGAGTGGCTGCGGGCGCGCCTGCTCGACCTCGCCCACGAGAAGAACCGGTTCCTGCGCCACATGTCCCACGAGCTCAAGACGCCGCTCGCCAACATCCGCGAGGGCACCGAGCTCTTGATGGAGGGCGCGGTCGGCCCGCTCGACCCGAACCAGCGTGAGGTCACGGGCATCCTGCGCGAGAACAGCATCAAGCTGCAGCGGCTGATCGAGAACCTGCTGTCGTTCAGCGCCTGGCAGGCCAAGGCGGTGGGCCTCGAGCTCAGCCAGTTCTCGCTGCGCCACCTCGTGCGCTCGGTCGTCAGCGCCCAGCAGCTGACCCTGGTCGCGAACCGGATCAAGCTCGACATCAAGGTGCAGGACGTCGAGATCACGGCCGACCGCGGCAAGCTCAGGCTGATCCTCGACAACCTGCTGTCGAACGCGGTCAAGTTCACGCCGCGCGAAGGGACGATCTTCATCCACGGCCTGACGTACAAGGACCACCTGATCCTCGACGTCGCCGACACCGGCCCCGGGATCCCGAAGGACGAGCGCGCCCTCGTGTTCGACGCCTTCTACACCGGCAAGACCGAGCAGGCCGGCAAGCTCAAGGGCACGGGCATCGGCCTGTCGGTGGTCACCGAGTTCATCCAGGCGCACGGCGGCACGATCGAGCTCGTCGACGGGGTCCACCCCGGGGCGCACTTCCGGATCCGGCTGCCGGCCCGCCCGGCCGAGCGGCGCAGCGAGTCCGAGACCGAGGCAGACGCCGCCGCATGAAGCCCCGGACCCTCGTCGCCCGGCTCGCGCTGCTCGGCTGCCTCGGCGCGCTCGGCGCGCTCGGCGCCTGCGGCGACATGGGGAGCGCGGCCAGGGCGTCGCGCGAGAAGCCCGAGCCGGTCGTCAGCCGCCCGGCCGCAGCCGACGGCGAGGCTGCGCGCAGCTACATCGCGGCGCTCGGCGAGCTGCAGTCGGGCTCCCCGGCGGCGCAGGCCGAGACCTTCCAGGCAGCGCGGGTCGCCGCCGAGAGCGCGCCGACGACGCTCAACAAGCTGCGCTACGCGCTCATGCTCGCGCTGCCCGGTCACGCGGGCTCCGACCCTGTCGCCGCACGCAGACAGTTGTCGGATCTTGTAGCTAGGCCAGAATTGCTGCTGCCGTCGGAGCGGGCGCTCGCGGCGGTGCTGCTCGCCGAGGTCGACGAACGCCTGGTGCTGATCGCCGAGAGCCGGCGCCTGCAGCAGGACGCGGCGGGCCATGACAAGGACCGCACCGCGGGACTCGCCAAGCGGCTGCAGACGGAAATGGACGAGAATGCGCGCCTGCGGCACGCGCTTGAGGATGCGCAGAAGAAACTCGACGCTGTCACGCAGGTCGAACGATCGATCACCGGCCGGGGGAACCCGCCGAAGCCCTGAAGTGGAGAGGCGGACGTAACATGCAGGCCCAACGCAAAGACTCGACGAAGCGCCGCGCCAAGATCCTCGCGGTCGACGACGACCCGGGCCTGCTGCGCCTGCTGACGATCCGCCTGCGATCGGAGAACTACGAGGTCGAGGCCGTGCAGAGCGCGGCCGAGGCGCTCGCCGCGGTCAGCCGCTTCCGGCCGGATCTCGTCATCACCGACCTGCGCATGGACCAGATGGACGGCATCGGCCTCCTCAAGGAGCTGCAGCTGCGCTGGCCCGGCCTCAAGGTCATCCTGCTCACCGCCCACGGCACCATTCCCGACGCCGTGCGCGCGACGCAGAGCGGCGCGTTCGGCTTCATGACCAAGCCCGTCGAGAAGCAGGAACTCCTCGACCAGGTGCAGAAGGCGCTCAAGATCTCGGGCTTCCCGTCGGTCGACGAGGAATGGCGCGCCGACATCGTCACGCGCTCGCCGCTGATGGAGGAGAAGCTCTCGCAGGCGCACATGGTCGCGGGCACCGACGCGCGGGTGCTGATCACGGGCGACGCCGGCGTCGGCAAGAAACTGCTCGCCCGCGCGATCCACCGCGCGAGCACGCGCCACGAGGGGCCGTTCGTCGTGCTCTCCTGCACTGAGGTCGCCGAGAGTGACCTCGAGACGGACCTCTTCGGCTACGAGAACGGCGCGATCCCCGGCGCCGCCAAGGCCCAGAAGGGCCTGCTGCAGGCCGCCGAGGGCGGCACCGTCGTCCTCGAGGAGATCGCCGACCTGCCGCTGCCACTGCAGGCCAAGCTCGCGCGCGCCCTGCAGGAGAACCGCGTCCGGCCGGCCGGCACCGACGAGACCCAGCCGGTCAACGCACGGGTCATGGCGACGACGCGCCAGGACCTCGCGCAGCTGATGGTGCAGGGCAAGTTCCGCGAGGACCTCTACTACCGGCTCAACGTCGTGCACATCGATGTGCCCTCGCTCGCCCGGCGCCGCGAGGACATTCCGCTGCTGCTCGCCCACTTCCTCGAGCAGATCGCGATCGAGACCGGCTCGCGCAAGATCTACGCGCCCGAGGCGGTCGAGTTCCTGGCGACCGCCGAGTGGCCGGGCAACATCCGCCAGCTGCAGGCGGTCGTGCGCCAGAACGCCACGATCGCCCAGACCTCGGTCATCAGCGTCGAGATCGCGCGAGCAGGCGGTCGGCGCGGGCGCCTCGGGGCTGCCCTCCTTCGACGCCGCGCGCGACGAGTTCACGCGCAACTACCTCGTGCAGATCCTGCAGATCACGGGCGGCAACGTCAGCCAGGCGGCGCGCCTCGCCAAGCGCAACCGCACCGACTTCTACAAGCTGCTCTCCCGCCACCAGCTGTCGCCGGACGAGTTCAAGGCGCGCTGATCAGCGCCTCGCGAGGCTCGGCTTGAGATACGCGAGGCCGAGGATGACGAGCGGCAGCACCATCAGGAGCTGGTAGACCACCGAGGCACCGAGCGCGAGCTCGGTGGCGATCCCGAGCGGCTTGAGAGTGGCCAGGAATGCGACCTGCACCGAGCCCGCGTAGCCGGGCGCATTTGGCAGCAGGAACGCGACGACGATGCCGACGACCACCAGCATCGCGGCCGCGACTCCAGGATCGAAGCCGACCACCGCGGCGCAGCCCCACACGCAGAGCGCGACCGCGAGCCACTGGGCGAGCGACCAGGCGAGCACCCGGATCGACGTCGCGAGCGACCGCACGGGCTCAAAGCCCGCGAGGGCCTCGTCGATCTGCCGCAGGATCCAATCGCCAATCCGCGCGGGCAGCGGCCCGAGCACGGCCGCCGCGAGCCGCCGCACGAGGCGCGGCGCCGCGAGCGCGACGACCACGCCCGCGGCCAGCACCGCCGCGACGGCGGCGAGCAAGCGGAAGGCGGCCGCGAGCTCGGCGGAGACGCGCACGACCGACAGCGCCACCGAACCGAGGATCAGCACGCCAAAGAGGTCGAAGACCCGCTCGGCGACGATCGAGGACAGGACCGCGGTGGCGGCCCGTCCATACGCGCGCTGCAACGAGAAGGCACGCACGAACTCGCCGGCGTGCGGTACGCAGGCGTTGAGCGCGAGGCCCGCGAGCACTGACCGCGCGAGCGGCCAGAGCGGGAGCCGGGGGGCGGCACCGAGCAGCAACCGCCAGCGGGCGGCCTTGGCATAGACGAAGAGCGTCGTGCCGGCGAGCACGACGAGCGCCGGCCAGCCCCAGTCGCCCGCCCGCAGCGCGTCCCACACCGCCTCCGGCGGCGTGCCGCGGAACGCGTAGGCGAGGAACGCCGCCCCGACGGCGAGGCCGATGAGGGCCGCGACGACCCGCGACCAGCGCCCCATCAGGGCCCCGGACGCCTAGGCATAGAAGCGCCGGATGACCTCGACGACGTACTCGAGCTGGCCGCGCTCGAGCTCGGCGTAGATCGGCAGCGCGAGCGTCTCGCGCGCCGCGCGCTCCGACTCCGGGCAGTCGCCCTCCTTGCCGCCGAGGTAGGCGAAGCAGGCCTGCACGTGCAGCGGTACCGGGTAGTAGATCTCCGTGCCGACGCCGTGGTCGATGAGGTGCTGCTTGAGGCGATCGCGCTCCGGCACCCGGACCACGAACTGGTTGTAGATGTGCCGGTACCCGGGCACGGCGTGCGGCAGCGTCACGGTGCCGCCGAGCCCGGCGGATGCGAACAGCTCGGCGTAAATGCGGGCGTTGCGCTGCCGGCCGGCCGTCCAGCCGTCGAGGTACTTGAGCTTGATGTTGAGGACCGCAGACTGAATCTCGTCGATGCGGAAGTTGCCGCCGATCAGCGCGTGGTAGTACTTGGGCTTGCCGCCGTGCACCCGCAGCACGCGCAGCTTCTCGGCAAGCTCAGCATCCTGCGCCGTGCACAGGCCCGCATCGCCGAAGGCACCCAGGTTCTTGCTCGGGAAGAACGAGAAGCAGCCGACATCCCCCATGCTCCCCGCCCGGGCGCCGCCAAGGTATTCGGCGCCGATCGCCTGGGCCGCATCCTCGACGACCTTGAGGCCGTATCGACGCGCAATCTCGAGCAGCGGCCGCATGTCGGCGCATTGGCCATACAGGTGCACCGGCACGAGCGCCTTGACACGCCCGCCGGTCGCCCGATGCACGAGCCCGCCGCTGCCCGCGACGCAGTGGTCGTCGATGAAGCGCTGCACCGCATGCGGGCTCAGGTTGAAGGTCGCGGGATCGATGTCGAGGTAGATCGGCCGGGCGCCGGTGCGCGCGATCGTGCCGCCGGTCGCGAAGAAGGTGTACGGCGAGGTGAGCACTTCGTCGCCCGGCCCGATCTCGAGGCCCATCAAGGCGAGGAGCAGGGCGTCGGTTCCCGAGGACACGCCGATGCCGTGCGCCGCGCCGCTGTAGCGCGCGATCGCCGCCTCGAGGGTCGCCGTCTCCGGGCCGAGGATGAAGTACTGCGAATCGCAGATCCGCTCGAGGATCGGCAGAACCTCGGCCTTGAACTGCCGGTACTGGGCCTTGAGGTCAAGCAGCGGCACCTCGCGCCGCGCGCTGGCGTTCGGTAGTGGTCGATTGGCAGTGGCAGACATCGGGGGATCTCCTCAAGCCGGGGCGTTGCGGGCAGGCCGCGGGTCAGTGTTCGTCGGCTGGCGTCGGTGCCGAAACCGGTGGCATCGCGCGCAGAATACCGCGCAGCAGCACCTTGAGCGCCTGCGCCTCGTTGGCGCCGAGAAACCGTTCCGCGTCGGCCTCGGCCGCCTTGAGCGCGGCGCCGAGCTCGAGCGCGACGCGGTGGCCCTCGGCCGTCAACCGCGCCCGCGTCGAAGGATAGTCGCCGCCGGACACGACGACCAGGTCGCGAATCACGAGGTGCGCAAGCGTCTGGTAGGTCACGTGCCGGTCGGCCAGGTGCGTCAGGGCCGCGAGTTCCTGGAGCGTCAGATTGTCTTCGTTGCTGAGAAACATCAGCACGTGATAGTGCTCTTCGCTCAGCCGGTAGCGCTCGAGGTTGCCGCGCACCCGGTCCATCAGCCGCGCGTGGGCGCTGCCGAGCAGATAGCCGAGGAAGTCGCGGCTGAAGCTGCTGTCGACATCGGCCGGTGAATCCGCAGCGCCGGCCTGCGGCGCCGAGTGCCGCAGCACGCTCGCGTAGGCCCCGCCCTGGAACGCCAGCGCCGGGCGGCCAAAATGCGCGAACTTGATGACCTCGCCGACGAAGATCACGTGGTCGCCACCCTCGTACTGGTACGAGGTCCGGCACTCGAATTGCGCCGAGCAGCCGCGCAGCAAGGGGATGCCACCCGAGCCCGTGTCGCGCTCGAGCTGGCCGAACTTGTTCGCGCCGCGGGTGGCAAAGAGATCCGCGAGCGGCTGCTGGTCGGCCGCGAGGATGTTGACCGCAAAGTACTCGGCCTTCGAGAACGCCTCGAGGCTCTGCGAACTCTTGGCGAGTGCCCAGAGCACCATCGGCGGGTCCAGCGACAGCGAATTGAAGCTGTTGGCGGTCAACCCGATCGGCGTGCCGTCCGGGGCCCGGGTCGTGACAATCGTGACACCCGTGGTGAACGCGCCGAGGGCGGTGCGGAACTGGCGGGAGTCGAGTGAGCGGTCAGCCATCGAGGAGGTCTCAGTCTAAGCAGCAGCCCCCAGCGGCAGGCCACGCCACACCCGAACGGCCATGCCGACAGTCGCGCCTGACGCGTAAGGATCTGATTTCTATGGCGGAGTCTACCATCCGGACGCGCCTGGCAGGGAATAGCCTGCGCAAGCAGGCAAACCGGGAAGCCCGCCTAGGTCACAATATCCGTGTATCGACTGCTGTTATGATTTTGCAATTACAGGCGGTGCCGCCCACCGCAGAGGCAGCCAGCGATGTCGGTCAGGTCCACGATCGTGTCCCAATTCGAGCAGGTTGCGGTCGAACAGCAGCGCAAGCTCGCGCCGTTAACGGACGGCCTGCCGCTGCTCGAGTCCGGTCTCGATTCGTTGAGCTTCGCGATCGTGGTCGCGCGCCTCGAAGATGCCCTCGGCGTCGACCCGTTCAGCGCCGAGGAAGCCGTCGCGTTCCCGATCACGCTCGGCGACTTCGTCGCGCTCTACGAGCGCGCCGTCGCATAGGGTGGCCTCGCTCTGGGATTCGCTGACGGAGCCGGGCGGGCCGATCCGCGGCGCCTTCCACGGGGTCGGCGCCTCCGTCTTCCTCGCGGAGCTCGCCACTGCAACGAGCCTGGGAACTCCAGTCGGGTCACTGGGTGGCCGATCGGCCGTTATCGCGACCCGAGACCAGCTGACCGCGGCGCTGGCGCTCGTCGAACTCGACGGCATCGCCCGCCGCCTGATCCTGTGCACTCCGGACCTCTCACCGGAGCAGCTCGCGACCGTCGCCGCCGCCGCCGGCGCCGACACGGTCGTCTACGACGGGGACAAGGCCCCCGATCCGTCACTGCCTGGCGAGCACGTGCTCGTCAGTCCGCGACTCCGCCAGCAGCGGATCGATCGGCACCGTCGGGAGGAGACGGAATGGGTCCTTCTCACCTCGGGCACGACCGGCGCACCGAAGCTCGTCGTGCACACGCTTGCGAGCCTCGCCGGCGCACTGCCGCGCCAGACCGGCAGCGCGGCTAATTCGGTGTGGAGCACGTTCTACGACATCCGCCGCTACGGGGGCCTGCAGATTTTCCTGCGCGCCGTGCTCGGCGGCTCGCCGCTCGTGCTGTCAAGCGCCGGAGAACCGGTCCAGGATTTCCTCGCCCGCGCCGCCGCCGCCCATGTGACCCATATCTCGGGCACTCCGTCCCACTGGCGCCGGGCGCTGATGAGTGGCGCTGCGACCCTGATTGATCCTGAGTATGTCCGTCTCTCCGGTGAGATCGCTGACCAGGCCATCCTCGACAACCTCCGCCGCGCCTACCCCCGCGCCCGCGTCGCACATGCCTTCGCCTCCACCGAGGCGGGCGTCGCGTTCGACGTCGGCGACGGACTGGCCGGCTTTCCGGCCGAGCTCGTCGGCCAGGGCCGAGGCCTGATCGACATGAAAGTCGAGGGTGGGACGCTGCGGATTCGCTCGGCGCGCAATGCTACCCGGTACCTCGGCGCCGAAGCCGCGGCACTCGCGGGCGACGACGGTTACGTCGACACTGGCGACATGGTGGAACTGCGCAACGGACGTTACTATTTCGTCGGCCGCAAGGGCGGCATCATCAACGTCGGCGGGCTCAAAGTGTATCCGGAGGAAGTTGAAGCGGTGATCAACGCCGACCCGCGCGTGCGGATGTCACTGGTGCGCGCGCGCAAGAACCCAATCACCGGCGCGGTGGTCGTCGCCGACGTCGTGCTCGCGGACCCGGCGCACAAGAGTCCAGACGCGACCGCCGCCGACAGCTTGAAACGCGAGCTGCTCGACGCCTGCCGCCGCGCCCTGCCCGCCCACAAGGTCCCGACGATGTTGCGATTCGTGCCGGCACTCGAGCTCACCGCCGCCGGCAAGCTGGTGCGCCCGGGTGCGTAACGTCATCGTCACCGGTGGCAGCCGCGGCCTGGGGCTGGTCATGGCGAGCACGCTCGCCGCGGCCGGCTACCGGATCATCGCGGTCGCGCGTACCGCGACCGAGCCACTCACGGCGGCGAGCGCCGCGGCCGTGCGCGCCGGAACGGGCGCGATCGAGTTCCGGCCGTTCGACCTCGCCGATATCGGCGCAATCCCGGCGTTCGTTCGCGCCCTGCGCAAGGACGTCGGACCCGTCTATGGGCTCGTCAACAACGCGGGCCTCGGCACGAGCGGGGTGCTCGGCGTCATGCGTGACCAGGACATCGAGCGGCTGATCCGCCTCAACACGATCTCACCAATCGTTTTGACCAAGTACGTGGTGCGTTCCATGATGGCCGAGCACACGGGCCGGGTCATCAACGTCGCGTCGGTCGTCGCGCTGACGGGCTACAGCGGACTCTCCGTGTACAGTGCGACCAAGGCCTCGCTCGTCGGCTTCACGCGCTCGCTCGCCCGCGAGGTCGGCCAGCTCGGCGTGACCGTTAACGCGATCGCCCCCGGATTCGTCGACACCGCCATGACCCAGGAACTCGGCGAGAAGGAGCGCGAGCAGATCGCACGGCGCAGCGCGCTGCGCCGCCTCGTCGACCCGATCGACGTCGCCCGCAGCGTCGAGTTCCTGCTCGGCGACAGCGGGCGCAACATCACCGGCACCGTGCTAACGGTCGACGCCGGCAATACCGCCTGACGGCGCGGCCGATCAGATCCTGACGCGACCGCCGGTGATCGCCTCGTGAAGCGCCGCGTCGACCGCTACGTACGCCGAGCGACGCCGGTCATCGAAGTAGAGCCGATCCGCGACCCTGGCCGGGTCGAACGCAGCCTTCACCAACTCCTGCTTCTTCGGCTTGAAGGTTCCGGTGGCCTCGAGCGCCGGCAGAATCCGCAGGAACACCGGTCGCGCATAGTCCGGCAGCCGCGCCGAGACCTCCGCGCGCAACGTGGCAAGGTCGAACTCGGCCGACACCACCAGCGCCGCCATGCCGGCCCGCCCGTCGGCGCCCGGGACCGCCACTCCGTACACGACCCCGTCGATCACGCCGCGGCAGCCGGTCAGTGCCGCGAGCACTTCGGTCGTCGAGACGTTCTCCCCTTTCCAGCGATAGGTCTCGCCGACGCGGTCGACAAAGTAGTAGAAGCCGCGCGCGTCGCGGCGCATGAGGTCGCCGGTCCGGTACCAGGCGTCGCCGTCCTTGAACACATTGCGGATGAGCTTGCGTGCCGACGCGTTGGCGTCGGCGTAGCCCTCGAAGCGACCGGTGCGTCCGGCTGCCCCGTCCGGAACGAACCCGAGCGCCTCGCCGACCTCGTCGGTGGCGCAGCGCTCGCAGCGACCGTCGGCGTTGCGCCACGGCTCCCCGGCGTCGACGTCGAATTTGACAAGCGCCACCGGCAGCCGGTGCGCGAGGAAGGGCGGGATCCGGCCGATCGCGCCGGGCTGGCCCTCGCAGTTGTAGAGCGAAAAGTTGCCCTCGGTGGCGGCGTAGTACTCGAGGATCCGCGGAATCGCAAAGCGGCTCTGGAACTCCGCCCAAACCTCCGGCCGCAGCCCGTTGCCACACGCCAGCCGCAGCGCGTGGTCGCGCTCGCCCGGCTGCGGCGGGCTGTTGACGAGATAGCGGCACAGCTCACCGATGTACTGAAACAGCGTGCACCGCTCGTCGCGCACGTCGCGCCAGAAGTCGGACGCCGAAAACCGCGGCCGCAGGACCACCGTCCCGCCGCCGACGAGGGTCGCGCCCGTCGCGACGACGCCACCGACGCTGTGATAGAGCGGCAGGCAGTTGTACATCCGATCATCCGGACGCGTAGCCATCAACCCAGCGAACCAGTGACTCCACTGCATCAGCCGGTAGTGACTGACGTTGGCCGCCTTGGGAAGGCCGGTGGTACCGGACGTGTAGATGTAGAGCGCGCGGGCGTCGATCGACGGCGCCACGTGCTCGCCCGCCACGAGCGGCGCGCCCGAGAGCTTCGCGATCTCCGGAAGCAGCGGTCGCAAGTCCGCAGAGCTCGCCCCGTGCGCCCAGCAGCCGGGCGACCCGGCCAGTTGGGGCCGCGCGGTCGTCAGCGCCGCAGCCAACTCGGCGCCGGCGATGACGTGCTTCGGCGCCGCGATGTTGATCGAATGCGCGAGCACCGCCCCGGAAAGACCGGTGTTCAGGAGGGCGACGATGGCCCCGATCCGCGTGATGCCGAGCCAGATGGCGAGATAGTCCGGACAATTGGGCATCAGCAGGCAGACGACATCGCCAGGCGCGAGGCCCTGCGCGAGCGCCCAGCGCGAGTAGCGATTTGAGAGCGCCGCGAGTCCGCGGTAACTCAGCGTCTCGGCCGGGGCCGCGAGCGCCGGCGCACCCTCGAAGCGGTCCGCCAGCCGCTCGATCAGCACCGGAAGCGTGACGAACGGCTCACGCTCGATCGGCGCGGTACGCTCGAGCGCTCGTACCCACGCCTGCAGGGCTTGTCCCGAGCCGCCGTCGGTGCGCGCTGTCACAAGATGTCAAATGTTGGCGATTGGTGAATTGCCAAAGGTAGCACGACTCCTCCAGGCGGTAGTTGTAGACTCAAAAAAATGGATTTCCAAAGGGCTGGGGTATGAAGAGCGAAACGATCGCGATTCACGGCGGCTTCGACTGCGACCCGACGACCAAAGCGGTGGCCGTCCCGATTTACCAGACCGTCGCCTATTCCTTCGACAGCGCAGAGCACGGCGCAGCGCTCTTCAACCTTGAGGTCGAGGGCTACCGCTACACGCGGATTGCGAACCCGACGAATGCCGTGCTGGAGCAGCGCGTCGCGCAGCTCGAGGGCGGCGTCGCCGCGCTGAGCGTGGCCTCGGGGCAGACGGCGCTCTACTATGCCGCGCTCAACCTGACGGAAGCCGGCCACAACATCGTGTCGGTGCCGCAGCTCTATGGAACCACGCACACCCTGTTCGCCCACGTCCTGCCGAAACTCGGCACCCAGGTCCGGTTTGCCAAGTCAGATCGGCCTGCGGACCTCGAGGCGCTGATCGACGACAATACCCGCGCGCTCTTCTGCGAGACCGTCGGCAACCCGGCCGGCAACGTTTGCGACCTCGAGGCACTCGCCCGCGTTGCGCACGGGCACGGCGTGCCGCTGATCGTCGACAATACCGTGGCGACGCCGATCCTGGTACGGCCGATCGACTACGGCGCCGACGTCGTCCTGCATTCGTTGACCAAGTTCATGGGCGGTCACGGCACGACGCTCGGCGGCATCATCATCGACAGCGGCCGGTTCCCATGGAATGCGCACGCGGCCCGCTTTCCGATGTTCACGCAGCCGGATCCGTCCTACCACGGCCTCGTCTACACCGAGCATTACGGCGCGGCGGCGTTCATCGGCCGTTGCCGCAGCGTCTACCAGCGCACCATGGGCGCCGTGCTGCCCGCACTGAGCGCCTTCCTGCTGCTGCAGGGCATCGAGACGGTGGCGGTGCGCGTTGACCGCCACGTCGAGAACGCCCGCAAGGTCGCGGAGTTCCTGCGCGACGACGCCCGAGTGGAATCGGTCAATTACGCCGGCTTCCCGGATAATGCGTATTACCCGCTCGTGCAGAAGTACCTCGGCGGGCGCGCCTGCTCGCTGCTGACGTTCGAGATTCGGGGCGGCTTCGAGGCCGGGACGCGCTTCTACAACGCGCTCAGGCTGTTCAAGCGCCTCGTCAATCTAGGTGATGCGAAGTCGCTCGCCTGCCACCCCGCTTCGACGACCCATCGGCAAATGTCGCCGGCGGAGCAACGCACTGCCGGCGTCGGGCCGGGTAGCATTCGCTTGAGCGTCGGCATCGAGCACATCGAGGACATCGTCGGCGATCTCGAGCAGGCGCTGGCGGCCGCCGCGGGCCGCTGACTTCCAGAATCCGGGGCCTTTGACAGGCGCCGCCTGCTTCAACCGCCGGTCGCCATGCCCCGGCCCCCGCGCGCAACGACCAGGCGCGGATCGACGAGCTTCCGGACTCGAACTCGAGTGCGCCGAGGCACCAGTGGCCGCTCGCCCGTACCCCCAAACGCCGGACTTCGCCGTCTTGGCGCGGACCTCGGAACGTTTGGCTTGGAGACGATACCCCGCCCCCGCGATAAACTCCGAGGTTGAGCCATCGAGTGGTCGGCGCCCTTCTGGCGTGCCGGTCCTGCTTCCCCGTCGCGCGCCCGTCGTCAGGCGGTCGCCGCCGTGGTCGTCAATCGCGCGACCAGGGCCTCGATCGAGCCGAGCGAATGGAAATTTTCCGGAGTGATGTCCGACTGGGGAATCGCGATGTCGAATTCAACCTCGACAGCGAGCATCAGATTGACCATCTTGATCGAGCTCATCCCGAGCTCACTCAGCTGCTGGTCGACCGGAAAAGGGACCACCGCGGATGCACCGAGAATCTCGTCCACCAATCCGATCAGGCGATCGCGCAGTCCGCGCGTCTGGCGGTCCATAGCTCAAGACTCCGTGATAAACGAGGTGATCATACCGCGTGGCGCGACCGGCTACTCGAGCCAAGCTTCTTGGACGCGATATAGGCGAACCAGTTTTCGTAAATCTGCGCGGCTTGTGCTCCCCAGCTGTTGGTCAGCGAGGCGGCGAGGGGCTTGAACGGGAAGTCCGTGAGCGGATGGGCGATCGCGCCCGCCTTCAGCCGCTGTTCAAAGTTGGTCAGCAGCGACAGGGCCTCCGGGCCAAAGTATCCAGCCGGTACCGTCGGGTAGTCTTTGTACTCGCCGGACACGAATCGGCCGACATCCCGCTGGTATTCCTTGAGCAGCGTTCGGTCCTCATACTCCGGATGCCCCTGGAAAAACACCAGCAGGCTGCGGCCACTTTTCACGAACGCATCGGCGCCGGCCTCGGCGGAACTGCTGAGAATCGTGTAGCCGGCACGCAAAAGCGAATCGAGCGGCAGATCGTTCCAGCGCGAGTGCGGCGTCCGCAGCGTTGCCCCCAGGCCTTTCGTCAATGGATGGCCGGCGAGCACGGCCTGTTCAAAGACGCCGAAGCGTTTCACGGGGAGCCGCTGACGCTGGATCCCGTCGAGGTGCAGTACCGCGGCATGCGCCGCTAGGCACGACCAGACGCTGGAGATCGTGTGCGCGTCCGCATACTCGATGACCCTGACGAGGCTGTTCCAGTACGGCTCGTCCGACAGCACCGCCGCCCGCGGCTCGGTGCCCGTCACAATGAGCGCGTCGAGCGCGCCACCGAACAGTTCCTCGAGGGTCCAGTACCGCTCAGCGATCCGCGCCCGCGCCGCGGGGCCGCGCGGCACCTCCGGCACCGACGCGTACCGTAGCTGGACCGGCAGGTGACGCGCCGCCGCTGCCAGGAGTCCATTGAACTGCGATTCCGTTCCCTCGAGCGCCGAGTCCGGCATATTGTTGATGAGACCGACGACGATGGTCTCGGCCGACGTGCCCGAGTTTGGTGCGCCCCCGCCGGGATTCATCGGTCGCTGTTCAATCGTAAGCGCCATGCTACGCTCCGGCCCAATCGCCATCAGGACCCGAATTACTCCACGGATTCGACACGGTTAACATATCACCCACAGCAATTTCGGACTTCTTTCACGCTTTTGAAGCGTATTCCATGTAGGATTTTACGCAATAGAATATCAAACGCGTTGTTGCGCATTCGAGATTTGGGGAGAGTTTCAAAGTATGGAAACCCAGCGGACGGCGGCTTCGGTCGCGCGTGCAGTCGACCTATCCGGTAAGGACCTCAAGGCGCGAGCCCAGGCCGTGGCGGCGATCGCCGCGACCCACGCGGACGCGGTCGATCGCGATGCTCGCTTCCCCGCCGAAGCTTTTGAAGAGGTCCGCAAACAGCAACTGCTCGGCATCATGGTGCCCCAGGCGCTCGGTGGCGAGGGTGCCAGCTTTTCCGACATCGTCGATGTCTGCTACACGCTCGGTCAGGCGTGCGCGTCGACGGCGATGATCTACGCGATGCATCAGGTGAAGATGGGCTGCATCGTGCGGCATACCAAAGGCGGCGCTGCGCTCGAGAAGACCTTGCGCCGGGTGGTCACTGACCAGTTGTTGCTCGCCTCCTCGACCACCGAAGGCCAGGGGGGCGGCAATGTCCGCGCGAGCGAAGCGCCCATCATCCGCGACGGCGATCGCATCAGCCTCGAACGCAAGGCGAGCGTTGTTTCGTATGGCGTCGCTGCCGACGGCGTGGTGACAACCGCCCGGCGGTCACCCGACGCCCCGCCGTCGGACCAGGTGCTGCTCGTCTTCCTGAAACCGGACTATACGCTGGAGCCGCTCGCGGGCTGGAGCTGGAACACCCTCGGGATGCGGGGCACCTGCAGCGACGGCTTTACGCTACGCGCCAAGGGCGATGCCGACAACATGGTTCCCGAGCCCTACGAGAAGATTCACGCCCAGACGATGGTGCCGTGCGCGCACCTGATGTGGGGAGCGGTCTGGGCCGGTATCGCCACGGCCGCGACCGGGCGCGCCCAGGCGTTCATCCGCAATGCCGCGCGCCACTCCAACGGACAGTTGCCGCCGGGAGCCGCCCACTTCACCAAGGCGCTCACCTCCTTGCGAGTGCTGCGCGGTCTGCTGGCCTCGTCACTGCGCACCTACGAGCACGCCTTGGGCGACGAAAAGATGCTGACCTCGCTCGAGTTCCAGTCGATGATTACCCTGACTAAGGTCCAAGCGTCGGAACTTGCCGCGGACACGGTCATGAGCGCGATGCGCGCCTGCGGGCTCGCGGGCTACCGGAATGACGGCGAATTTACCGTCGGCCGTCACCTGCGCGACGTGCTGTCGTCGCCGATCATGATCAACAATGATCGCATTCTCGCGAATCTTGGCACGCCGTCGCTGATGACGCCGTTGCCGACGTCCATCAGCGGCTAAGGGAGTCACGACCGCGATGAGCAGCACCGTGCAGCAGCCTCACGTTTCCGCCGCCGATCCGCTCGCCGCGCTGGCGGCGGTGCTGTTCCGCCCGATGGGCGTGGACGGCGTCTACGCGCGGACGGCACTGTATGAAGATGTAGTGGAACGGCTCGGCGCATTCATCACGCGGCAGCGCGAGCCGCAAGCCGAGGTGATGCGCTTTCCTCCGGTCATGAGCCGCGACCAGCTCGAGAAGTCCGGGTATCTCAAGAGCTTTCCGAATCTGCTCGGCTGCGTGTGCGCCCTGCATGGCAGCGAGGCGTCGATCCGCTCGGCGGCCGACCGATATGAGGACGGCGGCGACTGGACGACGTCGCTGAGCCCGGCCGATCTGGTGCTCTCGCCGGCCGCCTGCTACCCCGTGTATCCGATCGCTGCCGCCCGCGGGCGCATGCCCGCCGGTGGCCTGCAGTTCGATATCGCCGCCGACTGCTTCCGCCACGAGCCGTCCCGCCACCTCGACCGCCTCCAATCGTTCCGCATGCGCGAGTTCGTGCGGATTGGTGCGCCCGATGAGATCACGGAGTTCCGCGAGCGGTGGATGGCGCGTGCGCCGACCCTCGCCAATGAGCTTGGGCTGCCGTTCACCATCGACGTGGCCAACGATCCGTTCTTCGGCCGCGTGGGCCAAGTCATGGCTGTCAGTCAGCGGCAGCAAGCCCTCAAGTTCGAACTCCTGATCCCCTACTACGCCGGCGCGACTCCGACGGCGTGCATGAGTTTCAATTACCACCGCGAGCACTTCGGGCATGTCTGGGGAATTGTCGGCGCCAGTGGCGAGGAGGCGCACACCGGCTGCGTCGCCTTCGGCATCGACCGACTGACCGTGGCTCTTTTTGCAACGCACGGCCTCGACGTCGCCAAATGGCCTGCGCTGGTCCGCCGATCCCTCGGATACTGAATCGCCAAGCGCCGGCTGCGATGCCACTCGACCCCCGCGCCAGACGCTTCCTCGACGTTCTGGCTGCGACCAATCCGCCGAACGCGCTCAGCCTCACGGTCGCGCAGCGCCGCGAGGCGCTCGCTCAAATGATGAAGCTCGCAGGCCCCTCGGAGCCGATGGCGGGCGTCGAAGACCGCGCTATCCCCGGCCCGGCCGGCCCCCTCGCCGTAAGGCTCTATACACCTCTAGGAGCGGATTCCACCGCGGGACCGGGCATGGTCTATTTCCATGGCGGCGGCCTCGTAGCGGGCACGCTGGACACGCACGATGCGATCGGCCGCGCGCTTGCCAAGGCGAGCGGCTGCCGGGTGGTCGCCGTTGCCTACCGCCTGGCACCGGAGCATAGGTTTCCGGCAGCCACCGAAGACGCCCATGCTGCGCTGCAGTACCTGCGCCGCCATGGCCAGGAGTTTGGAATTGACCCGGCGCGTGTGGCCGTGTGTGGGGATTCCGCCGGCGCCACCCTCGCCGCAGCCGTGTGTCAGGCGCTCGCCGCGGTTGGCGACGCCAGACCGGCGCTGCAGGTGCTCCTCTGCCCGATCCTCGATCACGGTGGTTTGACAGAATCGCGTCGTGCGCTGGCGAGTGGCTATCTAGTCGACCAGGCAACGCTCGACCACGACCTGCTGTACTACCTGCCGCCCGCCGCCGATCGGGAGGAACCGCGCATCTCGCCGCTTCGCGCGCTCGACGTGAGCGGCCTGCCGCCGACCCTGATTCACACGGCGGAGTTCGACCCGTTGCGCGACGAAGGCCATGCGTACGCGGAGCGGCTCGCAGGCGCCGGGGTCCCGGTCTCGTACACGTGCCATCCCGGCATGATCCACCTCTTTTACGGTTTGGGCGGTGTCATCCCCTATGCGCGCACTGCGTTCGAGCAGCTCGGAGCGGAGATTCGTGCCGCGCTCCACTGAACGGTCGGGCTCGCGCAGGCTGGCGAACGCCGATTGAAACTGCTCTACTCGTGCCGGGCGACGGAGAACTGAAGCATCATGGATCGCGAGGAAATTGACCGTCTGATTCGGGAGCTCCACTCGGCGCGGGTGCGCGGCGACCTCACCGCGATATGCCGCGTCTTCGCCGACGATGGCCACTTTCAGATCGCCGGGGCGAGTGACGGCAAGCCGATCGCGATTACCGCACACGGCCTGCGGGACTTCAGGCCGTGGCTCGCAATGATGGTTAAGGCCTTTCGGCTCAACGACTACGAGCTGCTCTCGCTGGTTATTGACGGTCCGCGGGCCGCAGCCCATTGGCGGGTCCGGATCCATTCGAAAATCACCGGCAGTGCGGTTCCAACTGAGCTCGTCGACCTCGTGGAGGTTCGCGCCGGGCGAATCGCTACATACACGGAATTCTTCGTTCCCCGCTGAGATCGGCAGTGTGGCGTTGCCCGTAACACCCGGTCGGCTCGGTAACACCAGCACAAGAGGCACGACCAATTTTACCGATGCGCCGGCGATCGCCGCGCGTCTGCGCGACACCGGACCGCACCCGGAATACATTTCCGTCGGCCCGCAACATCCGTAATGGCGGGATGCTCCGATCATATCGGCCAATGAGCGGTTGTTCAGCTACTGAACGACGAGACCCACAGCCCGGTCGGCATGGTCGCAGGGCTTACCTGCCGGAAAAGAGCGCCGGCCCGAGACTACCCGGGCGATTCACTGCACAACGCGCGCCGCCGCTGCAGCTCTTGGCTCCAAACTCCAGTGCGGCTCCACGTCGCTTGTTCGCACGCCATGCCGGTCCCCGTCGCGAGGCCATGAATCTTTCTCCAACATCCTCGCAGCAGGAAGAATGCCGGCAGCTCAAGTCTCCTACGATCGAGCAGCAATCGGCACGGTTGGGATGAGCTCGATTTGATCTCAATACGGCGGATTGGAGTCGTGCAGTCGGTCTGCAAATTGCAGCGTATGCGGGAATGCGGCGAAACGGACGCATGACAGCGATCACTGAGCCGGCGGAACACGCTTAGACGGCGGCAAACGAATGTAAGCGACCTTCATCGAACGCCGGGGCGCAGGCGTGGCAAACGCAGCAAGAAAGCAGTTCCCTTTCCCGGGGCGCTCGTCACTTCCACATCGCCGCCCGCGGCGCGCGCAAATTCGCGCGCCTCGAACGCCCCCAGTCCCATGCCAGTGGTTCCCTTCGTCGTATCGAACGGCCGAAACAGACGTTTGCGGAGGAATGTCCCGTCCATACCGGTACCCGTATCCGTCACCACAACGCAGACCGAATCGCCGTCGGCCTGCACGCGGACAGTCACCCTGCCGTGCATGGGCGTCGCATCGACGGCGTTGCTTACGAGGTGGACGATGACGTGTTCGAGCCGATCCGCGACCACAAGCGCCGCGGCATCCTCGTCGGCGATCTCAAGGGCGGTGCGCGGCGTCCGGTTGTCGAACTGCGCAACGACACGGCGGCAGACGTCGGCGAGCAACACCCGCTCGGGCGCAACGGAAAGGACCCCGGACCGCAAACGCTCGAGCAGCTGAGACATGCGGGCTACGGTGTCGCCGATCGTACTAATCGCATCATCGACGAACTCCGGATTGGACTTGAATTTGGCGGCATTCTCGACCAGCAGTCGCTGCTGCGCGACGACGTTGGCCAAATCGTGCACCAAGAACGCTGTGAACCGGTGCACGGCGCCGAACTGCCGCTCGCGCGACAGCGCCTCCGTCGCTTGCTCGAGTGCCACGTAGCTCGCCGCCTGACGGGCGGCCGTCCGCATGAGATCGAGGTCCTCCCAGGAAAGCGGCTCGGCGACAAGCGGCCGGCAGAGAACAACGAGTGCCACAAGCCGGGACTCTTGAACGAGCGGAATCGCCAGCCACGCATCCGGGTTTTCGGCTAGCAAGGCCGAGAGCGGTCCATGGGTGTCTAGGCCGGACCTCGCTCGGGCCCGATCGAGGTCGACGATCCATTCGCGAGCTTCCACAAAGCGGCAGAACGGACTGTCACACGGCTCTGTCGCCGCACGCAGATCCGCCCACGAGCCCGCGCTCCAAATAAGTACATCGTCGTGCCGAACCCACATGCCGCCTTTGCCGGCGCCGGTCAGGCGTACGAATGCGCCGACGATTCGCTCCGCGAGCAACGAGCCTTCGGTGTCGTGGGCCAGGCTCGCCGTGAGATCAAGCCACTCCTGCCGGTAATCGTACTTGTACGGGGTCAGGTGCTTCGCGAGCAACACCCGCAACCGCGCTCGCGCGCTTCCGGACACGAACAAGGCGATCAGAGCGAGCAGTCCGCCGAACGCAACAACGACACCCAATCCCTCGCCCCAGGTACGGCCGAGACCGCGAACGAAGTACGCCATGAGGGCTACGAGGAACAGGTATACGACCGCGGCTGTGGCGCCTGTCGTCAGGAGAATGAGCCGTTGCGACATCACGAGTCGCGGCTCGAAGCGCTCGACCCGTGTGACGCCAATTGCGATCAACGGTGCGACCAGCGCGACCGTCAGGCCCCGCGCCATCCAGAGCGTTGCCGGAAGCTGCCCGGTCACAAAGGCCGCCGAATAGAGAATGAGGTCGTAGGCGAACAAGGAGCCAGTGGCGAGCCACAGGAACTTAACCGCCCAGGCTTGCGCGGCCCGCGTATTGCGCACCGCTTGCTCAACCGTGACTAGGCCGATGCTCGAGAGCAGCAGCATTCCCAGCACGACGACGTGCTGCAGGGCGTCCGGCTCCAGGCCGGGGACGTGACCGAAGTTGGCACGGGTGAATTCTGCGGCGAACGTGAGGACCGCGATCAATGCGCCCCCGCCGTACAGCATGAGCCGCGCTCTCAACGTTGCCTTTTGGGTCAGTTGTCGCCCCGCAAACACGATCCAGGCGAGGGCTTTCCCAACCTCGACGGCGACCGCAGCCGCCCCAGGGGCAAGCGCCGAAGCGCCCGCCAGGAGCGCTGCCCACAGCGCGGTCAGGATCACCGCCAGCAGCAGGCCCGACCCCTGCACGCGCTTCCGCCAGCCAGTGGCGAGCATGAGCCCAAGTACGGTGAAGCTGGCGAACGCGACGCCGTAACTAGCGTGCGTTGCGTCTAGCGACGTCAAATTGGTGAACCCGTTGGCAAGCTCGCGACTGCTCAAGGCTAACGAATTCCCGGGCTTGGGTTCCGGGCGTAGGCCACGATATGCGATACAGAGCCGAGACACCGTGCTGCGCTCGGATGATAGCTATGACTGTCCTTGCCAGCTCCGACCACCCAAGCCAATTCTTGCGCAGGCCGCACGAGTCCCGGGCAATCGTCGCCGGCCGGCTACCGCAGCATGCTTGCCGCCGAAGGGCAAAGCGCTGATACCGTCGGCCCTCGCTTGCACCAGTCCGAGGCGACTCGGTCAATGCCCACCGGGCCATACCAGGCCGGTCGCGCCAGGCTTGCCGCGTAGGGCCCGAAACGGCCCTACGTCCACCAAACGACCAGCTGGATCGGCCGCGCGCGACGTCGGGGCCATCTTGCTCTCGCAAGACTGGCGCGAAAAGCGTCCCCTTCTTTCGCTGGCGGCCGGGTCTGAGAGCCAGGTCTCGATATTGTAAAATTTCACGGTATTTCGAGCTGGACGTTGCTTTCGCGGCGCCCGCTCTGGCATTTTGTGGCGCCGACCGAGCAAACCGCAATTCGACCCTTGCTTCCTGTGCTGATGAAGCTGTCCGTGATTACGTCGGTCATCGTTATTCAATATTACCCTGTCAGCTCCTGCACCTGCTTAGCCGCGCGCATGATCTCACGCTGCGACCCAGTCTGTTGCGTGCAGCGCTGCCGCGGTGACGCCAATGCCGCGTATCGCGAGCGGTTATGCGGATCGTTGCTCGCTACCAAAGCGCTTGGGTGAACGCATGAATCCAGTCGGAGTATGAGCGTCGACCGAAGGACACCTCGCGCTGCGCTGTCCGAGCGCATCGAGCAGGCTCGAGCCGCGTGTCTCGCGGCACTGCAGGGGGATGAACTGGCGGGAGCGCTCGCCTTTCTGGCGCGACGCGGAGTGCCTCCCGAGCGCGGCCTGGACCTGCTCCGTGCGACCGCGGAGGCGGAAGCCACGGCGCCAGAACTCCTTGAGCTCCGCCAGTCAGCGCTGGTCGAGTACCGATCGCTCGAAAAGGCGGTGGCCGTGGAGCGCGCGCTCCTGGTGCTTGCGGCACTGCAAACAATTGACCGCGTTCCGACGCTGGCTGTTGATGAATCCGTCAAGAGACTTTTCTGCAACGAGTTCGTCTCGTATGCAACGCCGCCCGCCGGAACCCGCGGGCGCTTTGACATGACGAAGTCCCCGTTCGTCAGCATGAGCCGGATCGTGTTTCTGATACATTTCCCTGGCGGGTTGATTGATTGGGAAAGGGATGGCTTTCTGAAGAGGTGGATTCCGAAAATTCCACCACGTCGCCTGTTGCCGACCTTGCGCTTTCTGGCCTTCGACGTTGGCGGGTTCAAGCCGTTCCTGCGTACTCATATGGCCGACAGTGTTGTACCACCCGCGTTCATTCGAGAGCGGGACGTCAATCTTTCGTTCTTTCGGATGGCCGCTGCGGCGGAATTACAGCCGGACGTCAAAGCGATGATGGCCGCGGCGTGGCTAATTTCGACAGAAACTCGGCGGGTCAGCCCGTATCTAGAGTGCCTGGCGCGTCCTTGGCTCGAAGCCGGCGCATTTTACACAGAACTCGGACCAGCCCATCTTGCCCACCAAGGCTTTCTCGTGGGCAGCGACCGACGAAGGGAATTGTACGAAGCGGGAGACTACAAACCCACCTTCGGAATACTGATTTGCACGCGCGCACAGGCTGTCGCGTGGAAACGGGCTAATGAACGGCTATACGCGTGATGCCAAGCGCGACCTCAGCCCCCGAGCCGGCACCTTGGTGACTCGCTGGCACGTTGATGGCGCCTTCGCGCCAGCCTCAGCTACCAGAACCCCGATCCCCGCCGAGTACCCTCGAGCGGTGCGTCGCGCATGAGCGGCCACTTCGCTCCGCCAGCGGACGCCGGGTTGCAGCCGTTCGTCGCCTAGGCGTGCCGCATTGCTCAACGCGCGCCTTTACCAAACAGCACTACCTCGGCGGTCTGCACCAGAATTACGAGATCGAAGATCAGGCTCTGGTTCTTAACGTAATAGAGGTCGTACTGGAGTTTCTCCGCCGCATCGAGTTCGGAAGAGCCGTATGGGTAGCACAATTGCGCCCAGCCGGTGATCCCCGGCTTCACCCAGTGCCGCTCGCGGTAGTAGGGAATGCGTTCGGAAAGTTGATCGACAAACTCCGGACGCTCCGGTCTCGGCCCGACGAAGCTCATCTCCCCTTTCAATACGTTCAGAACCTGCGGAATCTCGTCGATACGCATCTTGCGGATGAATGCACCGACCCGAGTAACGCGAGCGTCGCCCGGGATCGCCCACTTGGGAGCTCCAGCTTGCTCGGCGTCGGTCCGCATGCTTCGAAACTTGAGCACCTGGAAATGAGCACCAACTAGCCCGACTCGCGTCTGTCGATAGAAGATCGGCGCGTGGATTCCGTCCTCGAACTTGATCGCAACTACCGTCAGCAACATGATCGGCCAGGCGAGCAGGAGCACGCAGAGGCTCGCGGCGAGGTCGAGCAGCCGGATGCTCCAACGGCGCAGGTCACCCCTGCGGAATCCTTCGCCGAAGATAATCCAGGTGGGATTCAGCACATCCAGCCTGACCTTGCCGGTCTCGCGTTCCAGAAAGGTGACGATGTCGGTGACGTCGGTACCCGCCATACGCGCGTCCAGAAGCTCGTTCACGGGGAAACCTCGACGGCGGTCGTCCATCGCAACCACGATCTCGTCCACCCGGTGCCGTCGACAAACGTCAAGGAGCGACTGGTCCGACTCGATGAGCTGGTCGCGTGGGACCAGCATGCGCTCACTCTGTGCAGCCACATAGCCGACAAGGTAGAAGCCGCGCCGATCGGCCCGCCGGCGCAGCCCGAGCAGTGCGCTCGCGAGCCGTCCGGCACCGTAAATGAGTACCCGGCGCTTGATTGCATCCTCGTCGAGCACCGGCAGGAGCGACAGGCGTAGGAGCACCGAAAGACAGAACGTGGCGGCCGCGCCGACGATGAGGGTGGCAACGGTTAGATAAGACCGGGGGAAGATCCGCGCCAGTACATACGTGACAGCCGTACTCGCCAGGAGCGAGACCAGCGTGCGCAAAACCATCCCGGCCGGACGGACACGCTGCCGCGAAGTGTAAAGACCGAGCGCGAGCGAGCACAATACATAGATCGTGCCGAACACAACGCTTGGTGCCCAGAAGACCACCAACGCGACGCGTGCGCCTTCTCCGTTGTAGAGCCACGCCGCGAAGACGAGCGCCAGAGAGGAAGCCACGAACTCCCCCAAGGCCAAACCGAAGATGACCACATGAACGTAGTGGCCCAACAACCTTATTCGCATGGAGTAGAGACTACCGTAGAACAGAAGCAGACCCGAGCCCGATTACGGACAGCGGGCGGCGCCGCGAGACCGCTCAACCCCTTCTGGATCATAAAAAGCGATTTGCGAGCGCCGCACCCGTCGCGGTGTAATGAATTCGGCCAAAAATGCGAGCAGAATGCGATCAACTCGCCCACGCCGTGCTCACGCTCCTTCCCTGCCCGTGCAAGTAGGTGTTCTCGGACGGTTGTCGCTCCCGGCCGCCCGCACAGGAAGAGCCAAGGGCGCACTCGGTACGGTTGGCCGCCAACGTGGCCGATGCACTTACGCGCCCGGCCGCGCCACGGAGCAACGAAACCCCAGTTAGCGGCGACCCCCCGCATCCGGGGCCGCCGGGCCGCGATGCGGGCGCCCGCGCCGCGCGCACCGGACCATAGCAACCGGTGGTGCCGACCGGGCATCCCGCGGTTGAACCAGGCGAGCCCACTAACCTCTACACCATGCGCGTCCGCACCACGGTCGAGCAGGTCGTCGTCGCAATCAAGCGGTCGTTCGGCGTTCAGAAGACCAGAAATCCCGGCCTCGCTGAGAACCGGCGCAACTGTCCCGTTACGGCCGCTCCGATCAATTTGCCTATGCTCCAGCGATTGCTGAACGCATAAGTCGCGCGTTAGCGCCATGCCGCAGGAACGGCCTTCCGAGGCAATAGCGCCGCGCGAGCTCGGAACCGAACACCGCAAGTTCGGCTTCGCCTCTGCGATGCTTGCTATCGCGCTAACCGTCACGGCCCGCTCTGCAAATCTGTCCCAAGGTTCCGTCCCGAATGCCTACCGCCCGCGAGGTCCTCTCTGCCGGATCCCCCCTCCCCCTTTTTACCGTTTGGGCAAGTGCCTGCTGACCACTCTCAGCACTAGCCGGCGCAGCGCTTTGGCACCGGCGACGAGTCGCATACCGGAGCGCCGTGCGATGAATTCCCCCCAAATTAGCTGACGCGTTTCGGCCGCGAGCGACCGTTTGTATCGCGCGCCTTCCCGCCCGCCGGCGAGAAAATCGTATTCGTGGTCCCCTTGCTCAATGTAGTACTGGATTGCAAGCGCGTGTGCCACGAGCCCTGGCCGCAGCCGGTTGTCAGACTCGTAGCCGAATCCCGCCTGGTAGAAGCTCACCGTCCGCTGATAGCGGAGGTTGTACAGGACCGCAATGACGTTGCTTCCGAAGCGCACCCGCAAAAGATCCACCGCCAGTTCATTCGCTGCCAGCCTCGCGGACACACACTCGCCGATCAGCATGCTGTGGAACGCACGGACCGGCCCGTTAGCGAATGCGCCGGCTTGGTTTCTCTCCTGCCAGCGCTGCGCATGAAGGACCTGCAGGTCTTGGAACCACGCCGCACCCTGCTCGCGGGTGTCTGCGCGTTCAACTACCGGAGCGCCATACCGCTCCTCGAATAGCCTACTGCTGCGGCGGATCTGCTCCCGGGTATTGCGCGAGAGCGTCGAGAGGTAGCCCGCGTTACCCGACGTGAGCCGGTTCAAGCTAACGTATCGATCCTCGCTGTGATAGAAATCCGCGATCATGGAACTACCGACGATGCGCTGCAGCCGCTCGAAGAACGACTCCTGAAATCCCGAGACCATAAGAACATCAACGCGATGCTCTACTACGAATGCGATGAAATCCGCCGCAACCCGCTCTTCATTGCCCGGCGCACACACAATAGCGTTGTGTTCAGAGAAGAGCTGATCTTCGCCGGTCGCATTTAGAAAGGCCCCCGACGCCCGAAATGGGCCCTTTCTTAACCGCTTGACTGTTACCAAGCACGCGGCGCTAGGTTCGCCAGTCGCGCCGCGCCAGATCAGACAATATGGCTTGAGTTCGCCGCCGTAGATCTGCAGCCATGCTCGGACCCACGGCCAGCTCGTGAATGCTGACGCATTCGACGATCGGCCCAGCACGGCACGCCAGTCCGCTTCTATTCGGTACTCAAGATCGTTGGAATACTCAACGACCTCGAGCAGAGGATCATTGGTTGTCGCCAAAGCGGCTGACGGAACGGTCGCTAACGATCCCAAGAAGGAGCGCTCCCGTAAATCATAGGGCAGATTGCACTCGCGAATGAGTATATCTAACTGAGCGGTCGAGGAGACTGAGGTCTGCGCCCTTTCTCAATTATTACGCACGGAATGCAGCCTGCGGCCAGATCGGCCAGGAGCTGCGTGCTGCTTCTGGCTCGACCCCATGTCTCGGTTTGGCAGAACAACTCACCTGCCCGTTTCACATAAACAAGCCGCAATTCATGCGTTCGGAAGCCGGCATCCGTGCGTGTGTCTGACGCGCGAACGCCCGGACACATCCATCGCGCCAACATCGCCCCTATTGCTGTTCTTCATAATTGATTCGCGCAAGAATCCAGCCCTTCGCCGGCAGACGCTCTCGCAGAACTTCCGTCGGCGACGTCCTGCGGCCGTGCTAATCTTTGCCTACAAACGCTAACCACCCACGCAACGTTGGCTACGAATACACCGTCGAAGAGCGAAAAATTGCTATCCAAATCGGTCACCGCATTCGACGAAATCCGCCTCGCCCGTGGCAGGTCCGGACTTGTTGAACTTCGGGAACGGTGGAAGGATTTAGAGAGCCGTATCGCGACGCCCCGCTTCTATCACGCCTACGAGTGGTTCGAGAGCTACCTCAATCACCTCGCTCCGGCGCCCGATGAAATGTTGTTTGTCGTCTGTATCCGAGATGGCCGCACCGCCGCCATAATTCCGCTGAGCCGGTATCGCGGCGGCCCCTTCCGGGCGTTTCGCGGCTTCTCGCTTCCAGAGCATGATCACCTGCCGCTCGCTGATGGCTTGGTCGCGGCCGGCGTCAGCGGAAGAGACGTCATCACGGCGTGCCATAGAGAGCTTCGCGCCACCGGCGAGTCGGTCAGCGTCTTACGGTTCGCTACTGTTCCGGCTGACTCGCCTATAGCATTAGCGGCGCGTCCTGCCACGTTCTCGGCGGCTAGGCGGCACCTGAAACAGCGGCTATTCCTGGTTCACAACGGCGATATCGACAAATTATTCGCGACATTGTCCACCAACTTTCGCGCGAACCTGAAAAGGCGAATCAGAATTGCCAGCGAGCAGGGCGTAACGGTGGAATACGCCATGTGCGAGCCGGCCTTGTCGCGCGCTTTCGACGCATTTCTCCGTGTCGAAGCGTCCGGTTGGAAGGGCGTCGACGGCGAGCGGACCGCAATCGCCCTCCACGAGGACCTGCAAGCGTTCTACCGCGCAGTGCTCGAATCGTTTGGGGCCCATGGGCGAGCCTTCGTGAACATCCTTTCGGTAGCTAACGCCCCCGTCGCTGTGCAGTTCTGCGTCGCGGACAATGACTCCTTGTATGTTCTCAAGCTTGCTTATGACGAACGCCAGAGTAGGTTGTCGCCCGGCAACCTGTTGATTGAACGGGCCTACCGGGAATTACTGCCGGCACAGGGACTGCGGAAGTTGGATCTGGTCGGCGAGCCTGAATGGTTCCAGGCGTGGAAACCGGAAGGCGAGCCGGTGGTGATTGTCGAATTTTTCGACGTCGCGCGTGTCGGTGGCTTCTTGGCCGCGCTGTACGTCCACGCACGTCAACTGGCCAAGCGGCTCGTAAGCGCTTGGCGGGCACGGCGGCGACCCTGACGATGCGTGAGCCTCAGTGCTTCGCGAGGAGTTGACGTAGCGCGCTACTGACTCGGACGAGCACCCGCACCACGGAGCCGGGAAGACGCAATGCCCAGGCGTAAAGGGCCGGGTAGGCGGCGATTGCAGCAAATGCGGCCCGGGCTTCGCTCATACGGCCCGCCTTGAGCAACTCTTTGGCACGACAGAATGCTACCCGTGCGCGTAACTCCGCTATTAGAGCCGTATACGCAGCCCCCGACCGTCTAAGGAACTCGCTGTCCTCGCCCCAGACGCGCGACACCAGCTTGAGCCGCGCCTCTGCCTGCAACAGTGCACTAGCGTCCGTCAATCGGGGCAGATCATGGCCGTGATTAATTGCCGTATCGAGGTCGAGATAGGCTCCTGGACCACGTTGCGCCAGTTCTCCGAAGAACTGCCAGTCCTCGTAGGTCGGCAAGTCGACAGGAAACCGCGGCATCCCGCCTGGCAATAGCCTACGCACGACGAGCGTGAATGTGGGGATGTAGTTGCGCTCCATTTCCAACGGGTACAGATTGCCAACGTGAAAATCGAAGTCTGGTGTCCCGATCGGAAGCTCGGCGATCGCGCCGAAGCGCGAAGCCGGCCCCAGAATTTCGCTCCAGGGCCGGTCATCGTTGTGCCAGTTAAGTAGGTAATGCGGATGCAGGCGACCCGACCGATCACGCACTGTGAAATTTGAGAAGCAGAACGCAATGTCGGGGCGTGCAGCCATCAAGGCGCGCTGCAAGTGAAGCTTAGACGGTATCCACTCGTCGTCCGAATCGAGGAAGGCAACCAAATCGCACCGCGCTTCGTCGACGCCGCGGTTACGAGTCGCGCCAGCGCCGCCGTGGGCGGCGGCGATGAAGCGGATGCGATCGCCGAACTCTGCAACGACCGCGTCTGCGGTACCGTCGGTGGAACCGTCATCGACGACCACCACCTCGTCACCGGGGCGCGACGCCGCCAATGCGCTGCGGATTGCGCGGAGTACCAATGCGGCTCGGTTAAAGGTCGGAATTACTGTTGAGATTGTCGGAGGCACTAGGGTAGCAGCCTTTTCTTTTTCAATGCCGTCACGCAGCGTGAGACCTAAGCCCGATAGGCCAGAATTAGGCGGCAACATTCGGCCCCGAGCAGTCCGTAGTCGCCTACACCCACGAATTGCCTGCCAATTCGTCGAAGGGAAACGGCGCACTTCCACTGAACAGGCCGCCGCACGTTGTTGTACTCATGGACGTTGTGCTTGAGGCTTCTCTTTGGACCCGCGACCGACCGGAACAGACCGCGCGCGGTACTGCCATGCCGCGTCTTTCCGAACCGCAGCGCGACTTGATTGAGCCAGGACAAGTGGCTCAAGTTATCCTGCCAATGACCAGGCGGACGTGTTCGAGGGACGTGGCAACCTGTGCGGTCTTGTAAGTAGAGTGGTCGTTCTCAATCACGCAGACCTCTCCGCCGCGCGGCTGGCCCGACGTCGATGGCCGCCAAGAACGCGACGCCCGCCGACCTATATCGCGCCGCGATCTTGCCCAACAGCTCCCGAGGTTTGCGATTGAACGCGGCGTACCGCGACAAGAGCCGGCCGTGAGAGCGCTCGCAGCCACGGGTAGCGCGCCGGTCAGGAGACAACAACAGCGCCGGACCCTTGCCATCCAGGGCATGGATCGCTGTCTCTTTATGGATCCAGAGGACCGCCGTATGTGCCGGTTTGATCACATACCGTCCAATAACGTTTGCGGACCTCTTTTCATCATTCGCTCCCGCAGCGCCGTGTAGGGCTCGATCCGTTGCGACTTGCGCCCCTGCTCGTGTCACGCGTCCGCCACGGTCACTTGGCTCACATTCGAGTGCTAGCTCAGATTGGGCGCAGTAAGCCGCACCGTCCAGAGCCGGCCGCCGCAAGATGTCCAGGGCCCGCATCTCCGGCTCGGGCGACCGGAACCCTGCCAACGTCCCCAGGCTCCGACAGCAGAACCCAGCGCTCCTCTCCCGCTCACGTATCGCGAACGGCTCGCATGAAGGCCTCGGTGCCGCGGCACACAGTCACACGTGTCACTATCTCGTATCGCGCTTCGCCGGCAGCAAGATCGCTTGCCCACACCGCACCTCAACTGTGCGTCCGACCCGACTTGCTACGCGCCGTGCCACCTCCAGCCGCTCCATCGTCGTCGACGTGATCGTGTCCGTCATGGACAGCTTCCAATCAACACAAGGCCAATCCGTACGATCAATTTCAAATTCGCGTGAGTCGGGCATCGGCTCTCAGTAGCAGCGTGCTACGGGTGGCCAGCGAATAGTGGAATCTCATCTGGGAGCATTTTCTGGAGAAGAACACGCCGAAAGATCTCCCGGTCCGCAAGCTGACTCCGGCGCGCAGGGTTCTCGGCACAGCGCAGTGGAACTCTGGCACGGGTACGCATTCGTGCGCCGCATCGCCGTGGAGCGACCTTCGCTGTCGTGCCTGATAACGTTCCGCGGCGCGACTCGCACTCAACTACGTCGCCGGATCCGCCGCCGTCTGTGAAGGCACGAACCAGTGTTTCATTCGTAAGAACCTCTTCTCGAACAAATGATAGGAGGCAAACGCGCATGCACAGCTCGCAACTGTTATCACGATGAAATACGCCGCGTCAATTGACAAGCCGGGAGCGTCCGGCGCGAGCCTGTGGAGCCACCGCTCCGGATGCAGTTCTTGGATCAGACGATGAAACACGTAGATCCCGTAACTGTATTTACCCAGCCAACGCAGTGGCGGCAACGCCAATGCAGTGGCAAGACGGCCCCTGCCGTTGGCTTCTGAGAACAGTGCTAGGAGGACCAGAACGGCAAAGACGATCGAGATGATCCCGTAGCCCAGCGTTTGGCCGGCGAAACCGACTTGACTGTAGGCGCGCGTTACCGCCGCCCCAACTAGAACAAGCGCGCCCGTGCCAATGATGATCCGAAACATCACGCGACCGATCGACATCGTAAATTCCGGCATACGCACAAGTGCGGCGACAGCCGCGCCAGCCGCCAGTGCATCCATGCGGCACACAGTAAAGTTGTAAACAACGTCCGGATCCATCCCGGCCATCCGCAGGCCGACACGACAGCCAAGGGCGACTATTGCCAGCCAGGCGCAGAGCCACACCAGCGAACGCGTCGGCAGTCGTCGAACAACAAATGGCCAGGTCAGGTAGAACTGCTCCTCGACCGCGAGCGACCAGAAGTGGGCAAAGCCATGCACGTTGTATCCGAATGGCAGTGTCCAGTTTGACAGGTAAGTCCATAGCCAAATCTGGTTCTGCCGTTGATTCGCAATCACGTCGGGCGGCAGCGCAACGATGCGCGGTAGCACAACAAAGGCCACTATCAACACGAGGTAGTAGAGCGGAAAGATGCGGAGGGTGCGGCGACCAAAGAACGCACGGTAATAGTTGTCGGATCGCTGTGTGTCGAGCAAAGCGCCGGTGATCAAGAAGCCCGAAAGCACGAAGAACAGTTGTACGCCTACATACCCACGGGTGGCGATGAAATCCACCATTCGTCCCAACAAGGACGCGGGCCTATCGAGGATATTGGCGTTGTGCACCAGTACAAGCGCGATTGCCAGCCCACGAACCCCATCAAGAGCGGGTATGTTCGCGCTCAATACCCGACGCATCGAAGCCATAGCTGCCGCAGCGTTTGGCGCTTGCATTTGGCCTCTCAGTGTACGCTGCGAGCCAGCTTTGGAACGACGAATGCAGGTTGGGCCGGCACAGCCCGTTGCGCCCACGTCGCCGCAAACGCGTGATTCGCAGCACCGATGAAGATGATGTCAATCAGCCAGCGGCTCTTCAGGCGCAAGAGCACCCCGCAACCCGGCGGAAGCACCGGCGAGGCGCCAGCGTCACTCGAGCTGACTAGAAATATCACTTGAATTCCGTGTCGCGCCGTAGTGTCAGGGTGAGCCGCTAGCTCGTTCGCCAGGGTACTATCGATTGCGCGCGAGATCCCGCGCATTGCATTCCCTAAACACGGCAGGCTGTCGCCAACGGTGATCTTTAGAGTGAAGTAGCTATAGACGTTGCCGCCGAGGCCCTCGTTCACGGCACCCCCGTCGAGCGCGGAACGCCACGATCGTTGGCCTGGCGAGGCAATGCGGTACATCGCCAGCGCGGAAGACCCTACGGACCCGCTTCGCTCCGCGAAGAACCTCGTCGCACTGTGGGCGAGAATCCGCGTCACGGGAGTACCCAGGGATGCGCCCTCGAGGCATGGGTCGAAACAGAACACATTCCGAGCAGGAAAACCATTTCAAGCGCCATGCGTCGATACAAATGGTGCATGTCGGCAGCCACACTATCCATGGCTCGCCAAGGATGCACGTCGTTCTCGGGTGGTCGAGGCCGCGCGGCACCTTCGCCGATTCCCGAGGACATCGCACCGCAGTGCGGTGCGGCCCCTCCTGCCCAGCGTCGTGCGAACGCCACACACATGCGGTTTGGCTCGCCGTGACCTATTGATCTAGAATTGAGCAACACGATTGCCTTGCAGCGCTCTCGCAGGTCGCGGCTAAATGATGCGCTGACAATTCCAACGGATTGCGCCTTCGCACCTAGACCCGCTATTGTGTCCCGGACACCGTTCTCTCCGGGCGCGAAAGTCACCTCCCGGCGGCACGTAGAGACGGGCAACGGCAGCCCCGGCCGCCCTTCGACATCGCCACCTCCTTCGTCCGTGCCGGGCAGCTGGCGAATGCGCTCGCTGCGCCGAGCCATCGCCGTCCGAACCGTTCCTTCGGGGGCAAGCGCCCGGTCCGGCCCAAATGTCATCACTGCATGAACCGGCATCGGTCAACGTCCATACTTGTGTGAGGTGATCCCAGCCGCTCTGCAAACCTGGCATTCATGCGCAGCTCGGCGCCCCCAAACATCAGCAATCGCTGTGCGAAGGGAGCGCGAGCAGGAGCAAATCCAGTTGTAACAGCGCGGGACGCGTCTCTAGTCCCGAGAAGGACCCTCGTCGACTTCTGCACGCCATCCCGTAGCTCGCGTGCCGAAGCCGCCGCTTCTGCCATACCGATCGCGACGTGCAGGGTACGACGCTCACGCAGGCACACCACCTATTCACGACCACTGGGATCGCGATTACCCAAAAGCCGTGCGCACGTTCGCTCTCGGCGACGGCTACCACACGGGGCTCCAAGTCGAAGCCGCCCACATTACACCGTTGGTTACGCGCAGAGGTCCATCGGGCGCGATTCGAACGCTGCCGATCCGGGCGCCACCAACTGAGGTCCAAATTGCTACCCAAAGAGCCGCCCGCTCCGTCGGAATCGAAACGCTGCGCAGGCATTCCGAAGGCCCTAGGGCCGCCAGCCAAAGGCTAGACGCTTCAGTGCGCACGCAACTCTTCGCGTCCGAATGGATTGCCGGCCAGGAGGCCACACTGCATAGACCCCGGGGTCGGCATGCCACGGCCGGCCGAACAGTCAATCAGCAACCGATCGAGGAAAACCGATTCTGTGCAGCCCGCTTGCTGCCACGAGCAAGGGCTCCCGCCGCGCGCCTGCAGCGGCTTCGAGTCACGGCTTCGAGAATCGTCGGCATATGCAATCTCGCCACCAAGAACACCCTTCGACACGATTCGCAAAATAGGTTGCCGTAGTGCTTCAAGAAATCACGCTGCGCGGCGATTGCCGCCTGAGCATCATTACAAGCGTCACGGCCGACACCAGCCTCAGAACCACCGGCAACGTTGCACGGCCTAGACGCGTCCTGGATTACGTGCATTCTCGCCGTAGTAGTAATGCCGCCCATAGTACTGGTCAGTTATCCCAATCGGCTCCCAACCATTGAGTATCAGGCTCACGGGCACGGCCTCATTGAGGCGGCTGAGGGCGTCCGTAACCGAATGCCGGAGAGTCACTCCAGCCGACACAACCATTACGACGCGGTCGACCACGCTCGCGAGTACCGGGGCTTCGCTCGTCAAAGTCAGCGGTCCGGAATCAAACAGAACAATGTGATCCGCATATCGGTCGCGCAGCTCGTCTGCGATCTTGACCATACGTTGACTGGCCAGTAACTCGGTCGCCGTTTCATCCGTGGGTCCGGCTGGAATGACGGCGAATCGAGGGACATTCGTTGGGACGATAACATCCTCCAGCAACAACTCTGGGTCGTGCAACAGGTCCATGAGCCCGCGTCTGTCACGCAACTGCAGCACGTCCGTCAACCGGTGCATCGCCGGATCCGCATCGACAAGGAGCACGGCGAAGTCGCGTCCACGTGCGATGGTGAGCGCGAGGTTGAAGGCGGTATACGTCTTCCCTTCGTTCGGCAAGGCGCTGGCGACCATCATCAGGTTCTCGGAGCGGAGTGCACTCGACTCCGCGTCAGGCACGGCAGCCGGCTTGAGTAGCTGACGCTTGATAAAACGATACTGCTCGAGCTGTCGACGCTCCTCGGACGCCTCCGGCATCAGTCCCAACTTCCGCAGCTCTTCCACGTCGAGCGTTATCGGAGTGCCGCGGGGCAGCTTGCGTTGCGCGACACGGGCTGCACGGCCTGCCTCACCCGATTCGAGCGAACTCGCGCCATCAACGGCCGCTTGCGTCTGCGGCGCCACGGGCTGCTTTGACGCTTGCTTCGCCTTTTGCAGAGCATTCTCAACAAGGCTCACAGCCTACTCCATCCCCAGACTGGTGCGAATAAGTCGGGATCCAGATTGGCCGAATGCGATCGAGATACCAAACACAACAACTAGCAGGCCTGCCCCGATGCCATAAGCGAACCGCTCCCTCAATTGTCGCAAACGCTCACGAGACTGCATCGGCCTGCTCACGACTCCAATTACCATGAGACCTGTAGCCTTCTGTAGGGCCGCCGCACTCATAAACACCGGCCGCCCAAGATTTAGTAGGTATGCGACCAGCCCTCCGCCGGTAATGGACGCCGGAAGCAGGAAAAGCATTATGAGTAGCCGCGGCGGCGAGACCGGCTGCGTCGGCACACGAGGCGCCTCGATGATTCTAAATTTGAGTTCGTCGCTTTTGCCTGCTTGCCCGGAAATCTTCGCCGATTCGAGTCGCTGCAACAGCGCCTCATATTCGGCCTTCGTCACACCGTAATCACGGTTCATCTGTGCCAATTCGGCCTCGACCTCTGGCGTTGTCGTTACGAGACTACGCAGTTCGGCGACGCGCTCGTCGGAACGCTCCACTTGAGCTTGCAGAGCAGCCACTTGCACGTCGGCCGTGTTCAGCTTGATCTCGAGGTCCTGCATCACAGTATCAGCCTCAGCACCGCCATCTGCGCGAAGACCTGCGTTCGTCTGCCGAATGTTTCCAAGGTCGGCTTGCCGGCGCGCCTCAAGCCGCATGAGAGTGTCCCGCATCGCGATGACGTCCGGATGCTTATCCGTGTATTTCAACAACAGCTCATCGAGTTGCCGGTGGCTTTCCTGGATTCTGGAATCCAGTGAGGTGGCGGCCTGAATCTCCTTGTCGGACGGCATCGCGACCGGCGTATGGTCGCTGTTGCGAGCGTCGCCAGTAATCTTCTTCCGCAGTGCATCGCGCTCACGCTCGGCCACGATCAGATCCGTCTTCAGTTTCTCGAGCGTCGCCAACTCCGTCTGCAGGCGCCCGAAGTAGTCGCCGCGCTGGTCCGGCATCAGTCCAATGTGTTTCTTCTTGAACTCCACAAGACGTTGCTCTGTAGCGGACAACCGCGACGCATAGTCAGCGACCTGAAGCCGCAGAAACTCTTGCGCATTACCGGTATCGTTTCGGTTCGCTCCCGAGGCGCTTTCGACGAACGAATCCAACAGTACCCGAACGACCGCCTGGGCCAGCTGCGGGCTGTGGTCCTTGTAGCTTATCTGGTACAAGTTCGATCGGCTGTCGCCGGACGCAACGAGATCCTTGGAGAGCTGCTTTATTGCCTGGTCCAGCTTTTCCGGCGTGCTCGCTCGGCGCGAGAGCTCTGTTTCTTTGACGACTTTTTCGAGCATTGGACGAGCCAGCAACGCCCGCCGCACAATGTCGGCCTCGTCTTGCGTGTTCCCCGTGACGGCGATTCCCTGGAGCAAGGGCCGGAGAATGGACGTCGTGTCGACGTACATCTGTGCTCGCGATTCGTAGGTATCGGGCATTAATAGCACCGCTGCCAGCCCGCAAAAGAAGAGCAGCCAAGCTACGCCTAGGCCAACCCAGCGGAACCGCCAGGAGGCCTTCCATTCCGCAAAGGCTTGTTCAATGACGTCCTTCATCGGTTGCTAGTAAACAGAGCGAATAGGCCGACCGCCGAGATCAGCGCACCATTCAGGTTACGGCCATTCCGGGCGCCACTGCCAGGCATCAAAACCGCGACTCCGGGATTACCAGGACATCGCCCGCATTCATCGGCAGATTTTGCGAAACGTCGCCTCGATTCAGCAAGTCCTCAAGCCGCACTCGAATCTCCTCGGTCTTGCCATCTTTGGTGCGGACGATCTTGGCGCGGTTGCCGGCGGCAAACTGGGACAAGCCCCCAACTTCGATGATCACATCAAGCACCGTCATACCGTTCCGAAAAGGTATTGCCTGCGGGTGGGCAGCTTGCCCTACCACCTTTACCTGGCTAAATACGCTCGCCGGGTGAGTCACAATCACGCTAACGGTCGGTGAACGAACGTACTCCGCCAGCTCCTTTTCGAGGTCGCGCGCCAGCTGGGAAGGTGTCTTGCCGACGGCGACAAGGTCGCTGGCCAGCGGCGTCGAAATCTTGCCGTCCGGTCGGACCGGTACCTCTACCGACAACTCCGGATTGCGTAGGACGAAGATACGCAGCGTGTCGCCGGGGCCGACCACGTATTCGTCCCCTGGCGACTGGCTAACCGCTGTATGGCCGGCATCGATCGGTGAGCGATCTGGATGACTTGCTCCCGCGCAGGCAGTTAGCGACATACAGAGCGTCACAACTGCCCATGTGCCGAACCTCGATGTCGGAGTCATCTGCCGGGTCCGCTCACGCGAAAGCCCGCCCGGCTCAGCGCCAATCCCAAGGGCGCCGCTAGCGCGTTGCGACTTCATGGAGTGTTCCCTGCCAGTCTCTATGAACTGCACAAGTATCGGAATTGCCTGTCTGGTTGCCTCTGCGCAGGCCAGCACGTTCATCGTTCGAACCTTCCTAAAACCAGAAAGATAATATACTGATTTTCTGGGTAATTAAACGCCGGAGAGCGCATGAATAACCTATCTTTTATCCGCTCTACCGGAGGGAGAAACGCGCAATCGGCACATCCGCTCCGGATGCGTTCGCGAGATTGGCCAAGCCCGCGGACGCCATCCCGTTGATCCGCATTTGGGCCCTTTGCGCAAAGTAGTTGGAACACTTCGGCCGCTGATAGATCTGCGCCGCATGCGCCGCGGCATATCCATTGCCGCCGATGTCGAAATTTGTGATGGCCGTCACGGAATCGACGACCGCAGCGTTTCCGCCAATGACGAGCCACTCTCCAGGCAGACAGCTTGCGTTATGGCCCCACGACGGATAGGTTCGGTCGCCGAGATGCGACGCGGGGCCAAGCGGGCGAGGCGGGCAAAGCGGGCAAAGCGGGAGACACCGGTCGTGAAAAAGCTTGAAGACTCTCAGCTCGAGACATTTGACATAGAGTACATGTACGAGAAGCGTTGGCGCGTCGTCAAAGCCGCGATCGATCGCGACTTCCCACGAGGCGACTTCTCGTTTGTGGACATCGGTGGCGGCAACGGAATGTTCGCCGATCGCCTGCTACAAGCATATCCCTTGGCGCATGGAACCCTGCTAGACAACTCGGAATTGCTGTTAGCCAAGAACGTCGAACATCCCCGAAAAAAGCTCGTCTGCGAATCCGCTGAAAACCTCGGACGCCTCGGTGAGAAATTTGACGTTGTGTTCTACAACTGGGTGCTCCACCATTTGGTCGGATCTACGTACCGGGAATCGCTTGCGAATGTCGACCAAACACTGCTTGTAACGCGAAAGGCCCTAACCGATCGAGCCAGGGTCTCTATTTTTGACAATATGTATGATGGTCAAATCGTGGATTGGCTGCCTTCGCGTCTGATTTTTGAATTAACTTCGTCACCAGTCCTGCGACCGCTCACGGCGCGACTAGGCGCCAACACCGCTGGTACCGGAGTCTGTTTTCAGTCAAGGAAGCAGTGGGCGAAGACGCTGAGCCGGGCTGGGTTTGAGATCATCAGTTACCACGATGACGACCCGATAACATATTCAGCCTTTCACAGGCTCTTCCTTCACATGGGTAATGTGCGGGCAGGACATTTTTGGTTGGCAGCCCGTACGAGTACAGACTAACAGGGTTCCGCAATACGGTCGGATGTGACGATCGATCAGCAGTTGCGCGTGCCCTCATCGCTTCGCCGCGTCGTCATCGTAGGCGGCAGGGCTGCCGACCGCACGCGCTGTGCGCCGGCTGGCGTTCGACCACGCGACCTCTGCTGCGAGGCGCGCCAAGACGATGACCTTGGTGCATTAGTCCTTGTCCATACCCAGGCTCGGAAGCCGAGCCTGCTCGGTTCTCTGCCGGCCCAGCGGCGGCGTTCCGGCTTTGGGCTCCGTTGTGCGGCGTTGAGTGATCTGCAGATCCGCACGCAGGGCCGGTGGATTAGCCAGCGAAGCATTGCGCTCGAAGCACCGCTCAACGGGGCGCCCGCCACCGCGGCGCATCAGCTCGGTCCGGGAATCCGTCGCGCTCCGATGCTTGGCGTCCGTGCGCCGATTGCATTTGATGCTCCGCGTCCGGGTTTCAACACTGTCGTGCTCCGGCGTCGGACCACGCTTCTTCTGGGACTTCACGCTTGTCCAGCTCCCGATCAACGCCAAGTTCACCGTAAAGCGCCTAACCAAGAGCAGTCTCGCTGCCTTCGCCAAGCCCAGCAGCTACTCAACGAAGCGTCGTACGGCACCGGTGCGGATTATAGGTACTCACGCAGCCGCGAAGCGCTCGACTGGTCCGGCCCCGCTTGCTCAAGACCTATCTCCGGGAGCCAACAGAACAGCAGCTTGTGGTCGAGCTACGCGCAGAACGCACGATCAAAGCAAATCGTATACAGCTCAATCAACAACGCTCCCTTAAGGATCTGCCCAGGTGCAATCGGCAGACGGCCCATCGCGCTGCCTCAGGCACCCAACTGGCAGTTGATTCCTCCCGGCACCTGACAAGCGTACCTCTTGTTCGAATGCAATCGACGGTCAGTTCGAATGCGCTACTCGGGCGGCACATTCGAAAAAATTGCATCGGAAGTCGGCTTCGCCGCGAATCCAGTCCGGTTCGGCAGTCGACCGCCCCCAGCCCGCGCTCGAACTGAACGCCATGGCGAGCAATGTTTTGCATTGCCCTGATAACTGCCGCGCCTGGCGCCTCTATTCCAGTAAGCGCACGCCATTCAGTTCGAGTGGGTCGGTGCCCTCGCCGATCGTAGCATCATCGCGATCATCTCTGGGTTCCGCGGGTACACGGACCGGCACCACGTTTCCGGCCACTACGCGGTGCTGACGCCCAGCGCGCTTACAGTACCCTGCGCTATCCGATGGGGTGCACGCAGGTCTCACCGGCATTCCGGCGTATCATGGACCAGTGCGCTAGTAGCGATGATATCGAGGGGTCGTCAACACCCGTCCCGATGCATGCGGCAGAATGTAGGCGTGGTGTTGGCTCGGGCATGACGGATTCACAGCAAAAGCATAGCCAAGTCTTGCTAGGCCGGTTAAAGACCATAGACGGGCTGCGAGGCATCGCCGCAATCTCGGTGGTTGTCTACCATTTGCACGGGCACTTGCAGAATGAGATTTCGCAATGGTTTCACGGGGCCGTGTCGCACGTGCTAATGCTGGGCTACTTGGGTGTCCCAGTGTTCTTCGTGTTAAGCGGCTTCGTGATAACCATGAGCGTTGGACGCAATGTTATCAATCGCTCCTTCTGGATCCGGTTCGCGCTGCGCAGAAGCGTCAGGTTAGACCCGCCATACTGGCTGAGTATTGCCGCGGCTATATCGCTCTCCCTCGCCGCAGCACATGCATTCCCCGGTCTTCATAAGACCTTGCCGTCATTGCCGAAAATTTTGGCTCACTTGTTCTATTTGCAGGACTTACTTGGCTACGGCGACATCGTCCCGATATATTGGACGCTATGCTTTGAAGTTCAGTTCTACATGCTCTTGCTCCTGATGTTGTATTCAGCTCAGCGCTTGTCACAAACTACCGACACGCGCGAGTTGTTGTCCATGCCGTTGTTGCCGACCGCGGCGGTGACACTCGCGCTGCTGTCACTGCTAGAGTTTCGCCACGTCATACATATCGCGCACCTCGGTCTCTGCCTTCGCTACTGGTATTGCTTTAGCCTAGGGATGCTTTGCTATTGGTCGATCGCCGGTTGGATGAAGCCAACATGGTTTGCCGTGTGTTGGATCTGCGCGACGATCGCCGCTTTGACTCCGGAACTCAACGCCATGGCGATCGCTGCGGTCAGCACGGCGGGACTTCTCTACGTCGGCGGCGTTACCGGCCGGCTCAGGACATGGCTGGACCGCCCGCTGCTTCAGTACCTAGGAAGGCTCTCTTACAGCCTCTATTTGTTTCACGGCATCGTTGGTTGGAGTTCTGTATCGCTCTTCGAGCGTTTGATAGGCCCACCGTTCAGCGTCCCGCAAGTGATTTTGGCGTTCTGCGTCGGCCTCGTAGCGAGCGTAGCCGCAGCGCATGTCGCCTACGTCTTAGCAGAGGCACCGAGCGTGCGCCTCAGCCGTCGCGTTCCCGTATCCACCCCGGATGGCACCGCTGCCAGCGGTCCGCCACAAGAGTCGTGAGCCGCCTGCGCAGGACGGCGACCGGCCATAGTCATTGTCGTGACGCTCATCGTCCGAACTCTCACGGGCGGCGCGGCACGGCGGCATGGTGTGCAGAGTGCCTCCGGCGACCGACCGCTTTCTTCGGGTGTCAGGAATTGTGTGAGATTCGGGCCGGATGATTTATTGAAGCATCGCGAACCGATAACCGGACAGCAAAGCGATGTGTGCTTTGGCGGCGCAAGACTGCGAGACAGTTGCGCACGGCTGTTGTGTCGGTCTCTTGCGACATTGCGGCACAGTAGACAAAGCTGCTCTGTCGGCAAGCGCCGACAGTTCCGGACATTGCAAGCGTCGCGCTATCCCGCCTTCGAGTTGGGCTACGACTTCAGAGCTGCGTCAGACGCAATTGCAGGTTGACTGGCCGACGGATTCGGAGTCAGTCTTCTATAATGTTATATATTGCGGGGCGAAATTGCTGTGGAACAGACAGGGCTCTCGCGGTAGGTCGCCTGGGCGGGCACATCGGCCGAGGCGTTGCACATGGGTCCAATATCCCGCGAGACAGGAGCGCTGTGTCTCGGATGTCACAGATACGCTCATGCGGCCGGCTAAGACTGACGCGGTCTGCCGCTGGGCATCGACGAGGTTCTTTAGTGCCCAAGATTCAGCAGCTGTTGAGCAGCTACGGCATGATTCAACGAGCGGGTCCGTCCTGCCGGTCCTTTGCCTCAGAGCCGTCGCTGCTGTGTAAGGTTGACGCGCATTCGGCGCGTAAGTTTTTGGAGGTTTGAATAATGTTGCGCATACTCGGAATTCGTTGGGTCTACCCCGACGGCCGCACGTTGGCGATCATGGTGATGGGGCTATTGTTCCTGTCTCCGGCTCTCGCCGCTCCGGTTGCTATGTTCACCGATTTGATTGCGGCACCGAATACAGGCGGCGAGAACAACAAAGGAGCGTTCGTTTCGATTTACGGACGCGGATTTGGAACGGTGGCTGGCACTGTTACGGTAGGCGGCGGCGCCATCGACAACTACCGCCTGTGGACCGATACCAAGGTTACGGTGCAGCTCGGCCCGAATGCCAAGAGCGGGAACGTTGTAGTGTCCGATGTTACGGGTGCGGCCTCGAACGGTTTGCCCTTCACTATTCGGACTGGAAATATCTACTTCGTGAATGCGACGAGCCCGAATAGTCCGGGCAGCGGAACAGCTACCGATCCGTGGCGATCCCCCGCGAGCGCATATAGCACCGTTGCCCCAAACGACATTGTTTACTTTCGCGCCGGCACGTACACCGCTCACTACGGTGGTACCTGGGGTGGGGGGAGTTTTGACTTCGGGACGGCACAGAGCAATACGGCGTGGATCGGTTACCCGGGCGAGACTGCCAGTCTCATCGCTCCGAAAGGAGCGAACGTCTTCGAACTCTACAACGGCGAGACCAACGCTTGGCCAACCGGCATCGTTATTGCCAATTTGACGATGGACGGAAACGGCACTGGTCCGATCGATGGCGGGGCGCTGTTTCCCCCGACGAACAAAGGGGGCGCGTCCAATGTCCGCGTTATCGGCAATGACCTATCCTCTACCGGGAGCACTGGCACTTTCTATGCGATGCTGAATCCGCCATCGGACGGTTGGTCGATATTGGGGAACTCGTTTCACAACGCTGGAACCAGCCCCCCCAACACGCAAAACCACTCAGTCTACGTACAGAATGGTGCCTCCAATCTAGAGCTCGGATGGAACACATTTACGAACCTGCAGATGGGCTATGTGATTCAGGTCCACGACGACACGTGGTTTGAGTTTGATAATGTTTCGATACATGACAACGTGATCATAGGCACGAACGTTGGCGACTGCCGGGGCATTGCCATTGGCGGAGTACTAGCTGGAAGCTACGGCACGATTTGGAACAATATTGTTGTCAACGTTGGGCAGGGATTCGCCGGAATAGAGATCTTCAACGGCACCTGGAAGGTGTACAACAACACCCTATATGCCGTCGACGGACAAACCGCCGGTGCGATTGCGGTGAATGGGACTGGCAGTTTGCTAACGAGCGGCACGGCTCCGACTGCGAGCATCATCAATAACATCATATGGCCGTTAAGCTCCGCTACGCCATATGCGCCGGTCGGTCAATACAATTTGCCCGCTGCGAATATGACGATGGACAGCAACCTCTATTTTGGAAATGGCACTGGGCCCACAACTGACGCCCACGCTGTGAGCGCGAATCCAATGTTTGTCAACGCTGCCGTCGCAGGCGGCGACTTTCACTTACAGGCCGGGAGCCCCGCGATCGATGCGGGTAGCTCTGTCGTGCAAACCGTCGTCACCGCCGATCACGATGGAAACCCGCGTCCTCAGGGACCGGCATTTGACATCGGGGCATACGAATACGTCAACAATACCGGGCTTCCTGCACCTACCAACCCGCAGGTAACGCCGCAGTGACGGAGAACGGTGCGCGGTTGCCCATCCTCTCAACTTTCAGATGGTCCGAAAATCGCCGGGCAGCTCATCCCTAGTATGAGCTGCTAGATGTCCTTGTCGCCCCACGTCAAGAACCAGTCTCTCATCTCGTGGATCCGGGGCAAATGGTCGCTGGTCAAGTTTTCTCGCCACAGGACGGGCACTTGATCGCGGCGTTTCACAAAGCCATTGCGAAGGTTCCACGCAGCGTTCATCCATGTCGGTTCCGTGAACCGGACCTGAACGGATTTGAGCTCGCGCTGCCGTGCGCACCACTCGACGAGAGCAGACGCGAGAGCAACGCCGCCGTGGCTGCCCACGCAAAGAAAATCGACCGTCGATGCAACGTCAGCGAACCGACCAATTACGGCATAGCCGCGCAATTCGCCGAGGTGGTACAGCTCCAGGACGTCAAATTCGTCCGTTGGATGCATCGCGAATCGCCACGTGAGGTACTTGGCGCTGCGTTCGGAGAGGACGTGGCCTGCCTTAGGTAGCAATTTCCAGAGCTCGTCGAAGCGACGATCAAAGCATGTCGGCGGACCTACGGCCCAGCTCCAGCCCCGCGGCAAGCGTCGTCGGGTCCACGGGTGCCGCAGAACATACTCCGCGAGTCGACTGACGGGCTCGAAAGCGGCCGTCAACCCAGGTATTCGTTGGCTACCGGGCGCGAATAACCGAACCCGCCGGACTTCGCTAGCCACCTGTCGCCAGCCCGCAGCGAGTAGCGGGCCACTAGCGCCGGCATTCGGTAGAACCATGGTCGCAAACATCTGACGAACGCGTTTGTCAGAAGCAAGATGACTGAGCATGCGTCGCGCAAGCCCCTTTCCTTGATGCTTCGGCTCGACTGAGATATCTCCGATGACGCCAACAACGCAAGGCTTGTCGTCGACCCAAAAATCGTGTGGCACGAGGCCGGCGCTGCCTACCGCTTGATGGCGCTCATCCAGTGCCCACACGACCATTGCATGGACAGCGCATGGGCGAGCCGCGTACCGCCAATCCATGTACTCAGCAGTCCTGGACACAGTGCGATTGGCATTGCGAAACCGCAGAACGTCTCTAGCGCACTCTTCATAGAATTCCACTCTAAACGTGCAACCTTCATCCATCGCTCGCGTCCCTCGAGCCTCGACCATATGCATATGATGGGTCACCGGGCGCTCCGGCGGCTTTCGCCGTTGTGACGCGACGCCGCGAGGCGCGACTGACCATCATGACGTTCTGGAAAGCACTCGCGCTCATGTTGCGTGAACGAACAAAGAAGAAAGATGCGCAACGCACAGCGCCGCGTCTCTACACCGTTCACAATTGTCGATCCATTTGCTTACGTCGACAGCTCACGTCTTGATGAGCCACAGCTGGGCCGCGGGTCGGCCTTGCAAAAGGCAATTTGTGGCCAGGACTGGGACGCCGAGAGTCAGGTTCCGGTCCGCTACCGCTAGCGGTCCGATTGAGGATCGCAGGCCGTCATACTGAATCCGCCTTCTGCCGCAACACCGCAGTAGGTTTAAGCTGCATGAAAACGGCAAGCAATAATAGCTCAAATGCGCGTCGCGGCTACTAGTAGCAGGTCGTCACACCAACGTGTACGCCTGGTCGCTAGCGATCGACGCATTGGATGCCCAGATCTTGCGGGAAGATGATTTCGTGCCGCGCCGGCTGGGCTCGGCGACCTCCGCCCGCAACGTCGCATCATCGTGCGGCAATCCGACGTCGGAGTCGACTGTAGAGACCCGACCCGGTGCGTCGTGGTTGTTATACTAAAAACAAGGCCACCAAGTGAGTGTGCAAATTGACGGTCTTGCCGGATAATTCGATTATGTCAATGGCACGTCGCCACAGAGCTGACTCCAAGGCTTCACCGGCTTGTCGCCGCTGTGGTTCTTCCGTCGCATTTAACCCGGCTGGTTTCGCGGTGGCGCTGATCGGATCGCTACGAGCCCGATCTTTCCGGCCAATCCTGCGCATGGACAGAAGATTGCGTTTCGTACGTCGGGGCGGCACGTGTTGGTAGGCCTCCAGGCCGCGATCACGTGCGGCTCAGTCAGATGGGGCTCCGGTCTTTCGGACACGGGTATGGGTGGATTTCGGGCCAGTCGAAGAGCATGTCCCCTCAGGCTCCAGGCGCCGATACCGATGACCGGCGCTACGGCGATGAACCTTCCATGAATTCGCTACCGTTACGGTTGGCACCCGCGCAAATCAACTATTAGCTCCTTCATCTTGGGCTCGGGCATAGAAGCCCTTGACCGCTGCACCGCTGCCCCATCTAATATCTACTCTCGCGCGCGAGGGAGCTTATGCCACTTCTAGGACTGATTCCTGAGCCACCTTTTGACCCGCGCAGTTGGTCGGGCTCCGCCAAGCCCTTCTTCTCTGCACTTGCGCAAATTGGTTTGCTCGGCGAGGCAGCCGAAGTCCGCTTGTCATCCGTGGCGGAGGCGATCGAGAAGGCGCGCGCTTTTTCTTGGCCTATGGACAGGTGGCGAACGCGTTACCACGCAAGCGTGGCACGCTTCGAAGCACTCACGGAGGCAGCTCGCGTCAGGATCGTTGAATCCCGTGACACAACGGCAGTAATGCAAATCGGTGCGTGGTTTTCCTCTCCCGCTGCGACTGCTCGGCCGTGCTTTAGTTATCACGATGGGAATGCGGCGCTTTGGTATCGCTATTACGGAAGAGGTTTGCTGTCGAAGCAGAGGACCGATGCGCACCTAGAATGGGAACGCCGCGTCTATTCGCGGCTCACTGGCATTTTTGTGATGAGTTCTTGGCTCGCTTCCTCGTTCACTGCCGATTTCGGAGCCCGGAGTGACAAGGTACACGTCGTCGGCGCAGGCATAAATTTCCCGGCGCTTCCGCAGATACCACGAAGGGACTTCTCGCGAGCGAGGTTCCTCTTTGTCGGCAAAGACTTCGCCCGTAAAGGTGGTGCCTTTCTGCTCGATGCATTCCGTCAGGTCCGTAAAGAGGCACGTGACGCGGAGCTCATTATCGTTGGTCCGAATCTCGATACCGACGTGCCCGGGGTCATCTGCAAAGGGTTCCTATCGAAAGGGCATCCCGAACAGGCGGCCACGCTGGACGAGCTGTTCCGGACTGCGACCGCAGTGGTGCTGCCGTCCATATACGAGCCGTTTGGCATTTCACTGACGGAAGGGATGGCGTACGGACTGCCGTGCATCGCCGCAGATCGTTGCGCGATGCCGGAAATTGTGCGGCACGGCGAAAGCGGTCTCATTGTACGTGCGGAGAATGTCGAATCTCTGGCCGAAGCAATGATCACACTTGCGAAGAGTCCCGACGACGCCGCCGCGATGGGTCGCGCCGGCCGGCAGAGAGCGGAGCAGGATTTTACTTGGGATGCGGTAGCGGCAAAGATCAAGCGGATCCTTGCCGACCAATACAAGATCTATTAGGCGATCAGGGCCGCATGCGGCGAGAGCGCAGCTCGCGTGGCTGTTCAGCGCCCGATTCGAGTTGAATCAATAATCATCCGGGCCGAATCACGCAGAAATCCTGACACCCCCCGCCCTACCGGCGCGGACCGTGAATACGATCCAGACTGGGCGCAAACGCCGGATCACCGATCCAGAGTGCTTCTGGCCAATGTCTCTTGACAGCGCCGTTTTTCGCCTCGTGTGCGGACGCCCTGATACCCCTAGCGACGGTCCAATAAAAAGCGAAGTCGACGCATGACTTCGCCCCGCAATTCGGCTTCGCGGCCCAGCACGACGATGCCTACAATTGCTGCGCCCATAGCCAGCTTCAGCCCCAGATTTAGGGACGGATGTCCCGTCGTGATCCGCGAGACCAGGAAGGACAGAGCCAGGCCGCCAATCGCATAGTACCCGACCGCGCCAACGTTGATCCGGATCGGGATCAGCTTGCGCGATACTGCAACGGTAGCTGCAACGCTCGCCAAACATGCAGCTAGTGTCGCAATGGCTGCCCCGGCAGCGCCGAAGCGCGGAATTAGGATCAGGTTGATTCCGATGTTAACGACCAAACTCCCCACCATGATCATCATGATCGTGCGTGTGCGCTTGTACAGATAAAGCCCTGCATACGTGATGTTGTTGGAACCAAGAACCAGCAGTGATAAGAGAATGATAGGCGAGAAGGAGGCCGAACGAGCGTACTTTTCAGACGCGAGCCAACGAATCAGGTCGTCCGCGACCGCTGCATAGCCTGCGCACGCAAGAATTACTCCCCCGATGTAGTAATACAGCGTGCGATTCAGGAAGTTGCCAACAGCCACCGCCCCTTGCGTAGTGAAGATGTTCGTATAGATCGGAACTATCGCGTACGACAGGGCAAACATAATTGCGTCGTTCATATACGACGGCACGTTGTAGCCAACAGCATAGACCGCCAACTCGTCGCTGCCGCGAAACCCTGCCAACAGGTACCGGTTTGCGTATTGAAGCAATAGGTAGCCGATCTCCGTTGCCGCAAGCGGCAAGCCGAACGTTACGAGCGTACGCGCCAACTCACGGGATACCGATGACGTGGAAAACTCATAATTCTTCAGTAGCCACCACATGAGCGCAGCGGTCGTTGTAGCCTCGACCAGCACGGTGACACTAAAGTACGCGGTCAAACTGCGGGCGACCACTACCAAGACGCCAACGCTAAGAACAATGCTCGACGCTTTTGCAATGACGCCGACAACGTTGTACTTGACGGTGAGGCCGACTGCACGGAAATAATTGAGAGGAACAATGGACATTGGTCGAATGAAAATGTATGCGGCCATCACTAGGAACGGCCACATTTGTGCTGTCGGCAGCTCGAGCGAGTGGAAGACAAGCGGCAGTGCCGCCAGATATACAATTGTCGTCAACCCCGCCTGCGCTATGCGTGTCACGATCACGGTTGAGGTAAACGTCCGCAACCGCGCTGGCGTGTTCGCGTACTCCGCATAGAAGCGCACAATTGCTTCCGATGTTCCACCCTTGGCGACGGCGACCGCCATGGCTGCCGTAGCATTGACGAGTACCATCACTCCGTACTGATCCTGCCTTAGCAAGCGTGTGAGTATCGGAAAGCTGATCAGGCTCAATACAAGCCCGATTACATTGCCGCCAAAGAAATGGCTGGAGTGGCTGAGAAGAGTCCGCAACGACATGCTCTATCGCACCTCTTCCGGGACATCGACGAGCGCCTGCCGGCCGCCACCCGACACCCCAGGCAAATCGCTGCCGAACCGGTACGGCACCTGCGTGGCGCGCGTGCCCAGTGTCGATGGCTCGCGATGACAGAAGCCCTCCGGGCCATCCGGCGCGGAGCTTAGCACCGGTACACGCCGTGATGCTTCGACCAACTCAAAATTCTGCAACCGTTTCGAAGTCGATTCCTAGGTCCGGACAATACGGCGGCCCTTATGCAATGGCAGCTGCACGTTCCGTTAGCGCCTGGTTCGTCATTGCGTCAACTGCCCTGTGAGTCCTCGGACCGCAGCGATTGGTCGTGCTGCTTTGTGCTGTTGCCCCAGAAGAGATGCTCTAGGTGGCTGCGCAGCAACGCGGCATCCGCGATTTTTTTTTCGAAGATGACGCTCGGTGGGTAGGACCGGCCGTCGATAAGACCCGCCATGTAGTTCTTAGGGCGCTGTTCGGACCAGGCTTCGATTACCCGTCGCTTATAATCTTGGAGATCCGACACCTTACGTGCGGGGCATCCCGCGACGATTGTCGAAGGGGGAACGTCCTTGGTAACGACGGCACCCGCCCCAACGATCGAATTTGGCCCGATGCGCACGCCAGGCATGACTATCGCCCGGGCCCCAATGAAGCAATTGTCCAAGATCTCGATCGGACCGAAATGCTGCAACGAAGGAATTTCGTCTGTAAACAACCAGGTGCCGCCGTCATGTGTGTTTAACATGACATTAACTGACAGCGTGCAGTGATTCCCTATGCTGATGAGATAGGGTTCCGGACCCAGCGAGCGTACACAGAGCCGATTGTTTGCGCCTATGCGCGCGCCTTGTGCGCGAAAAAGCTCAGCTATGCTGTAATCGTCATACTGTGATAGTTCGGCTCGTTGCCGGAACCTCTTAATCCACCCTATCAGCGTCCTTACCATATCGAGCCCTCTTCAGCAACAGAATGTGGCACGAAGGACGTTGCACGTCCTAGATGGCGTCGATGCCAAACCCCTCGGATACCAGCTTCGTGATGCCACCCAGCGCAGCTCGTCAGCGACCGTCGCGGCGGTTAGCCGCTCACGCGTATCGTCGCACGCAACCAGCCAAGCAACGGCAGACGCAAGCGACCGCTCTTACATGTCATCCCACAACGCCGCCGACTTATGCAGTCGGCGCCTATCCCCACGATTAAGGCACCGTGGTGCCTTGTTCGGCACGTGATCGCACCTTCATGCAGCAAGCCTCCAGCGCCCAGCTTCTGACACGTCTCACCTATGACCCTTTCAAATTCTACTAGCCCTTAAGCGTCGTTCCCCTGTCCCATGACGTTTCTGTTCAGACTTGGTTAGGACCGATGCTGCCGACTGCTAACCTCGCGCAGAGATGCTCGGTCAAGTGCCGCTCTCTCAGACGACGTGTTTCGCCAACTGGAACCCTATCTACTGCACGAGGGATTAGCCGCAGGATTGTCAGTCACTCCGACGACCCGCGCACCTTCGTGCGGAGCCCCGCCCCCCGGCTCCGCATCGGTGGCTGCCTCCGATACGGCTATGTTCTGGCCAACGGTCGCAATTGGTCGCGCCACGCCGCCGGCGCAACTAACCATCCCCCCGCAAAGCCAGGGGCTTTCGAAATGTGAGCCGCCCAAAGCGACTGTGCGGGGTCGCTAACGCGGCCCCCGCTCTATCGGGCCACCGGATGGTGGCCCATAACCGCAACAGGTTCATCGGCTCCAGTCGCTTGCCGCGCCGCTTCACGCTCCTAGTGATGCGTGTACTCTCGGATCACCTCTTCGTCTCGACGAACGGTCGAGACCTAGTACCCTCTGGCATAGAAGTGCTGCCCAACGAAGATCCGCTTCCGCTCACCGTACACCCGCGCCAAATGATTGGCGCAGTTGCCCCTGATGAACCCAACTACCTGCGACACCGCATACTTCGGCGGCTTCGAGATCATTAATATGCACACGACCCGGCATCAGGTGCGCTTCCTCGATCCGGCTCTCCTTCCGAATCTTCCAAGCGACCAAACACCTCTCCCAGGTAGCGCCTCAACCCCCGTACCACGGCTTGCGGCGGCACTCTTGGACCAAAACCAGGTGGTTCTTGCGCTTCGACTTCGTGTGCCTTAGCGTCTCCGCATTGTCCATCGTGCAACTCTTCTACGCGTGCTTCGCGGCTCACGCGGCGGATTTTCACACTAGGACTCCCGGAATCGCCAAACTTCTACTGCCTCCCCGGCAGAGCTGGGCGTCTAGAGGTACCTACAGTCGTGCTGGCTGGGTCTCAACGGGCGATGAATTGCCGGATTCCGCCGGCAATGCGCGAGCGGAACGATGCCACCGTATCAAAACGGCCGATGCTGATACGGGGAATCATGTAGACCGGGTCCGCGGATTGCCAGAGCCGCTCCTCGCTGCAGCAAGCCGTATGAAACTTGAGCTTTTTGAGAAGATCGGCCAGGGCGTCGTTGCAGTCGCCGGAGGGATAGGCAAAGTGCGCGACTTCTCGGGACGTCCACGATTGCAGCAGCGCCCTCGACGTCTCGATGCTCTGAGTAGCGACGTCCGGAGCCAGACGAGTCAGTGCGCGATGGCAATTCGAATGCGCGCCGATCGTAACCCAAGGCGATTTTGCAATCTGCTGCACGCCAGCAATATCGAGTTGCCGAAATGGTGGAGCGGCGCCGCTCCTCTTGCTCGGTGTCAGAGACTCAATCGCGTCGGCCACGGCACACTGTGACTTCTCATCGAATCGCTTAACGGCATCGAGTAGCTCGCGAATTCTGTTCCAGTTGGACGCACCTCTCGCCTCGTTAACGCGAAAAACACCGAGTCCGAAGTGCCGCAGGTCAAGGCAGACCGCCGCGTCCACGTGAAGAGCATTGACGATTCTGTCAAACCAGTATTGATTACCGGGCAGAATATGGCCCGTCGCCACATAAACCGTGACCGGAACCTGCAAGGATTCAATGAGCGGTAAGACGAACTCCAAGTTCCCAACGAATCCATCATCGAAAGTAATTACGGCCACGGGTCGCGAACTCTCGCGTTCGCCTGCAAGGTAGGCCAGCGACTGTGACAGGGTCATGATCTCATAGTACTTTCGCAAGTACTCGAGCTGGCGTGCGAAATCATCGCGGCGCACAATACTCCACACATCCGCCTCTTGCGTTTGCGGCCCAACCTCGTGGTACATCAGGACGGCCACACCCATGCGACGAGCTCGCTTGCGCAAGATCGAGATAATGGGCGGCGTCGCGAGGGCGCCATAGGCTGCCAAGTTTAGGGCGCGTCGGAGGCGGGCGCGACGATCGTCCGAAAGCAAACTGCTCGTATGGAGCCGTCTCAATTCGGCCTGGGAGACGATTTCGTGAAGATTAGTCAAGATACAATTAATATAGCGCAATAGGGTGCCGTAAGCTCCCGGCGCGGCCGATCAATTGTGACGTGAGTCACAATCGCAAATCCTAGTTTCTCACCGATTGTTCAGTTTTCCGACTAATCCATGAATCCGTCTGCAGCGGCCGCGGGCACCTTATGGAAAACGAATGGCCTTTGCACCTCGCGACAGCCCCTTCTCGACGACGGCCGCGCACCCATGCATATGTCGACGTTCGGGTCCGAGCCTCCGGATGTCGCGAGCACATTTCGCGCTCACAGCGAACAACACTCGGCGTGCGGGCGGCGACGGACAATGGATTTCACTCGTTCTGCGTGGTAAGCGTAAACGGCCCTTGCCGAAGTATTACTCAACCGCGCGACTCCACCATCAATGCCCCCCCAAATAGGCATGGTCGCCCACAGCCCGTGGCGGCTTATCTCGCCTGCATGAAGGTGGGCCTGCGTGCTGACGACCTTTAAAGAGTTTCTTCACGCCCTGCTGCCCTACGCCCTTTATGTTGGGTTATGGGTTGTGATTCTTCGATCGGCTTCGAAGCGACCGCATTGGGCTTTCCTCGTACTTGTCGCATTCATACCCACACCTAGCCTCTGGCATAAGCTGCTCGAGCTTCCGCTCGGGCGAAAGACCATTGACCTCCTGGTCCTAGCCACACTTATCGGCGTCAAGACACGCGACGGCCATTTTCAGAAGCCACAAGCTCTAGGCTTGATCCTCTTGGTAGTTTTCGTCACTTACATCGCTGTCTGGAACTGCAGTCTTCGCTTCGGCTTGCCGATACCACTCACTCTAGACAATGACGTCTTCGCGGCCTGGAAGAACTACGCGGAGATGCTTCTGCTGTATTTTGTCGCCTACAATGCCGCACGCACCGAGTCGGCGCAGAAGACTGTAGTGGCAATTATCACGGCCACTGTGTTCCTGATTGCCTTTCGCGAGCTGCGTGGCTTCAGCGCGGGAGGCGCTTTCTCATACGAGAACCGTTCTGTTGGACCATTCTGGCAGGTCGGAATGGGGCCCAATCATTTCGCGGCGTTCATCGCCTACATAGCAGTCTTCCTGCTCGGTCTATCTGTCATGGAGAGCGACAAACGCCGCCGTTGGATGTATCTGGGCACGGCAGTTACATGCGTGTATCCGTTATTCTTCGCCTACTCGCGTGGCGCGTACCTAGGAACGGCCGTCGCTCTAGCGGTTATCGGTGTTCTCAAGTCGCGTCGGGTCCTCCTAGTCCTCGCGGTGCTTGCCGTGACCTGGCAAGCCGTCCTACCGTCAACGGTCGTGGAACGCATCACGATGACTGAGACTTCGCAAGGACAACTTGAAGAATCCGCAGCAGAGCGCCTGCCGCTATGGAGCCACGCCAAAGAGTTATTCGCGGACAATCCTGTATTCGGAATCGGCTTTAATGGATTCGCTCACACCGTCGCGCCGGGGGCACTGAGCGACGTCCACAACTTCTTTCTAAAGACCGCCGCCGAACAGGGCATCATAGGCCTGCTCATGATCGCGGCGTTGCTGCTCCGCGCCCTTTACGCTAGCTGGACGCTGTACCGCCAGGGACGATCAGGATTTCACCGTGGCCTCGGGCTGGGGTTCCTGGCCTGCACCTTCGCGCTCGGGGTCACTAACATCTTTGGCGACCGGTGGTCCGCGTTCGCCCTCGGGGGCTACTTCTGGCTGATCTGGGGACTCGTCGATCGAGCGCGCACGCTGTCGAGGGAAGCTAACGTTTCGCCGGCCGCGATCGCACCTACCGCAAGAGGCGGCACAACGCCGTCGGCCCGCGGCAAAAGTTCCGCGCGCAATGCTCAAGCGGTGAAGCATCCGCGCGGCATTCCGCGAAGCTAGACGAGTCGTACATGCCGACCATCAGTCCTCGCGAGCGGCCCGCTCCAAGCGCTTCGCGAACAGGCACAGCCCGTCGCCGCTCCACCACAGGATCTTGACGCGATCGCCGCCGCGACCGCGGAACACGAACAGCTGGCCCGAGAACGGGTCCTCGGCGAGTTGCGTCTGCACCAACCAACCCCGCTAACCCGTCGAAGCCCTTGCGCAGATCCGTCGCGCCGGCGGCGAGCCAGACTCGGGCGCCAGCCGGCAGGGCGATCATCGTCCGCGCAGTACCGCGAGCACCGCGCCAAGAGCCTCGCGCTCGATACGACCGTGCACCAGAACCTTCACGCCGCCAGGCATCTCGATCTCTATCCGCCCGGCGCTCCTGCGGCGCGTCGACGCCGGATCGACCTCCTGCGTCGGTCGGCTCTCCCGATCCGGCAGCACCGTCGGCATCGTCACCTTGACCGGTAGCAGCGCCGCCGGCTCGCGGCTCTGCTCAAGTTCCCCTCGCCGGTGCAGTCGCCGCCAGCCAAACACTAGGTTGGCGTTCACGCCGTACTTGCGCGCCACCGCAGCCACAGACGCCCCAGGCGCCATCGCCTCCTCGAGGATCTGACGCTTCTCCTCAAGCGTCCGCATCCTGCGTGACACCGACGCTTGAACCGACGCAACCGACTCTTGATCCGATGTGTCCATCTGAACCTCAAGCGGACACGTCCACCGTTCCGCACAAGACTCAGATCATTGACTCCTATCACCGCACAAGCGAGGGTGCCCAGACCGGACGGTTACCGAGAAGGGGGGCGCCGCCGATCTTCTGCGGGAGCTGATTGGGCACGTTGTGCGGCGCGTGATGGACATGGATGTCGGAGAACCTCTGCGCAGCGACCTACGGCGGGCGTAGCGCCGACCGGCAAATAGCCGCATCAGCCACCGGGTGGGCTTTATGAGCTACCGCGACGGCTGGAATTCAATCCACCGGTACCATCGCGTACGCGCGAGCCACGGCAGCACCTGACGTTCCGCGTACCGCGTAATTCGCCTCTTCCACTCATGCTCTACGTACCGGGTAATAGCATATGCGAGCACGACCGTACACAACATTGCCATCAGCACCGCCACCAGATCAGGCACTCCGAGGACGCTGCGGGCGAGGCGCACGATACTGACACCTATATGCTGGTGAACGAGGTACAGGGAGTAAGAGATGTCCCCGAAGAAGAGCAGCGGCGGCTTGGCGATCCACGATAGCAATCCACGCGCGAACGCATAGAACGCCAGCACCATCCCCGCGACGAACCCGTGCACGGCAAGATCCGAGCCGTGCCAAGACACGGCGTAAGAGACAAGAGCGACCGCCGGTAGCAGTAGCGCCGCGCCACGGCCCGCCCCCATGTAGCATCGATAGAAATATAAACCCATCGTAAAGAACGGAATGTATTGCGATACGAACACCACATCCCTCAAGGTCTCGCTGAATCGCCCAAGAACCGTCGCGACCACCGCGAACAGGCACCAGCCGATGTCAAAGCCCCGGCGGGAAAACAGGTATATCAGGCCAGCCCAAAAATAGAACTTGATCTCAACCAGAAGCGACCAGTACACGCCATCGATCCATGGAACGCCAAAATGCGGCGACTGCATCGACAACCCGAAAGCGAATTCGCGGAGTGTGTGATGAAATTCTGGCGGCCCGATTGCGTTTGACACGACAAAGGTAACAATCATCGCCACGACGTACGCAGGGTACAGCCGCGCGAACCGGCGTACGAAAAACTGCGCCACGCTCGTGCAACGATCGAGCGTCAGGTAGATCACGAAACCTGAAATAATAAAGAAAAACTCGACGCCCAAATAGCCGAACCGCACGAATGGATACGAACTCCGAAATCCATACACATCCGTCGCGCTAAGGGGCGGTGCCCACCGATACAAAAAATGGAACAAAAGCACCCCGAGGATCGCCAACGCGCGGAACGCATCCAGCGCTTGGATTCTCTCTTGCGCCGGAGGGCCGCTGTCGCTCATTGCTCTACACCGGCCAATTCGCGCATAGCTCGGACCCTCTAGGTTCTAACCGCAAGCGGGGGATCCAAACACGGCCGTGCCCCGATCTTCATCCGTAGGGCGCCGCGGAGCGAACCCGATTAAGCTGCCACATGGTACGCCGTCGCCATGGGAGCAAAGTCGAAGTCCCGGATCAGCCGACCGAGATTCCGACCGGAAGACTTCAGGTTGACGTAGTGTCGAAATGAATAGCGCCAAGGGACCTTGACACGAGGCTGGTCCGGGTCCAGCTCCCACGGGTGCATATAGAACGTGAATTGCTCATCGCCGCTATTTAGCCGCCCGAGCAACGCCCTAAAGTACAAGTAGGGAAGTAATCGAAAGTACCCGCCACCGGCCACCGGGAGCGCTAGTGGGCCCAGCTGGTACACGGCGAGCGGAATTTCCAGCAGACCACTCGGCCATCGAAACGGCCGTCTGCTCGCCCCGCGTAGCCCGTATCGGTCGTGTATCGACACCGGAAACACACTCGAGTCGTAGGCGAATCCTTCCTCCATCAGGACGTCCGTAGCCCACAACGATTGTTCTGTGATCGAGAAGCTCGGGGCACGGTACCCAAGTACCGCGGCCCCGATGAGGTCCTCAAGCGGTCGCTTGCTACGCCGCAGATCCTCGCGCAACTCGGCTGGTGTCAGGCGATACACGAGCTCATGGCCATAGCCGTGGCACGCTACCTCATGCCCATCTTTGTGAACCTGTCTTACGAGATCCGGGCAGCGGTCCGCGACCCACCCGAGAAAAAAGAACGTCGCCTTGGTCTGATTCTCGGCGAGGATGGATAGAATCCGCTGCGTGCTCGCCTCGACCCGCAACGGAAATTCCGACCAGCGCTCACGGCTAATAGCCGATCGAAGGTTTTCGACCTGAAACCAATCCTCGATATCGAAGGAGAGCCCATTCATCATAGGAGGCGATGCCCGCGACGGCGAAACTCTCGTACGTCAGCCCTGGTCGGAAACGTAAAGTGCGTGGCATGTTCCCTGGAATTCTCGACCTCCTGGGCTGTACCGGATGCCAGCGAGTCAATCGCATCAATCATTACCCGCGCGCCCGCGCGCTTTGTCTTGACAATGAGCGAATGCAGCGTCTCACCGGGCTCGATGGTGTTGTCGCGTTGGAGGATGATCGCCCCGTCATCCAGCGCCGCGTTGATCCGATGAACCGTCACACCTGACACCGACTCGCCGTGATAAAGCTGCCAGAAGTTCGGTAACATCCCGCGGTACTTTGGAAGTCGCGAGTTGTGAATGTTGATGCATCCCAACCGTGGCGTACTGATCAGCGGTGGCTTGAAAATCTGCGGCGCTGCGACGGAGGCGATGAGATCTGCCTCTAACCGACGCACCTCAGCAACGAAATCGCTCGAATTTACGTCCCTCGGCCGCAAGACCGGCACTCCATAATGCCTACATACCTGAGCTATCGATAAGAACCGCCCCGGGCGGCCGCCCCACCCGATCCGCGCTCCTAGCTTGTACATCACAAATCGGACGCCGACTCTCACGAAATTGGCGATCCCATAGAATTCAAGCATCTGAGTCGCCAACGCCCAAACCGATGTCTTGCCCATGGCCGGCGCGATCGCGATGGCCACCGGCACTTGATTGGCGGGATGTATCGCGAGGTACTCCTCGAAGAAAAGCCGCACGTAGAACGGGTCTTCCTGAGTGATGAACAGCACTCGTGTCGGTGTCACTTGCGCACCGTTTCCCAGGTGACTGCCTTATGACCACGCCATACTCGCTGCATCGCCACCACGGCCGCGAGATTAACGGTCATAAAGTAGAGAGGCACGCTTAGGAGCTTCGTCTTCAAGCCGTATCTTTCCGCGGCATACCCGATGGCAGCCAGCGTGTAGAAGGCAACCTGCAATCCAAGCGTTGCCTCGTAGAAAGGAGATCCGATCAAGAATGCGTTAGCCAGCAGCAGCGTGAGCAACAGCAGTGGAATCAGCCAGCGCAACACCTTGTGGGCGAGCAGCTGGAAGGCGACAAATGGAAATCTCGCCGGATTAAACAGCCCGCGCATATACAGCAGCCCGCGCATTCCGCGCGTGATCACCCGCACGCGCATGTTGAACTCTTCGCCCGCGTGCGCAGTCGTCTCCTCGTACGCGATGGCTTCCGGCTCAAATACTATCCGGTAGCCCTTCTCAAGCACTTTGAGCGGCTCACATAAATCGCTAATGATATCCGGCGGCAACGGTTCGTACAGTGACCGCCGCACCGAATAGATGCAACCGCAACACCCCGTGATCGTGCGGATATTCGTTTGCAGCGTCTTGATAAGGTTCTCGTACTTCCAAAACAGTATGCTACCGACGCCAATCGGGGCACCCGACGGATTAAAGTATTCGTAGCGGCCGCTTACCGCGCCGACGGTGTCGTCTCCGTAGTTGCGGACCAGCTTCCGAAGCGCCGAACTTTCGTACCGGGTAGTAGCGTCGGAGAAAACGATTACATCACCTGTCGATACCGCAACGGCTCGGTTCTGGGTTTCGGTCTTTCCGACGCGACCCTCGACCCTCACCAGCCTTACGCCGCGATTTGCGTACGTTCTTACGACATCGTCGGTCCGGTCGTTCGATCCATCCGAGGCTACCACTACCTCCAGCTTGTCGAGCGGGTAATCGAGCGCCAACGTCTGTTCGATCTTTCGGCCGATGTCCTTTTCCTCGTTGTACGCCGTGATCAAAAACGTAACGCCCGGCGTGCTTTCGACGCGCCGTATCGGGCGACGAAATAGCAGCGACAGCAAAAATATTACTATCGAATAGCCCGCGTACGTGAAGAAGACGAGGCCGGCCGCTGTCCAGAACGCAATTGTCGCGATTAATATCATTGTCTCACGGGGAGGCATGGAGCTTGGCGGGAGGCGTCGACATCAGAGGACGGCAATAACGCTCCCCTGTGTATCAGATTCAGTGTAAAAACCCATTGTATTTCGTACTGAGAACCGCTTCACACTGAGCCCCGCCGCGAATCGAAACCCCAAACGACGGCCCGCCCGCGCCTCCAGGGCAATAGCGGCTCGTCGCGCGCAGCCGGTCAGCCACCCAACGGCAAGCGTCATTGGCTCAGCCGCCGATACAGTCCGTCAAAGCGCGCGAGCATCGTGTCGATCCCCATTTCCGCCTCAACCCGCGCCCGCGCGGCAGCAGCGTACCGCTTGCATTCCTCCGGGTGGTCAAGCAACCGTTCCATCGCTCGCGCCAGTTCCGCAACGTCATCGAGGGGAAACATCAAACCATTTACTTCATGCGTGACGAGATCAGGGTTGCCACCGCTGTTGGAAACGATGCATGGAATCTCGGCGCACATATATTCCATGACCGCATTCGACAGCCCTTCCGCCTCCGAACAATTGACGCCGATGTCGATGATCGACAAGTACTCGCGGACGTCGCGGGTGACAGAATCAGGGCTGAATAATACTTTTCCGCTTATTCCGAGCGAGCCGGCCAAGCTTCGCGCGGCGGACTTCGGGCCACCCTCGTGCCCATACCCGACCAGCAGGAAACTGACGTCACGCCGACGCTTGAGCACGAGATCAGCGGCACGTACGAATGTCTGGTGGCGTTTCATTGCACGGAAATTTCCGATAATCCCGATGACCTTGTCGTGCGCTGGAATGCCGAGTCGTTCCTTCAACTCAGCATTTGGCACAGTCCGTCGGAAGCGCGCAGCGTCAATTCCGTTGTAGATCACCTCGATTCGGTCGCCCGGGTAGCCCTCGACCCGCTCGGTCAATCGTTTGACTTCGTGCGAGTTGGTCACGATCGCCGTTACAAATCGATTGGCCAGTTTGGTAGCTGCCAGATACCGCGGTGTCATCCATTCACCGAAATCTCGTCGGCTCGTAACAATGCGCCTGACCCCGCCAAGGCGTCCCGCGATCACCCCGACACTGTTGGCGACAGGAAAGAATGTGTGGATGAGGTCCGGTCGGCTGCGGCGGAAGTACCCGACAAGCGACATAAGATTTCGGTATGTCGACAGCGCGCGAAAGTTGCTTGCTGAGAGCACCGTCACAGGGCAGTTGAACACAACGGCGCGGTTCTCGATCCATTCGCTCGGCCGCAAGATCACGAGCTCAACGTCGATCCTGCCGGCAAGCCCATTGATGATTTTCAACAATTGGTTCTCAGTTCCGGCAAGGTCCGACGAATAATGATCAATGAGATAGACAACTTTCATTCGCCTGGCCCCATGCACTGCACAAGCGGTCACCGACCGATCAATGCGCGATCGGTTCAGTATAATCGTGCTAACGGCCGCAGTGCAGCAACTGTTTGACGCCCCCCGCTTGAAGTTCCATTGCAACGAGAATGCTGCACACCGCAAGGTGGAGCCAGTCTGCGCGAACGTCCGAGTTACTCGCCGTCCCTTGGTTTTCCACGTTGGGCCCTCAGTGCGCTCCCGGCTGCTCTTCGCGGACAGGCCACGGGCCCAGCGCCCAGCGGCGACAGATCTGCCGGAACGACGTTGCAGCCGCGCGAACGCGCCGCCGGCTTTTCCATCGACTTCTCGAATCCGGGGCAATCGGCTCTGGATCGCCTTAGCCAAAGGTACCATCTCCATTCAGCGAAATCGTGACAACCCCGGCTCCGCCGACGAAAGCCCGCACGATCGATGCGGCACAATTGCCGCGCCTGAACAGCGGACGCTTCCGTCTGTTACTTGCCCGCGTGCGCCGCTACGGCCTTATTCCTTTTCGCGCAAATCACGGCGCCGCGAGGGCGATCTGCTCTCCCGATCACCGGCCGTCCCCCTCCGCCGCTCGCCATCGTAGCCGCCATCGCGTTACGTGTGGATGGCTCCCGCATTTCTCGGTGCGATGATCACGCGTACCGTTGCAACGAAAGGAAAAGGCGCATCGGGCTGCAAATTGGTCGCTGCGCCAACCGGCGTGAGTCGCCGCGATTCACTGCGTACGCCGCGTTGCGCCGAGTTGCGCCGCGGCGCAATTTGATATTCTCGCAGGTGGCAAATCCAAGTGACAATTATGCGTGTACTTCACTTATTGAGCAGCACGGGATTCTATGGTGCCGAGGCGATGGCGGCCGAACTCGTCCGCCAGCTCGCCAAGCTAGGCCAGCAGTGCCATGTGGGGGTCCTTTCCAACCGTGGACGGGGCGATCAACAGATTATTGACGTAACCCGCGAAGCCGCGTCCGGCACGACCGTCATCGACTGCAGGTGGCAATACGATCCCGTTGCCGTGCGCGAAATCGCGGCGTATGTAGCCACGCACGAGATACAGATCGTTCATAGCCACAAGGAAAAGACGACATTCCACTCGCTGCTCGCGCGGCGCCGCAACTCATTCAAGCTCGTGAGTACTCATCACAACTGGCTCACTGACACATGGAACCTGCGTTTCTACGGTGCCATTGACAAGCGTCTGGCCGCGTTCTGTGATGCCCGGGTCGGGGTCTCACAGGCTGTCGTGCGCGAACTTGCCCGCTTCGGCCCATCCCAGCGCTTGCATTACGTGGGCAACGGTGTGGATCCGGACTTGCTTTGGGCCTCAACGTCCCGGGAGGCAGCAAAATCAGCCCTCGGACTGCGGTCATCCCCCGTGGTCGGCTTTGTCGGACGCCTTTCCCGGCCAAAAGGTTTGCATTTTCTGCTTGACGCCCTCTCTCAGGTCGAGGAGGCAACGCAATTGATCGTCGTCGGCGATGGCGAGGAACGCGGCGCACTCGAGGAGAGGGTGCGCACACTTGGTCTATCGTCTCGCGTGCATTTCTTCGGCCGACGCCGAGATATCCGTCCTTTCTATTCCGCCATGGATCTGTGTGTGCTGCCGTCGCTGGTGGAAGCATTCCCAATGGTGCTGCTCGAGGCCATGGCCTGCGCGGTGCCGACACTAGCCACGAACGTCGGCGACGTGTCCCGCATCGTCGACCAAGACGTCACCGGCTGGGTTGTCACTCCGGGCTCAACGATCGAGCTCGCGCGCGTTCTGAAGGACGCATTAGCGAAGCCGCAGCAACTGCTCGCGATGGGCGAGCGGGCCCGTGAACGCGTGATTCAACATTTTTCTTCGCGCCGGATGGCCGAACGCTACCTCGAAATCTATCGGTCAGTGCTGGCCTGAGCCAGGGGCAGGCTACGCGAGCAGTAGCCGCGTCACAGCCCGACATACTGCTCGTACCACTCCATGAACATGAGCAACGCCCAAATTCGGCTGTGATGGTTCTCTTTCGCCGACGCGTGCTCGCTCACGAGCCGCTCCACGTACTGCGTGTTGAAAAGACCAACACGGTCGAGGCGCGCACGAGAGAGCGACGAGCGTACATATGGCAACAGCTCTCCGCGCAACCAGACCGTCAGCGGAATCGTGAAGCCTTGCTTGCGCCGGTGAAGAATCTCGTGCGGCAGGATGCCCTCGAATGCCTTCTTTAGCAGGTATTTCTTGACCACGCCTTTGGCCTTTAGGCGCGCCGGCACGGTCGCCATCAGTTCCATCAGCGCGTGGTCGACGAAGGGCGCACGTGCCTCAATCGAGCTTCGCATGCTCATGCGATCGGTCAGTGTCAACAAGTCGCCGGGGAGATAAGTCATCGTATCCGCATAAAGCGCGCGATCAACGACGTCGTCAATACCCGGCGAGTCGAAGTAGTCGCGCAGGTACGAGGTGGTGCGCCGCGTGTCCAGCCGGTGTTGTACGGATTCCGACCACAGGCACTGTCGTCTGTCTTGTCCGAAAGCCGCCATATAGTCAAAATACACTTCACTGTCGCTCAAGCCTACGGAGCGGACGAAACGCTTGGCGCGTTCGACGAACCGGCCACCGCCTCTGGAGTCAGCCAGCCGGCCGATCGCCGGAGCGATAATTCGGCGCCGCATCCAGCCCGGCACGCGCTGGTACGCCCGGTGCAGCTTGAGCCCTATGTAGCGGTTATATCCGGCCGCAACTTCGTCGCCGCCGAGACCCGAGAGCACGACCTTGACGTGCTTGCGCGTTTCGGCGAACACGTAGTAATTCGCGACCACCGAGGAGTCCGCGAAAGGCTGATCAAACGCCCGAACGATCTCCGGAATGACGGCAACGATATCCGGCTCAACGACAAATTCGTGATGCTCGGTGGCGAACTGCTGTGCGACCATCCGTGCATAACGTCGCTCGTCATAATATCCGCCTTCCTGCCCGTAGCCGATGCTGAACGTCCTGATCGGCCCGCTGGCGCACTCGCTCATCAGCGCCACAATCGCGCTGGAGTCGACCCCTCCGCTCAACAGCGCGCCCAACGGGACGTCGCTGACCAGACGGCTTCGAACGGTCGCGCGCAACTGCTGCTTGAATAGACCGAGCGCGTCCTCCTCCGTCATTCGACCGCTCGGCTTCGCGAACTTGAGATCCCAGTAGCGCCTAATTCGCAGCCCTTGGCGGTCCAGGACAAGCAGATGGGCCGCCGGCAGCTCTCGGACGTCTTCAAACACCGTCAGTGGCGCCGGGCAGTAAAGGTACGCCAGGTACCCATCGACGGCCTGTAGATCGATGTCTTTCGAGACCACCCCGGCCGCAAGCAGTGCCTTGATTTCCGAGCCGAAGCCGAACCAGCCGCTCTTGTTGACGTAATAGACTTGCTTCTCGCCCGCGCGATCGCGCGCAATTAGCAGCTTCTCTCGCACCGTGTCCCATAGCGCGAAGCCGAACATTCCATTGAGGTGATCAACGCACTTCTCTCCGTATTCTTCATACAAATGCACCAAGGTTTCGGTATCGGACTGCGTGTAAAAGCGATGGCCGCGTTCCTCCAATTGCGACCGAAGAGTGGCGTAATTGTAGATTTCCCCATTGAATACGACCCAGATCGTCTTGTCTTCGTTGTGAATCGGCTGATGCCCGGAAACGAGGTCGATAATGCTGAGGCGCCGCATGCCAATCGCGGCCGGGCCTTCCGCCCATGTGCCCTCGTCATCCGGGCCGCGATGCCGAATGGCGTCCAGCATTCGTTGCAGTTGCTGCCCGTCCGGTGGCGCGCTGCGGTAGTCGACAATGCCGGCGATTCCGCACATGGCCCTAGCCCCCCCGCATCCGGCGGCTGCGGCGACGCGTGGCCTTGCGGTCCATTCCGCGAGTATCGTCTCGTATAGGCGATCGAGGTCGCGAGCGATCGCGCCCCATTCATACGAGTCTTCGACGAGTTTTCGACCGCTTCGACCGAGTTCGTTGCGAAGCGGTCCGTCACAGAGCACGCGCACTACTTGTCGCGCAAACGCCTCTGCATCGTCGGCAACGAGGAGGTCTCGCTCGCCCTTCACCGCCAGGCCTTCGCAACCTATGGACGTCGTGACGATGCTCTGTCCCATCGACAATCCGTCGAGAATCTTCAGGCGCGTACCACCGCCGACCCGCAGCGGCACGACGTACGCGGTCGCGCGGTCGATGAGCGGCCGCACGTCGTCCACCAGGCCGGTGAAGTGGACGCCTTCGACCGAAGCAAACTCGTCCGGCACGCGACCGTTCGGAAGCTTACCGACGACCGTAAGAGTCGCACCGGGAACGCTCTGGCGGATTCGCGGCAGGATATCCATGCAGAAGAATCGCATCGCGTCGAGGTTCGGATACCAGTTCAGGCCGCCTACGTAGACGAGGGAGTTCGCCTGCTTTGCCATGCCTTGACTGCGAAAATAGTGGGTGTCGACCCCGTTTGGAATCGTCGTGTAGTGTCCGCGCGAATTCATTCCGCGCAGCACCTCGGCGTCAAGGTCCGAGACCGTAATCACGTCGTCGACCTCGCCGCAGACCCGCGCTTCATACGTCTTAAGCTTTCGATACTGATGCGCGAGATAAGCCTTGCGGAATGGGTTCACCTCGCTATCGACGCGCCGCTTCAGCAGCATGCTTTCCACATTATGCTCGACCAGAACAACGGGCCTGTCGCCGCACACCGGCAGGAAGTCGCCCAGATGCAGCATGTCTAGGTGAACCAGGTCGACAGCACCACCGTGAACCAACTCCCGAACCCGGGCGATCATACGTGGCACTCGGTACTTAGTGGCCAGGATCGGCGAGCGGGACAGCATATTTCGCAGTACGTCGACCCCCAGCCGGACAACGGCGCCGTTCAGGTACAGCGGCTCGTAGTAGACCGCAGCGCAAATCTTGCGCATTTCATCGATCCCGGCCAGTTCTTCTTGGGTCTGCACAAATGTGCACAAAGTGACTCGGTGGCGCTTCGCGGTCTCGCGAATGAGATTGTAGGTGCGCAGCGCCCTGCCCTCGTTCAGCGGGAATGGATTCTTCGTCGTCACGAACAGAATGTTCACCCGGAGTCACCCTTCTTCTCTTGCTGCTCGACGCCGAAAACGAGATTGTAGAGACGGTCGTAACGTGACTTGCCAAGTAGACGGGGAATCATGCTCTTCAGGCCGGCATTCACAGCGAGGCGTCGAAGCACGCGTTCATCACCGGTCACGATGCCGCCAACCGTAGAGGCGGGCGTATCCGCTTTGATGGCAATCCGTCGCAGAAAGTACACATCTGCACTGCGATCGTTGAGGCCGAAGCCAGAACCGCAGCCCGTCACATAGCCCAGTTCGGGTGCCAGCTGCCGGTAATGCGCGTTGCTGTCGCCATTCGGCAAGGATATGTGCCGAACCGGCTGGCCGACGATGTCCGCCAGCGCCGCCTTCGAGTCCGCCAGTTCGGCGCCCGTCTGCGAAGCGTCCAGTCTCGAAAGCAGCGGGTGATTGGCGGTGTGTGACTGGACCGCCATGCCGGCATCCGCCAGGACCCGAAGCTGGCGCTTGGTCATCATCAGCGGATCGCCGACCTTATTCGAAATGACGAAAAAGGTCGCGTGAAATCCGAACTCCGTCAGAATCGGCAGCGCGTGCCGCTCGTTTCCCGCAAACCCATCGTCAAAAGTGATCACGACCGGTTTCGGCGGCAGATCTCTCTGACCCTCCTTCCACGCTAGCACGTGGTCCAAGTCAATCGCCTGTGCGCCAAGACCGTGCAGGAGGTCCATGTGGGCGTGGAACTGCTCGCGCGTAACGATGTAGCTGTGCTGCGTCTTTCCGCGCAGCGCGGCGAGTTCTGTGCCGGCAGCGACCTCGTGGTACATCAAAATGGGGATGCGACGCTTGTCGCTCACGACCGTGAACCTGCCTGGCTGGGTGAGTCGCTATCGCGGAACGAGCGTTCCAGGCTGAGCATCGGCCGGGCACGTCGCGCGCGGCCGCAGTGCACGCAGCATACTGTCTCGCTATCGGCTGAAACTGTGATGCGATCCCCTTGGCCGCTGAATCGTATTGCCCAAGAAATGCAATCGTTCACGGATGTCCCGAGGACCGCTTGCAGTAGCGGCCGAACGGACCAAGAGCTATTTCTGAGCCGGCACCGTCGTTGGCTACCGTAGACGTTGTCGGCCATCGGAGACAGCTGGAGCGGCATTACTCGGCCGAGATTCGGGCGCATGGGATCATGGAAACGTCGCAGGCTGCAGACATATCGAACGGTTAACTCCCGGGAAACGGAAGGTATTATGTGATGCAGCGGTCCGCCGATGGCAACGCATAGCGCGTCGGGTCCGCGGCAGGGTCCGGCGGCGCAGCAGGAACGCCAACGGCGACCCGAGCCCGGCTGAGCGGGCTGGACCGCGCAGTGACGGACACGGGACTGACGGGTGCGCAGGCAGGGCCCGCCAGCAGTAACCGGTCCTGATCGATTCAGATGTTCGCCAGGAGCTTGAGGTACACGAACGTGGGATTAAATAGTATCACTGATTGCGCCGGCCTACGACGTGGCCGCTGGCCGACCAACCGGTCGTGCACCCGCAAACCCACGCGAACCACGACCTGGAGGCTCGCAGGCGCCGTGTCGCTGCTCGCGTTGGCACTCGGTGCCTGCGGCGGCGGCGGCGGCGGCGGCGGCGCCGCGCAGCCGCAGTCCGCTGCCGCGCCTGCGCCGGCTCCTAGCCCGGGTTCGCCGGGTACTCCAGACACGACACCACCGACCGTTAGCATCGCGGTGCCGACGACGGCGGCTTCATTCACCGCGACGGCGCAGACGATCAACCTTTCTGGCACCGCCGCTGACAATGTCGGAGTCGTCCAGGTCACTTGGAGCGACAGCCTCGGTGGAAGCGGCACGGCTACGGGTGCGACCAGTTGGAGCATCAGCGGTCTCGCGCTGGCCGCTGGCGCAAACATCATCACCGTCACAGCGGCCGACGCCGCGGGCAACAAAGGGACCGCGACGATTACGGTCTCCTGGACTCCGCCGCCGACCAGCTACGCTTTCACGTGGCAGGCAGTCTCGGACTCCCGCGTCACCGGCTACCGCGTCTACTGGTCGACCGCGCCTTTCAGCAGTGGCGCGACGCCGACGACGGTGGACCTGGGGAACGTCACATCGTTTCCGTTCACTCGAGTAACGCTTGGCAACCTCGCGTCGGGGACGACCGTGTACATGTCCGTTGCGGCCCTCGGAAGCGGGCTTGAGTCTCCGCTAACGGCCCCAGTGTCATCGGCGGTCATGTGATTTCGGCTCCGGCGGTTGGGCTGCGCGCCAGGTTACGAGCTAATTGAGCCAAGGTCGGAAGACCCCGGCAAACAGCCGGCGTACCAGCCGGTGGCGGACAGCCGCCTAGAGGTCGGTTTCGTCCGGGGCCCCAGCGCGTTGGCGTGGCACTCTGATGGCCGCCTCCCCGCTTCGTCCGGACACGCCCGTTGCCGCGCCGGCGCGCACGCCGCCGCGGCACACTGTGGGGCTTTGCGTTACGACGCGCGGAAACATTCGACGGGCGCTCATTCCGCGGTAGGCGGCTGTCGGAAGTCGTATTTTTCTAGCAGGCCATACAGCGTCGGTCGTGTAATGCCCAGCAGTTCGGCGGCTCTTGAGATGTTGCCGGACGCGACCGCCAGCGCCTGCTGCACGGCCAGCCGTTCAGCCCGGCTACGGGCCTCCTTGAGGTTCAGCAACGTGAACTCTTCCGGGCTTCGATCCAGTCCCAGGTCGTCCGCCGTAATGAGGGGCCCGTTGGCCATGACGACGGCGGTCTTCACCTTGTTCTCGAGCTCCCGAACATTGCCCGGCCAGCCGTATCCCTGGATTGCGAGCAGCGCGCCCTCCGTGAACCCCTGCGGCGCTCGCGGCTGACCACGGATCGCGCGCTGCAATACCGCCCGCGCAAGGACGACCGGGGCGTCACGCCGCTCTCGCAGCGGCGGCACGCGGATCGTGACTTCGCTGATTCGGTAGTACAGGTCCTGGCGAAAGCGCTGCTCGGCAATCAATGCCTCGAGGTCCTGATTCGTGGCAGTGACGACGCGGACGTCGACGGGAATCTCCTTGCGACCGCCGATCCGTTCGATTACCCGGTTCTGGAGAAAGCGCAGTAGCTTTGCCTGCAGGCTGAGCGGCATGTCGCCAATTTCATCCAGGAAAAGTGTGCCGCCTTCCGCAGTCTCGACCTTTCCGGGCGTCTGCTTGACGGCGCCGGTGAATGCACCCCTCTCGTAGCCGAATAACTCGCTCTCGAGCAGGTTCTCCGGAATCGCAGCGCAATTGATTGCGACAAAGCTCCGTGTCCGCCGTTCGCTACGCGAATGAATCGCGCGCGCCAGCAACTCTTTCCCGGTGCCGCTTTCGCCGACGAGCAACACCGACACGGACGTTGGCGCCAGTTTCTCGATCATCCGACAGACCTTCTGCATGCCCTCGTCCGTGGCGATGATTCCATCGAGAGGCGGCGCGATCTGCGCCTCCCGCAATCGGCGATTTTCCGTCTCGAGGCTGGCAATTTGAAAGGCGCGGTCGACGATGAGCTTGAGTACGCCGGTATCCACGGGCTTGGCGTAGAAATCGTACGCGCCCAAGCCGACTGCTTGCACGGCGTGCTCGTGGTCGGCGTAGCCTGTGACGACGACCACCTTCGTTCGGGGTGCGACGGCAAGAATGTCTCTGAGAGTAGCCATCCCTTCGGTAACGCCCTCCGGGTCGGGCGGCAATCCGAGATCCTGAAGCACGACTTCAGGCTCGAAACGCCGAATCTGCGCTACCGCTTCGGCGCGGTTGGCTGCATGAACCACGGCGTACTGGTCGAAGCACCACCTGAGTTGCTTCTGGAGCCCGGGGTCATCCTCGACGATCAGGAGTGTGGGACGCTGCTCTGACACGGTACTGCTATCAAGGAAGGTCTGAAGAACTGGCCAGGAGAAACGGCTTTGGCAGGGATCTTGAGTTCAGGTCGCCGAACGGACGAACTGCGATCGCCGCCCGCGACAGTACAGCCGTCGGTCCTCCGGTAGCGGTCGTCCGGCCGCTCCACCAGCCAACCGTGGCGTCCCCAACGGGATTCGAACCCGTGTTACTACCTTGAAAGGGTAATGTCCTAGGCCTCTAGACGATGGGGACAGGCGAGAAAGTTGGTGGAGCTAGCCGGGATCGAACCGGCGACCTCTTGCATGCCATGCAAGCGCTCTCCCAGCTGAGCTATAGCCCCACGGGGGAGAACCGTAATTCTGCGGGGCACGAGGGACCGCTGTCAATCCGTTGAGCGACCACCTTCGTGCGGGCCGTAGGCCCGGGGCCTGGCGATTACTCGGCACGCTGCGCGAAAGCGATCGCACGCTCGAGCCGCAGGATCGACTCGGCGCGCCCGAGAATCGTGAGTGTCGCATCGATCGGCGGCGAGACCGTCGAACCCGATACCGCAACGCGGATCGGCTGGGCGACCTTTCCCAGCCCGATACCCTTGTTCGTCGCGAGCGCGTCGAGACACGCATGGATTGCCGCTGCGGTCCAGGACTCAAGCCCCTTGAGCGCCGCGATGGCCGCGGCCAACAGCGGTGCCGTCTCGGCGTTCAGCTGTTTTTTCGCAGCCTTTTCCTCATATGTCTCCGGCGCGCGGAAGAAGAACCAGCTGTTCTCGGCCATTTCCTTCAGCGTCTTCACTCGCTCTTTGAGCGCCTCGGCGATCGCCGCGAGATCGACCGCACCCGGCTGTTGGCCACTCACGATCAGCTGCTCGGCGAGGTACGGCGCGAGCTCGGTGCCGGACTTGCGCATGATGTGCTGCTGGTTCGTCCAGGCAAGCTTGTCAGGATTCAGCGCCGCCGCCGACTTGTTCACGGCGCCGATGTCGAACAGCGCCGTCAGCTCCTCGAGCGTGAAGATCTCGCGGTCGCCGTGCGACCAACCAAGTCGCGCCAGGTAGTTGAGCAACGCCTCGGGCAGATAACCGTCCTCACGGTATTGCAGCACACTCACCGCGCCATGGCGCTTCGAGAGTTTTGTGCCGTCGGGTCCAAGGATCATCGGCAGGTGCCCGTACACGGGAGGGGTAGCGCCCATCGCCCAGAGCATGTTGATCTGACGTGGCGTGTTGTTGATATGGTCGTCGCCACGAATGACGTGCGTAATGCGCATGTCCCAGTCATCGACCGCCACGCAGAAGTTGTAGGTCGGATTACCGTCAGACCGCAGGATGATCAGGTCGTCGAGTTCCTCATTCTGGAAGACGATTGGCCCGTGCACGGCATCCTGCACGACCACCTGTCCGTCAATCGGATTACGGAAGCGCACGACGGGATCCACACCCGGGCGCGGCGCGGTACGCTCGCGACACCGGCCGTCGTAGCGCGGCTTCTGCTTGCGAGCAAGCTGCGCGCTTCGCATCTCTTCGAGTTCTTGCTTCGTGCAGTAGCACTGATACGCGGTACCCCTCGTCAGCCATTCAGCGATGACTTCGCGATACCGATCGTAGCGCTGCGTCTGGTAGAAGGGGCCCTCGTCGACGTCGAGTCCGAGCCAGCGCATTCCGTCGAGAATCACCTGAATCGCCTCAGCCGTAGACCGCTCGCGGTCGGTATCCTCGATGCGCAATATGAAGGTCCCACCCCGTCCGCGCGCGTACAGCCACGAAAAGAGCGCGGTGCGAACACCGCCGATGTGGAGCATGCCGGTAGGGCTGGGAGCAAAGCGGGTACGGACAGTCATGGTGCACATCGGACGGTGGCGCGGGGGCGTGATTATACGGGCAGAGGCCGTCCGAGACGCGGCCGCGTATACCTTCGCAGGTGTTACGAGGCCATCAGCTGACCAAGCCGTTACTGAAGCGTCGGAGGGATCGGGTTTTCCATGACACTCAACTTGACCCCGCCCTGCCGCGCCGCGCCGCGCCGCGTGCCCGCGGCCGATTACGCCGCTGCCGGCATACCAGCGAGCGGCGCTCGCGACCTCACGGGAACAACCGGACATGTGCCACGCCGCGCGTGTTGAGGTGGCGCGGCTCTGTCCGACCGGGGCCGCGCGTTAACAACGGGCACGCGCGCGGCTAGATCTTCGGCCGCACTGTCCGCCTGTCGGCGAGTCGTGAGTCCGACGGCCTCGATGAGCGACGTGACCGCCGCGCCTCGGCGTGCCGCTCGACGTTGCGTTGCGCCCGCAGCCCCGTCTAACATGGGCTTCCGTTCCAGATTCGCTTTTTCCAGTTCGAAGGGCGGTTAGCTCAGCGGTAGAGCACTGCTTTCACACGGCAGGGGTCACAGGTTCAAGCCCTGTACCGCCCACCAATTAAATCAGGGACTTACGGGAGATCGCGGGCGACTGGCTCGCGCCACTTCGGCTTGGCGTCCGTTTAGCCTCCGGACGCCGCGTCAAACGGAACACGTCAGCCGACAGCATCAATTCCATGCCGTTGGGTATGACGCAGGCGTCGCGCTCGCCGAGCTGCGCGACCGTCTCCACCACCACCTTGCGCCCGCGACGCCAGTACGTGTGCGTCTTGCCGTCCTCGCGAATCGTCGCATCGCCATAGATACGGGCGCCTGACCTCCGGCCCAAGATCGTGCGCGAAATGCCTGTATGCAACTGCCAAAGTTGGCATGACCGGGGATTCTTTCGCGCTCACTGCCGCCACTCCCGCGGCGACTGTCCGCAGCATCAGTACCTTGGCAGAATCGGCGCCGCTGTCGCAGGCCGAAAAGACTGCAATCGCCGTCCCGACTGCAGCAGTTGGGTTAGGCGGGCTCCAAGCCATGTCGCCGGGTAGGTCGCACGGCGGGGAGAAGACTAGATCGCTTGAGCCATCACCGCCGGGCGCGGTGGGCTTAGGCCGGGGCTATGCCGCGCTCCGGCAAGGTCTTGACGGTTGCCGGGGTGCCGGCATGGAACCTCGCGGTACACCGCACTCAGCGGCGATAGGCAGCCCCATCCGACGTCCTTGTCCCGAACCACAACTCGGTTAGCGAACGAACACGCGACGGGACCTGTTGCGCTCAGCGCGCAGGCCGCGCTTCTCGGGCAGCTTGCGGCTCGTCGCAAGGAGTCGGCGCTCGTTTGCGCAGTCCGCGAATCTTAGGACATATCCCGAATTAGACGATTCCAAATGGCCCAGCGCACGGTGATCATCTTTTCGTCGGATTGCCCGTCCTCGCGACATTATTGTGACGCACTTCCGACTATCGGTCGGCGTTGTCGCCGAATTCCGACGCGCAGACGGGTTGTATCGCGCGCATTCGCAACCTAGTCTCTCCGTCGCATTAAGTGAATTCGGCGCGGACAGCGATTACGGCGGCCCGGCAGACCCGGCAAGATCTTGTGGAGATCCTCGATTGAGTCCGCTGCAGCGGGTGTGAGCGGGGCGTCTCCCACGCTCAACCCCGCGTGCAGCGACGATCGGTCCCCGCGCCGGCTATTGCCGATCGCGGCCCAGCGTCTTGACTGGGCAGAAATGCGCGCCGACGCGCAAGGCACTGTGACAAAGGCAAACCCGCCGTGAGGCGGGGGCGCAAAGCCTCCGGGCTCCTGGAATCTCAGGAAGTTAGCGGGGCTGCCGGAGGTGTAGAATGAAGTTTGGATTCCGCTTCGCCCGTGGCACCGCCGCGTTCATCGACGGGCGGACGCGCGTCGCAGTCTTGGCACTCGCCGCCGCAATGCTGGTCGCCGCTTGCGGCTCCACGAATCCAAGCCTATCCCCTCCTCAGGCGGCGCCGTCGTCAGTTGCCCCGCCGCCGACCACCATTACAGTATCGCCGGCCACGGCCACCGTGGCCGTGGGCGGCACGTCCGTCTCCTTCTCCGCGACGGGCTCAGGCGCAGCTTCCGGCGTGACGTGGCAGGTGAACGGCGTGGCCGGGGGCGACGGGACGCTGGGAACGATCTCGGCGTCTGGCGCGTACACCTCGCCCGCCGTGGTTCCGTCCCCTGCAACCGTCACGATCAGCGCGCTGTCCGTCGATAACCCGACGGACTACGGATCTGCCACGGTCACGCTCACGAATCCGCCGCCGCAGGTCAGCGTCGCGGTCACTCCCACCCACACGACCGTGGCCGCCGGCTCGGGCACTCAGCTCTTCGTCGCGACGGTAACGAACGCGACTAACACTGCGGTCACATGGTCGGTGAACGGCGTCACCGGCGGCAACACCACTGTCGGCACCATCTCGACGGGCGGCCTGTATACGGCACCGACAACGCCGCCCGCCCAGCCAACGGTACAGATCACCGCAGTGTCCGTGCAGGATCCGACGCAATCCGCATCGGCGACCTTGACGGTAGCGACTCTTCCGCCGGCCGCGCCCACTATTTCGGGCACGCCGCCCACGACGGTCCAAGCCACCCAGCCGTACCTCTTCCAGCCAACTGCCTCAAGCCCGTCCGGGGCCACGCTGACGTTCTCGATCACGAACAAGCCCGCCTGGGCCACCTTCAGTACGACATCGGGGCAGCTTTCCGGGACGCCCGCGGCGAGCGCAATCGGCGCATATTCGAGCATCATCGTCGCGGTCAGCGACGGCACGACGACGGTATCGCTGCCAGCGTTCACGATCACCGTGCAGCCGGCTCCGCCGCCGCCGACGATCTCCGGGGCGCCGCCGACGACGGTCAAGGCGACCCAGGCCTACCTGTTCCAGCCGACCGTGGCGGACCCCTCCGGGGCAGCACTGACTTTCTCGATCGTGAACAAGCCGAGCTGGGCGATATTCGCCACGCAGTCCGGTCAGCTGTCGGGCACGCCGTCGGCAACCGCAGTCGGCTCCTACGCGAACATCACGATCTCGGTCAGCGACGGCACGACGACGGTCCCGCTGCCCGCCTTCACGATCACGGTGCTGCCGGTGCCGCCGACGATCTCCGGTGCGCCCGCCACCAGCGTCACGGCCGGCCAGGCCTATTCCTTCCAACCAACGGCGTCGAGCCCATCGGGCGCGGCGCTGACCTTCTCGATCGCGAACCCGCCGAGCTGGGCGACGTTTGCCACGCAGTCCGGCCTGCTGTCGGGCACGCCGCCGGCAACCGCAGTCGGCTCCTACGCGAACATAACGATCTCGGTCAGCGACGGCACGACGACGGTCCCGCTGCCCGCCTTTACGATCGCGGTGCTGCCGGTACCGCCGACGATCTCCGGTACGCCCGCCACCAGCGTCATGGCCGGCCAGCCCTATTCCTTTACGCCCGTCGCGTCGAGCCCGAGGGGTGGGCTGCTGACCTTCTCGATTGCGAATCAACCGACGTGGGCCACGTTCAATGCAACGTCCGGCCAGCTGTCAGGCACGCCGCCGGCAACCGCCGTCGGCAATTACTCGAACATCACGATCTCCGTCAACGACGGTACTGCGACGGCCTCACTGCCGCCGTTTACGATCACGGTGCAGGCATCGGTGGCGCCGACCAACTACGCTTTCACGTGGACAGGAGTGGCGGACGCACGCGTTACCGGCTACCGCGTGTACTGGTCGACAGCACCCTTCAGCAGCGGCACGGCACCAACCACGGTCGACGTCGGTAACGTCACTTCATTCCCGTTCACGCGAGTGACGCTTGGCAATCTGGCATCGGGGACGACCGTGTACATGTCCGTCGCGGCCCTCGGAAGTGGGCTGGAGTCGCCGCTCACAAGCCCGGTGTCGACGGCAATCAATTGACGGTGCCTTCCGGGGCCGGTGGCGGCCGTCCAGCTTAGAACCCTTGGCAGCCGCGCGGCGCCGGGCCCGGGCCCTGGATCGGTCGCATCAGCGGCCGGCGACGCGCAGCCGTACGCCAACGTGGCGCTTCCCGTCGATCGCGACACGTGAACGGTCTCAGTGCCGGCGTTCGTGATCGCGTTGGCGTCCATATGACGGCGACCGGAGCGACCGCCCTACCGCTCCGGAAGGCGACTCACTTTCCGTCATCGACGACCTGCCCAGCGGCCAAGGCCGATCATCATCGGGTCGCGGCCAAATAGGGCCAGAGCGCCCTAAATCGCGCGTGCCAGCGCACCGACCTCGAGGGCCTCCGGTCTCACGATTCCCGGCCCGAAGCGTCAATTCGGCGCTTCCACCCAGCCGTCGAGCCACGCAAGTCGTGACTTCTCGCCCCAATCGTCCGCGACCCTGGGGTGCCGAGCCCTCTCGAGTCGAGCGCCGCTACAGCGAAGTCCGGGACTCAGGCATCGGAATGGTGCTTGGGTCCGTTCACCCATGCGATATTCGCTCGTCTGTTCACAATGAAGGGGGGGCGATGCGCAAGCTCTTCGGTGTCCTGCTCGCGGCCGGCGCCGCCTTCGCGCTCGGCGGCATCGCGCTGAACCGCGGCGAGCCGATCAACGCGTTGTGGCTGCTCGCGGCCGGTGCCTGCATCTACACGCTCGGCTACCGCTTCTACGCCGCCTGGATCACAGCCGCGGTGCTGTCGACTGACGCGAGCCGCGCGACCCCGGCCGAGCGCTTGGACAACGGCCGCGACTTCGTGCCAACCGCGCGCTGGGTGGTGTTCGGCCACCACTTCGCGGCGATTGCCGGCCCGGGCCCGCTGATCGGGCCGACGCTCGCCGCCCAGTTCGGGTACCTGCCGGGCACGCTGTGGATCCTGATCGGCTCGGTGCTAGGCGGCTGCGTGCAGGACATGATCGTGCTCTTCGCCTCGACGCGCCGCGACGGCCGCACGCTCGGTCAGATGGCGCGCGACGAGCTGGGCCCGATCGGCGGCTGGTCGGCCATCTTCGGCACGCTCGCGATCATGATCATCCTGATCGCGGTCCTCGGGCTCGTCGTCGTCAACGCGATGAAGCACAGCCCGTGGGCGACCTCGACCGTGTTCGCGACGATCCCGATCGCGATGCTGGTCGGCCTCTACATGCGCACGCTCCGTCCGGGCCGCGTGGCCGAGGCCTCGCTGATCGGGGTCGCGCTGCTGCTCCTGGCGGTGGTCGGCGGCGGCTGGGTCGACCACCAGCCCGGGCTGCGGGGCCTGTTCAACGACGAGGGCACGACGCTCGCCTGGTTCGTCATCGGCTACGGCTTCGTCGCGGCGATCCTGCCCGTTTGGCTGCTGCTCGCGCCGCGCGACTACCTCTCGACGTTCCTCAAGCTCGGCACCGTCGTGCTGCTCGCGGTCGCGATCGTGCTGCTGCGTCCCGAGCTCAAGATGCCCGCGCTCACCCGCTTTGTCGACGGCACGGGGCCCATCTTCGCGGGCAAGCTGTTCCCGTTCGTGTTCATCACCATCGCCTGCGGGGCGATCTCGGGGTTCCACGCGCTCGTCTCGAGCGGCACGACGCCGAAGCTGATCCGCACCGAGGCGGACGTCCGCCTCGTCGGCTACGGCTCGATGGCGCTCGAGTCGCTGGTCGCGATCATGGCGATGATCGCCGCGAGCCTGCTCGACCCGGGCGTGTACTTCGCGATCAACAGTCCGCTCGCCGCGCTCGGCGGCACGCAGGGTGCCGCGGTCGCGACGCTGACCGGCTGGGGCTTCCCGGTGTCGGTGGCGCAGATGAACGCGCTCGCGAGCCAGGTCGGTGAGCTCACGCTCTTCGCCCGGACCGGAGGCGCGCCCTCGCTCGCGGTCGGCATGGCGAGCATCCTCTCCGGGGTCTTTGGCTCCACGCTGATCGCGGTCTGGTACCACTTCGCGATCATGTTCGAGGCGGTGTTCATCCTGACGACGCTCGACGCCGGCACGCGCGTCGGCCGCTTCATGCTCCAGGACACGCTCGCCCACCTCTGGCGGCCGCTCGGGCGCACCTCGTGGTATCCGTCGGTGATCCTCTCGAGCGGGCTCGTGGTCGCGGCATGGGGCTACTTCCTGTACGTGGGCGTCATCGACCCGTACGGCGGCATCAACATCCTCTGGCCGCTGTTCGGCATCTCGAACCAGATGCTCGCCGGCATTGCGCTCGCGGTCATGACCGCCATCCTCCTGAAGGGCAAGCGGGCCCGGCACGCCTGGGTCACGGCCCTGCCGCTCGCGTGGCTCGCGATCGTGACGACGACGGCCGCCTGGGAGAAGCTCTTCAGCGCCAACCCAAAGATCGGCTTCTTCGCTGGTGCCGCGGACCTCGCCACGAAGCTCGCGGCCGGCGCCCTGCCCCCCGACAAGGCGGCGGTCGCCGGGAAGCTGATCTTCAACCAGCGCCTCGACGCGCTGCTGACGGCGTTCTTCCTGTTCGTGCTGTGGGCGGTCATCCTCGACATGCTGCGGATCGCCTGGCGGCGCGCGCGCGGCGCGGCCGTGGCGGCCTCCCCGGAGGCGGCCTACCAGCGCACCCGGCTCGTGGAGGGTGCCCGTGCGTAAGCGCGCCAGCCGGTTGCTGCTCGGGCTCGCCTCTGCCCTGCGCGACATCGTGCGCGGCGCGGCCGGCACCGACGCCTACGCGCACTACCTCGCCCATCTGCAGCGCCACCACCCGGAGCGGCAGCCGCTCACGCGCGAGGAGTTCTTCCGCCACGAGTTCTCGGCGCGCTGGGACGGGATTCGTCGGTGTTGCTGACGCTGGCGCCACCGGGCGACGGCGGCGGAGTCCTTCCGGCGTTGCGTCCGGCGGTCGTGCTGCGCCCGCCGCTCGTGGATAATCGCCGTCCTCCTCCGCCCCCCAAGCCCGTGAGCACCCCCTTCCCATGACGCTTCTGCAGATCCTGATCCTCGCCATCGTCCAGGGCGCCGCGGAACTGCTGCCGGTGTCGAGCTCCGCGCATGTAATCGTCGCCGAGAAGCTCATGGGCCTCGACCCGACGGCGCCGGAGATGACGCTGCTCCTGGTGATGCTGCACACCGGCACGATGTTCGCAGTGATCGTCTATTTCTGGACCTCTTGGCGGGCGACCTACTTCTCGTCGCTGCAAGGCTTTCGCACCCACGCCGCCCAGCTGATCGTCGCGACCGCAGTGACCGGAGTCGTGGGGCTCGCACTCCTGCAACTGATCAAGCGGGCCTTCGCCGGCGGGGCCGACAGCTTCGAGGTCGAGCACCTCTTCGGCAACGCGCGCCTGATGGCGGCCGCGCTCGCTTCCGCGGGAGTGCTGATCGTGGCCGCGGCGCGGCTTCGCGAGGGCGCCGGCGATCTCACGCTGCGCACCGCAGGCTGGATCGGCGCGGTGCAGGGCCTGTGCCTGCCGTTCCGCGGCTTCTCGCGCTCCGGGGCGACGATCTCGACCGGGCTCATTCTCGGCATCGGCCGCCGGCGCGCGGAGGAGTTCAGCTTCGCGCTCGCGGTGGTGTTGACGCCGGCCGTGATCGCGCGGGAGGCCCATCGGCTGCTCAAGGCACAGGCCACGGCGCCCGCCGCCGATCCCGGCTCGCTTTGGCACCTCGCGGGACCCAGCCTCCTCGGCATGCTGCTCAGCTTCGCCGCCGGCCTCCTCGCGCTGCGCTGGCTGTCGCGCTGGCTCGAGCAGGGCCGCTGGCATTTCTTCGGCGGTTACTGCCTCGTCGCCTCGCTGGTCGTCCTCTGGGTGGGTTGAGCGAGGGGTCTAGAACTCCACGCCCTCCTCCCCGCCCCACTCAGCCGCGGCGCGGCGGCGCGCGCACCGGGCGCGATCCGCAGGCGTCGCAGGCGGTGCGGCCGGCGAGCCAGATCAGGGCGCGGTCCGGCAGGCGGCCCGACAGGCGTCGCGCAAGCGCGAGCCGCCAGCCGAAGGGTGCGAGTGCCTTGAATGTGTAGGCGGCGCTCGCGAGGACCGCCGCGCCGACGACAAGCCGCTCGAGAAACTCTCCCATGATCAGGCGAGCAGCCAGCGGCTGACGTGGTACGTCAGGCCGGCGGCGAGGTAGGCGAGCACGAACTGGTAGACCGCCATGATCACGGGGTAGCGCCAGGTGTTGGTCTCCCGTCGCGCGACCGCGAGCGTCGACAGGCACTGCGGCGCGAACACGTACCAAGCGAGGAGCGCGAACGCCGTCGGCAAACTCCAGGCGCGCGCGATCAGCGGCGCGACTTGTCCAGCGACATCGCGCCCGGCCGCCGACAGCGAGTAGACCGTGCCGAGCGCGCCGACCACGACCTCACGCGCCGCAAAGCCCGGCACGAGGGCGATCGAGATCTGCCAGTTGAAGCCGATCGGCGCGAAGACATACGCCAAGAGCGATCCGAGGCGCCCGGCGAAGCTGTATTCGATCGCCGTGCCCGGGTAGCCCGCCGGCGGCGCCGGGAAGCTGCTCAGGAACCAGAGCAGCACCATGAGCGCCAGGATGATCGTGCCGACGCGCTTGACGAAGATCTCGATCCGTTGCCACAGGCCGATGCCGAGGTTGCGGAGGCTCGGCACGTGGTAGGTCGGCAGCTCCATCTGCAGCGGATGCAGCGCCTTGCGGTGGCGCAGGCGCTTCAGTCCCCAGGCGAGCGCAAAGGCGCCGGCAACCCCGGCGGCGTAGAGCACGAAGAGCACGAGGCCCTGCAGGCCGATGCCGAAACCGAGCGTCCGCGCCGGCACGAAGGTGCCGATGAGGAGCGTATAGACCGGCAGCCGCGCCGAGCAGGTCATCAGCGGCGCGATCAGGATCGTCACGACCCGGTCGCGGGCGTTGGGAATCGTCCGTGCCGCCATGATGCCCGGCACGGCGCAGGCAAAACTCGACAGGAGCGGAATGAACGACCGGCCGGAGAGGCCGACGCTGCCCATCAGCCGGTCGAGCAGGAACGCCGCACGCGGCAGGTAGCCCGAGTCCTCGAGCAGCAAGATGAAAGCGAACAGCAGCACGATCTGCGGCAGGAACACGAGCACGCTGCCGGCGCCCGCGAGCACCCCGTCGACGAGCAGGCTCTGCAGCACGCCCGGCGGCAGCACCGCGCCGATCAGGCCCGCGACCGCGGCGATCAGCGCGTTGATCGCCTGCATGAAGGGCTGCGCCCAGGCGAACACCGCCTGGAAGATCAGAAACAGCGTTGCGGAAAGAATGAGGGGTCCGGCGACCGGATGCAGCACGACGCGGTCGATGCGGTCGCTCGGCGTATCGGTCGGCACCGCGTCGAGCCCGAGCCGGCCGAGGATGCCCTCAACCGCATGCTGGTCGGCGGCGACCGCAGCCATGTCGGCCGCAGCAGATGGCGCCGCGCCCGTCGCGGGCGAGTCCCCCGAAGGGAGGATGCCCGCGCCGGCCGGGAGCACGGGCGTGGCGTGCTCACGCTCGAGGTGGTCGAGCAGCGCCTGCGCCCCGCCCGCGCGGACCCCGACCGTCTCGACGACCGGCAACGCGAGCTCCCGGCCGAGCGCCCGGGCATCGATCGGCAGTCCGCGCCGCCGGGCGAGGTCGACCATGTTGAGCGCGACGACGACCGGCTGACCGAGGCGCTTGAGCGCCAGCACGAGCCGCAGGTGGCGGCGGAGGTTGGTCGCGTCGACGACCGCGACCACGACGTCGGGACGTGCCTCGTCCGGCAGCCGGCCGAGCACGAAGTCGCAGGTGATCTGCTCATCCGGCGTCCGGGGCCTCAAGCTGTAGGCGCCTGGGAGGTCGAGGACCCGGACACGACGACCGGAGGCGGTCCTGAGCCGCCCCTCCTTGCGCTCGACCGTGACGCCGGCGTAGTTGGCGATCTTCTGGCGGCTGCCGGTCAGAAGGTTAAAGAGCGCCGTCTTGCCGCAATTGGGGTTGCCGACCAGGGCGACGAGCGGCTCGGCAACGGCGCTCATCGCCGGGCGCCCCCGACGGGGGCGACGGCCACGACGCGAACGCAGGCCGCTTCGGCGCGGCGCAGGGCGAAGGTATCGCTCCCAACCCGAACGGCCAGCGGCTCGCCGAAGAAGGCCCGCGCCAGAAGCCGCACGCGCTCGCCGGGCAGGAAGCCTAGCTCAGCCAGCCGCTCGGCGAGATCGGCCGTTTCCCGGCCTTCCTGGGCCTCCACGGCCACGATACGGGCGTCGGTATGGAGCGGCAGCTCTTCAAGGCCAAGGGAACTCTCGGCGGCCGGGGTTTGGCGGTCGTTCGGCACGGTGCGGTCTCTGGAGCAAGAGCGGCATACTAATTGAGAATCACTTGCATCGGTCAATCCGGGTAATCCGAAGCCGGCCGACGCACGGCTTCCGTACCTTCTAGTGATCGGCCGCGACCGCGCCCATGGAGTCGAGCAGTGCGAGGATTTCCGCCGTCTTGGCCTTCATGAGCCGAAGGTCCCCGCGGCTTTCGACGTTGAGGCGGATCAGGGGCTCGGTGTTCGACGAGCGCAGGTTGAGGCGCCAGTCGTCGAACTCGATCGACAGGCCGTCGGTGAAGTCGACGCTGCGCGCTCCCGGTGAGTAGCGCGCCTGAATCGCGGCGATCGCGGCGGGGCCGTCCGGGACGCGGCGGTTGATCTCACCGCTCGCCGGAAAGAGCCGCATCCGCTCGCCGACGAGCGAGGACAGGGACTTGCCGGTGTCGGAGAGCACCTGCGCGACCACGAGCCACGGGATCATGCCGCTGTCGCAGTAGGCGAAGTCGCGAAAGTAGTGGTGCGCGCTCATCTCACCGCCATAGACCGCGTCGACCTCGCGCATCTTCGCCTTGATGAAGGCGTGCCCGGACTTGCACAGCACGGCCTTGCCGCCCGCGCTTTTGACGATGTCGAGCGTGTTCCAGGTCAGGCGCGGGTCGTGGACGATCCGCGCGCCCGGATTGCGCTTGAGGAACACCGAGGCGAGCAGCCCGACGACGTAGTAGCCCTCGATGAACGTCCCCTCCTCGTCGAAGAAGAAGCAGCGGTCGTAGTCGCCGTCCCACGCGATGCCAAGATCGGCGCGCTCGCGCCGCACGGCCTCGATGACCGGCGCGTGGTTCTGCTCGAGCATCGGGTTCGGCACGCCGTTCGGGAACGTGCCGTCCGGCGCATTGAGGAGCTTGACCCACTGGAACGGCAGCTGCGGCTCGAGCTTGTCGATCACGAGGCCCGCGCCGCCGTTGCCGGCGTTGCAGACGATCTTGAGCGGCTTGAGTGTCTTGCGGTCGACGTACGAGAGCAGGTGCTCGATGTACTTGGGGCCCGTGTCAACCTGCGTGACGGCGCCCGGCCGCGCGGCCGAGGCGAACACGCCCGCCTCGGCGAAGCGGCGGATGTCCTTGAGCCCGGTGTCGCCGGAGATCGGGCGCGAGCCCTCGCGGACGAACTTCATGCCGTTGTAGTCCGGCGGGTTGTGGCTCGCCGTCACCATGATGCCGCCGTCGAGGCCGAGCGCGAAGGTCGCGAAATAGACGCCCTCGGTGCCGCAGAGGCCTATATCCACCACGTCGACGCCCGAGTCGGTCAGGCCGCGGATCACGCTCGCGGCGAGCTCGGCACTCGAGAGGCGGATGTCGCGGCCGACGCAGATGCGCTTGGGCTTGAGGAACTCCGCGTAGCCGCGCGCGACGCGGTAAGCGATGTCGGCGTTGAGCTCGGTCGGGATCCGGCCGCGCAGGTCGTAGGCCTTGAAGCTTGTAATGGTGGTCATCGGCAGGTGTCTCCGCTGTTGGGCCCGAGCGCGGCGCCGGGAATCATTCGGGGCTCGGCTCCGAGCGCCCCGCCGCCGTCGCGAGCCGCTCGAAATCCGCATGGAGGCCTGGCATCGCGCTCGCGCCGGCGAACTCGAGGATCATGCGTCGGCAGCGCGACAGGTCGAGCCCGGGATGCATCGCGAGCAGGCCTTCGATGTCGGCGAGATCCTTGGGACGGTGCGCAATGGCCTTCATGACGAGCATATCCTCCACCCGCGGCAGCTGCACCGGCTCGCCGCCGATCAGGACGTCCCACGCCCGCGGCGGTCGCCTCGTACTCGAAGGGCAGGCCCCCGGTGACGACGTCGAGGTCGATGCCGGTCGGTGTACGCCTGAGCACGCGGCTGCGGCGCGCGAAGCCGAGCCGGTCCCCAATCCGCGGCTCGAACCCGAGCCCCCGCGCGCGCTTGAGCGCCCTGGGCCAGTCCGGTTCCGCCAGCCGCACCAGGACGTTCATATCGTGCGTGAAGCGCGGCCGGCCGAGCAGCGACGCCGCGAGGCTGCCGATCACGATGCCGTCGGTGCCGCAGGCGGCCAGCCAGTCGCGAAACGCCGCGAGCGTGGCCGCGAAATCCGGCGGCAGCGGTCTAGTCACCGCAGCAGGCCCGGATCCGGGCCCCGCGCGCGGCGATCGACTCGTCTCGCCGCATCACGGTCGGCGGCAGCACTTCGCGCCAGCCCCACAGGGATGCGAATCGACCGACCTTGGTGTCGAGCGACGCGGCAACCAGTTCCGGGCGTTCGACGGCCGCCACGTCGTGCCATCGCGCGAGGTAGGCCCTCGCCTCCTCGCCGGTCACGTGCTCGTCCCCTGCCGGCCGTAGCTGTCCTCGAAGCGGACGATGTCGTCCTCGCCCAGGTAGGACCCGGACTGCACCTCGATGATGTGCAGCTCGACCTTGCCGGGATTCTCGATGCGGTGCTTGGCGCCGATCGGAATGTAGGTCGACTCGTTCTCAGACAGGAGGAATATCTTCTCGCCGCAGGTGATCCGCGCGGTGCCCGAGACGACGATCCAGTGCTCGGCGCGGTGGTGGTGCATCTGCAGCGACAGCGTCGCGCCCGGCTTCACGGTCAGGCGCTTGACCTGGAAGCGGTTGCCGCCGTCGACGCTGTCGTAGCTGCCCCACGGCCGGAACACCTCGCGGTGCAGGGCGGGCTCCGTGCGGCCGAGCTTCTTCAGGCGCGCGACCAGGTTCTTGACGTCCTGGACCCGGTCCTTCGGGGCGACGAGCACCGCGTCCTTGGTCTCGACGACGACGTGGTCCTTGAGGCCGACCGTCGCGACCAGGCGGCTCGGTCGAGTAGAGGTAGCAGCCCGACGAGTCCTCGGCGATCACGTCGCCGCGCGTCACGTTGCCGGCGGCATCGGCCACGAGGCTCTCGTGCAGCGCGGACCAGGAGCCGACGTCGCTCCAGCCGGCCTCGAGCGGCACGACCACGGCGTCCTTGGTCTTCTCCATGACCGCGTAGTCGATCGAGTCGCTCGGGCAGCGCGCGAAGGCCGCGGCATCGAGGCGCGTGAAGTCGAGATCGTGCTTGGCGCCGTCAAGCGCCGCCTCGCAGCAGCCGAGCATGTCGGGCGCGAAGCGGCGCAGCTCCTCGACGTAGCGGCGCGCACCGAACATGAACATGCCGCTGTTCCAGTAGTAATCGCCGGCGGCCAGGTACTTCGCGGCACGCGCCGCGTCCGGCTTTTCGACGAACTCGGCGATCGCGAACGCCGGGCCCGTGCCGCCGCCGCGGCGGATGTAGCCGTAGCCGGTCTCGGGCTTCGTCGGCACGACGCCGAAGGTGACGAGCTTGCCGGCCCGGGCGGCATCGAGCCCGGCGCGCACCGCGCGGTGAAACGCCGGCACGTCCTTCAGGAGGTGATCGGCCGGCATCACGAGGAGCACCGGCTCCGCGCCCGGCGCCGCGCCCTTGAGCGCGGCGAGCGCCGCGATCGCGACCGCGGGCGCGGTGTTGCGGCCGACCGACTCGAGCACGATCGCCGCCGGCGTGACTGCCGATCTGGCGCAGCTGCTCGGCCACCATGAAGCGGTGATGCTCGTTGCAGACCACGATCGGCCCCGACTCGGTCAGGCCCGCGAGGCGGCGGCGCGGTGTCCTGCAGCATGGTCTCGCTCGCCGACCAGCGGCAGGAGCTGCTTGGGGTAGAGCTCGCGCGACAGCGGCCACAGGCGCGTGCCTGAGCCGCCGGAGAGGATCACGGGAACCAGCATCGTGGGGTTTCCTTCGCGACGGGCCGGCGTCAGGCCGGCAGCGCGGGGACGCGCGCGCCGCGGCCGATGCCGTAGTACGTGAAGCCGAAGCGTGCCATCAGCTGCGGATCATAGAGATTGCGGCCGTCGAAGATCACGGCGGACGAGAGCGCTGCCTTGATCGCGTCGAAGTCGGGGCTGCGGAACTCCTGCCACTCGGTGACGATCGCGAGCGCATCGGCGCCCTGTACCGCCTCCTCCATGCTCGCGCACAGCACGAGGTCCGAGCGCTCGCCGAAGATCCGGCGGGCCTCCGTCATCGCCACCGGGTCGTAGGCGCGCACCTTCGCCCCGTCGAGCCAGAGCGCCTCCAAGAGCACGCGGCTCGGCGCCTCGCGCATGTCGTCGGTGTTGGGCTTGAACGCGAGGCCCCACACCGCGACGGTCTTTCCGGAAAGCCGGCCGCCGAAGTGCGCCTGAATCTTCGCGTGCAGCACCTGCTTCTGCCGCGCGTTCACGGCCTCGACGGCCCCGAGGATCGCGGACTCGTAGCCGACCGAGCGCGCCGAGCGCTCGAGCGCCTGCACGTCCTTCGGGAAGCACGAGCCGCCGTAGCCGACGCCGGGGTAGATGAAGCCGTAGCCGATGCGCGGGTCGGAGCCGATGCCGAGGCGTACCTTCTCGATGTCGGCGCCGAGGAGCTCGGCCAGGTTCGCCATCTCGTTCATGAACGAGATCTTGGTCGCGAGCATCGCGTTGGCGGCGTACTTCGTCAGCTCCGCCGAGCGGATGTCCATGACGATCAGCCGGTCGTGGTTGCGCGTGAACGGCTCGTAGAGCGCGCGCATGAGCTCGGTGACGCGCGGGTTGTCGGTACCGATGATGATCCGGTCCGGGCGGTTGAAGTCGTTGATCGCCGCCCCTTCCTTGAGGAATTCGGGGTTCGAGACGATGTCGAACTCGACCGTGGCATTGCGGCCGGCGAGCGTCTCGACGAGGGCGGCGCGGACCTTGTCGGCGGTGCCGGTCGGCACCGTCGACTTCGTGATCACGACCTTGTAGTCGGTCATGTGCGCGGCGATCGTCCGCGCCACCGCCAGCACGTGCTTCAGGTCCGCCGAGCCGTCCTCGTCCGGGGGCGTGCCGACGGCGATCATCTGGAACAGGCCGTGGGCGACGCCCTCGGCCGCATCAAGCGTGAACTTGAGCCGCCCCTTCGCCTGGTTGCGCTCGATGATCTCATCGAGCCCGGGCTCGTGGATCGGCACCTCGCCGCGGCTCAGCATTTCAACCTTGCGCGGGTCAACGTCGACGCAGACGACGTGGTTACCCGCCTCGGCGAGGCAGGCCCCCGTCACGAGGCCAACGTAACCTGAACCAAAAATCGTGATCCGCATCGCAGTGCCTTGTTATCAATAGAAAAATTAGCCGCAAAGGGTACGCGTTCGCCCCTATCCCGTAAAGCGTGGGGGCGCCGCAAGGAGTCCCCCGCGCGCATCGGCCGGCCAGCATCCTCGCACGCGCCTATGACCATAGGTCGACCGGGCGCAGGTCGTACGACAACAGTCCGTCGCAAGCCATTGAAAAAAGAACGCTTTAGGCACCGCCACCCGCGCCCGAACCCGCGCTCTCGCTCATCAGCCGCAGCGGTCTGACACACTGGCCCGACGCATCGCTCTCGCCGATACCGAGGAACGCGCCGTCGGGTCCATACAGGCGCACACGCGACACCGGCGGTGCCGCGATCGCGAGCGTCTGCCCGTGCCGCACGCTCGCCGCCTCCGCCGCTGCCAGTGCAAGCGCCGGGAACGCGCCAAGCGCCGCATCGAGCGGCAGCAGCAGTGCATCGAGTGCGCGCTCATCCGCCGCGAGCGCCTCGAGCGCCGCGAGCGGGTGGCAGGCGAGCCCGGCAAAGGCGCCGCCGACGGCGGTGCGGCGCAATGCCGCGAGGTGGCCGACGGTGCCGAGCGCGCGCGCGAGGTCCTCACCGAGCGTGCGCACGTAGGTGCCCTTCGAGCAGGTCACCTCGAAGGTCAGCGCATCGGGACCGAGTTCGACGAGCGCGATCGCGTCGATCCGCACCGGCCGCGGTGCGCGCTCGACGACGAGCCCGCGGCGGGCGAGCGTGTAGAGCGCCTCGCCGTCGCGCTTGAGGGCCGAGTACATGGGCGGGACCTGCTCGCTCGCGCCAAGAAAGCGCGCGAGCGCCGCCGCGACGGTCGCGGCGTCGAGTGCCGGCACCGGCAGCCGCTCGGCCACCTCGCCCTCGCGATCGCCGGTCGTCGTGCGCGTGCCGAGCGCGAGCGTCGCGCGGTAGGTCTTGTCGGCGTCGAGCAGGAAGCCGGCGACCTTGGTCGCCTGGCCGAAGCACAGCGGCAAGACGCCGCTCGCGAGCGGATCGAGGCTGCCGGTATGGCCGGCCTTGCGCGCGCGGTAGAGCCGCCGGACGCGCTGCAGCGCCTGGTTGGAGGACAGGCCCTCGGGCTTGTCGAGCAGCACGATCCCGTCCACCGTCCGCCACTCGGGCCGCGGGCGGGTGGGCGCGCTCATGGCGGTGGCTCGTCCCCGTCGGCGTCGCCGGACTCGTCGGCTGCGCCCTCGGCATGCGCGGCATGCGCCGCGTGCTCGGCGTCGCTCTTGACCGCGGCGTTGATCAGCGCCGACAGCCGCACGCCGCGCTCGATCGACTCGTCCGGCAGGAAGCGCAGCTCCGGGGCACTGCGGATCTTGAGGTGCTTCTTGAGGTGGATGCGCAGGAAGCCCGCCGCCGAGGCGAGCGCGGCGCCCACCTCCTCGGCCGGGCGCTTCTGGTCGAAGGGCAGGAAGTACACCTTCGCGTGCGTGAGATCCCGGCTCACCTCGACCGCCGTGATCGTCACCAGCCCGACGCGCGGATCCTTGACCTCGCGCCGGATCAGCTCGGCGAGCAGCCGATGGATCTGCTCGCCGACCCGCTGACTCCTGTGGAAGTCGTGCGGCACGTCACAGGGTGCGCGTCGTGACAACGCGCTCGAAGCACTCGATCTGGTCGCCGGCGCGAACGTCGTTGTAGTCCTTGACGCGCGATGCCGCACTCGGTACCGGCGCGGACCTCGTTGACGTCGTCCTTGAAGCGCCTGAGCGACTCGAGCGCGCCCTCGAAGATCACGACGTTGTCGCGCAGCACGCGGATCGGGTTGTTGCGCTTGACGTAGCCCTCGGTGACCAGGCAGCCCGCCACCTGGCCGAACTTGCTGGAGCGGAACACCTCGCGCACCTGCGCAAGCCCCACGATCTGGTCGCGTGACCTCCGGCGCCAGCATGCCCGGAGAGCGCCGAGCGCACATCGTCGATGGCCTCGTAGATGATGCTGTAGTACCGGACGTCGACGCCGTTGTCCTTGATCGCCGTGCGGGCGGCCGCGTCGGCGCGGACGTTGAAGGCGATGATGCGCGCCTTCGAGGCGACCGCCAGCATGACGTCGGACTCGGTGATGCCGCCGACGCCGGAGGACACGACCTTGACCGCGACCTCGTCGGTCGACAGCTTGCCGAGCGCATCGCGCAGCGCCTCGGCCGAGCCCTGCACGTCCGCCTTGATGACGACCTGCACGGTCTGCAGCTTGCCTCGTCGAGCGGCGAGAACACGTCCTCGATCTTGGTCGCGGCTGCGCGCGAGCTTGACGTCGCGGAACTTGCCCTGCCGGTAGAGCGCGACCTCGCGCGCCTTGCGCTCGCTCTCGACGACGAGCAGCTCGTCGCCCGCGTTCGGCGCGCCGGAGAGGCCGAGCACCTGCACCGGGATCGAGGGACCCGCGCTTTCGACCGCGGCGCCGGTCTCGTCGAACATGGCGCGCACGCGCCCGAATTCCTGGCCGGCGAGGATCGGATCGCCCGCCTTGAGCGTGCCGCGCTTGACGAGCACGGTCGCGACCGCGCCGCGGCCCTTCTCGATGCTGGCCTCGATCACGACGCCCGCCGCCGGGCCGTCGGTCGGCGCCTTGAGCTCGAGCACCTCGGCCTGCAGCAGCGAGCGTCTCGAGCAGCTGCTCGACGCCGGCGCCGGTACGCGCCGAGACCGGCACGAACATGACCTCGCCGCCGTATTCCTCGGGGATCACGCCGTGCTTGACCAGCTCGTTGCTTGACCCGGTCGGGCTCCGCCTCGGGCTTGTCGATCTTGTTGAGCGCGACGACGATCGGCACCTCGGCCGCCTTGGCGTGCTCGATCGCCTCGATCGTCTGCGGCATGACGCCGTCGTCGGCCGCGACCACGAGCACGACGATGTCGGTGACCTGCGCGCCGCGGGCGCGCATCGCGGTGAACGCCGCGTGGCCGGGCGTGTCGAGGAACGTGATGATGCCGCGCGGCGTCTCGACGTGGTACGCGCCGATGTGCTGGGTGATGCCGCCGGCCTCGCCCGCCGCGACCTTGGTGCGGCGGATGTAGTCGAGCAGCGACGTCTTGCCGTGGTCGACGTGGCCCATGATCGTCACGACCGGCGGGCGCGGCGCGCCCTCGGCGCCGGCGGTGGCCTCGGTCCTGCAGGTCCTCCTCGAGCGCGTTCTCGCGGATCGCCTTGGCCGTGTGGCCCATCTCCTCGACCACCAGCACCGCGGTGTCCTGGTCGATGCGGCTGGTTGATCGTGGCCATGACGCCCATGTTCATCAGCGTCTTGATGACCTCGCTGCGCCTTGACCGCCATCTTCTGCGCGAGCTCGGCGACCGTGATCGTCTCCGGCGATCGACACCTCGCGCTTGACCGGCGCGGTCGGCATCTCGAAGGCGTGGCGACCCTCGGCCGCGGGCGCGACGCCGCGACGGCCGCGCATCGGCTTCTTCTTCTTGTAGCGGGAGCTGACGTCGGTCGCGACGTGCAGCTCCTGGCGTCCGTAGCGTGGTCGCCTCGTCGCGCGTCGGCCTCGACGCGCCTTGCGGCCGCTGCGGCGGCCTTGCGCTGGCGCTCGGCCTCCTCGCGCTCGCGCTGCTCGGCCTGGCGGCGCGACCTCCTCCTCGGCGGCGCTTGCGGGCGTCCTCCTCGCGCGTTGCGGTTCTCCTCGTCGCTGCGCTTGCGGGCCTCCTCGGCCTCCTTGCGCTGCTGCTCCTCCTCGACGGCGCGGCGCGCGGCCTCCTCGGCCTCGCGCTGGCGGTCGACCTCCTCCTGGGCGAGGCGCGCCTGCTCCTCGAGCACGTCGCGCTTGATGTAGGTGCGCTTGGTGCGCACCTCGACGTTGACGGTGCGGGCGCGGCCCTGGGCGGCGCTGAGCTTGATCTCGCTCTGCGTCTTGCGCTTGAGCGTGATCTTGCGCGGGCCGGCGGTGGCCACTTCCTCGGCGCCGCTGCCGTGGCCGCGGCGCAGGTGCGACAAGAGCTCGAGCTTGGCCTCGTCGCTGATCCTATCGTCGGCGCCGGCGACGCGGATGCCGGCCTCGTCGAGCTGCTTGAGCAGCTGGTCGACCGGGACCTTGAGGACCTCGGCGAACTGGGCAACCGTGACGTCAGACATTCAGGAGGCTCCTCAAGTTGACGCGGCGCCGTCGGCGAACCAGTGCGCGCGAGCGGCCATGATCAGCTGCGCCGGCCCGTGCGTCGTCCAGCGCCTCGATGCCCTCGAGGTCCTCGATCGACTGCTCGGCCAGATCCTCGCGGGTGCGGACGCCGCGCGCGGCGAGGGTCTTGGCGAGTTCTTCGTCCATGCCGTCGAGCGTCAAGCAGGTCCTCGGCCGGCGCGCCGCCCTCGGCGGTCTCCTCGCTCGCGATCGCCTGCGTCAGCAGCACGTCGCGGGCGCGGTTCCGCAGCTCCTTGACGATCTCCTCGTCGAACTCCTCGATCGCCGAGCAGCTCGCTGGTCGGCACGTAGGCGATCTCCTCGATCGTCGAGAAGCCCTCCTGCACCAGGATCGTCGCGACGTCGTCGTCGACGTCGAGCTGCTTCATGAACATGTCCCGCAGTGCCGTGGTCTCGGCCTCGCTCTTCGCCTCGGCGTGCCTGACTCGCTCATGATGTTGAGCTCCCAGCCGGTGAGCTCGCGAGGCGAGCCGGATGTTCTGGCCGCCGCGGCCGATCGCCTGCGACAGCTTCTCCTCGGCGACCGCGATGTCCATCGAGTGCTGAGTCCTCGTCGACGACGATCGAGGTGACCTCGGCCGGCGGCATCGCGTTGATGACGAACTGCGCCGGGTTGTCCTCGAAGGGGATGATGTCGACGCGCTCGCCGGCGATCTCGTTGGAGACCGCCTGCACGCGCGAGCCGCGCATGCCGACGCAGGCGCCGACCGGGTCGATGCGCGGGTCGAGGCTGCTTGACGGCGATCTTGGCGCGCACGCCCGCGTCGCGGGCGGCGCCGAGGATCTGGATCAGGCCCTGGCCGACCTCGGGCACCTCGAGCTTGAAGAGCTCGATCAGGAACTCGGGCGCCGTGCGCGACAGGAACAGCTGCGGGCCGCGCGGCTCGGAGCGCACCTCCTTCAGGAAGGCCTTGATGCGGTCCTGGGTGCGGATCGGCTCGCGCGGGATCAGGTTCTCGCGCGGCACGAAGCCCTCGGCGTTGCTGGCCGAGGTCGACGTACACGCCGTTGCGGTCGACGCGCTTGACGATGCCGCTGACGAGCGTGCCGATGCGATCCTGGTAGGCGTCGACGACCTGGGCACGCTCGGCCTCGCGCACCTTCTGCACGATGACCTGCTTGGCGGTCTGGGCGTCGATGCGGCCGAAGGTCACCGACTCCATCGGCTCCTCGACGAAGCCGCCGACCTCGGCGGCCGAGTCGACGTCGAGGGCGTCCTCGAGCCGCAGCTCGCGCTCCGGGAATCTCGAGCTCGCGCGAGTCGTCGGCGAACACCTTCCAGCGGCGGAACGTCGTCGTAGTCGCCGGTCTTGCGGTTGATCGCGACGCGCACGTCCATGTCCTCGCCGTGCTTCTTGCGGGTCGCCGAGGCGAGCGCCGCCTCGAGCGCCTCGAAGATGATCTCCTTGTCGACGCCCTTCTCGTTGGCGACGCTCTCGACCGCGTCGACAATCTCTTTCAGGGTAGTCCTCACCATGTCTCGTCACTCCCGTCGCGTGCCGAACTCCGGCACCAGCCGCGCCGTCTTGATCTCGTTCAGTTCCAATGCCACTGGCACACCGTCGACCTCGAGCTCGATGCCCGTCGCGCCGACCGCCACCAACTGTCCCGTCCAGCGCCGCCGCCCGGCGCGCGGCACGAGGCTCTCGACCTTGAGCCGGCTGCCCACGAACCGCTCGAAGTGGGCCCGGGTCCTCAACGGCCGGTCGAGCCCCGGTGAGGACACCTCGAGCGTGTACTCGCCGGCGATCGGGTCCGCGACGTCGAGCGTCGCGCTCACCCGGCGGCTGACCGCCTCGCAGTCCTCGACCGTGACCCCGTCCGCCGCACCACCCAGCCGATCGATGTAGAGCCGCAGCAGACCGCCACCGCGGTGCGGATGGAACTCGAGCTCGACGAGCTCGCAGCCCAGTGCCGCGACCTCGGGCTCCAGGAGCCGCATCAGCGCCTCGCGCATCGCCCCATCCTGGCCCGGGCATCGGTCCCCCGGCCGCGCTCAAAAACCACCCGGCCCCAAAAAAAGGGCCAAAAAAATGGGCCATTGGCCCACTCTCGGGGGTCGCGAGGCCGTGCGGCCCCCGACCCAAACGAAAAAGCCCCCTCGGGGGCTTCATCCTGACCAGAACCGCTCCGCCAGAGCCGGTCCCTACGAGCCGCCAAGTATACGGCAGTCGAAGCCTTACGAAAAGCGCTAAGTCCATGCTGGCGGGGTGTCGGAACACGCCGCGACGAACCCGCGACCAACGCCGTCGCGCCATCGGCGTGTTGGTGCCCTCGTGGCCGCGCCGCCGGCGACGGCCTCGGCCGAGCGTCGCGGAGCGCGATCTGCCGGCGCGCCGGGCGGGGCCCGCCGCCGCCGGCAACCCTTCGATTGCGCGGTGCGGAACCTCCGCGATCTGGGACGTGTCCCTAGAGTGACATCCGCCGAGGCGCGACTATACTGCCGCGCCGCTTGTGCGGCTGGAGCGCGACGAGGGACGATGGATCCGACTGATACCGGCCAGCCCGAGTACTTCCACAAGGTGGTCGACTGCCAGTGGGCGTGCCCGGCCCACACCGACGTCCCCGAGTACATCCGCCTGATCGCCCAGGGCCGCTTCGGCGACGCCTACCTCGTCAATCGCGAATCGAATGTCTTCCCCGGCATCCTCGGCCGCGTCTGCGACCGGCCGTGCGAGCCGGCGTGCCGGCGCGGTCGCGTCGAGGCGAAGCCGGTGGCGATCTGCCGCCTGAAGCGCGTCGCCGCCGACCACTGCGAGGACGTGAGCGACCGGCTGCCGAAGGCCCCGGCGCGGAAGAACGGCAAGCGCATCGCCTGCGTAGGCGCCGGTCCCGCCTCGCTGACGGTGGCCAACGACCTCTTGCCGCTCGGCTACGCGGTCACGATCTTCGAGCAGTTCGGCCTCACCGGCGGACTCATGCGCACCAACATCCCGGCCTTCCGCCTCCCGGGCGAGGTGCTCGACGAGGAGATCGGCGCGATCGTCGCGATGGGCGCGGACTTGAAGCTCAACGCGCCGGTCAAGAGCCTGAAGGCGCTGCTCGCCGCCGGCGACTACGACGCCGTGTTCGTCGGCTCCGGCGCCCCCAAGGGCAAGGAGCTCGCGCTCAGCGGCCGCCATGATTCCGACCGCATCCACATCGGCATCGACTGGCTGCACTCGATCGCCTTCGGCCACACGACCAAGATCGGCGAGCGGGTGCTGATCATCGGCGTCGGCAACACGGCGATGGACTGCTGCCGCTCGTCGCTCAGGCTCGGCGCCAAGGACGTCAAGGTCATGGCGCGCAAGTCGCGGCAGTTCTTCAAGGCCTCCGAGTGGGAGCTCGAGGACGCTGAGAGCGAGGGCGTCGAGATCGTCGTCAACCATGCGCCCAAGGCCTTCGTGACCGAGGGCGGCCGGCTGACCGGCATGAACTTCGAGGTCCTCGAGTACGAGGTCAAGGACGGCCGCATCGTCGGCGAGCGGAGCCTCGGCGAGCGCCTCATCCCCTGCGACGACGTGATCCTCGCGATCGGCCAGGAGAACGCCTTCCCGTGGATCGAGCGCGACCTCGGCATCGAGTTCGACAAGTGGCAGGTACCTAAAGTCGATCCGGTCACCTTCCAGTCGACGCGACCCGGCGTGTTCTTCGGCGGCGACGCCGCCTTCGGACCCAAGAACATCATCTGGGCCGTCGAGCATGGCCACCAGGCGGCGATCTCGATCCACCGCCACTGCCAGGGCCTCACGGTCACCGAGCGGCCGGCGAGTGGCGTGACGCTCGCCAGCCGCAAGATGGGCATGCACGAGTGGTCGTACAAGAACGACTACAACCCCGTCGAGCGAAGGCTCGTGCCGCACGTCGGGCTCGCCGAGCGCTTCAAGAAGATCAAGATCGAGGTCGAGCTCGGCTTCACGCCTGAGCAGACGGCGCTCGAGGTCGAGCGCTGCCTCAACTGCGACATCCAGACGGTGTTCGCGGCGCCGCTCTGCATCGAGTGCGACGCCTGCATCGACATCTGTCCGGTCGACTGCCTGACCATCACCGCCAACGGTTCCGAGGCCGAGCTCGGCGCGCGCCTGAAGGCGCCGCGCCGCGACCCGAAGGCGCTGCTGTACGTGTCAGCGCCGCTCAAGCAGACCGGCCGCGTCATGGTCAAGGACGAGGACCTGTGCGTGCACTGCGGCCTGTGCGCCGAGCGCTGCCCGACGGCCGCCTGGGACATGCAGAAGTCGACCGTACTCATTCCTCACGCCAGCGATGACGAGGCACCATGCCAGCACCCGAGCACACGCAAGAGCGCCTGAACGACTTCGTCGTCAAGTTCGCCAACGTCAACGGCACGGGCTCGGCGAGCGCCAACACGCTCATCATGAAGTCGATCTTCCGCAGCGGCGTGCCGGTGGTCGGCAAGAACTACTTCCCGTCGAACATCCAGGGCCTGCCGACCTGGTACGAGATCCGCGTCTCCGCCGACGGCTACCTCGCGCGCACCGGTCGCGTCGACCTGATGCTCGCGATGAACATCGAGACCTACGCCAAGGACGTCAAGGAGGTCGCGCCCGGCGGCTTCCTGCTCTACGACTCGACCTGGCCGCGCAACTCGCTGCTCGAGCGGCACGACATCACGGTGCTCGGCGTGCCGTTCGCCAGGCTCTGCAACGAGAACTTCGACGGCATCAGGAACCGCATCCTGATGAAGAACATCTGCTACGCCGGCGTGCTCGCGGCGCTCCTGGACATCGACCTCGAGGTGATCCGCACGCTCGTCACCGAGCAGTATGCGAAGAAGCCCAAGCTCGTCGACGCCAACATGAAGGCCATCGACCTGGGCTACCGCTACGCCAAGGCGCACCTGCCCTGCCCGCTGCCGCTTCGGATCAGCCGCCTCGACAAGACTGCCGGCCACGTGTTGATCGACGGCAACACCGCCGCCGGGCTCGGCTGCGTCTACGCCGGCGCAACCGTCGGTGCCTGGTACCCGATCACGCCGTCGACGTCGCTGATGGACGCGTTCCGCGGCTTCTGCGAGCGGCTGCGCGTCGACCCGGCGACCGGCGAGCGCAACTTCGTGGTGCTGCAGGCCGAGGACGAGCTCGCCGCGATCGGCATGGTGCATCGGCGCCTCGTGGAACGGCGCGCGCGCATTCACCCCGACGAGCGGCCCGGGCATCTCGCTGATGAACGAGTTCATCGGGCTCGCCTACTACGCCGAGGTACCTTGCGTGATCTTCGACGTGCAGCGCGTCGGGCCCTCGACCGGCATGCCGACCCGCACGCAGCAGTGCGACCTGCTGCTGTGCGCCTACGCCTCGCACGGCGACACGCGCCACGTACTGCTGTTCCCGGCCGACCCTGCCGAGTGCTTCACGCTCGCGGTCACCGCCTTCGACCTCGCCGAGCGGCTGCAGACGCCGGTGTTCGTGCTCTCGGACCTCGACATCGGCATGAACGACTGGATGGTGCCGGAATTCAAGTGGGACGATGCCTACCGCCCCGACCGCGGCAAGGTGCTGTCGGCCGAGGAGGTCGGGCAGCTCGAGAAATTTTACCGCTACGTCGACAAGGACGGCGACGCCATTCCGTACCGGACGCTGCCGGGCGTGAGTCCCAAGGCCGCCTATTTCACGCGCGGCTCGGGCCACAACCAGTACGGCGCCTACACCGAGGACTCGGCCGAGTACCGCCAAGTGCTCGACCGCCTGAAGCGCAAGTTCACAACCGCGGCGTCGCTGGTGCCGAAGGCGGTGCTCGAGGGCCCGGGCAACCGCGCGGTCGGCATCGTCAGCCTCGGCAGCTGCGACGGCCCGATCCGGGAGGCGCTCGGCCGGCTCGCCGCTGAGGGCATCGGGCTCGACTACCTGCGTGTGCGCGGCTTTCCGTTCGGCGCCGAGGTCGAGTCGTTCCTCGCCTCGCACGCGAATATCCTGGTCGTCGAGCAGAACCGCGATGCGCAGCTGAAGTCGCTGCTGACGCTTGAGACCGCGGTCGAGAAGCACAAGCTGCACTCGATCCTGCACTATGACGGCCTGCCGATGACGGCCGACTTCGTCGCCGACGCGGTCGTCGCCGCGCTGGGCGGTCCCGCCCGCCGCGCCGCGGCAGCCGGCTAGGAGACCCTCGATGCCCTCGATCACCAAGCCCAAGATTGCCCACCCCTCGCTTCCGAAGAACGAGCTCGGCCTGACGCGCCGCGAGTACGAGGGCGCGATGTCGACGCTATGCGCCGGCTGCGGTCACGACTCGGTCACCGCCGCGATCGTCGAGGCCTGCTGGGGCCTGTCGATGCGCCCCGAGCAGCTCGCCAAGCTGTCCGGCATCGGCTGCTCGTCGAAGACCACCGCCTACTTCGTCAGCGGCGCCCACGGCTTCAACGGCGTGCACGGCCGCATGCCCTCGGTCGCGACCGGCGCCAACGCTGCGAACCGCGATCTCTGCTACATCGGCGTCTCGGGCGACGGCGACTCGCTGTCGATCGGCCTCGGCCAGCTGGCGCACGCGATCCGTCGCAACGTCAACATGCTCTACCTGATCGAAAACAACGGCGTCTACGGCCTCACTAAGGGCCAGTTCTCGGCCTCGGCGGACATCGGTACGAAGTCGAAGAAGGGCGAGGCGAACCTGCAGCCCCCGATCGACCCGGTACTGCTCGCGCTCACGCTCGGCGCGACCTTCGTCGCGCGCAGCTTTTCCGGCGACAAGCGCCAGCTCGTGCCGCTGATTCAGGCAGGCCTTCGCCACGAGGGCTTCGCGCTCATCGACGTGCTGTCGCCGTGCGTCACCTTCAACGATCACGAGGGCTCGACCAAGAGCTACGAATTCACGCGCGAGCACTACCACGCCGCGGTCGAGGCCGACTTCGTCCCGCGCGCCCAGGAGATCGCCGTCGACTACGACGCCGGTGAGTCGACCGTGGTCGCACTCCACGACGGCAGCCACGTGCGCCTGCGCAAGCTCGACCCCGCCTACGACGCGTCCGACAGTGCCGCGGCCTACGCCTACATCGAGGCCAAGCTCAAGGAAGGCGAGTACGTCACCGGGCTTATCCACGTCGGCGCCAGTGCCGCGAGCGAGCTGCACGCCGCGAACCGGACCTCGGCGACGCCGCTCAACCGGATCCCCTACGAGCGGCTGTCGCCCGGCGCCGCGACGCTCGGCAAGCTCATGGCGCGCTATCGCTGAGCCGCCCGCGGCGCGGGCCCGACCGGGCCCGACGCACCGGCGCGGCCGCACCAGGCCTCAGGGCAGCTCCTGCCCCGCCTGCGCCGCGGCCGATCGCAGGTGGGCGGCATCCGGGACCGCGAGCGGCGCGAGCTGCGCGCCGACGAGCGCGCGGTTCAGAGCCCTAAGCTCGCCCCCGCGGATCGCCTGCCAGCGGGCGAGCGCCGCGCCTGCCGCATCGTGCATCCGCGCCGCCGCCTCGCGCTGCGCCGCGGTCGGCGCGCGGTCGGCATCCTCGACGTCGGTCGCGATGCCGGCGAGCACCTCGCCGGCGAGCGCGAGCCCGGCCGCCGCCTCGCGCTCGCCCGCGGCGATCGGCTCGAGAGATGCATCGAGCGCGGCCAGGCGCGCCGCGAGGCCGGCCCGGCCGGCACCGGCACCGACGGATGCGCGTCGCTGGCCGATCGCGGCCCGCACGGCGCCGATTTCGGCATAGCCACGCCAGACCGCTTCGAGGTCGACCGCAAGCGCGCGCGAGAACTCGAGCGCGGTCGCGAGCTCGCTGGCCGGTGTCGCCACCCGCGGGTCGCCCAGGATCTTGAGTGGCACCTCGTGGCGCTCGCCGTCGACGACGAGGGTCACGCGGTAGTCACCGGGCAGCGCCAGCGGCCCCGCCGGCAGCAGCGTCGTGCCCTCGAAGGGCGAGGCGGCGATGCTCCACTGGTACTCGATCGCCCGTGGCCGGGGATAGCGCAGGTTCCAGACGAAGCGGTGCGGACCCGCCTCCGCCGACAGCCGGGCCGGCGCCTTGAGCCAATCGGCCGCGAAGTAGCGCTCAGCTTCTGCCTGCTCGCTCGCCGCCGCGCTCGTAAACCTTCGCACGAGGGCGCCGGCTCCGTCGCGGATCTCGAGCTCGACGGCCGAGCGTGCGGGCTTCGGCAGGTAGTAGTCGATCACCGCCCCGGTCGGCGGGTTGCGGCCGAGCGGCGTCTCCTGCGTGAGCGGCGTGTCGCGGTTCTGGTTCGCCCGCAGCCGGTAGGCCGGTGACGGCGCATAGAGCTGCAGCGCGTCGCCCGCCGCGAGCCCGTGCTGGCGCAGCGGCGCGAGGTCGTCGAGCACCCACAGCGCCCGGCCGACCGTCGCCGCGATCAGGTCGCGGTCCTGGACGAGGAGGTCGTGCACCCACGCCGGCGGCAGGTTGAGGTTCAGGCTCTGCCAGTGGGCGCCGTCGTCGAACGACACCTCGACGCCGCGCTCGAGGCCGGCGTAGAGCAGCCCCTGGCGCACCGGGTCCGCGCGCACGACGCTGACGTACTGGCCGGCCGGCAGGCCGGCGCCTATCTCGGTCCAACTCGCGCCGAAGTCGCGGGTCCGGTAGACGTATGGATGCGTGTCGTCCTGGCGATGGTTGTCGATGGCGACGTACACGGTGCCCGGGCTCGCAGCGACGAGGTCGATGCTCGCGACCTTCGCCCACGCGGGCACGCCGGGCGGCGTGACCCGCTGCCAGTTCTTCGTGCCGTCGCGCGTCAGCCACACGAGGCCGTCGTCGGTGCCGACCCAGAGCTCGGCGGGATCACGCGCCGAGGGCATGATCGTGTTGATGACACCGTAGCCGCAGGCGAGCGCGCGAGCCGGTACGGGGCTGCCACCGCAGTCGCTCGTGCCGGCGCGGCCGGCGCTCAGGTCGGGGCTCGCAACCTGCCAGTGGGCGCCGCGATCGAGCGAGCGGAACAGCACCTGCGCCCCGGCGTACAGCACGTACGGCGCCTGCGCCGAGAAGGCAATCGGCGTAAACCAGTTGTAGTGGTAGCGGTAGTCGGTCGGCCGCTTGCCGTAGCTCGCGACCGGCCACGGCGTGACGTTTGCGGCCTCCCCCGTGCGCGAGTCGAAACGCGCGATGCGCCCGCCGAGTCCGCTCGCGTAGACGATCGCCGGGTCCTCCGGATCGGGAAGGTCGTAGTCGCGCTCGTCGCCGCCGACCGGGCGCCAGTCCCGCAGGCTCAGTGAGCCGTAGTCGCTGCGGCTTGCGATCGCGACCGTGCCGCTGTCCTGCTGACCGGAGTAGATCCAGTACGGAAAGCGGTGGTCGGTCGCGAGGTGGTAGAACTGGCCGGTCGGCTGGTTGTACCAGTCGCTCCAGGTCGCACCGCCATTGACCGTCACCGTCGCGCCCTGGTCGCTCGCCGCGATGCGGTGACTGGGGTCGCGGGGGTTGATCCAGAGGTAGTGGAAGTCGTCGCCGCCCGGTGCACCGCGCACGACGGTGAAGGTGCGCCCCGCGTCCCGCGACTCGTGGATCGACTGGCCGACGGTATACAGCGTGTCCGGGTCCTGCGGCGCGACGGTGAGGCGACTCATGTACCAGTCGGCCACCCAGTGCACGTCGCTGACCTTGAGCCAGTGCGCCCCGCCGTCGTCGGATCGGTACAGCGTGCCGCCCTCCGACTGCGCCACCGTCGCGTAGATCCGCGAGGCGCCCGCCTTGCGCGTGACCGCAAGGCCGATGCGGCCCAGCGCTCCGTTCGGCCAGCCCTCGCCGCCGAGCTGGCCCCAGCTGCGGCCACCGTCGGTCGAGCGCCAGATTGCGCTGCCCTCGCCTTCCAGCGGCGTGAAGTAGCTGAGCCAGGGCCAAACGCGGGCGGTCCACGTCGAGGCGTAGACGAGGTCGGGGTTCTCGGGATCGACCGCGAGGTCCACGGCGCCCGTCGAGTCGTTGACGTAAAGCGTCTGTTGCCAGGTCGTACCACCGTCGGCGCTCCGGTACACGCCGCGATCCCGGCCGGGACCGAAGAGGTGGCCCACCGCCGCCACGAGCACCACGTTGGCGTCACGCCGGTCGACCGCGATCGCGCCGATGTGGCGCGTCGCAGCGAGCCCGAGCGGTTGCCAAGTCTTTCCTTCGTCGACCGAGCGATAGACGCCGGTGCCGGCGCCGACGTCGTAGCGCGGCTCCGGCTGGCCGGTGCCGACGTAGATGACGCGGCGGTCGGACGGCGCGACCGCGAGCGCGCCGACGGCCGCGATCGGCTGGGCGTCCGACAGCGGCCGCCACGTGTGACCGGCATCGGTGGTCTTCCAGACGCCGCCGCCGGCAGCACCGGCGTAGAACGTGTCGGGCTCCTCCGGCACGCCGACTGCCATCGTGCTCCAGCCGCCGCGGTACGGCCCGAGCAGGCGCCACTCGAGCGCCGGCAGCGGCTCGGCGGCAGCGGCCGAAGCGGCGGCGAGCGCGAGCGGCGGCGCGCCCGCAGCGGCGATCAGCAGCGCGGCGAGGCGGCGGATGAGAACGGCGCGTGACATCGGTGCACCTCTTGATCAGGCCGACGCGCGGGCGGTGGCCGGCGTTCGGACGCCCCACTATATCGCCAGCTGGCGCGGCGCTGCCGTTTCGCGGCGTCCGGGGCGCGTGGCAAGGTCGCCTCGCAGCCGCTGCATCGCACCAGCGTCGGCGCGCATGGTAATCAGCGTGTGCACCACACCGTGCGGGTCTGTGCCCACGTGCGCCTTCATGCTGAAGTGCCAGTTCTTGCCATTCGTGCCCTGCTTTATCTGAGTATCACGCCTTGGCCTCATTCCTGGTCGATGGTGACGTCTTGATGATCGTCGCATTAACGATGGTCCCCGACTTGAGCAGCAGAGACTTCTGTTCCGACAGGCCCCGCACCAGGCCGAAGATCTGCGCGGTCAGCCGGTGCTGCTCCACCAAGTGCCTGAACCGCAGGGCCGTCGACTCGTCTCGCACTGCATCGTCCACGAGCTCGATCCCCGCACAGCGCCGGATCGACTCGGAGTCGTGCCGCGCCTCCTCCGACGCCGGGTCCGACACGTTGAACCACTACTGCATGAAGTCGATCCGCAGTATCTGCTCCATTGGCATCGGCTGTGTGCCGTTGCCGGCCTTCGGATGGTGTGGCTCGATGATCGCCAGGATCGACGCGAACGGGATCACTGCATCGATCTCGCCCGGAAAGCGCTCCCCGCGCGTCAACTTGCCCTTCTGGTCCCGCGCCGCCGACGCAAACGTCGTCTGGTTCAGGCGAACTCTCGTGCCCTGACGGCTACTGAACCCTGCACACCGCGTCATTCAGTCACAACCACCTGGGTAGGGCTTCCGTAGAGCGGGCCTTCGACCCGGCGGCGTGCGATTCTGCCGTCCAGGGTCTGCTCACCGAGCGACAAGGGGAGATGCCCGTCGGCCCCCGCGACATCGAAGCTCATCCGCCGCGCGAGTCATGCGCAAAACTGAGCGAGGAGGTCTTTGTCGAACTCGTCGATCTCGATCTCGGCCGCCCAATGCACCCGCTCCCATTGCGTTCGCAGCCAACGCGACAATCGGCACGCGCCGCGCGTGGCCGCCGCTGCGAATCGCCGCGGTTGCCGCGCCGCCATCGAACTGGTCAGCCGCATCTCAGCATGACCCCCTGCCCGCGGCGGGCGCTGCAGCCAGCTCCGGCGCCGTACGCGGACAGGCGTGTCTGTCGTACACCGGCCGTTGAACAGGCGAGGACTGACGGGGTCCGGACGCATTTCCGCCTCGGCCTTACGGTGCCGCATCTGCGTGAGTACACTGACGGGACGATGGCCAATCTCATTCCGTACGTCGCTGTGGGGCTCTTCGTTGGCGTCATGGTGGGATTTACGGGCGTCGGTGGCGGCTCGCTCATGACGCCGATCTTGGTTCTGGGATTCGGCCAGTCGCCGACGCTTGCGGTGGGTACCGATCTCCTCTTCGCCGCTGCGACCAAGCTCGCTGCGACCACCTCGTTCGGTTACGACCGGCGTGTTGACTGGCGCATCGTCGCGCGGATGGCCGCAGGCAGCCTCCCGGCCGCCACGGCAGTCATCGCATGGTTCTGGATAACGCCCCATGCGCAGCCCGTTGTCGACCACGTGATCTTGCGTGGCCTAGGGGTAATGCTGGTGATCAGTGCAGTCGGGCTGCTGCTGCAAGATCGCCTGCAACGGTTCGGTTCGCGGCTCACGGTTACTTCGCTCAAGCATGCGGGGCGCTACAAGACCGCGCTGACCGTCTTGACCGGGGTGTTCCTTGGCGTAGCAGTGACCTTAACGTCGGTCGGTGCCGGTGCGCTCGGCGTGGTGGCACTTCTTTATCTGTACCCACAGCGGCTGACACCAGTTCGCCTGGTCGCAACGGACATCGCCCACGCATTGCCTCTGACTTTGGTTGCCGGAATCGGCCACGCGAGCCTCGGTCACGTCAGCCTGCCCGTGCTCGGCTGCCTGCTGCTGGGATCGATCCCCGCCGTATTGATCACCGCCAGGACGGCGATTCGGCTTCCGCCAGTAATTACCCGAACGCTCATCGCGATGATGTTGTTCGTCGTGGGTACCCGCATTCTGCTGGTCTAGCTTCGCAACCGGCACAGCCGCGGCGGTGCAGATCGGCCGCCGGTCTGGTCCGGAGATGACCCAGACACAGACAGGAACGGGGCCAATCCAATAGCCGGCGACGAGACAACATCGAACGCCACCAACTTCTGATCGATTGCGACGGCGGATTGCCGCCGCTCTTTGACTGAGTCGTCGAACCTTGATTCAAGCGGCGTGCAATTCGGAAGCAGACGAATTCTTGACGTCACGAGACACTCCAAGAGCGTTGCTTCCGGGCTCCGATGGCCCTGAATTAATTTAGCGGGCCCAAAAACCCATCGTCAGCCCGAACCACTCGTCGGCGCCTTTCGAACCAGTGCGGTGCAAGACGGAAGGCCCACCGTAGCTGCATAGCGAAAGCCGTATTGCCGGCATCCCGCATCGGCCCAAATCAACTCTTTCCCGAACACCTGGAAAATACACAAGGCGCCGATCCGCTTGTAGCCCAGGCGAAACACCGATTTCAGAGAACTCAGGTTGCGCCCGTCTACATCCGAGATTAGACCTTTCAGACCGCGCTTCTGGAACTCCAGCATCGCTCGCGCCATGCCAACGCCATGCAAGCGGAAGCCGCGATAGTCGGGATCGGTATAGCCGCGGAACATGTACGCCCAGCCTGGATCGAAGTAGACCGGGTTGCCGTCGTTCACGATGGGCTCGCATGAGTACCAGCCGAGGCTGGCGAGCCTCTCGCCGCCGTCGATGATGGCGTAACACTCAACGCCATTTCGCTCCGCGTGCGCCAGGCCTTCGTAGCTCAACCCGAATCCGGGATCTCCTGAGCCCGGCGCGCCGACAAAGCGTGCTAGCTGCTGGGGCTTCATCAAACCGCTTTGGAAGCGCGGGTCGAGCTTCAAGCTCTCCAGCGACGCCTTTTCGAGCGTCATACCGACAATGTAGCGCGTGGGAACAATTCGGTTTACCAACTTCAGCGCGAACCACCGCGCCGTCTCCGAAGCGCCGAAGCTCCTATAGTTGGCGCGAGTCTCGCTGGCTACCCTGGAAATCTTGGTCGTGGAGCCCATTTGCCGCCATTCCTATCGCCGCCCGCCGGCTGCCCGTGTCGCGAGCGCTCCGGAACTCTTGTCCACAGAGCCGGCAAGCCCTTCCGTGAACGTGACAGTACACGATAGGCCTTCGACGGCATGGCGCGTCCGAATTCTTACGTATATTGTACCGATCGAAAATAGCCACTGTGTCGTTGCCGTCCACGCCGCACGGTGGAGCATCCGCCGTCACTGCGCTTCGACACTTGGCCGGCGAGCCTCTCCTGCCATCCGGATCGACACCCGGCTTCCGTCTTGACGCCCGCTCCCTTGCCCGTACATCGAAGCTGAACTTCGCGTCCCGAGCACCCAGCTGCGGCGATTCCGGCATCGGCCAACCATTCCTCGGCGCGACCGACACCAGGCCGCCGCCGCAGACGCGCAACGCGCCGAGCGCGCCGATTCCCGCGAGCGGCGTGTGCGCCGACTGTTTGCAGCGTTCGCCACTTCGAAGGAATGGTAGGCGCAGGCCAACAATCCAACGCGCCCGGTGCCATCGTGAACGACATCAGCCTCGCGATCGACGCGTCTAGACAGTCGGTTGAGTCTCCGATCGGAGCAATCGTCGCCACAGCAGCGCGATGGCGAGCACGGCAGAGATGGATTGAATACAACGATGCGCCGCAGGCGACCACCCGGTTCGTGCACCCGGAGGCAGACGATCTCGCGCTCGACACCGTACAGCGCGTGCCAGCTGCGGATCCGCCGCTCGAGCGCGCGTCGCCCATCGTCTTGGCGGCTAGCATACCGCCGCTGTAGCTCCTCAAAGATCGCCAGCTTTCGCACGTCCGCCGTCGCCACCAACGTCGGCACGACCGCAGCCTTGAAGACCTCCACCACCTCATCGGGGGCGCCCCGCCGCGCCGTCATCTGCAAGGGCCGTCGCCGGTCGCCCTCAATCCGGTAGGCAGTGGCCACGCCGATTGACGCGCGCGCCGCAGCCACTGGCGGCGGGATGTTCGCTCGGAGCTTCGAATACAACCTGATCTGGTGATCGCTGGCGTGCCGACCGGGCACGAGGTACGTTCCCACGCTGGAGGCCACCTCGCTCATACCCGATCGGCGACGATCACCGCCGTGCCGACCCCCAAACCCGGCGAGAAGGCGCCTGGGGCGGGGATTTCCGGACTACGCCCGAATATGCCAGCGCAGGGAGTTCTCCCACCGCGATTGGCGCGCACTATCAGCTTGATTGTGGCGCGGCAGCGCGTAGGCCGGCACGAAAGGGGTGCGAGTCCAGCCAGTCGATTGTAACGAGGGCAGAGGCGGTAGCGCCCCGAGGGCGGCCCACCCGCGGCAACACGACTGGCGGTATCGGCAGAACGGTAGGCTCAAGGAAGAGCGGGCGATGCGAACACGGCGCCGCGACGCCTAGGCGCCGACGGCCATCCGCAAGTCCTGGGTGTCGCCGCTGCGTCGTGCGCTTCCATCGCTGCGTCTTGAGACCCGTGCCGAACAGTGAGGTCGCCGACGTGGCGCGGACGCCGAACGCGAACCACGCCCAGGAAGACCGCTCAGCGGCCGAGAAGAGAAGCCGCGAGGTCCTGACCAGGCTGCGAGCAAGGACGCTCCTGGCGGCCGCGGAACTCGTCCAGATGGATGGTCGCGAGGCCCTCGCCTACCACGCGTACCCGGCCCACCCGTGGCGGCTGTGAGCGGGCGGCTGGCGTTATGTCCTATGCGGCAAGATTGAAGTGCCGCATTCGAATCCACGCCTACACGTACCTGCGGCAGATGCAACGCCCTGGTCGCAGTAAGCCCGAACATCGCTCGTCGGTCTTGCGGACACCGAAGCAATCATGACCGACCTTTCGCTGAGTGGCCCGGCAGCCGGCTCGACCATCAACTTCGATGGCGCTTGGAGGCCGGCCCTACGGGTTGGCAGCCGCTCCGGGCACGGTAACCATGACGCTCAATGGTGTCGCCCCCGTTCAGAACGAGAGCAAAGCCTCCGTGCGGCTTGCATGCTTGACGTAATGCGTTGAGCGCAAATGACTAAATGGCTAGGATAGCAACGTGAGTTTTCACCACATGTGCTAGAAGAGATCGGTTCCAGCGAGCGTGCCGATGTCTTGTGTCAGCCATGCAGGAATTCGTAAAATTTCGTTAATAGTATTAGGGCGCCGTTCACATTGACTCTCCACTTCAACCACGTAAAGTGCGCTCCAGCGTGCTCTATCCCAATTCGAACGCCTACGATGACCATCGGCCCCACGGCCTGCTGGGAAGGTCCATTCGCGTCTACCGGTCAATTGATGCGCGTTCCATCAAGGCCGCGCCCGCGACCGGCACGCATTCGCTACGCAGCCCCGACCGGGTCGGCCTTGGCTTCAGCCTGAGGCGCTGCAGATTTCAGTGACGAATCGCGGGTGTAGTTCAACGGCAGAATATCGGCTCTCCAAGCTGATGACGTAGGTTCGACTCCTGCCACCCGCTCCAGATCTCGCTGATTCCACGCTGACCGACCCCCATTTCCAGCGCATCTCGCGCCGGCTATCCTCGTGATGGCGGGCCGAGGACGCAGAAGGACGCTGGCACTTTCGTTGTGCACCTGATGGCCGTCGATGGCCTACGACCGCCTCCACAGCAGCTGCAATCGTCTTGAGCTTGCGCATCGAGTCGCCTTTGAGAACGAGCCGGTGGCGGTTGCGGGTGAGGCGATCGAGGATTGCATCGGCGATCCTCTGATCTTCGAGGTAGGTCCGCCACGGCTCACGTAGGAGCTGGCTCGTGATCAGCGTCGACTTGCGGTCGTACTCATTGTCGATGGGCTTGAGGAGATCACGCCGTGTTGGATCGGCGCGCGGCGCGAGGCCGACGTCGTCGATGACGAGGAGATCGGCCTTGGCGATTTGGCCCAGGAACGTGGTCCAACAAGGAGGGCCGGCCCGCGGCCCGCTTCCTTGCTGACATCGCCGATGCACGAGCTTGCCGCACAGGATCGTCGCCGCATGGAGCGGCACCTGGGTGACGCATAGCTCCTGCCGGGCAAGGCCCTGGAGAACGCCGACTTCGACCTCGATTTGAACGGCGTGCCGATGATCTGCAAAGCGCAGCTGTCGGCGCCGTGCGCCGGCGATGGTTGGCTCGAGAGCCCTTGCCCGCGTCGATCAGCGTCGGCATGCTCACGTGGCTGCGCTCACCGATCTCCATTCTGATCGTCGAGCACTCGCATTCGGACCTTCGGCGACATGCGGCCCGTATTCCTTCGCCCGAGACGCCGGCGTCCGCGCTCGGCAGGCGCCAATTCACATTCCTTGACACTTGTTCCATGCGGCACTCCGCCATAATGGGCGCCTGGAGGGCCGCGTGCCTGAATGTCTTTCAATGCGCTGGCGCGCCCTTAACGAATTCGCCTATTTCGAGCGTTGACCGCGATTGATCCTGCCGGCAAGCCCGCGAACCGCATTCACCGTTTAAGGATGGTGCTTTTATCAGTCATCATTCCAGCATTTGTGTATAGCAATATGGAACTCCGGACGGTTCAGGATGCCCGCGTTCAATCCCGTGAAGGCACGCGTTAACCCGCTTTTTGATCGGCGATCATGGTGCGCCGGTCATCGTGCAGCTCTAGCCGCGCCTGCGGTAGGCCGGGTGCACGTGTTCTCGTCGATCGGCTCATCGTGAGCAATCCGCGACCCAATCTGTTCCTGGTCGGCGCGATGAAGTCGGGTTCGACGTATTTGCGAACGCTATTGGGCGCACACCCGGCAATATTCATGTGCACGCCCGGGGAACCAAGTTTTTTCGTCGAGCAGCGGCAGTTGCGTCAACTATGGCCGGACATGTGGCGCCGCCGTTACTGGGAGAGCGAGGAGCGTTATCTGCGCCTGTTCAGCGACGCCGTGGACGCGACGTTCGTTGGCGATGCGAGTACGGCCTATGCAAAGTTGCCGATTGCAACCGGAGTTCCTGCACGTATTGAGCGCTTTAGCCCCGGCGCCCGCTACATTTATGTCATTCGCGACCCAGTCGAGCGGTCCATCAGCCACTATTGGCACATGGTCACCTACGAAGCCGAAACGCGGCGGATGCTCGACGCCGTGCGGCAAGATCCGACATTTATCGCGTATAGCCACTACGCGATGCAACTCAAGGCATATCTCGAAATAATTGATCGGCACCGCTTATGCGTACTGACCTTCGAAAATCTGGTTCGTGACCCGGAGCGGGAGCTGCGCCGGCTCTACAGCTGGCTCGGCGTAGACCCAAACTACGTTCCAGCCAAACTCAAGCAGCCGGAGAACGTTACGCCACCGGTCATTTATCAGGCGACGGGGTTCGGCTGGCTGCAACGGCTGCGCCAATCGCGACACGCTGCCCGGGTCGGGCCGTGGGTTCATCCACAACTGAAATCCGTACTGGCGCGATTGGCGACCGTGAAGGTGCCGCGACAATCTGTTTCGATCGATGAGACGGTCCGCTACCTGCGCCCTATCCAACGAGCACAAACGCTCGAGCTCAGTGAATTGCTTCAGCGCAACTTTACGGAATGGACAACGCTGTGGGGATCTAATTCCCATTAGCGCGCACAGCAGTTCGTCGCTGCTCAGCTCGACTTGCCGTCTACTGCTCGACGCAACACAAAGCGGCATGGCGTATTGGAAATGCGCGAGCAGCCCGCTCAGTCCGCTGCGGTTCGCGGCATTGCTAAGCGAACATGCAGGGCATGCCCGTGCGCATTCCGGCGAAGGTGCCCAGCCGTTCCGGCTGAACGTGACCGGGAATTCCGGTCGAAAGTGCCCGCTCAGAACGTCGGTGCGGCGCTCGCTGTGGTTTCTACCGGGACTGGGCCCGTTGCGCCATCGTGATCGTGCCCGAGGCGGCGGATGCGATCGGCGCGTGACATCGGTGCACGTCGTATCAGACTGACGCGCGCGGTCGCTAGCGCTCGGGGCGCCCCCCCCACAACATCGCCAGCTAACCTGTCAGGTGGGTCGCACGGCGCCCGGACGCCTTGCGGTCGGGCCTCTCCTAGGCCACTCCGTCCGCCCGGTAGCGAGTAACGTCACCGTCGAGGGTGTCCTCGCCGAGCGACAGATAAAGATGTCGGTCCGTGACGGCAATGTCAAAACTCATCCGCCGCGCGAGCCGTAGGCAAAGCTGCGCGAGAAATTCGCGATCGAACTCGTATATTTCGATCTCCGCAGCACGGTGCACTCGCTCCACGGCGAGGCGCGCCAGCAGCGCCGACACGTTCTTGTGCGAGTAGACGACTACGCGCCTCGCCAGCTTCGCGGCCTTGTGCAACCGCGCCGGCTCCGGCGAACCGATTTCGATCCAGCTGTCCAGGGCGCCGGTGAGATCGCGGACCGCAAGCGCCGGCGCGTCGGGATCGGACAATCCACTCGAGAAGGCCAGCCCCTCGCGATACTCGAGGCAGTAGGCGAGCGTACGCGCCAGCAGGTACTCCTCAGTCTCCGACGGATGTCGCGCCACGCGAAATTCCAGCGACTCGTAGACGCCACGGTCGGCATCGTTGAGCGTGATCTGAAAAGTGTAGACCGTCGCACCAAGCGCCATGTGTTTGCGTCGCGAAGCGTCGAAGCCTACGACAATACTCCAAGCGGCGACTGTGCGCGGCCGCCGGTTCGCCGATCTGCGGGAGGCGCTCGCGCCGCGCCGATTAACTCCCGCAGACAACCAGCGCTTCGATCCAGTGATGGATCGAAGCGTAGAACGGCACTGCGAGCGCCGGCACGGGTAGCGCAAACGCCAACAGGCCCCTCGCCGCCGCGCCGCGCGCGACCGGCGCCGGCGGCAGCAGAAGCTGGCGCACGCGGCCTTCCACTCCGTCCCCTACCACGGGCATCGTGAGCGCCGGCAGCGGAGGCGCGCTCCCCAACGCGAGTCGGGCCACCTTGATCAGCGCCCCGGCCAGTGCCACCCGCTTGCGGGTATCCGGGCCGGTCGCGCGCTCGTCCGCCTCGAGTTCGGCGACCGCCCGCCAGTGCTTGGTGAGCGCGGCGCCGGTGGGCAGCCAACCCAGCGGATCCGGGCTCACGACGAGCGACAGGAGTTTGAGGTTGTCCCGGGCGGACACATGCGCGAACTCATGCGACACGACCTGGCGAAACTCCGTGACGCTGCAGGCGGTGACGACGCGGCGGGCGGCCACGATGCGCGGGCGCCACGCGCCGAGGACGGCCACGATCGGTTCCGCGACGTCCACGATGTCGACCTGCCGGCCATCCTCCGCAACATAGCGATCGACGGGGTTGCAGCGTCGGGATAGCGTCCGGGCCTCCCACCACGCGTGGCACCCGCGCCGGATGCCGTCGGCAAGCATCGCGAGCGCGAACAGCGCCAGCGCCGCCAGCAGCCACCCGAGCTGCTCGCTGTCATGCGCAGGCTCGTTGAGCAGGAACGCCGGCAGCACCACGCCGAGCGTAACGAGGCCGGCGCCGGCGGACGGCAGCAGGCGGAGCGCGAGTACCTCATCCGCGGTCGCAAGCACGCGGGCTAGCCCCACGCGCCAGGCGACGGCGACCAAACCCGACAGCAGCGCGGCGATGAGGCCATACGCGGCAAGCAGCACGAGGCAGAGCGTCACCCGGGGGCTCACTTGTCCTCCATCTTGAGCCGCAGCCGCTCGGCCTGGACCAGGGCATCGAGCTCGTCCAGAAGCGCGGCGTCCCGGCGTCCGACCGCCTGCACCAGCGTCGACAGGATCGCGGTGCTGGTGCCGGATGCACCGAGGAAGCCGGTCACGTGGCCGGACACGAGTTCGCTCAGCAGCTCGTCCCTGGAACAGCGCGGCTGATAGGCGAATGCGCGGCCGCGACGGCGGCGCACAAGCACACCCTTGCGGTAGAGGCGATCGAGGGTCGTCATCAGCGTCGTGTAGGCGAGCGCCGGGAAGGCCTGCTGCACGTGGCGCACGGTCAGCGGGCGTGATTCCTCCCACAGCGCCTCGAGCACCTTCGTCTCGAGGGGCCCCAGTCCGGAGCCGGCCGCAAGACGGGCGTCGGTCGCAGCGCGCAGCGGGAGCCGGTCCCCGGTCACCGCGGCACCGCTGCTGCGCCTAGCGCAGGCATCCGTCGATCGGGCGGTGATGGTGTCACATTCACGTTGCGGGCAATTCTGGTCAATCCGGGCGCGTCCCGCCAGACCCGCGGCTCGCGGGCTCTTTATCTTCGCCGACAACGAGAGGAGCGCCGCCTGGGTTCCGACCGCGCCCACCGGCACCGGGCGCGTCGGAGGGCCCGGCGGCCGGGCCCGGCCCGCCAGGGGCCTCGAATCCGTCACTGCGCCGGCCGTCCGAACCACCCGCCACATCATTAACGTTCGTTAACAAATTGCCCACCGTGAGGGAATCCGTGCCGGACTACCGTTGAGTCGGATGAGTACGTCTTCCAAATGCCCGCCCCCCGCCGGCAACCAACGCGAGCGGGGTGCCCGCCGCTTCCCCGCGCCGCGTGGCGCCCGCATCACGGCCGTCGCTCTCAGCGCCCTGCTCGCGGCCTGCGGCCTCGGGCCGCGGTACCAGCGCCCGGACCTCAAGCCGCCTGCCGGCTGGGTCGACAGCGACTCGACCGCGAACCCCACCTGGCCCTCGGGTGGCTGGTGGCACGCTTTCGGCTCGGCGGACCTCGATGGGCTCATCGATCAGGCCCGGCACGGCAACGACGACCTCGCCGCCGCGATCGCCCGCGTGCGCGAAGCCGATGCCCAGTTGCGCATCGCCGGCGCCCCGCTGCTGCCTGCGGTGGGCGTGAGCGCCACCGCGGTCCGCGAACGCGCCCCGGTATCCGGGGTCGGGATCGAGACCTACAACCAGTTCAGCCCGCTCGCCACCGCAAGCTACCAACTCGACTTCTGGGGCAGGAACCGGGCCGGCCATGCGGCGGCAAAGGCCGCCGCCGCCGGCAGCCGCTACGACCGCGACACGGTCGAGCTCACGGTCCTCGCCAGCGTCGCGACCGCTTACTTCCAAGTGCTCGAGTTCAGCGACCGGATCGCCATCGCGGAGGCCAACTTCGCCTGTGCGGGCCAGGTCCTGCGCGGGCTGCGCCTCGAGCGCGAGGCCGGAACCGCGACCGCGCTCGACGTCGCGCAGCAGGAAACGGTGGTCGCGGCCCTCCACGCCGCGATCCCGCCGCTGCGCCAGCAGCTGCGCCAGGCGCTCGACGGGCTCGCGATCCTGCTCGGCCGCGTGCCGCAGTCCATCGACGCCCGCACGGGCAGCCTCGACGCGCTGTCGGCGCCGGCCGTGACGCCGGGACTGCCGTCGGAACTGCTCGCCCGCCGGCCGGACGTCGCCGCCGCCGAGGCGCAGCTGATCGCCGCCAACGCCAACGTCGCGGCGGCGCGCGCGGCGTTCTTCCCGAGCATCTCGCTCACCGGCACGGGCGGATTCGCAAGCTCCGCGCTCTCGACGGTACTCGACCCGGCGAGCCGCATCTGGTCCATGGGCGCCGGCCTCACGCAGCCGATCTTCGAGGGCGGCGCCCTGCGTGGCCAGTCCGAGTACGCCAAGGCGCGCTATGCGGAGCTGCTGTCCGGCTACCACAAGGCGGTGATCTCGGCCTTTGGCAACGTCGAGGACGCGCTGTCCGCCGTGCAACAGACAACTGCACAGCTGGAGCGGCAGCAGGCCGCCGTTGACCAGGCGCGACGGGCCTACGAGATCGCGCAGGCGCAGCTGCAGGCCGGCACGATCAACGTGCTCACCCTCCTCAACACCGAGATTGCGCTGTTCACGGCGCGCGACGCGCTCGCGCAGGTGAAGCTCGCGCGCCTCGAAGCGAGCCTCGACCTGTACGCGGCGCTCGGCGGCGGCTGGATGCAAAGCGAGCGACCCGCGTCGGGGTCGCCATGACTGGAGTGACGAGCTTATGAAGTCCGCAACGGCCCGCCCGCTGCTGCTCGCGGTCGCGATCCTCGCGATCGCCGGCCTCGGCTGGCTATGGCGCTCGAGCAGCAGCGGCCAGGCGGCGGCGGCGAAAGCACCGCCAGCGGCCCCGGCCACCTCCGTCGACGTCGCCAAGGTCACCCGCACCGACGTGCCGGTGTCCGTCGAGGGGCTCGGCACCGTGCAGGCCTTCTATACGGTCACCGTGACGGCGCGCGTCGACGGCCAGCTCGACAAGGTCGCGTTCACCGAGGGCCAGGAGGTCCGCAAGGGCGACCTGCTCGCGCAGATCGACCCGCGTCCCTACCAGGCAGCGTTCGACCAGGCCAGCGCCGCCGCCGCCAAGGACGCCGCGCAGCTCACCAACGCCAGGCTCGACCTCGAGCGCTACGAGCTGCTGGCGCCCGAGCAACTCGCGAGCAAGCAGACCGTGGACACGCAGCGGGCGCTGGTGGCGCAGCTCGAGGCACAGGTGCAGGCGGACAAGGCGTCGATCGAGAGCGCCCGCACGCAGCTCGACTACACGACCATCACCTCGCCCATCAATGGCCGCACCGGCGTTCGCCTGGTGGATCCGGGCAACAACGTGCGCGCCGCCGATACCGCCGGCATCGTCGTGCTGACTCAGCTGCAGCCGATCTCGGTCGTGCTCGCCCTGCCGGAGGAGTCGCTCGGCGAGGTCAATGCCGCGCTCGCCCGCGGCCCGGTGGTCGCGGTCGCCGTGTCGCGCGACCACCGCGACGAGCTCGACCGCGGCACAGTGGCGCTCGTCGACAACCTGATCGACCAGACGACCGGCACCGTCAAGGTCAAGGCGACGTTCCCGAACGCCCACCGCAAGCTGTGGCCGGGCCAGTTCGTCAACGTGCGGGTGCAGACGAATCTGCGGCGACAGGCGCTGACGATCCCGTTCAGCGCCGTGCAGCGCGGCCCCGACGGGGTGTTCGTCTACGTGGTGCAGAAGGACTCCACCGTGGAGGTGGTGCCGCTGACGCTGGGCGCGCAGTGGGGTGACCTCGTGATCGTCGAGCACGGGCTCGAGGCGGGCCAGGCGGTCGTGGCGAGCAACCAGTACCGCCTGCAGCCGAAGGCGCCGATCCGCGCCAATCCGGCGCCGGCGCCGGCCAAGGGCGGCGCGTCGTGAACATCTCCAAGCCGTTCATCGAACGGCCGGTGGCGACCACGCTGCTGATGGCCGGGATCTTCCTCGTCGGCCTGGTCGCCTATCCGCTGCTGCCGGTCGCGCCGCTGCCGCAGGTCGACTTCCCGACCATCCTCGTGACCGCCAACCTGCCCGGCGCGAGCCCGGAGATCATGGCCTCGTCGGTCGCCCAGCCGCTCGAGTCGCAGTTCTCGCTGATCTCGGGCGTCTCGCAGATGACCTCGACGAGTGTGCTCGGCAGCTCGCAGATCACGCTGCAGTTCGACCTGGCCCGCAACATCGACGCGGCCTCGCAGGACGTGCAGTCGGCGATCGACGCGGCCAGCGGCCAGCTGCCGAAGAACCTGCCGGCGCCGCCGTCGTATCGCAAGGTGAACCCGGCCGACTCGCCGATCCTGATCCTCGCGGTCCATTCCGACGTACTGCCGCTGACCGCGGTCGACGACTACGCCGAGACGATCATTGCGCAGCAGATCTCGCAGCTGCCCGGCGTCGCGCAGGTCTCGATCGGCGGCCAGCAGAAGCCCGCGATCCGCGTGCAGGTCGACCCGGTCAAGCTCGCGAGCGTCGGGCTGCAGCTCGAGGACGTCGCCAGCCTCATCTCGACGGCGACGGTCGACGCGCCGCAGGGCGCGATCAGCGGCCGCACGCAGAACTTCGCGATCTATGACAACGACCAGATCCTCAGGGCGGCGCCCTGGAACGACGTCGTGGTCGCCTACCGCAATGGCGCGCCGGTCCGCATCCGCGACATCGGCGTCGCCGTCGACGGCCCCGAGAACACCCAGATGGTGGCGTGGCAGAACGGCAAGCCGGGCCTGCTGCTGCTGATCTACAAGCAGCCCGGCGCCAACGTCATCGCGACGGTCGCGCGCGTGCGCGCGATCATCCCGCACGTGCTCCAGTCGGTGCCGCCGTCGCTCAAGATCGACGACGTCATCGACCGTACGACGACGATCAAGGCCTCCGTCGAGGACGTCGAGTTCACGCTGGTATTGACGATCGCGCTCGTCGTCATGGTCATTTTCCTGTTCCTGCGCAACTTCTGGGCGACGGTCATCCCGGGCATCACGGTGCCGCTGGCGCTGCTCGGCACCGCCGCCATCATGTACGTCATCGGCTACAGCCTCGACAATCTGTCGCTGATGGCGCTCACCATCGCCGTCGGCTTCGTGGTCGACGACGCGATCGTCATGCTCGAGAACATCTACCGCCACATCGAGGCGGGGCTCACGCCCTACGAGGCCGCGATCAAGGGCTCGGCGGAGATCGGCTTCACGATCATGTCGATCAGCATCTCGCTGGTGGCGGTGTTCATCCCGCTGCTCTTGATGAGCGGCATCATCGGCCGGCTGTTCCGCGAATTCGCCGTCACCGTGACGCTGACGATCGCGGTGTCGGCGTTCGTCGCGCTGACGCTGTCACCGATGATGGGGGCGCTGTTCCTGCGCGATGAGCGCCACGCGAAGCACGGCCGGCTGTACCTCATCCTCGAGAGGGGCTTCGACACGCTGCTCGCGCGCTACACGCAGGGGCTCGACTTCGTGCTGCGCCACCAGCGCGCGACGCTGCTGACCTTCGTCGTCACGGTGCTGGCGACGGTCGCGATGTACGTGTTCGTGCCCAAGGGCTTCTTCCCGCAGCAGGACACCGGCATCATCGCGGGCCTGTCCGATGCGCCGCAGGACGTGTCGTTCAAGGAAATGGTGCGCTTGCAGCACCAGCTTACGGACATCGTCGCGGCCGACCCGGCGGTCGCGACCTGGGGCGCGTCGGTCGGCGGCTCGCGGCCAATCAACAACGCCTTCGCGATCATCGGCCTTAAGCCGCGCGGCCAGCGCGACGTGACGGCCGACCAGGTGATCACGCGACTGCGCAAGAAGATCGCGAACGTGCAGGGCGCGACGCTGTACCTGCAGGCGAGCCAGGACCTCAACGTCGGCGGCCGGCTGACGCGCACGCAGTACCAGTACACGATCCAGGACGCCGATCTCGCCGAGCTCAACGAGTGGGCGCCACGGCTGCTCGCCGACATGCAGAAGCTGCCACAGCTGCGCGACGTCGCCTCTGACCAGCAGAACCGGAGCACGCGGCTGTCGCTGGTCATCGACCGGGACCAGGCGGCGCGCTTCGGCATCCAGCCGCAGCTGATCGACAATACGCTCTACGACGCCTTCGGCCAGCGGCAGGTGACCCAGTACTTCACGCAGCTCGCGAGCTACCACGTCGTGCTCGAGGTCACGCCCGAGCTGCAGATGGAGCCCGACACGCTCAGGAAGCTCTACCTCAAGTCGCCGACCACCGGCCAGATGGTGCCGCTGTCGGCGTTCACGCACTTCGACACCGAGCACACCAGCTACCTGTCGATCAACCACCAGGGGCAGTTCCCCGCGGTCACGATCTCGTTCAACCTGGCGCCGGGCGTCGCCCTCGGCGACGCGGTCGAGGCGATCCAGAAGGCGGCGGTCGCGGCGCACCTGCCCGGCGCGATGCAGGGCACATTCCAGGGCACTGCCCAGGCCTTCCAGGCGTCCCTGAAGTCGGCGCCCTACCTCATTCTCGCGGCGCTCGTGGTCGTGTATATCATTCTCGGCATGCTGTACGAGAGCTACATCCACCCGCTCACGATCCTGTCGACGCTGCCGTCGGCAGGTCTCGGCGCGCTCTTGATGCTGGTGGCGTTCCGCTTCGACCTGTCGGTGATCGGGCTCATCGGCATCATCCTCCTGATCGGCATCGTCAAGAAGAACGGCATCATGATGGTCGACTTCGCGATCGAGGCCGAGCGCGTGGAGCACCTGAGCCCGGAGGCGGCGATCCGCAAGGCCTGCCTGCTCCGCTTCCGCCCGATCATGATGACGACGATGGCGGCGCTGCTCGGCGCCCTGCCGCTGATGCTCGGCCGCGGCACGGGCTCGGAGCTGCGCCAGCCGCTCGGCTACACGATGGTGGGCGGGCTGTTGCTGAGCCAGGCGCTGACCCTGTTCTCGACGCCGGTCATCTACCTGTACCTCGACCGCCTCGCACTGCGCTGGTCCAACTGGCGCGCCGCGCGCCCGGGGCTGCCGGCCGGTGCCGCCGAGGCGCCGGAGAGCGCGCCGTGAAGGTGCTGCTGGTCGAGGACAACGAGCGCGTGTCGCGCTTCGTCATCAAGGGGCTCACCGAGGCCGGCCACACGGTCGACCACGCCGCCACCGGCCGCGACGGCATGTTCATGGCGGCGAGCGAGCCGTACGACGTCATCATCATGGACCGCATGCTGCCCGGCAACATCGACGGCCTCGCGATCATCGAGGCGCTGCGCAAGGCCGACAACCGCACGCCGATCCTGATCGTGAGCGCGCTCGCCGACGTCGACGAGCGGATCCGTGGGCTGCGCGCCGGCGGCGACGACTACCTGACCAAGCCGTTTGCGTTCGGCGAACTGCTCGCCCGGGTCGACGCGCTGGCGCGCCGCACCGGCAGCAGCGGCGGCGAGCGGACGCTGCAGGTCGGCGATCTGCGCATGGACCTGCTGTCGCGGCGCGTGACCCGCGGCGCGCGGACCATCACGCTGCAGCCGCGCGAGTTCAAGCTGCTCGAGTACCTGATGCGGCACGCCAACCAGGTCGTGACCCGCACCATGCTGCTCGAGGCGGTGTGGGACTACAACTTCGACCCGCAGACCAACGTCGTCGACGTGCACATCAGCAAGCTTCGGCAGAAGATCGAGACCGATTCGGAGCCTTCGCTGGTGCGCACGGTCAGAAACGCCGGCTACATGATGTGCGAGCATGCCTAGGCCGTTCCGCTCCTCAGCCGTCACCTGGTCGGTCGGCTACGTGCTGCTGGGCGTCGCCGCGCTGATCGCGTTCGCGATCCCGCTCTGGTACGCGTGGAGCGTGACGATCCGCGACGGCCGATCCGACATCCTGCGCGACGACGAGCAGCGCCTCGCGGAGGTCTTCCGTCGCAACGGGGTCGCCGGGCTCACCGCGCTGATCGACGCGCGGGTCAACATGCAGATCGCCGGCGAGCGCATCCTGCTGCTGACGGACGCCGCCCACCACCCGCTCGCCGGCAACCTGCGGAGCTGGCCGGCCGGCATCCCGGAGCGTCCCGGCGCCGACACGATCGTCGTCCAGCTCGACGGCCAGCCGACCGACGCGGTCCTCGTGCACACCACGCTGCCCGGCGGCTACAACCTGGTCGTCGGCCGCGACCTCGCCCGCTACCAGCCACTCGAGCGCCGCTTCGCCTACGGGCTCGCGGCCGCGGTGACGTTCCTAGCGCTCTTCGGCGTGGCCGGTGGCGTGCTCATCCGCCGCGAGCTCCTCTCCAAGGTGCATGGCATCCGCCACACCGTGCTCGCGATCATGCAGGGCGACCTGCGGCACCGCCTGCCGGTGCGCCATTCGGGTGACGAGCTCGACACGCTGTCGCAGACCATCAACGGCATGCTCGATCACATCGAGCACCTGGTCCGCGGCATCAGCGATGTGTCGAACTCGATCGCCCATGACCTGCGCACGCCACTCGCGGAACTTCGCTCGCGGCTCGAGGACATCTCGCTGACCAGGCCGCCGCCGGCCGAGACCTTCGCCGAGATCGAGAGCGCACTGGCGGACATCGACCGCGTCATCCGCATCTTCAACGCGCTGCTGCGGCTTGCCGAGATCGACACCGGCGCCCGGCGCTCGGGCTTCGTCCGCATCGACGCCGCAGCGGTGACGGCGGAGGTCGTGGAGTTCTATGCGCCCGCGGCCGAGGTCAAGGGCATCGCGTTTTCGTTCCAGACGGACGGCGATGCGCCGGTGGCGGGCGATCCGGTCCTGCTCGCCCAGGCCGTCAACAATCTGATCGACAATGCGCTCAAGTTCGTGGGCGACAAGGGTGCGATCGCCGTCGCGGTCGGCCGCCGTACCGATGGCAGCGTGGCGATCACCGTCGCCGACAACGGCCCCGGCATCTCGGAGGCGCAGCGGCCGCAGGTGATCGGCCGCTTCGTACGCGGCGACACGAGTCGCGGCACGCCTGGCGTCGGTCTCGGGCTGAGCATCGTCGACGCCGTGGCGCGCCTGCACGGCGGCGTGCTCGAGCTCACCGACAATCATCCGGGCCTGCGGGCCCAGATGGTGCTGCCCGGCGCCGCCGACGCCGCTTCCGTCGGCCAGCCGGGAACGCCTGCGGGTCTGCCCGCGCGCGAGGAGTCGCTGCCCCGCAGCGCCGGACCGGCGGTGGCCGGCCAGGAAGGCGCGCTCGGGCACCCGTAGCCGCGGCCTGCGCGGCGCGTCAGGTTCCGGCGAGGTCGGGCAGACGGCCATCAGCGCCTGGGCGTGCGTGGTGGCGCACCACTCACCTGCCCCATCCCGGGAGCCGCGTACCGTTCGCTCAGCGGCTGCCGATTGCCGTTGCCTAAGCGCTTGCGGGCGGCCGGGCTGGACGCCTGGGCTTGACGATGAGCCGCGCGCCGCGCTCGAAGGCGGGGTACGCCCACGCCGAGTGGACCGGCACCTTCATCCGGTTGCGAAAGCCTGCGAGACAGAGGATGTGCACCGAAAGCCAGAGCCACCGGGCGTAAGAACCGGCGGCACGACCCGGCCCCGGACAGCTCACCGCCCGGCGATGAGTGTTGCCTTCAGCGCCTGAAACTCCTCGTCCGTGAGAATGCGGCGCTTGCGCAGCTCGTCGAGCTTGATCAGTTCGGCGTAGAGATCCGGCTTCGACTTGCCCGTGCGGCCGGCATAACCGTGGAAGCCTGGCCGGCCGGGTGGGCGCTCGCGGGTCTGAGCTCCGTATGGGCGGCTGCCGCGACCGCGGGCGGCACGGCAGGCACGGCCGGAGTCGGCGCCGCAACCGCAGTCGCAGTCGGTACCGAGTCGCCCGGCGCCACGAGCCTGAAATCGTAGCCGATCGTCGACAGTTGGCCAGCCCGCATCATTGGCCGCGCCGATGGCGAGCTTCGGGCCGATACCGTGCATGGCTCGGGCCCATTTTGGCGACCCGCCGCCAGCGGCAATCGGGCATCGAACCGTAGAGCCGCCAGATGATGAAGACACCGCCGAATAGAAATTACCATTCAGGCGTGCACGGGCCGGCGCAGGACCGGGGCCTTCTCCTGCCGCCGCCGGCGAGCACTATGGGAAGCATTCGGGTCGCATGGTACGCCGACCGATTCGGTCAGGACCGCCGCTGTGCCGCGTACCGCGCGGCGAAATGGCCGCTGCCGCGGACGGGGATCCGCTGTGGCGCCATTGTCTGCTAGGTTGACGGCATGGTGACCACGAGCATGCGCCAGCTGCAGCCGCGACAGCGGCAGGACGCCGGCCGCGTGCCGTCGTGCCCGCACCGCCCACCCTGCGCGGCCTGCCCACGCTATGGGGAACCGGGTATCGCCCCCGCTGCGCGCACTGCGCTCGATACGCTGGCCCACTCTCATGGGCTGCCCGCAGTCGCGGTGACTTCCGGGCACAGCGCCGGATTTCGAGTCCGCGCCCGTCTGGCGATTCGGGGCCGGCTGCGCTCGCCCAAGCTGGGCCTGTTTCAGCTCGGCAGCCACCGTCTCGTGCACATCCCGGACTGCAGCGTCCAGCACCCGCTGATCAACCGCGTTGCCGCCGTCGTGCGCGGCGCGCTGGTCGACGCCGAAGTGACCTGCTACTCGGACACCGCGCACCTGGGCCTCGCCCGCTACCTGCAGGTGGTGGTCGAGCGCCGCTCGCAAAGCGCACAGGTCGTGATGGTCGGCAACAGCGCGACCGTCGAGCCCTTCGTGGCGTGCTTCGAGCTGATCCGCGAGCGGCTGGGCGGTGACCTGCACAGCCTCTGGTTCAATGCCAACCAGGCGCAGGCCAACACCATTCTCGGGCCGGACTTCCACAACTGGTGGGGACCCGCAACCGTGGTCGAGTGCTTCGGCGGCGGCGCAGTCCACTACCCTCCCGGCGCATTCGGGCAGAGCAATCTCGACATCGCCGAGCGGATCATCGAGCACGTGCGGTTGCAGATACCGCCGGGTGCGCGAGTAGCCGAGTTCTACGCGGGAGTCGGTGCGATCGGCCTGTCGGTGCTCGGCCAGGCGAGCGAGATCAGGATGAATGAGGCCAGCGCGCATTCGCTGCACGGGCTCGAACTGGGCCTTGCCGAGCTCGACTCGGCGACCCGCGCCAGAATTTCGGTCGTGCCAGGACCGGCAGGCTCGGCATATCGTGCCGCGTCGGGCGCGGACGTGGTGATCGCCGACCCGCCACGGAAGGGCCTCGACCCGGAGCTCACCGAGCATCTGGCCGAACAGCCGCCCAAGCGTTTCATATACGTCAGTTGCGGGCTCGAGTCGTTGCTCAACGACACCGCGCGCCTGACCTCGCGCGGCAGCCTGCGGCTGGTCGCGCTCACGGCGTTCAATCTGCTGCCGTTCACCGAGCACGTCGAAACCGTCGCGCGCTTCGAACGCGCCTGATTCGCGCACGGGCAGGATTCAACCCAGTCGCGCGCGGTGCGCGCCAAATACGAGGTAGCTTCCGACTTCTATCGGCGAATGCACCTGTCCGGCGACGCGGTGGCCCCGCAAATTCGCGAAATGCCCGGTGGCCCGGATCACCGTCGATCTCAGGCTGCGTTACCCAGTACAATGTTGAGCGCGCGGCGGCCGGCAGCCCGCGTCGGCACGCCCGCTTACCGCAATCCTTTCTTATCGTCGGAGAGCGAAGCAGCACTCAGCCGTCATGTTGATTATGTCAGTATCAGAAACTCCGTTGATGTCGCTGCACAGCATTGCAGCCTGCAGGTACGTTTGATGCCCCCTCTCTCGCGCCTGTTCGGCAAGGCGCCACCCCCGCCGCCGACTCTGCCGCAGCGCATCGCCGCGCTCGAGGCGTCATCCGCCGAGGTCATCGCGACTACGGCGCTGGGCGGCGACGACGAAGCCTTGCGACTCGCCGCGACCCGCTTGCTGCCGGACAGCGATGCGTTGCGGTCACTCGCCGGTCTTACGGACCCACCGGACGGCGCTCCGGCGCGCGTCCCGCCGACGGTGCGGCAGGCTGCCCAGGCACAGCTGGCGCAATTGATCGACAAGGGGTCGATCGACTTCGCCGCGTTCTGCTCGTCACCGCAGCGTCGGCCCGAGATGCTGTCGGTCGCGGCGCTGTGTCAGGACCCGGAGCGCCTGGGCCAGGCGCTGGCGCGCATTGACGACCGCGCCGAACTCGCGCAGCTCGTCGTCGACGGCCCATCGAGTCGACTGCGGCAGATGGCTGCAGCCGCCGTCGACGATCCGGCGCAGCTGCACGACCTGCTCAAGCGGGTCCGCGACAAGGACAAGGCGGTCTACCGGATCATCAAGCAGAAGTGCGATGCGCTCGGCGCCGAGGAGCGCAAGGCGCAGGAATTCTCGCGCGAGTCGGGCGCGCTGTGCGCCGCGCTCGAGCGACACAGCACCAAGCTGCACGACCCGCTGTACGCAGCGACCCTCGACCTGCTGGTCGCCCGATGGCGCGCACTTCCGCAGCGCCCGGCCGCGGACGTCGAGCAGCGGGGCCAGCAGGCCATCGAGCGTTGCACGGCAGTCGTTGCCGAACATGACCGGGTGGTTGCGCGGCAGGCCGCCGAGCGGGCGTCTCACGAGGAGGCTCGTGAAGCGCTGGAGCGCGCGCGGCAGGCGGAGCAGCGGGCTGCGGCGGAACAGGCCGAGGCCGACGCGCAAGCGCTGGCGGCAGCGGCCGCGGCCCGCGCCGCCGACGAGCAGGCCCAGGCCGAGCGGCGGGCGGCCGAGGAGCAAGCCCATCGCCAGATCGGCAGTCTGATTCGTCTCGCCAAGGACGCGCTGCGCGGAGGCAATACGAGGAAGGCGGCCCGCTTCCGCCTGGCCGTAGAGGACACGGTCAAGACGGTGGCCGCGGTCCCGGCCCATCTGACCCGGAGCCTGCAGCAGCTCGACGACAAATTGAACGAACTTCGGCAGTGGAAGGACTACGCCGTTGCCCCCAAGCGCATCGAGCTGATCGAGGAGATGGAAGCTCTGGTGGGCTCGGAGGAAGAGCCGGAAGCGCTGGCGGAGCGCCTGCGGGCGCTGCAGCAGGAATGGCGCACGATCAACAAGGGAATCGCGAGCGACACGTCGGCCGATGCCGAGAGATTCCGGCAGGCATTCCAGGCCGCCTACAAGCCTTGCCAGGAGTACTTCGCCGCCCAGGCGGCCGTCCGCCGCGAGAACTTGGAGGCGCGCAGGCGGGTACTCGAGCGCCTGAGAGCCTTCGAAGCGAGCGAAGGCGCCGAACACGGCGACGGGCGCCTGCTGTTGCAGGTGCTGCGCGAGGCGCCCCGGGAGTGGCGAGGTCATTCGCCAATCGACCGCGATGCGGCCCGTTCCGTGGAGATCGAGTTCAACCAGGCGCTCGATCGGCTGCGGGCGCGCCTCAATGCGTGGTACGACGCCAACGAGGCGGACAAGCGATCCCTCATCACACAGGCGCGGCACCTGGCGACCGTGGAGGACACGACGCTGGCGATCGATGGCGTAAAGCGCCTGCAGACGCTCTGGAAGGAGACCGGCCCCGCGTCGCGCGACCAGGCGCAGCCCCTGTGGGACGAATTTCGCGCTGTGTGCGATGCAGTCTTCAAGCGACGTGAGCAGGCCTTTGCTGCGCAGGCCGCCGGTCTCGAGGCCTCGAAGGCACAGTGCGTTGCGCTGTGCGATCAGGTCGAACAGGCGGCGACTGCGCCGCCGGCGGAGCGCGCCGCGGCCAACGCGAAGCTCGCCGAATGGCGCGCGGCGTTCGATGCGCTCGGCGAGCTGCCGCGCGCCGACGCACGGGGATTGCGGGACCGGTTTGAGCGTGCGGTTTCGCTGTATGAGTCGAGGCTGGGTCAGCACGACCGGCGCGCCGCGGAAGCGGCTGTGTCAGACCTGTTTGAGGCCGGGGCACGCATCAGGGCGTACGAATGGGCGGTGATGCAGAACGCAGCGCCCGCGGAGCGCGACAGCCTGAGGACGGCCGCCGAGGCATTCGTCGCCGGCGTTTCGCGCTGGCCGACGGGCGGCCTGCAGGCGGCGAAGCGGGCATTGGACCGCGCTGACTCCGCCGCCGATACCGACTGCGCCGCGCGTGAGCGAGCGCTGCGGCTGTTGTGCATTCGCTGCGAGCTCCTGAGCGCAACGCCAACCCCGCCGGAGGACGAGGCACTCCGCCGGGAGTATCAGTTGCAGCTGCTCATGCAGCGCATGGGCCAGCCGAGCCAAGCGGACGATCGAGACTGGGATGCCATGCTGCTGGAGTGGATCGGGATCGGCGCCATCAACCGAGAGGTCCACGAGGATCTTCAGCGCCGGTTCATCCGCTGCCTGGCGAAAAGGCCGGCGAGACGCCCGCCGGATGCGCCTTTCCAGGGCCACATGGGCGGCGGCGCTCGCCCGGAACGCCGCGGCAACGAACGAGACACGCGCCGCGATGAACGCGGCCGCCCAGGGGCCGGCGCGGCGCGGCGCAGATGACGCGCTGGACACGCCGCGCGGCCGGGCGCGACGGGTGCCACGATTCGCGGCGCCGTGGGCACCCACCCGAGCGCGTGCGTCCGGCGGCGACTTAAGTCTCTGACCTAATGGCTCGCGGTGGCGGCCTACGCCGCCAGCGGCTCGACTGCCGCCGGCGCTCCCACGTCTCCACGCTCCGCAGCGCCGCGTGCGCGCGTGCGCGCGTGCTTCGAAAGTATCAGGCGGGCCACGATGGACTGACCTTGAGTCGTGGCGCAAGATCTCGGCACCTGCCGGCAAGGTGGAAGCGCACCATTCGTATGTCGGTTTCGCCGCGGCTCGTCGTGATTGCGCTGCTGCTGTCGACGAGCGCAACGGCAGGTCACGCTCAGACGACGCCGCCGTCCGCGCCACCTTCAAACGCGCCGCCTAGGCCCCCCACCGCCGTCGGGCCGACGCAGGGCGACGATTATCAATGGAGCGGCTTCGGCGCAGCGGTTGAGTGCCGAGACGGAACGCTGTTCCTCGGCCGACCCGACGCTCACACCTGCGTTGAGCACGGCGGCGTCGGCAAGTGGCTGCAGGGCCACGAGCAGGACTTGATCCGCTGAGTCGTCGAGCGCGACGCGCCCGCGGGTGTAGTCTAGTCGCCCGGGCTACCAACCACGGCCCGGTTCGGCCGGCGGCTGCCCGTATCACGTCGGAAGAACCGCGTCTGGCGGTGGGAATCGCGCAGTTCGCTGTTCCCGGCCGCTAGCCTGCATTTCTCACAGCTGGCGAGTTGCAGGACGATCTGACGCGGACGAGCGGGAGTCAACGATCGCTGCTCGCGACCGAAGTCGACTTTCCGTCACTCGAGCAGTAGCGATCGGTCCGCGGCGAAGCGGGGAGCGAGGCGGGCTTGGTGGCTGGATAGTCTAGTTCGTGGGTGCGGCTTATCGAGCCGCGGCGCCGAGGGCTTCGAAGGCGGCGCGGTACTCCGCCTGGTAGGGATGGGCAGAGCTCAGGGCGAGGCGGATCCGGCGGACGCTGGCGGTGATGACGGCGCCGATCTTGAGGAGCTTCAAGCGGATCGTATGGGCGGTGGCGCGGGCGAACTGCGCGCCGGCGAGACCGATGCGCCTGAGCGCGTGCATGAGCACGTAGGCGCAGGAGGACAGCCACAGCCGCAGTTGATTGGCACCGAAGGTTTCGGTCGAGAGCCGATCGGCAAACAGGTCAAGCTGGGCCTCCTTGATCCGGTTCGCCATCTGGCCGCGGGCGCTGTACAGCGCTTCGTATAGCATGCGCGCATCGATCTGGGTCTGTGGCAAGGACGTGACCACGAAGCGCGGGTTCCACTTGTCGCCCAGGGGCTCGGCCTTGCAGACCACGCGCCGTGAGCGGCTCCAACTGCTTCGGGTCGCGTAGACACGTTCCTTGAAGCGCCGGGCGGGCCGTCCCGTCGCCCGCGACTCGAGCGCCGCTTGGTGGAGTTCGGCGCCGATCGCCCGCCGCAGCCGGGCGTTACGGGCGAGGCCGAACAGGTAATCCACAGCATTTTGCGCGCACCAGCTCATCAGGCCGTCGCGGGCAAAGCCCGAGTCGGCCCGCAGCAGGATCCGGGTGTCGGGCCAGCGGCCGCGGATCTGGCCAATGACCCGCTCGACCTCCTCGAGCGCCGCGGCACTGCCGTCGATGTCGGCGCGGCGCAGCTTCGCCACCAGCAAATGCTCGCGGCCAAAGATGTACAGCGGCAGGCAGCAGTAGCCGTCGTAGAAACCGTGGAAGAACCGCCCTTCCTGATGGCCGTGCAGCGGATCGTCCGTCGCATCGAGGTCAAGGATGATCTCCTCAGGCGCCTGCCGATGCGCATCGAGAAAGAGCTCGACGAATAGCCACTCCAGGGCCGCCACCTCCGGCACGATCCGGTGATAGCGGCTCAGGCCGTCCCGCGGATACAACTCAAAGCGGTGCAGCGTGCTCTTGCCGGCCAGCGGCGCGCAGCCCTTGCGGCCCGTCGTCAGCTTGCCGAGCAACACCCCAAACACCGGATCGCGCCGATCGGCAAAGCAACCGGCCAGTCGATCCAGCAGACCAACCGCGCCATCCGCGTGCTTGAGCAACAGCGACCCGGCATCCGAGCTGACCGTGCCGCCGTCAAACGCCGCCACCACTCGGCGCCGTTCCATACATGAAAACTCCAGCTGCTTGGAGTTACACTCTGTCTGTATCGTGGCTGTTCCGACTGTGAGTTACGGGTGGCGTCGGTTCTTAGGACAGATTTCTTGTAAGGATAAGTCGATTTGCCTGCCCGGTTGATGATGATCTCTTCGCGTTTGATCTTCGTCAACCGTTCACACGATCCGCGGTCTGACGCCGCAGGCGTCAGGTAATCAAACGTCCGATGAGAACGTCTCGCGTTGTAAGACGTGAAGTAGCGGGCCAAGTGAGAGCGTCTACTTGCAGCTTTTCAGCGGTGCCGATAAGGCAGATTTCATCTGATCGGGACGCCCGTGTTGCCGGCCGGGAGGGGCCTACTTGTTCAAGCCGCTGAAACATAACAACGCTGTTGCACTGCTGGCAAGGTACTGGTTCCGAGCAAGAACTAGCCGCCTAGAGAAAGTAATTTTCACGGCGACGACCGGCCGAAGCGGAACCAAGACGCTAACGAAGCTGTTCTCGCTCGTGCCCGATTGCACCGCCCACCATGAGCCTTACCCAGTCATGAACGGACCTGTGCTAAGGGCCGCGAGCTACGGCGATACCGCTCTAGTAGATCGAGCATATCGGCAGATCAAGTCTGTAGACATCCTCCGCGCGGCCGTTGGCTATCGGTATTATTTTGAGGCAAACCATCAATTCATAAAGTCATTCAGCCAGCAAGCAATTGACGAGTTCGGCGACCGGCTCACGGTAATTCATCTCGTCAGGTCTCCCATCGAAGTAGCGACGTCCATCTTTCGCCTTGCAGAATTCCCAGGAACCGACGTCGGTAACACTTGGTGGCTGGATTATCGGGCACCCACAAATTTGATCCAAATAGCAGACGTTCTCGATTTTGACGCGGCATTCTCGAACCCATTTTATAAAGCGTTATGGTACTGGCATGAAATTGAAATGCGGATTGCCGCGCTGCGGACCAAAGTGCCTTCGCTCAAGGTCACTCGCTTCGAAACAGATTGGTTCAGCGACAAAGGGAAGGTAATAGAATTTCTTGACGATCTCGGAATTGACTACGATAAGTCGGGTATCGAATCGATAGTGATAGAGAAAGAGCATAGAAGGGAACACCATAAGCGGATCGCTGGTCTTCCGAGCGAACAGGCTCAGGATATGCTTTTCCGGTTTCAGGAACTCCTCGCACGTCGTCGCACATAGGCACCTGGGTCGTTAATAGGATCAATGGTCGGTGCATTGACTTGAGCGCCTTTACCGGGGCATCCAAAGGCAGACTGGGCCGACGCCCTCGGTTCGGTCTGCCAGTCCATAGAAGTTACTCGCGCGGGGCCGAGCGGCCCAGCGAGCATCTGCCAATGCTGACCGCCCAGTCGCTGCTGGTCCCTCCGCGGGAACGGCGCAAGAATCCCCCCAAGGATTGCATGGCGCCTAACGGGACCGCAAAATCCGAGAAGGCCAGCTTACGCAGGCCTCTTAACGCTCTGATTTGATAGCGTAATGGCGGGTGATTCGCTTCCACGCCATTCCCCGGCATAAAAGTCCATATTCATATTTGAGAGCAAGTTAAGAACCAGCATGGACTGCTCTGCTAGGCGTTCAGGCAGCCCCGCTCGGCGCGCCCGAACCGAGCATGCGCGGGCATGCCAAGACGCGTAAGCGTTATGAGAGAGCCGGCGGCGGCGGCAGAGGGAACTGCGTCGGGCTTAAGATAATCCTAAGCGTCCGGTCCTGGCACGTTGCCAGTCAGATCGTGATGTTGCCGAGTGCCGCATTCACGGCGTCGCGATCGAAGCTGATTGGGTCGAAGCGCCCGCCAACCCACATGAGGTAGCGCTGATGATCCTCGTAGTCATGGTCAACTCGTTCTGGCACAAGAAGTGTTACTCACCTGAGAGCCCGATGCACTCCCCCTCTTTGAGAAATCCCGGCTAGCGAGGCGGCATCACACCGGTCAGCGCCCGCCAACCAAGAACGCAGCGCGATGCCCACCCGTTCGTGCAAGACGGGCGGACGCCCAAACAGTCTTGCGCTGCCTCATGGGCCAGGCACCGGCAAGGCCGAGGCCCAGCAGGCCGAGCGTCGCGGGTTTTGGAGCCGCGGTCACCGACCCATCGTCGAGCACCCAGAACGAGGGGTCATTGCGTGTGTCGAACTCCAGCATGATCTCGACTTCCCAGTCGCCGTCACGGTCTATGTGTACTCCTGATCGCCCTGCGCTGGCGCATCGACGGGGATGACGTACGTCGGGCCCTTCCGCTTATGTCGTAAGGCCTGCACCCCCCCCATTATTCTGGTTATCGCAACTACCGATAAGCCAAAGTTCGGCGCGGAGCAGTTGGTCTATTCGCATGATACATAACCTCCGACGCCGGGTGATCTTCCGGCTGGCGGTCACTGGATGGAGCATTGAGGATGCTGTCCACCAAGGCCAAATTGCAAACCTAGGCCGGCCAGCCTCTCGATCGACTCGTCGTGGGCGAGCCAAGGCGCTCAGCGGCGCGTACCATTGGCGCCGGTAGAGGAGTGCTGATGGGAGACTCGATCGTCACCAGCCGGGGCGCGCCCGCGCCCGTGATGGCGGTATTTTGTTTAATCGCCGCCGCGACGCTGCTCAATCTCCCGGACCTGGTTAACCTCGAAAATCTGTGGCTCACGGAGAGCGGCCACTCCCATGGGCCGCTGGTCGCCGGGGTCACGCTGACCCTGATCTGGATGAGCCGGCGTGGCATTACGTGCGAGCAGCCTGCCTTCGCGGCGCTACCGCTCTTGAGTTTCGTGCTGGCAACGACGGCGTGGGTTGCCGCCCGCGCGGCAAGCATCGATCTCGTGTGCTGGGCGCTGTGGCCTGTGCTGGTGTGGCTCGGGATCCAGTTGGCGTTCGGGTCGCGGACGGCGCGCTGTGTCGCGTTCCCGGTCGCCTATTTCCTGTTCTCCATTCCGCTCATCGAACTCCTGGCGGCACCGCTGGCGACGCTGACGGTTACGGTGACCAGCCTCCTGCTGCGGGTCGCCGGCCTCAGCTCTGTGACTCTCGGCCGGATCGTCACGATTCCCGAGGGCACCTTCGAGATCGAAGACGGCTGTGCCGGCACGCACTTCCTTACGGTCGCGCTCGCGATCGGAACCTTGCTCGCTTTCCTCGACAGGCTGACGTGGCGTCGGACGGTCATCATCGTTGCGAGCAGCGTCCTGCTCGCGCTGATTGCAAACTGGTTGCGTGTTGCCGCGATCATCGAGATCGGCCACGTCACGCAGATGCGTTCCAGCCTGGTCCGCGACCACAATACGTTTGGATGGCTGATATTCGCGTTTGCGACGCTACCGCTTCTGCCGCTCGCCCGGACTCTCGCAGCCGATCTGCCTGTGCGGCCGCAGCAGGCAGCCGCAGCCTCGACATCACTGGCGAGGTCCGCTGCGGCGGTCTGCATCGGCGCTGCGGCCTTGGCGGTCGCCCCACTCTGGGCCGCCGGCATCCGCCACGCGGCGAGCGTGCAGCCGGTCCCCCAGCTCACCCTGCCCGTGCTGACCGGGTGGCAGGGTCAGCTGGAGACGAGCGGGGACTGGCGTCCGTCCTTTCCGGGCGCGGCTATCGAGCGTTTCGGTACCTTCCGCTCAGGGGTCGCGCAAGTAGATTTCTACGCGGCCTTCTTCAACCTTCAGACGCGCGGCGCGAAGCTGATCGGCTACTACTCGTCGGTTGCCGGGCGTGGTACCTGGGCGGAACGAACGAAGCGAGTCCGCGACGTTCCGGGCAAGGTCGTGGAAAGCGTCCTCGTCAATAAGGCAGGCCGCGAGCGCATCGTGTGGTACTGGTTTGAGGTGCGCGGCGACCGATTGACGAGTCCAGCGGCTGTGAAACTGCGTGAGTCGCTCGCGGTCTTTGGCCTTCCGTCTCGGTCGGGCGTCGTCGCTCTCTCCACGCCCTGCGAGCCGAGCTGCGAGGCCGCGGAACTCACCCTCGCCGATGCATACCGACAGGGTCTCGGCGCTTGGACTGCCGATGCGGCGACGAGGTAAGTCCGTGGCAGCTCGCTCCGTGCTGACACCATGCGGGCTCACGCGGCCTTTCGGTTGCACGGCACTCGCGGCCGTCGCCGCAACGGGCGGATCTTCGCCTGCGGACGCGAGCTTCTGTCCCACCTCCCACCGGGCTCCCGGCGTCACTGCACGCCACATACGGAGCGGGGGACTGCGTCGTTGACTTCAAGTCTGTGAGGCCATTCCTGAATTCCATGTCTGCCGCGTCTCCATTGTCGGCATCGCGACCCGCCACGCTGCAGCCGGGCGCGCTCGCCGGTTCGCCCGCGCTCACGATCAAGATCTTCGAGTCCGCCGCGGCATTCGACGAGTTGCGGGATTCTTGGCAGTCCTTGCACGATTTGGACGTGCGCGCCAGCGTGTTCGCGTCCTGGGAGTGGCAGTCATGCTGGTGGCGACACTACGGCAAGGACCAGCCGCTTCGAATCGTTGCGATCTACGCGGCAGAGGGTCTGGTCGGCATCGCGGCTGCGTACGTGCAGAAGGTCCGAACGTACCGCAATGTACAGGCACGAGTGTTGCGTTGGGTTGGCACCGGTGGTGACACCTCGCCAGATGATCTTGGGCCAGTGCTCTCAGCTGCCTACTCGGAAGCGGCGGCAATTGCAATTGGGCGGAAGTTGCTCGAGCTTGCTTCTGACTGCGACGTGATGGTGTTGTCGGATCTCGATGAGGAAGCGCCGTTCTGGCGAGCGACGCTGGAGGCAGCAGCGCGAAGCGGCCGAACCATCTCCCGCAGCGGCGCGGCGCATATAACGTACGTTACGCTGCCGGAGACGTGGGAAGACTATCTCCGGTCCGTCGGCCGCGATCGCCGGTATACGATCCGAAGTACGCGGCGGAAGGCCGCCACCAAGGTCGGTGCTGAGTTCGTCGCCGTGCACGGAGGCGCGCAGCTGTGCGAGATGCTTGACCGACTGGGCGAGCTACATCGGCTGCGATGGAGTTCCAGGGGTGTCGCTCACGCTTTCTCGACGCCCGAGTACGTAGGATTTCATCGCGACGTCGTGCAGCTGTGTGCGACGCGCGCTTGGATTCGGCTCTACGGACTCCTGGTGAACGGCGCGCCCGTTGCTGCCTTTTATTGCTACAGCTATAGGGGAAGAATTTTCTACTTTCAATCGGGCTTCGACCCCCAGTACGAGCGGCTGCGGCCCGGGCTCGTTCTCATGGGGCACGCGATCGAAAGCGCGATTGGGGAAGGCAACGAAGTCTTCGACTTCTTGCGTGGACAGTACCCCTATAAGGCGCAGTGGGGGAAAGGGACAAGGCGCACCGGAACGCTCACGCAATATTTGGGCGGCTGGAGGGCGCTAGGCTATCGGTGCCGCTTTGAGTGGATGCCTCTCCTAAAGGAGTCGCTCAGGCGGCGCGTGCCGTGGCTGATGGTGCTAATGCGACGGCTGAAACGGCGTACAGGTCGTTGACATCGAAAGGGGCACGGCTCCGATCTGTGCCGAGCTTGGCGGATTCTCCGGACGCCGAATGGAACAGCTGTAGTGGCAGCGATCGTGACTACTCCGAACGGCTGATTCGATCCATAGACCCGCCCTCGCCGTTCCGACCGTTCCCCTCAAACAACAGACTTGGCGCGTCGCTAGCCGACTTAAGCAGTTTCGAGGGTGCCGAGTAATTCCTTCACGGACTTAGGGTTCCGGGTTGGCACTGCTTTCGGGGTCGGAGGTGCCATGGTTTGAGGTGCGCCGGGAGGTGCCGGCGGAGTCGATCGAGCAGCGCGAGCTGAGCTCATCCGGTGGGGCGACGCAGCGACTTCGCGGTCGCCGAGTTTTCGTCAGGCGTGGCCCGTCGTACGCGACTCGGCGAGATCAATGAATCCGCAGCGTCCGCTGTGTTCGCCGCCCTCGATGCTTGGACGGTGAACGCCGCGAGGCGCGAGATCCTGACCGCGGGTGACGTCGGTATGGCAATCAGCCTCGTCAGGAGGCTCGATCTCGGGTTACGAGCCCCCGACGCAATTAACATTGCAATCGCACAGCGCTGCGAAGCCGAGCTGTTGACCATCGACGAGAAGATGGCGCGATCCGCCCGATCACTCGGGCTCACGGTGATCAACTAACCGCGCGCTCGGGCATGGAAAGCAAGACGGCGCCAGCGGGGCCGTCTAAAATGGTAGCGGGGGCCCGATTCGACACTTGCCTGTTCGTTCTGGCTCGGCGGCCGTGCGTCGGGGCCATCCGCCCTGCCCTGCAGCGCCGCTACCACTCCGACATCTGGAAGTGACACGGTACGTCGAGGACCGTACTACCACCCGCTGGATCTCTGTCGCGGACCTCCTCCGTCGCGGTATAGCGACCACCCGTGCGCGAGGCGTTCTTGCGCCCGACCACCTGGTATGTATGACCTGCTTCCATGCGCAACGTAAACAGGCACGTCTGCGGATACGTGGACCGGAATTCGTGGTCACCCGGAGGGAAGTCCATCGCACCGGGCTGCACTTGCCAGGGCGGTTCAGCCCCGATGAAACGCTCGTGCGGATAGACCTGGCCCAGTTGGAGGCCGAACAGCGATGACCCGGCTATGACGCGCAGCATCCGGCTCCGTTCCGATGCCGCCAGGCTCGCTGCATGCTGCTCCACAATTGATTCGGGGAATAACGACGCGCAGCCCGTGACAACGGCACACGACGCCGCGGCAACGAAAAGGACAGCCTGCCGCAAGACGTCCGCGGGCATGACCGCTCACCCCTGAGTATCCGGCGTCATGCTGCCAGCCGCTGCGTTGCAGCGCATCGGCAGAATCCGCGACCGGCGCAGAACGGCAACGCTTCGGCGAGCGTGATTGGACGTTTCGAACTCGCGACTGAACCATTGCCGAATACCATCGGCATTCATTGCCGGGATAGCGCCAATTTCTTCACTGACTGACCGGCATATGCGGCCGCGGCCGTTCTGGCACGCCAGCCGTTTGCGCAATTGGCTGCCACATTCTCGCAGCCAAGATTCGCGGCAAAGTAGAACAGCGACGAGCCCGACCGCGACCCAAATGCGATACGCAAGAGCCTGGCGCGCGGGGCGGCGCTGCAAACAATCGTGCTCAAAGACGACGGGGTGTCGCAGCAGACTGCCTGGTCACCTCCGCACGAGCACGCTCCGTGCGGCCCGCGTACAACCATTCGACTCGTAACAACTCTCCGTGCTCATCGGATCAGGGCATCGTAATAAAGATTGGGACGCTCTCCATGCCCTCAGGCGAAATGAAGGCAGCCTTTTGGCGACCCGCCGTTAGCCGCTTCACCTCTTCGGGCAAGTAGTCGGCGAGGCCGCTTACACTGATCACCCGACCGGCGTTGGCGCCGGCCGGCTGGCTGCTCAGTGCCCCTAGCAGCACATGGGTGAATACGCCGTTGCCAAGATCGTCGCGTTCCTCAGCGCGAGTTGTGCCGGTCGTCGCGCTGTAAGCTACGATACCTTCGTTGCCTGCCAGCATTTCGTTTAGAACGTTCGTCATATCTGGCACGGCACGCCAGCGAGTACCAAATAGCGCACCGCCATAGCACGTGTCGAGGAATACGATTACTTTGCCGGCCATCGTGCGTAGCGGCCGCAAGAGATCGGTAGCCGAGATGCCAGTGATTTCTGGATGGTCGAGATCGGCGTCAACCGGCAGGAAGAAATATTCCTTGTCTGCTGTGTTCACGCCATGACCGGCGAGGAACATCACGGCCGTGTCTGAACTCGTCGTTGAACGCTCCAGCCACGCCAGCGCCTCGAGGAGTGCGCGTCGGTTCACCTGCCCGTCCTCGAGCAAGACTAACTGGACGTCACGGTACAGTCCGTCCTTTTGGAGCAACAATGTATTCCTGAGATCGCGCGCGTCCTTGGCGGCGAACTTCAGCCGCAGAGCTTCCTGCTCGTAGGCAGACACGCCGGCAATAACGCCGTACAGCACCGGCTTGCGCTTCTCCTGCGGCACCGTCGCTAGTGGCGGCGGCGCCACCCTTAGCAGCAGACGGGCCACCATGCTGCTGCCGATGTCCGATTGCGCCACAACCGCCAGCGGCACGTCGTGGCCGGCAAATGCCGACAGGTCAAGCTCGATTTCACGCTCCTCAGAGTTCTCGCCCGGCGCCGGCGACGGCAGCGCTCGCGCGGCGCCAATGCGCGCTGACGCAAGCGGGCGCCCATCGGCCAGCACACGCAGGCCGTTAATCGACGTCCCCGCCCGGAAGCGCACGTCCACGCGCAGATGCGCTTCACCGGTGGCTGGAACGGTGGCGCCGTCGGCTGGCGCCACGATAGTCACTACAGGCGGTAGCCGCGCGAGCACCTCGCGCGACGGTTCCGTCGCTGATGGCGATCGCGCGCCGCTCACCGCATCGGCTTGCCGTAGCGCCTCAGTCTCGTCGAGCGTGGCCAGCACGCGCGTCACGACATCGGGGCGGTAGAAGCGGCTGCGGAATTGCTGGGCAGGGAAGAAATCGGCGGGACGGTCGGCCCCGCGGTTGACGTGCCAACCAATTAGTCCCTCGCCACCTGGCGATGCGGCGAAATAGCCCGACGGCGTGAAGGCAACCCAGCGTTGGGCGTCTGGTGTGACGAAAAGCGCCAGTAGCTCACCACCGTCACTAACACGGTACCAGCGGATCGTCCCATCTCCCAGCGCTGCAACGGCAATCCGCCCATCGCGCGAGAGATTTACCCGATATGCCACTCCGGGGATGGGGATTGGCTTTGGCCAGAGCGCCTTTGCGTCTGCGTCGAACAGATGCAAGTACCAACCGGTGCCGAGCAACGCGTGGCCGGGAGCGACGGCAGTGCTGTATCCGCTGTCGCGGGCCACGAGGGGCAGGGGCTTGCCGTTGAGCTTCGGCTCGGAACTGACGTTCCAATCGGTCACTTTCAGACCGGAGGTCTCCGCGAACCAGTCGGTCAGGCCAGGAAGCGGCGTGGCGCCGCTCGAAAGGTCGGCGGTGGTGGCGTCGAAGCGCAGCCAGCGCTCTGGGGCGTCGAAGAACACCCACTCGACCTGCGCACCGGTGTTCGACAGTCTCAGGTGCCTCGTGGCGCCGGCGAGGTCTACGGTGGTAGATAGATTACCTGCACCAGGCCGACGTTCCGCCAAGCGCTCACCATCACCGTTGACCACGGCTAGGCTGCCGATTAGCGTTGTGACGACCAGACGTTGGTCGGACAGCGGAACGATGTTCGACAGGGCGAAAGAGTCTAGAGTCGCCGCGGCTATGCGCCGCGGCCCCGCACCGGCATCGGCCCAGGCGAACACCGGCGGAGGCCCAGTGGAGCTCGGCGACGCAGCGCCGCCAGCATAGAACGTGCGACCGTCTGCACTCCAAGCAACGGCTTCAAACCATTTTCCAGAAAGCCCACCCACCTCGGGCCGATATCGCAGCACGAGCGTTGCGCCGTCGCGCACTTCCAGCGTTAGCGCATCGTAGAATGTGATCCCGAGCAGCCGCCCGTCCGGCGAGAAGCGGATATGGAACGGCTCGCGCCCCGCCTCGGTTGGTACCGTACGCTCGAGACGCCCTTTCGCGTCGTACAGTCTAAGCGCGCCATCAAATGACGCGGTGGCCAGGTGACCGTCCAGGGTGAACGCTAGGCCGTGCACAGTGTCGCGATAGTCGTCATCCCGCATCAGCAGCGTCGCGTCGGCAATACGCCAGATTCGCACGCTGTTGCCGATTCCGGCCGCGAGCCGGGAACCGTCGACCGAAAAGGCGAGTGCGTTTACTGCGCTAGGCAGCTCACCGAACCGATGCACAACCTGTTGAGTTTGCAGGTCGAATAGCATGACGCCGTCGGTCGCGTCGTGGCCGAACCACCCGCCGATCGCTGCCAGTCGACCATTCGGGCTCACGGCCACGGCGTAAACGAAGCCTTCCTCGGCATTGATCGACGGCCGCAGCACTCCGAGCGGGCGCAGGTCGGGCAGCGACCAGATCCGTGCCGTCTTGTCCATCGAGGCTGTGACCAGGACGCGCCCGTTTGCGTCTGTCGCCGCAGCCAAAATCTGTGCCAAATGCGCACCGGTCTCGATGCGCAGCAATGGCAAATCCGCCGGTGTCTGCGCCCACCCCTCGGCAACCGGTGCGAACAACAGCACCACAAAAGCCTGCTGGACAATACGCCAGACGCTACCCGACCGCCCCAGCCCCTGTCGCGCAGCCATAGGGTCTCCTAGGCTAGAATTACAATACGTTGAGGAAAGCAATGCCCTATAAACATCGCGCGCGCACTTTCTGTGTAATGGCCGCCATCCTTGGGCTTGCGCCTGCGCGCGCCCAACCGCCGCCGCCTGACGTACTTCGTCGCGAGGTGGCCAACGAATATGTTGCGGTATTCCGTGACAGCGGTCTGGTGCCCATTCTGCTCCCGCGCGGCCACGCACCGGGCGACGTGCTTGCGGCCAGCGGCGAGTTGCTGTCTCGACGCGCCGACTGCTTCGCGGACCTCGATCTCCGCGATGAGCCGTCCCGCCTGCCCAACGTTGAACTGTCGTGGTCGGCCGCCGCGCGATTTGCGCTCGGCGCCGATCAGCTCGGCGAGGCTGATGCGCAAGGCAACGCCGAGCACATCGTCAAAGTGCGGTTTGAGGGCGTGCATGTGGTCACCGTATCGCGCCGTCAGCTGCAAACGCAGGTACGCGCCGCGGCATGCCCAGACCTCGCCCGCGCGTTACGCAACAACGCGATCCCAGCGCAGGACTGGCTGCTCATCGGCGAGGTGCTAGTGGCAACGCCGGTCGTCGAGGTGCGTCGCGCGAAGAGTGGTGTAGCCAACCTCTCGTTCCTCTCGGGCCTTGCTCAGCGATTTGGCTTCAAAGCACACGCTGAAGGCGGCGCCGATCTCGCGCACGCCGAAACGGCTGAATTGCGCTCTGACAAGCCCGTGCCGATCGCCTTCCGTCCCTCGATGGTGGCAGTTACGCCGGAGCTCGCCCAGCGATACCGCTCCGCCAAGTCAGATCACCCGACGCTCGAACCGTTTAATCAACAAGACCAAGCCCACCGTGCCGTGCTTGATGCCTGGGTAGCACGGCAGGCCGCCGGGATGCGCTGACGCCGGCATCCGGACCGTGGTGATCAGGCAAGCTCGATCATTCGTACCACAGTGCCAACGGCGATGGATCCGCGCTTGCCGAAGTGTCTTGATGAGGTGGCGGAGAGCCGTCGACCACACTGAATGCGGAGTGTTCCGCGGCGGCGGCCTGACCGGGTTCTTCTCGCCAATGCCGGTCAAGCGCCAAACGGCCAGCCGACACTATTCTTCCCCGGTCACGTCCAATCACGCCCGCGCCCGATTCGGGCACGCGCCGGCGCTATGAAAGCACTGATTGGACAGCATTCTCGATAACACCCCACGCTGCTGCAACAGCTTGTTCGGCCATCGCAATTCCAATCGCCTCATATCCGAGCAGAACATTCTGCATTGCGAGTTTCTGATTCGTTATTAGAAGCTGATACTCATCCGAATCCATCTTTTCCTTATTGGCCGATATGTAGGCAGCAGTGTCCACAAGCATCTGGATGGAATGCTGCGCAGCCGGAGCAACCGTCGCCCATGCACTTCCTAGAGATTTCGTTGCGGCGGCAACTGCTTGTCTGTAGACGTTCGTCCAGTTTATTGTTGCCACGTCGACCCTCCTCGCATGAGCGCTGTTCACTTACCAGAGTCAGCTTTCGAAGCGGCCGTCTTAGTGGACGTGCTTTGGGTCGTGGCCGTTGATGGCGAACCCACACCCTTTAGCGACAATTCGTAGGTCAGCAGCACCGCGAATTGCGCGTTCAGCTGATTCCGTATTGGTACCAGGACGACTTCTGGGAGATTGTGCTTCTTCTCGTGTGTGTCCTGAAGATTCTTGAGTTGTGTGCGCAACGAGCCAAAAAAGGCGGGTAGCTTCGCCGTGGATTTGTCGGGTACAGCCTCGATTCGAAGCTCTAAAGCGGTCAGGTCCGTGTCCACTTTGCTGTAGAAGTCTACGTTTTCCTGATAGCTGGACTTCTTGATCGCATCGGAATTTCCGATGCGCGCGCAGGCAATCCACTGAACTAACTGCGAGTCTATTTCCTTTTGTAGATTGGAAATATCGGAATCTGTCGTCGAATCATATTGTGGAGCCGTAGCGCAGGACGATATCAGTGCTGCGCCCAGGACCATAATTGCCGCAAAGGCGGCGCGCGAAAAAGCTCTTGGTCTCAGACCCTTCATAAGCTCTAACCCTCATATAGCGGCATGGACCGTCTCTTCGCTCGATTTCAATGTTGCGCCAGGACCCCGGCGTTCGGGATCCCATGTCGGTTGCTCCTTGTCGTGCCCGAACAATGCCGGCGGCTTCAACTTCGTCGCACCGATTCGGTCGCTACGCCACCGAGAGCCGAATGACCGTAGAGATCATGAAGTTCCGCGCTTCATTCCCGTCTCGCAATGCTGAGTAGCCGCAGAGCTGTCGTGGTGTAACCCAAATTCGCCGGCGTCTCGGCATACGAGCGCCAGCTACCTTGGTCAACAGAAGCGTGGAGTGGTCGCCGATCACCGGGGCGGCGCCGACGAGTATCTGGCCGCTCGCGCGAGATTCGCGAGTAGCGCTGCCAGCCGCGCGTGTCACCGCTGCGGTCACCGAAACGGCTCTTGGGTCAGGTGCCGCCAAGGCCCCGGAAGGCTTAAGCGGCGGCGACACGGCCCCAGACACGATGAAGCCCGATGTTACAGGCGTCCTAAGTATCTGATTTTATTGGTAGCGGGGGTAGGATTTGAACCTACGACCTTCGGGTTATGAGCCCGACGAGCTGCCAGACTGCTCCACCCCGCACCAGTTCGAGCCGGAAATTTTACCGGCGTTGCTGCCTTATTGCAACGCTTCGTTCAGGGCAGCGCCTTGGCAATCGTCTCGACCAGCGCCGAATTGAAGATCCCAAGCGCGAGCACCGCCAGCGCGTTGAGGCTGAGCAGCAGCTTAAGCGCCGGGCCCGCCGACACCTCGACTCCCTCCGTGGGCGCGTCGAAGAACATGACCTTGACGATCCTGAGGTAGTAGAACGCGCCGATCACCGAGAACAGCACGGCCGCGATCGCGAGCCAGGTCAGGCCCGCATCGAGGACCGCCTGGATCACGTACAGCTTCGCGAAGAACCCGACGAACGGCGGCACGCCGGCTGTGCTCACCATCAGGAACAGCATCATCCAAGCGAACCATGGGTTGCGCTGCGCGAGTCCGCGGAAGTCCTCGATCTGGTCGGCCTCGAAGCCCTGGCGGCTCAGGAGCACGATCATCGCGAAGGACCCGAGCGCCATGATCACGTAGGTGATCGTGTAGAAGAGCGCCGCCCGATACCCCGACGGTGTTCCCGCGAGGAAGCCGAGCAGGATGAAGCCGACGTTCGAGATCGTCGAATAGGCGAGCATGCGCTTGAGGTTGGTCTGCGCGACCGCGACGACGTTGCCGACCGCCATCGACAGCACCGCGACCACCACCAGCATCCCCTGCCAGGCGCTGACGAGGCTGCCGAGGCCCTCCGCGAGCACCCGCAGCGCGAGCGCGAAGTAGGCGAGCTTCGGCGCCGCGCCGAGGAACAAGGTCACCGAGGTCGGCGCGCCGTGGTACACGTCCGGCAGCCACATGTGAAACGGTACCGCGCCGAACTTGAAGGCGATCCCGGCGAGCAGGAACGCGAGCCCGAACAGCAGGCCGATCTGCGTCGCCGCGCCGGCGTCGAGCCGGCTCGCGAGCGCGCCGAGATCGAAGGTCCCGGTGACGCCGTAGATGATCGAGATGCCGTACAAGCAGCGTGCCCGAGGCGATCGCGCCCAGCACGAAGTACTTCATCGCCGACTCCGCCGCGACCGGCGAGTCGCGGTCGAAGGCCACGAGCGCGTACTGCGACAGCGCCAGCAGCTCGATGCCCATGTACATCGTCAAGAGGCTGCCGGCGGAGGTCATCACGAACAGGCCGAGCGTCGCAAACAGCGCCGAGCACGAAGTACTCGCCCTTGAACAGCGCCGCGCTGGATCAGGTAGTCGCGCGAGTAGACGAACACCACCGCCACGGTGCCGGTCGCGACCAGCTTGAGCAGCCGCGCCACGCCGTCGACGACGAACATGCCGTTGAAGCCGAGGTGACGCCCGTCCGGCAGGCCCGCGACGAGCGCCGCCGTCAGCGCCAGGGTCAGCAGGCTCAGGAAGTACGTCGCCTGCCGCTGCCGGTCACTGAGGAAAAGGTCGAGCAGCAGGATCAGGCAGGTGCCGCCGAGCAGCACCATCTCCGGGGCCGCGAGCGCGAAGTCGTTGGGCGAAATCGGGTTCATGGGGTCGTGCCTCTGCGCCTCACAGCTTGCTCACGGACATCAGTTGCACGAGGTTGCGCAGCGTCGGCTCCATGACGTCGGTCAGCGGCCTCGGGTACAGGCCGAGCGCCAGCACCGCGACGCCGAGCAGGCCGAGCACGAGGAACTCGCGGCGGTTGAGGTCCTTGAGCGAGGCCACGCCCTCGTTCGCGACCGCGCCGAACACCACCCGCTTGACGAGCCAGAGCGTGTACGCGGCGCCGAGGATCAGCGTCAGCGCCGCGAGGAACGCGTACCAGAAGCTCGCCTTGAAGCTGGCGAGGATCACCAGGAACTCGCCGACGAAGCCGGAGGTGCCCGGCAGGCCGGCGTTCGCCATCGCGAACAGCACCATGAACGCGCCGAACACCGGCATCGTGTTGATCACGCCGCCGTAGGCGCCGATGTCGCGGGTGTGCAGCCGGTCGTAGAGCACGCCGACGCAGAGGAACAGCGCGCCCGAGACGAGTCCGTGCGAGATCATCTGCACCATCGCGCCGGAGAGCCCGAGCGTCACGCCGGCGAGGCCGCCGGTCGCCGCGACGATCTCGTAGCCGACGAAGCAGCCGAGCGTGACGAAGCCCATGTGCGCGATCGACGAGTAGGCGATCAGCTTCTTCATGTCCTGCTGCACGAGCGCGATCGAGGCCGATGTAGACGACCGCGATCAGCGACAGGCCGATGACCAGCCAGTCGAGCGTGCGCGACGCGTCCGGCGTGATCGGCAGGCTGAAGCGCAGGAAGCCGTAGCCGCCCATCTTCAGCATGATCGCGGCGAGGATCACCGAGCCCCCGGTCGGCGCCTCGACGTGCGCGTCGGGCAGCCACGTGTGCACCGGCACCATCGGCACCTTGACCGCGAACGCCGCGAAGAAGGCGAGGAAAATCGCGATCTGCTCGGGCAAGCGTGAGCGGCAGCCGGTAGAACGCCGCGAGGCTGTAGTCGCCGGTCTTCAGGTACATGTAGATCAGCGCGACCAGCATGAACACCGAGCCGAGGAAGGTGTACAGGAAGAACTTGATCGTCGCGTAGATGCGCCGCGCACCGCCCCAGACGCCGATGATGATGAACATCGGGATCAGCATCGCTTCCCAGAACACGTAGAACAGCAGCGCGTCGGCGCCGCGAACACGCCGATCATCAGCCCTTCCATGATCAGGAACGCCGCGTAGTACTGGCTGGGCCGCTTCTCGATGACCGTCCAGCCGGCGATCACGACCAGCACCGTCGAGAACGTCGTCAGCAGGATCAGCGGCAGCGAGATGCCGTCGATGCCGAGATAGTAGTCGGAGCGCAGCGACGGGATCCACGGCATGCGCTCGACGAACTGCAGCGCCGCGGTCGAGGTGTCGAAGCCCAGGTACAGCGGCACGCTCGCCGCCAGCGCCGCGAGCGCGATCGCGAGCGCCAGCCAGCGCGCGATGCTGGCCCGCGAGTCGCCGACCAGCATGACGACGATGCCGCCCGCGATCGGCAGCCAGGTCAGGACGCTGAGCAAAGAGGAATGCATCGTGTCAGTTCCGTGAATCGGGGCTCAGGCCCGCCAGAGGAGCCACGCGAGCAGCGCCGAAAGGCCGATGATCATCGCGAACGCGTAGTGGTACAGGTAGCCCGACTGCGACGTGCCGGGTCACGGCCGCCAGCCAGCCGACGCTGCGCGCCGAGCCGTTGACGAGCGCGCCGTCGATCACCATCTCGTCGCCGACGTGCCAGAACAGCCGGCCGACCGCCCGGCTGCCCGCCGCGATCACGTTCTCGTTGACCCAGTCGAACCAGTACTTGTTGTCGAGCACCCGGTAGAGCGGCTTGAGGCGCTCGCGCAGCGTCGCCGGGATGTCCGGGCGCTTGAGGTACAGGAACCACGCCAGCAGCACGCCGGCGGCCGCAAGGTAGACCGGCAGCGACAGAAAGGCGTGCAGCATGAAGCCGAGCGGCGAGCGGTAGTCGCGGCCGACCTCGCCGAGCACGTCGTGCGCCGGGCGGACGACGATCGCGCCGTCGAAGTAGCCGTGGAACAGCACCGGCCCCACGGTCAGCCAGCCGATCACGACCGACGGGATCGCGAGCAGCACGAGCGGCAGCGTCAACGACCCACGGGCTCTCGTGCAGGTGCTCGCGCGTGTGCGCGTCCATCCGCTCCTCGCCGTGGAAGGTCATGAAGATCATGCGGAACGTGTAGAGCGCGGTGACGAACACGCCGGCCGTGACGCAGAACAGGGCGTACAGGTGCCCCGGGATGTGCGACTCCCCCACCGCCTCGATCAGCGCGTCCTTGGAGAAGAAGCCCGAGAAGCCCGGAAAGCCGATCAGCGCGAGCGCGCCGAGCAGTGTCGTCCAGTAGGTGATCGGCAGGTGCTTCTTGAGCCCGCCCATGCGCCGCATGTCCTGCTCGTGGTGCATCGCGATGATCACCGAGCCGGCGCCGAGGAACAGCAGCGCCTTGAAGAACGCGTGCGTCATCAGGTGGAAGATGCCGGCCGAGTACGCCGACACGCCGAGCGCCACCGTCATGTAGCCGAGCTGCGACAGCGTCGAGTAGGCGATGACCCGCTTGATGTCGTTGTTGACGATGCCGAGGAAGCCCATGAAGAGCGCGGTCGTCGCGCCGATGCACAGCACGAACGACAGCGCCGTCGGCGACAGCTCGAACAGCGGCGACATGCGCGCCACCATGAAGATGCCGGCCGTGACCATCGTCGCCGCGTGGATCAGCGCCGAGATCGGCGTCGGGCCCTCCATCGAGTCGGGCAGCCACACGTGCAGCGGCACCTGCGCCGACTTGCCCATCGCGCCGATGAACAGGCAGATGCAGATCACCGTCATCGCGTTCCACGCCTGGCCCTCGAACAGCGCGAAGCTCTGCTGCGCGATCTGCGGCGCGAAATGGAAGGCGGTGCGGTAGTCGAGCGAGCCCGTGAAGTGGACGACGCCGGCGATGCCGAGCAGGAAGCCGAAGTCGCCGACGCGGTTGACGAGGAAGGCCTTGAGGTTCGCGAAGATCGCGCTCGGCCGCGTGTACCAGAAGCCGATCAGCAGGTAGGAGACGAGGCCGACCGCCTCCCAGCCGAAGAACAGCTGCAGGAAGTTGTTGCTCATCACCAGCATCAGCATCGCGAACGTGAACAGCGAGATGTAGGCGAAGAACCGCGTGTAGCCGTCGTCGTCGTGCATGTAGCCGATCGTGTAGACGTGCACCATGAGGCTGACACGAAGGTCACGACCACCATCATCAGCGCCGTCAGGTGGTCGATCAGGAACCCGACCTGCATCTGGATGCCGTCGGTCACGAGCCAGGTGTAGACGGCGGCGTTGTAGGCCGGGTCGCCGTCGACGACCTGCCCCTTCAGCACCCAGGCGGACAGCCCGAACGACAGCGCGACGCCGAGGATCGTCACGCTGTGCGCGCCAACCCGCCCGATCAGCCGGCCGCCGAGGCCGGCGATGATGGCCGCGACGAGCGGGGCGAGCGCGATCGCAAGATAGACGTTCTGCATCGTCAGCCCCGCATCGTGTTCAGGTTCTCGACGTTGATGCTCTTCTTCTCGCGGAACAGCACGACGAGGATCGCGAGGCCGATCGCCGACTCGGCCGCGGCCACCGTCAGGATGAAGAACACGAACACCTGGCCGTCGAGGTCGCCGAGCCAGCGGCTGAAGGCGATGAAGTTGAAGTTGACCGCGAGCAGCATCAGCTCGATGCACATCAGCAGCAGAATGACGTTCTTGCGGTTGAGGAACACGCCGGCCACGGCGATGCTGAACAGCACGCCGGCGAGCAGCAGGAAGTGCGGCAGGCCGATCATCGACGCTTCTCCGCCTGGACCTTGATGATGCGCAGCCGGTCTTCGCTTGCGCGTCGCCACCTGCCGGCCGATGTCCTGCTGCTTGTAGCCCGGCCGGCGCCGCATGGTGAGCGTGATCGCGGCGACGATCGCCACCAGCAGCACCACGGCCGCCAGCTGGAACGGCAGCGCGTAGTCGGTGTACAGCACCGCGCCGAGCGACTTGGTGTTGGAGTAGCCGGCCGGCAGCGGCGGCGCCGCCGCCGGCGAGGTCGAAGCCGAGGTGCCGGTACCAGACCACGTAGGCGATCTCGGCGATCATGAGGCCGGCGACCAGCGCGCCGAGCGGCGCGTAGCGCGTGAACCCGGCGCGCAGCTCCGCGACGTTGATGTCGAGCATCATGATGACGAACAGGAACAGCACCATCACCGCGCCGACGTAGACGAGCACCAGCACGATGCCGAGGAACTCCGCCTCGAGCAGCAGCCACAGCACCGCGCTCGTGAAGAACGCGAGCACGAGGAACAGCGCCGCGTGCACCGGGTTGCGGGCCAGGATGACGCCGAGCGCCGCGCCGACCAGCACGGTCGCGTAGCAGTAGAACAGGATGGTCGTCAGCACGGTGTGCTCCCGAGAGCGGGCATCAGCGGTACGGCGCGTCGGCGGTCTTGTCGGCCGCGATCATCGCCTCGTAGCGCTCGCCGATCGCGAGCAGCTTGTCCTTGGTCATGATGTTCTCGCCGCGGTTCTCCATGTGGTACTCGTGGATCCGCGTCTCGACGATCGCGTCGACCGGGCAGGCCTCCTCGCAGAAGCCGCAGTAGATGCACTTGAACAGGTCGATGTCGTAGCGCGTCGTGCGCCGCGTGCCGTCGACCGACGACATCCGACTCGATCGTGATCGCGAGCGCCGGGCAGACCGCCTCGCACAGCTTGCAGGCGATGCAGCGCTCCTCGCCGTTCGGGTAGCGCCGCAGCGCGTGCAGGCCGCGGTAGCGCACCGACTGCGGCGCCTTCTCGTACGGGTAGTGGACCGTGAACTTCGGCTTCCACAGGTAGCGGAACGTGACGCCGAGGCCCGTCAAGAGCTCGCCGAGCAGCAGCGTCTTGGTGAAATTGCGCAGCGCGCCCATGGTTACCTCTGCCCGGCCATCAGAGATGGGCCCAGGGCCCGAAGTGGAACCACGCCAGCACGCACTCGACGCCGATCCAGATCAGGGTCAGCGGGATGAACACCTTCCAGCCGAGCCGCATGATCTGGTCGTAGCGGTAGCGCGGGAAGGTCGCCCGGATCCACAGGAAGCAGAACAGGAACCAGAGGATCTTGACGAACAGCCAGAGGAACGACGGCTGCGCCGAGCAGCGAGGTCGGCGGCGCGATACCCGTCGAACGGCGACAGCCAGCCGCCGAGGAACAGCACCGAGGCGAGCGTCGCCACCAGGATCATGTTCGCGTACTCAGGCGAGCGCGAACAGCGTCGCGAAAGTCGCGCCCGAGTACTCGACGTGGAAACCCGAGGCGATCTCCGACTCGCCCTCGGCGACGTCGAACGGCGCGCGGTTGGTCTCGGCGATGCCGGCGATGAAGTAGATCGACCAGCAGCGGGAACAGCAGCAGACCGTTCCAGTGGACGATCCCGCCCGCCTGGCGCGCGGACGATGTCGGTGAGGTTGAGGCTGCCGGCGGCCATCAGCACGCCGACGAGCGCGAAGCCCATGGCGATCTCGTAGGCGACGATCTGCGCCGCCGAGCGCATCGCGCCCAAGAGCGCGTACTTCGAGTTCGAGGCCCAGCCGGCGAGGATGATGCCGTACACGCCGAGCGAGGTGAGCGCGAGGATGTACAGCAGGCCCGCGTCGATGTCGGCGAGCACGAACTCGGGCGACCACGGGATCACCGCCCAGGTCGACAGCGACGGCACGAGCGCGATCAGCGGCGCGATCAGGAACACCAGCGTGTCGGCGTTCGCCGGCACGATGATCTCCTTGAGGAGCAGCTTGATCACGTCGGCGAACGGCTGCGCCACGCCCTTCAGCACCGGCAGGCCGAAGATCCGGATCTGGTTCGGGCCGATGCGGATCTGCATCCAGCCGATGACCTTGCGCTCGGCGAGCGTCAGGAACGCGACGCCGAGGATCACCGCGATCATGACCCCGAGGATCTCGAGGGTCATGACCAGCAGCGCCCTGCAGGTGGGCCGGGATCCCGTTCCAAAGGGCGATTAGGCTCGTCATGGCGCCTCAGTACACGGCCCGCGGCCGGGCCGCGGCGCGGGTCTGCTGCAGGGCCGGCGCGCGGCGCACGAGCGGATCGGACTGGTAGATCGGCGCCTCGGCGAGCGACCCGGGCAGCGGCCCCTGCAGGCGCCAGCGGCCGCCGTAGGCGGTGTCGGCATTGCGGCCGTAGAGCTCGCCGAGTGCCGCGACGAGCTCGAGCCGGACGTCCTCGGACGACTCGTAGTCGAAGCCCGGCAGGTCGAGCAGGTTGCCGAGCACCCGCAGCACCTTCCAGCCCGGGCCGCGCCTCGCCGACCAGCCGCGCCGCCGCGGTGACGGTCTGCCAGCGACCCTCGACGTTGACGAAGGTGCCCGAGGTCTCGGCGAAGGTGCCGATCGGCAGCACCACGTGCGCGTGGCGCCGCACGACGTCCGGCGCGAACGGCGACAGGCGCCAGCACGAAGCCGCGCCTTGGCGAGGCTCGCCTCGGCCTCCGCGTAGCCGGTGTCGAGCGCCGGCTCGATGCCGCCGAACAGCACGTAGGCGTCGAGGCCGTGGGCCAGCATGCCGCCCGCGTCGCGCCCCTCGCGCGCCGCCGGCCGGCCGGCCGCCTCGCGATGCGGCAGCAGCCCCGCGAGCGCGGCGCCGGCGGCATTGCCCCCGCCCGGCAGGTAGCCGAGCGTCGCGCCGGCGAGCGTCGCGACGGCGCCGGCGACCGCGCGCAGGTCGGCGTAGGCCGGGTGGCGCTCGGCGAGCGCGCCGAGGAGCACGAGGCGCTTCGGGCCTGCGAGCAACGCCTCGGCGACCGCCCGCTGGCCGGCGTCCGGGGCGGTCGCTGCGGCGAGCACCGCCGGCAGCGGCTGGCCGGCCGCCTCGGCAACCGCGCGACCGATCGCGGCGAGCTCGGCGACCATGCCGAGCGCGCGGCACGGTGCGATAGGCCGCGACCGGGAACAGGTATTCGAACTCGGCGGGATTGACGAACGCGACCGCGCGCCTGGTTCCGGACCGCGGCCTTGCGCACGCGGTGCGCGAGCACGGGCACCTCCTGGCGCAGGTCCGCGCCGACGACGAGCAGCGCGTCGAGCCGCTCGATGTCGGCGATCGGCAGGCCGAGACCGGGGAACGCGGGGTCCGCGTCCTGGTCGCGGAAGTCCCGCTGCCGCAGCCGATGGTCGATGTTGGCGATGCCGAGGCCGCGCGCGAGGCGCGCGAGCAGGTAGAACTCCTCGGTCGTCGCCGACGGCAGCGCCAGCACGCCGGCGCGGTCCGCGCCGTGCGCACCGAGCGCGTCCTTGAGGCCGCGCGCGGCCGCCTCGAGCGCCGTCTCCCAGTCGGCCGGCAGCAGCGCCCCGCCCTGCCGCACCATCGGCGTCTCGAGCCGGTCGGCGGCGTAGATGCCCTCGTAGCAGAAGCGGTCGCGGTCGGCGATCCAGGCCTCGTTGATCGCCTCGTTCGGCCGCGGCACGACGCGCATGCAGCTCGCCGCGGCGCACGTGCCCGTAGAGGTTGGTGCCGACCGCGTCGTGCGGCGAGACCAGCGGCTGCTGCACCATCTCCCAGCCGCGGCCGTGGTAGCGGAACGGCTTGGAGTTGAGCGCGCCGACCGGGCACAGGTCGATGATGTTGCCGGAGAGCTCGTGGTCGACGCTCTTCTCGACGTAGGTGCCGATCTGCATCGATCTCGCCGCGGCCGAGTCGTGCCGAGCTCCTGCAGCCCCGCGATCTCGGCCGGAAGCGCACGCAGCGCGTGCAGTGGATGCAGCGCGTCATGTCGGTCGAGACGAGCGGCCCGAGGTTCTTGTCCTTGACGACGCGCTTGCGCTCGGCGAAGCGCGACGACGTCGCGGCCGAAGCCCATCGCCAGGTCCTGCAGCTCGCACTCGCCGCCCTGGTCGCAGATCGGGCAGTCGAGCGGATGGTTGATCAGCAGGAATTCCATCGTCGCCTTCTGCGCGGCGATCGCCTTGCGGCGACTTCGTGAAGACCTTCATGCCCTCGGCGATCGGCGTCGCGCAGGCCGGCATCGGCTTCGGCGCCTTCTCGACCTCGACGAGGCACATGCGGCAGTTGGCCGCGATCGACAGCTTCTCGTGGTAGCAGAAGCGCGGCACGTAGACGTCGACGGCGTCCGTGACCTGGATGATCATCTGGCCCTTGCGGGCCTTGACGGCCACGCCGTTGACTTCGATGATTGACGATGTCCTGGCTCATGCGCGTCGGTTCCGGGGCGGCTTCACGCGGCACGCCGCGCGGGGTCGTCGACGAGGCTCTTGCCGCCGTGCTCGATCATGTACTCGAACTCGTGGCGGAAATGCTTCAGGAAGCTCTGCACCGGCCACGCCGCGGCGTCGCCGAGCGCGCAGATCGTGTGGCCCTCGATGCGGTTGGCGACGTCGACCAGCAGGTCGAGGTCCGCGCGCTGCGCCTGCGCCGGCGAGCACCTTGCGCACCAGGCGGTTCATCCAGCCGGTGCCCTCGCGGCACGGCGTGCACTGGCCGCAGGACTCGGCCTTGTAGAAGCGCGGAGATGCGCTCGAGCACCTTGCACCATGCAGGTGGTCTCGTCCATGACGATCACCGCGGCCGAGCCGAGCGCGCGAGCCGGCCTTGCGCAGCGAGTCGTAGTCCATGTTGGCGCCGAGGATCGTCGCCGGCCGGCACGACCGGCACCGACGAGCCGCCCGGGATCACGGCCTTGAGCGCCCGGCCGCCGCGCATGCCGCCGCAGACGTCCTCGAGCAGCTCCTTGAACGGGATGCCGAGCGGCAGCTCGTAGTTGCCCGGCCGGTTGACGTGGCCGGACACCGAGAAGATCACCGTGCCGCCGGAGTTCGGCACGCCGAGATCGGCGAACCACTTCGCGCCCTTGCGCAGGATCGTCGGCACCGAGGCGTAGCTCTGCGTGTTGTTGATCGTCGTCGGCTTGCCGTAGAGGCCGAAGTTGGCCGGGAACGGCGGCTTGAAGCGCGGCTTGCCGGGCTTGCCCTCGAGCGACTCGAGCAGCGCCGTCTCCTCGCCGCAGATGTAGGCGCCGGCGCCGACGAACGCGTGCAGGTCGAAGTCGACGCCCGAGCCCAGCACGTTCTTGCCGAGCAGCCCCGCCGCGTAGGCCTCGCGCGAGCGCCGCCTCGAAGCGCGGGAACGGCTCGGCGAGGAACTCGCCGCGGATGTAGTTGTAGCCGACGGTCGCGCCCATCACGTAGCCGCCGATCGCCATGCCCTCGATGACCGAGTGCGGGTTGTAGCGCAGGATGTCGCGGTCATGGCAGGTGCCGGGCTCGGACTCGTCGGAGTTGCAGACCACGTACTTCTGCCCCGGCGCGCTGCGCGGCATGAAGCTCCACTTCATGCCGGTCGGGAAGCCCGCGCCGCCGCGGCCGCGCAGGCCCGAGGCCTTGAGCTCCTCGATGATCTTCTCGGGCGGCGGTCTTGTCGCGCAGGATCTTCTCCCAGGCCTCGTAGCCGCCGATGCTTGCGGTAGGTGGCGAGCGTCCAGCTGCTCGTGGAGCTTGAGCGGCTCGAACACGACCTGGTTCATGTTCGCGGCGGCATGCGCGGCTCACTTCAGGCTCGTCGAGCACCTGATCGACCTTCTCGGGCGTCAGGTTCTCGTAGTAGACGTGGTCGATCATCATCATCGGCGCGTTGTTGCAGGCGGCGAGGCACTCCTCCTCGCGCTTGAGGAAGAACTTGCCGTCGGGCGTGCTCTCGCCGGTCTTGATGCCGAGCTGCTTCTCGACGTGCTGCGACGATCTCCTCGGCGCCGCGCAGCATGCAGGAGATGTTGGTGCACACCGACACGTGCATGCCGGCCGCACGGGCTTGGTCTCGAACATCGAGTAGAAGCTCGCGACCTCGTACACCTGGATCGGCGGCAGCGCCGAGGTAGGCGGCGACCGCGTCCATGCAGCTCGGTCGTCAGGAAGCCGTTGTTCTGGTGCTGCGCGGCCCGCAGCGCCGCGATCACGGCCGAGCGCTGCCGGCCGGCCGGGAACTTCGCGCGCCAGTGGTCGATTTCATGGCGGCTGTGCTCGCTGAGCAGCGCCGCCGGTCCTGCGCCCTGTGCGTCAGCTCATCGGTCGATCTCTCCGAACACGATGTCGATGCGTGCCGATCACCGCGACGACGTCGGCCAGCATGTGGCCGCGGACCATCTCGTCCATCGCCGCGAGGTGCGCGAAGCCCGGCGCGCGCGCCTTGAGCCGGTACGGCTTGTTGGCGCCGTCCGACACCAGCCAGATGCCGAACTCGCCCTTCGGCGCCTCGACGGCGGCGTAGGTCTCGCCCGCCGGCACCGAATAGCCCTCGGTGAACAGCTTGAAGTGGTGGATCAGCGATTCCATGTCGCCCTTCATCTCGACGCGCCGCGGCGGGCTGATCTTGCGGTCGTCGAGCATCACCGGGCCCGGGTTCTGCCGCAGCCAGTCGACGCACTGGCGGATGATGCGGTTCGACTGGCGCAGCTCCTCGACGCGCACCAGGTAGCGGTCGTAGCAGTCGCCGTTGACGCCGACCGGGATGTCGAAGTCGACCCGGTCGTAGACCTCGTAGGGCTGCTTCTTGCGCAGGTCCCAGGCGACGCCGGAGCCGCGCAGCACCGGCCCCGAGCACGACAGCGCCATCGCCCGCTCCGGCGTCACGCACGCCGATGTTGACGGTGCGCTGCTTCCAGATGCGGTTGTCGGTCAAGCAGCGTCTCGTACTCGTCGACGCACGTCGGGAAGCGGTCGGTGAAGTCCTGCGATGAAATCGAGCAGGCTGCCGGCGCGCGCCTCGTTGAGCCGGTCGATCTCCTTCTTGGAGCGGAACTTCGACGGCGCGTACTTCGGCATCGTCTCCGGCAGGTCGCGGTAGACGCCGCCCGGCCGGTAGTAGGTCGCGTGCATGCGCGTGCCCGGAGACCGCCTCGTAGCAGTCCATCAGGTCCTCGCGCTCGCGGAAGGCAGTACAGGAACACCGTCATCGCGCCGATGTCGAGGCCGTGCGCACCGAGCCACATCAGGTGGTTCAGGATGCGCGTGATCTCGTCGAACATGACGCGGATGTACTGGGCGCGCAGCGGCGCCTCGATGCCCAGCAGCTGCTCGATCGCCATCACGTAGGCGTGCTCGTTGCACATCATGGACACGTAGTCGAGCCGGTCCATGTAGCCGATCGATCTGGTTGAACGGCTTCGACTCGGCGAGCTTCTCGGTGCCACGGTGCAGCAGCCCGATGTGCGGGTCGGCCTTCTGCACGACCTCGCCGTCCATCTCGAGCACGAGCCGCAGCACGCCGTGCGCCGCCGGGTGCTGCGGTCCGAAGTTCAGCGTGAAGTTGCGGATCTCAGCCATTCGGTTTCCCCGGGGCCGGTGCCGCGGCCGCGGGCGTGCCCGTCAGCGCCGGCTCGTAGCGGTTGTCGTCGCGGATCACGCGCGGCACGAGCACGCGCGGCTCGATGCTGACCGGCTCGTACACGACGCGGCCGCTTCTCCGGGTCGTAGCGCACCTCGACGTTGCCGATCAGCGGGAAGTCCTTGCGGAACGGGTGGCCGATGAAGCCGTAGTCGGTCAAGCAGGCGCCGCAGGTCCGGGTGGCCGCGGAACAGGATGCCGAACAGGTCGAAGGCCTCGCGCTCGAACCAGTTCGCGCCCGGCCAGATGCTCGACCACCGAGTCGACCATCGGCGGCTCGCCGGGCGCGCAGTAGGCGCGCAGCCGCACTCGCTGGTTGTGGTGGATCGACAGCAGGTGGTAGACGACCGCGAAGCGCCGTGCGGGCGCGGCGGCCGCAGGCGCCGCGCTGCCCGGCGACTCGGCGCGGTAGCGGCCCACGACGCCGCGGCTGAAGCCGGTGCCGGTCGCGCTGTGGGTGTTCCACTCGTCGCGGCCGTAGGTCAGGTAGTCGATGCCGGAGACGTCGGCGAGCACGGCTCGAAGCGCAGCCGCTCGTCGTCGCGCAGCGCCGTGCACACCGCGACGATGGCGTCGGGCTCGACGTCGAAGGCAAGATCGCCGGGCAGCGCCGCGACCCGCGTCGCGCGGCCCTGGGTCGCCTCGCCGATCGCTGCCGCGAGCGCCTCGAGGCTGTCGGGCGCGCTGCCCGTCGCGGCGGATGTCGGGTCGCTCATCGGTCCACTCATCGGGCCACTCGTCGGGCCGCTCATCGGGCGATCGTGCTGGTGCGGCGGATCTTGTTCATGCAGCTGGATGATGCCGTACATCAGCGCCTCGGCCGACGGCGGGCAGCCCGGCACGTAGACGTCGACCGGCACGATGCGGTCGCAGCCGCGCACCACCGAGTAGGAGTAGTGGTAGTAGCCGCCGCCGTTGGCGCACGAGCCCATCGAGATGACCCAGCGCGGCTCGGACATCTGGTCGTAGACCTTGCGCAGCGCCGGCGCCATCTTGTTGACGAGCGTGCCGGCGACGATCATCACGTCGGACTGGCGCGGGCTCGGCGCGGAAGACGACGCCGAAGCGGTCGAGGTCGTAGCGCGCGGCGCCGGCCTGCATCATCTCGACGGCGCAGCAGGCGAGCCCGAAGGTCATCGGCCACAGCGAGCCGGTCCGGGCCCAGTTCATCAGGTCATCGAGACGCGCGGTCACGAAGCCCTTGTCTTGGAGCCCGGCGTCGACCTCGGCGACTAGTCCCATTCGAGGGCTCCCTTCTTCCACTCGTAGATGAAGCCGACGACGAGGATCGCCAGGAACACGACCATCGACAGGATGCCGAAGTGGCCGATCGACCGCAGCGAAACCGCCCACGGGAACAGGAACGCGATCTCCAGATCGAACAGGATGAAGAGGATCGCGACGAGGTAGTAGCGCACGTCGAACTTCATGCGCGAGTCCTCGAAGGCCTCGAAGCCGCACTCGAACGGCGAGAGCTTGTCGGGGTCGGGCCGGCGCGGCCCGAGCAGGAATCCAAGGACGATGAGCACGCCGCCGATGGCGGCGGCGACGCACAGGAAGATCAGAATAGGCAGGTAATTGGCGAGCATCACCGACTGTCCCGGGCCGCATGACTGTCGGCCCGTGTCATCCGGGGTATTCTAGACGGCTGAGCGCCGCCACGTCACGCTTCGCGCAGCGACAAACTTCTTCATCGAGAGGTGGTGCCGACGGCCGGACTCGAACCGGCACACCTTACGGTGCTAGCACCTCAAGCTAGTGCGTCTACCAATTCCGCCACGTCGGCAATCGATTCGAATCGTCTGCAGGGTCCCGCTGCGGAGTCTACTTATCCGGAGTCGTCGGCGCGGGCGTCGTCGCCGGAACGGCCGGCAGCTCGCTCACGGGCGCCGGCGCGGGCGCCGGCACGGTCAGCGGCACCTGCTCGATCAGGCTCTTCGGGGCTGTCGTCGCACGATGGCTCGCCAGGTACGCGAGCGACAGGCTCGTCATGAAAAAGCACGTCGCGAGTACCGCGGTCATCTTCGAGAAGAACGTCGAGGAGCCGCGCGCGCCGAACACGGTGCCCGAGGCGCCCGAGCCGAAGCCGGCGCCGGCATCGGCGCCCTTGCCCCGCTGCAGGAGCACGAGGCCGATGATCGAGGCCGACAGCAGGACGTGTATCACCAGCAGTATCTGTTGCAGCATGGTCAACGTATCCGCGCGGCCACTCAGGCGGCCGCGGCGCAGATCCTCACGAATTCATCCGCCTTGAGCGAGGCGCCGCCGACGAGCCCGCCATCGACGTCGGGCTGGTCAAAGAGCTCGGCGGCGTTCGCCGCCTTGACGCTGCCGCCGTACAGGAGCCGCAGGCCATCGCCAATTGTAGCATCACGCGCCGACGATCCGCGCGCGGATGAAGGCGTGCACCGCCTGCGCCTGCTCCGGAGTCGCGTTCTTGCCGGTGCCGATCGCCCAGACCGGCTCGTAGGCGACGACCGCGCGCGCGAAGGCGGCCACGCCGCGCGACCGCGAGCACCGCGTCGAGCTGGCGGGCGACGACCTGCCTCGGTCATGCCGCGCTCGCGCTCCTCGAGCGTCTCGCCGACGCAGAGGATCGGCACGAGGCCGCTACCCTGCGCCGCGACGAACTTGCGCGCGACCAGCGCGTCGTCCTCGCGGTACAGCAGCCGCCGCTCGGAGTGGCCGACGATCGCGTAGCTGCAGCCGACGTCCTTGAGCATCGCCGGCCGACACTTCGCCGGTGAACGCCCCGCTCGCCTCGGCGCAGACGTTCTGCGCGCCGAGGCCGACCGGGCTGTCCTTGACCTGGCGGCCGATCTCCCACAGGTAGACGTAGGGCGGGCAGACCACGACGTCGCAGGAGCGCTGGTCGCTCGCCTCGATCAACGCGTCGACGAGCTGGGCGTTCTCCGCCCGCGTGCCGTGCATTTTCCAGTTGCCGGCAACCACTGGTCGTCGCATTGGGGGTGTCCTCGAAAGGCGCGGCAGGATACTCGCCGGGCCCGCCAAAATCAATGGTTTGCGGTTTGCCGGTCAGGCCGCCGCGGCGGCGCTGACCACCGCCGCCAGCTCGTCGGCGACCGAACGGACGAGCGCCTCGTCCTGCCCCTCGGCCATGACGCGGATCACGGGCTCGGTGCCGGACGGCCGCAGGACGATGCGGCCTGTGCCGGCGAGGCGCGCCTCGGCGGCCGCGACCGCCGCGGCGATCTCCGGGCGGGTCTTGAAGTCGATCCGCCGCGGCGTGCGGACGTTGAGCAGCACCTGCGGGTACTTCGGCATCTGCGCGACGAGCTCGGCGAGCTTGGCGCCGGTCTGCTTCATGATCGCGAGCACCTGCAGCGCGCTCACGAGGCCATCGCCGGTGGTCGTCTTGTCGAGGCACAGCAGGTGCCCCGAGCGTCTCCCCGCCCAGCTCGCCGCCATGCTCGCGCAGCATCTCGAGCACGTAGCGGTCGCCGACCGCGGCGCGCCGGAAGGGCATGCCGAGGGCGGCGAGCGCGTGCTCAAGCCCGAGGTTGCTCATGACGGTGCCGACGACCGGGCCCTTGAGCGTGCCGGCGTCGTGGCGGCTCTTCGCGATCACGTACAGCAGCTGGTCGCCGTCGACGGTCCGGCCGAGGTGGTCGACCATGACCACCCGGTCGCCGTCGCCGTCGAGCGCAAGTCCCGACGTCGGCGCGGACTCCGGGCACCGTCAGCTGCAGCAGCGCCGGCTGCGTCGAGCCGCAGCCGTCGTTGATGTTGCGGCCGTTCGGCGAGCAGCCGATCGGCACGATCTCGGCACCGAGGTCGGTGAGCACCCGCGGCGCCACCTTGTAGGCGGCGCCGTTGGCGCAGTCGACGACGAGCTTCAGGCCCTCGAGGCTGACGCCCGACCGGCATCGTCGAGCGCGCAGAAGTCCTGGTACACGGTGCGCTCGCGGTCGATGCGCACCGCGCGGCCGAGGCTCCTGGACTCGACCGTGGTCGGCGGCTCGTCGATCCGCGCCTCGATCGCCGTCTCGAGCGCGTCGGAGAGCTTGCCGCCGGTGCGGTCGAAGAACTTGATGCCGTTGTCCTCGTACAGGTTGTGCGAGGCGCTGATCACGACGCCGAAGTTGCAGCCGAACTGCTGGGTCAGGTACGCGACGCCGGGCGTCGGCAGCGGCCCGATGAGCTTGACGTTGACGCCCGCCGCGACGAATCCGGCCTCGAGCGCCGACTCGAACATGTAGCCCGAGAGGCGCGTGTCCTTGCCGATCAGCACCGAGCCGCCCTCGGGCGCGAGCACGCGCGCGGCGGCGCTCGCGAGCCGGAGCGCGAACTCGACCGTCATCGGGTGCCGGCCGACGTGCCCGCGGACGCCATCGGTGCCGAAGTATTTCCTCGTCATGCCTTGTCTCCTCTGCCACGGCCGAGCGCCGAGCCGACCCGGACCGCGTCGACGGTCTCCGCGACGTCGTGCGCCCGCACGATCGCCGCGCCCCGCTCCGCCGCGAGCGCGGCGAGCGCGATGCTGCCGGCGAGGCGACTCGCCGACCGGCCGGCCCGTCAGGTGCCCGACCAGAGACTTGCGCGACAGCCCGACCAAGCAGCGGCACGCCGAGCGTCGTGAACCCCTCGCAGCGAGCGAAACAGCGCCAAGTTGTGCTCGGCGTTCTTGCCGAAGCCGAACCCGGGATCCACTGCGATCGCGTCGGCGGCGATGCCGGCGGCGCGGCAGGCCGCGACGCGCTCGAGCAGCCAGTCGCGCACTTCGGCGACCACGTCGCCGTAGGCCGGCGCATTCTGCATCGTCGCGGGCTCGCCTTGCATGTGCATGACGCACACTGCCGACGCCCAGGCGCGCGGCGGCGGCGAGCGCGGCGGGGTCGCGAAGCGCCGCGGACGTCGTTGATGAGGTGCGCGCCCGCCGCGACCGCGGCCTCGATGACCTCGGCTCCGGCTCGTGTCGACCGAGATCGACGACGTCGAGCTCGGCGGCAATCGCGCGCACCACCGGCACGACGCGGCGCGATCTCCTCGGCGACCGGTGGCGGCGTCGAGCCCGGGCGCGTCGACTCGCCGCCGACGTCGATGATCCGCGGCGCCGTCGGCGACCATCTGCCGGCGCGGCCGCGAGCGCCGCGGCGGGCTCGAGGAACCGGCCGCCGTCGGAGAATGAATCGGGGGTGACGTTGAGGACCCCCATGACGACGGGGTCCTCGAGCATCGAAGAGCCGCGAGCGGCAGCGCAGGTGCACGCCCGGCCGCCGGGGTCTGTCTCAGTGCTGGCCCGCCGGCGTCCCGACGCCGCCCAGGCCCGGCTTCTTGTCGGCCTCGGCCGGCGGCGGCGCGCCCGGCGGCGTCAGCTGGGACTCGTCCCAGTCGTGCGGCGGCTTCGGCTCCTTGCCCGCCATGATGTCCTTGATCTGCTCCTCGTCGATGGTCTCGTAGCTTGCATCAGCGCCTCGGCCATCTTGTGCAGCTTGTCCGATGTTGGTCTCGAGGATGCTCTTGGCGCGCGCGTAGTTCGAGTCGATGACCTGGCGCACTTCCTCGTCGATGACGTGGGCGGTGACGTCGGACACCTGCTTGTGCTGCGTCACGCTGCGGCCGAGGAACACCTCGCCCTGGTCCTCGCTGTAGGTCTGCGGACCGAGGCGGTCGGACAGGCCCCACTTGGTGACCATGTTGCGGGCGAGCTCGGTGGCGCGCTCGATGTCGTTGGAGGCGCCGGTCGTGATCGCCTCCGTGCCGAACACGAGCTCCTCGGCGACGCGGCCGCCGAACAGCGTCGCGATCCGGCTCTCGAGCCGGCGCTTGCTGGTGCTGTAGCGGTCCTGCTCGGGCAGGAACATCGTGACGCCCGAGCGCCGGCCGCGCGGGATGATCGTCACCTTGTAGACCGGGTCGTGCTCGGGGACGTTGAGGCCGACGATCGCGTGGCCCGCCTCGTGGTAGGCGGTCAGGCGCTTCTCGTCCTCGCTCATGACCATCGAGCGGCGCTCGGCGCCCATCATGATCTTGTCCTTGGCGCGCTCGAACTCCTCCATCGACACGAGCGCTGTTGCCGCGCGCGGCGAACAGCGCCGCCTCGTTGACGAGGTTGGCGAGGTCGGCGCCCGAGAAGCCGGGCGTGCCGCGCGCGATGATCAGCGGGCTTGACGTCGTCGCCACCGGCACCTTGCGCATGTGCACTTTCAGGATCTGCTCGCGGCCGCGCACGTCGGGCAGCGGCACCACGACCTGGCGGTCGAAGCGGCCCGGGACGCAGCAGCGCGGGGTCGAGCACGTCCGGCCGGTTGGTCGCGGCGATGACGATGATGCCCTCGTTGCCCTCGAAGCCGTCCATCTCGACCAGCAGCTGGTTCAGCGTCTGCTCGCGCTCGTCGTGACCGCCGCCCAGGCCCGCGCCGCGATGGCGGCCGACCGCGTCGATCTCGTCGATGAAGATGATGCAGGGCGCGTGCTTCTTGGCCTGCTCGAACATGTCGCGGACGCGCGAGGCGCCGACGCCGACGAACATCTCGACGAAGTCGGAGCCGGAGATCGTGAAGAACGGCACCTTGGCCTCGCCGGCGATCGCGCGCGCGAGCAGCGTCTTGCCGGTGCCGGGGCTGCCGACCATCAGCACGCCCTTCGGGATCTTGCCGCCGAGCTTCTGGAACTTGGCCGGGTCCTTGAGGAAGTCGACGATCTCCTTGACCTCTTCCTTCGCCTCCTCGACGCCGGCGACGTCGGCGAAGGTGACGTTGACCTGGTCCTCGTTGAGGAGCCGCGCCCGGCTCTTGCCGAAGCTCATCGCGCCGCGGCCGCCGGCACCGCCCTGCATCTGGCGCATGAAGTACACCCAGACGCCGATCAGGAGCAGGATCGGGAACGACGACAGGAAGAGCTGCATCAAGCACCGACTGCCGCTCCGGCGGCGCGGCGCGGAAGCTGACGTCGTGCTTCTTGAGGGCGCCGATCAGGGCGGTATTGTCGGTCTCGGGACTGTAGGTGATGAACGGCTCGCCGTTGGCGCGGGTGCCCGAGATCGTCTCGCCCTTGATCTCGGCCGTCCGGATCGCGTTGTTATCGACCTCGCTCAGGAACTGCGAGTACGGCATCTCCGGGTTCGAGCCCGGGCGGGCACTGAAGTTGGAGAACACCGCGAGCAGCACCACGGCGATGACTACCCAGAGGATGATGTTCTTGGTCAGGTCGTTCAAAAGAGGCTCCAGGCGGGGTCGAGGCCGGCAGTCAAAACCAACGCTACAGGATACGCCTGCCGGTCGCCAGCAGGTACATCTCGGCGCTGCGCGCGCGCGACGCCGGTGGTTTCTTCATGCGGACGTTCTCGAACTCGCGCCGCACGGCGCGCAGCAATTCGTCGAAGCCCGCGCCCTGAAACACCTTGGCGAGGAACACGCCGCCCGGGCTTGAGCACCTCGCGGCTGAACTCGAGGGCGAGTTCGGCGAGGTACAGCTGGCGCGGCTGGTCCACAGCATCGATGCCGGACATATTGGGGGCCATGTCGGACATCACAAGATCGACCGGCCGCCCGCCAAGCGCGTCCTTGAGGGCCTTGAGGGGCCCGGGCTCGCGAAAGTCGCCCTCGATGAAGGTCACCCCGGGCACCGCGTCCATCGGCAGGATGTCGAGGGCATACACTGATCCCTTACCATTCAATGCCTTGGCCGCGTACTGGCTCCAGCCGCCGGGCGCCGCACCGAGGTCGACGACGACCATGCCTGGCTTTAGGAGTCGCTCGGCGGCATCGAGTTCCTCGAGCTTGAAGGCCGCCCGGGAGCGAAACCCCTCCTTCCTGGCCCGCTTCACGTAGGCGTCGGAGTGGTGCTCCTTGAGCCACTGCTCGCTCGACTTGCTGCGTTTCGCCATGCGGCTCCTCGGGGCGCCGGCGCCGGTGGGGCGCGCGCTCCTATAATGCCGGGATGGAGCTTAACGAACGGCAGAAGAAACAGCTGCGGCGCCTCGGCCACCCGCTACATCCGCTGGTGCAGATGGGCAACGCGGGCCTGACCGACGGCGTGGCGGCCGAGATGGACCGCGCGCTCAACGACCACGAGCTCGTCAAGGTGCGGGCGCGGGTCGGCGACCGGGCGGCGCGCGACCAGGCGCTCGAGGGGCTCGCGGCGCGCACGACGAGCGTGCTGGTGCAGCGGATCGGCAACGTCGGGCTCTACTTCCGCAAGAACCCCAAGCTGTCCAAGATCGTGCTGCCGGACTGACGACCCGGGCGGGAGTCGCTCGCGGGCGCGGCCGAATTCGGCGCGCAATCGAAGGCGGCGTCACGGCCGCGGCCGGCGGGCGCCGGCAGCCGATCCGCTGCTGCCCCCTGCACCCTCGGCTCGGAACGACCATCGTTCGCGCCGTTGCACCGGCTACCGGCGGTGCCGGATCTGTGCCGGACCTGTGCCGGATCGGCGGCGTCGCTAGTTATGCATCGGGCGCGACAGGCGTCGACTCCCGGGCGAGTCATCGCCCGGGAGGTGAATCTCAGTTCCACTCGGCGGCGCGGCCGTTGTGTCCGGCCATGGTGCGAGGCCGCCAAGAATTGCCATCCGCCACGACGCCTCGCGGACCGAAAGCGCAAGAGGACCAGCCGGCGCTCAGCGCCGCGCCGGCGGTCCGGACCCACCGCCCCGGTCCGGATGCGGACGAGCCGCTCGCGCTGCAGTTCGGCAAGAGCCGATGCAGCACGGCGGCTCCGCCCACCGATTCAGCCGCGTGTTGATCCTGTGCCGGATGCCGAATCCCCTCATCCGTGCGCGCGACTGGCCGCCGTTCGCAGCGGCCAGGAGGATCACCGTGACGCCGTTGAGCGTCTGTTGCGAGACGTAGCCACGCTGAATCGGCAGGCGTGTCCCGCTGTCCGCGCACCGTTCGCGTGTGACTTGCATGCTCACTGTCTCTGACCCAGTGCTGACACTCAATAGTTGGGAGGCAGGTTGGCGTTGAACGGAGTCAAGCCCGTGTTGGTGGGCGGCGCAATGGTGAGCAGCGTGTTGTTCGAGACATCGAGCGCCAAGCCCACGCCCGAGCCGCCACTGGTGAATTGCGAGCCCTGGTAGATCGTGTTCGACACCGGGGCCAGTGTCACCGCGTTCCCCGCCGGCGGCGTGTAAGGCGTGCCGCTCGCCGGCATGATCGCAAAGCTGGCGGTGTTCATGACGTTGAGCTGCGCGCCGCCCTGGCTTCCGTCGGTCGGCAGGTTCTGGAACTGCAGCACCGTGCCGTTGGTCGGCGCGCCCGCGAGCAGCGGCTGCCACTGGACGAACGAGGTGTTATTCGCCGCAGCCAGTGCCGGCGTGGTCGGCGTGCTGCCCGAGGGACTCAACACCAGCGATATCGCAGTCGTCGCGGTGCCAGAGGGCGAGCCCTCGTTGACGAACAGGTGATCGCTGCCGTAGTCCAGGAGGGCGATGAGACCCGCGCCTTGGTACGAATACAGCGAGGTGTACGGCGCGGATCCGTTGACCGGCAGCGCGTACAGCCCGAACGTGAACGGCTTAGTCGTCAGCTCGGTCGACTGGAGGATCAGGTTGGTGCCGTCTGCATCGACCAGGCTGTAGGAGACGTTCTGCGCAGCGACCACCGAGCCGATCTGCACTGCCGGCCCGCCGGCTATCGGCGCCGCATAGTAGTTGTAGGTGAAATTGGGGTAGGCGCCGACGAGGTCGTCAAAGTAGATATTGGTGTTGTCGAAAACCGTCGGCGTGTTGACGCCTGTGGTGGGAGTCATCTCCAGCGTCCCGGCAGCCGTGTAGACAAGGGTCGCCCCAGCGCTGTCGATACGATACAGCTTGCTAGTGCCGCTCGCGATCACCTTGTCGAACAGCACCGTGCTACTTGCCTGGCCGCTGCGATTGAGGAAGATGGGATGGTGCTCCACGCTTTGGACGCCACTCGCCACCGGCGGTGTCAGCGGCGAAGAGAAGCTGGGCGCGCCGCCGGCGGCGGCCGGATAGATGTTCAGGTCACCGCCGAAAGCGGTCAGCACCACTTCGGCAACCAGCTGGCCCGAGGGGAAGCTGTAGATCTCGGCGTAACTTGAGCCGGAAACGATGCTCGTGAACGGCAGCGTGGCTGGCGCAGTGCTCGGCGGATCACCGTAGTTGATGAGCACCGTGGCGGTCGTGCCAGACCCGCAACTGTTGGTAGGCGCGATCCCGTATTGCACGATGAAGAACGCGCTGGAGGGCGTCAGCACATTCGCATAACCGGTGTGGGTGCTGCCGAAGCACAGCGCGGCGGCCGGCTCGGAGAGCGAGCCGAGCTGCACCGGCGCGGGCACGGAAGTCGTCGTGTCCAGCGGCAGGCCGTAAAGGTGCGTCATCGGCGGCGTCGCCATATCGGCCGCCTGGTAGACGGCCGCCGCGGGGTAGTAGGATGCGAGCGTCGTGCTCGAGGCCGGAAAGTTCAGTTGCACGAGCTCGGCGATCGGAGTGACCGATCCTGAGAACACCCCGGGCACCTGCTGCAACGTGCTGCTCGAGAGGTCGGAGAGCACCACGCCGATGCCATTCGTGCCGCCGATCCCGCCGCTCAGCGGCGATTCCACGTACGGCAGCCAGAACGCGGTTGCCCCAGAGGAGGATGCAACGCAGCCCTGCGTGCACAAGGTCACCGGATCCGTGATCGTGCCGTTGGCGACGCCATCGGCATCGCCCTGTCCGCCATCCGTCTCCGTGATGGTGAGTACGTTGCCGGTAATGGTGGCCCCGGGCAGGGGGGAGCAACTGCCGTTATTGCATTTCTCGTAACCGGTCAGCATCGTTCCCGTTGGCGCCGTGAAGGTCAGCGTGATGGTGGCGCCGGGCGTCAATCCGGTAACGCTGAAGCTAAACCATCCGAACGGCGTCGTGATGCCGTTCGGCGCGCCGACGGGCACGCTGACGATCTGCGCATTGCCGATGGTGCCCTGGCTCGCCACCAGCGTCACCGTTCCGGCGCTCGTCGCGAAGCTGCAGTTGGCGCCGGTACAGGTTACGGCGGCGGGGGGCGCTGTGGCGTTGTGGTGGCTGCCGCCGCCACATCCGCCGAGGAGCAGCGCGGCGCACATCAAGGGCACGGGGAGGCAACGGCTGTGAGTTGCATTGCGGCGACCGGTCGCGCCGGGATCGCGCTTCATACCGCTCTTCCCCACCCATGTCCGGCGAGTGCCGCACCAAAGCGCAAGCGAGCCGGCGGACTGACGCAGTAGCTGCAATGAGATCATGACGTCTTCTCCTTTACTCCACGCCACACCGATCACGGTCATGATCGGGATTGAAAGTTGAGGCCGATGAGCGCCCTACGGAGACTGTGGCGGTCCGGTCAGCGGGGTCCTGACCGCCGCGGCGATGCCGATGAATTCCGTCACGGTGCCGTTGCCGTAATTCGTGACCCACAGATTCCCCGCCGCATCGACCGCGAGCGCGAACGGCTGCAGCAGGCTCGCGCTGACGAAGCCTGCCGGCGGCGACAGCGGCTGCCCCGGCGCAGCACTCGTCGCGCCCTCGAGCGCGGAGATGCTCGCGCCGTAGTAATTGGCGACCCAGACGGTCCCGGCGCCATCGATCGCGATGCCGCCGGGCCCGTTCAGGCCGCCGCCGCCGTCGCCAGTCGCGCCCGACAGCGCGGCGCCATCGTCACCGAGCTCGGCGACGCTCGCGCCGTAGGCGTTGGTGACCCAGACGTGACCGCCCTGGTCGACTGCGATGCCCTGTGGCACGTCCAGGCCCCCGCCGGTGAATCCGCCACTCGGCGAGACCGCGGCGCCGAGCGAGCTGAATGCGCTGATCTGGTTCGCGCCCTGGTTGGCAACCCAGACGTTCCCGGATCCATCGAGCGCCAGGCCGACCGGAAAGGACAGCCCGCCGCCGCCGTAGCCCGCGGCGGGCGATAGCCCCGCACCGCCCGCGGCGAATTCACTCAGCGTCGAATCACCGTAGTTCACCGCCCAGACGTGGCCGGCAGCGTCGGCAAGCACTGCGATCGGAAAATCGAGCCCGCCGGCGCTGATGCCCTCGGCACCCGAGACCACCCCGCCGTCGGGGGCGAGCTCGGTGAGGCTGCCGAGGCCGCTGTTGACCGTGGCGGCGCTTTGTTCATTGCAGACCCAGACGTTGCCCGCCGGATCGACCGCGATGCCGAAGGACTCCTCCAGGCCGCCGCCGGTGAAGCCGGCGGCGGGCGACAGTGCGACGCCGGTCGGACTGAGCTTGGTGACTGCGCCGCCATAGTTCGCCACCCACACGTTCCCGGCCGCGTCGAGCGCGACGCCGGTCGGCTCGCTGAGGCCGCCGCCGACGAAGCTGCGTGGCAACGCCCAATCGTTAGGCGCCGCGGCCAGCCCGGCACCGTAGCCCGAAACGGGTGCCGCGATCGCGTAGAGACCCGCCACCGCGATCGCCCCGGGATGCTGCGCCACCGAGAGCGCGGCCTCGAGTGTGTTGCGGGGTGCGCTCGCGCCGGCCGGCAGCTCGGCGGCCGCCGGCGCGCTGCAGCCGCCGACCGAATCGAGCGCCGCGCCGACGGTCGTGCAGGCGAGCAGATTCGCGCAAGCGGCGGAACTCGGCGCCGTCGTCGCGCTGCAGGCCGCGAGCGCGTTGGCGAGTGACACGAGCTTCTGCGTCGTCTCGCAATTGAGCATCCCCGGGCTGGCGGCGCAGGCACCGTCGGCCGGCAGCGTGGCCGAGACGACACCGGAGCCCGGATCGACGAGCGCCGCGGCGGTCGCCATCGCAGTTGCGAGGCCGGTCGGCTTGCCCGCCACCCCATTGGCGCCGATGAAGGCGCTGAGCGCGTAGGCTGCAGCCACGGTCGTCAGCGCATTGACGTCGATCACCGTATCGACGTTCTGGCAGCTGCCGAGCGCCGCCAGGAGCGCGACGGCGGCGTTGTCACCGCCGGCCGTGGTGCTGCCGCCGGTAGCCGTCACGTAGACCTGCGCATCCGGCTGCCCGCCCGGACACGCCACCGAAGCGCTGAACGCGCCCTGTGCGTCGGTGGTCGCCTGCGCGAGCAGCGTGGGTCCTTCGCCGGCGGCGGTGCCCGCGGCGTACACCCGGATGGTCGCGCCGATGATCGGCGCCGAGCCCGCGAGCAGATGGCCGCTCAGCGTGCTGCCGGCGCCGCCCGGGCCAGACGCGCCGCCGACACCCGCCGGCGCGCCGCCCGAGCCGCCGCCGCAGCCGGCCGGCAGCAGTCCCAGCAGCGCCAGTAGCCCGCACGTCGCGACCCGGAGCCTCGTGCTCCCTCGCATGACCGCTCCTCTTGCTGCCACCTCCGATCTGGATGACTAGAGCTGGATCGCAATGCCGTTCGCGACGGCGCTCTCACCCGCCACGCCGGGCAGCTGGTTGATCGGGCACGGCGGCGAGCTGCTGCACGTTGCCTGGCTGCCGCCTGGCGCGAACTCGAAGAACGTCGGGCCGAGCGAGCTGCCGCTGAGATCCATCGACACCGTCACGTAGGTGTTGCCGGAGCCATCGACCGCAATCGCCAGCGCGCGGCCGAACGGATTCAGATCGCCGGAGACGACCGGGAACGTGACATTGTCGGCGGTGCACGAGTAGGCACTGCCGCTCGGTATGCACGCCACCGCCACGGGCAGCGTCGCCGGCGAGGTACCGGTGCCGTTCGGGTTGATGAGGCCGAGATACACCGTGCCCTGCGCGTTGACGGCGATCGGCCCGGCAATCGCCGAGGAAGCAGCGATCTGCCCCACGAGGCTCGTCTGGGTACGGGAGCCCTGGCCCGCCAGGCACGTGGCATTGCACAGGTAAAGCTCATTGGGGTCCTCGATGACGTACAAGTTGCTGCCGTCGGGCGTCACCGCGACGCCCGCGATGCCGGAGACGCTCGCGAGCGACTGGTACACGATCGCCGGGCTTGCGCCGGGCCCGGTGCTGGCCTGGAACTTGATGACCGCGCCGGATGCCCCCTGCACGGTCGCAACGTAGACGTTGCCGCTGGAATCGAGCGCCATCGGCCCGGCGGCGCCGGTGATGGCGCTGCCGGTCGCCGTGCACGTCTGGTAGCTGCTCGACGCGCTGCACACATAGAACGTCGCCGACACGCCCGGGGTCGTGTTGCCGAGCAGATACAGGTTGCCCGCGGCGTCCATCGCCGTGCTGAGCACCGGAAATTGCACCGTCGCCGTGGCGACCGCGACCGGCGACGCGCCGGCGAACGAGGTGCCGAGATTGTAGATGCTGATCGCGGTCGCGGGCGGGCTCGCGATGCTGTTGACCACCGCGAGCAGCTGACCGACGGTCGCAGCAGCGACCGTAAGCTGCGCCGTGCCGGTCACGGTCTGGCCGTTCTGCGTGACGCTCGCCAGAATGGTCACCGCCTGCGCGCTCGCTGCGACGCCTGTCGCGAGACCGCCGGTGCTCGTGATCATGGCGAAGGCCGGCTCCAGGCATGTCCAATTCGCGGTTGAGGTCAGCGTCTGCGTCGAACCATCGGAGTAGGTTCCGATCGCGATGAACTGGTCCGTGGCGCCGACCAGGACCGTGGGGCTGGCTCCCCTCACGGAGATGGATACGAGCGTGACGGCTGTCGGCGCGGCGATCTGCGCGGCGATGGGCGTGACGGTCGGCGCGGCCGCGCCGATGAATTCCGTAATAGACGAGTCGATTGGCCCGTCCGCCAGGTTGGTTACCCAGACGTCCCCCGAGGCGTCGATGGCGACGGCCTCGGGTCCATCGAGACCACCGCCCTGGAAGCCGGTGGTCGGCGATAGCGGCAACCCCACCGGGGACAATTCGGTGACGCTATTGAAGTTGGCAACGGCGATCCACGCGTTGCCGAGAGAATCGACCGCCACGCCGCGCGGGACAGAAACCGTCGCAGCAGTTCCCCCCGGCACGGGCAGCACTAGGCCACCGCCATTGAAACCCTCCTGAGGTGAAATGATGTCACCGGTCGCGGTCATCTCCGCGACACCGCCGACCTCGGCGTAACTGGTCCATACGTTGCCGTTCGGACTAACCGCCGAAAAGCCAACTGTGCCAAACGCAGAGACGGTATACCCGACCTGGTGGCCAGACGGTGCCAACTCCGTCAAGCCGCCGCTATTGCCACGCGCCCCGTTGGTGACCCATACATCGCCATTCGGCTCGATGGCGATCCCTTGCGGAAGTCCGGCAAATATCACGTTGGTCGTCGCATACGCAAAACCCGCACTTGGCGACAGCGGAATGCCCGCAGAACTCAGCTCCGTGACACTGTAGTTGCCGTAATTTGCGACCCAGACGTTGCCTTGCGGATCAATCGCAATTCCCACAGGAAGCGACAGACCCCCTCCAACGTAGACGGTCGCAGTGGGTGTCTGCCCTGCTACTTGGGCCGGGGTGATGCGCGTCACGCTGCTACTGACCAAATTCGAAACCCACACATTGCCCGCAGTATCGATGGCAATACCGCATGGGGCCGCGACGGGTCCGAAGACTGTGTAATTCGTCGTCGGAGCTTGTGTGGCCCCGAAGTAGCCGAGCCGCGGAGAAATTGGCACTCCGGTCGGACTCAGCTCCGTGATGTTGCCGAAGAGCCCGAACTGGTTCTCGTTCTTTGGAATCGTGGAATTGGCGTAGTCCACGCCATTCTCCCCGCACCACGAGTTATAACGGACGTCATTGCTGTCTTGGTCCACAGGTTGCCCGACACTTGCGATCCAAGCATTGCCGGCGGCATCGATGGCAATGCCGACGGGATCGAGCACGCTGATGGGGTTAAAATTGATGGCGATTGTCCAGTCCGTAGGTGCGACGCTCAGCCCAGGACTGAATGCGACACTGCGCAGGGCAACGTTGTAAATTCCGGTCCGTGAGACCAGCCCCGGATTGCGCGCGATTGAGAGAGTGGCCGCAAGCGTATCGGAGCTGACGCTGCCACTCGGTGCAGTGCAATTACTTCCGATTTTGTTGAATGTCGCTCCGGGCACCGCGCAGTAGAACAGCGCCGCGCACTGTGCCGAGGCGCTGCCAGCAGAGTTGACGCAGGCCGCCAGCGAATTGGCGAGCGCGGTGAGCTTCTGCACAGCGCTGCAGTTCGTCGGTGGCGCCACGGCCGTGGCTGTGCAGCCCCCCGCCGGCGGCAGAAAGCCCGCGAGATCTCCGCTCGAAACGTCGGCGAGAAGCGCCGCGGTCGCGAAGGAATTATTGATCGCCGGACTATTGCCATGCAGCTGCGTCATGTCGCTTGGGCCGCCCGGCGTGCAGTCGACGCACCCGCCCAGGCCGCCGCTGCTGGTGCTGGCGCTGGGGTAGCTGAAGGCATTCAGTGCATACACCGCCGCCACGGTGGTCAGCTCGTTCACCACCACAAAATTCGGCACGCTCGCGCAAGGACCGAGCGCGGCCATCAGCTTGATTGCGCTATTGACGCCGCCGCCGGCGTTGCCACCGGCGACCACAAGATAGAGCAGCGCGGTGTCGGGGACTGATGAGCAGCTGAAGCCGCTGAAGGTGAAGTTGCCCTGGCCGTCGCTGGTCGTCGAACCGAGCACCGTCGGCGTGCCGCTCGCCGGCTGTCCCGCCGAGTAGAGCGTCAGCGTCGCCCCGATGATCGGCGACTGCCCGCCGTGCACGACTCCCACGACCCTGGCCGTGACTGCCGGCGGCGCGCCCGCGCCGACGCCGGTGCCGGTGCTCGGCGGCGGGTTGCCGACGCCACTGCCGGTGCTCGGCGGCGCGGCCGCGCCGGCGGCGGGACTGCCGCCACCGCCGCCGGGCGCGCAAGCCGACAGCAGCAGCGACAGCGCCAGTGCACATCCGAACGCCCCGATGGAGCGGCCACACCAATTGTTCGTCATCATGATCGACCTCTTTGATGAATCGCCGCAGTGCACCGCAGCGACATCGGTTGCGTCAGACAGACTCGAGTTCCGCACCGGCCGACGACCGTTCCTCTGGTTCCGCCCGGCGTCGCCGCTCGGGAAATCACTGCTTTGCCCCCGTTCCCGCGCTACGGGACTACCGCGAGCGCAAGCGCCGCGGGCAGCTGACTGATCGTGCAACTCGCGCCGCCGCAGCTCAGCGGATTGCCGCCCGGCGTGAACTCGAAGAACTGCGGCCCGAGCTGGCTGAGCGGCGTGCCGCTGCCATCGAGCGCGATTGCGATGTACTCATTGCCGGCGCTGTCGACCGCGATCGCCAGCGCCTGGACGAACGGGTTGGCATTGCCCGCGACCAGCGGGAACGTCACGTCGTCCTCCGTGCAGGTGTAGATGCCGTTGGCGCTACCGCAGGCGACCGCGATTGGCATCGTCGCCGGGGCGGCGCCGTCGCCGTCCGGGTTGACGAGGCCGAGGTGGAGCGTCCCGGAGGCATCGAGCGCGACCGGGCCGGCGAGCGGTCCCGGCGCACCGACCGAGGCGGTGATGTCGCTCTGCGTGGCGGAGGTCGCCGCCGCGGTCTGACAGGCGGCCGGACACTGGTACACGAGGCCCGACGGCCCAAACCCTGCGACGACCGGGCCCGCGGCCTCGACGACGTACAGCATCGAGCCGTCGGTCGACACCGCGAGCCCGAGCAGGACCGGGAAGCCCGCACGCGACTGATAGACCACCGACGGTGCACCGGGCCCTGCGCCCGCGGCGAACTTGAGCACCTGGCCGACGTTGTTCTGCACCATCGCGACGTAGACGTTGCCGTCGCCGTCGATCGTCATCGCGCTGACGTTGCCGCCGATCGTGGCCGCCGCCGGCGTGCAGCTTGCGTAGCTGCTCGCGGCGCTGCAGGTGTAGAAGGTCGCCGTGACGTTGACGACCGAGCTCGCGAGGTAGTAGAGGTTGCCCGCCTGGTCGAGGACCGCACCGAGCACCGGAAACGGGGCGTTGATCGTCGCGATCGCCTGGGGAGTCGCGCCAGCGAAGCCGGTCGCGAGGGCGTAGACCGCGATACCTTGCTCGGATGTCCCGGTGCCGGCGACGGCGATCAGCGACACGGCGCTCGAGCAGTTCACCTGAACGTTGCTCACGTCGGCAGTGAGTGCGCCGCTCGCATTGCTGACGGTGCAGGTCTCGCCGCTCGGCGGGGTCTGGACCGTGACCGTGTAGGAGGTGCCGGTCACCAGTGGAGTCACGAACGCGAAGGCGCCGTTCGCGGACACGTTGAGCGTGTTGTCGCTGAAGACCGCGAGCATCAGCGCACCGCCTGGTGCCAGGCCCGATACCGTGCCGCCGAGGGTGTACACGACCGGCGGCGCAGCCGAGCCTCCGCCGCCGCATCCGGCGCCGACGGCACCCGCGGTAGCCGCGATCAGCAACGCCAGGCGTGCCGCCGGTCCGGCGCCGGCCAACGGCCGCGCGATGAGGGCTGCCGCCCGGCAAATCAGGGCGCGCCGGGCGCTCGCCTGCCCCTCACGCCGGTCGACCGGCCGATCCGGGCCGGGCGCGGCGTCGAACGTCGGGCGGCAGGCCGACTCCTGCGACTGACCGCTCGGTGCGGCGGCGCCCGGGCCGCCCTCTGACGTGGCGGGGCCAGGCCGGTCGGTCCAGCGCCCAAGCCATCCCCGCCGCGCCGGCCGTTGCGGACGGGTCCCGAGCCGATTGTTGGCCGGCATTGCCGCTCCCCCTGTGCCGCGACGACCACCGCCCGGCGGCGGTCCATCGCACGCGTTTTCGGCGAACCTGCGGCGCGCGAAAGGGGGTGTCCATCTAATGGCCCTCAGAGATTTCTCAGAAATCTCTTGCCTGCAATCTCAATCACTTACGCTATGATCTCGGGGATTCTCGGAGTCACCACTTGGCGGTGTTACGTTCCACGCCACCGATCGGCGCGCCGATCCTGCGCATCGGCGACTGGACGGTTGATGCCGCGCTCGGCGAGATGCGCTCGGGCAAGCGCGTGGTGAAGCTCGATCCGCTCACGATGCGGCTGCTGCTCTACCTCGCCGACCGAGCCGACCACGTCGTTCCGCTGCAGGAATTGCTCGACCACGTCTGGCCGAACGTGGTCGTGACACCGCAGTCGGTATACAACACGGTTGGGCAGCTGCGACGCGCGCTCGGGGATCTCGCCGAGGCCCCGACCTACATCGCGACGGCCCCGCGGCTGGGTTACCGTCTGGTGGCCAAGGTCGAGCGTGTGCCCGCGGCTACCGCGACGCCGGCATCCGAGGCTGCGACGTCCGGCCCGGCGGCAGCGCAGCCGGTGGCGGATGCCGCGATCGGCCCCACCCGCGCTGCGCCGGGCCGCCGCTCCGCCCGCCCGCTGCGCTGGGCGCTGGTGGCCGCCGCGATCCTGGTCGGCGCGGCGATTGCCGCCGTGCTCGCCCGCCGCGACGCCCCCGCGTCACGGGCCACCCCCGCGGAAACCGCGGCGCATTCGGTCGCAATCCTGCCGTTTCGCGACCTGAGCGAAGCGAAGGATCAGGAGTACCTTGCAGAGGGGCTCGCCGAAGAGATCGGCACGGTGCTGTCGCACGTGCCGAGCCTGCGCATCATCGGCCGCGCGTCAGCGTTTGCATCGCGCACCGACAGCGTCGCGGACATCGCCAGGAAACTGCACGTCGACCACGTCCTCGGGGGCAGCGTGCAGACCTCGAGCAAGGCTCTGCGGATTACGGCCGAACTCATCCGCACCGATACGGGGCAGTACCTCTGGTCCAAGACCTACGATCGTGGCGCCGGGGACACGTTCAGCGTCGAGGACGAGATCGCCGCCGATGTCGCGACCGCCCTCACCCACACGGCGCTCGCGCCACGCGCGAGCACGCAGAGCTGCGGCCAGAGCGGCCCGGCCAACAGCCTGCTCTTGCAGGGCCGCTACCTCGGGCGGCGCAACACCCGCGCCGAGCGCGAACGCTCGATCGATCTATACAAGGAGGCACTCGCGCTCGAGCCGGACTGCGCGCGGGCGTGGGCGTGGCTGGCGCTTGCTTACGGCGTGCAGGCTGCCGCCGGCTGGGTGGATTCGGACGTCGGCTATGCGCACGCCCGCGACGCCGCGCAGCATGCCCTGCGCCTCGATCCGCTCGATTCGGATGCCCACGCCGCGCTCGCGTACATTCTCGAGTTTCACGATTGGAACTGGGCCGGTGCAGATGCAGAACTGACGCGCGCGCGCGAGCTCGGCTCGGGCGACGTCCGCGTCCTCAACATGAGCGGGCACCTGGCGATGGATCGGGGGCAAGTCGAGCGTGCCATCGACTTCTATGGCCGCGCCGTTAACCAGGATCCGCTGAGTCCCGGGGCTCTCGGCGGCCTGGCCGCGGCGCTGTGGTGTCACGGCGAGCTTGCAGAGGCCGAGGCCACCTTTCGCCGTGCCGCAGTTCTGTCACCGGCCACAAATCGCACGTGGACCGCCCTTGTGATGCTCGGTCGCGGTGACCCGGCGGCAGCCCTCGCCGAGGCCGAGCAGGAACCCGATCCAATGGAGCGGCTGCTGGGCATCGCGATCATTTACGGTGCCATGGGTGACCGCAATGCGTCGGACCGCGCGCTTGCCGAGCTGACCGAGAAGTTTCCGAACCATCCGTACGACATCGCGCAGGTCTACGCGTCGCGCGGCGATGCGGACTCGGCCTTCGAGCTGCTCGAGCGCGCATTCGCGCGCCGCGATGCCCACTTGCTGTGGTTCAAGGTCAGCGTCACGTCACGGCCCATCCGCGCGGATGCGCGCTACGACGCGCTGCTGAGGCGAATGGGCCTGCTGCCGTAGTGGTGGCATGGGATTGCTCCGCCGCGCACCTTGCGAGCTGCGTGCGCCGGGCGCCGGACTACGCGGCGGCCCTCAGTTCCCGAACGAGCAGCACGACGACGACAATTCCGGCCGCGACGTAGAGCAGCGTCGAGACCCCGTGCCAAGCGACGAATGCGGTGCTGCCCGCGCCGCTCGCCGCCCGCGCCGCCTCGAGGAGCGGCCGCACGCCGTACTCACTGAGCGCAAGCAAGGCCGCCGGCACGAGCGGTAGCAGCCAGCGCGGCGAGCGTGCTCGCGCCCGGCCGGCGCCAAGCGCCAGCAGCGCGAGCGCCACCACCAACGAGCCGAGCGTCAGCCGCCGGAAGAGCTCGCCGGCGATGAACCCGGCCAGGTGGCGGTCGGGCAGGATTGCGAACAGCGTCGGCGCCACGAGGCCGCCGACCGTCACGAGTGCACCGGCCCAGAGCGCAAGCAGCAGCCGCCGCGCGAGGCTCACTCGTAGCGGACCTTGACGATCTCGTAGGAGCGCACGCCGCCCGGTGCCTGCACCTCGACCGTATCGCCCTCCTCCTTGCCGACGAGCGCGCGGGCGATGGGCGAGGTGATCGCGATCAGGCCCTGGCGGATGTCGGCCTCGTCCTCGCCGACGACCTGGTAAGTGACGCGCACGCCGTCCTCGGTGCCCTCGAGCTCGACGGTGGTGCCAAAGACGACCTTGCCGGTCTGCGGCAGCTTCGAGACGTCGATGATCTCGGTGTGGCCGAGCCGGTGCTCGATCTCCTTGATCCGGCCCTCGATGAAGCCCTGCTGGTCGCGGGCGGCGTGGTACTCGGCGTTCTCGGAGAGGTCGCCGTGGCCGCGCGCCTCGGCGATCGCCTTGATCACGGCCGGCCGCTCCTCGGACTTCAGGCGCTTGAGCTCCGCGCGCAGGCGCTCCGCGCCGCGCACGGTAATGGGACTGCGCTTCACGCCATCAACTCCTTGTGCAGATCCTGCAGCCGGTTCACCTCGACCTCGTCGAGGTGGTCGAGCGCGTCGCAGGTGGCGCGCGCCGCCGGCACTGTCGTGTAATAGGTCACCTTGCGCGCCACCGCCTCGCGGCGGATCGAGCGCGACTCGCGCACAGCCTGCTTGCCCTCGGTCGTGTTGACGATCAGGTCGATCTCGTCGTTCTTGATCATGTCGACGATGTGCGGGCGGCCCTCGCGCACCTTGAGCGCGCGGCGGCAGGTGATGCCGGCAGCCTCGAGCGCGCGCGCCGTGCCCTCGGTCGCGACGATCTCAAAGCCGCGCGCGATCAGCTCGCGCGCGAGCCCCACCACGCCCGGCTTGTCGCGCTCGCGCACCGACACGAGGCACACGCCGCGCCGCGGCAGCACGACCCCTGAGCCGCTCTGCGCCTTGGCGTAGGCCTCGCCGAAGGTCCGGCCCGTGCCCATGACCTCGCCGGTCGACTTCATCTCGGGGCCCAGGATCGGGTCGGCCTCCGGGAACTTCGCGAACGGGAACACCGCCTCCTTGACGGAGAAGTATGCCGGCACGCGCTCTTCGCCGGTGCCCTGCTCGGCGAGCGTGCGGCCGGCCATGACGCGCGCGGCGATCTTGGCGAGCGGCCGGCCGGTCGCCTTGGAGACGAACGGCACGGTGCGCGAGGCGCGCGGGTTGACCTCGAGCACGTAGACGACGCCGTTCTGGATCGCGAACTGCACGTTCATGAGGCCGATGACGTTGAGCGCCCGGGCCATCTTGCTTGGTCTGGTCGCGCAGCTCCGCCTGGATCTTGGCCGACAGCGCATACGGCGGCAGCGAGCACGACGAGTCGCCGGAGTGCACGCCCGCCTGCTCGATGTGCTCCATGATGCCGCCGATCAGGACGTCGGTGCCGTCGCAGATCGCATCGACGTCGACCTCGGTCGCGAGGTCGAGGAAGCGGTCGAGGAGCACAGGGCTGTCGTTGGAGACCTTGACCGCCTCGGTCATGTAGGTGCGAAGGTCGTCCTCGTTGAACACCACCTCCATCGCCCGGCCGCCGAGCACGTAGGACGGCCGCACGATAAGCGGATAGCCGACCTCGCGCGCGAGCTGCACCGCCTGATCCTCGGTCCGCGCGGTCGCGTTCGCCGGCTGCTTGAGGCCCAGCTTCTGGATCAGCTGCTGGAAGCGCTCGCGGTCCTCGGCGACGTCGATCGAGTCGGGCGAGGTGCCGATGATCGGCGCACCGGCCGCGGCGAGCGCGCGGGCGAGCTTCAAGCGGCGTCTGGCCGCCGTACTGGACGATCACGCCCTCGGGCTTTTCCTTGGCGATGATCTCCATGACGTCCTCGAAGGTCAGCGGCTCGAAGTAGAGCCGGTCCGAGGTGTCGTAGTCGGTCGAGACGGTCTCCGGGTTGCAGTTGACCATGATGGTCTCGAAGCCGTCCTCCCGCAGCGCCAGCGCCGCGTGCACGCAGCAGTAGTCGAACTCGATGCCCTGGCCGATGCGGTTCGGCCCGCCGCCGAGGATCACGATCTTGCGCCGCTCGGTCGGGCTCGCCTCGCACTCCTCCTCGTAGGTCGAGTAGAGGTAGGCGGTCGTGGTGGCGAACTCGGCCGCGCAGGTGTCGACGCGCTTGTAGACCGGATGCAGCCCGTAGGCGTGGCGGCGCTTCCGGATCACCGACTCGTCGACGCCGATCAGCCGGCCGAGCCGCGCGTCCGAGAAGCCCTTGCGCTTGAGTGCTCTGCAGCCGCGGCTGCTCGAGCTCGGCGAGCCCGCCGGCGCGCACGCGCGCCTCCTCGGCGACGAGGTCCTCGATCTGCGCCAGGAACCAGGGGTCGATGTTGGTGAGCTCGTAGAGGCGCGGCAGCGCCCAGCCGGCGCGAAACGCATCGGCGACGTACAAGAGGCGATTCGCGCCGGGGTGCCGAAGCTCCGCGACGAGCGCCGCCTCGCGCTCGTCGTTGAGCGGCAGCGTCACGAGCTCGTCGAAGCCCGTCGAGCCCGGTCTCGAGGCTCCGGAGCGCCTTCTGCAGCGACTCCTGCAGCGTGCGGCCGATCGCCATCGCCTCGCCGACCGACTTCATCTGGGTCGTGAGGCGCGTGTTGGCGCCGGGGAACTTCTCGAACGTGAAGCGCGGGATCTTGGTGACGACGTAGTCGATCGACGGCTCGAACGAGGCCGGCGTCGCGCCGCCCGTGATCTCGTTCTTGAGCTCATCGAGCGTGTAGCCGATCGCGAGCTTGGCGGCGATCTTGGCGATCGGGAAGCCGGTCGCCTTCGAGGCGAGCGCCGAGGAGCGCGACACGCGCGGGTTCATCTCGATGACCAGCACCCGACCGTCCTTCGGGCTGATCGCGAACTGCACGTTCGAGCCGCCGGTGTCGACGCCGATCTTGCGCAGCACCGCGATCGAGGCGTTCCGGAGCCGCTGGTACTCCTTGTCGGTCAGCGTCTGCGACGGCGCGACCGTGATCGAATCGCCGGTGTGCACGCCCATCGGGTCGAGGTTCTCGATCGAGCAGACGATGATGCAGTTGTCCGCCGAGTCGCGGACCACCTCCATCTCGAACTCCTTCCAGCCGAGCACCGACTCCTCGAGCAGCACCTCGCTGGTCGGCGAGGCGTCGAGGCCGCGGGCGACGATCGCCTCGAACTCCTCGCGGTTGTAGGCGATGCCGCCGCCGGTGCCGCCGAGCGTGAACGACGGGCGGATCACGGTCGGGTAGCCGATCTCGGCCTGCACCGCGAGCGCCTCCTCGAGGCTGTGCGCGATCATCGCGCGCGGCGTCTCGAGGCCGATGTCGCGCATCGCGTTCCTGAAGAGCTCGCGGTCCTCGGCCATGTCGATCGCCTCGCGCGAGGCGCCGATGAGCTCGCACTCGAACTTGTCGAGCACGCCCTCGCGGACGAGGTCGAGGGCGCAGTTGAGCGCGGTCTGGCCGCCCATCGTCGGCAGGAGCGCGTCCGGCCGCTCCTTCTCGATGATCCGCGCGACCGTGCGCCAGTGCACCGGCTCGATGTAGATGGCATCGGCCATCTCCGGGTCGGTCATGATCGTCGCCGGGTTCGAGTTCACGAGCACGACCCGGTAGCCCTCCTCGCGCAGCGCCTTGCAGGCCTGCGCACCCGAGTAATCGAACTCGCACGCCTGGCCGATGATGATCGGGCCGGCGCCGATGATGAGGACGCTCTTGATGTCGGTGCGCTTCGGCATGGATGGGGTCTTAGGTCCTCAGCGTTCGGTGACGCCGGTCGCCGGGGCGACCTGTGTCTCGCGCGATCGCAACTGCGACTGCAGGCGGGTGAGCATCAGGTGCACGAAATGCTCGAACAGCCCGGCGACGTCGTGCGGCCCGGGGCTTGCCTCCGGGTGGCCCTGGAAGCTGAACGCCGCGCGGTCGGTGAACTCGATGCCCTGCAGCGTGCCGTCGAACAGCGAGCGGTGCGTGGTGCGCACGTTCGGCGGCAGCGTCGACTCGTCGACCGCGAAGCCGTGGTTCTGGCTCGAGATCAGCACCCGGCCGGTGTCGAGCTCCTGCACCGGGTGGTTCGCGCCGTGGTGGCCGAACTTCATCTTGACGGTGCGCGCGCCGGCGGCGAGGCCCAGCAGCTGGTGGCCGAGGCAGATGCCGAACACCGGCACGTCGGTCTTCAGGAACTCGCGGATCGCCGCGATCGCGTAGTCGCAGGGCTCCGGATCGCCGGGGCCGTTCGACAGGAAGATGCCGTCGGGATTGAGCGCAAGCACCGCGTCGGCCGGCGTCTGCGCCGGCACCACGGTCACGCGGCAGCCGTGGTCGGCGAGCAGGCGGAGGATGTTGCGCTTGATGCCGTAGTCGTAGGCGACCACGTGCAGGCGCTGCGCGGCGCGCACCGGGTACTCGGCCGGGCCCTCGAAGTGGCTGCCGTCGTTCCACTGGTAGAGGCGCTTGGTCGAGACGACCTTGGCGAGGTCCATGCCCTTGAGGCCCGGGAACTTCTTCGCGGCGCGGACCGCGGCGGCGGCGTCGACCGTCTCGCCGGTCATGATGCAGCCGGCGAGCGCGCCCTTCTCGCGCAGCAGGCGCGTCAGCTGGCGGGTGTCGATGTCGGCGATCGCGACCAGCTTGCCGCGCTTCAGGAAGCTCTGCAGCGACTCGGCGGCGCGCCAGCTCGAGTGCAGCAGCGGCAGGTCGCGGATCACGAGGCCCGCCGCGTAGATCGCGCCGGACTCGAGGTCCTCGGGCGTCGCGCCGGTGTTGCCGATGTGCGGGTAGGTCAGCGTGACGATCTGGCGGCTGTAGGACGGGTCGGTCAGGATCTCCTGGTACCCGGTCATCGCCGTATTGAAGACCACCTCGCCGGTCGTGTTCCCCTTGGCACCTATGGAAATACCCCGGAAGACCGTTCCGTCTTCCAGGGCGAGTACTGCAGGCGTCGTCAAGGCTCACTCCCGTGGCGAGTCATCCCTCGCGGGGCGTAACCACCGGTTCTGGGCCGCAGATGCGCAAAGCGGGTGGAGCCTTGGTGAAGACTCCGCCCGCTTCGGTCGTTACGGCAAGGATTGCGATCCGGAGCGGCATTTTACGGCAGCCGCCCCCGCCGCACCAGCCCGATTGCAGTGCCGCTCAGCGAAAGCCGAGCACGTCGCCCATCGTGTAGCGGCCCGCGGCGCGGCCGCGCAGCCACTCGGCGGCCCGGAGCGCGCCGTAGGCGAACGTCAGCCGGTCGTGCGCGCGGTGGGTCAGCTCGAGCCGCTCGCCGGGCCCGGCGAAGAGTACGGTGTGCTCGCCGACGATGTCCCCGCCACGCACCACCGCAAAGCCGATCGAGCCCTCGCGCCGCGGGCCGGTGGCCCCGGCCCGCGCCGGCGCCGCGAGCGCGGCGAGCTCCTCGCCACGCCCGGCGGCGGCTGCCTCGCCGAGCCTGAGCGCCGTGCCGGAGGGCGCATCGACCTTGTAGCGGTGGTGCGCCTCCAGCACCTCGATGTCGTACTCCGGCGGCAGCGCCGCCGCAGCGCGCTCAACGAGTTGCACGAGCAAGTTAATGCCGAGGCTCGTGTTCGGCGCGACGAGCACGCCGATCCGGGCCGAGGCGTCCTCGAGGACCGACTGGGTCGCGCGGTCGAGCCCGGTCGTGCCGACCAGGAGGCGACAGCCACCAGCCACGCAGGCCGCGACGTTGCCCGACACGGCCGCGGCGACCGTGAAGTCGAGCGCGACCTCGGCGCGCGCGAGCGCCACCGCGTGCTCGGCCGTCACCAACGTGCCGAAGCGCCGGTTGAGGCCGGCCGCCTCGCCCGCGTCGGTGCCGAGCGCGGGGCTGTCCGGCGAGGCGAGTGCGCCGACGAGCTCGAACTCGGTGCTGTCGTGGATCGCGTGGATGAGGCTGCGGCCCATGCGCCCGGTCGCGCCGAGGACCGCGATCCGCACCGGCGTCAGCGGCGTGTCGCTCATTGGCCGATGCTCTCGAAGAACTTCTTGACGCCGTCGAGCCAGGAGGCCTCGCGCGGGTTGTGGTGCTTGGGATTCTTTCGCAGCGACGCGTCCAGCTTCTTGAGGAGGTCCTTCTGCTCGGCGGACAGGTTCACGGGCGTTTCGACGACCACGCGGCAGTAGAGATCGCCCGTCGCCCCGCCCCGCACCGGCCGCACGCCCTTGCCGCGCAGGCGAAAGACGCGCCCGGACTGGGTCTCGGACGGCACCTTGATCGAGGCATGGCCGCCGAGCGTCGGCACCTCGACCTCGCCGCCCAGGGCCGCGGTCGTGAACCCGACCGGCACCTCGCAGGACAGGTCCGCGCCCTCGCGCTCGAAGATCGCGTGCTTGCGGACCGCGACCTCGACGTACAGGTCACCCGGCGGCCCGCCATTGCGGCCCGCCTCGCCCTCGCCCGAGAGCCGGATCCGGTCGCCCGTGTCGACGCCGGCCGGCACCTTGACCTGCAGCGTCCGGGCGCGGCGCACGCGCCCCTGCCCGTAGCAGCTGTCGCAGGGCTGCTCGATGATGTTGCCGCGGCCCTTGCAGCGCGGGCAGGTCTGCTGGACGGCGAAGAAGCCCTGCTGCATCCGCACCTGGCCGGCGCCGCCGCAGGTCGTGCAGCGCACCGGCGTCGAGCCCTTGGCCGCGCCGCTGCCGCCGCAGGTCTCGCACTCGCCGAGCGTCGTGATCTCGATCTCGGCGCTGTGGCCGAACACCGCCTGCTCGAGGTCGAGCTCGAGCTCGTAGCGCAGGTCCGCGCCGCGGAACACCTGCCGCCCGCCGCGCCGGCCGCCGCCGAAGATGTCGCCGAACACCTCGCCGAAGATGTCGCCGAACACCTCGCCCGGGTCGACGCCGCCGCGTCCCTGCTCGAGGCCGGCGTGGCCGAACTGGTCGTAGGCGGCGCGCTTCTGCGGATCCGACAGCACCTCGTAGGCCTCCTTGGCCTCCTTGAACGAGTCCTCGGACGCCGCGTCGCCGGGGTTGCGGTCGGGGTGGTGCTTCATCGCGAGGCGGCGGTAGGCCTTCTTGATCTCGGCGTCGGTCGCCGTCCGCTCGAGCTCGAGGACCTGGTAGTAGTCGCGCTTCGCCATGCACCCTCACGCCGCCCACGAGCGCGCCGCCGCGGGCCCGTGGCCCGCGGCGGCGGTTCTTATTATCGATCGCGGACCGCCGGTCAGGCCTTGCGGTCCTTGCCCTTCACTTCCTCGAACTCCGCATCGAGCACGTCCTCGTTGCCGGACTTGGCTCCGCCGCCGGAGCCCGCGCCCGCGGCGCCGGCCGCGGCTTCCGCGCCGGCCGCGGAGGCCCGCTGCAGCACCTCGCCGGCCGCGGTCGACAGCGCCTCGGCCTTGCGGTCGATGATCTCCTTGTCGTCGGCCGCCATCGCCTTCTTGAGGTCGCCGAGCGCGGACTCGATCTTGCCACGGTCCTCGCCGCCGACCTTGTCGCCGAGGTCCTTGAGCGACTTCTCGACCTGGTGCGCGAGTCGCATCGGCGCGGTTGCGCGTCTCGACGAGCTCGCGGAACTGTCTTGTCCTCGGCGGCGTGCGCCTCGGCGTCCTTGACCATCCGCTTGATCTCGTCCTCCGAGAGGCCGCTGACGAGGCCTTGATGACGATCTTCTGCTCCTTGCCGGTGCCCTTGTCCTTGGCCGAGACGTGCAGGATGCCGTTGGCGTCGATGTCGAAGGTGACCTCGATCTGCGGCATGCCGCGCGGCGCCGGCGGGATGTCCGACAGGTCGAAGCGGCCGAGCGACTTGTTGTCGCTCGCGCGGTCGCGCTCGCCCTGCAGCACGTGGATCGTGACCGCCGGCTGGTTGTCGTCGGCGGTCGAGAACACCTGCGTCGCCTTGGTCGGGATCGTGGTGTTCTTCTCGATCAGCTTGGTCATGACCGCCGCCGAGCGTCTCGATGCCGAGCGACAGCGGCGTCACGTCGAGCAGCAGCACGTCCTTGACCTCGCCCGACAGCACGCCGCCCTGGATCGCGGCGCCGACGGCGACCGCCTCGTCGGGGTTGACGTCCTTGCGCGGCTCCTTGCCGAAGAAGTCCTTGACCGCCTTCTGCACCAGCGGCATGCGCGTCTGGCCGCCGACCAGGATCACCTCGGCGATGTCGGCGAGCGCGACGCCCGCGTCCTTGACCGCCGTGCGGCACGGCCCGATCGTCCGCGTGACCAGCTCCTCGACCAGCGACTCGAGCTTGGCGCGGGTCAGCTTGACGTTGAGGTGCTTCGGGCCCGACGCATCGGCCGTGATGTACGGCAGGTTGATGTCGGTCTGCTGGCTCGAGGACAGCTCGATCTTGGCCTTCTCGGCCGCCTCCTTGAGGCGCTGCATCGCGAGCGGGTCCTTGCGGACGTCGACGCCCGACTCCTTGCGGAACTCGTCGGCGATGTAGTCGATGACCCGGCGGTCGAAGTCCTCGCCGCCGAGGAAGGTGTCGCCGTTGGTCGAGAGCACCTCGAACTGGCGCTCGCCGTCGACCTCGGCGATCTCGATGATCGAGATGTCGAAGGTGCCGCCGCCGAGGTCATACACCGCGATCTTGCGGTCGCCGCCGGCCTTGTCGAGGCCGTAGGCGAGCGCCGCGGCGGTCGGCTCGTTGATGATGCGCTTGACGGTCGAGGCCGGCGATGCGGCCGGCGTCCTTGGTCGCCTGGCGCTGCGAGTCGTTGAAGTACGCCGGCACCGTGATCACCGCCTCGGTGACCGGCTCGCCGAGGTAGTCCTCGGCGGTCTTCTTCATCTTCATGAGCACGCGCGCCGAGACCTCGGGCGGGGCCATCTTCTTGCCCTGCGCCTCGACCCAGGCATCGCCGTTGTCGGCCTTGACGACCTTGTACGGCACGAGGCCGAGGTCCTTCTGCACGACGTCGTCGGCGAACTTGCGGCCGATGAGGCGCTTGACCGCGTACAGCGTGTTCTGCGGGTTCGTGACCGCCTGGCGCTTCGCCGACTGGCCGACGAGCACCTCGTCGTCCTTGGTGAAGGCGACGATCGAGGGCGTGGTGCGGTCACCCTCGCTGTTCTCGATGACCTTGGGCTTGCCGCCCTCCATGATCGCCACGCACGAGTTGGTCGTGCCGAGGTCGATGCCAATGACTTTGCCCATGGAACTGCTCCTCAACCGGGATCGGAATTCGGTACGGTCTTAGATGTGGCCGCCGCGGCGCTTCTCAAGCGTCCGGGGCGCGGGCGACGACGACCCGGGCGGGCCTGAGCACGCGGCCGTTCAGGACGTAGCCCTTCTGGATCGTCCTGACGACGGTGTTCGGCGCCTGGGCGGCGGTCGGCTCGGCCAGCATCGCCTCGTGCTCGGCCGGGTTGAAGGCCTGGCCGGAAGGGTTGAGCTCGGCAATGCCGGCCTTCTCGAAGGCCTTCAGCAGCAGCCGGTGGGTCGCCGCCTGGCCTTCCAGCAGGCTCCTGGCATCCGCGTGCTGGGCGTTGGCGATCGCGAGCTCGAAGCCGTCGAGGGCGGGCAGGAGCTCCTGGGCGAAACGCTCGACCGCGTAGCGCTGGGCGCTCTCGAGGTCGCGGGAGGCACGCTTCCTGAAGTTGTCGAATTCGGCGAGTACGCGCACGTACTGATTGAAATTATCGTCGGCTTTCTGCTTCGCGGCCGCGAGCTCCTGCTCGAGCGCCGCGAGGCCCGGCCGGAACGCGTCGCTGTCGAGCACCGCGGTCGCCTCGGGATCGCCCGCGGCCTCGGACGCGTCTCGCGGGGGGACTTCGGGTCGGTCATCGAGGGCTCTCCGCAGGGTCGCGCGCATGGGCGCCGGCGCGGAGGATGGGGGCTGCAAGGCCCGAGTTCAAGGGCCCCGGGAGGCCTTCAGCGGCTCTGGTTGAGGGCCGAGCCCAAGAGGCGCGCCGTCAGGTCGACGATCGGGATCACCCGCTCGTAGGCCATGCGCGTCGGGCCGATGACGCCGAGCACGCCGACCACCTCGTTGTCGACCGTGTACGGGGCCGTCACGACGCTGCAGTCGTCGAGGATCTGGTAGCCGGACTCGTGGCCGATGAAGATCTGCACCCGGTCGGCCGACAGGCACTGGTCCAAGAGGTGCAATATGTCGCGTTTCTCGTTGAACGCGTCGAACAGCCGCCGCAGCGCTCGACGTTCGACAGCTCCGCGAAGCCCATCAGGTTGGTCTCGCCGGCGATCACGACGTCGACCGCCGCCGGCCCGTCGGCGTCCGGCGCGAACATCTTCTGCGCCATCGAGATCGCATCGAGCATCAGCTGGTTCATGTGCGCGCGGGTCTCCTGCAGCTGCGCGAGCAACAGGCCACGCACGTCGCTGAGGTCGAGGCCGCGGAACTGCTCGTTGAGGAAGGTCGCGGCGCGGCGCAGCTCCTCGGCGGTGAACGGCCGCTCGACCGACAGGATCCGGTTCTGCACCTCGCGGCCGTTGACCACCAGGATCGCGAGCACGCGGTTCTCGGACAGGCCCAGGAACTCGATCTGCGTCACCGAAGAGTGCGCCTGGCGCGGCACGGTGACGACGCCCGCGAGGCGCGTGAAGCTCGACAGCAGCTGCGAGGCCGAGGCGACCAGCTGGCGCGGATCATCGCCGCGCTCGCCGAAGCGCTGCGCGAGCGCGCGCGACAGATCGCGGTCGACATCGCCCGCGGGCCGAAGCTTCAAAAGCGCATCGACGAAGAACCGGTAGCCCTTGTCGGTGGGGATGCGGCCCGCCGAGGTGTGCGGCGAGGCGACGAAGCCGAACTCCTCGAGGTCGGCCATGACGTTGCGGACGGTCGCGGCGCTGACCGGCAGGCCCGCCTCGCGGGTGAGCGTGCGCGACCCGACCGGCTGGCCGTCGCGGATGTAGGCCTCCACGAGCGCCGTCAGCAGCCGCTGCGCGCGCTCGGAGAGCACCGTGGCACCGGCCCGGTCGACGACGGAGGCTTCGCGCGATTCACCGACCATAGCCAATAAGCCCCTGTACGCAAAAGACTTTCATGCCGCCTCAGCCGAATCTAGCGAGCGCGCGCGCGCAGTGTCAAGGCGCGACCGCCCCAGGTCGCGGCCGCCCGGCCGCCCGTCCCTCGAGTGTCCTCCGAACCGCAGGCGTTCGCCCATAAATAGGGCCCGGCTGCCGCCCCGGGAAGCGCGCGTGTTAACTTGCGCCACGCTCATGTATCCCCGTTTCAAGACCATCGCGCTCATCGGACGGTTCGCGGACCCGCTGGTCGCGGAGGCGATGCAGTCGCTCGCCTCCCATGCAACCGGGCGCGGCGTCGAGGTGCTCGTCGACGCGCAAAGCCCGATCGCGCCCGGCCAAGGCGTCGTGGCGCTGCCCGAGGATGCGCTCGCCGGCCGCGCCGAGCTCTTGGTCGCGGTCGGCGGCGACGGCACGCTGCTGCACGCCGCGCGGCTCGCGAATGATCGCGACGTGCCGCTGCTCGGCATCAATCGCGGCCGGCTGGGCTTTCTCGCCGACATCAGCGCCGTGGAGATGTTCGACCGCTTCAACGACGTGCTCGAGGGCCGCTACAGCCGCGACGTCCGGCACGTGCTCACGGCGCGGCTCTTGGATCCCGCCCATCCCGCGGAACGCAAGATCCGCGGGCTCAACGACGTCGTGCTGCAGAAGCGCGAGACCGGCCGCATGCTCGACTTCGAGACCTGGATCGACGGCCAGCTTCGTCAACACCCACGGCGGCGACGGCTTCGTGATCGCGACCGCGACCGGCTCGACGGCCTACGCGCTCTCCTGCGGCGGGCCGATCGTGACGCCGAACCTCGACGCGCTGGTGCTCGCGCCGGTCTCGCCGCACACGCTCTCCGACCGGCCGATCGTCGTGTCGCGCCGATCGGTGATCGAGATCCGCCTGGTCGCGCAGGCGCCAGTCCGGGCGCAGGTCACCTGCGACGGCATCGTGCTCGGCGACCTGCCGCCGGACGGGCGGCTGATCGTCGAGCCCTCGGACGCGACGGTGACGCTGCTGCACCCGCCGGGCTACGACTACTTCCGGATCCTGCGCTCGAAGCTGCACTGGGGCCGCGGCGCCCGGCACGGGCAGCCGGATGCCTGAATGCTGACGCACCTGCAGATCCGCGACTTCGCGATCATCGACGCCGCCGAGCTCGAACTCGGCCGCGGCCTCACCGCGCTCACCGGCGAGACCGGCGCCGGCAAGTCGATCCTCGTCGACGCGGTGCTGCTCGCGATCGGCGGCCGCGCCGGCGCCGACGTCGTGCGCCATGGCGCCGAGCGCACCGAGATCACCGCCACCTTCGACCTCGGCGACAACCCCGCGGCGCGCGCCTGGCTCGAGGAGCAGGCGCTCGAGCACGACGGCGAGGTCATGCTGAGGCGCCTGGTCGGCACCGACGGACGCACCCGCGCCTACGTCAACGGCCAGGCGCAGCCGGTCAACCAGGTGCGCGCGCTCGGCGAGCTGCTGGTCGACATCCACGGCCAGCAGGAATTCCTGACGCTGACCCGGCCGGACACGCAGCGCGCGCTGCTGGATGCCCACGGCGGCCACGGCGCGCTCGCCGAGCCGGTGGCGCGCCTCGCGCGCGAGTGCCGCGCCATCGAGGCGCAGCTGCGCGACCTCAAGGCCGCCGCCGCCGAGCGCGACTCGCGGCTCGAGCTGCTGCGCTACCAGCTCAAGGAGCTCGACGCGCTCGGCCTCGCGCCCGGCGAGCCGGAGGCGCTCAGCCAGGAGGCGCAGCGCCTCGCCAACCGCGGCCGGCTCGCCGAGGCCGCGCAGCTGGCGCTGGCGCTGCTGTACGAGGCCGACGGCGAGGACGCGCATGCGCGCGCCGGCCGCGCCGCGGCGGCGCTGCGCGGCTCGCTCGAGCTCGACCCGCGCCTCAAGCCCGTCGGCGCGCTGATCGAGGAGGCGCTGATCCCGCTCAAGGAGGCCGGCCGCGAGCTCGCGGCCTACCTCGAGTCGCTGGAGGTCGACCCGCGGCGCCAGGAGGCGGTCGAGACGCGCATCGCCTCGATCGAGCAGCTGGCGCGCAAGCACCGGATCACGACGGCGGAGCTTCCCGGCCAGCTCGAGGCGCTGCGCGGCGAGCTTGCCGCGCTCGAGCGCGCGGGCACGACCCTGACCGAGCTCGAGGCGCGCCAGGCGGCGCTCAAGCGCGACTATGCGGCGGCGGCGGGAGCACTGAGCACGGCGCGGCACCGCGCCGCGGCCGAGCTCGGCAAGGCCGTCACCGGGCTCATGCGCGGCCTCGGCATGCCGGGCGGGGCCTTCGAGGTCGAGGTCACGACGCCCCCCGAGCCGCCGGTCGACCCGGCCGGCATCGACCGGATCGAGTTCCTGGTGAGCGCGAACCCCGGCCAGCCGCCCAAGCCGATCGCCCGGGTCGCCTCGGGCGGCGAGCTGTCGCGCATCAGCCTCGCGGTCCAGGTCGCCGCGGCCCACGAGGTCGGCGGCCCGACCTGCATGATCTTCGACGAGGTCGACGCCGGCGTCGGCGGCGCCGTCGCGGAGATGGTCGGGCGCGAGCTGCACGCGCTCGGGCGCCGCGGCCAGGTGCTGTGCGTGACGCACCTCGCCCAGGTCGCGAGCCAGGCCGATCACCAGGTGCGGGTCGCCAAGCTCTCCGACCGCCGCTCGAGCCGCACGGTGCTGACGACGCTGTCGGCCGACGAACGGGTCGAGGAACTGGCGCGGATGCTCGCCGGGGTCGACGTCACGGCGGCCGCGCGCGAGCATGCGCGCGAGATGCTGGCGCGGCCGAAGGCGGCCGAGGCGCGCCCGGCCGAGCGGCGCCGGCGCCGCCAGCCGTAAGCTAGCTCAGGCCTCGCGGGGCTTCTTGTTCGGGCAGGCCGTGCGCCGGCAGTGGCCGTAGATGATCAGCGCGTGGTCGGCGACCGTGAAGCCGAGCCGTTCGGCGGCGGCCGACTGCAGCGCCTCGATCTCCGCGTCAGTGAACTCCTCGACCTTGCCGCAGTCCACGCAGACGACGTGGTCGTGGTGGTCGCCGCGGTTGAGCTCGAACACCGCCGTGCCGCCCTCGAAGTGGTGCCGGGTCACGAGGCCCGCCGCCTCGAACTGGGTCAGCACCCGGTAGACCGTGGCGAGCCCGATGTCCTCCTTGAGGTCGAGGAGCTTCTTGTAGATGTCTTCGGCACTCAGATGGTGGGCGGCGGCGCCGGCCAAGATCTCGAGGATCTTGAGGCGCGGCATCGTGACTTTGAGTCCGGCCCGACGCAGGTCCTGGCTTTCCACGCAGCTATCCTTGAGGTTCCGGTATGATCCGCCGCCATTATCCACCCCACGCCGCGCGGCACCAAACCGGGCGCGGCGCCGAGCCGACCACCATGCGTAGCGCCCCGCCCCTGCTCGCCGTCGCGATCGCACTCGGCCTCGGCCTCGCGGCCGGCGGCTGCGTGTACCGCGTCAACATCCCCCAGGGCAACTACCTGGAGGCCAAGATGCTCGACCAGGTGCAGCTCGGCATGACCCGCAGTCAGGTGCGCTACGTGCTCGGCACGCCGATGATCTCGGATCCGTTCCATCCGGACCAGTGGGATTACCTCTACTACTTCAAGGACGGCAAGACCCGCAAGGTCGACACGCGCCTGATCGTCGTCTACTTCACCGACGACAAGGTCTCCAAGATCGAGCGGCCGACCGGCACCTTCAAGAACCCGGCGCTGCCGACCTCGCCCGGCGCCTAGCGCGGCCGGCCCATCGTCCGGCCCTCGCGCGCCAGCCGCCGGCGCGTGTCCTTGGGGTCGGCCGGGAGCCCCCGGTAGAGCTCGACCCGATCGCCGGGCTCGAGCACTGCGGTCGGCGGGACGATGCGGCCGAACACGCCGAGCGCGGCGTCGGCCGCGATCCCCGGGTGGCGCGTGCGGATCCCGGAGCGCACGACCGCCTCGGCGGCGGTCGTGCCGGCCGGAACGTTGAGTTCGATGACGGTCTGGCGGTCGCGCTCGGCGTAGGCGACCGACACGGCGATCTCAGGGCGGCTCACGGTAGACCTCGCGGGCGCGGCGCACGAAGGCGTCGACGAGCGAGTTCCAGGTCGACTCGAACAGCGGCCCGAGGACGACGCCGAGCGCGGCGTTGCGGAACTCGAAGCTGACGAGGAGCTCGACGCGGCAGCCCCGGAGCGCCCCGGGGGCATCCCCCTCGGCCGGCGCGCGGATCGGTACGAACGCCCAGCTGCCGGCGAAGCTCCGGAGCGGCCCGTCGACCTGCGCCATCTCGATGTGCTCGTCCGGCCGCATCGTGTTGGCGGTGGTGAGCGCGATCTTGACGCCGGCGCGCTGCATGTCGACGGTGGCGCTGATCGTCTCACGGGTCTCGTAGTGGACCCGCACCGACGGGCACCACGGCAGGAACTCGGGGTAGCGCCGGACGTCGTTGACGAGCGCATACATCTGCGCGGGCGTATACGGCACGAGGGCGCTGCGGCGGACTTCGCGCATCGACGGGCTTCAGGCTGGCGGTGGGGCGGTCATTGTGGGGTTCGGGCGGCGTCTCGACAACGCGCGATAGAATGCCGGACCCGCCGGCGGAAACTCGACTCCATGGCCGACAAGAAAGACAAGGACAGCCACTCGGGCACGATCGCGCTCAACCGCCGGGCGCGCTACGACTATTTCGTCGACGAGCGCTACGAGGCGGGGCTCGCGCTCATGGGCTGGGAGGTCAAGGCGCTGCGCGCCGGCCGGCTGCAGCTCGGCGAGGGCTACGTGCTGATGAAGGGCGACGAGGCGTTCCTGTTCGGCGCCCACATCACGCCCTTGAACTCGGCCTCGACCCACGTGGTCGCCGACCCCACCCGGACCCGCAAGCTGCTGCTCAAGCGCCGCGAGATCGACCACCTCGTCGGCGCCGTCGAGCGCAAGGGCTACACGCTCATCCCGCTCGCGATGTACTGGAAGAACGGCCGCGCCAAGCTCGAGATCGGGCTCGCGCGCGGCAAGAAGGAGCACGACAAGCGCGCCTCGGAAAAGGACCGCGACTGGCAGCGCGAGAAGGCGCAGACGCTCCGGGCGCGCAACCGCTGAGGCAGCCGGCGGCTCAGACCGCCGCGGTCACCACGATCTCGACCTTGTAGGCCGGGGTGGCGAGCGCCGCCTCGACGGTCGCGCGCGCCGGGGTGTGGCCGGGCGCGACCCAGGCGTCCCAGGCCGAGTTCATCGCGGCGAAGGTGCCGATGTCGGCGAGGTAGACGGTCGCGGCCAGGATCCGCGTCTTGTCGGTGCCGGCCGCCGCGAGCAGCCGGTCGATGGCGGCGAGCACCTGGCGGGTCTGGCCGGCGACGTCGGCGCCGGTGTCGTCGGCCACCTGGCCGGCCAGGTAGACGGTGTTGCCGTGGACCACGGCCTGCGACATGCGCGGGCCGACTTCGAGCCGCTTGATCATCGAGAATTCTCCGGGACCGGGGTGGCGGGGCCTTGCAGGAGGGCGAAATGTACCCCAAGTACAGTCCGTGACCGCCATCCGGGCGGTCAAGGCGGATCTGGGCTATCCTAGCTTCGCTTCTGGGGGCGACCGGTTTCGACGTGGGTTATGAAACTCCAGGTGCATGCCGAGGTGCAGGTTCCTCGTTAAACCATTTGCAAATTCTAGCTGCGAACGACAACAGCTACGCTCTGGCGGCTTAAGCCCCGCCTACTCCACCCTTCTCCGTGCCTGTGCGGGTGGGGATGGGGTCGCAATCACAGGATCGCTCTGCGTGCGTGTTCCGGGTAACGCAGGGCTAAACAGGACGGAGCTGGCATCGGGTTTTCCCTGCCGATCGGGTAGCCCGGCGCGAGATCAATAGACCGGATAAGCATGTAGGTCCTGTAGCGTAGTGCTCGCGGACGGGGGTTCAATTCCCCCCGCCTCCACCAATTCACTGGGCCAGGAAATTCTTCCTGGCCCAGGCGCCGCTCACCGGACCTAGAGCCGCGTGGCAGCCGACGATATTCAGCGGGAAGGCTTCGTCGGCTTCTCGACCAGCCGGCCAGTGATGAACTTATGCAGGACGCTCGAGATCAGCGTCTGATAAGGGAGGCCCTCCTCAGCTGCGCGCGTCTTGAGCCCCTCGAGCACCGGGCCGGCCAGACGGATATTCAGCCGACGATCCTTTAGTGTCGTGCGGGCCGCCTGCTTCAACCGCCGCACGTCGGTACGCTGCGTACGCGCGGGCATATATTCGCCCCCGTCGTAGTCAGCGATGACGTTCGCCTCTTCGGCCGTAACTTTCTTCGTGATCCGGCGTTTCATGGATCTCTTCTCAGGCGCTCGGGCGTTGGTAGATTCGGGTCGTCTTGCGGCTCGGAATAATCGTCTTCAGAAAGAAACAGTCAGCCTCTTCGACCTACGGAACGAGGTACGCATAGTCACGGATCCGAACCACGAGTAGCTTCTGGCGTGGGTAGCGCGCCGGATTGCGGTGCGCGAGGATGTCGAGCAGTCGGTCGTCGGCGATCGCGGCAACGACGTCGTCAAAGCAAACGCCGCGCTCGTTCCGGAGTCTCAGGCTCTTTGCGTCATTCCGCCGAAAAGCGCCCACAGCCGCACCATATGACGGCGTGTGCCTTTTGCCATCAAAGGCGGAGTCGCGACAAGGCGGGAACCACACGCGGGGGGCCGCCATGAGGGCTTAGGGCTGGCTTGCGCGGTTACCGGTCCGTGCCGTCAACATAGTGAAGACGTGCCAAGCGCCTTCTTCTGCAAGTACTTGCAGTACCGGACGCTGGCAGCCCGCGTTTCAATTCCCCCCCGACGCCACCAATTCCTCGATCGCGACCGTTCGTGGCGGTACGGGGCGCCCGCTCCCCCGTGCGGCGTGCGGCCGCCCTCGCGATCGCTGGCGTCTACGTCCGATCTGTCACCTGCGCCCTGCGCTCCTCCGAGCCTTTCGCCACCGCACCGAACAGTGATGGAAAGCAGGCTGCCATCGTGGCCCCGGTTCCGGGCTTCGCGGCGGTGCCGACAGCGAAGTCGCGGCTGAAGACGGCGCGGCCGGCGGCGCCTGTGTCAAACTCGGCACCGAACAATAAGCCAGGCTGCGCCCCACCGAACGGGTGGCGGCAACTGCGCGGGACGCATCGGGGCACTGCGGACGTGACGCGACACGCAAGACACCTGGCCCGTTGGCGGCCGGACGGCGGCGGCCGGTGACCACTGCCGCCGGAAGCGGTCGCTGGGCGCGGCGCGATGCGCTCGTGGCGCTGTCCTTCCTCGCCTCGTTCATCGCCTACTCCGACCGCGTCAACATCTCGGTCGCGGCGGTGGCGATGAAGGAGCGCCTCGGCTGGACGCAGACCGAGAAGGGCCTGGTGCTGTCCTCGTTCTTCGTCGGCTACATGGCCTTCATGTTCGCGAGCGGCTGGCTCGCAACGCGCTACGGCGGCAAGCGCGTGCTCGGCATAGCGGTCGTCGCGTGGTCGGCGTGCACGCTGCTGACGCCGCCGGCGGCGGCGCTGTCGCTCGGGGCGCTCATCGCGGCGCGCATCGCCATGGGGATTGGCGAGGCGGCGATGTTTCCGGCGGCGGTCGAGCTCTATGGCCGGTGGGTACCGCTCACCGAGCGGGCACGGGCGGTGGCGCGTCTCATGAGCGGCATCCCGCTCGGCACGGTCGTCGGGCTCATGGCGAGCGGCTGGCTCGTGAGCGGCTACGGCTGGCCGATGCCGTTCTACGTGTTCGGCGTCCTCGGCCTCGTGTGGGCGGCGTTGTGGTTTCCTGCCATCGGCAACGATCCGGCCACCGACCCGCGCGTGTCGGCCGAGGAACGCGCGCTGCTGCAGCGGGAGTGCCCGCCGGCGGCCAAGGTCGAGGCGCTGCCCTGGCGCCGGCTGCTGCTGCACCGGCGCGTGTGGGCCACCGTCGCCGCCCACTTCGCCACCACCTGGACCCTGTACGTGCTGCTGTCGTGGCTGCCGAGCTACTTCCGCGAAGTGCAGGGACTCAGCATCGCCAGCGCGGGCCTGTATTCCGCGGGCCCGTGGCTCGCCAACGCGCTGGTCGCGAACCTCGCCGCGTCGCTCTCGGACGGGATGGTGCGCCGCGGCGTCAGCGTCACCTTCACGCGCAAGCTGATCCAGTGCACGGGCCTTCTGGGCTCGGCGGCGCTGCTGCTCATCGCGCGCGACGTGCACGCGCCGACCGTGGCGTTCCTGGTGCTATGCGGCGCGACCGGTGCGCTCGGCTGCACGTGGGTGGGCTACGCGCCGAGCCTGCTTGACCTCGCGCCGCGCCACAGTGCGCTGCTGTTTGGCTTCAGCAACACGCTCGCGACGATTCCCGGCATCGTCGGCGTCGCCGTGACGGGCTGGCTCGTCGACCTGACCGGCACCTACTCGTCGACGTTCGTGCTGACGGCGTGCATCAGCCTCGCCGGCGCGGCCGCCTTCGCGGCCTTCTTCGATGCCCGCCCGATCATCGAGTAGGCCGGCTGGCGCCCGGCTCGGCCGGCGCGGCCGAGCGCCGCGCGTGCGGCCGTGACCGGAAACTGTCCCGGGCGACGGCCACGCCCGCTGCGGCCCCCGTCCGCGGGGGCCCGCAGTGCCCGCCCGGGCCGGGTCGACGCGACCCGCCCATGGAATAGAATGCCGCCTTACTGCACGCCCCGCAGCCGCGCCGTCGGTCCGGGGCGCCCCGTCGCGCCCCGGATCGCCGCACCATGACCGCCACCGACAGCCAGCTGCCGCAGTTCCACGTCGTCGGCTTCAGCGGCCACCGCCAGCTCGGCGATCCGGCGCGCGCCGAGTCCTGCCTCGACGAGGCGCTCGCCTGGCTCGAGCAGCAGGCGAGCGGCGAGTGGATGGGCGTGTCGTCCGCGGCGCTCGGCAGCGACGTGCTGTTCGCGCAGCGCGTGCTCGAGCGCAAGTTCGCCTGGCAGGTGCTGCTGCCGTTTCAGCCGGCGGAGTTCCAGAAGGACTTCGCCGCCGAGGACTGGGCGGCGGTCGAGGCGCTGCTCGCCCGCGCCGAGTCGGTCACCGTGCTCGGCGGCGACGGCGAGCGCGAGGAGGCCTACCTCGACTGCGGCATCGAGACCGTCAACGCCTGCGACGTGCTGGTCGCGCTGTGGGACGGCGAGCCGGCGCGCGGCCGCGGCGGCACGGCCGAGGTCGTCACCTACGCGCGCGAGCTCGGCAAGCCGCTGATCGTCATCGACCCGGGCACGGGCGCCGTGCGGCGCGAGAACTTCGAGCACTTCAAGGCGAGCGACGCGGAGCTCACCTTCCTCAATGCCCTGCCCGACGCGAAACCGGCGGATCCGGTCACGCCGGGCGCGCGCGGCACGGTCGAGCTGTTCCAGCACAAGACCGACGTCGCGGCGACGCGCGGCGCGCCCCAGACCCGGGTGATCCGCGCCTCGATCGTGCTGCTGCACTCCGCGGCCACGATCGTCGCCACGGCGGGGCTCGCCTTCGACTGGCATCCGATGTTCGTGTCGTGGGCGAAGCTGCTGTTCCTGCTCGGCGCGCTCGGCGCGGCGGCCGCGAGCCAGTACTACCGCACCCAGCACACCTGGGTGCGCTGCCGGCTCGCGGCCGAGATCTGCCGCGCCGCGCTCGCGACCTGGGGCATGCCACGCCGGGCGGCGCTCTTTGAGGACCTGGAGCTGCCGGAGGTACGCCAGCTGGTGCGCTCGCTGCACACGCTGCACAGCCGCGGCGCCGCCGAGAAGCGCGCCAACCTCGACACGTTCCGCCAGAACTACCGCACCCAGCGGATCGATGACCAGCTGCGCTACTACCGGCGCCGCCTCGACCGGGCGGCACCGCTGCTGCGGCGGCTGCGCTTCGGCTTCACGCTGAGCACGGTGCTCGCAATCCTGTGCACCGCCGCCTACGCGCTGCACTCGAGCCTGCACCTCGGCGCGCTCAACCCGGCGATCGAGGCGATCGCGTTCCACTTCCTGCCGATCGTGCTGCCGGTGGTCGCCGCGGCGTTCATCGCACTGATGTCGATCAACGACCTGCACCGGCGCGTCGCGCGCTACCGCGAGATGTGCCACCTGCTGGAGGCCGCGCGCACGCAGATCGTCGTCACGCACACCTGGCACAGCCTCGAGCACCTGGTGCGGCGCACCGAGAAGGCGCTGCTGCAGGAGGTGCTCGAGTGGCACACGCTGTCGAGCCACCTCGAGTCGCACTGAGCACGGCACCGCCGCGGGCACCGCGGCGGCGATGCGGGCGGCCGTCGCCGGGCGGCGGTGAGCGCCGCCGGCGTGCGGGCCCGCCCGGCGGCCGCGGGCCGACGCCGCCCGCTCGCGGTCGGCCTACTCCTTGGCCGACGCCGCGGCGCCGGCGCCGAACCGGTAGGTGAAGCTGAGCGCGACAAGGTTGACGTTGTAGGCGCCCGCCGGCGCCCCGAGCGCCAGCAGGTTCGCCACCGTCGCCGGGCCGATGTTGTCGAGCGCCCAGTCGGCGCTGGCGTAGTTCTGATAGAGGTAGCGAAGCCGCAGCTTGAGCTCGCTCGTGAGCTGGTAGCCGACCGTCAGCCCGGCGCTGTCATAGCGGCTGCGCAGCTCCGGAAACGCGCTCAGCAGGCCGACCGGGCCCACCCCGCTGTCGTCGCCCGAGGTGGCGTGCGCGTAGTCGGCCGTCACCGTGACCTTGCCGTGCGTGTAGCGACCGCCGACGCCGCCGTTCCAGTAGCGGCTCTGCATCAGCGCCTGCCACAGGGCGGAGTCGGCGCTGTATTCGCCGGCCTGCAGCGTCTGCTGCGACTGGTAGCCGCCATCGGCGTAGAAGGACAGGTTCGCGAGCGGATTCCAGCCGAGCGTCGCGGTCACCCGGCGCTCGCGGCCCGACTGCAGGCCGAGCGTCGAGCGGTGGTACTCGTCGTCGGCCCAGAAGCCCTGCACGCCGAGCGACACGGTCTCGGTCGGGTTGAACGTCGCGCCAAGCTCGTAGAACTCGCGGTTGCGATCGGCGAGGTTGAACATCACGAGCAGCGGGTTCTCCGCTGGCGGCAGCAGCGCGAGGTCGATGCCGCTGGCGTTGCGGTGCGCGGCCCCGCCCTTGAGCGTGATCGCGAGCGAACTCCACGGGGTCAGCCGCAGGAACCCGTAGGTCCGCCCGTCCGCGGTGTGGTGGACGACCTGCTCGGTGCGGGTCACGTCCAGCCGATCGCCGGCGACGCCGGCCGTCAGCCAGCGCGCCAGGCGATAGTCGGCGCCGGCGTCGAAGCGCGTGCGGTCGTAGTCGTAGCGCGGCGTCGTGACCGTCGGGCCCGGCACCGAGTCGGTGATGACCTGCGCGATCGTCAGCGGCGTGCTCTCGTCGTTGCGCTCGTCGAAGGCGACGCGGCCGTGCAGGTTGAGGCGCGGGATCGGCCGGGAGCCGACCGTCAACGCGTAGTGCGAGAGCTTGACGTCGCCATCGAAGCTGCCCGGCGCCGTCGCCCCCGGCATCGTGCTCGTCGGCAGCAGCGCCTGGTCCTGCTTGAGCTCGGTATAGCCGACCGCCAGCGAGACGTTCGTGTGGTACGGCAGCAGGCTGCTGCCGGTGACGCTCACGCCGCGCGCCTCGTTGTCGGGCGGCAGCGCGATCAGGCCGGTCGCTGCGCTCGGCACGAGCGGCAGGTACGGGTTCTGGAAGCTGAGCGCGGCGGTGTTGTCCTTGAACTTGGAGTCGGAGGCGCTCATCCGGAACGACATCCGCGGGTTGGCCCACGCGGCCCCGACCTCGAAGGTGTCGGTCTCGTAGTCGATCGGCACCGGCACCTGCACCGACTGGGTCAGGAACGAGACACCGAGGATGTCGGTCCCCGACTTGTCCTCGCGCCGGGCGGAGCCGAACACGGTCCAGCCGGAGCCGACGATCCAGCGGCCATCGATGCCGTAGTTCTTGCGCAGCGTGCCGATGTCGACGCCATGCAGGCTCGCGGCGAGGTCGCTCATGCCGGCCGTGCTGCCCGCACCCACCCAGCCCGCCGGCAGCGTCAGCGCTCCGCCGCCGCCCGCGTACGGGGTCACGGTCGAGTCGTAGACGCGGTGCGGCAGGCCGGCGTAGCTGAGCGCCAGCGAATAGCCGCCGTCCGCGCCGAACGCGATCCGTCCGCTCCTGGAATCGAGCCCGAGGTCGTCGAGCTGGTAGCGCGCGTAGTTACCGCCCTCGTCGTGCCAGTCGCCGTGCGCGTCGGCCTCGACGTAGACCTTGTCCTTGTCGAGCCCGGTATAGCGCCCGTAGACGGCGTTGGCGCCGCTCGGGTCGATCGCGCCCAGCGTCGCGTCGGCCTCATAGCCCTTGGAGAACGGGCAGGCCTCGCATTTCCAGTTGCTGGTGTCCGGCGCCTCGGGTGCGTCCGCGAGCGCCGCTGCGGCCGGGGCCGCGAGCAGCGCGGCGATCGTGAGCCTGAGAATCTTGCGGGATGACATGCGGGGTGTCCTCAACGCATCAGCTTCGAGCCGGAGGGATGGTTCGAGCCGTGGATCTGCGAATGACAGTTCACACAGCCGCCGGCGAGCAGGAAGGCGCCGCCGGGCGCGCCGCCGCCGCCGGGCAGGCCGTCGGGCGTATAGGCGGTCGACGGGTGGCCCTGCACCTGGTGGCATTCCTGGCACAGGAACGGCGGCCGCGTCTTCAGCATGAAGGGCTGCGTCGTGCCGTGCGGCTGGTGGCAGGTGCCACAGTCCTCGGTGACTGGCGCGTGCTCCCACAGGAACGGCCCGCGGTACTCGGTGTGGCAGCGCGTGCACGTCTCGGTGACCGTCGAGCGCACGAGCAGCGCCGGCGCGGTCGAGCCGTGCGGCGCGTGGCAGTCGGTGCACGCCATCTTGCCCTCGAGCAGCGGATGGTGGGACGGCTTGAGCAGGTCGGCACGCTTCGCGAGGTGGCAGCCGGTGCAGACCTCGGCTTGGGTCGCCATCACCCGCACCGGGTCGGTGGCGGTATGGCTCTTGTGGCAGTCGGCGCAGGAGACGTCGTTCGCCGCGTGCACGTTGCCCTGCCAGTGCGGCGCGGTGCTGCGGTGGCAGCCGAGGCACTGCTCGTTCTGCGTCGCGACCGGGGTGCCGGTCTTGTGGCCGAAGCGGATGACCGGCGGCTTCTTGTCGCCCTTGGTGCGCGCATGCGCGTCGCCGGGCCCGTGACAGGCCTCGCACTGCAGCTGGCCGTGCCCGAACGGCGCACGCGGATCGGTCGGGCGACCGTGCGGAGTCCGAAAGATGCCGTCGACCTCCGGCTCGTCGTGGCACTTGAGGCAGGTATCGGCGCCCTTCTGCGTGTACTTGCTCGCGACTGGCGCCGCGGGCGCCTCGTCGGCGCTTGCCGGCAGAGCCGCGAGCGCGAGCCACGCCGCGGCCAGCACCGCACACGCCCTGTACATCCGTCGTAACGTCATGCGCATATTCCTCTGACGACGCGATCCGCGTGCGCGGATCCTGCTCTGCGGGCGACACGCGCGCGGCGCAAGGCCGTCAAGCCCGTCGCCACGCTCCATTCCTGCCCGCACCGCTCAGTTGAACGGGTACTGGGCGACCTGGTGGACGACCTTGACGTCGGCCGTCCCGCCGAGGCCATGGCAGATCCCGCAGGTCTCGACGGTGCTACCGGCGACCGTCCGACCGTTCGCGTCCTTCTGGACCGTAGTCGAGCCGCCGTTCAGCGTCATGTGCTGCGCCGCCGACGCGGTCGTATGGCACGCCGAACACACAGCCATGTTGGCCGAGGTCGCCGCCACCGGGTTCGGGTTCAGCGGGTTCACGGCCGTGCCGTTGCTGGTGGTCGTTGCCTGCACCGCGCTGTCGTTGACCGGGTAGTAGGCGCCGGCCACGTGGCAGGCCTCGCAGTCGTTGATCGCGCCGGGGAAGCCGACCGTACTGAAGTCGTTGCGGGAATTGCCGAAGCCGTAGACCACGAACGGGGTCGCACCCTGCGAGGCGCGGAACTCCGCCGCGTGGATCGCGTGGATCATGACCTTGAGGTCGATCGGCTGCTCGTAGAGGCCGTCGACCGGATCCACGCCGGTTGCGACGCCGCTGCCGTTGACGATGTTCTTGCGGAACGCCCCGTCGGTCGCGCCCGGGTTGTGGCACGCGGCACAGGCCTCGGGGTTGTCGGTGCGGTTGTTGCCGTGCAGCGTCAGCACGTTGTGGCAGCGGTCGCACTTGGCGATGTCGACGACGGTGCGGCGCGCGACCGGCGCTTTGTCGTTGACCGCGAAGTAGCCGACCGGGGTCGTGACCGGGATCCGCTGCCAGCTGGTACCCGCCGCCGTGCCGGCGTTCTCGGTGTCGACCGCCGGATGGCCCTCGAACAGCACGCCGAGCGTGCCGATCCCGGCCGGCAGCCCGCCCGCGACCGTGGTCACGAGCGTGTACACGCCGTTCGCATCGGGTCCGGTGTAGGTCGCGTTCGCATCGCCCGGGCAGCCGGCGACGACGGCGAGCGGGTTGAACGACCACGGCTGCGCCGGCAAGGCGCCCGAGCCGAAGTTCGTGTAGTCGCCGCTGCTCCACGCGACGTCGATCGCGAGCCGCGCCGGGCCGCCGCCGCGGCAGACGAGCCCGCCGCCGTCGGTGCCGGCGAACGGTGTCGCGGTCGCGAGCGCGTACGGCGCGTTACCGTTGGTGGGATCGACCACGGAGAAGGCGATCTTCAGCTGGCCACCATTGACCGGCGCATTGCCGGTGGCCGCGTCGGTGACCGACAGCACGTTGAACTGGAACTTCGTGCCCGCGACCTTCTCGGGAATCACATGCGCGGCCACGACCTGATAGGCGCCGTTGCCGACCGTCGAGCTCTGGCCGTGGCAGTTCACGCAGTCGGCGTCGGTGAGGCCGCTCAGGTTCGCCGCGCTGTGGTTCGCACCGGTCGTGAAGTTGACGTTGTCGTGGCAGGTGCCGCAGGCCTCGATCGTCGTCACGGTCTGGTAGTTGCCGGTGTCCGGCGTTGCCGGGTCGCTCGTGTTGTGGCAGGTCGTGCAGTTGCGCAGGTCCTGCGGGAAGACGACCGTGTTGAAGTTGTTCAGCGAGTTCATGTAGCCCCAGATCGTGTAGCCGACGCCCTGCGCGGGCGCGGTGCTACCGGCCGCGACCACGGTCGGCAGCGTCGCGCCGGAGTGGAGCTTGTGGACCAGCACCTTCATGTCGAGCGAGTTGCCCGAATGCGGGTCGGTGGTGCCCGGGTTGTGGCAGATCACGCAGTAGCCGGCGTCGGTGCGCGGCCCGCCGTGCACCGCGAGCTTGTCGTGGCAGGCGTAGCACTCCTGGTCGCTGACGATGTCGCGCGTGAAGATGCCGGTCGTCGCGCCGGTCGATGGCAGCCACGTGTAGACGGCGTTGTTGGTCGGCGTCGCGGTCGTACCGCGGATCTCAAGGCCGATGCGGTGCGTCAGCGTGCCGTCGTAGGCCACGGCCGGGCCGGTCGCGTCCGCCGCCGTGTACGCGCCTAAGTCCTGCGCGAACTTGTAGGTGTAGGTGCCGTCGCCGTGGTCGCTGAACACCGCGCCCGCGGTGCTCGCGGTCTCGACGGTCGCCTGCCGGGCCGGCGTCGTGCCCCACCAGGCACCGGTGCCAGGGGTCACAACGGTGTTGATGTAGGACTGCCAGGTGCTCGAGGTACCGTTGATGCCCGGCGTGAGCCGGGCGATCGCGAAACTGATGGTCGACGGCTGCAGGCCCTTCACTCCGCGGCCCAGCTGGTCGACGATGTAGAAAGAGACGGTCGGCGTACTGCCGCCCGTGACCCCGGTCACGGTCGCGGTAACCGTCTGCGCGAGGCCGACGTCGATGGCCAAGGTGCCGCCGGCCGTTCCCGGCGGGCCGGACGCACCCGGGGCGCCAGTCGCTCCGGTCGCACCGCTCGCACCGCTTGCGCCGCTGGAGCAGCCGCTGAGCGCGTGAGCGCCGAGCAGCGCCAGCAGCAGGATGGGCAGGGCCCGGCTCACCATCGTGTGTCGTACCGCCAGCATGGACCGCTCCCCACTCATAAAGCGGGCCCGGCGCGCCATCGCGCCGGGCCCTGTACTTCCTCAATCAGTCTGCAAGCCGAACTTTACTGGAACGAGCTGACCTTGTGCATGACTCCGACATCGGCAACCGCGCCGGGGCCGTGGCACACCGAGCAGGCCTCGCCCTGGTAGGCCGGCAACGTCGTACCGTTCGCCGCCTTGATCAGCACCGGGCTCAGCGCCTGCATCGCCGCAGTGACGCCGCCGTTCTGGCCCATGTGCGCCTGTGCCGCCTCGTCCGCGTGGCATGCGCCGCACGCGGCGACGTTCGGCGTGATCGCGATGTCATCCTGCGCGCCGATTGCCGTGCCGGCGTTGATCGACGTCGCGAAGACCTGCGTCGCGTCCACCGGGTAGTAGGTGGTGCTGCCGGTCACGTGGCAGTTCTCACAGTTCGCACCCGCACCGGCCGCTGCCGAGGCCGGGTTCGCCGTCCATGGGAACAGGATCGGGTTGCTGCTGAGGTCCGCACGGTTCATGAACGACGTCGGCGTCGGCACCACGGCCGAGGCCGTGAAGTCGTGGCCGCCATACAGGTACTGCGCCGAGTGGATCGAGTGGATGAAGAACTTGAAGTCGATCGACCCGGACGTCGTCGCCACCGGCCCGTTCGCCGTCACGAGCGCCGCGTTCGCGCCCGCCACGCCTTCCGGGTTATGGCAGGTCGTGCAGACGATCGCGTTGTTGTTGCGCTCCCAAGTGTGCCACGACAGCACCTTGTGGCACTTGTTGCAGTTGTTGATGTCAACAACCGTGCGCCGGGCGACCGCCGTCGACGAGGAGATCGGGAAGGCGATCGGGCCCACCGTCGAGACCGGGGTCACCCAGTACGTCGCAGGCGTCGCGCCACCCGGGTTGACGTTCGTGATCGGGCGCACTTCGAGGAACACGGAGCCCGACACGTTGCCGTTGATGCCCGCCATGCCGGCCGGGATCGCGATCAGCGAGTCCTTGGTGTAGCTACCGTCGGCGTTGGCCACCGCCGGCGCGCCGCTGGGCGTGGTGGCGCTGGCTGCCGAGAAGCCCCACGTCTGGGTCGCCGCCGTGTAGGTGAACCCAAGGAAGCGGATCGACACGACGTTCGAGTGCGAACCGCCCGCGCTAGGCGCCGTCCGCGTGCTCACGGGGTTCGTGTAATCGGCGTTCGAGAAGGCAACGTCGACGTTCACGTACGGGCCATTGGCGCCGAGCGGCGAGGTCGCCGGCATGACGTTGGTCACGTCAAAGCCAGCCGAGGCGCTGCTCGGGACCGGAGCGCCGGCGTTCGAGGTGCCGAGCGACAGGGTCTTGCCCGAGCCATCGGTCACCAGGATCGTCGCACGGACGTAGTCGCCCGCCGGGATCTGGCAGATCGTCTTCGCCGGGCAGGTCACGGCCGGATCGGTCGTCGCCGCACCAGGGGCGGTGATCGGCGCGAGGCTTACCAGCGTGACCTGGTAGTTGGCCGCGTTCTGCAGCATCGGGATCTGGTGCGCACCGGTCGTCACGTCAGGCGACAGCGACGGTAGGGCCGGGTTGGCGTGGCACTGCGCGCAGATCGCGTCGGTGGCGACGCCGGCGGCGTGGTTGGCGCCAGTGGCGAAGTTGACGTTGTCGTGGCAGGCGCCGCAGGCCTCGATCGACGGATACGCAGCGTAGTTGGCTGCATCCGGGGTCGCCGCGTCGTTCGTGTTGTGGCAGGTCGTGCAGTTGCGCTGGTCCTGCGGCCACAGCACCTTGTTGAAGTTACTGAACGATCCGCGATAGCCGAAGATCGTGTAGCCGACGCCCTGGCCAGGGCTCGTTACGCCCGCGACACCGGCGGCGACGACGCTCGGCAGCGCGTTGCCCATGTGGATCCCGTGGATCATCGCCTTGAAGTCGAGCGAGTTGCCGGTCGACGGGTCGGTATTGCCGACGTTGTGGCACAGCACGCAGTAGGTCGCGTCGATGCGCGGCCCACCGTGCAGCGCGAGCTTCGCGTGGCAGGCGTCGCACTCGGTGTTGCTGACGATGAGGCGGGTCACGGTCAGCTTGCCGCCGCCCGGCACGAAGTCGTACACCGCGTTGTTCTGGATCGGCGGCGCCGCGCCACCTTCGTTGCGGATCTCGAGGCCGACGCGATGGGTGGCCGTGGCGCTGTAGGCGAGCGTCGGCGAGCTGCCGTTCGGCAGCGGGTTCGCTGCGAAGTTCGCCGTCACCGCCGTCGCAAAGGCGCTCAGCGACCCGCTCAGCGTGTAGGAGTAAGTGCCGTCACCGTTGTCGGTGTAGCCCTTGGCGTTGGTGGTCGCGATCTCGAAGGATGGCTGCACCATCGCCGCCGTACCCCAGGCCGCCGGCGTCGTGCCGGTCGCGGGTTTGGCGACGGACGTCAGGTACGCCAGCCACTGGGTCGACAGGCCGCTGCCCGCCGCCGCCTGCTGCAGCTGCGCGATCTGGAACCACACGTATCCAGCGGGCATGCCCTTCAGCGGGGCGCCGTTCTGGTCGACGAGGCTGAAGTTGATGGTCGGTGTCGTATCAGCGGCTACGGTCACGCCGGTGATGGTCGCGGTGATCGCCGTCGCGGTGCTCCAATCAAGCGCCGTCACAGGACCCGCAGGTCCGGTCGGCCCGGTCGCGCCGGTCGCGCCGGTCGCGCCTGTCGCGCCGGCTGCGCCGGCTGGCCCGGTGCTGCCTGAGCATCCGGTGAGCACCGCGGCCGCCATGGCCGCACACGCTACTCCGCAGAGTAGTGTCCTTAAGAAGCCGCTGCGCTCGTTCATATCGTTTGTCTCCCCAGAGCGGTCATCAATGACCCGAGTAATGGCGTTTCGCCAATTTCGACCAGCGCCAAAGATGCGCCGCACCATGCAAATGCGCAGTAGCGGAATGTGCGTAAGCCGCTGACCGGCGGCGAAGAGCGGCGCGGGACCGGCCGGGTCGTCCGCGCGCTGCCACCACGTTCGTGCCGCCGCGCTCGCAACCGCCGCAGCTCCGCTGCGCGCTCGTGCACGCGCACGCGGCTCTACATTCGACCTTGCCCGGGACGCGGCCGCGCCGACCGAGCTTCTGTTTTCCCAAGCCCGACAACTACCTGCACCGCCGGAGCGGCGGCTCGTCACACTGCGCGTTGACCCGCGAGTGCCGTCGGCTAGATGCGTACCCTGAACGCAACACGAGCCGCGTGCGGCCGGCAGTCGTGTTTGATCACGCGCGGCATAGAGATACGGCCATCAGATACGTTGCATATCAGGCTCGAAGGCGGGCATCGATAGCGGAGCGAGCGTTGTTTTTCATGGCTCCTTCGCATAGGTACTTTACGAGTTGACTCGCGATGCGACGATTTATGTAGCGCTTGTGAAGCGGTCGCGGACCAGTGCCACAGGCGCAGGCGCACGGCGCCGCCTGCGTGTCCAGGACGGATATGGCGTCGGCGGTCCGCGCTCATCCCAACGTCGAGGCCACGTGCGGTGTCGGGGCTCCGCTCTCGGCGAGCGCAGTCATCGCCGGTATCGCGTATCGCTCATGCGTCGGCGACCCAGCCTTCCGCCGCGTTGACTGACCATCGCGCCCTTCCCGCGCGCGCTCGAATACCCGGCGCAGGACCGATGACCGGTAGGCGGCATCCTGGTCGATGCGGCTGGCGCAATACGCGGCGCCTGACGGGCGCCACCGGCGCAGGCGGGCCGTCACCTCCGAGCACCGGCGCGAGCACCACCGGCTCGGGCGCGGCCACGCTGCGGCAGCGGGTGCTGCGCGAAACCGCCATTGGCGGGCAACGGTCTTCTGCGGTAGAAGGTGCGCGCTGGTCAGGCGCGCCGCTCCGGCGGCGTCGACTCCCAACGGTCTTCGAGCAGATTCACTCGCATATTGGAGATCACGCCATGAAGAAAATGCTGATCGTCGCGCTGTCGACCGCCTGGCTTGTGCCAGCCGTCAGCTTCGCAGCCGCCGATCCCAAACTGGTCGATTCCTGCAACGACTGCCACGGCGACAAGGGCATCAGCACGGCGCAGAACATCCCGTCGATCGCCGCCGTCTCGGCGAGCGTGCACAGCGACGCGCTGAAGGCCTTCAAGGCCAAGGCCCGCCCCTGCAACAAGGTCAACTACGTGCGCGGTGACACCAAGCGCCAGGGCGACATGTGCACGGCCGCCGCCAAGCTCAGCGACGCCGAGATCGCGGCGCTGGCGGACACCTACGCGAAGCTTCCCTACGAGGCGTTCAAGCAGCAGACCGATGCGGCCAAGGTCGCGGCGGGCAAGACGGTCCACGAGCGCGACTGCAAGGGCTGTCATTCGAACGGCGGCCGCGATCCAGGCGACGACGCCGGCATACTCGGCGGGCAGCCGGTGGGCTACCTGAAGAGCGCACTGGCCGACCTCAAGGCCGGCAAGATCGAACAGCCGAAGAAGATGAAGGAGAAGATGTCCAAACTGTCCGACGCCGACGTCGAGGCGCTCGCTCAGTTCTACGGCAGCCAGCACTAAGCCGACCGCACGGCGACGCCCGCCGCCACCGCGACGGGCGTCGCTGCCGCATCAAGAGAGCCGCGGTCGTTCGGCGTTCGGCCGCCGACTCATCGCCGGCACCGCGTTCGACGTCGATCCGACGTCCGCTCCAGCGCTTGACGCCCAGCCTGCGGCGATGGATCGGTCCCGCGGCAGAACACCGCCGTTGCCCGGCATGCCGCGCGGACGCCTTGGGCGTCCGGAATGCTGCGCAGTCAAACGGTGGCGGCGAAGCCGCGTCGGGCGCGCCGGCGGGGGTGCCGCGCTGATCGGCTGATCAGCGGTAGCTGGCGTAGAAGGCGATGATCGCCTCGATGTCCTGGTCGCTCAGCTTCTCGGTCTGCCGCCGCATGCTGGGCGGCTGCTTGCGGTGCCCGGAGCGGTACTGGCTCAGCGCGTAGCGCAGGTAATCGGACCACTGCCCGTGCAGGATGCTCTTCTCGGCATCGGCGGGGTTCTCGCCGTGGCAGACCGCGCAGTAGTCCTCGTGCAGGTGCCGGCCGTGCTCGACCAGTTCGGGCTTGAACGGCTGCTGGGCCCGCTTGAACTGGAAGGCGGCGAAATAATCGGCCAGCTCCTTGATCTGCTCGTCCGTCATGCCGACGACGATCTTGCACATCCGCACGACCGGCCCGCAGTCGCGGGTGCCGTCGCGATAGGCACGCAGCGCATCGGCCTGCAGCCGTGACGGCAGGCCGGCGATCGTCGGGTAAGCCGACTCATCGCTGATGCCTCGGTCGCCGTGGCAGATCGTGCATTTCTTGAGCAGCTCCGTATTGGCCGCATGGGCGGCGGCGCTGCCAAGGGCCAGCGCGGTCACCAGCACCGCAGACAAAGCCAGCCGAAGACTAATGCGCATGGTCACTTACTCCGTCCCGTGCCTCCGCCGGCCGTGCAGATCTCCAGCGTCCGATTACGCAGCCAGCCGGCGGGTCGTGTGCGCTTGCTGCGATCACGGCTCGAGGGCCTTGAGGATCTCCGGATTTTGCTCTTCCTGCGCCAAAATCGTGTGGCACAGCCCACAGTCGCGCGGAATCTTTTCGCCACCATCGGTCTTGTGCTTGCGGTCGTGGCAACGCCAGCATCCCGGCGAGTCGAAGTGCTGGATGTTGTCCGGGTACGTCCCCCACGTGACCTTCATCTCCGGGAACACGTTCGAGGTGTAGATCACCTGCAGCTCGCGGATCGCCTGCTCGATGGCGGCGTTGCTCTGATCCGCGACCTGCGGGTAATTGGTCTTGTAGAACGTGCGGATCTCCCGCGCGATCGTTGCCTTGGCCACTTCATGGTTCGTGTAGTCGGCCTTGAGGACCCTGATCGACTCACGCTTGAGGTATGGCAGGCTCTTGTCCATGTAGCCCTTGGCCATGGCGGAGTCGACTTCGTCGGCCGGCATGCTGTAGCGGTGCGTGGGGCGGTTGTGGCAGTCGAGGCAGTCCATGGTCCGCCACGCGGACGCGTCCTTCGGCGTCTCGCTGGCCTTGAACAGCTTGACCTTGCCGTTGGCGTCCTTTAACTCGACGTCGTAGATGGTCTGGCGGTCGGCACTCGCCTGATAGCGGATCTGCACGCCGGGGTTGACGTGCCAGTGGATCCCGGAGGACTCGCGCCCGGCGAGCCCGCCGACCTTGAGCAGCACCGCGGTCTTGAGCTCGGTATTGGGCTCGTCGTCGGTGTACACGGTCTTGACCCGCAGCTTGTCGCCGACGAAGCTCGTCGGCCAGTGGCAGACCTCGCAGGTCTCGCGTGCGGGACGCAGGTTGCCGATCGGCGTCGGGATCGGCCGCGGGTAGAGATGGAACGTCACCGCCACCAGCTGCCACGCGCCCGACAGCTTGGACTTGACGAACCAGCCGGCGCCCGGGCCGATGTGGCACTCCGCGCACGCGACCCGCGCGTGCGGCGACCGCTCGTGCGCCGTGTACTCCGGCTGCATGACGGTGTGGCAAACCGTGCCGCAGAAGGCGGTCGAGTCCATGACCTCGATGCCCTTGTAGGTTGCGGCCGCCAGCACCACGGTGCTGATCGTCGCCAGTCCCACCAGACCAATCGCGGACTTGCGCGTCCGCTCGTTGTTCATGTCGAGGACTGGGAAGCGGAACTCCTCGCCCGCCGCTCCGGCGATGGCGGCGCGCCGGCGCGCCCGACGGATGCCGACCACGACCATGACCAGGCCGACCGCCAGCACGCCCGGCAACAGCACGAAGGTGACGATGCCGAGGTACGCGCCGCCGCGCAGTCCGATCGCCTGGACCGCGATCAGCGACAGGATCAGCGTCAGGCTGCCGGCCACCAGCGCGGTGCCGATGAGGCTGGTCGTGTTGCGGGTCAGTGCCGCGAAATAGTGCTTGGGCATGTTGGTCCTCTACAGACGCGGCTCGGCGCAATCGCGCCCGGCGAGACCGAGGTTGCCGTCGCGGCCGACCTCAAATCGGCGTCGTGTGCTCCTCGGTGCGGCGGGTCGGCAGCAGGTGAATGAGGACCGTGAGGATCACGAACGGCGCGGTCAGCAGCACCACCGCCGTCAGCACGCTCTCGATACCGGTCAGCTCCATCTTGTAGCCCATCAGCCCGCGGAAGCTCTTGGAGTAGAGCTGCCCGCCGATGACGACGTTCCAGCGCATGCTGAGGATCCCGAGTTGTATCAGCAGCGCCGACGTGAAGTACAGCAGCTTGCGCAATTCGTCGTTGAAGCGCCGGATGCGAACCAGCACCAGGATCAGCAGCGGCAGCAGCATGCCGAGCAGCACCTGCATGATCACCAGGCTGGTGAACAGCTTGGCCGACACCAGCTGGCCGAGGATCTTGATCGATTCCTCGCTCTGGTACAGGCGGTGAATGTAGTCCAGGCCCTCGAGCGCGAAGTCCACGATGATCGCGACCAGCAGGAACAGCCCGACCTTGTCCAGGCAGCGCGCATCGAGTTTCTCGTTGCGCAGCAACGTCAGCACGATGTAGATCAGCATCACCATCGCGATGCCCGATACGATCGCCGACATCAGGAACACGATCGGCATCAGCACGCTCCCCCACCAGGGGTTCGCCTTCACCGAGCCGAAGATGAAGCCGACGTAGCCATGCAGCAGAAACGCCGAGGGAATGCCAATGATCGTGACGACCTTGCTCGCTTTCTTGTCAAAGGCGAGCGCCTCGGGGCTCAGGTCCTTCGAGTACAGCGACAGCGCCCTGTAGAGCGCGCTCAGCAGGCCGCTACCGCGGGCGGCCATCCTGATCAGCTCCTCGCGGTACTCGAACCACACCTCGATCAGCAGGATGGCCATCAGGTACCACAGGTAGACGAAGCCGAACATGGCCATCGCCGACGTCGGCTGCGGCGTCAGGTAGATCTCGAACGCGCGCTCGGGGTGCGCCAGGTGCAGCTGCAGCGGCATCGGCGCAATCAACATGAATGCCAGAGCGGTGAGCAGCGCAAGCCGGTAGATGGGCTGCACCTCGACGACGTTGAACACCTTGACCATCGAGGCGAGGATGAAGGCGCCGGCGACGATGCCGGTGATGTACGGGTAGATCACGATCAGGATCGACCACTGCGTCTCCACCTCGTTGGGGTAGATGAAGCCGATCACCTGGCTCAGCTGGTTGGCCAGCTGTTCATTGAGTGCTGCGGGAATCGGGACGCTCATCGAACCTCCCCGTCAAGCTGCCCGTAGCGCACCTTGGGCTCGGTGTTCAGGTCGGGTTTGAGGACGCTGATCGCGTTGGCACGCTGGAAGCGCACGAGCCGGCCCGAAAGATTGTTGAGGTCGCCGAAGATCCGCGCCTCGGTCGGACACACCTCGACGCACGCGGGTTGCAGACCCTTGGTGATACGGTGGTAGCAGAACGTGCACTTGTCTGCCGTGCGGGTGTGCGGATTGAGGTAGCGGGCACCGTACGGGCAGGCCTGGATGCAGTAGCGGCAGCCGATGCAGCGCTTCTCGTCGATCAGCACCACGCCGTCCTTCGTCTGGAAAGTCGCGCCCACCGGGCAGACCTGCACGCACGGCGGATGCGCGCACTGGTTGCACAGCTTGGGAACGAAGAAGGTGCGCACGACGTTCGGATCCTCGGGTGGAGGCTCGGCCTGCTTGTCCGGCGCGGGCTTGGAGCTGATGCACTCGACCGTCGTCTCGCCGTTGCGCCGGATCGTGTAGCGCTCGATCCAGGTCCGGAAGAAATAGGGCTCGGTCGGCACGTCGTTCTCGGCCTTGCACGCCTCGACGCATTTATTGCAGCCAATGCACTTGTCGACGTCGATCCCCATGCCGTACCAGTGCAACGTCGGGTCGTAGCCCGTCGTCGTCTCGGCCGAAAGCTCCTTGCCCTCCGCCTTGAGCGCCAGCGTCTGGAGCATGGCGGCCGCCGGAAAGAAGATCACGGCCTCCGTGAGGAACTCGCGTTTGTTCATTTCGGGCCCTCGGGCAGGTGCGCGTAGTGGCACTCCCAGCAGACGTATTTGCCACCGTGCGTGACCATGTCGACCCTGTCCTTGGAGGCCGCCGGATCGGTCGCGGTCACGGCGTGGCAGCGACCGCACGCCTCGCGGCTGTCGGGCTTGGTCGGCAGCGCCAACCGCGGCTGCAGCATGTGCTGCGGCTCAACCTTGTGGCATTCCGGGCACGCCAGCGCCGTATGCGCCGACACCGCCTTGGTGCGCGCGATGCGGCCGTGGCAGCCACCGCAGTCCTTCGGTGTTTCGGGCGGTGCCGGATCGTGCGCGTCGTGGCAGCGGGTGCACTGTTTGCGTGGGTTGTGCTGCTGCGGGTCGACCTGCGGAAAGCCGTTGGGCCGCGAGGTGCTGTAGGTGTGGCAGGTCAGGCAGAACTCGCGGCCCTTGTCGACGCGCACCGGAGCGGACTTGTCGCCGGCGGCGTGCGCCGCCGAGGGGCCGTGACAGTTCTCGCAGCCGATGCTGCGGTGGTAACCGGCGTACTGCGTGTTGACCTGCTGTTCGTGGCATTCACGGCAACTGGCCGTACCAGCGTAGTGCGGCGGCTTTGCCATCTCACGCACGACCTTCGCCGCCTGATGCGGCCGGGCGGAGAAGAACGACGCCGGTAGGATTAGGAAGCGCAGCGACAGCACGATCGCCAGCAGGACGATGAGGACTGTGCCGAGTCGGACCACCTGCTCAGGAAGCTTCAATGCCGGCTCCTCTCTCTCGCTGTGATCCGACTGCGCCCGCAACTGCTACTCGGCCGCCGGATCGCTGTGAACCGCCGGCGCCACGCGGTACCGGCAGCGGCACCGCTGCGGCGCCATGTCCGGATCCCACACGACTTCGCACACCGCGGGCGGCCCAGGGTCCAGTCGAGTCGCGGCAATGGTAAACCGGTCCCGACCCTGAATAATCTAGGTAATTTCATCTACGCGGCTGTGGCGATCCGCTGCCGGCCGCGCCGAACAGACAGAAGTGACGCGTCGTGAGCGCCGCGCGCCTCGACCGCGGCGGCGCGCCGCCAGGGCGCGTGCGGCACCCGGCGCCGCCGGCACCGACCATTGTGCGGGCGGCCTCGGGCCGACGGACTTCCGCAAGTTGCAGTTGCACCCCGGCGGAGTAAATTGCGACGTCGCTGCCGGATCGTCCGGTGATCGGAATTGAATTTCTTCTTATTCGGGAGGCCTGTATGCACAAGTTGACTCGCACCGCCATCGCCATCGCCATCGCCAGCCTGGCGATTTCGGGCGCGGCGGCCGCCGCTGACGCCAAGCTCGTGGAGTCGTGCAGCGACTGCCACGGCAACAACGGTTTAACGCAGGCGCAGGAGGTGCCGTCAATCGCTGGCATATCCTCGCCGGTGCTCGAGAAGGCGCTGGCCGGCTTTAAAGCCAAGAAGCTGCCCTGCCCCAAGACCAGCTACCACCAAGGTGACACCAAGCGGCCGCAGACCGACATGTGCACAATCGCGGGCCCGCTCAGCGACGCGCAGATCAAGGATCTCGCCGCTCACTTCTCAAAGCTGGAATTCAAGCCGATGAAGCAGCCGTTCGACGCGGCCAAGGCCGCGGCGGGCAAGAAGCTGCACGCGCGCGACTGCGAGGCCTGTCACTCGAACAGCGGCCGCGACCCGGCCGATGATTCGAGCCTGCTCGGCGGCCAGCCGGTGGGCTACCTGAAAGCGGCGCTCGGCGACTTCAAGGCCGGCAAGCGCCAGGCGGAAAAGAAGATGAACGACAAGGTCAGCAAGCTCTCGAATGACGAACTCGAGCAGCTCGCGGCCTACTACGGCAGCCTGCAGTAGAGACGATCCGCAACGGCGCGTGACGCGGGCCGTCACGCGCCGTTGCTTTGCGACTCGGCCGATGCGCATGCCGGCGCTCGCCGCTGCCGCAGCCCCGCGCCACTGACGAGTCCTCGCTGACCGCGTGCGGCCGCCTCGCGCCGCCCGCCAGGGTCGGGCAGATCCACTTGTCCTTTTGGGTAGCCGCGTCCGCCGTGGCGGCCGCGGCCCGGCCATCGGCGCCGCGCCACGGCCACTGGGCGCACGGCGGGCCGGAGCGCGACGGCCCGTCGCTGCAGTCACGGGCCGCACCGCAGACGGCGCTCGTCGGTCGCGCGTCCCGGCACGAACGCGCAACGGTGGGCGTCCGGGCACGCTCGCCGGCATGCCTCGCGGCGCGCGGCAGTTCGTGCTGACGACACCGCGCCGGCCGGCATCAGCGCCGGACGTGACCCATGCCCACCCTCGGTCCTGGCCCGGCGCTAGCGTGTCACCGCGGCGAGCAGCGCCACGAAGATGCCGACCGCAAGCGCGACGCCGACCGCCACGGCGATGAAGCCGAACACGTAGGCGCGACCCAGCTCGGACCTGGTCGGAGCCGGCATGAGCATCGATTCGAGCTTGCCGCTCGCCACCATCCGCGCGTACTCCTGCGGCCGCTCGTCCTTGAAGCGCTCGAGCGGCATCCGGCCGGTGAACACCACCGGATCCATCGGGAAGCTCTCGGGCCTGAGGTGCGTGTGGAAGAAGTGGAACAGGAAGATGAAGCCGGTCGCGAGCAGCGCCTCGTCGCTGTGGGCGATGTAGGCGGCGTTGAGCGCCCAGCCCGGCAGGACCTTGGTGAACGCGCCCGGGAACCACAGCACGAGGCCGGTGAGGCCGATCAGGCCAACGCCCCAGAACACCGCCAGGTAGTCGAACTTCTCCCAGTACGTCCAGCGGTCGAAGGTCGGCCGCGGGCCGCTGTAGAAGAAGTAGCGGACGTTGGCGATGAAGTCGCGCACGTCGCTCAGCTGCGGCACCATCGAACGCGGGCCCCAGAAGAAGCCGCGCTCCTTCTTGACGACGACCTGGTACAGCACGCCGAACACGTGCACGGCGAAGTAGCCGAAGGTCACGACCGCGGCGATGCGGTGCAGGATGCCGGCGACGTGCGCGCCGCCCCAGAACGCCATCAGCTTCGGCGCCCAGGGCGCGGCCGCGAACTTGAGCGGCAGGCCAGTACCGGCGAGCACGAGGAAGCTGACGACGATCGTCACGTGCACCGCCATCTGCGCGCTCGTGAAGCGGCGCACGTACGGCGCATGCTGGGCGCGGGCCGCCTTGAACTCACCCTGCAGCGTGCCGACGAGGCTGCGCTGCAGCCACAACAGGTCGTGCAGGCCGAAGAAGCCGAACACGCCGAGCAACAGGCCGGTCATGCCGATCCACACCCAGTACAGGTAGGGATTGCGGCTGCGGTCGCTCGGCTTGGCGTGCGGGTCGAAGCTCAGGAACGCGGCGTTGACCTCGCCCTGGTGGCACTTGCCGCAGGTGGCGGCGAGGTTCGCCGGGTTGACGCTGGAGCGCGGGTCCGACGCCTTGAGGTTGTGGTGCGGCGTGTGGCAGTCGGCGCACATCGCCACCGCGCTGTAGCCGAGCGCGCCGGCCTTGCCGTGGAAGCTGTCGTGGAACGACTCGTAGAGCGCCGCGTGGCAGTTGCCGCAGTCGCTCGGGAAGCGCTGGCGCATCTCGGCGCTGGTCGGCGCCTTGATCGCGTGCGCCTGGTGGCAGGTCATGCACACCGGCCCCTTGGTCGAGCCCTGCTGCCAGAGCGTGCCGTGGGCGCTGTCGGTCCACTGCTTGAGGATGCCGGTATGGCACTTGCCGCAGGTCTCCGGGCTGTGCGCCGCGGCGGTGGCGGCGGTCGGCGCGTCCTTCTTGAGGATCTCGTGGCCCGCGCCGTGGCAGTCGGTGCAGGCCGGGGCGCTGACCAGGCCCGAGACGAACAGCGCGCGCGCGTGCTCGCTCGACAGGTACCCGGTCATCATGCTCTTGTGGCACTGGCCGCACTGGCGCACCTGGTTGACCGCGGTCATCGAGTTGTTCGGGTCGCGGCTCTTCAACACCGCGTGCAGGCTGCCGTGACAGCCGGCGCAGCCTTCCGGCGTGATGCCCTTCTGCGCGTGGATGCTGTCCTTGAACTTGTCGATCTCGTCCTGGTGGCAGCCGGTGCAGGCGGCGAGCTCGACCTTGCCGAGGTCCTCGCGCGGGTGGCGCGTGGTCAGCGCATCGGCGTGGCAGTCGGTGCAGGCCACCTTGCGGTGCGCCGAGCCCGCCAGCGTCGCGGCCTGGACCTGCAGCGAGTGGCCGGCGTCGTTCTTGAGCGTGGCGTCGTCGTGGCAGCCGAGGCACTTCTCGTCCGGGATGGCGGCCGGTGTCGCCGCGGGCGCCGCCGCCGCGTGCGCGGGCGGCCACGCCAGCGCGAGCGCGAGCACCGCCCCGTGCAGCAGTACCTTCAGGGCGGGACAGGCGCGCGATGCGCTGACATTGTTGGTATTCACGGTGTTGCAACCTGCTTCGAGGCGCCAAGTTCGCCGCCGAGCCTAACAACAGATGCTGCAGCGCAGAGACTCGGTTTTCCGTAGCAGTTGCGGCTTCGCGACGGCGTTGTCAGGCAGGCGTTGTCGGCTACCGCCCGCCCTGCTAGCGTGGCCGCCATCCGGAGTGCCCCCATGACCGACACGATCGCCACCTGGACCCCCGACGCCAGCGGCTGGGCCCGCCTGTTCACCGCCATCGACGCGCGCGACGCCGACGCCTTCGCCGGCTTCATCACGCCGGACGGCGAGTTCCGCTTCGGCAACTCACCGCCGGTGGTCGGCCGGGCGGCGATCCGCGCCGCAGTCGCCGGCTTCTTCGCCGCGATCGGCGGCTGCCGTCACCGGCTGCAGCGCTTCTGGACCGGCCACGGCACGGCGGTCTGCGAGGGCGAGGTGACCTACACGCGCCTCGATGGCTCGACGCTGACGGTGCCGTTCGTCAACGTCTTCGAGCTCGCCGGCGGGCGCATCAGCTCGTACCGGATCTACATCGACAACGGGCCGCTGTTCAACGCCCCCGCCTGAGGCCCCCCGGCCCGTGGCGGATCTCGGCGAGCGGCACGAGCGCCTCGCCGAACGTCGCACCGGGCGTGCCGTCCTCGAGCTCGGCGCGGATCTGGTGCCGCATCTGCTCGCGGAACGCGTTCACCGACTCGAAGAACGCCGACATCATCTGCACCCACAGGTACATGCCGCGGTCAGTGAGCGACCAGCCGCCGGCATCCTCGCGCACCGCGCCGACGAGCCGGCTCAGCAGCAGCTCCGGCGCCAGCGCGCGCTCGAAGCGCCGCCCGTAGCGGGCCCGCGCCCAGCTGCGCTCGAGCCTGAGGCCGAACAGGTGCACGAGCAGGTCGTACTGCATGCGCTCGCGCATGCCGATCCGGCGCTCGCCGGTCACCCCGCTCAGGCCGCGCTCGATGCGCTCGACGTAGCTGTTGAGCGAGAAGGTCGTGGCGTAGACGGTGCCGTCGATGTAGCCGAAGGCACCGCTGCCGAGGCCGACGTAGTCGCCGCTGTCGATGATGTACTCGTCGATGCCCGGCGCGCCGCGCGTGAAGCACCAGCCGGACGTCGCCGTGAACGCGGGGCGCAGCCGGCCGAGGATGCGCCGGTAGAAGTCATGCAGCCGGTGGCGCGCCGGCGGGCCCATCGTGCGCGCCATCTTGCGGGCCGCGCTCGGCGACTGCATCAGCGGATAGAACGAGGCCTGGTTGGCGGGGCTCGCGAGCACCGTGTCGAGATCGGCCTCGAGCATCGCCTCGGTCTGGTGCGGCAGGTTCCACATCAGGTCGACGTTCAGCGTCCGAAAGCGGCCCGCCGCCGCGGCGAGGCGGTCGAGGATCTCGGCGCGGTCGCCGTACTTCTCAAGCCGGCCCATCTCGCCCAGCAGGCCGCTGTCGAAGGTCTGCACGCCGACCGACAGGCGCCGTACGCCGCTCACGACCAGCGCATCGAGCACCGCATCGCGCAGGTCCCTGGGGTTGGTCTCCACCGAGATGTCGCCGAGCCCGGGATTGAGCTCGCGGACCAGGCCGAGCGTCGCGACCAGCTCGTCGGGCTCGATCGTCGGCGTGCCGCCGCCGACGTAGACGCCGCTGAAGCGGTAGCCGCGGTCGTGATAGTGGCGGATCTCGCGGCGCAACGCGGCGAAGTAGCGGCGCGCCTTGCCGTCCTCGTAGCGCACGCGGTGGAACGTGCAGTACGGGCACAGCACCTCGCAGAACGGCACGTGCAGGTACAGGCAGACCGGCTCGGCCGGCACCGCGGCGACGCCGTTGCTCGGCCCGAGCCGCATCCGGCGGCGCGCCTCGCGACGAAACACGCCGGTGACTAGCGTCTCGAGCATTCCGGTCCCTCGGGAAGGCGGCGATTATGCATGCCGCTCGAGCGGCGCGCGAACCGCAGACGCCTAGCGCGGCGCCGCCCGCAGCTCAAACGCGTCCCGCAGCAGCCAGCTGCCGGGTGCGGGCGCAGTGTAGTCCTCCAGCCGCAGCATTTCGCCGCGCAGCACCGCGCCCTCGAGCGTGAAGCGCAGGTAGTGGAAGTTCGGAAAGCCGGGCCACTGGTAGCGGTCGGTGGCGTCGCGGACCACCTCGTACGGTCGCGCGCCGCCGCCGCCGGTCACCAGGTAGACGACCCCGCCCTGCTCGTGGCGCTCGTAGTTGTGGATGTGCCCGGCACAGACGATGAAGCGCACCCGCATCCGGGCCGCCGCCGCCTCCAGGTAGGCCGCGAGCGCCCGCTCGTTCGGCCGCGGATTGTGGTCGGCGGCGACGCCCTGCTGGGCGTCGGCGACCGGCGGGTGGTGCAGGTAGACGAGCACAAAGTCGACCGCGCGCGGCAGCGCGGCGAGCTGCGCCTCGAGCCAGGCGCGCTGTGGCGAGCCTCCCTCGAGCGACGCGTCACTGTCGAGCGCGATCGCGACGAGGCGCGGTCCGACCGCGACCGAGTACCAGCGCCGGCCGCGCAGCGCCGGGAACGCCTGCCACCAGTTCTCCAGGCACTCGGCCTCCGCGCACTGCGCGAACTCGTGGTTGCCGAGCGCGGCGTAGACCGGCAGGCCGTGCTGTCGCCAGGCCGCGGTCTCGGCGCGATAGACGTCGTAGTCGCCGGCCGTGCCGCCGTGCCAGGGCACATCGCCGGTCAGGAACACCGCCGCCGGCGCCTCGGCGGCGATCTGGGCGATCAGCGCCTGGCGGGCGGCGGGCACGCTCGCGACGTGCTCGCTCGGCGCGGTGAAACGCGTGTCGCCGTAGACGACGAAGCGCACCGGCCCCGCGCCCGTGGCCTGGACGCTGAAGGTCGCGGCGGCAACGGCCGCCTCGGCCACCGGCGGCGTGCCCGCGGCCGGGTGTGCGCCGCGCTCGTGCAGGCAGCCGCCGAGCAGCGCGGCCGCGAGCAGCACCGCGGCAGCTGCGCCCGCCGCCGCGCGCGCCGCGGCGCTCACTGCGGCGGCGGCGCGCGGTACACGCGCCGGCCCTCGAACCAGGTCGCAACGACCCGGGTGGCCGCCAGCTCCTCGAACTTCTGCGCGCCGGCGAGCGCGAACAGGTCGCGGTCGAGCAGCACGAAGTCCGCCGACTTGCCGACCTCGAGCGAGCCGCTGTCGGCGTCGCGGCCGAGGAAGCGCGCGCCGTTGATCGTGTAGGCCTGAAGCACGTCCTCGAGCGTGATCGCCTGGGCGGCGTTCAGCGGCGGCTCGCCGGGGTTGCGGCGCGCGAGCGCCATCGCCATGTTGCGGAACGGCCGTGGGTCGCGCGTCTCCACCGGCGCGTCGGAGCCCGCGGTCAGGATCGCGCCCGCGTCGCGCGCCGCGCGGAACGGGTAGGCGTTCTCCTCGTAGTAGCTGCCGGGCACGTGCAGCGCCGCGTAGCTGTTGCCCGCGACCTTCTGGATGAACGGGATCACCGTGATGTCGTACTCGGGCTCGGTGTTGGCCCAGGCGTAGGTGAAGGCGACGTACAGGTGGTCGCGGCCGAGGCGGCGGATGTCGTCCGGATGGGCGAGCTGCACGTGCGCGAGCCCGTCGCGGGTGGTCGTCACGCCGTCGGCGGCGCGCGCCGCCTCGATCGCATCGATCGCCGTGCGCACTGCGCGATCGCCGATCGCGTGGATGTGGACGTTGAAGCCGGCCAGGTGGAAGCGCCGGACGAACTCGAAAATCACCGCCCGCTCGTGCTGCAGCTGGCCGCTCGACAGCTGGCACTGGCCAGGGTGGAAGCCGTTCGCCGCGCTGAACGCGGCGACCTCGGCCGCGGCGCGGATGCGCTCGGGGTCGGCGCGCACGGCGACGCAGGCCGCCGAGGCGGTGTCGACGTAGCCGACCACCGTCGCGTGGCCGGCAGCGTCGGCCGCGAAGATCGGTTGCAACAGCGGCTCCAGCACGGCGGCATTCGGCAGCGTCGGCGGCACCGCGAACGGGTTACCCTCGAGCACGCCGTCGGCGAACAGCTTGACGGTGCCGGCGTCGATGAGCGGATTGCCGGCGTATTTGGCGCGCACCGCCCGCGCCTCGGCCAGCATCGCGTCCCAGTCGACCTGCCCGTCGGCGCGCCGGAACCGCGCCGGGTCGTAGAACTGGGCGAGCGTCGTGCGCACCGTCAGGTGATGGCCGGCGAGCAGCTGGTCGTATACCGGCAGGCCGTCCGGCGTCGCCATCGCGTCCATCATCGCCGTGATGCCGACGCTGTTGAGGCGCGCGGTGATCCGCTCGGGCACCTTGAGCACCGCCTCGAGCTCGGTGTACAGCATGCTGTGCGGGTTGATCGTGTAGCGCGCGTCCTCGTTGACGGCGCCGTTGGGCTCGCCGCGCTCGTCGACGCCGATCAGCTTGGCGTAGCCGACGAAGTCGGTGGCGAGCGTCGCCCGGGAGATGCCGACCACCGCGCCCTGCGCGTTCTTGGCGCTCGCAAGCGCGAGGCTGTTGAAGGCGGCGTGGTGGGCGTCGTTGCCCAAGAGCTCGATCTGGTGGCGCGTCGAGGCCCGGTCGAGGGCCGCGCGCAGGGTCGGGAACTCGGCGTCCGGCTGGTTGCCGGCGGTGTAGTTCCACTGGTGGACCACGAGGCGCTTGCCCGGCGCCAGCCGGTAGCGCTCGAGGCAGCCGCGCACGAACGCCGACAGCTGCCGCAACGGCATCGGCCGGCTGTCGAGGTCGCACACGTCGAGGTCGACGATGTCGAGCGGGTGGATGTGGGTGTCGGCGAGCCCCGGGAGCACGAGCCGCCCGCCGCCCCGCTCGATGCGGGTGCGCGGCCCGATGAAGGCCTTGGCGCCCTCGGCGGAGCCCACGTACACGAGCCGGCCACCACGGACCGCGAGCGCCTCGGCGAGCGGCCCGCCGGCCGCGGTGTAGATCCGGACGTCGGTCAGGACGAGGTCCGCCCCCGGCGGCACGGCGGCGGCGAGCGCGGCGCCGCCGAGGCACGCGCCGAGCAGCCCGAGCGCCACCCACCTCAACCACCCGCCGCTGCTGCGCTCGCCCATGCTGCTCGTTCTCCGCCGTTCCCGGGCCGCGTCACCACCCGCCGGTGCCCGCCCTGCCGCGGCGGATCTTCGCATCGGGGTCCGCCGCCCGCCAGCACCCACGCCGTTGTTGCGTGAACGCCTCTGTGCAGCCGGGCGAATCTCGGGTATTTTTCCGAAGAGCGGCGGCGACCGCGGCCGATAAGAAAGTCACCAGGATGGTGCTGATGTAGCGTGCCGGCAACGAGGGGGCGGCACGGACGCTGTGGCGTCGCGCAAGCGGCGCCGCGTGGAAACTCTGGATGTACAAGGGGATTGCAGCATGACCGGGATTTTCGCTCGCATCGGCCTGGCCGCCGCCCTGCTGGGCTCGCTGCCCGTCGGAACCGCTTTCGCCCAGACCAGCGCCGCAGGCTCCGAAAAGGGCTCGGCCGGCCTCGAGGAAGTGGTCGTCACGGCCACGCGGCGCGTGGAGCGCCTGCAGGACGTGCCGATCAGCGTCAGCGCCTTCAGTCAGGAGAAGCTCGACTCGCAGGGCCTGAAGAACATTGACGACCTGTCGCGCCTGTCCCCCGGCTTGACCTTCATGCGCAACGGCATGGGATCGTCGGCGAACTACAACGACGAGAACTCGGACATCAACATCCGCGGCGTCGACTCGGCGGCCGGCACCTCGACGACCGGCATCTACATCGACGACACGCCGGTGCAGAGCCGCCACATCGGCTTCGGCGCGGTGACGATCTTCCCGCAGCTCTTCGACCTCGATCGGGTCGAGGTGCTGCGCGGCCCGCAGGGCACGCTGTTCGGCGCCGGCGCCGAGGGCGGCGCGGTGCGGTTCATCACGCCGACGCCGAACCTGACCGGCGAGACCGGCTACGTGCGCGCCGAGACCTCGTTCACCGCCAACGGCGATCCGAGCTACGAGGCGGGCGCGGCGTTCGGCGTCGCGCTCATCGAGGACGTGCTCGGACTCCGGATCAGCGCCTCGTTCCGCCGCGACGGCGGCTGGGTCGATCGCGTCAACTACACCCAGACGCCGAACGAGGCGAATCCGGCGCTACCGACCATCGGCTACGACGGCACGACGGAGAAAGCGGCCAACTGGCAGCAGACCTCGACCTTCCGCATCGCCCTGAAGTGGAAGGTCAACGACGACGTCACCGTGACGCCGTCGCTCTACTACCAGCGCCTCTACATCAACGACACCGCCGCCTACTGGGAGACGCTGTCGGACCCGAGCTCGAACGTCTATCGCAACGGCAACGCGCTCACCAACCCGAGCACCGACCCGTACTGGCTCGCGGCGATCAAGCTCGAGTGGGACCTCGGCTTCGCGCAGCTGAGCTCCAACACGTCCTATCTCGACCGCGACCAGCACTCGACCTCCGACTACACGCAGTATCTGCGCGCGACGTGGTCGTATTTCTACGAGCTGCCGAGCACCTACCCGCCGCCGGGCGCGCAGGGCTACGCGCTCTTCCAGGACACGCAGCGCAACTTCTACCAGGAGTTCCGGCTGGCCTCGAAGGATCCGACCGCGCGCGTCAACTGGACGGCGGGCCTCTACTACTCGCACCTCAACGAGAACATCCCCGAGGACATCATCGACCCGACGTTGAACACCGAGGTCACTAACTACACGCTGGCGAACTACGGCACGGCGTACCCGGTCTGCACCCCGTCGGTCTTCGCCCTCGCCTGCCCGAACGGCCTCATCTACCACGGGCCGGTCGACGACGTCGTCGACAAGCAGCTCGCGGTGTTCGGCGAGCTGACCTACAAGATCACCGACACCCTCAAGGCGACCGTCGGCGCTCGCTATTCGAAGCTCGACTACACCGGTACCAACTATGACTACGGCCCGTTCCTGGGCTCTGCAACGCCATTCAACGGCACCGCGAGCGCCTCGGACAAGCCGTTCACGCCGAAGGCGTCGCTCGCCTGGCAGCCGGATCGCGACAACATGGTCTACGCGAGTGCCGCCAAGGGCTTCCGGCCGGGCGGCGTCAACGCGCCGGTCGGTTCGCTCTGCAACGGCGGCCCAGGCGCTTCCGGGGGCCTGTACTCTGTCGGCCTTAATCAGGCACCCGGCCAATTCAACTCCGACAGCCTCTGGAGCTACGAGGTCGGTGCCAAGAACTCGTTCTTCGAGCACCGCCTGCAGATCAACGCGAGCGTCTTCTACATCGACTGGAGCAACATCCAGCAGAACGTGTATCTACCGATCTGTGGCGAGCAGTTCACTGCGAACCTCGGCCAGGCCGAGAGCCGTGGCGGCGACATCGAGGTGATGTGGAAGCCGACCCGGGCGCTGCTCCTCGACGTGACGGCGGCCTACACCGACGCGAGATTCACCAAGAGCTCCTGCGCCGGCGCCCTCGCATACACGGGGCAGTTCCTCGGCTGCAACACGCCGGGCACGACCGCGACGCTTGCGACCAGCGTCGCACCGATCAGCAGCGAGGGTGATCGTCTGCCGGGCGCGCCGTGGTCGTTCACCGCCGCCGCCGAGTACCAGTTCGCGCCGTTCTGGGCCGGCAAGAACCCGTACCTGCGCCTCGACTACCAGTACACGACCGCGCAGACGGCGCTGCTGCCGGGGCAGGACCCGCACAACGGCCTCTTTGACACGACCATCCCCGGCCTGCCGGTCACCAACAACCTGTCGCTGCGCGCCGGCATGCGCTTCAACGGCTTCGACATTTCCGTGTTCGGCAACAACCTCGCGAACGCCCACCCGCTGCTGTTCTCGTCGCGCGACATCGCGAGCAACTGCACCGCAACGAGCCCGGTGAGCGGATGCGGGCCGATCGGCGCGAGCACCGACGACCTGTACTTCGGCCGCAGCGTGCGGCCGAGGACAATCGGCATCACGGGTACCTACCGCTACTGAGCGTCGGGCGGGCGGCGGGCGACGCGCCCGCCGCCCGCCGCTTCGTCACCGATGACCACCGCGAGCACCGGGCTCGTCGCCCACGAGCGCTATTTCTGGCACGACGCCGGCAGCGGCGCCGGCTTCGCCGACGGCAACCCGTACGCGCAACCCGACCGGCACCCGGAGTCGCCCGACTCCAAGCGCCGCTTCCTGTCGCTGCTCGACGTCAGCGGGCTGCTCGAGCGCCTGACGCGGATCACGCCGCGGGCGGCGACCCCGGCCGAGATCGAGTACTTCCACACGCCGCGCTACGTCGACGAGGTGCGACGGCTGTCCGCCGGCGCCGGCGGCGTCATCGGCGACAGCGCGACGATCGGCCACGGCAGCTACGAGATTGCGCTCCTGTCGGCCGGCGGCTGCATCGCGGCCGTCGACGCCGTGGTCGCCGGCCGGGTGCGCAACGCCTACGCGCTCGTGCGCCCGCCCGGCCACCACGCCGAGCCCGACCAGGGGCGCGGCTACTGCGTGTTCGGCAACGCGGTGATCGCGATCCGCCACGCGCAGCGCGTGCACGGCGCGGCCCGCATCGCCGTCGTCGACTGGGACGTGCACCACGGCAACGGCACCGAGAGCGCGTTTCTCGACGATCCCTCGGTGCTGACGATCTCGGTGCACCAGGACCGCTGCTACCCGGTCGACCGCGGCCAGCTCGAGGTCACCGGCGCGGGCGCCGCCGCCTACACCAACCTCAACATTCCGCTGCCGGCCGGCAGCGGCCACGGCGCCTACGTCGCCGCCTTCGAGCGCGCGGTGGTGCCGGCGCTGCTGCGCTTCCGGCCCGAGCTTATCGTCGTCGCCTCGGGGCTCGATGCGAATGCGATGGATCCCCTCGGCCGCATGATGTGCACGAGCGCGACCTACCGCGAGCTCGCGCGCCTGGTGCTGGCCGCCGCGGACGCGACCGCGGGCGGGCGCGTGGTCGCGACCCACGAGGGCGGCTACTCGAACGCCTACGTGCCGTTCTGCGGGCTCGCGGTCGTCGAGGCCTTCGCCGGCGTGGGCAGCGCCGCCCACGATCCCTACCTCGAGGAGCTGTCGCAGATGGCCGGCCACGCGCTGCTGTCGCACCAGGCGGCGGTCATCGACGCGGCCGCGGCGATCGCGGCACGCGTGCCGGCCGGCTGACGGCAGCCGTCAGAGCGAGACGCTGAGCTCGTCGCGGTGGCGGGCGTGCAGCACGAGCCCGTAGACCGCGCCGACCACGAGCCAGCCGAGGCCGACCTTGGTCGCGAGCGCGCTCATGCCGGAGAACACGGCGCCGACGACGACGATCCCGGCGAGCGGCGCGAGCCAGTGCGCGAACAGCCGCCGCGAGCGGCCCTTGATGCCGAAGTGCGCGATCACTGACACGTGCAGGAGCACGAAGCCGGAGAGCGCGCCGAAGTTCACGATCGTCGCGAGCTCGTCCATCATGTTGCGCATCGCGAGCGCTACGCCAAGCGAGATTCCGGCGGTCACCAGCATGCCGACGTACGGCGTGTGGTAGCGCGGGTGGACGCGCGCCAGCGCGTGCGGCAGCTGCCGGTCGCGGCCCATCGCGAACACGACGCGCGCCACGCCCACCTGCATCGGCAGCGCGTTCGAGAAGCCCACGACCGTCACGTACGCCCAGGCGAGCGCGATCGCCGCCCACGGCCCGATCGCCCAGCCGGCGAGCTCGTAGACGGCGGCCGACGCATCCTGGATCTTGATGCCGGGCAGGAGGTTGCCGAGCACCCAGGTGACGAGCACGAAGAACGCCGCCGAGATCACCAGCACCGCGATGATCGCCCGGCCCACGACCCGCCGGTCGTGGCCCTCGACCTCTTCCGACAGCGTCGAGATCGCGTCGAAGCCGAGGAACGACATCACCGAGATCGAGGTGGCAGTGAAGATCGCCCCGGCCTCGAAGCGGCCCGCCTCCCAGAACGGCCGCAGCGTGAGTGCGCCGTTGCCCTTGCCGTGCAGGAGCGCGAGCGCGGCGAGCGCGAGGAAGGCGAGCAGCACGGCCACCTGCACGCCGACCGCGATGAAGTTCGCGCGCGTCGTCACCGTGACGCCGAACCAGTTGATGCCGAGCGTGGTCGCGACCATGACGACGATCCACACCGCGCGGTCGACGCCCGGCACGAGCGTCTCCATCGCCACGGCGATCAGCACGTAGACGAACGACGGGATCAAGAGGTAGTCGAGCAGGATCATCCAGCCGGCGATGAAGCCGGGGAAGGCGCCGAGCGAGTGGCGCGCGAAGCCGTACACCGAGCCCGCGGTCGGGATCGTCTCCGTCATCACGGCGTAGCTCTTGGCGGTGAAGTACATGCACACGCCGCCGAGCACGTAGGCGAGCGCGATCAGCCCCCGCGAGGCCTCCCAGACGAAGCCGAGCGTCGACAGCGGCGCGATCGGCGCGATGTAGGCGAGGCCGTAGACGATCAGGTCCCAGTACTTGAGCGTGCGCTTGAGCTCGGGTGCGGGCGCCGCCGGCGTGGTGGTCATGCGGGCCTCACGCGGCGGCGGGCAGCGCCGGGAACACGCTGCGGTACAGATCGAGACCGGCGGCCGCGGCGTGGTGGTAGGCGACCGCGAACACCGCCTCGTCGGCGAACGGGGGCCCTACGATCTGCAGGCTGGTCGGCACGCCGGTCGCGGCGCGTCCGGTCGGCACGGCGAGCGCCGGATAGCGCGACAGCAGGTTGAAGGGCTGGGTAAACACCCAGCCGAGGTAGCTGTCGACCGCGACGCCGCCGATGTCGACGCGGCGCTCGAGCGACACGTCGAGCTCGGCCGCGACCGCCGTCGTCAGCACCGTCGGGCACAGCAGCGCCATCACGCCGCGGCTCCACAGCTTGGCGTCGAGCTCCTGGTGCAGGCGCGAGGCCAGCTCGGCCGCCCGCATGATCGAGTTGCGCCGGCCGCGGTGCCGGTCGATGAGCCAGCGCAGGTACGGCGTCGCCCGCTCGAGCGCCGCGGCGTCGAAGCCCTCGAGGTACTCGTCGAAGAACAGCCCGAAGATCGCCTCGATCAGCACCTCGCCGAGCCGCGCGGGGTCCCAGTCGAGCTCGACCGGCTCGATGCGGGCGCCGCAGCTCGCGAGCACCTCGCCGGCGGTCTCGAGGTTGCGGCGGGTGTCGGCGCAGATCGGCCGCCCGCCGGCCGGCAGCGCCAGGGCGAGGCGCGCGCCGTCGAGGTCCGGATAACGCGCCGGCAGGTTCTGGTACGGCATCCCGGTGTAGCTCGCCGGATGGGGACCGGCGATCACGTTCTGCATCAGCACCAGGTCGTCGAAGGTGCGCGCGAGCGGGCCCTCGGCCGCGAACGCGAACAATTCCTCGCCGGGCGTGCTCGCCAGGCGCCCGAACGGCGGCTTGAAGCCGAACACCCCGGCGAGCGCCGCCGGGATGCGCGTCGAGCCGCCCATGTCGCTGCCGGTCGCGAGCGGCGCGAGGCCGAGGGCGAGCGCGGCGCCCGAGCCGCCGCTCGAGCCGCCCGGCGTCAGCGCCAGGTTCCAGGGGTTGCGGGTCACGCCGAAGCGCGCCGAGTGGGTCTGCGGGATCACGCAGAACTCGGGGCAGGTGGTCTGCAGGTGCGGGATCGCGCCGGCCCGCACCAGCTTGTCGACGATCGGGTGGTGGGCGGTGGGCAGCTCGTCGTGCAGCCACGAGCCGATCGTGCGGCGCCAGCCGGCGACCGCCGTCTCCTCCTTGATCGCGACCGGCACGCCCTCGAGCGGGCGCTGGGTGCCGGCCTGGTAGCGCGCCTCGGCGGCGCGCGCCGCGGTGAGCGCCTGCTCGGCGTGGATCGCCGTGGTCGCGTTGCAGGCGGGCGCGAAGCGCTCGGCGCGCGCCAGCAGCGCCTGCATCAGCTCCACCGGCGACAGGCGCCGCGCGGCGAACCGGTCCACCGCCTCGCGGGCGGACAGGTAGCCGAGCTCGTCGCTCATCCACGGCCCCGCGGTCGCCCCGGCTTGCGCGGCTTGGCGCGGGGTCCGCCGTGGGCGACGACGCGGGCGCGGGGCAGCCCGGGCGCGAGCCCGGGCTCGGGGATCGGCGTGCCGAGCCCGTGGCGGAACGGGATGACGCCCGCCCAGACCGGCCAGTTCAGGTCGCGCGCCGGATCGCCGGCGCCGCCGCTGCGGATCTTCGCCGAGGCGACCTCGAGCGGCATCGTCATCACCGCCGTCGCGCCGAGCTCCTTGCGGTTGACGGGCCTGAGCGCGTCCCAGCGGCCCGGGAACCAGTGCTCGGTGAAGGCCTTGAGCACCCGCTCCTTGTCGGCGTCGGCGACGACCTCGGGTCGACCGAAGACCATGACCGCGCGATAGTTGACGGTATGGTTGAATGCCGATCGTGCCAGCACCCAGCCGTCCATGAGCGTGACCGTGAGGCAGACCTCCCCGCCCGCGGCGTTGGTCCTGAGCATCCGGCTCGCGACGCTGCCGTGCCAGTAGACCCGGTCGCCGATCCGCCACTGCAGCGTCGGAGTCGCGACCGGGCGGCCGTCGACGACGTGCGCGACGACGCAGCTCGGGACCGCGTCGAGGACCGCGTGGATCGCGGCGGCGTCGTAGCGGCCGCGCTCGGGGAGCCTGCGGACCCGGGTGAACGCAGTCGGGGGCTCGCTCTTGCTGCCACCCCGCCCGCGACGCTTGCTGCCTGCCATGAATCCCGCTCCTGCAACCCGTCGGCGACCGGCGCAGTATGCCTCGATCCCCGCCTCGAAATCCTCCATGCGGACGCAGCGCTGGTCGCGGTGATGAAGCCCTCGGGGCTGCTCGTGCACCGCACCGCGCTCGCCAGCCGCGCGACCGCGTTCGCGGTGCAACGGCTGCGCGACCAGCTCGGCCGCCCGGTCTATCCGGCCCACCGCCTCGACCGCGCGACCTCGGGCGTGCTGTTGTTCGCGCTCGAGCCCGCGGTGCACGCCCGCCTGGCCGCGGCCTTCGAGGCGGGCGCGGTCGAGAAGCGCTACCTCGCGATCGTGCGCGGCTGGCCGGCCGATGAACTCACCATCGACCACGCCCTGTCGCGCATCGACGAGGACGCCGGCGGCGCCGCGGCCGGCCCGCCGCGACCGGCACGCACCCGGCTCGTGCGCCTCGCGACGGCGGAACTGCCGGTGCGCGTCGACCGCTACCCGACGAGCCGCTACGCGCTCGTGGCGCTCGAGCCGCTGACCGGCCGCCGCCACCAGCTGCGCCGGCACTTGAAGCACATCGACCACCCGATCGTCGGCGACACGACCTATGGCCAGGGTCGCCACAACCGGCTGTTCCGCGAGCGCTTCGGCTCGTCGCGGCTGCTGCTGCACGCGTACTCGCTCGCGTTCGCCCATCCGCTGACCGGCGAACCCGTGGCGATCGTCGCGCCGCCGCCGCCCGACTTCGCCGCGGTCGCGACCGCGCTCGGCTGGCCGGCGTCGCCGGCCGTGGCGCGGCTGTGACGGCGCGGCTGCTCGCGATCGTCAACCCCGCCGCCGGCCGGGGTCGCGCCGCACGCGCCTGGCCGCGGCTCGCCGCCGCGCTCGCCGCCGCCGGCGTCGACTGCGAGGTCGCGACAACCCGCGCCGCGGGCGAGGCGAGCGAGCTCGCCGCCGCGGCCCACGCCCGCGGGCCGCGGCCGGTGCTCGCGGTCGGCGGCGACGGCACGCTGTTCGAGGTGCTGAACGGGCTGATGCGCGCGCCCGGGCGGGCGACGCTCGCGGTTGCGCCGTACGGCACCGGCAACGACTGGGCGCGCTTCCTCGGCGTGCCGCGCGCGCCGCGCGCGCTCGCCGCGGTGCTCGCCGCCGGCCGCACGCGCGCCGTCGACGTCGGCCTGCTCGAGTACCAGGCGGCCGGGCGCCGCGCGGCGCGCCACTTCATCAACGTCGCCGGCGTCGGCTACGACGCCGACGTGATCGCGCGCATGGCGGTGGGGCGCGGCCCGCGGATCGTCGCCTATCTCGCCGCGCTCCTCGGCGGGCTCGTCGGCTACCGGGCCCCGCGCTTCACGGTGCGCGCCGCGGGCGAGACCTTCGAGGGCCGCCTGTTCGTCGCCTTGGCGATGCTCGGCGCCTCCTGCGGCGATGGCATGCGCTTCGCGCCGCGGGCCCGGCCCGACGACGGGCTGCTCGACCTGGTCACGATCGCGCACCTGTCGCCGCTCGCCGCGCTCGCCAAGCTGCCGCGGGTCTATGCCGGCACCTTGCTCGGCGACCCGGCGGTGCGCTTTCGCCAGTGCGCCGAGGTCGCCATCGAGGCCGAGCCCGCCGCCCGGGTCGAGGCCGACGGCCAGCTGCTCGGCACGACGCCGGCGACGGCCCGGGTGCTGCCGGGCGCGATCGATTTCGTCGTCCCGTGAGATGCTAGGCACCCCGCCCCGCCGCACGAGGAACCGCGCATGTACGAGAAGCGTGCCGAGCCGCTGGCCCCGCCGCGGGTGTTCGCGCGGCGGGTCGTGCGCCATGCGGCGCTCACGGCGGCGCTCATCGCCGGCTCGCTCGCGCTCGGCATGGCCGGCTACCACGGCCTCGAGGGCCTCGGTTGGGTCGACGCCTTCCTCAACGCGGCGATGCTGATGGGCGGCATGGGCCCGGTCGACACGCTGCACACGACGGCCGGCAAGCTGTTCGCCGGCGGCTACGCGCTCTACTGCGGCCTGCTGCTGATCGTCGCCGCCGGCCTGCTGCTCGGGCCGTTCCTGCACCGGCTGCTGCATCGCTTCCACCTTGACAGCGGTGGCCGCCGCTGAGCGCCCGGAGCCCCTCGATGCGGATCACCACCGCGGCCGCCCTGCTCGGGCTGGTGCTCGCCACCGCGCCCGGCGCGGCGCGCGCCGGCGCCGCGCCCCACGAGCCGCCGCCCGGCCACGCGCCGCGGCCGAAGGTCTGCCTGGTGCTGTCCGGCGGCGGCGCGCGCGGCATCGCCCACATCGGCGTGCTGCGCGCGCTCGAGGAGCTGCGCGTGCCGATCGACTGCGTCGTCGGCACCAGCGCCGGCGCCATCATCGGCGGCGCCTACGCGGCCGGCGCCTCGCCCGACGCGATCGAGACCGCGATCCGCGGCGCGGACTGGGACCGGCTGCTGTCGGACCAGCCGGCGCGCGCCGACCGCTCGGTCTACACCAAAGAGCTCGAGCGCGAGCGGATCGGCAGCGCCGAGGTCGGCGAGCGCGGCACGAGCGTGGTGCTGCCGCGCGGCGTCGCCGGCCAGCACCTGCAGTTCTACCTGCAGGCGCTGGTCGCGCCGGCCAACCGCGGCTCGTTCGACGACCTCGCGATCCAGTACCGCGCGATCGCCACCGACTTCGAGAATGGCGCGATGGTCGTGCTCGACCACGGCAACCTCGCCGCCGCGATCCGCGCCAGCATGTCGGTGCCCGGGGCCTTCGCGCCGGTCGAGATCGACGACCGGATCCTGGTCGACGGCGGGCTGGTGCGCAACATCGGCGTCGACGTCGCGCGCGGCCTCGGCGCCGAGCGGCTCATCGTCGTCAACGTCGGCACGCCGCTTTTGAAGCGCGCCGAGATCGACTCGGTGCTGACCGCCGCCGAACAGACGCTGAGCATCCTCGCCGAGCAGAACGTCGCCGCATCGCTCGCGCTGCTGCACCCGGACGACGTGCTGATCACGCCCGATCTCGGCACCTTCGGCCCGGCCAACTTCGCCGGCGGGGTCAACACGATTGCGCTCGCCGAGGAAGCGACCCGGCGCGCCGCCGAGGCGCTCGCGCCGCTCGCGGTCGGCGCCGAGGAATACGCCGCCTGGCGCAGCGCACACCGCCGCAGCCGCACGCCGGCCCACTACGACCGCATCGTCGTCGACACCTCGTCGCTGACCCGCGTGCCGCCGGCCTCGATCCGTCGGCTGCTGGGCGGCGAGCCGGACCCGCACGACGCCGACGGCGTGATCGCGACGCTGCTCGGCACCGACGACTTCGAGTCGGTCGCCGCGACCGTCGAGCAGGGTCCGGACGGCAACACGCTCGTGCTGCGGCCGGTCGAGAAGCCGTGGGGCCCGACCTACCTGCACGGCGGCGCCGTGCTCGAGTCGGACTTCTCGAGCGAGAACGACTTCACGCTGACGCTCGACCAGCGGGCGACCTGGCTCACCGACAGCGGCCTCGAGTGGCGCAACCGCGCCAGCGTCGGCCGGGTCGACTCGCTGACCTCGCAGCTGCGCCAGCCGCTCGACCCGGCGCGACGGCTGTTCGTCGCGCCCGAGTTCGAGGTCGAGCAGACGCTGCGCAGCGTCTACGAGAATCACGACGCGCTCGGCACCTTCCGCACCCGGCGCCTGCGCGCCGGGCTCGACTTCGGGGCCCGCCTCGGCAACTACGGCGAGCTCACCGCCGGCCTCGAGGCCGGCAACGACGCGGTCGCGCTGACGACCGGCCTGCCGGTGGTGCCGGACCTGCGCGAGCGCATGGCCGCGTGGCGCGCCGCGCTGCTGATCGACCGGCTCGACAGCCTCGACTTCCCGCGCAGCGGCTACCTGATCACCGCCAACGCGCACCTCGCGCGGCCGATGCTCGGCGGCGTGGAGAGCTACAACCGGCTGTCGTTCGAGGCGCAGCAGGCCTTCGGCGGCGCCGGCACGAGCGTGCTCGTCGCGGCGCGCGTGCAGGACGCGAGCGGCGGCGACCTGCCGCTCGGCGAGGTGTTCTCGCTCGGCGGCTTCCAGAACCTGTCCGGCTACGCCCGCGACCAGGTGCTCGCCGAGCGGATCTCGTTCCTGCGCGCGGTGTTCCGCGAGCGGCTGGCCGGCTTCGCGCCGCTGCTGCCGGCGGTGTACGGCGGCTTCTCGCTGGAGGCCGCCGACGTCGCGCGCCGCGTCGACCTGTCGACGCCGGGCAAGCTGTACGGCGGGTCGCTGTTCGTCTCGGCCGACTCGGCGCTCGGGCCGCTGTACCTCGGCACCGGCTTCGCGGCGCGCGGCTTCGTGTCGCTGTACCTGTACCTGGGGCGGCCGTGAGCCGCGCCGCGCCCGCCATCGCCGCCGGCGCACGGCCAGGCCCATGAACCTCCCCCTCGACCTGCAGGCCGGCGCCGGCATCGTCGTGTTCATCGTGCTCGCGCTGCCGTTCAGCTCGCGCCTCGCGAGCATCCGCTGGCGGCTGGTGGCCGTGGCGGTCGCGCTGCAGTTCGCGATCTGCTTCGTGCTGCTGCGCGTGCCGGTGATCGCCCGCGCGCTCGCGGTGCTCAACGGCGGCGTCGCGGCGCTGTCGGCGGCGACCCGCCAGGGGACCGCGTTCGTGTTCGGCTACGTCGGCGGCGCCGCGCCGCCGTTTCCGGTCGAGCACGGCGGCGCGCTGACGGTGTTCGCCTTCCAGGTGATCCCGATCATCATCGTGGTCTCCGCGCTCTCGGCCGCGCTGTGGTACTGGCGCGTGCTGCCGGTCGTGATCCGCGCGATCGCCTGGCTGTTCGAGCGCACGCTCGGCACCACGGGACCCGCCGGCTTCGCGATCACCGCCAACGTGTTCGTCGGCCAGGTCGAGGCGCCGCTCTTGGTGCGGCCGTACATCGCGCGCATGACGCGCTACGAGCTGCTGCTGCTGATGACCGCCGGCATGGCGATGATCGCCGGCTCGATGATGGTCGTGTACTCGGCGATGCTCGCCAGTCACTTCGGCAACATGCTGTCGCAGCTGCTGACCAAGTCGCTGATGTCGGTGCCGGGGTCGATCCTGTTCGCCCACCTGATGCTGCCCGACGACAGCGCCTCGGCCGGCCACGCCGAGCCGGGCCGGATCTACAGCAGCACGATGGACGCCATCACCCGCGGCACCACCGACGGACTGCAGATCTGGCTCAACGTGATCGCGATCCTGCTGGTGCTGACCGCACTGGTGGCGCTCGCCAACCTCACGCTCGGCAGCCTCCCGCCGGTCGGTGGCGCGCCGCTGACGCTCGAGCGTCTGGTCGGCTGGCTGTTCGCGCCGATGGCGTGGCTGATGGGGATCCCCTGGTCCGAGGCGGCGAGCGCCGGCAGATTGCTCGGCATCAAGACCGTGCTCAACGAGTTCCTCGCCTACCTCCGGCTCGCCGAGCTCGGGCCGGCAGCGCTGTCGGACCGCAGCCGGCTGGTGACGATCTACGCGCTGTGCGGCTTCGCCAACTTCGCGAGCATGGGCCTGCAGATCAGCGGCATCGCGGCGATGGCGCCGGAGCGGCGCGCCGACCTCAACGAGCTGGCGCTGCGCGCGCTGCTCGGCGCGACGCTCGCCTCGTGCATGACCGGCGCCATCGTCGGCATCGTGGCGTTCTGATGCGCGCCGCCGCGGCCGGCACGTGCCTGGGCGGCCCCGGCGGGCCCGGCCGCTGCGCAGGCGCGGCATCGTGACCCGCCCGCACGCCCGCCGCCGGCTCGCGATGCTGGTGCTCGGCGCGCTGGCGCTGATCCACCTCGCGGCGTTCGCGCTCTACACGCAGCGCCAACGCCAGTCGCAGCTGATGGCGCTCTACCTCGACGCGCGCGACCAGTGGAAGGCCGGCCACCTCGAACTCGCCGCCCGCGAGTACGGCGAGTTCCTCGCCGCCCGCGGCCGCGCGGCGTGGCCGCTCGTGCTGCTGCGCGCCTTCCCCGACGCGGCGAGCGGCTGGTTCGCGCTCGGCCGGGTCGAGGCGGAGCGCGGCCGCGTCGACGCGGCGCTCGCAGCCTTCGAGCAGGCGATGGCGCTCGAGCCGGGCCGCGGGCGGCGCGAGTACCGCGACCTGCTGCTCGACAGTGGCCGCGGCGCGACGCTGGCCGCAGTCGCGCGCCGCGAGCTCGCGCAGGACCCGGCCTCGGCGCCGGCGGCCAAGGACCTCGGCGCCGCGCTGCTCGCGACCGGCGACGCAGCCGGCGCGGCGCGCGCCTACGAGGCGGCGCTGCGCGCCTTGCCGGCGTTCCTCGCGCGCCACGACCCGGCCTTCCAGGGCGGCCTGTCGGCGCAGGAGGCGGACCTGCTGAACCTGCTGTCGGTCGCGGTCCGGCTCGCCGGCGATCGCGAGCGGGCCGACGCCATCTGCGACGGCCTCACCAGGCGCCAGCCGCGCGCCGCGCGTCTCGACCGGCTGTGCCGCGCCTACCTGCGCGCCGACCGCGGCGAGGCGCAGGGCGCGCGCGACGAGCTCGCCGGCTACCAGCCGCCGGCGCCCGAGCACGAGGCCCTCGCCGCGGCGCTCGCCGCGCGCCTCGGCGATCGCTAGCCTGCCCGGCGCGCGGCCTCAGTGGCCCGCGCCACGCACCAGCGCCGCGATCCGCGTCGCGGTCTCGAGCGCCGCGAGCCCCTCGGCGCCGCCCACCAGCGGCGGCCGGCCGGTGCGGATCGAGTCGACGAACGCCTCGATTTCGGCCTTGAGCGCATCGCCCTGCTCGTAGGTGCGCTCGTCGATCGCCACCTGCGGCAGGTCGCCCTCGGCGGGCGCGGCGCCCTTCCTGATCACGGTCAGGATCTTCTGCTGCAGGTCGAGCGACAGGTAGGCCTCGTCCTCGAACAGGCGCAGCTTGCGCTCGGTCTTGAGGCTCACCCGGCTCGCGGTGACGTTGGCGACGCAGCCGGAGGCGAACTTGAGGCGCACGTTGGCGATGTCGAGGTCGTCGGAGAACACCTTGGCGCCGATCGCGTCGATCGCCACCAGCGGCGAGCGGACGATGCTCTGGATCAGGTCGATGTCATGGATCATGAGGTCGAGCACGACGCTGACGTCCGTGCCGCGCTGGCGGAACGGCGCGAGCCGCGCCGACTCGATGAAGCGCGGCCGGCGCACCAGGCCCTCGATGGCGCGCACCGCGGCGTTGAAGCGCTCAAGGTGGCCGACCTGCAGCACGCGGCCGGCGGCGGCGGCGGTGCGGATCAGGTCCTCGGCCTCGGCGACAGTCGTGGTGATGGGCTTCTCGACCAGCACGTGCACGCCGGCCGCGAGGCACGCGCGCGCGATCGGGTGGTGCAGCGGCGTCGGCGTCGCGATCGACACCGCCTCGACGCGGCCCAGGAGCTCGCGCCAGTCGGCGACCGGCGGCACGCCGAGCTCCGCGGCGACCGCCGCGCGCGTCGCCGCGACCGGGTCGGCGACGCCAATCAGGCGGCAACCCGGCAGCGTCGCCCACTTCTGGGCGTGGAAGCGCCCGAGATAGCCGACGCCGATCACCGCCACCTTCAAGCCGTCGCCCTCGGTCATCGCCGTCCCCTTGATAAAGAGCGCCATCCCGCGCCCGGCGCCGACCCGCCCCGCGCGGCGCGGTTGTCGCGGCGGGTGCGGCCCGCCATTATAGGCAGGCGCTTCCGAAGGCCCCGCCGCCGATGCCCGACCCCGCCCGCCCCGCCCCCGATGTGGACGCCGCCACGGCCGACGCCGTGCGGCGGGCGCGCCTGCGGCGCGAGCTGTTGCTGTTCGCGATCGTCGGCGGTTTCGGCCTCGTGCTGCTGCCGTTTCTCGTGTACCTCGCCGGCGCCGCGACCCTCGGGCCGTACGAGGGCGGCCTTGGCACCTTCCTCGGCAAGCTCTACGGCGATCTCGTGCGCCTAACGCCGAGCGCGCTGGCGCTGCTGCTCGGGCCTTATGTCATATTCCAGGCCGCCCGGCTGCTCACCCGGCCGCTGCGCCACGGGCGCCTCTCAGGCAAAGCCCGAACCTAGGGTGATCCCCTAAAGAAACGGCCGGTCCGGACGTTAAAGGTTCAGGACCGGCGCCTCGTCGCCGGCATTTGTTGAGCCCGCTCGACGGAGTCGCGGCATGACGCCGGAACTCGATGCCCAATTGCGCTCGCTGGTGAACTTCCCGTCGCCGCCGGGTGTCGCCTCGCACATCATCCAGCTCGCCCAGGATCCGAACATCGAGATGGGCAAGGTCGCCAAGGCGATCGGCATGGATCCGGCGCTATCGACCAAGGTCCTCAGGATCGCCAACTCGCCGCTGTACGCGCAGCGCCGCCGCAGCGAGAACCTGCGCCAGGCGCTGATCGTGCTCGGCCTGAACGCGACGCTGACGCTCGCGCTCAGCTTCTCGCTGGTCAAGTCGCTGCGCGGCGGCAAGCCGAACGGCGTCAACCATCCGCTCTACTGGCGCCGCGCGCTGCTCGGCGCCTCGGCCGCCCGCGCGCTCGGCGAGGCGACCGGCCAGACCCTGCTCGAGGAGCTGTTCCTCGCGGGCCTGCTGCAGGACATCGGCATGCTGGCGCTCGACAAGGCGGTGCCGGACCTCTATCGCGACACCGGCGAGCTGCAGAAGAACCACCGCGAGCTCGCCGCGCACGAGCGCAAGCGCATCGGCGTCGACCACGCCGACGTCGGCCACTGGCTGATGAAGCAGTGGAACCTGCCGGAGCGGCTCGCCACCGCGATCGGCAACTCCCACAAGCTCGACAACCGCCGCGTGCTCGACCCGGCCGACGGCTTCAACCGCTGCGTGGCGATGTGCGGGCCCGCTGGTCGACATCTTCGTGCTGCCGAGCGACAAGAAGCCGTTCCAGGAGACCGCGCAGCAGGTCGAGCGCGTGTTCGGCCTCGACAAGGAGGAGTTCGGCCGCGTGATCCAGCGCGTCAGCTCGCTGGTGCCGGAGACCGAGGCGATCTACGAGACCGACCTGCTGGCCGATCCCGAGGCGATCGTCGACCAGGCGCGCGAGGTGCTGATGATCCGCAACCTGCACGCGATGCAGGAGATCACCCAGCTGCGCGACACCGCCGACTCGCTGTCGGAGCGCGCCCGCGAGCTCGAGGAGGAGTCGCGGCGCGACCCGCTGACCGGGGTCTACAACCGCACCTACCTCGAGCAGTACCTGCGCCAGGAATTCGACCAGGCGAGCCGCAACGACTGGCCGCTGTCGATCGCCTTCTGCGACCTCGACGGCTTCAAGAAGGTCAACGACACCTACGGCCACCAGGCCGGCGACAAGGTGCTGAAGACGACCGCAGCGATCCTCAAGAACAGCGTGCGCCGCGTCGACGTTGTCGCCCGCTACGGCGGCGAGGAGTTCGTGCTGGTGCTGCCGGCGACCGACCGCGACATCGCCCGCACGGTGTGCGAGCGGATCGTGCAGTCGTTCCAGACCACCCGCCACGACATCGGCCCGCAGCCGGTGTCGGTGACCGTGTCGATCGGCTACGCGACGCACGGCGGCGGCCAGCGCTTCGCCAACGTCGAGGCACTCGTCAAGGCGGCGGACCAGGCGCTCTATACGGCCAAGCTGCAGGGCCGCAACCGCTTCGTCCGCTACGAGGCGGGCGAGCGCGCCCCGGTGGTGCAGTTCCTCTGACCGGGCCCGCGGCGGCCGCGCGCCGCACCGCGCCTTGTACATAAGCCGGCGCCCGCGCCGGGCTGTGCGGTCGGTCACGCCGGCGTGGCCGCCCGTGGCCGCACGCTCGGTCCCGACCCCGCCCGGGTCAGGGAAGCCCGCCGATGACCGGATCCCCGCGCGACGCAGTGCTCGTCGCCTGCGCACTGACCGCGCTGCTCGCCTGCCCCGTCGCGGCGCTCGGCGCCGGCCGGTCGTCCAGCCCCGCCGTCGTCCGCGCCGCCCGCCTGCCGCCGCTCGCCCCGACGCAGCGCGGCGGCCTGTGCACGCGCGAGGACGCCCAGTCCGCAGGTCCCGGCGCATCGAACGCCATCGGCGGCCCGCACCCGGCCGCGGCGCCCGAGGCCAATGCGATCACCGCCGAGGCCGTGCACACGCTGCCGACCGTCACGGTCGATTCGCACCAGCTGCCGACCCTGACGCGGCGCGCCTCGTGGCCAGCGCGGCTCGTCGACCACTTCGTCGACCACTTCGACCTCGCGACCAAGCTGCGCGCGATCAAGCGCCTGAAGATCGTGCCGATGTTCGACAACGCGCGGGTCACCGTCTACCTCGGCGTCGACCACAGCGGCATCGCTGGCCTGCACATCCAGCAGCAGGACGCGAACGACCTGCCGCCGCTGTTCGCCCGCAACGCGCCGCTCACCGCGCCCGCGGCGCTCAGGACCGCGCCGCTGCGGCTACCGTGAGGCGGCCGGGCGGCTCGCCTCGCGCAGCGCCCGGAACTCGCTCGACGGATACCAGGCCGGCCAGCGCGCCTCGTCGGCGACGTCGCGGCCGACGGCGTACAAGAGCTCGAGATCCTCGAGGCTGCCCGCCACGTCCCAGCTCGCCGCGTAGGTGTCGCTCGGCTTGTGGTAGCGGCGGGCGATGTAGTCCTTGAGCTCGGCCTCGCCGAAGCCCGCCGGCCGGTCACGCACGTCGCTGCCGGTCTTGATGTAGAGCGAAGGCACGCCGTGCTTGGCCAGGTTGAAGTGATCGGAGCGGAAGAAGAACCCCTTCTCCGGCGCGCTGTCGGGCCTGAGCACCCGCCCCTGGCGGGCGGCCTCGGCCTTGAGCGTGTCCTCGAGATCGGAGGCGCCGAAGCCGATGACCTCGACGTCGCGCGTCCTCCCGACCGGCAGCAGCGCGTCGATGTTGATCGCGGCCGCGGTCGCGGCCAGCGGGAACACCGGGTTCGCGCCGTAGTACGCCGAGCCGAGCAGCCCGGACTCCTCGGCGGTCAGCGCGATGAACACCACCGAGCGCGCCGGCGGACGGCGGGCGTGCGTGAAGGCCTTGGCGATCTCGAGGATCGCGGCCACGCCGGTCGCGTTGTCGACGGCGCCGTGGTAGATCGGGTCGCCGCTCGCGCCCGGCGCCAGCGACCGACCGAAGTGGTCCCAGTGCGCCATGTAGATCACGTACTCGGCCGGGCGCTTGGCGCCCGGCAGGACGCCGACGACGTTGGCCGAGCGTGCGCGGCGCACGGCGTTGCGGACCGCGACGCTCGCCTGCGCCTGAAGCGGCACCGGCCGGAAGCCCGGCCGCGACGCGGCGCGCTCGAGCGCGTCGAAGTCCTGGCCGGCGAGCGCGAACACCCGGCGCGCGGTCTCGAGCGTCAGCCAGCCCTCGATCGCGATCCGCTCGGCGTGGCCGCCGGGGCTGTCGTCCTCGAGCAGCGGCCCGCTGTTGGAGTTGCGCACCACGTCCCAGCCGTAGGCCGCGGGCCCGGTCTGGTGCACGATCAGCGCGCCGCTCGCCCCCTGCCGCATCGCCTCCTCGTACTTGTAGGTCCAGCGGCCGTAGTAGGTCATCTTGCGGCCCTTGAACAGCGCCGGGTCGCGAAAGCCCGGATCGTTGATCAGGATCACCGCGGTCTTGCCGTGCATGTCGAGCCCGGCGTAGTCGTTCCAGCCGTACTCGGGCGCGACGATGCCGTGGCCGACGAACACGAGCGGGCTCGCCTCGAGGCGGGACTCGCCGACCACGCGCTTGGTCCAGACCACCATGTCGTCGGCGTAGGCGAAGCGGGCGCTGCCGCCGGCGGCCGACACCTCGAGCTCGGCGGTCGGCAGGGCCGTGATCTCGACGAGCGGCACCTCCTGGCGGTAGCCGCCGGCCACCCCCGGCTTGAGGCCGAGCGCGGCGAACTCGTGCTCGAGGTAGTCGAGCGTCTTCTGCTCGCCCGGCTGGCCGGGCTTGCGGCCCTCGAAGGCGTCCGACGCCAAGGTCGCGACGCTGGCCCGGTAGCCGGCCTCGGTGATCGCCCCGCCGCCGTCGGCGGGGCCGGCGGGAGTGGCGGCGCAGGCGCCGATCAGCAGGGCGGCGAAAATCGCGGGAACGGGACGGGCACGTCGCATGTCCAACTCCGGGTGGGTCACTTGGGCCAGTAGCAGGCGGCCAGCGCCGCGGGCACCAGCCAGCTGCCGGGCTGGGCGAGGCACCGCCAGCGGCGCTGGCGCAGAACGCCGACATATGCATAGCCCGACACGAAGGCCAGCGCGAGGAACAGGAAGAAACTCTTGAGCAGCGAGCCGCATTCCCGGGCCAGCGCCGGCTGTTCGCCGGACATCGTCAGAAACACCACCGGCACCATCGCCAGGCCCGTGCCAATGGTCACCGCCGACCGGAAACTGATGCCCGTCAGGACCGCCACTGGCGACATGCCGCTCTCCGGGGCCCGGGCACTTGATCCCGGCCCCCCCGGTCACTACGCTCAAGCCCATGAAATACATTAGAAGCGCGACGCAGGCCGCGCCGCCGGCGCCGCGCCGGCCGCTAGTCTAACCTCCCCATGAGCGACACCCCGAACCGACCGTCCGGGCAGCGCCCCGGGCTGGGCGCCCGGCTGGCCCTCGTCCTGCCGCTGCTGGCCCTCGCCGGCCTGCTGTTCACCGGCTCCTCGTCGAACCGGCCGGCCGCGGTGCCCGCGACCCAGGCCGCCACGACCGAGCTGCAGCCGACCGAGCGCCACCGCAAGGTCGCGCGGCTGGTCGGCGAGGTCATCGAGCGCTCGCACTACCGCCAGGCGGTGCTCGACGAGAAGATGTCCTCGCAGGTCTTCGACCGCTACATCGAGTCGCTCGACCCGAGCCGCAGCTACTTCCTGGCGAGCGACCTCGCCGAGTTCGAGCGCTTCCGCTTCAAGCTCGGCGAGGCGATCCGCACCGGCGACGTCGGGCCCGCGTTCGTGATGTTCAGCCGCTTCCAGGAGCGCAACCGCGCCGCCATCAGGAGCGCGATCGCCGACCTCGACACCGAGCCCGACTTCACCCTCGACGAGAGCTTCGCCTTCGACCGCGCCAAGGCGCCGTGGCTCGCGACCCAGACCGAGGAGGACGACCTGTGGCGCAAGCGCGTCAAGAACGACGCGCTGTCGCTGATGCTCGCCAACAAGACCTGGGCCGAGGCGCGCGACGTCCTCAAGAAGCGCTACGAGCGGGTGCTCAAGCGCGTCGACCAGGTGTCGGCCGACGACGTGTTCGAGAACTTCATGAACGCGTACGCGCACGTCTACGACCCGCACTCGAACTATCTCTCGCCGCGCTCGAGCGAGGAATACAACATCCAGATGAAGCTGTCGTACGTCGGCATCGGCGCCTCGCTGCAGCTGATCGACGACCACGTCACCGTCATGAACGTGATCCCCGGCGGCCCGGCCGCCGTCAGCGGCACGATCAAGGTCAACGACCGCATCACCGCGGTCGGCCAGGGCAAGGCCGGCGAGCTCGTCGACGTAGTCGGCTGGCGCCTCGACGACGTCGTGCAGCTGATCCGCGGCCCGGCGGGCACGGTCGTGCGCCTGTCGGTGCTGCCGGCCGGCGCGACCCCCGGCTCGAAGGAGTCGACGCTCGACTTCGTGCGCAACAAGATCACGCTCGAGGCGCAGGCCGCGCAGAAGAAGGTGCGCACCGTCAAGCGCGGCGACCAGGAGTTCAAGGTCGGCGTCATCGACGTGCCGAGCTTCTACCAGGACTACGACGCCAAGGTCAGCGGCGACAAGGACTACCGCAGCACGACCCGCGACGTCGCGCGGCTGATCGGCGAGCTCAAGAAGGAGCGGGTCGACGGCATCGTCATGGACCTGCGCGGCAACGGCGGCGGCCACCTGTCGGAGGCGACCAGCCTCGTCGGCCTGTTCATCCGCAAGGGGCCGGTCGTGCAGCTGCGCGAGACCGGCGGGCGGATCGAGGTGCTCGACGATCCCGAACCCGGCGAGATCTGGGACGGGCCGCTGGTCGTGCTCGTCGACCGCTCCAGCGCGTCGGCCTCGGAGATCTTCGCCGCCGCGATCCAGGACTACGGCCGCGGCCTGATCATCGGCCAGCAGACCTACGGCAAGGGCACGGTGCAGAACCTGTACCCGCTCGACCGCTTCGGGCTCGGCCCCAACTCCGGCTTCGGCCAGCTGACGGTGACGATCGGCAAGTACTACCGCGTCACCGGCGACAGCGTGCAGAACCGCGGCGTCATGCCGGAGATCGCCCTGCCCTCGATGATCAGCACGGCCGAGGTCGGCGAGTCGACCCGCGACAGCGCCCTGCCGTGGGACCGGATCCGCTCGGTCGAGTTCGAGCCCGAGCACGCGCTCGGCGGCGCGCTCGAGGCGGTGGCCCGCGCCCACGAGCGGCGCATGCAGTCCGATCCCGACCTCAAGGCGCTGATCGGCGACGCGCAGGCGGTCGAGCAGCTCAGGCTCGAGAAGACCGTGTCGCTGAACCTCAAGGCCCGCAAGGTCGAGCGCGAGCGGCTCGACGCCGAGCGCCTGGCGCGCGTCAACGCGCGCCGCGCCGCGCACGGCGAGGCCGCGCTCAAGTCGCTCGAGGAGCTGAAGGTCGAGGACGAGCCCGACGCCAACCTCGGCGAGACCGCCGAGATCGTCCTCGACCTCGACCAGGCGCTGCATTCGGTGCCGGCGCGACTGTCACAGGCGTCGCTGCGGCGCCGCTAACCCGGGCGCGGCGCGGTCCGCCGCGCCTCAGCGCAGCAGCGCCGTGTACAGGTCCCAGTAGTCGTCGACGAGCACGTTCGGCTCGCGCACCGGGACGCCGCGGCCGAGGAAGGCCGACGGCAGCGAGCCGGCGTCCGGCACCGTGTCCTCGGGATGGCGGTAGCCCGCCGAGTTCTTGATCGCGTCGGTGCGCACGCGGATCTCGCCGGCGATGTCCTTCTGCGACTTCACCAGGCCGAGGCCGGCGGCGATCTCGGCCATCAGCGCCTCGCACTCCTGCCGCGGCCCATAGTTGCTCTCGTGCACGCTCTTGGTGCGCGCCTGGCGCGCCTGCTGCGCGAGCCCGGACTGGGCGAGGCGCGCATACAGCAGCTGCGCATAGGCAATCACGGCGTTGTTGATCGCGCGCCGGCCCTCGAGCGACAGGCCGCCGAACTCCGGCCACGGCTCCTTCTCGATCGTGCGCTTCGCCTCGCGCATGTCGTCCAGGTAGTGGCGCGCGACCGCGGTGCGCGCCGTCTGCCGGGCGAGCTGGTCGGCGAGCCGGCGCCGCCGGAAGTAGTGCCACAGGCCGCGCGCGGCGCCGAGCTGCGCCCGCACCGCCGCCTCGGTCTGCTCCTCGACCTCAAGCGCGTCGCGCGCCTCGGTGAGCCGCTCGCCGGCGAGCTGGATGCGCGCCTGGCGCTCCTGGTGGAACTCGAGCAGCTGGCGCTTGCGCTCGCGATCCTCCTGCTGGCGCCGGAGCTCGGTGGCGAACTGCTCGAGCTGCAGGTGGCAGGCGCGCCACAGGCCGTTGAGCTGGAAGTGGACCAGCGCGCCGAAGCCGAGCTCGGGGTTGCCGAGCAGCGTTTCGAGCGACTCGCGCTCCTCGACCGCCCGCTGCATCGCGGCTTCGTGCTGCTTGAGCCGGTCGCGCAGCTGATAGAGCTCGTCGTCGAGGCTCGCCAGCTCCTTCTTGAGCTCGGCGCGGTTCCAGTACAGCTTGAGCAACCGCTCCTGCTCGTCGCTGCTGCGCCGGGCGCCGATCAGCGGCAGCCGCAGGGCGGTGATTTTGTCGCCGATGCTCATGGGGGGCGGCGCCGGGTGGCCCGCGGCCCGCCGCTCAGGCGTGCGCCGGGCCGAAGCGATGGCCGCGGTCGACGCAGTATTCGAGCCACTTGTTCAGCATGACGTTGCGCGCCCAGCGCGAGCCGAGGTCGCCGCCGTCGACCGGCAGCCGGACCGCCGCCCGCGCCGGTGCGCCGCCGACGGCGTGCGCCTCGGCGACCCGCGCGTCGTGGTAGACGCGCACCGCCAGATCCGGCGCGTCCGGCCGCTCGGGCTCGCCGCCGAACGCGTACGTCAGCTGCAGCATCGTCGTGTACGGGCCGCGCTCGAGCACGGTGAGCTTGAGCTCGACGTCGGTGGCGATGCGCGAGCGGTGCTCGCCGGCCAGCCCGCGCAGATCACCCGCCAGCCAGCCAAGCCGGATGTAGTTGCTCTCGTAGAGCGTCATCAGCCCGACGAAGCTGCCGGGCCGCGCGCGCCACGACACTGCACAGAGGTGGTCACCGAGCATGGATTGAATATAACACAGGGATTTTTCGCGTTTGCGCGCCGCGGCCGAGATGAGAACACGCGCAAGTTTTGCGCATGGCATGCGAACTGCATCACGGCCCGGTCACGGCCTGAGGCGCCGCTCGATACCACTGGCGTGCATGATGCGGCTGCCGATCTCCTCGACCGAGCAGTGGGTCGTGTCGAGGTACGGGATGCCGATGCGCTCGAACAGGGCCTCCGCCGCGCGCACCTCGAAGGCCACCTGCGGCGCCGACGAGTAACGGCTGTTCGGCCGCCGCTCGTGGCGGATCTCGCGCAGCCGCTCCGGGCGGATCGTGAGGCCAAACAGCTTCGCCTGGTGGCGCACCAGCGCCTGCGGCAGCCGCGCCGACTCGAGGTCGTCCTCGGTCAGCGGGTAGTTGGCCGCGTAGATGCCGTACTGCAGCGCCATGTACAGGCAGGTCGGCGTCTTGCCCGAGCGCGACACGCCGGTCAGGATGACGTCGGCCTGCTCGTACTCGCGCGTCTGCGTGCCGTCGTCGTTGGCGATCGCGAAGTTCGTGGCGTTGATGCGCGCGGTGTAGCTCTCGAGGTCGGCCATGCCGTGGGCGCGGCCGGCGGCGTGCGAGCTCTTGACGCCGAGCGCGGCCTCGAGGGGCCCGAGGAAGGCGTCGAAGAAGTCGAGGAACACGCCGTGCGCGGCCTTGACCTCGTCGCGCAGGTCGTCCTTGATCAGCGTGCTGAACACGATCGGCAGCTCGCCCTCGGCGGCCGCGGTCGCGTCGATGCGCGCGCGGGCCTCGATCGCCTTGTCGCGCGTCGCGACGAACGGCAGCGTCACCGCGCGGAACGTCAGGCCCTCGAACTGCGTCAGCAGGCTGTGGCCCATCGTCTCGGCCGTGACGCCGGTCTGGTCGGAAACGAAGAACACCGTGCGCTTGGGCAAGACCGCACCTCCCCGGGACGCCAGTGTACCGCGCCCGGCCGCGGCGGCCGACGGGGCGGCCGGCTGCGGCAGCCGCTCACGCAAGCCGGCCCCGAATCCGGCACAATCCGCCGCCGGGTACCGGCCGGCCGAGGGCAGACGCGTGAGCAAGTACATCGTTCCGTTCGAGCAGCTCGGCATGCACGACGTCGAGCGGGTCGGGGGCAAGAACGCCTCGATCGGCGAGATGATCGGCAACCTCGCGCGCCTCGGCGTGCGTGTGCCGGGCGGCTTCGCGACCACCGCGGCCGCCTATCGCGAGTTCCTCGCCCAGAACGGCCTCGCCGGCCGCATCCAGGCCGTGCTCGGCAGCCTCGACGTCAACGACGTCGACAAGCTCGCCGCGACCGGCGCGCAGATCCGCGAGTGGATGCTGGCGACGCCCTTCCCGCCCGGCCTCGAGCGCGAGGTGCTCGACGCCTGGAGCGCGATGGGCGGCGAGGCGATCGCGGTCGCGGTGCGCTCCTCGGCGACCGCCGAGGACCTGCCCGAGGCGTCCTTCGCCGGCCAGCAGGAGACCTTCCTCAACGTCCGCGGCCGGGCGGCGGTGCTGCGCGCGATGCACGAGGTGTACGCCTCGCTCTACAACGACCGCGCGATCGCCTACCGCGTGCACCAGGGTTTCGACCACGGCCAGGTCGCGCTGTCGGTCGGCATCCAGCACATGGTGCGCAGCGACCTCGGCGCGAGCGGCGTCATGTTCACGCTCGACACCGACTCGGGCTTTCGCGAGGTGGTGTTCATCACCGCCTCCTACGGGCTCGGCGAGACCGTCGTGCAGGGCGCGGTCAACCCGGACGAGTTCTACGTCTACAAGCCGGGCCTGCGCGCCGGCCGGCCGGCGATCGTGCGGCGCAACCTCGGCGGCAAGGCGATCAAGATGGTGTACGCGGCCGACGCCGAGGCCTCGCGCGCGCGCCGCGTCGAGACCGTCGACGTCGCCGCCGCCGACCGCGCCCGCTTCTCGATCGACGACGCCGACGTCGAGGCGCTGGCGCGCCAGGCGCTGCTGATCGAGACGCATTACCAGTGCCCGATGGACATCGAGTGGGCGAAGGACGGCCAGGACGGCCAGATCTACGTGCTGCAGGCCCGCCCGGAGACGGTGCAGAGCCGCGCCGGCCGCTCGATCCAGCGTTTCACGCTCAAGGGCAGCTCGCAGGTGCTCGCCTCGGGCCGCGCGATCGGCAGCCGCATCGGTACGGGCGCGGCGCGGCTGATCCGCGACGTGCGCGAGATGGCCCGCGTGCAGAACGGCGACGTGCTGGTCGCCGACATGACCGACCCGGACTGGGAGCCGGTCATGAAGCGCGCTTCGGCGATCGTCACCAACCGCGGCGGGCGCACCTGCCACGCGGCGATCATCGCCCGCGAGCTCGGCATCCCGGCGGTGGTCGGCTGCGGCAACGCGACCGAGACCGTGCAGGAGGGCCGCGAGGTCACGGTGTCCTGCGCCGAGGGCGACACCGGCCACGTCTACGCGGGGCTGCTCGACTTCGAGAAGCGCCAGATCGAGCTCGACGCGCTGCCGGCGCCGCCGGTCAAGATCACCATGAACGTCGGCAACCCGGACCGCGCCTTCGACTTCGCCGGCATCCCCAACCACGGCGTCGGCCTGGCGCGGCTCGAGTTCATCATCAACCGCATGATCGGCGTGCACCCGCGCGCGCTGCTGGAGTTCGACCGGCTCGAGCCCGCGCTCAAGGACACGATCCGCGCGCAGATGGCCGGCTACCGCGACCCGGTGTCGTTCTTCGTCGACAAGCTGACCGAGGGCATCGCGCAGATCGCGGCGGCGTTCGCGCCGAACCCGGTGATCGTGCGGCTCTCCGACTTCAAGTCGAACGAGTACGCGAACCTGATCGGCGGCAAGGCCTACGAGCCGCACGAGGAGAACCCGATGCTCGGCTTCCGGGGCGCGGCGCGTTACGTCGACGAGACCTTCCGGCCGTGCTTCGAGCTCGAGTGCCGGGCGTTGAAGCGCGTCCGCGACGAGATGGGACTGACCAACGTCGAGGTCATGGTGCCGTTCGTGCGCTCGCTGAAGGAAGCCGAGCAGGTCACCGGGCTGCTCGCCGCCAATGGCCTCGGCCGGGGCCAGAACGGCCTCAGGGTCATCATGATGTGCGAACTGCCGACCAACGCGCTGCTCGCCGACGAGTACCTCCAGTTCTTCGACGGCATGTCGATCGGCTCGAACGACATGACCCAGCTCGTGCTCGGCCTCGACCGCGACTCCGGGGTCGTCGCCAAGCTCTTCGACGAGCGCGATCCGGCGGTCAAGGCGGCGATCGCGATGGCGATCAAGGCCTGCCGCGCGCAGGGCAAGTACGTCGGCATCTGCGGCCAGGGTCCGTCGGACCATCCGGAGTTCGCGCGCTGGCTCGTCGACCAGGGCATCACCAGCCTGTCACTGAACCCGGACACGGTGCTCGAGACCTGGCTGTTCCTCGCCGGCCAGAAGAGCTAGCGGCGCTCCGCCGCGCCGATCGCAAGACGCGTCAGCCGAGCTGCGATCGCGCCGCTTCCCAGTGGCGGCCGTCGAACGGCGTGATCCGCATCGCCGTGATAGTCGCGCCGTCGAGGCACCGGGCGTGGACGCTGATCCCGTCCGGATGCGAGCGCGGCACGTAGAACGACTTGATGCCGCAGCGCCGGCAGAAGCGGTGCCGGGCGACGCCGGTATTGAACGTGTACTCGGTCAGCGAGTCGTGGCCACGAAGCAGGCGGAAGCGCTGCTGCGGCACGATCAGGTGCAGGTAGCCGGTCATCGAGCAGATCGAGCAGTTGCAGTCGGCGACCTCGAGCATCGCCGGCGCCTCAACCTCGAAGGCGACCGCCCCGCAATGGCAGCCGCCGCGGTGCGTCACCAATGGCGCCGCGCTCATGCGGCGCCCCGCGCCCGGCGCGAGCCGGACAGGCCGGCGGGCGCCGCCGGCAGCAGGGTCGGCGGCGGCGGCGCAAAGCGGGCGTGGCGCGGTGGCATGGCGGGACCTCCGCCCGGATCATAGGGTTCCCCCGCCGCGGCTGTCACCCGCCGACCGCGCCGCGGCGACACTCGGTCCCCTCGGCCGGCGTGCTGCCATCGGCGGCGAGCAGCGCGAACGCCCGGCCGCCCGGCCGCAGCAGCAGGCACTCGACGTGCAGCGGCCCGAAGCCCGCCGGTGGCGCAGCCGCCGGCGCCGGCGGCTGCGCCCCGGCGCGGTAGCCGAGGAACGCGAGCCAGGCATCGAGATCCCAGCGGGCGCGGTCCGGCACCAGCCACAGGATGCGGGTCGCGGGCGTGAGCGCGGCACGCGCCCGCGCGACGGCTTCGGGATCGTCGCTGCGGACCGCGCCGCGCGCGCCCGCCGCCGGCAGGTACAGGCCGACCAGCGCCAGCGTCGTCTCGTCGGGGTCGAGCACGACCAGCGGCGCCGGTCCCGCGGCCAGGCCGATCCGCTCGGCCAGCCGCTCGAGGCTCAGCCAGTCGTTGATCTGCAAGTAGAGCGGTGCGAGTGCGAGCGACAGCACGAGCGCCGCGGCCGAGGCCTGCCGCGGCAGCGCCGCGGCGCCGGCGATGCGCGGCGTGAGCGCGAGGTAGGCCGCGGCCGCCGCCGCCACCACGCCGAGGACGCCGAGCGCGACCGAGCTCGCGGTCAGCGCCGCCGGCGCGAAGCAGACGAGCGCGTCGGCGCCGGCCACCAGCACCGCGACGAGCGCGATCAGCACGCCCGTCGCCCGCCACGCGGCGCGCTCGAAGCGGTCGAGCGCGGTGCCGGCGCTGCCGACGTACAGGCCGATCAGGATCGCGAAGCCGAGCGCCGGCGGCGCGTAGTAGACGCCGCGCGCGGTGGCGGCCAGCGACAGCAGCAGCGTCGGCGGCACGATCGCGCCGAGCGCGAGGCGCCAGGCCGTGCCCTCCGCGTCCCGGCGCCGCGCGCCGCGGCCGGCGCGCCTGAGCGCGACGAGCGCGAGCGCCGTCCACGGCAGGAGGTAGAGCGGCAGCTCGAGCAGGTACTTGCCCGGCGTGTTGCCGTGGCCGCTCGCGTAGGCGAACTCGGCCGGCGCGCCGAGCGGCACGACGCGGCCGACCAGGTTGTACCAGAACAGCACCTTGAGCGACTCCGCCCCGTCCGGGCGCGCCGCGACCCACAGCACCCACGCGCCGATCGCGAGCCCGAGCAGCGGCACGCCGACCCACAGCTCCGGGCGCAGGCACTCGCGCCAGCGCCGCTCGAGGACCACGACCGCAAGCCACGCGCACCCCGGCACCATCCAGCCGGCGAAGCCCTTGGCGAAGAACGCGACCGCGAGCCCGAGGTGCAGCGTCAGGTAGCCGGCGAGCCGCGCGCGCGGCTCGCCGGCCGCGAGGCCGCGATAGGCGCCAAGCAGCGCGAGCGCCACGCCCGCGACGAGCGGCGCGTCGGTCGCGAGCCAGATCAGCACCTGGTAGAGCTGCAGCATCGTCGCCGCGGCGATCCCGGCCGCGAAGCCCGCGCCGGTGCCCGCCGCGCGCGACACGAGCGCGCCGATCGCCAGCACCGTGATCGCGAAGTACAGCAGGTTCGGCAGGCGCGCCGCCGCCGGCGCCGGCCCGAGCGCGGCCACCGTCGCGCCGCCCAGCCAGTAGAGCAGCGGCGGCTTCTCGGCGAACGGCCGGCCGGCGAGCTCGGGCAGCGCCTTGTCCGGCTGCTGCGCCATCGCGACCACGAGGCTGGCCTCGCGCGGCTCGTCGGGCGTGTAGTAGGCGCGCGCGAAGAGGCCGACGAGCACCACCGGCGCGAGCAGCACGAGCAGCCGCGCGACCGGCGCTCCGGTCACGGCGCCCCGACGCGCAGGAAGGTGTCGCGGTAGTGGCGCAGTTCGCGGATCGAGTCGCGCACGTCGTCGAGCGCCTGGTGCGCGTTGCCCTTGGTGACGCCGGCGAGCACGGCCGGCGCCCAGCGCTTGGCCAGCTCCTTGAGCGTGCTGACGTCGAGGTTGCGGTAGTGGAAGAAGCGCTCGAGCGCGGGCATCCAGCGGGCGAGGAAGCGGCGGTCCTGGCAGATGCTGTTGCCGCACATCGGCGAGGCGCCCGGCGCGAGCCACTCGGCGAGGAACGCGAGCGTGCGCCGTTCGGCCTCGGCCTCCTCGACCGTGCTCGCCCGCACCCGCGCGATCAGCCCGCTGTCGCCGTGCGTGCGGCGGTTCCACTCGTCCATCCGCGCGAGCGCCTCCTCCGGCTGGCGCACGGCGATCACCGGGCCCTCGGCCAGCACGTTGAGGTCGCGGTCGGTGACGATCGTCGCGACCTCGATGATCCGGTCCGACTCGGGCACGAGCCCGGTCATCTCCAGATCGATCCAAGCGAGGTTGTCGGGGTGCTTCGGCATGGGGCGCGGGTTGCCGCTGATTCTAGCAGAGGCTAGAGTGCCGCCTCCCCGCGGATCCCCGGATGCAGTACCTCACCCCAGCCTTCCTGCTCGCGCTCGGCGTCATGGTCGCGGTCCGCTGGTGGCTCGCGAGCCGCCAGCTGGCGGCGGTCGAGCGCCACCGCGGCGTGGTGCCGGCGCCATTCGCGGCGGCGATCTCCGCGGCCGACCACGCGCGCGCCGCCGACTACACCGCGGCGCGCCTCCGGGTCGCGCGGCTCGAGCTCGTCTGGGATGCGGTGGTGCTGCTCGCGGTCACGCTCGGCGGCGGCCTCGCCGCGCTCGATGCGCTGACCGCGCGGCTCGGCGCGGCGCCGCTCGTGCACGGCGTGGCGACGCTCGGCCTCCTCGCGCTCGCGATGTCGGCCGCGAGTCTGCCGTTCGACCTGTACTCGACGTTCCGCATCGAGGCGCGCTTCGGCTTCAACCGCACGACACCGCGCCTGTACCTCGCCGACCTCGCCCGCTCGCTCGCGCTCGCGATCGTGCTCGGCGCGCCGCTGCTCGCGCTCATGCTCGCGCTGATGATCGCCGCGGGCCGCGCCTGGTGGCTGTATGCGTGGGCGGCGTGGGTCGCCTTCGGCCTCGCGGTGAGCTTCCTCTGGCCGCGGTTCATCGCGCCGCTCTTCAACCGCTTCCGGCCGCTCGAGGCGGGCGCGCTGCGCGACGCCGTCGAGCACGTGATGCGCGCCTGCGGCTTCGCGAGCGACGGCGTGTTCGTCATGGACGGCTCGCGCCGCTCCAGCCACGGCAACGCCTACTTCACCGGCTTCGGCCGGCACAAGCGCATCGTGCTCTACGACACGCTGCTCGAGCGGCTCGCGCCCGGCGAGGTCGAGGCGGTGCTGGCGCACGAGCTCGGGCACTTCCGGCTGCACCACATCCGCCAGCGGCTGGCGCTCGGCTTCGGCGCGGCACTGGTCGGCTTCGCGGTACTGGGCCGCGCCGCGCTGTCGCCGGCCTTCTACACCTCGCTCGGCGTACGCGAGCCCTCGCCGCACGCGGCGCTCGCGCTGTTTGCGCTCGTCGTGCCGGTGTTCACGTTCTTCCTCGCGCCGCTCGGCAGCTGGTGGTCGCGCCGCCACGAGTACCAGGCGGACCGCTTCGCGGCCGCGCACGCCGACGCGCGGCTGCTCGCCGCGGCGCTCGTGAAGCTGTACCGCGACAACGCCTCGACGCTGACGCCCGACCGGCTGTACTCCGCCTGGCACGACTCGCACCCGCCGGCGCTGGCGCGGATCGCGGCGCTCGAGCGGGGCGGCTGAGTGAAGCGCGGCGCCGCGGCGGGCGAGACGGGTGTTGCGCTCGCCGCCGGCCGGGTCGTCGCGAGCCATGGCCGCCAGCTGGAGGTCGAGGACGGCGCCGGGCTGCGCATCCCCTGCCGGCTGCACGGCCGGCGTCTGAGTGCCGTGTGCGGCGACCAGGCGCGCTGGGGGCACGCGCACGCAGGCGAAAGCTACGGCACCGTCTACGAGATCCTGCCGCGCCGCAACACGCTCGAGCGCCTCACGGCGAGCGGCCGCGTCGAGCCGGTGGTCGCGAACCTGACGCAGCTGGTGGCGGTCGTCGCGCCGCTGCCGGCGCCGGACTGGTTCGTCGTCGACCGTTACCTCGCCGGCGCCGCGTGGTGCAGCATCAACGCGATCATCGCCTTCAACAAGGCCGAGCTCGGCCTGCCGGACGGCGCCGCGGCCGAGCTCGACGGCTACGCGGCGCTCGGCCTCGCGATCGTGCACTGCTCGGCGCGGGCGGCGCCGGGCATCGAAGCGCTGGCGGCGCGACTGCGGGGCGCGGTCAGCGTGCTCGTCGGCCAGTCCGGCACCGGCAAGTCGAGCCTCTTGAACGCGCTCGCGCCGGAGGCGCGCGCCGTGACGCAGGAGATCTCGGCCGCCACCGAGGAGGGCCGGCACACGACCACGCATGCGGTGCTGCACCGGCTCGCGAGCGGCGGCGACCTGATCGACTCGCCGGGCGTGCGCGACTACGCGCCGCCCGTGCCCGAGGCGCGCCACGTCGCCTCGGGCTTCGTCGAGATCCACCGCGCCGCGGCGGGCTGCCGCTTCCAGGACTGCCTGCACGACCAGGAGCCGGGCTGTGCGGTGCGCGCCGCGGTCGACGGCGGGCGGATCCGCGCGCGGCGCTACGAGAGCTACCGGCGGCTGCTCGCGCTCGCCCGCGAGATGGGCCAGCGGTTCCCGGACCGGCGGCCCGGGCGCGGGCCGCCGCGCGCTAGGTGAGGGTCTGGCGGCCGGCGAGCGCGTGCGCGAGCGTGCCGCCGTCGACGTACTCGAGCTCGCCGCCGACCGGCACGCCGTGGGCGATGCGCGTGGCGCGCACGCCGCGGCGCGTGGCGAGCTCGGCGAGGAAGTGCGCGGTCGCGTCGCCCTCGACGGTCGGGTTGGTGGCCAGAATCAGCTCGCGGACCGCGCCCTCCTCGAGCAGCGCCTCGAGCTGGCCGACGCCGAGCTCGGCCGGGCCGATGCCGTCGAGCGGCGACAGGTGCCCCATCAGCACGAAGTAGCGGCCGCGAAAGCCGCCGGACTGCTCGACCGCGACGACGTCGGCCGGCGACTCGACGACGCACAGCAGCGCCGGGTCGCGCTGCGTGCTCGCGCAGATCGGGCACAGCTCGGCGTCCGACAGCATCCGGCAGCGGCGGCACTGGCCGATCGTCGCCACCGCCGCGGCGAGCGCGCGGCTGATGTCGAGCGCGCCCTCGCGGTCGCGCTCGAGCAGGTGGAAGGCCATGCGCTGCGCGGACTTCGGGCCCACCCCCGGCAGGCGCCGCAGCGCCGCGATCAGGTGGGCGAGTGCCGGTGAGTAGTTCACGGCGTCAAAACGGCATCTTGAACCCGGGCGGCAGCTGCAGGCCGCCCATCATGCCGGCGAATTTCTGCTGCGTGGTCGCCTCGACCTTGCGCACCGCATCGTTGATCGCCGCGGTCACGAGATCCTCGAGCAGCTCGCGGTCGTCGCCGGCGACGCTCGGGTCGATGGTCACGCGGCGCACCTCGTGCTTGCCGTTCATCAGCACCTTGACCATGCCGCCGCCGGCCTCGCCGGTGACCTCGAGCGAGGCGAGCTCCGCCTGCGCCTTCTGGAGATTTTCCTGCATCTGCTGCGCCTGGCGCATCAGGTTGCCGATTCCACCCTTCATCTGTCGCTCCTCGGCCTCAACGGTTGGGCTTGACGGTGTCCGCCGCGACGCTCGCGCCGAAGCGTTCCTTGAGCGCGCGGACGGCCGGCTCGACCTCGAGGGCCGCGCGCGCCGCGGCGATCTCGGCCGCGGCCGCGCGCGCCTCGATCTTGGCGGGCGTCTCGGCGATGGCGGGCGCGGCGCCCGCCGCCTCGCCGCGCTCGATGACGAGGCGGATCGGCGCACCGAAGTGCCGCGACAGCGCCTGTGCCAGGCGCTCCTCGGTCTGCGGCGTGCGCAGCGCGTCGCTCTTGGCGTCGAGCCGGAAGCGGACGGTGTCGGCCTCGCGGCCGAGCCAGATGCAGTTGGCCGCGAGCTGGTGCGCGGCACCGACCAGGTCGAGGCGCGCGAGCAGCTCCGCCCAGTCGGTCGGGACCGGCGCGGCGGCCGCGTCGCCGCGCGGTGCCGGCGCCGCGCGCCGCGCGGGCTCGGCGCGCGCCGCGGGCGGCGCAGCCGGCGCGGACGGCGCGGGCCTGGCGGGCTCCGCCCGCGCCTCGCCGGCGGACTCGCCGGCGCCCGGCGGCAGCGGCCGGAACGCGAGCATCCTGAGCAGCGTCATCTCGAACCCCACCCGGGGCTCCGGCGCAAGGCCGAGGTCGCGCCGGCCGACGAGCGCGATCTGGTAGTAGAGCTGGACGTCCTCGGGCTTGAGCCGCGCGGCGAGTCCCGTCACGAGCGCGGCGTCGAGACCGGCCTCGGTGCCGGCCCCCGGCACGACCTGCTCGAGGGCCAGCCGCTCGAGCAATCCCGCGAGCTCGGCGAGCACCTGGTCGTAGTCCGGCGCCTGCTCGTCGAGCGCGCGCAGCGTCGCGACGAGCCCGGCGCCGTCGCCGGCGGCCAGGCTCTCGGCGATGCGCACGACGTGGCCGCGGTCGATCGTGCCGAGCATCGCGCGCACGTCGGCCTCGACGATGCGGCCGGCGCCGAACACGAGCGCCTGGTCGAGCAGCGACAGCGCGTCGCGCAGGCTGCCGTCGGCGGCCCGCGCGAGCAGCGGCAGCGCCGCCGGTTCCGCCTCGATGCCCTCGGCCGCGAGGATCGTCGCGAGCCGCTCGACGATCAGCGGCGGCGGCAGGCGCTTGAGGTGAAACTGCAGGCAGCGCGATACGACCGTCACCGGCAGCTTCTGCGGGTCGGTCGTCGCCAGCAGGAACTTGACGTGCGGCGGCGGCTCCTCGAGCGTCTTCAGCAGCGCGTTGAACGAGTGGCCCGACAGCATGTGCACCTCGTCGATGAGGTACACCTTGTAGCGGCCGCGGGCCGGCGCGTACTGCACGTTCTCCAGCAGCTCGCGGGTGTCCTCGACCTTGGTGCGCGAGGCGGCGTCGACCTCGATCAGATCGACGAAGCGGCCCTCGTCGATCTCGCGGCAGGCCGAGCAGACCCCGCAGGGCCGGGCGGAGACGCCGGTCTCGCAGTTGAGCGCCTTGGCGAGCAGCCGCGCGACCGTGGTCTTGCCGACGCCGCGGGTGCCGGTGAACAGGAACGCGTGGTGCACCCGGCCCGAGTCGAGCGCGTTGGAGAGCGCCCGGACGACGTGCTCCTGGCCGACGAGCTCGGCGAAGGCGCGCGGGCGCCACTTGCGGGCGAGGACGAGGTAGCTCAAGCGGTGGCCCTGGACCCGAGGCACGAATGGGAGGCGGCCCGCGCCAGCACCCCTCCGGCGCCCGATCGCACCGCTACCGCTGCTCCCTTCCGGGCCTGACGGGGTTTACGGCTGATCGTCGCGGAGGAACCGACGCGGGCCACCATGGAAATCATCGTCCAGTCTCTTGCGGCTCGGCGTCACACGCCGCGCGAGCCGGAACCGGGGATTGCCGAGGCCGCGCGACGTTACACGGGGGGTTCCCGAGCGTCAATTCCCGACCCAGCGCATGAGGTTTATTCTATAGATGACTGATTTTTCAGCTGTTCTACAATAACTGTATGGCGCACACCACCGCGGGCGTGGAGTGGCGGAGAGGGTGGGATTCGAACCCACGAATACCTTTTGGGTATTACTGGAATTCCAGTCCCCGGCTGCGTCTACCGGGATTAGCCGAATCGCAGCGATTCCAAGCGATTAGCAGTTGACTCGGTAGGTTTGGCACACCCTCAACGGGGCCGAATTCTCGCAGATTGGAAACAAGGATGGAAACACATCCGGGGTCACGCCGAGCCGCCCGGATCGGTGAGCCGCAATGCCTCGTCCGCGACGGCCTTGAGCACGCGGCCGCGGAGGTCGTGTTCCAGGTAAAGCAGTACCTCGACCTTCGTCGGCGGCTCCGGCGCTTGCCGCACGATCTTCAGCACCTCGTGACGCACGAGAGCCTCATCCGCGCAGAACCGAAGCCAGACGCCTTCGCGCTGGAGCGCATAAATCACGAACCGCTGAGGGTGCCCGGAAAGTTGCTCCTCGGCGGTAGGTCCGATCATTTCGCGGATCTGCTTCGGACCATTGGGGGCCGCGGTATCGACGATGGAGACGCTCGCCAAGACGTTTTCGCGATCGTCGTCGGGCGGCCCTTGCCGCGCGTCGTGAAAGGTCAGCCCGGCGGCACTGGCAGAGAAGCCAGCCACCCACCGCCAATCCACGGCTGATTCGTTTCCCACGGTCGCAGTGTAGTCCGCGCGGCCGAGTGGCGGGCTCACGCCCGGAACGGGACCGCCGCGCGCGCCTCTCGCGAGAAGGCGGCCGCCAGCGGATCCGAGATCGACATCCGGTTGTCCCAACCCCACCCGATGTCGTGGCTCGCGGTGTCCGACCAGTGCCCGCCGACGAACTTGGCGTAAAAGCCATCGTGGCCGAGCACCATCGGCTCGGTCCCGTCGCGCTCCGCGCACACCAGGTCCGAGAGCCGGTTCGGCCGCAGTTCCAGCGGCAACTGCACCGGGGTCCGCTGCCAGGGTCCTTTGATGATCACAGCCAAGTCTTGCCCTCCTGCGCCACAATTATCCGCCAGCAGGATTACTCGCGTCGGCGTATACTTGAACGACACGCCGGGCCCTGACCCGGCGTTTTCACGTCCAGCGCGTGAGCGCCTCGAGCACGTTGCGTGTCGCGGATCCCGCGAGCTCGAGCAGCGAATGCCCGCTCGCCGCGATCGAGTTACCGCGAACGATCAACCAGCAGCGCCGGCGCACGGCCCTGGCGGTCATGAGCTCCCACGGCCCCAGGCGAAGCGTGCGCCAGCGGCGCGGCGTCGTCAGGGGTTCGAGCCCTTCGTGGCGGTATTCTGATTCAGTTGCGCCAGGTTCTTGGCCACCGGCTTTTTGACCGGCGCGCCGCCGGGCTGAGCCAATGCGACTGCCTTACCGGAGGCAACGTCGCGGCCTCGGTGGCCGTCCGATGGCAACGCCTTGCGGGCCGTCACCGGCGTGCCGGTCATGCTGCGGCGGGGGGTCTTCATGGTCTCTCACTCCTCGTTGGTGGTGGTGGTCGGTTGAACTGAACGCGCTGGAAGGTTCGAGGCGCCTGGCTGAACGGTGTCATCGCCGACACCGAGCGCGCCCGCGGGGCTGATGCCGTTCTGGTCGGCGTCGGCAATGCCCGACAGCGACGAGCGCCCGTCACCGTCTGGCACCTTGCGGCTCGTGTACTGCGTGCCGAGTGTGATTGTCGATCGGAAGGCCATTGTCATTGCTCCTGTGGTCAGTCGAGAAAGATGGTCGGCCGCGCCCACGACGGACGACGATCCTCGGGTTCGCGCGAACTGCGGCGGTCATCGTCGTTTGGGTCGTAATCGACAATCGCCCGCGTGACGTTCGGACCCGCGTCGGCCCCCGCCGTTGGCTGGCGACTTGCGAGCAGCAACGCACCGCACGCCGTGTTGGCTGCGTCGTCCCGGCCTCGAGGCGGATGGTCCACGAGGTCGCCTTTCCCGCCTGCGCGCGGACGGCGCTCGAGCAGCCGGAGCTCGACCTCGAGGCCTGGCACGTCGAGGAGCTCGACCATGCCCTGCGCGAACAGCGGCAGGCAGTTCACGTAGATCGCGCTCTTGTCGTCGTCGGACGGCGAGTAGGTGATCCCGTGGCGACGGAACGCGCCCGTGACCCATTCGCCCGCGTAACGATCGCCGACGACCGAGCGCAGCCCGTAGGCGCCGAGCGTCTCCGCGTAATGCTCGATCACCTGCTCAGGCTCGAACGGCGGCGCGGTCTGCACCAGCTTGTCGAGCACGACGCGACCGCCGCGCTCCTGGTGCGCGATGCCGAGGCACATCTGGTCGTGCCGGCCGCCACTCGGATCGCAGAAGGCCACGTAGCTGAGCCCCGCCTGACGCGGCCGCGACTTGCAGCCCCGCGAGAGCGCGCGGTCGATCAGTGCGTCCTCGAGGAACTGGCTGATGTCCTCGCGGAACTGTGCGTCCCACTCGCTCCTCGCCGCGATCGGATCGTCGGCGCGCGCCTGCTCGATCACCGCTTGGTCGATCGTCGGATTGAGAGTCGGCCCGCCGGCCTGAATCACCAGCACCCGCGACGGCTTGCCGTAGTGCTGCTGGAACATCGTGAACAGGTGGCCGCGGCGGCTGTGAGGTGACGACAGACCAAGCAGTCGCCCGCCGAGGTTTGCGAGGCCAGGGCGGACCGCCCTCACGAGTTCGGTGTCCGGGCTCGCCGAGAAGTCATCCCTGAAATACGCCAATTCGTCGAGCACGACCGCCGCATAGCTGTAGCCGCGAGTGCTGCGAAACGAGGTCGTGTGCACCTCGAGATTCACCCGGTGCGTGAACGTGATGCTCTCGGCGGTCTCGCCGGCCACGGCAGCCGAGATCAGCGCCGAGTCGGCGATGAGCCCCTTCACGTAGTTCAACGCTTGCCGCGCCTGGCGACGATCGCTGGCGATCAACGCGACGGTCGCAAATTCGCCAGGGCCGAGCTCCTCGCGGCGGTCCTCGATCGCGGCGTGCAGCGCGACGGCCGCGGCGAACAGTGTGCCGCCAGCCCTTCGCGGTTTGATCAAATACGCCTCGGAGAACGGACTGCTCGGCGCGGCCTCACGCCCCGTGATCTTCTGCCAGAGCTCGAGCTCGGGCGGCTCGAGCGGCAGCCCGTCGAGGAACTTGGCGACGCACCGCCAGGCCCAGAACGTCGGCCCCGAGAACGTGGAGGCGAACAGCTTGGGGTCGAGCATCGCCTCGTACAGTGGTTTCACTTGACCGCCTTCGCCGGCGACATCGAATGCCGCGCGGCTCCCTGCGCCGCCCGCGCCGCGGCCGTCGCGCGCTCCTGGTGCTGCTCAAGCTGGTCCTTCACCACCATCGGATTCGAGCCGATGCCCGGAAACTGCGGCGCGTTCAGCAGCGCGTGCATCGCGGGATCGTGCGCCTGGTTGTGCGCCTTGATCGCCGCGGCCTCGGCCGCCGCCTTGCCCGCAGCGCCGAACCCCTTGAACGTCACGCCGACCGTCGAGGCGTTCCGCTCCTCGTGCTGCGCGTCCGTCAGCGCGCCGCGGTCCGCGCATTGCAGCGCCGCCACCGTGTAGAGCTCGACCCGCCGCGCGTCGAGGCCCTCGAATTTCGGGCCAAGCTGCTCCCACAGTTCTGCAGTCTGCTTCGCCCTGGCGGCCGGGTCGTGCATCAGCTCGCCCGTCCGGTTCCAATGCTGCTCGAGCGCCTTGGCGAAATGGATCTCACGGCCACTGCGGAACCCGAGGCGGGGCTTCATGCCGCACGCGGGGGAACGTCCCCGCCACCCTTGCGCGGCATCTGGCTCACGCTCGGCTTCGCAGGCTGCGCCGCCTCGAGCGTCGCGATCCGCTGCCGCATCACGATCGCGTCGGCCTCCAGCGAACGCACGGCACGCTCGAGTTCACCGACCCGCCGATCGGCACTCGGCGAACTCGACACCTCCGCCTGCCGTACCTGGTCACGGGCAATCGCCTCGCCACGCCGATCAGCCGCGTCCTGCGACCGCGCCATCGCCTCGCTAGTGACCGCGCTCGGGTCCTCCGCATCCTCAGCCTTGCGGAAATCCGGGCGTGCCGTAGACCCACGCGACGGCGCCGCGAGCGGCGATCCCGCCTCATCTCGGAGCCTCGGGTTGAACGTGTTACTCGTCGTCATGGCTTCTGCTCCTCAGTGTCGGGATGGGCCGGCTGCGCGTCGCCCTGATGCTCGAGCTCGGCCGGGTCGCGGCGCGGCCGATAGGTCGAGCCTTGCGACGGCGCCGGCGGAGTCGCCATCGCGTCCGCTGGCAACGGCGTCAGTGGGTTCGGGTCGAAGCGCGGCACGGCGTCGCCCGTCAGGCCGGCGGCCGGTCGAACTTGGGACGCGACGTGCTGCCCCTGATCGCCGCAGCAGGCGCGGAGTTCCTCGGCGCATTGCGACGAGCGGCGGCCGCAGTCCGCTCCTCGGGCCAGAAGTTCGTGCCCGGCGGATACATCCCGCACGGCGTGTCGTCCGGAACGCGCCTCATCCAGCCGAGCCGCGCAACCTCGCCACGCATCGGCCCGGCCTCGATCACCTGGTCGCCCATGTCCTCGGCGAAGTCACGGTGCACCGGATTGCCCTCGGCGTCCGTGACCACCACGAGCTCGCCGTCGATCGGATGGTCCTTGCCGTCCGCCATCTTCGTCGGCACCCAAACCTTCGCCGCCGGGATCGACCCGTCGGGACCGTCGAGAAGGTCGAAGACCTCGCCGACATCTCGCAGAATTTGGTCGTACTGTCCAAGCTGTGTTGCAACTACGCGCATGCGTTTACTCCTCAGTGAATCGAGTGAACAAGCCCGTGGACGCTTTCCACGAGAATCTGGAACCGCTGCCCGGCCACGACGCCGAACTCGGCAGGCGGAGAATGGTCGGCCACGACCGCCGCGCGGTCGGCAGTGCCTTCGCACACCGTGCAGAACAAGTACGCCGTGTGGAAGCGTTCGCCGGGGGCGCGGACCTCGACCACGACGCGCTGGCCAGGCTCGAACCGCGTCGGCGGTGGAGCGACGATCGCGCCGTAGGCTTCGCGCAGCGCCTCAAGGGCGCCGGGACGGGCGAGCAGCACGCGAGGCTGCTGGAGCGGCGAGCGCGTCACTTCGCGCCTCGCAGGTGCTCTTGCAGGTCGCCGACGGGCCGAGCGATGCGCTCGAGGCCGAGCTTTGAGATCAGGCCGCTCAGCACGTTCGCCTTGTTGCTGTAGGTGCCGTGATCGAACGGCAACGCCGTACCGAGACGCTCGGCGGTCTCCCACTCGGCCACCTGGCACGCGAGATGCGCGGCGCGCTCGACGAGGATCTGCTTCGGCCTCGTCAAGAACTCCCATCCGCCATAGGTTTGCGCGATCAGGAGCACTTCGGATGCGAGGCGCTGCGCGACCGGCGTGCGCCAGTCCAGATTCCACGAGAACAGGTTTGCGCGGTACCGCAGCGGTAGCGTCTTGAGCTTCTCGGCTGGTGTCTTGCGGGGGCGGCCCATCTATGCCTCCTCCATCATGGAGACGCACCGCCGATGCACCGCGGACGCACCGAGGAAGCACCGCCAATGCACGGTGGAAACATCCGTGGAAACACGGGCCGTGCGCACCATCAAATCAGCCACTTGCGCTCCCCTTGCGGATTTGAAGTCCGGTACTAAGCGCGCTCGAAAGACTCGAGCGACTGCGAACGGCCTCCGACGCGAGCACGTCCTCGAGCACGAAGCGCACCTTTCGCCCGATGCGCCGGTGCGGCACGCGCCGCTCGCGTGCGGCCGTCATCCACCACTCGGCCGAGATCCCCGTCGCAATCTCAAGTTGGTGCGCGTCGATCAGCGCCGCCTGGGAGGCCGCAGGAGCCACTGACGACGCGGGGCCGATGCTCTGGCATTCCCCGAGCAGCGATCGGCCGAGCGCGCGTGCAGCGTGCAGCGCGGCGGGCGTCAGCGCGATTGCGCCAACCTCCGGCACGATCAGGACCACGAGTGCGTCGGTCATGCGAGGCCCCTACCCGCGTCGATGCGGCGTGCTCGAGATACGGGCTCCTGGCTTGCTCTGCGCCCCCTGCTCTGCGGGTCAGCGTGGATGGGCTGTGCTGCCACTCTCGCGCTCTCGCGGACTCTCGCGGACTCGATCCGCGCGAGTTGGCAGACGTGGGGGACGGGAGGGTCCCGCTCTCTCTCGCGGGACCCCCCGTCTATACCCGCCGCGAGAGCTGGAAGGGGTTTTTGGGCGTTGGTCATTTGGCGTTCTCGGATGACTCTCGCGGACTCTCGCGGCTGAGCGGTGCAATCCGAGCGAGGTATTCGCGGCCGGTATCGGTCAGGGCTCCGCGACGGTCGGTGGTCGTGCCGGAGAACTCCACGTAGCCGGCTTCGGCAAGCAGGCGCACGGCGGAGCGCGCGGCGTCCCGGCCTCCGATTGCGGCGGTGAGGGTCGTGTCGGCTTCGAGGACCTTCGCGGACACAGGGATGCCGGTGCCTACCAGGCGGGTGATGGCGTCGGCGACCAGCGGCAGCGCGCGGTTGATCGTGTCAACTGCGGTGCGGGCGCCCTGCGGCTGGACGGGGGCCAGGACGCCGGAGGCGTGCATCCGCACGTAGAGCTCGGCAGTCTCGAGGCCGTGCGACAGGCGTCCGTGGGTCAGCTTGGCGACCACCTGGCGATCGGCGTCGGCGGGCGAAACGTCGGCCGGGTCGAACAGCCTGCGGATCTCGTCGGACTTGAGCCGCGTCATCAGGAAGTTCGAGCGGGCGTGCTGGCTGTAGAGCGCGGAGCCGGAGGTGGCGTAGGCGGCGCCGGTGTAGCCGGCCGCGGGCTCTTGGGCGCCGGCCTTGGTCGTGTGGGAGCAGACGGCGAGGCCTGAGCCTGGGAGCTCGCCGGCGATCATGTTGAGGACGTGGACGACGACATCGGCGCCGTCGTCATCGTTCTGGCTGCCAACGATGGCGAGCCGGAGCGGGTCGAGTCCGAGCAGAACGTCACCCTCGGTGTACGCGCGGACGGCGTTCAGCAGATTGTCGAGGAAGGCGTGGTTCGGGTGGATCGCGCCCTCGTAGCGATACACCAGCGACTGGCCGAACTTGCCAGTGAGCGGAAGTCGCCGGAGGTTCTTCGCGGCGCGTTCGAGGAACTCGTTGGCAGCCAGGCGGCCGTGCGCCTGCCCTACGGACTCGTGGCCGTGCTGGAGGATGCGCTGGAGCCTGGCGTAGATCCGCCAGTCGGTGTCCTCGTAGGACACGAGCACGCACGGACCCATGTCGCAGCCGCGGCCCTCGGTATCGAGCCCGAGCAGGTCATAGCCGGTCGCGCGCCAGACCAGCAGGTTGATGAGCAGCATGGTCTTGTAGGACGACAGCGCGCCGGCGATCAGCGTGTAGGCGTCGGTCGGGACCATGCCGGGCAGCAGGTAGGTCTCCTGGCGGATCGGCTTGAGGATGTCCTCGAGCGCGAACGCGATAAGGCTGAGCGGTGCCTCCGGCCGCGGGGCCTGCTTGTCGCGCTCCTGCTGCTCGCGGTCGGGCGGGCTCGGCGCTGCGGGAGCGCGCGTCTCGCCGAACTTGCGCCAGGCGCTTTCGGCCATTCCCGAGACGCGACTGCGAAGGTCCACGCCGTCGCCGTTCGTGGCGCCGCGCGGGGATTCCTCGAGCAGCGCGTAGAGCGCCTCGGCAATGTCGTCGCGGTCCATCCCGCGGGCCGCCCACCGAGAGCTCAACTTGAGCATCGCCTGGTAGCGGTCCTCGCCCCTGGCGAACGCGGTGCGGAGATCGGCGTCGGTAGTGGGATCGGTGGCCGGCGCGCCTGCGCTGCCGTTGCCCGCGAAGTAGAGCGGCTCGAACTCTGTCGCCAGGTCGATCGGCCGGCCGTGCACGGTGATGGTCTTGTACGGCGCGCCCTCGACCCGCCCGATGTAGAACGACTGCGACAGCGTGAACGACTCGCGCGTGAGGATGCCGCCGAGGATGCGGTTCGCGCGGCCGACGTACTCGGCACGCTTCTCCGGCAGGTCCGGGTCGCTGGTCGGTCCGACGGCGCGCCAGCGCGGCAGCGACGCGGTGTGGCTTGGCGTCGTATAGATCGTGCACTCGATCCGGGCCGCCTCGAACAGCGCAGCCGCCTCCTCGGGCGTCACGAGGCCGCCGTCATAGTCAGCTTCCCACCCGAAGATGCGGCGGACGTTCGCGGCGTGGCGGATGCAGCCGTTGGCGCTGAGCGCGTCGCCGTACTCGGCCATCGAGATCAGCGGGCACTCGGCCTTGGACGGGAAGGTCGGCGCGTTCTCGATGCGCTCGACGAGCTCGGACCAGGGCACGTCCGCGCGCTCGGTCTTGGTCGTCGGCATCACGCCGCGGAACAGCGTGTAGCTGGTCAGGATCTCGGCGCCGTTCATAGGTCCGGTCATCAGGCGACCTGTCCGATTCGCGCGACGTTGAGCTGGCGCAGCGACGGGTCCTTTCGTAGCAGGGTCAGCCCGACAGCCGCATTCGGGCCGCGCGGCGCGCCGACCGGGACGCCGAGATAGAGGCACGCGGCGATCAGGTCGCCGTTGGCGACGTAGGGCTCGAAGCCGATCGCTCGCCCCATCGCTCGGCGTGGTGCTTCCATGTGTAGGAGGTCTCGCCCTTCCCGGACGGCTTGGCGAGCCGACGCACCGGCCCGCACAGGACGAAGGCGATCGCGGTCGCAACGCTGGCGAGGTCGAGATCGGTCCCGTCGCCGATCCAGCCGTTCCGATCGAGCGTCGGATGGCGCGCGCGCGCGGATGCGATCGCCGAGGCGGCGGCGTCCAGGAACTTCACGGGGATGTGGTGGCTCACGCCGCGGCACTCGCTGCCCGTTCGGCGCGTTCACGCTCGCGCTCCTCCCGCTCCTGGATCTTCTCGGCGGCGAACAGCCAGGCGTCGCGGGTTCGATACAGCCGGTTGGTCGCTGCGTAGATCTCGCGCTTCGACATCGGCTGGATGTGGGTCGGCTCTCCATCAACCACTCGAACCACTGCACCAGGCACACGGCACCATCGACTGAGACGATCTGCCCTTGGTAGTGCAGCCGCCGTCCTTGAACGTGTGCAGGAACATTCCCACGAGTGCGTGGGGCTTCTTCGCTCTCCGCTTGCGCGCGCTCATGCGACACCCAGGACTGCGTCGTCGTTCGCTGCGGAGTAGTCCACGGCGTCCGTGCCGTACCTCCGCGCCAGGCGGTCGAGGGTACTCCGCGCCCGCGCCTCGAGGAACGAGCCCGGCGCCGGGAGCACGTCGGCGCCCTGCTCGAGCAGCGCATTGAACTCGGCGAACGGCAGGCCGCCGCGGCGCGTCGTGGGATCGTTGTATGAGCCGCACGGCCCACGAACGCGCAGCTTGATGTAGTTGACGTGGCGCGCAGCGTCATCCTCATCGTCGAAAAGCCCAAGGCTGGCGCTGGCGGTTCCGTCGTCGCGGAGCCGCATCTGGCAGTACCACTTTCCGGTGCGTGACTGAGCGCACACGTTGTAGTAGGCGGACGTGAGGCCCGCGCTCTTTGGCTCGTCGTGTGCTCGATCCCCGCGGATGGTCGCGCGCAGGTTGCCCGGCCGAAGGTCGCGCCAGTCACGATTCCGAAAGTCCGCGTCCAGCGGCGAGTCGTCCGGCAATCCGAGCAGAAGGCGCGACGTGCACTGCGACTGCCGCGGCCCGGCGACGTGCTGAAGCTCGTCTCGACTTCTGCACTTCGTGCGAAAGGTCAAGCCCGCCAGGAGCGGTAGCTGAGTCGCGCTGAGCAGGAACGGTCGCCCGGAGAACTCAGCGTGTCGGCGCGCCGCGTGTAGTTCGATCGTGTCGCCATCTGTCGCCAGCCAGGCGGGAGTGCAGTGGTGCGGGTGTCGACGGGTCTGTCGCGCGGGAACTGCTCTCGGAATTCGCTGAGCGAGGCGCCTTCCTTCCCGCACCCGAGGCAGCAGCCCCGGCCCCTGCGGATTGTTGCCTCGACCGTTGCCGTAAGGCCGGAACGAGCGTCTAACCGAGCACGTCGGCGCTCGGCGGCTACGCGGCGCACGCTGGACAGACGACGTTCGAGCGCGGGCGCTGCACTGCATTTCGAGCACGCGACCTTCCCGCCAAGGATGTCGATCGCGCGCTTCAGGCCCTTGTGCCCGACGGCGCAGATGATGTGGTACTTCGCCCGGGCCCCGCGCCATTCCGCGTCTGCGCATCGGGCGCCTTGGGATTTCAGCGCAGCACGGAGGCGGTCGATCCGCGTTGCACCTTCGCACTGTGGACACGCGGGACCGTCGCGCAGAATCGAGCGGCCGACCTGAGTGAACTCGTGACCTGTCGCGCAAACGAGTTGGTACTTCGCGTCGCGGCTCATCCACTTCGTATCGAGGCAGCGCGCACCGCCGCGTTCGGCCGCCGCCTGGAGGCGCGTCACGTACTGCGCGGCGTCGCACTGGGGGCAGAAACTGCTGCCCTTGTAGATGCCGCGAGCGTCCTTCGTGAACTGGTGGCCCGCGGCGCAGACGATTCGGTACTTGTGCCCGTTAAACCCATTCCACTGGGCGTCGAGGCAGTGCCCACCGCGGGCCTCGACGGCCCGATGCAGGCGTGCCATCCGCGGGACGGTCGCCTGCTTGGGCGTGACCACTTCGAAGTGGCGAGGATTGGCGCACCAGTGGTTCCCGCAAAGGCAATGAAACACAACCTTGCCGGGAAGCGGGCCGATATCGCGTAGCGAGATCCAGCGCACTGCGCGGATGACGGTGCCGCGGATTGTGATATGCGTGTACGGCTTGACGCGCGCGCTGCTGGACACGCGATGACACCTGGACTCGTCTTCGGAAATGACGATCGAACGCGGGCGCCGCCGCGCTCGTTCTCCGTCGCGGGCAACTGCGTAACAGGGTGACGAGGAAGCACGGTCACGGCGCGCGCTCCTCACGGACGGCAACACGTCGATGCATGGGTGACACCGCGCAGAAGCGGCAGAGCGGCACGCGGCCACCGAGCTCCGGACGGAACCTGTACGCAACCGAGGCCTGGCGGATGTCGGTGCTGGAGCTGACGCAGCAGGCGAGCGTGCGAACCCTTCGAGTGGTAGCGAGGCTCACGGCCGCACCGCCTTGATATCGTCGACCAGCCGCGGCAGCAACTGCGCGAGGCGGGCGTACCCGTAACACCGTCGGCAGAGCGTGTGGTGCCCCGGGTGCAACTTGAGCGGCTGGCCGCACTGCTCACACGTGCGTTCGATCGGTCGTCGTGGAAACGTGTAGTATTTCATCGCGAAGTCTCCTGCCCGCGTGCACCCTGGTCCGGTGGCGCGGGCTTTTCGATTTCTGGGCCGAGGCTGCGAGCGGTTGGTGGGTAGTCAGGCCGCCTGGTCGTGCCGCGCAGCGAAAGACGCGCCAGGCGTCGTCGAGGACTGCACGGCGATCTCGACGGGTGGTCCGGCGCGCCTGGCGTCCCGCTTGGCTCGAAGCGCCACCGCGTCGGCGACGTTGAATAGGTCCCGCTGCCCTACGCGCGCCGCCGGCGTGATCTCGCCCTGTAGCTGCAACGTCCGCGACTGGGCTTCCGAGATGCCGAGAATTGCTGCGAGGCCGGCTCTTCCAACGAGGTCAATTTCCAACACCGTTCCTCCTATTGATGCGCGACTGGCGCAGTTCACGATTCGCGTGCTACATTACCAGTCGGTGGCTAACGTGAATCGTCTTGCGTACGCGCCACCGGGGCGACTTGGCGACTGGTCTTGCGAACGCGGGGGCTCAACGGTGGACCGACCGAACGCTGCGGCACCCTTAGTCAGCGACGAGCATTTCGTGCTGCTTTGCCTCGACCTGGCGAATTGGCGCGAAGGCGACGTGCCGGACGTAGCGAACGTCGCTTTCCGGCGAGTCACGAGCAACACGGCGGATTGGAGCCTCCGGTGGGCCGCGATCCGCTTGGACCCGGCAATCCCGGTTGAGCCTCGCGCGCTCGAGCTCGGCGCGGAAATGCGCGACGTGCTCGCGCGGGCTATCCGACGGCGCGACCTCGCCGCCCTTCGGAAGCGCCGCGATGCGGCACTGGGGGCCGTGACAGTTGCCACGACGAGGCTGCACATCGAGGGTGACGCGCTAATCCATGAGCACGGCTACCTGGCCGGCACCGGCGATGGCCCGATCGGAATGCTGCTCGCCTTTGTGCTGGACCCGAATCGGCGGTTCGCGCGGCAGCTGCGCCGCTGCCTGCTCGACTCGTGCGGCAAGTTCTTCGTCGTACCGCCCGGGCGGAAGGGCGGGCCGATTCAGGATTACTGCCCTGGGACGGACCACCAGCGGCAGGCGGACAAGATTCGCGCCCGTGCGCGGGCGAAGCGGTCGCGGAGCGATCCTGCGGCCCACAAGTAGGAGGGCGACACATGGCAACCGTTCGACAATACCGAGGCCGCTGGTGCGCGGACTTCCGCGACCAGCACGGCCGGCGCCGGATCGAGGCGCCGAAGGGCCCGTTCGAGAGCAAGGCGCTCGAGCGGCGCGCGGCACAGGAACTGCTAGCCGGTCGCTTGGCCGAGGTCCAGCGCAACACGTTCACGCCGCACCGGGAGCGCGTGACCATCGAGAAGCTCGCCGAGCTCTGGCTGGCGAGCAAGGTCGCGGCGCGCGCCACGACGCTCGATGACTACAGAATCATGGTCGAGAGCTACGTGCTCCCCTGGTTCGCTGGCCGGCGCGTGGAGGGGATCACGAGGCTCGACATCGAGACGTTCCGCGCGGGCATGGCGCAGGGGACCCCGGAGCGCGTGCGCCTAGCGCGCGATGCCAAGCGCGAGGCGCTCCGCACCGAGGATGCCGACGCCTACCTCAAAGACCTGAAACCCGGCCCGCGCACCACGAACAAGTGCATCGCGGTCCTGGTCCAGATGCTCAACTACGCCACCGAGCACGGCCTCGCTGCCCGCAACGTCGCAGCGAATACCGAGCGGCTGCCGACTGCGGCCGGCGAGCAGCGAGTCATCGAGTCGAACGTGCTGACGCCTGGAGAGCTCCGGCGCGTGATTGATGCCGCGGTCGATCCGTACAGGGTCCCGATCGCGCTGGCCGCCTTCACCGGCATGCGCCAGGCAGAGGCGATCGGCTTGCAGTGGGGCGACATCGACTGGACCCGGAAAACGGTCGAGATCCGCCGGACGTACCGCTGCGGGGCGTTCTACCAGCCCAAGACCGCCACGAGCCGGCGGACGGTCGAGCTCCCCGACGAGCTCATCGCCACGCTGAAACGGTGGCGGCTGGCGTGCCCGAAGGAGGGCAACGTCCACGACCTCGTGTGCCCGGCCAAGAGCGGCAAGCCGATGCAGGGGTCCGCGCTGCTACAGCAGGGGTTCCTGCCGGCGCTACGCCGAGCCGGGATCCGCCGGGTGAGGTACCACGACATCCGCCACTCAGTTGCCTCGAACCTGCTGGCGGCCGGCATGGATGTCGTGACCGTCAGCAGAGCCTTGGGGCACGCCAATGCCCACATCACCCTGACGGTCTACGCCCACGCCGTCCCGAAGGCTCGCCACGGGGCCACGGACCGCATGGCGGCACTCATGGCCCAGGATGGAAACAATTTGGAAACATCCACCCCTGGCGAACCCCCTGACGCGACGCGGTCTGTCGCGTAACTACCTGATTTGGCGGAGAGGGTGGGATTCGAACCCACGAATACCTTTTGGGTATTACTGGAATTCCAGTCCAGCGCCTTCGACCGCTCGGCCACCTCTCCGGCGGCTGCGAAGCCTAACCGGGGGGGCGCCGCGAGGCAAACGAGGCGGCGGGCTACTTCGGCGCCGGCGGCTTCGGCCGGTCGGCGAAGAAGCTCGGCGACCGGTCGAGGCACGCTTCGCCTTCCTTGCGCGGCTTCACCTGGCCGGTGGCGTCGGGGATCTTGAGGGAGTTCTTGGTATTGGCGGCCGGCAGGCCCTCCGCGGCGCGCAGCGGCGGGGCGCTGACGGCGCCGTCGTAGGGCTGACGATCGAGGCACGCCTCGTCCGCCAGCAGGTGCAGATGGCAGCCAGCGAGCCCGGCGAACGCGGCGATGGCACAGACTCGGACGATCAATCGCATGAAACCCCCGCGGCGCGCAGCGCTGCGCGCACCGAATTCTGGCCTTCGGCCGACAATGGCGTCAGCGGCAGGCGGATCCCGCTCCCGATCAGGCCGAGCCGTGCGACGGCCCACTTGACGGGAATCGGGTTCGACTCGACGAACAGTGCACGATGCAGCACCGCCAGCGGCGCGTCCAGCGCGCGTGCCCGCTCGGACGCGCCGGTCAGCGCCGCCGCCGTCAGCTCGTGCATGGCCCGCGGCACGACGTTGGCCGTCACCGAGATCACGCCGCGCGCCCCCGCCAGGATCGCCTCCGCGGCGGTCGGGTCGTCGCCCGACAGCAGCTCGAGATCCGCCCCGCAGCGCTCTTGGAGTTCGCCGAGGCGCGTCAGGTTCCCGGTCGCCTCCTTGAGCGAGACGATGCGCGGGTGGCTCGCGAGCCGCGCCGCGGTCTCCGGCAGCAGGTCGACGCCGGTCCGCGACGGCACGTTGTACAGGATCACCGGCACGCTCGAGTCGTCGGCGATCGCCGTGAAGTGCTGGAACAGGCCGTCCTGGGTCGGCTTGTTGTAGTACGGCGTCACGACCAGAACCGCGTCGGCGCCGGCCTCGGCGAACTCGCGCGTCCGCTCAATGCTGCGCGCCGTGTCGTTGGTGCCGCTGCCGGCGATCAGCGGCACCCGCCCGCGGATCCGCGCCGCCGCGCGCTGGGTCAGCTCCACGCCCTCGGCGAGCGTCACCGTCGGCGACTCGCCGGTCGTGCCGCAGACGACGATCCCGTCGGTGCCCTCGGCGAGGTGCCAGTCGACGAGCGCCTCCCACGCGCGAAAGTCAATGTCGCCGGTGTCGGTCATCGGCGTGACGATGGCGACGATGCTGCCGCTGTACATCTGGCTCTCGCAGGACGTGGGCCGGCGATGGTACTGACCGGCCGCCGGCCGGCGCAAGCGAAAAGGCCGCAGCGGTTTCCCTCGGCCGGGGGCCCGGGGGTACACTACGCGTTCACCCTTTCCCCGCCGAGTTGACCTCCCCGGATGAAGCAGCTGATCGCCTTGTCTGCCATTGGCAGCGACCGCACCGGCATGGTGCACGACCTGACCCGAGTGATCGCCGATTGCGGCGGCAACATCGTCGAAAGCCGGATGTCCGCGCTCGGCAGCGAGTTCACGATGGCGCTGCTGATCTCCGGCAACTGGCACTCGCTCGCCAAGATCGAGACCGAGATCAAGAAGGTCGCCGACGCCGGCGAGATGGCCGTGCAGCTGCGGCGCACCGAGCAGCGCCCGGTGCGCGGCGACATGCTGCCCTACTCCGTCGACATCGTCTGCCTCGACCAGTCCGGCATCGTCTCGAGCGTGTCGGGGTTCTTCTCCGCCCGCGGCATCGACATCGCCGAGCTCGACACCCGCAGCTACCCGGCGGCCCACACCGGCGCGCCGATGTTCTCGCTCAGGCTCGTGATCAACGTCCCGAGCCGCATCCACCTCGGCGTGCTGCGCGAGGAGTTCATGGACTTCTGCGACCACCTGAACCTCGACGCGATACTCGAGCCGGTCAAGAGCTGAGGCAGGCGCGGAGAGCGACATGGCGGCACCGGTCATCGGCAAGAAGCTTCCCGATTTCGCGGCCGAGTCGACCGCCGGTCGCTGGCGCCTCAAGGACGCGGCCGGGAAGCGCCTGGTCCTGTACTTCTACCCGCGCGACAATACCTCCGGCTGCACGCGCGAGGGCGAGGCGTTCCGCGACCTCGCAGCCGAGTTCCACAAGGCCAGGACCGTGATCGTCGGCGTGTCGCCCGACAGCGTCGCCTCGCACCAGAAGTTCAAGCTGAAGTTCGCGTTTCCCGTTCGAGCTGCTGTCCGATCCCGGCCAAGAGGTCTGCAAGCTCTTCGACGTCATCAAGGAGAAGAGCATGTACGGCAAGAAGTATCTGGGCGTCGAGCGCAGCACCTTCCTGCTCGACGACAAGGGCGTGCTGCGGCACGAGTGGCGCAAGGTCAAGGTTGACGGCCACGCCGCCGAAGTGCTCGCCGCGGCCCGCGCGCTGTAGGCGGCTGCCGCGATGACCCGCACGCCGCGCGCCAAGCGCCGCATCTTCGTGCTGGACACCAACGTCCTGATGCACGACCCGACGGCGATCTTCCGCTTCGAGGAACACGACATCTACATCCCGATGATCGTGCTCGAGGAGCTCGACGCCGGCAAGAAGGGGCTGTCGGAGGCGGCGCGCAACGTGCGCCAGGTCAGCCGCTTCCTCGACGAGCTGATGCAGGGCGCGACCAAGGACGCAGATCGACAACGGCCTGGCGCTGCCGAACGCGTTGAACGGCAGCGGCGGCAAGCGGCCGCCGGCCGGGCGGCTGTTCTTCCAGACCAAGAACCTCGACGCCGGGCTGCCGGAGCTCCCCGGCCACGGCGCCGACAACGCCATCCTCGGCCAGGCGCTGGCGCTCAAGCGCGCGCACGCCGACGCCGAGGTGACGCTGGTGTCGAAGGACATCAACCTCGGATCAAGGCGGCGATCCTCGGCGTGCACGCCGAGGACTACTTCAGCGACCAGACGATCGAGGATGCCGATCTCCTCTACACCGGCACGCAGGCGCTGCCGGCCGACTTCTGGGAGCGCCACGGCGCCGACATGCAGTCGTGGAAGGAGCACGCCCGCACCTTCTACCGGCTGCGCGGGCCGGCGGTGCGCGACTGGCACCCGAACCTGTTCCTCTACGAGGACACGCCCAACGGCGTCGAGGCGATCGGTGCGCAGCGTCGCCGGCGACGAGGCGGTCGTCGAGCTCGTGCACGACTTCCGCACCGAGCGCCACAACGTCTGGGGCGTCACGGCGCGCAACCGCGAGCAGAACTTCGCGCTCAACCTGCTGATGGATCCGGAGATCGACTTCGTCACCGTGCTGGGCCCGGCCGGCACCGGCAAGACGCTGCTGACGCTCGCCGCCGGCCTCGCGCAGACGCTCGACAACCGGCGCTTCAACGAGATCATCATGACGCGGGTGACGATCCCGCTCGGCGAGGACATCGGCTTTCTGCCCGGCACCGAGGAGGAGAAGATGGAGCCGTGGATGGGCGCGCTGATGGACAACCTCGAGGTGCTGACCCAGGGCCAGGAAGGCGGCAACTGGGCGCGCGCCGCAACCAACGACCTGCTGCGCAGCCGGATCAAGATCCGCTCGCTGAACTTCATGCGCGGCCGCACCTTCCTCAGCCGCTTCCTGATCCTCGACGAGGCGCAGAACCTGACGCCGAAGCAGATGAAGGCGCTGGTGACGCGCGCCGGCCCCGGCACCAAGCTGATCTGCCTCGGCAACATCGCCCAGATCGACACGCCCTACCTGACCGAGACGACCTCGGGCCTGACCTACGTCGTCAACCGCTTCCGCGGCTGGGCGCACTCGGGCCACATGACGCTGGTGCGCGGCGAGCGCTCGCGGCTGGCGGATTTCGCCTCCGACAGCCTCTGACCGGGTATTGAACCAACGCCGCCACAGGCGGTCTTAACGCCCACCAATGCTGCCCGACGCCCCCCTCCTCCGCCGCGCGCTGCTGGCCGCCACCGTCGCCGTGCTCACCGTGAGCGCGGCGCTGGCCGCGCCCCCGACCGCGCAGGAGCTGCCGGACATCGGCACGCCGGTCGACCAGATCATCACCGGCAGCGACGAGTACAAGCTCGGCGCGATGATCATCCAGGGCCTGCAGGACCAGGGCCAGATCCTCGACGATCCGGAGGTCAACGAGTACATCAACGCCGTCGGCTCGCGGCTCGCGAGCCACGCCCAGGAAGGCACGATCAAGTTCACCTTCTTCGTCGTCAAGGACCGCAGCATCAACGCCTTCGCGCTGCCCGGCGGCTTCGTCTGCGTCAACGCCGGCCTCGTGCTCGCGACCGCGAGCGAAAGCGAGCTCGCCGGCGTGCTGGCGCACGAGATCTCGCACGTCACGCAGCGGCACATCGCCCGCGCGTTCCAGTCGCAGAGCAAGGCCAGCCTCGCCTCGACCGCGGCGATGCTGGCCGCGATCCTGCTCGGCGCGGTGTCCGGCAACTCCAACATCGGCATGGCGGGCGTCATGGCCGGCCAGAGCGCGGCGATGCAGCACCAGCTCAACTTCTCGCGCGACAACGAGTTCGAGGCCGACCGGGTCGGCATCGGCGTCATGGCGGCGGCCGGCTACGACCCGAACGCGATGGGCACCTTCTTCGAGACGCTCGAGCGTCGCATGGGCAGCGCCGGGCAGAACGCCAAGATCCTCGAGTTCCTGCAGACGCACCCGGTCACGAGCGCGCGCGTCGCCGAGGCCAAGAACCGCGCGGCGTCGTACCCGCTCGTGCGGCCGGTCGATACCACCGGCTACCGCCTCGCCCGCGAGCGCGTCCGCGTCATGACGCTGACCTCGGAGGACAACCCGCGCGAGGTCTACTCGGACGCCGGCTCGGTCGACCTCGCGATCGCCGACTACCGCTACTACGGCCGCGCGCTCGCGCTCATCCAGGCGCAGGCCCCCGGCGAGGCCGTGCCGATCCTGCGCGACCTCGTGCAGCGCCATCCCGACACGATCGAGTACCACTCCGGCCTCGGCCAGGCGCTGCTCGCCGCCGGCGACATCCAGGGCTCGCGCGAGGTGCTGGCGCGCGCCAAGGACCTCTTTCCGCGCAACGTGCCGGTCACGGTCCGCTACGCCGAGACGCTGATGCGCGCCAACGACGCGCGGCTCGCGCACGCAGTGCTGCTCGACCTGTTCAACAACGTGCCCCCGACCCAGGCCCAGGTGCGGCTGATCGCGCTCGCCGCCAGCGCCGCCGGCGAGGCGGCCGAGGCCAACTACTACATGGCCGAGTACCACGTCATGAGCGGCGACCTGACGCTCGCCATCGAGACGCTGCGGCTCGCGCTGACGACGCCGGACCTGACGCCGGTGCAGCGCAGCCGCTTCAAGGCGCGGATCGACGAGCTCAAGGAGTACCTGCCGCCGCGGGCGCAGGCCGCCGTCGACCGGGGCGAGCCGCTGCCGCAGCCGCACGCCCGACGGTCGCCGGCCGTGAGCGGCCCCGGGGCTGGTAGACTCGACGCCCCGCAGGGAGGACGCGACGTTGAATGACCAGGACACGGGCGCCGCGCAGCGGGCGCGCCGGTGTGCGGCCGCGGCGCTGCTCGCCGCTGCTCACCGCACTCGCCGCCGCCACGCCGGCGGCGGCCGCCGACACGCCGAAGGACCCGCTCGAGCGCCTCAACCGCGGCGACCTTCGCGTTCAACGATGCCTTCGACCGCATGCTGGCGCGGCCGGCCGCAAAGGCCTACAAGGCCGTCGTGCCGGAGAAGGGCCGGCAGGTCGTCAGCAACTTCCTGGCCAACCTCGCCTACCCGACGGTCGTCGTCAACGACGCGCTGCAGGCGCAAATTGCACGACGCCGGCACCGACTCGGTGCGTTTCCTCGCCAACACGGTGATCGGCATCGGCGGGCTCTTCGACCCGGCGACGCACTTCGGCCTCGCGATCCACGACCAGGACTTCGGCTCGACGCTTGGCCACTGGGGCGTGCCGGCCGGCCCCTACGTCGTGCTGCCGTTCCTCGGGCCCTCCGACTTCCGCGACGCCCCGAGCAAGCTCGTCGACCACTACACCGGCGGCGACTACAACCTCAAGTATCTCGACGACGGTGGCTGGAACTATTCGACGGTCGACTACGGCCTGTACGCGATGCGACTGCTCGACCGCCGCACCGAGCTGCTCGCGACCGACGAGACGCTCGAGCAGGCCTTCGACAAATACGCGGTGGTGCGCAACGCCTACGTCGCGCGGCGCCAGTACCTGGTGCTCGACGGCAACATCCCGGAAGAGACCTACGACGAGCCTGACGATGGCGCAGCGCCGGCCGCGCCGCCCGCCTCGCCTCAGGCGCCGCAGCCGCAGCCCGCGCCGCCGGCTTCGCAGCCGCCCCGGGCGCCACCGGACGGGACGCCGCGCGGCGACTGAGGGGCGGGGTCAGGTCCCGGCGGTAGGGGTCGCGGCGGCGCCGAGCATCGCCTCGACGTCGCAGACGCGGGCCAGCGCCACGAGCTGGGCCGGCAGCGCCCGGAAACTGAGCGCCTGACCCGCCGCGCGCGCGCGCTCGACCCAGGTCAGGAGCACCGCGAGCCCGGCGCCGTCCGTCGCCGTGACGCCGGAGAGGTCGACCTCGACCCGCGGCTGGCCGCGAAACGCGACGCGACCCCGCTCGAGGAGCGCCCGCGCGCTCGCCATGTCCGCGGTGCCGGTCAGCCGGTAGTGACCGGCCGTGCCGTCGAGCGAGAAGGTCGCTGCGCCGCGGCGTGCCATCGTCGCGCCTAGCGCTTCGCCGCGGCGCCCGCCGCTGCCTTGTCGCCGACGAGATGGACGTCGAGCCCCTCGCGCTCGAGGCGTTCGATGACCTCCTCCAGGCCTTTCGCGCTCACCTCGGCGCCGAGGTCGGTGCGGTAGTTCTTGACGTACGAGATACCCTCGATGATGACGTCGAAGGCCTTCCAGCCGTCGGCGGTCTTGCGCAGCCGGTAGTCGACCGGCACGACGGTGCCGCTCGAGCGCGTGACCAGCGTGCGCACCGTCGCCTGCGTCGCCGCCGGGTCGCCGCGGAACGGCAGCAGCTTGAGCCGGTCGGCCGTGAAGTCGGCGATCGCTCCGCCGTAGGTCTTGAGCAGCGCCCGGTACAGTGCCGCGACAAAGCGCTTCTGCTGCTCCGGCGTCGCGGTGCGCCAGCTCTGGGCGAGCACCAGCTGCGCCGCGTACTCGGTGTCGAAGTGCGGCAGCAGAATCGTGTCGACGAGCGGGAACGCTTTCTCCGGGTCCTTCTTGATCGCCGCGCGGTTGGCGTCGAGCGCATCGAACATCTGCTTGGAGACCCCGTCCATCAGCTCCTGCGGCCCCGGCTGCTCGGCCTGCGCCTCGGCCCGGGCGGCCGGCGTCAGGGGCAGCAGCACCGCCACCGCCGGCATGAGCGCCACCAGGGCGGCGAGGGCGAGGCGCGGCGGCGTCGAGCGGTTCATCACTTGGCGGCTCCTTCAGGCTTCTTGGACTCGCCCTGCCCGGCCTTGTCGAACAGGAACTTGCTGATCAGGTTCTCGAGCACGACTGCCGACTGGGTCAGCTCGATCTGATCGCCGTCCTTGAAATAAGTTTCCGCACCGCCCGGGGTGATGCCCACGTACTGGCCGCCGAGCAGCCCGGCCGTGTAGATCGCGACATCGCTGTCGTCCGGGATCTTGTCGTAGCGGCGCTCGATCGCGAGCCGCGCGACCGCCTTGTAGGTCTTGGTGTCGTAGTCGATGGCCTCGACCCGGCCAACCGTCACGCCGCCGATCGATACCGGCGAGCCGACCTTGAGGCCGCCGACGTTGTCGAACCGCGCCGTCAGCCGATAGTTGTGCTCGTGCCACACGATGCCGCGGTTGGTGATCTGCGTGACCATGAAGAACAGCGCCGCGAAGCCGAGCATCACGAACAGGCCGGTGCTCAGCTCGATCGTCCGTGTCTGACTCATCGCTTGTCTCCTGCGCTCACAGCAGTACCGCCGTCAGCATGTAATCGAGCACCAGCACCGCGACCGACGAGGTGACCACGGTGCGGGTCGTCGCGCGGCCCACGCCGTCGGCGGTCGGCACCGCGTGGTAGCCCTCGTAGACGGCGATCGCGCTGCAGGCGAGGCCGAAGACCCCGCTCTTGATGATCCCCTCGGTGATGTCGCGCATCTCGACCGCGCCGCGCATCTGCGACCAGAACTGGCCGGCGTCGACGCCCATCAGCGTCACGCCGACCAGCTGCGCCGCCGAAGATGCCGATGGCGCTGAAGATCGCCGCCAGCAGCGGCATCGCGATCACGCCGCCGATGAAGCGCGGCGCGCACGACCCGGCGCACCGGGTCGACCGCCATCATCTCCATCGCCGACAGCTGGTCGGTGGCGCTCATCAGGCCGATCTCGGAGGTGAGCGCCGTGCCGGCGCGGCCGGCAAACAGCAGCGCCGTGACCACCGGACCGAGCTCGCGCAACAGGCCGAGCGCGACCGCCGAGCCCAGCGACTCGGTCGAGCCGAAGCGGCGCAGCAGGTCGAAGCCCTGCAGGCCCAGCACCATGCCGACGAACAGCCCGCGACAGCATGATGATGACCAGCGACTGCGCGCCCGAGTTGTAGATCTGCTCGACGATCAGCCGCGGCCGGAGCAGCGTGCGCGGCGTGACGGCGACCAGACGCCGCCGTGAACAGCGTGAAGCGGCCCCACTTCTGCGCGAGGTCGCGGCCGCTGCCGGCGAGATCCGCGACGAAGCTCACTGCGGCACCTCGGCCCCGAGCAGCTGGGCCTGAAAGTCCGGCGCCGGGTAGTGGAACGGCACCGGGCCGTCGGCCTCGCCGCTCATGAACTGCCGCACGACCGGCGCCCGGTCGGCGGCGAGCTCGGCCGGCGTGCCGGCCGCGGCCACCTTGCCGGCCGACAGCAGGTAGGCGCGGTCGGCGAGCAGGCCGATCTCCTGCACGTCGTGCGACACGACGATGCTGGTGAGGCCGAGCGCGTCGTTGGTGCTGCGGATCAGGCGCAGCACGACGCCGATCGCGATCGGGTCGAGGCCGGCGAAGGGCTCGTCGTAGATCAGGATCTCCGGGTCCATGACGATCGCGCGCGCGAGCGCGACGCGCCGCGCCATGCCGCCGGACAGCTCGGCCGGCATCAGCCGCGCGGCGCCGCGCAGGCCGACCGCCTGCAGCTTCATGAGCACGATGCGCGCGATCAGCGCCTCCGGCAGGTCGGTGTGTTCGCGCAGCGGAAACGCCACGTTCTCGTAGACGTCGAGATCGGTCAGCAGCGCGCCGTTCTGGAACAGCATGCCCATCCGCTGCCGCAGCCGGTACAGGCCGTCGGTGTCGAGCCGCGCCAGGTCCTCGCCGTCGACCTCGATCCGCCCGCCGCTCGGGCGGATCTGGCCGGTGATCAGCCGCAGCAGCGTCGTCTTGCCGGTGCCGCCGACGGGCCCATGATCGCGGTGATCTTGCCGCGCTCGATCGCAATGTCGAGGCCGTCGAACACGACCCGGCCACCGATCGAGTAGCCGACGCCCGCGAGCCGCGCGATGCAGCCGGCCTCAGCCCGGGCGACCGGGTCGGGAGCATGGGTCATGGCGCGCGATCGCAGGCGGCGCTCAGGCCGCCTGCTTCTCGAGCGCCGGGTCGTACTTGCCCTGCGTCGCGAGCCCGTTGAGGCGCGCGCGCTTGATGAACGCCTTCTGCCCGGTCGCGACGTGCGCGGCGGCCCCGCCCCAGGCCGCGAGCGCGCTCGCCTGCAGCGCCCGGCCGTAGCTGAACGACAGCGCCCACGGCAGCCCGCCGATCCGGTTCATGAGGTCGAGGTGCAGCGTCGCCTCCGCCTCGCTCTGGCCGCCGGACAGGAACGCGATGCCCGGCACGGCCGCACGGCACGTGGCGCTTGAGGCAGCGCACCGTCGCCTCGGCGACCTGCGCCGGGCCGGCGCGGTCGGGGCACTTCTGGCCCGAGATCACCATGTTGGGCTTGAGCACCATGCCCTCGAGGTAGACCCGGTGCGGCCTCGAGGCGCGCGAACACCTCGGCGAGCACGGCGTTCGTGACCTCCTCGCAGCGCTCCAGCGTGTGGCCGCCGTCCATCAGCACCTCGGGCTCGACGATCGGCACGATCTCGGCCTCCTGGCACAGCGCCGCGTAGCGCGCCAGCAGCTCGGCGTTGGCCTCGATGCAGGTGCGGGTCGGGATGCCGGCGCCGATGTCGATGACTGCGCGCCACTTGGCGAAGCGCGCGCCGAGCTTGTGGTACTCGGCCAGCCGCCGGCAGGCCGTCGAGGCCTTCGGTGATGATCTCGCCGGGGAAGTTCGGCAGCGGCTTGGTGCCGCCGTCGACCTTGATCCCGGGCACGATGCCGAGGCGGGTGAGCAGGTCCGCGAAGCGCTCGCCGGCCTTGGTCGACTGGCGCAGCGTCTCGTCGTACAGGATCACGCCGGAGATGTACTCGGCGGCGCCCGGGGCGGTGAACAGCAGCTCGCGGTAGCCGCGGCGGTTCTCCTCGGTCGACTCGACGTTGATCTTGTCGAAGCGCTTCTTGATCGTGCCGGTGCTTTCGTCGGCGGCGAGGATGCCCCGGCCCTTGGCGACCATGGCGTGCGCGATGCGCGCGAGTTCGTTGCGATTCATGACCCGACTCCTACATGTAACGCCGCCGCCACCCCGAGGGACCGGCCGCGCGAAGCGAAGTTCCCAATGATAGCGGATCGGAACTGCCCCCTAGCGTCGCGCGGCCACGGCCCGCTTGGCGTCGCGCGCTAATAGGACTAAAATGGTCCTAGATAGCTGGAGGCCTGGCGATGCTTCGCATCAGCAAGATGACCGACTACGCGACCGTGATCCTCGCGCACCTCGCCGGTGACGAGGCCGGCCGGCGCACGGCCGTCGAGCTCGCCGAGCTCACGCAGCATCGGGCTCGCGACGACCAGCAAGGTGCTGAAGGAACTGCAGCGCGCCGGGCTCGTCGTCTCGACGCGCGGCGCCGCACGGCGGCTATCGCCCTCGCCCGCCCGGCGGCCGCCATCAGCGCCGCCGAGATCATCGACGCGGTCGAGGGCCCGGTCGGCGCTCACCGAGTGCGCGACCGCACCCGGGCCAGTGCGGCATCGAGCCGAGCTGCCGCGTCGGCCGGAGCTGGCAGCGGGTGAATGTCGCGATCCACCGCGCCCTCGGCGAGGTCACGCTCACGCAGCTGACCGGCCGCGACCCGGCGCGGCGTGCCGGTACCGGACCTCACCATCGCGCTCGGCGCACGCCCCGGCGTGCGTGTGCGGGCCTGAGGCGCGCCATGGCGAGCACCCCTACCGATCTCGACGCGCTGGTCGCCCAGAAGTACCAGCACGGCTTCGTCACCGACATCGAGTCCGACACCGTCCCGCCGGGCCTCGACGAGGACGTCATCCGGCTGATCTCGCGCAAGAAGGGCGAGCCGCGAGTTCCTGCTCGAGTGGCGCCTGCAAGGCCTTCCGCCACTGGCTGACGATGCGCGAGCCGCACTGGGCGCACGTCAAGTACCCGCCGATCGACTACCAGGCGATCTCCTACTACTCGGCGCCGAAGCAGACGAGCGACGGCCCGAAGAGCCTCGCCGAGGTCGACCCGAAGCTGCTCGCGACCTACGACAAGCTCGGCGTGCCGCTGCACGAGCGGGCGCGGCTCGCCGGCGTCGCGGTCGATGCGGTGTTCGACAGCGTCTCGGTCGCGACGACCTTCAAGGACGCGGCTCGCCGAGGCCGGCGTGATCTTCTGCCCGTTCTCGGAGGCGGTGCAGCGAGCACCCGGCGCTCATCGAGCAGTACCTCGGCACGCGTCGTGCCGCCCACCGACAACTTCTTCGCCGCGCTCAACTCCGCGGTGTTCACCGACGGCTCGTTCGTCTACGTGCCGAAGGGCGTGCGCTGCCCGATGGAGCTGTCGACGTACTTTCGCATCAACGCCGCCAAGACCGGCCAGTTCGAGCGCACGCTGATCATCGCCGACGAGGGCAGCCACGTCAGCTATCTTGAGGGCTGCACCGCGCCGATGCGCGACGAGAACCAGCTGCACGCCGCGGTCGTCGAGCTGCGTGGCGCTCGACGACGCCAGCATCAAGTACTCGACCGTGCAGAACTGGTACCCGGGCGACGAGAACGGCGTCGGCGGCATCTACAACTTCGTCACCAAGCGCGGCGAGTGCCGCGGCCGCAACTCGCAGCATCTCCTGGACGCAGGTCGAGACCGGCTCGGCGATCACCTGGAAGTACCCGAGCTGCGTGCTGCTCGGCGAGAACTCGGTCGGCGAGTTCTACTCGGTCGCGGTCGCCAACCACTACCAGCAGGCCGACACCGGCACCAAGATGATCCACATCGGCGCGCAACACCCGCAGCACGATCGTCTCCAAGGGCATCTCGGCCGGCCACGCGCAGAACACCTACCGCGGCCTCGTCAAGGTGCTGCCGGCGCGCCGACGGCGCGCGCAACTACACGCAGTGCGACTCGCTGCTGATGGGCGGCGCGCTGCGGCGCGCACACCTTCCCGTACATCGAGGTGCAAGAACCCGACGGCCACCGTCGAGCACGAGGCGAGCACCTCGAAGATCGGCGAGGACCAGCTGTTCTACTGCCTGCAGCGCGGGCATCGTCGGCCGAGGACGCGGTCAACATGATCGTCAGCGGCTTCTGCAAGACGCGTCTTCAAGGAGCTGCCGATGGAGTTCGCGGTCGAGGCGCAGAACCTGCTGGCGGTGAGCCTCGAAGGCGCGGTCGGCTGAGCGGACGGCAGCGCGGTGAGCACATGAGCAACATCCACAAGGCGACATCATCCTCGAGATCCGCGGCCTCGCGGTCGAGGTGCAGGAGCGGCGGATCCTGAACGGCCTCGACCTCGACGGTGCGCGCCGGCGAGGTGCACGCGATCATGGGCCCGAACGGCTCCGGCAAGAGCACGCTGTCGCAGGTGCTCGCCGGCCGCCCGGACTACGACGTCACGGGCGGCACGGCGCGCTATCGCGGCGAGGACCTGCTCGCGCTCGCCCCCGAGGAGCGCGCGCGCGCGCGGCCTGTTCCTCGGCTTCCAGTACCCGGTCGAGATCCCGGGCGTCAACAACGTCTACCTGCTGAAGGCCGCGCTCAACGCGCGCCGCCGCCAGCGCGGGCTGCCCGAGGTCGACGCCTTCGAGTTCCTCGGCCTGATCCGCGACAAGATGAAGCTCATGCAGATGGACGAGAGCTTCCTGTCGCGCGGCGTCAACGAGGGCTTCTCGGGCGGCGAGAAGAAGCGCAACGAGATCCTGCAGATGCCGTGCTCGAGCCGACGCTCGCGATCCTCGACGAGACCGACTCCGGCCTCGACATCGACGCGCTCAAGGTCGTCGCCAACGGCGTCAACAGCCTGCAGCGCGACGACCGCGCGATCGTGCTGGTGACGCACTACCAGCGGCTGCTCGACCACATCGTCCCGGACCACGTGCACGTGCTCGCGGGCGGCCGGATCCTCAAGTCCGGCGACGCGAGCCTCGCGCTCGAGCTCGAGCGCCGCGGCTACGACTGGGTGCGCGCCGAGGCCGCCGCGGCATGAGCGCGAGCGCGACCACCGTCACGCCGCTGGCGCGGCTCGCCGCCGCGCAGCCGGGGCTGCCGGGCGGCCCCGCCTGGCATGCCTGGCGCGCCGCCGCGCTCCAGCGGCTGCTCGCGCACGGCCTGCCGACGCCGCGCGACGATGCCTGGAAGTACACGCAACCTGCGGCTGCTCGAACGGCGCAACCTCGACCCTGCCCCGCCGCGCCCGCTCGCGACGGACGCGCTCGCCGAGCTGCCGGCCGTCGCCGGTGCCCGGCTCGTGTTCGTCGACGGCCGCTTCCACGCGGCGCTGTCGGCGCCACGGCTGCCCGACGGCTGCGAATTCACGCCGTTCGCGCTGCGCTTCGCGAGCGAAGCGCCCGCAGCGCTCGGCGCCGCGCTCGCCGGCGACGCCGCCAGCATCGACGAGCGCGTGCGCACGCTGAACGCCTGCCTCGCCGCCGATGGCCCGTCACTGGCGGTCGCGCCCGGCGCCCGGCCCGCCGGCCCGGTCCTGCTCGTGCACGTCGCGACCGGCGGCGGCTCCTACCCGCGCACCCGCATCGAGCTCGGCGCGGGCGCCGCGCTCGAGCTGCTCGAGGTGCACCTGTCGGCGGCCGACGCCGACGCGGCGGTGGTCTCGGCTGGCGACTTTCGTCTCGCGGCCGGCGCCGAGCTCTCCCACAGCTCGCTGCAGGTGACCGGGCGGCGCACGATCCTGCTCGATGACGCCGCCGTCACGCTCGCCGCGGGCGCCTGCTACCGGCACCGCCTGGTCGGGCTCGGCGGCCAGCTGACGCGCCTCGACCTGCAGGATCGCGCTCGAGGGACCGGGGGCGTCGGCCGAGCTCGCTGGCGTCTTCTTCCCCGACGGCACGCGCGAGCAGCACCTGCGCACGCTCATCGAGCATCGCGCGCCCGGTACCACCAGCGACCAGCTGTACCGCGGCGTCGCCGCCGGCCGCGGCCGCGGCAGCTACGACGGCAAGGTCGTCGTACACGCCGGCGCGGCCAAGACCGAGTCGCGGCAGTCGAGCCGCAACCTCTTGATCGGGCGCGAGGCGTCGATCGAGTCCCGGCCGCAGCTCGAGATCAACGCCGACGACGTCAAGTGCAGCCACGGCGCGACCACCGGCACGCTGGACGAGAACATGCTGTTCTACCTGCTCTCGCGCGGCCTCGATCGCGACACGGCGCGGGCGCTGCTGACCTACGCCTTCGTCGGCGACGTGCTGCGCCGCCTGCAAGCCCGACGGCCTCAGCGCGCGCCGCCGAAGCGCACGTGCTCGGCCGCCTGCCGGCGGCCGAGCTGTTGCGCGAGTTCGTCGCATGAGCGCCGCGCTCGCAAGCAAAGCGCCGCTCGACGTCGAACGGCTGCGCGCCGACTTCCCGATCCTGAGCGCAGCGGATCAACGGCAAGCCGCTCGTCTACCTCGACAACGGCGCCTCGGCCCAGCGGCCGCACGCCGTCATCGACGCCGAGCGCCGCTACGCCGAGCAGATGCACGCCAACGTGCACCGCGGCGTGCACACGCTGTCAGCCAGCGCGGCCACCGACGCCTTCGAGGCGGCGCGCGAGCGCGTGCGCCGCTTCCTGAACGCGCGCTCGACGCGCGAGATCGTCTTCATCCGCGGCACGACCGAGTCGATCAACCTGGTGGCGCAGTCGTTCGTGCGGCGCGCGGGCGCAGCCGGGCGACGAGATCCTGATCACGCACCTCGAGCACCACGCCAACATCGTGCCCTGGCAGATGGCCTGCGCCGCGACCGGCGCCGTGCTCAAGGTCGCGCCGATCGACCGTCGCGGCGAGGTCGACCTCGACGCGCTCGGCGCCGCTCATCTGCCGAGCGCACGCGCCTCGTGGCCATCGCGCACGTCTCCAACGCGCTCGGCACCGTGCTGCCGGTCCGGCAGATCGTCGCGCTGGCGCACGCGCGCGGCGTGCCGGTGCTGCTCGACGGCGCGCAGGCGGTGCCGCACTTCGCGCGTCGACGTGCAGGCGCTCGACTGCGACTTCTACGCGTTCTCCGGCCACAAGCTCTACGGCCCGACCGGCATCGGCGTGCTGTACGGGCGCGAGGCGCTGCTCGAGTCGATGCCGCCGTGGCAGGGCGGCGGCGACATGATCCTGTCGGTCAGCTTCGCAGGGCACCACCTACAACCAGCTGCCGTACAAGTTCGAGGCGGGCACGCCGCACATCTCGGGCGCGATCGGCCTCGCCGCGGCCATCGACTACGTCGACGGCATCGGCCTCGGGCGCATCGCCGCCTGGGAGCAGGAGCTGCTCGCGCACGCGACCGCGCGGCTCGCCGCGATCGACGGCCTGACGATCATCGGCACGGCGCGCGACAAGGCGAGCCTCGTGTCGTTCGTCGTCGACGGCGTGCACCCGCACGACCTCGGCACGATCCTCGACCAGGAGGGCATCGCGATCCGCACCGGCCACCACTGCGCGATGCCGGCGATGGAGTTCTTCGGCGTGCCGGCCACCGCGCGCGCCTCGTTCGCGTTCTACAACACCCGTGCCGAGATCGACCGCCTCGCCGACGTGGTCGACGCGGCGCGCGCGATGTTCCGCTGAGGTCGTTGCCGATGGACCTCAAGGACCTCTACCGCGACGTGATCCTCGATCACAACAAGCAGCCGCGGAACTTCGGCCGGCTCGAGCCGCCGGCGCACTCGGCCGACGGCCACAACCCGCTGTGCGGCGACCAGCTGACGGTGTACGCGCTGCTGGACGGCGACGTCATCCGCGACCTCAGCTTCGAGGGCGACGGCTGCGCGATCTCGGTGGCCTCGGCCTCGCTGATGACCGAGGCGGTCAAGGGCCGGACCCGCGCCGAGGCCGCGCACCTCTTCGGCCTCGTTCACGACCTGCTGACGCGCGCCGACGCGCCCGCGCCTGCCGAGCTCGGCAAGCTGGCGGCGCTGTCGGGCGTGCGCGAGTTCCCGGCGCGCGTCAAGTGCGCGAGCCTGTGCTGGCACACGCTGAACGCGGCGCTCGAGGGCGCCGCCGTGCCGGTTTCCACCGAATAGCCCGCCAGCCGAGCGACCGCATGCGCCAACACGACAGAGAGCCGTTCGTCGTCAGCCGCGACGTCAAGGCCGTCCTGGTCCCCGCCGGGATCGAGGTCAAGCTGCGCACCGGCAGCGTCGGCTACATCACCCAGGCGCTCGGCGGCAGCTTCACGGTGTACGTCGAGGGCAACCTGTTCCGGGTCGCCGGCGAGGATGCCGAGGCGATCGGCCGCGAGCCGCCGCAGCGCCTCGAGCTGCCGCCCGACGCGACCGACGCCGACGTCGAGAAGCTCGCCTGGGACCAGCTGCAAGACCTGCTACGACCCGGAGATCCCGGTCAACATCGTCGACCTCGGCCTCGTCTACTCGTGCGAGGTCTCGCGGCGCGACGACGGCAGCCGCGCCGCGGCCGTGCGCCTGACGCTGACCGCCCCCGGCTGCGGCATGGGCGAGGTACTGGTGCAGGACGTCAAGGACAAGCTCGAGCAGATCCCGACCATCGCCGCCACCGACGTCGAGCTCGTGTTCGACCCGCCGTGGAGCCGCGAGATGATGTCCGAGGCCGCGCGCCTGCAGACCGGCATGATGTGATGGCAAGCAGCGGTGCCGCACCGGCGGCGTGGGTCGAGGTCGCCGCCGCGGGCGACGTGCCGCCCGGGGCGCACCGCGTCTTCGAGGTCGAGGCGCGCTTCGTCGCCGTGTACAACATCGGCGGCGAGCTGTACGCGATCGAGGACCTGTGCACGCACGACGGTAACCCGCTGGCGGACGGTCCGGTCGAGGACCACGAGGTCATCTGCCCGCGGCACGGCGCGCGCTTCTGCCTGCGCACCGGCGCGGCGCTCTCGCCGCCCGCCTACGAGCCGGTCGCGACCTTCCCGGTCGCGGTCCGCGCCGGCCGGATCTGCATCGGCGTCCGCTGACGGGCCAGCCGGTACAATGGCGGCCATGAAACTTGTGACGATTGTGCGGCACGCCCATGCCGAGAAGCACGAGGCGGACGTCGAGGACTTCGAGCGGCGCCTCGACAAGCGCGGCCGCCGCGAGGCCGAGGAGATGGCCGAGCTCGCCCACGCGCTCGGCCTGCGGCCCGATCACATCGTGACGAGCCCGGCGGTACGCACCGTCAGCACCGCGAAGGAGTTCGCGCGCGCGCTCGGCTTCCCGCTGCAGAAGATCCGCCACGACGACCGCATCTACCTCGCCGATCGCGCGGCGCTGGTGACGATCCTGCGGGCGGTGCCGGCCGCGTGCCGGCACGTGCTGCTGGTCGGCCACAACCCGGGCCTCAGCCGCCTCGCCAAGTGGCTGACCGACGACGACTCGATCGGCGACCTGGTGCCGGCGGCGCTCTGCGCCCTCAAGGGTCCCGGCGTCGACCGCTGGGCGGACGTCGACGCCGGCCTGTTCGAGCGCGTCGCACTGCGCTCCCCGGGCGACGGCGCCGCGCACTGAGGCGCGGCGGGCCGCGGCGGTCGCTATTTCGCGTTCGGGTCGTAGGTCCCGGCCTTGAAGATCAGGCCGTCGTAGACCTCCCAGTAGGCGAGCTTGTTCTCGACCTTGCCACTGACCGGGTTCTTGCGCTGGTAGGTGAGCCAGCCGGAGGACTTGCTCTTGGCCGCGTCGACGATTTCCTTGATGAACTTCTTGCCCGCCGGGTCCGCCGCCTCAAGCCGGTTGAGCCCGACGAGGCTGGGCGTGGTCGGGTGCGCGACGCAGTTGCCGGCGACGTCGTGGACGTCGATGTAGTCCTCGCCCTTGGCGAACTGCCCTTCCTTGTTGTTGAACTCGGCCAGCGCCTTGTCGCGCCCGGCCGACTTGTAGAACGCGATGCCCTTCTTGACCTGCGCAACCACCTCGTCCTTGGACGGCGCCGCGGCGTCGGCGCGCACGCTGCCGAGCGGCGCCACGGCCAGTCCGAGTCCGAGCAGCGCCGCGATCACATAGCGAAACATAAGAACCTCCTGTCCTGCGAGCCTCAGCTGGCGCGCGCCGGGCGGCCAGACCATGGGCGCTCGGCCGCGCGCCTGTCAAGCCGGTCCGCCGCGGCCGGCCGGGTTGCCGCCGCGGCGACCGCTCCGGCCGTGACGCGGTAGCGGTTCATCATCTCGTTGAGCGCGCCCGACGAGTCGGCGAGCGTGTGGGAGGCGGCGGCCGCTTCCTCGACCAGTGCCGCGTTCTGCTGCGTCAGCTCGTCCATCTGCGTGACGGCGCGGCCGACCTGATCGATGCCGGAGGCCTGCTCGGCGCTGGCCGCCGAGATCTCGGCGATGATGTCGCTGACCTTCTTGACGGCCGCCACCAGCTGCTCGAGGGTCTCGCCCGATTCGCCGACCAGCCGCGAGCCGTCGTCGACCCGCGCCACGCTGTCCTTGATCAGCGCCTTGATCTCCTTGGCGGCGTCGGCGCTGCGCGAGGCGAGGTTGCGGACCTCGCTCGCGACCACGGCGAAGCCGCGGCCCTGCTCGCCGGCGCGCGCCGCCTCGACGGCGGCGTTGAGCGCCAGCAGGTTGGTCTGGAAGGCGATCTCGTCGATGACGCCGATGATGTCGGCGATCTTGCGCGAGGCGGCGCTGATGCCGTCCATCGCCTTGACCGCCTGCGACACGACGCTGCCGCCGCGCTCGGCGCGGCTGCGCGCCTCGAGCGCGAGCGCGTTGGCCTGGCGGGCGTTGTCGGCGTTTTGCTTGACCGTGCTCGTCATCTCCTCCATCGAGGCGGCGGTCTCCTCGAGCGAGGCGGCCTGGTCCTCGGTGCGCTTGGAGAGGCTGGCGTTGCCCTGCGAGATCTCCTGCGAGCCGCGCGAGACGTCGGCGGCCGCTTCCTTGACCTTGCCGACCATGGTCGCCATCTCGGCGACCAGCTGGTTGACGCCGCTGCCGATCTTGCGCTCGAGCCCGCTGCGGTCGTCGAGGTGCATGCGGTGCGTCAGGTCGCCGGAGTTGGCCGCATCGACGATCCGCTGCACGTCGCTCGCGACGCCGGCGACGTTGTCGACCAGGCCGTTGATGCTGGTGGCGAGCTGCTCGGCGAAGCCGCTCTTGCCGGCGGTCGCCAGGCGGCGATCGAGGTCGCCGGCGACGACCGCGGCGACGATCTGCTGGACCTCCTCGAGCGCACGCCGGTCGGACTCGGCGCGCTGGCGCTCGTCGTCGGCGTGGCGCCGCTCGGTCTCGGCACGCGCGCGCAGGTCCGTCTGGGTGGCGGCGACGCCGGCGAGCAGCTCGCCGACCTCGTCACGCCGCGCGGTGTCGATGTGGTTGTCGAGCTTGCCGGCGCCGATCGCCTTCAGGAGCACGACGGCGTGCTGCAGCGGCCCGGTGATCGCGCGGCTGACGGCGAGGGCGATGGCGATGCCGATCGCGGCCGCGATGGCCAGCAGTACGAACACGAAGCGGCGCGCGCCACCGGCGATGTCGTCGGCCGCCGCGCGCGCTTGGCTCGCCTCGGTGTTGGTGAGGTCGATCAGCTTGCGGGTCGCGAGGCTGACGGCGTCGTACTTGACCTTGGCCTGGGCGATCAGCACGCGCTGCGCATCGCCGGGCAGGCCGTCCTCGGCCATCGACAGCGCGCGCTGCTGTTCCTTGTCGTAGTCCTTCCACTTGGCGAGCAACTCGGTCCACAGCGCGCGCTCCTCGGGCGTGCGCAGCAGCTTCTCGTAGGCGGCGGAGTCGACCTTCATGCGGGCGGCGACCGCCGCGAGCGCCTGGGTGGAGTCGGTGGCGGTGTTGTTGAGCTGCAGCCGGGTCAGGATCTCGAGCACCACCGCGCGGCTCTCGGCCACTTCGCTGCCGATCTGCGAGACGAGGTAGACGCTGCCGAGTGAATCGGTCGCGAGCTTGTCGGCGGTGGCGGCCACCTTGGACAGCTGTGCCACCGCCGTGAAGCCGATGATGCCGGCGAAGGCCAGCACGCCGAGGAACGCGACCTGAAGCTTCGGGCCGAGCCGTAAGTCATTGACTATTTTCATCTTCGGTCGACTCTCCGTGCTCCGCGTCGGCTGGGTGCAATGCCCGGCCAGCCACTGCCTCTGGCGGGTGCGGTGCAGCAACCATGGCCGGGCCGCCCGATGCGATGCGCAGCGGCCCGTGCCGGTGAGTCGTCCGTCCGGGTGAAAACTGTAGGGCCGTCAGGGGCCCGACACCGCAATTGCGACTATTCCCTACGCGGCCGCCGCCGCCCCGGTGAGCACCCTTATACGGCGCCGTCCGGCGCGGCGCCCCTCAGCCGGCGAGCGCCAGGAGGCTCGCATTGCCGCCGACCGCCGCCGTGTTCACCGTCACCGTCTGTTCGGTCGCGAAGCGGTGCAGGTAGTGCGGCCCGCCCGCCTTCGGCCCGGTCCCCGACAAGCCCGTGCCGCCGAAGGGCTGCACGCCGACCACCGCGCCGATCATGTTGCGGTTGACGTAGAGGTTGCCGACCCGCGCCCGGGCGCGGACCCGCGCCACGGTCGAGTCGATGCGGGTGTGGATGCCGAGCGTGAGGCCGTAGCCGGTCGCGTTGATCGCATCGACGAGCTCGTCGAGCTCGCGTGCCTGCCAGCGCACGACGTGCAGCACCGGCCCGAACACTTCGCGCTCGAGCACGCCGATGCGCGGGATTTCGACCGCGAGCGGCGCGAAGAAGCTGCCGCCCTCGGTGCCGGCCGGGCGCGGCCCGCGATGCGACCAGCGCACGCCCTTGACGATCTCGGCGGCGTGTCGCTCGAGCCTCACAAGCGCCTCGCCGTCGATGACGGGGCCGACGTCGGTCGCGAGCAGCCCGGGCGCGCCGACCACGAGCTCGTCCATGGCGCCGGCGAGCAGCGTCTCGACGCGCGCGGCGATTTCCTCCTGGACGCACAGGATGCGAAGTGCCGAGCAGCGCTGACCGGCGCTGCCGAAGGCTGACAGCACCGCGTCGTTGACCACCTGCTCGGGAAGCGCGGAACTGTCGACGATCATGGCGTTCTGGCCGCCGGTCTCGGCGATCAGCGTCGCGATCGGGCCCGGCCGGGCCGCGAGCGCGCGCTGGATGACGCTCGCCGTCTCGTTGGAGCCGGTGAACGCGACGCCGGCGACCCGCGGATCCGAGGTCAGGAGCGCGCCGACGCGCGCGCCGTCGCCCGGCAGGAACTGCAGCACCTCGCCCGGCACGCCGGCGCCGTGTAGGAGCTCGGTCGCGAGCGCCGCGACCAGCGGGGTCTGCTCGGCGGGCTTGGCGATCACGGCGTTGCCGGCCGCAAGCGCGGCCGCGAGCTGGCCGGTGTAGATCGCGAGCGGGAAATTCCACGGGCTGATGCAGACGAACACGCCGCGGCCGCGCAGCACCATCTCGTTGCTCTCGCCGGTCGGCCCCGGCAGCACCAGCGGCCGGCCGAAGTCGAGCCGGGCGCGCTGCGCGTAGTAGCGCAGGAAGTCGACCGCCTCGCGGACCTCGGCGACGCCGTCGGCGACCGACTTGCCCGCCTCGCGCACGAGCAGCGCGATGAACTCAGGCCGGTGCGCCTCGAAGGCCTCGGCCGCCCGCTCGAGGATCGCCGCGCGCTCCTCGGCCGGCCGCCGGTCCCAGCCGGGGAACGCCGTCGCGGCGCCGGCGAGCGCGCGCTCGACCTCGGCGGGACCCGCCTCGACGACCGCACCGACGACGTCGCCGCGGTCGGCGGGGTTGGTGACCGGCGCGCCGCGCGCAAGCGCCTTGCCGCGCTCCAGGGTTGGCCGGCCGTCGATGAGCGGCACGGCCGCGCGCGCCTCGCCGAGCGTCGCGGCCGCGTCGCGCGCGAGCTCGGCGAGCGCGCGGCCGTCGGCGAGGTTGAGGCCGGCGGAGTTCGGCCGCTCGGCGCCGAAGATGCGCGCCGGCAGCGGAATGCGCGGGTGCGGCACGGTCGCGAGCGACTCGACGAAGGCCACCGGGTCGGCGGCGATCTCGCTCGCCGGCAGCCGGGCGTCGACGATGCGGTTGACGAAGGAGGTGTTGGCGCCGTTCTCGAGCAGCCGGCGCACGAGGTACGGCAACAGGTCCTCGTGCGAGCCGACCGGCGCGTACACGCGGCACGGCGCGCCCTCGCGGGCGGGGTCGGTGACGATGCCGTAGAGCTCCTCGCCCATGCCGTGCAGGCGCTGGAACTCGAAGGCCCGGCCGCGTGCGCGGGCGAGGTGCAGGATGCTCGCGACCGTATGCGCGTTATGGGTCGCGAACTGCGGGTAGAGGACGTCCGGCGCATCGAGCATCAGGCTCGCGCAGGCGAGGTAGGCGACGTCGGTGCTCTGCTTGCGCGTGTAGACCGGGTAGCCCGGGTGGCCGCGCTCCTGGGCGCGCTTGATCTCGCTGTCCCAGTAGGCGCCCTTGACGAGCCGCACGTTGAGCCGCCGCCCCGCCGCACGGGTGCGCGCGGTCAGCCAGCGGATCACGTCCGGCGCGCGCTTCTGGTACGCCTGCACCGCAAGCCCGAAGCCCGGCCAGCCGGCGAGCGAGGGCGTCGTCAGCACCCGCTCGATGAGCTCGAGCGACAGCTCCAGGCGCTCCGATTCCTCGGCATCGACGGTGAGCGCGATGCCGGCCGCGGCCGCGCGCTCGGCGAGCAGCACGAGGCGCGGCGCGAGCTCGGCGTGGACGCGCTCGCGCTGCGCGAATTCGTAGCGCGGGTGCAGCGCCGAGAGCTTGACCGAGATCGAGGGCGCCGACTCCGGCGTCGCGTCGCGCTGCACGCGCGCGGCGCGGCCGATCGCCTCGATCGCCTGCGAGTAGGCCTCGAGGTAGCGGTCCGCGTCGCGCATCGTCAGCGCCGACTCGCCGAGCATGTCGAAGGAGTAGCGGTAGCGGGCGTTGCCGCCCTCGCCACCGCGCTCGAGCGCCTCCGCCGGCGTGCGGCCCATCACGAACTGGTGGCCGAGGATCCGCATCGCCTGCCGCAGCGAGGTGCGCACCACCGGCTCGCCGACCCGCGCGACGAGGTTGCGGACGAAGCCGGCCGGGTCGCGCTGCGTGCCGGCATCCGGCTGCACGATCCGCCCGGTCAGCATCAGGCCCCAGGTCGAGGCGTTGACGAACAGCGAGCCGCCGTCGGAGAGGTGCGAGGCCCAGTCGCCGGCCTTGATCTTGTCGGCGATCAGCCGGTCGGCGGTCACGGCGTCGGGGATCCTGAGCAGCGCCTCGGCGAGGCACATCAGGATCACCCCCTCCTGCGACGAGAGGTCGTACTCGCGCAGGAACGCGTCCATGCCGGTCTTGTCGACCCGCACGCCGCGCACAGACTCGACGAGCGACGCCGCATGCGCCGTGATCGCGGCGCGGGCGTCGGGCTCGAGGCGCGCCAGCGGCAGGAGCTCGCGCAGTACCGTCTCCTCGTCGGCGAGCCAGAGCCGGTTGATCGCCGACGCAACGGCAGTCTCCAGCGGCTCGGCCGCCGGACGGATGAAAGGCGTCATGAGGTCCCCCTGAAAGATCCGGCTACTTTATTGACGAACACGCAGGCGTTTCGTCTTTTTGATAGATTCCCGAGAGGCGTTTCGTCCCTCTAGGGGGGGACCTCGATGGCGGACTGTCTCGACCGGATCGATCGCCGGTTGCTCGCGCTGCTGCAGACCGACGGCCGGCTCTCGGTCGCCGAGCTCGCGCGCCGCGTGCACCTGTCCCCGACGCCGTGCTTCGAGCGCGTGCGACGGCTCGAGCGCGAGGGCTACATCCGCGGCTACGCGGCCGACCTCGACCCCGCCAAGCTCGGCGCGGGACTCATCGCCTTCGTCGAGGTGCAGCTCGACCGCACGACGCCGGACGTCTTCAACCGCTTCCGCGACGGGGTCATCGGCCTCGAGCTCGTCCAGGAGTGCCACATGGTGGCGGGCGGCTTCGACTACCTGCTCAAGGTGCGCACCGCCGACATGGCGGCTTACCGGCGCTTCCTCGAGGAGCTCGCGGCCCTCGCCGGCGTCGAACAGACCCACACCTACGTCGTCATGGAAGAGGTCAAGTCGACGCGCGCCGTCGCGATCCCGGTCGACGGCGCCTAGCCGCGATCGTGCTCGCCGCGGCCGCGCGCGCGCCGGCCCGGCTGCGCGGCGCTCAGCGCCGGCCGCGCGCGCGATAGTCGGCGAGTATCCGGCCGTGGTCGAACGCCAGCGGCGGCGGAGTCGCCGGGTCGACCACGGCGACGTTGCCGGCATCATCGCCCGCGCGCGGCTCGCCCCGCGCTTCGCCCACGTACACGATCCCGACCGTGTGGCCGCGCGGATCGCGGGCGGGGTCTGAGTAGACGCCGAGCAACTCCTTGAGCTCCACGGTAAGGCCCGTTTCCTCGAGCGCCTCGCGCACCGCGGCTGCCTCAACCGTCTCGCCGAGCTCGACGAAGCCGCCCGGCAGCGCCCAGCCGGGCGGCGCGAAGCGGCGCTCGATCAGCACGATCGGCCGGCCCGGCCGGTCGACGAGCTCGATGATGACGTCGGCGGCAACGGGTGGGGTCGTGGGCCTCGGCACGGCGCGATTATCCCATGCGCGTGGCGGCCCTTGATACTCGCGGCTGCTGCCCGCACGCTGTCGGCCGGTGTGGTTCGGGGAGTAGCGGATGGCAGAAGCGGAAACCTCGGTGCGCGCGGTCGGCGTGACGGACTTCGAAAGTGCGGTGCTCGAGCGCTCGCGGAGCATTCCGGTCGTCGTCGACTTCTGGGCCGCGTGGTGCGCACCGTGCCGGATGGTCGCGCCGATCCTCGAGCGGCTCGCCGTCGAGTACGCGGGGCTCGCCGAGGTCGTCACGCTCGACACCGACGCCGAGGCCGCTATCGCCGCGCGCTACGGCGTGCGCAGCCTGCCGACCGTTGCGCTCTTCAACAAGGGCGAGCTCGCCGATGCGCTCGTCGGCGCACAGCCGGAGGCCGTGATCCGCGTGCTCTTCGACCGGCACGTCGAGCGGCCGGCCGACCGCGAGCGCCAGGCGGCGCTCGCCGCCGCGGCCGGCGGCGATGTCGACGCCGCGGTCGCGACCCTCGAGCGGCTGGTCGCGGCCGAGCCCGACCGATCCGAGCATTTCCTCGCGCTCCTCGACGTACTGATCGACGGCGGCCGGCTCGAGGCGGCGGCGGCACGCATCGCCGCGGCGCCGATGCGGCTCGGCGCCGAGAAGAGCCTCGAGGCGCGCCAGGCGCGGCTCGAGCTCGCGCGGGCCGCCGCGCTCGCCGGGGCACCCGGGACGCCCGCGGCGCGCCACGCGGCGGCGGCGCGGGAGTTCCTCGCCGGTCGGCACGCCGCGGCGGTCGACGCCTGGCTCGAGCTCCTGCGCAGCGAGCCGCGCTTCGGCGACGGCGCGGTGCCGCGCACGCTCAAGGCCGCCTTCGCGCTGCTCGGGCCCGAGCACGAGCTGGTCGCGCAGGCCCGCCGCCGGCTGGCCTCGCTGATGCACTGACGCCGCGCGCCGCTCAGCTGCGGCCCTGGCGGCGCGCGAGCGCGAGCAGCTCGCGCCGCTCCTTCTTGTCCGGCCGTCCCTCCGACCGCGGCGTCGTCAGGGCCGCAAGCCGCCGCGCCTCGCCGAGGCGCTGGCCGCGCTCGATGCTGGCGGCGCTCTCCTCGTAGCAGGCGCGGGCCTCGGGCGCCGGCCCGCGCCGCTGCGGGATCGCGCGCACCGTGAGTTCGAGATCGCGTCCGCCGAGCGAGACCGTCAGCAGGTCACCGGCCTTGACGACCCGCGCGGGCTTCACGCGGCCGCCGTTCAGGTGCACGTGCCCGCCGGCGACCGCCGCGGTCGCGAGCGAACGGCTCTTGTAGAGGCGCACGCACCACAGCCAGCGGTCGAGCCGCAGCGCCTCGCCGCCCTCGTCCGGCCCGCCGTCGTTCGCCCCGTCGCCGGCCGCGCGCCCGGCTCGCCCGCGATCACCTGACCCCGCCATCTGTGCTCCCCGTCACGGCCCCGTGACCTCGCCGCTGGCGATTATTGCCTATACTCTGCGCCCGATTTGCCTCCTGGGGTGCGAATGGACACCGCCTTCTACGAGCGGCTGGAAAGGGATATTGCTGCGCTGCGCGAGCAGGGCCTGTACAAGACCGAGCGGCTCCTCGGCTCGCCGCAGGCCGCCCTGATCCGCGGCGCCGACGGCCGCGAGGTCGTCAACCTCTGCGCCAACAACTACCTCGGCCTCGCCATCCACCCGGCGGTGCGCGAGGCGGCGCACCGCGCGCTCGACCGCTACGGCTACGGCATGGCCTCGGTGCGCTTCATCTGCGGCACGCACGCCGTGCACCGCGAGCTCGAGCAGCGGCTCGCCGCGTTCCTCGGCACCGACGACGCGATCCTCTACTCGTCGTGCTTCGACGCCAACGGCGGGCTGTTCGAGACGCTGCTCGGCGACGCACGACGCGGTGATCTCCGACGCCCTCAACCACGCCTCGATCATCGACGGCATCCGCCTCTGCAAGGCGCGCAAGTACCGCTACGCCAACCGCGACATGGCCGAGCTCGAGGCACGCCTCCACGAAGCGCAGCGACGCGCGCACGCGCCTGATCGTCACCGACGGCGTGTTCTCGATGGACGGCACGCTCGCGCCGCTCGAAGGCGATCTGCGACCTCGCCGACCGCTACGGCGCGCTGGTCGTGGTCGACGACTCGCACGCCACCGGCTTCATCGGCGCCGGCGGCCGCGGCACGCACGAGCTCGCCGGCGTCATGGGGCGCGTCGACATCCTGACCGGCACGCTCGGCAAGGCGCTCGGCGGCGCCGCGGGCGGCTACGTCGCCGGCCGCGCCCGCGCGGTCGAGTGGCTGCGGCAGCGCTCGCGGCCGTACCTCTTCTCCAATTCGCTGCCGCCGGTGATCGCGGCGACGACGCTCAGGGTGCTCGACCTCGTCGCCGAGGGCGACGAGCTCAGCGCGAACAGCTGCGCGACAACGCCCGCATCTTCCGCGCCGGGCTGAGCGAGGCGGGCTTCACGCTGGTGCCGGGCGAGCACCCGATCATCCCGGTCATGCTCGGCGAGGCGAGCGCTCGCCGCGCGCATGGCCGACCGGCTGCTCGAGCTCGGCGTGTACGTCATCGGCTTCTCGTTCCCGGTCGTGCCGAAGGGCCAGGCACGGATCCGCACGCAGATGAACGCGGCGCACAGCCGCGCCGAGCTTGAGCGCGCGATCGGGGCGTTCGCCACCGCCGGGCGCGAGCTCGGCATCCTGCCGTGAAAGGACTCACATGAAAGCACTGGTCAAGGCCAGGGCCGAGCCCGGCATCTGGATGCAGGACGTGCCGGAACCCAAGATCGGCCCCAACGACGTGCTGATCAAGATGAAGAGGACCGCGATCTGCGGCACCGACATGCACATCTGGCACTGGGACGACTGGGCGCAGCGCACCATCACGGTGCCGATGGCGGTCGGCCACGAGTACTGCGGCGAGATCGTCGAGATGGGCAGCGAGGTGCGGGGCTTCGAGCGTCGGCGATCGCGTTTCCGGCGAAGGCCACATCACCTGCGGCTACTGCCGCAACTGCCGCGCCGGGCGCCGCCACCTGTGCCGCAACACGGTCGGGCGTCGGCGTCAACCGCCCCGGCTGCTTCGCCGAGTACATGTCGCTGCCGGCCTCGAACGTGTTCAAGCTGTCGCCGGCGATCAGCGACGAGATCGCCTCGATCCTCGACCCCTTCGGCAACGCGACCCACACCGCGCTCTCGTTCAACCTGGTCGGCGAGGACGTGCTGATCACCGGCGCCGGTCCCATCGGCATCATGGCGGTCGCGGTCGCGCGCCACGTCGGCGCGCGCCACGTCGTGATCACCGACGTCAACCCCTACCGGCTCGAGCTCGCGCGGCGCATGGGCGCCTCGCGCGCGCTCGACGTGCGCACCGACAACGCTCGATGCGGCGATGCAGGAGCTCGGCATGGAGGAAGGCTTCGACGTCGGCATGGAGATGTCGGGCGTGCCGTCGGCGTTCCGCGAGCTGCTGCGCACCATGCACCACGGCGGCAGCGTCGCGATGCTCGGCATCATGCCCGCGGACACCGGCATCGACTGGGACGAGGTGATCTTCAAGGGGCTGATGCTCAAGGGCGTCTACGGCCGCGAGATGTTCGAGACCTGGTACAAGATGTCGAGCATGCTGCAGAGCGGCCTCGACATCTCGCCGGTCATCACCCACCGGCTCGGCATCGAGGACTACCGCAAGGGCTTCGAGACGATGGCCTCGGGCGCGAGCGGCAAGGTGATCCTCGACTGGGACCGCTGAGCCCGCGCGCCGCGGCGCCGGCTCAGTCGAGCTCGCAGCCGCAGTAGCTGTAGAGGTGGCGCGGGTCGTTGAACGCGGCGACCGCGCGCACTTGCCGCTCGAAGGCGCCGAGTACGCGCCCGACCGCCGCCGGCGGCGCGGGCGCGAGGCCGAGCGCGCGCGCGGCGGCGCCGCTCTCGGCGCGCAGCTCGCGCAGCAGCCGCTCGCGCCACGACAGTTCCTTCTCGCGGAACGTCACCTCGTACTTGCCGGGCGCGAGCTTGGCGAGCTTGGCGGCCGCGTGCACCGCGCCGTCGAGGTCGCCGAGCTGATCGACGAGGCCGAGCTTGACGGCTTCGGTCGCGATCCAGACGCGGCCCTCGGCGACGCGCTCGATCTCCGCGGGCGTCTTGTTGCGCGCGGCGGCGACGTGCGCGACGAAATCGCGGTAGGCGTGCTCGACGCCGAGCTGCAGCACTTCCTTCTCGTCGGCGGACATGCTGCGCTCGAGGTGCATCGCGCCGGCGATCTTCGAGGTCGCGACGCCGTCGCTCGCAACCCCGAGCTTGGCCAGCGTCTTCTCGAAGGTCGGCACGATGCCGAACACGCCGATCGAGCCCGTGATCGTGGTCGGCGCCGCCCAGATCTGGTCGGCGTCCATCGCGATGTAGTAGCCGCCGGAGGCGGCGACGCTGGAGAACGAGGCGACCACCGGCTTGCCGGCGGCCTTGAGCGCGGCGACCTCCTGGCGGATCACCTCCGAGGCCAGCATGCTGCCGCCGCCGCTGTCGATGCGGAGCACCACCGCCTTGACGTCGTCGTCGTAGCGCGCGCCGCGCACGATCTCGGCGAAGCTGTCGCCGCCGATCTCGCCGGCCGGCCCCTCGCCGTCGACGATGTCGCCGGCGGCGACCAGCACCGCGACCTCGCCGGCCGGGTGGCGCGTCAGCGCGCGCTCGGGGCGGATCGCGGCCAGGTACTCGGCGTGGCCGATGGCGTTGAACGAGTGCGTCGCATGGTCCTCGCCGACCAGGCCGACCAGCAGCTTGTCGAACTCGAGCGAGGTCTTGCGGCCGTTGATGAGGCGGCGCTCCTCGGCGAGGCGCGCGGCGTCACCGTCGGCGGCCTTGAGCGCCGGCGCCGCCTCGGCAACGTAGGCGTCGACCGTGCCGGCCGGCAGGGCGCGGGCCTGCTCGACGCCGGCCGCGTAGGCCTGCCACAGCGGCAGGACCCAGCCGAGCGTCTGCTCGCGGTCCTCCGGCGACATGTCCTGGCGCGTGAATGGCTCGGGGTACGACTTGTGGGTGCCGACCTTGAAGACGTTGACCTCGACCCCGAGGCGCTCGAGCGCGTCGTGGAAATACAGGCCGTAGGCCGCGTAGCCGATCACGCCGATCGCACCGCTCGGCTCGAGGTAGGCCTCGTCGGCCTGCGCCAGCAGGAAGTACTGCTCCTGGCTCGCGTAGCGGCTGTAGGCGAGCACCTTCTTGCCGGCCTTGCGGAACTCGCGCACCGCATCGGCGATCGCGCCGAGCTTGGTGAGCCCGCCGCCGGTGAGCTGCGAGGGATCGAGCACCAGCACGCGGATGCGGTCGTCCTTGGCGGCGGCGCGGATCGCCTCGACGAGGTCGCGGACCAGCGTCTCGGGCTCGTGGTCGCCCGACAGCATGCCGAGCGAGCGGTCGAAGGGACTGCCGGTGAGCTGCTCGACGAGCCGCCCCTCGGGCCGCACGACGAGCGCGGCCTTGGCGGGCACGAGCGGCAGCGGGTGGCGCGCGGCGGCCCAGACGACCGCCAGCAGCGCGAGCAGCAGGACGAGGTGCAGCAGCTTCCTCAGGCCGTCGAGGAAGCGCCATACCGCATGCAACAGCCGTCCCACGACGCCCATGATGACCCCCGAGAGGCGGCGCCCGGGTGCGGGCGCACGGGCAGAGTGTATCGGGCCACAGGCGACGGCGCTCCCCGCCGGGCCGCCGCCAAACGACACGGGGCCAGCCGGACCGGTGTCCGCGCTGGCCCCTCAGCGCAGGCGCGCCGGGCGCGCCGCCGGTCAGACCTTCTCTTCGATGCGCGCCGACTTGCCGGAGCGATCGCGCAGGTAGTAGAGCTTGGCGCGGCGAACGTTGCCGCGGCGCTTGACGGTGATGCCGCCGAGCGCCTTGCTGTAGGTCTGGAAGACGCGCTCGACGCCCTCGCCGTGCGAGATCTTGCGCACGGTGAACGAGGAGTTGACGCCGCGGTTCGAGCGCGCGATCACGACGCCCTCGTAGGCCTGGACGCGCTCGCGGTCGCCTTCCTTGACCTTGACCTCGACGATGACGGTGTCGCCCGGGCCGAAGTCCGGGATCTTCCGCTCCGTCTGCCGCTTCTCTATTTCCTGGATGATCTTGTTCTGCATGACTCGTGTTCCTCTCGATACTCGTCGAGGAGCCCGCGCTCCTCGTGCGTCAATTCCCGCCCGGCCATCAGGTCCGGGCGCCGCTCCCAGGTCCGCCCCAGCGCCTGCTTGCAGGCGCCAGCGCCGGATCGCGGCGTGGTCGCCGCCCCTGCAGCACCGCCGGCACCCGCCGCCCGCGCCACTCCTCGGGCCGCGTGTAGTGCGGCCAGTCGAGCAGCCCCGCGCCGAACGACTCCTGCTCCGCCGACTCGGCGTCGCCGAGCACCCCGGGCAGCAGCCGCACCGTCGCATCGATGACCACGAGCGCCGCGAGCTCGCCGCCCGACAGCACGTAGTCGCCGATCGACAGCTCCTCGTCGATCGTCTCCTCCAGCAGCCGCTCGTCGACGCCTTCGTAGCGCCCGGCCAGCAGCACAAATCCCGGCAGCGCCGCGAGGCGCCGCGCCGCGTCCTGGTCGAAGCGCCGGCCCTGCGCGGACAGGTAGATCCGCGGGCTGCCGGCCGGCAGCCGGCCCGCCGCCGCCGCCACCGCCGTCGCCAGCGGCTCGACCTTCAGCACCATCCCGGGGCCCCCGCCGTACGGCCGATCGTCGACCGTGCGGTGCACGTCGCGCGTATGGCCACGCGGGTCCTCGGTGCCGACCCGCGCAATGCCGCGCTCGATCGCCCGCCCGACCACCCCGACCGCGAGCTGCGCCCGGACTGCATCCGGAAACAGCGTCACCACCTCGATCGCGAGCGCGGGACCCGCCGCGTTCATCGCCTCAGAACTCCGGATCCCAGTCCACCGTCACGCGTCGCTCGCCGAGATCGACCTTCTTCAGGTGGCGCGGCGCCAGCGGCACCCAGCGCTCCTTCGGCCCGTCCCGGACGACCATCACCGGTCCCGCCGGGTACTCGAGGAAGTGGCTGACCACCCCGAGCTCGACCCCCTCGAGCGTCGCCACGCGGCAGCCGAGCAGGTCCTCCCAGTAATACTCGCCGGCCTTGGGCGCCGGCAGCGCCGATCGCAGCACCGCGACGTCGCGCCCGACGAAGGGCCGCGTGTCCTCGGGGCTTGCGACCCCCTCGAGCGCGGCGACCACGAGGTGCCCCGCTCCGTGCGGTCGCCCGGCGACGACCTTGACCGTGTCCCAGCCACCGTCGGCCCTGGCCAGCGACCAGACCGGATAATCCAGGATGGCGGCCGGCGGGTCCGTGAACGAATTGACCTTGATCCAGCCCTTGATGCCCCACGGCGCGCCCAGGCGCCCGAGGATGACCATCCGGTCCGCGGCCGCAGGCACGCGCCGCGGGTCCCGGTCAGGCCGCGGCGGGCGTCCCCGCCTGCTTGCGGTAGTCCTTCAGCAGGGCGGCGACGCGTTCGGAGGCCAGCGCGCCCTTCTTGAGCCAGGCGTCGATCTTGGCGACTTCGAGGCGCAGCTTGGTTTCCTTGCCGCGCGCGACCGGGTTGAAGAACCCCACGAGCTCCAGGGTCGTGCCGCCCTGGCGCTTGCGGCTGTCGGTCGACGACGACGTGATAGAAGGGTTCCTTCTTGCCGCCGCGCCGCGTCAGGCGAATCGTGACCATCGGCTTGAAATTCCTAAATAGATGTCGGTGGTTGCCGGCGGCGGCCCCAATGGCCCGCCGCTAAAGAGCCGCGCATTCTACTGAAATAACCCGGCTACCGCTAGGGGCCGAAACCGGGCGGCAACCGGCCGCCGAGGTTGCGCATCAGGCCCCGCACCCCGCCCTTCGAGAACTGCTTCATGACCTTCTGCATCTGCAGGAACTGCTTGAGCAGGCGGTTGACGTCCTGGACCTGGACGCCCGAGCCGTTGGCGATGCGGCGCTTGCGCGAACCGTCGATGATGTCGGGCCGGCGACGCTCGGCCGGCGTCATCGAGTTGATCATGGCGATCTGCCGGCGTCACGTGCTTGGCCTCGAACTGCCCCGGCGCCTTGGCCGCGGCCTGCGAGATCTTGCCCGGCAGCTTGTCCATCAGCGCGCCGATGCCGCCCATCTTCTCGAGCTGCTGCATCTGGTCGCGCAGGTCCTCGAAGTCGAAGCCCTTGCCCTTGGCGAGCTTCTTGGCGAGCTTCTCGGCCTGGTTGCGGTCGACGTCGCGCTGCACCTGCTCGACCAGCGACAGCACGTCGCCCATGCCGAGGATCCGCGAGGCGACCCGCTCGGGGTGGAACAGCTCGAGCGCATCGACCTTCTCGCCGACGCCGACGTACAGGATCGGCTTGCCGGTGACCTGGCGCACCGACAGCGCCGCGCCGCCGCGCGCGTCGCCGTCGGCCTTGGTCAGGATCACGCCGGTGAGGTCGAGCGCCTCGTTGAAGGCCCGCGCCTGGTTGACCGCGTCCTGGCCGGCCATGCTGTCGACGATGAACAGCCGCTGGTGCGCCTTGAGCGCGCGGTCGAGCTCGCGCACCTCCGCCATCATCTCGGCGTCGACGTGCAGGCGACCGGCGGTGTCGACGATCAGCACGTCGTAGAGGCCGCGCCGCGCCTGCTCGAGCGCGCGCCCGCGATCGCGAGCGGCCGCTCGCCGGCGCCGACCGGGTGGAACGCCGCGCCGATCTGCGCGGCGAGCCGCTCGAGCTGCGTGATCGCCGCCGGCCGGTACACGTCGACGCTGGCGAGCAGCACGCGCTTCTTCTGCTGCTCCTTGAGGAGGCGCGCCAGCTTGGCGGCGGTCGTCGTCTTGCCCGCGCCCTGCAGGCCCGCGAGCAGCACGACCACCGGCGGCTCGGCGCGCAGGTTGAGCCCCTGGCCCGGCTCGCCCATGACCGCGACCAGCTCGTCGTGCAGGATCTTGATGAACACCTGGCCCGGGGTCAGGCTCTGCTGCACCTCGGCGCCGAGCGCCCGCGCCTTGACCGCGTCGATGAAGGCCTTGACGACCGGCACCGCGACGTCCGCCTCGATCAGCGCCAGGCGCACCTGCCGTAGCGCATCGGCGATGTTGTCCTCGGTCAGGCGGCCGCGGCCGGTCAGCGCCGCCACGGCTCCGGACAGTCGTTCGGTCAGTCGGTCGAACATCGCGGATCCTCCTGGCCGGCCATTATAGGGACCGACGGCGCGCGCGCGCTTCCCGCACGGGGACGCGCTGTGCAATGATCACGCTGCTTTGGCGAACCTCCATATCGTGCTGCCGCTGGTCCCGCTCGCGCTGTACCTCGTCGCGGGCACGCTCGCGTGCCGCGTCGCGCGGGCCGCGCCGGCCGGCCGGCCGTGGTCGGTGGCGCTGGTCGCCGCGCTGGCCGTCATCGTCCACGCGCTCGTCCTGTTCCACGCGATCGACTCGAGCGGCACGCTCCGGCTCGCGATCACCGACAGCGCCTCGCTGGTCGGCTGGGTCGTCGGGAGCACGACGCTGGTCGCGATGCTCGTGGAGGACCTGGCGATTCTGCCGGCGGCGTTGTTCGGCGTCGCCGGGGTGCTCGCCGCCGGCACCGGGGTGCTCGGCGGCTTCTCCGAGATCCACCCGCAGTGGGAGATCACCGCGCACATCGCCCTCGCCGCGCTCGCCGCCGGCTGGCTGTCGATCGCCGCGGTGGTGGTGCTGCTGTTGTCCTGGCAGGACGCGCGGCTGCGCACCCGCCAGCCACTCGGCATCCTCGCGCTGCTGCCGCCGGTCGAGACGCTGGAGCGGACGCTGTTCCGCGCCCTCGGCGGCGGCTTCATCGTGCTCACCTTCGTGCTGGTGACGGGGCTGTTCTTCGTTGAGAACGTGGTCGCGCAGCACCTGATCCACAAGATGACGCTCGCGATCGTCGCCTGGGTTGTGTTCGGCGTGCTGCTGTGGGGACGGCTGCGCTACGGCTGGCGCGGCCGGCGCGCGCTGCGGTTCACGATCGCGGGCTTCGTGATCCTGGCGCTCGCCTATTTCGGGTCGAAGTTCGTGCTCGAGAACGTGCTCGGGCGCCACTGGGGCTGAATGATCCACGTACCGCTCGGCCTCGCGCTGGCCGGGCTGTTGATCTGCATCATGCTGTCGGCGTTCTTCTCGAGCACCGAGACGGCGCTGATGAGCATCAACCGCTACCGGCTGCGGCACCTCGCCAGCCGGGGCATACCGCTGCGCGCCTGACCGAGCGCCTGCTGGCCCGCCCCGACCGCCTGATCGGCGTGATCTTGCTCGGCAACACGCTGGCCACGGTCGCGGCCGGCAGCATCGTGACGCTGGTGACGCTCGAGCTCGGCGACGCCCACTGGCTCGCGGCCGCCAACGGCGCGCTGACGATCGTGCTGCTGCTGTTCTGCGAGGTCGGCCCCAAGACCTACGGCGCGCTGTACGCCGAGCGCCTGGCGCTGCCGGCGGCCTACGTCTATCGGCCGCTGCTGTGGGCAACCTACCCGCTCGTGTGGCTGATCAACACGATCACCAACGCGCTGCTGCGCCTGGTCGGCGTGTCGGCCGAGCGGGTGGGCTCGCACTCGCTGTCGGCGGACGAGCTGCGCACCGTGGTCGCCGAGGCCGGCTCGCTGATTCCGCTCAAGCACCAGCAGATGCTGGTCAGCATCCTCGACCTCGAGCACATCCGCGTCGACGACATCATGATCCCGCGCAGCGAGGTCGTCGGCCTCGACCTCAACGACGACTGGGAGCGGATCCTCGGCGCGCTGCGCGAGGCGCGCCACACGCGCGTGCCGGTCTACGAGGGCGACCTCGATCACATCATCGGCATCCTGCACATGAAGCGCGTCGCCCGCGAGCTCGCCCACGGCGCGATCGACCGCGAGCAGCTGGTCGCGCTCGCCCGCCAGCGCGAGCCGTACTACGTGCCTGAGGGCACGACGCTGAACCAGCAGCTGGTGGCCTTCCAGCAGGCCCACCGCCGCCACGCCTACGTCGTCGACGAGTACGGCGACGTGCAGGGCCTGGTGACGATCGAGGACATCCTCGAGGAGATCGTCGGCGAGTTCACCTCGCTGCCGGACGCCCTGAAGCGCGACGTGCACGCCGACGAGGACGGCAGCTACGTCGTCGCCGGCAGCACCACGGTGCGCGCGCTCAACCGCGCGCTCGGCTGGTCGCTGCCGACCGGCGGGCCGAAGACGCTGAACGGCCTGATCGTCGAGTACCTGGAGACGATTCCGGAGCCGGGCACGGCGCTCAAGCTCGCCGGCCACCCGGTCGAGGTGCTGCAGATCGCCGACAACGCGGTCAAGACGGTGCGCATCTGGCCGGCCGACAAGGCCGGCTGAGCGCTCAGCGCGTCGCCGCGAGCGCCTGCTCGAGGCGCTCGACCGCGACCACCTCGAGGCCCTCGACCGGCCGGCGCGGCAGTTCGCCCGCGGCACGATCGCGCGCCGGAAGCCATGCTTGGCCGCCTCCCGCAGCCGCTCCTCGCCGTACGGCACCGGCCGGATCTCGCCGGCGAGCCCGAGCTCGCCGAAGGCGACGAGCTCCGCGGCGAGCGGCCGGTCCTCGAGGCTGGAGACCGCGGCGAGCAGCGCCGGCAGGTCGGCGGCGGTCTCGCCGAGGCGCACGCCGCCGACGACGTTGACGAACACGTCGTGCGCGGTGAGCGCGACCCCGGCGTGGCGGTGCAGTACGGCGAGCAACAGCGCGAGGCGGTTGGCGTCGAGGCCGACCGCGACCCGCCGCGGCAGCTGCAGACGCGACTCGTCGACCAGCGCCTGCACCTCGATCAGCAGCGGGCGCGTGCCCTCGCGGGCGACCGTAACGATGCTGCCGGCGACCGGCGCCGGGTGGCGCGAGAGGAAGATCGCCGAGGGGTTCTTGACCTCCTTGAGGCCGCCCTCCTCCATGGCGAACACGCCGATCTCCTGCGCCGCGCCGAAGCGGTTCTTGACCGCGCGCACCACCCGGAAACGGCTGCCCGCGTCGCTTTCGAAGTAGAGCACCGTGTCGACCAGGTGCTCGAGGACGCGCGGTCCGGCGATCACGCCTTCCTTGGTGACGTGGCCGATCAGCACGACCGCGGTGCCGGTGCCCTTGGCGAACTGCACGAAGCGCGCCGCCGACTCCCGCAGCTGCGAGACGGAGCCCGCGCTCGCCTCGACCGCGGCCGTCGCCATGGTCTGGATCGAGTCGACGACCAGCACCCGCGCCGCAGCGGCGGTCGTCGCGGCGAGGATCGCCTCGACGTCGGTGTCGGCGAGCACGAGCAGCGGGCCCGCCGCGAGCCCCAGCCGGCGGGCGCGCAGGCCCACCTGGCGCAGGCTCTCCTCGCCGGTCGCGTAGACGACCGGCACGACCGGTGCGAGCGCGGCCGCCGCCTGCAGCAGCAGCGTCGACTTGCCGATGCCGGGGTCGCCGCCGATCAGGGTCACCGACCCGGCCACCAGCCCGCCGCCGAGCACGCGGTCGAACTCGGCCGAGCCCGTCGGCAGGCGCGGATCCTCGACCAGCGCCGCAGAGCCGAGGGCCTGCGGCGCCGGCCCCGCCGCGGCGGCCGCCGGCGCCGCCTGCCTGCGGCCCGCCGAGCGCGCCACGGCGTGCGCCGTGAGGGTGTTCCAGGCCTCGCAGGCCGGACACTGCCCCTGCCACTTCGGCGAGCTGTCGCCGCAGGCGCTGCAGACGTAGACGGTGCGGGGCCGGGCGGTCACGGCGGCGATGCTAACAGAGGCCCCGCTGCCCGCCCGAGGGGCCGGCGAGTCGGACAATGAGGCGCGCGCCCGCGACGCGCCGGGGCGCCTCCGCTAGACTCGCCGGCGGTTTTCCATAACGGACCCCGATGTACGCGCACCCCCTCTTCCGGCCGCTCGCAGCGGCGACCGTCGTCGTCGTGCTGACGGCGGCCGTCGCCTTCGGCTTCGCCCCGGCCGGCGGCGCGACCGTCGAGGGCGCCTCGCTCGCCCTCGCGCAGCGGGCCGAGAACGCGCCGGCGACCGCGCGGGTACTGTGGGTCGCCGACGACGCGGCCGGCGGGGACACCGGCCGGCTGCGCGGCGACATCGCCCACGTCGTCGACGTCGCGACCCGCGCCGGCGCGCGCGCGGTCGTGATCGCGGTGCCGCTCGCCGAGGCGAGCGACAGCGCCGACCTCGCCCGGGTGCGCTCCTTTCTCGACGGTGCCGAGGCGTCGCCGGACGCCGCGATGCGGGCGCGCCTGCAGGCCTGGATCACCGAGCTCGACCATGATGCCGAGCTCGAGCGCGCGCTGCGCGCCGCGGGCAACGTGCTGCTGCTCGGCAGCGCCGCGGCGCCGCCGCTCGAGCGCTTCGCGAGCGCGGCGCGCGGCGTCGGCTACGAGCCCGCGGTGGCCGCGGACACCGACGGCGTCACGCGCCGCGACCGCCTGTACACGACCGACGCGTCCGGCGCGCCGGTGCCCTCGCTCAGCTTCGCCGCCTGGCTGGTCGCGCACGCCAAGACCCCGGCCGAGGCCCCGCTCGCCGACACGGCGCTGCTCGCCGCGGCCGCGAGGCTGCGCAGCGGCAGCGGCGGCCTGTGGGTCCCGCACTTCGGTCGCCGCGCCACCGAGCAGGGCGGCACGGCGCGCGTGGCGCTGCGCGAGGTCGTTGCCGAGCATGTGCCGGCGGCGCGCTTCGCGCAGCAGATCGTCGTCATCGGCGCCGGGCCCGGCACCTACAGCATCCCGACCGGCGCCGGCGTCACGCTTGGCGAGCTGCTCGCGCAGCGCATCGACAGCCTCGAGGCGGACAACTACGCAACCGTGCCGCGCCTGGCGCGGCTCGCGACCGTGCTCGCGCTGCTGCTGGTGATCGCCTATGCCGGCGTGCTCGCGCCGCGACTGCAGGCGCCGGCCCGCTTCGGCTTCGCGCTGCTGCTGGCGCTCGGCCTGGTCGTGCTCGAGCTCGTGCTGCTCGCCGAGGCCCGCGTCTGGCTGCCGCTGACGGTCGCCGCGATCGCCGCCCCGCTCGCCACCCTCGCCGCCGCGCTCGTGCCGGAGCCGGTCGTGCCGCCAGCGCCGCGCCCCGAGCCGATCGTGCCGCGGCCGGTGCCGGCACCGCGGGTGACCGAGCCGCGGCCGCGGCCGGCGCCGGTGTCGCTCGCGACGCGGGCCGCCACCGCGAACGCCGCCGGCCCGACCGCCGCCGCCAAAGACGACCCGCCGGAGACCGAGCCCGCGGACGGCGGGCCGCGCAGCGGCTCGACCTCGCTCAAGCAGATCAGCGAGACCCTCGAGGCGCGCGCCGAGGAGCCGTCGCAGGCCGACGTCGCCGACATGCTGCTCGGCCGCTCGCGGCGCCCGCAGCGCCCGAAGCTCGGCCGCTATGAGCTCGAGCGCGAGCTCGGCCGCGGCGCGATGGGCACCGTCTACCTCGGACGCGACCCGCGCATCAACCGCGTCGTGGCCATCAAGGCGATCCCGATCACCGAGGAGTTCACCGACACCGAGCTCGCCGAGGCCCGGGCGCGCTTCTTCCGCGAGGCGGAGATGGCCGGGCGGCTGCGCCACCCCGGCATCGTCACCGTCTACGACGCCGGCGAGGACGGCGGCATCGCCTGGATCGCGATGGAGTACCTGCAGGGCGAGATGCTGAGCCAGTACACGGTCCCCGAGCGGCTGCTGCCGCCGGGCACCGTGCTTGAGGTCGTGGCGCGGATCGCCGACGCGCTCGACTACGCCCACTCCCAGGACGTCGTGCACCGGGACATCAAGCCCGCGAACGTGCTCTACGACCCCGCCTCGCGCCAGATCAAGATCACCGACTTCGGGATCGCCCGGCTGACCAACACGAGTGCCACCCGCAGCGGCATCGTGCTCGGCACGCCCTCGTTCATGGCGCCCGAGCAGCTGGAAGGCCGGAATGTGACTGGACGCTCGGACTTGTTCGCTTTGGGTGTTACCTTATTCCAGCTACTGGCGGGGCAGCTGCCCTTCCGGGCCGACTCGATGACGGGACTCATGTACAAAATCGCAAACTCGCAGCACCCGCCGCTGAAGACGATCCGGCCCGACCTGCCCCCCTGCGTAACGTCGATCATCGACCGCTCGCTGCAGAAGGACCCGGCGCAGCGCTACGCCGCCGGCGCCGAGATGGCGCGCGCCCTGCGGGCCTGCGCCCGGTCGCTGTCGGCCTGAGCCAGGAGCGTGCGCAACCAGGTCAAAAGCGTGCTGCTGACCGATACCGGCCGGGTACGGGAGCACAACGAGGACACGATCGGCTCGGAGCCGGACATCGGCCTGTACGTGCTGGCCGACGGCATGGGCGGCTACAACGCCGGCGAGGTCGCCAGCGGCATCGCGGTCAAGACCATCCTCAACCTGGTGCGCGAGGCCTACCAGGTCCAGGACCTGCAGGCGCTCGACCGCGCCACGGGCCTGATGCGCCCGAGCATCATCCTGCGGGACGCGATCCTCCGGGCCAACAAGATCATCCACCAGACCTCGAAGACCCAGCCGCAGTGCGAGGGCATGGGCACGACCGTGGTCGCGGCGCTCTTCTACGACAACAAGGTCATCACCGCCCACGTCGGGGACTCGCGGATCTACCGGCTGCGCGGCGACCGTTTCGAGCAGCTGACGATGGACCATTCGCTGCTGCAGGAGCTCGTCGACCGCGGGTTCTACTCGCAGGAAGAGGCCGCCCGCTCGACCAACAAGAACTACGTCACCCGCGCCCTAGGCGTCGAGCCGACCGTCGAAGTGGACATCCGCGAGCACCCCGTGCAGCGGGCGACCACTACGTGCTGTGCTCCGACGGCCTGTCGGACATGGTCGAAGATGAAGATATTCACTTAACAATCAGTACTTTCAGTGATAATCTTGAGACTGATTGCTAAGCAGCTGGTGCAGCTGTCGAACGAGCACGGCGGGCGCGACAACATCTCGGTAATCATGACGCAAGTCATTGACTCGTTCCCGGCCCGGCGCGGCATACTTGACAGAATATTAGGCTGGTTCGGCTGACGACCGAAGGACGCAAGGCTCATGGCTAGACTGATTCTCAGCCTGGACAGCCAGGTGCTGGCCGAATACAACATGAACAAGGAGCGGTACACGATCGGCCGCCTCCCGGACAATGACGTCCGGATCGACAATCCAGCGGTCAGCGGCCACCACGCGCTCATCATCAACATCCTCAACGACTCGTTCCTTGAGGACCTGAACAGCACCAATGGCACCTACGTCAACGGCAAGCTGATCAAGAAGCACGCGCTGCAGCACGGCGACGTGATCACCTGCGGCCACCACCAGCTGCGCTTCGTCGACAGCCAGGCGAACGAGAACGAGCCGGACGAATTCGAAAAGACGATGGTGATCCAGCCGTCGGCCGCGATCGAGGAGCGGGTCCGCGCGACCAAGGCCGAGCCGCAGCCGACGAGGCCGCAGGCGATGCCGCGCGGCAATGGCGAGGCCGCCGTGACCAGCACCGCCGCCGGCGGTCCCGTCGCGCCGCCCAAGGCGAAGCTCCAGGTCCTCTCCGGCGCCTTCGCCGGCCGCGAGCTCGAGCTCATCAAGGCGCTGACCACGCTCGGCCGCCCGGGTGTCCAGGTCGCCGCGATCACGCGCCGCGCGGACGGCTTCTACCTGGTGCACGTCGACAGCGGCACGCCGGACGACTTCCCGCACGTCAACGGCGCGCCGATCGGGCCGCAGGCCCGCCGGCTGCACGACAACGACGTGATCACGCTCGCGGGCGTCAAGATGGGCTTCTTCACCGGCTGAGACGGCCATCAAGCGGCGTCACTACTCCGGCCGCGACTTCCGGCGCGCGCTCACGATCGAGGAGCTGCGCCGGGTCGCGGCGCGGCGCATCCCGAACTTCGCCTGGGAATACGTCGAGGGCGGCGCCGAGGACGAGCTCGCGCTCGCCCGCAACCGCCTCGCCTTCGACCACTGGCGCTTCGTGCCGCGCACCCTTGTCAACACCGAGGGCCGCCACACCCGCACGCGCCTGTTCGGCACCGAGATGCCGACGCCGATGGTGATCGCGCCGACCGGCCTCAACGGCATGCTGACGCGCGACGCGGACTTCAAGCTCGCCGCGGCGGCCGCCAAGGCCGGCATCCCGTTTACGCTGTCCACCGTCGCGAACGCGCGCCCCGACGCGGTCGCAAAGGCCAGCGGCGGGCGGCTGTGGATGCAGCTGTACTGGTTCAGGGAGCCGGCGATCCCGGTCGACGTCGTGCGCCGGGCCGACGAGGCCGGCTGCGAGGCGCTCGTCTTCACGACCGACGCCAACGTCTTCGGCCACCGCGAGTGGGACAAGCGCAGCTACCGCGGGCCCGGGCAGCTGACCTGGCGCAGCTTCTTCGACGTCCCCTGGCATCCGCGCTGGATCTGGGACGTCATGGTGCCGCGCGGCCTGCCGCGCTTCGTCAACGTCGCCGACTTCTTCCCGCCGGAGGCCCGGAGCGCCAAGGCCGGCGTCACGCGGATCCCGGCGTTGTTCGCCGCCACCATCGACTGGGACGATGTCGCCCGGCTGCGGGACACCTGGAAGCGGCGGCTCCTGATCAAGGGCATCCTCGACCCCGCCGACGTCGAGCGCGCGGTCCGGCTCGGCTGCGACGGCGTCGTGCTCACCAACCACGGCGGCCGGCAGCTCGACGCCTGCGTCGCGCCGCTCGAGGTGCTGCCGGAGATCGCGCGCGCCTTCGGCGACAAGATCACCATCCTGATCGACAGCGGCTTCCGGCGCGGCTCGGACATCGCCAAGGCGATCGCGCTCGGCGCGCACGCGGTGATGATCGGCCGCGCGACGCTGTACGGCGTCGCGGCCGGCGGCGAGGCCGGCGTGAGCCATGCGCTCGAGATCCTGAGGAGCGAACTCGACCGCGTGCTCGGCCAGCTCGGCTGCCGCTCGCTGGCGGAGCTCGGACCCGGGATGCTGCGCGCGGGCGCGCCGAGCGCGCCCGCGCGGCCGTGACCGCCGCCTAGTGGCTCAGGCGGCCGCCGCCACCGCCGGACCGGCCCCCGCCACCCGATCGCCCACCGCCCGACCGTCCGCCGCCCGGCCGTCCGCCGAACGAGCGCGTACCGCCGCCGGAAGGCGCGCGGCCGCCGCCACCGCCGCCACCGCCACCGCCACCGCCGCCGCCGCCGCCACGCTTCGCCTGGCCGCGGCTGCGATCGCCGGCCTTGTGCGCGCGCATCGCGGCGAGCCGCTCGGCGAGCGGGATCTCGAGCTTGCCCTCGGGACGGGCGTTGTAGTCGAAGTCCGGCACCTGCACGCGCGGCAGGCGCTTGTGCAGCACCTTCTCGATCGCGGCGATGTCGCCTTCCTCGTCGCGCGCGACGAAGGTGAAGGCATCGCCCACCGCGTCGGCACGGCCGGTGCGGCCGATGCGGTGGATGTAGTCGGCCGGCACCAGCGGCACGTCGAAGTTGACGACGTGGCCGAGCGCCTCGACGTCGATGCCGCGCGCGGCGATGTCGGTCGCGACCAGCACGCGCAGCTTGCCGCTCTTGAAGTTGGCGAGCGCCGCGGTGCGCTGCGACTGCGAGCGGTTGCCGTGGATGCGGTCGGCGTCGATGCCGTGCTTGACCAGGAACTCGCACAGCCGGTTGGCGCGGTGCTTGGTGCGGGTGAAGACCAGCGCCTCGCGCATGTCGCCGCGCTCGAGCAGCTTCAGCAGCAGCTGTGACTTCAGCTCCTGCGCGACCGGGTACAGGGCCTGCGTGATGCCGACCGCCGGGCGCGACTCGCGCTCGAGGTTGATCGTCGCCGGGTCGCGCAGCATCTCGCGCGTCAGCGCCGCGATCGGCGGCGGCATCGTCGCGCTGAAGAACAGCGTCTGGCGCTTGGCCGGCAGGTGCCTAAGCACGCGGCGGATGTCGGGCAGGAAGCCCATGTCGAGCATCCGGTCGGCCTCGTCGAGCACCAGCACCTCGAGCGCGGCGAAGTTCGCGTACGAGGCCTTGAGGTGGTCGAGCAGGCGGCCCGGGGTCGCGACGATGACGTCGACGCCGGTCCTGAGCGCGTGCTCCTGCGGGCCCATGCCGACGCCGCCGAAGATCGCCGCGCAGCTCACCGGCGTGTGCACGGCGAGGTCCTGGAAGTCGCCGACGATCTGCGCCGCGAGCTCGCGGGTCGGCGCCAGCACGAGCGCGCGGGTCTTGCCGCGCGGCCGCGTCATCAGCCGCTCGAGGATCGGCAGCGCGAAGGCCGCGGTCTTGCCGCTGCCGGTCGCCGCGCAGGCGAGCACGTCGCGGCCGGCGAGTCCGGGCGGGATCGCGTCGAGCTGGATCGGCGTCGGGCGCGTGAAGCCGAGCTCCTTGATCGCCGACAGCAACGTGGGGTGCAGCTTCAGATCGACAAACGACATCCGGGGACTCCAAAAAAATACGCCCGGCGAGGGCCGGGCGCTTCAAGTTTACTCTTATCGCCGGCGCGGCGCCGCGTTTTCAGACCCGGCGCAGCCAGCCGTAGCGGTCCGGCGCCGTGCCCTGCTGGATCGCGACCAGCGCGGCGCGCAGCTTCTGGGTCTCGGGGCCGATCGTGCCGCTGCCGACCCGGGTCTCGCCGCCACCGCGACGCACCAGCGTGCCGACGCCGGAGAGCACCGCGGCCGTGCCCGACAGCGCCGCCTCGCCGTCGCGCACCCAGCCGAGCAGCTCCTCGACCGAGAACACGCGCTCCTCGACGTGGTAGCCGAGGTCCGCGGCCATGCGCAGCACCGAGTCGCGGGTCACGCCGTGCAGGAAGGTCGAGTCGAGGCTGCGGGTCAGGATCCGGCCCGGCCGGATCAGCAGGAAGTTGGCCGCGCCGGTCTCCTGGACCTCGCCGCGCGGGCAGAACAGCACCTGGTCCACGTGGTAGGCGCTGCGCGCGGCGAGCGTCGGCCCGAGCGCGGCCGCGTAGTTGCCGCCGGTCTTGACGACGCCGAGGTGCGAGGCGCAGCGCGTCGCCTCCTCCTCGACGTAGATCCGAAGCGGCTTGGCGCCGCCCGCGAAGTAGTCCCACACCGGACTTGCGAGCACCAGCAGGCACGCCTCGTTGGCGGGCGTCGCCGCGGCGCCGATGTTGGGCATCGTGCCGAACAGCAGCGGCCGCAGGTACAGCGCGCCCGGCGCGTCCGGCACCGCCGCCCGGCAGCGGTCGATGACCGCGAGCACCATCTCCGCGACCTGCGCCGCGTCGGGCTCGGGCAGCACCAGCGCGCGCGCGCTCTGCCGCAGCCGCTCGATGTGCCGGTCCATGCGGAACAGGTGGACGCTGCCGTCGGCCCACTTGTAGGCCTTGAAGCCCTCGAAGCACTCGCTGCCGTAGTGCAGCGCGTGTGCCGCCGGGTGGATCTCGATGGGGCCGACGGCGCGCAGCGAGTGCGCGCCCCAGTGACCGTCCTTGTAGGTGGCGATCGCCATGACGTCGGTAAGGATGCTGCCGAACGGTGCGTTCTGCGGGGTCGTGCTGGTCATGATCTTTGGTCCTGCGGCGCGGCTCACGCGTCGATGAAGATGGTCGCCGGATGCTCCAGCCGTTCCTTGAGCGCCTGGATCATCGCCGCGGCGTCGAAGCCATCCACGAAGCGGTGATCGAACGACGAGGACAGGTTCATGATCCGGCGCACCGCGATGGCGCCGCCGTACACGACCGGCCGCTCGACCGCCTTGTTGACGCCGATGATCGCGACCTCCGGGGCGTTGATCACGGGCGTCGAGACGATGCCGCCTAGTCTTACCAAGACTGGTCACCGTGATCGTCGAGCCGCCGAGCTCGGCGCGGCTCGCCTTGCCGGTGCGCGCCGCCTCCGACACGCGGCGGATCGCCGCGGCGATGGCGGCGAGCGACAGGCTCTCGGCGTGGCGCACCACCGGCACCTTGAGGCCATCCGGGGTCTGCGTCGCGATGCCGACGTGCACCGCGCGCGTGACGCACGATCACGTTGCGCTCGGCGTCGTAGAGCGCGTTGCACTGGGGGAACGCCTCGAGCACCCGCATCGAGCGCCGCGACCAGCGAACGGCAGGTAGGTGTAGCCGCTGGCGCCCTTCGGCAGGCCCGCATTGAGGTGGCTGCGCAGCGCTTCGAGCTCGGTGACGTCGATCTCCTCGACGTACGAGAAGTGCGGGATGTTGCGCTTGGCGGCGCTCATGCGCTCGGCGATCACGCGCCGCACGCCGATGACCTTGAGCTCCTCAACGCCGCTGCGCGGCGCGCGGCCGCGCGGCGCGGCCGCCGCCGCGGCGGGCTCGGCGCCGCCGAGCACGGACTCGAGGTCGGCCCGCTCGACGCGCCCGCCCGGCCCGCTGCCGGTGACGGCGGCGAGGTTGATGCCCGCCTCGCGGGCGCGGCGCCGCGTCGCGGGCGAGGCCATGATGCGCCGGGCAACGGCGCGGCGCGGCCGGCTCGGCCGGCGGCGTGCGCCGGCCGGCGCCGGCGCCGCGGTGGCGGCCGCCGGCGGCGCCGCGGACGCGCGCCGCGTCGGTCTCGAACACCACGAGCTCGGCGCCGACGGCGACCATGTCGCCGGGGCTGCCCTTGAGCGCCACGATGCGCCCGCTCACCGGCGCCGGCACCTCGACCACCGCCTTCTCGGTCGACATCTCGACCAGCGGCTGGTCGTCGTGGACCAGATCGCCGACCTTGACCCGCCAGGCGACGATCTCCGACGCGACCGTGCCCTCACCGAGGTCCGGCACCTTGAACACGTAGCGGCTCATCGGACCTCCATGACGCGCTTGAGGCCCGCGGCGACCCGTTGCGGCCCGGGGAAGTACTCCCACTCGAAGGCGTGCGGGTACGGCGTGTCCCAGCCGCAGACCCGCTCGATCGGCGCCTCCAGCTGCCAGAAGCAGCGCTCCTGGATCGTCGCCATCAGCTCGGCGCCGAAGCCCCCGAAGCGGGTCGCCTCGTGCGCGATCAGGCAGCGTCCGGTCTTGGCGACCGAGGCCACCAGCGTCTCGACGTCGAGCGGCACGATCGAGCGCACGTCGATGATCTCGGCGTCGAGACCGAGGCCGCGCGCCGCCGCCTCGGCGACGTGCAGCATCGTGCCGTAGCTGATGATCGTGATCTCGCGGCCCTCGCGCACGACCTCCGCCTTGCCGAGCGGCACCGTGTAGTGGCCGTCGGGCACTTCGCCCTTCGGATGCGTGCTCCACGGCACCGCGGGCTTGTTCGGGTCGCCGTCGAAGGGCCCGTTGTAGAGCCGCTTGGGCTCGAGGAACAGCACCGGGTCGTCGTCCTCGATCGCCGCGATCAGCAGGCCCTTCGCGTCGTAGGGGTTCGACGGCATCACGACCTTGATGCCGCAGACGTGCGCGAAGATCGCCTCCGGGCTCTGCGAGTGCGTCTGGCCGCCGCGGATGCCGCCGCCGCACGGCGTGCGGATCGTCACCGGCGCGGCGAAGGCGCCCGCGCTGCGGTAGCGCAGCCGGGCGAGCTCGCTGACGATCTGGTCGTAGCCCGGGTAGATGTAGTCGGCGAACTGGATCTCGGCGACCGGCCGCAGGCCGTTGACCGCCATGCCGATCGCGCGGCGATGATGCCGCCCTCGGCGATCGGCGTGTCGAGCACGCGGTGCTCGCCGTACTTGCGCTGCAGGCCGTCGGTGACGCGGAACACGCCGCCGAAGTAGCCGACGTCCTCGCCGAGCACGACCACCGACGGGTCGCGGCCGAGCATGATGTCCATCGCCGAGTTCAGCGCCTGGATCATGTTCATCTGTGCCATGGCCGTCAGCTCCGCTCGCGGCGCAGCTGCTCGCGCTGCTCGATGCAGATGCCGCGGCATCTCCTTGAACACGTCCTCGAACATCAGGTCGCGGTCGAGGCGCGGCCCCTCGGTCAGCGTGCCGTAGTTGGTGGCCTCCTTCCACGCCGCGCCGACCTGCTCGCCGAGCTCGGCGGCGAGCGCCGCGTGGCGCTCCTCGCTCCACTCGCCGAGCGCGATCAGGTGCTGCCTTGAGCCGCTCGATCGGATCGCCGAGCGGCCAGCGCTCGGCATCGTCCTTCGGCCGGTAGCGGGTCGGGTCGTCGCTGGTGGAATGCGCGGCGGCGCGATAGGTGACGAGCTCGATCAGCGTCGCGCCGGCGCCCTTGCGCGCGCGCTCGGCGGCCCACTCGGTCGCGGCGTACACGGCGAGGAAGTCGTTGCCGTCGACGCGCAGCCCCGGGATGCCGTAGCCCGGGCCGCGCGCCGCGAACGAGCGCTGCTCGCCGCCGGCGAAGCCCTGGAAGGTCGAGATCGCCCACTGGTTGTTGACCACGTTGAGCAGCACCGGGGCGCGGTACACCGAGGCGAACAGCAGCGCGTGGTGGAAGTCGGCCTCGGCGCTGCGAGCCCTCGCCGATCCAGGTCGCGGCGAGGTCGTCGGTCGCCCTTGATCGCCGCCGCCATCGCCCAGCCGACCGCCTGCGGGAACTGCGTGGCGAGGTTGCCGGAGATCGAGAACAGCCGGCCGGGCACCGAGTGGTACATCACCGGCAGCTGCCGGCCCTTGCACATGTCGCGGGTGTTCGACAACAGCTGGCACATGAGGTCCACGAGCTTCGCCGCCGCGGACGAACTGCAGGCCCTGCTGGCGGTACGACGGGAACAGCATGTCGCCCGGCCGCAGCGCCATCGCCGCTGCGACCGCGACCGCCTCCTCGCCGGTCGACTTCATGTAGAAGGAGATCTTGCCCTGGCGCTGGGTGCGCAGCATGCGGTCGTCGTACAGCCGCGTCAGCAGCATGTGCCGCAGGCCCACCTGCAGCACGTCGACGTCGAGATGCGGGTTCCAGGGCCCGACCGCGCGGTGGCCGTCGTCGAGCACGCGGATCAGGTCGACCGCCAGGTTCTCGATGTCGGCCGCGGGCGCGGCGACGTCGGGCCGGGCGACGGCGCCGGCCGCCGACAGGCGCACGTAGCTGAAGTCGGGGGCTTCGCCGGGGCGCGCTGGGGCGTGCGGCACGTGCAGACGGGATTGACGCGGCATAGAGGCTCTCCGGGGCCGGCTGCCAAGCCTACCGCCGCACGGCGGGAGAATTCACCCAAAGTCGCTTGCCGCCGGGGGTCCGTATCGATATTTTAGCTGTCTTGCTCAGTCCTTCAGGAATAATTATCCATGGACCTCGACAGAACGGACTTGCGTATCCTGAGTGCGCTGCAAAAGGACGCTTCCCTATCGACCGCCGAGATCGCCCAGCGCGTCGGGCTGTCGCAGTCGCCGTGCTGGCGGCGCATCAACCTGCTGGAGTCGAACGGCGTGATCAGGAAGCGCGTCGCGCTGCTGTCGCGCGACCGGGTGGGGCTCGACGTGCTGGTGTTCACGCACGTCAAGCTCGCCAGCCACGGCTGGCAGTCGCTGCCGAAGTTCAAGCAGAAAGTGGTCAGCTTCCCCGAGGTCGTGCAGTGCTTCATGGTGATCGGCGACTTCGACTTCATCCTGCTGGTCGCGACCCGCACCATCAACGACTACAACGACTTCATCCAGAAGCGCCTGTCGCAGGTGCCGGGCGTGCAGGCGATCGAGTCGCGCATCGTGCTCGAGGAGGCCAAGAACACCACCGAGCTGCCGCTCGAGCTCGTCGGCGGGCGCGCCGAGTGAGGCGCTCGACCACTGGCACCGGACGCCGGCCGAGGCAGAGGGCATGAGCGCCGACGCGACGGCGGGCCGGCAGGCGGCGACGGCCCCGGCAGCCGCCGGCGGGTCACTGTCGGCGTTTTTCGCCGCGGTCTACCCCTGCCGCTTCGCGCTGGTGTCGGTGGCGCTCAGCGCGGTCGCCCTGCTGCTCGTGCCACAGATCGCCGAGTGCATCCGGGCGCTCGCCTAGGGTTCCGTCGACCCGGGCCTTTCCCTGCTGCGGTGGGCCTTGCTGTACGGGGCCGCGCTCTACTGGGCGGCGACCGCGTGGTAATGGACACGCCAGTTGCTGAATTTCCGCGCGCCGCGCGAGCACGCCCCCGGCTCGCCTTTCGCATCGTGCAGACCTATCTGCCGCAGCTGATCGGCGCCGCGGCACTGGCCGTGGTCGCGCTCGCGCTGTGGCGCGCGGCGCGCGGCTACGGGGCGGTCGACGGTGGCAGCTTCGCCGCGGTGCTCGACCGCCACGCGCTTATCGCCGGCGCCGTCAACGTCGGCTTCTACCTGCTGGTGCATTTTCGCCGCCGCCTGTTCGGCCTCGGCGTCGCCGCCAGCGTGCGCCAGGTCCGCGAGCTGCCGCGGACTACGCGACTCGTGCTGGCGCTGGTCGTGGACCTGCTGTTCTTCGTCGCCTTCTGGCAGGCACCGGTCGCGACCGGCATGCGGCTCGGCACGGTCGCGATCCTGCTGATCGCCGCCGCTGTCTGGTGCACCGCCGGCTCGATCGCGGTGCTGCTCGACAGCCGCTCCGGCGTGCCGGTGATCCCGATCGCGTTGCTGCTGCTCGTCGTCTTCAGCCTCTGGAACGACAACCACGCGCTGCGCGACAGTGGCGCACCGGCGCCACCGCTCGCGACGCTCGATGCGTAGGCCGACACCTGGCTCGAGGCGCGTGCGGCGGCACTCGCCTGGCCGCAGCCGTACCCGGTCCTGATCGTCGCCACGGCCGGCGGCGGCATCCGCGCGGCCTACTGGACCGGATCGCTGCTGGCGGCGCTGCAGGACCGCTACGGCACGGCGTTCAGCGACCACGCCTTCGCGATCAGCGGCGTGTCGGGCGGCAGCCTGGGCGCCGCGACCTACGCCGCGCTGCTGGAGTCTGACGCGGCGCTCGGCGCGCGTCTGCCGTGCCGCGACGAACTCGGCCGGTCGCTGCGCGCCTGCGCCGCCGCGGTGCTGAGCCAGGACGTTCTGGCGCCGGTCGTGGGCTCGATGCTGTTTCCGGACCTGGTGCAGCGCTTCTGGCCCGCGCCCGTGCTCGGCTGGGACCGCGGCCGGGTGCTCGAGCGGTCGTGGGAGGACGCGTGGAGCGAGCACGGCCTGCCCGCGCTGATGACGCAGCCGTTCTACACGCCCCCGACCGACGCGCCGCTGCACCACCCGCTGCTGTTTCTCAATAGCACGCTGGTCGAGTCGGGCGAGCGGGTCATCGTCAGCCCGGTGCGCCTGCCGCGGCCGGACGAGTTCTCAGGCGCCCTCGAGCCGCGCTCGCTGACCCCCGTGAATCCGCCCCTGAGTTCCGCCGCACACCTGAGCGCCCGCTTCACGTACGTCAGCCCGGCCGCCAGCATCTACGACGGCGCCGGCCACCTCGTCGGCCACCTCGTCGACGGCGGCTACTTCGAGAACTCCCGCGCCGATACCGCCGGCGGCGTCGTCAACGCGCTGCGCGCCGCCGCAGCCCGGCGCCGGCCGGCCGCGACGCTCGACATCCGCGTGATCCTTATCACCAACGAGCCCGGCGAGCGCGCCACCACGGTCCACAAGCTGCCGGCCGCGAACCACTGGCTCACCGAGCTGCTGGCACCGCCCACGGCGCTGCTCGAGGCGCGCGAAGCGCGTGGCTGGGAGGCGGAGTCGGCCGTGCGGCCACTCGTGCCAGAGCCCGATGGCGTGCTGCCGCTGGGCCTCGCCAAGACCCGCATCAAGTTGCCCCTCGGTTGGACGCTATCGGACCTGGCGCAGCACGAGATCGATCGCCAGCTCGCGGTCGCGCTCACCGAGGCGACGCGGCCGCCGGCCATTCGCGAGCTCGACGCGCTGCTCGGCTACATGCCGCCCGCGCCGCGGAAGGCGGCGGCGCCTTGAGACGCAGCCGGCCCCGCGCCGCTCCGCGCAGGCGCTCGTAGACGGCGCGCACCGCCGCGGCCCGCGCGAGCACGCCGCCTTCTCGGCCGGCGAGTTCCAGTCGGCATGCCGCTCGGTCGCCTCGCGGATGCGGTCGATCCAGGCGCTGCACCAGGCAGCATCCGCCGGCGAGCGCGGCGCCTTGCCCGCGACGCTCACGTACACCGGGCTCGTGGTCGCATGCCCGTAATTGTCGAGCACCGGGCACTCTGCGCGGTCACTCGCGGCGCGCAGCACCCACCAGCCGCTCGCGGCGAGCGGCAGCGTGCCCCTCTCGTCGGCGGCGGTGCGTGCACTGGCGAGCCGGTTCGTCGGCACCGCGCGGCCGTTGTGCACGACCTCGCAGTGATCGACGGGAACGATCGAGGCTATGCAAATGCCCGTCGGCGACGAGAATGCCACGCGACCATGGACAGACCCATTGCCAGCAACAGTGCAGCGGACGGCTCGGGTACCGCCGTTGGCGTCGTCGCGGTGACCAGATCGGAGTAGATGTCCGTCGTAGGACTGGCGGAATCGACGTTGATGGCGAGCAGATTATCAAACCCAGTCGGGTCGTTGGTCGGTAGCGGATTCCCGCTGGGATCAACAATCAACATCGAGAACTGATCCGGCGTGGGTGTAACCACATTCGTCGTGAGGTCGAGAACGAACGAGAGCTGGCTGCCGGCTGTGAAATACTGCCCCGAGACGGCGAGGAAGGCGCTGTCGCTGAGCGTTACGCTGGACGTCATATCGCCGGTCACGGGGTAAGCGGCATTATTCGAGGCATCCGCCGCGCCAGCACTGCCGCCACCAAATGCGAAGTCACTCAGCGTCGCGGTGTTGTTCCCCGTTCCAGTCAGGACAAAGAAAATCTCGGAACTGCCAAGCGAACCGAGGCCCGAGGTATTCACCGTGACATCGACGATGTCGTCTGCAAACGCGCTGCGTTGGCTCAGCAAAAGGAAAAGTGCCGCCAGCGCAATCCTTGTGGGGGCCACGGTTTTTCTGCTCATGGTGCTCTCCTTCATTGCGGTCCAGCGCCAGCTAGGACGCTGCTCGTATAACTGATCGCGGCGTTGGTCGGGTCGCTGAATTGCAGCACGACTGTTGTGCTGGCGCCGGCGGCCAGCGGGCCCGCGATCGCAACATACGGACTGCCGACGGGCGCAGTACAAGTGGTCTTTCCGCTCGCGTTCAGTAACGAGGCGTTGCCGCTCAGCCCCTCCAGCACGAGCGAAATCGGTCCGGTAATCGCGCTGCCACTGGTGTTCGTCAACTCGACTGTCTGTCCGTATCGCTTCAGGATCGGGCTGTAGCTGTAGCCCGAGCGCAGCACGCCGACGGCGGCGTTCACATTGCTCGCACAGGTGGGCGCAAGGAAGGCGATATCGCCCGCGGCGTCGAGCGTGAAACTCTCGCTTCCGGTGCTGCCGACGGCAGCCGTGCCAGAGCTGCTGATCGCCTGGCCGACAGGATTCGAAAGGTTCACAGAGTACACGTGGACCGTATACGGGCCGCTGCCGGTGCCGACGCTCTGAACGTTGTAGGTGCCGGAAACGGGGTTCTTGATGCCTAAGAATCGTGGCTCGCCCGGCCCGCTGTCGAAGCCGTTATTGACGTTCTGTGCGACGTTCGTTATGGGGTTTTTTATCGTTCCGCTGAAATCATTGTGCGCATTGCCGAGCGCATCTACCCCGAGCTGCTTTCCATTGGGATCGGTGATCAGTACGTTCACCGGGGAGTCGACGCGCAGCAGGATCGTCGCAGTGGAGCCGGCCGAGACGCCGTTCGGATAAGCACCGACGCTTTGGACAAACGGGAAATTGGTGGCGGCGATCTGCGACCCGGAGACGACGACCCCCACCTGCGTTCCAGACACCTGCGTTCCAGAGTTGAGGCCAATCACATAGGACGCCCCGGGCAAGGTGGAAGAGGCCTGCACCGCCACCGGCCCGATGACGGAGCCGGCGGGCTTGCTGCTAGCTGAATTGCTCACGGCAGCCGGTGGCGGGCCGTTGAACGGCAGAGGCACTACAACCGGTACGAATGGCACCACCAGGCAACCGATGTTCCCGTCCTGAAAGTATTGCGTTGGGTCGCCAGGGTTATCGAGGAGGCTCTCGGAGATATTGGTGACCCAAGGCCCGCCGGCCGGGCCGTAATTGGTGGTGATCATCAAGCCGTACCCGCTGAATTCGTCGTACGAAATGGTTTGACCACCACCGAAAGGTATCAAGGCGCCGCCGGGATTTTCCGGCATCGAATTGGAGGCTGGTGGGGCGGGCGGGTTGCAGCCAGAGGGAACCCACTGGACATTCTCGGCATTGTCTTCAAACACGAAATTGAAATAGTTCGGAATAGGGAACGTGTTCGCACTGCCGAAGAGGTTCAGGGTGGCGCTGAAACTTGTTCCCAGGATTGTCCCGGATGCCTCCACCGTTATTGCATCCTGGAACTTCTCGATGTTGTCGCCATTGGTGCTGTAGGTGGCGCCGGAATGATTGATCACGTCAACGTCGGTGATGTTGATATCACCCGGGCTCGGGTTCATGACCTCGCTGTCGATGTCCCACACTTGATCCGACGCTCGATACCGAAGGGGAAGCGAGGTACCGGAACCTTGTGGAACGACGACGAGACTGTAGGCGTCCTGGGTATTCACACCCGCGAAGAGATCGTTGAGGCTCACGGTGTGCAGCTTTAGCAGGTGAAGAGCCGTGGCCGTTGGAGAATAGCTGACGTCCGATTCAAAGTTCTGTCCCGCGGACAACACTCCTGGGACCGACGGCATGGGGTATCCCGGGGCCTGCGCCGCAGTACTCGGGAAATAGGCCAGCATCTCGGGCGTAGCTCCGATGAAATCGCAGCGCAGAAGTGCGGTGCCGGGCGCATAGACCGGCAGGCCCGTGCCCACCTCAGCGAGAAACACGACTCGCCCTAGCGAGTCCGCGATGACCGAGCGGGGGACAGCAAAAAAGCCCGAGGCCGAGGTGCCCGGCGGGCTTTGGCAGAAGACCGATAGGCTGCCATTTCGCGCGAGCAGGATGGCACCACTCCCGAATGGTCCGTTGCTCGCACCGAGCAAGAGGTCGCCGCTCTGGAGATCGTTGGCACCGGCACTGAATGGACTCAGCAGCCCGCACCAGGAAAGCAGCGCCAACGAGGCGCGAAGACGTACGGAGAAGCCCGGGCAGCGAATTTTCATGAGTTGCTTCCTTGCGCGACATGACGGCGTCATTCGAAACGCACGTTCCGGCATGAAACCGCGGCGCTCAGCATGATTCTCGCGCCCGCAATCCGAAGCGAGCGGCCGTTTCTCGGTGAGGCCGGTGTGCCCACGAGATACATCTTTTTAATTTAGTTTCGAGGCGATCGTTCTATATCGCGCCCCGAACCCCCACTGCGACCATGCGCCGTCACAGGGCGACGGTCAAGGATCATTGCACAATACGCATTTTCACTGCGATCAATCCGTCAGGAGGGGCCCGCCTTCGCGAGCGATATAAAAGCGGGATGGCGGGTATTGGCGGGTATTGGCGGGTATTGGCGGTCGGGGACGTCGCCACGCGGCCCGATGCTGAGGATGGTCGATCGGCCACCGGCGAACGTCGGCATTGAAGGCCTCGCCTTGACCGGCTGGGGTCAACCCCGGAGCATTGCCGGCCACACGCGCTAGTGGCCAGCGGCACCTCGTGCGCAAATTCGGCCGGATCGACGGCACGGCGACTCGAAAACGTCGCGGGGATGTCAAGAACAGCGGCGGCGCGCCTGTTACCGATCAGCTACCACCCGGCCCCTAAGAGCCACGATCGAGCGCCAGCGACGGCGACGGCGGTAACAGCGGAAGGCGGGTAGACATCAAGGCCCACTATCTCATCTAGCGCAGCCGGTCGTAGACGGCGCGCGCCGAAGCAAGCCGCGCGAGCACGCCCGCCCTCTCGGCCGGCGTGTTCCAGTCCGGGTAGCGCTCGGTCGCCTCGCGCACCCGGTCGACCCAGGCGCTGAACCAGGCCGCATCGGCCGGCGAGCGCGGCGCCTTGCCGCCGATCGTGACGTACACCGGGCTCGTGGTCGCGTACACGTAGTTGTCGAGCACCGGGTACTCGGCCCGGTCGCTTGCGGCGCGCAGCAGGCACCAGCCGCTCTCGGCGAGCGGCAGCGTGCCGCTCTCGTCGGCGGCGGTGCGCGCGCCGGCGAGCCGGATCGCGCGCACCACCTTGCCGTTGCAGACGATCTCGAGCTGGTCGACCGGCACGATCGAGGCGAGGTGCACGCGAAACGGCACGCCGCGGGCCGCCGGAAGCTTGAGCTCGCCGCCGACCGGCTCGCCGCCGAGCGCGAAGTCGAGCAGCGGCCCGTTGGTCGCGAAGCTGCGGCCCGCCTTGAGCGCGGCGAGCCACTCGTCGACGTCGAGCACCGGCTTGCGCACCGCCACGTAGACGCGGTTCATGCCCACCGGGCCGCGCAGCGAGGCGAAGTTGGCCATCGCGTCCGTGCCACCCGCCGCCGGCAGCCGGAAGCCGAGGTTCAGCAGCCGGTACCAGACCGACGCGGTGATGCGGTGATCCGAGAAGCCGAGGATCTCGATGTAGTCGACCTTGCCGAGCGCGACGTCGACCGGCAGCTCCATCGACAGCGGCTCGGCGGGGTTGAGCGGGTGCACTTCCTCGTCGAAGGGGTGCACGTAGCCCACTAGCGCGCCGTTGGCATGGGCGAGGTCCGCGACGTCGGCGTTCATCGGCACGAGGCTGGCGGCGGCGGTGTTGGGATAGCCCGCATAGCCCGGCACGATCGTCGGGCGCTGCATGCCGATGAGGCCGAGGTGGCCCCAGAAGCTGGTATGGAATTCCTGGCCGTGCAGCACCGCGCGGTCGGGACCCGACACGGGGTCGAGGCCGCGGCCGCTCTCGACGATGTCCGGGACGCGCTGCTCCTTGTTGACCACGAGCGCATTGACGAGCGCGAGGTCCTCGGCCGCGGCCTGCTCGAGCAGGTGCGCCGGCGTGTTGCGGTAGAGCCCGCCGTAGTTCATATGGACGTGGACGTCGCCGCTGACCCAGTGCCCGTCGGCGGTCGCGAGCGGGAACGCGGATCCGGCCGTGCTGGTCAGCGCCAGCGTCGCGCCGGCGGCGACATTGAGCTGGTGGATCTCGAGTGGCTGACTGAAGCCGCGCAGCACCTCGACGGTGACCGGGCCGGCCGGCACCGCGATCCGCTGGTCGCCACGGCCGTGGAAGTAGTGCGCCTCGAACGGCCGCTCAGCCCGGTCGTAGCCGTCGTCCGCGTGGATCCAAGCGCCGGCGGGGGCGTGGAAGCGGCCGCGTGCGTCGGTCACCGACACTCGCGCCGCGGCGGGCTTGCCGTCTTGGTCGCGCAGCTTGAGCTCGATCGTGCCGCCCGGCGCGAGCAGGCGCCGCTCGGTGGCGGCGAGGCGGCGCTGCGCGCCGCCGGCGGCCTCCTGCAGCCAGAGCTCCAGGCCGCCGGAGCGGTTCGAGACGAACGCGATCAGCGTCCCGTCCGGCGACCAGCGCGCCCCGACCTCGTCCCAGTCACCGTAGGAGATCGGCAGCGCATCGCCGCCCGCCGCCGGCAGCAGCCACAGCTGGTGCCCGTTGCGGCCGAGGTACGAGCTGTAGACCATCCGCGTGCCGTCCGGCGAGAAGTCCGGCCGCGCCCGCCAGTTGGTCTCCTCGTAGTGGAACTCGTGCGCCGGCGCGCCGGGCCGCGCCTCCATCTGCCAGAAGCCGCCCGTGCCGTGGATGTGGCCGCGGTTGGAGACGTAGACGATCGAGCGGCCGTCGCGCGTCCACAGCGGGTTGATCTCGTGATCGTAGGCGCTGTAGTAGTAGCGCGGCAGCGGGCTCTTGTCCTCGCCCGTCAGGCGCGCCTCGTGCGTCAGGCCCGCGGCGCCGACGTCGGCGACGAAGACATGGAAGCGGCCGTGGAACGCCGTCGAGACGAACACTACGTGCTGCCCGTCGGGTGACCAGCGCGGCTCGACGTTGACGACGCGGTTCTGGGTCAGCAGGCGCGTCGCGCCGCTGGCGAGGTCGAGCAGCGCGAGCTCGAGCGCCCCGTCGCGGTAGGTCACGTAGATGACCGAGCGGCCGTCCGGCGACCAATCGGGCTGGTAGTCATAGCCGGGGCCGTCGGTCAGCTGCACCGCGACGGTCGAGTCGAGGCGCTGCCGCCACAGCGAGCCCGCCATCGAGTAGACGACCTCGCGCGAGTCCGGCGAGAAGGCCACGCTCGACGGGCCGCCGGTCAACTGCGGCAGGTACATCTCGCGGTAGTAGTACGGGTGCGGCAGCTCGATCTGGTCGAGCACCGCGCGACGCTGCGCCGCGGCCGTGCCGGCGGCGAGTCCCAGCACGGCCAGCGCCGCGACCAGCAATAGCCGATTGTTCATGTGTTCCCCTCGAACGCCGCCCTACTCTTCCTCGATCGCGTCGCTCAGCACCGCCTTGCGCCGGGCGATGAAGTCGCGCAGCGCCTCGTCCTGCGCCGGGTCGATGCCCGGGTCCTGATACTCGGCCAGCATCTTCTTCCAGACGCGGTTGGCGCGCTGCTCGGCCGTCAGGCTCCCCTCGGTCGACCACTGCTCGTACGAGGAGTAGTCGGCGATCGTCGACTGGTAGAACGCCGTCTCGAAGTTCGCCTGCGTGTGGGCACAGCCGAGGAAATGGCTGCCGGGCCCGACCTCGCGGATCGCGTCCAGCGCCTGGCCGCGCTCCGACAGGTCCATGCCCTGCGCGAGCACCTGCATCATCGCCAGCTGATCGGCGTCCATCACGAACTTCTCGTAGCCCGCCACCAGCCCGCCCTCGAGCCAGCCGGCGGCGTGCGTGACCAGGTTGACGCCGGCGAGCAGCGTCGGCAGCAGCGTGTGCGCGCTCTCGTAGGCGGCCTGCGCGTCGGCGACCTTGGAGGAGCACAGCGAGCCGCCGCTGCGGCACGGCACGCCGAGCCGGCGCGCGAGCTGCGCGGTTGCGAAGATCATCTGCGTCGCCTCCGGCGTGCCGAAGGTCGGCGCGCCGGTGCGCATCGAGATCGCGCCGACGAACGAGCCAAGGATCACCGGCGTCCCCGGCCGCACCAGCTGGGCGAGCGCCATGCCGGCCATCGTCTCGGCGAGGATCTCGGCCATGCAGCCGGCGGCCGTCACCGGCCCCATGGCACCGGCCAGCACCGCCGGCACGACGATCACGCCCTGGCCGCGGGCCGCGAACTCGCGCAGCGAGCCGAGCATCCGCCCGTCGAAGGTCAGCGGCGAGTTCGAGTTGATGTTGCCGAGCAGCACCACGTGGCTGTCGACGTACTCTTCGCCGAACAGCACCGCCGCCATGCGCACCGAGTCGGCCGCGTGGCCGGGCGTCTCCGGCGTGCCCTCGCAGCCCATGTCCGAGTGGCGGAAGTGCGCGTATTGCACGTCCAGGTGGCGCTTCCCCGGCGGGATGTCCATCGGCTCGACGATCGAGCAGCTGGAGAAATGGATGGCCGGCGCCATGTGCGCGAGCTTGACGAAGTTGCAGGCGTCCTCGAGCGTGCCGTAGCGCCGGCCGCGGTCGAGGTCGGTGACGAACGGCGGGCCGCCCACCGGCGAGAACACCGTGGCGTCGCCGCCGAAGCGCACGTTGCGCTCGGGATTGCGCGCATGCAGCGTGAACTCGGGCGGCGCCAGCGCAATGAGCCGGCGCGCGAGACCGCGCGGGATGTGCACGCGCTCGCCCAGCACGTCGGCACCGGCCTCGCGCCACAGCCGCAGCGAGTCGGGGTCACGCCGGAACTCGATGCCGACCTCGGCAAGGATCGTCTCGGCGTTGGCCTCGATGATCTCGACCGCCTCCGAGCTCAGCAGCTCGACCGGCGCGAGCCTGCGGCGAATGTACGGGTACTTGCCCGCCTGGCTCCTGGCGCGCGCGCGCCGGCTGTCGCGGCCGCTGTCGCGCGGGCGGCGCTGGATCGCGGTCGTCTCGGTCACGGAGTCCTCGCAGCGTTGCCGGCGCCGGTCACTATGCCTCGCCCGCCTGCCCGGCACAACGACGTATTGAACGGTCGCACGACTAGCGCGGCGGCGCGAGCCGTCGCCGCGGTGCCGCCGCGCGCTCAGGAGCGCGCGACGCGCGTCGGCCGCAGGCCCGCGTCCACCCGCACCGAGACCAGCGCTTCCTCGAGGCTGTGCTCGACGAGCTTGACGGCCTCGTCGACGTCGGCCTCGCTGATCATCAGCGGCGGCATGAAGCGCACCGTACTCTGGCCGCACGACAGCAGGATCAGGCCGTTGTGGTAGGCGCGCGTGATCAGGGCGTCGGTGAGCTCGCGCGCCGGCTTGCGCGAGGCGCGGTCGACCACCAGCTCCATGCCGATCATCAGCCCCTTGCCGCGCACCTGGCCGATGACCTCGTGGCGACCGGCGAGCTCCCGCAGCCGCGCCTGGAAGTAGTCGCCGACCTTCGCGGCGTTGTCGACCAGCCCGCCGGCCACCAGCTCGATCGTCGCCAGCGCCGCGGCGCAGCAGATCGGGTTGCCGCCGTAGGTGTTGCCGTGCGCGCCGCGCGTCCACTTCGACATGATCGCCTTCTTCGCGACCACCATGCCGATCGGCAGGCCCGAGCCAAGGCCCTTGGCCAGCGACATGATGTCGGGCGCGACGTCCCAGTGCTGGCAGGCGAACATCTTGCCGGTGCGGCCGATGCCGGACTGCACCTCGTCGAAGATCAGCAGGATGCCGTGCCGGTCGCACAGCGCGCGCAGGCCGGCGAGGAAGCCGTCCGGCGGCACGAGGTAGCCGCCCTCGCCCTGGATCGGCTCGACCAGGATCGCGGCGACCTCGCTCGGCGGGACGTTGCTCGTGAACAGCACGTCCTCGATGTAACGCAGCACCGCCTGGCCCTGCTCCTCGCCCGCCAGCAGCGGCCGGTAGTTGTTCGGGAACGGCACGTGCGTGACGCCGGCCATCGTCGGGAAGAAGCCCTTCTGCTGCGTGTACTTGCTCGAGGTGAACGACAGCGAGCCCATCGTGCGGCCGTGGAAGCCGCCGAGGAAGCCGATGAAGCGCGGTCGGCCGGTCACGTAGCGGGCGAGCTTCAGCGCGCCCTCGACCGCCTCGGTGCCGGACTGGCCGAAGAAGCTCATCACCGGCTCTTTCATCGGCGCGAGCTCGTTGATGCGCTCGGCGAGGCGGATCTGCAGCTCGTGCCAGTAGTCCGAGGAGATGTGCAGGAAGCGGTCGGCCGCGTCCTTGATCGCGGCGACCACCGCCGGGTGGCTGTGGCCGGTGCTGCAGACCGCGATGCCGGCGGCGAAGTCCAGGAAGCGGTTGCCGTCGACGTCCCAGATCTCGGCGCCGCGGCCGTGCGACATCACGAACGGGTAGTCGCGCGGGTAGGACGGCGAGACCACCGCGGCGTCGCGCGCCAGGAGCTCGCGCGCCTTCGGCCCGGGCAGTTCGGTCTTGATGTGCGGATTTTTCATGGCGTTCCTTCTAGACCGGCAGTTTGACCGGTCGGCTGTGGGCCGTCTGGGTGCGCGCGTGCAGCGCGCGCAGCGTTTCAAGTTCCTCGGCGGTCGGCGGCGCGATCACCTCGAGGCTGCCCGCCACCGCGAGCGGCCAGCCGGTCGCGCGCACCGCGTCGGCCGCCGCGACCGACTCGTAGCGCGCGACCAGCGCGAACTCCTCCGTGCCCGGCTGCGGCCTGAGCACGCCGTAGTCGGTGATGATGGCCTGCGGCCCGCTGCCCGGCGCGCCGCTGCGCGCCCGCGCGCCGCCGCCGCTCATGAAGCCGGCGCTGCTGACGAAGTCGAGCTTCGGCACGAACGAGCGCGGCGACTGCTTGAGCAGCACGAACACCTGGCGCGCGTGCGCCGCGATCTCCGGCGCGCCGCCGGCGCCCGGCAGGCGCACCTTCGGGTGCGCATACGGGCCGATCACGGTGCTGTTGAGGTTGCCGAAGCGGTCGACCTGCGCCGCGCCGAGAAAGCCGACGTCGATGCGCCCACTCTGCAGCCAGTAGGCGAAGATCTCCGGCAGCGGCACCACGCTGCCGGCGGTCTCGGCCAGCTCGCCGTCGCCGATCGACAGCGGTAGCACGTCGGGCCGCGTGCCGATCGTGCCCGACTCGTAGATCAGCACAATGTCCGGCGCGTGCAGCAGGCGCGCGAGGTTGGCGGCGGCCGACGGCAGACCGATGCCGACGAAGCAGACGCAGCCGTTCCACAGCATGCGCGCCGCGGTCACCGTCATCATCTCGTCCGGCGTCCACGGCGGCGGTGCGGCGCCGCCGGTCATGGCCCCACCCCGTCGGCGCGTAGCCGGGCGAGGAAGCCCGGAAAGTCCGCCGTGCCGAGCACGTAGCGCTCGATCCAGTCGCCGAAGCGCTGGCGGTCGCGTGACACCTCGTCCCAGGCGATGTAGAAGGCGTTGTCGCGCGGGTAATAGCCGCGCGCGTAGGACGGCCAGGCGCCGCCCGGGACACAGGCGACCGCGGTCACGACCCAGTGCGGCAGCACCACCGCGTTCATCGGCGCCGCCAGCTCGTCGACGATCTCCTCGACCGTGACGATCAGCTTGCGGGCGGCGAGCCCCGCCTCCTTCTGCGCGCCGAGGATGCCGCTGATCAGCACGTTGCCGGCGCGATCGGCCTTCTGCGCGTGCAGGATCGTCACGTCCGGATTGAGCGCCGGCACCGTCGCGAGCTGCTCGCCCGTGTACGGGCAGGTGACGGTGCGGATCGCCGGGTTGACCTGCGCGAGGTCGGTGCCGATGTAGCCGCGCAGCATGCCGAACGGCAGGCGCGACGCGCCGGCCGTGTAGGCCGCGCCCATGCCGGCATGCGAGTGCTCGCTGATCGCCAGCGGCTGCGGCCAGCCGCTCTCGATCGCCTCGCGGATGCGGTGCGCCGAGCCGACCCCGGGGTTGCCGCCCCACGAGAACGTCAGCGCCTCAGCGCAGCCGGCGCCAACCATCTGGTCGTAGAGCAGGTCCGGTGTCATGCGAATCAGGTGCAGGCGGCGGCGCCCCTGGCGGATGATCTCGTGGCCGGCGGCGAACGGGATCAGGTGCGTGAAGCCCTCGAGCGCGACGCTGTCGCCGTCGCGCACGTGGCCCGCGATCGCCTCCTGCAGCGTGACGATCGGCACGATCTACTCGACCACCGTCTGCGACTGCTCGCGCAGGTACTGCGGCAGGTAGTAGAACGAGCCGATCGCCTTGCCGGTCGAGGCCGAGCCCTTCCAGCCGCCGAAGGCCTGGTACCACGGCCAGGCGCCGGTGGTCGCGCCCTGCGGCCGGTTGACGTAGACGGTGCCGGCCTCGATGTGGTCGAGGAAGTAGCGCGACTCGGCCGCGCTGCCGTAGAAGCCGGCGGTGAGGCCGAGCGGCGAGTCGTTGGCGCGCGCGACACCGTCCTCGAGGCCGTCGATGCGGCCGACCATCACGATCGGCAGGAACATCTCGACCCCGAACAGCGGGTGCTCGTGCAGCGCCTCGGCGACCGTCGGCGCGACGAAGCAGCCCGAGCCGAACGCGCCCTCGGTGAGGCGCTTGCCACCGGTGAGGATCCGGCCGCCGCCGCCGCCGAGCTCCGACGAGTAGCGCAGGTACTTGGCCACCGCCCCGGTCGAGATCACCGGCCCCAGCCAGTGCTCGCGCACGGTCGGGTCGCCGATCTTGATCGCGTGGGTCTTCTCGACGAGCTTCGCGGTCAGCGCGTCGGCGACCTCGTGCGCGACGTAGACGCGCGAGGTGGCCGAGCACTTCTGGCCCGACAGGCCGAAGGCCGAGCGGACGATGCCGGTCGCGGCACGCTCGAGGTCGGCCGCGGCGGTCACGATGACGGCGTTCTTGCCGCCCATCTCGGTGATGCACGGCCGGGTGTAGGCACCGGTGACCATGCGCCGCGCCAGCGCCATGCCGACCTCGTGCGAGCCGGTGAAGGTGATGCCGGCGACGTCCGGGTGGCTGACGAGCGCCTCGCCGACCGTGCCGCCGCCGCCGGCGATGAAGTTGAACACCCCCGGCGGGTAGCCCGCGTCGCGCAGGCAGTCGGCGAGCAGCCGGATCGCCCACGGCGTGTCCGAGGCGCCCTTGGCGACGACGGTGTTGCCGGTGACGAGCGCCGCGGCGACCGGGCCGGCGGCGAGCGCCATCGGAAAGTTGAACGGCGAGACGACGACCCACACGCCATAGGGCTTGAGCACGCTGCGGTTGTGCGAGCGGAAGTCCGTCAGCGGGTCGTCCGGCAGCACCCGGTCGTAGCCGGCGTTCCTGGCGAAGTCGTCGGCGTAGCCGCGGAAGAAGTCGGCCGCCTCCGCCACCTCGGCGAGGCCCTCGAGCCGGTTCTTGCCGACCTCGAGACACAGCGCCGCGGCGATGTCATAGACCCGCTCGTCGATGAGCGCCGCGACGCGCTTGGACAGGCGCACGCGCTCGGCGACCGGCGTCGCACGCCACGCCGGGAAGGCGCGCTTGGCGGCGGCGACCGCCGCCGTCACCTGGCCGGCGTCGGCGGTCGCGAAGTGGCCGAGCAGCGCGCCGTCGATCGGGCTGGTCTTGTCGATCGCGCCCGCGCCGTCCACGTCCTGGCCGCCGATGTGGAGCTTGTGGCGCGCACCGAGCGCGGCGCGCGTGCGCACGACCGCCGCCTCGAAGCGCGTGTGCATTTCCTCGGGCGGATTGAACATCGTCGAATACGTCAGCTTGAAGCTCATGACCACTTGATCTCCCCGAGCAGGCGGTCGAGCAACCCGACCGCGTCCGCAAGATCCCGTTCCGCTATCACGAGCGGTGGGGCGATGATAATGAGGTTGCCGCGCGTCGCGAGCGACACGCCCGCCTCGCGGGCGCGTGCCACCAGCATGCGCAGCGGCGCCGGCGTCTCGGGCCACGGCGCGAGCGGCGCGCGGCTGGCGCGGTCGCGCACCAGCTCGACGACCGCGAACAGGCCGTCGCCACCGCGCACGTCGCCGATCACCGCGTGGCGCGCCTGGAGCGCCCCGAGCTCCTGGTACAGCCACGCGCCCAGCGTGCGCGAGCGCTCGATGAGGCGCTCGTCCTCGTAGGCGGCGAGCGCGGCGACCCCGGCGGCGCAGGCGAGCGGATGCCCGCAGTAGGTGAGCCCGGTGTACAGCATCTCGTGCTCGAGGCGCGCCGCGACCGCCGCCGACAGCACGACCGCGCCGAGCGGCAGGTGCGCGCCGGTCAGGCCCTTGGCCAGCGTCATCAGGTCGGGCCGGCCGGCCGCGCCGTGCCGCTGCCAGGCGAACCACTCGCCGCAGCGCCCGAAGCCGCTCATGACCTCGTCGGCGATGAGATAAACGCCGCGGCTCGCGGTCTCGGCGCGTAACCGCGGCCAGAAATTCGGTGGCGCGACAATGCCGTTGGTGCCGGCGTTCGCCTCCATCAGCACCGCCGCGACCCGTGCAGCGCCCTCGCGGTCGATCACCGCGCCGACGTGCGCGGCGCTCGCCTCGCCGCACTCGGTGGCGTCCGCCGAGCCGAACGGGCAGCGGTAGGCGTAGGGCGGCGGCACGCGCACGACGCCGAAGGCCGCCGCGTCGACCTGGCTCGCGGTGCGTGTGTCGCCCGACAGCGCCATCGCCGCATAGCTCGCGCCGTGGTAGGAGCGCTCGCGGCTGATGATGAGGCCGCGCGGCCGGCCGCTCGCCTGGCGCGCGAACTTGACCGCGTGCTCGTTGGCGTCGGCGCCGCCGAGCGTGAAGTACACGCGCCCGCCCTCGAAGCCCGACTTCTCCAGCAGCGCCCGCGCTAGCGCCGCGCGCGGCTCGGCACCCCAGCTCGCGGTGACGAAGCACAGCCGGTCGGCCTGCGCCTTGATCGCCCGCACCACGGCCGGGTGCTGGTGGCCGAGGTTCATGCACTCGGCGAGGCTGCTCATGTCGAGGTAGGCGCGCCCGGCGGTGTCGAAGAAGCGCGCGCCGCTGCCGCCGACGATCGTCGGCGCGTCCCAGTCCGCCTGGACGCACCAGCTGTGCAGCACGTCGTCGCGTTCGGTAGCCATGGGGGTCGGGGCGATCCATCGGGCGGACGCGGCCCGAAAGCGGTCATTTTCCCGCTTGTTCGCGGTTCACTCAAGCTATTCCGCGCGCGTCCTGCGGAGGCCCGCCGCGGCGCGCCCGCCGCTAGCGCGGCCCGTGGCGCGCGCGGCGCACGCGCTGCGCCTCCTCCTGGTCGATCGCCTCGAGCGCCCCCTCGATGTCGGCGATGTCGTGCTCGAGCTCCGGCAGCAGCAGGTGCTCGATCGCTCCGGCACGGCGCTCGGTGCGGCGGTACTCGTCGGCGAGCCGCCACAGCGCGCATTCGAGCGCAGCCAGCGCCGGAGCGTGGGCCAACAGCACGCGAAACGCGTCGGCCGCCCGCCTCGCCTCCGGCGAGTCGTCGACGACGGCGGCCGGCGCGCCGGCCGGCGTCGATGTGACCGCGACCGCCGGCACCCGCACGCCAAGCAGCCGCTCCTCGCGCACCGCCAGCGCCTGCCCCGGGTCGCCGCGCGGCCGCTGCTCGAGCTCGCGCACGCCGTGACGGTCGAAGGCGGCGACCAGCGCGGCCTCGGCGGCGGCGAGCGCCGCCCGCCAGCGGCCGCACTCGTCGGCGTGACGCGCGAGCAGCGCCAGCATGCGCGCCGCGAGCATCATCCGCTTCTCGTCGAGCAGCGCATAGCCCTCGCGCGCGGTGGCCCGCTCCTCGCCGAGCTCGAGCAGCGCGATCCGCGTCGGCGCAAGCTCACGGTCCGGCATCCGCGCCTCCCTTGAAGTGCGCCGCGATCTGCAGCGGCGTGAGCCGCGTCAGCTCCTCGGTCGGCAGCCCCTGCAGGGCGCGCCAGCCGGCGGCCATGCTCTCCTCGAGCGTGCGGTGGGCGGCCTGCGCGACGACCTCGCGCTCGAAGCGATCGCCGAAGGCGAGGAAGTGCTGCTCGACCGGCCCGAGCCCCTCGACACCCATGACGCTCGACAGCACCCGCATGCGCACCGCGCGCGCGTAGGCCGCGAACAGCTGGTTGGCGAGCGCCGGGTGATCAGGCTCCGTGTAGCCGCGACCAGTGCCGGCCGACATCAGCCGCGACAGGCTCGGCAGCACTTTGACCGGCGGGTAGATGCCGCGCCGGTCGAGCTCGCGGTCGAGCACGATCTGGCCCTCGGTGATGTAGCCGGTGAGGTCCGGGATCGGGTGGCCGATGTCGTCGGCCGGCATCGTCAGCACCGGCAGCTGCGTCAGCGTGCCCGGCACGCCACGGATGCAGCCGGCGCGCTCGTAGATCGAGGCGAGATCCGAGTACATGTAGCCCGGGTAGCCCTTGCGGCTCGGCACCTCGCCGTGGCTGGCCGACACCTCGCGCAGCGCCTCGCAGTAGTTGGTCATGTCGGTCATGACTACCAGCACGTGGCGTCCCTCCGTGAACGCGAGGTACTCCGCCGCCGTCAGCGCATAGCGCGGCGTCAACAGCCGCTGCGAGCTCGGCTCGTCGGCGAGGTTGAGGAACATCACGGTGCGGGCGAGCGCGCCGCTGCCGACCAGCGCGCTGCGAAACGCCTCGGCCGTATCGTGCGAGATGCCGATGCCCGCGAACACGACCGCGAAGCGGCCAGCGTCGGCGGCCCTGAGCCGCGCCCTGAGCGCGATCTCGGTCACCAGCCGGTCGTGCGGCAGGCCGCCGCCGGAGAAGATCGGCAGCTTCTGGCCGCGCACCAGGCTGTTCATCAGGTCGATCGTGGTGATGCCGGTCTCGATGAAATCCCGCGGCAGCGCGCGCGAGGCCGGATTGATCAGTCCGCCGTCGACCCTGAGCCGCCGCACCGCCGCCACCGGCGGCCCGCCGTCGAGCGGCCGGCCGATGCTGTCGAAGACGCGGCCGAGCAGGCCCGGCCCGACACCAAAGGTCAGCGGCTCGCCGCGCGCGGTGAGCGTCGTGTCCGCAAGGCCGAGGCCGCTCGTCGACTCGAGCACCTCGACGACGAGCTCGGTGTCGCTGACCGCCGCGACGCGGCCGATACGGTCGCGGCCGTCGGCGCCGGTGACGGCAACCGCCGTGTTGAGGCCGACGTTGAGCGTGCGCTCGAGGAACACGAGCGGGCCCTCGATCCGCGTCGCGGTGCCGGCGGCGGTGACTTCAGCGCGCATCCGGTGCCTCCGCGGCGTGCAGCTCGGCGTCGAGCCGCCGGCCGAACTCGGCGATGTCGTCGAGGTGGCCCTCGCCGTGCTCCTCGCCGATGCGCTTGAGATGCGCCACCGCGCGCAGCGAGGCGATCGTCGCCGGCGCGACGCCTTGGGCCACGGCGCGCTCGGCGTGCTCGATGAACTCGACCACGAGCCGTACCAGTGCCGACTGCCGCTCCGGCGAGCAGTAGCGGTCGACCTCCGAGAACGACGACTGGCGCAGCAGCGCCTCGTTGACGATCTCGGCAAGCACCAGCGCCAGCTGCTGCTCCGCCGGCAGCGCGTCGCGGCCGACGATCCGCGCCATCCGCTCGAGTCGCGCCTGCCGCTCGAGCAGCTCGAGCAGCCGCTCGCGGTGCCGCGCCCAGTCGCTGTTGCCGTGCGATTGCCACCAGGCGGCCAGCCGCGGCGCGTCCTCGCTGTAGGAGGTCAGCGGGTGGATCGCCGGATAGAAGCGCGCCCGGGCGCGCTCCGGATCGAGCGCCCAGAACGAGCGCACGTAGCGGCGCGTATGCAGCGTCACGGGCTCGGAGAAATCGCCGGCCGGCGGGCTGATCGCGCCGATGATCGTCAGCGAGCCCTCGCCGCCGGCCAGCGTCTCGACGCGCGCCGCGCGCTCGTAGAACTCCGCGAGCCGCGCACTGAGGTAGGCCGGGTAGCCCGCCTCGCCCGGCAGCTCGCCGAGCCGCCCCGACACCTCGCGCAGCGCCTCGGCCCAGCGGCTGGTCGAGTCGGCGAGCAGCGCGACGTGCTGCCCCTGGTCGCGGAAATACTCCGCCACCGTCACCGCCGTGTAGATGCTGGCCTCGCGCGCGGCGACGGGCATGTTGGAGGTGTTGGCGATGATCACCGCCCGCTCCATCAGCCGCCGCCCGGTGCGCGGGTCCTGCAGCTGCGGGAACTCGTCGAGCACCTCGGCCATCTCGTTGCCGCGCTCGCCGCAGCCGACGTAGACGATCACGTCGGCGTCGCACCACTTGGCGAGCGCCTCCTGCAGGATGGTCTTGCCGGTGCCGAAGCCCCCGGGCAGCGCCGCGCGACCGCCGCGGGCCACCGGGAACAGCGTGTCGAGGATGCGCTGACCGGTGATCAGCGGCCCGACCGGCGGCAGGCGCCGCGCCGCCGGACGCGGCACGCGCACCGGCCAGTCGCAGGCGATCGACAGCGGGCGGCGCGTGCCGCCGGCGTCCTGCAGCGCGCCGATCACGGCGCGCTCGTCGTACTCGCCGGCGGCCGCGAGCTCGAGCAGCCGGCCGCCGCTCGGCGGCGGCACGATGCACGGCTCGCTGTGCCCGTCGACGTCGACGGCGCCGAACGGCTGACCCGGCAGCAGCGCATCGCCGGGCCGCGCCCGCGGCTCGAAGCGGAAGCGGCCGCGGCCGGTGCCGCCGGCGCCGCCCGCCAGCGGCCGCAGCAGTCCGTCAAAGATCCGGCCGAGCAGCCCCGGGCCGAGCCGGACCGAGAGCGGCAGGCCGGAGCCGACCACCGCGACGCCGGGCACGAGCCCGGTCGTGTCCTCGTACACCTGCGCGACCAGCTCGTGGCCGTTGAGCTGGATGACCTCGCCGAGCAGGCGCTGCGGCCCGACTGCGAGCGCCTCGTGAACGTGGAACGTGCCGCTGGTCCGCGCCCGGATCACCGGCCCGGCGGCCGAGGTGAGCACCGCCTCGCTCATGGCGCGGCTCCCTGCAGCAGCAGCGCCAGCAGACGGGCGGCGATCGCCGGCCGGTCGGCGAGCAGCCCCTTGGGCGTGGCGTCCACGACCGAGGCTCCGGCGCTGATGGCGAGCCCGGCGCGCCCGGCACCGGCAACGAACTCGGCGCGCGCGCCACAGGCGGTGACGGCGGCCGCGAGCGCCGCCCGCTCCGCCTCGCCGAGCGCACCGGCGAATTCAACGCGCCAGTCACGGGCGACGAGCCGCGCGGCCGCGACCTGCAGCGCGCTCTGCCACCACGCGCGGCGCGTGGTGGCGTCGCGCCAGCGCCGCTCGAGCGCGTCGGGCAGCGCCGCGAGCGCCTCGTCGATGAGCCGGCGCTCGACGTCGAAGTCGCGGCGGCGGCGCTGCGCATCGACCTGCGCCAGCGCCTCGCGGCCGCGCTCGCGGACGCGTTCGCGCTTGTCGCGCGTCGCAGCCCGCAGCAGCCGGCGCGCCTCGGCGCGCGCGCCGCTCGCGAGCGTCCCGAGCTGGTCGGCGACCTGGGCGCGCAGCTCGCCGATGCGTTCGTCACGGTCACGGTGGACGCGGCCGATGAGCGCCTCGAGCTGCAGGTCGACCGCGCCGGTCACGGCTCGACTCCGAGCACGCCACGCGCGTAGCGCGCGACCGGCCGGGCGGCCGCGGCCTCGAGCACTTCGTCGAGGACGAGCACGAGCGGCGCCGTCCCACGCCGCGCCGCCGCCAGCAGCGGCGCCGGCAGCGCGGCGGCGACTGCCGCCGAGACGAGCAGCAGATGGGTCGTCGCGAGCGCCGCGCCGAAGGCCTCGGCGGCCTGCGCCGGGCCGACGACGTGGACGCGCGCGCCGGCGAGCTGCCAGCCGATCGCCGGCAGGCGATCGGTGATCACCACCGGAATGTCGCGTTCGCTCATTGGGCAACCTCACACTTCAGAGTCAGTGTGAGCCGCGTTCTTCCGTGCGCCTGCCGTGACCGCCAAGTTCGCTCGCCGCTCGACGGCCAGTGTGAGACCCGCGGCGCGGCGGGTGCCGGGAGACCCCGACGGGCGACAGGAAGTAGCGCCTGGGTTAGCCGCCTCGAGCGCCAATCAATGAGCATCCCGCCGGGTCTCCCAGCACGGAGAGATTTAACCCAACTCATGGGAGGTGCGCTCACGCCCCTACCCGGTTGAAGATCAGCACCGCGACGATGAGCCCGTAGATCGCGATGCCCTCGGCGAGGCCGACGAGTATCAGCATGCGGCCAAAAAGCTCCGGCTTCTCGGCGACCGCGCCGACCGCGGCGGTGCCGACCTGCGCGACCGCGTAGCCGGCGGCGCCGGCCGACAGTCCCGACGCCGCCGCCGCGGCGACGAAGGCCCAGCGCACGACCTCCGGGTCGGCGGCGGCGCCGGCGGCCGCCGCCGCGGCGTGCGCCGGCAGCGCGACCAGCGCCGCGGTCGCCGCGATCAGCACGCAGATCGCGAGCGCCGCCAGTACAAACAGCATCGGTTTGGGCCTATTCATTGGGACTCCTTGAACACGGCCTGGGTGGGCTCCGGCAACGCCTCGAACGGACGACCCTCGGCCTTCAGGAAGCGGATGAAGAACTCGAACAGCACGAGGCGCGCCGTCTGGATGCCCACGACGAGACCCTCGAGCATCAGGATCAGCAGGTTGCCGAGCACGAGCGCGGCGTAGAAGCCGGCGCCGTGGCCGGCCGCCGCGGCGATGCCCACGACCGCCGAGGCAAGGCCGGCGTGGGCGAGCGCGAAGGCGCCGACGCGCGCGAAGGAGATCGTATTGACGAGCAGCTGCAGCACGCTCTCCATCAGCTCGCCGGCGGCGCGGCCGGCCGCCGCGAGGCTGCGGCCGAGCAGCACCGCGCCGCCGACGTACCAGAGCACGCCGACCACCGCGATCGCGAGCCCCGCGCCGGTGAACGGCGCGGCCACGAGCCCGACGTAGAGCACGACCAGACCGGCGCGGCTCGCGAGCCAGTCGCCGCCGCGCCGCACCCAGACGCTCTGCAGCGCATCGAGCGTGAAGCCGCCGAGCAGCACGACGACGCCGAAACCCACGCTGATGGCGAGCATCGCGAGCGGCATGTCGAGCGGCCGCCGCCACAGCGCGGGCAGCAGGTCCTCGCGCGCGAACACGCTGCCGAAGGCGAAGCCGAAGGCGGTCGCCGCAGCGCCGCCCGACAGCAAGAGGCCGAGCGACGGATAGCGGCGCCGCAGCACGAGGCCGAGCGCGACCAGCACCAGGCCCTGGCCGACGTCACCGAACATGTAGCCGAACAGCAGCGGCGCGATCACCGCCACCACCGGCGTCGGATCCGCCTCGCCCGCCCCCGGCGTGCCGAGCAGGCGCACGAAGCCCTCGAACGGCTGCAGGAAGCGCGGGTTGGCGAGCACCATCGGCGCGGTCAGCGTGCGCGGCGCCTCGGGGAAATGCAGCAGGTGCGGCAGTCCCGACGCCGCGAGCGCCTGCTCGAGGCGCTCGCCGCCGAGGTCGCGGGTCCAGCCGGTGACGTAGGCGAAGTGCTCGGTGGCCGGCAGCTGCGGCACGTGGCTGACCAGCCATTCGAGGAAGCGGAAGCTGCCGAGCAGCCCCGCCAGCCGGTGGCGGCGAGCGAGCTCGGCCAGCTGCAATTCGAGCTGCGCCCGCGCGGCGGCGAGCGGCGCGCGGCGCGCGGCGATCTCGGCGAGCGCCGCGGCGCCGCCCGGGGGCAGTCCCGCCGGCAGCGGCACTGCGCGCGCCTGGGCGGCGGCCATGAGCCGGTCCGCCTCGCGCACCTCGTCCAGCCCGCCGAGGCACAGCAGGTAGCGGCTGCCGTCGCGCTCGATCGTCTGCACGAGCAGCGCCGCCGGCAGCTCGACCGTGCTCGCCGGGTCGAGCGCGTACAGGCGCACGGCGAGCGCCGGACCGGCAGCGGTCAGGGCCGCCAGATCCGGCAGCGTCGCGCCGGCGGCGGCGAGCACCGCGGCGGACTCGGCCAGCGCCGCGTCCTCGTGCGCGAGCGCCTCGTGGCGCGCGATCAGCGGGTCCGCGTCGGCGGCCCAGCGCCGCAGCGCACCGAGCGCATCGCGGGCGCCGGCCAGCGACTCGGGCGGCGGCGCCTGCGGATCGACGGCCGGCGCCGGCCACAGCGCGGCATAGCGCCGCGTCAGCTCGCCGAACTCGGTCAGCACCGCCCGGTAGTCGGGGAGCGCCGCGATGCCGGCAACGGCGCTGCGCGCCTCGAGCTCGACGGCCTGCGTCCCAGCGAGGCAGCCGAGCACGGCACCGAGGTGCTCGCGGTCGGTCAGCACCTCGAACCAGCGCGCCTCGAGCGGCCGCAGCGTCATGATGGCGCCTCGCGCGGCGCGGTCGCCGCCACGTACAGTCGCGCCGCGAATCCGCCGCGCCAGGTCTCGAGGTCGAGCGCGCGCCGGCCGAGCTCGCAGAAGCCCGCGGCGGCGCTGCCACGGCTGCGCCGGTAGAGGCGCTCGAGGCGCTCGGCGAGGCGCGCGCGCCGCTCGCCGGCCGGCGCATCGAGGCTCGCCGCCGCCGCGTACAACGCCTCCAACTCGCCGAGCCGCAGCACCGCGAGGCGCTGACCGGACGGCCACAGCGCGTGCCAGTGCGCGCGCCACGCCGCGAGCAGCGACTCGCCGGCGGCGAACGCCGCGGCCAGCGGCGCGAGGACGGTGGCGGCCAGCGCCGCCGGACGCTCATCGGACGGTGCCGCGACGAGCGGCCCGAGCAGCGCGTCGTGCTGCGCCCAGCCGCCGGGCGCGACCGGCCCGCGCAGGCTGTCGAGCGCGCTAAGCTCGGCCAGGCGCGCGCACCAGCGGTACGCCGGCCGCCAGCGCGGCGGATGCCAGACGGCGACCTCCCGGCACTCGTCGCGCCAGACGCCGACGAGATAGCCCTCGAATGCGTCCACGTCGTGGGTCGTGACGCTTTCGGGTGGCGCCAGCAGCCGCGTCTGGCGCAGCACCTCGAGGTAGCGGTCGGCGCCGCGGCTTGCGTTCAGCAGCGCGCGTTCGCCGGCGCGGCCGAGCGCGGCATGCCGGGCGGCGAGTCGCGCGAGCGCGTAGCCCTGGCGCGGCTCAGCCATCGTCGTCACCGACGAGCCACGCCGCCAGCTCGTCGACGGCGGCGGCCAGCGGGCGCGCGGTGACGGGGGCGGCGACGGCGGCCTCGGCCAGCGCCGCGGCGCGCGCCGCGGCAACGCGCTCGGTGCGGGCATGGATCAGTTGCGCGACGGCCTCGGCGCGCTCGACGCGCGCACGCGCCGCGAGCCGTGCCGCGGCGAGCTCGCGCGCGCCGTCGGCGCGACAGGCCTCGACCGCGGCGGCCGCGTCGCGCTCCGCGGCGAGCACCGCATTCATCGCCTGCGCCACGTCGGTCGCCTCGCCGGACTCGACGGCGCGGATACGATCCGTCTGCCAATCGCCCATGGCGCGACCCGGGTGACACCTTCGGTCGCTCCATCATTGGGCGCGGCGCTCCGGCCGGCCAGCGGTACAACTACCTAGATTGCTTGGTAAAGCCGGCGCGCGACGTCAGGCGAACTGGCCCATTTTCAGGTGCAGCCCGGCATCGACGTGCAGCGCCTCGCCGGTGACGTGGCCGGCGTGCAGCAGCAGCCAGGCGATCGGCTCGGCGACGTCCGCCGGCTGGGTCACGGCCCTGAGCGGCGTGCCCTCGCTGACGCTGACCAGGGCCTTCTGGTAGCGCGCCGCGCCCATGCCGGCGACGTGCCAGGGGGTGTCGACGAAGCCCGGCGCCACGGCGTTGACGCGCACCACCGGCGCCAGCGCCCGCGCCAGCGTCACGGTCAGGCTGAGCAGCGCCGCCTTCGAGGCGGCGTAGGCGACCGAGCTGCCGATGCCGCAGGTGCCCGCGATCGAGGCGACATTAACCACCGCGCCGCGGCCATTCGCGTGCAGCGCCGGCAGCGCCGCCCGGACCATCTGGAACGCGCCGGTGACGTTGACCGAGAAGATCCGCGCGAAGTCGACCGCATCCAGGCCGTCGAGGTTCGAGTGTGCGACGAACTTGCTGACGCCGGCGTTGTTGACCAGGAAGTCGATGCGGCCAAACTCGGCGAGCGCCGCGGCGGCAAGCGCGCGGCAGTCGGCGTCGGCGGCGACGTCGCCCCGGGCGACGCCGGCGCGCACGCCGTGGCCGCGGCACGTGGCCGCAACGGCCTCGGCGCCGTCGCGGTTCTGCACGTAGTTGACCAGCACGTCGACGCCGCGGCGCGCGAGCTCGACGGCGACCGCCGCGCCGATGCCCGATGACGCGCCGGTGACGATGGCTGCGCGGGAACTGCTGTTCATCGTATCTCCAGGCCGGCCCCGGCCGGCCGCTAATCGCTACGCGGGTCTGAAGGCGAGCAGTGCCGCGACGACCTGCCGCAGCAGCGCCACGAGCGGCGCGGCGCGCCCGGCCTCGTAGTGGCTGCCGGACTCGTCCATGTAGGCCGACTGCGCGAGCTCGATCTGCAGCGCGTGCACGCCGTGCGCCGGCTGGCCGTAGTGACGGGTGATGTAGCCACCCTTGAAGCGGCCGTCGAGCACGTGGCTGAACGCCGACTGCGCCGCGAGCACGCCGACAACGACGGACGTGAGCGCGGCCGCGCACGAGCGGCCGTCATTGCTGCCGAGGTTGACGTCCGGCAGGCGGCCGGGGAACAGCCGCGGCACCTGCGAGCGGATCGAGTGCGCATCGAGCAGCACCGCGAAGCCGTGGCGGGCGCGCGCGGCGTCGAGCAGCGCCGCCAGCGACGCGTGGTAGGGCTGCCAGTAGTCGCGGCGCCGCACCGCGATCTCCTCGGCGGTCGGGCCCGCGCCGGCGTACAGCGGCTGGCCGTCAAAGGTCTGCTGCGGGCACAGCCCGGTCGAGACCTGCCCCGCGTACAGCGGCGCATCGTCGGGCGGCCTATTGAGGTCGACGACGTAGCGCGACAGCTGCGGCTCGAGCCACGCCGCGCCCTCGGCGCGCGCGAACGCGTACAGCTGCTCGACGTGCCAGTCGGTGTCCGGCACGGCGAGCGCCGCAGGCACCATGCGCCGGCCGATGTCGGCCGGGATCGCACGGCCGACGTGCGGCATGCTGATCACGAGCGGCGTGCGGCCGGGGTCGGCGCTGATCACGGCTGCAGCATTGGCAGCTGCAGCCCCTGCTCCCGGGCGCACTCGATCGCCGCCTCGTAACCGGCGTCGGCGTGGCGCATGACGCCGGTCGCCGGGTCGTTCCACAGCACCCGGCCGATGCGCCTGGCCGCCGCCGGCGTGCCGTCGCAGACGATGACGACGCCGGCGTGCTGCGAGAAGCCCATGCCGACGCCGCCGCCGTGGTGGATCGACACCCACGTCGCGCCGCTCGCGGTGTTGAGCAGCGCATTGAGCAGCGGCCAGTCCGACACGGCGTCCGAGCCGTCGCGCATCGACTCGGTCTCGCGGTTCGGGCTGGCGACCGAGCCCGAGTCGAGGTGGTCGCGCCCGATCACGATCGGCGCCTTGAGCTCGCCGCGGGCCACCATCTCGTTGAAGGCAAGCCCGAGCCGGTGGCGCTCGCCGAGCCCGACCCAGCAGATGCGCGCCGGCAGCCCCTGGAACTTGATGCGCTCGGCGGCCATGTCGAGCCAGCGGTGCAGGTGGCGGTCGCCGGGGATCAGCTCGCGGACCTTGGCGTCGGTGCGGCGGATGTCCTCCGGATCGCCCGACAGCGCCACCCAGCGGAACGGGCCGATGCCGCGGCAGAACAGCGGGCGGATGTACGCCGGCACGAAGCCGGGAAACGCGAACGCGTCCTTGACGCCCTCCTCGAGCGCCATCTGGCGGATGTTGTTGCCGTAGTCGAAGGTCGGGATGCCCTGGCGGTGGAACTCGAGCATCGCCTCGACGTGGCGCGCCATCGAGGTGCGCGCGGCGCGCGCGACGCCGGCCGGGTCGCTGCGGCGCTTCGCCTCCCAGTCGGCGAGGCTCCAGCCGATCGGCAGGTAGCCGTTGACCGGGTCGTGGGCCGAGGTCTGGTCGGTGACCGCGTCCGGGCGCACGCCGCGGCGCAACAGCTCCGGCAGCACCTCGGCGGCATTGCCGCACAGCCCGACCGACAGCGCCTTGCGCTCGCGGGTGCTCGTCGCGATCAGCGCGAGCGCCTCGTCGAGCGTCTTCGCCTCGACGTCGAGGTAGCCGGTGCGCAGGCGCATCGCGATCCGGCTCGGCTGGCACTCGATGGCCAGCATCGAGGCACCGGCCATCGTCGCGGCGAGCGGCTGGGCGCCGCCCATGCCGCCGAGTCCCGCGGTCAGGATCCAGCGCTTGCTCAGGTCGCCGCCGTAGTGCCGGCGGCCCATCTCGGCGAAGGTCTCGAAGGTGCCCTGCACGATGCCCTGGCTGCCGATGTAGATCCAAGAGCCCGCGGTCATCTGCCCGTACATCATCAGGCCCTTGCGGTCGAGCTCGTTGAAGTGCTCCCACGTCGCCCAGTGCGGCACCAGGTTCGAGTTCGCGATCAGCACCCGCGGCGCGTCGGCGTGCGTGCGGAACACGCCGACCGGCTTGCCCGACTGCACCAGCAGCGTCTCCTCGTCGCCGAGCTGCTTGAGCACCTCGACGATCCGGTCGAAGCACTCCCAGTTGCGCGCCGCGCGGCCGATGCCGCCGTAGACGACGAGCTCCTCGGGCCGCTCGGCGACGTCGGGATCGAGGTTGTTGCGCAGCATGCGCAGCGCCGCCTCGGTCAGCCACGAGCGGGCCTGGAGGCTGGTGCCGGTCTGGGCGCGGATGACTCGGGTCGGGTCCTTGCGGGTGTGCGTGTCCATGGGGGTCTCGCTATGCTGGGCTACAGATCGAAGACGCCGCGCAGCTCGAAGCGGCCGCCGGCGTGATGCAATCGGGCGAAGGAGGCGCGCTCGCCGCGGCTCCAGGTGGTGCGTTCCATCAGCAGCACGACGTCGCCGGCGGCCAGCGCCAGCAGGCGCGCGACCAACGGCGTCGGCGCCACCGCCCGCACCACGTGCTCGACGCGCTCGAGCGGCGCGACATCCATCAGGTACTCGTGGGTGGTGACGGCACGGAAGTCGACGCCGAGGTAACCGGGCGCGGCGGCCGGGTTGACGTAGCGCTCCTCGACCTGCAGCGCGACGTCGTTGTCGAAGTGCACGATCACCGAGTGGAACACCTCGCGCGCCCGCGCCTTGAGGCCGAGCAGCGCGCGCACCTCCGGCGGCGGCGCGATCGCCTCGTGCGCGACGATCTCGGCGCGGTAGGCGTGGCCGCGGTCGCGGATCTCGGCGGCGATGCTGCGGATCTGCAGCGGGTGGCCGGCGACCTTGAGGTCGGCGACGAAGGTGCCGAGGCCCGCGACGCGCGACAGCACGCCCGACTGCACGAGCTCGCGGATCGCGCGGTTGGCCGTCATCCGCGACACCTTGAGCTCGCGCACCAGCTCGTGCTCGGACTGGACGCGGGCGCCGGGCCCCCACTCGCCCGAGCGGATGCGCCTGAGCACGTGATCCTTGACCTGCTCGTACAGCGGCAGCGGCGCGGCGCTCATGCGCCCGCCTCGGTGGTCAGACGCGCGAGGCTCATGCGGTACGCCTGCTCGACGGCGGCGCGGTCGCGGTGGCGGCCGGCGGCGACCAGCTCCTCGCCGGCGACCCACACCGAGGCGATCGCCGCCGGCCGCGGCGCGAAGACGAAGGCGTCGATGAGCGCCTCCTCGGTGAGGCCCGCGAACTCCGCGCGCGCGGTGTCGAGCAGCACGACGTCCGCCGGAGCGCCGGCAGCGAGCCCGGCTGCGGCGTAGCCGAAGGCGCGCGCGCCGCCGGTGACGGCGTCGTGCCACAGCGCGGTGCCCGCGTGCGGCACCGCCGGCCGGGCGCACAGCACGCGCCGCTCACGCCAGAGGCGCAGGTTGTACTCGGCCGTGCGCAGCTCCTCGCGCGGATCGATCGACACGTGGCTGTCGGAGCCGAGGCCGAACAGCCCGCCGACCTCGAGGAACTCGTCGAGCGGGAAGCGGCCGTCGCCGAGGTTCGCCTCGGTGGTCGGACACAGGCCCACGACCGCACCGGCGGTCGCGATCCCGCGCAGCTCCGCGGCGGTGACGTGGGTGGCGTGCACGAGGCACCAGTGCGGATCGAGATAGCCCCCCTCCAGCAGGAACTCGACCGGCCGCCGGCCGTAGGCGGCGACGCAGTCGTCGACCTCGCGCGCCTGCTCGGCGACGTGGATGTGCACCGGCCGCTGCTGGGCGCGGCCGTGTGCCGCCGCGGCGACGGCCTTGAGCGCCTCCGGCGGCACAGCGCGCAGGCTGTGGATCGCGAGGCCGGTGCGCGCGCACGCCGAGTCGCCGGCGGCGAGCGCCTCGTACAGCGCGAGGAACGCCTCGGTCGTGTTGTAGAAGCGCTGCTGCGCCGCGCCGAGCGGCCGCCGGTCGAAGTGGCCCTGCTGGTACAGGCACGGCAGCAACAGGTGGCGGATGCCGGTCGCGCGCGCCGCAGCGCGCACCGCGTCGGCGAGCGCGGTCGGCGCGCCGTACGGGCCGCCGTCCAGGCCGTGGTGCAGGTAGTGGAACTCGGCGACCGCCGTGTAGCCCGCCTCGAGCATCTCGAGGTAGGCGAAGGCGCTGATCGCCGCGACGTCCTCCGGGGCGAGGCGGCCGACGAAACGGTACATGACCTCGCGCCAGCCCCAGAACGAGCCCTCGGCGCCGGCCGCGACCTCGGCGCTGCCGGCCATCGCGCGCTGGAACGCGTGGCTGTGGAGGTTCGGCATGCCGGGCAGCGCGAGTCCCGGCCGGTACGGGCCGCGCTCGGCACCGGCGTCGCGGCGCACCGCGCCGATGCGCCCGTCGGCGCCGACCTCGATGACGACCTGCCGCGCGATCCCGCCCGGCAGCAGCGCACGCTCGAACCACAGCTCCACGACCCCCCCCCTGTATATACAGGTTCAGCGATGCGATACTAAACCCGCCCGAAGATTTTGCACAGGGGCTGCTGCAGGTGTGGGACCAGCTGTGGGTGGACATCCGCGTCGCGACCGCGGTCGCGGGCGGCGACGGTCTCGGGCTCATCGAGCAGGCGGCGCTCGGCCTCGCCGGTGACCGCATCGCCTGGGTCGGACCGGCCGAGGCGCTGCCGGACGCCCCGCCGCGGCTGGCCCGCAAGCTGCACCGCGGCGGCGGCCGGCTGGTCACGCCGGGGCTCGTTGACTGTCACACGCACCTGCTGTTCGGCGGCGACCGGTCGCTCGACTTCGACCTCCGGGCGCAGGGCGCGAGCTACGCCGCGATCGCGGCCGCCGGCGGTGGCATCCGCTCGACCGTCGCACGCACGCGCGGCCTCAGCGCCGAGCAGCTCGCCGAGGCCGCCCTGCCACGTGCCCGCGCGCTGCTCGCGGACGGCGTCACGACGCTCGAGGTCAAGTCCGGCTACGGCCTCGATGTCGCGAGCGAGCTGACGATGCTCGAAGCCGCGCGCCTGCTCGCCGCGCGCCTCGACGTCGAGATCGTGCCGACGCTGCTCGCGCTGCATGCGCTGCCGGCCGAGTTCGCCGCCGACCGCGCCGGCTACGTCGATCTGGTGACACGCGAGCTGATCCCGGCCGTGGCCGCGGCCGGCCTCGCCGGCGCGGTCGACGTGTTCTGCGAGACGATTGCCTTCACGCGCGCCGAATGCGCCCGCGCGCTGCGCGCCGCCCGCGACCACGGACTCGCGGTCAAGGTGCACGCCGACCAGCTGTCGGACCAGGGCGGCGCCGCGCTCGCCGCCGAGTTCGGCGCGCTGTCGGCCGACCACGTCGAGTACACCTCCGCGGCCGGTGTCGCGGCGCTCGCCGCGAGCGGCACGGTCGCGGTGCTGCTGCCCGGCGCGTTCCTGATGCTGGGCGAGACGCAGCGCCCGCCGCTCGCCGCGCTGCGCGCGCACCGCGTACCGGTCGCGGTGGCGACCGACCTCAACCCGGGCACCTCGCCGTGCACCTCGCTGACGCTGGCGCTGGCCCTGGCGCGGGCGCAGTTCGGCCTGAGCGCCGCCGAGGGCCTGGCGGCGGTGACCCGCGAGGCGGCCCGCGCGCTCGGCCTCGCCCACTCGCGCGGCACGCTCGAGGTGGGCAAGCGCGCCGACTTCTGCCTGTGGGATCTCGGCCATCCGCGCGAGCTCGGCTACTGGCTCGGCGCCGGCGCCTGCCACGCGGTGGTGCGCGGCGGACGGCTCAGGAGCGCCGCCGGCGCCTGAGCGGATCTGGCCCGGCGCTGCCGCGGCTCAACAGCCCCGGCAGCGCGCCGCGCTCGAGCGCAGCAACCCAGTCGTTGCACAGCGCGACGGCCGCCGCGGCCGTCGGGTCGGCCGGGTCGAGGCTGAGGTGCACCCACAGCCCGTCCATCAGTGCCGCGAGCCCGGCCGCAGCCGCGGCCACGCGGAACGGTGGCACGCCCGGCGCGCGCCGCAGCGCCGCGAGCAGCCCCTCGAGCACCCGCCGGTGCTGCTCGCCGGTGCGGCGGTGGACCGCGGCGATCTCAGGCGCGTGCGCGACCATGCTCCAGAACACCAGCCAGATGCGAAACAGCCCCGGGTCGAGCGCCTCCGGCGCGAATGACGCCGCGAAGCAGCGGCCGAGCCGCGCCACCGGCGGCAGCGCCCGCGCCGCCTCGACCTGGCGCTGCGTCGCCGCGAGCAGCGACACCGCGATCGACTCGTAGGCCGCGGCCAGCAGGCCGGCGCTGCCGGCGAAATGGTGGTTGATCAGGCCCATCGACACACCGGCTTCGGCGCTGATGCGCCGCACCGAAGCGCCGTCGTGGCCGTAGCGGCGCAGGCAGCGCAGCGTCGCCTCGATCAAGCGCCTCGCGGCGCTCGGCGCGGGCGATGCGCCGGAACTTGGGGCCGGCGGCGCGCCCTGGCCGGCCCGGCCGGTCGCCGCCGCGGCGCGCAGCACCCATCCCACACCTCGCATCGCCGGCCGCCGGCCGTTATTGTACGGCCGCACAGTATATGGCCACCGCGCACCCCGAGGAGCCCCGCGATGAGCGCCCCGCCGCGACAGGATTTCACCAGCGACAACATCACCGGCGCCGCGCCGGAGATGCTCGCAGCGCTCGCCGCCGCCAACCAAGGCACGGTCGCCTCCTACGGCGCCGACCCGCTGAGCACGCGCGCTGACGCAGCGCGCCGCCGAGCTGTTCGAGCGACCGGTGACGATCCTGCCGGTCGCGACCGGCACGGCGGCCAACGCGCTCGCGCTGTCGCTGCTGGCGCGGCCCTTCGAGGCGGTCTACTGCCACCACGGCGGCGCACGTCATGACCGACGAGTGCGGCGCGCCCGGAGTTCTACAGCGGCGGCGCCAAGCTCATCGGCCTGCCGTCCGCCGACGGCCGCCTCGGCCCGGCGCCGCTGGTCGAGGCGGTCGAGTTCGCGCGCTCGATGGGCGTGCACCACGTGCAGCCGGCGGCCCTCACGGTCTCGCAGTCGACCGAGTGGGGCACGGTGTACGGGCTCGACGAGCTCGCGGCAGCTGTCGGCCGCGGCGCATGCGCGCGGCCTGCGCGTGCACATGGACGGCGCGCGCTTCGCCAACGCCGTCGCGTACCTCGGCTGTTCGGCGGCCGAGGCGAGCTGGCGCGCCGGCGTCGACGTGCTGTCGTTCGGCGCCACCAAGAACGGCGCGCTCGCGGCCGAGGCGGTCGTGCTCTTCGATCCCGCGCTGCGCCGACGAGCTCGCCCTGCGCCGCAAGCGCGGCGGCCATCTGTGGTCGAAGCTGCGCTTCCTGAGCGCGCAGCTGCTCGCCTACCTCGACGACGACCTGTGGCTGCGCAACGCGCGCCACGCCAATGCGATGGCACAGCGGCTGGCGCAGGCGCTGACGGCGCTGCCCGGCATCCGCCTGGCCCAGCCGGTCGAGGCCAACGAGCTGTTCGTCGCGATGCCGGCGGCCGTGGCCGCGGCGCTGCGCACGGCCGGATTCCATTTCTACGACTGGCCGGCGCCGCCAGGCGTCGCCGGCCCGGTCGGTGCGGCTGGTGACGTCCTACGACGTCACCACCGCCGCGGTCGATGCGCTCGCCGCGGCCGCGCGCCGCGTCAGCGGCTGACGAGCCGGTTGTACCTGCGCAGCAGCGCGCGCAGCGCCTCGTGCGGGATCGCGATCGCGTAGCGGCCGTTCTGGCCGTGCATGTCGCGCCCGGCGACCAGCGCATTGACGATCGCCTCCTCGGTCGCCTCGACGGTGCCGAGAAACAGCGGGTCGATCGCATCGTTGCCGACGAACTGCGCCGTGTTCAGCGTCTGGTCGCGCACCGCCTCGGCGTTGGCGGTCGAGAACGCGACGAACAGGTCGCCCGAGCCGTTGCCCGCGTAGCTGCCGTTGCGCGCCAGACCGAGCGCCGCGCGCTTGGCGAGACGCTTGAGCTGGTGCGGCAGCAGCGGTGCGTCGGTCGCGACGACGATGATGATCGAGCCGGTGTCGCCGGCCGAGCGCCGGGTCGGTGTAGACGCGGTGCTCGCGCAGATGCTCGCCGACCGGCACGCCGGCGATGCGCAGCGTGTCGCGGCGCCCGTAGTTCGCCTGCACGAGCACGCCGACCGTGTAGCTCTGCGTGCCGATCGTGACGCGCCGCGAGCTCGTGCCGATGCCGCACTTGAACTCATGGCAGATCATGCCGGTGCCGCCGCCGACGTTGCCCTCCTCGACCGGCCCGCCGCGGGCGCCGTCGAGCGCGGCGAAGACGTGCTCGGGGCGCACGTGGAAGCCGTTGATGTCGTTGAGGTAGCCGTCCCAGGTCTCGGCGACCACCGGCAGCGACCACCAGTAGCCGCTGGCGTCGGCCGTGCCCCGAACGGATGCGCCAGGCGATCGCGGCGTCGCGTACCACGCCGACGCTGTGCGTGTTCGTGAGCAGCACCGGGCCCTCGAGCATCCCCGACTCCTCGAGCCAGGCGGTGCCGGTCATCTCGCCATTGCCGTTGAGCGCGAACGAGGCCGCCGAAGGCCGGCAGCGTGCCGCTGTCGCGCCCGCGCGGCAGGATCGCGGTGACGCCGGTGCGCACCTGGTGCTTCGGGATCGGCCGACTCGATCAGCGTCGTGTGGCCGACGGTGACGCCGGCGACGTCGGTGATCGCGTTGAGCGGTCCCGGCGCGCCGTCGAACGGCACGCCGAGGTCGCGCGCGCGCGGCGTCGCGCCGAGCGCCACGCCGGCGGCGAGCGACAGCAGCCACAGCGCGGCGAGCCGCTTGCTCATGCGGACTGGCTGGCCGCGCGCCGCTCGCGGCCGAAGCGCCCGGGCAGCAGGCCCGCGAGCTCGGCGCGTGTCAGGTTGCGCCAGCGGCCGGGCTCGAGGCCCTCGAGCCGGACATTGACGAAGCGCACCCGGATCAGCCGGCGCACGGTGTAGCCGAACACGTCGCACATGCGGCGGATCTGGCGGTTGAGGCCCTGCGTCAGCACGATGCGGAACACGTTCTTGCTGACGCGCTCGACGCGGCACGGTGCGGTCGTGGTGTCGAGGATCCGGACCCCCGTCGCCATCGCCGCCAGAAACTCTTCGGTGAGCGGCCGGTCGACGGTCACGAGATACTCCTTCTCGTGGCTGTTCTCGGCGCGCAGCAGCTGGTTGACGATGTCGCCGTCGTTGGTCAGCAGGATCAGGCCCTCAGAGTCCTTGTCGAGGCGCCCGACCGGGAACACCCGCTCGCGATGCGCGACGAAGTCGACGATGTTGTGGGCCACGCGCTGGTCGGTGGTGCACTCGACGCCGACCGGCTTGTGGAGCGCAATGTAGACGTGGTGCGTCGGCGCGCCGAGCGGCTCGCCGTCGAGGCGCACCTCGTCGGCGGCGGCCGACCTTGGTGCCGAGCGTCGCCACCACGCCGTTGACCGCGACGCGGCCGGCCGCGATCCAGGCGTCCGCCTCGCGCCGCGAGCACAGGCCGCGTTCGGAGAGGTACTTGTTGATCCGCAGCGCGCCGTCCGCGCTCAACGAAATACGCCCTCGCCGTAGGACTCGGCGACCAGGTTCTCGAAGCGCGTGAACTCGCCGAGGAAGGTCAGGTGCACCTCGCCGGTCGGGCCGTTGCGCTGCTTGGCGATGATGATGTCGGCGATGCCCTTGCGCGGCGTGTTCGGCTCGTACACTTCCTCGCGATAGATCAGCAGGATCACGTCCGCGTCCTGCTCGATCGCGCCGGAGTTGTGGCTGACGATCCCGTCGGCGAGCCAGCTGGCGGGGCCGGGCACGGTCAGATCGAAGACCTCCTCCTCGCCGACCGGCTCGATCGCCACGATCCGGTCCCACAGCAGGTTCGGCTCCGACCACTCGCGCCGCACGTCGGCGCTGGGGTTCGCGGCCATCGCCGGGCTGGTCGCGCCGCCGGGCGTACTCTGCAGGTAGCCGATGCGCCGCGACGCCGGGCGGCCGGCCGGCTCGGCGGCGCGCGCGGCGCGCCCGCCGCGCGCGGCCTGCACGTCGGCGAGCAGCACGATCTTGGGATCGGCCGGCAGCGCCGGCGCTTCGGGCGCCGGAATGCGCCGGGTGGTCGCCAGGTGGTCGTGGGTCGCAAGCTCGGCGACCGTGCGCCAGCCGCGGCCGCTGTAGAGGCGGTGCTTGGCGGTGGCGCGGATCGAGCGGCCGCTGGCCAGGCCGACGCGGAACACCGGCCGCACGCCCACCGCCCAGACGCAATCGGAGTCGGCGGCGACCAGCCGGTCGCGCGCGTCCATCGCCCAGACGCGCGGCGTCTGGCCCACGAGCTCGCGGATCGGCACGCGCCGCCCGTCGGTCAGGCACACCGGCGTGTCGCCGGTCACGCATTCGCGCAGGTCGCTCATCACCGGCTTCTTCTCGACCCGCTGCTCGACGCTGCGATTGAGCTGCGACAGCGCGATCACCGGCAGCTGCAGCTCCTTGGCGAGCGCCTTCAGTCGCGCGCGAGATCTCGGAGATCTCGGTGGCCCGGTTCTCCTTCGTGCCCGGCACCTGCATCAGCTGCAGGTAGTCGACGACGATCAGGCCGAGACCCTTCTCGCGCTTCAGGCGCCGTGCGCGCGCGCGGATCTCGGTCGGCGTCAGTGACGGTGTCTCGTCGATGTAGATCGGCGCCTGCGACAGCACCTCGGTCGCGCTGGTGATCCGCGGCCAGTCCTCGGCCGACAGCGCCCCGGTGCGCAGGTGGCTCTGGCTGACGCGGCCGAGCGAGGAGATCATGCGCAGCGTCAGCGCCTCGGCCGACATTTCCATCGAGAAGATCGCCGACGGCACCTTGCGCTCGATCGCGGCGTTCTCGGCGATGTTGACCGCGAGCGTCGTCTTACCCATCGACGGCCGGCCGGCGATGATCACGAGGTCGCCGGGCTGCAGGCCGACCGTCATCCGGTCGAGCTCGGTGTAGCCGGTGGCGACGCCGGTGAACGCACCGGGGTTCTGGTGCAGCATGTCGATGCGGTCGATGGTGCGCGGCAGGATGTCGCGCACCGTCTGGAAGCCCGCGCGCGTGCGTGTGCCGCGCTCGGCGATCTCGAACACGCGCCGTTCGGCCTCCTCGACCAGCTCGCCCGGCGCGCGGCCGCGCGTGTCGAGGGCCATCGCGGCGATCTCGCCGCCGGCGTTGACCAGCTGGCGCAGCAGGCCGTAGTCGCGGACGATGCCGGCGTAGGCGCGGACGTTGGCGGCGCTCGGCGTGTCGCGCGTCAGGCGGGCGAGGTAGGCGAGCCCGCCAACCTCGTCGACGATGCCCTTGCCCGACAGCGCCTCGGAGACGGTGACCGCATCGCAGGGGCTGCGCGCCTCGACCAGTCCAGCGATGGCTTCGAAGATCAGCTGGTGGTCGCGACGGTAGAAGTCGCGCGCTTCGATGAGGTCGGCGACGCCGTCCCACGCAGTCGCGTCGAGCATCAGGCCGCCGAGCACGGCCTGCTCCGCCTCCACCGAATGCGGCGGCAGTCGCAGACCGTCGGCCGCGTCTTGCGGTCGGCGCGGAGAACCGGCGAGCGCCATCAGGTACCTCGGAGCCAGGGGGCTGAACAATGTCAGCCGATTCTACCCCGGGGGCGGGTCCCCGGGGCGCTGGCGCGACGCGCCCGGCCCGGGGCCGGCAGGCGCTACTCCTCCGGGACGACCACCACCGTGATGTCGACGTTGATGTCGGTGTGCAGGTGCAGCGTCAGCACCTGCTCGCCAGTCACGCGGATCGGTCCGAGCGGCATGCGGACCTCGGCCCGCTCGACCGGGTGGCCGGCGGCGGTCAGCGCCTCGGCGATGTCGCCGGTGCCGATCGAGCCGAACAGCTTGCCCTCGCTGCCCGCCTTGGCGCTGATCGTCAGGCGGTAGTCCTTGAGGGCGACGGCGCGCTCCTCGGCGCTGATGAGGTCGGCGGCCGCCTTCTTCTCGAACTCGGCGCGCTGCGCCTCGAACTTGGCGGTATTGGCCGCGGTCGCGAGCGTCGCCCGCCCGGTCGGCAGCAGGAAATTCCGGCCGTAGCCGGACTTGACCTTGACCTTGTCACCGATGTTGCCAAGGTTGGCCACTTTCTTGAGAAGGATCACTTCCATGGAAGCACCTGTTGATCGCTGAATCGAAGATTGATCGAGGCGCAGGGTTCAGCCCGCGCCGCCTTTGCCCTTCGCCGCGAGCGCCGCGAGGCGCGGCCGCAACGGAATCCAGTTGTCGAGATACCCAAAGACGGCGAGCGCGCTCTCGACGAACAGCGCCGCCACCGGAACGAACAGCAGCACGTAGGTCGCCGCGAGCAGCCCCGTGCTGAAACCGAGCGTGGCGCGCGCCGCGTGCAGGAGCGCCAGGCCCTGCAGCAGGAACGCACCCGCGAACAGCCGCGAGGTGTCGACCGCGAAGTCCCACTTCACCGTCAGCGACAGCAGCGACAGCACCAGCGCCGCGGTCGCCAGCGTCCGGCCTGCCTTGAGCTCGCGGAACGCGGGCCCGAGCAGCGCCGACTTCAGCTCGCGACCGTGCGCGTAGAGCCCCATCGCCGCCGCGACGATGGTGTTGAACAGCAGCAGCCACGCGACCACGCCCCAGTTGACGACCGCCGAGGCGGCGTCGCGCAGCTCCGCGTCCCGCGGCCGCCAGCCGCTGCCGGCGTTCGACATCATCGTCGCCATCCGGTCCAGGTCGCCCGCGAGCCGCTCGACGAACGGCCGCCAGACGCCCGGCGGGTCGGCGAGCACGAGGTGCACGACCACCAGCATCGCCACGGCCGCGAGCGTCGCGAACTGGAACGCAAGGCTGAGGCTCCCGCCGCGCGCCAGCAGCCGGCCGGCGAGCAGCGGCGGCACGATCAGCCCTGCGGCGACCAGCAGCGCCGGCACCGGCCCCGCGCCGACCGACAGCAGCAGCCACGCCGAGGTCACCGCGGCAATGAGCCCCGCGGTCCACTCCGACACCGGCCGCGACTGCCGCAGCGCCAACAGCACGAGCAGCGCGCCCGGCAGCCAGCTCACGAACAGCGGCGTGACGGCCAGGAACGACAGCACGACCGCGCCGAAGTACACCCTGGCGCGCGAGGCGGTCAACCACTCCACGAGGCTCTGCATGCGTGTCGCGGCCCGCGGGACTGCGCCCCGCAACCGCTCCCCGTCAGTGCTGGTCGGTGTACGGCAGGAGCGCCAGGAAGCGCGCCCGCTTGACCGCCTCGGCCAGCTGCCGCTGGTAGAACGAGCGCGTGCCGGTAATCCGGCTCGGCACGATCTTGCCGGTCTCGGTGATGTAGTTCTTCAGGGTCGCCAGATCCTTGTAGTCGATCTGCTCGACGCCGTCGGCGGTGAACTTGCAGAATTTCTTGCGACGAAAATAACGGGCCATGGTGCGTGCTCCTTAGGCGTCAGTCGCGCGACATGCGGTCGTCACGGTCGCGGCGGTCACCGCGGTCACCGCGATCGCCGCGGTCACCCCGATCGTCGCGGTCGTCGCGGTCGCCCCGGTCGAGGCGGCTGTCCTCGCCCTTCTCGTCGCCCGACTTCGCCATCGGCGAGGGCTCGGTGACGGCCTTCTCGACGCGCGTCGTCAGGTGACGGATCACGGCATCGGAGAAGCGGAAGGAACCCTCGAGCTCGGCCAGCACCTTGCCGTCGCACTCGATGTTCATGAGCACGTAGTGGGCCTTGTGCACCTTGGCGACCGGGTACGCCAGCTGCCGCCGGCCCCAGTCCTCGAAGCGATGCACAGCACCGCCGCCCGCCGTGATCATGCCCTTGTAGCGCTCGACCATGGCCGGGACCTGCTCGCTCTGGTCCGGATGGACCAGAAACACGATCTCGTAATGTCTCATGTGTACTCCCTGTGGCTGTGAGCTGCCCGGCTGAGACGGCCGGTGCAGCAAGGAGAATCAGTAGCTTAACGCGCTCGCCGGACCTTAAGGCCCTGACGAGCCGCGTAGTGTAGGGGGCGGCGCGACTCGACGCAAGCCCGAAACCCGAGCCGCCTCAGGCGCTTGCGGCCGCTCGCTGGCGCAGCGCCTCGTAGAGCACGACGCCCGGCCGCGACCGAGACGTTCAGGCTCTCGACGGCGCCCAGCATCGGCAGGCGCACGACGAGGTCGCAGTGCTCGCGCGTCAGGCGCCGCATGCCCGCGCCCTCGGCGCCGAGCACGAGCGCGAGCGGGCCCTTGAGGTCGGCCGCGTAGTGGAGCGTGTCGGCCTCGCCGTCGGTGCCGACCACCCACAGCCCCTGCTCCTTGAGCGCGCGCAGGAAGCGGGCCAGGTTCGTGACCTGCGTGAAGGCGACCGTCTCGGCGGCCCCGGCCGCGACCTTGCGCACCACCGGCGTCAGTCCGACCGCCCGATCGCGCGGCACGACCACGGCGTCGGCGCCGGCGGCATCGGCGGTGCGCAGGCAGGCGCCGAGGTTGTGCGGATCCTGCACGCCGTCGAGCACCAGCACGAGCGGCGCCCGCGCGCCGTCGCCGAGCCGGACCAGCAGGTCCTCCTCGGCGAGCGGCACGGCCGGCGCGACCCTTGCGACCACGCCCTGGTGGACGCCGCCGGCGGCGAGCGCGTCGAGCGTCCGCCGCCGGGCGCGTCTCGACCGTCACGCCCTTGCTGCGCGCGAACTCGGTGAGCTCGTGGGCGCGGCGGTCGTCGCGGCCGGCCTGCACGACGACGCGGCGCACCGCCTGGGCGCGTCGCTCGAGGAGCGCGCGCACGGCGTGCATGCCGTAGACGCTCTCCTCGCTCACCGCCGCGGCCCGCCCTTGCGGCCGCCGCCGGCGCGCGGCCGCTTGGCGGCGCGCGCGGCGGGCTTCTTGGCCTGCCCCGGTGGCGGCTCGGCGCCCGCCTCGCGGCGGCGCGGATGGAAGGCCGCCTCGGTCTTGCCGACGAGCTCGAAGTCGATCTTGCGCTCCGACGGGTCGACGCGCGCCACCTTGACGGTGAGCTTGTCGCCGAGCGTGTAGCGCTCGCCGCTGCGCTCGCCGACGAGCGCCTTGCGGTCCTCCTCGAAGCGGTAGTAGTCGCGGCCGAGCGTCGCCACGTGCACCAGCCCGTCGACCTGCAGCCCCTCGAGCTGGACGAACAGCCCAAAGTCGGTCACGCCGGTCACGACGCCCGGGAACACCTCGCCGAGCCGGTCGCGCATGAACTCGCACTTCAGGAACGCGACCACGTCGCGCGACGCCTCGTCGGCGCGCCGCTCGCGCATCGAGCATTCCTGGCCGAGCTGCTCCATCTCGCGCGCCGGGTGCTCGAAGCTCTCGGGCGTGCCCTCGGCGAGCGCGTGGCGGATCGCGCGGTGCACGAGCAGGTCCGGGTAGCGGCGGATCGGCGAGGTGAAGTGCGCATAGGCCTCGAGCGCGAGGCCGAAGTGGCCGATGTTCTCCGGCTGGTACACGGCCTGGGCCAGCGAGCGGATGATCATGCCCTCGAGCATCGGCGCGTCCGGCCGGCCCTGGACCTGGCGCAGCAGCCCGGCGAGCTTGAGCGGATCGATCTCGCCTTCGGTTTCGAGCAGCAGGCCGCGCGTCGCGAGGAAGCGCTTGAGCTCGAGGATCCGCTCCTCGTCGGGTTGCGCGTGCACGCGGTACAGGCCCGGCATCTTGTGCTTCTTGAGGAAACGCGCCGCCTCGACGTTGGCGGCGATCATGCACTCCTCGATCAGGCGGTGCGCGTCGTTGCGCGGGTAGCTCCTGCAGGTCTGCGACGCGGCCGTCCGCGCCGACCAGCACCTTGACCTCGGCCGACTCGAAGTCGAGCGCGCCGCGCGCCTCGCGGTGCCGGCGCAGCGCCCGGTACAGGTCGTGCAGCGACTCGAGCGAGTCGAGTACCGCCGGCGGCAGCGTCGCGCGCACCTCGGGCAGGCGGGCGATCAGCGCCTCGGCGGCGCGGGTGTAGGTCAGGCGCGCCGCCGAGCGCATCAGCGCCGCGTAGAAGCGCGCGCGGGTCACCTTGCCGTCGCGGCCGACGGCGAGCTCGGCGACCATGCAGGCGCGGTCGACGTCCGGCATCAGCGAGCACAGGTGGTTCGACAGCTGCTCCGGCAGCATCGGGATCACGCGGTTCGGGAAGTAGACGCTGGTCGCGCGCTCGCGCGCCTCGGTGTCGAGCGCGGTGCCCGGCCGCACGTAGTGGCTGACGTCGGCGATCGCCACCAGCAGGCGCCAGCCGCCCTTGGTGGCCTCGGCGAACACGGCATCGTCGAAGTCGCGCGCGTCCTCGCCGTCGATCGTCACGAGCGGCACGTCGCGCAGGTCGATGCGCGGGCCGAGGCCCTTGGCCTCGACGGTCTTGCCGTAGCGCCGCGCCTCGCGCAGCACGGCCGCCGGGAACTCGTGTGGCAGCTGGTGCGAGGCGATCGCGAGCTCGATCGCGGTCTGCGCCACGCCCTCCTCCGGCAGCACGCGGGCGATGCGGCCGACCGCCTCGGCGTGCCGGCTCGGCGGCTCGACGATCTCGGCGACGACCAGGCTGCCGTGGGTCGCGCCGCCCTGGTCGCGCGCCGGGATCACGACGCGCTGGCTGATGCGGCGGTTGTCGGGCGCGACGAAGCCGACGCCGCGCTCGAGGTGGAAGCGGCCGGCGACCTGGCGCGTGCGGCGCTCGAGCACCTCGACGACCTCGCCTTCCTTGCGGTTGCGGCCATCGACGCCGACGATCCGCACCGCGACGCGGTCGCCGTGCATGACGCCGCGCATCTGCGATGGCGCGAGGAAGGCGTCGTCGGAGCCGTCGTCGGGAATGAAGAAGCCGAAGCCGTCGCGGTGGCCGGTGACCTGGCCGGTGCGGATCGCCAGCCGGTCGAGCAGCAGGAACTCGTTGCGGCGGTTTCTGAGCAGCTGGCCGTCGCGGGCCATTGCGCCGAGGCGCTTCTCGAGCGCGGACTTAAGGCCCTTGTCCTTGAGCTTGAGCGTGTCGGCGAGGCTGTCGGCGGTCTGCGGGGCGCCGGATTCGCGCAGGACCTCGAGCAGGTATTCCCGGCTCGGGATGGGGCGCGCGTACTTCTCGGCCTCGGCGGCCTGGTGGGTATCGGCGCGTCGCCAGTGGGGGTGTTGTGTCATCTCGTGTGCGGGCAGGGCCCGGGTGGGGCCCGCCATTTTCCTTATGGGGTGTGTACTGGCCCAATGTGGGGGCGGAAGTACTTGATTGACAGGGGGTAGGCCACTGCGTAAATTCCCGCGTCCCCGTGCCCGGGTATCATCCGGGACCGCACCTTGCCCAGGTGGCGGAATTGGTAGACGCACTAGTTTCAGGTACTAGCGGGTAACACCGTGGAGGTTCGAGTCCTCTCCTGGGCACCATCTCCGCTGCGCGCTGCGCGCCGGGCCTAGCCGGCGCCGCCCGCGCAGGCGCATTCTGCGGGATTGGCGCTGCCCGCGCAGGCGATTTTCGAGGAGGTCTGACGATGCGTACCGCAGCGCTGCTCGCGATTCTCGTCCTGGTCGCCTACGCCGCCGAGCCGGCCGCCGCGAATCCGCCGTCCCAGACGCCGGCCGCCACTCCCGCGCCGCCCGCGCCGCCCGCCGCCGCAGCGCCGGCGCCGGCCACCAGCACAGCCGCCGCCACCGTTACCCGCGGACCGTCGCCCGAGACGCTCAAGAAGGCGCGCAAGATCGGTCTGTTCCCGCGCGTCCGCAACGGCCAGACGGTGTACTGCAAGAACGAAACCGCAATCGGCAGCAGGATCCCCACCGAGCACTGCTACGCGTCGGACGCCCTCGATGACATCATCCGCAACACGCAGCAAACACAGGACATGATGCTGCGCAGCGGCGCTTGCCCGAACGCGGCCTGCGGCGGCAACTAGCGCCCGGTCTCAGTCGAACGGGTGCCGGCGCACGATCGTGTGCTCGCGCTCGGCGCCGGTGCTGACGATGTCGAGCGGCACGCCCGCCAGCACCTCGATCCGCTCCAGGTAGCGCTGCGCCGCCGGCGGCAGTTCGCCGTACTGCGTCACGCCGACGGTCGATTCCTTCCAGCCCGGCATGTCCTCGTACACCGGCTCGCAGTCGGCGTAGTGATCGGACAGCAGCGGCGGCTCGTCGCTGACCGCGCCGCGCATCCGGTAGCCGGTGCACAGCCGGATCACGTCGAGCCCGTCGAGCACGTCGAGCTTGGTGACGCACAGTCCGCTGACGCTGTTGTGCAGGATCGAGCGGCGCAGCGCGACCGCGTCGAACCAGCCGGTGCGCCGGCGCCGGCCGGTGACCGCGCCGAACTCGTGGCCGACCCGCGACAGGTGCTCGCCGTACTCGTCGAACAGCTCGGTCGGGAACGGCCCCGAGCCGACGCGCGTCGTGTAGGCCTTGACGATGCCGAGCACGTAGCTGAACGCGCGCGGGCCGATGCCGGTACCGGTCGCGGCGTTGCCGGCGGTCGTGTTCGACGAGGTCACGTACGGATAGGTGCCGAGGTCGACGTCGAGCAGCGCGCCCTGCGCACCCTCGAACAGGATGTTCTTGCCGGCGCGGTGCAGGTTCCTGAGCAGCAGGCTGACGTCGTCGACCAGAGGCTTGACGCGCTCGCCCTGCGCCAGCGTCTCGTCCAGCACCTGCTGGAAGTCGACGGTGTCGGCGCCATAGTAGTGGCGCAGCATGAAGTTGTGCAGGTCGAGGACCTCGCCGAGCTTCGCGGCGAGCCGCTCGCGCTGGAAGAGGTCGGCGATCCGCAGCGCCCGCCGCGACACCTTGTCCTCGTAGGCCGGGCCGATACCGCGGCCGGTGGTGCCGATCGCGTTGACGCCGCGCGCCCGCTCGCGGGCACGGTCGAGCGACACGTGCGAGGGCAGGATCAGCGGGCAGGCCGGGCTTACCTTGAGCCGCGCGAACACCGGCACGCCGCGCTCGACGAGCATGTCGGCCTCTTTGAGCAGCGCCGGCAGCGAGACGACGACGCCGTTGCCGATCAGGCACATCGAGTCCTCGCGCAGGATCCCCGACGGGATCAGCGACAGCACCGTCTTCTGGCCGCCGATGACCAGCGTGTGGCCGGCGTTGTGGCCGCCCTGGAAGCGGGCCACGGCCGCGGCGCGCTCGGTCAGCAGATCGACGATCTTGCCCTTGCCCTCGTCACCCCACTGGGTGCCGATCACGACGACGTTCTTGCCCATGTGATTCCCGGTTCCCCGTTGCGGCGGCGGTCAGCCGCGGATCCAGTACAACAGCGCGCAGCCGGCGACCATGCTCGCCAGCCCCATCGCGCGCAGGTTGCGCCCGCCGGCCTCGGCCATCGCGCGAAAGGCGCGTTGCGCGATGCCCGGGCTGACGAACGGCAGCAGTCCCTCGAGGACGAGGTACAGCGCGAAGGCGGTGCCGAGGTCGTGCCAGTCGATGTTCATGGACGCCGTCCGCGGCCGCGCCGGCCGCCCGGGCTCACTTGCCGGCGGGGTCCCGCAGGTACCTGAAGAACTGACTCTCGGGCGACAGCACCAGCACGTCGCCGTCGCGGCCGACGGCCTTACGGTACGCCTGCAGGCTGCGGTAGAAGGCGAAGAACTCCGCGTTCTTGCCGGTGGCCGCGGCGAAGATGTTGGCCGCCCGGGCGTCACCCTCGCCGCGGATCTTTTCAGCGTCGCGGGCCGCCGCCGACAGCGTCTCGGTGCGCTGGCGCTCCGACTCGGCGCGGATCTTGATCGCCTGCTCGTCGCCCTCGGAGCGCAGCTGCGCCGCCTGGCGCGCGAAGTCCTGGCGCATGCGGTTGAATACCGAGTCGCTGACCTCGTCCGGCAGCAGGATGCTCTTGACGCGCACGTCGACGAGCGTGATGCCGAGCTGCTTGACGCTGTTGCCGGCGAAGGCCAGCACGTCGCCGATCAGCTCGGCGCGCTCGGCGGCGACCACCTGCTGGATCGTGCGCTTGGCGATCGTGCCCTTGAGGCCGTCCTTGACCGACTCGGCGAGGCGCGCGGCGGCCACGTCCTCCGTGCCGCCGGTCGAGCGGTAGTACTGATCGACGTCGGCGATGCGCCACTTCACGTAGAAGTCGACGTTGAGGATCTTGCCCTCGCTGGTCAGGAACTGCTCGGCCGGGTAGTTGCGGGTCAGGATGCCGCTTCTCGAACTTCTTGACCGACTGGACCAGCGGCTCCTTGAAGTGCAGGCCCGGCTGCGTAGTCGGAGCGCACGATCTTGCCGCCCCAGTCGAGGTTCATCGCGTACTCGGTCTCGCGCACCGTGAACACGCTCTGCCACAGCAGCAGCAGCACGACGGCGCCGGCGAACGCGGCGATCAGCGGTCGCGAATTCATCAGCGGTTCCCCCGCGCGCGGCTGCGCGCATCGGCCGCGGCGTCGACCGCCTCGCCGCGCGACGGCGCCGGCGTCGTCACCGTGACCTCGGGCAGCGTCGGCTGCGCGCGCGACGCGTCGGCGCTGCGCTTCTCGAGCAGCTTGTCGAGCGGCAGGTAGATCATGTTGCCGGTGCCCTTGGTGTCGACGATGATCTTGCCGCTGTTGCCGAACACCGTCTCCATCGTCTCGAGGTAGAGCCGCTGGCGCGTCACGACCGGCGCCTTCTCGTAGGCCTGGGCGATCTGCGCGAAGCGCGAGCTCTCGCCCTCGGCGTCGGCCACCACGCGCTGGCGGTAGGCCTCGGCGTCGAGGATCTGCCGCTGCGCCGTGCCGCGCGCCCGCGGCAGGATGTCGTTGGAGTAGGTCTCGGCCTCGACGCGCAGCCGGTCCTTGTCCTCGCGCGCCTTGATCGCGTCCTTCTGCGACGGCGCCACCTGCTCGGGAACGCTGACGTCCTGCAGGTTGACGCTGATGATCTCGAGGCCGGCCCTGTAGCTGTCGAGCGTCTTCTGGATCAGCAGCCGCGTCTTGAGCGCGATGTCCTGGCGGCCCTTGGCGAGCACGTACTCGAGCGTACTTTGGCCGATGATCTCGCGGATCGCGCTCTCCGAGGCGTCGGCGAGCGTCTGCTCGGGGTGGAAGACGTTGAAGACGAAGGCCTTCGGCTCGACGCGCCGGTACTGCACGGCGATGTTGATGTCCACCAGCGCCTCGTCCTGCGTCAGCATCCGCGTGTGGTCGGTCGCCGCAGAGGACCTCTTGCGTGTTGACCAGCTGCTTGGACTCGATCGGCCACGGCAGGCGCACGTGCGCGCCGGACTCCTCGATGCGGTCGAAGCGGCCGAAGCGGGTGACGACGGCCTTCTCGGCCGGGCCGACCGTGTAAATGCCGGATGCGATCCAGGCCGCGACCACGAGCGCGGCGATCAGCGTGTAGGAGAAGCCGCCGAAGCCGCTGCCGCTGCCGCTGCCGCTGCCGCCACCGCCGTCGCGCGGCGGCTGGCGCTGGCCGAACAGCGCCGCGAGGCGCCGGCGCAGGTTGCGCATGATCTCGTCGAGGTCGGGCGGTCCGCTCTCGGGCTTGCGGTCCCAGGGGTTGCGGGAACCCGGGTTCTTGTTGCCGCCCGAATCGTTCCAGGACATGGGGACTTCCGTTGACAGCCGAGGGCCGCAAGGCCTCAGAGGGCGGGGGCCGCGGCGGGCCGTGATTGTAGGAACCCGCCCCCGGTGACACAAGGCAGCGCTTGCCGGGCGGTCGAGACCTTCGCGCCGGCACAGGGCGTCGAGGTCGCGCTCGCCGAGCTCGACCTCGATCTGCCAGCCGCCCTCCTCGCGGGCGGTCTCCCGCAGCACGGCGCCGAGCCGGTAGAGCTCGGCGCGGGCGCGGCCGTGACGCGGCGCGAGCTCGAGCGTCAGGCGCACCAGCCGGGCGCCGAAGCGCTCGGCGAGCGCCTCGCGCAGGAGGTCGAGGCCGGCGCCGCTCGCCGCCGACAGCCATACGCGGCGCACGACGCCGTCGGCATCGCGCTCGAGCCGCGGCGCCTCGCCGAGGAGATCGATCTTGTTGTAGACCTCGAGCTGCGGCACCGTCGCCGGCGCCGATGCCGGCCAGCACCTCGTTGACCTGCCGGATGCGCTCGCCGCGCTCCGGGTCGGCCGCGTCTATGACGTGCAGCTGCAGATCGGCCTCGCGCGCCTCGAGCAGCGTCGAGCGGAACGCCGCGACGAGCTCGTGCGGCAGGTCGCGCACGAAGCCGACCGTGTCGGCGAGCACGATCTCCGGGCAGTGCGCGAGCTTCAGGCGCCGCACGGTCGGATCGAGCGTCGCGAACAGCTGGTCGGCCACGTAGGCGTCGGCGCCGGTCAGCACGTTGAAGAGCGTCGACTTGCCGGCATTCGTGTAGCCGACAAGCGCCGCGCCCGGCACCGGCACTTCGCTTGCGCGTCTGGCGGCCGGTGTCGCGCTGCTGGGCGAGCCGCTCGAGCCGGCGGTTGAGCGTCCGGATGCGGTTGTTGATCAGGCGCCGGTCGGTCTCGAGCTGCGTCTCGCCCGGACCGCGCAGGCCGATGCCGCCCTTCTGCCGCTCGAGGTGGGTCCAGCCGCGCACCAGGCGCGTCTGCAGGTGCTTGAGCTGGGCGAGCTCGACCTGCAGCTTGCCCTCGTGGCTGCGGGCGCGCTGCGCGAAGATGTCGAGGATCAGGCCGTTGCGGTCCAGCACGCGCCGGCCGGTGAGCTTCTCGAGGTTGCGCTCCTGGCTCGGGCTAGAGCGGGTGGTCGACCAGGATCAGCGCCGCGTCCGCCTGCTCGGCGCGGGTCTTGAGCTCCTCGGCCTTGCCGGAGCCGACGAAGAAGCGCGGGTCCGGCCGCTGCCGCGCGCCGGTGACGAAGCCGACCGGAATCGCGCCCGCCGACGCGGCCAGCGCCTCGAACTCCTCGAGTTCGGCCGGCCGCCGGCGGCTCGCCGAGGCCGATCCGGACGAGCAGCGCGCGCTCACCGCTGCGCGGGCGATCAAACAAGAGCGCACTCCGGGGCCGACTGCCGGCCGCACAGCGTCATTCGACGACCGGTTCCTCGACCGCGCCCTCGCCGCCCTCGGCGCTCGGCAGGCGCACGTTGCGCGCCGGTACGACGGTCGAGATCGCGTGCTTGTAGACCATCTGGCTGACGCTGTTCTTGAGCAGCACGACGAACTGGTCGAAGGAATCGATCTGGCCTTGCAGCTTGATGCCGTTGACAAGGTAGATCGAACCGGCACGCGCTCCTTGCGCAGCGCGTTCAGAAAGGGGTCCTGCAGGGACTGGCCTTTGGCCATGGTCATATCTCCTTGTTTTTCGTCGACAAAATACTGCGGCCGTCCGCGCCTTCCCTGGCCCGCGAGGCCACGTCCGGGCCGCCACAAGCCGGACATGGGGATCAGTGCTCAAAAATACTAGCACAGCGATCCTGAGGCCCAAGTGAACGGCCGGCCCACGCCTCGATCCGCCGCGCGAGCTCCCCGGCCACCGCCGCGCCGCGCCCGGCGACCCACTCCGCCGCCGGCTCGGCCCGCAGCCAGGTGTACTGGCGCTTGGCGAGCTGGCGGGTGGCGCGGATCGCGGCGCGGCGCGCGGCGGCGAGGTCGCACTCCCCGGCGAGGTGCGCCCACAGCTGCCGGTAACCGACCGCCCGCAGCGCCGGAAGTTCGGCGTCGAGGTCGCCGCGTCGCGCGCAGCGCCGCGACCTCGGCGACGAGCCCGGCCTCGAGCATCGCGTCGAAGCGCCGCTCGAGGCCGGCGTCGAGGCTCGCTCGCTCGGGCGGCGCGAGCACGAGCTTCAGGTACTCGCCGCCGCTCGCGCCCTTGAGGTCCTGGCGCTGCAGCTGGCTGAGCGGCGTGCCGGTCAGCGCGTGCACCTCGAGCGCGCGCTGGATGCGCTGCGCGTCGTTGGGGTGGATGCGCGCCGCGGCCGCCGGATCGACGCGCGGCGAGCTCGCGATGCAGCGCCGGCCAGCCGTCGCGGCGGGCGCGCGCGTCGAGCGCGGCGCGCAGCGCCGGATCCGCCGCCGGCAGCGTCGCGAGCCCGGCCTGCAGCGCGCGGAAGTAGAGCATCGTGCCGCCGACCAGCAGCGGCAGGCGGCCGCGGCCGCGGATCGTCGCGCATCGCCTGCTCGGCATCGCGCAGGAACTCGCCCGCCGAGTAGCGCTCGGCGGGATCGCGGATGTCGATCAGGTGGTGCGGGACGCGCGCGCGCAGCGCGGCCGCGCGGCTTGGCCGTGCCGATGTCGAGGCCGCGGTAGACCATCGCCGAGTCGACGCTGACGATCTCGACCGGCAGGCGCGCGGCGAGCGCCAGCGCGGCGTCCGTCTTGCCGGCGCCGGTGGGCCCCATCAGCAGGATCGCCGCGCGCCGCCATTCAGCGCCCGCGCAGGAACAGGCGGTCGAGGTCCTCGAGCGACAGCCGCACCCACGTCGGCCGGCCGTGGTTGCACTGGTCGGCGCGGTCGGTGCGCTCCATCTCGCGCAGCAGCGCATTCATCTCCGGCAAGCTCAGCCGCCGGTGCGCGCGCACCGCGGCGTGGCAGGCGACCGTCGCGAGCATCCGCTCGCGGCGCTCCTCGACGGCGAGCGCCGTGCCGTGCTCGGCGAGCTCGTGCAGCGCGCCCTGCAGCAGGCCGGCGAGGTCGCGATTGCCGAAGGCGAGCGGCACCTCGCGCAGCGCGAGCCGCGCGGGACCCACGCGGTCGACGACGATGCCAAGCTCGGCGAGCGCCGGCGCGAGCTCCGCGGCGAGCTCCGCGTCGGCCTCGCTGGTCTCGATCAGCTCCGGCACCAGCAGCCGCTGGCGCGGCGGCTCGCCGGCGGCGAGCTCGCGCTTCAGGCGCTCGTAGATCACCCGCTCGTGGGCGGCGTGCATGTCGACGAGCACGAGGCCGTGCTCGGTCTCGGCCAGAATGTAGATGCCGTGCAGCTGGCCGAGCGCGTAGCCGAGCGGCGGCACGGCGGCCGCCTGCGCCGCCAGCCGGTGCCGCCGCGCTCGCCCCGGCCGCGGCCGCGAGCTCGGTCCAGTCGAGCACGGCGGCGGGCGCGCTCGGCGACCGCGAGCGGCATCGGCGTCTGCGGTCGGCGCCGCGGACGCCGCCAGCCGAGTGCCGCCGGCGCGATCGGCCCGATGCGCCCGGCGCCCGGCCGGGTCGTGGCGAGCGCACTCTCGACGCTGCGGCGCACGAACTCGTGCACCGTCTGCGCCGTCGCGCAGCCGGACCTCGAGCTTCTGCGGGTGCGCGTTGACGTCGACCCGGGCGGATCGAGGTCGAGGTAGAGCACGTAGGCCGGATGACGGCCGTGGAACAGCACGTCGCGGTAGCCGAGCCGCACGGCGTTGCCGAGGAACCGGTCGCGCACCGCCCGGCCGTTGATGATCAGGTGCTGCAGGTCGGGCTGCGCGCGCGAAAACGTCGGCAGTCCCAGCCAGCCGCGCAGGCTGAGGCCGAGCGCCGCGTGCTCGACGTACAGCGCACTCGCGACGAACTCCTCGCCGAGCAGCATCGCGAGGCGCCGCTCCTCGGCGGCGCGGCCGGCGGCCGGCGCGACCGCGAAGCTGCGACGGCCGTTGTGGGTCAGCAGGAAGCCGACCGACGGCCGGCTAGCGCGAGCCGCGTCAGCATGCGCTCGACGTGCTGGAACTCGGTGGCGGCGCTCCTGACGAACTTGCGCCGCGCCGGCACGTTGAAGAACAGGTCGCGCACCTCGACCGAGGTCCCCGGTGGGTGCGGCGCCGGGCGCGGCGCGCCGGCACCGCCGCCGTCGACGTCGATCTGCAGCGCCTGCGGCGCGTGGCCGTGGCGCGAGGTGAGGCGCACGCGCGCCACCGAGGCGATGCTCGGCAGCGCCTCGCCGCGAAACCCGAGGCTGGCGACGTGCTCGAGGTCCTCGAGGCTCGCGATCTTGCTGGTCGCGTGCGGCTCGAGCGCGAGCGCGAGCTCGTCGGCCGGGATGCCGGCGCCGTCGTCGCGCACCGCGAGCAGCGCGACGCCGCCGCGCTCGACCTCGACCTCGACGTGCCGCGCGCCGGCGTCGAGCGCGTTCTCGACCAGCTCCTTGACCACCGACGCCGGGCGCTCGACCACCTCGCCGGCAGCGATCTGGTTGACGAGGTGCGGGGGCAGGACGCGGATCGGCATGAGCGGGCCGCGCCGGACGGGAAGCGGCGCTCGCCGCAGTCTAGCAGTCGCTCAGCGCCTGAGCGCGCGTGCGGCGCCGGCGGTGCCGGCCTCGGCCGGCGCCGCGGCGAGTGCGGCGAGCCGCGTGCCCGGCGGCGGGTTGTCGCGGAAGTAGCCGCGCACGCCGGCGAGGATCGCCTCGGCGAGCCGCGCCTGGTACTGGGGGTCGCGCAGGTGGCGCTCCTCGGTCGGATTGGTGATGTAGGCCGTCTCGACCAGCATCGACGGGATGTCGGGGGACTTGAGCACGACGAAGCCGGCCTGCTGGACGCGGCCCTTGCGGACCTCGCCGACCTCGTTGAGCTGGCTGAGCACCTTGTCGGCGGCCGCCATGCTCGCGCTCATCGCGGCCGACTGCGACAGGTCGAGCAGCACCGAGGCGAGCAGCGGGTCCTTGTCGTCGAGCGACACGCCGCCGACGAGGTCGGCGGCATTCTCGCGGTCGGCGAGCCACCTTGGCCGCCTCGCTGGTCGCGCCGCGCGCCGACAGCACGTAGACCGAGGAGCCGGCGACGCTGCGATCGACGATCGCGTCGGCGTGCACCGAGACGAACAGGTCCGCCTGCGCTTCGCGCGCGCGCTGCACGCGCTCCTGCAGCGGCACGAAGGTGTCGCTGCTGCGGGTCAGCATCGCGCGCATGCCGGGCTCGGCGCTGATGCGCTGGGCGAGCACGCGGGCGATCGCGAGCGTGACGTCCTTCTCGTGCGTGCCGTCGTGGCCGGTCGCGCCGGGATCGACGCCGCCGTGGCCGGCGTCGATGGCGATCAAAAGGTCGCGCGACGGTGGCGCGACGCGCTCGGTCGCTGGCGCCGGCGCCGGGGCGTTCGCGGTGACCGGGGCCAGCTTGCCGCCATCGGCGGCGGTGAGCTCGACGACCAGGTGCCGTCCCGCCCCGCCATCGGCGGTGGGCACGGCGCGGGCGCTCAGCCGCCGATCGACCTCGAGCACGAGGCGCAGGCCGCCACGCTCGCGCGGCCCGGCGCGCACGGCCGTGACGGGGCCGACGCCGGCCGGCAGGCGCACGCGGTGCCGGTCGAGCGTCGCGGGTCGCAGGTCGATGACCACGCGGGCGGGGTGCTCGAGCGTGAACACCGACGAGGTGACGGCGCCGGTGAGATCGAGCTCGAGGCGTGCCCCGGTCGCGGCGGTCGCGAGTTTGAGGTCGACGATCTCGGCGCCGCGGGCGCCGAGGGCGCAGCCCAGGGCGAGCGGAGCGAGAAGCCCCCAGCCGATCCAGGCGCGCGGACTGACGACGTACATAATGTCGTGACTGTACCCGCGAGCCCACAAAAACTCAAATTGGATTAGGGACCTACGTCATCAATCTCAAGCGTTGCCTTGGATCCAGCGACGCTCGACCAGCGCCCCCCGCGCCGTCAGCGCGCGCACCTCGAGCCTGCGTCCCGCGCCCGCGTAGGCGAGCGACAGGGCGAGGTCCGCCTGCGCCGCCACCGGGGCGGCGCGTTCCGGCCATTCGGCGAGTACCCAGTGGCCCGGGCCGAGGAGCTCGCGAAAGCCCACCCCCTCGAGGTCGTCGGGCCCCGCGAGCCGGTACCAGTCGAGGTGGTGCACCCGCCGGGGGCCCGCCGGGTAGGTCTCGATCAGGGTGTAGGTCGGGCTGCGGACGGGGCCGTCGACGCCGAGCGCCTCCAGCAGCCCGCGGACCAGCGTCGTCTTGCCGGCGCCGAGTTCCCCGGCGATCGTGACGAACACGGCCGGCGGGTCGACGGCGAGCAGCGCCTTCGCGAGTGCGGCGCCCGCCGCCCGCGTCGCGCTCTCGTCGGCAAGCGCGCAGCGTCAGCTGCCCGGGTTCACGCATGCCGGCAGCTGCGCGATCAGGTCCGAGGCCAGGATGCCGCGCTCCCCGCCCCGCGCCGCGAGGTCGCCCGCCTGGGCGTGCACGAGCACGCCGACAGCAGCCGCTTGGCCGAGCGCCGCGAGCGGATCGGGCTGCTGGGCGGCGATCGCGGCGATCACGCCGGTGAGCACGTCGCCCATGCCGGCCGCCGCCATGCCCGGGTTGCCGCGCTCGCAGACCCACGGCGCCTGCGTGCCCGCCGCGACCAGCGTGCCCGCCCCCTTGAGCACGGCGACGCCGCCGAAGCGCGCGGCAAGCGCATGCACCGCGGCCAGCCGGTCGGCCTGCACCGCGGCGACCTCGGAGCCGAGCAGGCGCGCCGCTTCGCCCGGGTGCGGCGTCAGGCACCAGTGGGCGCAGGACGACGGCCGCGCGGCGAGCAGGTTGAGCGCGTCGGCATCGACGATGAGCGGCTTGCCGGCGGCGAACACCGCCGCGAGCAGATCCTCGCGCCCAGCGCGTGCGGCCGAGGCCCGGGACCGACCGCGACCACGTCGGCGGCGGCGAGCGCGGGCCGCGAGATCCGCCGCGGACTCGACCGCGAGGCAGATGAGCTCCGGGCGGCCGGCGGCGAGCGCCGCCGCGTGCGCGGGCCAGGTCGCGACGGTGACGAGCCCGGCGCCGGCGCGCAGCGCCGCCTCGCCGGCGAGCCGCACCGCGCCCGGCATGCCGGGTCCGCCGCCGACCAGCAGCACGTGGCCGTTGACGCCCTTGTGCGCGGTGCGCGCGCGCCGCGGCAGCAGCGCGCGCAGCTCGCCCTCCTGGATGCGGCGCAGCGCCGGCGCCGCGCCGGCGAAGGCGCGCGTCGCCGACGTCGAGGTCGTCGCAGACCAGCCGCCCGACGTGCTCCGGCCCGGCGCCGAGGAAGAAGCCCGGCTTGAGCCCGACGAAGGTGACCGTCAGCGTCGCGCGCACCGCGACGCCCAGCACCTGCCGGTGTCGGCATCGAGTCCGGAGGGCACATCGAGCGCGACCACCGGCCGGCCGCTCGCGTTGACCGCGCCGATGACCTCGGCGAGCGGCGCGCCGACGGCGCGCGCGAGGCCGGTGCCGAGCAGCGCGTCGACGACGAGGTCGGCGCGCTCGAGCAGCACCGGCGTCCACGGCAGCACCGCCGCCGCCCGCCGCGCGCCAGTCGGCGGCCGCGCGCGCGGCGTCGCCCGGAGCGCCGGCAGCCCGGCCGGCGCCGACACGCGTCACGTCGAGCCCGGCGGCGCGCGCGAAGCGCGCGACGCACGTAGCCGTCGCCGCCGTTGTTGCCGGGCCCGGCCAGCACCAGCACGCGCCGCGCCAGCGGCCATTGGCCGCGCAGCGCCGTCAGCGCCGCCTCGCCGGCGCGCGTCATCAGCGTGTAGCCCGGGACGCCGAGCACCTCGATCGCGTAGCGGTCGGCGGCGCGGACCGCGGCGGTCCGGTAGACGAGGGTGGGCAGTGGCTGCATCGGCCGATTATCGCGTAGCCGGGCGCCCTATACTCGAGGGAAAACCATGACAGACCTCGCTGCCCCGGAATTCGCCGCGGAACTCAAGCGCCTGGCCCTCGAACTCGGCTTCGACGACGTCGGCGTCGCCGGCATCGACCTGGCCGGCGACGAGCAGCGGCTGCTGGAGTGGCTGGCCAGCGGCTTTCACGGCGAGCTGCACTACATGGAGCGCTTCGGCGCGCGGCGCGCCCGACCGGCGGCGATCAAGCCGGGCACAGTGCGGGTGATCTCGGTGCGCGCTCGACTACTGGCCGGCGGCGGCGCGCGCTGCCGCCGCGACGCTCGCCGACGGGCGCGTCGGCTACGTCTCGCGCTACGCGGTCGGCCGCGACTACCACCGGCTGATGCGCAACCGCCTGCAGGACCTCGCCGACTGCATCGGCACGCGCATCGGGCAAGTTCGGCTACCGCGTGTTCGTCGACACCGGCCCGGTGCTCGAGAAGCCGCTCGCCCGCGACGCCGGGCTCGGCTGGATCGGCAAGCACACCAACCTGATCCACCCGCGCGCACGGCTCGTACTTCTTCCTCGGCGAGCTCTACACCGACCTGCCGCTGGCCGTCGATCCGCCGGCGAGCGACCACTGCGGCAGCTGCGCCGCCTGCCTGCCGGCCTGCCCCACCGGCGCGATCGTCGCGCCGTACCGGCTCGACGCGCGCCGCTGCATCTCGTACCTGACGATCGAGCTCGAGGGCAGCATCCCCGAGCCGTTGCGCGCGCCGATCGGCAACCGCATCTACGGCTGCGACGACTGCCAGCTGGTCTGCCCGTGGAACAAGTTCGCGCGCGCGACCCGCGAGCTCGCCTTCGAGCCGCGCCATGGGCTGGACGGCGAGCGGCTGACGACGCTGTTCGCCTGGACCGAGAGCGAGTTCGAAGCGCAGCTGCAGGGCAGCGCCATCCGCCGCATCGGCCACGCGCGCTGGCTCAGGAACATCGCGGTCGCGCTCGGCAACGCGCCCGCGGAGCCGGCGCTGGTCGCGGCGCTCGAGTCGCGCCGCGATCACCCGTCGGCGCTGGTACGCGAGCACGTCGGCTGGGCGCTCGCCGCGCAGCGCGCGCGGGCGCGCGGCACCGCTCAGTAGGCGGCGCGGGCGCGCGGCGGCAGCTGCACGGACATGCAGTCGACCAGCCGCGTGGAACCGAGCCGCGCGGCGGCCAGCACCACCACGTCGCGGCTCTCGAAGCGCGGCGGCAGCAGGTCGCCGCTCTGGCGGATCGAGAAGTACTCGGCCGTGAAGCCGGCGCGCTCCAGCTCGCGAAAGCCGGCCTCCTGCAGCGCCGCGAAGTCGCGCTCGCCCTCGGCCAGCCGCCGCCGGGCGTTCTTCAGCGCCTCGTACAGCCGCGGCGCGAGGTTGCGCTCGCGCGGCGAGAGGAAGCGGTTGCGGGCGCCGAAGGCGAGCCCGTCGTGGTCGCGCACCACCGGCACCGCGGCGATCTCGACCGGCATGCACAGGTCGGCCACCAGCCGGCGCACGATCACGAGGTGCTGGTAGTCCTTCTCGCCGAGCACCGCGACATCGGGCTGCACGATCTGCAGGAACTTGGTGGCGACCGTCGCCACGCCCTCGAAGTGGCTCGGCCGCGCCTGGCCCTCGAGGATCCGCGACAGCTCCGGCACGTCGACCCGCGTCGAGCGCTCAAAGCCGGTCGGGAAGACCTCGAAGGTCGTCGGCGTGAACAGCAGGTCGGCGTCGGCGTCCGCGGCGAGCTCCTTGTCGTGCTCGATCGTGCGCGGATAGCGGCTGAAGTCCTCCTGCGGCCCGAACTGCAGCGGGTTGACGAACACGCTGACGACGACGCGCTTGGCGCGGTGCCGGGCCTCGGCGATCAGCGCCAGGTGGCCCTTGTGCAGGCAGCCCATCGTCGGCACGAGTGCGACCGTCTGGCCCGCCTTGCGCCACTCGGCGACGCGCTCGCGGACCGACTGGATGCGGGTGACCGTCTCCACGTCAGCCCCGGAACGGGTTGAAGTAGTGCCGCCCGCGCCGCGGGCGGCTGATCTCGGCCTCGAGCTGGGCGTAGTGCGCCGCGTTGTCGACGAAGTCGACCTCGGCGGCGTTGACGATCAGCAAGGGCCCCGCGTCGTAGTGATGGAAGAAGCGCGTGTAGGCGTCGACCAGCCGCTCCAGGTACTCGCGCTCCATGCCCTGCTCGTAGCGGATGCCGCGCCGCGCGATGCGCTCCTGCAGCACGTCGGCGGGCGCCTGCAGGTAGACGACGAGGTCCGGCACCGGCGCGTCGATCGCCAGGCGCTCGTAGACCTGCTCGTAGAGCGCGTACTCCTCGTCGTCGAGCGTGACGCGCGCGAATAGCCGGTCCTTCTCCAGCAGGAAGTCGGCGACGCGCACCGGCGCGAACAGGTCGCTCTGGCGCAGCTGCTGCATCTGGCGCGCGCGCTGGAACAGGAAGTACAGCTGCGCCGGGAACGCGCCGGTCCGCGGGCTGCGGTAGAAGCGCTCGAGGAACGGGTTGTCCTCGGCGCGCTCGAGCACGAGGTCGGCGCCGTATTGCGTCGCGAGGCGACGCGCGAGGCTGGTCTTGCCGACGCCGATCGGTCCTTCGATGACGACGTAGCGGTGGGCGAAGGCCGGCGGGGGCGATGCGGGGGCGGTACTCACGCGTCCTGGATCACAGCGGCGACAGACCGTCGCCCGCGACCGCGGCTTTGAGCGCGGCCACGCGGCCGCGGCCCGCAATCCACAGCTCGGGCGCGAGTTCAGCCAGAGGATACAGTACGAACGCGCGCTCGTGCAGGCGCGGATGCGGCAGCTCGAGCGTGGGCGTCGCGAGCGCCAGCGCGTCGTAGGCCAGCAGGTCGAGGTCGATGCACCGCGGGCCGAAGCGCACCGCCGGCGGCCGCTTGCCGAGTTCGGTCTCGAGCGCGCGCAGCGCGCCGTGCAACTGCGGCGCGCCGAGCTGGGTGACGAGCGCCGCGGCGGCGTTCAGGAAGCGCGGCTGGTCCTGCGGTCCGACCGGGTCGGACCAGTAGCGGCGCGACACCGCCACGAGGCGCGTGCGGGGCAGTCGCGCGAGGCCGGCGATGGCGGCGTCGAGCTGGCGGGGCGGATCGTCGAGGTTGCTGCCGAGCCCGATCCAGGCCGGGATCCACGGCGACCGGTCGCCCATGTCAGGCGGCAGGCCCGCCCGCCCCGCCGCTCGGGCGCCGGCGCCGGCGACGCCGGCGGCGCGGCTCGCCCTCCGCGCCGTCGGCGGCCGCGACCGGCGCCAGCTGCGCGACGCGCTCGAGGCGCTCGTCGGCGGACAGCGTCTGGATCTCCGTCCACCAGCTGGCGAGCTCGGCCGGCACGAGGCCCGCCTCGGCGCGCAGCAGCAGGAAGTCATAGGCGGCGCGGAAGCGCGGGTGGTGCAGCAGCGCCAGCGCCCGCCGGCCGTCGCGCCGCTCGAACCGCGGCTGCAGCAGCAGCAGCTCGCGCAGCGGCAGCGTGAAGCGCTTCGGCACCGCGACCCGCCGCACCTGCGCGAGCACCACCTGATCGACCGCCGCGAGCAGCGCCTGCGACTCCGGCAGCCCATCGGCCATCTTGGCGGCGGCGAGCCGGGCGATGGGCCCGTACAGCAGCACCGCGAACAGGAAGGTCGGCGTCACGGCGCGGTCGGCCGCGACGCGCGCGTCGGTGCCGGCGAGGCCGAGGTGCAGCAGCCGCGCCGGCGCGCCGTCCGGGTCGCGGTCGAGCTCCTCGGCGACCGCCGGCATCAGGTGCGGCAGCAGATCGAACTCCCGCAGCCGCGCCAGCGAGGCGACCGCGTTGCCGGACAGGAACAGCTTCATCGACTCGTCGAACAGCCGCGCCGCCGGCACGCCGGCGAGCAGCGGCGCGAGTTCGGTCATCGGCGCGCGGGTCGCCGGGTGCAGCGTGAAGCCGAGCTTGCCGGCGAAGCGCGCCGCACGCAGCATGCGCACCGGGTCCTCGCGGTAGCGCACCTCGGGGTCGCCGATCAGCCTGAGCACGCGGTTGCGCACGTCCTCGACGCCGTCGGCGTAGTCCCACACCGAGAAGTCGGCGATGTTGTAGTAGAGCGAGTTGGCGGTGAAGTCGCGCCGCCACACGTCCTCGTCGATCGAGCCGTAGACGTTGTCGCGCAGGATGCGCCCGCTCTCGTCGTGAGCGCGCGCATCGTCGAGCTCGCGGTGGTCCTCGTCGTCGACCTCCGGCGGCGCGGCCGCGGCCCGGAAGGTCGCGACCTCGATGATCTCGTCGCCGTAGTGGACGTGCGCGAGGCGGAAGCGCCGGCCGATCAGGCGGCAGTTGCGGAACAGGCGGCGGATCTCCTCGGGCAGCGCGTCGGTCGCGACGTCGAAGTCCTTCGGCTGGATGCCGAGCAGCAGATCGCGGACGCTGCCACCGACCAGAAACGCCTGATAGCCGCCGTCCTTGAGACGGTAGAGCACCTTGAGTGCCTGCGGCGAAATGTGCGCGCGGGAGATCGCATGCGCGGCGCGCGGGATGATCACGGGACGGGCCCGCGGCATGGCCTGGGCGGCGGTGTTCCCGCCTCCCGGAGCGGTGCTGGTCGAAGAGGTGCTCAGGTCTGGCTCTCGCGTGGCTTGTTGTTCGATCAAGTCATCGTATAATAGCAGGCTACCGTTCGCCGGTGCCTCCCGGCCGAACCCAGCGCTCCCATCGTCTAGAGGCCCAGGACACAGCCCTCTCAAGGCTGGTACGAGGGTTCGAATCCCTCTGGGAGCGCCATCTATTCCAAAGAGCGTGATCCGCCGAGCTCGCCGCGCCGGCCCGCCGTTCGACCCTTTGATTGAACATGCCGCGGCGAGCATGGGTACGTCGGTCCCGCCTCGAATCGCCGAATCGTCCTGCGTTCTCCGAGCGCTCGATCGTCGCTTGATAGCACGCCCAGACGACAGGACCTGCGGCGCGTAATTCAGCGCGAACACCACTACGCATACTAAGCCGAATTCGCCGCTGCGATCGCTGAGTGGATTCGACGGGACCCTCCGGGGCGGGCAACTCGCGCCTCGGCATGCACGGTGATGCACCGACCGGGACGTCGCGCCTGCAATTGATTCGCCCCGTGGACTGCCCCGTATCTTCCAGGGCCGAACTTTCTCCGCCCGCGCCGCGTCACGCGGTCGGCCACGGCGACTGGCAGTTCGCCGTCGGCATTCCCCACATCGAAGTCGCCGCAACTTCAGGCATTGGCGCTGTCGAGTTGCGGGCGAACGGCGCTGCCTGCGCGGCGCCTCGCGCGGCAACCGGCTGCGTCGCGGTTCAGCGCACCGCTTCACGGCGCCGCGCGCGGAGCCGCGGCCCGTGCGCGCCCGCAGCCTGGCGAGTCACCGTCCTGCCGAACCCGGGCATGCACTCGTCATGCAAATTGCTTATTCGAGCGGGGGGATGCTGCACCAAACGCGCGACTCCGGAATCAACGTGGCGCCAAGAGTGCGCGATGTCACGGATAGGCCTGTGAGACGTCGAAAGACTGTCTACTAATCATAGAATTAGCTCTTACAGTTAATTTGCTAAAGTAAGAGACATGTACCGAGGGACGCCATAGGGCCATGCCAATCAGGCGAAGCTTCGGCCGTCTCTTGGAACCGCTGACGGGGCGGGTCTGGGCGCCGAATGAGATCCGCAATCGCATGCAGTGGCGCGCCACGGCGTATGCGCAGCTCGGACTCGTGCCGCACGATCGCGTCTTCCTCCACTACGGCAATACGCTCGAGTTCTTCGTCGACCTGCTCGCCATTTGGCACGTCGGCGCTTGCGCCGTGCCGGTCGACAATCGACTCACGAATTACGAGGTGGCCAATCTCGCGAGATCGGCGCGCCCGAGATTCTCGGTCTGGATTGAACCGCCTGAGGACGCGCTAGCGGGCGCCTTGAGCGACCTCGGGGTCGGGACGCTGCTGGCGCCGGGCGACACCGATCAGTGCGCGGCGGGGCCGCCGCCCACCTCGCGGTTGCGCCTCGACGACGAGGCGCTGATCCTCTTTACGTCCGGTACCACCGGCGATCCCAAAGGGGTCGTGCACACCCACCGATCGCTCCGGGCCCGCTGGACGAGCCTCCGCGATTCGCTCGGCCTCGAGGCGTACCGTCGCACACTGTGCCTATTGCCCACGCACTTCGGGCACGGCCTGATTTGCAATTGCCTTTTCCCCTGGCTGTACGGCCAAGACCTGTTCGTGCTGCCCCCGTTCCGCGCCGACCTGCTGATGCGACTCGGGGATCTGATCGACGCAAACGGCATCACTTTCCTGTCGTCGGTACCGACTGTCTGGCGTCTGGCGCTCAATGCCTCAGAGCCGCCCAAGATGGGATCGCTGTCGCGCATTGCGTGTGGGTCGGCGCCCCTCTCACGGGCGCTGTGGCGCGCCGTCCAGGAATGGGCAGGCGTTCGCGACGTAATCAATGCATATGGCATCACTGAGACCGGGAGTTGGCTGGCCGGGACGAGCGTGCCGTTGGAGACGCCAGAGGATGGTCTGGTGGGGGAGGCCTGGGGTGGAGTGATCAGGGTGCTGCCATCCGGTGATACCGCCACGCCCCCTGCCACAGTCGACGATTGCGCGTTTGGCGAGCGGGGCCACGTGTGGGTCAGTACGCCGGCGCTCATGCAGGGCTACCTCGATCGCGACGACTTGACTGCCTTAGTAGTGGCAGACGGCTGGTTCTCGACCGGCGATATTGGCTCGCTTGACGAACGCGGCCGGCTCTACCTCTGTGGCCGCGAGCGCGAAGAAATCAACAAAGGCGGCGCGAAGGTGTACCCCGGCGATGTTGACAGCGTGATCGAACGATTCCCCGATGTCCTCGACGTATGTAGCTTCGGGCAACCGAACGCGGTGCTCGGTGAGGAAGTCGGCGTCGCCGTCGTGCTGCGCGAAACGACGGATGCACTGCTGGTCAAGCTCCACGAGTGGAGCGGCTTCCATCTGGCTGCGCACCAGATGCCGAACCGGTGGTACATCCTGGAGCAGATCCCTCGCACGTCGCGCGGCAAGGTCAATCGCGCCGAGATCGCGAGGCATTGCGAGCGGCGGGACGCGGTACCTTACGCCAGGCTCCTCCAGCATCGCGACTGACGGAGCCCGGCTCGCCGCGCGACGTGCTCCCGCTCCGCCGACTCTGAGACGTCCCGCGCCCCGTCGCCGACGCCGACGCCGACGCCGATCGTGCGCCGGTTCGCGTGATGGATGATCACACGCAAGGCCAGTGAGCCGGCTCGCATCCCTCCCCGACCCCACTTACCGTCTGATTATGCAATGAGCGATTCCCGCGGATTCGTCGCGGCGGATGTTCCTGGGCACGTCCATGAATCCCGTGCGGCGCCAGACGAATGCCGCGGCCGAAACCGGTCACGCGTTGGCCAGGCGTCGGTCGACCCACGCGGCACGCCTCGCCACTCCGTGGACGCACCAAGTCGTGCGCCGGCGGCGGCGGTCTTCGCCCACGACGATGCTGCACGTCGAGCGGGCGATCCGACTACCCACTGACAAGGCTGGTACGAGGGTTCGAATCCCTCTGGGAGCGCCATTCACCACGCCGTCATTTTGACGGGCCCGGCACCGTCGACGCCCGCCGCGCGCGCCATGGCGCGCGATGGCGCCAGCGCGGGTCAAAAGCTGTAGCCGAGCCCGATGTGACCGTGCAGCGCGACGTTGCGCACGTTGGCAGAGCCATTCTCGATCGGCACGTGCCAGGCGAAGCCGGTCGTCACCGCGACCTCGGCGACGAAGAACGCGTGCTTCGTGAAGTAGTAGTTCTTCTCGGCCGCAGCCTCGAAGCCGACCCCGGAGTAGTACCAGCCGCCGTCGAACAGCGCCGCGCCCGTCGCGCGCGTCTCATCGCGCACGGTGGTGGCGGGGTTGGTCAGAATCGGGCCGGCGTCGAGGTGGAACACGAAGCCGTCGCGCTTCCAGCCGTGACCGAGGAAGAAGTAGTTGTAGCCGTAGTGGATGGCGAAGTACTGGATCTCGCTCGGCGGGTTGCTGAGGAACAGCCGGTGGTGGATCTGTGCGAATTCCCAGCCGTCGTCACCGTCCCAGCGGCTGATCCGCAGCGCGTAATACGGAAAGTCCGGCCCGAACGGCCGCGTGTCGTAGTGCGCCGTGAGATTGATGTCCGGATAGCCGCTCTGGTGGACGGTCAACGGCGTCGGGAAATTGTAGGCCGACCCCGTCATCAGCTCGACGGCAATGGTCTGCGCGGCGCACGGGCCCGCGACTGCGCAGCCGGCACCGAGAAGAGCGAGCCCAGCCGCCAGGCGCACGCTGCCGTTCAACATCCCCTCCGCACCACCCACCGCAGCCTCGTCGCCCACCCCCGCCGGCGCGGTCCCGGATCGGGCGCTGACGGCACGACGCTAATTTACGCACGCCCGCCCGTGCGGGTCCATCGTCCGAAGCTCGTCCCACGCCGGGCGACCGGCCGGGGCGCGCCGCGGCGCCGCCCGCGGCGTCGCCATTTTTCGACAGTGGTCGGCCGGCCTGCTTCGACCTAGAGTGACCGACGACCGCATCGGTCGCGCCGGCGGGAGTTCTGCAGTATGTCGAGGCGGAGCTGGGTGGCCCTGAGCGCGGTGCTCCTCGCCGCGTGCGGCGGCTCGGGTGGCGGCGGCCCGGGCGCGGCTGCGGTTGCGCCGTCGATCACCACGCCGCCAGCCGCGCAGAGCGTCCCGGCCGGACAGACCGCGCAGTTCTCGGTCGTGGCGGCGGGCACGCCGCCGCTCAGTTACCAGTGGCAGAAGAACGCCCAGAGCATCGCCGGCGCGACCGCCGCGACCTACACGACGCCGCCGACGAGCGCCACCGACAATGGCTCGAACTTCGCCGTCGTGGTCACGAACGCGGCCGGCAGCATCACGAGCCCCGCCGCGCAGCTGACCGTGACCGCGGCCGCCGCCGCGACCGACGTGCTGACCTACCACAACGACAACGCGCGGACGGCGCAGAATCTGACGGAAAGCATCCTGACACCGGCAAACGTCAACGCCGGCCAGTTTGGCCTGCTGCGGGTCCTCAGCGCCGATGGCCTGGTCGATGCCCAGCCGCTCGTGGTCTCCAACCTTGCCGTCAGCGGCAAGACGCGCAACGTGGTGTATGTGGCTACCGAGCACGCCAGCGTCCTGGCCTTCGACGCCGACGACGGCACGGCGCTCGTCAGCACGTCGCTGCTCGCCAGCGGCGAGACGACCAGCGACGACCGCGGCTGCGGCCAGGTCACGCCGGAGATCGGCATCACCGCGACGCCGGTCATCGACCGCGGCGCCGGGCCGCACGGCACGCTGTATGCGGTCGCGATGTCGAAGGACGGCAGCGGTCACTACTACCAGCGTCTGCACGCGCTCGATCTGGTGACGCTCGCCGAGCAGCCGCACAGTCCGGTCGTCGTCCAGGCGACCTATCCGGGCAGCGGCGCGAACAGCAGCAACGGCAGCGTCGTGTTCGATCCCGCGCAGTACAAGGAACGGGTCGGACTGCTGCTGCTCGCCGGCACCGTATACACCGGCTGGGCCTCGCACTGCGACATCGCGCCGTACACCGGCTGGATCATCGGCTACGACGAGCAGTCGCTCGCCCAGGTGCGGGTCCTCAATGTCGTGCCAAACGGCAGCGACGGCGCGATCTGGCAAGCCGGTGGCGGCCTCGCCGCCGATGCCCAGGGGTACGTCTACGCACTGGTCGCCAACGGCACCTTCGACACGACCCTCGATGCCGCGGGCTTCCCGGTCAACCGCGACTTCGGCAACGCTTTCGTCAAGATCGCGACGACGAGTCCCGCCCAGGTCGTCGACTACTTCGCGATGAACAACGACGTCTCCGAGTCGTCCGCCGACGTCGATCTCGGCTCGGGCGCGCCGCTGCTGTTGCCGGACCAGCAGGACTCGGGCGGCACGGTTCGCCACCTGGCCGTCGGTGCCGGCAAGGACGGGCACCTGTACGTCGTCAACCGCGACGGCCTCGGCAAATTCAGTGCCACGGGCAACGCCATCTGGCAGGACCTCGGTCAGGCGCTGCCCGGCGGCATCTGGTCGGCACCGGCGTACTTCAATGGCAGCGTGTACTACGCCGATGTCGGCGGTACGCTGAAGGCCTTCGCCCTGCAGCAGGCGCTGCTCGGCGCGACGCCGGCCTCGCAGTCGGGCAACACCTTCGCCTATCCGGGCGCATCCCCTGCGGTGTCGGCGAACGGCGCGTCGGGCGGCATCGTCTGGGCGGTGGAGAGCGCAACGGGCCAGAGCGCGGTGCTGCACGCCTTCGACGCCGGCAATCTGGGCCGCGAGCTCTACAACAGCAACCAGGCCGCCGGCGGTCGCGACCACTTCGGCAGCGGCAACAAGTTCGTCACGCCGACGATCGCCAACGGCAAGGTCTACGTGGGCACGCCGAGCGGCGTCGCGGTATTCGGCCTCACCCCGTAGCCGGCGCGTGGCAGCGCATCCCGGCGGCGCGGTGTTAGCCTTCGCAGGGGCCGACCCGGCCCAGCTCGACGGGGAGACCCAGCAGTGCGCATCCGCAGAACCGCGTCGGCCCTGTTCGCGACGATCGGCCTGTCGCTGGCCGCGGCGGCCGCCGCCGCGCCCGCCGCCCCATTCGACGTCGTCATCACCAACGGCCGGGTGATCGACGGCACGGGCTCACCGTGGTACGCGGCCGACGTCGGCATCCGCGCCGGCCGGATCGCGGCGATCGGTCGGCTCGGCGACGCGCCGGCCAAGCGCCGCATCGACGCGGCCGGGCGGGTCGTCGCGCCGGGCTTCATCGACATGCTCGGCCAGTCGGAGCTGACGATCCTGGTCGACCCGCGGCTGCCGTCGAAGATCTTCCAGGGCATCACCACCGAGATCACCGGCGAAGGCGAGTCGGTCGCGCCGCTCGCCGGCTTCCGCCGCGCCGAGTTGCAACCGAGCCTCGACCACCTCGGCGTCACGGCCGACTGGAGCGACTTCGCCGGCTACTTCCGCCGCCTCGAGCGCCAGGGCATCGGCATCAACCTCGCCTCCTACGTCGGCGCGACCACGGTGCGCGCGATCGTGATCGGCGGCGACGACCGCCCGCCCACCGCCGCGGAGCTCGCGCGGATGCGCGCGCTCGTGCGCACCGCGATGCAGCAGGGCGCAGTCGGCGTGTCGACGTCGCTCGAGTACGCGCCGGCGCCCTACGCGAGCACGGAGGAGCTGGTGGCGCTCGCGAGCGAGGCGGCGCCCTTCGGCGGCATCTATGCGACGCACATGCGCTCGGAGGGCGACGGCATCACGGCCGCGCTCGAGGAGACCTTCCGCATCGGCCGCGAGGCGCACATCCCGGTGGAGATCTGGCACCTCAAGGTCGCCGGCAAGGCCAACTGGGGCCGCATGGGCGACGTGGTCGCGCGCATCAACGCGGCACGTGCCGCCGGCATCGACGTCGCGGCCGACACCTACGCCTATCCGGCCTGGTTCAACGAGATGTCCGCGTTCGTGCCGCCGTGGGCGCACGACGGCGGCACCGCGCGCCTGGTCGAGCGGCTCAAGGACCCGGCCAGCCGCGCGCGGATCCGCAAGGACCTGCTGACGCCGAGCGCCGACTGGGACAACGAGTGGTCCGAGATCGAGGGTCCCGAGGCGATCCTGATCGGCGTCGCCAATAACCCGGCGCTCAAGTCCCTGCAGGGCAAGACCCTCAAGGAGATCGCCGCCGCCCGCGGCACGGACCCCATCGACACGCTGCTCGACATCCTGGTCGAGGACAACGGCCAGACCTATTGCGCCGTGTTTGGCATGAACGAGGCCGACATCGCACTCGCGCTCGTGCAGCCCTGGACCTCGGTCAACAACGACAGCTCCGGCACCTCGACCGAGGGCGTGCTCGGCGCCGAGCACCCGCATCCGCGCGCCTACGGGACCTTCCCGAGAATCCTGCGCAAGTACGTGCGCGAGGAGCACCGGCTGACGCTCGAGGATGCGATCCGCAAGTTCTCGGCGCTGCCTGCCGGGCGGATGCGGCTCGTCGACCGCGGCCTGATCAAGCTCGGCATGTGGGCCGACGTCGTCGTGTTCGATCCGGACACGATCACCGACCGCTCGACCTTCGCGGCGCCCAATCAGCTCGCGAGCGGCATGCAGTGGGTGCTGGTCAACGGCGTGCCGGTCATCGATGCCGGCCAGGCGACCGGCGCCCGCCCGGGCAAGGTGCTGCGCGGGCCGGGATACCGTGGGGCTGCGGCTGCGCCCTGAGCTTCAGGGCTTGCGGCTGCGCGGCCCGTGGCCGGCGGTGGGGGCGCGGCGGCGCTTGGCGACCGTGCCGCGGCGCCACTTCTCGGCGACGACGAACTGCTCGAGCATCGCCTCGAGGCGCCGGCAGACGCCGGCGCCCATGCGCTCGATCTGCTGCAGGCGCGCGAGCGCCGCGGTGCTGAGGCGGCTCGCCGGCGCCTTCGCCACCGTGCGGCCGAGCAGCACGTCGGTCGAAACGCGGAACAGGTCGGCCAGCACCCCGAGCAGGGCGCCGGGCGGCCGGCCGCTGCCGCTTTCGTAGTAGGCGATCTGGCGGCGCGTCACACCGACGTGGTCGGCCAGCTCACGCTGGGTCAGCGAGGCGGCCGTGCGAAACCCCGCCAGCCGGGCGCCGAAGTCCCGGTGCGGGACTGGGGTCGCCGGCTTGCGCCGGCCGCGCCCGCCGGCACCCCTGTGCTTTGCCTGGGCCATGGCGAGGAGGCTACGCCTGGGGCCGGATCGAGGCAATTCCGGGGCGGTATCCAGACGGTCACCGTTTGCGGACAATGGAGGCCTCACAGCCGACCCCGTGGAGAGCGCCGATGACGACCGCACTGTACTGCGTGCTGGCGGCGGGGCTGCTGCCCTATGCCGCGACGCTGACCGCCAAGGGCGGCGCACGCTTCGACAACCGCAACCCCCGCAGCTGGCTCGCGGCGCAGACCGGCTGGCGCGCGCGGGCGCACGCCGCGCAGCTCAACAGCTTCGAGGCCTTTCCGCTGTTCGCGGCCGCGGTGCTCGTGGCCCAGTACCTGCACGCGCCACAGGCGCGGGTCGACACGCTGGCCCTCGTGTTCGTCGCCGCCCGCATCGCCTACCTCGTCGCCTACGTCGCCGACCTGCACCTGCTGCGCAGCGTCGTCTGGTTCGTCGGCATCGCCTCGGCGGTGGCGATCTTCCTGTCCGCGACCTGAGCGGTGGCGGCGGCAAATCGATTTGGCTAGGGTGGCGACGATGCCAGGAGCGATGCGCCCGCCATGAATCCCGCCGATCAGCGCCTCACGGAACTCGTCGACAAATGGGTCGCGAGCCTCGAGCTCCACCTCAAGTACGTCGCGCTCACCGACGAGGCCTACTGGCAGGTGCAGCCGTGGGCCCGGCACCAGCGCCCGGCGCGCTGGATCCTCGACCTCGCCCATGCGCGCGCCGTGGAGCTCAAGCGCCGGGTCACCGAGCGGGTCGCCGCGCACGACGCCGGCTTCACCGAGGCCCTCGAGCTGATGGCGTTCCTGGCCAACCTCGTCGGCGTGCAGAACATCGAGCGCTTCATCCCGCTCGCCGAAGCCGAGCGCGAGAACCGCGAGGTGCTCGGGCAGACGCACTCGACGCTGTCGCCGCTCACCAGCACCTCGACGCAGACCCGCTCGATGCTCGAGCCGACGCGCGAGATGCGGGCGCCGACGCCGCCCCCGGCGCCGCCCGCGCTGCCGGCCACGGCACCGGCCGCGGCGCCTCGCCCGACACCACCGTCTCCGCCTGCTGCCTCGCCCCCGCCCCCGCCCTCGCCCCCGGCTCCGGCCCCGGCCCCGGCCCCGGCACCGGTCGCGGCCCCGGCCCCGGCCCCGGCCCCGGCGCCGGTCGCGGCGCCGCGCCCAACGCCTGCGCCTGCCGCACCGGCCGCACCGGCCACGCCGGCCGCGCCGCCCCCGTCGGCGCCCAAGACCCCGCAACCCGGTGCGCCGGCGCGACCGGTCGCCGCCGGCGCGCGCGGTGGCGCCAAGCGCGAGACGCGCGCCGCGACCGGCAAGCACGCGCGCGTCCCGGCGGCGGGCTCAACCGAGGCGCAGGTATTCGCCGACGCCGTCCGCCTGCTCAAGTGGGGTCGCCAGTGGCACGAGCTGCCTGAAGCGATCGCGCGGATCGCCGGCCGTCCCGGCGTGGTCGAGGTGCGCAAGTGCCTGCGCAGCTTCAAGGCCGAGATCGAGAAGGCGGCCACCGAGTAACGCATGGTCGCCCGCCGGTTGGCAGCCCCGGGCCATTTGCGTAGGCTGCGGTCCTCCGGCGCCCCCCGCGCCACCCACCGAGGAATCCCGCATGCCGCTTGCCCGCCCCGGCCGGATCGCGCTCGTTGCGCTGCTCGCCGCCACCGCCACCGCCGCCGCGGCGCCGCAGTCGCCGGCCGAGCGCGCGATCCACTACCGCCACTCCGTCTACCACGTGATCGAGTGGAACGTCGCACTGATGGGTCGCGCGATCGACGGCAAGATCCCGTACGACAAGGACGCGTTCGCGACGCAGGCCGCGCGCGTCGCGCAGCTCGCGCCGATGCTGCCGGAAGGGTTCCCGGAGGGCTCCTACATCGCCGGCAAGACCGACGCCAAGCCCGAGATCTGGAAGAACCGCACCGAGTTCGACGAGCTGATGAAGCGGCTCGCGACCAAGAGCGCCGCGCTCGCCGACGTGGCCCGGGGCGGCGACCTCGCCAAGGCGAAGGACGCCTTCAACGAGCTCACGCAGGCCTGCAAGAGCTGCCACGACAAGTTCAAGAAGAAGGACGACTGAGCCAGCGCTACAGCTCGAGCACCGCCTCGGGCGCGGTCCGGATCAGGAGCACGAGCAGCGCCGCGAGCAGCGCGACGATCAGCAGCGCGAGCCCGATCCGCTGCCGGCCGATCGCGGCCGCGGCGCCGACGCCGCGCTTGTAGCCGGTGACGAGCGGCCGCACGAGGTCCTCGCCGAGCGCGGCGCGGTAGTAGATCGCCGCGGCGACGTGCAGCGCGACGGCGCCGAGGATCACGTTGGCGATGCGGCCGTGCCAGGCGCTCAGCCGGTTGCTGAGGTGAGCGCCGACGTAGCCGTACAGAGGCCCGGTATGGCTGATCTCGTCGTTGGCGAACAGGCCGAGGCAGGCCTGGGTGCCAATGAGCGTGAGCAGCGCGAGCGCCATCCAGCCGCCGAGCGGCGTGTGGCCGGCGAGCCGGCGGTAGCCGCTGCGCGACAGCGCCGGCAGCGAGGCGAGCACCGCGCGCGGGCCGCGCACGAAGTCGGCGAAGCGCGCGTGCGCCGGGCCGACGCAGCCCCAGGCGACGCGAAACAGCACAAGCACGAGCGCCGTAGCGCCGCAGGCGACGTGGGCCACGAAGGCGCCGCCGCCGATCCAGCCGCTGACGAAGGCGCCGATCACCGCGAGCGCGAGCCCCCAGTGCGCGACGCGCAGCGGCAGGTCCCAGACGAGGCGCGGCGCGTCGTCGTCCGGCGCGGACGACGCGCTCAGGTGCTGTGGCATGTCAGACTCCGGCGGTCCAAGGCCGGCATTCTACGCAGCGCGCCGCCGGGCGCGCCCGGCGGCGGCGGTCCGGCCCATTGCCTTGCGGGCGGCGCTTTTGCAGAATCGCGCCGCCCCGGCGGCGCACGGAACTCGGCGCGGCCGGACGAGTCACAGGCGGGCAGATGATCGAAGTCAACGCGCTCAGCAAGAACTTTGCCGACGTCACCGCGGTCAGCGACCTGACGTTCCGGGTCGGCCCGGGCGAGATCCTCGGCTTTCTCGGCCCGAACGGCGCCGGCAAGTCGACGACGATGCGGATCATCGCCGGCTTCATCGCGCCGACCGCCGGCAGCGCCGCGGTCTGCGGCCACGACGTCATGCGCGAGCCGCTCGCCGCGCGCCGCGCGCTCGGCTACCTGCCGGAGGGCGCGCCGGCCTGGCCGGAGATGACGCCGCGCTCGTTCCTGCGCTTCATCGCCGACGTGCGCGGGCTCGCCGGCGAGCGACGGCAGCGCCGCCTCGCCGACACGATCGGCCGGCTCGGCCTCGAGCCGGTGCTCGACCGGACGATCGAGACGCTGTCCAAGGGCTTCCGGCGCCGCGTCGGCCTCGCCCAGGCGATCCTGCACGACCCGCCGGTGCTGGTGCTCGACGAGCCCACCGACGGCCTCGACCCGAACCAGAAGCACGAGGTGCGCGCACTGATCCGCGAGATGGCGCCCGGCAAGACGATCGTGATCTCGACGCACATCCTCGAGGAGGTGCACGCGGTGTGCACGCGCGCGATCATCGTGGCGCGCGGGCGGCTGCTGGCCGACGAGCGGCCCGCCGCGCTCGAGGCGCGCTCGCGCTACCACCACGCGGTCACGGTCGTGCCCGCTGACGCCGCCGACCTCGGGCGCGTCGCGGCGGCGCTCGCGGCCCTCGCCGAGGTGGCTGCGGTCGAGACCGACCCGCGCGAGGCGCGGCTGACCGCGCTGCCGCAGCCGGGCGCCGACCTGTACGCCGCGGTGACCGCGCTCGCGGCCCGCGAGCGCTTCGCGCTGCACGAGATCCGGCTCGAGAGCGGCCGGCTGGACGAGGTGTTCCGCAGCATCACCAGCGACGCCGGGGGCGCGCCATGAACGGCCTCGCCGCCGTGTACCGGCGCGAGCTGGCGAGCTACTTCGCGACGCCGCTCGCCTACGTGTTCATCGTGATCTTCCTGCTGCTCGCCGGCGCCTTCACCTTCTGGCTCGGCGGCTTCTACGAGCGCGGCCAGGCGGACCTCGCGCCGTTCTTCAACTTCCACCCGTGGCTGTACCTGTTCCTGGTTCCGGCCGTGGCGATGCGCCTGTGGGCCGAGGAGCGCAGGAGCGGCAGCATCGAGCTGCTGCTGACGCTGCCGGTGCGCCCGGGCGTCGCGGTGGTCGCGAAGTTCCTCGCCGCCTGGACCTTCGTCGCGCTCGCGCTCGCGCTGACCTTTCCGGTGTGGCTGACCGTCAATTACCTCGGCTCGCCCGACAACGGCGCCATCGTCGCCGGCTACATCGGTAGCCTCGCCATGGCCGGCGGCTTCCTGGCGATCGGCAGCTGCCTGTCGGCGGCGACGCGCAGCCAGGTGATCGCCTTCATCCTGACGGTGGTGGTGTGCTTCGCGCTGCTGCTCGCGGGCTATCCGCTGGTGCTCGACGCGTTCCGCGGCTGGGCGCCGCCGGCGCTGGTCGACGCGGTCGCGAGCCTGAGCCTGCTGACCCACTTCCAGGCGATCTCGAAGGGCGTGCTCGACCTGCGGGACGTCCTGTACTTCGCGATGACCATCGGCGCGTGGCTGTACGCGACGACGCTGGTACTCGAACTGCGGAAGGCGGAGTAGCGCATGGCAGCTCTGCGCGGCAAGGGCGTCGGCGCCGCCACCTTCGTGGTGCTCGCGGTGCTGTTCGTCGGACTGACGGTGGTATTCAACCACGCCTTCCGGGGCGCACGGCTCGACCTGACCGAGAACCGGCTGTACACGCTCGCACCCGGCACGGCGCGCCTGGTCGGCTCGCTCAAGGAGCCGGTCAACCTCTACTTCTACTTCTCGCAGCAGGCCTCGGTCGCCGTGCCGCCGCTGCGCGCCTACGCCGAGCGCGTGCGCGAGCTGCTGGCGGAGATCGCGGCGCGCTCCGGCGGCAAGATCCGCCTGCACGTCGTCGATCCGCAGCCGTACTCGGACGACGAGGACCGGGCGACCGAGCTCGGCCTTAAGGCGGTGCCGATCGGCGCCGGCGACGAGACGATCTGGTTCGGACTCGCCGGCAGCAACTCCACCGACGGCCACGCGGTGATCGAGTTCTTCCAGCCGGACAAGGAGGAGTTCCTCGAGTACGACGTGGCGCGCCTGATCCACGAGCTCGGCGCGCCGGCGCGCAAGGTCGTCGGCCTGGTCAGCACGCTGCCGCTCGGCGGCGGCTTCGACCCGGAGAGCGGCGGCATGCGTCCGCCGTGGGTCATCGGCGCGCAGCTGCGCGAGCTGTTCGACGTCAAGACCGTGGCCCCGGACGCGACCGCGCTGCCGGCCGGGCTCGACGCGCTGTTCATCGTGCAGCCGAAGGGGCTGTCGCCCGCGCTCAGCTACGCGATCGACCAGTACCTGGTCGGCGGCGGGCGCGCGCTGCTGTGCGTCGACCCTGATTCGCAGCTCGAGTCCGCGGCCGGGCCCGCGGCCGCGTTCGCCGGCGCCGACAAGAGCTCGACCTTCGAGCCGATGCTCACCGCGTGGGGCGTCGGCTACAACCCGCGCGAGGCGGTCGGGGACCTCGAGCACGCGCTCCTGGTCGGCAACCCCGGCGGCGGCCAGCCGGTCCGCCACCTCGGCTTCGCCGGCCTCGGCGAGGGCAGCCTCGCCAAGGGCGACGTCATCACCACCTCGCTCGGCACGATCAACTTCGCGACCCCCGGCTATCTCGAGCCGCGCAAGGTCGACGGCGTCAGCTTCGAGCCGCTGGTCACGACCGGCACCGAGTCGGCGCCGATCCCGGTCGAGCGGCTGCGCGCTCGCGGCGACGCCGGACAGCCTGCGGCAGGGCTTCAAGCCGACCGGCAAGCGCTACGTCATCGCCGCGCGGGTCTCGGGCCGGCTGCCGAGCGCCTACCCGGCGGGCCCGCCGGCCGGCGTCACCGCCGCGCAGCCGCACCTCGCGCGCGCCACCCAGACGGCGAACCTGGTCGTCGTCGCCGACACCGACTTCCTCGCCGACATGCTCTGGGTGCGGACCGGCAGCCTCTACGGCCAGCGCTACGCCGAGCCGTGGGCCAACAACGGCGACTTCGTCCTCAACGCGCTCGACAACCTGACCGGCAGCGCCGACCTGATCGGCATCCGCGGGCGGCCAACGTTCTCGCGGCCGTTCACGCGCGTCGACCGGCTGCGGGCGCAGGCCGACGAGCGGCTGCGCGGCAAGGCGGCGGAACTCGAGCAGCAGCTCGCCGACACCGAGCGCAAGCTCGCCGAGCTGCAGAGCCATCGCGAGGACCGCCAGTCGCTCGTGCTCTCGCCCGAGCAGCAGCGCGAGCTCGAGCGTTTTCAGCAGGAGAAGCTGCAGGGTCCGCAAGGAGCTGCGCGCCGTGCGCCACGGGCTCGACGAGCAGATCGAGCGCCTCGGCACGCACGCTCAAGCTGCTCAACGTGGTCGCGATGCCGCTGCTGCTGTCGATCGCGGCGCTCGCGGTCACGGTGCTGGCGCGCCGCCGGCGCCGCGCCCGCCACGGGACGGCGGCATGAGCGCGAAGCGCCTCTGGGTGCTGCTCGCGCTCGCGATCGCCGTCACCGGCGGCGCGTACTGGCTGAGCACGCCAAGCGCACGCTCAAGCGCGACCCCGACTACGGCACGCGCGGTGCTGCCCGGGCTCGCCGCCACGCTCGACGCGGTCAGCTCGATCAAGCTGGTCGGCGCCGGCGGCCGCACGCTCGTGACGCTGACCCGCGACGGCGGCCGCTGGCGGGTTGCCGAGGCGGGCTATGCCGGCGGACGCGGCGCGCGTGCGCCGGCTGCTGGTCGCGCTCGGCGACCTGCGCGTGCTCGAGGCCAAGACCGAGGATCCGGCGCGCTACCCGGCGCTCGCGGTCGAGGACGTCGAGGCGCCCAAGGCGCAGTCGCTGCGGCTCGAGCTCGGCGGCCCGCCGGAGCCGCTCGCGCTGCTCATCGGCCACGCCGCCGCCGGCCAGGGCGCGTACGTGCGGGTTCCCGGCCAGCGGCAGGCGCTCGAGGTGCGCCCGTCGCTCGACGTGCCGCGCGAGCCGCGCGACTGGCTGGCGCGCACGATCGTCGACCTCGCGCCGGCGCGCGTGCAGTCGCTTGAGGTCGAGCCCGGCGAAGGTCCGGCCTGGCGCGCGGTCAAGGCGGCGCGCGATGCGGCGCACTTCGACGTGCCGGGCCTGCCCAAGGGCCGCGAGCTTGCGAGCCTCGGGGCCGCCGACGGTGCCGGCAGCGCGCTCGCGACGCTCGACTTCGAGGAGGTCCGCAAGGCCGAGCCACCGGCCGGACACGCCCGCCCCGAGCACGCCACGGTGCGCACCTTCGACGGCCTGGTCGTCAGTCTCGAGGGGCGCCGCGACGGCGAGGCGCGCTGGCTCACACTCGCCGCGAGCTATCGACGCCGCGCAGGCCGCGCGCTTCCCGCCCGCCGCCGGCCAGTCCGTGCCGGGCGCCGAGGCGGTCAGCAGCGAGGCCGAGCGCATCGGCGCGACGACCGCCGGCTGGGAGTACCGCGTGTCCGCCTACCGCTACGACGCGATCTTCGGCAAGCGCGACGCACTGCTGAGGCACTGAGGTGCCACTGCCAAGCGCCGGAGTCTTCCGCCGCCTCGCGGCGGCGGCCTACGACGGTCTGCTGCTGATGGCGCTCCTGTTCCTCGTGACCGGTCTGCTGCTGATCACGACGCACGGCGAGGCGATCACCTACGAGCGCGTCGGCGCGTGGGTGTACGCCTACCAGCTGCTGCTCGCGGCGCTGGTGGCGGCCTACTTCGGCGTGTCGTGGACCGCGCGCGGCCAGACGCTCGGCATGAAGGCCTGGCGCATCCGCGTCGAGACGGCGGGCGGCGGGCTGCCGGGCTGGCCGACGGTGCTGCTGCGGCTCGCGTGCGCGGCGCCGTTGTACCTCGCGCTGCTCGGTGCGCTGCTGCTGTTCATGGCGCGCCGCGCCGGCTGGCCCGTGCTCGCCGCCGGCAGCGTGCCGCTCGTCGCGAGCTTCGGCGCGCAGGCGCTGTTCGGCCGCGGCGCGCTGCACGACCGGCTGTCGGGCACGCGCGTCGTGCTCGAGGCTCCTCCCGTGACCGGCGGCTAGCGGACGCGCGCGATCGCAACCCCGGTGACCAGCGCGAGCAGCGCCGCCGGCGCCCAGGCGACCAGCAGCGGGTTGAGGCCGTAGACGTCGCCGCTGTTCTCGAGCGTGCGGTTGATCAGGAAGTAGACGACGCCGACGATGATGCCGATCACGGTGCGCGAGCCGGCACCGGCCGACCGCAGCGGGCCGAACACGAACGGCACCGCCAGCATGCACAACAGCACCGTCGAGAGGCTGCGCGAGATGCGCGACCACAGCGCCACCTCCCAGCTGCGCGACTCGAGGCCGTTGGCGCGCAGGTGCTGCACGTAGCGCCACAGGCCGCGGATCGGCAGCGACACCGGGTCGACGACCGCGATGCCGAGGAACTCCGGCCTGATGCCGCCCTCGACGGCGAGGGTCGGGAGGTGCCGCGCGCTGACGGCGTCGGCGCCGAGCGTCGAGTCGGCGTAGTTCCACAGCCGCCAGCCGCGGTCGGCGACGACCTCGGCGCGGTCGGCGCGCGCGAGCGCCGCGAGGTGCTGGCGGCCGTCGGCACCCGCCTCGACCGTATAGACGTAGAGGCCGCCGAAGACGTTGTCGGAGGACTGCTCCTGGATGCTGACGATGCGGTTGCCGTCCTTGACCCAGATCCCGGCGCGGCCGGCAAAGCTGAAATTGTTGTACTTGCCGAAGGTCTTGACCTGGTGCGCGTAGGCCTCGAGCGGCGGCGCAATCACTTCGCCGAGCACCGCCCCGAGCGCGAGCAGCACGACGCCGGCGCCGGCCGAGGCGAGCGCCACCCGCAGCACCGAGACGCCCGCGGCCCGCACCACGATCAGCTCGCTGCCACGCGCCAGGTTGCCAAGGCCGACGAGCGCGCCGATCAGCGCCGCGACCGGCATCAGCTGGAACGCCTGCTGCGGCACCATCAGCGCGGTCACGAACAGCGCGTCGAGCATGCCGTAGGTGCCGACGCCGACCTCATCCTGCTGGTCGATGAACACGAACAGCGCCGCCAGCGTCACCAGTACCGCCATCACCAGCAGCGTGTACCAGAGCACCTGACGCGCCAGGTAGCGGTCGAGCAGCCTCATCGCGTCGCCCAGGCCGGCGGTGACTGGCGCCACCACAGCGCGAGCGCCCCGGCGAGCACGAGCGCGTGCGTCCACCACACGCCGATCGCCGGCGTGACCCAGCCCTTCTCGATCCAGGTCTGCGCGGCCGACAGCAGGTTGGCGTAGACGAAGTAGACCAGGATCACGACGCCGATCCGCGCGTAGCGGCCCTGGCGCGGCCTGAGCTCGGCGAGCGGCACGGCCAGCACCGTCAGCACCAGCGCCATCAGCGGCAGCGACACGCGCCGCTGGAACTCGGCCTGCGCGGCGATCGACGGGTCGCCCAGCAGCTCGAGCGTCGGGCGCGTCTCGACCCGCGCCGGGCCGCTGGTCGGCTCGCCGACCCGCACCGGGATGCCGTGCTCGGCGAAGCGCACGCGGCGCATCTCGGCCTGCCCCGGCACCCCCTCGTAGCGCTCGCCGTCGTAGAGCACGAGCACGTGCAGGGCGCCGCCGTCCTCGACCAGGTGCCGAGCGCGGTCGGCGAGCACGATCTCGACGCGGTCGGCGACGCGCCGCTGCAGGAACACCCGCCGCAGCGTGCCGTCGGGGTCGACCGACTCGGCGTAGAACACGGCGCTGCCGCGCGCGAAGGTGTGGAACTTGCCGGGCTCGAGCATGCCGAACTCGGCCGCCCTGAGCGCCTCCCGCTGGATCTCCTGGGCCCGCCCGAACGAGCGCGGCGCGGCGTCGAGCGCGAGCCAGCCGAGCAGCGCCGTGACCGCGAGCGCGAGCAGGCCGACCGGCCGCAGCAGCCGGCCCGGGCCGACGCCGCAGGCCCGCAGCGCCGCCATCTCGCTCTCGTGGTAGAGGCGGCCGAGCGCCAGCACGATGCCGAGCAGCAGCCCGACCGGGATCACGTAGGTGCCGTTCTGGATCGACATCAGGCCGATCAGGCCGAAGATCACCTCGCGCGGATAGCCGCGCTCGGCGGCCTGCCCGAGCACCTGCGCCAGCTGGTTGCTGACCAGGATCGCGAGCAGCACCGCCGTGACCGCGAGCCAGGACAGGGCCACCTCGCGCAGGACGTAGCGATCGACAGTCCCCACCCCGCCTCCCGTTCCGAACACCGTGGGGCCGCCGCCCGCCCGCGCCGGGCAGCCCTTGAAGTACACTCCCGACCCAGGACGAGAGCGCCGGCCTGGCACAGCCGCGCCCCGTAACTTAAACCGAAAGCAGCGCGCGCAGAAGGGCGGATACCCGTCCCGGCCGGCCGGTCGCAACCCCGCGCGTGACGGAGAGAGGCAATGGAGTTCCAAGCAGAGACTCGCGGGAGGCGCCGCGCGCGCACCGATTGCGCCGTGATCGGCGTCCACGAGGGCGGCGAACTCCCGGGCACAGCGGCAGATCTCGACCGCGCGCTCGGCGGACGCCTCGCGCGGATCCTGCGGCAGGGCGACTTTGCCGGGCCGGGTCGGCGAAACGCTGCTGATCCCGGACCTCGGCAAGGGGCCCGCGGCGCGCGTGCTGCTGGTCGGCCTCGGCAACGCCGAAGAGCTGGAGCCGGCGCGCCTACCGCCGCGCGCTCACGGCGGCGGCACAGGCGCTCCTGCGCTGCGGCGCGCGCGACGCGCTGTGCTGCTCGTGGCCGAGCAGGTTCCCGACGTCGACGCCTACTACCGCGCGCGCTTCGTCGCCGAGGCCGTCGGCGGCGCGCGCTACCAGATCCCCGACCTCAAGACCGGGCGGCGGCCGCCGACGCCGCGCCTCAGGCGCGTGCGGCTCGCTTGCGCCGAGCGCGCCGACCTGGCCGTCGCCAAGCGCGGCCTCGCGCACGGCGCGGCCGTCGCCGCCGGCAGCGCCGTGACCCGCGACCTCGCCAACCTGCCGGCCAACATCTGCACGCCGAGCTACCTCGCCACCGTCGCCAGGCGCCTCGCGCGCGAGCACCGCACGATCCGGGTGCGGGTGCTCGGCGAGCGGGAACTGAAGCGGCTCGGCATGGGCGCGTTCCTGTCGGTGACGCACGGCACCGACGAGCCCGCACGGCTGCTCATCGTCGAGTACCGCGGCGGCAAGCGCGGCGCGGCGCCGGTGGCGCTGGTCGGCAAGGGCGTGACCTTCGACTCCGGCGGCATCTCGCTCAAGGACCCGCCGGGCATGGACGAGATGAAGTTCGACATGACCGGCGCGGCCTCGGTGCTCGGCACGCTGAAGGCGATCGCGCTGCTCGGCGCGCCGCTCAACGTCGTCGGCATCGTGCCGGCCTGCGAGAACATGCCGAGCGGCCGCGCCACCAAGCCCGGCGACATCGTCCGCTCGATGTCCGGGCAGACGATCGAGATCCTGAACACCGACGCCGAGGGCCGCCTGATCCTGTGCGACGCGCTGACCTACAGCCGGCGCTTCAAGCCGGCCGCGGTCATCGACATCGCGACGCTGACCGGCGCCTGCGTCATCGCGCTCGGCCAGCACATGAGCGCGGTCATGAGCAACGACGAGGCGCTCGCCGCCGAGCTGCTCGCCGCCGGCCGCCGCGCGGCCGACCCGTGCTGGCGACTGCCGCTCGCCGACGAGTACCAGGAGCAGCTGAAGAGCAACTTCGCCGACTTCGCCAACGTCGGCGGCCGCGAGGGCGGCGCCGTCACCGCGGCCTGCTTCCTGTGGAAGTTCGTCGACGGCCTGAAGTGGGCGCACCTCGACATCGCCGGCACCGCCTACCTGTCGGGCGCCAACAAGGGCAGCACCGGCCGGCCGGTGCCGCTGCTGGTCGACTACCTGCTGTCGCGGGCCTGATGGCGCCGCGCATCGACTTCTACGTGCTCGAGGGCGCCGACGACCGCGCCCGGCTGGTGTACGCCTGCCGGCTGATCGAGAAGGCCTACCTGCAGAACCTGACCGTCTGCGTCAGCCTCGACACGCCGGCCGAGGTCGAGGCCTTCGACGCGCTGCTGTGGACCTTCGGCGACAAGAGCTTCGTGCCGCACGAGCCGGCATCGGCCACCGCGGCTACCGCGGCCGCCGCACCGCTGCCTGCGACGCCGGTGATCGTCGGCTGCCGCCAGGCCGTCGCCGCCGACCTGCTCGTCAACCTCGGCAGCGAGGCGCCCGACTTCTACGCCGGCTTCGCGCGGGTCGCCGAGTTCGTCGACGCCAGCCCGCGCGGCGCGACGCCGGCCGCCGGCGCTTCGCGTTCTACCGCGACGCCGGCCACACGCCCGAGACCCACCGAGTGACCGCCTGAAGACCCATGGACAAGACCTACTCGCCGCGCGACATCGAGCAGCGCCTGTACGCAGCGCTGGGAGGCCGAGGGCCGATTCAAGCCGAGCGGCACCGGCCGGCCGTACTCGATCGTGATCCCGCCGCCGAACGTGACCGGCACGCTGCACATGGGGCACGCGTTCCAGGACACGATCATGGACGCGCTGACCCGCTACCACCGCATGCTCGGCGACGACACGCTGTGGCAGCCGGGCACCGACCACGCCGGCATCGCGACGCAGATGGTCGTCGAGCGGCAGCTCAACGCCGAGGACAAGACGCGCCACGACCTCGGGCGCGAGGCATTCGTCGCGCGCGTCTGGCGCTGGAAGGAGGAGTCCGGCGGCACCATCGCGCGCCAGCTGCGGCGCCTCGGCGCCAGCGTCGACTGGTCGCGCGACCGCTTCACGATGGACGAGGGACTGTCGCGCGCGGTCACCGAGACCTTCGTGCGGCTGCACGAGGAGGGCCTGATCTACCGCGGCAAGCGGCTGGTCAACTGGGACCCGGTGCTGCACACGGCGCTGTCGGACCTCGAGGTGCTGTCGCAGGAGGAGAGCGGCCAGCCTCTGGCACCTGCGCTACCCGCTCGCCGACGGCAGCGGCGCGCTCATCGGTCGCGACCACGCGCCCGGAGACCATGCTCGGCGACACGGCGGTCGCGGTGCATCCCGAGGACGAGCGCTACCGCCAGCTGATCGGCCGGCAGGTGCGCCTGCCGCTCGCCGGCCGCGACATCCCGATCATCGGCGACGAGTTACGTCGACCGCGAGTTCGGCAGCGGCTGCGTCAAGATCACGCCGGCGCACGACTTCAACGACTACGAGGTCGGCCAGCGCCACGGCCTGCCGCTGATCAACATCCTCGACCCGAACGCGGCGCTCAACGACGACGTCCCGGCCGCGTACCGCGGCCTCGACCGCTTCGAGGCGCGCGAAGCGCGTCGTCGCCGACCTCGAGGCGCTCGGATCTGGTCGACAAGATCGAGCCGCACACGCTGATGGTGCCGCGCGGCGACCGCAGCAACGCGGTCATCGAGCCGTGGCTGACCGACCAGTGGTACGTGCGCATCGAGCCGCTCGCCGGGCCCGCGATCGCGGCGGTCGAGAGCGGCCGGATCCGCTTCGTCCCGGAGAACTGGGACCGCACCTACTTCGAGTGGATGCGCAACATCAAGGACTGGTGCATCAGCCGCCAGCTGTGGTGGGGGCACCGCATCCCGGCGTGGTACGCGCCGGACGGCAGCATCTACGTCGGCCGCAGCGAGGCCGAGGTGCGCGCGCGCCACGCGCTGCCCGCCGGCCTGGCGCTGCGGCAGGACGAGGACGTGCTCGACACCTGGTTCTCGTCGGCGCTGTGGCCGTTCTCGACCCTCGGCTGGCCGGACGCGACGCCGCGAGCTCGCCACGTACTACCCGACCTCGGTGCTGGTGACCGGCTTCGACATCATCTTCTTCTGGGTCGCGCGGATGATCATGCTGGGCCTGAAGTTCATGGACGAGGTGCCGTTCCGCGAGGTCTACGTCCACGGCCTGATCCGCGACAGCGAAGGCCAGAAGATGTCGAAGTCGAAGGGCAACGTCCTCGACCCGCTCGACCTGATCGACGGCATCGGCGCTCGAGGCGCTGATCGCCAAGCGCACCGGCGGCCTGATGCAGCCGCACCTCGCCAAGCGGCATCGAGAAGAGCGACCCGCAAGCAGTTCCCCGACGGCATCGCCGCCGTACGGCACCGACGCGCTGCGCTTCACTTTCGCCTCGCTGGCGACGCTGTCGCGCGACATCCGCTTCGACGTCGGCCGCATCGAGGGCTACCGCAACTTCTGCAACAAGCTGTGGAACGCCGCGCGCTTCGTGCTGATGAGCGTCGAGGGCCAGGACCTCGCGCCCGGCGAGGAGCAGCCGTCGCTCGCCGACCGCTGGATCCGCTCGCGGCTCGAGGCGGCGCTCGAGGCGACGCGCGCAGGCTTCGCCGCCTACCGCTTCGACCTCGCGAGCCAGGCGCTGTACGAGTTCACCTGGTACGAGTTCTGCGACTGGTACCTCGAGCTCAGCAAGGCCGTGCTGCAGTCGGACGCCTCGACCGACGCGGAGCGGCGCGCGACGCGCCGCACGCTGGTCGGCACGCTCGAGGCGCTGCTGCGCGCGCTGCACCCGCTGATGCCGTTCATCACCGAGGAGATCTGGCAGCGCGTCGCGCCGCTCGCCGGCCGCGGCGGCGCCGTCGATCATGCACGCAGCCGTGGCCGGTGGCCGACGCCGCGGCGCGCGACGCCGCGGTCGAGGCCGAGATGCGCTGGGTCATGGACTTCATCCTCGGCGTGCGCCAGATCCGCGGCGAGATGGACATCGCGCCGTCGCGGCGCTTCGACGTGCTGCTCGGCCACGCCTCCGCCGCGGACCTGCGAGCGCCTGGCGCGCGGCCGGCACTGGCTCGAGCGGCTCGCCAACCTCGGCGCGCTCGCCGAGCTCGCCGCCGGCGAGGCGGAGCCCGAGTCGGCGGTCGCGCTGCTCGGCGAGCTCAGGATCCTGGTGCCGATGGCGGGCCTGATCGACGTCGCCGCCGAGGTCGCGCGCCTCGACAAGCGCATCGCCAAGCTCCGCCTGGACCTCGGCAAGACCGAGGCCAAGCTCGGCAACGCCGAGCTTCGTCGCCAACGCCCCGGCCGCCGTCGTCGAGCAGGAGCGCGCGCGCGTCGCCGAGTTCGGACGCGAGCTCGCCGAGCTCGAGTCGCAGCTGGCGCGCGTGCGCCGACTCGGGAGCGGCGCATGAGCGGCGCGGCCGACACGCGCCGCGCCTTCGAGCCGGTCATCGCGGCAGCTCGACGGCATCGTGCTCGGCAAGGACCGCCAGGTGCGGCTCGCGCTCGCCTGCCTGCTGGCGCGCGGCCACCTGCTGATCGAGGACCTGCCGGGCGTCGGCAAGACGACGCTGGCGCAGGCGCTGGCGCGCGTACTGGGCCTCAGCTACCAGCGCGTGCAGTTCACCAGCGACCTGCTGCCGGCGGACATCATCGGCGTGTCGGTCTACGACCGCGACAGCGGTCGCTTCGAGTTCCAGCAAGGGCCCGGTGTTCGCCCAGCTGCTGCTCGCCGACGAGGTCAACCGCGCGACGCCGAAGGCGCAGAGCGCGCTGCTCGAGGCGATGGAGGAGCGCCAGGTCACCGTCGACGGCCACACCCACCCGCTGCCGGAGCCGTTCTTCGTCGTCGCGACGCAGAACCCGAGCTACCAGCTCGGCACCTACCCGCTGCCGGAGTCGCAGCTCGACCGCTTCCTGATGCGCATCGAGCTCGGCTACCCGGCGGCGGCGCTCGAACGCGAGCTGCTGCGCGGCCGCGACCGGCGCGAGCTGCTCGGCCGGCGTCGCGCCGCTGCTCGACGCGGCGCAGCTGCTGGCGCTGCAGGCGCACGTGCCCGCGGTGCACGTCGCCGAGCCGCTGCTCGACTACGTCCAGGCGCTGGTGCGCCACACCGCGCGAGTCCGGCGACTTCGAGGCCGGCCTGTCGCCGCGCGCGGCGATCGCGCTGCTGCGCGCGAGCCAGGCGTGGGCGCTGCTGCACGGCCGGCCGGGCGTCGTGCCCGAGGACGTGCAGGCGGTTGCGCGCGCCGTCGTCGGCCACCGTCTCGAGCTGCGCACCGCGGTCGACGGCTCGCACGCTCCGGACCTCGACCGCCTGCTGCTCGGGGCGGTGGCCGTGCCCTGAGCGCGCCGATGCCGGCGCTGCCGCACGCGGTCGCGAGGCGCCTCCGGGCGCTCCGGCGCGCGGGCGGCGAGCGCATCGCCGCCTGGTCGCGGCGCCGGCACGGCGCCGACCGCGGCGTCGTGACGATCAACCGCCGCCGCGTCTACATCCTGCCGACCGGGCTCGGCCTCGCCTACGCCGCGATGCTGTTCGCGATGCTGCTCGCCGGGCTCAACTACGGCAACAACCTCGCGCTCGCACTGACCTTCCTGCTGGCCGCCGGCGGCTGGGTCGCGATGCACCAGTGCCACCACAACCTCGCCGGCCTCAGCATCGGCCCGGCCGGCACGCGCGCGCCGTTCGCCGGCGCCGACGCCGAGTTCGCGTTCACGCTCGCGGCGCCCTCGCCGCGCGAGGACATCGTGCTCAAGGCCGGCGCGCGCGCCGCGCACGCGGTGAGCCTCGGCGCCGGCCAGAGCGCGACCGCAGCGGTGGCGCTGCCGACGACGCGCCGCGGCCGGGTCCGGCTCGCCCGGCTGCGCGTCGAGTCGACCTTCCCGCTCGGCCTGTTTACCGCATGGACCTGGACGCACCCGGACCTCGAGTGCCTCGTCTACCCGCGGCCCGCGCCGCGCGACCGCGAGGGCCCGCCGCCGGCGGCCGAGCCCGGCGCGGCCCACGACGGGCGGGCGAGCGGCGAGGAGGACTTCGCCGGGCTGCGCGCCTTCCGCGCCGGCGACCCGCCGCGGCGGATCGCCTGGAAGGCCTGGGCGCGCGGCGGCGAGCTGGTGGTCAAGGAGTACGTCGGCGCCGCCCGCGCACCGATCATGCTCGACCTCGCCGCCGCGCCCGGCCGCGACCTCGAGGCCCGGCTCGCGACGCTCGCCCGCTGGGTGGTCGATGCCGAGGAGCGCGGCGACCGCTACGGCGTGCGGCTGCCGGACGGCGAGCTCGGACCGGGCGCGGGCCTGTCGCACCGCAACCGCTGCCTGGCGCGGCTCGCGACCTTCGCACTGCCGGCGGCTCCGCCATGAGGCGCTCGCCCGGACTCGAGCGGTTGATGGTGACGGGCGGCGCGCTCGCGCTCGCGCTCGCGCCGCATGTCGGCCACCTGCCCGCCTGGATCAGCGCCGCGTTCGCCGGCGCGCTCGGCTGGCGCCTGCTCGCCGAGCAGCGCGGCTGGGCGCTGCCGCCGCGCGCCGTGCGCGCCGCCGCCGCGCTCGCCGGCACGCTGGCGGTGCTGGCCGGCTACCGCACGCTCAACGGCCTCGATGCCGGCAGCGCGCTGCTGGCGGTGATGGCCGCGCTCAAGCTGCTCGAGACCCGCGCGCCGCGCGACCACGCGGTGCTGGTGTTCGTCGGCTACCTGCTGTGCCTCGCGACGCTGCTGTACGAGCAGTCGTTCGCGCGCCTCGGCTACGCGCTGGTCGCCGCGTGGCTGCTGACCGCGGCGCTGGCGCGTGTGCACCGGCCGGTCGAGGCCAACACCGCGGTGCGACCGTTCCGTCTGGCGGCGCGGCTGCTCGGTCTCGGGCTGCCGATCGCGGTGGTGCTGTTCCTGTTCGTGCCGCGGATCGAGGGGCGGTTCTGGGCGCTGCCGACCACGGCGCCGCGGCACACCACCGGCATCGACGAGCAGATGAGCCCGGGCGACGTCGCCGCGCTCGGACAGTCGGACGAGCCCGCGTTTCGCGTCTGGTTCCGCGGCGCGCCGCCGCCGGCCGAGCAGCGCTACTGGCGGATGCTGGTACTCGAGGACTTCGACGGCCGCGCCTGGCGCCGCGCCGCGAGTGGCGCCGATCTCGCGGTGCCGGAGGTGGTGCCCGGCGGCGCGCTGTACGACTACCGGGTCGTGCTCGAGCCGACCGGCCGCGAGTGGCTGCCCGGCCTCGACACCGTCGTCGGCTGGCCCGCGGCGCTCGCCATGCGCAGCCGCGCGACGACGCTGCTGCACCTCGAGCCGCGGCTCCTCGAGCGCCTGCCGGTGACGACCGCGCTCGAGTACACGCTGCGGTCATCGGTCGGCGCCCGCGTGATGCCCGCGGCGCTGCCGCGCGACCTGGCGCGGCGCGACTTGCGGCTGCCCGACGGCCGCGCGCCGCGGGCGCGCGCGCTCGCCACGGAGCTGCGTGCCGCGAGCCGCGACGACCGCGACTACATCCGGCGCGTGCTCGAGCGCTTCCGCCGCGAGCCCTTCGAGTACACGCTCGAGCCGCCGCTGCTCGGAAGCGAACCGGTCGACGAGTTCCTGTTCACGACGCGCCAGGGCTTCTGCGAGCACTACGCGTCGGCGTTCGCGGTGCTGATGCGCGCGGCCGGCATCCCGGCGCGCGTCGTCGTCGGCTACCAGGGCGGCGAGCCCAACGCCTACGGCGGCTACCTGCTGCTGCGCCAGTCGAGCGCGCACGCCTGGAACGAGGTCTGGCTCGAGGGCGCGGGCTGGCTGCGCGTCGACCCGACCGCCGCGGTCGCCCCGGAACGGATCGGCCGCAACAGCCTGCTGCGCGACCGCAGCGAGGCGAGCAGCGATCGGCTGTTCGCCAACTTCGCCTGGCTGTCGCGGACCCGGGCGCTGTGGGACGCCGCCCGCACCGCGTGGTACGAGGCGGTCGTGCACTTCGATCCCGGCCGCCAGCAGCAGCTGCTCGATGCGCTCGGTCTCGGCGCCCGCGCCTGGCAGGGCCTCGCGATCGCGCTCGCGGCCGGCTTCGCGCTCGCGGCGCTCGCGCTCGCCGGCTGGCTCGCCTGGGAGCTGCGGCCGCGGCCGCGCGAGCCGCTGACGGCGGCCTGGGACTCGGTGTGCGCGCGGCTCGCGGCGCTGGGCCTGCCGCGCGCCCCGGCGGAGGGTCCGCTCGACTACTCGCGGCGCGTCGCCGCGGCGCGCCCGGCGCTCGCGCCGGCCATCGCCGCGCTCGGCGAGGCCTACGTCGCCGTCCGCTACCTGCCGGGCGCGACCGCTGCCGACGCGGCCCGCTTCCAGGCGCTGGCCCGCGCCTGCCGCGAGCGGCTGCGCGCCGCGCAACGTTGAGCGCGCTCGCCGCCGCGCTCGCGGTCGCCGTGCTGCTGCTCGGCTGGATCGTCGGCGCGCCGCTCGCGCGGCGCCGGCGGCGCGCGGCACTGCTCGCCAGCCCGCTGCCGGCGGCGACGCGCGCGGCGCTGGCGCGCAGCCACGCCTGGCGCCGCCTGCCGCCGGCGCTGCGGCCGCGTCTCGCCGAGCGCGTGCAGGTGTTCCTCGCCGAACGCGAGTTCGTCGGCTGCGGCGGCCTCACCGTGACCGACGCGATGCGCATCGAGATCGCCGCGCAGGCCTGCCTGCTGCTACTCAATCGCAGCGAGCACGTGTTCGACGAGCTGCGCGCGATCCTCGTCTACCCCGACGAGTTCGTGGTCCGCGACGACGTCGAGGAGGATGGCGTCGTGACCGCCCGCGAGCGGGTGCTGGCCGGCCAGTCGTGGGACACGGCGCGGATCCTGCTGTCGTGGCGCGACGTGCGCGCCGCCGGCGACGGCTACAACGTCGTGATCCACGAGTTCGCCCACTACCTGGACCAGGAGGAGGGGGCGGCGAACGGCGCGCCGCTCCTGGACGGGCCGCGCGACTACGCGCGCTGGGCCGACGTCATGCAGCGCGCCTACGACGAGCTCGAGGCGCGCGCCGCCGCCGGCGAGGACACGCTGCTCGACCCGTACGCGGCCGAGGACGAGGCGGAGTTCTTCGCCGTCGCGAGCGAGACCTTCTTCGAGCTGCCGCGGGAGCTGCGGACCGAACATCCGGAACTGTACCGCGAGCTCAGCGGCTTCTACCGGCTCGACCCGGCCAGCTGGTAAGGCGGCCTCAGCCCATGTGCAGGCCGCCGTTCAGCGAGAAGTCGGCGCCGGTCGCGAACGCCGACTCGTCGGAGGCGAGCCAGGTGACGATCGCGCCGATCTCCTCGGGCTGGCCGAGACGCTTGACCGGGATCGTCGCGATGATCTTCTCGAGCACCTCGGGCTTCATTGCCTTGACCATGTCGGTGGCGATGTAGCCCGGCGAGACGGTGTTGACGGTGACGCCCTTGCTCGCGACCTCGAGCGCGAGCGCCATCGTGAAGCCGTGGATACCGGCCTTGGCGGTCGAATAGTTGGTCTGGCCGAACTGGCCCTTCTGGCCGTTCACCGACGAGATGTTGATGATCCGCCCCCAGCCGCGGTCGAGCATGCCGTCGATGACCTGCTTGGTGACGTGGAACAGGCTGTTGAGGTTGGTCTCGATGACGGCGTGCCAGTCGTCCAGCGACATGCGCCGGAAGGTGCCGTCGCGCGTGATGCCGGCGTTGTTGACCAGGATGTCGACCGGCCCGATCTCAGCGCGCACCTTCTCGAAGGCCGCGCGCGTCGACTCCCAGTCGCCGACGTTGCCCTCCGAGGCGTGGACGTCGTAGCCCTTGGCGCGCATCTCGCCGAGCCAGCGCTCGCGGCGCGGCGAGCCGGGCCCGCAGCCGGCGACCACCGTGTGGCCCGCCTCGCACAGCCGCGTGGTAATCGACGTGCCGATGCCGCCCATGCCGCCGGTGACATACGCAATCCGCTTCGCCATCACTGCTCCCCTTTGCCCGGCCGTTGACACGAGGGGTCCATGATTGACGATCGCCCGGGGCGACACAAGCGACCTTGGTCGTAACGACGCCGGCGGTCCTCTTGCAGTGCACCACGCCCTGCTCGGTTTTTGAACACGCCTCAGGCGGCGCTGGCGAGATGCTCGCGCGTCTCCCGGAACCGCACGCCGGGCCAGCGCTCCATCGTCAGCTCGAGGTTGACGCGCGACGGGGCGAGGTAGACCAGCTCGCCGGCGTGGTCGAGCGCGAGGTGCTCGTAGCAGCGCTCGCGGAACTCGGCGAGCTTCTTCGGGTCGGCGCAGTCGATCCAGCGCGCGGTCGCGACCGAGATGCCCTCGAACACGCACTGCACGCTGTACTCGTCCTGCAGGCGGAACGCGACCACCTCGAACTGCAGCTGGCCGACCGCGCCGAGGATCGAGTCGTTGTTACGCAACGGCCGGAACAGCTGCGTCGCACCCTCCTCGCACAGCTGTGCGAGGCCCTTCTGCAGCGCCTTGGCCTTGAGCGGATCCTTGAGGACCGCGCGGCGGAACAGCTCGGGGGCGAAGTTCGGGATGCCGGTGAAGGTGAGCTTCTCGCCATCGGTGAAGGTGTCGCCGATGTTGATCGTGCCGTGGTTGTGCAGGCCGATGATGTCGCCGGCGAAGGCCTCCTCGGCCTGCTGGCGATCGGCCGCCATGAACGTCAGCGCGTCCGCCACCCGCACCTCCTTGCCGAGCCGCACGTGGTGCAGGCGCATGCCGCGCTGGTAGCGGCCGGAGCAGATGCGCAGGAACGCGATCCGGTCGCGGTGCGCGGGATCCATGTTGGCCTGGATCTTGAACACGAAGCCGGAGAAGCGCGACTCGACCGCCTCGACGGTGCGCGTCAGCGTCGCCCGCGGCCGCGGCCCGGGCGCGTGCGCCACGAACGCGGCGAGCAGCTCCTCGACGCCGAAGTTGTTGATCGCCGAGCCGAAGAACACCGGCGTCTGGCGCGCCGCGCGGTAGGCGTCCAGGTCGAACGCGGCGGTCGCGCCGCGCACCAGCTCGATCTCCTCGCGCAGCGCCTCGCGGCGCTCGCCGAGCAGCGCGCCGGCCGCCGCCGAGGCGAGCCCGTCGATGACGAGGTTGGTGCCGGCGCGCCCCTTGTCGGCCGCCGTGTAGACGTAGATGCGGTCCTCGCGCAGGTGATAGATGCCCCTGAGCTCGCGGCCCATGCCGATCGGCCAGGTCATCGGCGCGCACTTGAGGCCGAGCACGCGCTCGACCTCGTCCAGCAGCTCGATCGGCTCGCGGCCGTCGCGGTCGAGCTTGTTGATGAAGGTCATGATCGGCGTGTCGCGCAGCCGGCACACCTCCATCAGCTTGATCGTGCGCTCCTCGACGCCCTTGGCGCAGTCGATGACCATCAGCGCCGAGTCGACCGCAGTGAGCGTGCGGTAGGTGTCCTCGGAGAAGTCCTCGTGGCCGGGCGTGTCGAGCAGGTTGACGATGCGCTCGCGGTACGGGAACTGCATGACCGAGGAGGTCACGGAGATGCCGCGCTGCTGCTCGAGCCGCATCCAGTCGGAAGTCGCGTGGCGCGCCGCCTTGCGGCCCTTGACGGTGCCGGCCATCTGGATGGCGCCGCCGAACAGCAGCAGCTTTTCGGTCAGCGTCGTCTTGCCGGCGTCCGGGTGGGAGATGATCGCAAAGGTACGGCGCCGCTCGATCTCGGCGGTAAGGGTCGACTCGTTCATGGGGGACTACGGCCTGGCGGGGCCGCAATGGTAGCCGGTCAGCCGTCGCGCCGCACTGCAGGCGAGGCGCGCGCGCGCGCCTCGCCCCACGCGTCGAGGTCGAGCCGGTAGACGATCGCGTCCTCCCGCCCGCCGACCGCCTGGTAGTAGCCGCGGCGCAGCCCGACCGGCGCGAAGCCCAGCGACTCGTACAGCAGCAGCGCCGGCCGGTTCGACGGCCGCACCTCGAGGAACACCCAGCCCTGACCGGCCGCCCGCGCCTCGTCGAGCAGCCACGCCATCAGCCGGCGGCCGATACCCTGGCCGCGCAGGTCGGCACGGATGCAGACGTTGAGGATGTGCGCCTCGCCCGCCCCCATCGACATGATGCCGTAGCCGCCGAGGCCATCCGGCGCCTCGAGCACGCGGCAGGTGTAGCCGACCCGGAGGCAGTCGCGGAAGATGCCATGGCTCCAGGGGAACATGTAGGCGGCGTTCTCGAGCGTGACCACGAGCGGCAGGTCGGCCTCGGTCATCCGCCGGTGCGTGATCCTCGGCTCGCGCACCTCGTCACGCGCCGCGGCCACGGGCCACCTCCATCGCCAGGCGCAGGTCCGCCCAGCTCTTGCGCTTCTCGCCCGGCGAGCGCAACAGGTAGGCCGGGTGGTAGGTCACGACGACCGGCGTGCCGAACGGCTTGAGCGTGTGGGTCCGGCCGCGCAGCTGGCCGAGCGGGGTGTCGACGCCGAGCAGGTTCTGGGCCGCGATCCGCCCGACGCAGAGGATCAGTGCCGGATCGAGCAGCGCGATCTGGCGGTGCAGGTACGGCAGGCAGCAGCGCACCTCCTCCGGCAGCGGATCGCGATTGCCCGGCGGGCGGCACTTGAGCACGTTGGCGATGAAGACCTGCCCGCGGCCAAGGCCGACCGCGCGCAGCATCGAGTTCAGCAGCTGGCCCGCCCGGCCGACGAAGGGCTCGCCCTGGCGGTCCTCCTCCGCACCCGGCGCCTCGCCAACGACGAGCCAGCGCGCGGCGCGGTCGCCGACGCCGAAGACGGTGTTGGTGCGCGTCGCCGACAGCCCGCAACGGGTGCAGCCGGCCACCGCCGCCGCGAGCCCGTCCCAGTCGAGGGTCGCGGCGTCGGGCGCGGCGACCGGTGCCGCCACCGGCGCGCGCGCCACGAATCGGTCGATGCCGATCGTGCCGAGGACCGCCGCCCGGCGCGGATCCATCAGTGCTTCCCTGCCCCGGCGCCCAGTGGCGGCCGGCGCCGGACGCGCCGCCAGACCGCGACGCACGGTGCCGACAGCGCGAAGGTGCCGAAGAGCGCAAGCAGCACCAGCGGCGGCTCGAGCGAGATGACCACGAACACCAGCGGGATCAGGATCGCGTAGGTGAAGCGCACCCGGCCGGTGAGCTTCACGCCCTTGAAGCTCGAGTAGTAGAACTGGCTCACCATCAGCGCGCCGGCGAGCGCGGTCACGACGAAGGCGATCACCAGCCCGTTGAGCCCGCCGAGCCCGTACTTGTGCGCCGACCAGATGAACGAGGCGACCACGGCCGCCGCGGCCGGCGACGGCAGCCCCTCGAAGTAGCGCTTGTCGACCGAGGCGGTGCGGGTGTTGAAGCGCGCCAGCCGCAGCGCCGTCGCGACCGCGTAGAAGAACGTCACGAGCCAGCCGATCCGGCCCCAGGCCTCGTTGTACTCCGCCAGCCGGGCGACCCCCCACTGGTAGACGATGATCGCCGGCGCCAGGCCGAAGGCCACCAGGTCCGACAGGCTGTCGTACTCCTTGCCGAACAGCGTCTCGGTATGGGTCCAGCGGGCGACACGCCCGTCGAGGCCATCGAACAGCATGCCGATGAACAGCGCGATCGAGGCGCGGTCGAAGTTGCCGTCGATCGCCGCGACGATGCCGTAGAAGCCGGCGAACAGGTTGCCGGTCGTCAGCAGGTTCGGCAGCAGGAACACCCCGCGGCGGCGTGGCGGCCGGACGGACTCGTCGTGGGCGGCGTCGGGGTCGACCATGGCGGGATGATAGGGCTCCGGGGTGCCGCCAACAACCGCGCCGCGGGTCGCGCGTCCCCGCCTGTTAAGATGCGGCTCCGTCGCGTCCCCCTGCTGCCCCTGCCGATCGAGGCCCCGCCCCGCATGCGCCTGTCCGCCTACCCGCTGCAGAATCTCAAGGAATTACCGGCCGAGGCCGAGATCGTCAGCCACCAGCTGATGCTGCGCGCCGGGCTGATCCGCCGGCTCGCGGCGGGGCTGTACACGTGGCTGCCGATGGGCCTGCGGGTGCTGCGCAAGGTCGAGCGGATCATCCGCGAGGAGATGGACCGCGCCGGCGCGCTCGAGGTGCTGATGCCGACGATCCAGCCGGCCGAGCTGTGGCAGGAGTCGGGGCGCTGGGAGCACTTCGGGCCCGAGCTGCTGCGACTCAAGGACCGCCACGAGCGCAACTTCGTCTACGGCCCGACGCACGAGGAGGTGATCACCGACATCGCCCGGCGCGAGCTCAAGAGCTACCGCCAGCTGCCGGTCAACTTCTACCAGATCCAGCTGAAGTTCCGCGACGAGATCCGGCCGCGCTTCGGCGTGATGCGGGCGCGCGAATTCATCATGAAGGACGCCTACAGCTTCCACATCGACGAGGCCTCGCTCGACGAGGGCTACCGGCTGATGTACGAGGCCTACACGCGGATCTTCAGCCGCATGGGCCTCAAGTTCCGCGCCGTGCTCGCCGACCCCGGCGCGATCGGTGGCACGGGCTCGCAGGAGTTCCACGTGCTGGCCGCCTCCGGCGAGGATGCGATCGCGTTCTCGGACGGCGACGACTACGCGGCCAACATCGAGAAGGCCGAGGCCGTGGCCCCGCCGGGCCCGCGGGCCGCACCGGCCGCGGCGCTGGCGACCGTGCCGACGCCGCACGTGCGCACGATCGCCGAGCTCGCGGCGCTGCTCAAGGTGCCGGCCGAACGCTGCCTCAAGACGCTGATCGTCGATGGCGCCGACGGCGGCCTGGTGGCGCTCGTGATCCGCGGCGACCACGAGCTCAACGCCGTCAAGGCGCAGCACCTGCCGCTGGTCGCCAATCCGCTCAGGATGGCAGCGCCCGAGCGCATCGCGCGCGAGCTCGGCGCCGAGATCGGCTTCCTGGGCCCGGTCGGGCTGCGCTGTCCGGTGGTCGCCGACCACGCCGCACTCGCGCTCGCCGACTTCGTCTGCGGCGCCAACGTCCCGGACGCGCACCTGACCGGCGTCAACTGGGCCCGCGACCTGCCGGCGCCGGCGGCGGCGGACCTGCGCAACGTCGTCGCGGGCGATCCGAGTCCGTCCGGCACGGGCCGCCTGTCGATCGCCCGCGGCATCGAGGTCGGCCACGTCTTCAAGCTCGGCCGCAAGTACAGCGAGGCGCTCGGCGCCACGGTGCTCGACGAGAACGGCAAGAGCGTCGCGATGCTGATGGGCTGCTATGGGATCGGTGTGACGCGCGTCGTGGCGGCGGCGATCGAGCAGAACCACGATGAACGCGGCATCATCTGGCCCGAGCCGCTGGCGCCGTTCGACGTCGTCGTCGTGCCGATCAACCTGCAGAAGTCGGCCCGCGTGCGCGAGGCGAGCGAGCGGCTGTACGCCGAACTCGGCGCCGCCGGCTTCGAGGTGCTGTTCGACGACCGCGACGCCCGCCCCGGCGTCAAGTTCGCGGATGCGGAGCTGTATGGGATACCGCACCGGATCGTCGTCGGCGAGCGCGGCCTCGACGCCGGCCGCCTCGAGTACCGCCACCGCCGCGCCACCGACAGCGAGGAGTTCGCGATCGCCGATGCCTGCGCCTTCCTCAGGTCACGACGGGCCGTCTGAGCCCGCCCGCCGGCGCGCGCCGCGCCTGCTCGCGGCATTCGCGCTCGGCGCGGCGCTCGCCGCGCCGGCGCACGCCGACCGGCAGGAGGACCCGGAGCTGCGCGCGGTGGTCGCGCAGGCGATCGCCGAGACGCGCTGCGACGGGCACGAGGACCACTTCGGCGAGGAAGTGTTCTTCAAGCTGCAGGAGCCCCGCCTGCGCCGGCTGGTCGACGACCTGGCCCTGCGCCTCGACATCCTGCGGCACGTCTACTGCGAGTCGCACGCGGTCGTCGCGCGCTACCGGCGCGAGCAGGGCTTCGACCTGCTGCTGACGCCCGAGCTCGTGCTCGCGGTCATCGACGTCGAGAGCGGCTTCGACCGCTACGCGGTGTCGCACGCCGGCGCCGTCGGGCTGATGCAGGTGATGCCGTTCTGGCCGAAGCGGCTCGGCGTCGAGAACCGCCTGTTCGGCAGCGTCGACTTCAACCTGCGGCTCGGCTGCGAGATCCTCGGCTACTACATGCGCGCCGAGCGCAACGACTACCGCAAGGCACTGGCGCGCTACAACGGCAGCAGCGGCCGGCGCGAGTATCCCGATCTGGTGCTGACGAGGCTGTCGCGCCGCTGGCGCGGCTGAGGGCGTCAGTTCGAGCCGGCGCTGCGCTGCGTCGCGGCCAGCGCGTCGGCCGCGCTCTGGCGCGCGGCCGCCGCCTCGCGGCGGGCGCTGCGGTAGTCGCCGACGCGGATCGCCGCCTCGGCACGTTTCAGGCCGTCGCGCGCCGCGGCGAGCGAATCGGGCGCGAGCTGCGCGGCGCCCGCGGCCTCGGCGGCCTTGATCGTCTGGCGGGTATCGCTCATGGTCTGCACGGGCGCGGCCGCGCAGGCACCGAGCAGCAGCGCCGCCGCCACGAGCCCGCAAAGTCGCGAACGGGAAAACATGCGATCATTGACCTCAAGGCATCGCTCAAGACGCTAGCAAGCGCCAGATTCCTGCGTCAAGCAAGCATTACCGCCGCGAGCCGGCCAAAACCAGATGCAGACTGTTCTCGTCTTGTATTACTCACGCAACGGCAGCACTGCGGCGCTCGCGCGTCACGTGTGCCGCGGCGTCGAGAGCGTCAGCGGCGTGACCGCGATGCTGCGTACGGTACCCGCGGTTACCACGGTAATCGATGCTCCGGCCACGCCCGTGCCGTCGAGCGGACCGCCGTACGCGAGCTACGAGGAACTCGCGCGCTGCGACGGACTGGTGCTCGGCAGCCCGACGCGTTTTGGCAACATGGCCGCGCCGCTCAAGTATTTCCTGGACGGCACCAGCGCCACCTGGGCGACCGGCGGCCTGGTCGGCAAGCCGGCGGGCGTGTTCACCTCGACGAGCACGCAACACGGCGGCCATGAGACGACGCTGCTGTCGATGATGCTGCCGCTGCTGCACCATGGCATGGTGATCTGCGGCCTGCCGTTCACCGAGCCCGCGGTCGGCCGCACGCAGCGCGGCGGCGGCCCGTACGGCGCAGGCACGATCGCCACCGCCGACGCCGCCGGTCCGACCGACGACGAGAAACACCTCGCCCAGCTGCTCGGCCGGCGCGTTGCCGATCTTGCCGCGCGGCTCGCGTCGCGTCCCGCGACGTGACCGCGCCCGCGCCGGTGCTGCGCACCGCGCGCAACGTCGTCGCCGCCCTGGTCGTCATGCTGTGCGCGCTGTTCGTGCTGTGGCATGCGGCGCGGTTCAGCACGCCGACGGCAGCGCTCGCCGGCGCGCTCGGCGTGGCGCCGTGGCTCGCGATCGGCCCGAGCCTGTGGCGCGGGCGGCGGCAGGCGGCTGCGACGCTGCTGACCGCGCCCTACCTCGGCTACGGACTGATGGAACTGCTGGCGAACCCGGGTGCGCGGCCGTGGGCCGCTTCGCTGGTGCTGGCTGCCGGCGCGCTGTTCGTCGCGCTGATCGCATCGCTGCGGCTCAGTCGCCGCTCAGCTGCAGCACCGCCCTGACGAACGGCACCGTCAGCCGCCGCTGCTGCGACAGCGCCGCGGCGTCGAGCCGCTCGAGCGCGTCGCACAGCGCGCCCAGGTCGCGCGGCAGCCGCCGCTGCAGGTACTGCAGCGTCTCCTCCGGCAGCTCGATCCCGAGCGCGTGCGCCCGCCCCAGCAGTGCCCGGCCCCGCTCCGCCTCGTCGAGCGGGCGCAACTGCCAGACGATGCACGCGGCAAGGCGCGAGGCGAGATCGGCGAGTGCGACGCCGAGCGCCGCCGGGGCGGCGTTGGCGCTGATGATGAGATTGCCGCCACGCTCGCCCAGATCGTTGTAGAGCGCGAACAGCGCCCGCTCCCAGGCGGCGTCGCCGGCGACGCGCTCCAGATCGTCGAGGCAGAGGACGTCGAGCTGCTCGAGGCCCGCCGTCATCTCCGCCGACGGCCAGGGCGCGCCGAGCGGCAGGTAACCGGCGCGCCGGCCGTGCGCAGCGGCGAGCGCACAGGTGGCCTGCAGCAGGTGCGTGCGCCCGGCGCCGGACGCACCGTACAGCCACAGCGGCGCGAGACCCGGCGTCGCGGCCCGCGCCTCGAGCGCCGCCACCAGCGGCCCGTTGGGCCCCGCCTCGAAGCTCGCGAAGGTCGACGCCGCCCGCAGCCGGACGCCGAGCGGCAACTGCTCCATCACGACGCCGACGGGGCCGCGGCGCGGCTCGCCCGGATCGCCTCGCGCGCATAGGTGAGCACGTAGTCGATGCCGCTGACGACCGTCGTGACGAAGGTCGCCGCGCCGGCCGCGACCAGCAGGGCCTGCGGCACGGCGTGCCAGGCGGCCGCGGCGACGACCGCCAGCACATACGAGAGCTGCAGCAGCGTGTTGAGCTTGCTGATCGGCGTCGGGTGCCCCTCGATGTAGCCGATCAGCACGCGGTAGGCGATCGCCCCCCCGACGATCAGCACGTCGCGCACGACGACGGTGACGACCAGCCAGCGCGGCGCGAGCCCGAGCCAGGCGAGCGTCAGGAACACCGTGACGAGCAGCAGCTTGTCGGCGATCGGGTCGAGGATCTTGCCGAGGCGCGAGGTCCAGCCGAAGGACTTCGCCAGCCAGCCGTCGAGGCCGTCGGAGATCGAGGCCACGGCAAACAGCAGCAGCGTCAGCTCATAGCGGCCATCGAGCAGCGTCAGCGCGCACGGCGCGACCAGCAGAATGCGCAGCACGCAGATCGCGTTCGGAATCCAGCCGAGTGTCACGGCCGCAGCACGAGTTGCAGGGCGCCTCCCGGCGGAGCCGAGTCGTCCGGTAGCAGCCGCCCGGAATCCCTGGCCGCGCGGCGCAGCGCCTCGGCATCGCCGTCGAAGGCCAGCCGGAAGCGCAACGAGTCGCCGCTGACTTCCTCGAGCGTGACGCTGCGCACGCCGGCGAGCGCGGCGAGCACCGTGCTCGCCTGCGCGTAGCCCGCCAGATCGCGCACGCCACGCACCACCGCGTCGATCTGGCCGGCCCGGGCACCGGCGGTGGCGAACTGCGCGCCGAAGCGGTCGGCGAGCGCCTGCACGCCCTCGTCGCCGGCGCCGGTCGCGCCGCCCTCGCCGGCCGGGCCGGTCCACGTCCAGGCCGTCGGCACGCCCGGCGCGACGCGCCCGAGCAGCACGGCGTCGGCGCCATACTGCCTGCGCGAGCTCGGCAAGCGGCCCGAGCCGGCCGGCGAGCGCGTCCTCGATGCGCGCCTGCTCCACCGCGCCGGGCAGGCCAGTCGGCCAGGCGAGCGGCAGGCCGCGCAGCTGCGCCGCGGCGACGACCACCCGCCGCAGCTCAGGCTCGGCGGTCCCGGCGAGACTGCGGGCAGCCCCGGGCCGGGTGCTGACCAGTACGACCAGCGTCAGCGGCCGTTCCCGCGACCAGAGCCGCTGGCCGGCCTGCAGCAGGCTCGCATCGAGCGCGTCGGCGTCGAAGCTCACGACGAGCTGGCCGCCGGGGGCGGCGCGGAAGGTCCGCGCCAGGCGCCCGGCGTCGGCGTACAGCGCCGGCGAGCGCCGGGTCGGTCGCCGCAGCGCGCCGGCCGGTCAGGCGCACCGCGACCTGTCGCAGCGCGTCGCTCGCTGCGGCGGCGCGGCCGGCGTCGGTCGCCTCGCCCGCACCGACGCCGTCGTACAGGCCTTCGACGGCAACGCCGAAGGCGGCGTCCGGCAGGGCGGCACCGAGCAGGGCCGCGAGCAGCGCGGCGACGATTCGGTTGACAAAGCGCATGCGTGTTCCTGGCGGGGCGGAGCGCCCACCGCGCAACCGGCGGCGATCCGGGTGACCATGTAAAATACCATAGCCTTACAGTCCGCCCGGCGCCGCCCCATGCCCAATACCCGCCCTTCCGTGACCTACCGCGATGCCGGCGTCGACATCGACGCGGGCGACGAGCTCGTCGAGCGCATCAAGCCGCAAGTCAAGCGCACCCTGCGCCCCGAGGTGCATCGGCGGCCTCGGCGGCTTCGGCGCGCTGGTGCGCGTGCCGCTCGACCGCTACCGCAAGCCGGTGCTGGTCTCCGGCACCGACGGCGTGGGCACCAAGCTGCGGCTCGCGATCGAGACCGGCCGGCACGACACGATCGGCATCGACCTCGTCGCGATGTGCGTCAACGACGTGGTCGTGCAGGGCGCCGAGCCGCTGTTCTTCCTCGACTATTACGCCACCGGCCGGCTCGACGTCGCGGTCGCCGAGCGGGTCATCGCCGGCATCGTCGAGGGCTGCGTGCAGGCCGGCTGCGCGCTCGTCGGCGGCGAGACCGCCGAGATGCCCGGCATGTACCACGGCGCGGACTACGACCTCGCCGGCTTCTGCGTCGGCATCGCCGAGGAGGAGCGCCTGATCGACGGCAGCGGCACGCGCGCCGGCGACGTCATCATCGGCCTCGCCTCGTCCGGTCCGCACTCGAACGGCTACTCGCTGATCCGCAAGCTGCTCGCGCGTCGGCGGCGCGACCGCCGCGACGGAGGTCGACGGCCGCAAGCTCTACGACCTGCTGCTCGCGCCGACCCGCATCTACGTCAAGTCGCTGCTGGCGCTGCAGGCCGAGCTGCCGGTGCGCGGCTTCGCGCACATCACCGGCGGCGGGCTGCTCGACAACATCCCGCGCGTCGTGCCGGACGGGCCTCGAGGTGCGGCTCGACCGTCGCGCCTGGAAGCGCCCGGCGGTGTTCGATTGGCTGCAGCGGACCGGCAACATCGACGAAACCGAAATGCACCGCACCTTCAACTGCGGAATCGGCATGACCGTGTGCGTGCCGGCGGAGGGCGCCGACCGCGCCGTCGCGCGGCTGCGGGCGCTTGGCGAGACCGCGACCGTGATCGGCGAGGTCCGCGCGGGCACGAGCGGTGTCGTCCTCGACGGCTGAGGCGACCGGGCGCCTGCCGGTCGTCATCCTGCTGTCGGGCTCCGGCAGCAACTTCGCTGCGATCGCCGCGGCGGCGCAAGCCGGGACGCTGCCGGTCGAGGTCCGCGCCGCGGTCTCCGACCGGCCCGCGGCCTTCGGGCTCGAGCGCGCCCGGGCGCTCGGCATCCCGGCCGAGGCGGTCCCGGTGGCGGGCTTCGCCGACCGCGCCGCGCACGACGCCGCGCTCGCCGCGTGCATCGACGCCTTCCGGCCGGCGCTCGTCATCTGCGCCGGCTACATGCGGATCTTCACGCCGGCGTTCGTCGCCCGCTACGCGGACCGGATGCTCAACATCCATCCGTCGCTGCTGCCGGAGTATCGCGGTCTCGACACGCACAAGCGCGCCCTCGCCGCCGGCGTTCGCTGGCACGGCTGCTCGGTGCACTTCGTCACCGACGAGCTCGACGGCGGCCCGCTGGTCGCCCAGGCCCCCGTGCCGGTGCTGCCCGGGGACACCGAGCAGACGCTTTCAGCGCGGGTTCATCGCGCCGAGCACAAGCTCTATCCGACCGTGATCGGCTGGTTCGCGACCGGGCGGCTGCGCGCGCGCGGCGGCCAGATCACGCTCGACGGCGCGCCGCTTACCGCGCCGATCCGCCTGGAGAATCTCGATGCCGCCGACTGAAACACCTCGCACGCACCGCCTCGCCGCGCTCGTCGGCACCGCGCTCGCGCTGCTCAGCTGCGCCGTACCGGCGCTCGCCGACGGCCTGCGCGCCCACGACGCCGTCTATCAGTTCCTCTTCAAGGGCGTCAGCGGCGGCACGCTCGAGCTCAAGCTGACGCCGGACACGAAGCCGGACAGCTGGATCTACGAGACGCACGCCCACCCGAACTTCCTCGCGAGCTTCTTCGTCAGCGCCCACTCGATCGAGCGCGGCTGGTTTCGCGTCACGCCGGCGGGCGTCGAGCCGCAGCGCTACTACATCGACGACGGCTCGTCGGACAAGAGCAATGCCAGCGACCTGACCTACGACTGGGCGCACGGCCGGATCACCGGCCAGGCGCGCGGCCGTCCGCTCGACCTCGCGATCGAGCCGGGCACGCAGGACGTGATGTCGATCCGCGCCGTGGTGACGGTCGACCTGCTGGCCGGGCGGGAGCCGCACGAGTACACGATGCTCGACGGCCGCGAGCTCAAGCGCTACGTCTACACGCGCATCGGCGCCGCGAAGCTCAAGACCGACATCGGCGAGTTCGACACGGTCGTCTTCAAGAGCGAACGCAAGGACTCCGACGGCCACGGCCGCACCTGGCAGTACTGGTACGCGCCGGCGCTCGGCTGGCTGCACGCTGCGCGCCGAGCAGCATGACGACGGCAAGACGCGCATGACGCTCGCGATCCGCTCGCTGAAGTGGCTCGACGCCGGCGCCGTGCACGCGACGCCGAGCAATTGATGCCGCGCGTCAGGTCTTCGGCAGCGTGACGCCGCGCTGGCCCATGTACTTGCCGGCGCGGTCCTTGTACGACGTGCCGCAGACCTCGTCGGACTCGAAGAACAGCATCTGCGCCACGCCCTCGTTGGCGTAGATCTTCGCCGGCAGCGTCGTCGTGTTCGAGAACTCGAGCGTCACGTGGCCTTCCCACTCGGGCTCCAAGGGCGTTACGTTTACTATGACACCGCAGCGCGCATACGTTGATTTTCCGACCGTGACGCATAATACGTTGCGCGGAATCCGGAACAGCTCGACGGTGCGCGCGAGCGCGAAAGAATTTGGCGGGATGATGCAGACGTCCGCCGTCACGTCGACGAAGCTCGCCATGTCGAACGCCTTCGGATCGACGATGGTCGAGTTGATGTTTGTGAAGATTTTGAATTCGTTCGCGCAGCGCACGTCGTAGCCGTAGCTCGAGGTGCCGTAGGAAACGATCTTGCGGCCGTCGACCGACCGAACCTGGCCGGGCTCGAAGGGCTCGATCATCCCGGCGGCCGCCATGCGCCGGATCCAGTGGTCTGACTTGATGCTCATTGATCCCTCGATCCGAATAATCAAATTCCCGTCGCCCGTCGCCACCCTGGCGAATGGCGGTGGTGCATTCCTGCCGATCCGAACTGCTAGTCGTCGCTGACCGACAGCGTCGGAAATGCCGTGCGTGCCACCGGCCGCGAGGCGCGCCGCCATGCGGCGCGCGATGTCATGGTAGGCATGGGCGAGGCGGCCGTCGGGCTCGGCGACCACGGTCGGCCGACCGCCGTCGGTCTGCTCGCGGATACGGATGTCGAGCGGCAGGCTGCCGAGCAGCGGCACGCCGTACTCCGCCGCCATCCGCTCGCCGCCGCCGGCCCCGAAGATGTGCTCCTCGTGGCCGCAGTTGGAGCAGACGTGGGTCGCCATGTTCTCGATGATGCCGAGCACCGGCACGGCGACTTTGCGGAACATCATCAGGCCCTTGCGCGCGTCGGCGAGCGCGATGTCCTGCGGCGTGGTGACGATGACCGCGCCGGCGACCGGCACGCGCTGCGCGAGCGTCAGCTGCGTGTCGCCCGTCCCGGGCGGCATGTCGACGATCAGGTAGTCGAGTTCGCCCCAGCGCGTGTCGCCGAGCAGCTGGACCAGCGCCTGGGTGACCATCGGCCCGCGCCAGACCATCGGCTGGGCAGCGTCGATCGAGAAAGCCGATCGACATCACCTCGACGCCGTGCGCCCGCAGGGGCTCGATCTGCTTGCCGTCCGGCGTGTTCGGACGCTGGCCGGCGAGCCCCATCATCAGCGGCTGGCTCGGGCCGTAGATGTCGGCGTCGAGGAGCCCGACCCGGGCGCCCTGCGCGGCGAGCGCGAGGGCGAGGTTGGCGGCGGTCGTCGACTTGCCGACACCGCCCTTGCCGGAGGCGACCGCCAGGACGTTGCGGATCGTCGGCAGCGGCTTGAGATCGCCCTGCACCGCGTGGGCGACGATCTGCGACTTCAGCCGCAGGCGGACGCCGCCGCCCCAGCCGGCGGCTGCGAGCTCCCGGCCGAGCAGCGCCTGCAGCGCCGCCTCGTAGCCGCCCGTCGGGAAGCCGAGCGTGACGTCGATCACAGCGTCCGGACCAACAATTTCCGTACCGGTGACCGCCGCCCCCAGCGGGCAGGCCCAGGTAGGGCTCGACGACGGCGGCGGCACGGGCGCGGAGCTCGTTGGTGTTCATTGGGGAAGGGCCATTGGCGGGGGCGCGCCATTCTAGCGGACCCGGAAACCGGCGGGGGCGGCCCCGGGGGGGGCCTATGGCATAATTCCGGGGTGAAGTTTCTGACGACTCTGCGCGGTGACAAGTTCCTCGCCGACATCAAGTCGAGCGGCGACCCGTCAAGCCCCGTCTGTCCGTAAGGCCGTCGAGAAACTCATCGCGCTCGGCAAGGACGCCATCCCGATGGTCATCGATGCGCTCGGCACGGCCGACAAGGGCGCGACCATGGCCTTCGTCGAGGTGCTGACCGCCCTCGCCGACGCCAAGACCCTGCCGCTGATCCTGCAGGGCCTGGCGGAACCCAACCCGCGCACCTCGGCGGCGGTCGCCTGGGCGCTGTCCAGCGCCAAGGGCTTCCCGGCGGGGATGCTGCTCGACGCCCTCAAGAACCGCGACATCGCCGGCCCGGCCCTGGTCGACGTCATCGCCGCCCACAAGGCACGGATCCCGATGCGCGACCTGCTCGCCGCGGCGTACGCGCACGACTCGGGCGACAAGGCGGCGCTGTTCAAGATCATCGGCGAGGTCGCCGACGAGCAGTCGATCCCGGACCTGCTGGCGCGCCTGGACGGCAAGGACTTCATCGTCCGCATCAACCTGATGGATATCCTGGCGCGCTTCGGCACGCCCGAGGTGCAGCAGGCGCTGCTCGCCCAGCTCAAGGACCCGAGCAAGATCGTCCGCCAGGCGGCCCTCGGCGCGCTGCTCAAGACCCCTGCGGTGACCGACGTTGAGGCGGTCGCGCCGCTGCTGGCCGACTCCGACATGGAGGTCACCAACCGGGCCATCGAACTGCTGATCAAGGCCCACCACCCCCAGACCGTCCGCTACCTGATCCCGATCCTCAAGGACGAGTCCGAGTACGCACGCCGCGCCGCGGTCGAGGTCCTCAACGAGGTCGGCGACGCCAACTCGATCAAGCTGCTGCTCGAGGCGATCAAGGACAGCGACTGGTGGGTCCGCAGCCGCGCCGCCGACGCACTCGGCAAGATCGGCGGTCCGCGGGTCGTCGACGCCGTACTGCTGCTGGTCCGCGACCCCGACGAGGACATTCGCCGCACCGCGATCGAGATCCTGAACCTCACCAAGGACGAGCGCGCGATCGACTACCTGCTGCAGGCGACCCGCGACACCGACTGGTGGGTCAGCGAGCGCGCCGTCGATGCGCTCGCCGAGATCGGCAGCGAGAAGGCCCTGCCGCGGCTGGTCGAGATGTTGAAAGGCCCGGCGCGGTCGGTACCGTCGGCGATCCGCGCCCTCGGCAAGCTCGGCAACGCGCAGATCATCGAGGCGCTGCTGCCGCAGCTGGCGCGCCCGGAGAAGGAAATCCGTGTCGAGGCCATGCACGCGCTCGCGCGGCTGGTCGACGAGCAGAACGCCGACACCATCCGCACCAAGATCCGCTCGATCGGCGAGGTCTCGACGGACCAGACCGTGGTGGTCGCCGCCAACCGCGCGCTCGAAGACCTCGACGCCCGCTTCTCGACCGCCGAGATCGCCTCGCAGCGCAAGGCCGAGCATGTGGCCGCGGCGCCGGCGCGCACGATGCTGATCGAGAACGCGGACCTCGCCGAGCTCGTGCGCCAGAACGACGCCGCTGCGCAGCGCCTCGACATCTCGACGCTCAAGACCGGCGACATCCTCGACGGCCGCTACAAGTACATCGAGAAGATCGGCAAGGGCGCATTCGGCACCGTGCTGCTGATGGAGGACACGGTCGTCGATGAGCGGCTGATCCTCAAGTTCCTCAATCCGGCAGTGTCGCAGGACGAGGAGATGATGCAGCGCTTCGTGCACGAGCTGCGCTACTCGCGCAAGATCACGCACCGCAACGTGATCCGCATCTACGACTTCCTGTTCATCCGCGGCAACTACGCGATCTCGATGGAGTACTTCCCGAGTCACACGCTCGGCGCCGAGATCGTCAACGAGAAGCCGATGGAGATCCCGCGCGCGATCAAGTACGGCATCGATATCGCCACCGGCATGACCGTGGCCCACGAGATCGGCATCGTGCACCGCGACCTCAAGCCGGCGAACGTGCTGATCAACGACCAGGGGTTGCTAAAGGTCGTCGACTTCGGCGTCGCCGCGGCACAGCGCGAGGGCGACGTGCAGCTGACCAAGACCGGCTACGTGATCGGCTCGCCCAAATACATGGCGCCGGAGCAGATCCTCGGCAAGCAGGTCGACCCGCGCGCCGACGTCTACAGCACCGGCGTCATCCTCTACGAAATGCTCTGCGGCGTGCCGCCGTACAGCCGCGGCGATCACATGGCCGTCATGTACCAGCACGTACAGGGCAAGGCGCGGCCACCGATCGAGATCAACAGCCAGCTGCCGCAGCCGCTGTCGGACCTCGTCATGAAGGCCATGGCGGTCGACAAGACCAAGCGGTATCAGAGCATGGACGAGCTGCGCGCCGCCCTCGAGAAGTTTGCCTAGCCGGGACCGCCGCCATGCCCCGCATCGACGCCTTCCTCAAGCTCGGCACCGCGCAGGGATGCTCGGACGTGCACCTTGCGGTCGGCGTACCGCCGATGCTGCGCATGAACGGCGAGCTGATGCCGATCCGGTTCCGCAACCTCGGCGACTCGGAGCTCGAAGCCTACGTCAACGAGATCCTGACGAAGAACCAGACCGAGACCTTCAAGAACGGCCAGGACCTCGACTTCTCCTACGTCGCCGAGGACGGCGGCCGGTTCCGCGTCAACGTGTTCCGCAAGGAGACCGGCGTCGGCGCCGTGTTCCGCGCCATCCCGTCATCCGTACCGACGCTCGAGAGCCTCAACCTGCCGCCGATGGTCACCAAGCTGCTCGACTACCATCAGGGCATGATCCTGGTCACCGGCTCCACCGGCACCGGCAAGTCGACCACGCTCGCGGCGATGATCAACGAGCTCAACCGGACCCGGCGCGTCAACATCATCAGCCTCGAGGACCCGATCGAGTTCGTGCACAAGAGCCAGGAGGCTCAGATCATCCAGCGCGAGTACGGCACGCACGTGCCGTCGTTCGCCGAGGGCGTGCGCGCGGCGATGCGCGAGGACCCGGACGTGATCCTGGTCGGCGAGATGCGCGACGCCGAGACCATCCGCATGGCGATGACCGCGGCCGAGACCGGCCACCTCGTGCTCGGCACGCTGCACACGACCAGCGCGGTCAAGACCATCGACCGCATCATCGACGCGCTGCCCATCGAGGAGCGCGAGCAGACCAAGAGCTTCCTGTCGCAGAGCCTGCTCGCGGTCATTACCCAGGTGCTGGTCAAGCGCGCCGACAGCCGCTCGCGCCGCGCGATCTGCGAGATCATGGTGATGAACCGCGCGATCGGCAAACTGATCCAGACCGATCAGACGCACCAGATTCCGGCGCAGCTGCAAACTGGCCGCGACCTCGGCATGCAGCTGCTCGACCAGTCGCTGCTCGCGGGCGTCCTCGCCAAGGAGCTCGATCCGGACGACGCCTATGTCTACGCGGTCGACCGCAAGCTGCTGCAGCGCTACGTCACCGACACGAGCATGCTGCCGAAGATAGACGTCACGAGCGGCTGACGAGGATCTATGCCACGCCTCGATGAGTACCTGTCCGAAGTCCTGAGCCGCAAGGGCTCGGACCTGCACTTCATCGCCGGCGACCCGCCACGGCTGCGGGTGTACGGCGACCTGCAGCCACTGCGCCCGGAGACGCTGAAGGCCGACTTCGTCAAGGAAACCCTCTACGAGATCATGCCGCGCAAGGCGATCCAGCGCTTCGAGGACCAAGAGGGCGCGGACTTCGCCTACTCGGTGCCCGGCGTGGCGCGCTTTCGCGTCAACGTCATGCGCCAGCTCAACGGCATGGGCGCCGTCTGCCGGGTGATTCCGTCGGCGGCGCTGACCCTTGACCAGCTCAACATGCCCGACGCAGTGCGCACGCTGTGCCGCGTCAACAGCGGCCTCATCCTCGTCACCGGCAAAACGGGCTCCGGCAAGTCGACCACGCTCGCCGCGATGATCGACGACATCAACCAGCGCGTGAAGGGCCACATCCTGACGGTCGAGGACCCGATCGAGTTCGTCCACCAGCGCAAGAGCTGCCTGATCAGCCAGCGCGAGGTCGGGGTGCATGCGCCGTCGTTCGCCGAGGCGGTGCACTCGGCCCTGCGCGAGGACCCGGACGTGGTGCTGGTCGGCGAAATGCGCGACCTGGAGACGATCAGCGTGGCCGTGTCGGCCGCCGAGATGGGCATCCTGGTGATGGGCACGCTGCACACCAACGGCGCGGCGCCGACGGTCGACCGCATCGTCAACGCGTTTCCCTCCGACAAGCAGTCGCACGTGCGCACCATGCTGTCGACCAGCCTGCGCGGCGTGATCTCCCAGCAGCTGCTGCCGCGCGCCGGCCAGGCCGGCCGCGTCGCCGCGCTCGAGATCCTCGTCAACACGCCGGCCGTGTCGAACCTGATCCGGCAGGGCAAGATCGACCAGCTCGAGAACACCATGCAGAGCGGGTCGAACCACGGCATGCGGACCATGGACATGGCGATCCAGCAGCTGCTGGATGCGAAGGTCATCACCGGCCTCGAGGCGTTCCGCAAGGCGATCAACAAGCAGCGCTTCGAGCAGTACAAGAACGACGCCTGAGCGGCGCGCCGGCGCCGCTGGCATAATCAGCGGCCGACCCGCTCCGGCCGAATCCTCATGCGCCGCATCCTCGTCACCAGCGCCCTGCCCTACGCCAACGGCCCGCTGCATTTCGGCCATATCCTCGAGGCGGTGCAGACCGACATCTGGGCGCGCTACATGCGCCTGGCCGGCCACGAGTGCGTCTACGTCTGCGCCGACGATACGCACGGCACGCCAATCATGCTCAAGGCGCAGGCCGAGGGGACCACGCCCGAGGAGCTGATCGCCGGCATTGCGGCCGAGCACCGCGCGACCTACGCGGGCTTCCTGGTCCGGCACGACTACTTCCACTCGACGCACAGCGCCGAGAACCGCGAGATGACCGACCGCATCTTCGGCGCGCTCGACGCGGCTGGCTACATCGCGAGGCGCACGATCCGCCAGGCGTATGACGCCGAGGCGCAGATGTTCCTGCCCGACCGCTATGTCAAGGGCACGTGCCCGCGGTGCGGCGCGAAGGACCAGTACGGCGACAGCTGCGAGGTCTGTGGCGCGACCTACTCGCCGGCGGAGCTCGTCGACCCGATATCGGTCGTCAGCGGCACGCGCCCGATCGAGCGCGAGTCGGAGCACCTGTTCTTCCGGCTGGCCGCCTTCGAGCCGATGCTGCGCGAGTGGACGCGCTCCGGCGCGCTCGACGCCAGCGTCGCCAACAAGCTCGACGAGTGGTTCGACGCGGGACTGCGCGACTGGGACATCTCGCGCGACGCGCCGTACTTCGGCTTCGAGATTCCCGGGCACCCGGGCAAGTACTTCTACGTCTGGCTGGACGCGCCGATCGGCTACATGGGTGCGAGCCTCGCGCTCGCCCGCCGCGACGGCCGCGACTTCAACGGCTGGTGGGGCCCCGACAGCAGCGCCGAGCTGCACCACTTCATCGGCAAGGACATCCTCTATTTCCACACGCTGTTCTGGCCGGCGGTGCTGACCGGCGCCGGCTTCCGGCGGCCGACGGCCGTGCACACGCACGGCTTCCTGACGGTCAATGGCCAGAAGATGTCGAAGTCGCGCGGCACCTTCATCACCGGCGGTCGTTACCTCGAGCGGCTGCCGCCGGAGGCGTTGCGCTATTACTTCGCTGCCAAGCTGAGCCCGGGCGTCGAGGACATGGACCTGTCGCTCGACGATTTCGTCAGCCGCTACAACTCCGACGTCGTCGGCAAGCTGGTCAACATCGCGAGCCGCTGCGCCGGCTTCATCGCCCGCGGCGGTGGCCGGCTGGCCGCCGAACTGCCGGAGCCCGCCCTGTACGCCGAGTTTGCCGCGGCGCGAGTCCGCATCGCGGCGCTCTACGAGGCGTGCGACTTCGCGGCGGCGGTGCGCGAGATCGCGGCGCTCGCCGACCGCGCCAACCAGTACATCGATGCCCACAAGCCGTGGAACCTCGCCAAGGATCCGGCGCGCGCCGCCGAGGCCCTCGCGGTGTGCACCCAGGGCATCAACCTGTTCCGAGCCCTGATCACCTACCTCCAGCCGGTGCTGCCGGCGATGGCGGACCGGGCCGCCGCCTTCCTCGGCCGGCCGATCCGCCACTGGGACGAGGTCGCCGAGCCACTCCTTGGCGCGCCGCTCGCCGCCTACGAGCCGCTCGCCACGCGCCTCGACCCGAAGGTCGTCGCGACGCTGATCGAGCCGGAGGTGGCGGTAGCGCCGGCCGCGCCGGCACCACCCGCCGCGGCGGCCGCGCCGCTCGCCGCGGCGGCGGCGGCGCCGGCCGGCGGCAACAAGCCGCCCGCCGCGCCGCCGGCCGAGATCACGGTCGACGACTTCGGCCGCATCGATCTTAGGGTCGCGCGCGTGATCGCCGCCGAACACGTCGAGGGCGCCGACAAGCTGCTGAAGCTGACGGTCGATCTCGGCACGGAGCAGCGCACCGTGTTCGCCGGCATCAGGAGCGCCTACGCCCCCGAGCAGCTCGTCGGCCGGCACGTCGTCGTCGTCGCGAACCTCAAGCCCCGCAAGATGCGCTTCGGCCTGTCGCAGGGGATGGTGCTCGCCGCCAGCGGCGATGGCACCGGCGTGTTCCTCGTCAGCCCGGACGCGGGCGCGACCGCCGGGATGACCGTCAAGTAACGCCGTGGCCACGGCGCTCGCCGATCGGCTCGATCTGCTGCTGCCGCAGACGCAGTGCACGCGCTGCGGCTACCCGGGCTGTCGGCCGTACGCCGAGGCGCTCGCCAACGGCCAGGCCGACATCGACCAGTGCCCGCCCGGGGGCGCCGCCACGGCTGCGGCGCTCGCTGCGCTCCTCGGCCGGGCAGCCAAGCCCGTCAGCCCGGTCCACGGCGTCGAGCAGCCGCCGCGGGTCGCGGTGATCGACGAGGCGGTCTGCATCGGCTGCGCCAAGTGCCTGCCGGCGTGCCCGCTGGACGCGATCGTCGGCGCGCGCCGCCAGCTGCACACGGTGATCGCCGCGGAATGCTCCGGCTGCGAACTGTGCCTGCCACCCTGCCCCGTCGACTGCATCACGCTGGTGCCGACCGCGGCGGAGCCGTTGCCGCTCGCGACGCTGCGCACGCTCGCGGCGCGCTACCGGGACCGCTACCGGGCGCACCAGGCGCGCGCCGCGGGCCGCGAGGCCCGGCGCGCCGCGCGCCTCGCGGCGCGCGTGCCGCGCGGGACGGTGCCGTGAGCCCGGCCAAGCGGGCCGCGTTCTTCGCGCGCCTCGCGGCCGAGAACCCCGCGCCGCGGACCGAGCTCGTGTACGCGACACCGTTCGAGCTGCTGGTGGCCGTGATCCTGTCGGCGCAGGCCACCGACAAGAGCGTCAACCAAGCGACCGCCGGGCTGTACCGGGTGGCGAACACGCCGCAGGCGATGCTCGCGCTCGGCCTCGCCGGCCTCAAGCAGCACATCCGCACGATTGGCCTCTATAACTCGAAGGCCGGCAACATCATCGAGATGTCGCGGCGGCTGCTCGAGCGACACGGCGGCGAGGTGCCGCGCGAGCGCGCCGCGCTCGAGGCGCTGCCGGGCGTCGGCCGCAAGACGGCCAACGTCGTCCTCAACTGCGTGTTCGGCGAGCCGACGATCGCGGTCGACACGCACATCTTTCGCGTCGCCAATCGCACCGGACTCGCGCCCGGGCGCAACGTGACCGAAGTCGAGGAGCGATTGCTGCGCGTGGTGCCTGCCGAGTACCGGCAGCACGCGCACCACTGGCTGATCCTGCTCGGCCGCTACACGTGCAAGGCGCGCAGCCCCGAGTGCTGGCGCTGCCTCGTGCGCGGCGAGTGCGCCTTCCGCCCGAAAACGCCGCCGCCCGCAGAACGCGTCAGTGCTGCGGAGCGAGCGAGACGCTCTTGACCGGCTTGACGCCGATGTCGTGCAGTGCCCGGCGCAGCTTGTAGACCGCGTCGGTATAGCGGCCGTCCCGGCAGTCGGTGTCACCGAGGTCGCGGTTGCGGTGAGCGCTCTCGGCGTGCGCCGAGTCGCGGTGAGCCGGCCAGGCGACGTCGAACTGCTTGAGCAGGTTCCGGCAGTCGGCCTGCGTGGCGGCCGGCGCACGCGCCGGCGCGGCCGGCGGGGCGGGCGCCGCGGCGAGCGCCAGCCCCGCGACCAGCGTCGCGAGCGCGCCGAGGCACGCGCTGCCGGCCGGCCGCGGGTCCGGCCGCCGACGGCACGGCGCCTCGCTCAGTGTTCGTGATGCCACGCTCGCAGCCTAGCCCGAGCACCGCCCCGGGCGCCTTACGCCCGCGTTAAGAGTCCTTAAGGTTCCTGGCGAACGGGCGCCCGAACTTGCCGTATCCTTGCCGCCGAGACACCGCCATGAAGATTCTTCTCGTAGAGGACGACCGCCGCGCCAGCGAGTACCTGGCCAAGGGCCTGCGTGAGCTCGGCCACGTTGTGGAGCAGGCCTTCGACGGCGACTCGGGCCTGAAAGCCGCCGAAACCGGCACCTACGACGTGCTGGTGCTGGACCGCATGCTGCCGCGGCTCGACGGCCTCGAGATCGTCAAGCGGCTGCGCGCGGCCGGCAGCGGCGTGCCGATCCTGATCCTGAGCGCGCTCGACGAGGTCGACGAGCGGGTGCAGGGCCTGCGCGCCGGCGGCGACGACTACCTCGCCAAGCCCTACCACCTGGAGGAACTGGTCGCGCGCCTCGACGCGCTCGCCCGCCGGCAGGGCGAGGCGACCTTCCTCGGCAAGCTCAAGATCGCCGACCTCGAGCTCGACGCACGCGCCCGGCGCGTCATGCGGGCCGGCCGCAAGATCGAACTGACGGCGCGCGAGTTTCAGCTGCTCGAGTTCCTGATGCGCCACACCGGCCAGGTCGTGACCCGCACGATGATCCTCGAGGGCGTCTGGGACTACCACTTCGACCCCAAGACCAACGTCATCGACGTGCACATCAGCCGGCTGCGGCAGGCGATCGACAAGGGCTTTGAGCGCCAGCTGCTGCACACGGTGCGCGGCGCCGGCTACACGCTGACCGAAGACCCCTGAGCGGCCGACCGCGTGGCCCTCGTCAGCTTCGCGCGCTCGTCGATCGCACGCCTCGCGCTGCTGCACGGCGTGCTGCTCGCGAGCTCGATGATGGCCGTGCTCGGCGGCGTCTATCTCGGCACCTCGCGGCTGATCGCCGCCGAGGAGGACCAGCTGATCGCGCTCGAGGCGCAGGGGCTCGCCGAGGAGTACCGCGACCGCGACCTCGACGCCTTCGTCACCGCGGTGGTCGACCGGGCCGAGGACCCGTGGGTGCGCGGCGGCGTGTACGAGCTGCGCGGCCCGCGCGGCGACTTCCTCGCCGGCAACGTGGTCGTCCTGCCTGACCTCGCGGTGCAGCCGGGCGGCTGGGCGGAATTCGACGTCGCCGTGACGCGCGGCGACGCGAACGCGAGCCGGCGCATCCGCGCCAAGGTGCAGGAGCTCGGCGGCGGGTTCCGCCTGCTCGTCGGCCACGACGTCCAGGACCGTGCCACCTTCCGCGACGTCATGCTGCGCAGCCTGGCGTGGGCGGTGCTGGTGACGCTGCTGTTCGGCGCCCTCGGCGGCGTGTGGCTCGGCCGGCGGATCTCGCGCACGGCGCAGGCGATCAGCGCGAGCGCCGGGCGTATCGCCGCCGGCAACCTCGGCGAGCGCCTGCCGGTCAGCGGCAGCGGCGACGAAATCGACGCGCTCGTCACGCGCTTCAACGAGCTGCTCGCCCGGGTCGAGTCGCTGACCACCACGATGCGCGCGGTGCTCGACAGCACGGCCCATGACCTGCGCGGCCACCTCAACCGGATCCGCGGCGCCGCCCAGGGCGCCCGCCAGAAGGCGGCGAGCGCGGACGGGCCCGCTGCGGTCGACACCGTGCTCGCCGAGATTGACCGGCTGAGCGAGACGCTGCAGGGGCTGCTGCGCATCGCGCTCGCCGAGTCCGGCACGGCACCACTCGAGGACGTCGAGCTGAGCGCTGTGGCCGAGGACCTCGCCGAGTTCTACCAGCCGGTCGCCGAGCCCGGCCAGCTCACCGTCGCGATCGACGCGGGCCTGGTGGTACGCGGCCATCGCCAGCTGCTGGCCCAGGCGCTGTCGAACCTGGTCGACAACGCGCTGAAGTACGGCTGCGGCACGCCGGTGACGCTGACGCTGAGACGCAGCGGCGGCAACGCGCGGCTTGAGGTCAGCGATCGCGGCCCGGGCATTCCGGCCGAGCACCGCGGACTCGCGACGCAGCGCTTCCGCCGCCTGCCCGGCAGCTCGGGCTTACCGGGCTCCGGGCTCGGCCTGTCGCTGGTGGCGGCGGTCGCGCGCCTGCACCACGCGCGGCTCGAGCTCGCCGACGCGGCGCCGGGACTGCGAGTAGTGCTCGAGATTCCGCTTGTGGCCGCGCCGGGCTGACCGCCCGGCTCGGCGGCGCCGGCTCGCTTGCGACACGAAACCCCGCGGCAGCAGCCGCGCCACTGGAACGCCGCCATGACCATCCGCCCGCCTTCACGCCGCCGCCTGACCGCCATCGCCACCGGCCTCGCCGCGGCGACGCTCGCCGCGATCGCCGGCTGCAGCAGCCTGATGGACCTGCTGCCCGGTGGCGGCGTGCGCAGCCGGCAGGGGCAGTCGAGCAGCCTGGTCGCCTTCCTCTACCCGAAGGGGGAGACGCCGCCACCGGTCGACAATACGGTGCCGACGCTGCACCTGCCGCTGCGGGTCGGGCTGGCGTTCGTGCCGAGCGCCAACGGCGGCGCTTCGGTGACGCTGCCCGAGGCGCTCAAGAGCGAGCTGCTCGAGCGGGTGCGCGCCGAGTTCAAGGGCGAGAAGTTCCTGAGCGAGATCGCGATCATCCCCGACAGCTACCTCCAGGGCCGCTCCGGCTTCGCCGCGCTCGACGGCGTCGCGCGCCTCTACAGCCTCGACGTCGTCGCCCTGGTCTCCTACGACCAGCTCGCGACCTCGGCCGACACGCGGGCGTCGGTGCTGTACTGGACCATCGTGGGGGCCTACGTCATCAAGGGTACCCGCAACGAGGTCCAGACCTTCGTCGACACCGCGGTGTTCGACATGGGCTCGCACCGGCTGCTGTTCCGCGCGCCGGGCATCGATCGCCGCGAGCAGGGCACGACGATGATCACCAGCGCGGACGATCTCCGGGGCGCGCAGCAGGAGAGCTTCCGCAGCGCGGTGCAGGACATGACGGCGAACCTGCGCAAGGAGCTGGTCGCCTTCCAGGACCGGATCAAGACCGAGGGCACGGTGCGGCTCGCGCAGAAGTCGCCGGGCGGCGGCGGCGGGTCGTTCGATGTGGCCGACCTCGGCCTGCTGGCGGCGCTGGCGCCACTGCTCGGCGCGGCGCGGCGACGACGCGCCGCGCGCGCGGTCGCGCCCTAGCGCTTCTTCGGCAGGTACAGGTCGGTCAGCGTTCCCTCGAACGCTTCCGCGGCGAAGGCGATCGTCTCGGACAGCGTCGGGTGCGGATGCACCGTCAGCCCGAGGTCGTGCGCATCGGCGCCCATCTCGATCGCCAGCGCCACTTCCGCGATAAGGTCGCCCGCATTGCTGCCGACGATGCCGGCGCCGAGCAGGCGGTGCGTGTCGGGGTCGAACAGCAGCTTGGTGAACCCCTCTTCGCGGTTGAGCGCCAGCGCGCGGCCGGAGGCGATCCACGGGAACGCGCTCTTGCCGTAGCGAAGCCCCTGCGCCTGCGCCTCCGTCTCGGTGAGGCCGGCCCAGGCGATCTCGGGGTCGGTGTAGGCCACCGACGGGATCGCACGCGCGTCGAAGGCGCGCTTCTCGCCCGCCGCGACCTCGGCCGCGACCTTGCCTTCGTGGCTCGCCTTGTGCGCGAGCATCGGCGGACCGGCGACGTCGCCGATCGCGAAGATGTGCGCGACGTTCGTGCGCAGCTGCCGGTCGACCGGGATGAAGCCGCGCTCATCGACGCGGATGCCGGCGGCTTCGGCGCCGATGCTGCGGCCGTTCGGCCGGCGACCGATCGCGATCAGCACGCGGTCGAACGGCTGCGCCGGCGGGGCACCGTCGCCCGCGAACGTGACGGTCAGCGCCGCGGCGGTCGCCTCGATGCGCTCGACCCTGACGCCGGTGTAGATGCCCTCGTAGCTGCTCCGCAGGCGCTTCTCGAGCGGGCGCACCAGGTCGCGATCGCAGCCCGGAATGAGGCCGGCCGCGAGCTCCACGACCGTGATCTTCGTGCCGAGCGCGCCGTAGACGCAGGCCATCTCGAGGCCGATGATGCCGCCGCCGACGACCAGCAGTCGCTCCGGGCGGCTGGCGAGCTCGAGCGCCCCGGTCGAGTCGATGATGCGCGGCGTCGTCGGGCGCGCCGGGCATGCGCACGGCCTCCGAGCCCGCGGCGACGATGCACTGCTCGAAGCCGACGATGCGGGTGCCGCCCTCGCCGGTGACCGCGATCCGGTGCGGCGAGACGAAGCGCGCCTCGCCGCGCACGACCTCCACCTTGCGCTGCTTGGCGAGCGAGCTCAGACCCGAGGTCAGGCGGCTGACGATGCGGTGCTTCCACGCCCGCAGCCGCTCGATGTCGATCTGCGGCGGGCCGAACACGATGCCGGCGCTGGCCATCGAGCCCGCCTCCTCGATGACGTTCGCGGCGTGCAGCAGCGCCTTCGACGGAATGCAGCCAACGTTCAGGCACACGCCGCCGAGCGTCGGCCCGCGCTCGATCAGGCCGACCTTGAGGCCGAGGTCCGCGGCGCGGAACGCCGCGGTATAGCCGCCCGGGCCCGCGCCGAGCACCACCAGCGCGAAGGATACGTCCGCGGCGGGCTCCGCGCCGCTCGCGAGCGCCTCGACCTGCGGCGGGCGCGCCATGCGCACCGTGTCGCCGGTGGGCAGGGCCGGGGCGGCCTCCTGCGCCGCCGGCGACGCCGGGGCCGCGGCCGGCGTGGCGGCGCCGGCCGCGAGCAGCGCGAGCACGGTGCCTTCGGCGACGCGGTCGCCGACCTTGACGCGCAGCTCTGTCACGACACCCGCGAAGGGCGCCGGCACGTCCATCGTGGCCTTGTCGCTCTCGAGCGTGACCAGCGGGTCGCTCTCGGCGATCGACTGGCCGAGCGCGACCAGCACCTCGATGACCGGTACATCCTTGAAATCGCCGAGCGCGGGCACGCGCACCTCGCGCACGGCCCGCGGCGCATCGCTCACGGCACCACCGCCTCGAGCAGCCCGCGCGCGTCAGCCAGCGCCGCGGCGAGCGCCGTGGTGAAGCGCGCGGCCTCGGCACCGTCGATGACGCGGTGGTCGTAGGACAGTGACAGCGGCAGCATCAGCCGCGGCACGAACTGGCCGTCGACATAGACCGGCTTGATGCTGGAGCGCGACACGCCGAGGATCGCCACTTCCGGCGCGTTGATGATCGGCGTAAAGGCGGTGCCGCCGATGCCGCCGAGGCTCGAGACGGTGAAGCAGCCGCCCTGCATCTCGGCCGCCGTGAGCTTGCCGAGCCGCGCCTTGTCGGACAGCACGCCGAGCTCGCGCGCAATCTCGTAGACGTCCTTGCGGTTCGCGTCGCGCAGCACCGGCACCACGAGGCCATTGGGCGTGTCGGCGGCGAAGCCGAGGTGCAGGTATTTCTTGTAGACGAGGTTCTCGGCGCCGGCGTCGAGCGAGGCGTTGAAGCGCGGGAACTGCTGCAGCACCTTGACGCAGGCGCGCAGGATGAACGCCAGCGGCGTCAGCTTGATACCCTCGTCGAGCGCCTTCTGCTTGAGGCGCGAGCGCACGTCCTCGAGCACGGTGATATCGGCCTCGTCGAACTGCGTGACGTGCGGCAGGTTGACCCAGCTGGCATGCAGGCGCGGCCCCGAGATCTTCTGAATGCGGGTCAGCGGCTGCACGTCGACCGGGCCGAAGCGCGCGAAATCGACCTCCGGCACCCGCGGCAGACCGCCCGGCGACGCGGCGCCGGGCTCCGGGATCGCCAGCGCCCGCTTGACCCAGCCCTTGACGTCGTCATGGCTGATGCGGCCCTTGGGACCGGTACCCGTCACCCGCGTCAGGTCGACGCCGAGCTCGCGCGCGAGCAAGCGCACCGACGGGCTCGCGTGCGTGCGCGAAAAGCCGATCTCCTCGACCGGGGTACGGCCGGGCACCGGCTCCGAGCGCGCCGACGGCAGCCGCGGCGGCGCGAGCGGCGTGGCCGCGGGCGGCGCTGCCGGCGGCGGCACCGGCCGTGCGGCCGCCGCCGCCGGGGCGGGCGCGGCGAACGCCACCGGCTCGGGCGCCGGCGCTACCGCGCCCGGCTTCAGCGCCGGCTGGCGGACCGTCGGATCGACCTCGGCCGGCGCGGCCGGCTCGAGCTCGACGACCGGCGTGCCGGTCGACACCTTGTCGCCCTGCTTGATCAGGACGCTGGTGACGCGCCCAGCGGCGGTCGACGGCACGTCCATCGTCGCCTTCTCGGTCTCGAGCGTCGCCAGCGGCGTGTCGATCGCGATCACGTCGCCGACGCGCACCAGCACGTCAACGACGTCGACCGCCTTGAAGTCGCCGAGATCCGGGACGAGGACGGGAGTGCGCGCGGCCATCGCGTCAGGTCGACAGCGGGTTCGGAGCCGAGGGCTCGATGCCGAACTTCTGCATCGCCGTGGCGACGGTCGCGACGTCGATCTTGCCGTCGTCGTACAGCGCCTTCAGCGCCGCGACCGCGATGTGGTGGCGGTCGACCTCGAAGTGCTTGCGCAGCGCCGCGCGCGCGTCCGAGCGGCCGAAGCCGTCGGTGCCGAGCACGGCGTAGCGGCCGGGCACCCACTCGCGGATCTGGTCGGGCACGAGCTTGACGTAGTCGGTCGCGGCGACGAACGGTCCCGGCCGGTCGCCGAGGCATTCGCGGACGTACGCCGTGCGCGGCCGATCGGTCGGATGGAAGCGGTTCTGGCGCTCGGCGTCCAGCGCCTCGCGACGCAGCTCCGAGAAGCTCGTGACGCTGAACACGTCGGCCGGCACGCCGAAGTCCTCTTCGAGGATCTTCGCCGCGTCGAGACACTCGCGCAGGATCGTGCCCGAGCCGAGCAGCGTCGCGCGCACCTTGCCCGGCCCGCCGATGTGCAGCAGGTACATGCCCTTGACGATGCCGGCCTCGACGCCCGGCGGCATGGCCTTGTGGGCGTAGTTCTCGTTCATCACCGTCAGGTAATAGAAGACGCTCTCCTGCTCGACGTACATGCGCCGCAGGCCGTCGTGGATGATGACGGCGAGCTCGTAGGCATAGCACGGGTCGTAGGCGATGCAGTTCGGGATCGCGCTCATCACCAGCTGCGAGTGCCCGTCCTGATGCTGCAGGCCCTCGCCGGCGAGCGTCGTGCGGCCGGCGGTCGCGCCGAGCAGGAAGCCGCGCGCGCGCATGTCGCCGGCGGCCCACATGAAGTCGCCCACGCGCTGGAAGCCGAACATCGAGTAGTAGATGTAGAAAGGCACCATGTAGGTGCCGTGGTTCGAGTAGGCGGTCGCGGCGGCGATCCACGAGCACATGGAGCCCGCCTCGTTGATGCCCTCCTCGAGGATCTGGCCCTTCTTGTCCTCGCGGTACGACAGCAGCTGGTCCGCGTCCTGCGGTGTGTACAGCTGGCCGACCGACGAGTAGATGCCGATCTGGCGGAACAGGCCTTCCATGCCGAAGGTGCGGGCCTCGTCCGGCACGATTGGCACGATGTGGCGACCGATGTTCTTGTCCTTGAGCAGGATGCCGAGCAGCCGCACGAAGGCCATCGTCGTCGAGATCTCGCGCTCGCCGGTCGAGTCGATCAGCGGCTGGAAGGCCTCGAGCGGCGGCACCACCAGCGGCGGGGCGGAGCCGCGGCGCGCCGGCAGGTAGCCGCCGAGGGTCGTGCGTCGCTCGCGCAGGTAGCGCATCTCCTCGCTGTCCTCGGCCGGGCGCTTGAACGGCAGGTTCGCGATCTCGTCGTCCGAGACCGGGATGTTGAAGCGGTCGCGGAACGCCTTGAGCGCTTCGTCGTCGAGCTTCTTCTGCTGGTGGGCGGGGTTCTGGCCCTCGCCTGCCTTGCCAAGGCCGAAGCCCTTGACGGTCTTGGCGAGAATCACCGTCGGCTGGCCGCGAGTCGCGGTCGCTGCGGCGTAGGCGTTCCAGACCTTGACGAAGTCATGACCGCCACGGTTCAGGCGCCAGATCTCGTCGTCGGACATGTTGGCGACCAGCTCGCGCAGCTCCTCGTACTTGCCGAAGAAGTGCTCGCGCGTGTAAGCGCCGCCCTTGGCCTTGAAGTTCTGGTACTCGCCGTCGACGCACTCGTCCATCAGGCGGCGCAGCAGCCCCTTCTGGTCGCGCGCCAGCAGCGGGTCCCAGCGCGAGCCCCACAGCACCTTGATGACGTTCCAGCCGGCGCCGAGGAACGCCGCCTCGAGTTCCTGGATGATCTTGCCGTTGCCGCGCACCGGCCCGTCAAGGCGCTGCAGGTTGCAGTTGATCACGAACACCAGGTTGTCGAGCTTCTCGCGCACCGGCATCGTCAGCGCGCCCATCGACTCCGGCTCGTCCATCTCGCCGTCGCCGAGGAAGCACCAGACCCTGCGATCCGACGCCTTGACGATGCCGCGGTGCTCGAGGTAGCGCTGAAAGCGCGCCTGGAAGATCGCCATCATGGGGCCGAGGCCCATCGACACCGTCGGGAACTGCCAGAAGTCGGGCATCAGCCACGGATGCGGGTACGACGACAGCCCGTTGCCGCCCGTCTCGCGGCGGAAGTTGCGCAGCTGCTCCTCGCTGAGGCGACCCTCGAGGTAGGCGCGCGCATAGATGCCAGGGCTCGAGTGGCCCTGCATGAAAATCATGTCGCCGGGGTGCTGCTCGCTGCTGGCGCGCCAGAAATGGTTGAAGCCGACCTCGTACAGCGTCGCCGACGAGGCGTAGGTGGCGAGGTGGCCGCCGTATTCGGAGTTCTGCCGGTTGGCCGCGACCACCATCGCGAGCGCGTTCCAGCGGATGTAGGCTTCGAGCCGCCGCTCGACGGCGCGGTTACCCGGGTAGGGCTTCTCGTGTGCCGCGCTGATCGTGTTGACGTAGGCGGTGTTGGGCTTGAACGGCAGGTGGGCGCCGGCCCGCCGCGAGTGGTCGATGAGCCGTTCGAGCAGGTAGTGGGCGCGCTCCGGCCCGTGCACCTTGAGGATCGCGTCGATCGACTCGAGCCATTCCTGAGTCTCGAGCGGATCGACGTCCTCGACTCGCGGGGTTTCGGCCATGCAATAGACAGTCCACAGCTGAAGCGACTCGCCCCGGGGCGCGACTCCGATATCATCTGGCTTTGAGGTGGGTGGGTCAAGGTAAGGTCCGAACGTGAAACTGCTTCCCCCGGATGAACGGCTCGCCGTCAGTCGCGTCGCCGCGCCGCCGACCGCCGCCTGGCTCGCGCGCCTCGATGCACTGCTGCTCGTCGTCGATGCCGACCGGCTCGCCGACCTCGGCGGGCTGGCGTGGGGTGCCGCGCTGCTGCGCGAACAGGCGCGGCTGAAGTGCGCGCCGGGCCGGTCGTTCGCGTTGACAGTGCCGACGCGGCGCGGCCTGCGCGTCGTGGTCGGCGTACGGGCGGCGCGCGCCGATGCCTTCCAGACGCTGACCCTGGCCGGGCGCATGGTGCGCGAGATCAGCGGCGCCCGTCCGGCGGTGCTCGGCCTGGCGACGCTCATCGCCGCCGACGGCCCGCAGGTGGCCGAGGCGCTGCTCGCCGCCGTGCTCGCGGCCACCGAGCGCCGCCCCGAGCAGAAGAGCAAGCCCGCGCCGGCGTGGCGGCCGCGCGTGCTCGTCAGCGGCGCGGCCGATCTGCGCACGACCGTCGCGACCGAGTCCGGCGCGCACCTCGCCCGCTGGCTGACGCAGCTGCCGCCGAACGTGCTCGGCCCCGCGGCCTATCGGCGCGCGCTGGCGACGCTCGCGCGCCGCAACCGCTGGCGCATGCGCGTTTACGGCGAGGCGGCGCTCAGGCGCCTCGGTGCCGGCGCCTTCGTCGCCGTCGCGCGCGGCAGTGCGCGTCGTGACGCGGCGCTGGTGCGGCTCGAGTACCGCCCGCGGCGTGCCACCGCCGCGCGGCGCGCACCGATCGCGCTGGTCGGCAAGGGGCTGTGCTTCGACACCGGCGGCCTCAACCTCAAGGCGCCGAAGGCGATGCTCGACATGCACGGCGACATGGCGGGCAGCGCCGTCGCGGTCGGCATCCTCGCGGCGCTCACCGAGAGCCGCTACCCGCACCCCGTCGATGCCTGGCTTGCGCTCGCGGAGAACCGCATCGGCCCGGACAGCTACACCCAGCAGGATGTCGTCACCGCGGCCAACGGCACGACGATCCAGGTCGTGCACACCGACGCCGAGGGCCGCATGGTGCTAGCCGACACGCTCGCGCTCGCCTCGCGCACGCGGCCGTCGTGCATCGTCGACTTCGCGACGCTCACCGGCGCCTGCGTGACGGCGCTCACCGAGCGCCTGTCGGGGGTGTTCGTCAACCAGAGCCGCCTGCGCGACCTCGTCGAGGGCGCCGGCAGCCGCGCCGGCGAGCGCGTCTGGAACCTGCCGATGCCGGCGGATTTCGACGAGGACCTCGACAGCCCGGTCGCCGACGTCGTGCAGTGCCTGCTCGACGGCAAGGGCGACCACATCTACGCGACCCGCTTCCTGTCGCGCTTCGTCGGCGCCGGCATCCCGTGGGTGCACGTCGACCTGTCGGCCGCCGAGCGCGCCGGCGGGCTCGCGCACGTGCCGACGCCGACCACCGGCTTCGGCGTGCGCTTCGGCGCGGCGCTGCTCACCGACGCCGCCTTCCTGCGCGCCACCGCCCCCGCCAGGAGCCGGAGATGACGCTCACGCTGCGGCGCCCCGACGACTGGCACCTGCACCTGCGCGATGGCGCGGCGCTGGCCGCGGTGCTCGCCCACAGCGCGGCGCGCTTCGGCCGCGCGATCGTGATGCCGAACCTCAAGCCGCCCGTCACGACGACCGAGCTCGCCGCGGCCTACCAGCAGCGCATCCTCGCCGCGCTACCGGCCGGCGCGCGCTTCGCGCCGCTGATGACGCTGTACCTGACCGACCGCACCAGCCCGGCCGAGATCGCGCGCGCCAAGGCGAGCGGCATCGTGCACGGCGTCAAGTATTACCCGGCCGGCGCAACGACGCACTCCGACGCCGGCGTGACCGCGATCGAAAACGTCTACGGCGCGCTCGCGGCGCTCGAGGAGCACGACCTGCCGCTGCTCGTGCACGGCGAGGCGACCGACCCGGCGGTCGACGTGTTCGACCGCGAGGCGGTGTTCATCGACCGCGTGCTCGCCGGCGTCGCGCGACGCTTCCCGCGCCTGAGGATCGTGTTCGAGCACGTCACCACGCGCGACGGCGTCGAGTTCGTGCGCAGCCAAGGGCCGCGGGTCGCGGCGACGATCACGCCGCAGCACCTGCTGCTCAACCGCAATGCGCTGTTCGACGGCGGCATCCGCCCGCACCACTACTGCCTGCCGGTGCTGAAGCGCGAGGCGCACCGCGAGGCGCTGGTCGCGGCCGCGACCGGCGGCGAGCCGCAGTTCTTCCTCGGCACCGACAGCGCGCCGCACGCGCGCGACGCGAAGGAGACCGCCTGCGGCTGCGCCGGGATCTACTCGGCGCACGCCGCCATCGAGCTGTACGCCGAGGCCTTCGAGCGCGCCGGCCGGCTCGACCGCCTGGAAGCCTTCGCCAGCGTGCACGGCGCGGACTTCTACCGCCTGCCGCGCAACGGCGACGCCATCACGCTGACGCGCGCGCCATGGACGGCGCCGGACAGCTACCCGTTCGGCGGCGGCACGCTGGTGCCGTTCCGCGCCGGCCAGAGCATCGCCTGGCGCCTCGGCGCGCCGGGCGGCGGGTGAGGCGATGACCGAGCTGTACCTGATGAAGGACCGGTTCCGCGGCTTCCTGCCGGTGGTCGTCGACTGCGAGACCGGCGGCTTCATCGCCGCCACCGACGCGCTGCTCGAGATCGCCGCGGTGATGCTCAAGCTGGACCCGGACGGCCGGCTGCGCCGCGAGGAGACGTGGCGCTACCATGTGCAGCCGTTCCCGGGCGCGCGCCTCGACCCGGCCTCGCTGGCCGTCAACGGCATCGATCCGCATCACCCGCTGCGGCCGGCGCTGCCCGAGCGCGACGCGCTCGGTCGCCTGTTCAAGGAGGTGCGCAATGCGATCAAGGATGCGGACTGCACGCGCGCGATCCTGGTCGGCCACAACGCGGCCTTCGACCTCGCCTTCCTCAACGCGGCAGTGGCCCGCTGCGGCATCAAGCGCAACCCGTTCCACCCGTTCAGCTGCTTCGACACCGCGACGCTCGCCGGCGTCGCCTTCGGCCAAACGGTGCTGTCGCGCGCGGTGCTGGCCTCGGGCCTGACCTGGGAGCGCGACTCGGCGCACTCGGCGCGCTACGACGCCGAGCGGACGGCCGATCTGTTCTGCGACGTCTGCAACCAGTTCCGGCCGATCTTCGCCGCCGCACGCACGCGGATCGCCGCGCTGACGTCGATCGACGACGAGCCGCGCAACCCGATGGTCGAGCCGGCGCCGCTTGAGCCCGACGAGGGCTGACGGCCGCCCTCAGGCAGCGACCGCGCCGGCCTCCTGCAGCACCGGCTTGAGCTCGCCGCTGCGGAACATCTGCAGCAGGATGTCGCAGCCGCCAAGCAGTTCACCGCGGACGTACAGCTGCGGGTAGGTCGGCCAGTTCGAGTACGCCTTCAGCGCCTCGCGCAGCTCCGGATCCTCGAAGATGTTCACGGAATGGAACGCGGCATTGCAGGCGTTCAGCGCCGCCACTGCCTGCGCCGAAAAGCCGCACTGCGGGAAGTCGGGCGTGCCCTTCATGAACAGCACGACCGGGGCCTTTTCAATGTGCGCCTTGATGCGCGCGGTGACTTCGGACTCACTCATCGGTGCGGACCTCGTGACGGATGGAACGTCGCTCAAGCGGTGTCGGCTGCGCGTGCCGGCGTCGCGGCGCTGCGGCGCGCATCGCATGCGCGCAGCACCGCCCAGCGTCCGCCGGCGTCGAGCCGCGTCCAGCCCGCGATCTCGTCGAGCGTGCGGTAGCAGCCGCGGCACCAGCCGGTCGAGCCGATGTTACAGACGTTGATGCACGGCGAGTGGGGCGCTTCGACAGACATGCAGGACTCGGGCAATCGCCGCCTAGGGCGCGCAAGCCGGTTGAAATCAACTGGGGCAAACACCTATTCTACCTGACCTGCCGCGGCCCGTCGCACCCGGTGGCGAGACCGGCCGGGCAGCGTCACAAGGGGTAACGAAACGATGAATCCACTCAATTCGGTTAAGGGCGCCATCACCACCGGCGTCGTCCTGGCCGTCGTCATCGGCGTCGCGCTGGTGGCGTACGCTGGCGGCGACCTCGGCTTTCACCACGAACGCTTCGACCGCTGGCTGCACATCCTGTCGGGCGTGATGTGGATCGGCCTGCTGTGGTACTTCAACGTCGTGCAGACGCCGGGCCTCGCGGCCGCGGCGGCCGACAAGGGCGGCCCGGGCGGCGCCGGCGTGTCCAAGTACATCGCGCCGCGGGCGCTGTTGTGGTTCCGCTGGGCGGCCGTCGCGACCTGGGTCACCGGCGCGTACTTCCTGCTGTTCGGCTACGGCTCGGCGGCGACGATCCAAAAGGCGTTCATGCTGCAGGAGGGCTTCCGCACGATCGGCACCGGTGCCTGGCTCGGCACGATCATGCTGCTCAACGTCTGGGTCTTCATCTGGCCTAACCAGAAGAAGATCCTCGGCATCGTACCGGCGACCGACGAGGAGAAGGCCGCGGCCCGCAAGACCGCCGCCATGGCCTCGCGGATCAATTTCGTGCTGTCGATCCCGATGCTGATGTGCATGGGCGGCCAGAGCCACGGTCTGCCGTTCTGACGATCCGCGGGTGCGGGGCGGCCGGCGGACCCGCCTCCCCGCACCCGGGCCGTTTTCTTTTCGGCGCCGGCATGCAACGCTGCGAGCATGGACGGCCCATTCGCTGACTACATCCGCCAGACCGTCGCCACCGCGCTCGCCGAGGACGTGGGCAGCGGCGACTTGACCGCGCAACTCGTCCCGGCCGAGGTGCGCGGCCGCGCGCGCGTGATCACGCGCGAGGCCGCCGTGCTGTGCGGCGCAGCCTGGGTGGAGGCCGTGTTCGCCGCGCTCGACCCCGGCGTGCGCCTGCGCTGGCACGCCGCCGACGGCGCCACGGTTGCAGCGGGGCAGCTGCTGTTCGAGGCGGAGGGACCGGCACGAGCGCTGCTCACCGGCGAGCGCACGGCGCTCAACTTCCTGCAGCTGCTGTCCGGCACCGCGACCGCGGCGCAACGCTACGCGGCCGCGATCGCCGGTACCGGGTGCAAGATCCTCGATACCCGCAAGACCATTCCGGGACTGCGCCTCGCGCAGAAATACGCGGTGCGCTGCGGCGGCGGGCACAACCATCGCCTCGGGCTCTACGACGGCATCCTGATCAAGGAGAACCACATCGCCGCCGCCGGCTCGATCGCGGCGGCGGTCGCCGCCGCCCGGCGCCTCGCACCGGCGGTGCCGGTCGAGGTCGAGGTCGAGTCGCTCGACGAGCTCGCCCAGGCCTTCGCGGCCGACGCCGATCTCGCGCTGCTCGACGAGTTCAGCCTCGAGGACCTGCGCGCCGCGGTCGCCCGCAACCGCGCCCGCACGCGGCCGCTCGGGCTCGAGGCATCGGGCGGCATCGATCTCGGGACGATCGGCGCGGTCGCCGCCACCGGCGTCGACTTCATCTCGGTCGGATCGATGACCAAGCACGTGCGCGCACTCGACCTGTCGATGCGCCTGGAACTGCTCGGCTGAGCGCGCGCGGCGCGCGCCGGCGTCAGGACGGCTCGCCGCTGACGCTGCGCTCCATCGGGCCGCGCTGGATCTTCTGCGGCCGCGCCACACCGTAGCCCTGCGCGTAGTCGACGCCGAGATTGCGCAGCATCGTGATGATGTCCTCGTTCTCGGCGAACTCGGCGATCGTGCGCTTGTTGGTCAGGTGGCCGATCTCGTTGATCGAACGCACCATCTCGCGGTCGATCGGATCGTGCAGGATTTCCTTGACGAAGCTGCCGTCGATCTTGAGGAAATCCACCGGAAAGTGCTTGAGGTAGCCGAACGACGACAGGCCGGTGCCGAAGTCGTCGAGCGCGAACTTGCAGCCGAGCTCCTTCAGCGCCTGGATGAAGCGGTTCGCCTGCGAGAAGCTGGCGATCGCCGCGGTCTCGGTGATCTCGAAGCAGATGCGGCGCGCATCGATGCCGGTGCGGTGGAACTGCTCGATGACGAACGGCAGGAACTTGTCGTCGCCGAGGCTCTGGCCCGACAGGTTGATCGAGCACATCGCCAGCTTGTCGCGCTCGTCGGCCTCGGAGACGAGCCAGCGCAGCGTGTTCTCGACGACCCAGCGGTCGATCGACGGCGTCAGGCCGTAGCGCTCCGCGGCGGCGATGAAGTTGTCCGGGGTGATGATCTTGCCCTGCTCGTCGCGCATCCGCAGCAGGATCTCGTAGTGCAGGCCGGTCTCGTCGCTCTGCAGCGGCCGGATCATCTGCCGGTACAGGTCGAAGCGGCCTTCCTCGAGGGCGGTGTTGATGCGCGCGGCCCACTGCATCTCGCGGCGGCGGCGCATGAGGTCGATGTCGTTTTCCTCGAAGCAGTGGACCCGGTTGCGGCCCTGCTCCTTGGCCGCCTGGCAGGCGCTGTCGGCGGCCGACAGCACCGAGGCGACGTCCTCGTTCTCCGGCGCGATCGGCACCACGCCGATGCTGACGCCGAGGCGGAACGTCCGCTCCTCCCACTGGAAGCGGCAGTTGCGCACCGCCTCGCGCAGGCCCTCCGCGGTGCGCAGCGCCTCGTCGAGCGAGCAGGCCTCGAGCAGCACGCCGAACTCGTCGCCGCCGAGCCGCGACAGCGTGTCGCGCCAGCGGACCTTGGACTTGAGCAGCTGGCCGACCTGGCCGAGCAGCGCGTCGCCGGCGCTGTGGCCGCAGGTGTCGTTGACGATCTTGAACTGGTCGAGATCGAGGTAGCACAGCGCGTAGGAGGTCTCGCGCGCCTTGGAGCTCCTGAGCGCGCGCTCGAGACGATTCTCGAACTCGCGGCGGTTGACGAGGCCGGTGAGCACGTCGTGGCTGGCGTGGTAGCTCAGCCGCCGGTTGAGCTCGCGAGACTCGCTGACGTCGTGGAACACGAGCACGCCGCCGGTGACCGTGCCGGTGCCATCGCGAATCGGCGAGGCCGTGCTCTCGATGTAGATCTCGTTGCCGTCGCGGCGGATGAACAGCATCGGCCGCACCGACTTGACCGGCCGCAGGCGCCGGATCGCGGACGCCAGCGGGTTCTCGAGCGGCTCGCAGGTCTCCTCGTGGAAGGCCCGGAAGATGTCGTCGAGGTTGCGGCCCATCGCGTCCTCGACGCGCCAGCCGGTGAGCTCCTCGGCCACCGGATTGAGGTACTCGACGCGCGAGTGCTCGTCGGTGGTGATCACGCCGTCGCCGATCGACTGCAGGGTGATCTGCGCCCGCTCCTTCTCGCGGAACAGCGCCTCCTCGTACAGCTTGCGCTCGGTTACGTCGAGCTCGACGCCGATCAGGCGCTTGAGGCTGCCGCTGTCGACGTGCGCCTTGGCGCGTGACACGACCCAGCGCCACTCGCCGTCGCGGTGTCGCATCCGGTGCATGCTCTCAAACAGCGGCGAGCGGCCGGCAACATGCTCGCGGATCATCTGCGAGACGCGCGGCAGGTCGTCGGGGTGGACGAGCTTGTTCCAGTCGGGGGCGCGGTTGAGCTCGTCCTCGGCGTAGCCGAGCATCGCTTTCCAGCGCGGCGAAAACCACGTGCGGTTGCTCGCCGCATCGTAGTCCCACAACCCCTCGTTGGTGCACGGCAACGACAGCTCGTTGCGCTCCTTGAGATCGTCGAGTTCGCGCTCGAGCGCGACGCGATCGAGGCCGGCGGCGAGGCTGTTGCCGACCAGCTTCAGCAGCAGGTGGAAATTGACGTCCCAGCCGGCACACGGCGAACCGGTCGCGAGCCCGAGGAATCCGTACATGCGGCCGCGCACCGCCAGGCCGACCAGCAGAATCGCGCGCATGCCGAGCTCGCCGAAGCGCTGGGCCTCGCCGGCGTGCTCGCGGCGCGCGGTCAGCGTGTCGCGGATCTCGAGGATGCGGGTGTGGGTCAGTCGTTCGCGCAGCCAGGTGAGCGGCTCGAGACTCTCGCCGCGCAGCACCTCGGGCGAGCACGGGACGAACAGGCCCTTCGAGACCTCGACCGCCTGAATCGAGCTGGCGGTGGCGTCATAGGTGGCCAGGAACACAGCATCGGTGCCGGTCGCCTCGCGCAGCAGCTCGAGGTTGCGGTGCACCACAGTCTCGGCGGTCTTCGGCTCGAGGTTCTGGAAGTCGACCGCGATCTTGGTGCAGGTGACATCGAGGCCGAAGGCCGGCCGACTCGCCGCCGTCGCCCACCGCTGGGGCGCCAGAACGTCCGAGGCGGTGAAATCCCGCTCTTCCTGGCCTTTCATGATCGGCATCGCCGCGGCCCCACCCCCTCGGTCTTATGCCGAGTCTCGCAGTCGCTTCCTGGGGGGACGCGGACCTGTGGCACAGTTCTCGAATCGCCTCGCCATGCGGAGTTGCGACGCATTCTGGCATGTTTTTCGAGGATTGCAAGCTAACCGCATGCCGGCATTCATTTTTTCCTTTTCGTTGCGCCGGAACAGCGGCCCCCCTAGAGTGCCCAGATGCCTGAACACGACGACAATCACGGCCATGCCCACGGTCGTGGTCACGGCCATGACCAGGACCATGACAGCCATGGCGATGACCACAACGGGCACGGCCCGCGCGCCTTGCCCCGTCCAGGCCACGGCCACGCTGACCGCGCGGCGCACGGCCCTGCGCGCCACGGCTCCGCCGCCGCCGGTTCCGGTCACGAGCATGGCCACCACCACAGCCACGACGACCACGGGCACGGGCACGACCACGGGCTGTCCGGCCACCATGGATCGGGCGGCCTCGGCGTCGCCTTCTGGCTGATCGGCGGCTTCACGATCGTCGAGGCGCTCGGCGGCTACTTCTCCGGCTCCCTCGCGCTGCTCGCCGACGCCGGCCACATGTTCGTCGATACGCTGGCGCTCGCCCTCGCCTACTGGGCGCACCGGCTCGCCAGCCGGCCGGCGTCGCAGTCGCGCACCTTCGGCCACAGCCGGATGCAGGTGCTCGCCGCATTCGTCAACTCGCTGCTGCTGCTCGCGATCGTCGTCGCCATCGTCGTCGAGGCGCTGCAGCGCCTGATGACGCCGCACCCGATCAACGCCCCGCTTGCAGCCGGCGTCGCCGGGGCCGGCGTCGCGATCAACCTGGTGGCCGCCTGGCTGCTGCACGGCGACGAGCACAATCTGAACATCCGTGCCGCGTACCTGCACGTGCTCAGCGACCTGGCCGGCTCCGGCGCCGCCGTGCTGGCCGCCCTGATCGTCATGACAACCGGCTGGCTGCCGGCCGACGCCTGGCTGTCGCTGGTCGTGACCGCGCTGATCGCGCGCGGCGCCTGGCAACTGCTCAAGCACTCGGCGCACGTGCTGCAGGAAGGCGCGCCGCAGGGCTTCGATGCCGCGGGCTTGGCGAGCCGGCTGCTGGCGACGGTGCCGACGGTGCTGGACGTGCACCACGTGCACGCCTGGTCGCTGACGCCGAGCGAGACGCTGCTGACGCTGCACGCGCGGCTGGCGCCCGGCGCCGACGCCGGCAGCGCGCTCGCCGCGCTGAAGCGCGTGCTGGTCGAGGAGTACGCGATCACGCACTCGACGATCCAGCTCGAGGCGAGCGACTGCGCCGACGACGACCCGCGCTGCCACAACACCGGGTCGCTCGCTCAGGCGCCGGCGAGCCCCTCGCGCGCGGCGCGGTAGACCGCGTGCAGCTCCGCCGCCATCTCGGCCTGCCAGCGCTGTAGGCCCGCGGCGTCGAGACTCTTCGGCACGTAGCGCGGCGCGCCGACCGCGACCACCACGCGCGCAAACGGCCACGGCAGCACGAAGCGGTCCCAGGTCCGGAACCGGAACACGCGGCTGGCGTGGAAAGCGAGCGGCAGCATCGGCCGGCCCGACAGCTGCGCAGCCAGGATCGCCCCCGGCTTGAACTCGAAGCGCGGCCCATACGGCCCGTCCGGCGTGATCGCCGGCGACACGCCCTGGCGCAGCGCCATGAAGTTGTCGCGCAGCACGCGCGCGCCGCTGCTGCTCGACGAGCCGCGCAGCACGTGGGCGCCCTCGCGCCGCGCGAGCATCGCCGGCAGCTCGCCGTCGACCGACGGGCTGATCAGAAAGCCAGGCACCAGACCCTTGGAGCGCTGCCGCATGAGGAAGTGCGTGCAGAACAGCTGATGCTGGTGCCAAAACACCGGCACCACCGGTCCGCCGGCGAGGGCCGCACCGACGTGCTCCTCGCCGATCACACGCACCACGCGGCAGGTCCCCCACCAGAAGCGCACCAGCAAGACGCCGACCGGCAGCGCCAGCCGGTACAGCGCGCGGCGCAACGGCGTCAGCCGGCGCCCGGAGCGCGTCTGGCGTTCGTAGAGCGTGTTGCGCGGACCTTGCGGGTCGGGCGAGTCGGACATCGGACTCCTCAGGCTGCGCGGATTCTGCGGGCTCGCGCGCCTCAGGGCAACGGCGCGAATTCGCTCAGGCCGTGCCGCACCGTGCGCAGCGCGAGCGTATCGCCCTCGTGCGCGAGCCAGGCGACGTGCGTCGGCTCGAGCTTCACCGCGGCGAGCCGGAATCGCGTGCCGTCGAGCGTCGCGGTCGCGCCGGCGAGGCGAACGGCGGCGGCGGCGTCAATGCCGCGGCCAGCCGCCTTGAGGACCGCCTCGGTCATGACCCACGCAGCCACCGGATCGAGCGCGCCGCTGGCGATCTGCTCGAGTGCGGCGGCACCCAGTGCCAGCCGCAGCGCCCCGGCGCCGACCGCACCGCTGGCCTCGAGGTCGAAGCCGACACGGCCAGACGTCGCGACGGCGCAGCCGACGTAGCCCGCCGCATGCGCGATGCTGAAGTCGGGCCCGCCGGGGAGACGCGGCTTGCCGCGGGCGGGATACTCGAGCGCGCGCAGCTCGAATGCGGCCGTGCGCGCCGCGAGTGCCGCCGCAAGCAGCGCGATGCCCAGCAGGCTCGCGTTGCGGTCAGCCGGTTGCTGCAGACGCAGGATCGCGGCGCGCTTGGCCCCTGGCAGCTGCGGCAACAGCGCCTCGCCGAGGGCGTCCCAAGGCTGCGCCGGCACCTCGGTGTAATGTAAACTTACGCATTCTTCCACGGGAATCGGCAGCCGCTCCATCGTCCGCATGTCGCGAATCCACGACCAGCATAGCGTGCGCGCCGAGCTGCCGCCGCTGGCGCCGGAGCAGTTCGACGTCGGCTCGACTGAGGACTCACTCGAGCGACTGGTCGCCGCCGCCGGCCATTGCGGCGACGTGTTCCGGATCCGCGCGCCGGGCCGCGGCGCGGACACCTCGGTCATCAACAATCCGGCCGACAGCACGCGCGTGCTGGTCACGAACTCCCGCAACTATACCAAGGGCATCGGCCTGGACCGCGTCAAGATCCTGCTCGGCAACGGCACCATGACCAGCAAGGATGACCTGTGGCGGCGGCAGCGGCGCATGATCCAGCCGAGCTTCCACCGCCGCACGACCGAGGGCTTCGACGCCCCGATCGAGCGCTGGCAGGGTTTCGCGGCACGCGACGAACTGCTGGACGTCACCGAGGAGCTGAGCGCGCTGACGCTCGGCATCATCCTGCGGGCGATCTTCGGCAGCGACCTCGAGCGGCTGGCCGCGGGCATGGGCGGCAACCCGTTCGCGATCGTGACCGAGCACGCGGCGCGCGACCTGCAGTTCGCCTACAAGTTCCGCTCGCTCGACGCGCCTCGTCGGCGAGCTGGTCGCGACCGGCGCCGCGCGGCGGCGATGAGCACCGCGACTTCCTCGGCATGCTGATCGGCGCTCGCGACAAGGAGACACGGCGAGCCGATGGCCGACCGCGAGCTGATCGACGAGGTGATGACGCTGGTCGTCGCCGGCCACGAGACGAGCGCCGCGCGCGCTCGAACTGGACCTGGTACCTGCTCGCGACGCACCCACAGGCCTACGCGCGGCTCGCCGCCGAGCTCGACGCGACGCCGGAGCGACGGCATGAGCGTTCCAGCGACACCGAGGGCCTGCGCTACACGCAGGCCGTGATCAAGGAAGCCATGCGCCTCTACCCGCCGGGCTGGCTGCTGACCCGGCGCACGATCGAGGCCGACGACGCTGTCGGGCTACGCATGCCCGCCGGCACCGACGTGATGCTGAGCCCATACCTGATCCAGCGTCACCCGGCGCACTGGGAGCGAGCCGGAGCGTGTTTCGGCCCGAGCGCTTCCTCGACGCGAGCGACCGATCCGCGCGACCGCTGGATCCATATTCCGTTCGCGGCCGGGCCTCGCCACTGCGTCGGCGAGAACTTCGCGATGTACGAGATGACGCTGCACGTTGCGCGGGTCGCGCGCGCTGGCGCCTCGAGTTCGTCGAGGACGGCCCGCTCGGCCTCGAGGCCGCGATCAACCTCGCACGCGCCGTGGCATGCGCATGCGG
>CAVSGY010000006.1:0-1164999 GCA_963727685.1 uncultured Pseudomonadota bacterium
GGGACGATCTACCTGGTCGCCAATACCAAGGAGGGCGGCAGCTACTTCCATCGGCTGCATGCCCTGAGCCTCGCGACTGGCACCGAACAGGCAGGATCCCCGGTCACGATCACGGCCAGCATGACCAACAGCAGCGGCCGGCCTGACCCCTTCGAGCCGCTCATGCAGGACCAGCGCGCGGCGCTCGCGCTCAGCGCCGGCGGCGTGTACATCGGCTGGGCGTCGCATTGGACCAGGGCCTACTGGGCCTGGCTGATGCGATACGACCAGGCCTCGCTCGACCAGAGGCGTGCTCAACACGACGTCCAACGGCTACGAGGGCGGCATCTGGATGTCGGCGGCGCCCCGGCCATCGACTCCACCGGCAGCGTCTATGTGACGACTGGCGATGGCACCTTCGACGACGTGCACGGCGCCGTCCCCCCGGCCGCTCCCGCGACGACTTCGCCATGAGCTCTTCGGCTCGATCCGTCGAGCCTCGCGGTCAAGGACTTCTACGCCCCTCGCAAGAGGCCCTGTGGTCGGACGACGACCTCGATATCTCGTCTGCGGGCGTGCGATCCTGCTGACGGCGCGGACCCGGCGGACACCCTAACGTGCTCGTCGGCTCCGACAAGCAGGCGCACCTGTGGCTGATCGACCGGACCGCCATGAGCGAGTAATCCGACGACGGACAATGCCCTGCAGATGCTGACGCTTCCGTACGCGAGCGGCTGTGCCCCGGACAGCTGCGTGTTCGCGACCGCGGCGTACTACGGGGACCGTGTATGTCGCATCACCAGCGGTCCACTCCTGGCGCTGCCGCTCGTAACGGCGAGTTCGTCGCATCGGCGCAGGCCGTCGCAGTCGCCTCCTCCGCGAGCGCCGAGTCCTACGGCTACCCGAGCCCGACGCCGATGATCTCCGCATCGCCCGCGGGGAACGCCATCGTCTGGGTGCTCGAACACAGGCGAGCGGTACGCCGCGCAACGGCGGCACGAGCACGGGTCCCGCGATCCTGCGCGCCTATGATGCGACCAACCTCGCGACGACCCTGTACAGCAGCTCGGCGTCACCGGCCGACACCGGCGGCACTGCGGTGAAGTTCACCGTTCCGGTCGTCGCCAACGGTCACGTGTACGTCGGGGGCCGCAGCCAGCTGACGGTCTACGGGCTCGCACCGTAGCGCGCGCCCGCACCCGTGCCGCGGGCGACGGCGCGCGCGACCGGCCGGCGCGGCGCGGCGGCCTCCCGGCGCGGCCGGCCCGGCCGTCGGCAGCAGCCGCCATCGCGCGGCGGGCGGCTCGTGCTCGCTAGGGCCTCGCCGCTTCGGCCAGCGCACTCGCCACGGCGGCCGCTACGGCCTCCCAGTCGTCGCGCTGCGGCTGACGGAACAGTCGCATCGTCGGGTACCACGGGCTGTCGCCGCGTGCGAGCAGCCAGCGCCAGTCCGGGATGTGCCGCAGCATCGCCCACGTGGGCCGGCCCAGGGCACCGGCCAGATGCAGCAGCGCCGTATCGGAGCTGATGACGAGGTCAAGGTTCTGCATCACCGCGGCCGCATCGACGAACGCGTCCGGGCCCGCGTCATAGTCATCCCCGAGCCGCTCGATGATCGTCCCGGCGGGCAGGTCCTCGAGTTGCTCGGCGCCGTCGTTCTTCTGGAGGCTGATGAGGCGCACCTCCGGGATGTCCGCCAAGCGACGCAAGAGCTGCAGCGGGAACGAGCGCCCGCGGTCACCCCGGCTGCGCCGGCCCTGCCAACTGATGCCGACGCGAAAGCCGTGGGTCCCGAGGCGCGCCCGCCACTGATCGACCAGATGCCCCTCGGCGTGGAGGTACGGCACCGCTGCGGGGATGGTCGCGATCGTCGTCTGAAATGCCAGCGGCAGGCTGAGGACCGGTATCTGGAAGTCGCAGCGGCCCGGCGCCTCGCTGTGCGGCAGCACGACGACCGACGCGCTCAGCGTGCGGATGAGCCTCACCAGCTGGCGCGGCACGCCGAGCACCACCGACGCGCCACGGGCCTCGAGGAGGCGCGCGTAGCGGCAGAACTGGATTCGTGTCGCCGAGCCCCTGTTCCGGGTGGACGATATTGTCCGGCCACCGAGCTCTTCCCGCCCGGACCAGCGCGGCGCGGACGTCAGCTCGGCGACGTCCGGCAGGCCCACGCGCTCGCGCGACTCGTACAACGGCCACCCCTCCTCGAGGCGCCCGAGCAGCAGGCAGCACAGCGCCTTGTTTCGTCTGGCCGGCGCGAACTGCGGCCCGAGCGTGATCGCCCGGTCGAAGCTCGCCAGCGCCTCGGCCATGCGCCCGAGCTCGACGAGGGCGAGCCCGCGGTTGCTGTGCGACTCCGCGTAATCCGGTTCGATGGCGATCGCGCGCTCGGCACTCTCGAGTGCGGCCTCAGGCCGCAGCAGATCGAGCAGCGCGCCGCTGCGCGCGTCGTGGACCACCGCCGAGCGGGGATGGGCGCGAGCACCCCGTCGAAGCGTCGCAGCGCAGCGTCGGGCTGCCCGAGGCCGAGCAGCGCCGCACCGGTCGCGAACTGGCCATCCACGTTGCCAGGGTCGAGGGCCACCGCCTGCTGGCCGGACGCCAGCGCTTCGGAAAATCGGTCGAGATGAAACAGCGCCGCCGAGCGCGACGCGTGCGCCGCGGCCGAACCCGGCTGGAGGCGGATTGCTTCGTCGCACGCCTCGACCGCCTGCTGGTCGCAGGCGAGCGCCAGCAGCCCCTTTGCTCGATCGAGGTAGCCTGCCGCGCCGACGGGCGTGAGCTCGGACACCCGGCGGAAATCCGCGCGGGCCGCCGCCGCCCGCCCCGCGGCCGCGTGCGCGCGCCCCCGCAGCTCGAAGGCCATCGCATGGCCCGGCACGAGCTCGCTCACGCGGCCGAGGTCTGCGATCGCCTGCTCGAAGCGGCCGACGCATATGAGCGCGGCCGCCCGCTGACAGAGCACGGTCGCGTCGGTCGCGGCGAGCGCCAAGAAGCGATTGAAGAACTCGATGGCCCGCTCGTGCTGTCCGCGGTTCGCGGCGAAACAACCGAGCAGCTGGATCGCCTCGAGATCGGTGGGCTGCTCGCGAAGGACCGTCGCGTAGGCATCCTCGGCCTCGGCGATCCGACCCTGCCGGAACAGCATCGCGCCGCGCTCCCGAAGCGAGCGAAGCCGCTCGACGTGCGCGCTGGCGGCGGCCGACTCGGATCCAGAATCTCGCGACATCCTGCGCCTCATCCCGAGTAGCACCCGCGAAGCGAGTATCCGACCCCTGCGGCCACCACCGGCGCTCGGCCTGCAGCGCGGCAAGCCCCAAGTGCCCGCCGGCATCTTACGCCGCAAGCGCGACTCGGGGCACGCCAGGCGTCGGACGCCGACCGATGGGCTCGCGACAGCCCGCGGCGACGCGCGCGGCGCAGCGGCGACGGGCGAGCTCGGTGGCGCGATTGGCCTTGCGTATCGAGCGGCCGCGAACGACCGCAACGATGCGGGCGAGCCGGCGCCGTTTGACGTCGCCGCACTAGACCCCGAACGCAGACACGACATTCAAACCGCGTGTCCGAGTGCGACGCAGCCGACCGCAGCCAATGCCGCCACCCGTGCAATGATGCCGCCCGCAATTCAGCGTCGGGTCAGCTCCCCAGCGGTGATCAAGCGGGTTTCCGCACGCTTTGCAGGGCGATGTCTCCCGTTTCGATCAGAGACTTGAGGTTGGAGAGAATCTGCGGCCAGCCGCCGGACACGGCCGTAATGAGCTTCGACGCCTCGCGTTCGATGGTATGGGTGATGGCCAGCTTGACGGCCGATCCGCTGGCCTCTAGCTCCATCGTGCACAGGGAGTCGCCCTCTGCCTTCAGTTCTGGCCGGGCTTCGTGCCGCCAGCGGATCACCAGGCGCCTGGGCGGATGCGACTCGATGATCTCACCCGAATCGCACACCGTGCCGTCGCCAGTCACCATCTTCCAAGTGGCACCGGCGGTCCATTTACTCACGCAATGGAAGCCGAACCAGTACTGCTTCATGAACTCGGTGTCGGTCGTGAGCGCCGACCACAGCTTCTCTGGCGTGGTTCGAATATAGATCACATATACAAATGTCGATTTACTCATTGGACTTCTCCAGTCGTCGTTTCAGGGTTGCAAGCGCCCTGAGGCGCGGCTTTTCGAACTTGGCGATCCAGCGTTCGTAGATGTCCTGCAAGGGCACTGGATTGAGAAAATGCAGCTTCTCGCGGCCCTGCCTCGCTGTTGCGATCAGATTGGCCGCCTCCAGCAGATTGAGATGCTGCGTTACCCCCTGCCGGGTCATATCCAGGTGCTCGCACAGCTGGCTGAGCGTCTGTCCGTTGTGTTCACGCAGCACGTCGAGCAACTTGCGCCGACCGGGATCGGCCAGGGCCTTGAACAGCAGATCCGTGTCGTGAGTCTCTGACATTCTCTACATGCAACTGATTGCTTGCCTTTAATTTATGCAAGTACTTAGTTGCCTGTCAAGCAGCCCGAGGGCGCGCGCGGCACAAAGCGCGTGTGCTGGAACTGGTAGGCGTGGCGCCCCAGAGTTGAGGCGCTCGCAACCGGCCTGAATCGGCCGCGGTGGCGGATCGCGCGCCAATGATCGGCCAGCAGTGCGGCGCAGCGGGCTCGCCGCTACTTCTTAACGGGCGCCCAATCTTGACCAGCGCTTAAGCGTGCGCCGAGATAAATGAACCGGTTGCGCCACCAGTCGGCGCCCGAATGTCGCGCCGGTTCACAGTAACAGCGATGCTCAGGCAGGCTCGACGGCAACACCCAGCCCTTTCGCAGCATGGCGCACGCGCTCGTCGAGGCTCAGCAGCCGGAGGCCGACGACCGCGGAACGCGCAACGAGAAGCGGTGCGAGGTGGATGGCATCGACTGTCCGAATCGGGTCACCGGGAGACGGCTGGCGCGCACGATCGACTATCTCTCCCGCAATTCGCAGGACCTGCCAATGAGCAGCAGCTGCGGCGAGGTGCGCTCGACGGTCGGCGGCTTCGGCCTCCGTCAGTTCCTTGAGCGCCGCCGCCCGCAGCAATACGCGATCGCACTCGATCAAAGTCAGCTCGGAAGCGACGATGACTTCAGCCTCGCCGCGCGGGCGGCGCAGCGCGGGCGCGGTCGACTCGTCAAGGAGCCATGCCAGCACCGCACTCGACTCTGGGTAGAGATTCACCGAGTGCCGCGCTCCTCGTTGAGCAATTGGGCGACGCTCCGCCGACGTGCGCCGGGCTGGCGCGGCAGCGCGGAATACAGTTCCGTTCCCGCTGGAGCACCCAGGGTCAGGGGGCCCCGTTTAGCCAGCGACTGAAGTCCCGCCGGCACCGACGGATCGCCCTGCCCTTGCCCGGGTGGCGGGAGCTCCGCCACGACGTCTCCCCGATCGGTGACCAAGACGCTCTCCCCCAGGCGTACGCGGCGAAGATTTTCGCTCCGCTTGTTTTTGAGGTCACGGACGCCGACGGCTTTCATAGGAGGCGTTGTGGCCACCAGTGGCTACATCGTCAATGAAACACCCCGGACCCCGCGGGCGGCCTCGCCGGCCAATTGCCGCTACGGGTGTCGCCAATTTGCCCGGAAACTCAGGGCTGACGGCCGCGGCCGACCGTGACAGACGGGGAAGGCGCCCCGGCCTACTCCCGCTCAATGGTCGCGGACTATGCGATTCAACATCCGACGGCGGGTGTGTCGGTAGTGGGTAACGACCCCCGGCATGGCGTCGGCGTCACTTCCAATCCTCGGAGCGAAGCCCGTCCACACGACGGAACTCGCCGAGATTTCCAGTCACGACGACCAAGCCACGACTTCGAGCATGCCCGGCGATCAATACGTCGTAGCTGCCGATCGTGAGCCCGGCTCTCTCGAACACCGCGCGGATGTCCGCCGCGTGACCCGCGGCATCAGCATCGAACGCAAGCACATCGAGGCGAGCAGCGAAGTTCTCGACCGAGCGCCGATTCTCCGCGGGTCGCGCCGACTTCAGCGCTCCGTTGAGGAGTTCCGTGAGGACGATCGTCGAGATGCACAACCCTTCGGCGTCGGCGTTGAAGCGAGTCCGCAGCGACGCGGGGCGATCCCTGAGCACGCGGATACACAGATTCGTATCCAGCATGTAGCGCAGCATCAGAGTGGCTCGCGTTCCTGCACGGGCGGTTGGTCGCGCGCAGCGAGTTCGATGCCGGGCGCGTCGAAAAAGTCATCCCACACCGCATTCGCAGGGACGATCACCCGCCGCTTGCCGTCGCGCAGCACGGCGACTTCCTTGACGTCCTTGGGGAACGCGACGTCCTTAGGCAGGCGGACCGCCTGGGATCGGTTGGACTGAAAGACGGTCGTGCGGGTCATCGCGGCACCTCCTATGCCCTGCAAAGCATCGGATCAGCCATGGGATATGTCGATGGGATATACGCTGTTCCCGATTCGACCTGATTGAACTTATTCCCACTCAATCGTGACGTCTCCAATAATTCTTTATTGATCATAGAGTTACTTTCATCACCGGAGCGCCGTGCAACTCTTGTGAAGCTCGAGCAACATCAGTATTGATGCTATAGTGCATCATCAATGAGTCAGTGGAGATGCGCAATGCGAACCACCGTAACTATTGATGACGACCTCTACCAGGCGGCGCTTGAGGTCGCCGACCCCGCTATGGAAAAGGCCGACTTGTTTCGTGAAGCGATCAAGCTGTTCGTACGTGTTCGCGCAGGAAACCGCCTCGCCGCGTTGGGCGGGAAAGCCCCGAAAATGGCCGATATCCCCAGGCGTCGGCCAGCGTAGCCCGCCGCCTCAATGCCAGCGGTTCTCGCCGACACGTCGGTATGGGTGGCGCATTTCCGTCGTGCCGATCCGACGTTGCAGGCGTTGCTCGAGACGGACCAAGTGTTGTGTCATCCACTGATCATCCTCGAACTCGCCTGCGGAACCCCGCCCGCGCCTCGTGAACGGACGCTGGGTGAGCTCCGGAAACTTCGCCAATCTGTAGTGGCGACGCCAGACGAAACGCTGGCGCTGATCGCGCGGGAACGACTCTACGAGTCCGGCTGCGGCGCGGTGGACGTTTCGCTCCTTGCGTCGGCCCTGCTCACATCCGACGCGCAGCTGTGGACGCTGGATAAGAAACTCGCGACGCTAGCGACCCGACTTGACGCCTGCTTCAGGGTGGCAAATCACTAGCGCTCGCCTTTGCGAGCAAACCGTTCCCGCGCGCGAAGTCAGGGCCGACAAACGAATTTCATTCCCACTCAGGGCTAGCATGCCTTCTAGAACAATGACTTACGTGACACGGGAATGTCACGGGAAAGTCGCTAGTTTCTCGAAGGAGCCGTTGAGTGAAACCTACCCGAGTCGCCATTTACACCCGCGTCAGCACGCTCAACCAGACTACCGAAAATCAGCGTCTTGACCTAGAACGCGTCGCAACCCTGCGCGGCTGGACCATTGTCGAGACCTACACCGACCACGGCATCAGCGGCTCGAAAGGTCGCGGTGACCGCCCTGACCTCGACCGGATGCTCAAGGACGCCGTTCGCGGCAAGTTCGACCTCATCGCGGTCTGGTCCATCGACCGCCTCGGTCGCAGCCTTCAGCACCTTGTCGAGACGGTCAACGAGCTTCAAGCCGTAGGCGTCGATCTCTACATGCACCAGCAGGCGATTGATACAACTACGCCTGCCGGGAAACTTGCGTTCAGCATCTTCGGAGCCTTTGCCGAGTTCGAGCGGTCCTTGATTCGTGAACGGGTCAAGGCTGGTCTGGCACGCGCTGTCCAAAACGGCACGAAGCTTGGGAGACCCTCCAATCTCAACGACGCCGTGCGTGCCGCAATCGTCGCGCTCAGAGCAAAGGACGTTCCCATCCGAAAGATTGCTGCCCAACTGAAAGTCGGGACCGGGACGATCTACTCGGTCTTGGCTGCGGCGTAGGAACGACCACATGGAAGTCGAGACGACCACCGATGATGCGTATGCAGGCGGATTTGTCACAGGTCTCCTGACAGCACGATTCTGGCACCTGAGAAATCCAGTGAAAGACGAGTTCTTTCGCCAGCCGGTGCCGACCGAGACACCTGCCATCGTGTACGCCCTTCTCTCACGCATGTGCCGGTCTGCCATCGACGAGCGCCTGTTTAGCACTGGCGGATTTCGGGACATCGACGCGCTGCTCCTCTGCGAAACCGAACCTGAACTCCAAGCGGTATTACGAACGCTTCCAGACTGCCGCATCCAGTAGCCGCCCGCCCGGTCGCCGGCAGATCCCCGATGAACTATTTCGTAATGCTTGACCACGAACAGTCTGCGGCGCTCTGCGATTCACTGGCGTCGGCGCGGGCTACTGCACGTCGTATCCGCGACGCAGAGTCAGAATGTCTGGTGCGCCACGTCTCGATCTACACGGAAGACGAGCAGTGGATCGAGGATGTGCCCATCGACGGCTCTGTATTCGAGATCCATAAGACCTGACGCAGCGTCGCCCGCTTCAGACCGCCTCACACTCAGCCCTCGACGAGTCGGCGCTCCAGCGCTGCGTGATCCGGTCGCCGTTGACCGCACCAGACCTCCTGTGAAGCCCCACAGGCGGCGCAGTCCTATCGAGGTAGGCAAGCCGTAGCCGCGTTTTCTGAACGCTTTTAGAACGCCTCTCAGTGCGTCCAGAGACGCCGCTGTGAAGGCAGCCGGCTCTGCTGCGTGGGACTACGTCTTTCGGTTCTCGATCCTTAATAGATCCGTGGCGGCGATAACCGTAATAGTTCTCCGCACCCCCTCACTTCTTGCGATAGCCCCTTCCGGGGAACGAACCCGCCGCCACAGCCGCAGCCATCGCATTCGCTTTCTTGAGCCACTGATACCCGTTTCTGTCGTAGAGGCTCGGTAGTGCTCTCGGCTTACGAACAACGCGAATCCGCTTCTTCCCACCCGCCGCTGCCCTGATGTTCTGATTCTGCTTTTCAATTCGCTTCTGATGTCTCTCGTAATCGCCTTTGAGCTTATCCAACTTCTCTCTCATCGGCTTACCGGCGTATTCAGCCGACGTATCGATCTCTAGGAGACGCAGGTATATGGCGAAGTCGTCATACCGAACCTTACCGTCCGGTTCCCAAGTGCCGGCACCCCTCCTCAGTCGCTTATCCAAATATGGCGTGACCTGCTGAACCGCTGCTCGAAGTTGCTTTGCAGTGAACCACTTCGGAATCGACACAACGACCACGTCGCCGTCATCGGCAATCTTCATTTTCGCTTCGAGAGGAAAGAGCCGCGTCCCGGTCGTCTTCCACCACGCATTGAATGACGCACTCGCGATCTGTTCCGACGTTCCCCACTGCCGATATCTGTGCCAGTCAATCGGTAAACCCTTCTTCTGTGCCACCTTCAGAAAACGAAACCACAATTTCACGACACTCTTCTTCTGCTGCACAGGTGCCCCTTCTCTTGGTCGCCACACTTCGCGTGACACGCCATGTGTGTATATCGCAACTCCGCGTGTCACGCCAAGTGCGCACTAAACTGTTACTGAGCGTCCGCGTAAAATAGTAGTCACGGTTGGAGGTTGTCTCCACCGCCGCAGGAGAATGACCTGCTAATTCGAAACGAGTAATGGAGTGAATTTATGACCAGCAAAGATGTCAACAAGATGAGTGAAGAGTTCTTGGAACTCGCCGACCAAATCCAAGATCGCGGATGGGATCTGGGATTTCAGACAGGGATCGTCGTTGCCCGATACTACGCGCTGCGACATCCGGTGGAAGACCAATTCTTTCGCGAGCCAATGAATTCGGAGGTGCCTGCGGTGCTTCGCGAGTTCCTAGAACGCGTTTGCCAAAACTGCATAGCTGACGCTATTTCCGATGCAGGATGGGCATCCTTCGATGACCTGCTTTCGTGCAATAGCACAGAGGAGTTGGATGCCGCGTTCGAAAGGCGATCGGAACGCACCGAAGGCATTCACGTTCTTCACTAAAAAACCAACTCGTCCTTGACAGAAAGACGGAACCGGCGTCGATGAGTCACCCACGACTCACTTCGCCGTGTCACGGATCGGAATCCCATTGTACGTTCCGCAGCTTCAATATTCGCTGCATACGGCTTAGACAGTACTTCGCCTTTCGCTACGCCTGCCTGCCCCAGTGGTCACCAGCACCTCTGACACAGACAACGATATCGGCGAGTGTTTACCTAAAATGGTGTGATAGTTTTGATATGGCAGACCCTACTGCCCCTGCCTGAGATCATATTCCCAGTTTACTCAGAGTTCCTGAGACGAACGAAGGATGCCAAGACATCCAACGGCAATTGATGTCACACGTTTGTTGAGAGATAACACAAACTCTCAACCAGTCGAAAGAATCTGACCATCAGCACCAGACTTGAAACCACTGGGTGGCAAGCATTCAACCCTTTCCTTGCCTGACTCCGGGTGTGGAACTATTTCCTAAAAGGTAGAAGCGACATCCACGCGCTACCTTCTACTTATCGTTGCACTCAGGCAAAACGACGAACAATTACGAATATTCTTTCAGCCTACAGACCACTGCAACCAATTACGTAATTGATTGCGAGTTTTCACCACTACTTCCGCATTCCGCATTCTGAGGAACATAAATAGAACATGGGCTAAACCAAAGACCCCAAAGAATCGAAAGGAAACCACCATCCACCCTCCGTGGGGAGACATCAGCAGACCGCCAGAACAACAAGAACAGGACATCGACCATGAACAACACAAACAATCAATATCCAGCCAACATCGGTGCGCTGTTTAAGAATCAACGACGCAAGACCAAGCAGGCACCCGTTCTGACCGGCACCATCGAGCTTGACCCGTCGCTGGTCACGCACCTGTCTCGCCTAGTTGCCCGTGGGGAGAAGGCAAAGCTCAGTCTCGGCGGCTGGAAGAACAAGTCTCGAAGCGGACTGAGCTACTTCACGATCAAGGCATCACCGGAGTTCAAGCCGGATCGCAACGAACTCCCGCTCGATGAAGACGACGATTTCGACCTATGAGCCACGATCCGTTGGGACTGAATGAGACCGCGACACCGGAGATCATCCGCGAGCAACGAGCAACCCCGCTCGCAGAGATCCGCGACCTAAATACCCGCATAACGAGCAGAGATTGCGCCGACTCACTGGAAGTGAAGGTGATGCTGTTGTCTCACCTGCTCTACCGGATTTACGCTGACCTGAAGGATACCCAGACAAAATGACCGCAACACAAACTAGGATCTACAACGAGTTCATCGGCTTCCGTGCGCCTGATGACTTCAGTGTGCGATTTGAACGCTTCAGCCAGAGTGTTGGCAGAAGCCGAAGCCAAGTCGCAAGGTATCTGATTGCTCAGTGCTTGAGCGCTTATGAAGCTGACCCAGAAGCTCTCGCCAAAATCAGGCAAGAGATACTATGACCAGCGAGATCACCAAGCCAGCGAGCAAGCAAGAACTGGCGACCGCGCTCAATCAGCGTGGATGGAAATTCTTGGAGACACGCGAGGTGGTCAATCCAAACGACGTTCGCGCACTACACTCGCACGCCGGAACGTTGGTCGCCAAGGGAAAGAAGCTCTGCGTGGCGATCATCGAACGAGAGTGAGCTTCCGCTTTCTCACAATCCGACCACACTCTCCGAAAGCCGCCCAAGTTCATCCTTCCGCTGTTCGTAGTTCGCCGCGAATGTCCAAGTATTCAGTACAGCGATGTCCTTTGCGCCCTCGATAACGGTAACGAGATAAGTGAACGACTGACCCGTATTTGCCTGACCCGTGACGGCAAACCGAAAGGCGTGCCTACCACCGATATCCACTTGCGCAATCTCGGATGCCACGGCAGCGGTCAGACTGCCAGCCACGCGAGCGCGTCGCGTTTCGGCGTATGCGACCATGTCCGTGATCCCTTCATGCGCTGTGGAACTCAGGATCGCTCCCGCGTCAATGTTTCGGTTGATCGTGTAGAGCGACACGCCGCTCTTAGCTAGGTTTTGCGGCACTGGGTTGGACTGCCAACCGGCAGCAAGGTTTAGGGAGACATTAGATGTCAGCGGCGTCGGAGAAACAGCAGCGCTCCTGCTCGTATCTCGATCTGGCAATACCGGATGATCCCCAAGGCTGCACAATCCCGGCTGCAACTGTCCCGGCACCTTGCCTGCTGGTCTCGGAGGCAAGTCGGACCACGCCAATTTTCCGGCTTCTACGAAATATGTTTCCGTGCGGGAGTCGTAGAACTCGCGTACCTGTGACTGGACCGCGAACGCCCATTCCTTGCAGTTGACGATCATCCGTGAAATGACGTTATGGTAAAAGTGACCATTACTGTCTTTGTACGTGTCGGCGCGGGGATAGACCACCCGAACTAACGCGCTCCGAATGTTTTCATTGATGGTGACCGTCGCGTTCGCTCGGAGCATTTCCGTCCCATCTGGTAGGCGCGCTACAAGGGTCCAATCGAAGTCTCCGAGCGCGGACAGTGCAGTTGCGTCGGCACCGTTCCTGCGCTGCTGTCTATCGAAGTCCACTTGCCGCAGGCGCTTTTGTTCAGCCAGCGATTCCCTTTCCAGATAGCTCTGCCTGATCGCAGAAACAGCTTTGTAAGCCAAGACCCCCAAGACCACCAGCGCGCTCCCTGCTTCTGCGTTGCGCCTATTCGAAGCCTCAAAGTCCGGTGGCGGCGGAATATTGAGCGGCGGTGGCGTGGCTAGTGGCGGCACGTTGACCGGCGCAGGGGCATAGATTATTGGTGGCGAACTGCTACTTGCGGGCGACGATGGCGTCTTGGGTAAGCCGCTGCCACTTTCCGTAGTGGTGCAATTCATCACCGTCCCGTTGGTGATGTCTTTCGCGGTGCAGTTTGTTCGCGTCTGAGCGTTGGCGTTGCCAGCAGCTAGCAACGCGAGCAGGACTACAAGAAGGCGCTTCATGGCAGACCTTTGCCGATGCGCAACGTCGCAGCCCCTTCTTCGCGGACTGTCACTTGGAAGGCGCTTCAGTGAAAGTAAACACCTGCGGGCATACGTCAGGCGGCGTAACATCTCCCGTGCCAGTGCGACCATTTCCCAAATGATAGGTGCATCTATATGTTGCGCCGGTTGCGGACTTCGCCGTGACCACGGAGCTAACAAGAGTCCCATCTAGCTCCGCACCCGGCAGTGACCAGCATTGTGCCGCCAACCGCTCGCTATTTTTGTCTACCGACTCATTCGGGTCTGGCTGCTGCCACGGTGGAAGCATCTTCTGCTTTTCATAGCTCTTCCAACACGCGTTCCTATCAGCGGCTTGGCTCGCCGCCAACGCTGCGGCGTCGGCTTGTGCTCGCGTAGCGTCTGCCTCCTGTTTAGCCGCCGCAGTGGCACGACGGGCTAGGTCAGTAGGTGAGCCAGAGCCCAAATCGTCTTTGTAGGCTTTGATTCCGCGCTGAATGCCCTTCTGTTGACCCTGCTCAAAGGAGGACAGCGTGGAATTGTCGTTGTTTTCGAACGCGCCAATTTGGCACGCTGGCACCGGGGGACGTTCCTTACGGCGGGCTCCTCCCAGAACACCCAACTCTACAGCATTGCCGTATTTGTCCGACACGTAGTCGCCATTCCAGCCCGTCAAGTAGCCTTTTGCGAAACCCCTGCAGAATTGCTCCTTACTTGCGTCCGCGGGTGACGCGCTCGCCGCGCGTGGCGCGCTCGCCGCGGTCGGCGGCAGACCGCGTCGTAGATAGCTTGGCATCACACTTGAAGCTACTAAGCACGCTATCCAGACAAGCAAGAGGCGCGGCTTGGATATCTTTCCTCGCTTATACAGATAGACCGGAACAACGAAGATTGTCCACCGGTCCAACGTGGACGTATCGTATCCCGCCGTCTTCAGGAATCGGCTGTCCACATCGCACGCAACGGTGTTAATCGCGAGCCATAATCCAAAAGTCAGCACGTCGCTCATGGGAAGGACGAGCCCCGCTGCGTATTCCAGCGCCATTCCTAGTAGCGGCGCTAACCCAACAATCCAACCGGAGACGACGTGCATGCGGTCCGATTCATCAATCGCTGCGGCATCGGGATACGATTGCGTCTGCGGTGTAAGCTGAAGCGATCCAATAGGCGCGCTCGCTGCTTGCGGGCTGATATCCGACCGGCAGTGCTTGCATTTCTTGGCTACCGCCAGAACGGTTTCACCGCACTCGGGGCACTGCTTCGTCTCGGCGTTCACTCCACATCTCCTACCGGCGTACTCGCGGATCCGACAACTCGCCGTCGACCGGGCTCGCAGACAACCACGCCCCCTAATGTGGCGTGACGGTCTGTACCTGCACATCGATCTGCTGGTCCGCGCGCTTGATGTGGTACGTGAATTTCGTTCCAGCGGGACTTTCGAACGCCAGCTTTTGAAGCCGAGTATCGAGAACGCTCATCCCGTTTATCGTGAGAACCTCGTCGCCAACTTTGAGTCCGGCGGCTGGAGCAGAGCTGTATGGTTGAAAACTTTGTACGACGTACCTCTTCTCCTTTCGCGCATCATCGTTCCACAGAACACCAACGACTGCCTTCGTATACGCGCCTGCATATGCACGTAGAACTGCGTAGCCTTGCCTATCCGGATTCGCGAAGTCCGGGTCTTTACTTAGGTACGCTATCGCGTAGGAAAACGACGGATCGGTAAGCATGTCCTTGTGCGTCGTTGTCTTAACGACGATGATGAAGTCAGCCCCCACTTCAACCGCCTTCTCTCGCGCGGAATCGACCAATTGCTGCAGAGTTCTTTGTCCGTCGCTTTCGAGAATCATGGTTCCAAGCATTCCTGAAGGGCGCGTGATCTTTTCACCGAGCTGGTATACATCCACCGCGCTGACGCTTGGCTTTGGAGGTAACCCAAGATCGAGAATTGGGAAGTAGTTGAACGCAACTTTTGAGCGAGCCATTACAGCCGGCTTGCTGTCAGGCGCGGACGCCGTCGGTGCCGCGGTGAAACTAAACACCTGCGGGCATCCGTCAGGCGGCGTCTCATCTACCGTAGCCGTGCGACCGTCTCCTACGCGGTACGAGCATTTATACGTCGTGCCGGCTGCTGACTGAGCCGTCACCGCAGAACTGACGAGAATCCCGTCTAGGTTCGCACCGGGCAGTGACCAGCAATGTTTTGCTGCCTGAAGGGGACCAAAGAAGGGGGAATTCCTCTCCTGTGCCGCTCGCTGCGGTGTCATCCTCGCTAGGGTGTTCTCTTCGGCGGCAGTTACCGCTTCATAGTGCTTCCAACAGGCGTTTCTGTCCGACGCTTGTGTGGCGACTAACTGGTCGGGTGTCATCAAGGCGTCGCAGCCCGTATTCGCCCAAAGGGCAGACGTCCTTTGAAGCTTTGAGCACAGGAATGCTTTGTCTTCCGCTTGCTTCTTCTTAGCCGCCTCCGCGTCGACTTGTGCTTGCGCGGCGTCCGCCTTCTGTTTAGCCGCCGCCGCGGCACGACGCGCTATATCAGTAGGGGAGCCCGTGCCCAAATCGTCCTTGTACGCTTTGATGCCACGCTGAATCCCTTTCTGCTGCCCCTGCTCAAACGACGACAGCGTGGAGTTGTCGTTGTTTTCCAGTGCGCCGATTTGGCAAGCCGGCACCGGAGGGCTTTCCTTACGAGTTCCTCCTAGAATCCGTACGTCCACGACATTCCCGTATTTATCCGGCGCATAGACGCCGTTCCAGCCCTCAACATAGCCTTGCGCGAAGCCCCGGCAGAACTGCTCTTCTGTTGCGTGGGCTTGGGGCGCAAGCAGAAGAAGGAGAACCAGTCCGATTTCTCTTGTCGACATTGCGTCTTCCTCTTGGCGGCGCGGCAGTCGCTGCGATTCCGACCGCGCGGCGATGACCTTCTACTCCCGAACGTAACCCATCTGAGCCAATTCCTCGTAACGGGCTCGGTATGCCTCGGCAACGCACGCCGTTGTCTTGCAGTTCTCGCGCTTGGAAATAAACATCCGCTGACCTTGCTTGATCGGCGCTGCGTTGACGCCGCTCGCAACTATGTTCTTCTTGTAGAAGGCAGCCAATTCCGAATCGGCGGCGGCAAGCTCCGCGTTTGAGCAGATCATCTTTTCAACTGACGAAGCCGCTTTTGCGCAATCGAACGAAGGACCGACCTGATCAGCCGGCGCCGCCACAATGGCAGAGGTCCCGCCATCCGACGTCGCAGTCTTGGGCGCTTCCGCTGCAGCTGGTAGCGCCGTCGCTTCAGCAGCTGCGGCAGGTGCCGCTGCATCAGCTGGCGTATTCTCGCCTACCAGAGTGTGCGCTGGCGCGCCTACGATGGCTGGCGCAAGAGCGGGAGCAGGTAACGTCGCCAGCGCATTCTGGCACGCTGTAGGAATGAAACGGGAGTCCGCGTCAGAACCGCAGCTCCAATGGACGTCATAATTTGCAGCCACAGACGGCGCGACGACAACTGACTTGCTGGCAATCTCCGGCACTCCCGTGGCACCTAAGTTCAGGGTAACGCGACCACCGGCGCTCACGCTTACGCCAGTCGTGCAGCCCCCAACGTCTGCGCACGATGCAGGGAATGTTCCATTGTTGGCGTAGTACTCAGCAATTCCCGCTTTTACAGAACTTGCTTGATTCAACAGAACTATTACATCCGCTTTCGCACGAGATTCCGCCCGCGCTTCCTGTGCTTTCTGTTGAGGCGATTTCTGAAACAGCCCCATCACTTGATTGACGAGCGAGCCGTCGTCGGTCGACGGAATTCCGAACTGCGCCTTGATTTCGCTGATTCGGCTGTCAATGGCTGACTGGATGACCACGGCGCTGGCAAGAAAGACCGCCATAACCGCCAGTCCAGCCCAGAGATAATTCTTTAGTCCGTAGTGTCTGCGCTTGAACAGGTACGCCGGGTACCCAACAATCCAAAGCAGTGCTACTACGAAGAACCACTGAACTGGAGAATACGTTCCATACGTCCGATCCGACGTAGCGCCAACCTTGCTCGCTTCGATGGCAGCGAGAAGCGCCGTGATACAGATGGTCGCCACGACGACGAGCGCCAGAGAATTTCCCGGCGACTGGAGAAGGTTCATGTTCCCAATCCAGAACCACGCCAGAAGCGTGCCTACGACGGGAACAGCGAGCAGGGCAGCCCCAATATCGAAGGGAGATCCAGCGGATGTTGCCCCTTGAGTCGATGCGGGCTTAGTGAGATCCGTCTGGCAGTGCTTGCACTTCTTGGCAACCGCCAGAATCGTCTCGCCGCACTCTGGACACTGCTTCGTTTCGGTGGTCACTCGGAATCTCCTGCCTGCGTACTAGCGCAGGCGACGATCGCCTAGCGACTTTGTTGGGGCTCGGGCTTCGATTGCCGTTCTTGCCCAGCTCCTCATCACTTGTAGGGCTACGTGTACGAACCGAGCGTGACCGATTTAACAATTTCTGGTCGCGCGGCGCGGATTCGAGGAGCAAGTGGCAGCACGTCTCACTTGGGATCGAGCAATGAGAATGACTCACGCTTGGCGGTGGTGGCGCTTGCCGACTCGCTGCAGCGGGCTTTGCCGCGTTCCGGCGTCCACTCGCTGGCTGGACTCGCCGGTTACTAAAACGCCATATCGACAGCGGCGCCGCGGTCGTTACCGTTCAACGGGTTAGCGACACGGCTGTGGATGCCAACGCCGCGCATCAATACCGAAGATTCAGTGCCTACATATGGGCGGGCTCGGTGTAGCCGCCCCCGGGCGCCACCCACGCTGATATCGGGGCGGATCGCTTCACTGCACGACCTGCTTCCTGCCGCCAAGTTGCTCGGCAAACTTGCCTGCGTTCCCGATCGCTTCTTCAGAGAAGAAGAAAGCTCCAAACTTCTGAAATTCTCCACCTCCTTTGATGAGCCACGGCTTAACGCACAAGCTTTGCATCGGATAAAAGGCGGTAAACCAAACCGAAAGATGATTTACAACAGCTTCCTCATCTATCGGGAGAGCGAGGTAATGCAGGTCTACCGCCCTTGGCGTGGACTCAGCCATAGCGATCTTGTTCATCACATGTCCGTGCGTAGCGTACTCGGAACAGAGGTCGTAGACTTTCAGAACCAGCGCTTCCACTCCGTTCCGTTCATCGAACGTAAATTGCTTTCGATACTGCTTCCGAGACGTCTTATCTCTAACCCTCGTTTTCCAGATCGAATGACGGGAGGCGTCTTGGTGAACTCGCGCGATATCTCGCACGAGCTCTGACGCCATCCGTAACGTCGAATATGCCACGTTCAGGTCTTTTGTTATGAACTGGAACAACGAACTCGTTTGGTAATCGATCACATCCTGCCACGCGAGGAATAGGTCAGTATCGACATCAGTCCACGCAGCCGTGTCACTACGAGATGCCATGAACTCATTTAGGAGGACATGTGTTCCAGCGATCAACGTGTCCGCATAAAGCCAGACCGCTTCGTTCTCGTCCCGAAACTTCCTAATCAGCGCTTCTCGCTGTCGCCACTCGCGATCGAGGACGCAATCTTCCGGTGAGGGCGGTTGGCTGGTGCTCATCGTGTAGCGCCCGACTCAGCGACGTGATCGATCTTGACCCGTGTTAATGCTTCGTTCGCGCCAGCCATCGTGATTCTTGCCTTGTGCCCGATCCCACTCTTTCGCCCGCAATCTTAAGCTGCCTGCCGCGCCTATTGGAGAAAGACCTTCTGGCGGTGGTACCTAAGAAACGCAGCCTGCTCCGGCGCGAATGCTCCAACATTCAGTCCGGATGGAATGCCCCATGCCCGTAGTACCGACGAGTCCAGCTTGCTGGAGACGAGTAATCGTCCGTCGTCCGCGAAAGCAATCAGCCCCCGATCGAATAGGCGGTCGACGTGCGGCGCTAACAGCAACCCGTTGCACCCGTTCAACTTTTCGGTGTCGTCAGAGTCACGCCAAGGCTTTATGTGGCTTGCCACAAGAAGGTCCGGATCGGCGACCTTAGTGACCCGACAGAACTTCTCGTTTATCCGGACGTTGGCTCTGAAGACGCCTTGCCCGCGGCGTGCATTCGTCAGTTGGGTTTTCGTCGTCTCACCAATATCGGTTCGTCCTGCGATCGCGACCGCGGCAAACTCCTCCGCAATCTCCGGCGCACCAGCCTCCAAGGACCCAATCAGCTGACGACCGCCATCGCCGATTAACGCGAGGAGCTGGGTGGCAAACGCCAAAGGCAATTCGGTTAGGTAGAACTCCTTCCCGTTGCCGTCCGTCTGTAACGGCGAGTACTTCTCCGGCAGAAGGGGTGCAAGGCGATCCATATGGGACTTAGGGGAAAGTGGCTCTGGCAACTCCCGGAATTCCACTCTCACAAACCAGCCTTCTGATGACCACTTCGCTCCTGCAGCCCCGAAATCAGGCTTGATAGTGGTCTCGGCTGGTGAGCGAACGACTCCAATTGCGGGGATCTTCGCTTCACGATACGAGAACACAATGTCCCCGGGTTGGACCTCTTTCATATTCTCGTAGTACTGATTTCGAGCCCCATTCTTATTCCGCTTCGGCGACCATAGGAACCCGCCCGACACCTCGTGCTTGTAAGTCTTCTTCTGATTCACCCACCAGTAGCGCATCGTTTAGCTGCTCCCTAGTAATTCCCTTTTGCCGGAATCACATGCCGCACGCCACCTCGCGGCGACGGCACGTCACCTGTTCTTCGTGGAATCAGATGGACGTGGCAGTGGAAGACCGATTGCCCAGCTGCCTCACCACAATTCACGCCGACATTGAAGCCCTCGATGGTGCAGTCGAGCTTCTGCAACGATTCCTTCTGATCTGTCAGCAGCCGGTTGATCGCGTTGATTTCAGGCTGTCTCAGTCCGAAGTAGTCGAGGACGTGCCGCTTCGGAATTATCAGCGTGTGGTGCGCGGTTACCGGGAAGGCGTCGCGAGTCGCATAGGCGAGCGCGTTCTCCGACTCCACGCGCCTCTTGTCAGACACCTGCGCATCGCAGAACAGGCAGCCAGTCTCGCGCCTATCGTACAGATGCTTCATTTGGCGAAAATCAGTGTCGTCTGTATTCCGCTTCGCGGCGTTACATGAATAGCAGAGCGCCTGATAGTTCTCGATATTGTCCGCGCCACCCAAGCTCTTCGGCTCAATGTGATCAACTTCAAGCATGCGCTCGTCGTTCGAGACGCCGCACGCTTCGCATCGGGAAGCCGCTCGAACTAGAACTTGATACCTGATTGATCCACTGATAGGGCGATGACCACGCCTGCGGTGGTCCCATATGGTCTGTCCGCGCGCGTCCAGATAGGCGGCAATGCTCTCATCGCAAATCCGCATCAGGTCTTTGCGCTGCGCGTGTGAGAGTTCGTCTGCGCCGACGAGAGAATACGTGTCGCCCTCTCTTGTCGTGATTCCCCGATTCTTTGTCAGGACACGACCCACCATGTTCTTGACGACTTGGGAGTAATACTCGATCTGCGTTGGGTCGTGGGACAGAATGGCTTGGGCGATGTCGGCTACCTTGCTGGAACCTCCCTTTTTGAGAAGTTCCTTGAGCATGACTGGCTGATAGATGTGCGACTGACGCATTTCCTCGGTAAGGAACGTCTTGAGGCATTCATACGCGCCCATGTGCATTCCCTCGCGCGTCGCCCCTACCGCCAGCGCCGCCACCTACGCCGCCGCCTCCCGCCCGCCGACGATGCCTTTGCGGCGCGCTCCTGCTCTTTGCACGGCACACAGATCCTCCCGGTGCCGCCATTCCCGCCGCCGAGCGACTTGTCAAAGAACGCCTCTAGCGGCTTGATCGCACCACATCGCTCGCACTTCCTCGCGGTCTTGTCCACCAGTGCGTTTGCCTGCTCGGCAATGGACCGGACGGCGCCTGTTGGCTGGGCAGGCGACTCTGCCGCGAGCAGTCGCTCAAGACGGTCGGACAGCGTTGGTACCGGGTCGCGTCCAAGGTTAAATCTATTGAGACGAAGGAATCGATAGCCGTAGCTCTCCAACGTCAGCTGTCGCTCGACGTCGCTCTCATTCAGGAATCTTTCGTGATTCCCGACATCAATCTCAACGCCTTTCCTGAAATGGTATTCGAAGCCGTCGTACTCGATAACGACGTAGACGACGCCAGATGCTGTTTCGACGGACACAAGGAAGTCCACGCGCCATGCTGGATGCCTGTAGTGAGGATCCAGCTGTCTTAGGTACTCGCCAAGCGGGAACTGAGGAATGACTTCAACAGTATCGGCGCGTGTCTGATAGAACCGCGTGCTGTAAATCCAGTCGAGAACCTTCTTTTCCATTGGACTAAGCGGATCTGTCTGCGCCGCGCTGGCAACTGGCGTGACTAGAACCCGCTGAAAGTGACGCATGGCTTGTCCGATCGATCCTTTGAATTCCGAGAGCGGTTTGGACAAGACGAACCACACCATTTCTTGAGCGCGACTGAAGCCAACGTTAAGGCGTTGCATCTTCAGCTTCTCAGCAACCAGTTCCTCGGCGTCGCCAAGCGCAACCGGAAAGATGTAATTGAGCAGGTCATGAGATCGCGTCGCCACCATCGAATAAAAAATGATGTTTCGCTCTTCACCTTGGCAGCTATCGAACGTCATTACCTTAATCTTTAGACGCCCACGAAAGTCACTCGCCCGAGCGTGATTGGCGAACATCCGACTTAGGAGCGACTGCTGCTCACGAAACGGCGTGATGACGCCCACAGTCGGTGGCGCCTCCTCGTCGAGAAGCTCTACACAACGATCAATGATGTAGTCCGCCTCCTTGGCATTCGTGTTACGCGCGAACTTCTCATCTCCCACGTCGAGCTCAGCGAACTCAATGCACTCCGACAGCGGCAGCGTCCGAAGCTTTATTGCCTGAAGCTGCCCACCGTAAAACGTTACGGACGAGTAGTTGATTAGCTCTTTGTAGGAGCGAAAGTGCTTGCGAAGCATAATGCTGTAGTTCGCGCAAAGCGCGCAGAACTCAAGCACAGATCGCTTCACGTCGAAGTAGCTGAGCCGTTCCAGCATGTCGGCTTGGCTTGACACTTCCCTCCTGAAGAAAGCGTCGAGCTCGCCGCGATATTTCTGATTGAGAGCTATGCTCGCATTCGATGACTTTGTGTTGCTGAATTGTTTGCTATCGCCCATCACCACCACTTTCTTCGCCCGAAGCAACGCCGGGAATGCCTGCGCCACAGATACTTGCGACGCCTCGTCGATCACCAGCACATCAATCAAGCCGTGCTTCAGAGGCATGTATTCCCCAAACTCCCGGATGCTGGCGATCATCACGGGGAAAGCGTTCTTTACTGACTCGAATTTGTCCTCCGGGAATTTCTGCCGATCCTTGATTAGCTTGGCGAGCACTTTGGCGTCGGTGCGTGACGTCTCCATAAAGGACACGAGTCGCGAATCGACCTCGGCATTCATAAGCGCCGTATTAAGGCGCTCGACGCCCGTCTTGCGCGCGATGTAGTCAAGCTGTGGCGCTTTGGCGAATGTCCCGCCAATTGCCTGTAGCTGCGACATATACTGCGCCGCAAGAATCCACAGGCGCGCCCGATCCGCCGGACCTTTCCCATGCAGGAGACTCTTCAACGCCGGATGGTCGGAGGTCTTACTAAGCAGTCTTGCGAAGCGCGTTAGGTCATCGAGCCCGTCGATCGGCAACGACGACTTCGCTAGAATCTCGTACACGGCATCAAAGGTGACATCGGGATTGCCATGCCTCGTCGTCAGTGCTTCTAAGTTTCTGCCAGCATTCACCACGCGGCTAACGAGCTTAAGGTCAGACGGAAATGCTATCTCTTTGCTGAATGTGGATATGCTCTGACAGTTCGCCGCCAACTCACGCAATTGGCGCCCTCTGAACAGCCACCCAAACAGCGGCATCCGAAGGTTCGCGACGTCACGAGTGATGCCAGACAGGGCGTCCACATGTGCAGCCGCAAGCGTCGGGCAGGCGTCCAGAACCTCCCGGCTGAACTGACCGCGCACCTCCGATGCAAAGCTGTACGCCTGCAGTCGAACCGCGAACTCAATGCGTGAGCGCAATGGACGCTCCGCGAATTGCGTCGTTAGAAATGACTCGACACCCGAGAAATTTCGCGAAGTCAGAACGAACGGTGTCTTCCTTGAATCTCCATATATGTGTTCGAGGGCGGCAGATAGCGCCTCCCCACTGAGTGCGTCGATCTCTTGAGACAGATGCTCAAGCGCCGCTATGTCCTTCGTTTTTAAAGACCCGACGGTGTCGATCACCGCCCGGATTTGCCCTCGTAGGTTGTCGCGGCGCTCGTCCCTATCCTCCTGAAGGTGTTTTTTGTTTGCGTTCGCAGCTTTGACGTGGGCTTCCACTTGAGTCATCGCGTGCGACGAAGTTAGTCGGCGAAAGTTTGCTTGCTCGGTACCAAGCCGAAGCAGCGGATTCGGAAACTCTTCGGACCCGCGTACCTCGTTCATTGCCGCAGACAGCTTGCTGTGGACTACGTCCAAAGCCTCTGGCTTGTCTGAAAGAATGAGGCAACTCTTCTTCCGAAACGCGCAATCCGCCGCGATCGCGACGATCGTATGAGACTTGCCTGTGCCCGGCGGACCCTCAACAACGACGAATCTTCCCTCCGGGTGCCGGACCGCTTGAAGAACCTTCTGCTGTTCTTCGTTTAGCGGAATGGGCATGTCGGGCACCGCTCTTTGATCTATTGGGATTCCGTCCCACTCCTTCTCAATAGCCGGACCGATGCTTACGGGATTGCTGGTTATCACGCCCTCAACTATCGACTGGAACAGTTCGACCACGCCCTCCTTGTTAGTTCGAATTTGGGCGATCATCTCTTCGTAGTCGTTGAGCAATGCCTCGTCCGCTTTCTCGAACGCGCAGAGATAGAGAGCATTCGAAACGGTGACATTGGTATCGGCTAGCTGAGAAATTGGTCCAGAAGAGAGCCGAAGATCGTCGAGAAATCCAAACGCTCGGCATATCTGGATCACCAACGGCTCTATTACCTTGTCTATGCCGTCGCTCGCAGTGAGATACGTGATCCGTTCTGCTATTGGACTCAACCACTGCCGCTGTTGACGCTCGCCGAGTTCCTGAAGAATGAAGTCGATGGCACGCTTGTTCGCGTACAGCTGGTTCTTGAATTGGATCGTGTAAGTCCCGGTACGCGCATCCCGCAGCGTTTCGATCGGCAGATAGAACAGTGGGTAGATCGCCGACCCATACTTTATGGTTCCGATGTAGAGATAGAGTTCCAATCCTTCAGCTGTAGTGACGTAGGTTTCAAGATCACGAAATTCGAGAAACGCGTCGGACGCAGCAAACGCTTCGAAAAATGCTGCCAAGCAGGACTTGGCAAAGTCGAGGCTAAGGAGCGCATTGGCTGTTGCTTCGAGTTCCTTTACATCCCTGCTAACGGCAAATCTTGATAGAACCTCGGGCAGAGCCTCGTCTAAAGGCTCCGCAAGAGCCGATATAAGGTCGCTCTCCGCAGCAAATATCGAATCGACAGACGAGTAGGCTTGTGTCTTTACCGCCGCATCGAGGAACGAAAGCATTGGACGAACAATGTTTGTGCCAATGCTCTCCGATAGCTCTTGACGAATGACCAAGACCCATTCTTCTGGGTGGGACACAGCGTTCGGCAGCGTCCTCTGCGCCTGAGATACGACCGCCTTCGCGACGGCTGCGACTGTTTCTTCTGTTAGAGCAGCGGTCTGCTCGCGCAATATCAGCCTAAGAGGCTGGCTGAGTGTTCGCGTGAAAAGTCGTGGAGAGAGTGCAAGTCCAGCGGCATTCCATGTTTTTCCAAGCTGCTGCCACATTGCCCCCTGTAGGGTCGGGTATGGAGCCAGCGACATACCAGCCTTGAAGCCCGATTCCGTCTGGAGAATGACTCGTCGACGTGGAGCTTGTTGCCGCTTGAAATCCGACTCCAAGAAATCCAGAAAGTACTGGGAGACCTTAATGCTCAGCTGCTTTAGGGTTTCGGGGATCATTGAGCGGTGCGCCCCAAGACAGAGTGGCAATTTATTTTCATCTGGGCACGTACCAGCAGCCCGGCTCCCGTGCAAAGCCGGTCGTCGGGATTCTTGAAGGTCCGTTCAAGCATTGCTTGCGGTTCCACCGTTCGGGTCGTTCTTGTCCGGTTCAGTTTGCGAAGCATCTTTGTCGTGGACGCCGTAGCCTCCCTCTTTGTCGTACACGACTCGCTTCTTTCCGAAGTTTCGTGACGCAATTTCGGTTAGGACATGGCTATAGGTTGCCTCGATTTCCTTCACCGACGTGCCGCACACTTTGGCGACGATGTGAATCGGCTCTTCTGCCAGTAGGCGATTCGTAATGTAGAAATGCCGACAGTGATACGGGTCGAACCAGTCAAGCTGGAGGTCTGCGAGTTTCTTCCGCAATGCCCCATAGCCTTTGTAGATCACGTCGCCGGCGGTGGGATGCAGCACGCTACCGGAGGCGGGATTTTTCCGCCCCTTGTTCGCGTACGTGGCGAAGACAAAGTCACTCGGCTTCTTGTGTCTCTGATACTGGTCGATCCACCGAATGAGGTAGTTAATCGGCTTCGTATTCTCAACGCGCCCACCAACCGATGCCAGCAACACAATCTTTCTGCCTCGGCGAACCTTACTGGTTTCTGGACGGATGGTAATTACGCACTCCTGTCGAGTGCGGTGCATCTCTATGTCGCGGTTCTTCAGACCGAAAGCCTCACCGCTGCGCATTCCGGTGTTTGAGATCAGAAGGATGAAGTGCTGAAGCATCCGCCGGTTATAGACATCCTTTTCCGACTTCGCTTCTGCAGCCCACGATCGAAGCACGTTGATGACGTCCGTGTAGTTCCGCTGTGTCATCCGCTCGCGGGAAGGAGGTTCCTTTTCAACGGTAAAATCCCAGTTTGGAACGGTCTTATCAGTACACCAACGCTCCTTCTTCGCGTACAGGAACATCTGGCGAATGGTCAATAGCTCATCCCGAACGACGTCACGCCTAACGGTACGATTCGCAGCAGCAGCGCCTTCGAGACGCCAAGCCAAGTAGTCCCTGAACACCGAGCCGTCAATGGCACTCAGGCGCGTATCGAGAATGTTGTCCTTTTGGAGCTTTTCCCTAAGGAACTTGATCCCATTCTCGATTCTGTAGTGATGAGCTCGCTGTGTGTTTGCGGCGAGTCGACCATCCGACACACGCTTGCCTTGCTCGATCGCGAATCGACGCTTCAGGTCAGCCAATGAGATCGCGAGGATTCGCTGCCCGGTCTGTAGCTTCGCGAGTAGCTGAACAAGCTCCGTAGTCGCCCGCTCGCGGGCTTCCCTGCGGTCCTTCGTTCCGAGTGACTTTCGGTAATACCTGCCCTCGTCTTTGAGGTACAGGCGCATGAAATAGCTGCTGGAACCGACGTCCGCGCGGCGATAGATGGACGCCCTGTACGCCCCAAAAGGGACCGTTTCCTTGTCCCGGACAGCGCCTCGGGTTCCGTATGCCGCGCGGGCTGCTCCCCGGCGAGACTTCCTTGCCTTGCTTCCTTGGACGGCGTGCGAAGGCTCTGGCGTTGTCCTAACCGCCTTGGGCTGCCGACTTTCCCGTGCCATCAGTCGTCTCCGACTCCCTCGCGGGTAAGTATACGGGCAGACTCTAGCCTAAGCCCTTGAACGGGAATGTCACGGGAATGTTTTTGTAACGTCTTAGTGCATTGTTTAATAAGGAGATTTAAGACTTTACATCTACTCCCACTCGATCGTCGCCGGCGGCTTGCCGGAGACGTCGTAGACGACGCGCGATACGTCGGCGACCTCGTTGACGATGCGGCGCGAGACGTGGTCGAGGAAGTCGTACGGCAGGCGCGACCAGTGCGCGGTCATGAAGTCGACCGTCTCGACGGCCCTGAGCGCGATGACCCAGTCGTACTTGCGACCATCGCCCATGACTGCGACCGATTTCACCGGCAGGAACACCGCGAAGGCCTGGCTGACCTGGTCGTAGAGGTCGTGCTTGCGCAGCTCCTCGATGAAGATCGCGTCGGCCTGGCGCAGGAGGTCGGCGGCCGCGCGCGTCACGGGCCCGAGGATCCGCACGCCGAGACCGGGGCCCGGGAACGGGTGGCGGAACACCATCTCGCGCGGCAGCCCGAGCTCGAGCCCGAGCCGGCGCACCTCGTCCTTGAACAGCTCCCGCAGCGGCTCGAGGAGCTTCAGGTTCATCTTCTCGGGCAGGCCGCCGACGTTGTGGTGCGACTTGATGACGTGCGCCTTGCCGGTCTTGGCGCCCGCCGACTCGATGACGTCCGGGTAGATCGTGCCCTGCGCGAGCCACTTGATGCCGGCGAGCTTGCTGGCCTCGGCGTCGAACACCTCGATGAACAGGCGGCCGATGATCTTGCGCTTGGCTTCCGGGTCGTCGACGCCGGCAAGCGCGCCGAGGAAGCGCTCGCTCGCATCGACGCGCATCGACCGCAACGCCCATGTGCGCGGCGAAGGTGGCCATGACCTGGTCGCCCTCGCCGAGGCGCAGCAGGCCGTGGTCGACGAACACGCAGGTGAGCTGCTGGCCGATCGCCCGGTGCAGCAGCGCCGCGACCACCGACGAGTCGACGCCGCCCGAGAGGCCGAGCAGCACGCGGTCGGCGCCCACCTGGTCGCGGACCCGGTCGATGAGGTCGCGGGCGATGTGGCCGGCGTCCCACAGCGCGTCGCAGCCGCAGAGCTCGCGCACGAAGCGCTCGAGGAGCCGCGTGCCCTGGCGCGTGTGCGTGACCTCGGGGTGGAACTGCACCGCGTAGTAGCGCCGCACCGGGTCCTCCATCGCGGCAAGCGGGGCGTTGTGCGAGCGCGGCGCTGGCCCGAAAGCCCGGCGGCAGCTCCTCGACGCGGTCGCCGTGGCTCATCCACACGTCGAGCAGCCCGCTGCCGGCCGGTCCCGGCCGGTCGGCGATGCCGCGAAACAGCACCGCGTCCGCGTCCGCCTCGACCTCGGCGTAGCCGAACTCGCGGTGGCTCGAGGGCAGCACGCGCCCGCCCAGCTGCGCGGCCATGGTCTGCATGCCGTAGCAGATGCCGAGCACCGGCACGCCGAGCCGGAACACGGCGTCGGGCGCCCGCGGCGCCGCGGCGTCGGTCACCGACTCCGGCCCGCCCGAGAGGATGACGCCGCGCGCGCCGAAGGCCTCGACCGCGGCGTCGCTGATGTCCCAGGGATGGATCTCGCAGTAGACGCCGAGCTCGCGCACCCGGCGCGCGATCAGCTGCGTGTACTGCGCGCCGAAGTCGAGGATCAGGATGCGGTGGGCGTGGATGTCACGCGGCGCGGCGGGCGCGGGTGTCGGCTTCACGGTGTCAGCTGACCCGGTAATTCGGGGCTTCCTTGGTGATCGTGACGTCGTGCACGTGGCTCTCGCGCACGCCCGCGTTGGTGATGCGCACGAAGCGCGGCTTGGTGCGCAGCTCCTCGATGCTGCCGCTGCCGGTGTAGCCCATCGCGGCACGCAGGCCGCCGGTGAGCTGGTGCAGGATCGCGACGACGCTGCCCTTGTACGGCACGCGGCCCTCGATGCCCTCCGGCACCAGCTTCTCGAGCTCGGTGGTCGTGTCCTGGAAGTAGCGGTCGGCGGAGCCGTTGCGCTGCGCCATCGCGCCGAGCGAGCCCATGCCGCGGTAGGACTTGTAGGAGGCGCCCTGGTAGAGCTCGACCTCGCCGGGCGACTCCTCGGTGCCGGCGAACAGGCCGCCGATCATCACGCAGTTGGCGCCGGCGGCGAGCGCCTTGGCGATGTCGCCGGAGAAGCGGATGCCGCCGTCGGCGATCAGCGGCACGCCGCTCTTGGCGAGCGCCGCGGAGACGTTGGCGATCGCGCTGATCTGCGGCACGCCGACGCCGGCAACGATCCGCGTGGTGCAGATCGAGCCCGGGCCGATGCCGACCTTGACGCCGTCGGCGCCGGCGTCGACGAGCGCCAGCGCGCGCCTCGGCGGTGACGATGTTGCCGCCGATCACGTCGAGGTCCGGGTGGGCCTTCTTGATGCCGCGCGACCATCTCGAGCACGCCGCGCGAGTGGCCGTGCGAGGTGTCGACGACCACGACGTCGACGCCCGCCTCGCGCAGCTGCGCGACGCGATCGAGCGTGTCGGGGCTCGTGCCGACCGCGGCGCCGGCGCGCAGCCGGCCGCTCGCATCCTTGCAGGCGCGCGGGAACTCGGTCGCCTTCTGGAAGTCCTTGACGGTGATCATGCCCTTCAGGCGCCCGGCGGCGTCGACCACCAGCACCTTCTCGATGCGGTGCTTGTGCAGCAGCAGCAGCACCTCGTCCTTGGGCGCGTTCTCGCGCACCGTGATCAGCCGCTCCTTCGGCGTCATCACCAGCGACACCGGCGCGTCGTAGCGCTGCTCGAAGCGCAGGTCGCGGTGGGTGACGATGCCGACGACCTCGCTGTCGGTGGTCACGACCGGCACGCCCGAGATGCCCTTGGCGCGGGTCAGGTCGATGACCTCGCGGATGGTCTTGTCCGGGGTCACCGTGATCGGGTCGGAGATCACGCCGCTCTCGTACTTCTTGACGCGCAGCACCTCGCGCGCCTGCGCGGCGGCGGTCATGTTCTTGTGGATGATGCCGATGCCGCCTTCCTGCGCGAGCGTGATCGCGAGGCGCGCCTCGGTGACGGTGTCCATCGCCGCCGACACGGTCGGCAGATTGAGGCGGATGTTGCGCGTCAGCGCGCGTGGACAGGTCGACGTCGCGCGGCAGTACGTCCGAGTACGCCGGGACGAGGAGCACGTCGTCGAAAGTGAGCGCTTCTTCGTCGATTCGCATGGGCGTTCCTCTGCCGCAAGTCCTTGCGGCGGGGCCGATGCGGCGCGCACTGGCTCCGCCGGGGAGCCTTGGGTAAAGCCGGGTAGTGTACTCGGTCTCCGCGAACGGGTAAATATCCGGCACGTGGCTCGGCGGCACGGGGACGCCGGTAAGATCGCCCCATGCAACGCCCCGTCGAGCCCGCGCCGCGCCGCGAGGTCTACACCGTCTCGCGCCTCAACCGCGAGGCGCGGATGCTGCTGGAGGCGGGCCTGCCGCCGCTGTGGATCGAGGGCGAGCTGTCCAATTTCGCGCGTCCCTCCTCCGGCCACTGGTACTTCACGCTCAAGGACGCCGACGCGCAGGTGCGCTGCGCGATGTTCCGGAACGCCAACAGCCGCGTGCGGGTCGTGCCGCGCGACGGGCTGCACGTGCTGCTGCGCGTGCGGGTGAGCCTGTACGAGGCGCGCGGCGAGTACCAGCTGATCGCCGAGCACCTCGAGGAGGCCGGCGAAGGGGCGCTCAGGCGTCGCTTCGAGGAACTGAAGGCACGGCTCGCGGCCGAGGGCCTGTTCGATGCGGCGCTGCAAGCGGCCGCTGCCGCGCGCTGCCGCGCCGCATCGGCGTCATCACCTCGCCCACCGGCGCCGCGATCCGCGACATCCTGCACGTGCTCGCGCGGCGCTTCCCGGCGGTGCCGGTGCTGATCTACCCGGTGCCGGTGCAGGGCGCCGGCGCCGCCGCCGAGATCGCCGCGGCGATCCGGCTCGCCGCCGAGCGCCGCGACGCCGACGTGCTGATCCTGGCCCGCGGCGGCGGCTCGCTCGAGGACCTGTGGGCCTTCAACGAGGAGCCGGTCGCGCGCGCGATCCGCGCCTCGGCGATCCCCGTGGTCAGCGGCGTCGGCCACGAGGTCGACGTCACGATCGCCGACTTCGCCGCCGACCTGCGCGCGCCGACGCCGTCGGGAGCGGCCGAGCTCGTCGTGCCCGACCGTGCCGAGTGGCTGCGCGCGCTCGCCGCGACCCGCGACCGCCTGGCGCGCGCCTGGCGGCGCGTCGGCGGCCAGGCGCGCGAGCGCCTGGGCTGGCTCGCCCGCCGCCTCGAGCTCACCCACCCGCGCACGCGCCTCGCCGCGCGCGCCCAGCGGCTCGACGAGCTCGAGGCGCGGCTCGGCCGGGCGCTCAAGCGCGAGCTCGCGCGGGCCGGCGCGCGGCTCGCGGCGGCGGCGCGGACGCTGAACGCGGTGAGCCCGCTCGCGACGCTCGAGCGCGGCTACGCGATCGTGGTGCGGGCCGACGGGACCGTGGTGCGCGCGGCGCGCGACGTCGCGCCCGGCGACGAGGTCCGGGCGCGCACCGCCGCCGGCAGCTTCGCGGCGACGGTCACGACGATCGACGGCTGACGCACGCCGGCGCGGCTCAGCGCCGCTTCTTGTGCTTGATCAGCCGGCGGCGCTTCTGCTTCTGCCGCTCGTTGAGCTCGTTGCGCCGGCCGGCGAACGGGTTGGTGTCGGCGCGGAACTCGACCTTGACGGGCGTGCCGTGCAGGCGGAACGCCTCGCGGTAGGTGTTGATCAGGTAGCGCCGGTAGGCCTCCGGCACGTGCGCCACCTGGTTGCCGTGCACGATGATCAGCGGCGGGTTCTTGCCGCCCTGGTGCGCGTAGCGGAGCTTGATGCGCCGGCCGCGGACCAGCGGCGGCTGGTGCGCCTCGAGCGCCTTCTCGAGCACCCGCGTGAGGTCCGGCGTCGGCAGCTCCTTGAGCGCCGCCTGCGCCGCACGCCGCGCGGCGCCCAAGAGGTCGCCGACGCCGGTGCCGTGCAGCGCCGAGATGAAGTGCTGCGGCGCGAAGTCGAGGAACGGCACCTTGAGCGCCAGCTGGTTCTTGATGTGGTCGCGCTGGTCGGGCGGGATGTGGTCCCACTTGTTGATCGCGAGGATCAGCGCCCGGCCGCGCTCGGCGACGTGGCCGAGGAGCGTCGCGTCCTGCTCGGCCACCGTCTCGTGGGCGTCGAGCACGCCGATCACGACGTGCGCCTCGTCGATCGCTTGCAGCGCCTTGATGACGCTGAACTTCTCGACCGCGTCCTCGACCCGCGCCCGACGCCGCACGCCGGCGGTGTCGATCAGCACGTAGCGCTGGCCGTCGCGCTCGAAGGGCACGTGCACGCTGTCGCGGGTCGTGCCCGGCTGGTCGAAGGCGACGAGGCGCTCCTCGCCGATCAGCCGGTTGATCAGCGTCGACTTGCCGACGTTCGGCCGGCCGACGACGGCGACGCGGATCGCGTCCGGATCGAGATCCGGCTGCTCGCCCTCCGCGACCACGAGGCCGGCGAGCATCTGCTCGACCAGCGCATCGAGGCCCTGGCCGTGCGCCGAGGAGATCGCCACCGGCTGGCCGAGGCCGAAGGCCTGGAACTCGCCGGCGGCGACGTCCGCGTCCTGGCCCTCGCTCTTGTTGGCGGCGACGATCACCGGCTTGCCGGAGCGGCGCAGGCGGTCCGCGACGAAGGCGTCCTCGGGCGTCGGGCCTGAGCGCGCGTCGACGACGAACACGACGCGGTCGGACTCGGCGACCGCGCGCTCGGTCTGCCCCGCCATCAGCGCCTCGACGCCGGACGGCGCGACCACGAGGCCGCCGGTATCGACGACGATGTAGTGGCCGCCGCGCCGGCCGTAGCCGTACTGCCGGTCGCGGGTCAGCCCGGGCAGGTCCGCGACCAGCGCGTCGCGCGTGCCGGTGAGCACGTTAAAGAGCGTCGACTTGCCGACGTTGGGCCGGCCGACGATGGCGATGACCGGCAGCATGCGCGCCACGGCGGGCTCATTTCCGGTGCTGGGCGCGCAGCGCGTACAGCTCGCCGGCGTCGTTCTGCAGGTAGACGAAGCCGTTGGCGGCGACCGGCCCGTTCGTGAAGCGCTTGCCGCCGGCCGCGATGCGGCCGATCAGTGCGCCGCTCGCCTGGTCGAGCCAGTGCACGTAGCCCTGGAAGTCGGCGACCACGATTGCATCGCCGTCGACCGCGGGCGAACTCAGGCCGCGCTTCTTGAGCCGGTCCTGCTGCCAGTCCGGCGTGCCGTCGCGGCGCCGCATCGCCATGACCAGGCTGTCGGCGGTCGTCATGTAGAGCGTCTCGCCGGCGAGCACCATGCCGCGGTAGCTCGAGGACTCGCGCGACCACCAGATCTGGCCGGAGTCGAGCGCCACCATCCCGACCCGGCCCTGGAAGCCGGCCACGAACACGTCGTGCCCGGACACCGCGATCGCGCCGTCGATGTCGACCAGGCGCTCGAGCTCGGTCTTGCCGCGCGGCGGGCTGACGGCGGTATCCCACAGCACGTCGCCGTTGGTGATGCCGTAGGCGGCGACCTTGCCGTTGTCGAAGCCGCAGATCACGGTGTCGCCGGCCAGCACCGGCCGTCCGACGCCGCGCAGCGACAGCCGCGGCACCTGCTGCTCGTTGCTCCACATCTCGTGGCCGTCGGCGAGCGCAAGCGCGCGGACGCGCCCGTCGACGGTGCGCACGACGACCGCCTGCGGCGCGACCAGCGGCGCCGCCAGCACTTCGCCCGTGAGGCGCACGCGCCAGCGCTGCGCGCCGGTGGCGGCCTCGAGCGCGACCAGCTGACCGTCGCTCGAGCCCGCGACGACGAGCCCGCTGCCGACCCCGGGCCCGCCGGCGAGCCCGAGCTTGGTGTCCTTGCGCCACAGCGTCTTCCCGGACGCGCCGTCGAAGGCGGCGATCGCGCCCTTCTCGCCGGCCGCGTACACCTTGCCGTCGGCGACCGCGGGCGCGAGCCCGAGCCGCAACGAGCGGTCCTTGCCGCCGAGGCTCGCGGTCCAGACCTTCTCGACCGCGAGCTTGGCGTCGATCGCGACCAGCGCCGCCGGTGGCTCGATGTCCTTGTCGTCGTCGCAGGCGACCAGCAGGACCGCGAGCGCGGCCACGGCCGCGCAGCTGCGCGCGAAGCCTGGGCGCATCACGGCTTGGCGCCGGTGGCGGGCGGCGCCGCGGCCGCCGGCTCGGCCGGCGGTTCGAGCGCGCCGATCTTGAGCTCGAGCAGCTCGCGGTTGACGCCCGCCGACTTGGCGGCCAGCGCCTCGCGCCAGGCGGCGAGCGCGCCGGCCTTGTCGCCCTTGTCGAGCAGCACGTCGCCGCGCACGTCGGCGAACGCCGCCGAGGCCGTGCCGGGCGGCGCCGCGGCCAGCGTCGCGAGCGCAGCGTCCGCCTTGCCGTCGGCGCGCTGCACGCGCGCCAGACGCAGCCGCGCGACGGTCGCGAGCTCCTCGTCGTGCGTGTTCTTGATCACCTCGCCGAGCAGCTGGGCGGCGTCGGCCAGCCGGTTGCCCTCGACGTCGTAGCGGGCGAGCGCCAGCGACGCCTGGTCGCTGTACGGCGTGCGCGCGTAGCCATCGCGCAGCTCCTGGACGAGCCGCTTGGCGCCATCGCCGTCGCCGCGCGCGAGCGCATCGAGCGTCGCCTCGTACTTCTGGCTGGCGGTCGCCGACTGGCGCTCGCGCCAGCCCTGCCACTGCTGGTAGCCGACGAACAGCGCCAGCGTGATCGCCACGCCGCCGAGCGCCCAGGGGGCGTTTTCCTTGACCGTGGCACGCAGCCAGTCCATCTGCTGGCGTTCGGACAGATACTCATCCACGAACTTCTCCCGCCTGTATGTCGTCGTTCAGCGGCCCGGATCTTGCCGAGCCGTCGTGCCCGCGTCCACCGCCACCGCCAGCAGCCGCTCGAGACAGGCCGGCAGCAGCTCGAGCCCGCAGTCCTCCTGCGCCCCGCCGCCGCGCAGCGGCTTGACCGCCGCGACGCCGCGCGCGAGCTCGTCCTCGCCGAGCACCACGGCGATCGCCGCGCCGCTCTTGTCGGCGCGCTTGAACTGCGCCTTGAAGCTGCCGCCGCCGAGGTCGGTCTCGACGCGCAGCCACGGCAGCGCGTCGCGCACGTCCTCGGCCAGCTTGACGCCGCGCTCGGCGGCGACCGGGCCGGCGAGCACGAAATAGACCTGCGGTACTTCGGCAGCGGCGGCGCAGCCGAGTTCCTGCATCAGCATCACGACCCGCTCCATGCCGAGCGCCCAGCCGATCGCCGGCGTCGGCGTGCCGCCGAGCTGGGTCGACGAGCCCGTCGTAGCGGCCGCCCGAGCAGACCGCATTCTGCGAGCCGAGCGCGTCGGTGACCCACTCGAACACGGTCCGGCTGTAGTAGTCGAGGCCGCGCACCAGGCGCGGGTTCACCGTGTAGCCGACGCCGGCCGCCTCGAGCCGGGCGCAGAGCCCGGCGAAGTGCTCGCGCGAGGCGGCGTCGAGGTGGTCGGTGAGCAGCGGCGCCCGGGCGATGAGTTCGGCGAGCTCCGGGTTCTTGCTGTCGAGGATCCTGCAGCGGGTTGCCGCCGAGGCGCCGCCGGCTGTCGGCGTCGAGCACGGACTCGTGGGCCGTGAAGTAGCTGCGCAGCACCTCGCGGTAGGCAGCGCGCGACTCGGCGGTGCCGAGCGAGTTGACCTCGAGCCGGACGCGGCTGATGCCGAGCACGCGCCACAGCCGCGCGGCGATCAGGATCAGCTCGGCGTCGATGTCCGGGCCCTCGTAGCCGAAGGCCTCGGCGTCGATCTGGTGGAACTGGCGGTAGCGCCCCTTCTGCGGACGCTCGCCGCGGAACATCGGCCCGAAGGTGTACAGCCGGTGGCGCTGGTTGTGCAGCAGGCCGTTGGAGATCGCGGCGCGGACGATGCCGGCCGTGCCCTCGGGACGCAGCGCGAGGCTCATGCCGTCGCGGTCCTCGAAGGTGAACATCTCCTTCTCGACGATGTCGGTGTACTCGCCGATCGCGCGCTTGAACAGCTGGGTGCGCTCCAGCACCGGCACGCGGATCTCGCGGTAGCCGTACTGCGCGAACACGCTGCGCGCCGCGGCCTCGAGCCGCTGCCACCAGCGCGCCTCGTCGGGCAGCACGTCGTTCATGCCGCGCAGCGGCTCGATGATCTCGCTCAAGGCGACCGCTTCCTCGGGTAGTTACTGGACAGCGCCGTCGCGGCCGACGGCAAAGCGGGCCGTCGCGCCGGCGCGACGCGCCGGCGGCACGACGACGGGGTGTTCGCCGACCGTCAGGCGGACGCCGTCGGCGTAGCCGAGAAAGACCTTCCACGGCCCGGGCCCGGCCACCGGGCGCGTCTCGCCGGGGCGCACCATGTCGTAGAACAGCCGCTGGCCGTCCGCGGCGTAGACCTCGGCCCAGCACTCGTTCACGCCGTGCAGCACGAGCGCGTCGGCCCTGACCACGCCGGCCGTCGCGGCGCGCCGCACCGGCGCCGCCGGCACGGGCGCCGGTGCCGCCTCGGCCGGCCGGGCGCGCGGCTCCGGCGGCGCGGCGGCGACCGGCGGCGGCGCGGCCGCCGGCGCCGCGTCGGCGAACTCCGGCTGCTGCGTCGGCACGGCGGTGCCGGCGCCAACGTCGCGGTCCGCGGCGCGGGATTCGGGCGCGGTCGCGCTCGCGACCGGCGGCGTGACGCGCGCCGGGCCGCGGCCGAGCCGCCACCAGGACAGCGCGCCGACGATCACCACCGCCGCGATGATCAGCATCGGCACGAGCGGCAGCGTCGCGAGGCCCGGCTTCGCCGGCGCGACGTTCATCGCCGGGATCAGCGTCGGCTGCGAGGGGCCCGCGGCGAGCGCGTCGTAGGCGCCGAGCACGTCCTCGACCGGGATGCCGAGAAAGCCCGCGTACTTGCGCAGGAAGCCCTTGGCGTACACCGGCGCATCGAAGGCCGCGAACTCGTTGGCCTCCATCGCGACGATGAGACGCGGCGCGACGTGCAGGGCGTCCGCGACCGCGCCGAGCGCGAGGCCGCGCTGCTCGCGCGCGGCGCGCAGCCGCGCACCCGGATCCGGCACGCGCGCCGCGGCGGCGGCCGGCGCCTGGTCAGCCGGCTCGCTCATTCGGGGCTCGCGCCGGACCGCAGCTGCCGCGCCTGCTCGGAATTCGGAAACTCCTTCTGCAGCTGCGCGGCGTAGCGGCTGGCGGCCTCGACGTCGCCGAGCTTGCGCTCGATGCGCACCGCGAGGTAGAGCGCATCGGACGAGGGCCCGGTGACGGTGAAATAGCGGTCAATCAGGCCGCGCGCCGCGAGTGCCGCGCCGCGCTCGAGCGACAGGTCGGCGAGCTGCAGCAGCGCATCCGGGTAGTTCTCTTTCGCCGCCAGCGACTTGCGGAACAGCTCCTCGGCGCGCACCAGGTTCTTGGCGCTGCGGGCGCAGACGCCGGCGTTCGAATAGGCGACCTCCGGAGTCCCGTAGGCGGGGTTGCGCGCCGCCTGCAGGAACAGCTTCTCGCCCTCCGCGTAGTGCCCGCGCCGGCACTTGAACACCGCGTAGTTGTTGACCATGTCAGGGTTGTGCGGCTCGAGTCGCAGGGCCTCGGCGAAGAAGCGGTCGGCCTTGTCGACCTGCTCGAGGCGCTCGTAGACGAGGCCGGCGCTGACCTGCACGGCCGGGTCCTTGGGGTTCTGCGTCAGCGCCTTGTCGATCTTCTCCTGCGCCGCCGCCACCTCGTTCTCCTTGAGATAGGCGACCGCGAGCTGCGCGTTGAGGCGTGCCGCGGTCACATTCTGCGGCTCGAGCGGGGCGCTCGGTCCGGCCCCGGCCAGCGGCGACACGAGCAGCAGCAGCACAGCAAACGAAACGCGCTTCATGCCTCGACCTCCACGGCGACCATTTTCGTGCCGAGCCGGACGGTGATCCGGTCGTGGACCTTCCCGGCGAGCTGGCCGCAGGCCGCGTCGATGTCGTCGCCGCGCGTGCGGCGCACGGTCGCCGTCACGCCGCGCGAGTTCAGGTATTCGCGGAACGCCTCGATCGCCTCGGGCGAGGAGCGCCGGAAGCGGTTGCCCGGGAACGGGTTGAACGGGATCAGGTTGACCTTGGCGTCGTGGCCGGCGAGCAGCGCCGCGAGCTCGCGCGCGTGCTCGGGGCCGTCGTTGACGCCGTCGAGCATCACGTACTCGAAGGTGATCGTGCGGCCGTTCTGCGCCTCGAGGTAGTGCCAGCAGGCGGCCAGCAGCTCGGCGATCGGGTGGCGGCGGTTGATCGGCACGAGCTCGTTCCTGCAGCGCATCGTTCGGCGCGTGCAGCGACACCGCGAGCGCGACGTTGGTGTCCTCGGCGAGCCGGTAGATCTGCGGCACGAGCCCCGAGGTCGACAGCGTCACGCGCCGCCGCGACAGGTCGAAGGCGCGGTCGTCGAGGAACAGGCCGAGCGCCGGCAGCACGGCGCGGTAGTTGGCGAGCGGCTCGCCCATGCCCATCAGCACGACGTTGGTGACGGCGCGGTCGCCGCCCGGGCCGGAGCCGAGCCGCTGGTTGGCGAGCCAGACCTGGCCGACGATCTCGGCGGTGTCGAGGTTGCGGTTGAAGCCCTGCGGCGCCGGTGGAGCAGAACGCGCAGTCGAGCGCGCAGCCGACCTGCGAGGAGATGCACAGCGTGCCGCGGCCGACCTCGGGGATGAACACCGTCTCGATCGCCTGCTCGCGGCCGCCGGAGCCGTTGGCGCGCAGCAGCCACTTGCGGGTGCCGTCGCCGGAGGCATGCTCGGAGACGATCTCCGGCGGGCGGATCTCGGCGACGTCGGCCAGCCGCGCGCGCAGCTCCTTGCCAAGATCGGTCATCGCTGCGAAGTCCGAGACCCAGCGCTTGTAGATCCACACCATCAGCTGGCGCGCGCGGAACGGCTTCTCGCCGAGGCCGACCACGAACGCCTCCAGCTCCGCGGGCGTGAGCCCGAGGAGGTTGGTGCGGCGGGTGGCGACGGCGGACATACGCGGGGCCTTCAACTCACCGCGTGCGCGGGCAGAGCTCGGTCTCGGCGAAGAAGTAACCGATCTCGCGCGCGGCGTTGTCGGCCGAATCGGAGCCGTGCACGACGTTCTCCTCGATGCTGGCCGCGAGGTCGGCGCGGATCGTGCCGGGGGCGGCCTTCTTCGGATCGGTGGCGCCCATGATCTCGCGGTGCCGGGCGACCGCGTTCTCGCCCTCGAGCACCTGCACGACGACCGGTCCGGAGGTCATGTAGCGGCACAGGTCCTTGAAGAACGGCCGCTCGCGGTGCACCGCATAGAAGCCCTCCGCCTCGCGCTGGGTGAGGTGGCGCATGCGCGCCGCGACGATCCTCAGACCCGCCTGCTCGAAGCGACGGTAGACCTCACCGATCAGGTTCTTCTGAACGCCATCGGGCTTCACAATCGACAGGGTGCGCTCGAGCGCCATGGATCATCCTCACGGGGGCGGTGAAAGACCGACCATTCTATAGCCCGGGAGGCATCGCCCGCAACGCAATGGCGTACGGAAGTTGGCGGGATTTAAGGAGTTTTTGCCCGGCGCCGCCCCGGACGGGACTAGACCGAGAAGCTTTCGCCGCAGCCGCACTCGCCGCGGGCCTTGGGGTTACGGAACTTGAAGGCCTCGTTGAGGCCCTGCTTGACGAAATCGACCTCGGTGCCGTCGACGAGCTCGAGGCTGCCGGCGTCGACGATCACCTTGACCCCGCGGTCCTCGAACACGGTGTCACCGGGACCTACGTCCTCGGCGTAGTTGACGACGTAGGCGAAGCCCGAGCAGCCGGTGCGCTTGACGCCGAGCCTGAGGCCCACGCCGTGGCCCCGCGAGGCCAGGAAGCTGCGGACGCGATCGGCGGCGGCGGGCGAGAGCGTGACGGCCATGGCGGGTAGCGATTCCTCCGGCTGCAGACAATCGGGGTAGCTTGCGCCGATTCTAGGGGCCGCCCCGATTAAGTTGAAGCGCGGCACTGCGAATCGCGTCCTGGATCACGAAAATCCGGCCGAGCTTGGCGGGCGGGACCCCGAGCTCGGCGGCGAGCGCCGCCGGATCCGTGTCCAGGCCCGCGACCGGCAGCCCCGGCAGGCGCGCGGCGGCGAGCGCCGCGGCCGCGATCGTGTGCGGACAGCCGCGCACCTGGTAGCGGGCGGCGACCACCCGCCCGGCGGCGGCGAGCAGGTGGACGCGCACGTGGGTGGCGGAGAGCGGCTCGCGCGCCTCGCCCGACGCCCAGCCCGGCCCGTCCGGCGCGCCGGCGCCGGGGGCCGCGGCGTAGAGCTCGGCGACCCGCGCCGAGTAGGCGGCGGCGTCGCTCACGACGGCGCCAGCGCCCGCAGCCGCGCAACCGCCGCGCGCACGCGCTCGGCGGCGAGGTCGACCTCGGCGGCGGTCGTCGGCCGCCCGAAGCTGAAGCGCAGGCTCGCCTGCGCGAGCGCGTCGTCGCGGCCGAGGGCGCGCAGCACGTAGGACGGCTCGCCGTGGCCGGCGGCGCAGGCCGAGCCGGCCGACACCGCGAGGCTGCCGAGCGCGTACAGCAGCGACTCGCCGTCCACGCCCTCGAAGGAGACGTTGAGGATGTGCGGCGCACGCCGTGCCGGATGGCCGTTGAGCCACACCCCGGGCAGCGCGCCGAGCGCGGCCCACAGCCGCTCGCGCAGCGCCGCGAGCCGCGCCGGCTCCGTGCCGAGCGCGGCGCGCGCGAGCGCGTAGGCCTCGCCCATGCCGACGATCTGGTGCACCGGCAGCGTGCCGGGCCTGAGGCCCCCTTCCTGGCCGCCGCCGAAGGCGAGCGGCACGAGCGTCGGCCGCGGCTCGCGGCGCACGTACAGCGCGCCGACGCCGACCGGGCCGTGGATCTTGTGGGCTGCGAGGCTGACGAGGTCGGCGTCGAGCGCCACGACGTCGAGCGGCACGCGCCCGGCCGCCTGGGCGGCATCGACGTGCAGCAGCGCGCCGACGCGGCGGCACTCGGCCGCGACCGCCGGGATGTCCTGCACCACGCCAATCTCGTTGTTGACCAGCATCACCGACACGAGCGTCGTCTCGGGCCGAAGCGCCCGGCCGAGCTCGGCCGGGTCGATCAGGCCGTCGCGGCCGGGCGTCAGCAGCGTCACCGCGAAGCCCTCGCGCTCCAGCCGGCCGAGCGCATCGAGCACGGCGCGGTGCTCGGTCCGGAGGCTGACGAGGTGCCGGCCGCGGCTCGCGTTGCCGCGCGCGGCGCCCAGGATCGCGAGGTTGTCGGCCTCGGTCGCGCCCGAGGTGAAGACGATCGCCTGCGGCGGCGCGTGGACGAGCGCCGCCACCTCGGCCCGCGCCGCCTCGACCCGCTCGCGCGCGGCGCGGCCGGGCGCATGGCTCGAGGCGGCGTTGCCCGGCGGCGCGGCCAGGCACGCGTCCATCGCGGCACGCACGCGCGGGTCGACCGGGGTCGTCGCCGCGTAGTCGAGGTAGACGAACTCGGGCGCGGTCACGGGCCGCTCCCGGCGCGCCGCCGGCGCGCCTGCACCGCGGTGAGGATGCCGCGCAGGATGTTGACCTCCTCCTGGTCAAGCGCGGCCCTGCCGAAGATCCGCGCCAGCCGCCTGAGCAGGTGCGGCCCGCCGCGCCGGTCGGTGAAGTCGATCGCGGCCAGCACCTCGCCGGCGTGCGCGCGCAGCCGCTCGAGCTCCGCGACCGGGGCGAGCGGCGCAGTGCGGCGTGGCTCGGGCGCCGGCGCGCCCGCGGCGCAGCGCAGCTCGTAGGCCAGGATCTGCACCGCCTGGGCCAGGTTCAGCGACTCGTACTCGGGGTTCGACGGGATGTGCACGAGGCCGTTGCAGAGGTCGAAGTCGGCGTTGCTGAGGCCGGTGCGCTCGGTGCCGAAGACGATCGCCGCGTCGCCCGCGGCGCCGGCGGCGGCGAGCCGCGGCGCGGCCTCGCGCGGTGTCAGCACCGGCCAGTAGTACTGGCTGCGCAGCCGGGCGCTGGTGCCGAGCACGAGGCCGCAGTCGGCCACCGCCTCGGCCAGCGTCGCCACGACCCGGGCCCGCAGCAGGACGTCGTCGGCGCCCGAGGCGCGCGCGGTCGCCTCGGCGTCGGGGAAGGACTCCGGCGCGACCAGCCACAGCCCCGCCTGCCCCATGGTCTTCATCGCGCGCGCCGCCGCGCCGATGTTGCCGGGATGACGGGTGGCGACGAGGATGAAGCGGATCGGCACTCGGGAGGGGCTCCGGGGCTCGTCTGATATTCTACGCGCCGCTCGAGGCCGCGCACCCCCGCCCGGCCAGGATCTCCCCGTGGCACTGCACCCGCTCGTCAACATCGGTATCCGCGCCGCGCGCCGCGCCGGCAACGTGATCTTCCGCAGCCTCAACCGGCTCGAGTCGCTGGAGGTCTCGGCCAAGGGCCGCAACGACTTCGTCACCGACGTCGACCGCAGCGCCGAGCAGGAGATCATCGCGACGATCCGCCGCGCCTACCCGGACCACGGCTTCCTCGCCGAGGAGAGCGGCACGAGCGCGGGCAAGAGCGACGAGTTCGTCTGGATCATCGATCCGCTCGACGGCACCACGAATTTCCTGCACGGCTTCCCGCAGTTCTGCGTCTCGATCGCCGTCCAGCACCGCGGCCGGATCGAGCACGCGGTGATCTACGACCCGATGCGCCAGGAGCTCTTCACCGCAAGCAGCGGCCAGGGCGCGCAGCTCGACGACCGCAAGCTGCGGGTCAGCAAGAGCAAGGGCGCTCGAGGGCGCGCTGATCGGCACGGGCTTCCCGTACCGCGCCAACCTCAAGTGGCTCGACAGCTACATGGCGATGTTCAAGGCCGTCACGCTCGCGACCGCCGGGCTGCGCCGGCCGGGCTCGGCGGCGCTCGACCTCGCCTGGGTCGCGGCCGGGCGGACCGACGCGCTTCTGGGAGCTGGGCCTAAGCCCCTGGGACACCGCGGCCGGCACGCTGCTGATCACCGAGGCGGGCGGGCGCATCGGCACGCTGACCGGCGGCGAGTACCAGCTCGGCGGCGACATCGTCGCCGGCAGCCCCAAGGCCTACGAGGCGCTCGTCGCGCTGCTCGCCCCGCACGTCCCCGACGATCTGCGCTGAGCCGCGCGCGGCCCGCGCCGGCGCCAGCGTCGTCAGCGGCCGGCGGCCGCCTCGTCGCGGGCGTGGTGGCTGTGGCGGTAGCCGTAGCCGTAGTACAGCACCAGCCCGAACGCCGTCCAGCTGAGGAACAGCATCTCGGTGTAGGTCGACAGCTGCGAGAACAGGAAGATGCAGCCGATGATCGCGAGCGGGCCCATGACCCACACCCATGGCGTGCGGAAGGTGCGCTTGCGGCCCGGATCACGGACTCTGAGGATCAGCACGCCCGCGGCGACCACGAGGAAGGCGAACAGGGTGCCGGAATTCGAGATGTCGGCGAGCTTGCCGACCGGGAACAGGGCGGCGAAGAACGACACGAACAGCCCGGTGCAGATCGTGACGATGTGCGGCGTCTTGTACCGCGGGTGGATCGTCGCGAACACGCCCGGCAGCAGCCCGTCGCGCGCCATCACGAAGAAGATCCGGGTCTGGCCGAACACCATCATCAGGATCACCGACGGCAACGCGAGGCCGGCGGCGAGGCCGATCAGGTTGCCGATGTTCGGAAAATGCAGCTCGCGCAGCACGAAGGCGAGCGGCTCCTTGCTGCACACCAGCTGGTGCAGGCCCTGGCAGGCGGCGGCGAGCTCGACGCTGCCGGGCTCGAGCACCTGGCCCTGCGGCCCGGACATCGGCTGCGCGCCCACCGAGCCGATCGCGCCGGCGGCGACCAGCAGGTAGAACACCGTGCAGATCAGCAGCGAGCCGATCAGCCCGATCGGGATGTTGCGGTTCGGGTTCTTGGTCTCCTCGGCGGCGGTCGACACCGCGTCGAAGCCGACGTAGGCGAAGAAGATCGAGGCCGCCGCCGCGCCGACGCCGAGCTTGCCGACGTAGCCGTTGGGCGCGAACGGGTGGAAGTTCTGCAGGTGCATGACCGGCAGCGCCAGGATCACGAACGCCGTCAGCGCCACGACCTTGATGCTGACCAGGATCGAGTTGACGTAGGCGCTCTCCTTCGTGCCGAGCACCAGCAGCCACGTGATCAGCAGCGAGATCAGCAGCGCCGGCACGTTGAGGATGCCGCCGTCGAACGGGCCATTGGCCCATTGCTGCGGGATCTCGACGTTGGGCAGGAACGGCACGAGCTCATGCATGTTGCGCAACAGGCCCGCCATGTAGCCGGACCAGCCGACCGCGACGGTGCTGCCGGCGATCGCGTACTCGAGGATCAGCGCCCAGCCGACGATCCAGGCGATCAGCTCGCCGAGCACTGCGTACGAGTAGGTGTAGGCGGAGCCTGACACCGGGATCATCGATGCCATCTCGGCGTAGCACAGCGCGGTCACCGCGCAGACGAAGCCGGCGATCACGAAGGACACCATCATGCCGGGCCCGGCCTTCTGCGCCGCCTCGGCGGTGAGCACGAAGATGCCGGTGCCGATGATGGCGCCGACCCCGAGCATCGTCAGCTGGAACGCGCCGAGCGAGCGGTGCAGCGACTTCTTCTCCGCCGTCGCCAGGATGTCGTCCAGCGGCTTGATGCGCAGTTTCATGCGTCCCCCATGTGGTCGATCGCCGATTGTACGCACGTCGGCGCCGTCGGAAGCAAGCGCGGCCGGCCGGCCCTAGATCTGGACCTGCCCGCCGAGTTCGATGATGCGTTCCGGAGGGATCGAGAAGTGGGCGCCGGCGAATTCGGCGTTGCGCGCCATGACCAGGAACAGCCGCTTGCGCCAGCGAGCCATGCCGCGCGGGCTGGCGACGATCACGTCGTCGCGGCCGAGGAAATATGTCGCGTTATCGGTGCGAAAGCCGAGCCCGAGGCGCTCGGCCTCGCGCAGCAGCTTCGGCACGATCGGCCGCTCCATGAAGCCGACGTGCGCCTCGACGCGCCACAGCTGCGGCGCGAGTCGCGTCACCTTCAGGCGCCCGCCGCGCGGCACGCGCGGAATGCGCTCGGTGACCACCGACATCAGCACCGTGTGCTCGTGCAGCACGCCGTTGTAGCGCACGTTGCGCGTCAGCGTCCGCGGCACCGAGTCGCTGTTGCTGGTCAGGAACACCGCGGTGCCGGGCACCTGCTGCGGCGGCTGGCGGGCGAGGTCCTCGAGGAAGCTCTTGACCGCCCGCTCCTGGCGCCGCATCTGCTCGCTGACGACGGTGCGGCCGCGCATCCAGGTGCGCATCGTGACGAACACCGCGAGGCCGAAGCCCAGCGGGAACCAGCCGCCGTGCGGGATCTTCTCGACGTTCGACAGCATGAACACCGCGTCGACGCCGCCGAGCGGCAGCGCCAGCGCGAGCAGCCAGCGGCTGCGCCGGTCGGTCGCGCCGCGGCCCTGCAGCAGCACGTCGAGCAGCAGCGCCGTGATCAGCATCGTGCACACCACCGCGATGCCGTAGGCGTCGGCCAGGTTGTCGGAGGTGCGAAACGCCAGCACCAGGCCGACCGTCGCCGCACACAGGATCGCGTTGACCGCCGGCACGTAGATCTGGCCGATCGACTCGGCCGAGGTCTGCAGCACCTTCATGCGCGGCAGGAAGCCGAGCTGCAGCGCCTGATGGGTCATCGAGAACACGCCCGAGATCACCGCCTGCGAGGCGATGATGGTCGCGGCGGTGGCGAGCACCACGAGCGGGATCAGCAGCCTGCCGGGCGCGAGCAGGTAGAAGGGGCTCGCGGCGGCCTTGGGGTCGGCCAGCAGCAGCGCCCCCTGGCCGAAGTAGTTGAGCGTCAGCGCCGGCCACACGAGCCCGTACCAGACCAGCCGGATCGGCGTGCGGCCGAAGTGGCCGAGATCGGCATACAGTGCCTCGCCGCCGGTGACCGCGAGGAACACCGCGGCGAGCACCGTGCCGCCGATCGCGGGGTGCTGGACCAGGAACAGCACCGCGTAGCTGGGGTTGATCGCCAGCAGCACTTCCGGGTGGTGCACGATCTGCAGCACGCCGAGCGCGGCGATGACGACGAACCAGACGAGCATCACCGGCCCGAACAGGCTGCCGATGCTGCCCGTGCCGCGGCGCTGCGCGGCAAACAGCGCGAGCAGCACGATCACCGACAGCGGAATCACCGCCTTGGCGAAGTCCGGGTTGGCGACCTGCAGGCCCTCGATCGCCGACAGCACCGACACCGCCGGCGTGATCGTGCCGTCGCCGTAGAAGAACGCGCAGCCGGCGAGGCCGAGCGCCGCGAGCAGCACCGGGTACGGCGCGCGGCCCTCGGTGACGACCAGCGCGGTGAGCGCGAGCACGCCGCCCTCGCCGCGGTTGTCGGCCCGCAGCACGAGGCCAACGTACTTGACGGTGACCACCAGCGTGATCGCCCAGAAGATCAGCGACAGGATGCCGAGCACGGCGAGCGGCACCGAGGCGAGCGGCCCGACCGCCTCGAGGCAGGTCTTGAAGGCGTACAGCGGGCTCGTGCCGATGTCGCCGAACACGACGCCGAGCGCGCCGAGCGCGAGCACGTGCTGCGGCCCGCCGTGGGCCGGCGCCGAGCCGTAGCGCTCGACCGGCGGGCCGGCGCCGTTGCCGTTACCGTTGCCCTCGCCGCTCTGCTGGCCCGCGTCGCCCATGGAACCGACCTCAGCGCTGTGGCGGCGCGCCGCCACGGCGCGTGCGCAGGTTGATCATCTCGACGGCGATCGAGAACGCCATCGCGAAATACAGATAGCCCTTCGGAATGTGGAAATCGAAGGCGTCAGCGATCAGCGCCACGCCGATCAGGATCAGGAACGCGAGCGCCAGCACCCGGATGGTCGGGTGGCGCTCGATGAATTCGCTGATGCCGCGCGCGACGAACATCATAAACAGCACCGCGATCACGATCGCCGCGACCATGATCTCGACCCGCTGCGCGAGCCCGACGGCCGTAAACACCGAGTCCAGCGAGAACACGATGTCGACCAGCGCGATCTGCACGATGACGACCGCGAGCCGCCGCTGCGCCGGCAGCGTCCGGACCGGCCGCCGCGGCCCCTCGATGCTGGTGTGGATCTCGCCGACGCTCTTCCACAGCAGGAACAGGCCGCCGCCGAGCAGCACCAGGTCGCGGCTCGAGATCTGGTTGCCGATCACGGTGAACAGCGGCGCCCGCAGCGCGATCAGCCAGGTGATCGACAGCAACAGCGCAATCCGCGTCAGCATCGCGAGCGCGAGCCCGCCGAGCCGCGCGCTCTGCTGGCGCGCGGGCGGCAGCCGCGCGACGAGGATCGCGAGGAACACGATGTTGTCGATGCCGAGCACGACCTCGAGCACCGTCAGCGTCACGAACGACAGCCAGGCCGACGGGTCGGTCAGCAGCTCGAGCACGCGCGGCGCCCCGGCCGCTCAAGGCAGGTCGTCGACCGGCGCGCGCCGCTCCGAGGGCATCAGGTCGCGGTGCGAGGAGCCGAGATCGAGGGCGACGCCGCTCGCGACGTACATCGACGAGTAGGTCACCGCCAGGATGCCGACGATCAGCGCGAGCCCGAAGCCGCGCAGCGCCTCGCCGCCGAACAGATACAGCGCCACGACCACGATCAGGGTCGCGAACTTCGTGATCAGGGTCCGCGACAGGGTCTCGTTGATGGCCCGGTCGAAGACCTCGATCGGCTCGGCCTTGCGCATCACCGGAAACAGCTCGCGGACGCGGTCGAAGACGACGACGGTCTCGTTGATCGAGTAGCCGATGACCGCCAGCACCGCCGCCAGCACCGACAGGTCGAAGGTCATGCCACTGACCGCGAACACGCCGATCACGACGAACGGGTCGTGCAGCGTCGCGAGCACCGCGCCGACGCCGAACTTCCAGCGGAAGCGGAACGCGATGTAGATCAGGATCAGCAGCACCGTGATCGCCATCGCGGTCGCGCCCTTGACCATCAGCTCCTTGCCGACGGTTGCGCCGACGACCTCGGTGCGGCGGATCTGCACGCCGCTGTCGACGGTCTTGAGGGCGGTCTCGATCTTCTGCGTCACGGCGTTGGCCGATTCGCCGGCGCCGAGCGGCGGCAGGCGCACCAGCATGTCGCGCGACGAACCGAAGTTCTGGACCTGGACGTCCGCGTAGCCGATGCCGTGCAGCGCCGCGCGCGTCGCGTCGAGGTTGGCGGTGCCGGGGTAGCTCGCCTCGATGACGACGCCGCCGGTGAAGTCGACGGCGAGGTTGAGGCCGTTGACCGCCTCGGCGGCCAGCGAGCCGATCACGATCACCGCCGAGATCACGTAGCAGATCTTGCGCTGCGCCATGAAGCGGATGCGCGGGACCTTGTGGAGGATTTCCATGGCTCGAAGACTCCTCGCGCCCTAGACCGGCAGGTGCTTGATCGAGGCGCGGTGGCCCCAGAAGAGGCCGATGACGGTGCGGGTGCCCATCAGTGCGGTGAACAGCGTCGTCAGGATGCCGACCGACAGCACCACCGCGAAGCCCTTGATCGGCCCGGTGCCGAACAGGAACAGCACGGCGCCGGCGATCAGCGTGGTCACGTTGGCGTCGGTGATCGCCGAGAGCGCCTTCTCGAAGCCGGCCTTGATGGCCGCCTGCGGCGAGTTGCCGTGGCGGAGCTCCTCGCGGATGCGCTCGTAGATCAGGATGTTGGCGTCGACCGCCATGCCGACGGTCAGCATGATGCCGGCGATGCCCGGCAGCGTCAGCGCCGCGCCGAACAGCGACAGGCAGCGCGGTCAGCAGCACGACGTTGCAGATCAGCACGAAGTTCGCGACCAGGCCGAAGGCGCTGTAGTAGACCGCCATGAACACGAACAGCAGCGCCGAGCCGATCAGCAGCGCGCGCACGCCCTTGTCGATGTTGTCCTGGCCGAGGCTCGGGCCGATCAGCCGCTGCTCGACGATGAACACCGGCGCCGCCAGCGCGCCGGCGCGCAGCAGCTTGGCGAGCTCCTGGCCCTCGCGGCTGGTGAGGCCGGTGATCTGGAACTGGTTGGAGAACACGCCGCGGATGGTCGCGATGTTGATGACGTCCTCGCGCGTCACGTCGACCGCGACCTTCTCGCCGCCCTGGTCGCGCAGCTGGCGCTCGCGCTCGATGAACACCACCGCCATCGGCTTGCCGAGGTTCTCGCGGGTCGTGCGCAGCATCTCCTCGCCGCCGCGCGCATCGAGGCGGATGCTGACCGCCGGCTCGCCCTGCTGGAAGGTCGAGGTCGCGTCGGTGAGCTGCTCGCCGGAGACGATGACCTCGCGCTTCAGCAGCACCGGGTGGCCGCTGCGGTCCTTGTAGAGCTTGGTGCCGAGCGGCGCGTGGCCGGTCTGCTGCGCCTCGAGGGGGTTGCCGGTCTGGTCGACCAGCCGGAACTCGAGCGTCGCGGTCTTGCCGAGCAGGCGGATGACCTCGCTCGCGTCCTGCACGCCCGGCAGCTGCACCGCGATGCGGTTGGCGCCCTGGCGCTGCACGCTCGCCTCGGACACGCCGAGCGCGTTGACGCGGTTGCCGAGGGCGGTGATGTTCTGTTGCATCGCGAAGTCCTCGCGCTGGCGCACCTGGGCGTCGGACAGCGAGGCGCGGATCGTCGCCTCGCTCGCGACCAGCGTCACGTTGGGATCGACCGCGGCGAGCGCGGCGCGCGCGTCTTCGAGCTTGGAGGCGTCCTTGAGCGTCACCGCGATGCCGCCGGGGTTGCCCTCGACCGACTCGTACTGGATGCGCTTCTCGCGCAGTGCGAGCCGGTAGTCGCGCTCGAGCCGCTGCAGCGTCTGCTTGACCGCGCCGCCGACGTCGACCTCGTAGACGAGGTAGATGCCGCCGCGCAGGTCGAGGCCGAGGTTCATGGGCTTGAGGCCCATCGCCCGCGCCCAGGCCGGCGCGCGCGAGGCGAAAGTGGTCGCGATCGCGTAGGCGCCCGGCTGCGAGGCGTCGATCAGGTCGCGCGCCTTCAGCTGCGCCGGCACGTCGGCGAAGCGCAGCACCACGCGCCCGTCCTGCACGAACGAGGTGTCGATCGGCACCTGCTCGCGCGCCAAGAGGTCGAGGAACGGCTGCGCGGCGGTGGCGCCCTTGAACAGCTCGCCGTCCTTGCGCGACAGCTGCAGCGCCGGCGCCTCGCCGAACACGTTCGGCAGCGCAAGGATGAGCGCGAGCAGCATCACGAACGCGAACAGCAGGCTCTTCCAGAGGGGATATCGGTTCATGCCGGGCGATGCTCCGTGTCGGGCGCGCTCAGGCGCTCTTGAAGGTGCCCTTCGGCATCAGCTGCGAGACCTGGAAGCGCTGCACCTTGATCGAGACGTCTTTGGCGACCTCGACGGTCACGAAGGTGTCGCCGGCCTCGGTGACGCGGCCGAGGATGCCGCCGGAGGTGACGACCTCGTCGCCGACCGCGAGCTTGGCGACCATCTCGCGGTGCTCCTTGGCCTTCTTGGTCTGCGGCCGGATCAGCAGGAAGTAGAATGCGACGAACAGCACGACGATCGGCAGGAACTGCATCAGCGTCGACTGCGGCGACGAGCCGGCCGCCTGCGCGTAGGCGCTCGAAATCAGAAGATCCATGCTATTTCCCCGGGACGCGGTGTGATGGGCGTAGCCGGGCATTATGCCACAGGCGGCTCGGCCTCTTCGGTCCGCGCGGCGTGGAAGTCGCGGCGGAACGCGGCGAACCGGCCGGCCGCGATCGCGGCCCGGATGCCCTGCATAAGCGCTTGATAGAAGTGCAGATTATGAATCGTGTTGAGGCGGCTGCCGAGGATCTCGCCGGCCCGGTCGAGGTGGCGCAGGTAGGCGCGCGAGTAGTGCCGGCAGGTGTAGCAGTCGCAGCCCTCGTCCACCGGCGCGAGGTCGGCGGCGTAGCGGGCGTTCCTGATGTTGAGCACGCCGCGCGCGGTGAACAGGTGGCCGTTGCGCGCGTGCCGGGTCGGCATCACGCAGTCGAACATGTCGATGCCGCGCGCCACCGACTCGACCAGGTCCTGCGGCCGGCCGACGCCCATCAGGTAGCGCGGCCGCGCGGCCGTCATGAGCGGCACCGTCTCCTCGAGCACCCGCAGCCGCTCCTCCTCCGGCTCGCCGACCGCAAGGCCGCCGATCGCGTGGCCCGGCAGGTCGAGCGCGGCGAGGCCCGCCCACGAGGCCTCGCCGCAGCGCGCGGTGCATGCCGCCCTGGACGATGCCGAACAGCACGCCTGGCGGCGGGCCGTCGGCCGCGTCGTAGTAGGCGTCGCGGCTGCGCCGTGCCCAGCGCAGGCTGAGCTCCATCGACTCGCGCGCCGCGCGCTCGGTCGCCGGGTACGGCGTGCACTCGTCGAACTGCATCGCGACGTCGGACGCGAAGCACGCGCTGGATGCGCATCGACTCCTCGGGCGAGAGGAACACCTCGGCGCCGTCGACCGGCGAGCGGAAGCGCACGCCGGCCTCGCTGAGCTTCCTGAGCTTCGCCAGGCTGAACACCTGGAAGCCGCCCGAGTCGGTCAGGATCGGCCGCTCCCAGTGCATGAAGCGGTGCAGCCCGCGGTGCGCGCCGATGACCTCGAGCCCCGGCCGCAGCCACAGGTGGAAGGTGTTGCCGAGGATCGATCTCGGCGCCGCCTGCGACCAGCTCCTCGGGCGTCATCGCCTTGACGGTGCCGTAGGTGCCGACCGGCATGAAGGCCGGCGTTTCGACGGTGCCGCGGGCGAAGCCGAGCCGCCCGCGCCGCGCCGCGCCGTCCACCGCCAGCAGTTCGAAATTCACCGTGCCGCCCTCGCCGCGACCGCCGGCGTCACGAACATCGCGTCGCCGTAGCTGAAGAAACGATACCCGTTCCGCACCGCGTGCGCGTACGCGCCGAGCACCGCCTCGCGCCCGGCGAAGGCGCACACCAGCATCAGCAGCGTCGATTCGGGCAGGTGGAAGTTGGTCAGCAGCGCATCGACCACCCGAAACCGATAGCCCGGCCGGATGAACAGCCGCGTCTCGCCCTCGCAGGGCGCGAGCGCGCCGCCGGCGGCCGCCGACTCGAGGCTGCGCACGACGGTGGTGCCGACCGCGACGACGCGGCCGCCGCGCGCGCGGGTTGCCGCGATCGCCGCGACGGTCGCCGCCGGCACCGACAGCCACTCGGCGTGCATGCGGTGGGCGTCGAGGTCGTCGCTGCGCAGCGGCTGGAAGGTGCCGGCACCGACGTGCAGCGTGACGTCGGCGATCGCGACCCCGCGGGCCGCGAGCGCATCGAGCAGCGCAGCGATCGAAATGCAGCCCGGCGGTCGGCGCGGCCACCGCGCCCGGGGCGCGCGCGTACACGGTCTGGTAGCGCTCGCGGTCGGCGGCGGCGGCCGGGCGCGCGATGTACGGCGGCAGCGGCACCTCACCGTGCAGCTCGAGGTAGGCGCGCACCGCGCGGTCGAGCTCGAGCTCGACCAGGCCCTCGTCGCTCGCGCGCACGGTCGCGACCGCGCCGCCCGGCAGCGCGATCTCCTGGCCGGGGCGCGTGCCCTTGCTCGCGCGCACCTGCGCCACGAAGCGCCGCTCGTCGAGCAGGCGCTCGAGCAGGATCTCGACCGCACCACCGCTCGCCTTGCGGCCGTGCAGCCGCGCCGGCAGCACGCGCGTGTCGTTGCGCACCAGCAGGTCGCCCGGCGCGAGCAGTGTGGCGAGCGCCGGGAAGGCGAGGTCCGCAAGCGCGCCGCTCGCGCCGTCGAGCGCCAGCAGCCGGCTCGCGCCGCGCACCGCCGGCGGCTGCTGCGCGATCAGCGCCGGCGGCAGCTCGAAGCGGAAATCGGCGCGCGTCAGGCGCCGCGCCTGTGCGGTCTCGACCATGGGGCGCGGATCCTAGCAGGCCCGCGCCCCGGGTCGCGCCTCAGGCGTCGTCGCCCTGCGGCGGCGTGGCGGGCGCCGCCGGCACCGCCGCGGCCGGGGCGGCGGGCGCCGCCGGCGCCGCCGGCGCCGCCGGCGCCCGTGGCGCGCGGGGCCCCGCGTGGCCATCGAGCGCGCGGCGCGCCGGCATCGCGAACTCGAGCTTCTGCGCCTTGCGGTCGCGCAGCACCGCGAGCGTGACCCGCTCGCCCGGCTGGTACGAGCGCAGGATCCGCAGCGCATGCGCGACGCTCTGCGGCTCGCGCCCGTCGATCGCGGTGATCACGTCGCCGTCCCTGAGCTTGAGCGCGCCATCGGCGGGCGCGCGGATGACGAGCACGCCCTTGTCGGCGCCGAAGTAGCGGCCGAGGTCGGGCGACAGCGCCGCGAGCTCGAGCTCGCCCCAGCCACCGCCGTTCCAGCGCGACTCGCCGGACAGCGCATCGAGCGAGTCGAGCGCGAGGTGGCCGTCACCGAAGTCGCCGCCCAGCAGCATCAGCCGGGGATCGAGCGCGCGCGTGGTCACGGCGAGGCGCTCGGTCTTGCCGCCGCGGTCGATCTCGAGCCGGGCCTCCTCGCCGGGCTTCAGGGCCCGCACCTCGTGACTGACGTCGGCGGCCGTCGCCGCGCGGTGGCCGTTGACGCTGATGATCACATCGCCCGACTTGACGCCCGCCTCTGCCGCGGGCCCTCCGGGGCTCACGCCCGCGACCCGTACGCCGCCGCCGGCCCGCGCCTCGCCGAGCTGCACGCCGAGCATCGCGTGGCGGTCGCCGATGCGGATGTGCATCTCGGTCATCGCCTTGGGCACGAGTCCCGCGGACAGCTCGGCGACCTCCTGGGCTGCCTGCTCGAGGCGCCGCTGCGCCGCCTCGAGCTTCTGCTCGAGGCCGGCCATGTCGCCCGCCGCCGACGCCTCGTCGGCCGCCCTGCCGTCCGGCGCCCTGGTATCGGCGCCGGCGGGCGCGGCGCCCAGCAGCAGCGCCCCCAGCAGTCCCGCGCAGCAGCGTTGCAGCGTGTTCATCAGCTCACCTCCAGCGCAATGGCGAGTCACAGCGTCTGGCCGACCGAGGCGGCGTAGCGGACGCGAACCAGGGAATCGAGCAGCACCACCCGCTCGCGCAGCAGCGCGCGCGTCGCCGCCGGCGGCAGCGGCTGGCCGGCCGGCGCGCTCAGCCGCTCGTCGACCAGCGCGATGCGGTCCTCGAGCAGCGCGGTCGTGAGCGCGGTGCTGGCGCGCGCCGCGCGCGGCGGCGGCAGCACCGCGAGCAGCCGCTCGAGATCGGCGGAGCGGGCCTCGAGGTCGGCGGGACGGACCGCGGGGCCGGCGCCGGGCTGCGCCGCGGCCAGCGCCGGCGCCGGCCGCCCGGCCGGTGCCGGCCGCAACGCCGGCCACAGCGCGAGCGCGGCGAGGCCGAGCGCCGCCGCGGCGAGTGCGAGCGGCTGGGCGCGCGCCGGGCGCGTGCCGAGGCGGCGCGCGAGGCGCTGCCAGCCGTCGGCGGGCGGCGCGAGTTCGGGCAGCGCCCGCAGCGCCCGCGCCATGCGGTCCTGTTCGTCGTCGCTCATCATGCTTCCTCCGCCGTGCAGCGCGGCGCGAGCTCGGCGCAGCGCGACGGCGCGTGCTCCGGCTCCAGCCAGGCGCGCAGCCGCGCGTGCGCGCGCGCCAGCTGCGATTTCGAGAAACTCGGCGTCCGCGCGGTCACCGCGGCGATCTCCTCGTGGGTGTAGCCCTCCACGTCGTGCAGCCACACGACCAGCCGCGCGGTCGGTGCGAGACGCTCCAGCGCCCGCTCCAGGTCGAGCGCGAGCCCCGGCGCGGCCGGCGCCGCGGCCGGGCCGTCGACCCGCTCCAGCAGATCGCCGAGCCAGTCACGGCTGCGCTGCCACGGCGAGCGCAGGTGCATGTAGCAGCGCCGCACGACGATGCTGCGGAACCAGGCGCCGAGCGGCACGCCGCCGCGGAAGCGCGGCAGCCCGCGGATCGCGTCGATGAACGCGTCCTGCAGCAGGTCGTCGGCCGCCGGCCCCGGCACGATGCGCCGGATCAGCGTGTAGGCGGGCGCCGCGCAGGCCGCGTAGAACGCGCCGAGCGCGGCCTCATCGCCGCGCTGGGCGAGCGCGACCGTGGCGGACGGCAGGTCGATCTGGTGGAGCCTCACGTCTGTCTAGGATGCGCCGGCCGCGCAAAGCGTCGCAGCCAGCGCGCCGCCGGCGCGTGCTACGATCCTCGCCCGCGCCGGTGTGGCGGAATTGGTAGACGCAGACGACTCAAAATCGTCCGCCCAAAAGGCGTGTGGGTTCGACTCCCTCCACCGGCACCAGCCTTCGCGGAGCACATGAAGTACTGCAGCGAGTGCGGTCAGCCCGTCGAACTGCGCGTGCCGCCCGGCGACCACCTGCCGCGGTACGTCTGTCCGGCGTGCCGCGCGATCCACTACCAGAACCCGCGGATCGTCGTCGGCTGCGTGCCCGAGCACGACGGCCGGATCCTGCTGTGCAAGCGCGCGATCGAGCCGCGGCTCGGCTTCTGGACGGCCCCGGCCGGCTTCATGGAGAACGGCGAGACGCTGCAGGCCGCCGCCGCCCGCGAGTCCTGGGAGGAGGCCCTCGCCCGCGTCGAGATCGGCAGCCTGCTCGCCGTCGTCAACGTCGTCCACGCGCACCAGGTGCACGTGATGTTCCGCGCCGTGCTGCCGGCCGCGGAGTTCGGCGCCGGCCCCGAGAGCCTCGAGGTCGGCCTGTACCGGCCCGAGGACATCCCCTGGAACGCGATCGCCTTCCCGAGCATCGACTTCGCGCTGCGCCGCTACCTCGAGGATCGCGCGCGCGGCGTCGCCGGCCTGCACCTGACCGACTTCGACCGGCCGTCCTGGCCCCGCCACACGCCGTCCTAGGCCGCCTCGTATAGAATGCACGCCGGCCCGCGCCGCCCGGCGCGCGCCCCGAACCGCGACCACGACCCAGCCGAGAGCGATCATGACGTTCGTCGTCACCGAGAACTGCATCAAGTGCAAGTACATGGACTGCGTGGAGGTCTGCCCGGTGGACTGCTTCCACGAGGGGCCGAACTTCCTGGTCATCGACCCGGACGAATGCATCGACTGCACGCTGTGCGAGCCGGAGTGCCCGGCCGAGGCGATCTACTCCGAGGAGGAGATCCCGCAAGGGCCAGGAACAGTTCCTCAAGCTCAACGCCGAGCTCGCCAAGAACTGGCCGGTCATCAACGAGAAGAAGCCGGCGCCTGCGGACGCCGACGAGTGGAAGGGCCGGCCGGGCAAGCTGTCGCTGCTGGAGCGCTGAGCCTCAGCCGGCTCGCGGCGCCGCGCCTGCGAGCGTCCTTGAGCTGTCTCGACGAGTTCCGCCGGCGGGAAGTAGCCCGGCAGATAATCGCCGCGGTCGGTGAAGATGCCGGGCGTGCCGCGGATGCCGAGCTCCTGGCCGAGCGCGTAGGTCGCGCGCGACCGGCGTGTTCTTGCACACCTTGCCGGCGACCTCGGCGCCCTGCTTGGCGCGCGTCAGCGCTTCCTGCCGGTTGGCCGAGCACCAGACGACCTCGGCCTTGCGCCACGACTCGGTGCCCGGGCCGCTGCGCGGGTAGAACAGGTAGCGCACCCGCACGCCGAGGCGGTTGTACTCGGCGATCTCGCTGTGCAGCTTCCGGCAGTACTGGCAGTCGACGTCGGTGAACACCGTGATCGTGTAGCGCGGCGCCTTCGGCGAGAAGATGATCGCCTCGTCGTCGGGAACGGCCTTGAGGGCCGCAAACCGCGTCTCGGTGCGGCGCAGCTCGGTCAGGTTCTTGCGTCGTGTCGGTGTCGTACAGATCGCCGGCGAAGGCGTAGCGGCCGTCGCCCGTCACGTACAGCACCTCGCCGCCGTGCGCGACCTCGTACAGCCCGGCGACGACGCTCGGCCGCGACCGCGTCGACCGGCACCTCGAGGCGCTTGGCGATCGCGGCGCGCGGATCGGCCTTGGCGTCGGCCTTGGCGTCGGCCTTGGCGGTCAGCGGCCGACGCCGGCGAGCGCCGCGGCGAGGCCGACGGCGACGAGCATGGCCGCGATCGAGGCGGTGACGGACGATTGGGGTGGGCATGTGGGACTCCGGAACCGGCGCGTCCTTGAAGGGACCGCGCGCGGCGGGGACAGTTCCGCGAGTCTAGCAAAGCCCGCGCGGCTCAGCCGCGCGGGTGATGCTGCCGAGTGCAGTTCCTTCATGCGCTCGCGGGCGACGTGCGTGTAGATCTGCGTCGTCGACAGGTCGCTGTGGCCGAGCAGCATCTGCACGACGCGCAGGTCCGCGCCGTGGTTCAGCAGGTGCGTCGCGAAGGCGTGCCGCAGCGTGTGCGGCGACAGCTCCTTCTGCACGCCGGCCTTGCGCGCGTAGCGCTTGATGATGTGCCAGAAGGCCTGGCGCGTCATGCGGTCGCCGCGCCGCGTCGGGAACAGGTAGTCGGTCTGGCGCTCGAGCAGGATCTCGGTGCGCGGCCCGTGCACGAACTCCGCCAGCCAGCGCACGGCCTCGTCGCCGAGCGGGATCAGCCGCTCGCGGTTGCCCTTGCCGACGATGCGGATCACGCCCTGGTTGGTGTTGACCTGGGAGTGCTTGAGGCTGACGAGCTCGGACACCCGCAGGCCGGTCGCGTACAGCACCTCGAGCATGGTCCGGTCGCGGTGGCCGAGCGGGTCGGTGACGGTCGGCGCGGCCAGCAGCGCCTCGACCTCGTCCTCGGTCAGCGACTTCGGCAGCGAGCGGCCGATCTTCGGCATCGCGATCTGCGCGGTCGGATCGTCGGTCACGGCTCCCTCGCGGACGAGGAAGCGGAAGAAGCGGCGGAAACTGGACAGCTGACGCGCCGTCGAGCGCGGCCGGGCGCCGCCTTCGACGCGCGAGGCGATGAAGGCCAGCAGGTCGGTGCGGCTGGTGCGGGTGACGAGCACCCGGCGCGCCTCCAGCCAGCGGGTGAGCGCCGTCAGGTCGGCGCGGTAGGCGGCGAGCGTGTTCTGCGACAGCCCCCGCTCCATCCACACGGCGTCGAGGAACCGGCCGATCGAGGGATCGGTTTCGGCAGCCCCGTCTCGCGTCGGCTTCACGGCCTTGGCATGCATGTTTGACTTGACCGCCGAGTTCACTATCGGTGTAGGTTCGCGCTTGCGCGGTGCCACTGGGCAACCCCGGTGTCAAACCGGCACAATCCGAACGGCGTCCCGGACCTCATCTGTCCACCTCGTCGCGCCCCGTGGCGGACGTTCCGGGGCAGTATCCCCAGCACCGGCCGCCCGATGCGTGACCCGCCTCACGAAAGCGCCGGCGGGTTGACATAAAGAGAAATAGTTCACATTAAGTCGGGGCCGCAGATTGGTGGAAGTGCCGGGATTGAGAAGCATTTTGCGCACTGCCTACGGGCTGTGGTGCTGGATCGCGTTCGTCGCCGTGGCGCTCGGGACGCTGCTGATCGGCCTGCCGGCCCCGAGCCTCGCGCTGCGCCGCCGCATGGCGCGCCGCGGCGCGCGGCTGATCTTTGCGCTCGCCGGCATCCGCTTCACGGTCCGCGGCCTCGGGCACCTGCCGGCGGGCCCCTGCGTCGTGGTCGCCAACCATTCGAGCTACCTCGACGGGGTGATCCTGCAGGCGGCGCTGCCGCCGCGCTTCGCCTTCGTCATCAAGAACGAGATGGCGCGCGTACCGGTCGCGGGGCTGCTGCTGCGCCGGCTCGGCTCCGAGTTCGTCGACCGCCAGAACCGCCACCAGGGCGGCGTCGATGCCCGCCGGGTGCTCAAAACGGCGCTCTCCGGCGAATCGCTCGCCGTGTTCCCCGAGGGCACCTTCACCGAGGCGGTCGGCGTGCACCGCTTCCACGTCGGCGCCTTCGTCGCCGCGGCGCGCGCCGGGCTGCCGGTCGTGCCGGCGGCGATCTTCGGGGCGCGGGCGGTGCTGCCGTGCTACGTGTGGCTGATGCGCCGCGGGCCAATCGAGGTCGAGATCCTCGCGCCGCTGCCGGCGCCGGAGCCGAGCGCCGAGCGCCAGGCGGCGATGCGCCTCAAGGAGGCGGCGCGGCAGGCGATCCTGGCCCGCCTCGGCGAGCCGGACCTCGACCGCTGACGGCGGCGGCCGGCGACCGGTTGCGCCGGAACTGGCCGGCCCGCTCGTAGCGCGCGGCGGTGATCTGGCCGAGCGAGGCGACCCGCACGGTCTCCATGAGCTCGGCGAGCACGTGGCCGCCGCGCGCCGCCACCGCCTGCAGCTGCGCGGCGGCGCCGGCGGCCGGCGCCCCCCCCAAGGCTGCCGGGCCGGCGGCCGGCACTTCGACGAAGGTCCACGTTGCACTGCAAAAAGACAGGGGCGTAGACTCCGTGCGCCAGCCAACGAGGGGGATTCCGCATGAGCTCTGATTCCGTCGTCATCCTGTCGGCCAAGCGCACACCGATCGGCGCGTTTCAGGGCATATTCGCGCCGGTGTCCGCGACCCACCTCGGCGCCGCTGCGATCAAGGGCGCGCTCGCCGCGGCCGGTGTCGCGGGCGCGGCGGTGCAGGAAGTAATCATGGGCTGCGTGCTGCCCGCCGGCCTCGGCCAGGCTCCGGCGCGCCAGGCGGCGCTCGGCGGCGGAATCCCCAACTCGGTGCCGGCCACGACCGTCAACAAGATGTGCGGCTCGGCCATGCGCGCGGTGATGCTGGCGGCGGACGCGCTGCGAACCGGCGACATCGACCTCGCCGTCGCCGGCGGCCTCGAGTCGATGACCAACTCGCCCTACATCCTGCCGAAGGCCCGCGGCGGCTACCGCATGGGCCACGGCGAGATCCTCGACCACATGTTCTACGACGGCCTGCAGAGCCCGTTCGACGGCAAGCTCATGGGGTGCTTCGCCGAGACCACCTCGCAAAAGTACGGCTTCACGCGCGAGCAGCAGGACGCCTTCGCGACCGAATCGGTGCGCCGCAGCCTCAAGGCGGTCGAGAGCGGCGCGTTCGCCGCCGAGATCGCCGCGGTGACCGTCAAGAGCCGCAAGGGCGAGGTCGTCGTCGACAAGGACGAGACACCCTTCACCTGCGACGTCGCCAAGATCCCGCAGCTGAAGCCCGCGTTCAGCAAGGACGGCACGGTCACCGCCGCGAGTTCCTCCTCGATCTCCGACGGCGCCGCCGCGCTCGTGCTCGCGCGCGCCGCGGCCGCACAGGCGAACGGCTGGAAGCCGGTCGCACGCGTGGTCACCTACGCGAGCTTCGCGCACGCGCCGGAGTGGTTCACGACGGCGCCGGTGGGCGCGATCGACAAGGTGCTCAAGAAGGCCGGCTGGAAGGTGAGCGACGTTGACCTGTTCGAGATCAACGAGGCCTTCGCCGCGGTCACGATGGCCGCGATCCACGACCACAAGCTCGACCCCGCCAAGGTCAACGTCAACGGCGGCGCCTGCGCGCTCGGCCACCCGGTCGGCGCCACCGGCGCGCGCATCATCGCGACGCTGATCGCGGCGCTCAAGGCGCGCGGCGGCCGGCGCGGCGTCGCCGCGCTGTGCATCGGCGGTGGCGAAGCGACCGCCATCGCGATCGAGATGGTCTGAGCCGCCCGGCGCCGCGCCCGCCGCGGCGCAGCGGACAGGGGCCGCGCGCGCGGGCCGGCCGGCCCGCGCGCGGCGCCGGCATCGGTGCACTCCGTAGTTCCCCTAGGGCGCGGCCTGATGCGCTTTTTTTGCACTGCATGACGCGCTAACATGCCGCCCGCGGGCGGGATTGCCGGGTTTTGTCTGGCAGTGCGACATGCCCGCGGTCCGATCGGCCGCGCGGCCTCGCCGGTGCGCACCCGGGCCCCAACGAGCGCCGATGGCGGCAGAGGGACAGCGACGATGGAGATCAAAGGCAAGACGATCGCCGTCACCGGCGGCGGCCGCGGCCTCGGCCGCGCGATGGCGCTCGAGTTCGCCGCCCGCGGCGGCAACCTCGCGCTCATCGACCTCACCGCCGCCGACCTCGAGCAGACCCGCGCGCTGTGCGCCGCGCACGACGTCGAGGCGCGTGTCTACACCTGCAACGTCACGAACGAAGCCGCCGTCACCGCGACGATGGACGCGATCGTGCGCGACTTCGGCACGCTCGACGTGCTCGTCAACAACGCCGGCATCGTCAAGGACGCGCTGCTGATCAAGGTCAAGGAGGGCCAGGTCGTCGGCAAGATGACCCTCGATCAGTGGAACGCCGTGATCGGCGTCAACCTCACCGGCGTGTTCCTCTGCGGGCGCGAGGCCGCCGAGCGGATGGTGCGCCTCGGCCACGGCGGCGTAATCATCAATATCTCGTCGATCTCCAAGGACGGTAACGCCGGCCAGACGAACTACACCGCCGCCAAGGCCGGCGTCGCGGCGATGGCGACGACCTGGGCCAAGGAGCTTGCCCGCTACGGCATCCGCGTCGGCGCGATCGCGCCGGGCTTCTGCGCGACCGACATCCTCGCCAGCATGACGCCCGAGACGCTCGCCAAGGTCACCGGGCCAGTGCCGCTCAAGCGCCTCGGCCAGCCGGCCGAGATCGCCCACACCGCCGTCTACATCGTCGAGAACGACTTCTTCACCGGCCGCACCGTGCAGATCGACGGCGGGCTGCGGATCTAGGGACCGATCAACCGAGGCTAGCCAGCGGCGCGCCGACCGGAGAGAATCACCCGACATGCAAGCCACAGAACTCAAGGCCGTCGTCACCGGCGGCGCCTCCGGGCTCGGACTCGCCGTCGCCCGCCGCATCGTCGCCGACGGCGGCCGGGCGGTGCTGCTCGACGTGCAGGAAGAGGTCGGCCGCAAGGCCGCCGCCGAGCTCGGCCCGCACGCCGGCTTCGTGCGCTGCGACGTCAGCGACGAGGCCAACGTCAACGCCGCGGTCGCCGCCGCGCACGCCGCGATGGGCGGGCTGACGGCCGCCATTAACTGCGCCGGGGTCGTCGGCGCGGGCCGCATGCTCGGCCGCGACGGGCCCATGGCCGGCGCGTTCTTCTCCAAGGTCGTCTCGATCAACCTCGTCGGCACGCTGCACGTCGACAAGGCGGCCGCGCAGCTGATGCAGGCGAACGCGCCGAACGTCGACGGCGAACGGGGCATCCTGATCCACACCTCCTCGGTCGCGGCCTACGAGGGCCAGATCGGCCAGATCGCCTACTCGGCGACCAAGGCCGCCGTCATCGGCATGGTGCTGCCGATGGCCCGCGAGCTCGCCCGCCTGGGCATCCGGGTGCTGGCGATCGCGCCCGGCATCTTCGAGACGCCGATGGTGGCCGGCATGACGCCGGAGCTCAGGGCCTCGCTCGGCTCGCAGGTGCCGTTCCCGTCGCGGCTCGGCCGCCCGGACGAGTTCGCCGACCTCGTGCTCGCGATCGTGCGCAACCCCATGCTGAACGGCGAGACGATCCGCCTCGACGGCGCGATCCGGATGCAGCCGAAATAGGCGGACGGCCGGCTGCACGGGCCGCTACCGGCCGCGGCCGCGGTCACGCCATAATCGCGTCCCCCGCCACGAACCGTCGAGTCCCGATGTCGAAGCTCCTGTCCATCGCGGCTGTTGCGACGCTGGCGCTCGGCGCCGCACTCGCGCAGGCGTCCGCCCGCCCCGCCGCCCCCGCCCCCGCCCCCGCCCCCGCCTCGGCCGCGCCCGCCGTGCGGCTCGAGGTCGCGGTCGACTACTACCGGCTGGCGAACGGGCTGCGCGTGGTGCTGTCGCGCGACAACTCGGTGCCGACCGTGACGGTCGGCATGTACTACCACATCGGCTTTCGCATCGAGCCCAGGGACCGCACCGGCTTCGCGCACCTGTTCGAGCACCTGATGTTCCAGGAGACGACCAACCTCGACAAGGGCGCGGCCGACCGGCTGGTCAGCGGCAACGGCGGCGTCTCCAACGGCTCGACGCGCTTTGACTACACGAACTTCTTCGAGGTCGTGCCGAGCCACGTACTGGAGCCCGTGCTGTGGGTGGAGGCCGAGCGCATGCGCGGCCTCGCGCTGTCGGCGGCGAGCCTCCAAAACCAGAAGGACGTCGTCAAGAACGAGGTGCGCGTCAACGTGCTGAACCGGCCGTACGGCGGCTTCCCGTGGCTCGACTTGCCGCAGGCCGCCAACAGCAACTGGTTCAACGCCCACAACTTCTATGGCGAGTTCGCCGACATCGACGCGGCGACGCTCGCCGACGTGCGCTCGTTCTACGATACCTACTACGTGCCGGCGAATGCGGTGCTGGTGGTCGCCGGCGATTTCGAGCCCGGATCGACCCGCGCCGCGATCGAGCGCTACTTCGGCCCGCTGCCGGCGCGCCCGGAGCCCGGGCGCCCCGACATCAGCGAGCCGCCGCAGACCGCCGAGCGCACGGTCGAGCGCGTCGACGCCGGCGCACCGCGCCCGGCGATCGCCTTCGGCTACCACGTGCCGCCGCGCAACACGCCGGAGTGGTACGCGTTCGGCCTGATCGACCAGATCCTGCTGCAGGGCGAGGACAGCCGGCTGTGGCAGCGGCTGGTCAAGGAGCGCGGCTACGGCGACTCGGTCGACGGCGGCATCAACCTCGTCGGCAACATGTTCGACTACGAGGGGCCGATGCTGTGGTCGGCGTACCTGATCCACGACCCGGCGAACGACGCCGCGGCGATCACCCGCGACTTCGACGCGGTGATCGCCCGCCTGCAGCGCGAGCCGGTGCCGAAGGCCGAGCTCGAGCGCGCGCTGACCAAGATCCGCTCGTCGCTGTACGACGTCGCCGGCAGCTCGCACCGCTTCGGGCTCGTCGACCTGCTCGCCTCGTTCACGCTGTTCGACGACGACCCGGCGCGCGTCAACCGCATCGAGGCCGAGTTCCGCAAGGTCACGCCGGAGCAGCTGCGACGCACGGCGGTGAAATACCTCACCCCGGCGAACCGCACGCGCCTGCTGCTGGCGGCGGGCCGCACGCACGGCGGGACGGCGCCGTGAGGGGGCTCGCGCTCGCCGCCGCGGCGCTCACCGCCCTGCTCGCGGCCGGCGCGGCCGCGGCCCGCGACGCGCCGCCGCCCGTCGGTGCGCCGCTGCCGTTCGCACTGCCCGCCAAGGAGGAGCTGCGCCTCGGCAACGGCCTCGCCGTGACGCTGGTGCCGTTCGGCACGGTGCCGAAGGCGACGGTCCTGGTGACGCTGCGCACCGGCAACGTCGCCGACGGCGCGAAGACCGGGCTCGCCGACCTGGTCGCCGGGCTGCTCAAGGAGGGCGCCGGCGCCCGCGATGGCGCGCACGTCGCGCGCGCCGCCGCCGACATGGGCGGCGCGCTCGAGGTCGCCGCCGGGCCCGACCAGACGAGCGTGACGATGGACGTCCTCGCCGAGCGCGCGAGCGACGCGATCCGGCTGATCGCCGACGTGCTGCGCCACCCGCGCCTGCCGCCGCAGGAGCTCGCCCGCCTCAAGGCCGACATGGCGCGCCAGACCGCGATCGCGCGGTCGCAGCCGCAGGCGATCGCCGGCGAGGCCTTCGCGCACCTGCTCTGGGACGACAGCGTCTACGGGCGCGCGCTGCCGACCGACGCGCAGATCGCGTCGATGACGATCGGCGACGTGCGTCACTTCGTCGCGACCGAGTTCGGCGCGGCGCGCGCGCACGTCTACATCGCCGGTCGTTTCGAGCGCGGCGCGGTCGTCGCGGCGCTGCGCGCCGCGTTCGGCGACTGGGCCGCCGGCGCTGCGCCGCGCCGCGCGCCACCGCAGGGCTCGCGACTGCGCGTCGTCGAGCTGATCGACCGGCCGGGCGCCGCGCAGTCGACGATCCTGCTCGGGCTGCCGGTGCCGACACCGGCCTCGCCGGGCTTCATGCGCCTGTCGGTCGCGAACGCGCTGCTCGGCGGCTCGCTGCTGTCGCGCCTCGACCAGAACCTGCGCGAGGACAAGGGCTACACCTACGGCGCCTCGAGCTCGATCACGCCGCACGCGGGCGTCGCCAGCTGGACGCTCGCGACCGACGTCAACGCGCCGCAGACGGCGGCCGCGCTCGCCGAGATCTTCAAGGAGCTCGAGCGCCTGCGCCGCGAGCCGCCGCCGGCCGACGAGCTCAAGATGATCCAGAACTACCGCGCCGGCGCCTTCGTGCTCGGCGCCTCGAGCCGCCCCGGCCTGCTCGGCCAGCTGGCGTTCATCGACCAGCAGGGCCTGACCGACGACTGGCTGACGCACTACGTCGAGCACGTCTACGCGGTGACCCCGGACGACGTGCGCGCCGCCGCCGCGGCGGCCCTCGACCCGCAGGCGATGACGCTGGTCGTGGTCGGCGACCTCGGGCAGATCAAGCCGGGCATCCTCGCCCTCGAGGCGCTCAAGGGCGCCGAGTTCCGCTGACATCCAGAAGAGCCACCCAGCCATGAGCGCAGCACCGATCGAACGCGACCAGATGGAGTACGACGTCCTGATCGTCGGCGGCGGGCCTTCGGGCCTCGCCTGCGCGATTCGGCTCAAGCAGCTCAAGCCCGAGCTCACCGTCTGCGTGCTCGAGAAGGGCGCCGCGGTCGGCGCGCACTCGCTGTCGGGCTGCATCATGGAGCCTGGACCGCTCGATGCGCTGCTGCCTGACTGGCGCAAGACACCGCCGGCGATCTGCGTGCCGGCGACGCGCGACGAGTTCCACCTGCTGACCGCGACGCGCGCGATCCCGTTCATCACGCCGCCGCAGCTGCACAACCACGGCAACTTCATCATCTCGCTCGGCATGCTGACGCCGCAGCTCGCGCAGGCCGCCGAGGGCCTCGGCGTCGACGTGTTCGCCGGCTTCGCCGCCGCCCAGCCGCTGTACGACGAGCAGGGCGCGGTCGCCGGCGTGCAGATCGGCGACATGGGACTCGGCAAGGACTACCAGCCGGGGCCGAACTTCGCGCCGGGGCCGGAGGTCCGCGCCCGCACCACCGTGCTCGCCGAGGGCGCGCGCGGCAGCATCACCAAGCAGCTGATCGCGAAGTACAAGCTCGACGCCGACTGCTGCCCGCAGACCTACGGCCTCGGCTTCAAGGAGCTGTGGCAGCTGCCCGAGGGCCGCGTCGAGCCGGGCTTCATCCAGCACACGCTCGGCTGGCCCGCCGACCGCCGCACCTACGGCGGCAGCTTCGTCTACCACCTCGACCAGAACCGCGTGTACGTCGGCTACGTCGCCGGCCTTGACTACCGCGACCCGCGCTTCAAGCCCTTCGAGGCGTTCCAGCAGTTCAAGAACCACCCGTCGGTCCGGCCGCTGCTCGAGGGCGGCGAGCTGCTGACCTACGGCGCGCGCACGATCGCGGCCGGCGGCTGGCAGTCACTGCCGAAGCTCGAGATGCCGGGCGCGATGATCGTCGGCTGCGCCGGCGGCCTCGTCAACGTGCCGAAGATCAAGGGCGTGCACCAGGCGATCCGCTCCGGGACGCTCGCCGCCGAGCACCTCGCCGAGCACGGCGCGCCGGCCGGCTTCGACGCGCACTGGCGCGCCTCGCCGGGCGGCCAGGAGCTCAGGAAGGTCCGCAACTTCAAGCCCGGCTTCAAGCGCGGCATTTGGTTCGGCATCGCCAACGGCGGGCTCGAGACGCTCACCGGCGGGCGCACGCCGTGGACGCTGAAGAACGAGGCCGACGCCGCGCAGCTCGAGCGCCTCGACGCCTTCGCCTCACCCGACCGGCAGTGGCAGGCCGAGCGCGCGCTCAAGCCGCGCGACCGCGCGGCGGCGGTGTACTTCGCCTCGACGACGCACGACGAGAGCCAGCCCGTGCACCTCCGGGTACGCGACACGCACATCTGCTCGGATCGGTGCGCCAAGGAGTACGGCAACCCGTGCCAGTACTTCTGCCCGGCCGGCGTCTACGAGATGGTTGACGACGGCGCCTCCGGCAAGCGGCTGCAGATCAACGCCTCCAACTGCGTCCACTGCAAGGCCTGCGACATCAAGGATCCGTACGGGATCATCACCTGGACGACGCCCGAGGGCGGCTCCGGGCCTAACTACCCGAACCTGTAGCGGCGCGCCGCCGCCGGGCGAACGGCGCCGCGGCGGCCGGAGATCCCGGCCGCGGCCGCGCGCCGGCGGGCGTCAGAACTTGAAGCGCAGACCGACGCCGTACATGGCGTTGCTCGAATAGATGATGGTCGGCCGCTTCTTGTCCAAGCCGACGCCGCTGTAGTCCATCACCATCACGCCGATGTAGGTGTCGAAGCTCTTGCCGAGGTTGTAGTCGGCGAGCAGCGAGTAGGCGCTGGCGCGGTAGTCCTTACCCACTTCCGGCGAGTTGTCGGTGTTGATGTTGAAGTAGCCGATCGCGAGGTCGAAGGCCGTCGTGAAGCGGTAGTCGCCGCCGATCCAGCCGGTGCCGAAGTGCTGCTGGCCGGTCGCGTTGACGGCCGCGCGCGGCAGGAACATGCCGTAGTAGTCGGTGATGCTGGTCAGGTTCGGGTTCGAGGGCGCCTCGATCGTCGAGTACTCGTAGCCCGCCTTGATGGTCGCCTGGTCGTTGATCTTGTAGAGCGCCGAGAACATGTAGCCGGTCGTGTTCTCGATCTGCAGGTTCGGGTCCGGCGCGACGACGTTCGAGTACTGCGTCGCCCACGCCACGGTGTTCGACGTCTTCAGGTACGTGCCCTTGATGCTGAACGGGCCGTTGCTGAAGCCGAGCATGGCGCCGAAGCCGGATCCGGCCGACGCATCGCTCTTGGAGCCGGCGAACTTGGCCATCAGTCCGAAGTCGACGTAGCCGATGCGGTTCTGGTACTTGACGCTGTTGTCGAGGCGCGTGTTTTCGGTCGCGCCGAGCCCGCCGCCGATGCCGCCGGAGAAGCCGAGCGGCGAGAACAGCAACGCCGCCTGCACCGGGTCGTATTGCACGACTTGGTCGAGCGAGAAATTGGTCGTCCGCCCGAGCTGGATCGAGCCGAGCGTCGTCTGCGACGCGCCGACATAGGCGACGCGCGAAAAGAGCTGGCCGTTGATGGCGCTCGCGCCGTTGGCGGTCTTGAGACCGTTGATGTCGTTGTAGATCGACTGGCCGTTGCTGGCGAGCACGCCGGAGGTGACGTTGACCGCCGCCTCGGCCCTGGCGAACGCCTTCACGCCGTTGTCGAGGCTGACCTCGCCCTTGACGCCCACGCGCGACATCGAGATGCCGCCGGTATACAGGCCGGTCCAGCTGTTGGGCGAGCTGTTGAGGTTGTAGGGGTTGACGGTAGAGGCGAACACCGAGCTGCCGCTGTAGGAGTGCTCGAGGGAGCCGACGCCCGCGTCGAGGATGCCGTACACGGCCAAATCGACGTGCTCGTTGCTGTAGCCGATGTCGGCCTGCGCCGCGGTCGACAGCGCGGCCAGAGCGCCAAGCGCGATGAGTGACTTCTTCATTTGCAGGTCTCCCGAACCCGTCACGGGCGAATCCATACTGGGTGGCGATACCCTGGCCGGTCGCCGGCTCGTTCGCCGACGGCAGCCGGGGCATCGAACGCTGGTCGTCCGAGGCGTGACTCGCACCCGGTCGTGGCGTGCGTTATATCGTGCCGTATATTACGTGCGGACGCCAGCGCCGCCGGACTGGCGCGCACGGGTAGTCCACCCGCGGCGGGCGGATAGCTGCGATGCGCGAGTGCGGAGTTGCGGTGCAGCCGGTCGCGGCGGCGCGACCCGCGCCGGCAGCGGCGTTGCGGTCAGTCGCGCGGTGTGACCTCGACGAGCACGGCGCCCTCGGGCACGCGCTCGCCGCGGGCGAAGTGGACTTTCGCGACCGTGCCGGCCACGGGCGCCAGGATCGCGTGCTCCATCTTCATCGCCTCGAGGACCATCAGCGTCGCGCCGGCCTCGACCGTATCGCCGGCCGTGACCGACACCGCGACGACGGTGCCGGGCAGCCGCGCGACGAGCTCGCCCTCATGGACCGAGGGTCGCGCGTCGACGTGCCGCGGGTCGATGATCTCGAAGTCGAGCCGCACCGCGCCGCGCCACAGCGCGAGCCGGTCGCCGTCGCGATGGACGTCGACCACCGCGCGGCGGCCATCGACCGCCGCGTCGAGGCCGCCGGGACGCCGCTCGGCCGCGAGCCGGTGCTCGACGCCGGCGGTGCGCGCGACGTAGCCGGATCCCTCGCGCACGAGCTCGACGCGGTGCTCGGCGCCGGCGACGCTCAGCACCCAGCTCTGCGCGGCCGGCAGGTTGACGCGAAACGCGTCGCGCGCGTCCCACGGCGTCGGCGCGGCCGGCGGCGGCTCGGCGGGCCACTCGACCGTGGCGAGCGCGGCGAGCGCCACCTCCTCGCTGCTCGGCCGCGGCGCGAGGCCGAGGCCGGCGCCGTGGTCGGCGAGGAAGCGCGTGCTGACGCCGCCGGCGGCGAACGCCGGCACGGCGAGCGCGTCGGCGAGCCAGCCGGCGTTGGTGGCGACGCCGACGATGCGCAGCGCCGCGAGCCCGCGGGCGACCGCGGCGAGCGCGGCGGCGCGCGATGCGCCGCGGCCCACGACCTTGCCGAGCAGCGAGTCGTAGTGCGTCGGCACCGCGTCGCCGCTCGCGAAGCCCGCATCGACGCGCACCCCTGCGACGGTCGATGGCCAGCGGACCTCGGCGAGCCGGCCGGCGCTCGGCACGAAGCCGGCGGCCGGATCCTCGGCGCAGACCCGCACCTCGATCGCGTGGCCGGCAGGGGCCAGGTCCTGCTGGTCGAACGGCAGCGGCTCGCCGGCGGCGATCCTGAGCTGCCACTCGACGAGGTCGAGGCCGAGGATCTCCTCGGTGACGCAGTGCTCGACCTGCAGGCGGGTGTTCATCTCCATGAACCAGAACTCGCCGTCCGCGTACAGGAACTCGACGGTGCCGGCGTTGACGTAGCCGACCGCGCGCGCGACGCGGACCCCGGCCTCGTGCAGGCGCGCGCGCACGTCCGCGGCGATGCCGGGCGCGGGCGCCTCCTCGATCAGCTTCTGGTGGCGGCGCTGCACCGAGCAGTCGCGCGTGTACAGGTGCAGCGCGCGGCCGTGGCCGTCGCACAGCACCTGCACCTCGACGTGCCGCGGCGCCGGCAGGTAGCGCTCAATCAGCAGCGTCGGATCGGCGAACGCGCTCTCGGCGAGCCGGCGCGCGCTCGCGAGCGCCGCGCCGAGCGCATCGGCGGACGCGACGATCTGCATGCCCTTGCCGCCGCCGCCGCCGCTCGGCTTGATGATCAGCGGGAAGCCAACCTTGAGCGCCTCGGCCTCGAGCCGCTCGAGCGACTGCGCCGCGCCGTGGTAGCCCGGCAGCACCGGCACCCCCGCCAGGCGCATCGCCTCCTTGGCGGCGCTCTTCGAGCTCATCGCCGCCATCGCCGCCGGCGGCGGGCCGACGAAGGCGATGCCGGCCGCGGCGCAGGCGGCGGCGAACTCGGTCCGCTCCGACAGGAAGCCGTAGCCCGGGTGGATCGCGTCGGCCCCGGCGCGTCGCGCAACGTCGAGGACCCGCTCGATCGACAGGTAACTGTCGCGCGCGGCCGCCGGGCCGAGGCGCCAGGCCTCGTCGGCCTCGCGCACGTGGCGCGCGCCCGCGTCGGCGTCGGAGTACACGGCGATCGTGTGCACGCCGAGCCGGCGCGCGGTACGGATCACGCGGCAGGCGATCTCGCCGCGGTTGGCGATCAGCAGGCGCCGGAACATCACGGACGCCACGACGGCGACCGTCGCTCGAGCGCCGCGGTGATCCCTTCCTGGGCCTCGCGCCCCGCGCGCAGCGTCGCGAGCCACTTGGCGGTGACGCCGGCGAGGCCGGCGCCCGGGCCGTGGTGCGCAACGTCGGCGATCAGGCGCTTCGCCTCGGCGAGCGCATGCGGCCCGCCCTGCGCGACCTCGCGCGCGAGCTTCAGTGCCTCGGCCTCGAGATCCGACGCGGCGACGACCGCGTGCAGCAGGCCGAGCTCGCACGCGCGGTCGGCGCCGATCGGCTCGCCCGACAGAAAGTAGCGGCGCGCCTGCCGTAGGCCGATGGCCTCCAGCACGTACGGCGAGATCACGGCCGGCACGAGGCCGAGCTGGACCTCCGGCAGGCGGAAGCGCGCGGCCGACGAGCCGACCGCGATGTCGCAGGCCGCGGCGAGGCCCATGCCGCCGCCGAAGGCCGGGCCCTGCACCACCGCGATGCTCGGCTTCGGGCAGTCGCGCACGGCGAGCAGGAGGCTCGCGAGCCGCTCGGCGTCGGCCACGCTCGCAGCGCGCTCGCCGCCGCCGAACGCGAGCATCGCGTTGAGGTCCGCGCCGGCGCAGAACGCCGCGCCCTCGGCGCCGATCAGCAGCACGCGCGTCGCGGCGCGCGCGCCGTGCCGGAGCACCGCAGCGTGCAGCGACTCGATCAGCGCCGCGTCAAGCGCATTTCTCTGCTCCGGCCGGTTGAGCGCGAGGCGCACGACGCCGGGGGCCGGTTCGGTCTCGAGCAGATTCGGGGACATCAGGCCTACATCCGGAAGATGCCGAAGCGCGTCTCCGGCGTCGGCGCGTTTCTGACCATCGCGAGCGCGAGACCGAGCACGCGCCGGGTGTCGAGCGGGTCGATCACGCCGTCGTCCCAGAGCCGCGCGCTCGCATAGTACGGGTGACCCTGCGACTCGTACTGGCGGCGGATCGGGTCCATGAAGCCGGCCTCGTCCGCGGCCGACCAGTCCTGGCCGGCGACCTTGAGCTGGTCGCGGCGGATCGTCGCCAGCACCGTCGCCGCCTGCTCGCCGCCCATCACCGACGTGCGCGCGTTCGGCCACTGCAGCAGCAGCCGCGGCCCGTAGGCGCGGCCGCACATCGCATAGTTGCCGGCACCGTACGAGCCGCCGACGATCAGCGTCAGCTTCGGCACCTGCGCGGCGGCGACGGCGGCGACCATCTTCGCGCCGTCGCGGGCGATGCCGCCGGCCTCGGCGCGGCGGCCGACCATGAAGCCGGTGATGTTCTGCAGGAACAAGAGCGGGATCTGCTCGCGGGCGCAGATCTCGATGAAGTGCGCACCCTTGAGCGCGCTCTCCGAGAACAGGATGCCGTTGTTGGCGACGATGCCGACCGGGTAGCCCGCCAGGTGCGCGAAGCCGGTCACCAGCGTGCTGCCGTACAGCTGCTTGAACTCGTCGAGCTCGGAGCCGTCGACCAGCCGGGCGATGATCTCGCGCACGTCGTACGGCTTGCGCAGGCTCGACGGCACGACGCCGTAGAGCTCGGCCGGGTCGTACAGCGGCTCGCGCGGCGTCGCCGGCGGCGAGCGGTCGGGCGCGGGCTTGAGGCGGCCGACGATGCGCCGCGCGATCGCGAGCGCGTGCGCGTCGCTCTCGGCATAGTGGTCGCAGACGCCGGACTCGCGGCAGTGCACGTCGGCGCCGCCGAGCGACTCGGCGTCGATCTCCTCGCCGGTCGCCGCCTTGACGAGCGGTGGCCCGCCGAGAAACACCATGCCCTGGTTGCGGACGATGACGTTCTCGTCCGCCATCGCCGGCACGTAGGCGCCACCCGCGGTGCACGAGCCATGCACGACGGCGATCTGCGCGATGCCGGCCGCCGACAGCGTCGCCTGGTTGTAGAAGATCCGGCCGAAGTGCTCGCGGTCGGGGAACACCTCGTCCTGGGCCGGCAGGAACGCACCGCCGCTCTCGACCAGGTACAGGCACGGCAGCCGGTTCTCGCGGGCGATCTCCTGCGCGCGCAGGTGCTTCTTCACCGTCAGCGGGTAATAGGTGCCGCCCTTGACCGTTGGATCGTTGGCGACGATGACGCACTCGCGGCCGGCGACGCGCCCGACCCCGGTGACGATGCCGGCGCAGGGGACGTCGCCGCCGTACAGCCCATGGGCGGCGAGCGCCGAGAACTCAAGGAACGGCCCGCCGGCATCGAGCAGCAGGTCGATGCGCTCGCGGGCGAGCAGGCGGCCGCGGGAACGGTGCTTCTCGACCGCCTTCGCGGACCCGCCGGCTGCCGCCTGACGGACCGTTTCTCTAAGATCGCCGACGATTGCCGCCATAGCCTGCTCGTTAGCGGCAAATTCTGCGCTTTTGACGTCGATCTGGCTCGTCAGGCGAATCATCTTGCCCTCGGACCCTAAATTGTCGGACAATCATACTATCCTAAACAAACGGGGACGCCAAGATGGCCGAGCTGGGTACGAGCCATGACGATGACCTCGACTCGGGGCTCGACGAGGACCTCGCCGCCCTGCGCCATGCCGTGCGTCGCTTCGCCGCGGATCGCATCGCGCCGCGCGCGGCGGCGATCGACCGCGAGGATGCCTTCCCGCGCGACCTGTGGCCCGAGCTCGGCGCCCAGGGACTGCTCGGCATGACCGTCCCGGAGCGCTTCGGCGGCACGGGGCTCGGCTACCTCGCGCACGTCGTGGCGATGGAGGAGATCTCGCGCGCCTCCGGCGCCGTCGGCCTGAGCTACGCGGCGCACTCGAACCTGTGCATCAACCAGCTGCGCCTCAATGGCAGCGAGGCGCAGCTCGGGCGCTACCTGCCGAAGCTCGTCTCCGGCGAGCACGTCGGGGCGCTGGCGATGTCGGAGCCGGAGGCGGGCTCGGACGTCGTCGGCATGCGCCTCGCCGCCGAGCGGCGCGCCGACCACTACGTGCTCAACGGCCGCAAGATGTGGATCACCAACGGCCCGGACGCCGACGTCGTCGTCGTGTACGCCAAGACCGCGCCCGAGCAGGGCTCGCGCGGCATCACGACCTTCATCGTCGAGCGCGGCCTGCCGGGGTTCTCAGTGGCGCAGAAGCTCGACAAGCTCGGCATGCGCGGCTCCTCGACCGGCGAACTCGTCTTCGAGGACTGCCGCGTGCCGGTCGAGAACGTGCTCGGCCGCGAGAACGGCGGCGTCACCGTGCTGATGAACGGCCTCGACTACGAGCGCGTCGTGATCGCCGGCGGGCCGCTCGGACTGATGTCGGCGGCGCTCGACGTGGTGCTGCCGTACGTGCGCGAGCGACGCCAGTTCGGCCGCCCGATCGGCAGCTTCGAGCTGATGCAGGGCAAGGTCGCCGACATGTACGCGAGCCTGTTCGCGAGCCGCGCCTACGTGCACGCCGTGGCCCGCGCCTGCGACGCCGGCCAGAAGACCCGCCGCGCCGCCGCCGCCTGCCTGCTCTTGGCCTCCGACCATGCGGTGCAGGTGGCGCTGCAGGCGATCCAGGCGCTTGGCGGCAATGGCTACATCAACGACTACCCGACCGGCCGGCTGCTGCGCGACGCCAAGCTCTACGACATCGGCGCCGGCACGCAGGAGATCCGCCGCATGCTGATCGGCCGCGAGCTGATCGGCGCCGCATGAGCACCGCCTTCGAGCCGCTGTCCTTCGAGCCGGGCTACCGGCGGGTCGCGAGCGCGATCGCCGGCCGCATCCTCGACCGCTCGCTGCGCGACGGCGATCCGCTGCCCTCGGAGGTCGAGCTCGCCGCACAGTTCGCGGTCAACCGCTCCACGGTGCGCGAGGCGCTGCGCGAGCTCGAGAGCGCGAACCTCGTCGCGCGCCGCCGCGGCACCAAGCGCATGGTCGTCAGCCGGCCGGCCGCGACCCAGGTCGCCGGCCGGGTCGGCCACGCGCTCGCGCTCAATGACGTCACCGTGCGCGAGGTGTGGGAGACGCTCGAGCTCCTGGAGCCGCCGACCGCCGAAGCGGCGGCGCGCCGCGCGACGCCGGCCGCGCTCGCCGCGATCCGCGCCGCGGTCGCCGGCTACGCCGCCGACCATGCCACCGCGCACGCGGCCGTCGGCGGCGTCGCCGGGTTCTTCCGCGCGGTCGCCGCGGCGAGCGGCAACCGCGTGCTGCCGCTGACCCAGGAGCCGCTGTTGCTGCTGCTCGCGGCCGCGCTCGAGGTGATCATCGATCGCGCACCGCCGGCGCGCGACCGCATCGCGGTCGCGCAGCAGCAGGTGCTGGCCGCGATCGAGGCACACGACCCCGACGCCGCGCGCAGCTGGATGGCCAAGCACGTGCGCGACTTCCGCCGCGGCTTCGAGATCGCCGGCGTCGACCTCGACACCGCGGTGCTGGCGCCCGCGGCCGACTGACGGCGCCGCGCGGCGCCGGCGTGGACGGCGCCGGCCGGCGCGGGCATCATCGTGGCCCACGCTTGGCCCCCGGGGCCGGATCCGCACGCGAGGCGGCAGCCGACGATGCAGCTCTACTATTCCCCGACGTCCCCGTACGTGCGCAAGGTCCGGGTGGTCGCGATCGAGAAAGGTCTCGCCGACCGCATCGAGCTCGTCACCGCGAGCCCGTGGCCCGACCCGACGGCGGTGGCGCGCGTCAACCCGCTCGGCAAGGTACCGGCGCTCGTGACCGACGACGGCGTCGCGCTCTACGACAGCCCGGTGATCTGCGAGTACCTCGACGCGCTGGTGCCGGCGGCGCCGCTGATCCCGCGCTCCGGCTCGGGACGCTGGCAGGTGCTGCGCTGCCAGGCGCTGTGCGACGGCATCCTCGACGCCGCGGTCGCGGTCGTGCTCGAGCGGCGCCGGCCCGAGGCCGAGCGCTCAGCCGCGGCGCAGCAGCGCGCGATCGATGCGATCCGGCGCAGCGTCGCGGCACTCGCCCCGGAGCTGCGCACCGGTGGCGCGCCGTTCGACCTCGGCCAGATCTCGACCGCGGTGGCGCTGGGCTACCTCGAGTTCCGCCTCGGCGACGTCGAGCTCGGCATGGACCAGCCGGCGATCCGCGACTGGTGGGCGGCGACCCGCGACCGGCCGAGCCTGGTCATGACCCGGCCGTCGTGAGCCGCGCCGCGTTGCCGCGATGACAAAGGAGCTGTTCCAGCCGCTGTCCGGCAACGCGATGCCCCGCTTCGGCGGGCCGGCGACGTTCATGCGGCTGCCGGCCCTTGACCTCGACGCCGCGCTCGACGTCGCCTTCATCGGCGTGCCGTTCGACATCGGCACCTCGAACCGGCCGGGCGCGCGGCTGGCGCCGCGGCAGATCCGCGACGAATCGCGGATGCTGCGCCCCTACAACATGGCGACCCGCGCCGCGCCCTTCGACAGCCTGCGCGTCGCCGACGTCGGCGACGTCGCGATCAACACCTTCAACCTCGCCAAGAGCATCGAGATCATCGAGCGGCACTACGACCGGCTGCTGGCCAGCGGCGCGGCGCCGCTGACGATGGGCGGCGACCACACGATCGTGCTGCCGATCCTGCGTGCGCTGCGCCGCCGCTACGGCCCGGTCGGGCTGGTGCACGTCGATGCGCACGCCGACATCAACGACGAGATGTTCGGCGAGAAGATCGCCCACGGCACGCCGTTCCGGCGCGCCGTCGAGGAGGGCCTGCTCGACTGCAAGCGCTGCGTGCAGATCGGCCTCCGCGGGACCGGCTACGCGGCCGACGACTTCGACTGGTCGCGGCGCCAGGGCTTTCGCGTGGTGCAGGCCGAGGAGTGCTGGTACCGCTCGCTCGCGCCGCTGATGGCCGAGCTCGCCGCGCAGCTCGGCGGCGGACCGGTGTACATCAGCTTCGACATCGACGGCCTCGACCCCGCCTTCGCCCCGGGCACGGGCACCGTCGAGGTCGGCGGGCTGACCGTGCCGCAGGGGCTCGAGATCATCCGCGGCTGTCGCGGGCTCGACATCGTCGGCGGCGATCTGGTCGAGGTCAGCCCGCCGTACGACACCACCGGCAACACGGCGCTGCTCGGCGCGAACCTGCTGTACGAGATGCTCTGCGTGCTGCCGGGCGTCGAGGTGCGCTGACGCGGCAACGCCCGGGCGCGCAGCCGCCGGCGGCCGAGACGCTACACTTGGCAGCCATGGACACACCGATCTGGAGCCCGTCCCCGGCCCGCATCGCGGCCAGCAACCTGACGCGGTTCGCCGCGTTCGCCCACGAGCGCTACGGCGCGCCGAAGCCCGGCCGCGACCCGGTGCGGCACTGGAAGGCGTTGTGGCAGTGGTCGATCGATGAGCGCGCCGCATTCTGGTCGGCGCTCGCCGCCTTCGCCGAGTGGCGCACCGAGCAGGGCCCCGGCGCCGTGCTCGCGGACGGCGACCGCATGCCCGGGGCGCGCTGGTTCACCGGCACGCGGCTCAACTTCGCCGAGAACCTGCTCTGCCGCCGCGACGCCCACCCGGCGCTGGTGTTCGTCAACGAGGAGGGCACGCGCCAGTCGCTGTCCTACCTCGAGCTGCACGCCCGCGTCGCGCGCGTCGCGGCCGGCCTCGCCGCCGCCGGCGTCGGCCCGGGGGACGTCGTCGCCGGCTTCCTGCCGAACCTGCCGGAGGCCGTGATCGCGATGCTCGCGACCACGAGCCGCGGTGCGGTATGGACGTCCTGCTCGCCCGACTTCGGCATCACCGGCGTGCTCGACCGCTTCGGCCAGGTGCGGCCGAAGGTGCTGTTCACCGCCGATGGCTACTGCTACGCCGGCAAGCGGCTCGATTCGCTCGGCCCGATCACCGGCGTGCTCGCCAAGCTCGACTCGGTCGAACGCGTCGTGGTCGTCCCGTACCTCGTGGCGCGACCCGACATCAGCCGCGTGCCACGCGCGGTCCGCCTCGCCGAGTTCGAGCGCGACGCGCCGCTCGAGTTCTTCCGCCAGCCGTTCGATGCGCCCGTCTACATCATGTACTCGTCCGGCACGACCGGCGTGCCGAAGTGCATCGTCCATGGCGCCGGCGGCACGCTGCTGCAGCACCGCAAGGAGCACCTGCTGCACGTCGACTTAAAGCCGGACGACCGGCTGTTCTTCTTCACCACCTGCGGCTGGATGATGTGGAACTGGCTGGTGTCGGGCTTAGCCTGCGGCGCGACGCTGATCCTCTACGAAGGCTCCCCGTTCCACCCCGGCCCGGAGGTGCTGTGGCGCATGGCCGAGTGCGAGCGGATCACGGCCTTCGGCACCAGCCCGAAGTACCTCGGCGCACTCGAGAAGGCCGGCTATCGGCCGCTCGAGAAACACGATCTCGGCGCGCTGCGCACGGTGCTGTCGACCGGCTCGCCGCTGGCCGCCGAACAGTTCGACTTCGTGCACCGCGCAATCAAGGCCGACGTGCAGCTCGCCTCGATCTCGGGCGGCACCGACATCATCTCGTGTTTCTGCCTCGGCAACCCGTGGCTGCCGGTGCACCGCGGCGAGATCCAGGCGCGCGGCCTCGGCATGGCGGTCGACGTCTGGAGCGACGACGGCCGGCCGCTGCGGGGCGAGCGCGGCGAGCTCGTCTGCACGCGCGCCTTCCCGTCGATGCCGGTCGGCTTCTTCAACGACCCGGACGGCGCGCGCTACCGGGCGGCGTACTTCGAGCGCTTCCCGAATGTCTGGCACCACGGCGACTACGCGGTGCTCAACGCCAACGAGGGCATCGTGATCCTCGGCCGCTCGGACGCGGTGCTGAACCCGGGCGGCGTGCGCATCGGCACGGCCGAGATCTACCGCCAGGTCGAGCGCCTCGACGAGGTGCTCGAGTCGCTGGCGATCGGCCAGGACTGGCAGAACGACGTGCGCGTCGTGCTGTTCGTGCGGCTGCGGCCCGGCACCGCGCTCGACGCGGCGCTCGTCAAGCGCATCCGCGACACCATCCGCGCCAACACGACGCCACGCCACGTGCCGGCCAAGGTGATCGCCGTGCCCGACATCCCGCGCACCATCAGCGGCAAGATCGTCGAGCTCGCCGTCCGCAACGTCGTGCACGGCCTGCCGGTCAAGAACACCGACGCGCTGGCCAACCCCGAGGCGCTCGCGTACTTCCGCGACGTGCCGGAGCTCGCCAGCGAGTGACGCTGACCGAGCGCTACCACGCCGAGATCGCGCGCCATGGCTACACGGCCGACGCGGCGCAGCTGGCCGCCGTGGCACGCCTCGAGGAACTGCGCGCGCGGCTCGCGCGTGCGGCGCGCCGCGAGGCCGGCTGGTGGTGGCGCCTCGGCGTCGCGCTCGGCCGGGTACGGCCGCGCCGCGCGATCCGCGGCGTGTACCTGTGGGGCGCGGTCGGCCGCGGCAAGACGCTGCTGATGGACCTGTTCTGCGCTGCCCTCGAAGTGCCGGCACGGCGCGCGCACTTCCACCATTTCATGCACGACGTGCACGCGCGCCTGGCGGCACTGCGGCCACTGGCGCTCGCCGACCCGCTGGCGCGCGTCGCCGCGGATCTCGCCGCCGAGACGCGCGTGCTGTGCTTCGACGAGCTGTATGTCAGCGACATTGCCGATGCGATGCTGCTCGGCGGCCTGTTCGCGGGACTGGTCGGTCGCGGCGTGACGCTGGTCATTACCTCCAACACGCCGCCGGCCGAGCTTTACAAGGACGGTTTGCAGCGCAGCCGCTTCGTGCCGGCGATCCGGCTGCTCGAGCAGGCGACGCTGCCGGTCGCGGTCGACGGTGGCGTGGACTACCGGCTGCGCCAGCTCGAGCGCGCGCCCCTGTACGTCGCCGGCGGCGGCGCCGACGCCGAGCGGGCGCTCGCCGAGCGCTTCGAGTCGATCGCCGGCGAGGCCGGTGCCGAGGGCGGCACGATCGTGATCGAGGACCGGCCGATCGCGGTGCGGCGACGCGCCGCCGGCACGATCTGGTTCGACTTCGCGGCGCTGTGCGCCGGCCCGCGCGCCACGGCCGACTACATCGCCCTCGCCCGCCAGCACCACACCGTGATCGTGTCGGACGTGCCGGTGTTCGACGCGACGAGCGAGGACGCGGCGCGCCGTTTCATCGCGCTCGTCGATGAGTTCTACGAGCGCGGCGTCAAGCTGGTGCTGTCGGCCGGCGCCGCGCCCGACCGCCTGTACCGCGGCGAGCGCCTGGCGCGCGAGTTCCAGCGCAGCGCGAGCCGCCTCGTGGAGATGCAGTCGCGCGACTACCTGGCGAGGCCGCACCGGCCGTAGCGACTCTGGCCCGGCGGATTTGGTTACAATCGCAACCAACCGTGAAGCCCGCGATCCCCGCCGACCCGCCCCGCACGCTCGAGCTCGAGCGCTTCCTGCCCTTCCGGCTCTCGGTGCTCGCCAACACGATGAGCGCCGCGCTCGCCGGCGCCTACGCCGAGCGTTTCCAGCTGTCGATCCCGGAGTGGCGCGTGCTGGCGGTGCTGGCGCGCACGCCCGGGCTGTCCGCGGCGCAGGTGGCCGAGCGCACCGCGATGGACAAGGTTGCCGTCAGCCGCGCCGTGGCGTCGCTGGTGCGCGCGCGGCGCATCGAGCGCAGCGTCGAGGAGTCCGACCGGCGCCGCTCGCACCTGGCACCGACCGCGCGCGGCCTGGCCGTGTACGAGGAAGTCGTGCCGTGGGCGCTGGCCTACGAGCAGGCGGTGCTGCGCGGCGTGCCGGTCCGCGCGCGCGCCAAACTCGCCGCGCTGCTCGATGACCTGCTGGCGCGCGCGCGCAGCATCCGCACGGCGCGCCTCGAAGCACCAACACGCCCCGCGGCACCGTCCTCCGGCGCGGCGCGAACCTACGACACACGGACGGTCCGAAGCTCGAGGGGATGACCATGCTGGGCAAAGTTCCTGCTAGCCGGTTGCGGCTGATTGCGACGATCGTCCAGGCGGCGCGCCGCCGCCTGCCGCAGCGCGAGCGCGCGCTGGCCGCGGCCTTCCTGCGCCGCTATTTCCGCGGCGTCGCCGACGAGGACCTGCGGGCGCGCGGCAGCGACGATCTCGCCGGCGCGGCGCTCACGCAACTCGCGGGCGCACGTCGGCGGCGCCCGGGCCGGCCGTGGGTACGGGTGTTCAACCCCGACCCGGCCCGCGACGGCTTCCGCTCGTCGCACACGGTCGTCATGATCGTCTGCGAGGACATGCCGTTCCTCGTCGATTCGATGAGCATGGCCGTCAACCAGGCGGGCCTCGCGGTGCACCTGATCGTGCACCCGGTCATCGACGCGCTGCGCGATCGCGCCGGGCAGCTGACCGCAGTCCCCGAGCCCGGCACGCGCGGGGCGCGCGCCGAGTCGTGGCAGCTGCTGGAGATCGACCGCGAGACCGACCCGCACCGGCTGGCGGCGCTCGCCGCCCAGATCCGCGCCGCGCTCGATGACGTGCAGGTCGCGGTCGCCGACTGGCCGAAGATGCGCGAACGCGCGCAGACGCTCGCCGACCGCATCGAGAGCGAGCCGCCGCCGCTGCCGCCGGCCGAGGCGCTCGAGGGCCGGGCGCTGCTCGAGTGGATGATCGACAACCACTTCACGTTCCTCGGCGCCCGCTACTACCGGCTCGAACGCGGCCGCAGCGCTGACCGGCTCGTGCCGGATCCGTCCTCGGGCCTCGGTCTGCTGCGGGCCGGCCGGCCCGGCCACCCGCCGCATCTGGTCCACCTGAGCGGCGCTGTGCGCAAGTACGCCCGCAGCCGCTCGCTGCTGGTGATCACCAAGGCCAACAGCGTCGCGACGGTGCACCGTGCCACCTATCTCGACTACGTCGGCGTCAAGACCTTCGACGCGCGCGGCGAAGTCACCGGCGAGCACCGCTTCCTCGGCCTGTGGACCTCGAGCGCCTACAGCTGCAGTCCGCGCGACATCCCGGCGCTGCGCCACAAGGTGCAGGAGGTCATCGGCCACTTCGGGCTCGCCCCGCAGAGCCACGACGGCAAGGCCGTGCTGCACGTGCTCGAGGCGCATCCGCGCGACGAGCTGTTCCAGGCGACCAGCGCGGAGCTGATCCCGATCATCCGCGGCATCGTCAACCTCTACGATCGCCAGCGTCGTGCGGCTGTTCCTGCGCCGTGACCACTACAACCGCTTCTGGTCGTGCCTGCTGTACGTGCCGCGCGATCGCTACAACACCGAGGTCCGCCACCGCATCGAGGCGATCATCCGCGAGGCGTTCGCCGGCACCGACGTCGAGTCGCAGGTGCAGCTGTCGGAGTCGGTACTGGCGCGCGTGCACCTGATCGTGCGCACGCCCGAGGGCGCGCGCGCTGGCGACGCGGCCACGGTCGAGCGCCGCATTGCCGCCGCGGTGCTGACCTGGAAGGATGCACTGCGCGCGGCGCTGACGGCCCGCTACGACGAGGCCGAAGCGCTGCGGCTGCTCGCGCGCTACGGCGCGGCGCTGCCGGGCGCCTACACCGAGGACACGCCGGCGAGCGCCGCGGTCGCCGACATCGACGTGCTCGAGTCGCTTGTGCGCGCGCCGGACGGGCTGCACCTGCGCCTGTACCGGCCGCCCGGGGCCGGTGCAGGCGCGCGCGTCAACCTGAAGCTCTACTGCGCGCGCGAGCCGCGTGCGATCTCGGACGTGCTGCCGACGCTCGAGAACCTCGGACTCAAGCTCATCAGCGAGCGCCCGTACGAGGTCAAGCTCGGCCCCGCCGGCACGATCTGGGTGCAGGACTTCGAACTCGAGCACCGCCACGCCCCGGCGCTCGATCTGGCGGCCGACGGTGCCCGGCTGACGGCGGCCATCACGGCGCTGTGGCAGGGCCGCGCCGAGAACGACGGCTTCAACCGGCTGGTGCTCGGCGCCCGCCTGAGCTGGCGCGAGACGATGGTGCTGCGCGCCTACTGCCGCTGGCTGCTGCAGACCGGCATCCCGTTCAGCCAGCCCTACATGGAGAGCGTGCTGTCGAGCAACGCGCGGACCGCCGAGCGCCTCGCCCGGCTGTTCGTGGCCTCGTTCGATCCGGCGCTGGCGCCGGCGCGCCGCAGCGCGCAGGTCAAGCGGCTGCAGCGCGAGATCGACGCCGATCTCGCGCGCGTCGCGCGCCTCGACGAGGACCGCATCCTGCGCGCGTTCCGCGCCGCGATCGACGCGACGCTGCGCACCAACTACTTCCAGGCGGCGCGCGACGGCGACGGCCCGAAGCCGTACCTGTCGATCAAGCTCGACCCGAGCACGCGTGCCGGGACTGCCCGAGCCGCGGCCGATGTTCGAGATCTTGGTGTACGCGCCGCGCGTCGAGGGCGTGCACCTGCGCAAGGGCCGCGTCGCGCGCGGCGGGCTGCGCTGGTCGGACCGCTACGAGGACTTCCGCACCGAGGTTCTCGGGCTGATGAAGGCGCAGAACGTCAAGAACACGGTGATCGTGCCGGTCGGCGCCAAGGGCGGCTTCGTCGTGCCGGCGGCTGCCGGCGGCGCCGCGAGGACGCAGCAGCGCGAGGTCGTCGCGCTGCTACCAGGACTTCATCCGCGGCCTGCTCGACCTCACCGACAACATCGTCGACGGCAAGGTCGTGCCGCCGCCGCTGACGCGTGCGCCACGACCGCGACGACCCCTACCTCGTGGTCGCGGCCGACAAGGGCACGGCGACCTTCTCCGACATCGCCAACGCGCATGTCCGCCGAGTACGGCTTCTGGCTCGGCGACGCGTTCGCCTCCGGCGGCTCGGCCGGCTACGACCACAAGAAGATCGGCGATCACCGCGCGCGGCGCCTGGGAGTGCGTCAAGCGCCACTTCCGCGAACTCGGGCGTCGACATCCAGACCGCCAGGCGTTCACGGTCGCCGGCATCGGCGACATGTCCGGCGACGTGTTCGGCAACGGCATGCTGCGCTCGCCGCACATCCGCCTCGTGGCCGCCTTCAACCACCAGCACATCTTCATCGACCCGGCGCCGGACGCCGGCGCGCAGCTTCAAGGAGCGCGCAGCGGCTGTTCGCGCTGCCGCGCTCGAGCTGGGCCGACTACGACGCGCAGGCTGCTCTCGGCCGGCGGCGGCATCTGGGCGCGCAGCGAGAAGATCGATCCGACTGCCGCGCGAGGCGCGCGCGCTGCTCGGCACCGGCGCCGAGGCGCTGACGCCGAACGAGGTCATCAAGGCGATCCTCAAGCTCGACGTCGACCTGCTGTGGAACGGCGGCATCGGCACCTACGTCAAGGCGAGCGGCGAGAGCCACGCCGCAGGTCGGCGACCGCGCCAACGACGCGCTGCGCGTCGACGGCCGCGAGCTGCGCTGCAAGGTCGTCGGCGAGGGCGGCAATCTCGGCTTCTCGCAGCTCGGGCGCGTCGAGTACGCACTCGGCGGCGGCCGGCTCAACACCGACTTCATCGACAACTCCGCCGGCGTCAACTGCTCCGACCTCGAGGTCAACATCAAGATCCTGCTGGCGCTCGCCGAGCGGCGCCGCGGGCTGAAGCGCGCGGCTCGCGACCGGCTGCTGGCGCGCATGACCGACGACGTCGCCGCGCTCGTGCTGCGCAACAACTACCTGCAGGGTCAGGCGATCAGCACGATCGAGGCGCGCGCGATGGAGGACCGCAGCGAGCTCGGCTACGCCATCCGCTTCCTCGAGCGCAGCGGCGATCTCGACCGGGCCCTCGAGTTCCTGCCCGATGAGACCGCGCTGCAGGAGCGCCAGCAGCGTGGCAAGGGGCTGACACGACCGGAACTCGCGATCCTGCTGTCGTACTCGAAGATCTGGCTCTACCACCAGATCATCGAGTCCGACCTGCCGGAGGACCCGTATCTGTCGAACGAGCTCGAGCGCTATTTCCCGGCGCCGCTGATCGAGGCGCTACGGCGAGCTGCTCGCGGCGCACCCGCTGCGCCGCGAGATCATCGCCACCGCGACGACCAACAGCCTCGTCAACCGCATGGGCCCGATGTTCGCGATGCGCCTGGCCGAGGACAGCGGCGCACCGGTGTCGGCGATCACGCGCGCCTACGCGATCGCCCGCGAGAGCACCGTGATGCGCGAGCTGTGGGCCGAGATCGAGGCGCTCGACAACCACGTACCGGCCGCCCAGCAGTACGACATGCACTATGCGACGGCGCGTGCGCTCAGGCTCGCGACCTACTGGATCCTCGCGCACCGCGGCCGGGCGCTCGCCGTCGAGCCGGCGGTCGCCGCGCTCAAGCCGGGCTCGCACAGCTCGTCGCCGCGGCACCGCGGCTCGTGACCGGCCGGCTCGCGGCGCGCATCGAGGCGGCGCGCACCGGCGCCATTGCGGCCGGCGTGCCGCCGGCGCTCGCGACGCGGATCGCGACCCTCGAGCTCCTGCAGTCCGGGCTGTACATCGTCGACCTGGCCGCTCGCCGCCGCGCGCCGCTCGAGTCCGTGGCGCGCGCCTACCTGCACCTCGGCACAGCGCTCGACCTCGACGCGCTCCGGCTGCAGATCGAATCGCTCGAGGTCAGCGGGCACTGGCAGTCGGTCGCGCGCGGCTCGCTGCGCGAGGATCTGTACCGGCTGCACTCGGCACTCGCCGACGCGGTGCTGGCCCGCGGCGTCCGGGGCGACCCGGTGCGCGCGACCGACGCCTGGCTGGCCGCGCGCCGTGGCCCGGTGGAGCACCTGCGGCGGATCTTCACCGACCTGTCGAGCGCCGCGACGGTCGACTTCGCGACGTTGTCGGTGGCGCTCAGGGCGCTGAAGCGCCTCGCCGGCGAATGACCGGCGCCGGCGGGCCGGCGGGCGCGCCCGCCGGCCCGCGGCGACTACGGACTTTACCGGCGCGAGCCGAGCCGTTAGCCTCGCCGCCTGCCGATCGCCCCTCGACTGGGAGATTCCCGTGACCGATTCCGCCGGCACGCTGGCGCTGCTGCGCCACGGCCAGAGCACCTGGAACCTCGAGAACCTGTTCACCGGCTGGACGGACGTCGATCTGACCGAACAGGGCCGGGCCGAAGCGGCCGAGGCCGGGCGGCTGCTGGCGGCCGAGGGGATCGCCTACGACCTCGCCTTCACCTCGGTGCTGAAGCGCGCGATCCGCACGCTGTGGATCGCGCTCGACACGATGGACCGGATGTGGATCCCGGTCGAACGCAGCTGGCGCCTGAACGAGCGCCACTACGGTGCGCTGCAGGGCCTCGACAAGGCGCAGACGACGGCGCTGCATGGCGCGGCGCAGGTCAAGATCTGGCGCCGCAGCTACGACGTGCCGCCACCGCCACTGGCCATGGACGACCCGCGCCACCCGCGCTTCGATCCGCGCTACGCGGGCCTCGCGCCGGCCGACCTGCCGGCGACCGAGTCGCTGAAGGACACGCTGGCGCGCGTCGAGCCGTACTGGAACGCCCGCATCGCACCCGAGCTGCGCGCCGGGCGGCACGTGCTGGTGGTGGCCCACGGCAACAGCCTGCGCGCGCTCGTCAAGATGCTCGACGGGATGAGCGAAGCGGACATCGTCGAGTTCAACATCCCGACCGGCGTGCCGATCATCTACGACCTCGACGCGCGGCTCGGCTCGCGCGGGCGGCGCTTCCTCGGCGACCCGGCCGCGATCGCCGCGGCGGCCGAGGCCGTGCGGCGCCAGGCCGAGAAGAAGTAGCGCCGCCGGCCGGCGCCGTGTGGCGGCGGCGTGCGCCGCCGCGGCTCACTCGTCCGGCGCGATCGCGACCTTGAGCCCCGCCAGGGCCTCGGTGAACGGCACCTGGCACGACAACCGCGAGCTCGCCGGCCGGAAGCTCGCGAGCTCCTGCAGCAGCTCCTGCTCGTCGCCCTGCCGCGGTGGCAGGCGCGCAGCCCAGGCCTCGTCGACCCACACGTGGCAGGTCGCGCACGAGCACATCCCGCCGCAGATCGCCGCGACGCCGTAGTCGAGCTCGCGCAGTGTCTCCATCACCGAGACGCCCACGCGCCCTTGCACCCGGTGTTCCTTGCCATCGCGGTCGACGATCACGAGCTCAGCCATTCGACACTCCGTCTGCGGCGGTCGGCGCGGGATCTTGCAGCGCAGCACCGCGCCGCGCAACTGTTTTTAGCGCAGCGCACCCCGCCATCGACGCCCTCGCCCCGGTTCCGCCCGGCCGCCGGCGGCGTATGCTCGCCGGCGCGCGACCCGGCGCGACGGGGACGCCGGGCGCGCGCGACGGATACAGACTAAACAACCAAATTAAGGGGATGAGCCATGAAGAAATGGGTTGCCCTTTTGCTGCTGATGCCCGCGCTCGCGGTCGCCAAGAGTCCGTTCGACGGGACCTGGAAGACGCGTCCCGATTCGATCCAGGTCACCGGCAAGCCCGACGTGTACGACCTCAGCAACGGCGTCTACGACTGCAGCAGCTGCGTGCCGCCGTTCAAGATCAAGGCCGACGGTACATTCCAGCCGGTACCGGACCACGACTACACCGACCAGGAGGCGGTGAAGATCACCGGCCCCGCGTCGATCGAGATCACCGACAAGAAGGCCGGCAAGCTGATGTCCACCTCGTCCCTGACCGTCTCGCCCGACGGTTCGAAGCTGACCGGCAAGTTCACCGGTTACATGGGCGAGAAGCCGTTCAGCCAGTCGTTCACCGCGAAGCGGGTCGGCCCGGGCGCGGCCGGCGCGCACCCGATCTCCGGTTCCTGGCAGCAGGACACCGTGGCGGACATGTCCGATACCGGCACGATGGTGACACTGGAGTCGACCCCCGGCGGTCTCAAGATGACCTGGAACGGCCAGACCACCGACGCCAAGTTCGATGGCAAGGAATACCCGCAGGTCGGCGACCCGGGCAAGACGATGGTGTCGCTCAAGAAGCTCAGCGACACGCAGATCGAGGAGACCGACCGGCGCCGCGGCAAGGTGTTCGACGTCATCGTCTATACCGTCGCCGCCGACGGCAAGACGATGCACGTGGTCGACACCGATCCGCAGCACGGCACCAAGACCAGCTATGTGATGGTGCGCCAGCCGTAGCGGGATGCGGGCGGCGCGGGTGCCGGTCCCGGCGGCACTCGCGCGCCAGCCGCGCTACTGCCCGCGCTGCGCCGGGTCGATCGCGAGGCGCGCCAGCAGCGCCGCGCGCCGCTCCGGCTCAAGCGCGTCCCAGCCGCCGGCGGCGTCGAGCCACAGCGCGTGCAGGCAGTCGAACACGCGACACATCTGCTCGACGTGCGCCGGCTTGAAGGCGCCGCCGTGGGCGGCGAGCAGCACCGCGCGCTGCTCGGCGTCGAGGTCGTGGTAGCCGACCACCGCGGCCAGCTCGAACAGCGGGTCGCCGACGCCGCCGTACTCCCAGTCGACGAAGCATAGCGGGCCGGCGTCGATGAGGTTGCGCCAGTGCAGGTCGTTATGGCAGAGCGCGACCGCGGTCTGCCGGTAGGTCGCGAGCGACCAGCGCAGCTGCCCGGCAAGCTCGGCGCGAGCGACCGGCCCCGGCGCGACGTCGCGCAGCTCGAGGTAGTGCGCCAGCACGTCGTGCACGTCGACACGCCGCACGCCGCGCGGCGGCGGCAGCGCATGCAGCTCACGCAGCCGCGCGCCAAGCGCGCGCAGGCCCGCGGGGCTGCGCAGCTCGTCGCGCGTCGGCGCGCGGCCCGCGACGTACTCGGCGACCAGGATGCCGCGCCCGGTCTCGACGTGCACCAGCGCCGGCGCGAAGCCGGCGCGGGCGGCGGCCGCGTGCACCTGCCGCTCGGCGACGCGGTTGATGCCGAAGGCCGCGTCCGCGGCACCGCCGAGGCGCACCGCCCAGTCGCCGGCCGTCGAGGTGACGCGGAACGTGCGGTTCGAGCCGCCGCCCGCCAGCGGCACGACCGTGACGCCCGCGGCGAGCGCGGCCCGGCCGGCGGCGAAGCCGCCGAGCGCGGCATCGAGCGCGGGAGAACGCCCGCTCGTCACGTCGCGCCCTCCGGCGCGCGCGCCTGCCGCTGCATGTCGAGATACCAGCTGCGCCAGCCCATCAGCACCAGTCCGAGATAGAGTGCATACAGAATCATGGATGCATACAGCCGGCCGCGCCAGCACAGCACCACGATCAGCGCGTCGACCACCAGCCACCACGGCCAGTTCTCGATCTTCTTGCGGGCGACGAGCCAGGTCGTGAACACGCTCGCCCAGGTCGTCAGCGAGTCGAGCAGCGGGTCGGGCGAACCGGTCTCGCGCGCGAGCCACGCCGCGCTCACCGCGCTGACCGCCACCACCGCCAGCAGCCCGCCCGCCTGCACGCGCCAGGCGGCGCGGGTCACCGGCAGCTCGCCGCCGCCCGGCCGGCGCCGCCAGGCGTGCCAGCCGTAGAGCGCGATCGCGATGTAGTACACCTGCAGCGCCGCCTGCATGTACAGCCGGGCGGCGTAGAACACGTACAGGTAGAGCGCGGTGCTGCCGATCGCCGCCAGCCACGCGCCCCGGTGCTGGCCGATCACGAGCACGAGATAGGCGAGGCCGAGCACGGCGGCGAGCGCCTCGACCGGCGAGACCCCCGCCCAGGCGGCGGCGACCGCGGTGAGCACCTCGCCGAGGCTCACCGGGCGCACCGGGTGGATGTTTCGGCCCGCCGTGCACCTGCGGCACGCGCGGGCTGGTAGAATTCAGAGCTTGCCAGTCCGAGGTTTACCGAGCCATGGCCAAGCGCACGGTCAACGTGTTCCAGATCGACGTCTTCACGACCCAGCTGTTCGCGGGCAATCCCGCCGGCGTCGTGCTCGGCGCCGAGCACCTCAGCGAAGCGGAAATGCACGCGCTGGCGCGCGAGCTGAATAATTCCGATTCCGCATTCGTTCTGCCCCCCGACGGCCCCGACCACGACGTCCAGCTGCGTTTCTTCACGCCGACCCGCGAGGTCGGCTTCGTCGGCCATGCCAGCGTCGCGGCGCACGTCGCGCGGCTCGCCGCCGGCGAGGGCCGGATCGGCAAGCTCCGGCAGAAGGCGCGCACCGGCATCTACGACGTCGAGGTCTCCGGCTCGGTCGCCGCGCCGCGCGTCTCGGTCGCGATCCCCGCGCCGCAGTTCCAGCCGGCGATCAGCGCCGAGACCCGTACGCGCCTGCTCGACATCTTCGGCATCGACACCGCGGCGCTCGATCCCAAGTGCCCGGTGGTCGTGACCAAGCGCACCAGCACGCGGCTGATGATCGGCCTGCGCTCGGCCGACCTGCTGGCCTCGCTGCAGCCGAACCTCGAGGAGCTCAAGCGCATGACGCCGCACGTCGGCGCCGACGGCTACTTCCTGTTCGTGCGCGACGCGCACGGCCCCGGCACGACCGAGTCGCGGCTGTTCTCGCCGGTGCTCGGCATCGCCGAGGATCCGGTCAGCGGCAACGCCCACGGCATGCTCGGCGCCTACCTCGTCGTTAACGGCCTGCTGCCGGTCACGAACGGCCGCAGCCGGCTGCGCGGCTTCCAGGGCCGCAGCATGGAGCGCCCGGGCGAGGTCGACGTCGAGGTCGAGGTCAGCGGCGGGCAGCCGACGCGCATCCACATCAGCGGCGCCGCGCGGGTCGTGTTTCGGACGGACATCGCGCTCGACTGACACGCCGCCGCCCCTAGCGCCGCGCCACGCGGCGGCCGGCCGCGCAGCGCGCCGCAGCGAAGGAAGATGCGGACTGGCTCATCGGCACTCCATCGTCACCGGTGAACGGCGGCGGCGCACGATGCCAGTTTCGCGGCCAGCGGCGCAATGGCCGCGCCACCGGCCACCCGGCGCGCGACCGACGGCCCCCGCGCACCACAGCGGCGCCGCCCGGCCCGCCTACGGCGCGCGCGGTGCCGGGTCGGCCGGGCCGAGCTCGCCTTCCCAGCACGCCACGACCGCGGTCGCGATCGAGTTGCCGACGACGTTGGTCGCGCTGCGGCCCATGTCGAGGAACTGGTCGACCGCGAGGATCAGCACCAGTCCCGCCTCCGGGATGTGGAAGTGCGCGAGCGTCGCCGCGATCACGACCAGCGACGCGCGCGGCACGCCCGCCATGCCCTTGCTGGTCACCATCAGCAGCAGCAGCATCGACAGCTGCTGGCCGAAAGTCAGCGCGATGCCGTAGGCCTGGGCGATGAACAGCGTCGCGAACGTGCAGTACATCATCGAGCCGTCGAGGTTGAACGAGTAGCCGAGCGGCAGCACGAAGCTCGCGATGCGCTCGGCGACGCCGAAGCGGCCGAGCTGCTCGAGCGTCTTCGGATAGGCCGCCTCCGAGCTCGCCGTCGAGAACGCCAGCAGCACCGGCTCGCGGATCAGCGGCACGAGCCCGCCGATCCGCCGGCCGAGCACCGCGAAGCCGAGCGCGAACAGCACCAGCCACAGCGTGCCGAGCGACAGGTAGAAGCCGCCGATGAAGCGGCCGTAGGTCGCGAGGATGCCGAGGCCCTGGGTCGTGACCACCGCGGCGATCGCCGCGAACACCGCGAGCGGCGCGGCCAGCATCACGTAGCCGGTCACCTTGAGCATCACCTGCGCGAGCTGCTCGATGACCTCGACGAGCAGGCGCGCACGCGCGCCGAGCGCGGCGAGGCCGACGCCGAAGAACACCGAGAACACGACGATCTGCAGGATCTCGTTGCTGGCCATCGCCTCGGCGATCGAGCGCGGCACGAGGTGGCTGACGAATTCCTTGAGCGTGAGCCCCGCCGGCTGCAGGCCGGGCGCGGCGTCGCCGGCCGGGATCGGCAGGTGCAGCGCCGCGCCGGGTGCGAGCAGCGTCACCATCACGATGCCGAGCAGCAGCGAGATCAGCGAGGCGAACACGAACCAGCCGAGCGTGCGCAGCCCGACGCGGCCGAGGCGGTTGAAGTCGCCCATCTGCGCGATGCCGACGCACAGCGTCGAGAACACGAGCGGCGCGATGATCATCTTGATCAGGCGCAGGAACGCGTCGGTCACGATCGCGAAATAGCCGCCGAGCGTGGCGAGCGTCGCGGCGTCGTGGATGCCGGCGTGGCACGCCGTGCCGACCGCGATGCCGAGCAGCATCGCCACCACTACATAGAGCGTGAAGCGTCGCGCCATGGCCCCTCCTCCGGGCGCCGACTCTGACCGCTCGGCCCGCCGAGCACAACGGCCCGTGCGCCCGCGACCCTCACGGCGGCGCCGGGCGGCGGCGCCGGGCGCGGCCGCGCCCCGCCGCGAGCGCGAGCACGTGGCCGATCTCCGGCACGAGGTCGCTGGCATGGTGGGCGGCGACGACCAGCTGCACGCCGGAGCGGGCGAGCGCCGACAGCAGCGCGCGCACGCGGGCGCGGAACGGCGCGTCGAGCCCCGTCAGCGGCTCATCGAGCAGCAGCGCCTCCGGGCGGATCACCAGCGCCCGGGCGATCAGCGCGAGGCGGCGCTGGCCGTAGGACAGCTCGGCGGCCGGCCGTCCCGGATCCACCGCGAGGCCGACGCTGGCGAGCGCCGCCGCCGCGCGCGCCCGCGCCCGCGCCGACGGCGGCCGCTCGAGCCCGACGCTGGCGGTCAGGCCGCTGGCGACGAACTCGCCGACCGAGACCTGCGCCAGGTACTCGGCCTGCAGCTCCGGCGAGACGAAGCCGACGCGCCGCCGCCAGCCCTCGATGTGCGAGCCGGGCGGGTGGCCGCGGCGCAGGATCCGCCCGCCGCGCGCCACCGGCACGAGACCGTATAGGCAGCCGAGCAGCGTCGACTTGCCGCTGCCGTTGGCGCCGAGGATCGCCCAGTGCTCGCCGGCGCCGATGCGCCAGCTGAGGCGGCGGACCACCGGCCGGTAATCGCGGTACAGATCGGCGTCGGTGAGCTCGACGAGCGGCGTGCGCGCGCCGGCGCGCCGCGGCGGCGGTGCGAGCGCCGGCAGCACCGGCGCCGCGGCGCCGCGGCCGGCCGCGTCGAGCCAGCGGCCGGGCGCCGCGGCGCGCGGCCCGTCGTAGGCGAGCCGCCCGCGCTCGAGCACCAGCGTGCGGCGAAAGCCCGGCGGCGCGTCGCCGGCGCGGTGCGCCGACAGCACGATCGTCAGCTGCGTGCGCGCCAGCCGCGCGAGCTCGCGGTCGAGCAGCGCGCGGCTGGCGCGGTCGAGGCCGTTGTGCGGCTCGTCGAGCAGCAGCAGTCGCGGCCGCCCGGCGAGAGCCCGCGCCAGCAGCACGCGGCGCCGCTCGCCGTAGGACAGCGTCAGGAAGCGGCGCCGCCGCAGCGGCCACAGCGCGAGGCGCCGCAGCACCTGGCGCACGCGGCGCCGCTCGCTCGGGGCGAGCGGCGCGATCGGCCGGTCGCCGCCGTGCGCGCCGGTGGCGACGATGCGCTCGACGCTGAAGTTCCAGTCGTAGCGGTGGTACTTGTCCTGGCGCTCGCCGCCGACGTGGGCGATGCGCGGCAGCAGCTCCGCGAGCTCGACTGGCCGGCCGCGCGCGTCGCGGTAGTCGCGTCGCTCGCGTCCGTTCGGCGTCGGCCAGCGCTCGCCGGCCAGCAGCTTCATGAACTGGGTCTTGCCGGCGCCGTTCGCGCCGAGCAGCAGGCAGTGCGCGCCGGGCCCGAGGTCGAGGTCGAGCCGGTCGAGCACGGCGCGCCCGCCGAGCACGAGCGTCACCGCCTGCAGGCGCACGCCGACGCCGCTCACGCCGCGCTCCAGTCGGGCCCGGCGCGGTGCGCGGCGCCGTCGCGCTCGAGCTTGAGCAGGTGCGCCTCGAGCGAGTAGCGCGCGTAGCCGTGCAGCTGCGCGTCGACGTCGGCGTAGACCACCGGCAGCAGCGCCTCGAGCGGCGCCGGGCCGATGGCGACCAGCGCCGCCACGACCCGCGCCTCGCGCGCGAGCCGGTGCGCGATGAGCGCGTCGATGATCGCGCCGGGCTCGGTCAGCAGCGGCCCGTGGCCCGGCGCCAGCAGCGCGAGGTCGAGGCGCCGCAGCCGCGCCAGCGAGTCGAGGTACTCGCCCATGTCACCGTCCGGGGGCAGGATGACCGGCGAGACCGTGCCGAGAATATGGTCGCCGCTGTACAGCAGGCGCAGCGCCGGCTGGTGCCAGCAGACGTGGTTGGAGGCATGACCGGGCGTTGCCACCGCGACCAGCGCGCCGGCGTCGGTCGTGAGCGCGAAGCCGTCCGCGGCGACGATGTCGGGCACGAAGCTCGGGTCCTGGAACGCCGCGTGCCGTGCCAGGCACCCGACCAGCGGGGCCGCCAGGCGCGCAGCGAGCGCGGCCGCGGCCGGCGAGTGGTCGCGATGGGTGTGGGTGACGGCGATCGCGACCACGCGCGCCGCGCCGACCGCGGCGACGATCGCCTCGACGTGCGCCTCCGACGCCGGCCCCGGGTCGAGGACCACGAGCTCGCGCGCGCCGATCAGGTAGGTGTTGGTGCCAGGCCCGGTCATGCGGCCCGGGTTCGGCGCCAGGATGCGGCGCACGCCCGCGGCGGTGGCCACGGCCCGGCCGGTCACCCAGTCGGCGGCTGCCGGCGGGCGCGCCATCAGCGGCGGCGCGCCGCGCGGTGCGCGACAGGGCGGGCGGGCAGTGCGGCGGCGGCGGTCACGGTCGCGCATGGTACCGGCCGCGGCGCGCTGGCCATAGCGGCGTGCGGCGATCGCCCGCCGCGTCGCGAGTCGATAAGATGGGGGTCGATCCCCGGCCATGTCGGCCGGCCAGCGAGGTTTCTCCATGATCCGCATCCCGAGACTGGCCGCGTGCGTCGTCGCACTCGCAACCCTGGGCGCCGCGCCCGCCAGCTACGCCGCCTGCAGCTACCCGAAGGCGCCGAGCTCGATCCCAGACGGCAAGACCGCCGCGCTGGACGAGATGAAGGCGGCGCAGGCGGCGGTGAAGCAGTTCATGGCGGACATGGACGTGTACCTGAAGTGCGTCGACGACGAGAACCCGCCGCCGCCGGCCGGCGCGAAACTGACCGACGATCAGAAGAAGGCGCTCGATGCCCAGGAACGCGCCCGCGTGCAGAAGCACAACGCCGCGGTCGCCGACATGGAGTCAGTCGCCGAGCGCTTCAACACGCAGCGCAAGATCTACGTCGAGGCCCACAAGAGCTGATGGAGCGGCGATGCTGACGCCGGGCGAGGCGGCCGCGGCGATCGCGGCCGAGCTTGCCCCGCTCGCCGCCGAGCCCTGTCGCCTCGCGGCGGCCGCGGGCCGCGTGCTGCGCGAGGCAATCGCCGCCGAGCGCGACCAGCCGCCGTTCGACCGGGTCGCGATGGACGGCATCGCGATCGCGCTCGACGCTTACGCGGCCGGGCGGCGCTCGTTCCGCATCGCGGGCACGGTGGCCGCCGGCCGGCCGCCGCTGGCGCTGCCCGGCGAGGACGCCTGCCTCGAGGTGATGACCGGCGCCATGCTGCCGCCCGGCGCCGACGCGGTGGTGCCCGTCGAGCAGCTCGAGGTCGGCGGCGGCCGCGCGACGATCACCACCCAGACGCCGCTCGTGCGCCACGTCAACGTCCACCGCCGCGGCACCGACGCGCGCTCCGGCAGCCTCGCGCTCGCCGCCGGCACCCGGCTGCGCGGCCCCGAGCTCGCGATCGCCGCCTCGGCCGGCCGCGGCACGGTGCTGGTGAGCCGCGAGCCGCGCATCGCGGTCATCTCCACCGGCGACGAGCTGGTCGGACCCGAAGCGACGCTCGAGCCGTGGCAGATCCGCCGCTCCAACGCCTACGGCGTCGGCGCGACGCTGGCACTGAAGGGTTACCGGCACCTGACCGACGACCACGTCGCGGACGACCCGGCCCTGATCCGGGCGCGGCTCGCGGCTCATCTGGCCGACCACGACGTGCTGGTGCTCTCCGGCGGCGTGTCGGCGGGGCGCTTCGACCACGTGCCGGCGGCGCTCGAGGCGCTCGGCGTGCGGCGGGTCTTCCACAAGGTGGCGCAGCGGCCCGGCATGCCGTTCTGGTTCGGCATCGGTCCGGCGCGCCAGCCGGTGTTCGCGCTGCCGGGCAACCCGGTCTCGACGCTGGTCTGCCTGCTGCGCTACGTGGTGCCGGCGCTGGCCCGGCTGAGCGGCGCCGCGGCGCCGGTGCCCGAGCGGGTGCCGCTCGCCGCCGCCTACGAGTCGCGGCACGCGCTGACCGCCTTCGTGCCGGTCGACCGCGGCACCGTCGCCGACCGGCCGGCGGCCGTTGCGCTGCACCAGACGCACGGCTCGGGCGACTTCACGGCCCTGGCCGGTACCGCCGGCTTCGTCGAGCTCGCGGCCGGGCCGGCGGATTGAACCGGGCGAGCTCGTCCCGATCTACACTTGGTAGCCATGACCACCGTCGTCGCACTGCACGATGCCAAGGCACCGCTCGACCGCCGCGGCCGGCCGCTGCACGACCTGCGCATCTCGGTCATGGACCGCTGCAACTTCCGCTGCCCGTACTGCATGCCGCAAGGAGACTTCCACGAGGGCTACCGCTTCCTCGGTGCCGCGGAGCGGCTGTCGTTCGACGAGATCATCCGGCTCGCGCGCGCTGTTCGTCGAGCTCGGCGTGCGCAAGCTGCGCCTCACCGGCGGCGAGCCGCTGCTGCGCGCCGGGCTCGCGGAGCTGGTCGGCGACCTCGCGGCGCTGCCGCGGCGTCGAGGACGTCGCGCTGACCACCAACGGCGTGCTGCTCGGCCGCCACGCCGAGGAGCTGAAGGCGCAGGGCCTCGGCCGCGTCACCGTCAGCCTCGACATCGCTCGACCCGGACGTGTTCCGCGTGATGGCGGCGGCTTCGGCAGCCCCGCCGAGGTCCTCGACGGCATCGAGGCCGCGCTCGCCGCCGGCCTCGCGCCGCTCAAGGTCAACTGCGGTCGTGCAGCGCGGCGTCAACGACCACACGGCGCTCGACCTGGTCGAGCGCTTCCGCGGCACCGGCGTGATCGTGCGCTTCATCGAGTACATGGACGTCGGCAACCGCAACCACTGGCGACCTGCAGCGCGTCGTGCCGTCGCGCGAGCTGCACGCGCGCCGTCGCACGCGCGCTGGCCGCTCGTGCCGCTCGCCGCGAACTACCGCGGCGAGGTCGCCGAACGCTACGCGCTTCGCCGACGGCCAGGGCGAGGTCGGCTTCATCTCGTCGGTCAGCCAGCCGTTCTGCGGCGCCTGCTCGCGCGCGCGGCTGTCGTCCGAGGGCATGCTGTACACCTGCCTGTTCGCGAGCCACGGCCTCGACCTGCGCACGGCGCTGCGCGCCGGCGCGGACGACGCCGCGCTGCGCGAGCTGATCCGCGGCGCCTGGCTCGGCCGCAACGACCGCTACAGCGAGGCAGCGCGCCGAACTGCACGCCGCCGGCGGCGAGCGCAAGATCGAGATGTACTACATCGGAGGCTGATGAACACGCCTCACGCACGTCAGCAGCGACGGGCGGCCGACGATGGTCGACGTCGGCGACAAGGCGGTCACGCGCCGCGCAGCGCGGTGGCGGAGTCGCGGGTGCGCCTGCCCGCCGACGGTCGCGCGCGCGCTCGCGCGCGGCCGGCTACGCGACCGCCAAGGGACCGGTGTTCCACACCGCGATCATCGCCGGCGACGATGGCCGCCAAGCGCACCCACGAGCTGATTCCCTTCTGCCACCCGCTCGGCCTCGAGAAGTGCCGCATCGAGATCGACGGCCGACGGCGACGACATCGTGATCCGCTGCACGGTCGGCGTGCACCATCGCACCGGCGTCGAGATGGAGGCGCTCACCGGCGCGAGCGTCGCGGCGCTGACGGTCTACGACATGTGCAAGGCGCTGTCGCACGACATCGTCATCGACGGCACGCGCCTGCTGGCGAAGCGCGGCGGCAAGAGCGACTACCGGGGTCGCGATGAGCGCTGAGCGCGCCGCTCGCCGGGCTCGTGCTCGCCGGCGGGCGCAGCGCGCGCATGCAGCGCGACAAGGCCGCGCTCGAGTTCGGCGGCGAGACGCAGCTGGCGCGCGCGGTGCGCCTGGTCGGCCGCTACGCGGCGCAGACCTTCGTCTCGGTGCGCGCCTGACCAGACGGGCGACGCCGAGCGCGCGGCGCTTCGCGCAGATCGTCGACCGGCTCGAGCGAGGTCGGTCCCGCCGCCGGCATCCTCGCCGCCCAGGAGACGCTGCCGGACGCACGCCTGGCTGGTGGTCGCCGTCGACCTGCCGCTGCTGGATGCGGCGACGCTCGAGCGGCTGATCGGCGCGCGCGATCCGGGCGCGCTCGCCACCGCCTACCGCAGCGCCGCGGACGGGCTGCCCGAGCCGCTGTGCGCCATCTGGGAGCCGGCGAGCCGCGCACCGCTCGCCGCCTTCGTCGCCGGCGGCAAGAGCTGCCCGCGCAAGTTCCTGCTCAACCACGCCGCGCGGCTGGTGGCGCTCGCGACGCCGGACGCGCTCGCCAACGTCAATACGCCCGCCGACTACGCCGCCGCGCTCGCGCGCGACTCCGCCGGACGCGCGCCGTGACCCGCGTGCACGTCCAGTACTACGCGGTGCTGCGCGAGCAGGCGGGCCTGAGCGACGAGCGGGTCGTGACCGGCGCGACGACCGCGGCGGCGCTGTACGAGGAGCTGCGCGCGCGCCACGGCCTGACGCTCGCGCGCGACCAGCTCCGAGTCGCGATCAACGGCGAGTTCGCCGACTGGCAGGCGCCGCTCGCCGATGGCGACGCGGGTCGTGTTCATCCCGCCGGTCGCCGGCGGCTGACGTGGCCGCGTTCGCCTTCAGCGACCGGCCGCTCGACCTCGCCGCGGAGCGCGCCCGGGTCGAGGACCCGGCCTGCGGCGGCTACGCGAGCTTCGAGGGCTGGGTCCGCGACAGCAACGACGGCCGCGCCGTCGAGCGGCTCGAGTACGAGGCCTACGCCGAGCTCGCGGTCAAGGAAGGCGAGCGCATCGTCGCCGAGGCGCTCGAGCGCTTCGGCGTCCGCCACGCGCGCTGCGTGCACCGCGTCGGCGCGCTCGGTCTCGGCGAGCTCGCCGTCTGGGTCGGCGTCAGCGCCGCGCACCGCGGCGAGGCCTTCGCCGCGTGTCGCTACATCATCGACGAGGTCAAGCACCGCGTCCCGATCTGGAAGAAGGAGCACTACGTCGACGGCGACTCCGGCTGGGTCAACTGCGAGCGCTGCGCGGCGGCGGGACACGGCGCGGACGGCGCGGCCGCGCACGATCACGAGCACGGCCGGCCGCACCACGGCGGTCACGGCCCCGCCGCGCCGCAGCGCCACGCGCCCGGGCTGCCGCGGCCGGACTACTCGCGCCAGCTCGTGCTGCCGCAGGTCGGCACCGCCGGCCAGGCGCGGCTGCGCGCCGCCCGCGTGCTCGTGGTCGGCGCCGGCGGCCTTGGCGTGCCGGTACTCGGCTATCTCGCCGGCGCCGGTGTCGGTACGCTCGGCGTGATCGACGGCGACCTGCTCGAGGCCAGCAACCTGCACCGGCAGACGCTGTACGCGCTCGCCGACGTCGGCCGGCCGAAGGCGCTGCTGGCCGCCGAGCGGCTGCGCGCCCTGAACCCGGAAGTCGACGTGCGCGCCTACGTCGAGCGCGCCGACCGCGCGCGGCTGTCGGCGCTGGTCGCCGGCTACGACGTGCTCGTCGACTGCAGCGACAACTTCACGACGCGCTTCGTCGTCAACGACGTCGCGGTCGGGCTCGGCAAGGCGGCCGTGCTCGCCAGCGTCTACCAGTACGAGGGCCAGCTGCAGGTCGTCAGGCCCGGCGGCACCTGCCTGCGCTGCGTGTGGCCCGAGGCCACGCGCGACGGGCTGGTCGGCAACTGCGCCGAGGCGGGCGTACTCGGGCCGGTGCCCGGCGTGCTCGGCAGCCTACAGGCGCTCGAGGTGCTGAAGCTCGTGCTCGGCCTCGCCTCGCCAGCCGACAATGCGGTGGTGCTCGTCGACCTCGGCACGCTCGAGACGCGGCGCATCCGCGCACCGCGCGCCGCCTGCTGTGCCGCAGGCGCCTGCGCGCGGCTGCCGGGCGCGGAGGCCACCGACGCCGCGGCCGGCATCGAGGTCGACGTCCTCGCCCTCGGCGACGCCGCCGACCACGACTACGTTGTCGTCGACCTGCGCGACGCCGAGGAAGCGGCGCGCGAGCCCGCGCCGGGGCCGCACCTGCACATCCCGCTCGCGCGGTTGCTCGAGGATCCGGCGCAGCTCGACGCCGCCGGCCGCTACCTGCTGCTGTGCGCGCGCGGCCAGCGCTCGCGCGCCGCCGCCGAGCTGCTGCGCCGCGCCGGCCTGCGCTCGGTGTGGTCGCTGCGCGGCGGGCTCGCGGCCCGCCGCAACGGCTGAGCCGGCCGGCGGCGCACCGTCAGCGCGGCCGCACCTGGCCGGCGCCGCGCACGACGTACTTGTAGCTCGTCAGCTGCTCGACCCCGACCGGGCCGCGGGCGTGGAACTTGTCGGTCGAGATGCCGATCTCGGCACCCATGCCGAACTCGCCGCCGTCGGCGAACTGCGTCGAGGCGTTGTGCAGCACGATCGCGCTGTCGACGCCGCCGAGGAAGCGCTCCGCGGTAGCGGCGTTCTCGGTGACGATCGACTCGGTGTGCGCCGAGCCGTAGTGCGCGATGTGCTCGATCGCGCCATCGACGCCGTCGACGAGCCGCGCGGCGATGATCGCGTCGAGGTACTCGGTGTACCAGTCCGCGTCGGTCGCCGCGCGCACGCGCGCGTCCGCAGCGCGGCAGGCGTCGTCGCCGCGCACCTCGCAGCCGGCGTCGAGCAGCGCCGCGAGCAGCGGCCGCGAGCAGCGTCGGCGCTGCGGCGCGGTCGACGAGCAGCGTCTCGGCAGCGCCGCAGACGCCGGTGCGCCGCAGCTTGGCGTTGAGCACGATCGCGCGCGCCATGTTGAGGTCGGCGTCACGATCAACGTACACGTGGCAGTTGCCGTCGAGGTGGCCGATCACCGGCACGCGCGCCTCGCGCTGCACGCGCTCGATCAGGCTCTTGCCGCCGCGCGGCACGACGACGTCGATGTAGTCCGTCATGCCGGCGAGCAGGTAGCGCACCGCCTCGCGGTCGGTGGTCGGCACGCGCTGCACGGCGGTCAGCGGCAGGCCGGCCGCCTCGAGGCCAGCCTCGAGGCAGGCGTGGATCGCCGCACTCGACTCGAAGCTCTCCGAGCCCGGCCGCAGGATCACGGCATTGCCGGATTTCAGGCACAGCCCGCCGGCGTCGGCCGTCACGTTGGGCCGGCTCTCGTAGATGATCGCGATGACGCCGAGCGGCACGCGCACGCGCTGGATGCGCAGGCCGTTCGGGCGGGTCCATTCGGCGGTCACCGCGCCGATCGGGTCGGGCAGCGCGGCGATCGACTCCAGCCCGGCCGCCATCGCCTCGACGCGCTGTGCATCGAGCAGCAGCCGGTCGAGGAGCGCGGCACCGAGGCCACGGGCGCGCGCCGCCTCGAGGTCGCGCGCGTTGGCGGCGAGGATCAGCGCGGCGCGCGCCCGCAATGCCGCCGCCGCCGTCTCCAGGGCCGCGTCCTTGACCGCGCGCGGCGCGCGTGCGAGCACCTTGGCGGCGGCCTGCGCCTCGCGGCCGAGGCGCTGCATCGTCGCGCCGAGCTCGCTGTCGTCAGCTGCGGGGTTGTTCATCGGCTCGTTCTCCTCGCGCGTCCAGCATGACGAGGTCGTCGCGGTGGATCAGCTCCTCTCGGCCGCGGTAGCCGAGCAGCGCCTCGATCTCGACGCTGCGCCGCCCGGCGATCAGCGCCGCGTCGACGGACGAATAGGCCGCGAGTCCGCGCGCGATCTCGCGGCCGTCGGCGATGATGCTGATGGTGTCGCCGCGCTCGAAGCGGCCGCTGACGCGGGTCACGCCGGCCGGCAGCAGGCTCTTGCCGCGCGCCAGCGCCGCGCGCCGCACCGGCGTCGATCGCCAGCCGGCCGCGCGGCTTGAGCGTGCCGGCGATCCACTGCTTGCGCATCGCGAGCGGCGTCGTGCCGGGCAGGAACCAGGTGCAGCGCTCGCCGTCCTCGACCGCGCGCAGCGGGTGCAGCCGACGGCCGCTGGCGATGCACAGGCTGCAGCCGGCGGCCAGCGCGATGCGCGCCGCGGCGACCTTGGTGGTCATGCCGCCGGAGCCGACCGCCGAGCTCGGCCCGGACGCCATCGCCTCGACCTCGGCGCTGAGCGCGCGCACCTCGGGGATGAAGCGCGCCTGCGGGTCGCGGCCGGGGTCGGCCGTGTACAGCCCGTCGATGTCGGACAAGCAGCACCAGGCACTCGGCGCTCGCCATCTGCGCGACCCGTGCGGCGAGGCGGTCGTTGTCGCCGTAGCGGATCTCGGCGGTGGCGACCGTATCGTTCTCGTTGATGACCGGCACCGCGCCGAGCGCGAGCAGCGTGTTGAGCGTCGCGCGGGCGTTGAGGTAGCGCTGCCGCTCCTCGGTGTCCTCGAGCGTCAGCAGCACCTGCGCGACGGCGAGGCCGCGCTCCTCGAGTATCTCCTGCCAGGCATGGGCGAGCCGGATCTGGCCGACCGCCGCCGCGGCCTGGCTCTCCTCGAGCCGCAGCTGCCCGCGGTCGAGCCCGAGCGGCCGGCGGCCGAGGGCGATCGCGCCGCTGGAGACGACGATCAGCTGCTGGCCGCGCTTGGCGGCACGCGCCAGATCGTCGCCGAGGCTCTCCAGCCAGGCGCGGTTCAGCCGGCCGCTCTTGGCGTCGACGAGCAGCGCCGAGCCGACCTTGACGATCAGGCGTCGCGCCTCGCGAAGGCGCCGCGCACGGCCACGAAACTCTGCTTGGCTCATCGCTGGGGTGGCCGCGGCGAGAGGCCGCGGACCGGCTTGACTATACCGGGATCCGGCGGCGCACGCCGCGCCGCGCCTTTACGACCAGCACGTCGCAGGGCAGCCGCTCGAGCAGCCGCTCCGCGGTCGCGCCGATCAGGGCGTCGTACAGGCGGCCGCGCGACACAGCGCCGAGCGCCAGCACGTCGAGCCCCTCGACCTCGGCAAAGCCGGGCAGCGTCTCGACCGCGGCGCCGCGCAGCAGCACCACCTCGGCCGGCGGCCGGCCGCCGCCGCGGCTAAGGGCGGCGACGGCGCGTGCGGCGCCGGCCTCGGCGTCGGCCAGCAGCTGTTCAACCTGCGCCGCGGCCGCGCCCGGCAGGCCGAGCGCGACCGGACCGGCGACCGCAGGCTCGAGGGGCAGCCAGGCGTGCACGACTGACAGCGACCCCTTGAGCGCGCGGGCGAGCGCGCGCGCCTGGCCGACGATCGCGGCGTCGAGGCGTGCGCGCGGGTCGGCCGGATGGCGCGGATCGACTGCCGCGGCGATACGCGGCGCGCCGTGCCAGCGGCCGGGCTTGGCGTACAGGAGCGGCACCGGACAGTCGCGGATCAGCGGCCAGTCCGCCGGCCCGAACAGCGCGCGGCGGACGCCGGCGTGGAAATGCGAGTCGACCACGACCAGGCCCGGCCGGGTGCGGCGCACCTCGGCGAGGATCCGCGCGGCGCGCGGGTGGCCGAGCTCGTAGCGGACCGCGGTGCGGCCGGACTTGAGGTACTCGCGCGCCAGCCGGCGCAGCAGCGCCTCGCCGGCGGCGACGTAGCGGCGACGGGCGGCGGCGAGATCCCGGCCGGGTCCGTCGAGGCCCTCGCGGAAATCGCAGGTGTAGAGCTCGACCGTCGCCCGCAAGGCGCGGCCCAGGCGGGCCGCCTTCTCGAGCGCCGGCTGCGCCGGTGCCGCCGGGTCGACGACGACCAGGACGCGGCGGGGGCCGCGGACGGCCGGATGCGGGCGGGCGCTCACGGCCGGCAGACTGAGGCAACTTGCGGTTTGCCGCAAGGCGTCTCTGGAATTGCGTATGGGGATCCGGATCCGCCCTCCAGTACCCTTTGTTGCGCCGCCGGAGACTCGGACTCCGGAGAATTTCTCCTTATCCAAAAACCTGCTCTACGGAACGCACATGCAACGCGCGGAAACGTATAACGATACCGTCGTCCGGCAGTTCGCCGTGATGACCGTCGTCTGGGGCATCGTCGGCATGCTGGTCGGCGTCCTGATCGCCGCCCAGCTGCTCTTCCCGGCGCTGAACTTCGACATCCCGTGGCTGACCTACGGCCGGCTGCGGCCGCTGCACACCAACGCGGTGATCTTCGCGTTCGGCGGCTGCGCGCTGTTTGCCGCGTCCTACTACGTCGTGCAGCGCACCTGCCACGTGCGGCTGTTCGCCGGGCCGCTGGCATCGTTCACGTTCTGGGGCTGGCAGCTGATCATCCTCGCCGCGGCGATCACGCTGCCGCTCGGCATCACCACCGGCAAGGAATACGCCGAGCTCGAGTGGCCGATCGACATCGCGATCGCGGTCGTCTGGGTCTCCTACGCGATCGTGTTCTTCGGCACGCTGGCGATCCGCAAGGTCAAGCACATCTACGTCGCCAACTGGTTCTTCGCCGCCTTCATCATCACGGTCGCGGTGCTGCACATCGTCAACAGCGCCGAGATTCCGGTGTCGCTGTGGAAGTCCTACTCGGTCTACGCCGGCGTCGTCGACGCGATGGTCGAGTGGTGGTACGGGCACAACGCGGTCGGCTTCTTCCTGACCGCCGGCTTCCTCGGCATCATGTACTACTTCGTGCCGAAGCAGGCCGGCCGGCCGATCTACTCGTACCGCCTGTCGGTCGTGCACTTCTGGGCGCTGATCTCGATCTACATGTGGGCGGGCCCGCACCACCTGCATCTACACCTCGCTGCCCGACTGGGCGCAGTCGCTCGGCATGGTGTTCTCGCTGATGCTGCTCGCGCCGTCGTGGGGCGGCATGATCAACGGCATCATGACGCTGTCGGGCGCGTGGCATAAGCTGCGCACCGATCCGATCCTGAAGTTCCTGATCGTGTCGCTGTCGTTCTACGGCATGTCGACCTTCGAAGGACCGATGATGTCGATCAAGACGGTCAACGCGCTGTCGCACTACACCGACTGGACGATCGGCCACGTGCACTCCGGCGCGCTCGGCTGGGTCGCGATGGTCTCGATCGGCATGCATGTACGCGCTGATCCCGCGGCTCTGGGGCCGCATCGAGATGTACAGCACGCGCCTGATCGACATGCACTTCTGGACGACGACGATCGGCATCGTGCTGTACGTCGCCGCGATGTGGATCGCCGGCGTCATGCAGGGCCTGATGTGGCGCGCGACCAACGCCGACGGCACGCTGACCTACACCTTCGTCGAGTCGCTGAAGGCCACCTACCCGTTCTACGCGGTGCGCCTCGCCGGCGGCGTGCTGGTGCTCGGCGGCATGTTCCTGATGGCCTACAACGTCTGGAAGACGGTGACCGCCGCGAACGCGACGACCGCCGACCAGCCGGTGCTGCAGCCGGCGGCCGGCTGAGCGTCGCGCCCGAACTCGCAGTGGAAGTGAACACATGAACCACGAAAAGATCGAGAAGAACGTCGGCCTGCTCGGCGTCCTGACCGCGATCGTCATCAGCGTCGGCGGGCTGGTCGAGATCGTGCCGCTGTACTTCACCGGCATGGTCACCGAGCCCTCGCCCGGCGTGCAAGCCGTACACGGCGCTCGAGCTCGAGGGCCGCGACATCTACATCCGCGAGGGCTGCTACCTCTGCCACTCGCAGATGATCCGGCCGCTTCGGGCCGAGACCGAGCGCTACGGGCACTACTCGCTCGCCGGCGAGTCGGTCTACGACCACCCGTTCCAGTTCGGCTCCAAGCGCACCGGGCCCGACCTGGCGCGCGTCGGCGGCCGCTACTCCGACGAGTGGCACCGCGCGCACCTCAACAACCCGCGCGACGTGGTGCCCGAGTCGAACATGCCGGGCTTCCCGTGGCTCGCCGAAGACCAAGATCGACGCCGACGGCACGGCGGCCAAGATGACGCGCGCTCCGGCACGTCGGCGTGCCCTACACGCGACGCCGAGATCGCCGGCGCCAAGGCGGAGGTCGCCGGCAAGACCGAGCAGGACGCGCTGATCGCCTACCTGCAGGGCCTCGGCCTGGCATCCAAGACCTGGAAGAACTGACATGAGTCCAACCGTGTTCGGCTGGGTCGCCGGAATCTCGACCCTGGTTTCGATGCTCGCTTTCCTCGCCACCGTCGCCTGGAGCATGAGCCGGCGGCGCGACAGAGACTTCGAGGCAGCCGCGCGGCTGCCCCTCGAGGAGGATGCCGGTACATCAGGAGCGCAGTCATGAGCGGTTTCTGGAACTGGTGGGTGATCGTTCTGGTCACCGCCAACATCGCCTTCGCCGTGTGGCTGCTGCTGGCGACCAAGGGCGACAAGACCAAGGACCAGGGCGGCACCGAGATGACCGGCCACACCTGGGACGGAGACCTCAAGGAGTACAACAACCCGCTGCCGCGCTGGTGGCTGTGGCTGTTCTACATGTCGGTCGCCTTCGGGATCGGCTACCTCGTGCTGTTCCCGGGCTTCGGCGGCAACCCGGGCCTGCTCGGCTGGACCGAGGTGAACCAGTGGAAGGCGCAGAGTGACGAGGCGAACGCGGTCGCGGCGCGCGAGCTTGGCCGCTTCAGCGGCAAGTCGGTCGAAGAGCTGTCGACCGATCTGGGCGCGATCAAGATCGCCAAGAACCTGTTCGCCGCCAACTGCTCGATGTGCCACGGCTCCGACGCCCGCGGCGCGAAGGGCTTCCCGAACCTGACCTCGCCGAACCTGACCTGGGGCCGCAGCGCCGACGCGATCGTCGCCACCATCGGCGGCGGCCGGCAGGGCGTCATGCCGCCGTGGGGCTCGGTGCTCGGTGCCGACGGCGTCGAGGCGGTCGCGAACTACGTCTACAGCCTCTCCGGCCGGGCGGCGCCGCAGCCGAACCTGGTCGCCGCGGGCAAGGAGAAGTTCGACACCATCTGCGTCGCGTGCCACGGACCGGACGGCAAGGGCAACCCGCTGCTTGGCGCACCGAATCTGACCGACGAGTACTGGATCTACGGCGGCTCGCTGCCGGCGATCAAGGAGACGATCACCAACGGCCGCACCAACAAGATGCCGGCCCACCTCGAGCTGCTCGGCGAGCAGAAGGTCAAGCTGCTGGCCGGCTACGTGTACAGCCTCGCGCCGGCCCCCACGCCGGCGGCGGCAGCGCCGGCGAGCGCGCCGGCCCCGACCAGCGGCGCGGGCGACTGAGCGCCGGCCGATGGCAGGCGACGCGGACGGCCATGCACCCGCCGTGCTGCCCGCGGCGACCTGGAGCCGCGCGCGCAAGGACGTCGCGATCGTGCTGTGGCCGTCATTCCTGGCGGCCGCAGTCATGACGATGTTCTTCTTCGCGATCTTCGATCCGGTGGACATCGGCGAGGGCACCGCCCTCGCCGAGCTGGTCGCGAACCACAACGCCGGCTACGCGCTCGGATTCTTCTTCTTCTGGGCGTTCACGACGCTGTCGAGCGCGCTCAGCCTGTATCTGGTGCGCACCGAGATCGCCGTGCGCGGCTCCGGCGAGGGGCCGCAGCCGTGAACGCCACGCCCGACCGTCCGGCCGGCGGCCCGCAACAGCCGCCGGTGGAGCCCCCGTCCTTCTACGCCAAGCACGTCAAGATCCACCCGCGCGAGGTCCACGGCCGCTTCGATCGACTGCGCACGCTCGCCGTGTCCGCGCTGCTCGGGCTCTTCTACGTGCGTGCCGTGGCTGCAAGTGGGACGGCCGCCAGGCGGTGCTGTTCGACCTGCCGGCGCGCAAGTTCTGCATGTTCGGCCTCGTACTCTGGCCGCAGGACTTCATCTACCTGACCTGGCTCCTGGTGCTGTTCGGCCTGTCGCTGTTCTTCTTCACCGCGCTCGCCGGCCGGTTGTGGTGCGGCTTCGCCTGCCCGCAGACGGTGTGGACCGAGGTGTTCGTCTGGATCGAGCGCTTCGTCGAGGGCGACCGCGCCAGGCGCCTGAAGCTCGACCGCGCGCCGTGGAGCGCCGCCAAGGTCGCGCGCAAGACCGCCAAGCAGGCGCTGTGGATGGGCTTTTCGCTGTGGACCGGGCTGTCGTTCGTCGGCTTCTTCGTGCCGATCCAGGCGCTGACGCGCGAGCTGCTGACGCTGTCGCTCGGCGGCTGGGCGCTGTTCTGGACGCTGTTCTACGGCTTCGCGACCTACGTCAACGCCGGCTACATGCGCGAGCAGGTCTGCAAGTACATGTGCCCGTACGCGCGCTTCCAGAGCGCGATGTTCGACCGCGACACGCTGATCATCACCTACGACGGCAAGCGTGGCGAGCCGCGCGGCGCGCGGGCGCGTGCCGTCGACTACCGCGCCAAGGGACTCGGCGACTGCATCGACTGCACGATGTGCGTGCAGGTCTGCCCGACCGGCATCGACATCCGCCATGGCCTGCAGTACGAGTGCATCGCCTGCGCCGCCTGCATCGACGCCTGCGACGAGGTCATGGACAAGGTCGGCTACCCGCGCGGGCTGATCCGCTACACGACCCAGAACGCGCTCGACGGCCGGCCGTCGCGCACCTTCCGGCCGCGGACGCTCGTCTATGCGACGCTGCTCGGCGTCATCTTCGTCGCCGGCTTCGCGGGGCTGCTGTCCCGCAAGACGGTGGCGCTCGACGTGATCCGCGACCGCAACGCGCTGTTCCACGAGACCGGCGCCGGCGACATCGAGAACGTCTACTTCCTGCGCATCCTCAACAAGGAGCAGGTGCCGCACCGCTTCCGGCTCGCCGTCGAGGGCCTGCCGGACGCCCGCATCGATGCCGACCGATCGGAGTGGCGCGTCGAGGCCGGCGAGGTATATTCGGTCGGCTTGCGCGTCGTCGTGCCCGGCGGGGCCGTCCGCGGCGGCCACGACATCCGTTTCGTGCTCACCGACGCCGACACGGCGCAACGCCGCGTGGTCGAGAAAGCCCGTTTCATTGCGCCATGAGCAGCCAGGGGATCACGATGCCAGAACAAGCGCCGCCCGCCGTCACCAACCGCGAGCGGCCGTGGTTCCGCGAGCCGATGCTGTGGCTCGTGATCCTGCTGCCCGCGGCGGCCGTCGTCGCCGCGCTCAGCTCGGTGGTGATCGCGTTCGTGACCCGCGACGCGGTGGTCGCGGACGAGTACCGCAAGGAGGGCCTGGCGATCAACCGCGACCCGACGCGCGACCTCGCCGCGCAGCGGCTCGGCGTCGGCGCCCAGCTCAGCTTCGCGGCCGGCGCGGTCAGCGTGCGCCTCGATCCCGGCACCGCGCCGCCGCCGGCGCAGCTGGTGCTGCTGCTGTCGCACGCGACACGGGCCGACCAGGATCGGCTCGTGCAGCTCACGGCGGGCCCGAACGGCAGCTACAGCGCGGCGCTCGCGCCGCTCGCGCCGGGCCACTGGTACCTCGAGGTGTCGCCGGCCGACCGCACCTGGCGGCTCACCGGCGAGTTCACCGACGTCCCCGGCACGCTGACGCTCAGGTCAAGGACGCCGCCGTGATCCGGCCGGCGCACGCCGGCTGCTTTCACTGCGGCGAGCCGCTTCCGGACCATCCGCGGATCGGCGTTGTCATCGACGGTCGCGAGCAGCGCGTCTGCTGCCTCGGCTGCCGCGCCGCCGCGGAGCTGATCCGCGACGCCGGGCTCGGCGACTACTACCGCTTCCGCACGGCCGCGGCGCCGCGGCCCGAACTGCTCGGCCGACGACGTCTGGGCCACCTACGAGCGGCCGGACGTGCAGGGCCCGCTGCTCGGCCGCGAGGGCGACACCGCGGTCGTGAACCTGCTGATCGAGGGCCTGCGCTGCGCGGCCTGCAGCTGGCTCATCGGCGAGAGCCTCGGCCGGCTGCCGGGGATCGTCCGCGCCAGCGTCAACCCGGCCACGGCCCGCGCCCAGGTCGCCTTCGACCCGCAGCGGCTCGGCCTCGCGGCCGTGCTGCGCGCGATCGCCGCGCTCGGCTACCGGCCGCACGTGCTCGGCGCGACCGATACGCTCGCCGTCGCGACCCGCGAGCGGCGTCAGGCGCTCAAGCGCGTCGCCGTCGCCGGCTTCGGCATGATGCAGGTGATGATGATCGCGGCCGCGCTCTACATCGGCGCGGTCGACGGCATGGACCCGGTGATCCGCGAGTACCTCAGGATCATCAGCCTCGTGGTGACGGCGCCGGTGCTGGTCTACGCCGGCCGGCCGTTCTTCGCGGGCGCGTACGCCTCGCTGCGGGCGCGCCACGTCGGCATGGACGTGCCGGTCGCGATCGGCATCGGCCTCGCGTTCGTCGCGAGCGCCTGGAACACCCTGCACCACTCCGGCGACGTCTACTTCGACTCGGTGGTGATGTTCATCTTCCTGCTGCTGCTCGGCCGCTACGTCGAGATGCTCGCCCGGCACCGCGCCGGGTCGACCGCCGAGGCGCTGCTGCGGCTCGTGCCGGCGACGGCGCTGCGGATGGCCGGCGAGGTGCGCGAGCGCGTACCGGTCGCCTCGCTCGCGGCCGGCGACCGGGTGCTGGTCCCGGTCGGCGAATGCTTCCCCGCCGACGGCGTGCTGGCCGCCGGCGCGACCGAGGCCGACGAGGCGCTGCTGACCGGCGAGTCGCTGCCGGTCGCGAAGGCCGCGGGCGCGCACGTCATCGCCGGCGCGCTCAACTGCGGGGCGCCGGTCGAGGTCGAGCTCACCGCCGTCGGCCAGTCGACCGTGCTGGCCGGGATCGTCCGGCTGCTCGAGCGCGCCCAGACCGAGCGGCCGCGCATCGCGCGCCTCGCGGACCGCGCCGCCGCCTGGTTCGTCGGGCGGGTGCTGATCGGCGCCGCGCTGGTCGCCGTGCTGTGGCTGATCGTCGATCCGTCGCGCGCCTTCGAGGCGACACTCGCGGTGCTGGTCGTCACCTGCCCGTGCGCGCTGTCGCTCGCGACGCCGACCGCGATCACCGCTGCGACCGCGACGCTGGCGCGCGCCGGGCTGCTCGTCACCCGGCCCGACGCGCTCGAGGAGCTCGCGCGCGCCGACACGGTGCTGTTCGACAAGACCGGTACGCTGAGCCTCGGCCGCCCGCGGCTCGAACGCGTCGCGACCTTCGGCCTCGGCGCGGACCAGGCGCTCTGCATCGCCGCGGCGCTCGAGCGCGCCTCGGCGCACCCGCTGGCGCAGGCCTTCGAGACGATCGCCGCCGCGCCGGCGGAGGACGCTGCGGTGTATCCCGGCTGCGGCATCGAGGGCTGCGTCGGCGCCGTGCGCTACCGGATCGGCACCGCCGCCTTCGTCGCCGCACTCGCCGGCGCGCGGCCGGCCACGGCGGCCGAGTCGGGCGTGCACCTCGGCAGCGCCGGCCGCTGGCTGGCGCGCTTCGAGATCGGCGATGCGCTGCGGCCTGGCGCCGCGGGCGTCGTGCGCGAGCTCGAGGCGCTGGGCCTGACGCCGAGCATCGCGAGCGGCGATCACGCCGAGGCCGTCGCCCACGCCGCCGGCGCGCTCGGCATCCGCCGCTGGCACGCGCGCCAGCTGCCGGCCGACAAGCTCGCGCTGCTCGCAGCAGCTGCGCGCCGACGGCGCCCACGTGCTCGCCGTCGGCGACGGCATCAACGACGCGCCGACGCTGCGCGCGGCGTCCGTGTCGCTCGCACTCGGCACGGGCTCGGAACTTGCGCAGGCGAGCGCCGACCTCGTTGCGCTGCGCGGCGACCTGTCGACGCTGCCGCTCGCGGTGCGCACCGCGCGCCGCACGACCGCCATCATCCGCCAGAACCTCGTCTGGGCGGCCGGCTACAACCTGGTGGCACTGCCGCTGGCCGCGCTCGGCTGGGTGCCGCCGTGGCTGGCGTCGGTCGGCATGTCGACGAGCTCGCTGCTGGTGGTGCTGAACGCGCTGCGGCTCGCGCGCCGGCCGCGGCCGGTCGCGCCGGACCCGCCTCGACCCATGCCGGTGCGGGAAGCGCGCGCCACATGAGCATCATCTTCGTGCTGATCCCGCTCGGGCTGGTGCTGGTCGGCTTCGCACTGTGGGCGTTCTTCTGGGCGGTCGGCGACGGCCAGTTCGATGACCTCGAGTCGCCGGGCTGGTCGGTGCTCGCCGACGAGCGCGCGCCGCCGCCGGAGGAGGCGCCGCGGTGAGCGGCGCTGCCCTGTCGTTCGGCGCGGCACTCGCTGCCGGACTCGCCGGCAGCGCCCACTGCGCGGCGATGTGCGGCGGGATCGCGGCGGCGGTCGGCGCGAGCTTCCCGCACGGCCGCGGGCTACCGGTCGGCGCCGCGCTCGCCTTCAACGGCGCCCGGCTCGCGAGCTACGCCCTGGTCGGCGCGCTGCTCGCCGCCGTCCTCGGCGGCCTCGCCGCCCCGGCGCCGCTGCCCATGCTCGCGCTCGGCGCACGCCTGCTCGCGGCGCTGGTCCTGGCGGCGCTCGCGCTGCGGCTGCTGACCGGCCGCGACCTGCTCGGTGCCGAGCGCGTCGGCCAGGCGTTCTGGGCGCGCCTGCGGCCGGTGTTCGGCCGCGCCGCCCGGCTGCCGCCGCTGCTGCGCCCGGCGGCGCTCGGCCTGCTGTGGGGCTTCATGCCCTGCGGGCTCGTCTACTCGGTGCTGCTGGTGGCGGCGGCGAGCGGCAGTGCGCTGGAGGGCGCCGCGACGATGCTGGCCTTCGGCGCCGGGACGCTGCCGGCCCTGCTCGGCCTCACGCTCGGCGGCGCCTCGCTCGGCGAGTGGCTGCGCCGGCCGGCGCTGCGCCGCGCCGCCGGCTGCGCGGTGCTGGCGGCGGCGGTCTGGACCCTGGTTGCGGCGCTGCTGCACCCGCCGGGCACGGCGCACGACCACCGCCACATGCACCACGTCGCCACCGCGGCGCCGGCCGCGGCCGGCGTGATTGCCTCAGCGAATCCGAACCCCTAAACTCGTCGCCGCTCGGCATGCGCGCGCGGCGCGGCTCGGCCGGGGCGTCTCAGCAGTTTCGGTCGAGGGTCGCTGCAGTGGGCAGAGAGTACGAGCCATTCGCGGGTAAGTGGTACCGGGACCTCGAGGAGGACGAGTCCTTTCAGGTGCTATCGGTCGACGAGGACCAGGAGCTGGTCGAGATCCAGCATCTGGACGGGGACATCGAGGAGATCGACCTCGACACCTGGGCCGAGATGGATCTCGAACCGACCGAGGAGCCGGAGGGCTGGTCGGGTTCCGGCGACGAGGACGAGGAGTTCGACGACGACGAGGACTGGGACGAGGACGAGGACGAGGACGACGAGGACGACGACGAGGACGACGACGAGGACGACGACGACGCGGACGACGACTACCGCGACCGCGACGATTACTGACCGCGTCCGCTAGGCGCCTCGCCTCGCGGGCGCGCCGCAATCGCTGCGCGGATCACTCCGCATCGGAACGACTCCGCGCCGTGGACAGCAACCCCAGCCCCAACGAGCCCGCCGTGCCCGCCGGACAACCCGCGGACGAGCTGCGCGCGCTGCTCGATGCCGCCGTCGACGCGGTGATCGTCATCGACCACGAGGGGCGGATCAGCACCTTCAACCGCGCCGCCGAGCGCCTGTTCGGCTACGCCGCTGCCGAGATCATCGGCCAGCACGTCAATGCGCTGATGCCGGAGCCGTACCGCTCGGCACACGATGGCTACATGCACTCCTACATGCGCACCGGCGAGGCCCGCATCATCGGCATCGGTCGTGACGTGCTCGCGCAGCGGCGCGATGGCACGGTGTTTCCGGCCTCGCTCGCGGTCGGCGAGGTGCCGGGCTCGGTGCCGCCGCGCTTCATCGGCTTCATCCACGACATCAGCTCGCGCAAGGCCGCGGTCGACGCGCTGCGCCGCGAACGCGACCGGGCGCAGAGCTACCTTGACCTCGCGCAGGTCATGCTGGTCGCGGTCGATCACGGCGGCCGGATCGCGCTGATCAACCGCAAGGGCTGCGAGATCCTCGGCTACACCGAGAGCGAGCTGATCGGCCGCGACTGGTTTGAGCGCTGCCTCACCGAGCGCCAGCGCGCGCCGGCGCGCGCGGCGCTGCAGGCGGCGCTCGCCGGCACAGTCGAGGCGCCCGCCTACGCCGAGCACACGGTGGTGGCGCGCGACGGCACGACCAAGCTGATCGGCTGGCGCGCGACGCTGGTGCGCGACGAGCTCGGCCGCGCCGTCGGCATGCTGAGCTCCGGCGAGGACATCACCGAGCGGCGCAACGCCGAGCAGGCGCTGCTGCGCAGCGAGTCGCTGCTGCGCTCGGCCCAGGCGATCGCCAAGCTCGGCAACTACGAGGTCTACGTGCCCGCCGGCCCGGCCTACTGGTCCGAGCAGATGTACAGCATCCTGGGCGTCGACCCGGCCCGCGGGCCGCTCCCGATCGACGTGTTCACCTCGCAACTCGTTCACCACGACGACCGCGAACGCGTCGAGCGCGAGCTGCAGCGGGCGTTCAACGAGACCGGCAGGTTCGACACCGAATTCCGCATCGTGCGCCCCGACGGCAGTTCACGGGAAGTGCACGCGCTGGCGGAGTTTCTGCCGAGCACCGACGGCGAGTCGATCGTCATCAACGGCACGCTGCACGACATCACCGATCGCAAGCTCGCCGAGGAGGAGCTGCGCCAGGGCCAGGAGCGCCTGACCCACGTTGGCCGGCTGTCGACGATGGGCGAGATGGCCACCGGCCTCGCGCACGAGATCAACCAGCCGCTGACCGCGATCGCGACCTACGCACAGGCCGCGGTGCGCATGATCGACGCGCCGGGCGGCACCGACACGGCCGAGCTGCGCGAGCCGCTGGTGCAGATCACTGCCCAGGCGCTGCGTGCGGGCGAGGTGATCCGCCGCCTGCGCGCCTTCGTCAAGAACCGCGCGACCCGCACCGAGACGATCGACCTCAACCGCCTGATCGAGGACCTGCGCGTCCTCGCCGAGCCGGATGCGCGGATCAATGACGTGCGCCTGACGGTGGAGCTGGCGCCGGCGGTACCGGCGGTGTCGGCCGACCCGGTGCAGATCCAGCAGGTACTGCTGAACCTGATCCGCAACGCGATCGACGCCACGCTCGAGGCGCCGGGCGCGCCGCGCGAGGTGCTGGTGCAGAGCGTGTCCCGGCCCGACGAGATCGAGATCGCGGTCGTCGACCGTGCCGGCGGCATCCCGGCGGAGATTGCCGCCAACCTGTTCAACCCGTTCTTTACAACCAAGGCGGCGGGAACCGGCCTCGGTCTCGCGATCTCGCGCTCGATTATTCGCGCGCATCGCGGCAAACTGGGACATCGACCGACGCCTGGGGGGGGCACCACGTTCTACTTCACCCTCCCACCGCTGCCTGGAGGCTGAGATGAAGGAAAAGCCCGCTACCGTGTTCGTCGTCGACGATGACGATGCCGTCCGCACCTCACTGCGACTCCTGCTGAAGTCGGTCGGCCTGCCGGTCGAGACCTTCGCCTCGGCGCAGGAGTTCCTCGACGGCTTCGACGCCGAACGGGCGGGCTGCCTCGTGCTCGACATCCGCATGCCCGGCATGAGCGGGCTGGAGCTGCAGCAGCGGCTCAACGAGATCCACGCGATCGTGCCGATCGTGTTCATCACCGGCCATGGCGACGTGCCGATGGCAGTCGAGGCCATGCAGCACGGCGCCGTCGACTTCATCCAGAAGCCGTTCCGCGACCAGGACCTGATCGACCGCATCAATCAGGCGCTCGAGAAGGACCGCGATAACCGCGCCGGGCTGAAGGAGCGCGACGCGATCCGCCGCCGCATGCAGCAGCTGACGCCGCGCGAACGCGAGGTGCTGGACCTCGTGACGCAGGGCAAGGCCAACAAGGTGATCGCCGGCGACCTCAACGTCAGCCAGCGCACCGTGGAAATCCACCGCGCGCGGGTCATGGAGAAGATGGGTGCGTCGTCGCTGGCGCATCTCGTGCGCATGGTGATCGAGGCCGACCGCGCGAGCTAGCCGCGTGGTTCTAGGTAAATCTCCGGATATAGTGCTTCGGTATCGGCACCGATACTCGATACAGGGGATGCTGTGGGCGCGTTGCCCAGGTGGTTCCCTATTCACTATGTCGTGCTGCCCAGTTGAATTGCCCCCGCGGCGTGCGGCGCTCGTCTGCGTCGTTGACCCCGACCCCAATGTGCGGCGCAGCGTCGCGGCGCTGCTGCGCCCGCTCGGCGCCGAGGTCGAGGGGTACCCGACGGCGCGCGAGTTCCTGGCGCGCCTGCCGAGCGAGGTGCCCGTCTGCGTGGTCGCCGAATGCCGGCTGCCGGACATGTCGGGGCTCGCGCTGTTGCAGGAGCTGCGGGCGCGCGGCCTCAAGATCCCGACGATCCTCCTGTCAGCGGACGCCGACGTGGCGGCCGCGGTGAGCGCCATGCGCGCCGGAGCCCTCGACTTCATCGAAAAGCCGTACATCGACCGCGCGCTCGTGACCCAAGTGGCCCCGATCCTCGATGTCGATGCCAACCGGACCCACTGAGCCGGCCACCCGCGGCACGGCCGGGATACGCGACAGCTGGTTCCACGAGAAGCAGTCCGCCTGGCTGTACCGCCGCCTGGCGGCCGCCGAGCCCGACCCGCCGAAGCAGCGCCTGTTCGAGGCGCTCGGCAGCGCCGCCGAGGACCAGGCCGCGACCTGGGCGCGGCATCTGCAGCGCGAGCCGCCGTTCGCGCCGAGCGTACGCGCGAGACTGGTCGCCAACCTGACCGACCGGCTCGGACCACGGCGCATGCGCGGCGCGCTGATCGCGCTCAAGTTGCGCGGCCTGTCGGTCTACAACGCGCCGCCCATCACCGGCCACGCGATGCCGACCAACGTCGACGACATCGGTCGGCGGCACCGCGGCGTCGGCGGTGGCAACCTGCGCGCCGCCGTGTTCGGCGTCAACGACGGGCTGCTGTCGAACGCGAGTCTGATCCTCGGCGTCGCCGGCGCCGGCGTCGACGCACGCTTCGTGCTGACCAGCGGTATCGCCGGGCTGCTCGCCGGCGCGCTGTCGATGGCGGCCGGCGAATACGTCTCGGTGCGCTCGCAGCGGGAGATGTACGAGTACCAGATCGGCCTCGAGCGCGAGGAGCTCGAGGAGTACCCGGAGGAAGAGGCCGAGGAGCTCGCGCTGATCTACGCGGCGCGCGGCATGGACGTCGAGCAGGCGCGGGCGGTGGCGCACGCGCTCATCAAGGACCCGGAGCACGCGCTCGACGCGCTGGCGCGCGAGGAGCTTGGCCTCAACCCGAGTGACCTCGGCTCGCCATGGGGCGCGGCGAGCTTCTCGTTCGTGTCCTTCGCGCTCGGCGCGACGTTGCCGCTCGTGCCGTTCCTGGCCGGTGCAACGCTCACGCGCGCCACGCTCGGCGCGGCCGGCATCACGCTCGCGGCATTGTTCGGGATCGGCATGGCGCTGAGCCTGTTCACCGGGCGCAGCGCGCTGCACGGCGGCCTGCGCATGGCCACGATCGGCGCGCTCGCCGGCGGCGCGACCTTCGTGATCGGGCGATTGCTCGGGGTCGCCGCCGGCTGACCGGCGCCCGCGTCACGGCTGGGCAAGCTCGGCGCGCGGATCGAAAGGCAGTTCCCGGCTCAGCGTCTCGTACAGCTCGCGGGCGCGCGGCGTGTCCGCCGGCGGCAGTACGATCCTGAGCGCCACGTACTGGTCGCCGGGCGGATCGCCCGGCAGCCCACGGCCGCGCAGCCGCAGCTTCTGGCCGCCGCGCGCGCCTGCCGGGATCCGCAGCTCGACCGGGCCGCCGAGCGTCGGCGTCGAGACCGTCGCGCCGAGCGCGGCCTCCCACGGTGCCACCGGCAGCTCGAGCGTCACGTCGCGCCCCTCCACGCGGTACAGGCGGTGCGGCGCGATCGCGACCTCGAGCAGGAGGTCTCCCGCCCCGCCACCGCCGGCGCCGGCGGCGCCCTGCCCGGCGAGCCGGATCACCTGCCCCTCGGTGACGCCGGCCGGGATCTGCACACGCAGCGTCCGGTCCTTGAGCGCGACGTGACCGTCGCCGGTCACCTCTGGATGCTGCAGCGTGAATTCGCGGCTGCCGCCGTGGTAGGCCTCCTCGACGCTGAGCTCGAGCCGCGCGCGGTGGTCCTCGCCGCGGCTGCGAAAGCTGGCGCGGCCGCCCTCGAACCCGCCGAACGGGGTCGACGCACCGAACAGGCTCGAGAAAAAGTCGCTGAAGCCCGGGTCGGCATCGGCGTGGCGGCCGCCGCGCCCGGTGCGAAACTCGAAGTTCGAGCCCCAGCCGGGCGGCGGGCGGAACTGCTGGCCAGTCTGGAAGTCGTTGCCGAGCTGATCGTAGGCGGCGCGCTTCTGCGGGTCCTTGAGCACCTCGTAGGCTTCCTGGACCTCCTTGAAGCGAGCTTCGGCGTTCTTCTCCTTGCTGACGTCCGGGTGGTACTTGCGCGCCAGCTTGCGATAGGCGCGCTTGACCTCGTCGGCAGTTGCTGCGCGCGCCAGGCCGAGCACTTTGTAGTAGTCGCGGTATTCCATGCGCTCGCTGCGGAACAGGCCTCGGCGGGGGGTCTCAGGCGGTAGAGTGCGGCTCGCAGGCGGTTTTTCAAGCCCTCCGCCCGCGCTCCGCGCCCGCAACGATACTAGCGCCCCGGCGCAGCTGCGGGGCGAATCCTCACCACGTCGCGCGGCCGGCCGGCAGCCGGCGCACGACACCCGCTTCGGCGCTGCGTGCCGGCCCGCAGCGCGGGAAGCCGGTCCGCGGCTCCCCGGCGGCCAGCCGAGGCTCGCCTGCTACGGCGCCTTCTTCTGCGCGAGCTCAATCGCCGCGTGGGCCTGCTTCATCCCGCCATCGACCGCGCTCTTGACGCACGGCGGATTGTCCTGCGTGGGCGGCCCCGGTGCGATGATCGCGTCGAGATCCTTGCACGCCTGCACGGCCGCCTCGTGGATGCGCTTCTCGAGCAGCTGGGCACCCGCCGGCGTCGCCAGGTTGAGGTCGCCGTAGCTCACCCGATAGCGGATCGAGGACACCTGCACCGGCGCGCCGAGCGCCGAGACGCGCTCGTGGCTGCGGACGACCTTCGGCGCCTCGACGATCACTTCGGTCGCGGGCTCCGCGGCGCTAGCGCCGTAGGCGACCGCCACCGCGGCCGCCGCGACGGCCAGGGAGACCCTGCGACCCGTACTCAGCTTCGTGCTCATGACCAAACTCCTTGCGCCGGCCAGCCGCCGGCCTTCGTCCCGCCACTGAACGTCCCGGCGCGGCCGGGGCGCTCGGCGTGTGTGTCCGGCCAGGCGGCAGGCAATCGCCAGGCCCGTAGCCGCAACTACGCATTGCAAACCCGGCAGTTCGCGAGGCGGCACTGCCGCCCCGGCCGCTCAATGACGGCGCGCCGCTTGATCGGGACAAATAGCACCGCCTCGGATGGCGCGAAATTCGTACTTGGTGCAGATCGCCGCCGTGCGCGGGCGGCTGCGACGCACGCCCGGGGCGCACGCCGTGCGTCAGCGCGGACGGGCGGCGGCGAGCGCGCGGCGGACGAGCTCGCGATGCTGCGCGCACCGCCGCCGGCCGGCGAGCGAGTAGCCGACGCCAGGATCGCAGATGCTGGCGACGCGCACCGTGCCGCCCTCGAAATGCACCGCGACACGTTCGCCGGCGAGTCGCATCGCACCGGCGGTCTGCGCCTCGAGCCGGCGCCCCGGCTCCTGGCGGGTGATCGCCCAGCCGGCGGCGCGGGCCGCCGCGAGCACCGCGCCAAACTGCGCCGCGACGTCACCGCTGGTGGCGATCGTCTGGTAGCGCCGCTCCCGCTGCTGCACGCGGAACAGCAGCAGCCCGAGCGCGCCCAACCCGAGCGCACCACAGACGCCGACCGCGGTCACGGCGACGGCGCCGGCCAGCGTGACGACGAACGCCGAGGTGACCGCGACCGCGATGCACAGCGCGGCGAGATAGCCGCAGATCGCCGCCGGCGCGAAGTACCGGACGCGGTCGGCGCGGCCGAGCTCAAGCAGCTGCACGTCCATGCGCGCGAGTGTACCCGTGGCGGCGCGGCGTGGTGCCGCACTCGCATGCGCGGCGCGGCGCGGCGCGGCGCGGCTCGATCGTCACGGAATCGTCACATGGCGCGCCTAGCCTGCCGCGAGTCCGCCATCCACAGAAGAAGGCCAACCGTGCTCGCCAGCCTCGGAATCGACCTGCCGACCGCCGTCCTGCTCGCCCTCGCACTGCTGCTCGCGCTCAGCTTCGAATTCGTCAACGGCTTTCACGATACGGCCAACGCGGTCGCGACCGTCATCTACACGCATACGCTAAAGCCGACCCAGGCGGTCGTCTGGTCCGGCGCCTGGAACCTGATCGGCGTGCTGACCTCCACCGGCGCGGTGGCGTTCGGCATCGTGGCGCTGCTGCCGGTCGAGCTCGTGATCAACGTCGGCTCGGGCGCGGGCTTCGCGATGGTGTTCGCGCTGCTGCTGTCGGCGATCGTCTGGAACCTCGGCACCTGGTACCTCGGCCTGCCGGCGTCGAGTTCGCACACGCTGATCGGCTCCATCGTCGGCGTCGGCCTGATGAATTCCGTAATGAGCCCTGGCAGTGCCTTCGGCGACGGCGTCAACTGGGCCAAGCTCGCCGACACGGTCAAGGCACTGGTGCTGTCGCCGGTGATCGGCTTCGTGGCGGCCGGACTGCTGCTGCTCATCGCCAAGCGGCTGGTGCGCACGCCGGAGCTCTACACGGCGCCCGACGGCCCGAAGCCGCCGCCGTGGTGGATCCGCGGCCTGTTGGTGCTGACCTGCACCGGGGTCAGCTTTGCGCACGGCTCGAACGACGGCCAGAAGGGCATGGGGCTGATCGTCCTGATCCTGGTCGGCATCGTGCCGACGGTCTACGCCCTCGACCTCGGCACCTCGGCGGACGCGTTGCACCGCATGGCCGCGACCTCGACCAGCATCTCGCGCTCGCTGGAGCAGCTGACGCCGGCGGCCGCCGCGCCCGCCGACGGCGGCGCCGTGCACGAGCAGCTCACCCACTACCTGCGCAGCAGCAAGGTCGCGCCGACCACGCTGCCCGCGCTCGCGGCCGTCAATGCCCGTGTCGCCACGCGCCTGGCCGGCGTCGACGATCTGGCCAAGATGGCACCGGCCGAGCGCACCGCGCTCAGGCTCGATGTGTACCTGGTCTCCGAAACGCTCGCCCGCCTGATCAAGACCAAGCAGCTGCCGGCAGCGCTCGACGCCAAGGCCGCCGGCGACTATCAGAAGTCCCTCAAGGGGCTCACGAACTTCATCCCGCTCTGGGTCAAGGTCGCGGTCGCGCTCGCGCTCGGCTTCGGCACGATGATCGGCTGGAAGCGCATCGTGGTGACCGTCGGCGAGAAGATCGGCAAGGCGCACCTGACGTACGCGCAGGGCGCCTGCGCCGAGCTCGTGGCGTTCGGCACGATCGAGGCCGCCGACGTCCTTGGCCTGCCGGTCAGCACCACGCACATCCTGTCCTCCGGCATCGCCGGCACCATGGTCGCGAACGGCTCCGGCATCCAGAAGGAGACGGTGCGCAACATCGTGCTGGCCTGGGTGCTGACGCTGCCGGTGTGCGTCGCGCTCGGCGCCGCGCTGTTCGCGGGCGGGCTGTTCTTCGTGCTGCGGGTGCTTGGCGTCCACTGACGCCGGCGCAGGCGCGCGTCCGGACCCTACGGCGCCGCGGCGAGGTCGATGCGCTCGCCGGGCGCCGCCACGGCGACCGCCGGCCAGCCGAGGTCGGCGCCGATGCGCGCCTTGAGCGCCGACGCTGCCTGCGGCTCGCCGTGCACGAGCCAGGTGCGCGGCGGCGCGGTGAACCCGCGCAGCCAGCCGAGCAGCGCCCGCTGGTCGGCGTGCGCCGAGAAGCCGCCGAGCGTGACGATCTCGGCGCGCACCGCCACCCGCGCGCCGAAGATCGGCACCGTCGGCTCGCGGTTGACCAGCCGGCGTCCGAGCGTGCCGGCGGCCTGGAAACCGGTGATCAGTACGGTCGTGTGCGGGTTCGGCAGGTGGTGGCGCAGGTGGTGCTTGATCCGCCCGCCGTCGCACATGCCGCTCGCGGCGACGATGACCGCTCCGCCGCTGAGGCGGTTGAGCGCCATCGACTCCGCCACCGTGCGTGTGTAGCGCAGGTGCAGGCGCCGCGGGCCGCGCCGCACCGCGGCCACCATCCGCCGCGCCTCCTCGTCGAACAGCTCGAAGTGGCGCGCAGTGATCGCCGTGACCTCGGTCGCGAGCGGCGAATCGACGAACACCTCGAGCTCGGGCAGGCGGTTCTCGAGCACAAGGCGCTCGAACCAGTACAGCAGCTCCTGGGTGCGGCCGACCGCAAACGCGGGCACCAGCACGTTGCCGCGCTTCTCGTGCAGCGTGCGGTTGACCGCCGCGACCAGCTCATCGATCGTCGGGCCGAGCGGCTTGTGATCGCGGTCGCCATAGGTCGACTCGACCAGCAGCACGTCCGCCGCCGCGATCCGCGCCGGATCGCGCAGGATCGGCCGGCCCGGCTGGCCGAGGTCGCCGGACACCACCAGCTTGCGCCTGACGCCGGGCTCGCTGAGCTCGAGCTCGACGATCGCCGAGCCGAGGATGTGGCCGGCGTCGCGCAGGCAGACGCGCACGCCCGGCGCCAGCTCGCGCGACTCGTCGTAGCGCAGCGGCGCGAGCTGGCCGAGCAGCGCCTGCACATCGTCGAGCCCGTAGATCGGCGTCCACAACTCGCGCTCGCGCCGGGCGTGGCGCTCGTGGCGCGCGGCCTCGGCCGCCATCAGGTGCGCGCTGTCCTTCAGCATCACGTCGACGAGCTCGATCGTCGCCTCGGTCGCGTAGACGCGCCCGCGGAAGCCCTCGCGCACCAGGCGCGGCAGCAGGCCGCTGTGGTCGATGTGGGCGTGGGTGAGCACGACCAGGTCGAGATCGCGCGGCACGAAGCCCCACGGGCCGCGGCTGTGCGCGGCGGCGTCGCGGCCGCCCTGGAACATGCCGCAGTCGACCAGCAGGCGCGTCGCGCCGACCTCGATCAGATAGCGCGAGCCGGTCACTTCGCCGGCGGCGCCGAGAAACGTCAGCTGCATCGGCAATCACCACTCCTGGCGCGGACTATAGGCCCCGCCGCCGCGGCCGGTGCACCGCATTAACGTTGCTTCATCCGCCGCCGCCGGCGCGCTGGCCCGCAGGGGGTCGCGGACGGTAGAATTCGTGTTTGCTTCTGCTGGCTGCGTCCTCATGAATCGCGACCCTGCCGCCCGGCACGAGACCCGTGCCTGGACGCTGCTGCTCATCGCGTGCGGCATCGTCTGGTTCGCAGTGCTGGGCGTGCGGCCGCTGTTCAACCCCGACGAGGGCCGCTACGCCGAGATTCCGGCCGAGATGCTCGCCTCCGGCGACTTCACCGTGCCGCATCTCGACGGCCTGGTCTACCTCGAAAAGCCGCCGCTGCAGTACTGGGCGACCGCGCTCGCGCTCGCGGCCTTCGGCCACAGCGAGTGGGCGGCGCGCCTCGTCACCGCGACGAGCGCGGTCGTCGCACTGGTGTTCGTGTTCCTGCTCGGGCGGCGCACCTGGAGCGCGGCGCGCGGTCTGCGCGCCGCGGCGATGGCGGCGAGCATGCTGCTGTACGTATTCATGGGCCAGCTGATCACGCTCGACATGGCGCTGTCGTGCTGGCTGACGATCGCGACCGTCGCGTTCTGCCTCGCGCAGCTCGAGCGCGACGCGGCGCCGCGCCGGGCGCGCAACTGGATGCTGGCCTGCTGGGCGGCGATGGCGGCGGCGACGCTGACCAAGGGCCTGGTCGGCGTCGTGCTGCCGGGCGCGGTGCTGGCGCTGTATACGCTCCTGCAGCGCGACGCAGCGGCGTGGCGCCACCTGCACCTCGGCAAGGGCCTCGCGCTCTACCTCGTGCTCGTCGTGCCGTGGTTCGCGCTGGTCGAGCGCGCGCACCCTGGCGCGCTTGACTTCCTGATCGTGCGCGAGCACTTCCAGCGCTACCTGACCAAGGTGCACGACCGCTACCAGCCGTGGTGGTATTTCCTGGCGATCCTCGCCGCCGGCTCCTTGCCGTGGCTGCCACAGGTCGCGCGCGCGCTCGTGTCCGGCTGGCGGCGCAACCAGCCGCTCGGCCAGTTCGACGCGGCGCGCGTGCTGTGGGTCAGCGCCGCCTTCACGCTGCTGTTCTTCTCACTGTCTGACTCGAAGCTCGCGCCGTACATCGTCCCGGTGCTGCCGCCGCTCGCGCTGCTCGGCGCGGCCGACGGCCCGGCCGCGGCACGCGACCTGACGCGGGCGGCGGCGCTGCAGGCGCTGCTCGGCCTCGCGCTCGGCGCGGGCCTGCTGGTCTACGGCCGGCGCGCGCTGAGCGGCGATCCGGCGTGGACCTTCGCGACGCTGACGCCGTGGCTCGTGGCGGTCGCAGCACTGCTGGTCGCCGGCGGCGCGGCGGCGCTGTGGCTGCGGCGCGCGAGCCAGGGCGCGGCCGGCCGGATGGTCGCCGCGACCGGCTTCGCGGTGGCGTTGACGCTGATCGCCGGCGGCGCGACCGCCGTCGCCAAGCGCTATTCCGCTAAGCCGCTCTTGGCCGCGGCCGGGCCGCTTGCCGCCGGCGCGCCGCTATACACCGTCGACACCTTCGACTGGACGCTGCCGTTCTACACGCGCCGGCTGGTCGAGCCGGTCGGCTATCGCGGCGAACTCGACTTCGGGCTGCGCGCCGAGCCGGCGCGCGGCGTCGCGACGCTCGATGCGTTCAAGGTGCGCTGGCAGGCCGCCGACGCCGCCTACGCGCTCGTGCCGCACGCGACCGCCGCCGCGCTGGCGCGCGACGGCGTGCCGATGCGGGTGCTGGCCGAGGACTTCGACAACGTGTTCGTCAGCCGCCGGTGACCACCATGCAGGACTTCCTCCCGTTTACCCGCCCGACGATCGACGACGAGACCATCGCCGAGGTCATCGCGGTGCTGCGCTCGGGCTGGATCACTTCCGGGCCGCGGGTCGCCGAACTCGAGCGCGCGCTCGCCGCGTACTTCGGCGGCGAACGCCAGGTGCGGGTCATGACCTCGGCCACCGGCGGCATGGAGATGGCGCTGCGCGCCGCCGGAATCGGCGCCGGCGACGAGGTCATCGTGCCGGCGATGACCTTCGCCGCCTCGGCCAACGTCGTCGTGCGGGTCGGCGCCCGCCCGGTGCTCGTCGACGTCGAGCTGCGCTCGCGCAACGCGACCGCCGAGGCGTTCGCGGCGGCGCTGACGCCGCGCACCCGGGCGCTGATGCCGGTGCACTTCTCCGGCCTCGCGGTCGACATGGACCCGGTCAACGCGCTGGCCCGCGCCAAGGGCCTGCGGGTCATCGAGGACGCCGCCCACGCGATCGGCACGCGCGACCGCGGCCGGCTGATCGGCAGCTTCGGCGACATCGTCTCGTTCAGCTTCCACGCCAACAAGAACATGACCACGGTCGAGGGCGGCGCGCTCAGCTTCGGCGACGCCGCGCTCGCGCTGCCGCTCGACCGCGAGCGCTTCCACGGCATCACCAAGGATGCCGCCGGCAACGTCGACGTGTTCGAGGCCGGCGGCAAGTACAACCTGACCGACGTCGCCGCGGCAGTCGGCCTCGGCCAGCTGCGCCGCCTCGAGGGCTTCAACGCGCGGCGCGGCGAGCTGGTGCGGCACTACTTCGAGCGGCTCGAGCCGCGCCTCGACCCGGACATGCTGCCGCCGCCAGCCGACGCCGGCCACTGCTGGCACATGTTCACGGTGCTGGTGCCCTTCGGCCGGCTCGGCTATTCGCGCGACGAGTTCATCGCCCGGATGAAGGCCCGCGGCATCGGCATCGGGGTCCACTACCCTTCGATAGCGAGCCTCACCTACTATCGTCAGCTCGGCTGGGACCCGGCGGCGTTCCCGAACGCCGCCCGGATCGGGGCCGAGACCGTCACGTTGCCCCTGTTTCCGGCGATGGCGACCGGCGACGTCGACCGGGTCTGTGACGCCCTGCTCGAGCTGCTGAAGCGCTGAAGGCACACCCGTGAACGAGACTGCCCCGGTCCTGTCGGTCGTCATCCCGGTCTACAACGAGGAGGACGTGCTGCCGTCGCTGTTCGCGCGCCTGTACCCGGCGCTCGACGCGCTCGGCCGGTCCTACGAGGTGCTGTTCGTCAACGACGGCAGCCGCGACGGCTCGGTGGCGCTGCTGCAAGGAGCAGTTCCAGCGCCGGCCGGCGGAGACGCGGGTCATCCTGCTGCAGGTCAACTTCGGCCAGCACGCCGCGATCCTGGCCGCCTTCGCGCGCGCCCGCGGCCAGTACCTGATCACGCTCGACGCCGACCTGCAGAACCCGCCGGAGGAGATCGGCAACCTGCTCCGCGAGCTCGAGGCCGGCCACGACTACGTCGGCACCTGGCGCGCCAACCGCCAGGACCTGTGGTGGCGGCGCATTGCCTCGCAGTTCGTCAACCTGATCCGCGAGCGCATGACGCCCATCAAGATGACCGACCACGGCTGCATGCTGCGCGGCTACGCGCGCGGCGTCATCGACGCGATCAACGCCACGCGCGAGAACGTCACCTTCATCCCGGCGCTCGCCTCGCTGTATGCCGCCAACCCGACCGAGATCGAGGTCAAGCACGACGAGCGCGCCGCCGGCGCCTCGAAGTACTCGCTGTACCGGCTGATCCGCCTGACCTTCGACCTGATGACCGGTTTCTCGACCGTGCCGCTGCAGGCCTTCTCGCTGGCCGGGCTCGTGCTGTCGATGCTGTCGGCCGCGCTGGTGCTCTACCTGCTCGCCCGGCGCGTGATCCTCGGTCCCGAGGTCGACGGCGTGTTCACGCTGTTCGCGATCGTGTTCTTCTTCCTCGGCATTGCGCTGTTCGGCATCGGCCTGCTCGGCGAGTACATCGGCCGCATCTACGTGCAGGTGCGCCAGCGGCCGCGCTACATCATCGGCGCGGTGCTCGAGCAGACCCCGCACGTGCCGGCCGCCGGCACCAATGGCGATCGAGCGGCGCGCGCCGTGACCGCCCCCGCCACCTGCGTCGTGTTCGCCTACTCGGAGGTCGGCGCCCGCTGCCTGGGCGCGCTGTTCGAGGCCGGCGTCGACGTGCGCCTGGTGGTGACCCACGAGGACGATCCGAACGAGCAGCGCTGGTTCGCGAGCGTCGCCGAGGTGGCGCGCGGCGCGGGCTGCCGCGTCGTGACGCCGCCGGACCCGGGCGACGCGGCGCTGGTGGCCGAGATCGCCGCGCTCGCGCCGGACTTCATCTTCTCGTTCTACTACCGGCGCATGCTGCCGGCGGGCGTGCTCGCGCTCGCGCGGCGCGGCGCGCTCAACATGCACGGCTCGCTGCTGCCCCGCTACCGCGGCCGCGCGCCGGTGAACTGGGCGGTGCTGAACGGCGAGACCGAGACCGGCGCGAGCCTGCACTACATGGTCGCCAAGCCCGACGCCGGGCCGCTGGTCGACCAGCAGGCCGTGCCGATCGGCCCCGACGACACGGCGTTCGAGGTCGCCGGCCGGGTCGCCGACGCGGCCGTCACGGTGCTGCGCCGCAGCCTGCCGAAGCTGATCGCCGGCACCGCCCCCGCCCAGCCGCTCGACCTCGCGCGCGGCTCGTATTTCGGCGGCCGCAAGCCCGCCGACGGCGAGTTCAGCTTCGACTGGCCGGCGGCGCGGATCCACAACCTGGTGCGCGCCGTCGCACCGCCCTTCCCGGGCGCCTACGCGCAGCTCGGCGAGGCGGTGTTGCGTGTGCACCGCACCCGCCGGCTCGCCGGCGGCGCGCGCCACGGCGCGCTCGGCCCCTGCCTCGCGCTCGAGGACGGAACGCTGGTCGCCGAGTGCGGCGACGGCGCGCGACTCGAGCTCGTTGAAGCCTATCTGGACGACGCTCGGCTCGGCGCCGAGCGTTTCACCAAGACGTTCGGGCACGGACCCGTGCCCGCCCGCCCGCAACCGCGGGCCCAAGCAAGAGCGTACAGCCCATGAAGAAGATCCTGATCCTCGGCGTCAACGGATTCATCGGCCACCACCTGACCCGCACGATACTCGCCAACACCGACTGGCAGATCTGGGGCATGGACATGCAGGACGACCGGGTCCGTCCCTTCAAGAGCGATCCGCGCTTCCACTTCTTCGAGGGCGACATCACGATCAACCACGAGTGGGTCGAGTACCACATCCGCAAGTGCGACGTGATCCTGCCGCTGGTGGCGATCGCGACGCCGGCGACCTACGTCAAGGAGCCGCTGCGCGTCTTCGAGCTCGACTTCGAGGCCAACCTGCCGCTGATCCGCCAGTGCGTGAAGTACAAGAAGCGCGTGATCTTCCCGTCGACCTCCGAGGTCTACGGCATGTGCGGCGATGCCGAGTTCCACCCGCAGAAGTCGAACCTGGTGCTCGGCCCGATCGAGAAGCAGCGCTGGATCTACTCCTGCAGCAAGCAGCTGATGGACCGCATCATCTGGGCCTACGCCCAGCGCGACGGCCTCGACTTCACGCTGATCCGGCCGTTCAACTGGGTCGGCTCCGGGCTCGACTCGCTCGCCACCGCCAAGGAAGGCTCGAGCCGCGTCGCGACGCAGTTCCTCGCGCACATCGCCGCCGGCCAGGACATCAGCCTCGTCGACGGCGGCCGCCAGCGCCGCTGCTTCACGCACATCAACGACGGCATCGACGCGGTGATGCGGATCATCAAGAACGAGGGCGGCATCGCCACCGGCAAGATCTACAACATCGGCAACCCGAAGAACGACCTGTCGATCCGCGAGCTCGCCGAGCAGATGATCGAAATCGGCAAGAACCACCCGGCTTACGCGCGCCAGGCGCAGAAGGTCCAGATCCGCGAGGTCGGCTCGACCGAGTTCTACGGCAAGGGCTACGAGGACGTGCAGAGCCGGGTGCCCTGGATCGACAACACCAAGGGCGACCTCGGCTGGGCACCGAAGGCCGGCATGGGCGAGATCCTGCACGCGGTGTTCGACGCCTACGCCGCGGAGGTCACGGCGGCGGCGCAGCTGATCGACACGGCGCCACGCACGGGCGCCTGAGCGCGCCCGGACCGCGGCCTCGATGCAGATCGCGCTCAAGGTCGACGTCGACACCTATCGCGGCACGCTCGAGGGCGTGCCGCCGCTGGTCGCCGAGCTTGGCCGGCGCGGCGTCGCGGCCAGCTTCTACTTCAGCCTCGGGCCGGACCATACCGGCTGGGCGCTCAGGCGCGTGTTCCGGCCGGGCTTCCTGTCGAAGGTGAAGCGCACCTCGGTCGTCAGCCACTACGGGCTGCGCACGCTGATGTACGGCGTGCTGCTGCCGGGGCCGCACATCGGCCGGCGCGCGCCGGCCGTGCTGCGCGCGACGCGCGACGCCGGCCACGAGACGGGCATTCACTGCTACGACCACGTCTACTGGCAGGACAACGTCGCGCGCCGCGACGCCGCCTGGACCGAGCGCCAGGTGCGCCTCGCCGCCGGCGCCTACCGCGAGGTGTTCGGCACCGATGCGCGGGCGCACTGCGCCGCCGGCTGGCAGCTGAATCCGCAGCTGTTCGCGCTCGAGGACGCGCTCGGCCTCGACTATGCGAGCGACACCCGCGGCACGCACCCGTTCCTGCCGGCGATGGGCGGCGTGCACGGCGCCTGCCCGCAGCTGCCGACGACGCTGCCGACGCTCGACGAGCTGGTCGGCGTCGACGGCCTGACGGTGGACGGCGCGATCGACCGGCTGCTCGATGAGACGGCGGTGGCGCCGGCAGCCGGGGCGCACGTGTTCACGCTGCATGCCGAGCTCGAGGGCCAGCAGTTCCGCGGCCCGTTCCTGCGCCTCGTCGACACCTGGCGGGCGCGCGGCGTGGCGCTCGTTCCGTTGGCGCGGCTGCGCGCCGGCCTCGACGTCGCGCGCCTGCCGCGGCACGCGGTCGTGTTCGGCGAGCTGCCGGGGCGCAGCGGCACGCTCGCGCTGCAGGGCGCGGCGCTCTAGGCCGGCAGCTCGGCAAGACGCTTGAGTTCGGCGCGCTCGAGCACCATGCCGAGCAGTGCGGCGACGGTGCGGTGGGCCTCGATCGGGTGGCGTAGCGGCTGGGTGGTGTCCAGCCGGTAGCGGTTGCGCCGCCCCTCGCGACGGCGCGCGACGACGCCGGCGGCGGCGAGATCGCCGAGGATCTTCTGCACGGCCCGCTCGGTGATGCCGACCGACAGCGCCACGTCGCGCAGCCGCACGTCGGGGTTCCGGGCGAGGCAGACGAGCACGTGGCCGTGGTTGCTGAGGAACGTCCACTGGCGGGCGTCCGCGGCGGCCGGCCGGGCCATCCGCCGCGCGGACGTGGCGCGCGTCATGGCCGGTACCGCGCCAGGTGCGATGCGGCGTTCACCGCGGGATATTCGGCAGTCGCCGGCGCCGAGTCAATCGCCGCGGGGACCCGGCCGGCCGCCGGCGGGCGAAGCCCGGGGCGGGGGCGGCGCCGCCGCCTTGAAAACCGCCGGCCCCGCCCCATGAATCGCGGCGTGCGCTGCTACCATCGGCAGCCACGCCAGCTGGCCATCAGAGGACATCGAACCCATGCGCGTGCTACTGCTCATCGCCACCAACTTCGCGGTCCTGCTGCTCGCGACCGTGGTGCTGAACCTGCTCGGCGTCGGCCCGTGGCTGACCGCGCACGGCATCCAGTACGGGCCCCTGCTGACGATCGGCGCGGTCATCGGCTTCGGCGGCGCGTTCTTCTCGCTCGCGATCTCCAAGTGGATGGCGAAGCGCGCGATGGGGGTCGAGGTCATCGAGACACCGCGCAACGACACCGAGACCTGGCTGGTCGCCACCGTCCGCCACCACGCCACCGCCGCCGGCATCGGCATGCCCGAGGTCGGCATCTTCGACTCGCCCGAGCCGAACGCCTTCGCGACCGGCGCCAGCCGCAACCACGCGCTGGTCGCGGTCAGCACCGGGCTGCTCGCGCGCATGAGCCGCAGCCAGGCGGAGGCGGTCATGGGGCACGAGGTCACGCACGTCGCCAACGGCGACATGGTGACGCTGACCCTGATCCAGGGCGTGGTCAACACGTTCGTGTTCGTGCTGTCGCGGGTGATCGGCGAACTCGCGGACCGGCTGCTGTTCCGTCGCGGCGACGATGACCGCGGCCCCGGCATCGGCATGTTCGTCATGACCTTCGTCGCGCAGATCGTGCTCAGCTTCTTCGCCTCGATGATCGTCATGTGGTTCTCGCGGCGCCGCGAGTTCCGGGCCGACGCCGGCGGTGCGCAGCTCGCCGGCCGTGGCGCGATGATCGGCGCGCTCGAGGCACTCAAGCGCGTCGAGTCGGAGGGGTTACCGGAAGGCATGCAGGCTTTCGGCATCAAGGGCGCCGACCGGCCGAGCGGTTTGCAGCGGCTGCTCATGAGCCACCCGCCGCTCGACGAGCGCATCGCCGCGCTCCAGCAGCCCGCCTGAGCGGCGCGGCCGCGCCGCCGCCGCGGGGCGGCCCCGCGGCCCGGCGAGCCCGATGCGGACCGCAATCGTCTGGTTCCGCCGCGACCTGCGGCTGACCGACCACCCCGCGCTCAGTGCCGCGCTGGCGACCGCGGACCGCATCGTCGCGCTCTATGTCCATGCCGTCGACGAGGAGGGGCCTTGGCCGCCGGGCGCGGCGAGCCGCTGGTGGCTGCACCACAGTCTCGCCGCGCTGGACGCCTCGCTCGCGACGCGCGGCGCGCGCCTGACGATCGCCGCGGGCCCGAGCCTCGACACGCTCGCCGCGGTGGCGCGGGCGACCGGCGCCTCGAGTGTGCACTGGAACCGCAGCTACGAGCCGGCGCAGGTGGCGCGCGACACGGCCGTCGAGGCGGCGCTGCGCGCCGCGGGCCTTGCGGCGCAGAGCCATCCGGGCGACGTGCTCTTCGAGCCGTGGACGCTGCGCAACGGCGAGGGCCGGGCGTTTCGCGTCTTCACGCCGTTCTGGCGCGCCTGCCGGCGGCAACTCGCGGCCGTACCGCCGCCGCGGCCGGCGCCGCCAGCCATCGCGGCGGCCGCGCACGCGAGCCTGCCGCTCGAGGCGCTCGGGCTGCTGCCGGCCGTGCGCTGGGACCGGGGCTTCGCCGCGCGCTGGGTCCCCGGCGAGCGCGGCGCGCTGGCCCGGCTCGACGCCTTCCTCGGCGCGGACGCGGCGCACTACGCGGAGCTGCGCGACCGGCCCGACCTGCCGGCGACCTCGCGACTGTCACCGCACCTGCATTTTGGCGAACTCTCGCCGCGCCAGGTGCTGGCGGCGGCGGCGACGGCGCTCGCGACCGACGCAACCGCCGCGCGCGGTGCCGAGGCCTTCCTGCGCGAGCTCGGCTGGCGCGAGTTCGCCCGCCACCTGCTCTATGCCTTTGCGCACACCGCGGCGGAACCGATGGACCCGCGCTTCGCGGCCTTCGGCTGGCGCGACGATCCGGCCGGCCTGGCCGCGTGGCAGCGCGGCGCCACCGGCGTGCCGCTCGTCGATGCCGGCATGCGCGAGCTGTGGCACACGGGCTGGATGCACAACCGCGTGCGGATGATCGTCGCCTCGTTCCTGACCAAGAATCTCGGCGTGTCGTGGCTCGCAGGGGCGCGCTGGTTCCACGACACGCTGCTCGACGCCGACCTGGCCAGCAACACCTTCGGCTGGCAGTGGACCGCGGGCTGCGGGGCCGACGCCGCGCCGTACTACCGGATCTTCAACCCGGTGCTGCAGGCCGAGCGCTTCGACCCGGGACGCGCCTACCTGCGCGCATGGCTGCCGGAGCTCGCCCGGCTGCCCGACCGGTGGCTGCACTGCCCGTTCGCCGCGCCCCGCGAGGTACTGGCCGCTGCAGCAGTCCGGCTCGGCAGCGACTACCCGGCGCCGGTCGTTGACCTCGCCGCGAGTCGCGAGCGCGCGCTCGGCGCATGGCAGCGCCTGCGCGGGCCGCGCGGCGCGGGAGAGCTTAGTCAGCCGGTCCCGCCGCCGCGCCCCGCCAGACGCCGCTAGGGCCCGCTGCGAGCGAGCGCGGCGATCAGCGTCATGCGCCGCCACCCTCCGGACGGGGAGAGCATCTGCGATTTGACAATAAGCCGGCGCGGCCGGCGCTTCATTTGCCCGCTTTCACCATGTAGTATAGGTTTTGTACTGGATATAGCGTATACGATTCTGGGGTGCCCGCATGGCCTTCGTCGTCCGTCCGATCGCCTGGCGCATGCCTGTCGCCGGCCTCGCGCCCGCTGCGCGTCGCGTGGTCCGCGCGCTGCCGCGGCGATCGCCGCGAGGCAGCGCGGGCCCGCGTTTGGATCCAATCACCGCCGCCATCGGCACTGCCTGTTCGTGACGCACGCGCCATCCGAGCCCGCCGCCCCGCCGCCGAGACGCCCGCTCGCGACAACGCTTGCGGCCTGGTTCGACGCGAGCGCGGCGCCCGCCGCTGACGGCGACGGTCTCGACTGGGGCCGCATCGTGCCGTTCGTCGCGATGCACCTGGCCTGCCTCGCGGTGTTCCGGGTCGGCGTGAGCGCCACGGCGCTCGCCACGGCGCTGGCGCTGTATGCGCTGCGCATGTTCGCGATCACCGGCTTCTACCACCGTTATTTCTCGCACCGCGCCTTCAAGACCTCGCGCGCCGGGCAGCTCTTGTTCGCGCTGCTCGGCGCCGCGGCCGCGCAGCGCGGCCCGCTGTGGTGGGCCGCACACCACCGCCACCACCACGCGCACGCCGATCGCCCCGACGACGTGCACTCGCCGCGGCAGCGCGGCTTCCTGTGGAGCCACGTCGGCTGGTTCCTGTCGCGGCGACACTTCGCCCCGGATCTGGCGCGCGTGCGCGACCTGCAGCGCTACCCGGAGCTGCGCTGGCTCGACCGCTTCGACATCCTGGTGCCGGTCGCGCTCGCGCTCGCGGTATTCGGCGCCGGCGCGCTGCTCGAGCGCGGCGCGCCCGCGCTCGGCACGGACCGCTGGCAGCTGCTGGTGTGGGGCTTCTTCGTCTCGACGGTGCTGTGCTACCACGCGACCTACACGATCAACTCGCTGGCCCACGTCTTCGGCCACCGCCGCTACGCCACCCTGGACGACAGCCGCAACAACGCGTGGCTTGCGCTGCTGACCTTCGGCGAGGGCTGGCACAACAACCATCACCACTATCCGAACGCCGCCCGCCAGGGCTTCTACTGGTGGGAGGTCGACCTGACCTACTACGGGCTGCGGCTGCTGGCCGCGCTCGGCCTGATCTGGGACCTGAAGCCGGTGCCGGCCGCGGTCCGTGACGGCCACCGCGGGCGCGAGCCGTGACGCCGGGCCGCGACGCGGACGCCGCACCACCGCTGTCGGTGGCGGTCATCGGCAGCGGCATCGCCGGCCTCACGGTCGCGGCCGAGCTGCACACGCGGCACCGCGTGACCGTCTACGAGGCCGCCGGCTGGGCCGGCGGCCACAGCCACACGGTCGATGTCGACGACGGCGGCACTGCGATAGCCGTCGACACCGGCTTCATCGTCTGCAACGACTGGACCTACCCGAATTTCCTCGCCATGCTCGAACGCCTCGGCGTCGCGACGCAGCCATCGAACATGAGCTTCAGCCTGCAGCACGAGGCCACCGGGCTCGAGTACAACGGCACGAGCCTCAATGCGCTGTTCGCGCAGCGGCGCAACCTGGTGTCGCCCTCGTTCCTGCGCATGATCGCCGACATCCTGCGCTTCAACCGCGAGGCGCCGCGTTTCCTGGCCGGCGGCGACGAGCGCACCACGCTCGGCGACTGGCTCACTGCCGAGCGCTACGGCAGGCCGTTCGTCACCCAGTACGTCGTGCCGATGGGCCGCGCCATCTGGTCGGCCGAGGAACACGCCCTGCTCGGCTTCCCGGCGCGGTTCTTCATCGACTTCTTCCGGCGCCACGGCTTCCTCAGCGTCAATGACCGACCGCAGTGGCGCGCGGTCCGCGGCGGCTCGCGCGAGTACGTGCGGGCGCTGACCGCGCCCTTCCGCAACCGGATCCGCCTCGACACGCCGGTCGAATCCGTGCGCCGGCTGCCGGGCGAGGCAGTCGTCCGCACGCGGCGCGGCGAGCTGGAGCGCTACGACGCCGTCGTGTTTGCCTGCCACGCCGACACCGCGCTCGCGCTGCTCGCCGACCCGAGCGGCGCCGAGCGCGAGATCCTCGGCAGCTTCCGGTACCAGCCGAACGCGGTCGTGCTGCACACCGACACGCGCCTGCTGCCGCGCGTGGCGCGGGCGCGCGCCGCCTGGAACTACCACCTGCGGGCGCGGCCGCACGCCGGCTGCGCGATCACCTACGACATGAACGTACTGCAGTCGCTCGCGACCCGGCGCCGCTACCTGCTGTCGCTGAACCTCGCCGACCGGATCGATCCGGCGCAGGTGCTGGCGCGGTTCGAGTACGCGCACCCGGTGTACACGCCGGCCGCCGTCGCGGCGCAGCGGCGGCACGACGACATCAGCGGCGTGCGGCGGACGTTCTACTGCGGGGCGTACTGGCGCGACGGCTTCCACGAGGACGGCGTCGTCAGCGGGCTCGCCGCGCTCGCGCAGTTCGCGCTCTGGAGGCGGGCGCATGCACAGCGCGCTCTACCACGGGTGGGTTAGCCATCGACGCGTGGCGCCGACGCGCCACGCGTTCCGCTACCGGACCTACCTCGCGTGGCTCGACCTCGCCGAGCTGCCGCAGGTGTTTGCCGGCCGCTGGCTGTGGTCGGTGCGGCGCGCGGCGCCGGTGCGGTTCCGGCGCGAGGACTATCTCGGACCGCACGACCGGCCGCTCGACGTCGCGGTCCGCGACCTCGTCGAGACGCGCACCGGGCGGCGGCCGGCGGGCGCGGTGCGCCTGCTCGCGCAGCTGCGCTACTTCGGCGTCTGCTTCAATCCGGTCGCGTTCTACTACTGCTTCGACCCGGACGGGCGGCTGGAGGCGGTGGTCGCCGAGATCACCAACACGCCGTGGCAGGAGCGGCACGCCTACGTGCTGCCGGTGGCCGCCGCCGGCGGCGACGGGCGCCAGCACCTGTGGCGCTTCGGCAAGGACTTCCACGTCTCGCCGTTTATGCCAATGGACATGGACTACGAGTGGCGCTTTGATACCCCGGGCGAGCGCCTCGCGGTGCACATGCGCAACTGGCGCGACGGCCGGGCGGTGTTCGACGCGACGCTCGACCTGGCGCGCCGGCCGATCGGCGCTGCGACGCTGGCGGCGGCGCTGGCGCGTTTTCCGTTGCTGTCGGTCGGCGTCATTGCGAAGATCTACTGGCAGGCGCTGCGGCTGTGGCTGAAGCGCACGCCCGTTCACCCGCATCCGGAGCCGTGATGAAGGACAGTATCGTTCCCGCCCCCGGCGGCGTCGCCGTGCGCCGCGGCCGCGACGCCAGCGGCCTCGCCGGCCTCGGCCGGCGCGCGCTGCTCGGCCGGCTGGCCGGCGTGCAGTGCGGGCGGCTGACGATCGAGGAACCCGGCGGCCGGCACGTCTTCGGCGCGCCCGACGCGCTCGGCGAGCTCGACGCCAGCATCGAGGTGCTCGACCCGCAGTTCTGGGCCGACGCCGCCTTCGGCGGCACGGTCGGTGCCGGCGAGAGCTACATCCGCGGCCACTGGCGCGCCGCGGACCTGACGGCGCTGGTGCGGCTGATGGTCCGCAACCGCGCGCTCATGAACGGGCTCGAGGGCGGGCTCGCGCTGGTCAGCGCCCCGCTGCGGCGCCTGCTGCACTGGGTCAACCGCAACTCGCGACGCGGCAGCCAGCGCAACATCGCCGCCCACTACGACCTCGGCAACGATTTCTTCCGGCTGATGCTCGACCCGACGCTGGCCTACTCCTGCGGCATCTACCGCACGGCGCAGAGCACGCTGCACGAGGCGCAGCTCGCCAAGTTCGAGACCATCTGCCGCAAGCTCGACCTGAAGCCGCGCGACGAGCTGCTGGAGATCGGCACCGGCTGGGGCGGCCTCGCGATTCACGCCGCGCGCCACTACGGCTGCCGCGTGACGACGACCACGATCTCGCGCGAGCAGCACGCCTACGCGCGCGCCGCGGTCGACGCGGCCGGGCTCGCCGGGCGCGTCACGCTGCTGTTTGAGGACTACCGCGACCTCGACGGCCGCTACGACAAGCTGGTATCGGTCGAGATGATCGAGGCGGTCGGCGCCCGCTTCCTCGACACCTACTTCGGCACCTGCAGCCGGCTGCTGAAGCCGGACGGGGCGATGCTGCTGCAGGCGATCACGCTGCAGGACCAGTACTACGAGGCGGCGCTGCGCTCCGTGGACTTCATCCAGCGCTTCGTGTTTCCGGGCAGCTTCATACCCTCGGTCACGGCGATCAGCGCGGCGCTGCGGCGCGCGACCGATCTGAAGGTCTTTCATCTCGAGGACATCGGCCCGCACTACGCGACGACGCTGCGCGACTGGCGCGGCAACGTGCATGCACACCTCGCCGAGGTGCGCGCGCTCGGCTACCCGGCGGAGTTCGTGCGACTGTGGGACTTCTACCTCAGCTACTGCGAGGGCGGCTTCGCCGAGCGCCAGCTCGGCGACGTGCAGATGCTGCTGACCAAGCCGCTGTGCCGGCGGGCGCCGCTGGCGAGCGCCGCGCCGTGACGGCGAGTGCGGTCCCGGGCGCCGCGATCGACGCGCTCAAAGCCGCGCTCGGCCCGGACGGCTGGCTCGAGGCGGCGGCCGACGTCGCCCCCTACCTGGTCGACTTCCGGCGCCTGTACCGCGGCGCGACGCCGCTCGTGGCGCGCCCGAAGTCGGTCGCCGAGGTCGCCGCGGTCGTCGCCATCTGCGCGCGCGAGCGGATCGGCATCGTGCCGCACGGCGGCAACACCAGCTATTGCGGCGGCGCGACGCCGGACGCATCCGGCGCCGAGCTCGTGCTGAGCCTCGCGCGCCTCAACCGGGTGCGTGTGGTGGACCCGGTGGGCTACGCGCTCACCGTCGACGCCGGCTGCACGCTCGCCGCGGCGCGCGATGCCGCCGCCGCCGCCGGCCGGCTGTTCCCGCTCGCGCTCGGCTCGCAGGGCAGCTGCCAGATCGGCGGCAACCTGTCGACCAACGCCGGCGGCACAGCGGTGCTGCGCTACGGGATGATGCGCGACCTCGTCCTCGGCCTCGAGGTCGTGCTGCCGGACGGCCGCGTCCTCGACCAGCTGCGCAGCCTGCGCAAGGACAACACCGGCTACGACGTCAAGCAGCTGTTCCTCGGCGCCGAGGGTACGCTCGGCGTCATCACCGGCGCCTGCCTGAAGCTCTTCGCACGCCCGGCGGACTATGTCACGGCGCTCGCCGCGATCGGCGGCATCGGCGACGCGGTCGCACTGCTCGGCCGCGTCCGCGACACATTCGGCGATGCGGTGGAGGGCTTCGAGTTCCTGCCGCGCATCGCCCACGAACTCTCGGTCGAGCACCTGCCGGGCACGGTGACGCCGTTCGACCATCCGCACCCGGCCTTCGCGCTGGTCGAGCTCGCCGCGCCCGGACCGTGGCCGGAGCTGCGCGGCCGCTTCGAGGAGTTCCTCGCCGCGGAGATCGAGGCGCGGCGCGTTCGCGACGCGGTGGTCGCGTCCTCGATCCAGCAGCGCGCGGCGCTGTGGTCGCTGCGTGAGCACGTTCCGGACGCCCAGACCCGCACCGGCGCCTCGATCAAGCACGACGTGTCGCTGCCGGTGGCGCGACTCGCCGAGTTCGTCGACGCGGCCAGCGCGCGCCTCGCCGTGCTCGCGCCCGGGGCGCGGATCGTCGGTTACGGCCACGTCGGCGACGGCAACCTGCACTTCAACCTGAGCCCGCCGGTCGGCGTCGCGCGCGGCTCGGCCGAGGAGCGCGCGTTCGTCGGCCTCGCACCGCGCGTCAACCGCGCGGTCCACGACCTCGTGGCTGAGCTCGGTGGCAGCTTCAGCGCCGAGCACGGCATCGGCCGGCTCAAGACCGGCGAGCTCGAGCGCTACGAGGATCCGGCGGCGCTGGCGGTGATGCGCGCCGTCAAGGCGGCGCTCGATCCGCACGGCATCATGAACCCCGGCAAGGTGCTCGCCCGCCCGGACGGAGAGCGCCACGGCTAGGGACTCGGCATCGGCGCAGCGGATCGTGCTGCCGCTGCGCACGGCGCGGCTCGCGCTGCGCGAGTTCGCGGCGGCGGACCTCACGGCGCTCGAGGCGCTCACCAACGACGCGCGCGTGCTCGAGTACGCGCCCGCGGCGAGCCGCGCGCTCGAGGCGGTCCGGCGCGCGGCCGCCGCACCGGGTGTGCGCCGCCCGGCACGGCGCCGCTGCTACGAGCTGGCGGTCGAACTGCGCCGCTCCGGCCGGCTCATCGGCGCCTGCGACCTGGCCCTGTCCGGCGCGCGCGAGGCCGACATCGGCTACATGCTGGCGCCGCGCCACTGGGGTCACGGCTACGGCACCGAGGTCGCGAGCGCGCTGGTCGCGTTCGGCTTCGAGCAGCTGCGCCTCGAGCGCCTGTCGGCCGTCGTCGCCATCGAGAACGACCGCTCGCGGCGGGTCCTCGAGAACGCCGGGCTGCGCTGGGAGGGGCTGATGCGCCGCCACCTGCGCACACGCGGCCGCACCTGGGACTGCCACCTGTACGTGCTCGACCGGCGCACTTGGCTTGCGTCTTCTACGCCTTGCGCCGCATCCTCCGCTCACCGATCATCGACGGGCCGTTAGGGTACGAAGATGCCGACGCTGCCGCGTTTCCTGAGAAGACCACGGACCTGGGCGATCGCGCTCGCCGTCGTCGCGCTGTACGCGGCGGCCGGCTTCCTGCTGGTGCCACATCTGCTTGCGGGCGGCGTCCGCGACTACTTCCAGAGCCACTACCAGCGCAAGGTCGAGCTGGGCCCGGTCGCGTTCAACCCGTTCACGCTCGAGCTGACGGTCGACCGTTTCGCGGTCCCGGACGCCGATGGCGCCCTGCTCGCCGGCTTCGACCGGCTGTACGTCAATCTCGAGTTCCGCTCGCTGCTGCGCGGCGGGATCGACATCAAGGCGATTGCGCTCGACGGGCCGCGCGTGCACCTGGTGCGGCGCGCGGACGGCCACGTCAACATCCTCGACCTCGTGCCGCCCTCCGAGCCGACGGCGCACCAGCAGGCGGAGCCGAACGCCAAGCCGCCGCGCCTCTGGATCCACGAGTTCGCGATCCGCGGTGGCGAAACGAGCTTCGTCGACAGGAGCGGCCGCACGGCGCTCAACGTGACGCTCAAGCCGATCGCCTTTACGCTGCATGACTTCAGCACACGCAGCGAAGGCAACGCGTACGCGCTCGCCGCGCGCTCGCTCCAGGACGAGACCTTCGAGTGGCAGGGTACCTTCGGCCTCGAGCCGCTCATCGAATCGCAGGGGACGTTCAAGGTCGGGCGCCTGCTGGCGCGGACGATCTCCGAGGTCGGCCCGGGCGTGCTGCCGGTGGACCTCGCGCAGGGCGAGTTCAGCGTCACCGGCAGCTACGAGTTCGCCGAGCACGGCCACGAGCTCGCCCTCAAGGTCCGCGTCGCCGAGCTCGCCGGTACCGACGTCGCGCTGCGGGCGCCCGGCGAGACGGACAGCTGGGTGCAGGTGCCGCGCGTCACGGTCACCGGTACGACGCTCGACCTCGGCAAGGCAAGCGTCGAAGTCGAGCACGTGCTGGTCGAGCGCCCCGCGGTCACGGCGTGGCGCGACCGTGCGGGCGTGGTTAATCTGACGCGCCTCATGCGACCTGCGCCCGCGGCCAGCGCGGCGCCGGTTGGCACGCCGGCGCCGGCCGCGGGACCGCAGTGGACGATCCACGTGCCGGACATCAAGGTCGCCGGCGCGGACATCAACTTCGAGGATCGCGTCCCGGCGCGGGCGGTGAGTGTCCACGTCGCGCCACTCGACGTCGCGGTCGGCGGCTTCGCGATGCCCGCCGCCGGACCGCTGGCAATCGAGGCGAGCGCCCGGGTCAACGGCGACGGGCGGATTGGCGCCAAGGGGACGGTCGCTCTTGAGCCCCTCGCCGCGACCTTCGCCGTCGATGCGGGCGATCTCGCGCTCGCGGTGTTGCAGCCGTACATCGCGACCGCGACCGCGATGACGATCAAGAGCGGCACGGCCGGTGCGAAGGGCACCCTGACGGCCGGCGCCGGCGGCAAGATCGACTTTCAGGGCGATGCCTCGGTCGACGGCCTCAGGACGGTCGACAACGCGCTCGAGGAAGACTTCGTCAAGTGGCGCAGCGTCCAGCTACTCGGGATCCACGCGCAGACCGCGCCGCTGTCGCTCAAGATCCGCGAGATTCGCGCCCGCGACCCTTATGCCCGCGTCATCATCGGCTCGAACGGGCAGACGAACCTGGCGATCGTGCTCAAAACGAGCGGGCCGGCGCCGGCCGGCGCCGCGCCGAAGGCGCCCGTGACCGCCGCCGCGCCGCGCAAAGCGGCCACGCCCCGGCCGGGCGCTGCGCCGCGCGCCGCGCCGCCACCGGCGGCGCTGCCGGTCGAGATCGGCCTCGTGCGCATCATCAACGGCTCGATGAACTTCGCCGACTTCTCGATCAAGCCGAACGTGGCGACGGGGATCGAAGAGCTGGGTGGCACCATCAAGGGCCTGTCCGGCCGGCCCGACGCCCGCGCCGACATCCAGCTCGATGGCAAGATCGACCGCTACGCGCCGGTCACGATCACGGGCAAGGTCAATTTCCTGGCCGCCGTGGCCTACACCGACGTCAAGATGAGCTTCAAGAACGTCGATCTCGGCGTGCTCTCCCCCTATTCCGGCCGGTTCGCCGGCTACCGCATCGACAAGGGCAAGTTGTCGGTCGACCTCCACTACCTGATCGAGAATCGCAAGCTCACCGCCGAACACCGGATCGTGGTCAATCAGCTGCAGCTCGGCGAGCACGTCGACAGCCCCGATGCGACCCATCTGCCGGTCAAGCTGGCAATCGCGCTGCTCAAGGACCGCAACGGCGTCATCGATCTCGACCTGCCGGTCACCGGCAGCCTCGACGACCCGCAGTTCAAGCTCGGCCGGATCATCTGGAAGGTCGTCGTCAACCTGATCGAGAAGGCGGTCACGGCGCCGTTCGCGCTGCTCGGCAAGCTGTTTGGTGGCGGCGGCGGCGAGGAAATGTCCTACGTCGACTTTGCGGCCGGCAGCGCCACGCTCGACGAAGCGAGCCGCGCCAAGCTCGCCTCACTGGTTAAGGCGCTGGACGCGCGCCCCGCGCTGAACCTCGATCTACCGCAGGTCGCCGCGCCCGCCGCCGATGGCGCGGCGCTGCTCGAGCAGAAGTGGCATGCCGATCTCGCCGCGCGGGCCGCGCACCGGCTGGGCGCGCGGGCGACCGAGCCCGGCGCCGTCGACAAGCTGCTGGCCTCGCCGAACGACTACCGCGCGCTGCTCGAGGACGCCTACAAGGAGGCCTTCGGCCATCGCGCCCAGATCCCGCCGCCGCCCGAAGCGCCCAAGGGGGCGCCGCCGCCGGATGCGAGCGCCGCTGCCATCAGCTGGCTCGAGGGGCAGCTCCGGCCGCGCGTCAGCGTCGCCGCGGCGGACCTCGAGGCGCTCGCGCAGGCCCGCACGGACGCCGTGCAGTCGGCATTGCTCGACGGCACGGGCGTCGACCCGACGCGGGTGTTCGTCATCAAGTCCGCGCCGCTGCCGGCCACCGCCGGCCCGGTGCGCATGCAGCTCGCGCTGCACTGACGGCCGTGCGCGCGCCGGCCGGCGCGCCCTGGCGCTGTCAGCCGGGCGCCGGTGGCGGCGTATCCCGCGGCCTGATCAGACCCTCCTGTGCGGTGCTCGCCACCAGCCGCCCGTCGCGCGTGAAGATGGCGCCGCGCGCGAAACCGCGTGCGCCCGAGGCGCTCGGGCTGTCGACCGAGTACAGCAACCACTCGTCGGCACGGAACGGACGGTGGAACCACATCGCGTGGTCGATGCTCGCCATCTGCAGGTGCAGGAACGAGGTGGCGTGCGGCAATGTCGCAGTGTCGAGCAGGTTGTAGTCGGACACGTACGCCAGCAGGCAACGGTGCATCCACGCCTCATCGCTCGGCAGCCGGTCGACGGCCCGGAACCAGACCTGCTTGGTCGCTGGCAGCGGCACCGGATTGAGGTAATTGGGCTTGCGCACCGGCCGAAACTCGAACGGCCGCCGGTGCTCGAAGAAGCGACGCACCTTCTCGGGCAGGTCCGCGAGGATCTCCTCGTGGTAGGACTCGAAGTCGGCCAGGCCCTCTGGGGGCGGCACGTCCGGCATCACCGCCGAGTGCTCCATGCCGACCTCCTCCACCTGGAACGAGCACGACATGTGGAAGATCTGCTCGCCGTGCTGGATCGCGACCACGCGCCGGCTGCTGAAGCTGTGGCCATCGCGGCTGCGGTCGACCTGATAGACGATCGGCGCGTTGAAGTCGCCGCGGCGCAGGAAATAGGCGTGCAGCGAGTGGCAGTCGCGTCCCTCGACGGTGCGGTACGCGGCGACCAGCGCCTGGCCGAGCACCTGACCGCCGAACACCTGCGGGCTGCCGATGTCACGGCTCTCGCCGCGAAACAGGTTCACCTCGAGCGCCTCGAGCTCAAGGACCGACAGCACGTCGACGAGTCGCTGGTCCATGGGGTCGATGGTAACGCGATCCGCGGGCCGGGCAGCGCGCGATCAGCCGACCCCGAGCCGCTTCTGCATGATCGGGCTCGTGGTCGTGTACTGCAGGAACTGCTTCTTGTCGGGGAACAGCCAGGACTGCACGCCGAAGGCCGCCAGCGCCGCCTCGTGGAAGCCCGACAGGATCAGCTTCTTTTTGCCGGGATAGGTGTTGACGTCGCCGACCGCGAAGATGCCGGGCTCGCTGGTCTGGAACTTCTCGGTGTCGACCCGGAGCGCCTTCTTGTCGAACTCGAGGCCCCAGTCGGCGATTGGACCGAGCTTCGGATGCAGCCCGTAGAAGGCCAGCAGCTGCTCGCAATCAACCCGCCGCACGCTGCCGTCCGGCAGCTTGACGTCGGCGCCGCTGAGCGCGTCGCCGGCGACCTCGAGCCGCTGCACCAGCCCCTCCAGATAGGTTAGGCGGCCGCCGGCAGCGAGCTCGCGCATCCGGGCGACGGTGGCCGGCGCGGCGCGGAACTCGGCGCGGCGGTGCACCAGCGTCAGCGACGCGGCCTTGCCGGCGAAGTCGACCGCCCAGTCGAGCGCCGAGTCGCCGCCGCCGAGGATCAACAGCCGCTTGCCGTAGAAGTCCTCGGCGCGGCGCACCTTGTAGTGGACCGCGCGCCCTTCGAGCGACTCGGCGCCGTCGACGACCAGGCGCCGCGGCTGGAACGAGCCGAGGCCACCGGCAATCACGACCGCGCCGGCGTCGAACACGGTGCCCTGCGAGGTGCTGACCCGGAAGCGGCGGCCGCCAGCGTCACGGCGCACCTCGAGCACCTCCTCGCCGAGGTGGAATTCGGCGCCGAAGGGCTTGATCTGCTGGAGCAGCCGGTCGACGAGCTCCTGCGCGCCACAGACCGGCAGCGCCGGAATGTCGTAGATCGGCTTGTCGGGGTAGAGCTCCGTGCACTGGCCGCCCGGCGCCTTCAGCGAGTCGACGACGTGCGCCTTGATGCCGAGCAGCCCGAGTTCGAACACCTGGAACAGCCCGCACGGACCGGCGCCGACGACGACGACCTCGGCGCTGACGGCGTTGGCGACGGCTTCTGGCACGTGGGTCTCTCCGATGCGCGGGGGCCGCGCACGGCGCGGCGACCCGGCGATTTTACACGCGCCGGGGATCCGCGGCCGCGCCGCCATGGGCAGCGATGCTACGATTCCGCGCATGCCTGACCCGCGACTGGACACCAGCCTGGAAATGCTGCTGGAGCGGCTGTCGGTGCTGCACGCACCGGCCGCGCTGGCGACGATCGTCGCGACCGCGGGCTCGACTTACCGTAAGGCCGGCGCCCGCATGCTGATCGAGGCGGACGGCCGGATGACCGGCCTGCTGAGCGGCGGCTGCCTCGAACAGGACCTGCGCGAACACGCGCTCGCGGTGCTCGCCAGCGGCAGTGCGCGGATCGTCGAGTACGACATGCGCGGCGACGACGATCTGCTGTTCGGGATCGGCGCCGGCTGCGAGGGCGCGATGCGGGTGCTGGTCGAGGCGGCCGCGCCGGGCAGCGCCGCGCAGGTCGCGCTGCGCGCCGCCGGGGCCGCGCTCGCCGCCGCGCGGCCGGCCGCGCTTGCGGTGCTGCATGGCGGGCCGGCGACCGAACTCGGCACCCGCAGCTGGCCTGCCGCCGGCGAGGCGCGCCTCGACCCCGAGCTCGCCGACGCCTGCGCGGACGTGCTCGCGGCCGGCGTCTCGCGCGCCGCGCGCTGGGGCCGCGCGCCGGCAGCACGCGAGGCCTGGATCCAGTACCTCGCGCCGGTGCCGCGGGTGCTCATCTGCGGTGCGGGCCCGGACGCCGAGCCGCTGGTGGCGCAGCTGCACGCGCTGCGTTTCGCGATCACCGTCGTCGATCACCGCCCGGCCTACGGCGACCCGGCGCGCTTCGCCGGCGCCACCGTCAGCGTCGGGCCGGCCGCCGAACTCGCCGCCCGTGTCGACCTCGGCCAGTACTTCGCCGCCGTCGTCATGAGCCACCATCTGGCCTCCGACGCCGCCTACCTCGCGCTGCTGGCGAACAGCCCGATCGCCCACATCGGCCTGCTCGGGCCGCAGCCGCGCCGCGAGCGGCTGATGACGCAGCTCGGCGCCGCCGCCCGCGCCCTCGCGCCGCGGCTGCGCGGCCCGGTCGGACTCGACCTCGGCGCGGTGACGCCCGAGGGCATCGCGCTCGCGATCGCCGCCGAGCTGCATGCGCTCGCCGCCGGCCGCCGCGGCGGACCGAGTTCGCAGCCGGCGGCGCCGTGAACCTGTTCCAGCGCATCCACGACCACGCCCGCTCGGCCCGCCTGCCGGACGGTACGCGGGTATTCCTGCGCCCGCTGCGCGCCGCCGACCTCGAGCACGCGCAGGCGTACTTCAGCGGCTTCTCCGAGCAGAGCAAGTACCTGCGCTTCATGACGCCGACGCCGACGCTGACCGCGGAGACGCTGGCGCTCGTGGTCGCGGCGCTGCACGAGGCGCGCGCCGGCATCACCGTTGCGATCGTCGATCACGGGCAGCAGGAGGTCCTGATCGGCGGCGCGCGGATCGTGCCGACGCAGCGGCGCAGCTGCTGCGAGTTCGCGCTGTCGATCGTCGATGCCTGGCAGGGGCGCGGCCTCGGCACGATCCTGATGCGCGAGGCGGTGCGCCTCGCGCGCCAGCTCGGCTACCGCCGCATCGAGGGCTCGGTGCTGACCATCAACAGCAAGATGCTGAAGGTCGCGCAGCGCCTCAAGTTCCGCCTGCGCGTCGACCCGCAGGACCCGAGCGTCACGATCGTCTCGCGCGCGCTGCTACCGTGAGCCTGGCGCCGCCGCGACCCGCGCAGCGCATCGACGCCGCCGGCCGGGCGCATGTCGACTACCGCGCGGTCTGGGCGCTCGCCGGGCCGCTGATGGCGAACAGCGCCGTCCAGGCGGTACTCAACCTCACCGACACGTGGTTCGTCGGCCGCCTGTCGACGACCGCGACCGCGGCGATGAGCGCGATCTACTGGATCGTGCTGTGCTCGATCATCCTGCTCGGCGGCGTGGGCATGGCCGTGCAGACCTTCGCCGCGCAGGCGCACGGCGCCGGCCGCTATGCGCGGGCCTCGCAGGCGACCTGGTCGGGCGTGTACGCCTCGCTGCTGTCGGTACCGATCTTCGTCGCGATCGGCTTTCTCGGCGCGCCGCTGCTGCGTGCGCTGCACCTCGATCCCGAGGTGCAGCGACTGGCGCTCGCCTACTGGTGGCCGCGGCTGGTCGCCGGCGGTCCGCTCGCGCTGCTGGTCTGGTCGCTGACGTCGTTCTTCAATGGCATCAGCCGCTCGCGCCTGACGCTGGTCGTGACCGCGGTCATGGCGCTCGCCAACGTGCCGCTCAACCAGTTCTTCATGTTCACCGTCGGCCTCGGCATCGCCGGCTCGGCGTGGGGCACGGTCGCGGCCGAGGCCATGGCGCTCGTGGTCGCGCTCGCGCTGTTCGTCGGCCCGCGCCTGCGCCACCGCTACCGGCCGCACCTGACCTGGCGCCGGACCGCGATCCTGCGTCAGTTCGTGGTCGGTCTGCCGATGGGGCTTGGCATCACCGCCGACCTGCTGGGGCTGGCGGTGTTCCAGCTGATGCTGGTCAGCGTCAGCAACGTCGCCGGCGCCGCCACGCAGATCGTCATGATGCTGACCTCGATCGCCTACATGCCCGGCCTCGGCCTCGGCATGGCCGCGACGACCCTCGTCGGCCAGTCGATCGGAGCCGGTGACCTCGACTGGGCGCGGCGCATCGGCAACGCCCTGATCCGGCTGGCGATGGCCTTCATGGGGATCATCGGCCTCGTGCTCGCGCTCGCGAGCCCGTGGCTGCTGCCGCTGTTCGTCAACTACGCCGACCCGAACGCCCCCGCCGTCGTCGCGCTCGGCGCGCCGCTGATCTGGCTCGCCGCCTGCTACCAGGTGTTCGACGGCCTCAACTTCGGCGCCAACTTCGCCCTGCGCGGCGCCGGCGACGTGCGCGTCCCGGCGCTGTACATCACCGTGCTGTCGTGGGGCCTGTGGGTGCCGCTGGCGCACAGCGTCACCTTCGCCGCCGGCGCCGGCTGGGTGCACTTCCTGCCGCAGTTCGGCTACGGCGCGATCGGCGGCTGGACGGCGTCGGTCGGCTACGTCGTGCTGCTCGGCACCGGGCTGTGGCTGCGCTGGCGTTCCGGTGCATGGCGCCGCATGCGGCTGTAGGCCACTGCCGGGATCGGGCCGCCCTTGCGGAGCTCGCACCGCTTGTGATGACATTCCGGCCTTCGGCCGACCACCGACAACGAACAGGCCGCGGGCCGCAGGGGATTATCTTGAGCAAAACGTCACGCCGCCGCGGCCCGAAGACTGCGCTGCGGGTCAAACCGCTGTTCTTCCTGACGTCGGCGATCCTCGCCGGCACCGCCCCGGCGCGCGCCCAGCAGGCGCCGGTGCCGAGCCAGGGCAACATCTTGGAGGAGATCGTCGTCACCTCGCAGAAGCGCGCCGAGAACCTGCAGACCGTGCCGATCAGCATCCAGGCATTCGACGCGAAGAAGCTGACCGAGCTGCAGGTGGCGAGCTTCGACGACTACGCCAAGTACCTGCCGAGCCTGTCGGTACAGAGCTACGGCCCCGGCCAGGCGCAGCTGTACGTCCGTGGCGTCACCAACGGCGGTGACGGCCTGCACGTCGGCTCCGAGCCGCTGGTCGGCGTGTACGTCGACGAGATGCCGGTCACGACCATCGCCAATAACCTCGACATCCACATCTACGACATCGAGCGGGTCGAGGCGCTGTCGGGCCCGCAGGGGACGCTGTTCGGCGCAAGCTCGATGGCCGGCACGATGCGCATCATCACCAACAAGCCCGACCCGACCCAGTTCGAGGGCGGCTACGACGTGACCGCCAATACCTTCACCAAGGGCGATCCGGGCGGCAAGGTCGAGGGCTTCGTCAACGCGCCGATCACCGAGCACGCGGCGATCCGGCTGGTCGGCTGGGCCGAGCACGACGGCGGCTACATCAACATCGTGCCGGGGTCGCCGCAGACGTACGCGAGCTCCGGCATCGCGCGCACCAACTCGCAGTACGTGCAGAAGAACTCCAACTATGTCGACACGACGGGCGGGCGCGCCGCGCTCAAGATCGACTTCGCCGACTCGTGGAGCGTGATGCCGACGCTGATGACGCAGCGCCAGACCGCCAACGGCCAGTTCGCCTACACGCCGTTCGCGACCACGGTGCAGGTCAACGGCTCGCCCGAAGTGCTCGGCGGCAGCGGCGATCTCAACATCTCGCGCTACGGGCCGGACTACAACGAGGACAACTGGTGGATGGCGACGCTGGCCGTGCAGGGCAAGATCGCGGACCTCGACGTGATCTACGCCGCCGGCTACATCAAGCGCGCGATCACGACGCTGTCGGACTACTCGGACTACTCGTTCTTCTACGACGCGGCCACTGGCCTCGGCAGCTACTTCCACGACAACGCCGGCAACCTGATCAACCCCGCGCAGGAGACGGTCAGCTACAACCTGTTCACCAAGCAGTCGCAGGAGCTGCGCGTCTCCTCGCCCAAGGATTGGCGGCTGCGCTTCGTTGCCGGTGCGTTCTTGCAGCGCCAGCGCAACGACACGACCGATCAGTACCAGATCCAGAATCTCGCGGAGCCCGCCTACGTCGCGCCGGCGAGCTACAACGCCGAGTCCATCGACGGGCAACCCGGCGTGCTGTACCTCAACTCGCAGACGCGCACCGACCGTGATTCGGCCCTGTTCACGGACCTGTCGTTCGACCTGACCAAGCAGCTGACGCTGACCGGCGGCATCCGTGCGTTCCACTACGACAACACGGTGTACGGTTTCTTCGGCTTCAACACCGCGAGCGGCTACTCGGGGAACGGCGAGGGGCAGTGCTTCACGCCGATCGACCCGACCAACACGCAGCGGCCGTGCGACAACATCAACTACCGTGCCACCAAGAGCAGCGAGACGCACCGGCTCAACCTGACCTACAAGATCGACGACGACAAGATGGTCTACACGACCTGGTCGACGGGCTTCCGTCCCGGCGGCGTGAATCGCATATCGTCGGTGCCGCCTTACAACCCGGACTACCTGACCAACTTCGAGCTCGGCACCAAGACGACCTGGCTCGACCACCGCCTGCGCATCAACGCGGCGGTGTTCTACGAGATCTGGAAGGACGCGCAGTTCGGCGTCGCCGACCTGCAGGCGAACAGCATCACCGAGATCGTCAATGCCGGGCGCTCGGCGATCAAGGGTATCGAGGGCGATGTCGAGTGGCGCGCGGCGCCGGGCCTGACGCTGTCGACCTCGGCGACGTACATCGACGCCAAGCTGACGCAGAACGCCTGCAACTCGCCGAGCCCGGACTTCTCGTGCAGCGACCCGGGCAACTCGGTGCTGGCGCCGTCGGGATCGCGGCTGCCGGTGTCGGCGAAGTTCAAGGGCAACTCGATCGCGCGCTACGAGTGGTCGGTGGGCGACGACTATCACGCGCACGCGCAGCTGGCCGCGGTCTACCAGACCGACGTCATCCCGAGCCTGCGCACGGCGGACAACCAGGTGCTCGGCGACCAGCCGGGTTACGGCAGTTTCGACTTCGCCACCGGCATCAAGCACGGCAACTGGACGGCCGAGTTCTTCGTCGAGAACCTGCTCGACAATCGCGGCGAGTCGATCCGCTACACGACCTGCGCGCCGGAGACCTGCAGTCTCATCAACGTGATCCCGATCCGGCCGCGCCTCGTCGGTGTCACCTTCGGCCAGAAATTCTGACCCTGCCCGCCCGGCGGCGGCCCGAGGCCGCCGCGGGCCCAGCCGTTGGGCGGCCGGGCCCTGCCTCCGACCTGGAACCGCCATGCCGCGTCTCGTAACCGCCCTTGCATTCGTCGCCGCCATCGCCTGGACCGCCCACGCCCCCGCCGATGCCGGCGAGCGCCTGACCGCACAGCAACTCGTGCCTGCGCCCGTCTTCGATGCGGGCGACGGCGTCCCGGACCCGGCCAGCTGGTTCGCGACGGATCACCCGGCCGTGACCTACCGCAACATGGAGGAGCTGTTCCCGACGCGGCGCGTCGCGGCCGGCCCGGTGCCGTCGCCGCTCACGCCGGCCGCGGCGCCGTTCGACGTCCACTACCGGCTCGGCAACGCGACGTACTCGATTGCCGACTTCGTCGCCCGCAACGACACGACCGGCCTGCTGATCCTCAAGGGTGAGCAGATCCTCTACGAGGGCTACTACCAGGGCGCGGATCCCTACGACCTGTTCATGTCGTTCTCGGCCGGCAAGTCCTTCGTCTCGACGCTCGTCGGACTCGCGGTCGGCGACGGCAAGATCCACAGCATCGACGACCCCGTGATCCGCTACCTGCCCGAGGTGAAGGGCTCGGCCTACGAGGCCGCGACGGTCAAGCAGGTGCTGCAGATGGCCTCGGGCACGAGCTTCACGGAGGAGTACGAGAACGAGCGCTCGGACATCGTCCAGTTCGTCACGGCCTTCCTGCGCGGCACCGGCCTGTACGAGTTCGCGCGCTCGTTCAAGGCGGCCCGCAGGCCCGGCACGCAGTTCCATTACGCGTCCGCGGACACCGAGGTGCTCGGAGCGCTGGTCGCGCGCGCGACCGGGCACTCGCTGTCGTCCTACCTGTCGGACAAGATCTGGCGCCCGATCGGCGCCGAGGCCCCGGCCCGCTGGACCCTCGACCGGCCCGGCGGCGGCGGGCGCGAGGCCGCGAGCGGCGGACTGCAGGTGCGGCTGCGCGACTACGGCCGCTTCGGGCTGCTCATCGCGAACGACGGCGTCTGGCACGGCCGGCGGCTGCTGCCGCCCGGGTGGGTTGCGGCCGCGACGCGCCCGCAGGACCCGTACGTCGACTTCGGCAAGCTCGAGGCGGGCTCGCCGCTCGGCTACGGCTACCAGTGGTGGTGCGTGCCGGGCCCGAGCCACGCGTTCACCGCGTGGGGGATCCACGGCCAGTTCATCTACGTCGACCCCGAGTCGAAGCTGGTCGTCGTCGCGCTGTCTGCCTGGCAGCACGCCGACGACGAGGCGAAGATCGAGGAGACTTTTACCTTCTTCGCGGCGGTGTCCGACGCTGTGCGCTGACCCGTCGTGCGCGAGCTAGAGCTCGCGCACGACCCGGAAGCCGAGGTCCGACTGCCGCAGGCCCTGCGGCTCGGCACCGCGCGCCGTCGCGCGGCTGTCGGCCGGTCGGGTTGCCCACGAGCCGCCGCGCACGCCGCGCAGCTCGCAGCCGCCAGCCCACTCCCAGGCGCGCCCGTCCGGCGGCCGGCCGACGTAGCTCGCCGTGTAGCAGTCGTGCAGCCACTCGCGGACGTTGCCGATGACATCGTACAGGTCGAAGGCGTTGGGCTTGAAGCTGCCGACCGGCGCCGTGTACGTGCGGCCATCGCTGCAGCGGGCATTCGGGTACGGGAACGGCAGCTCCGTGACCGCCGAGGCGTCGTAGACGTTGGCGTAGTCGCAGGCCACCGACAGCACCGTGTCTTCGTCCGAGTCGCGGTCGCCGAAATAGCGCGGCGTCGTCGTGCCGCCGCGCGCGGCGTACTCCCACTCGGTCTCCGACGGCAGGCGGTAGACCTTGCCGGTCAGCTTGGTCAGCCAGTCGGTGTAGGCCGTGGCGTCGTCCCAGCTGACGCAGGCCACCGGTTCGTCGTCGGCCTGCGGCGTCGGAAAGCCCGGCGCCGACCAGCTGCGGTCCGGCAGCCGCACCCATGCGCCGCCGCTGGCGACGCGGCAGTCGGCGGGCGCCGAATAGCGGGTCGCGGTAACGAACGCGCGGAACTCGGCCACCGTGACCTCGAACTTGGCCATCGCGAAGGCCCGCGAGATCGTCACCGGCAGGGGTGGCGACTCGCCGCGGTCGGCGTCCCGCTCGCGGGCATCGGCGCTCGTGCCGAGCACGAAGGTCCCGGGCGGCACGACCACCATCTGCGGACAGGTCGGGCAGTCGCGGATCAGGCCCAGCGGGTCACTGGCCACCGCGGCGCCGGTCGCGGCGGACGACGGGCCGCCCTTGGCCGGCGGCACGGCCGGCGGCTGGGCGACCGCGGTGGCGATGAGCAGCGCGGCGCAGGCCAGCGTGAGCAGTCGCATGTCAGCGCGCCTCCGGGCGGCCGTCGAGATCGAGCGCGACCCGAAAGCCGATGAAATCGGCGCGCGTGCCGATCTCCGCCGAGTCGCGAAAGGCGCTGCGCGCGCGCTCGGCCGGGCTGACCCAGCTGCCGCCGCGCAGCACGCGGCGCGTGCAGCCGCCGCCCCACACCCAGGCGCGCCCGTCGCGCGGCCGGCCGAGGTAGCTGTCGGTGAAGCAGTCCTCGACCCACTCGGCGACGTTGCCGATCATGTCGTACAGGCCGAAGGCGTTGGCGCGCAGCGCGCCGGTCGGCGCCACGTCCGGATAGCTGTCGCGGCAGCGGACGGGCTCCCAGCCGAAGGCGTAGGATTCCCGGCTCGACAGGTCGTAGAGGTTGGCGAAGTCGCAGCCGTCGGTCGGCGAGTCGCCCCACGGCCAGAGCGTCGCGCTGCCGGCGCGCGCCGCGTACTCCCACTCGGCCTCGGACGGCAGCCGGTACGGCTTGCCGGTCTTGTGCGCGAGCCACTGCACGTAGGCCGTGGCGTCGCTCCAGCTGACGCACGCGACCGGGTGGTCGTCGCGCGCCTCACGCGGCCGGCCGGGGTTCGGCGGGCCGCGGTTGCGGTCGGCATTGAAGCGGCTGAGCGTCTCGTCCCACGTGATGCAGGGCCCGCGGACCTCGTAGCCGGCGTCGTTCACGAAGGCGCGGAACTCGCGGCGCGTGACCTCGAGCCGCCCGAGGCCGATCGGCTTTGCGATCCGCACGATGACCGCCTGCGACTCGGCGCGGGTGGCGGCGGCGTGGGGATCGGCGCTCGGCGTGCCCATGACGAAGGTGCCGGCCGGCACGCGCACCATCTCCGGGCAATCCGCGCAGTCGCGAAACGGCGCGCCGGGGTCGGCGACCGCGAGCGGCGCCGCCCCGAGCACCGCGAGCCCGAGCAGCAGGCTGGCGGACCAGCGACGCTGCACGTCAGCCGCCGATTTTCATCGGAATGAACAACGTCGCGCCGCCGCGGTTGACGAGCAGCGCGATCGAGCGCGTCGACTTGGTGGCCTGCGCCTCGAGCTCCTCGATACTCGTCACCTTCTGACCGTTGGCGCCGACGATGACGTCGCCGGGACGCACGTCGGCCTCGAGCGCCGGGCCCTGCGCGTCCTCGACCAGCAGCCCGCCGTCGAGGCCGGAGGCGCGCTTCTCGGCCGGCGACAGCGGCCGCACCGACAGGCCGAGCGCGCCGTGGCCGCGGCCCTCGCTGCGGTCGCTGGCGGCCACGGCGCCTTCCTTCAGCTCGGCGACCTCGACCTCGATCTTGCGGTTGGCGCGGTCGCGCCAGATCTCGAGCTCGATCTTCGTGCCCGGCCGCAGCTGCGAGATCACCGACGACAGCTGCCCCGAGTGCTCGATCGGCTTGCCGTCGACCGCGAGAATCACGTCGCCCGCCTTGACGCCGGCCTTGGCCGCCGGGCCGCCCGCCTCGGCCTGCGCCACGATCGCGCCGCGCGGCCGGTCGAGACCGAAGGAGTCGGCGAGCTGCTGGCCGACTTCCTGGACCAGCACGCCGATGCGGCCGCGCTGCACGTGCCCGGTCTTGACGAGCTGGTCCTTGACGCCGACCGCGATGTCGATCGGGATCGCGAACGAAATGCCCATGTAGCCGCCGGTGCGGCTGTAGATCTGCGAGTTGATGCCGACGACCTCGCCGGCCATGTTGAACAGCGGGCCGCCCGAGTTGCCGGGGTTGACGGCGGCGTCGGTCTGGATGAACGGCGTGTACTGGCCGTCCGGCAGCGAACGCGCGGTGGCGCTGACGATGCCGGCCGTGACGCTGTTGTCGAAGCCGAACGGCGAGCCGATCGCGATCACCCACTCGCCGGTGCGCAGCTTCGACGGGTCGCCGATCCGCGCCGTCGGCAGGTCCTTGCCCGCGATCTTGATCACGGCGACGTCGGTGCGCCGGTCGACGCCGATCACCTTGGCCGTGAACTCGCGCCGGTCGGTCAGGCGCACCGTGACTTCGCGCGCATCGGCGACGACGTGCGCGTTGGTGAGGATGTAGCCGTCCGGGGTGATGATGAAGCCCGATCCCTCGCCGCGCGCCGGCGGCTGCGGGCCGCGCTGCAGCGGGCCGAAGCGCCGCAGGAAATCGTGCAGCGGGTCGTCCGGGCCCCCGCCGCCGTCGTCGAAGGACGCCGACTGCCCCTTCTCGATCACCGCGACGTTGACGACGGCCGGGCCATTCTGGGCCACGAGCTCGGTGAAGTCCGGCAGCCCGCGCGCCGCGGCCGCGGTCGTCCCCGGGCCGGGCGGCTGCACCTTGGCGAGCGGCGCGCTCGCGACCGGTGGCGCCGCACGGTCGGCAGCACGGTTGCAGGCTGCAAGACCGAGCATCGCCAGCACGATCGCTGCCGCAGTACCGAATTCCAGCCGCTGTCGACGCATGTTGCTCACTCCTGATCGGGCGGTGTCGCCGGGTGCATAGACAGCGCAACCGGCGCCAAAGTTGCACCCCGGCCGGCGGCGCGCGGTAGCCCCCCGGGCCGGTGCGCCGCTACACTCCGCGCGCATGATACAACCCTCCTGCCGCGCGCTCGCGACCATCCTCGTGGCGCTCGCCGCCGCCGGGGCCGCCGCCGCCCCGGCCGCGCCCCTGCCCCCGCGCCTCGAGCAGGTACTGCACAGCCAGGGGCTGCCCGCGTCCGCGGTCAGCATCGTGGTACGCGACGTGGTGACCGGCGAGACCTACCTCGAGCTCAATGGTCACGAGCCGCGCAGCCCCGCCTCCACGATCAAGGTGCTGACGACCTACGCCGCGCTCGAGCAGCTCGGGCCAAGCTACCACTGGACGACGCGCGCCTACGCGACCATGCCGGTGACCGACGGCCGGCTCGCGGGCGACCTCGTGATCGAGGGCGGCGGCGACCCGTACCTGAGCGCCGAGCGCTGGTGGCGTTTCGCGCGCGAGCTGCGCAACACGGGGCTCAGACGCATCGACGGCGACATCGTCATCGACCGCTCGCTGTACGCGCTGCAGACACCCGATGCCGACGAGTTCGACGGCCGCGGCGAGCGCGTCTACAACGTGCTGCCGGACGCGCTGCTGGTGAACTTCCAGGCCGCGGAGTTCCACTTCGCGCCGGAGCCGTCGCGGGTGCGGGTAATCGTCGACCCGGAGCCCGCCAATCTCAGGCTCGGCAACGCGATCCGCGTCGTCGGCGGACCGTGCGCCAGCGGCCCGGCGGCGGTCACCTTCGCCACCTACCAGGACGAGCCGGACCGCATCGCGCTCAGCGGCCGCCTGTCGTCGCGCTGCCCCCCATCGGTCGAGCGGCGCGCGATCATGCGGGCGCCCGACTACGCTTTCGGCACCTTCGTGACGTACTGGCGCGAGCAGGGCGGCGAGTTCGCCGGCCGGCTGCGGCTCGAGCCGAAGCCCGCCGAGGCGCGCCTGGTCACCGAGTTCGATTCGCTGCCGGTCGGCGAGGTGCTGCGCCTGCTGAACAAGCACAGCAACAACACCATGGCGCGCATGCTGCTGCTGACGCTGGGCATCGAGCGCTTCGGCGCCCCGGCCACCGTCGCCAACGGCGAGCGCGCGCTCGCCGAGTGGCTCGCGCACAAGGGGCTCGAGTTCCCGGAGCTGGTCGTCGACAACGGCTCCGGGCTGTCGCGCCGCACGCGGGTCTCGGCCGACAGTCTGGCGCGGCTGCTCGCCGTGGCCTACCGCAGCCGCTATTACCCGGAGCTCGCCGCCTCGCTGCCGCTCGGCGGCCAGGACGGGACCCTGAAGCGCCGCTTCGTCGACCTGGCCGCCGAAGGCCGGATCCGGCTCAAGACCGGCCACCTCGACGGCGTCAGCGCCGTGGCCGGCTGGGTCATGAGTCGCGCCGAACGGCCGCTGGCGGTGGTCGTGATCGTCAACCGCGCCGGTGCCGAGTTCGGCGGCGGCGACGCGGTCATCGACACGGTCGTGCGCTGGGCGCTCGACCGCTGAGGCGCGCGCGGCTAGCGCCGCCAGCCGAGCCAGACCTGGGCGCCCTCGATCGCGATCAGGTCGCCGGTCGTGCGCGCGCCCATGCGCTGCGCGGCGTCGAGCGCGATCAGCAGCAGCTGGGCGCTCGTGTAGGCGTCGGCGAGCGCATCGTGCCGGCCGATCGGCACCAGCGCGAAATGTTCGAGCCAGTCCTCGAGCGTGTCGTTCTGCGTGCCGGGGAACAGCGCCGGCAGCAGCACCGCGAGGTCCAGGAACCGCCGCGGCACGCGTACGCCGAGCTGCAGCTCGAGCTCGCGGCCGAGCACGGTGGCGTCGAACTCGGCACGGAACGCGACCGCGAACGACGCCCCGCGGAACTCGAGGAAGTTGAGCAGCGCCGTCGCCGGATCGATGCCGGCGAGTTGCTGCTGGCCGCCGATCTGGTGGACCAGGATGTTGTCCACCGAGCTCGCGGCCGACTGCCGCAGCACGGCCGCGTAGCTGTCGGCGTGGGCGAGCGCCCGCTCGGCGACCGCGACCGCGCCGATCGCGATGACGCGGTCGCGGTCCATGCGCGGCCCGGTGGTCTCGAGGTCGACGGCGACGAAGCGCGCCAGCGCGAGCGGCGTCGCCCGCAGCCGCCGGCCGCTCGCGAAGTTGAGCTCGCGGCGCCTGAGCTGCGCGAGCCGCGCGCGGGTCGCCTGCGGCAGCGACTCGCGCACCCGCCGCCGCTCGACCCGCCGCTGCCACGGCCAGCGCAGGTCGCTCACCGCGCGAGCGTCTGCTCGAGCAGCTTCTGGAGCGCGCGCGCCTGGCGCAGCGCCTCCTTGAGCATCCGCTGGTCGAGCTCGTTGAGCGCGTACGGATCGAGGCGATTGGGCGCAGCGTGCGGCGCCGGCCCGCCCTCGCCGCCGACGTGGCCGCGCTGGGTCCGCAGCCGCAGCAGCTGCAGGAAGTGGAATGCGTCGACGAACGCCCCGGTCGCCCGCTCCTCGAGGCCGAGCCGGCGGCCGGCGAGGCGCAGCCGCGGCGCGGTGCCGGTCTCGGCGATGCCGAAGGCGAGCGCGAAGGCGCGCGCCGCGTCGACGAAGATCCGCGTGCCCTCCGCCTTGAGGTCGATCGTGCCGCGGTGGATGCCGTCATCCTCGGTGACGAAGGTGCGCACCACCCCGAGCGGCGGCTCGGCGGCGAGGGCGTTGGTCGCGAGCAGCCGCAGGAACAGTCGGCTGTCGGGGCCGACCTCGACCAGCCAGCGGCGCAACCCCGCCGCCAGCGCCTCCTGGCCGGCGAGCGGGCGGAAGTCGAAGAAGATATTGGCCGCGAGCAGCGCCTCCGGCGCCGGCTCGCGCAGCCACGAGGCGAAGCGCACGCGCCACTCCTCGACGCTGAGGCAGTGCGCCGGGTTGCCGGCCATGATGTTGCCCGGGCACAGCGGAAAGCCGAGCGTCGCCAGCGCCTGGTTCGCGCGCTGCGCGAAGGCCAGCAGCCGCGCGCGCGCCGCCTCGCGGTCGCCGCCGCCCGGATCGAACACCAGCGCGTTGTCCTGGTCGGACGCGATCGTCTGCTCGCGCCGGCCTTCGCTGCCGAGCGACAGCCAGCACCAGTCGATGCCGGCGAGGTCGCGCCCGGGCGCCAGCAGCTCGAACAGCCGCTGCGTCAGCGCGTCGTTGAGCGCGGCGATGGTGTGGGTCAGCGGCTCGGCGGCGGCACCCTGCGCCAGCAGGTTGTCGGCCAGCGTGGCGATGTCAGCCGCGGCGCGGGTGAGCGCCGGCACGTCGCGCGCGCCGCGGATCGTCTCGATCACGTAGCGCATCGAGACCCGCTGCAGCGCGAACAGGTCGCGCTCGGAGACGACGCCGCACAGGCGGCCGCCGCGCGTGATGACGAGCTGGTGGTAGCGGTGCTCGGCCATGATGGCGAGCGCCTCCTGCGCGGTGGTCTCCTCGTCGGCCGTGCCCGGGTCAGCGGTCATCACCGCCGCGATCGGCCCGCCGAGATCGACGCCCGGCAGCACCACCCGCACCATGAGGTCGGTGAGCGTGAAGATGCCGATCGGCCGCTCGGCCGCGTCGACGACGGCGATCGTGCCGACGCCCTCGGCGCTCATGCGCTCGAGCGCGTCGCGGATCGGGGTGCTCGTCTCGCAGCTGACCGGCGCACGCCGAATCAGCGCGCGCACCGGCTGCAGCAGGGTCTGCTGGTCGACCGCGCGCTGGCTGAACTGGCGCCGCACCTGGCCGTGCGACTCGTGCACCAGCGCGTTCAGCGACTGGGCGCAGAACTCGGCGAACGGCGCCGAGGTCGCGCGCAACGACTCGCAGTCGCCGGGCGCGATCTGGTAGCAGAACACGTCCTCGGTGGCGACGAAGCTCGCCGCGCCGCCCGGCTCGCGCGCCACGGCGCCGAGCGGGAAGCACTCGCCGGGACCGAGCACGCTGCTGTTGGCCGCGTCGAAGAGGTCGACGCTGCGCACGTGGCCGCGCTGGATCACGTGCAGCGGGCAGGCCGTGCCGCTCGCGGCGTCGACGACGACGCTGCCGGCGGCGAAATAGGCGAGCCGGGCGCGGCCGGCGAGGAACTCGAGGTCGCGCCGCGCCATGCGCGCAAAGGGCTCATGGGCGCGCAGGAAACGGAGCGTCGCCTCGAGGATCAGCGGCGGTGCGGTCATCGTGGCGGACCCGCCGCGTCAGCCGCCGCTGCCGCGGCGGGCCCGCCGGGGCCCGCCGCGCCGCGTCATGCGCTCAGTGGGTCGTGGCCTTGGACGCCAGGATGCCAGTGTTCTGCCGTGCATAGACCTCGTCCCACATGTCCTCGGCGCGCTTGTCGCGGCCGAGCAGTGACCCGAGGATCACCGCCAGGAAGCCGATCGGGATCGAGAACAGGCCCGGGTTCTTGAGCTCGAACCAGCGGCTTCTCGAGGCCGACGAACGACGTCTCCTGGCCCTCGAACTTCTTCAGATCATCGTTGGCCTTCTTGACGGCCTTGTCCAGGTTGATCTTGTCCCTGCTGGCCAGCGCGATCTTCGCGGTATCGCCAGAATCCATCGCCGCGGCGATCGACGCCCGCTTGGCCATCTCGCCATCGAGCACCTTGTGGGCGGCCGCACGCACCGCCTTCGGGTAGGTCAAGTTCGGCGACACGAGCGTCAGGCCGACCGCGCACACCGTGCCGAGGATCATGCCCGTGACGATGCCAGTCGTATTGCAGCGCTTCCAGTACAGCGTCAGCAGCACGCACGGGAAGTTCGCGCTCGCCGCGACCGCGAAGGCGAGCGCCACCAGCACCGCGACGTTCTGGCCCTTGGCCGCGATGCCGATCCCGATCGCCATCGCGCCGACGATCACCGTCGCAATGCGCGCCGCCCGCACCTGCTGCTGCGGCGCGACCGTCTCGCCGCCATGGACGACGCCGACCCACAGGTCGTGCGCCATCGCCGAGGCGGCCGCGAGCACCAGCCCGGCGACCACCGCGACGATGGTCGCGAACGCGACCGCCGAGACGAACGCCAGCATGAAGTTGCCGAAGAACGAGTTCGGTCCGCCGCCGATGAACTGCGCGAGCAGCGGGCCCGCCATGTTGCCGCCGGCGTCGACCGCGGCGATGTTGCCGGGCCCCACCAGCTTGCGCCGCGCCGAAGCCGAGGAACAGCGTCAGCACGTAGAAGCCGCCGATGATCGCCATCGCCCAGACCACCGACTTGCGCGCCTGCTGCGCGGTCGGCACCGTGAAGAAGCGCATCAGGATGTGCGGCAGCCCCGCGGTGCCGAACACCAGCGCCATGCCGAGCGAGATCTGGTCGATCGGCGCCTTGAAGTACAGGCCCGGCTCCAGGAACCGCTGGCCGAGCTCGGCCGGGGTCATGTTCTTGGCCGCATCGCCGAGCAGCGTCGCGACACGCGCCTGCACCTTGGCATCGCCGATGACATCGGCCATGAAGCCGGGCAGCGAGAAGCCGTACGGCGTCCAGACGAGCATGACGATCAGCACCGAGGCGGCCACCAGCAGCACCGCCTTGATGATCTGCACCCAGGTGGTCGCGACCATGCCGCCGAACAGCACGTAGGAGAGCATCAGGATGCCCACCACGATCACCGACACCTCGTAGTCGATGCCGATCAGCGTCTTGACGAGCACGCCGCCGCCGACCATCTGCGCGGTGAGGTAGAAGGTCGACACCGTGATCACCGACAGCGCGCCGACGATGCGCGTCTTCCGCGGGTCATTGCGGTAGGCGAGGATGTCCGACAGCGTGTACTTGCCGATGTTGCGGCAGGGCTCGGCGATCAGCAGCAGCACGGTGATGTAGGCCACCAGCCAGCCGACCGAGTACATGAAGCCGTCGTAGCCGTACAGCGAGATCAGGCCGGCGATGCCGAGGAACGACGCCGCCGACAGGTAGTCGCCGGCGATCGCCCAGCCGTTCTGCAGGCCGGAGATGCCGCCGCCGGCGGTGTAGAAGTCGGACGCCGACTTGACGCGCTTCGCGGCCAGGTAGGTGATGTACATCGTCAGGGCGATCACCGCGGCGAACACCGCGAAGGTGACCCAGCGGTACTCGCCGGCCGCACTCGTGTCGGCGCGCGCAACGATGGCGGTCAGTGACAGCGCCGCCGCGAGGCCGAAGACGGCCGTTTTCTTGGTTGTGAGCTGCATGGTTCAGCCTCCGGCGCGTTTCATGAAGTCGGCGGCGATCTCGCCGGCGATGCGGTCGAAGTCGCGGTTCGCGACGTGCGAGTAGTAGATCGCGATCGCCCAGGCGACCACGAACTCGCTGAGCGCGAACAGCAGGCCCACGTTGATGACGCCCCAGACCTTGATCTTGAAGACGTCCTGGAAGTACGCCGCCCCGACCGGCAGCGCGAAGTAGTAAATGACGGAGAACGCCATCAGGCCCCACAGGAACGCCATCTTCTTGCGGTGCAACTGCTGGAATCGCGGGTCGGCGATTACCGCCGCCCAGTCGATGGAATCGGGCTTCGCCATGGTCACATCCCCCTCGCGCGTTGGAATACTGCTGAGACCGAATCGTGGCCCCTGCCCGCCCGTCGGCTCGCCCCGGCTGCGGCCGCCGCCCCGGCCGGCCCGGAGCCGCGCCGGCCCCCCCGGAGTAGAGCAGATTCGCCTCCGGCCCGGAACCCGCGCCGGCGGCGACCGGGCGCCTGGCCCCCCGGCTTGGGAGCCCTGCGGACCCCGTCCGCCAGGCACCGGCTCGAGACGGTGGACAGTGCGGCTTGAGCCCGCCGCCTTTTTCATGAACGATCCCCTTCGGATGCTGCCCCCCGCCGCGCCACGCGGTAATTAGCCATTGGTCGTAGGCCGGCGCGGGGTAAGACCAAGGTCGAAGCCCCGCCGCGGTGCGGCGGTGCTAGAAGTAGTCGATCGATGCGCGCGGACGGCCGTGGCGCCCGCCGTCGTGCCCCGTCGCTGGAGACTGTCATGAGCCATATCTACGAAGTGCCCGCCGAGTTCGCCCGCAAGGCGCGCGTCAACGCCGAACGCTACGCCGCCGACTACGCCCGCAGCGTCGCCGACCCGGGCGCCTTCTGGGGCGAAGTAGGCCGGCGGCTCGACTGGATCAAGCCCTACACCCAGGTGCGGGACGTGTCGTTCGACCTGCACAACTTCCGCATCCGCTGGTATGGCGATGGCGAGCTCAACGTGTCGGCCAACTGTCTTGACCGCCACCTCGCCAAGCGCGGCGAGCAGACCGCGATCCTGTGGGAGAGCGACGATCCGAAGGAAAGCCGCCGCGTCACCTACCGCGAGCTGCACCACGACGTCTGCCGCTTCGCCAACGCGCTCAAGGGACTCGGCGTCGGCAAGGGCGACCGCGTCACGATCTACCTGCCGATGATCCCCGAGGCGGCGGTGGCGATGCTGGCCTGCGCCCGGCTCGGCGCCATCCACTCGATCGTCTTCGGCGGCTTCTCGCCCGAGTCCCTCGCCAGCCGTATCCAGGATTGCGGCTCGAAGCTCGTCATCACCGCCGACGAGGGCCTGCGCGGCGGCCGCAAGGTGCCGCTCAAGGTCAACGTCGACGCAGCGCTCGCGCAGCAAGCCGGCAGCACCGTCGAGAAGGTCGTGGTCGTGCGCCGCACCGGCGGCAAGGTGGCGTGGCAGGCGGGCCGGGATCTGCGCTACGAGGAACTGCTCGCGGCGGCCAGCCCTGACTGCCCGCCGGTGCCGGTTGGCGCCGAGGACCCGCTATTCATCCTCTACACGTCCGGCTCGACCGGCAAGCCGAAGGGCGTGCTGCACACGAGCGGCGGTTACCTCGTCTACGCCTCGTACACCTTCGAGACCGTGTTCGACTACCGCGACGGCGACCTGTTCTGGTGCACCGCCGACGTCGGCTGGGTCACCGGCCACAGCTACGTCGTCTACGGGCCGCTGGCCTCGGGGGCGACCACGCTGATGTTCGAGGGCGTGCCCAACTATCCCGATCCCGGCCGTTGCTGGGACGTCATCGACCGGCACGGCGTGACGATCTTCTACACCGCCCCGACCGCGATCCGCGCGCTGATGCGCGAGGGCGAGAGCTGGGTGCAGAAGCACTCGCGCAAGAGCCTGCGTCTGCTCGGTACAGTCGGCGAGCCGATCAACCCCGAGGCCTGGGAGTGGTACCACCGCGTCGTCGGCGACCACCGCTGCCCGATCGTCGATACGTGGTGGCAGACCGAGACCGGCGGCATTCTGATCACGCCGCTCGCCGGCGCGACGCGCCTGAAGCCCGGCTCGGCGACGACGCCGTTCTTCGGCGTGCTGCCGGCGATCGTCGACGGCGCCGGCCAGGAGCTCAAAGGGGCCTGCGAGGGCAACCTCGTGCTGCTGGACTCGTGGCCCGGCCAGATGCGCACGGTCTACGGCGACCACCAGCGCTTCATCGACACCTACTTCCGCACCTTCCCCGGCACCTACTTCACCGGCGACGGTGCGCGCCGCGACGAGGACGGCTACTACTGGATCACCGGCCGCGTCGACGACGTCATCAACGTGTCCGGGCACCGCCTCGGCACGGCCGAGGTCGAGAGCGCGCTGGTCGCGCACCCGTCGGTCGCCGAGGCCGCGGTCGTCGGCTACCCGCACGACATCAAGGGCCAGGGTATCTACGCCTACGTGACGCTGAAGGCCGGCATCGAGCCGTCCGACGTGCTGCTCGGCGAGCTCAAGCAGACGGTGCGCCATCAGATCGGCGCGATCGCCTCGCCCGACGTGATCCAGTGGGCGCCCGGCCTGCCCAAGACCCGCAGCGGCAAGATCATGCGGCGGATCCTGCGCAAGATCGCCGCCGACGAGGCGGACCAGCTGGGCGACACCTCGACGCTGGCCGATCCGTCGGTGGTCAAGCAGCTGGTCGACCACCGACCGCAGAAATAGCACGGCGCGGCCGCCAGCGTGGCTCGCACGATCCTGATCGCGGACGACCATCCGCTGTTTCGTGCGGCGCTGCGCGGCGCAGTCGCCGGGACGATGGCCGACACGGAGTTCGTCGAGGCGGACAGCGTCGCCGCGGTGCTCGAGGCGATCGAGCGCCACCCGCAGGCCGACGTGCTGCTGCTCGACCTCGACATGCCGGGGGCGCACGGCTTCAGCGCGCTCGCGCACGTGCGCGGCTCGCGGCCCGAGCTGCCGGTTGTGATCGTCTCGGCGACCGCCGATGCGCCGACGGTCGCCTGCGCCTTCGCCTACGGCGCGCAGGGCTTCATCGCCAAGTCGTCGGACGCGGCGATGATCGGCGCCGGCGTCGAGGCGGTGCTGCAGGGCGAGCTGGTGGCGCCGCCCGGCTACCGGCCGCCGCCCGCCGGCAGCCACGCCTCCGCCGATCTCGAGATCGCCGCGCGGCTCGCCGATCTCACGCCGCAGCAGTTCCGCGTGCTGAGCATGCTGCTGTCGGGGCTGCTCAACAAGCAGATCGCCTTCGAGCTCGACGTCTCCGAGGCGACCGTCAAGGCGCACGTCACCGCGGTACTGCGTAAGCTCGGCGTCGCCAATCGCACGCAGGCGGTGCTGCGCGTCGGGCGCCTCGCGATCGACCACGGCGCGCTGCGCGCCGCACCGGACGACGACGGGTAGCCCGCCGCTCAGCCGAGCGCGGCGCGTGCCTGGGCGAGCGCGCGGCCGCTGCGCGCCGCGGTCAGGAAGGCGCGCAGCGCCGCCGGCTTGATCGGCTTCCTGAGCACCGGCCAGCCGAGCGCGCGGGCGCGGCTCGCGAGCCCGCCATCGTAGTCGGCCGTGATCAGCGCGGCCGTCACCGGGCCCGCGAGCTCGCCGAGCGACGCCAGCATCGTCAGCCCGTCGGCGCCCTCGCCGAGGTGATAGTCGGCGAGCACGATGTCGACGCCGCCGCCGAGGTAGCAGGCGCGGGCCTCGTCGGCATCGCGCGCCTTGAGCACCACGATGCCCCAGCGACCGAGCAGCGCCTCCATGCCGTCGAGGATCGACGGCTCGTTGTCGACGCACAGTACCGCGAGACCGGCGAGGCTCGCCGCGGCGTCGCGCGGCAATTCCGCGGGTGGCGCGACCGACACGAGCGCGACCGCCGCCCGCGGCACGACCACGCCGAAGCTCGAGCCGTGCCCCGGTCGTGAGCGCAGGTCGAGCGGGTGGCCGAGCAGCCGCGCGATGCGGTCGCAGATCGCAAGTCCGAGGCCGAGCCCCTTCTCGCCCCACGGCGAGGCGCGTTCGAGCCGCGTGAACTCGCCGAAGATCGCGCTGCGCTGGTGCTGGGCGATGCCGGGCCCGGTGTCGCTGACGCGGATCAGGATCTCCCCGCCGCGCCGGCAGCAGCCGAGCAGCACGCCGCCACGGCGCGTGTAGCGCAGCGCGTTCGCCAGGTAGTTCTGCAGGATCCGGCGCAGCAGCACGCGGTCGGTGTAGACGATGTGCCGCGACGCGACGACGCGCAGCGACAGCTGGCGGGCCGTCGCGACCGGCGCGTACTGGCGCTCGAGGTCAGCCAGCAGGTCAGCGATCGGGAACGCGGTGCGCTCGGGCTTGAGCGCGCCGCTGTCGAGCTTGGCGACGTCCAGCAGCCCGTCGAGCAGGTCCTCGGCGGCACGCATCGAGCTGTCGATGCGCGCGGCGATCTCGCGCAGCGGCGGCTCGTCCGCCGCCTGCGCCGACAGCGCCGAGGCGAACAGGCGCGCCGCGTTGAGCGGCTGCAGCAGGTCGTGGCTGGCGGCGGCGAAAAAGCGGGTCTTGCTGGCGTTGGCCTCCTCGGCCGCCCGCTTGGCGTCCTGCTGCGCCGCAAGCGCGCGCTTGAGCTCGATCGTGCGCTCCTCGACGCGGCTCTCGAGTTCGAGCTTGGCCTCGCGCAATTCCTGCTCGGTGTGCTTGAACTCGGTGATGTCGGTGTAGGTCGTCACGTAGCCGCCGCCCGGCATCGGCTGGCCGCGGATCTCGTAGACGCGGCCGCTGCGGCGCTCGCGCTGGATGACGTACGCGCTGCCGGAACGCATGTACGCGAGCCGCTTGCGGGCGTGCTCCTCGGCGTCGCCGGGACCGCACTCGCCGCGCAGCGCGTTCCAGCGGATCAGCTCGGCGGCGTCGCGGCCGACGTAGATGAAACCGTCCGGGTAGTCGAACATCTCCATGTAGCGGCGGTTCCAGGCGACCAGCTTCATGTCGGCGTCGACGACGCTGATGCCCTGCGCGACGTTCTCCATGGTCGCCTGCAGCAGCTGGCGGCTGAAGCTCAGCTCCTGCGAGGTCTCGTCGAGCAGCTCGGCGACCTCGTCAACCTCGAGCCCGCGGCGGCGCAGCGCGTGCGTCAGCAGCACCCGCGCGGTCGAGGCGCCGACCGAGCCGGCGAGCTCGCGCTCGACGTGCTGCAGCAGCGCGCGGTCCGCCGCGTCGCCCGGCCGCGGCACCGGCCGCTGCGCCCGGGTGGCGTGGTCGGCGAGCATGCGGCGCGCGACGGCGGGACCTACAATCCGCGCCGCGAGCGCCTCGAGGTCGCCGACGCGGGCGTGGCTGCCGCCCTGCAGGACGGTCGCGCCGAGCGGCGCGGTGAACGCCTTGGCGGCGAGGCGCTCCTGCAGGGTCGTGCCGCGGCGCAGCGACACGGCGACCAGCAGCACCACGTTCGTCGCCAGCGCCCACAGCGCGCCCTGCAGGACCGGCCCGAGGCCGGCGATGCCGAACAGCGCCTGCGGCCGCAGCCAGCTGATTCCGAACGGGCCGTGCAGCAGCAGCGGGCTCGACGGGCCGAGCACGCCCGGCAGCGCCAGCGTGTAGAGCCACAGCACCGAACCGGCCAGCAGGCCCCAGAACACTCCGGCGCGGGTGGCGCCGCGCCACCACAGTCCCGCCACGATGCCGGGCACGAACTGCGCGACGGCGGCGAAGGCCAGCAGGCCGATCGACGCGAGGCTCGCGGGCGCACCGACCGAGCGGTGGTAGCCGTAGGCGAGCAGCGCGAGCGCGAAGATCGTCATCCGCCGCAGCCACAGGATGCGGCCGCCGAGGTCGACGCTGCGCACCAGGCGGGTGCGCCACAGCGCGGGCACGATCAGGTCGTGCGTGACCATCGTGGCGAGCGCGAGGCTCGCGACGACCGCCATCGCGGTCGCCGCCGACAGCCCGCCGAGGAAGGCGAGCAGCGCGAGCCACGGCGCGCCGGTGGCCATCGGCACCGACAGCACGAGCGTGTCGGGCTGGCCGTGCTGCGCCACGCCGCTCGCGACCCCGAGCGCCGCGATCGGCAGCACGAACGCCGAGAACAGGGCCACGTACAGCGGGAACAGCCAGCGCGCGCGGCGCAGATCGCCGGGCTCCGCACACTCGACCACCGCGATCTGGAACTGGCGCGGCAGGCAGACCACCGCCGCCGCGGCGAGCGCGGTCGTGGCGAAGAAGTTGACGTCGAAGGCGCCGCGCATGCCCTGGATCGAGTACAGCAGACCCTGTGGCGCGGGCCCGAGCGAGCGCCACGCGTAGAGGCCGACGGCGACGAACGCGCACAGCTTGACCACCGACTCGAACGCGATCGCCAGCATCAGGCCCTCGTGGTGCTCGGAGGCCGCGACCCGCCGCGTACCGAACAGCGCCGCGAACAGCGCCATCAGCAGAGCGACCACGAGCGCCGTGTCGAAGCGCCACGGCGAGCCGCTCGCCGGCGTGCCGGTCAGCACGTCGACGCTGGCGGCCACCGCCTTGTACTGCAGCGCGAGGTACGGCACCGCCGCCAGCAGCGCGAGCAGCGAGGCGAGCGCGGCGAGCGACGGGCTCTTGCCGAAGCGCGACGAGATGAAGTCGGCGATCGAGGTGATATTGCGCGCCCGTGCGACCTCGACGAGCCGCGCGAGGAACGGTGCGCCGAACAGAAACAGGAGCGCCGGCCCAAGATAGATCGGCAGGAACGCCCAACCCTCGCGCACGGCCGTGCCGACGGCGCCGAAGAAGGTCCAGGTCGTGCAGTACACGCCGAGGGCGAGGCTGTAGATGATCGGCCGCAGCCGCGTGTTGAGCGGATAAACGCGGTGCGTATCGCCATAGAAGGCGATCGCGAACAGTAGTGCAAGGTAGCCGACCGCGAGCGCGGACAGCAGCCATCCGGAGAACATCGGACCCCCTCCAACCCCACGTTAGCACGCGCAGCGGGGCCGCCCTCAACCGGGCGCTGGGGTCACTCCTTCAGCCGGTGTTGCGAGAATACGACACCGTCCTCGTCGGCGTAGGCGAAGTCGCCGGGACGGACGCGGGCGCCGAGGATTTGCACGCGCGATCCCTGCACGCCCTGGTCGCGCTTGTCGCTGCGGCGCGGCTGGACGCCGAGCGCCAGGACGCCGATCGCGATCGTCGCCAGCGCCGCGGAGTCGCGCACGCAGCCGGCGATGATGACCCCGGCCCAGCCATTGCTGTGGCCGGCGGCGCCGAGCTGGTCGCCGAGCAGCGAGCAGCGGCGCGAGGCGCCGCCATCGACGACCAGCACGCGACCCTGGCCCGGCGAGCGCAGCAGCTCGCGCACCAGCGAGTTGTCCTCGAAGCAGCGCACCGTGACGACCTCGCCGCTGAAGCGGCGCACGCCACCGTAGTGGCCGAGCCCGGCCTCGCAGGCCTCGAGCTCCGGGTACGAATCCAGCAGGTCCGCCGTCCTGAAATTCATCGAGCCCTCCGCTGCTGATGGTGCTGCTTTGCCGGCCGCGGCAGGCCCGGCAGCTCGCGCCGTGACGCGATACACTTCCGCTCCCATCCTCCGAGGCCCCGCCATGCTAGTTGCTCGCGACACGGTCGTCACGATCCATTACACGCTCACCAACGACGCCGGCGAGGTGCTCGACAGCTCCGCCGACGGCGAGCCGCTCGCCTACATCCACGGCGGCGGCAACATCATCGTCGGCCTCGAGGAGGCCCTCGAGGGCAAGACGGCGGGCGACCACGTCGTCGTGGCGATCCCGGCGGAGAAGGCCTACGGCGAGCACGACAAGGAACTCGTGCAGCAGGTGCCGCGGCGCGCGTTCCAGACCGGCGGCGAACTCAAGGCCGGGATGCGCTTCACCGCGCAGACCGAGCACGGCCCGCGCCAGGTGGTCGTGACGCGCATCGCCGGCGACATGGTCACGGTCGACGGCAACCATCCGCTCGCCGGCCAGGCGCTGAACTTCGACGTCAATATCACCGAGGTGCGCGCCGCGAGCGAGGAAGAGCTCGCCCACGGCCACGTGCACGGGCCGGGCGGCCACGGTCACGGTCACGACCACGACTGACCGCCGCGGCCGCTCAGCGCGCGGCCCGGTGCCGCGCCAGGTGGCGCGGCGTCCACGAGTGCGGCGCCTTGTGCACGAAGCGGTGCCGCGCCACGTGGTAGCTCGTGTCGAAGCCGTAGAAGCTGCGCCGCATCCGCTCGAGCTCGCCGGCGCGGTAGGCGGCCAGCGGCCGGGCCGCCTCGTCGGCGGCGCGCCGCGCGCGCTTCGCTGCGAGGGCGGTCGCGAATTCGCCGCCTGAGGCGAGCCGCGCCGCCCGCTCCGCGACCTCCGCCTCGAACTGCAGCGCATCGGCGCCGAAGGCCGCGTCGGCGAGCCCGAGCGCCGCGGCCTGGCGGCCGAGCAGCGGCTGGCGCGCGTCCATGACCCGCGCCACCGCGTCGGCGCCGACGCGGCGCGGCAGCGTGTAGGTCCACAGCTCCGAGCCGTACAGGTTGCCCATGTTGCGGTAGTGGAAGTTGAGCACGACGCCCGGCCGCATCCAGACGCGGTCGGCGGCGAGCGCGAGGAACGCGCCGCCGGCGCCGGCGTTGCCGCGCAGCGCCGCCACCGTCAGCTTGTCCTCGATGCGCACGATGCGCTCGGCGACGTCGTCGATGGCCTCGATGTTGCGCCACGACTCGTCGGCCGCGCTCGCCGCGGCCTCGATGACGTTCAGGTGGATGCCGTTCGACCAGAAGTCGCGGCCACCCTCGAGCACCAGCACCCGCGTCGGGCGCGCGGCCGCCGCCTCGAGCGCCGCCAGCAGCTGCCGGCACAGGCGCGTGCTCATCGCGCCGTTGTAGAAGTCGAAGGCGAGGTAGCCGACGGCGCCGGCCTCGCGGTAGCCGATCCGGTCGGCGGCGCCGGCCGCGGCGGGCGGCAGCGCCGCGGCCGCCGGGCACGCCGCGAGCGCGGGCAGCTTGAAGGCGCCGTCCTCGGCGCGGCGCGCGTGGCCGATCCACAGCGCGCCGTCGCACGTCGCGCGCAGCAGCGATTCGCCGTCGCGCGCGAGCCACGCGCCGGGCGCGCGCGCCGGCGACCGGCGCGGCGGGCTGGGCGTCGTACAGCCGGCACGGCACGCCGAGGATCTCGTCGAGGATCCCGGGCGAGGAGTCCGCGGCGCGCAGCTGGCGCAGCGCCTCGGCCGTCGTGGCCGCCTGCCAGTCGATGCGCCGCTCGGCCTGGCGCAGCGGCGGATGCCAGCGGCCGCGCCACGGCCGGGTCGAGCGCGGCGAGCGGCGTGGCGCGCGCGCCGGCGGCACGTCGCTCGAGCGCCTCCAGCACGGCGCGGACCGCGGCCTCGGCGACCTCGTCGCGGTACAGGCTCGCCTTGGTCGCGTCGCGCATCGCGAAGTCCGCCGACGCCCAGATGTCGCCGGCGTCGAACTCGGCGCTGGCCTCGAGCACGGTCACGCCCCAGTGCCGCTGCTGCTCGAGGATCGCCCAGTCGAGCGCCGCCGGGCCGCGGTCGCCGGGGATGCCGGGATGCACGATCAGGCACGGCACGCGCCGCCAGACCGCGCTCCGGGATCGCGCGCTTCAGGAACGGGGCGATGACCAGCTCCGGCCGCGTACAGCGCCACCGCCTCCAGCGGTGACCGCGTCGGAGATGTCGAGCTCGAGGCTGAGCGCGTGGCCGCGCTCGGCGAGCTCGCACCACAGGCGCTGCGTCAGGCTGTTGAACGAGTGCGCGAGCAGCAGGATCCGCATCGCGCCCCGCTCAGCAGATGCGCGGCAGCTGGTCGCCCGTCAGCCAGTCCACGACGCGCCGGCCGCCGAGGCGCGGTCTTCATCTGCACGAAGTGATCCGGATCGCGCGTCACGCGCCCGATCAGCGCGGCGTCGCGCCCCTGCGGGTGGGCGCGCAGCGCGGCGAACACCGCCTCGGCGTCCTCGGCCGGCACGATCGCGATCAGCTTGCCCTCGTTGGCGACGTACAGCGGGTCGAGGCCCAGGAACTCGCAGGCGGCCGCGACCGCCGGCGCGACCGGGATCGCGGCCTCCTCGAGCAGCATGCCGACGCCCGAGGCGCGGGCGATCTCGTTGAGCGTCGTCGCGAGGCCGCCGCGCGTCGGATCGCGCAGCACGCGGATCCGCGGGCAGCGGCCAGCAGCGCCGCGACCAGCCGGTGCAGCGGCGCGCTGTCGGAGAGGATCTCGGTCTCGAACTCGAGGTTCTCGCGCTTCGACATGATCGCGACGCCGTGGTCGCCGATCGTGCCGGAGACGAAGATCGCGTCGCCCTCGCGCGCCGCGGCGCCATCGAGGCTGATGCCGGCGCGGCACCACGCCGACGCCGGTGGTGTTGATGTAGACGCCGTCGCCCTTGCCCTGCTCGACGACCTTGGTGTCGCCGGTCACGACCGGCACGCCCGCGGCCTTGGCCGCCGCGGCCATCGACGCGACGATGCGCTTCAGGTCGGCGAGCGGAAAGCCTTCCTCGAGGATGAAGCCGGCCGCCAGGTACAGCGGCGTGCGCGCCGGCCATCGCCACGTCGTTGACCGTGCCGTGCACCGACAGCGAGCCGATGTCGCCGCCGGGGAAGAACAGCGGCGAGACGACGTGGCTGTCGGTCGCCATCACCAGCCGCCCGGCCGGCACCGGCAGCGAGGCCGCGTCGTTGCAGCGGCCGCAGCCACTCGTTGTCGAAGGCGGCGAGGAACAGCTCCTCGACCAGCTGCGCGCGTCGCCCGGCCGCCCGCGCCGTGGGCGAGCTCGACGCGGCCGCGCTTGAGGTCGAGCGGCCGGTGGTACTCGCGGCGGACCTCGGCGCTCATGCGCGCACCGCCTCGGCGCCGCCGCCGGCTCGCGGTCGCGGAAGCGGCCGTAGGAGTAGTGCGCGGCGCACGCGCCCTCGGAGGACACCATGCACGAGCCCATCGGCGTCTCCGGCGTGCACGCGCCGCCGAACAGCTTGCAGTCGACCGGGCGCTTCACGCCGCGCAGGATCGCGCCGCACTCGCAGGCCTTGTTGTCCGGCACCGGCTGGTAGACGAGGCCGAACTTGCGCTCGGCGTCGTGCGCCGCGTACTGCTCGCGGATCTTGAGCGCGCTGTAGGGCACCGTGCCGAGCCCGCGCCACTCGAACTCGCGCCGCAGCTCGAACACCTCGGCGACCAGCGCCTGCGCCTTGACGTTGCCGGTCGCGGTCGACGACCCGCGAGAACTGGTTTTCGACCTCGGCGCGGCCGTCGTTGACCTGACGCACCAGCATCAGGATCGCCTGCATCACGTCCAGCGGCTCGAAACCGGCGATGACGACCGGCTTGCGGTATTCCTCGGCGAAGAACTCGTACGGCTCGGTGCCGATCACGGTGCTGACGTGCGCCGGCCCGACGAAGCCGTCGAGCGGCACCGTGCCGAGGCTGCGCACCTCGGGCGACTCGAGGATGTTGACGATCGCGGCCGGCGTCAGCACGTGGTTGCACAGCACGCTGAAGTTGGCGAGCCCCGCGGCGAGCGCCTCGCGCAGCACCAGCGCCGTCGGCGGCGTCGTGGTCTCGAAGCCGATCGCCAGGAACACGACTTCGCGCTCCGGGTTGCTGCGCGCGATGCGCAGCGCGTCGGCGGCCGAGTACACCATGCGCACGTCGCCGCCCTCGGCCTTCGCCTTGAGCAGCGAGCGGCCCTCCGAGGCGGGCACGCGCATGGTGTCGCCGTAGCTGCACAGGATCACGCCGCGATCGAGCGCGAGCCCGATCGCGAGGTCGATGCGCCCGATCGGCAGCACGCAGACCGGGCAGCCCGGGCCGTGGATCATGCGCACGTTGGCCGGCAGCAGGTCGGTCACGCCGTAGCGCGAGATCGCGTGCGTGTGGCCGCCGCAGAACTCCATGAAGTGGTAGCGCCGCGCCGGGTCGGCCTCGCGGGCGATTGCTGCCGCGAGGCCGCGGGCGAGGTCGGCGTCGCGGAATTCGTCGACGTATTTCACGTCAGTGCTCCTGCGTCGATGCCGGCCGCGGCCATCGCGGCCAGCGTCTCGGCCGCCGCCGCCGGGTCGATCCGGGCGAGCGCGTAGCCGACGTGCACGATCACGTAGTCGCCGGGCCCGACGCCGTCGACCAGCGCGACCGACACCTGCTTGCGGATGCCGCCGACGTCGATCAGCGCCTGGTCGCCCGCCTCGAGTCGCACAATCCTCGCCGGAATCGCTAGGCACATGGCTCAACTCCCCGTCCGCTGGGCGACCCAGCACTGGCCGAGGCTGACGGCCCCGTCGTTGGGCGGCACCGCCGCCGCTTCCAGCATCGTCATGCCGCGCGCGCCGAGCTCCCGGCGCAGGCGCCGCGCCAGCAGGTCGTTCATGAAGCAGCCGCCGCCGCAGGCGACGACGCGAAGGCCGGTGGCGGCGGCCGCCGCCGCCGCCCAGTCGGCGAGCGCGACCGCGAGCCCGGCGTGGAAGTCGGCCGCGGCCTGCGCCGGATCCGCCGCCGCGGCCAGCGGCGCGACCAGTGGCAGGAGGTCGAGCTCGCCGTCGGCGCCGATCGGGCACGGCGGCAGGCGCAGCGCCGGCTCGCGCGCGCGCCGCGAGCCCCTCGAGCAGCATCGCCGCCTGGCCCTCGAAGCTGGTCACGGCCTTGAGCCCGAGCAGCCCTGCGGCGGCATCGAACCAGCGGCCGAGGCTCGAGGTCTGCGGCGCGCCGCTGCTGCGCGCGAGCAGCTGGGCGACGAGCGCGGCGGCCGGCTGCGCCGCGAAGCGCGCCGCGATCTCCTCGCCGCGGCCGAGCGCGGCGAGCGCCGCGGCCGCCATGCGCCACGGCTCGCGCGCGGCGCGGTCGCCGCCGGCGAGCGGCAGCCGGCGCAGGTGGCCGAGCCGCAGGCACGCGGCGCCATCGACCTGCAGCAACTCGCCGCCCCACGGCGTGCCGTCGCTGCCGTAGCCGACGCCGTCGAGCGCGAGCCCGAGCGCTGCGCCCTCGAAGCGGTGCTCGGCGAGCACCGCCGCGACGTGCGCGTGGTGGTGCTGCACGCCGACCAGCGGCACCTGCCACTCGTGCGCCAGCGCTTCGGCGAGGCGCGTGCTGTGGAAGTCCGGGTGCAGGTCGTGGCCGATCGCCGTCGGCCGGACCTCGGTCAGCGCCAGGAGGTGCGCGACGACCGCATCGAGCGCGCGGCGCGTCGCCACGAGGTCGAGGTCGCCGACGTGCGGGCTCAGGAACGCTTCGGCGCCGCGCGTGACGCAGGCGGTCGCCTTGTAGTGGGCGCCGACGCCGAGGACCGGCGGCGGTGGCGCGCGCCAGCGCGACGGCGCGCGGCGCGGCGCCGCGCGCCCGCCGCACGAAGCGGCCGGCGCCGTCGCGCACCCGCATCACGCGTGTCGTCGCAGCGCGTGACGATCTCCCGATCGTGGGCGAGCCAGGCGTCGGCGATGCCGGCCAGCGACGCCAGCGCCTCGGCGTCGTCGGTCACCAGCGGCTCGCCGTGCACGTTGGCGCTCGTCATCACGAGCACGAGCGGCTGCGGCGCGGCGAGCCACGCCAGTGCCGGCCGGCCGGCCGGCGGCCTCGTGGAACAGCAGGAAGTGGATCGGCGTGTACGGCAGCATCACGCCGAGCTGCTCGAGGCCATCGGCGACGCCGGGGAGCGCGTCGTGCGCCGCGGCGCGCCGGCGCAGCAGCACGATCGGCCGTTCGGCCGATTCGAGCAGCGCGCGTTCCGCGGCGTCGGTCTCGACGACGGCGGCCAGCGAGTCGACGTTGGCGACCATCAGCGCGAACGGCTGCTCCTCGCGCTGCTTGCGCGCCCGCAGCCGCGCGACGGCGGCGGCATCGGCCGCGTCGCAGGCGAGGTGGTAGCCGCCGAGGCCCTTGATCGCGACGATGCGGCCCGAGCGCAGCAGGCGCAGGCAGCCGGCGATCGGGTCCTCGCCCGGCGCACCGCCGACGAGGGCGCAGCCGCGGGCCGCACACCGGACAGGCGGTCGCCTCGGCGTGGAAGCGCCGGTCGCCCGGCGCGCGGTACTCGCGCTCGCAATCGGGGCACAGCGGGAACGGCGCGAGGCTGGTCGTCGCGCGGTCGTAGGGCAGCGACCGGGTGACCGTGAAGCGCGGTCCGCAGTCGGTGCAGTTCGTGAAGGCGTAGCGGTAGCGCCGGTCCGCCGGATCGCACAGTTCGGCAAGGCAGGCCTCGCAGGTCGCCGTGTCGGGGCCGATCGCGGTCGTCGTCGACGTGTCGCGGCTCTCGGTGACGACGAAGCCGCTGCGCCCGGGCTCCGGCGCGCACGGCTCGACCTCGATCGCGTCGACGCGCGCGCGCGGCGGCGGTGCGCGCTCGAGGCGTGCCAGCAGCTCGCCGACGGCGCGCCGCGCCGCCCTGCACGTCGATCGCGACGCCGGCGCCGTCGTTGCAGACCGTGCCGGTGAGGCCGAGCTCGATCGCGGCGCGGTAGACGAACGGCCGAAAGCCGACACCCTGGACGACGCCGCGCACGCGGATCCGGCGCCGCGCCGGCAGCGGGCCGTCGGCCTGACCGAGACGCGTGGCCGGGCTCGCGCGTCACGCGCGCAGGCCCTCGCTCAGGCCCGCGGCGCGCCCGGTCGCCGCGGCGCGGCGCGCGCGCCAATCTCCCGCTCGAGCCAGGCGAGCCAGGCGTCGAAGCCGGCGCCGGAGGACACCGACAGCACGAGGCACTCGAGCGCCGGGATTGACGCTGCGGGCATTGGCGATCGCGCGCTCGGCGTCGAAGGGCACGTACGGCAGCAGGTCGGACTTCGTGACGAGGCACAGGTCGGCGGCGCGGAACATGTCCGGGTACTTGAGCGGCTTGTCGTCGCCCTCGGTGACCGACAGGAACACGACCTTGTGCGCCTCGCCGAGGTCGAAGGCCGCGGGGCAGACGAGGTTGCCGACGTTCTCGATGAACAGCACGCCACCCGCCGGCGCGGCCAGTTCCTCGAGCGCGTGCCCGACCTGGTGCGCATCGAGGTGGCAGCCCTTGCCGGTGTTGAGCTGCACGACCGGTGCGCCGGTCGCGGCGATGCGGTCGGCGTCGAGCCGCGTCTGCTGGTCGCCCTCGATGACGGCCACCGGCCGGCGGCCGCGCAGCGCCTCGAGCGTCCTGACGAGCAGCGTCGTCTTGCCCGAGCCTGGGCTCGAGACGAGATTGAGCGCGAGCACGCCCTCGGCCGCGAAGCGGTCGCGGTTCTGCGCCGCGTAGCGGTCGTTCTTGGCGAGCAGGTCCTGCTCGACGCTCACGGTGCGGGTCGTGGCCGCGCGCAGCACGCCGAAGCCGCGCGCACCCGCGGCGGCGTGGTCATGGCCGTGGTCGTGGTCGTGATCGTGGTGATGCTCCGGCCCGTGGCCGTGCTGCGCGGTCGATTCGCAGCCGCAGGTTACGCACATGTCGCCACCTCCTCTTCCTGAGCCAGATCAATCTCGCTGACGCGCATCTCGGTCCCGCCGGTGATCTCGAGGCGGTGGCCGGCGCACTGCGGGCAGACCAGCTCGCCCGCGGCGAGGCTGACACTCGCCGAGCAGTCCCAGCACCAGGCGACGCCGGGTACCTGGACGATTTCGAGTGTCGCGCGCTCCGCGCAGCCGCCCTTCATGACGACGTCGAACGCGAAGCGCAGTGCCCCGGGGTCGACGGTCGCGAGCGCGCCGATCTGCAGCCGCACGACCGCGACGCGGGCCGCGCCGTGCGTGCGGGCGGCCTCGTCGACGATCTCGCGGACGCTCTCCATCAGGGACATCTCATGCATGGCCGGCGTCCCCGACCGAGACCGCGTAGGCAACGCACGGATCGAAGGCCAGTGCCCACAGCTCGGCGGCGCGTCGCGCAGCCTCCGGGCTCGCTGCCGGGCGGCCGCACAGCCGGGCGGCAAACGGCCCGTCGGGCGCGAAATTACAGTCCGTCGGCGTCGTGATTGCGTAGCGGTCGACCCGCCCGCCCGACACGGTCACGTCGTGTTCGAGCATGCCGCGCGCGGTCGCGACCAGCGCGACGCCGCGGCCTGGTGCAGGCGTCTCGGCATCCATCTCGACTGCCACTTCGCCGCCGAGCGCCGCGAGTACCGCCGCGAGCCCGACCAGACGCGCCGCGACGTGGGCCTCGAGCCAGCGGCCGGCTGCGCCGAGTGCCGCGACCCACGGATGCTCGGCGCAGGCGGCGAGCGCGCACTCGCACTCGGTCGGCAGCGTCGTGCCCGGCGCCAGGCTCGCACTGGCCGCCTCGGCGCCGAGGCACGCGAACAGCGCCGCGAGCGGGGCGTGACCGTCGGCGCGCCAGGCGTCGAACTGCGTGAGGTCGGCGAATCCAGCGAGCCGCTCGAGCGGCAAGCCGAGCCAGTCGAGTTCGAGCTCGGCGCGCAACTCGGCGGGCCAGAGGGCCGAGTCCGCGGCGATGCGGCCATACCAACGCTTGAACTCGGCCTGATGCGGCGCGAGCCCGAGCGCGGCCGGCCAGTCGAGCAGCAGGCGCCAGAGGTGCTCCTGGGCCGCTTCCGCGGCGACCGCGCGGGCGAGTTGCGCCCGGCGCGCGGCGGTCAGCGGGGTGCCACCGGCTGCGGCGAGCGCGAGCTCGGCGCAGGCGCGCTGCGCGCGCCCGCAGATGGCGTACAGGCGCGACAGCAACGCGAGCACCGTCGCCGGATCAAGGCCGGCGAGCATGCGGCTCGGCTGCGGGCGCTCCGATCGCAGCTCGACGGCGCGGATCGCGCCGTCGCCCCAGCCGACCCGGATCTCGAGCGCCGTCATGTCACTCCCCGAACAGGAGCCCGCGGCGCGACATGCGCGCGGGCTGGGGTGGCGTGAACAGGGCCTCGAGCGCGGCACGCGCCGCGGCGACCGCATCGGCGTGGCTCTCGAACTCGAACGCCGGCGAGAACAGGGAGCACTGCGCGTACGCGCCGAGCGCCGGATCCTCGGCGCCATTGAAGGCGTACTCGCCCGACGGAAACGCCCAGGTGCGCGACTCGCCGACGCGCGCGGCCGGCGGCGCGGCGCCGCCGGCCGGCAGGATGATCAGGTTGATCGACCACGGCGTCACCAGCGCACCGACGCGCACGCCCTGCCAGTCGCGAAAGCCCAGTGCCTCGACCCGGAGCTGCTCATTGAGGAGCGGCAGCCCGGCCATGCGCTCGGCGCGGATCCGCTCGAAACCCTGTTCAAGCGCGCGCTCGTCGGCCGGACGCTCGAGGCTGTCGCTCGCCGTGCTCATTCGCTGAGGGCCATGAAGCGCGCCTTGGGCGCCTCACAGTTCGGGCAGTGCCAATGCGCCGGCAGCAGCGCAAAGGGCGTGCCGGCCGGCACCTGCGCATACGGATCACCGAGCGCCGGATCGTAGACGCTCCAGCATACGCCGCACTCGTACGCCGTGTCCGGCGACGCGGGGCGATCGGTGCTGTCGGTGCCGCCGTCGTCGGCCATGGGCTACTCGAGCGTCCCGAGCCACTCGCCGAGCCGGTGCAGCGACTCGGTGAAGTCCTCCGGTGCCGCCAGCGCTACCTCCGGCACGGGCGTCACCTCGATCGTGTTGAGGATCAGGTTATTCATGCTGTTGAAGTACTGCACCCACCACGTGTGGCGCAGGCGCGTGCTCGTGATGCGGCAATTGCCGTAGCCGCGCGACAGCAGCGTGACCGGCCCGATCTCGAGCGCGTCGACCAGCCACGCGATGTCCTCGGGCGTGACCGGCAGCAGCGTCAGGTTCAGGACGTGGGTCGGCGCGCCCTCGCCGCGCGCGCTCGCCGCCAGCAGCTCGGTCAGCAGCGCCGGGCCGTTCATGACGCCGCGGCCGGCCGTCTTCTTTCCCATCCGGCAGCGCGATCCGAGCAGCGCCGCCTCGCTGACCACCGCCGGCACCGGCGCGACCTCGACGACGTCGGAGACGAACCCGCCGTCGGCGTCGAAGCCCCGCACGCGCCAGAAGCCCGGGAAGCCGGTCTCCTGCAGCCGTACCTGCGGCTCGTCGATGATCGCCGCGACCTCGCCTTCGCCGAAGGCCTCGTTGACGAGCGCCAGCGCCTCGCTGCCGAGCGTGGTGATGTCACGGGTCAGCAGCGTGTTGCCGTCGAAGGCGTGGCTGGACGCTGCGGCATGCAGGTCGGCGAGGAACGCGCGCGCCTCGGCGAGCCCCGCGGCGCTCACGTCGACCGGGCGCGCCGGCATGCGGAACGCTGACAGCATCTCGGGCAGGCGGACGAAGTCGAGTGCCTCGTCGACCGGCTGGGCGCCGGGACCGACCGTCATGACCGGAATCGGGAAGGGTTTCATGCGGGCCTCGCGCTCATGGGGGATGTGGTGTAGATGCCGGCGACCGGGATCGGCCGCGGCGACGCGGCGAGCAGGTGCCGCAGGTCATCAACGAACGGCTGCCAGTCACGCATGCCCTCGAGCACGCCGAGGTACTCGCCATTGCGAAGCACGACGAGGGCCGGCAGCTTGCCGACGCCGTAGGCGCGCGCCGCCAGCGCGCTCTCCGCCGGGTTGAGGACGCAGCCGGAGACGCCGGTGCACTGCTGCAGCATTTCCGGCAGCACCACGCACACGTCCCAGCTCTCCGGCGACTGGGTCGGGTCGCCGGTGAACAGCACCGCGAGCGCCGGTGCCGCGGCCGCACACGCCGCGAGGTCGTCGGCCATGATGCTCGGCAGGCCCGCGTCGCGGGCGAGGCGCTCGAGCAGACCCTGGAAGGCGGCGGCGCGCTCTAGTGGGTAGTTCATTTCTGGCCTCGGAGGTGTTCGGGGAGCTGCGGCGCACGGTCGACGAGGTCGGCGAAGAACGAGCCGACGTCGATCGTCTCGCCGCGCTCGATGGACTCGAGCGCGTCGAGCGCGCGGCCGATCTGCGCGGCCGCGTCGGCATCGAGCCGGCCGCGCGCGGCGCCGAGGAAGGTCAGCAGCCACTCCCCGGGCAGCACCGGGGCGACCAGCGAGACGTCGACATCCTGCGTGCCGTGGCGACCGCGGCAGGTCGCGGCATTGCCGTCGACCGCGACCACCTGCATCGGAATGCCCAGGCACATGTGCTCAGCCTCCGCCCGGCAGAAAGCGGGCGTCGCCGATGCGGCAGGCGTCCTCGACCGACGGTCGCTCGACTTCGTAGCGCTCGAGGCTGAGTGGCAGCCCGGAGGGCGGCGCCTTGGGCCGCGGGCTCGGTGCGAGCCCCCACTCGGTCAGCCGCGCGACCGCGAGTTCAACGGCCCGCGGCACCTGGGCACGCAGCTCGGGCCTGAGGCTGCCGCCGAAGTCGTCGATGTCCACCAGCTGCACGCCAATCAGCACCAGCGACTCCGGCAGGGTGTCGGTTAGCGCCGCGCAGGCGAGGACTTCCTGGAAGCCGGTCTGGTGCAGGCTCGTCTTGCGGGCACCGAGGTAGCACGGCACGTCCGCGCCTTCGAGCACCCGAAGCGTGCCGGGCACAAGTCCAAAATCGATCGCATCGAAGATCAGCAGGCGCCGGGTGTCCTGCACGCAGGGCAGCAGGTACAGGCCCTGCGTGCCACCATCCATGCAGGCGCAGCCGGGGGCCAGTTCCCAGGCCTCGGCGAAAGCCTCGACGCAACGGATGCCGAAGCCCTCGTCGGCCCACAGCACGTTGCCGATCCCGAGTACTAGCGCATCGTGCACGGCGGTCCCCCGGTTAGACGAGGCGCACTGTAACGGTGGCCGTAACGAGGCTGAATACGGTGAATCCGCAGCGGCCTGCGGAGCGTGCCGATGCGGGCGGGGGAGCGGCGGCGCCTAGCTGCGCCGCTGGTACTCAAGCCGGGCGCGGTGGAGGTCCCAGGCGGCCTGCAGGTGCAGCCACAGCTCCGGCCCGGTCTTGAAGTACCGGGCAAGGCGCAGCGCCGTGTCGGCCGTCAGGCCGCGCCGGCCATTGACGATCTCATTGATGCGGCGCCGCGAGATACCGAGTTCGCGCGCCAGCGCGTCCTGGGACAGGGCGAGCGGCCTCAGAAACCGCGTCTCGAGGAACTGGCCGGGGTGCTGCGGTCGCCGGCCGGCCGTGACTGGCCGGCGCGGCGCCGCCCCATCGCCACGCGGTACAGCGGACACTGGTCAGTCCTTGAACGTCCGGTAGCCGCCGATCATCGTGCTCAGGATGCTCTCCTTGGTGGTGATTTCCTGGCGGATCACCATGTAGAGATGCACCGTCGTGAACATGACGATGAGCCACATGCATAGGTGGTGATACGTGTGCACGCTCTGGCTCGAGCCGAACAGGGGGATCACCCAGCCGAACAGCCGGTCGGCCCAGCTGCCCTTGCCGAGGCCCTCCGAGTACAGCGCGAATCCGGTGATGATCATGAAGAACGAACCGAGCGTCGCCATCAAGAACATCGCGATCTGCGCCATCGGGTTGTGACCCGCGTAGCGCAGCGGCTTCGCGGACTTCAGGAACCCGTAGGTCTTCAGGTCATTGCCGAACTCACTCCACCACGGCTTGCTCCACACCGGCACGAGGAACAGTTGCCTCGTGTAGTCGTTACCGACGATCGCCCAGTAGACGCGCACGAGCCACGAGATCGCGAGGGCATAGCCGGACACGAAGTGCGCGAAGCGGATGTAACCGAACAGGAAGTGCTCGGACGCCTCGCCGCCGAGCGTCGGTGGCGGATACGCGATCAGCAGCCCTGTGGTCACGAGCACGATCATCGCGGCCGTCATCACCCAGTGCCAGATGCGCACCGGCGCAGCGTAGACATAGATCGACTTCAGGCCCCGGTTGGGATCCGCGTCGAGCGAGTTTTGATACATCATTGAGCGTCTCCCGCGGCGACCCGGCCCTCAGCGCACCTTGACCCGTGTCAGCTCCGCGCCATCCGGCGCCATCACGTGCGTGGCGCACGCGAGGCACGGGTCGAACGAGTGCAGCGTCCGCAGGATCTCGAGCGGCTGGTCGGCCTTCGCGAGCGGCGTGTTCATCAGCGCCGCCTCGAACGCACCGATCTGGCCTTTGCCGTCGCGCGGGCTGCCGTTCCACGTCGTCGGTACGATCGCCTGGTAATTGTCGATCTTGCCGTCCTTGATGATGATCCAGTGGCCGAGCGCGCCGCGCGGCGCCTCGGCAAAGCCCGCGCCCTTGGCCTCCTTCGGCCAGCTCGACGGCTCCCACTTGGCGGTATTGGCCGTCGCCGTGTCGCCCGCCTTGATGCTGGCGATCAGCTTGTCGTTGAAGTGCTTGAGCTTGTGCACCGCCCAGCTCGCCTCGAGGCCGCGGGCCGCGGTGCGCCCGAGCGTCGAGAACAGCGCCGTCACCGGCACGTCGAGCGTCTTCAGCACCTTCTCAACCGGCTCCTTGAACTCGGGGTTGCCCTGCGCGTAGCCGATGATGTAGCGGGCGAGCGGGCCCACTTCCATGGGCTGGCCGCGCCAGCGCGGCGCCTTGACCCACGAGTACTTCGCCGACTCGTCGAACGCCTCGACATTGGTCTTGGTGCCCTTGGTCTTGGAGCCGAGTTCGAAGTGCGGATTCGTGACGCCCTCGAACGGATGCAGGGTCTTTTTACCCTCCGGGTAGGTGTACCAGGAGTGATCGACGCTCTCCTGGATCTGCTCCGGGTCCTTGAGGTCGACCTCGTTCACCTTGGACAGGTCACCGCCGACGATCGCGCCGCGCGGGAGCAGCAAGTTCTTGGCGCTATAGTCGTTGGCGTGCTCCGGCACGTCGCCGTAGGACAGCACGTTCTGGCTCGAGATGCCGCCGCCGTACAGCCAGCCCTTGTAGAAGCTGGCAATAGCCAGCAGGTCGGGGATATAAACCTGATCAATGAAGTCGATCGCCTGGTCGATGATCGAAGTGACGTAGTTGAGGCGCTCTATGTTGAGCGCGCCCACGGCCCCGGTGTTGTCGACGTTGATCGGGCACGGCACGCCGCCGACCAGCCAGTTCGGGTGCGGATTCTTGCCACCGAAGATCGTGTGGATCTTGACGATCTCCTTCTGGAAGTCGAGCGCCTGCAGGTAGTGGCCGACCGCCATCAGGTTGGCTTCCGGCGGCAGCTTGTAGGCCGGGTTGCCCCAGTAGCCGTTCATGAACGGCCCGAGCTGCCCGGATTCGACGAACTTCTTGATCTTGTTCTGCAGGTCGCGGTAGTAGCCCACCGAGGCCATCGGCCACGGCGAGATCGACTGCGCGAGCTCGGCCGTTGCCTTCGGGTCCGCCTTCAGTGCCGAGACGACGTCCACCCAGTCGAGTGCGTGCAGGTGGTAGAAGTGCACCAGGTGGTCCTGCGTGTATTGCGCCAGCTCCATGATGTTGCGGATGGAGTTGGCGTTTTCCGGGATGTCGATCCCGAGCGCATTCTCGACCGCGCGCACCGATGTAAGCGCATGCATGCCGGTGCAGACGCCGCAGATCCGCTCGACGAAGGCCCATGCGTCGCGCGGGTCGCGGCCCTTGAGGATGACCTCGAGGCCGCGCCACATCGTGCCGGTGGACACTGCGTTGCGGATCACGTTGTCCTTGTCGAGGTTCACCTCGACGCGGAGGTGGCCCTCGATGCGGGTCACGGGGTCGACGACCAGCCGCTTGCCGGAATCGTCAAGCTTGAAGCCCTGGGTTTCAAACGCTGTCATGGCCGTGTCCCCTTACTTCGCCGAGCCGTCTTTGGGAATGCCGGTGCCGTGGTCGACCTTGGCACGCTTCAGCGCCGTGATCCCGGCGTGCACCGCGACCGCGGCGCCCGTCACGGCCGCCACCGTCCCGCCGATCTTGTCGGCGTTCGCCTCGATGCCGAACTGCTTGATCTGGGTGACGCGGTCGTAGAACGAGCCCTTGTCCCAGAACCCGTCCTCGGAGCAGCCGATGCAGCCGTGGCCGGACCCGATCGGGAAGGACACGCCGTCGTTCCAGCGCGTCGTCGAGCAGGCGTTGTACGTGGTCGGGCCCTTGCAGCCGACCTTGTACAGGCAGTAGCCCTTGCGCGCGCCCTCGTCGTCCCAGCTCTCGACGAACTGGCCGGCGTCGAAGTGCGGCCGGCGGTAGCACTTGTCGTGGATGCGCTGCCCGTAGAACATCTTCGGCCGCCCCTGGCGGTCGAGCTCGGGCAGCCGGTCGAAGGTCAGGATGTAGGTGACGACCGCGGTCATCACCTCGGCGATCGGCGGGCAGCCGGGCACCTTGATGATCGGCTTGTCGGTGATCACCTTGTTGATCGGCACCGCGTGGGTGGGGTTCGGCTTCGCCGCCTGGACACAGCCCCACGAGGCGCAGGAGCCCCAGGCGATGACCGCCTTGGCGTCCTTGGCGACCCGCTTCAGCTCCTCGACGAAGGGCTTGCCGCCGGTAATGCAGTACATGCCGTCCTCGTTGAGCGGCGGATTGCCCTCAACGGCGAGGATGTAGTTGCCCTTGTACTTGGCGATGGTCTCGTCGAGGCAGGCCTGTGCCTGTAGCCCGGCCGAGGCCATCAGCGTGTCGTCGTAGTCGAGCGACAGCATCGACAGCACGACGTCCTTGGCGAGCGGATGCGCGGAGCGGATGAACGACTCCGAGCAGCACGTGCACTCGAGGCCGTGCAGCCAGAGCACCGGCGTGCGTGGCTTCGTTTCCAGCGCGCGCGCGATCTGCGGCGTGAAATACGAGCCGAGCCCCAGCGAGGTCGCCGTCAGGCTGCAGAACTTGACGAAGCTGCGGCGCGAGATGCCCTGGCGGCGCAGCACTTCATAAAACGTCTCCATTCCAACCCCCGCCGGGCGCGTGGTGCGGATGCGTGCGCCCGATTTACCGGGGACGATGAGACGCTTGGGGCGGCCGCAGAAATATCCGTACAGCCCGCACAAACGCGGCGCGGCCGCGGCGTTTGTAACAGGTGCTGTTACAACCGCCGCGGCCGCGCAATCGGGGCTGGCGGCTCAGCCGCGGCCGGCGGCGTACGGCTGGAAGCTCAGGCCGAGGTCGCGGGCGACCGCCTCGTGGGTGATCTTGCCGGCGTGGACGTTCAGCCCGCGCGCGAAGCCCGCGTCGCGCGCCAGCGCCTTCTCCCAGCCGAGATCGGCCAGGGCGCGCACGTAGGGCAGCGTCGCGTTGGTCAGCGCGAAGGTCGAGGTGCGCGGCACGGCGCCCGGCATGTTGGTCACGCAGTAATGGATCACGCCGTCGACGACGTAGGTCGGCGCGGCATGGCTGGTCGGCTTGCTGGTCTCGAAGCAGCCGCCCTGGTCGATCGAGATGTCGACGAGCACGGCGCCGGCCTTCATCTTCTTGACCATCGCGTGCGTGACGAGCTTCGGCGCCGCCGCGCCGACCACCAGCACCGCGCCGACGACCAGGTCGGCGTCCTGGGTCAGCCGCTCGATCGCATCGGCGGTCGAGTAGACGGTCTTGATCGTGCCACCGAACTGGGTCGACAGCTCGCGCAGGCGCTTCGGCGAGCGATCGACGACGGTGACGTCGGCGCGCAGGCCGGCCGCCATCTCCGCCGCGTGCGTGCCGGCGACGCCGCCGCCGAGAATCACGACCTTGGCGGGCGCGACGCCCGGCACGCCGCCGAGCAGCACGCCGAAGCCGCCGTTGGCCTTCTGCAGCGAGGTCGCGCCGACCTGCACCGACATGCGGCCCGCGACCTCGCTCATCGGCGTCAGCAGCGGCAGGCTGCCGTCCGGCGCGGTGACGGTCTCGTACGCGATCGCCGTGGCGCCGGAGGCGACCAGCGCCTCGGCCTGCGCCTTGTCCGCGGCGAGATGCAGGTACGTGAACAGCACCTGTCCCGGTCGCAGCAGGCGGCACTCGGCCGGCTGCGGCTCCTTGACCTTGACGACGAGCTCGGCGAAGTCGAACACGTCCTTCGCGGTCGGCAGGATGCGCGCGCCGGCGCCCTGGTATTCGCCGTCGTCCATGCCGATGCCGAGGCCGGCCTTGGACTCGATCGCGACCTCGTGGCCCGCCGCGACGAGCTCGCGGACGCCGGCCGGCGTCAGGCCGACGCGGTACTCATGGACCTTGATTTCCTTCGGGACCCCGATGCGCATCGTGACTCTCCTGCGAGCTGATGCCGGTCACTGTAGCGAGCGCGCGGCTGCGGGCTCTTGCAAACGCACTGCAATAAATGGCTATATCACGCAATCTCCTGCTGTCAAACGTCGATTAGACGCAAGGATCTGCTTATGGAGCTCGACCGCTACGACCGCGCGATCCTGCAGACGCTGCAACGCGAGGGCCGCATCACCAACAGCGAGCTCGCCGCGCGCGTCAGCCTGTCGGAGTCGGCGTGCCTGCGGCGCGTGCGCGCGCTTGAGACCGCGGGGCTCATCGAGGGCTACGCCGCGGTGCTCAACGAACAGAAGGCCGGCCTCGGCGTCAACGTGTTCGTCAGCATCACGCTCGAGCGGCAGGAGCGCGCCGACCTGGCGGCGTTCGAGCAGGCGGTGCGCAAGGTGCCCGAGATCATGGAGTGCTACCTGATGTCGGGCGAGTACGACTACCTGCTGCGGGTCGTGGTCGCGGACACGGCGGACTTCGAGCGCGTCCACAGCCGGCAGCTGACCAGCCTGCCGCACGTGGCGCGCGTCCACTCGAGCTTCGCGCTCCGGACGGTGCAGAAGTCGCGCGAGCTGCCGGTGCGCTGAGGCGCGCCGCGCACGCCGATTCCGCCGCGGCCGGCGGCGATGTATGCTGTTCCCACTTGCTGGGGTGGCCCGCCGGGCCTGAGACGCAGGGATACCTGCGAACCCGTTGAACCTGATCCGGTTAGTACCGGCGTAGGGAGCGCAGTGACACAGATCGACCGCGCGGCAGACCGCCGCCGCCCCCGGAAGCCCTCTTCGGCCACGCCCGCGAGCCGCGCCCGCCGGCACCGGCCCGCATTGCTGCTTGCGGCCGCCGTCGCCGCCGCCGCTGCCGCGTGCGCGGCGGCGCAGGCCGCCGACGGCGAACTCGAGGAGGTCGTGGTCACGGCGATGCTGCGGCCGGCGCCGGCGCTCGCGGTGCCCGCCAGCGTCACGGTGCTCGATGCCAGGACGGTCGCCGATGCCGGCCAGCAGCATTTCGAGGACCTGCTGGCGATGGTGCCGAACCTCAACTGGGCCGGCGACACGTCACGGCCGCGCTACTTCCAGCTGCGCGGCATCGGCGAGCTCGAGCAGTACCAGGGGGCGCCGAACCCGTCGATCGGCTTCCTGATCGACGACATCGATTTCAGCGGCCTCGGCTCCGCGGCGACGATGTTCGACATCGACCAGATCGAGGTACTGCGCGGCCCGCAGGGCACGCGCTATGGCGCCAACGCGCTCGGCGGCCTGATCTACGTCTCGAGCGCGGCGCCGCAGCAGGAGTTCGGCGGCCGGGCCGAGTTGCTGGACGGTGACTACAACACCCGCAGCATCGGCGGCGTCATCACCGGTCCGGTCGACGCGCTCGACTCGGCGTTCCGGCTCGCGGTGCAGCGCTACACGAGCGACGGCTACTACCACAACGTCTATCTGAACCGCTACGACACCGACGGCCGCGACGAGCTGACGGCGCGCGGGCGCTGGCGCTATCAGCCATCGCAGGACTTGCGGGTCGACGTCAGCGTACTCGACGTGCAGATGAACAACGGCTACGACGCGTTCTCACCCGACAACAACCGCACGACCTACTCGAACCAGCCGGGCGTCGACGCCCAGCATTCGACCGGCGCCGCGGTGCGCATCACCGACTCGCAGCTAGCGCCGGTCACGATCACCGGCATCGCCACCTACGCGGAGAGCCTGGTCAAGTACAGCTATGACGGCGACTGGGGCAACCCGGCCTACTGGTACCCGTACGTCGACAACTTCACCGAGGTGCAGCTGCGCAATCGCGAGACTGAGAGCGCCGAGGTCAGGATCTCGACCTCGCCGGAGCACGGCACGGCGTGGCTGGTAGGCGCCTACGCCTCGCAGCTGCGCGAGACGCTCAACGATACGAGCGCCGGGAACTCGGACGACCCGATCAACGGCCCGTATGCGCAGGATACCGTCGTCCAGAGCGGCTACCGCGCCCGCAGCTACGCCCTGTTCGGCGTCCTCGACGGCGACCTCGGCGCGCGCCTGCGCTGGTCGCTCGGCGTGCGCGGCGAGCGCCGTACCTCGACGTATCAGGACCTGACGCAGGACTTCATCGCGGGCGCGGCCACCGCCAACCGCTTCGCCCCCGCCGAGAACCTGTGGGGCGGCCATGCCTCGCTGAGCTACCAGCCCGCCCCGGACGAGTCCATCTACGTGCAGCTGGCGCGCGGCTACAAGGCCGGCGGCTTCAATCTCAGCCAGGGACTCGAGCCGAGCCAGATCCTGTTCCGGCCGGAGGCGGACTGGAACTTCGAGACGGGCTACAAGGCGCAGCTGCTCGAGCGTCGCCTGACGGTCAACGCCGACGTGTTCGCGCTGTACCGGCAGGATGCCCAGATCAAGAGCAGCCTGCAGACCCAGCCGAACAACCCGAACACCTTTATCTTCTACACCGGCAACGCCGTCAGCGGCTTCAACTACGGCCTCGAGTCGTCGCTCGCCTGGCAGGCGACGCGCCAGCTGTCGTTCGGCGGCGCGCTCGGCCTGCTGCACACCGACTTCCACGACTTCGCGACCATTGGCACCGATTCGCAGGCGAGCGTGTCGCGCCAGCTCGCCAATGCGCCGAACTGGCAGGCAGCCGCCAACGCCACGTGGCGCGCCGCGAACGGGCTGTTCGGCCGCCTCGACGTCACTGGCATGGGGGCGTACTACTTCGATCTGCCGCCCAACAACACGCGCTCGAGCGCCTACGGCCTCGCCAACGTCAAGGTCGGCCGCGAGTCGGCGAACTGGTCCGCGTATCTGTGGGTGCGCAACCTGCTCAACAAGGACTATCCGGTCCGCGGCTTCTACTTCGGCCTGGTGCCGCCCTACTATCCCAACCAGCTCTGGCTGCAGCTCGGCGACCCGCGGACCTTCGGCGCCAACGTCGTGGTGCGTTTCGGCGGCGGCGGCTGATCCGCGCCCGCGCCGCGCGGCGGCATCACGCCGACGCCGGGCGGTAGCAGCGCGCGAGGCGCGTGGAGAGCCGCGCCAGGATCTCGTAGCTCAGCGTGCCGGCCCGCGCGGCGGCGTCCTCGAGCGGCACACCGCCGCCGAGCAGGTTGACGTAGTCGCCGACCGCGAGCGCCTCGATCGGCAACGCCGCGACGTCGAGCGTCGTCAGATCCATCGACACCCGGCCGACCACCGGCACGCGCCGCCCGGCCGCGCAGGCGTAGCCGCGGTTGCCGAGCGCGCGCGGATAGCCATCCGCGTAGCCGGCTCCGACCGCGGCAATGCGCGCCGGCGCCGGGGCGATCCAGCTCGCGCCATACCCGACGGTCGCGCCGGCCGCGACCTCACGGATCTGCAGCACACGCGCCTCGAGGCGCACGACCTCGCGCATCGGATTGGGACCGGTCGCCAGCGGCCGGCCACCGTAGAGGGCGATGCCGGGGCGCACCACGTCACCACGGAACTCCGGGCCCAGCAGCGTGCCGGCGGAATTGCCGATGCTGGTCGGGGCCGGCGGCAGCGCCGCGCGCAGCGCCGCGAAGCGCTCGATCTGGATCCGGTTGAGCGGGTGCTGGGGCTCGTCGGCACAGGCGAGGTGCGTCATCACGAGCACAAGGCCGAGCGCGGCGAGCAGCGCGGGCTCTGCGGCGAGCGCCGCGACGTCGCCAGCGTCGAGCCCGGCGCGGGCGATGCCGGTGTCGAGCTGCAGCGCCGCGGGCGCCGCGCCGCAGGCCGTCACCCACTCGCGGACCTCGGCTACTGTGTTCAGGACCGGCACGAGGCGGGCGGCGCGGCAGGCGCCGGGCTCGCCCGCCGTGCCCTCGAGCACGAACACGCGCGCGCCGGGCTCCCGCGCGCGCAGCTCGAGGCCCTCGGCCAGCGACGACACGAAGAAGCTGCGACAGCCCGCGGCGGCGAGGCAGGCAGCGACCGGGCCGACGCCGAGGCCGTAGGCGTTGGCCTTGACTACGCCGGCGACCTCGCTGGGCGCAGCGACGCGCTCGAGCGCGCGGTAGTTGGCGGCCAGTGCGCCGAGATCGATGTTGAGCCGCGCGGGCGGGGCAGCGGCGGGCGCGGCGGGGGTATCGTTCACGGGAAGCTACGCGGGCGGCCGGGGGAGCGACAGTCTACGGCGGCGCGGGCGGCGGCGGCTTCTGCGCCGCGCCCGCGTCTGCTACGGTGGGCGCCCGATCAAGGAGTTGCCGGAGACTGCGATGAATGCCCAGACCGAAGCTCGCTTCGACGCGGCGAGCGTGTACCGCGAGGAAATGTACACGGACCGCCGCGTGGGGACGATCCGCGTGCTGGTGCCGGTGCACGCCGACGGCAGCGCTGACCCGGCGCGGACAACGCTGTTCATGGGCCAGATCTCGGTGATGACGCCGATGGGCACGCTGCCGATCAGCTTCGAAATCGAGACCGCGACGCTCGCCGAGGCCATTGCCAAGTTCGCCGCCGGCGCGCAGGTCGCGATGGAAGATGCGATGCGCGAACTCGCCCAGATGCGCCGCGAGGCGGCGTCTTCGATCGTGATACCGGAGCCGGGCGCTGTGCCGCCGGCCGGCGGCGGGGGGCGGATCCGCATGCCCTGATCCCGCCCGCCCTTCGGGGCGGGCGCTCGGGCCGGATTCAGGGCCCCGGTTCCGGGGCCGCCGCACTACGGCTTGCCACGATGATGTACGACCGTAGGCTCGGAATAATCCAATCGGAATGCGTATCGCTTGCCTATGCGAGTGATTCTCATTACGATCCTATCGAGGGTTCAGCCATGTACGTCTGCCTCTGTCACGGATTACGCGACCGCGAGCTGCGCGACGCGGTCGCCCAAGGCGCCCGCTCCTTCGAGGAGCTGCAGGCACGGACCGGCGTCGCCAGCTGCTGCCGGACCTGCGAGCCGACGGCGCGCGAGCTGCTCGACGCCGCGCTTGCGTCGGGGGACCCGGCGATTCAGGCTGCGTAGCTCGTCGCCGGCGCCGCTACCGGGCCGCCGCGCGCTACCCACACCCCCAAGGAGTCCCGAATGAAGGGCGACGCCGAGGTCATCGCGCACCTCAATAAGATCCTCAAGAACGAGCTGACCGCGATCAACCAGTACTTCCTGCACGCGCGCATGCTGCAAGACTGGGGTTTGGTCCAGCTCGGCAAGTACGAGCAGGGCGAGTCGGTCGACGAGATGAAGCACGCCGATGCGCTGATCCGCCGCATCCTGTTCCTCGACGGTCTGCCGAACCTGCAGGACCTCGGCAAGCTCATGATCGGCGAGGACGTCGGCGAGATCCTCGCCTGCGACCTCAAGCTCGAGCAGCGCGCGCTGCCCGATCTGAAGGCGGCCATCGCCCACGCCGAGGCGGTGCACGACTATGTCAGCCGCGAGCTGCTCGAGGACATCCTCGAGTCCGAGGAAGAGCACATCGACTTTCTCGAGACGCAGCTCGGCCTGCTCGAGCGCGTCGGCGCCGCCAACTACCAGCAGTCGCAGATGGAGCCAGGCACGGCCTCCTGAGGCGGACCGCCCACGGTGCTCACGGCCGCCGAGTCCGAGGCGCTGCGCGTCAGCCTGATCGTCGCGACCGAGAGCGTCGCGGCCAGCCTGCCGCTCGCCATCGGCGTCGCCTGGCTGCTGGTGCGCGCCCGCTTCACCGGCCGCGCGCTGCTCGATGCGTTCGTGCACCTGCCGCTCGTGCTGCCGCCGGTCGTGATCGGCTACCTGCTGCTCGTCCTGTTCGGCGTGCGCGGTCCGTTCGGCGCGTGGCTGCACGCGGCCCTCGGCATTCGGCTCGCCTTCACTACTGAGGGCGCCGCACTCGCCACGGCCGTCATGAGCTTTCCGCTGATAGTGCGCGCGGTCCGCCTGTCGCTCGAGGGTGTCAATCCCGGGCTCGAGGAAGCGGCGCGCACGCTCGGCGCCGGGCCGCTCGATCGCTTCGTGACCGTCACGCTTCCGCTGATGGCGCCGGGGATCCTCGCCGGTGGCGTCACCGCCTTCGCCGCCGGGCTCGGCGAGTTCGGCGCCGTGATCACCTTCGCCGGCAATATTCCCGGCGCGACGCGCACGCTGCCGCTCGCCCTGTACACCGCGATCCAGTCGCCGGACGGCGAGCTTGCCGCCGCGCGCCTGGCGGCGATGTCTTTCACGCTCGGCCTCGCCGGCCTCGTCGGCGCCGAGTTCCTCGCCCGCCGGCTGCGCACCCGGCTGGGGCCCTGACATGATCGAGGTCGACCTCGCCGTCGAGCGCGGCGGATTCCGTCTCGCGGCGCGCTTCACCGCGCCGACGCCGGGCGTGGTGGCACTGTTCGGCCCGTCGGGCGCCGGCAAGAGTACGCTCGTCAACGCGATTGCAGGCCTCATCCCCGCGACCGGCACGGTGCGCCTCGACGGGACGGCCTGGCTCGACTCCGCGAGCGGCACCTCGGTCGCGGCGGAGCGGCGCCGCATCGGCTACGTGTTCCAGGACTCGCGCCTGTTCCCGCACCTCGACGTCGCCGGCAACCTCGGCTACGGCGAGCGCCGCGCGCCGCGCGGCGAGCGCTACGCGGTGCGCGACGAAATCGTTGCGCTGCTCGGCCTCCAGGCCCTGCTGCGGCGCCGGGTCCACCAGCTGTCCGGCGGCGAGCGCCAGCGCGTCGCGCTCGGCCGGGCTCTGCTCGCCCAGCCACGCCTGCTGCTACTCGATGAGCCGCTGGCGGCGATCGACACGGCCCGCCGCGACGAGGTGCTGCCCTACCTCGAGTCGCTGCGCGACCGCTTCGCGATCCCGATGCTGTACGTCAGCCACCAGTACGACGAGGTGCTGCGCCTCGCGACCGACGTCGTGCTGCTCGCGGCGGGCCGCGTGCTGGCCACCGGCTCGGCGGCGGCGATCAGCCTCGACCCGCGGCTGCGAGCAGTGATCGGCAGCGACGCGGTCGGCGCGGTGCTGGAGGCCGGGATCAGCGCCGTCGATCCGGCGACCGGGCTCGCCAGCGTCGAAGTCGGGGCCGGCCGGCTACGGCTTGCGCTGCCGGACGCCCGGGTCGGGGCGCGGCTGCGCCTGCACATTCTCGCGCGTGACGTCATCCTGGCGATCGCGCCACCTCATGGGCTGTCGGTGCGCAACGCGCTCGAAGGAACGCTCGTCGAGGTCGTCGCCGAGGGACGGGACGCGATGCTCGCGGTGGTGGAGGTGGCCGGCGCACGGCTGCTGGCGCGGATCACGCGCGAGGCGGCGGACGAGCTCGGGCTGCGACCGGGGCTGCCCGTCTGGGCGCTGGTGAAGACCGCGTCGCTGCGCGGCCGTGCGTTCGCGCGCGCGGCACCGCGCGACGCCGGGCGCAAACCCGCCTGAACGGCGTGCCGGCCGCGAGCCGGCACCCTGCAAAAAAGAGAGGGCCGCGCGGGCGGCCCTTTCCTGGGAGTCGGATCGCGCGGCCTAGCGGCCGCGCGCCTTACTCACCAGCGACGCGGTCCGCCGCCGCCGCCGCCGCCACCGCCGCCGCCGCCGCGGTTACCACCGCCGCCGCCGCCGCCGCCGGTGCGCTCCTGCGCCTCGTTGACGCGTAGCGGGCGACCACCCATGTTCTGCCCGTTGAGGCTCTGGATGGCGCGCTGGGCGTCGCCGCTCGGCATCTCGACGAAGCCGAAGCCGCGCGGCCGACCCGTGTCGCGGTCGTTGATCAGGGCAACCGATTCCACCTTGCCGTGCTGCTCGAACAGCTGACGCACAGCGGCTTCGTCCGCCGAGAACGGCAGGTTGCCCACATAGATCTTGGTCATTTGCGATCACTCACTAACGAGGTCCTGCGCACGGCGTGCCGTGACGACGAGAACCGAAACGAACTGCGGAGCGAACGCCTGTCGGCGCGACGACACAGGGTCGACCACACCGGAGACGGACGCGACCGCCACCTTGGATCGAACTCACTTCACTTTTTGTGTCAGTGCCGTTTCCGGAGAACCCGGGCGGCAGGAGGCAGAAAAGGAAGAAGGGGCACGAACCGCCGCGCAACTTACAGGAATACAACAGGAAATGCCACTACAGGGACGGCCCGGGACCGGCCGGCCTCCCGGTGAAGGGGCCGGTAGCGAAAGTACCCGTCGCGCGCCGCCGCTGCGGCCCCGCCCGGGCCGGACCGCGCTGTGCGAGGGCCGGCCGGCCGCCGCAGACCCGTGCCGGGCCTCGTCCGCCGGCGGCGTCCGCCCGACCCTTGCGGGCATCCGCGCCCGCCCCGCGCAGCCGGTCGCCGCTCGGTGGTGGTGGCCGCGGTACGAACCGCGAGCGGGCGCCGCTCGGTCCCGCGCGCCGCCATCGATCGGCGCCCACACCGCCGCCGTCGCGACCCGCGCACCATCGCCGCGTCACCGGCACTTCGCAGCACCAGCTTTTGGCGTAGGGGAAAGACGGGGCGAGCGCTCAGCAAATGTCGCAAGGCGCTCGTCGCGCGCTCGAAAAACGTCCAACAGTGCGGCCGCGCGGCGGCATCAAGCCGCGTCGCGATCAAAAAATAGATTGCGCGCGTGTTGAATGCAACTTGCAGCCGTCTACAATGGTTTGGCGCGTCGACGACTGAAGAGGCGCGCCGAGGCAAGAAGAACAAGGCCCGCCGCAGCACTGTGACGAAGAAGAAGACGCCCCGCTCCATCGACGGCTCCGCCGCCGCACGCCTGCTCGCGACATACCGACGGCGACTGCTCGATATTCTCGACCGCGCCGAGGCGAGCGCGCCGCAGGAACCCGCGGAACTGCGGCTCGCGGTCGCCACGCTGGTCGAGCATCTGAACGACGACCTGCTGCGCCTGTACCGGCTCGCCGAGACCGGCACGCTGACACGCAGCGATCAGACGATCGCCATGCCCGCGCTCGAGCGACTGCGCGACACGCTGCGGCATCGTGGCTCGCGACTGCACGCGATGAGTGACACGCTTCACAAAGCGATCGCCGGACTGCCTGCGGCCAGCTGACGGCCGCGCAAACCGAGAGGCCGCGCGTCAAGTTCGGGTCGGCGGCGCCGATAGGCGAGCGGTATGGCCACCCGCAAGACCCCGCGCAAGACCCGCTCCCCGTCGGGCGGTCTCGTGCCCGTACTGCGCGACGCAGTCCAGGACGTCGATCGCGCACTCGAACAGCTCGAACGCGGCTCGCGGCCGCGGAAGAAGAAGCGCGCCGCGCCGGGCAAGACCAAGCCTTCGTAGCCGCGCGTCGCCGCGACCGCCGGCCAGCGGCCGGCGGGTGCGACCCGCGCCGCGACCGTCTGCGTTAAAGTAGGTGGCCCCGGCAGCCGGAGCCACCCGTGAGCCCGCCACAGATTCTCGTCCACGCCCGGCGCGACAACGTCGGCGTCGTCGTCGTCGAGGACCTCGCTGCCGCCACCCAGGCGCTGTGCGTCGTGACCGAGGACGACTCGGACTTTCGCCTGACGCTGCGCGAAGCGACGCCGCTCGGCCACAAGGTGGCGCTGGTGGACCTCGCGCCCGGCGACACCGTCATCAAGTACGGCGCGGACATCGGCCGGGTTGTCGCGCCGATCGCCAAGGGGGCGCACGTGCACGTCCACAACCTGCGGACGAAGCGCTGGTGACGGCCGCCCGTCAGGCGGCCGAGCGCCGCACCGTATTTGGGTACCGCCGCGAAAACGGCCGGGTCGGCGTGCGCAACCTGGTCGCGATCCTGCCGGTCGACGACATTTCGAACGCGGCCTGCGAGGCGGTGGCCGCCCACATCCACGGCACGGTCGCGCTGCCGCACGCCTACGGCCGCCTGCAGTTCGGCGCCGACCTCGACCTGCACTTCCGCACCCTGATCGGCACCGGCGCCAACCCGAACGTCGCCGCCTGCGTGGTCGTCGGCATCGAGCCCGGCTGGACGCAGCGCGTCGTCGATGGCATCGCCGCCACCGGCAAACCGGTCGCCGGCTTCTCGATCGAGGGCCACGGCGACATCGCGACCGTCGCGGCGGCGTCGCGGGTCGCCAAGCAGTTCCTCCACGCCGCCAGCGAGCAGCTGCGCGTCGAATGCCCGCTTACCGAGCTGTGGATCGCCGCCAAGTGCGGCGAATCGGACACGACCACCGGCCTGGCCTCGTGCCCGACCGTCGGCAACATGTACGACAAGCTGATCCCGCACGGCCTGTACGGCTGCTTCGGCGAGACCTCCGAGCTGACCGGCGCGGAGCACCTGGCGGCGGCGCGTGCCGCGACGCCCGAGGTCAGCGCCAAGTTCCTGCGGACCTGGACCGCCTACCAGCACGAGGTGATCGAGGCCCACAAGACCTCGGACCTGTCGGAGAGCCAGCCGACGCGCGGCAACATCGCCGGCGGGCTGACGACGATCGAGGAGAAGGCGCTCGGCAACCTCGAGAAGATCGGCAAGCGCACGCGCTTCATCGACGTGCTCGGGCCGGCAGAGGCACCCGGCCGCGGGCCGGGCCTGTACTTCATGGACAGCTCGTCGGCCGCGGCCGAGTGCTGCACGCTGCAGGCCGCGGCCGGCTACGTGCTGCACATCTTCCCGACCGGACAGGGCAACGTGATCGGCAATCCGGTCATGCCGGTCATCAAGGTCAGCGGAAATCCGCGCACGGTGCGGCTGATGGCCGAGCACGTCGACCTCGACGTGTCCGGCATCCTGCGCCGCGAGCTGACGCTCGACGCGGCCGGGGACGCGCTGATCGACATGATCTGCCGCACCGCCAACGGCCGGCTGACGGCGGCGGAGGCACTGGGTCATCGCGAGTTCGTGATGACCAAGCTGTACCGCAGCGCATGACGGCAGCCGCCGCGATCCGCACCGCGCGCTGCGCGCCGGCTCCGGCGCCGCTGAGCGCCGCTGCCGGGCCCCCGCCATGACCGCCGCGGCGGTCGAGCACGACCTGCTGGTCATCGGCGGCGGCGTCAACGGCGCCGGCATCGCCCGCGACGCCGCCGGCCGCGGGCTGGGCGTCGTGCTTTGCGAGCAGGACGATCTTGGCGCGCACACCTCGTCGTCCAGCACCAAGCTCATCCACGGCGGGCTGCGCTATCTCGAGCACTATGAGTTCCGGCTGGTGCGCAAGGCGCTCGCCGAACGCGAGGTGCTGCTCGCCGCCGCGCCGCACATCATCCGGCCGCTGCGCTTCGTGCTGCCGCACGAGCCGCATCTGCGCCCGGCGTGGATGATCCGCGCCGGCCTGATGCTGTACGACCACTTGGCGCGGCGACGGCGCCTGCCGGCCTCGCAGAGCATCGATCTGCGCCAGCACCCGACCGGTGCGCCGCTGCGCGCCGGCTACACGAGCGGCTTCGCGTACTCGGACGCCTGGGTCGACGACGCGCGGCTGGTCGTGCTCAATGCGCTCGATGCGCGCGAGCGCGGCGCCGAGATCCTGACGCGCACCCGCTGCGTGCGGATCGTGCGCGAGCGCGGCGCCTGGACGGCGACGCTGATCGACGCGCACGGCGAGCGGCGCCAGGTGCGCGCCCGCGGCGTCGTCAATGCGACCGGGCCGTGGGTCGGCGGCTTCCTCGACCAGGCATCGCCGGTGCGCAGCCGGCGCGCCGTGCGGCTCGTCAAGGGCAGCCACATCGTCGTGCCGCGGCTGTTCGAGCACGACTACGCCTACATCTTCCAGAACATCGACCGCCGCATCATCTTCGCGATTCCGTACGAGCACGAGTTCACGCTGGTGGGCACGACCGACATCGAGTTCAACGGCGACCCGTCGCGGGCGCGCATCACGAGCGACGAGACGGCCTACCTGTGCAACCTCGTCAGCCGCCATTTCCGCCGCGCCGTGTCGCCGGCCGAGGTCGTCTGGAGCTACTCCGGCGTGCGCCCGCTGCTCGAGGACGAATCCTCCGACCCCTCGAGCGTGACCCGCGACTACACCTTCGAGCTCGACGCCGACGGGGCGCCACTGCTGTCGGTGTTCGGCGGCAAGCTCACGACCTACCGGCGGCTCGCCGAGGACGCGCTCGACCGGCTGCTGCCCGCGCTCAGGCTCCAGCAGCCGCGCTGGACCGCGCAGGCGGTGCTGCCCGGCGGCGACCTCCCCGGCGGTGACTATGCGGCGTTCCGCGCCGCACTCGGCCAGCGCCACCCCGGCTTCCCCGCGCGGCTGCTGGACCGCTGGGCGCGCGCCTACGGCACGCGCCTCGGCGGCTGGCTCGGCAGCGCCCGCTCAACCGCCGAGCTCGGTGTCGAGGTGGTGCCCGGCCTGCACGCGGCCGAGATCGCCTACCTGTGCCGCACCGAGTGGGCGTGCAGCGCCGAGGACATCCTCTGGCGGCGCAGCAAGCTCGGGCTGCACGCGCCACCCGACGCGAGTGCGGCGCTGGACGCATGGCTCGCGGCGCGGCCATCCGGCTGAGCACGCGAGGCCCGCAATGACCCGCTACGTGCTCGCGCTCGACCAAGGCACGACCAGCTCGCGCTCGATCCTGTTCGACGCCGACGGCCGGCCGGTCGCACTCGCCCAGCGCGAGTTCACGCAGCGCTTCCCGCGACCGGGCTGGGTCGAGCACGATGCCGACGAGATCTGGGCAAGCCAGGCGGCGACGATCGCCGAGGTGCTGGCGCAGGCGCACGCCACGAGCGCCGACGTGGCGGCGATCGGCATCACCAACCAGCGCGAAACCACCGTCCTCTGGGAGCGAAGCACGGGCCGGCCGGTCGCGCCGGCGATCGTCTGGCAGGACCGCCGCACCGCCGATCACTGCGAGCGGCTGCGGGCCGCCGGCCACGAGGCGGAGGTCGCCCGCCGCACCGGCCTGACGCTCGATCCGTATTTCTCGGCGACCAAGGTCGCGTGGCTGCTCGACCACACGCCCGGCGCGCGGCGCCGCGCCGAGCGCGGCGAGCTGGCATTCGGCACGATCGACAGCTGGCTCGTGTGGCAGCTGACCCGCGGCGGCGCCCATCTGACCGACGTCAGCAACGCCAGTCGCACCTTGCTGCTCGATCTGCCAAGCGCGACCTGGTCGACGGCGATGCTCGAGCTGTTCGACATTCCGCCGGCCTGCCTGCCGCGCATCGTGGCGTCCTCGCAGCCGGCGGCGGCGGCACCGCGCGCGCTGCTCGACGACCGCGCCGTGCCGATCACCGGCATCGCCGGCGACCAGCAGGCGGCGCTGTTCGGTCAGGCCTGCTTCGCGCCTGGCATGGCCAAGAACACCTACGGCACCGGCTGCTTCATGCTGATGAACACCGGCGACCGGCCGCTCGCCTCGCGCCACCGGCTGCTGTCGACCGTCGCCTGGGACTGCGGCGGCCGGCGCTACGCGCTCGAAGGCAGCGTCTTCGTCGCCGGCGCCGTCGTGCAGTGGCTGCGCGACGGACTTGGCCTGATCGAGCACGCGGCCGACGTGGAGGCGCTGGCCGCGAGCGTCGCCGACACGGGCGGCGTGTACCTGGTACCCGCCTTCACCGGCCTCGGCAGTCCGCACTGGGATCCGCACGCGCGCGGCACGATCGTCGGGTTGACGCGCGGCACGACAGCGGCGCACCTCGCGCGCGCCGCGCTTGAGGCGATCGCGTTCCAGAGCGCCGACGTGCTCGATGCAATGCAGGCCGACGCCGGCCGGTCGCTGGTCGAGCTGCGCGTCGACGGCGGCGCAACGGCCAACGACCTGCTGATGCAGTTCCAGGCCGACCTGCTCGGCGTGCCGGTCGTGCGCCCGGCCGTCACCGAGACGACGGCGCTTGGCGCGGCCTATCTGGCCGGCATCGGCGTAGGCTACTGGGCCTCGGCCGAGGAAGTCGCCGCCCAGTGGCGCGCCGCCCGCCGTTTCGAGCCCGGGCGCGGCCGCGAGTCCGCCGTCGCGCGCCGCCCTGAGTGGGCGCGCGCCGTCGGGCGCGCGCGCGACTGGGCGCGCTGAAAGCCACCGCCATATGTCAGATGTCGGTGGACCGAACCGTGACTGACTGCACACCGGCGAAAGTCCATGACTGGAATCATCTGTCGGCGATTGGCGACGCACTAGGGAAGGCGAAGTGCCGGCGAATTCACATTTCGATTTTGGTCCCTACGCGCAGATCCTGAAGACGCTGTTGCCGCGGTCGCGCGGCATCTACCTGTACGCCCCGGACGGCGACCTGCTGTGGAGCAGCGACGGCACCGATTTCCACGACCTGCGTCCCGCCGTCGAGGAACTGCTCGAAAGCGCCAAGCAGGGCGGGAGCACGAGCGGCCTGCGCCGCATGCTCGACGACGCCCCGGCCTACTGCTTCTTGCTGCGCGACGAGCTCGGCGCCGTGCTCGCCGTCACCGCGGTGGTGTGCCGCGCGGTAACGCGCGAGGGCGACCTGCCGACCTTCGAGAGCGTAGAGCGCACGCTCGCGCCGCTGCTGGTGCTGACGCGGCGCGACCTCGGCCAGCAGCGGGTGATCGAGACCGGCCGCTTTCAGATCGGCGACACCCAGGAACTCGAGTGGCTGCTCGACGTGACTCGGCTCGAGATGCCGGCCGGCGGCGACCCGTTGCGGGGACTGCTCGAGGCGTTCATCAGCCACGCCGAGTGCGACCTGGCGCTGCTGTACGTGCCGGGCCGGCGCCTCGAGCGCAGCGCCGCGCGCTGCAGCCTCGAGCCGGGCGAGCTCGACATGCTGCGCACCGTCGTCAGCCGCCACCTGCACAAGGTCGCGCAGCTGCAGCAGAAGACGCTGGTCGTGAACAAGGTCCGCGATTCGGGCGCCGGCAGCCGCGTGCCGTTCCGGATTCTGTGCGTGCCGCTGGTGCGCCGTGGCCAGACGCTCGGCGTCGTGGTCGCGTTCAACCGCGTCCAGAGCCGCTCGTTCGGCACGCGCGAGGCGCGCATGCTCGAGCGCGTCGCGCCGCGGCTGCTCGAGATCATCGATGTGCGCATCGACGCTACGACCGGCCTGCTGACGCGCCACGCGTTCGACGAGCAGGTCGCGGCGCTGCTGGCCCAGGCGAAGGACGGCGCGCGCGCGCTGGTCTACGCCGACGTCGACGACCTGCGCTCGATCAACGACCTGTACGGCTTCGATTCCGGCGACAGCGTGCTGCGCGCGATCGCCGACGCCTGGCGCGATCAGGAGCTCCCGGCCGGCAGCCTCACCGCGCGGATCGCGAGCGACAGCTTCGTGGCGCTGCTCGACGGCTGCTCGCTGGACTCGGCGCGCACCTGGGCCGAGCTCGCACGCCATGCCGTCGGCTCGGTCAAGCTGCCCGTGCAGCTGGCGGGCGTCACCGTATCGATGAGCTTCGGCGTCGCGGCGCTGCCGCCGGGCGGCACCGTCGAACATGCGCTGGCCGGCGCCGAGTCAGCCTGCCGGGTCGCCAAGGAGCGCGGCCGCAATCGGGTCGAGGCCTTCGTGCCGGGCGACACACGCGTCGCCGAGCAGCAGCGCGAGCTGCGCCTCTACCACGAGCTCGTCGAGGCTTTCGAGCACGGCCGGCTGCGGCTGTACGTCCAGCCGCTGACGCCGCTGTGGGACCCGAGCCGGGCCGGTCGCTACGAGATCCTGGTGCGCCTGCAGGACGCGCACGGCCAGATCCTGGCGGCGGAGGACTTCATCGGCATCGCGCAGCGCCACCAGCTGCTGGTGCGGCTGGACGACTGGGTGCTCGGCGAGCTGCTGCGCCGGCTGGCACCGTGCGCCGCGGCCCTCGACCAGGCCGGCGCCGTGTTCTCCGTCAACCTCTCGGCCCAGTCGCTGCAGCTGCCCGACCTCGCCGACCGCATCCGCAAGGCGATCGAGGCCGCACAGCTGCCGCCGCGGCTGCTCAGCTTCGAAATCAGCGAAAGCGCGGTCGTCGGCCGCCTCGCCGAGACCGAGCGCTTCGTCACGGCGATCAGCGAGATCGGCTGCAAAACCTCGATCGACGATTTCGGTACCGGCGTGACCTCGCTCGCCTACCTCAAGACGCTCAAGGTCTCGGCGCTCAAGATCGACGGCGTGTTCGTCCGCGACCTGCTGCGCGAGCCGCGCTCCGAGTCGATGGTGCGCGCGATCCTGCACATCGCGCGCCAGCTCGAACTCGACACCGTCGCCGAGTGCATCGAGTCCAAGGAGGCGGCCACCCAACTGGCGACGCTCGGCGTCACCTACGGCCAGGGCACCGCGCTCGGCGAGCCGCGGCCGCTGAGCGAGCTGCTGGACACCTTCGCCCGCAAATCGGCGCCGCTGCTGACCGAGGCTGTCGCGCGGCCACCGCCTGACAAACGCGTCCATTGACCGCGGCGGGCGCGCGGCACGACGCCGGCCCTGCCCGCCGGCCGCCCGCCCCGCCGCCCGCCGTTTGCCCTCCCGGGCCAGGCGCCGGCCGGCGTGCCGCCCGTCGCCCCGGGGCCAGGGCGCCCGGGCCGCGGCCGGCCATGCGCCGCGCCGGACAGCGACCGCCGCTGCTTGCTATCCTCGCGGCCGCGGCCGGGCGGGCCGCGAGAGCGGGTGCACGATGAGCCAGGGCAAGACGCTGATCGAGACGGTCACGACGCACCGCGATGCGCGTGGCGCGCTGTTCGAGCCGGTCGAAGTGGGCCACATCCCGGCAACGCGCAACGTGCACGTCGTGCTCACCGAGCCCGGCTTCGTGCGCGGCAACCACCGCCACGTCGTCGGCACCGAGATATCGGTGGTCATGGGCCCGGCGCAGGTGCGGCTCAAGGAAGAAGGCGTGGTGCGCGACATCGCGGTCCCCGCGGGCGAGACCTGGCGGTTCACGATCCCGGCCGGCGTCACGCACGCCTACCGCAACCCCGGCCCCGGCACGATGCTGCTGATCGGCTTCAACAGCGAACTGCATGATCCGGCCAAGCCGGACGCGGTCCGCGACGAGATCCTCTAGCCGTGGCCGGCCCGAGCCCGGCAGCGCGCGGCCGCCTGCGGGTCAGGACCTGGCTCACGCTCGCGCTGCTGGCGGCGGTCGCGCTCGGCGGCCTGTACACGTGGCTGAGCCTCACCTGGGCCTACTCGGAAGGCGAGCGCGCGGGGCTGCTGCAGAAGTTCTCGCGCAAGGGCTGGGTGTGCAAGACCTACGAGGGCGAGCTGGCGCTGTACGTGGTATCGGGCATCCAGCCCGAGATCTGGCATTTCACCGTGCGCGATGCCGCGGTCGCCGCGCAGCTGTCCGCCGCCGTCGGGCGGCGCGTGCAGCTGCACTACGCCGAGCACCGCGGCGTACCGACAGAGTGTTTCGGCGAAACCGGCTACTACGTCGACCGCATCAACACGGTCGGCGACTCGCCGCCGGCCGTGGCGCCCGCGCGCTAGCCGCGGGGTCAGCCGGACTCGCGCCGGATCGTGCGCCAGGTGTAGGCGAACAGCACGCCCCGCACCGCGAGCAGCGCCGCCATCAGGGCGGCCAGCCGCCAGTGGAAGCGCCGCGCCTCCCGCAGGCCGGCGATGACGCCGACCGGGCTCGTAATCAGCAGCAGCGGCCGCGCGAGCTTCATCGCGGCGCAATTCGAGCGCCGTCGACGCCGCCGCGCCGTGGCCGGCGCCCCGCCCGGGCGCCGCTCAGGCCGGGTGCGGGTGCTTGTTCCACGCCCCGCTCAGCTCCTGCTGCCGGCGCGGCGGCACGGTCTCGTAGTGGCTCAGGTCGAGCGTGTAGGTGCCCTCGCCGGCCGTCAGCGACTTGAGCCGGACGGGGTATTCGGTCAGCTCCGCGAGCGGCACCAGCGCCGACACGGCGAGCCGGCCGCCCGGCAGCGACGACTGGCCGGTGACCCGGCCGCGCCGCGTCGCGAGGTCGGCCGCGATGTCGCCGACCGTGGCGCTCGGCACGGTGATCTCGGCGCGGACGATCGGCTCGAGCACGACGGCGCCGGCCTGCGCGGCCGCATCCTCGAAGGCGTGCCGTGCCGCGGTCACGAATGCGACCTCCTTCGAGTCGACCGGATGGTGCTTGCCGTCGAGGACTGTGACCCTGAGATCCTGCATCTGGAAACCGGCCACCACGCCCTCGGCAAGCACCTGCCGCACGCCCTTCTCGACCGCCGGGATGAACTGGCCGGGAATCGCGCCGCCGACGACCGCATCGACGAACTCGAAGCCCTCGCCGCGCGGCAACGGCTCGACGCGCAGCTTGACCTCGCCGAACTGCCCCGCGCCGCCGGTTTGCTTCTTGTGCCGGTACAGCGACTCGGCCGGGCGCGTGACCGTCTCGCGGTAGGGCACGCGCGGCGGCTGGGTCTTCACGTGCACGCCGAAGCGCTCGGTCATCCGCTCGAGCAGCAGGCGCACGTGCAGCTCGCCCATGCCGTAGAGCACGGTCTCGTTCAGCGAGGCGTGGTTCTCGACGCGTACGCACGGATCCTCGTCGACCAGCTTGTGCAGCGTGTCGGCGAGGCGCTGCTCGTCGCCGCGCTTCTCCGGCTCGATCGCGACGCCGAGCATCGCCGGCGGGAAGTGCACCGACTTGAGATGCAGGTGGTCCTCGTCGTGGGAATCGTGCAGCACCGCATCGAAGTGCAGCTCGTCGACCTTGGCGATGCCGCAGATGTCACCCGGGCCGGCCAGCGCCATCGGCTGCTGCTCCTTGCCCTGCAGGCGGAACAGCTGCGAGACGCGGAACGGTTTGCGGCCGTCGCCGACGTACAGCTGCTGGCCGGGCCGGATCGTTCCCTGGTGGACGCGGAACACGCCGATCTTGCCGACGTACGGGTCGATCGTGACCTTGAAGACGTGCGCGACGACGTGCTGGGCGGGGTCGGGCGTCACGGCGAAGGCGACGGCCGCGGCGCCTTCGCCCTTGAGGAAGGCGGGCGGATTGCCCTCCACCGGGCTCGGCGCCAGCTCAGCCAGCACCCGCAGGAACTCCGGCACGCCGGCGCCGGTCTCCGCCGACACGAAGCACACCGGGATCAGATGGCCCTCGCGCAGCGCCTGCTCGAAAGCGCCGTGCAGCTGCTCCAGCGTCACCGAGCCGCTCTGCTCGAGGTGGCGGGTCATCAGCTGCTCGTCGACCTCGACGACCTGATCGACGATCGCCTCGTGCGCGTCCGCCACCGAGCCGAAGTCGGTCGGCGGCCCGTCGCTCTGGAAATAGCAGTCCACGACCGCCCGCCCGCCGTCGGCCGGCAGGTTGAGCGGCAGGCACTCGCGGCCGAAGGCCTCGCGCAGCTGCGCCAGCACGGCCTCCGGGCGGGCATCGCGGACGTCGATGCGGTTGACGACGACGAACCGGCACACGCCGCGCTCGCGCGCCTCGTTCATCATCCGCGTCGTCATCGGCTCGACGCCGGTCGCGGCGTTGACGACCACGGCCGCCGACTCGACCGCGCCGAGCACGGTGACGCTGCGGCCGACGAAATCCGGCAGCCCGGGCGTGTCGAGCAGCGTCACGCGGCGGCCATGCGTCTCGAAGCCGCACAGCGCGGTATCGAGCGAATGCTGCTGGCGTTTCTCGAGAGGATCGAAGTCGCAGACCGTCGAGCCGCGGGCGACGCTGCCCTTCGCCCGGATCGCCCCGGCGGCGTGCAGCAGTGCCTCGGCGAGCGTTGTCTTGCCACTGCCGGCGTGGCCCACCAGCGCCACGTTGCAGAGATTCTGAATCTGGCTAGGCATGGGGACCTCCACCGGCACGGTAAACCACCCGGACTGTGTGCTCGCTCCGCATCTTCCGTAGTTTGCGCCGGCCGGCCACACGTTGCGCCCGGCGGTGCCAGGGTAGCCGTGGGCAGGCCGCCATCGGCCTCGCCGGGGGTGAATACTGCACCGCCGGGTGACGGCTGGCGACGGTCCCGGTAACCTTGGCCCGCAACGGGGGATCACGGCCGCGACCGCCGGGCCGCAGGAGAAACAATGAGAATCGGACGCCTACTCCTCCTGATGCTCAGCATCGCGCTCGCCGGCACCGCCCAGGCCGACGACGCCAAGAAGCTGCGCATCCTCACCTGGTCGGACTACGTCCCGGCCGAGGTCGCCGCCCAGTTCCGTACCGAGACCGGCATCCAGGTGGAACTGACGCTGTCGAACAACGAGGAGATGATCTCCAAGCTGCGTGCCACCGGCGGCGCGGGCTTCGACCTCGCGCAGCCGTCGCAGGACCGGATCCTCGGCGCGCAGCAGGAGTTCCGCATCTACAAGCCGATCGACCTGAGCAAGGTGCGGCTCGAGCAATTCGTGCCCGAGCTGGTCGACATCGTCAAGAAGAACGCCACCGTCGACGGCAAGCTGTACGCGCTGCCGTACGTGTGGGGCGCCGAGGGCCTGGTCGTCAACGCCAAGCGCACCAAGATCGCCGACTACAATGACCTGTGCCGCGCCGACCTCAAGGGCAAGACCGCGATCCGGCTGAAGCGCCCGACGCTGATGGCCTTCGCGCTCGCCTCCGGCAAGGACCCGTTCGCGCTGTACGGCAATGCGCAGGCCTACACCGCGCTGATGGAGGACGTCGGTCGCACGCTGAGCGCCTGCAAGGCGAACTTCCGCTTCTTCTACGACAACAAGGACCAGCTGCTGAACGGCGTGCGATCGGGCGAGATCGTCGCGGCGATGATGTGGGACTCCGGGGCGTGGCGGCTGAACCGCGAGAACCCGGACATCCACTTCGTCAACCCCAAGTCCGGCGCGATCGCCTGGATGGACACCTACGTGCTGCCGGCCCGCGGCCGCAACGACGCCGCCGCCTACGCCTGGATCAACTTCACGATGCGCCCGGACGTGGCGGCCAAGATCGCCAAGGCGGTCGGCAACTTCACCGCCTCGCGTGGCGCCGAGCAGCTGATGGACCCACGCCTCAAGGAACAGTTCAAGGAAAGCTTCCCGGAGGGCTTCAAGACCGTCAAGTGGTACCCGGCGATCCCGGCCGGCCTCGAGGAGATCGAGGGTCGCATCCTCGATCGGATCAAGGCCGCCAATTGAGCACGGCGACGACCGACGCCGCCGTGGCCGCGCCGGACCTCGCGGTCGATCGGGTCGTCAAGCGCTTTGCCGACCACGTCGCGGTCGACGCGTTGTCGTTCAGCGTCGCGCGCGGCAGCTTCTTCTCGATTCTCGGCCCGTCCGGCTGCGGCAAGACGACGCTGCTGCGCATGATTGCCGGCTTCATCCAGCCGGACGCGGGTGTCATCGCGATCGGCGGCCGCAGCATGGCCGACGTCGCACCGAACCGCCGCCCGGTCAACATGGTCTTCCAGCAGCTCGCGCTGTTCCCGATGATGTCGGTCGGCGAGAACGTCGCCTTTGGCCTGGCGCGCCGCGGCGTCGCCCGCGCCGAGCGCACGCGCCGTGCCGAGGCGATGCTCGAGCGCGTCGGACTCGGCGGTGCCGGCCGCAAGCGCGTCGACGAACTGTCCGGCGGCCAGCGGCAGCGCGTCGCGATCGCGCGCAGCCTGGTGCTCGAGCCGACGCTGCTGCTGCTCGACGAACCGCTCGGCGCACTCGACCTGAAATTGCGCGAGCACATGAAGATCGAGCTCAAGCAGCTGCAGGCGGCGTTCGGCACGACCTTCGTCTACATCACGCACGACCAGTCCGAGGCGCTGGTGCTGTCGGATCATGTCGCGGTCATGAACCACGGCCGCTTCGAGCAGGTCGGCACGCCGCAGGCGCTGTACTACGCCCCGGCGACGGCTTTCGTTGCGGGCTTCGTCGGCGCCAACAACCGCATCGCCGGCCAGGTGACCGCCGTCGCCGGCCCGATCGCCGAGCTCGTCACCGCCGCCGGCTGGGCGATCCGCGCCCGCTGTCACGCGCCGCTCGCGCTCGGCGCACCGGCCGAGGCTTTCGTCCGCCCGGAGGTCGCGACGCTGGCACGCACGCCGAGCGAGCTGCCCTCCGGCCAGACGGTGCACGGCGGCGAGGTCGAGAGCCTGCTGTTCGACGGCGCCAACTCGGCGGTGCTGCTGCGTGAGCTGAAGAGCCGCTTCGAGTTCCGCGTGGCGCTGCCGCAGACCGGCCGCTTCGCGGACCTCAAGGTCGGCGAGCGCATCCATTTCAGCTTCGACCCGGAGCGCGCCGTGTGCTTCGCGGCGGCCGGCGGCCATGGCTGAGCACGCCGCCGGCGGCGCCTGGCAGCGGCGCCTGATGCTCGGGCTGATGCTGGCGCCGGCACTGCTGTGGCTGTTCGCACTGATCGTGCTGCCGCACGTGGACCTCGCGCTGCTGTCGTTCCGCGAGCGGCTGGCGCCGCGCGTCTACGGCGTGAGCCTGGCGCAGTACCGGACGTTCTTCCAGGAGCCACTCTACTGGCACGTCTTCGTGCGGACCGCCGTCATGGCCGCGATCGCGACGACGCTGACGCTGCTGATCGCCTTCCCGGTCGCATGGACCATCGCCAAGCTGACCCGCGGCCGCGCGAGCGCGCTGCTGTTCGTCGTCTGCCTGATCCCGTTCTGGGTCAGCGAGACCGTGCGTACGCTCGGCTGGATGATCCTGCTGCGCGAGTCGGGCGTGCTGCCGCAGCTGCTCGTGCGCTTTGGTATCACCGACGTGCCGATGGAGCTGCTGTACCACGACGCGACGATCCTGGTCGGCCTCGTGTACACGTCGCTGCTGTTCATGGTGGTGCCGCTCGTCAACAGCTTCGAGAGCCTCGACAACTCGCTGATCGAGGCGGCCTACGATCTCGGCGGCAGCGGCTGGTCGATCCTGCGCGAGATCGTCATACCGCACGCGACTCCGGGGATCACTGCCGGCTGCATCGTCGTGTTCATGCTGACGCTCGGCAACTACCTGACGCCGAATCTGCTCGGTGGCAAGAACTCGCAGTGGTTCACCGAGCAGATCTACACGCAGTTCATCACCCGCTTCAACTGGGAACAGGGCGCGGCGTTCGGCTTCCTGCTGCTGGCGCTGTCGACGGCGATGGTGTGGCTCGGCCTCAAGGCCAGTGGCCAGCGCTTCGGCGACGTGATGCGGCGCGCATGATCCCCTCGCTGCCAACCCCGCGCTGGTTGCGCGCCTCGACGCTGCTGTTCCTGGCGGCGTTCCTGGTATTCCTGTTCCTGCCGCTGATCACCGTCGGCGTCTTTGCGTTCAACGACGCGCCGTACCCGGCGCCGCCGTGGCACGGCTTCACGCTCGACTGGTTCCTCGGCAATGAGGCCGCCGGCCGCACCGGCCTGTTCGGCGACGAGGAACTCCTGGCGAGCATCTGGACCAGCTTCGTGGTCGCCTGCTGGGTGACGGCGCTGTCGGTCGCGGTCGGCACGCTGAACGCCTTCCTGATGGAGCGGGCCCAGTTCCGCGGCAAGGAGGCGCTGTCGATGCTGATGCTGGTGCCGCTGGTGATCCCGGGCGTAATCCTCGGCATCTCGATCCTCGCCTTCGCGAGCCGCATCGCCGAACTCGTCAACGACGTCGCCGGGCTCGAGCTCGACTTCCTCCGGCCGGGCCTGCCGCTGGTCGTGCTCGGCCAGTTCTCCTACGTCGCCGCGATCGCCACGATCACGATCAGCGCGCGCCTGAAGCGCTTCGACCGCACGCTCGAGGAGGCCGCGCTCAATCTCGGCGCGTCGCGTGCGGCGGTGCTGCGGACGATCACGCTGCCGTACCTGCGGCCGGCGATGATCGGCTCGGCGGCAATCGCCTTTCTGATGTCTTTCGAGAACTTCAACACGACGCTGATGCTGGTTGGTGCCGACGCGCCGCTGACGATTATGATGTACGGCCGCATGCGCGAGGGCGCGACGCCGGTACTCAACGCCGTGAGTCTGTTCCTGATGGTGGCCTCGGCGCTGCTGGCGCTGACGCTGATGCGGCGCGGGGAGCGCCGGGAGGCGTAGACGGCCACCGGACCACGCCGGCCCGGCGGCGGCCCGGCGCCGGCGGACGGAGCGACGCAACTGTTCTGACAAGCGGAGTGCATCATGCGCAGACATCTCATCGGCGGCATCGTCGTCGCCATCATCGCGTTGATCGGCGGCGCCTACATGCTGCCGCAGATGGTCCACATCGAGCGGACCACCATCATCGACCGCCCAACGGCCAGCATCTTCCCGTACATCAATTCGCTGCGCCGCGCCAACGAATGGTCACCGTGGAACGAGTACGACCCGAACGTCAAGATCACCTACTCGGGGCCCGAGTCCGGGGTCGGCGCGCAAATGACGTGGGCCGGCAACAAGAAGGTCGGCACCGGCAGCCAGGTGATTACCAATTCGATCCTCAACCGCAAGGTCACAAGCGACCTGCAGTTAGGCGGCCAGGGCCCTGCCAAGGCATCCCTGACGCTGACGACGACCGAACACGGGACCAGTGTCGTCTGGACGCTCGACCTCGACGTCGGCAACAACCCGATCGGCCGCTACATGGGCATGAACATGGACAAGATGGTCGGCCCCGACTACGAGCGCGGGCTGGCGAAGCTGAAGGCGCTCGTCGAGCAGGCGCCGCAGCCCGCCGCTCAACCGGCGAGCGCGCCGGCCACCGCGCCGAACGCCGCGACCAACTGATCGACCTGCGCGACGGTGGTTGCCGGGCAGACCAGCATCATGTTGTGAAACGGCGCGATCAGGCAGCCACGGTTCAGCAGGCCGATGTGGACCGCCTGCTCGAGCGCGGGCGCGTGGGCGGCGGCCGCCTCGGTGCCATTGCGCAGCGGTCCGGGCGCGCAGATGAACTCGACGCGCGCGCCGACGCGGGCGACGTGCCACGGTAGCGCGTGCTCGGTAATCGCCGCGGCCAGGCCGGCCGCGAGCCGCGTCGCGAGCGATTCCATGTGGGCGTAGGCGTCGTCGGTCATCACCTCAGCGAGCGTCGCGCGCATCGTTGCCATCGCGAGTGCGTTCGCCGACAGCGTCGTGCCGAGGCCCGAGTGGCCCGCCGGCTTGTCGCGGCGGATCCGATCCCAGCTGGCGGCCACCGCGTCGCTGAAGCCCCAGACGCTGGCCGGCACGCCGCCGGCGATCGGCTTGCCGACGACGAACAGGTCCGGCTGCAGCCCATGGGCGCGCGTGTAGCCGCCGGGACCCGTCGAGATCGTGTGGGTCTCGTCGATCAGCAGCAGCGTGCCGGTCGCACGGGTCACGCGCCGCAGTGCCTCGTGGTAGCCCGGGTCGGGCAGCACCATGCAGCAGTTGGTCAGCACCGGCTCCGTGATCACGCAGGCGACGTCGCCCGGCGCGAGCGCCTGCTCGAGCGCCGCGACGTCGTTGAACTCGACAACCCGCGTATCCTTGGTCAGGTCAACGAACTGGCCGATCAGCCCGGGCCGGTTGCGCGCGCGGCCACCGTCGAGCTCGACGTAGGTCTCGTCGACGGCGCCGTGGTAGCAGCCGTTCATGACGACGATGCGCGGCCGCCCGGTCACGGCGCGCGCCAGCCGCAGCGCGAAGCGGTTCGCGTCCGAGGCGGTGGTCGCGACCTGCCAGCGCGGCAGGCCGAAGCGATCGCGCAGCAGCGCGCCGACCGCAAGCGCGTGCTCGGTCGGCAGCATGTAGCTGAAACCGTGGCCGGTCTGCGCCGCGAGCGCACGCACCACCGCCGGCGGCGAGTGGCCGAACATCGAACCGGTATCGCCGAGGCAGAAGTCGGCGAGCAGGATGCCGTCGACGTCGGTCAGCGCCGCACCCTGAGCGTCGGCTATCACCGGCGGGAACGGCAGCGGCCAGTCGAGCATCCAGTGCATCGGCACGCCGGCGTAGTAGCCCGCTGCGCCGGCGCCGACCAGCGCCGCCGAGCGCGGCCGGGCGCGCGCGTAACGCTCGCGCTCGGCGCGAACGAACGCCGCGAGGCGCGCCGCGGCGACGCCGCGGTCGCGTGCCGCGGCGCCCGCGCCCGCATCAGACATAGAAGTCATACTCGCGCGGGAAAATGTCGTCGAGGAACTCGTAGTACTCGCCGCGCCGCGATTCGGCGTAGATGCTCAGGAACTTCGCCGGGATGTACTTCGCCAGCGGCGACGACTTCTCGAGCCGGTCGAGCGCCACCAGCAGATCGCCCGGGAAGTCCGGGTCGCCGCCGGTGCTCGCCCGGCCCTCGACCGGCGTGGTCGCCTCGAGCCCGTTGCTGATGCCGTGCAGCAAGCCGGCCAGGATGCCGGCGACGGTCAGGTGCGGACTCGCGTCGGCGCCCGCCACGCGGTGCTCGATGCGGCGCGCCGGGCCGCGGCCCGGCGGGACGCGGAAGGCGACGCTGCGATTGTTGGTTGCCCAGTCGCGGGACGTCGGCACGAACAGCCCGAGGTAGCGGCGCTGCGAATTGAAGTTCGGCGCGAAGAACGCGAACGCCTCGTACAGCATCGCCTGCATGCCGGCGATGCCGTGGCGCAGCAGCGCCTCGCCGCCCGCCGCACCGAAGCGGTTGCGCCCGGCTTCGTCCACGACGCTGACGTGCACGTGCAGGCCGTTGCCGGGCTGCGCCGTGAAGGGTTTGGCCATGAAGGTCGCCTCCATGCCCATCGCGCGCGCGACGCCCTTGATGAGGCGCTTCAGCAGCACCGCGTGGTCGGCGGCGAGCACCGGATCCGCAACGTGGCGCAGGTTGACCTCGTACTGGCCGATCCCGTACTCGGCAACCGCGCCGCACACCGGGAGCCGCTGGGCGACGGCCGCCTCGTTGACGCGCTTGAGGAATTCGGAGGCGTCCTCGACCGCCTCGAGCGAGAGGTTCGCGGCCCGCCGCGCAGGCTGGCGACCGGGCAGCGCGGCGACGTTGATGCGGCCTTCGGCCGTGCGGCGCGGGTCGATCAGGTAGAACTCGAGCTCGCAGGCCACCACCGGATGCACGCCCGCCGCGCGGCACTGCGCGACGACGTCTGTGAGCACGACGCGCGGATCGAACCAGAGGTCCTTGCCCTCGTTAAAGTCGACCATATGACACACAACCTGGGCGGTCGGCGTGGCCGTCCACGGCGCACGGCACAACGTGCCGGGCATCGGCCGCGCGATCCCGTCCGGGTCACCGTCCGACTTGCCGAGCCCGCCGGCGTTGTGCCCGAGCCCGCGACAGTCGGCCACGAAGCAGGACGCCGAGAACATGACGCCTTCCTCGTACAGCGTGGTCGCCTCCGCCACCGGCAGGCGCTTGCCCGCGGTGTTGCCGCAGGAGTCGATGACGAAGGCGTCGATCGCCTCAATGTCGGGATTGGCGGCGAAGAACTCGTGCCATTCTTTTACCGAAGCAGTCTTGACGGTCGTGTGTTCATGCATGATTACCTCTACCCTTGCGTGTCGCTCAGAGACGATCCCTGAACGCATAGAAAAGCATCGCGGCGACCAGCGTCGGTCCGCGCAGCGCCGGGCCGCCGGGGAACGCCGGCACCGGCACGCGGCCGAATAACTCGAACGTGTCGCGCTCGCCGCACAGCGCTTCGGCGACCGTCTTGCCGGCGAACGGCGCGGTGACGACACCGAGCCCGGAGAAGCCGCTCGCGTTCAGCAGCCCGGGCTCCACCTCGCGCACCCACGGCATGCGGGTCGGCGTGATGCCGAGCGTGCCGCCCCACGCGTAGTCGAAGCGCACGTCGGCCAGCTGCGGGAAAATGCTGAGCATGTGCGGCCGCACGAACGCGCCGATGTCGCTCGGGAACCGGTACGTGTAGTTCTCGCCGCCGCCGAACAGCAGCCGGTGGTCCGGCGTGATGCGGTAGTAGTTGACGACGAAGCGCGAGTCGGACACCGCGCTGCCGTTGCTGATCAGGCGCCGCGCACCGTCAGCGCCGAGCGGCTCGGTCACGGCAACGTAGTTGTTGATCGGCATGACGTGCCGCTCGACCGACGGCGCCAGCCGGCGCAGGTAGCCGTTGCAGGCGAGCACGACCCGGCCGGCCTGCAGCTCGCCGACGCGCGTCGCGACGCGCCAGCCGCCACCGGCGCGCGTGATGCCGGTGACCTCGACGTTCTCGTGCAGCCGCGCCCCATGGCTGGCGGCGGCGCGCCCGATGCCGAGCGCGAAATTCAGCGCGTGCAGGTGGCCGCCGCGCGCGTCGAAGCTGCCGCCATGGTAGTCGGGGCTGGCGACGATGGCGGCGAGCTCGTCGCGATTGAGGTAGCGCAAGTGCTCGTAGCCGTACGCGCTGCGCATGAACTCGACGTGGCGGCGGGTGTGCTCGGTGTAGCGCGCCCGGTGGTCGGCGTGTACATAGCCAAGCCGCAGGTCGCAGTCGATGCCATAGGTGCTGATCAGCCAGTCGACGTGATCGCGCGCCGCGAGCGCGCAGTCCCAGAAGTGGCGCGCGTCGGCCGCGCCGACGTGGCGTTCCAGCCACTGCTGGTCGCGACGCATGCCGACATGCACCTGGCCGCCGTGGCGCCCGGATGCGCCCCAGCCAATGCGCGACTGCTCCAGCAGCACGACGTCGACGCCGCGGCGCGCGAGGTGCAGCGCGGTCGACAACCCGGCGTAACCGCCGCCGACAACGCAGACGTCGGCGCGCGCCGGCCCGGCAAACGGCTGCGTGTCGCACCGCTCCTTGACCGTCGCCGCGTAGTAGGACGGAACGTGCTCGGGTCGCGGGGTTAACGCATCGGGGAACGAACGCGGCGCCATGTCAAACTCCGGTCTCGAAGCCGTTCCTGCCGATCAGGCCCATGCCGTCGCGGATATCGGCGCGGATCGCGCGCTTGAGGCGCGCCGCGCTGCGCTCGCGGATCGCGCGCAGCGCCACCTGGTGCTGGTCGACGAGGTTGGCCGTGCCGAAGCGGCCGTAGACGACGCGCATGTGCGGTCCGAACTGCAGCCACAGCGTCTCGATCAGCTGCGTCATCGTCGTGCGCGGCTGCGCCCGGTAGATCAGGAAGTGGAACTCGAAATTCCGCTCCATGTAGCTCTGCACGTCGCCGCTCTTGAGGGCAGCGCCGAGCGCGTCGTCGACGGCGCGCAGCTGCTTGAGGCGCGCGGCGTCGATGAATGGCAGCGCCATCGCCGCGGCCTCCGGCTCGAGCAGCTCGCGGCAGCGCAGCAGATCGGCGAAGCGCCCGGCGGTCATCGGCGGCACGATGATCCGCCGCTTGGAGCGGATCTCCACCGCGCCCTCCGCGGCCAGCCGGCTCAGTGCCTCGCGGACCGGCATCTGGCTGACGCCGAGCTCCTGCGCCAGCGCGCGCGTCGACAGGCCGACGCCCGGCGCCACCTTGCCGGTGACGAAGCGGCGCCGCAGCTCCTCGTGCACACTGGCACGCAGGAGCCCGTCACCGGACACCGGTACTGCGGCCACCGACGCGCCGTTAGGCTGCGGCCGGCAGGCCGCGCAGCGTCGGCGCGGCCTCGTCGAGCGCGGCGCGCATCGTGTCGACCAGCCGGTCGATCTCGGCATGCGTGATGATCAGCGGCGGGCAGAACACCAGCGTGTCGCGGATCGCGCGCACCATGAGCCCGCGGCGGATGCAGATCTCCCGCACGATCGGCCCGGCGGTGCCTTCCTTGCCGGCGAAGCGCTCGTTGGTCCCGGGGCGCGCGACGATCTCAACGCCGCCGATCAGGCCGACCGAGCGCGCCTCGCCGACCAGCGCGTGGCCGCGCAGCCGGTCGAGCGCCTTTGCGAGGTAGGGCCCGGTGTCCTCGGCGGTGCGCTCGATCAGCCGTTCGCGCGACAGGATCTCGAGGTTCTTGAGCGCGACCGCGGCACAGGTCGGGTGCCCGGAGTAGGTGAAGCCATGCACGAAGTCGCCGCCCGCCTCGCGCAGCGTCGCGACGATGTCGGCGGAGACCGCGGTCGCCGAGATCGGCAGGTAGCCGGACGACAGGCCCTTGGCCATCGACACGATGTCCGGGCGCACGCCGAAGTGCTGGAAGCCGAACCACTTGCCGAGCCGGCCGAAGCCGCAGATGACCTCGTCGCTGACCAGCAGGATGCCGTATTTGCGGCAAATCGCCTCGACCTGCTGCCAGTAGCCGGGCGGCGGCACGACGACGCCGCCGGCACCCTGGACCGGCTCGCCGATGAACGCCGCAACGTTCTCCGGGCCCACCTTGAGGATGCGCTCCTCGATCGACGCCGCGGCGCGCGCGCCGAACGCCGCCGGGTCCTCGCCGAAGCCGAGGCCGAAGGCGTACGGCTGCATGACGTGCTCGATGCCGGGGATCGGCAGGTCGCCCTGCTGGTGCATCATCTTCATGCCACCGAGGCTCGCGCCGGCGACCGTCGAGCCGTGGTAGGCGTTCCAGCGGCTGATGAAGATCCGCCGCCGCGGCTGACCGCGCAACGTCCAGTAGTGGCGCGCCAGCCGCAGCGCGGTGTCGTTGGCCTCGGAGCCCGAGGTGTTGAAGAACACGTGCGACAGGTTGCCGCCGAGACGCGCGGCGATCGCCGCGGCGAGGCGCACCGCCGGCGCACTCGCGGTCTTGAAGAAGGTGTTGTAGTACGGCAGCGTCCGCATTTGCTCGTAGGCGGCGCGCGCCAGTTCCTCGCGGCCGTAGCCCACGTTGACGCACCACAGGCCGGCCATGCCGTCCAGGATCGCATTGCCGTCCGCATCGTGGATCATGCAGCCCGCGGCGTGCGTAATGATGCGGCTGCCACCGAGTTGCTGTTGCTGTTGGTAGTCGGACTGGGCCGGCAGGTGGTGGGCGACGTCGAGTCGCTTCAGTTCCGCGACTTCGTCGGCGGGCAGCTTGGCTTGGGTCATGGCAGCTCCTCGGGAATAAGCGGCGCCGTCAGGCGCTCAATAGTTCAGTGACGGCGCGATGCGCCTGTTCGATCGCGACGTCGGTGTAGGCACCGCCGCCCGAATCGGAATTGGCAATGGCGATCCGGCCGAAGCGGGCGCGGCCGACCACGTGCGGCTGCTCCGACTCTGGCAGCTCGGGCTCGAACAGCGAGTTGTGCTCGGGCGCGTAGCCGTGCGGCCAGCGGTTGACCGTAATCGCGGTGATGTCGGTGGCGGGGTCGAAGCCGCCCGCGCCGAGCATGCGGCCGAGCTGGCCGCGAATCTCGCGCTCGAAGACCTCGAACGGCGTCGCCAGCAGTTCGGCGCGCCCGGCCTTGTTCTGCTCGTGCTCGGGCAGCCCCGGCTTGCACGGGGTGCGCGTCATCCAGATCAGCGTCGGCTCGTCGGGCGAGCGCGGGCTGCGGTAGGGGCCGATGTCGACGGTCGGGTTCAACCGCGCCGACGTGTGGTAGCCGCCCGGGGCATAGATCTGGCGCACGCCGAGCTTCGTCCACGGCCGCCAGTTGCGCACCGCGACGCTCGTGTACACGAGCGGCGTCTTGACGAGCGCGTGCAGCGCCGCCTGCTGCCGCGCCGGCAGCTCGGGCACCAGGTACGGAATCATCATGTTGTAGCAGGCGAGCACGCAGTGCCGGGCGCGTACCGCGAACGCGCGGCCGTCGCGCACGTACGTCACCACCGCGCGCCGCGCCGCCGGCGGCGTCGCGTCGTGGCGCACGCCGACGACGGTGCTGTTGAGGCGCAGGCGCACCGGCTCGCCGGGCCGGTCGAGGCGCGAGTAGTCGATGCGCGCCGTCACGAGGTCGTCGATCGTCGCGCCCGGCACCGCCGCCGGCACCAGCCGCCGGACGAGCGCGCGCGCGATCGTCGCGTTGCCGTCGGGAAAGTGCAGGCGCGGCGAACCGCCGGTGTCGGCGTAGCCCGCCGGCGTGAAGCCCATCCCCGGGATCGAGCCCGGCTCGAGACGCAGCCCGGCGAAGCCCGGCAGGTCGATGCCCCAGCTGTCGAGCGCCGAGACGGCGTCGGCGCCGACGCCCCACTCGCCCTGCGTGCGGGCCTGATAGAGGGCGAGGACCGCCGGGTCGACGCGGACGACGTCGCGCAGGTAGTCGCGGTAGCTCATCTTCATGAGCAGCCGCTTCTTCTCGGTCGATGTCCGCCCCGGCAGATGGTCGACGGTGCCGGCCTCAACGCGCTCGACGTCGCGCTTGGCGGCATCCGACAGCGGCGCACCGGCAAGGAAATCGCTCCAGCCGCGCACGCCATAGCCAACCGCGAGGTGATCCGCACCGAAGGTCGCCTGGTCGAAAAACACGCCGGTCGTCAGGCCGAGGCCCTCGTAGAACTCCGGGTGCTGCGCCGACTTCGCGAGCGCGGGCACGTCGATGCCGAGCGCCGTCAGCAGGCCCGCTGGCACCGCCGAGTACGGGCGCGGGCTGTCGATCATCAACGTGCCGCCGTTCAGCAGCCGCAGCTCCCCGCCGAGCTCGAACTCGTTGCGCTTGGCGTGGCCGCCGAAGTCGTCGTGGTTGTCGAGCAGCAGGATGCGCGCCGCCGGGCGCCGCTCGCGGTAGAAGTGCGCCGCGGCGAGCCCGCTCAGGCCCGCGCCGACCACGATGAGGTCGTAGTCCTCGCCAAGCTCGGTCAGCGGCGGCAGCGGCTGCCGGTCGCGCAGCGCGTGCGCGGCCTCGAAGGAGCCCGGGTGGCTGCCGCGCAGCCCGGTAAGCCGCGGCGGGTAGTAGCCCGCCGCGTCCTGCGCGGCCGCCGCCTGCGCCGCGGCGCGGGCGCCGCCCGGCAGCAGCGCGGCGGCGAGCGCGCCGGCACTGCCGACCGCCACGCCCTGCACGAAGTCACGACGGCTGATGGGCCGGTCCATGCCAAGCACACGGTCGTCACGAGTGTCGTCGCGCGACATGGCGCCCCCCAGAAATGCCGACGCGGTGCGAGGACCGGCCAGACGGTGTCAGGAACCCGCGTTGTCGGCGGGCCCCAATTTGGTGCGGACACGCTACCCGGCGGCCGGCGGCGCGTCAATCATCTGAGATCGCAGATTGACGCTCGATCGGTCATGTTGCGCGAAAGCAACGCCTATAGAGGCCGAAAGCAGCAAATTGCGTTCGATCCACGACAGCGATATGGTGAGATCACACTGACACGGATGCGCCGCGCCGCATCCCGCTCAGATTCAAAAGGGGAATCAGCATCATGGCAGGACAGTCGCAGGTTCATCGCTCGCGCATCACCGGCAGCTGGCACGCGGTACTGGGCGCGGCAACCGCGTTCGGACTGGCGGCCGCACCAGGAGTCGGCTGGACACAGACCGCGCCGGCGAGCGAACCCGCGCCAGGCCTGCAGGAAATCGTCGTCACGGCGACGCGCCATGAGGAGAGCCTGAGCAAGGTGCCGCTGAGCATCACGGCGCTCACCCAGGAGAACATGGATATCCGCGGCATCAAGGACATCCAGGACGTCGCGAAATTCACGCCGGGCGTCAACATCGACAATTCCGGCACCAACAACATCTCGATCCGCGGCATCGCCTCCACCGGCGGCGCCGGCACGACCGGCATCTACCTCGACGACACGCCGATCCAGATGCGCGCGCTCGCCTTCAACCCGGACGAGGCGCTGCCGAAGTCGTTCGACATCGAGCGCGTCGAGGTGCTGCGCGGACCGCAGGGAACGCTGTTCGGCGCCGGTTCCGAGGGCGGCACGGTGCGTTACATCACCACGCCGCCGAGCCTGACCAAGACCAGCGAGTATGGTCGCGCCGAAGTTTCCTACACGCAGGGCGGCGCGCCCAGCTACGAGGCGGGTTTCGCCGCCGGTGGCCCGCTCGTCGATGGCGTCTTCGGCGCTCGCGTAACGGTCTGGTACCGGCGCGACGGCGGCTGGATCGACCGTGTCGACCCGACGGCCACGGATCCGATGGCCGCGGTGGTCGACAAGAACGCCAACCACGGCGAGACCACGCTCGTGCGGGTCGCCGGCCTGTGGGCGGTCAACGACCGCTGGAGCGTGACGCCGAGCATCTACTACCAGAACCGGCAGCTGAACGACGTCTCGAACTACTGGCCGATCTACTCGAATCCGGGTTCCGACCAGTACGTGAGCGGCAACCCGACCGGGCGCCCGACGCCGGACGTGTTCTACCTGCCGGCGCTGAAGATCGAGGGCGACTTCGGCTCGGCACGACTGATCTCGAACACGTCCTACTACCACCGCACGGACACGACCGGCTACGACGGCACGCTGTACAACCTCGGCTTCTATCAGACGTTCATGCTGGCGCAGGGCGCGCCGCTGCTGCTCGACGGCAACGGCGTCCATCTGCCGGCCGGCGTGACGGACTACCGCTCCCCGGCGTCGGTCGAAAACGGCCAGATGAACTTCACGCAGGAGATCCGGCTGCAGTCGTCGGACCCGAACGCGCGGCTGGTCTGGACGACCGGCGTGTTCTACAGCTCAAACCGCCAGTCCTATCTCGAGCAGATCAACGACCCGATGCTCGGCCAGTTGACGCAGGCGCTGGCCGGGACCGACGTCGTCGGCATGTTCGGCGTCGGCTACGATCCCAACTATCCGACGGACTCATACTTCCTGCGCACCAACGCCAAGGACGAGCAGTACGCCTGGTTCGGCGAGGGCACCTACGCGCTGACCGACGCGCTGAAGGCCACCGTCGGCCTGCGCTTCTCGAAGACCAAGTTCTCGTTCGACACGCTGACCGGCGGCCCGCAGCTGTTCGGCCCGACGGAACCGGGCAGCGGCAACCAGAGCGAGAACTCCTTCACGCCGAAGATCAGCCTCGCCTATCAGATCGACCCGATGAACATGGCGTACGCCACCTACGCGAAGGGCTTCCGTCCGGGCGGCGCCAACAACCCGGTGCCGCAGGCGGCCTGCGCGGCGGACTTCCAGAACTTCGGCATCACGCAGGCGCCGCAGACCTACAACTCGGACACCGTGCAGAGCTTCGAGGTCGGCCTCAAGGACAACTTCGCCAACCGCGTCAAGATCGCGACCAGCGTCTACTACATCAAGTGGAACAACATCCAGCAGACGGTCATCCCGCCCATCTGCCAGATCTCGTGGATCCAGAATCTCGGTCAGGCCGCGGTCAAGGGCGCCGACATCCAGGCAGACATCGCGTTCACCGGGGGCCTCACGGCCGAGATCGCGGCCGGCTACACGGATGCCCGCTACACGAAGTCGAGCCTCGTGACGCCCACCAGCACCGCCCCGCCGGTCGTCAGCGACGGCGACGCGATCGTCGGCCAGAGCGGCCAGCCCGGTGCGCCGGTCACGGCCTCGGTCGGCCTCGAATACCGTCTCTCGATCCTCGACCACGAGTCGTTCGCGCGCGTCGACTACGAGTACGAGGGTCGCCCCAAGTGGCCCGGAGCAATTCAGGACCCGAACACGCTGCAGTACGACGCGGCCAACTACACGCTGGCGGCGACCAACTTCGTCACGCTGCGTTTCGGCACGACGTTCGGCGCCTGGCAGGTCGCGGCGTTCGTCGACAACCTGACCGACTCGCACACGATCACGAACTACAACTTCACGATCGACCCGGGCACGGGCGCGAGCCGGCTGGAGCGCGACTTCACGTTCCGGCCGCGGACAATGGGACTGACGTTCATCTACCGCAACTGAGCCGCGCACGCCGGCCGCGCCACCGGGCGCGGCCGGCGACCCGCTGAGGCTTCAATCCCGAGGCGATGGGCCGTCGACGCGTCGGTAGACCCGCTCGAAGCGCGTGCGCTCGACGAGCCCGCAGTCGCCGGGCGCGTACTCGATCGCCCAGTCGCCGGCCTCGCCCGACAGCACGTCCCCGCCCGGCGCGCGGGCGACGCGGAACGGCTCGTGGATCTGCTTGGCGTACACGGGCACGGGCACGTTTCGGTAGCGGCCCGCCTCGCCCGCCGCCGTACCGGCGCAAGGCCGGTACTTCGCGTCAAAGCGATCGCGCGACACGCACCAGCGATCGCCGGTCGACCCCGTCACGAGCGCATCACCCGCCCGGTAATGGTTGAGGCCGACGGCACTTTGCAACGCGCCGGGATCGGTGGCGAATGCGACCGCGACGACCTCGTCCTTGGCGACGCGGATTGCAGCCGGGTCCGAGGCGAGGTCGGGGCAGCCGAGGTCGAGCATGGGGTCACATCGCCTTGCGCAGCAGGCCGAGCGGTAGGTGGCGCATCAGCAGCGCCATCGGCGCCCACGGCCACGGCGGCACAAAGCTGCGCGGCCGCTCGCTCTCGATCGCGCGCACCAGCGACCGGCAGCCGGTCGCCGTGTCGACCAGGAACATCCGCTTGCGCGCGCCGGAGCTGATGTCCGACTCAATGTAGCCCGGGTAGATTGCGCTGACGCGGATCGGCGTGTCCCACAGGTCGGCGCGGATGCCCTCGGTCAGCGTCGCCAGGCCCGCCTTGGTCGCGGAATAGACGGTCTGGTAGCGCGGCAGGCCGCGGATGGCCGCGACCGAGGTGATCGTGACCAGATGGCCCGCCTGGCGCGCACGGAACAGCTCGACCGCCGCCTCGCATTGCGCGAGCGCGGCGACGAAGTTGGTCTCGGCGGTCTTGAGGTTGACGGCGAAGCGGCCCGTCCCGACCGGCGCGCCGCCGCCGACGCCCGCATTGACGATGATCCGGTCGAGGCCGCCGAGCTCGTCGCCGAGCGCCTTGAACACCACCGGCACCTGGGCGTGCTCGTTGACGTCCAGCGCGCGGATCGCGACCTTGACGCCGGGGAAGCGTGCCGCAATCTCAGCCTTCAGCGCCTCGAGCAACTCCAGGCGCCGGGCGCAGAGCGCAAGGTTGCGGCCGCGGGCGGCGAATTCCAGCGCCATGCCCCGGCCGAGGCCGGTGCTCGCGCCGGTGATGAGAATGTTCATGCGCATGATCGATCTGCTCCTCTGGCGGTACCGGCGCCGTACGGGGCGCGACGCCCGCCGGGCGCCACTTTACCGGCCGCAGCGCCCGCGCGTCACGGCAGGCATCCGCGGGCGGTGCCGGCCACGATATTTTCACAGCGCCGGGGGTCGCTGCAGCGCCACCGGCGGCGTATCGTCCGGGCGCCGCCGGACCTGCAGACGCCGGGGCGCCCGGCCGTGCCCGCCGGCGAGCGGCGCGCGGATGTGCTGAAATCGACGCCGACGTCCGGCCCTGTGCCGCCGGCGCCGCGGGAACCCCGATGGCCGAGGCCGACCGACCGAATCCCGACAGGCTGCTCGCCGAGGTCAACCGCGCGGCGGCGCGCGACCGCCGTGGCCGCCTGAAGATCTTCTTCGGCGCATCCGCCGGCGTCGGCAAAACGTTCACGATGCTCGAGGCCGCCCGCGTCGCGCGCGCCGCCGGAACCGACGTCGTCGTCGGCTACGTCGAGCCGCACGGGCGCAGCGAGACCGAACGCCTGATCGAGGGCCTCGAGCGCCTACCGTTCCTAGAGGTCCGCTACAAGGGCATCACGCGCCGCGAGTTCGACCTCGACGCCGCGCTGCGCCGTGCCCCCGCAATCCTGCTGGTCGACGAACTGGCGCACTCCAACCTCGTCGACGGCGAGCCGCGGCCACGCCACGCCAAGCGCTGGCAGGACATCGAGGAGCTGCTCGACGCCGGTATCAACGTCTGGACGACGGTCAACATCCAGCACCTCGAGAGCCTGAACGACGTGGTCGCCGGGATCACCGGCGCGCGCCAGCAGGAGACGATCCCGGACCGGATCTTCGACGAGGCGGCCGAGGTCGAGCTGATCGACCTGCCGCCCGGCGACCTCCTGGCGCGCCTCAAGGCCGGCAAGGTCTACGTCGCCGAACACGTCGCCACCGCGACCGAGCGCTTCTTCCGCACGCCGAACCTACTCGCGCTGCGCGAGCTCGCGCTGCGACGCACGGCCGATCGCGTCGACGCCGCGGCACGCGAGTACGCCGACGGCGAGCGCGTGTCGCAGCCATGGCTGGCCCGCGACCGCTTCCTGATCGCTGTGGCTCCCGACGACCAGGCGGAGCAGCTGGTCCGCTTCGGCAAGCGCTTTGCCGACGCGCTCGACGCCGAGTGGATCGTCGTCTCGGTCGAGACGCCGGCCCAGCTCAAGCTCGGCGAGGTCGAGCGCAACCGCCGCGTCGACGTGCTGCGGCTAGCCGAGTCGCTCGGCGCCGAGGCGGTGACGCTCGATGGGCCGTCGGCGGCCTCGGCGCTGGTCGAGTACGCGCGCGTGCGCAACGTGACGCGCATCGTCGTCGGCGAACCGAAGCGCACGGGCTGGCGGTCGCTGATCCGCCGCTCGACGGCGACCGAGCTCGTCCGCCGCTTCCGCGGCTTCGACGTGTCGGTCATCGCGCGGCGCGAAGGCGCCAGGCGCGAGCCGCGCGACGTCGTCCTCGCGGGGCCCGGCGAGGTGCGCTGGGACCGCTACTGGGCGGCGCTCGCGATCTCGGTCGCCTGCACCGCCGTCGCCGCGCTCATGTACCCGTACTTCGAGCTCACCAACCTCGTCATGGTCTACCTGCTGGGCGCGACCGTCGCGGCGATGCGGCTGGGACGGGGGCCCGCGGCGCTGGCGGCGGTGGCCAATGTCGCCGCGCTCGACTTCTGCTTCGTGCCGCCGCGTTTCAGTTTCGCCGTCTCGGACCTGCAGTACTTCGTAACCTTCGGCGTGATGCTCGGCGTGACGCTGGTGATCGCGACGCTGGTCGCCAACGTCCGCGCGCAGAACCGCGTCGCCGGCGCCCGCGAGCGGCGTACCGCGCTGCTGTATGCGATGAGCCGCGAGCTCGCCGCGACGCGCAGCTTCGAGAACCTCGCGCGCGTCGCCGTCAAGCACGTGGCCGAGACCTTCGCGAGCCACGCGGCGCTGCTGATGCCGGACGCCGATGACCGGCTGCGGGCGCCGCACGGCGCACCGCTGCCTGGCTCGCTGCGCGGCGCGGACCTGTCGGTGGCGCAGTGGGTCTACGATCACGACCGCCCGGCCGGGCTCGGCACCGACACCCTGCCCGCCGCCACCGCCCAGTACCTGCCGCTCAAGGGCACGCGCCGGACGCTCGGCGTGCTCGCCGTCCGCCCGTCGCAGCGGCGGCGGCTGATGCTGCCTGAGCAGCGCCACCTGCTCGAGACCTTTGCCGCGCAGATCGCCCTCGCCGTGGAGCGCGCGCAGCTCGCCGAAGAGGCCGAGGCGGCGCGCGTCGCGGCCGAGACCGAGAGCCTGCGCAACACGCTGCTCGCGTCTATCTCGCACGACCTGCGCACGCCGCTCGCCGTGATCGCCGGCGCGAGCAGCGCGCTCGGCCACCGGGCGCTCGACCTCGACGCCGAGACGCGCCGGCGGCTCGCCGCCTCGATCGAGCTCAAGGCCCAGGAGATGTCGGAGCTGATCTCCAACGTGCTCGACCTGATGCGTTTCGAGACCGGCGAGGTCCGGCTGCGGCGCGACTGGCAGACGATCGACGACCTGGTCGGCACGGCGCTGACGCGCCTGGATGGCCGGCTCACGGCGCACCCCGTCGACGTCGCGCTGGCCGCGGACCTGCCGCCGGTCTACGTCGACGCGCCGCTGGTGACGCAGGTGCTCGTGAACCTGCTCGAGAATGCGGCCAAGCACACGCCCCCCGGTACCAACATCAGCATCACGGCGAGCAACGACGCCGACGAGCTGCGCGTCGTCGTCGACGACACGGGACCCGGGCTGCCGCCCGGCGATCCGGAACGTCTGTTCGCGAAGTTCCAGCGCGGCCGGGACGAGGGCAACACCGGCGGCGCCGGCCTCGGGCTTGCGATCTGCCGCGCGATCGTCGGCGCGCACGGCGGGCGGATCCACGCCGCGGCGCGCCCGGGAGGCGGTGCCCGCTTCACGTTCACGCTGCCAACGGCCGAGCCGCCGCCATGACCGAAGCGATGTTCCTGGTGCTGGTCGTCGAGGACGATGCCGGTATCCGCGGCGTGCTGCGCACGCTGCTCGAGTCGCAGCACTACCGGGTCGCCGAAGCCGAGACCGCACAGCGCGGCGTTGTCGAGACGCGCAGCCATCGCCCCGATCTCGTCATCGTGGACCTCGGCCTGCCGGACCGCGACGGCTACAGCGTCGTGCGCGAGATCCGGCAGTTCTCGCCGGTACCGATCCTGGTGTTGTCGGCGCGGACGATGGAGTCCGACAAGATCGCGGCCCTCGACGCGGGCGCCGACGACTACGTGACCAAGCCGTTCAGTGCCGCCGAGCTGCTGGCGCGGGTGCGCGCCACCATGCGCCGCAGCGCGCGCACCGCCGACCGGCTGCCGGTGCTGCAGTTCGGCGCGGTCACCGTCGACCTCACCACGCGAACCGCCCACGCGCAGGGCGGCGCCCTGCACCTGACGCCGCTCGAGTACCGGGTGATCGAATGCCTGGCGCGCTCGGCCGGCCTGATCGTCACGCAGGAGCAGCTGATCCGCGAGGTCTGGGGCCCCGCCCGGCTGGGCGACACGCGCGGCCTGCGCGCCTACGTCAAGATGCTGCGCCAGAAGATCGAGCCCGACCCCAAGCAGCCGCGCTACCTGATCACCGAGGCCGGCATCGGCTACCGCCTGCATGTCGACGACCCGGTGCCGACAGCCGGCTAAGCGATCCAACGCTCCGTCGGTGAGCGTTGCACGACAGGGTTTTCGTCGCCGCGCGGCGACGCGCGTCCGCCGCCGGCGCCAGAGCCTGCGGCAAACCGAGACGAACCCGCGGACGGTCCGGGTGCGACACGCCGCGAAATGTGACGAGATCCCCATTCGGGCACCGCCGCTCGGCGTAGGTTATGTTCTATGTCTGTTGGCCGGCCGACCGGCCGGCGTCGATGCGAGCCGGGGACGCCGCGATGTGTTCCGCGCGGAAATCGCTGCTCGAAGATCTGCCGCTGCACGCTCTTGAAATCGAGCGGCGCCGGTCGCTCGTGGGTCTGAGCGTCGCCGATGCCGAGCGGCTCGCGCAGCTCTGGCCTGTCCTGGCACCTGCCGTCGAGACGCTCGTCGCGGCCCATCTGGAACGCCAGCTGGCGGTGCCGGAGGTCGCCGCGCTGGCCGCCGACGCCGCCACGCGCGAGCGGATGCGGCAGGAGATGACGCGCTTTGTCGCCAGCCTGTTCAGCGGCCGTTACGACGCGAGCTACGCGAGCAGCCGCCTCACGATCGGCTTCGTGCATCGCCGCATCGGCCTTGCGGCGCGGTACTTCGTCGCGGCACTGCACCACCTCCACGTCGATCTGCGCGCGACGATCGCGGCACGCGTGCCGGACGCCGACGAGGCGAGGCGCGCCGGCGAGGCACTCGAGCGTCTGCTGCTGCTCGATGAATCGCTGATCTTCGACGCCTACGAGCACCGTCTGGCGGCGGAGGCGCGCCGCGAGCACGCCCGTGCGCTGCGCTATGCGAGCAACCTCGAGCAACAGGTGGCGGCGCGCACGCGCGAGCTCGAACAGCTGTCGCGCACCGACGCGCTGACCGGGCTCAGGAACCGGCGCGCGTTCCTCGAGGAGCTGGCGCGCGAGGCCAGTCGGGCGGGTCGCCAACAGCGCCCGCTCGCCGCGCTGTACATCGACGTCGACGACTTCAAGCGGCTCAACGACCGCGAAGGCCACGCGCGCGGCGACGAGGCGCTGACCGCGGTCGCCAGCGCACTGACGGGCACGCTGCGCGCGGTCGACGTCGCGGCGCGACTCGGTGGCGATGAATTCTGCGTGCTGCTGCCGGACACCGACAACCAACAGGCGGCGGCGGTGGCCGGGCGTCTGCGTGAGCGGGTGCGCGCGACGTGCCCGGTGAGCGTCAGTATCGGCATCGCGACGCTCGAGACAGGCGATCTGGCGTGCCCTGCGGCACTGGTCCGGCGGGCCGACGCCGACATGTACCGCAACAAGCGCCAGCGCCCCCTGCCGCCGGACGCCTCCGACATCCGCCTCGTCTCCTGACAGCGGCGCCGACGGCGCGGTCGCTGCACCGGAACGGGTCGCACAGCGTCGTGGAAAGCCACGCTACCGGGCAGCGTCGCGGGCACGTTGAATGCCGGCCCAACACACTACCGGGATGGGGGAGCGCCTTGGGCGTCTTTCCCTGCTAGCTTATGCAGATGCGCTCCACTGTCGCCTTGCGACTCGCCAGCATAGTCGTCGCCGCCAGCGTGACTGCGACCACGCCGCCGTCACTGGCCGCGCCCGCCACGGATGCGGCGGGCGCCAGCACGCTGGACGACATCGTCGTCACCGCGCAGAAGGAGAGCCAGGCCCTCACCAAGGCCGCCGCCGCCATCACGGTGGTCGGCGGCGACGAGCTGCGCGGCGGTGGCATCGACAACGTCCGCGACGTCGCGCCGCGCATTCCGTCGGTGCGCTTCCAGGAGGAATCCGCCGCGACCGAGATCTACATCCGCGGCGTCGGCTCGACGCTCGACGTGCCGATGGTGGAACCGCCGACCGTATTCAACATCAACGGCATCTCCGTCCCGCGCGAGGTCGCCGCCATCAGCCTGTTCGACGCCAACCAGCTCGAGGTGCTGCCGGGCCCGCAGGGGACGCTGTACGGCCGCGGCTCGCTGGGCGGCACGGTCAACGCGACGCTGGTCCGGCCCGGCGACAGCAGCGTCGGCCGCGGCGTACTCGAGACGGGCAACTACGACCTCGCGCATGCCTCCTACGTCCAGGACCTGCCGGCCCTCGACTCGGTGCAGGTGCGCGGCGGGGCCAACTTCTACAGTCACTCCGGCTACGAGCGCAGCGGCGCGCAGTCGGCCGACGACCGCGCCGGCGAGCTCGCAGTCAACTGGAAACCGGCCGACACGCTGTCGGTGTACCTGTGGGGCCTGTACGAGGACAAGGGCGGCTATGCCGCCAACCTCGTCAACAAGGGCGCCCCCGGCGACGCGTTCAGCCAGGCGTTTCTGCACAGCGACCCGTGGGATGACACCCGGCCCGCAAACCTCGCGCCGCTCGGGCCCATCGACGCCAAGGCGAAGGACTCGCATGCCGCGCTGCTCGGCGGCGAGATCGCGTGGAATCTCGGCGCGGCGCGCCTCAGCTACCTGCCGTCGCTGACCGACTTCGGCTGGCAGCAGGGCTACTGGATCGGCTCCAAGCCGGCCGAGTTCGGCGAATCGATCTGGCAGACGACCCACGAGCTGCGGCTCGAGGGCGGTGACGACAGCCGCGCCAAGTGGCTGGCCGGCCTCTACTACTACCGGCTCGAGACCTCCGGGCAGCTGTTCATCGAGGTCGCGCCCGGCGTCTGGTACGACGCCAGCGACGTGCGCGACCACGTCCTGCAGGGCGAGTCCGCCTTCGGCCAGGTGACGATCGCCGCGACCGAGGGGCTGCGCATCATCGCCGGCGGCCGGGCGTCGTTCGACCATCGGACCGCGGCCGGCTTCGAGCCCGGCATCGTCTCGGCGCCGGACCCTGCGGCGGTCGCCAACCCGACATTCTCCAACGACGCGCGCTGGAATCACGTCGACTGGAAGCTCAGCACCGAGCACGACCTCGGCGCACACGGGCTCGCCTACGCGACCGTGCAGACGGCCTACCAGCCGGGCACCTTCGACTCGTACCCGAACGCGACGACGCCGCCGTCGACGCTGCTGGCAATATCCGCCGGCCTGAAGGCGACGCTGCTCGACGGCGGCCTGCGGATCAGCGACGAGGTATTCGAGTACCACTACGACGACCTGTTGGTGCAGGCCTTCGACGCGGGCACGGGGGCGCTGCGCCTGACGAACGCCCAGCACGTGATGATCCGCGGCGACCAGCTCGACGCGGCCTGGCGCATCGCGGCGCATGCCGACGCGCAGCTCGCGGTCGGCTACCTGCACGCCCGCAACGAGGTGTTCGAGATCCCGGCCGGCAACTTCGACGGCCTGCAGCTGCAGAACGCCCCGGACTGGACGGTCAACCTCGGCCTGATGCACCACCTGCCGTTCGAGTCCGGCGGCCAGCTGACGACCAGCATTCACGCGCGCTACGAGGACGCGTTCTGGGGCGACTTCCTGCATTCGCCGGGTCTGCGGCAGGCCTCGTCGATCCGCACCGACGTGGCGCTGACCTGGCACGCGGCGAGCGGGCGCTACTCGTTCGGCGCCTGGGGCCGCAACCTGGAGAACAAGGCAGTGCAGGCCGCTGCCGCGACCGCCAACGATCCGGGCCCCGGCAATACCTTCCTCGATCCGCCGCGGACCTTCGGCGTGACGCTGACGCTGTCGCTGTGAACCGGACGCCGGGGCGGCGCCGCGCTCAGCGCGTGCCGCCCGGAGCCTTGTAGACCTCGCCGCCCTTCATGACGAACGCGACCGACTGCAGCCGCGTGACGTCGGCGAGCGGGTCGCCGGCGACGCCGATCAGGTCGCCGTAGCGGCCGACCGCGATCGCGCCGACGTCGCCGGGCCTGCCGAGCGCCTCCGCCGCGGTTACGGTCGCCGCGCGAATCGCCTGCAGCGGCGTCATGCCCCAGGCGACCATCGTTGCGAACTGCTTGGCGTTGTCGCCGTTCGGATAGACGCCGGCGTCGGTGCCGAAGATCATCTTCACGCCGGCCGCGGTCGCAGCCCGGAAGGTCTCGCGCTGCCGCTGGCCCAGCTGGCGCTCCTTCTCGAGGGACTCCTTGAACACGCCGTTCTTGGCGCCCTCGGCGAGCGTGTAGTCGTCGTTGTAGATGTCCATCGAGAAGTAGGTGCCGTGCTGCCGGGCCAGCGCGATCGCCTCGTCGTCGGCGAGGCTTGCGTGTTCGACCGTATCGACGCCGGCGCGGATCGCATCCTTGATGCCGGCGGCGCCGTGCGCGTGGACCGCGACCCGCAGACCGAGCTGGTGCGCCTCCTCGACCAGCGCCGTCATCTCGGCAAGCGTGTACTGCTGCCCGCCGGCCGAATCGGTCTTCGAGAACACGCCGCCCGTGCCGCAGAACTTGATGACTTCGGCGCCGTACTTGCGCAGCTTGCGCACCGTGGCGCGGATCGCGTCCGGGCCATCGGCGACGGCGGGAGTCGGAGCCGTGATCGACGGCGGCAGCTCGGTCCGGTCGCAGTGACCACCGGTCGCGCCGATCGCGTACGTGGCGGGCACGATGCGCGGGCCCGGGACGTAGCCGTCCTCGATGCCCTGCTTGATCGCAACGTCGTTATAGTTCGCCGAGCCGACGTTGCGAATCGTCGTGAACCCCGCCTCGAGCGTCTTCCTGGCGTTCGCGACGCCGACGACCGTCCAGAAGTTGTCGGTGCGCTCGAGCTTGCGGTAGCCGCCGAAGCGCGGGTCCGCGGTCAGGTGCACGTGCATGTCGATCAGTCCGGGCAGCAGCGTCAGGCCCGGCAGCTCGACGCGGCGCACGCCGGCCGGCACGGCCGCCGCTTGCGTGCCGACCGCGGTGATGCGGCCGTCGGTGATCGTGATCACCGGCCGGTCGACGATGCGACCGGCGAGCACATCGATCATCCGGTCGGCAGTGACGACCACGGTGTCGGCGGCGGCGAACGGTGCGGCGGCGAGGCCGCACGTGGCGAGGGCTAGGGCGAGATGGCGCATCGTCACTCTCCTGCTGGGGCGCAACGGCCGGCGGCAGGCCGGCCGTGAATAGGGAGTCATGGCGGTCCCGCCGGCGCGCCGGTGCCAGGCGCCCGGCGCGCGAGTTCCACCGCGACCTGATCGAGCGCGGCGGCGAGGGTTGCCGGTTCCTGCGCGCCAGACACGGCCCAGCGGCCGGCGAACAGGAACAGCGGCACAGCGGTGATGCCGAGCCGCGCGGCCTCGAGTTCCTGCGCGACGATCGCCGCCCGACCCTCGCCGGCCGCGAGCCGCGCGCGCATCTCGGCGGCATCGAGACCCGCCTCCGCGGCAACCGCGGCCAGGACGTCGAGGTCGCCGACGTCGCGCGCGTTCTCAAAGTAGGCGCGGAACAGACCCTCGACGACCGCCCCTTCGCGATCGCCCGCGAGCGCGACAAGGCCATGGGCGGCACGGGTGTTCGGCATCCGTGCAATCGCCTCGAAGCGGTACTCGATGCCGGCCGCGCGGCCGAGCTCGACCAGCCGGCGGTGCGCCTGCGCAAGGCCCGCGGCGTCGGCGAACTTGCGCGCGAGGTACTCGCGCCGGTCGGCACCGCCTTCGGCCATGTCGGGATTGAGTTCGAACGGCCGCCAGCGCAGCGCCACCGGGATATCCGGCCGCGCGCGCAGCGCGGCTTCGAGACGGCGCTTGCCGAGGAAGCACCATGGACAGACGACGTCCGAGTAGATATCGATCGTCAGCACCGCGACCATCGGCGCAGCGTACCCGATCGCGGCGCGCCGGGCCCACCCGAACGCAAGCGCGCGCCAGGCGGCTCGGGCAGAATCCCCGGGCCTAGCGGGAGTGCCGCATGATCCGCCGAACCGCCGCTGTCCTCACCCTGCTGCTGGTCGTGCTTGCCGCCGCGCTCGCCGTCGGCACGCTCAGGCACGGGTCGCGCCAGCTCAGCGTGCCGGCCGCGCCGCCGCTGGCCGTGGACGAGGCCGCGGCCGCCGCACGGCTGGCCGGGGCGGTGCGCCTGCGCACGATCTCCTACGAGACGCCTTCCGAGGCGAGTCGGGACGAGCTGACGAAGCTGCACGGCTACCTCGAGCGCAGCTTCCCCCACGCACATGCCGTGCTGCACCGCGAGCTCGTCGGCGGCTACAGCCTGCTCTACACCTGGCCCGGCCGCGACCGCGCCGCGAAGCCGATCCTGCTGATGGCGCACCAGGACGTCGTCCCGGTCGCACCCGGCACGGAGGGCAGCTGGCACGCCGATCCCTTCGGCGGCGAGATTCGCGACGGCTTTGTCTGGGGCCGCGGGACTTGGGACGACAAGGGCAACCTGATGGCGATCCTCGAGGCCGTCGAGCTGCTGGCCGCGCAGGGCTTCGAGCCCCGCCAGACGATCTACCTGGCCTTCGGCCACGACGAGGAGAACGGCGGCCGGGAGGGCGCGCAGGCGATCGCCGCGCTGCTCGCGGCGCGCGGCGTCCGGCTCGACTTCGTGACGGACGAGGGCATGCTGATCACCGACGGGATCATGCCGGGCCTCGCGAGCCCGCTGGCCCTGATCGGCGTCGCCGAGAAGGGCTCGGTGACGCTGCGGCTGACGGCGCGCGAGGCGCCAGGCCACTCGTCGATGCCGGGCCCGCGCTCGGCCATCGGCGCGCTCGCCGCAGCGCTGACCAAGCTCGAGCACACGCCGCTGCCGGCGGCCATTCGCGGCGTGCCCGCGCAGCTGCTGGGGACGATCGCACCGGAGATGGGCGCGGCTCAGCGCGTGCTGCTGTCGAACCTGTGGCTGTTCGGACCGCTGGTCGCCGCCCAGCTCGAGCGCTCCGCGTCGACCAACGCCATGCTGCGCACGACGACCGCGCTCACCGTCGTGCAGGGCGGCAACAAGGAGAATGTCCTGCCGGGCGAGGCGGTGGCGCTGGTCAATTTCCGGCTGCTGCCCGGCGACCGCATCGCGCGCGTCGTCGAGCACACACGCCGCAGCATTCACGACGAGCGCATCCGGATCGAGGTCGCGCCGGGATCGTCCGAGGCGTCCGCCGTCGCGGCCACCGACTCGGCGTCCTATCAGCTGATAAACCGCACCGTGCGCGAGCTGTTCCCGGGCGTGCTCGTCGCCCCGGGCCTGATGATCGGCGGCACCGATTCGCGGCACATGGCCGCAATCGCCGACAACATCTACCGGTTCTCGCCCGTGCGTGCGCGCCGCGAGGACCTGCCGCGCTTCCACGGCACCGACGAGCGGATCTCGATCGCCAACTACGCCGAGCTGATCCGCTTCTATCACCGGCTCATCAGCCGCGCCGCGGCCGGGAGCTAGCGGCGAATCGGCGCGTTATCAGCGGGCCCCGCCGAGGACCCGGGCGGGCAGCAGGATGATCGCGCGCAGCAGCGCGAACACGCCCTCGACGGCGATGCCGACCAGCCGGAAGGGCAGCGACAGCAGCCACACCAACGGCCACAGCACGAGCGCCAGCACCGCGAGCGGCCAGCAGACCACGAAGAGCAGCAGCCACAGCAGGAACTTCAGCATCGGCGACCCTCCCGGATCGAGACGCCGCGATTATCGCCCAAGAGCCGGGGCCGGCGCAGGCCACGGCGGCGGTCCTGGGCTAAACTAGATCTGTGTAGTCAGCAGCAGGAGCCCCGGTGACGCGAGTACGCCCCGAAGCCAACCACGGCCAGCGTGTCGTCCGCCCGCCACGGGGCGCACCGATCCGCCCCGCCGGCGCAGGCGGACGCCGTTGACGTTCCGGTTCAAGGCATTTGGCCTGCATCTCGCGGCCAGCGCCGCGGCCCTGTCGCTCGTCCTGCTGGTCCTCTATCTCGGCTGGTATCGCTGGCCGGGCTGGTACCTGACGGGCGTACTGCACGTCGTCGCGATCATGGCGGGCGTCGACGCCGCGCTGGGTCCGGCGCTGACGCTGCTGATCGCGAACCCCCGCAAACCGCGTCGCGAACTGGCGCGCGACATCGGCGTCATCGTCGCGGTGCAGCTCGTGGCCCTCATCTACGGCGCAACGACGCTCTGGATGGGCCGCCCGCTCTACTACACCTTCTCCGAGGACCGCCTGGAGATCGTGCAGGCGTCAGCCATATTGCCCGCGGAGGTGGCGCTCGCCGAGCGGCAGAACGCGGCGCTTGCGCCGCACTGGTACCTGCCGGTGCGCTGGGTCTGGGCGCCCCTGCCCGAGGACCCGGACGAGCGCACCCGGATCGTCACCTCCGCAATCGTCGACGGCCAGGACGTGATCGACATGCCGCGCTACTTCAAGCCCTGGGAGCAGGGCCTGCACGAGCTGCGCCGCCGGCTCAAGACGGTCGACGAGCTCAACATCTTCGCGCCGAGCGAGCGACGGGCGCTCAAAGAGCGGCTGACGGCGCTGGGCCTCCCGGTCGATCAGCCGATCTGCCTGTTCATGACCGGGAGCGACACGCGACTGCTGGTGGCATTCAATCCCGGCACGCTGGTCATCACAGCCATGATCCCGCCGCCGCCGCCACCGCGGCGCGCGCGACACTAGCGCCGACCGACGAACGCCCTCATGTGGAACTCCGCCTGCTCGGCGCCGTAGCGGTACGCCGCGCCGACCGGACAGCTGCGGCGCGCCCGGCAGCCGAACTCAAGACAATCAGCGCCGGCCGCGGCGGCGACCTGCGCCTTGCAGGTCGCGTGATCGTAGCCTGACGCCCGGACGGCCTCGACCGGGCAGGCGCTGAGGCAGGGCCGCGCGGTGCAGGCATCGCACGGGCTCGGCCGCCGCTCAACCGCGGGCAGTGGCAGACGGGCGCGAAAGGCGAGCGCACCACGGTAGGCATGCCACAGGCCGAAGTCCGGGTGGATCAGTATGCCGACCGGCGAGAAGTGCACCGCCTCGGCGCGCATCGCCCAGCGCTGGAACGGCAGCCATGGCGGTCCGTCGGCGGGATAGAGGGCGGCCGCCCCATGGCGTGCAGCGAGCGCGTTGATCAGCCGGCGCGACCAGCGGTCGAGCGGGTCGGGGCGACCATCGGCACGCTCCGGCGATGCGGCGAACGCGGGCCACTGCGCGCCGCCCACGAAGCCGAGCAACGCCAGGGTGCCGACCGCGCCGCCGTCGGCGAAGGCCGGTGCGCCGTCCGCGGACTGCGGGTGGAAGGCCCCGCGCCAGGCAAGGCCGCTCGCGCCCACCTCGGTACGAAGATCGTCCAAGCTCGCAGTCGACGTCATCGGCGCAGCGTCGCACAGCCGTGCGGCGGTTTCCGCACGCGCCATGCAGGGCGCCGATCAGCATCGCGCCCGCGACTGCCGATCCCCGGGCGGCGACCAGGGCCAACCGTCAAAACCTTAATCTGCGTCACGGTCTCGCGCCCGGTCGCCATGCTCTGCTACGCTGTATTAAGGTTAATCGCAAACGAGCGGCGCGGTCCATGATCCATCGGCAGGCTTGGCGGGGGCTCCTTCCTGCCGTCGCGGTCACTGCGGCCCTCTGCTCGACGCCCGCCCTAGCGCGGACCCGCGTAACGCCGCCGGCGACGCCGGCGCTGAAGTCCAGCGCCGTCTACGTGCTCGACGAGACCAACGCGGCCGTCGTGCTGTCGCGGCAGTCCGACGTTGCGATGCCGATCGCCTCGATCACGAAGCTGATGACGGCGCTGGTCGTCCTCGAGGCCGGGCAGCCGCTCGACGAGCCGATCGAGATCACGACCGAGGACCGCAGCTTTCCGAAGAGCACCGGTTCGCGGCTCGAGGTCGGCACCAGCCTGAGCCGCGCCGACCTGCTGCACCTCGCGCTCATGTCGTCGGAGAACCGCGCCGCCCACGCCCTCGGCCGCAGCTATCCGGGCGGCCTGCCGGCGTGCATCGAGGCGATGAACGCCAAGGCGCGCGCGCTCGGCATGAAGAGCACGCACTTCGTCGAGCCCACGGGACTATCAAGCGACAACGTCGCCAGCTCCGAGGATCTCGCCAAGCTCGTTCAGGCGGCCGCCGGGAGCCCGAAGATCCAGGAATATTCGACCGACAAGAGCTACACGGTGCCGGTGCACCGCCGGCAGGTCGAGTTCCGCAATACCGATTCGCTGGTCGGCAACCCGGCCTGGAACATCATCGTCCAGAAGACCGGCTACATCGCCGAGGCCGGCCGCTGCCTCGTCATGAAGGCGGTCTTCGAGGGTCGCTCGGTGGTCATCGTGCTGTTGGACTCTGCCGGCAAGCACACACGCGTCGCGGATGCGCGCCGCATCCGCAAGTGGCTCGAGTCGCGCCTGGCGGCGGAGCCGCTGCGCCCGGCGATCGACAAGGCCTGACGGCCCCCCCGGGGTGGCGCGCCCGCGTCGCCCGCGACCGATCGGATTCCGGTACCGCCTAGACGCTGCGCTCGTCGCTGTGTACGGCTGACGCCGGCGGCGCCTCGCCGGGCCGCGCGGCGCGGCGGTCCCTCACCCGCCAGTAGCGACGCACCACGGCCGGCCGCCGATCGGGTCCGGCCGCCGCCGCGACCCGCGAGGTCCATTCGGCGAGCAGCCGGTCGCCCTCGGCGAAGGCCGCGGCTGACACCGGCGGCGCGGCGCGCCAGCGTTCCTCGGTCGCGTCGCGCTCGGCACTGAACAGCGGTCGCAGCCGGACCGGGTCGCGCAGCACCGCGCGGTGCAGGCGCTCGTGGCGCCACCACAGGCTGGCGGGGTCCGCCCGGTCGCCCGGCGGCGGGCCGAGGTCGACCGGCTCGGCGACCAGCGCCGGCTTGAACAGCGCCACGCACGGCGCCGCCGTGGCGGTGACCCAATGACGGCAGCCGCCGGTCCGCAGCTCTGCCACCCACGACGCGGTCGTCTGCGACGCCGCCACGATGCCGCCGGCATGCATGCACGGCGCCGCCATCGCGCCGTTGAGCAGGCCGTAGCGCGGCTCGGAACTCTCGCCGTGGTCCCGCAGCGCCCGCATCAGGTCGCCGACGGTCTCGGCGCCCCCGGCCGCCGCGAGCGTGCGCGCGCGCCGGACCCGGCACGCCGACAACCGGGTCTTCAACCAGTCGCTCTCGGCCGCGATGCCGGGCAGCGTCAGGCCGTTGGAGATCGACCAGGCCCGCCCGACCCGCTCGGCCTGCCAGCGCCGGCCGGCCGTCTCGAGGACGAACGCGCCGCGCGGGTCGGCGACCAGAAAACTGTTGTGGTACGTGAAGCGCCGGTCCTCGTGGCCGCAACCCCCGCCCTGGCCGTGAATCGCAAGCAGCTCGGTCATCACCTCGACGGCCTGCGCGGCCGTCGCGCCGCGCTCCAGCCCGAGGCGTAGCAGGTCCATGCCCGTCAGCCCCGCTGCCGCGTATGGCTGGCGCGTGAACACCGCCTCGTTGCCGATCACGACGCCGTGCTCATTGGCGCCGATCTCGGCGCCCCACATCCAGAACGGGCGGCTGAGCAGCACCGCGTGCGTCGCGCGCGCCTGCGGGATTGTGATCCACGTGCAGCGCAGCTGCGCGGCCGCCCGATGCTCGCGCCGCGGCTGCCAGTCGAGGAACTGCGCCTCGTTGGCGTCGCGGTCGCTGTTCTTGGCGAACAGCACACGATCGGCGTGGACGGAGACGAGCGTATCGCACATCGCCACCCGATCATGCCAGCCACCGGTGGGCTGGTCGACGTGCCGCCTCAACAGACGGTGGTACCCTGAGCCGCTCCGTGTCCGGCGCGCCGCCAGCGAACGATCCTGCTGGGCTGCGCCACCCGGATCCTGCGGTCGGCGCGCACACCGGCCGCATACCGAGGTGCTCCGACGGAGACGACGCCCGGCGGCGCGTAGTTTGGCGTTGATCAAGAGGCTCCGGGCCTGCGCACGATGGACATCCATTTCGGCTGCACCAGCTGTGGCGCCTGCTGTCGCCACGACAAGCTGCCCCTCACGGTCGCGGAAGCGATCGCTTGGCTGACACCCGGGGGCACAGCGTGCAGGTGCTCTGCGACGCCGTGCCTTGGCCGAGCGAGCCCGCGGCGGGCGATCGGCCCGCCGCCCATCGCGCGCGGCGCTCGGCACCGGTCATGAGCGGCACGATGCCGACGCGCGTCACGGTGATTCTCGCGGCCGACAGCCACGCGGCCTGCCCGAATCTCGGCGACGACCAGCTGTGCGCGATCTACGACCATCGGCCACTCGTCTGCCGCGTCTACCCGTTCGAGATCAACCCGTTCGTCGCGCTGGACGCGGCGCGCAAGTCGTGTCCGCCGCAGGCGTGGAGCGGCGACCGGCCGCTGCGGCAACGGCACGGCCAACTGCTGGATCGCAGCGTGCTCGACGACATCGAGCGCTCGCGCCGTACCGACGAGCGCGACGTGCCGACCAAGGCGCGACTGTGCGCGGCGCTCGGCTACCAGTGGGCGGCGCTCGCGAACGAGGGATTCGTCGTCTATTCGCCGCCGACCCAAATCCTGCTCGCGGAGCTGATCCGCGCGGGCGGTGGCGGCGCGCCGCAGGTCGAGGCGCGCTGGCGATTCGTCTCGAACCAGCGCGCCACGGTCGCGGCGATCAGCGACATCGGCGCAATCGGCTCGTTCGCCAGCGAGGTGGACGCCGCCGTATTCCGTTACCTCGGCTTTCGGCCCGCGTCCGTCTGACGCGTGCACGGCAACTGCGGGTCTGCCGGTGCCACCACGCGGTCCGATGCTGCATTGCACGCCCGCCACGCGCCCCGGACGGACATCGCGAGCTAGAATGGACGCGGTACAGCGGCAGTGGCGCGCGACCGGGTGGTCGCTGTCCGACCGGCGCCACGGATGGATTCGCGGCCGCACTGCGCGAACGACGCAGCGCTTCGCCGCCGCAGGCATTCCCCGGAGGAACACCACGATGTCCGCCAGATCCGTCCTGATCATCGCCGCCATCGGCGCGACGCTACTCGGCGCGAGTCCCGGTGATGCGCAGCAGCCCGCACCCGCCAATCCGCTCGACGCGGTGCCGGACAAGATGCCGTTCGACGTGCCCTACGGCGCGCCGATCTCGCTCGAGCGTGCCGAGGCCGCGATATCGGCGGCCGTCGCCGAAGCCAAGAAGCACGACTGGAAGCTCAACGTCGCCGTCGTCGACTCCGGCGGCAACCTGGTCGCGTTCCAGCGAATGGACGGGGCCCAGCTTGCATCGATCCAGATTGCGGAGCACAAGGCGCGGGCGTCGGCGACCTTCCGTCGCGAGACCAGGGTATTCGAGAACGGTGTCCAGCAGAGCAATTACAACTACATCATGACGCTCGACGGCGTCGTCGCGTCGCGCGGCGGCATCCCGCTCGTGGACGGCGGCAAGCTCGTTGGCGCAATCGGTTGTTCCGGCGGTACCGGTTCGCAGGACGAGGTGGCGTGCAAGGCCGGCGCGGCGACGGTCAAGTAGCACAGCGGCACGGAGGACGGCCGGCGCTGGCCCGCGTCGAGGAATGTCACGTTTGGCCCGGCGCCGACCTCGGGCGGCAGGCTGCCCTGATTCGAAAATGGCGCTGCGCGATGAGCGCCAACTGCATCTGAGCGGAAGCCGGCGGGATCGACGGTCGCGGACGGCTGGCTCGCTACCGGGAGGCCGATCGCGACGCAGGGCATAGCCGCTTTTCGATCGCAACGGCGCCGGCCGCGATGGTCGAACCTTGGACGTTCTGCACCTTAAGCGGGCCTGCCTGCAACGCGGCGATCCACGGCACAGCGTCGGCCGGGGGCATCAGGCGCGGCAGTGGCGCGCATCGCCGCAAGCAGCCGGGCCGCGGCGGCGCAACGGGACTTCTCAGCAGTGGCGCCCTCGCTTCTTGCGAGTGGCTCGAGGCGGGCCGTGTCTCGACCGGGTCGCAGCACGACCAAGGTCGCGGCGACCGCAATCACGGATGAATAGCGGGCCTGCGCGCTTGGCGGTGAGCAAGCGCCGCCTCGAGGGCGCCGCACGCCGCGGCAACACCGTCCATCGCCGACCCGGAGCCGTGGGGCCGCCGCCGCAGTCGTTTCCATCAGGTGAGCAGCGGCTAACCGGGCCGTAATCCTCTGCTACACTGAAAGTGCCGCTTCCTGATAACTACTATTAATAGGCGGAAGGGCGTGTTGGCATGTCGCCGATGAACCGCATCAAGCAGCAGAAGCGCACCATGATCGGCTCGCATGGCCAGGCCGACGATGGCCGGGCAGTGGCGCAGGTCCTGACGACGCTGGTGCCGTTCGCGCTGCTGTGGTGGGGCGCCGCCTTCGGCGCCGGCGTGTCGCTTTGGATCACGCTTGCCGCAATTCCGCTCATCGCCTTGTTCACGCTGCGGGTGTTCGCGCTGATGCACGACTGCGGGCACGAGAGCCTGTTCCGCAGCCGGCGGCTGAACGGCGCGATCGGGTTTGTGCTCGGGGTGCTCGCCGGGATGCCGCAGCACGTATGGTCGAACCACCACAATTTTCACCACGCCCATAACGGCAACTGGGAAAAGTACCGCGGACCCTACACGACGCTGTCGGTGGATGAGTATGCGGCGCTGACCGACTCGCAGCAGTGGCTGTACCGGGGCAAGTGCAGCGCCTCGACCGCGCCGCTGGCCGGTTTCATCTACCTGATCTTCAACCCGCGCTTCACCTGGGCAATGGGCAGCATCGGGCTGCTGATCCATATCCTGAAAGGCAAGGTCGCTCAGCCAGGGCTGTCGCTCAAGGCGCATGCCGCGAGCTACCAGACCCGCTACTGGAAATCGGCGACCGAGTACCGGCACATGACCTGGAACAACGTTGCGCTGCTCGGCGTCTGGACCGTGATGTGCTGGACGCTCGGCGCGCCGCTCTTCTTTTCGGTCTATCTGCTCAGCGTATCGCTGGCCGGCGGCGCGGGGATCGTCCTGTTCACCGTTCAGCACAACTTCAAGCACGCCTATGCGAGCGACACGGAGCACTGGGACTACGACGCCGGAGCGATCTTCGGCACGAGCTTCCTGGTGCTGCCGGGCTGGCTCAACTGGTTTACGGTCGATATTGGCTACCATCACATCCACCATCTGTCGGCGAGTATCCCGAACTACCGCCTGGGCCGGTGCCACGACGAATTCGCGCACCTGTTTCACGGCGTCGCGCGGCTGAAGCTGTCCGAGGTGCACGGCGCCTTGAAGTTCGTCCTCTGGGACCGCCGCGCCAGGCGACTCATATCGGTGGCCGAGTATCGGCAGCAGCCGGTGACCGCGGCGCGCGTCAAGTAACCCACACGCGGCGCTTGCCGCGCGGTCGCGCGAGCATCACCGGCGCCGGCCGGAGGCCGGCGCTCCGAGGGGCCCTCTCCTTCCGTCGGGCTTCAGCCGGAATCGGCCGCGGAGCAGGCCAAGACGCCGACCTGAACGCGCTCGCCGATCGCAGGTCGGGCGGACCGCTCGTCGCCGAGCATCCGCGGTACTGCGAACACCACTCGATTCGGCTCGTCACCAGCCGGGCGGCGGCCCGTTGGGTGATGGGCCGCCGGCGCTCTGCGTGGGCCACCGTCTTGCGCGCTGCTGAAGCGGCAGGTTGCGTACACCTCCGAATTGCGGAACGGCCGCGGACGTCTAGAGTCACCTGCTGATCGCGACAGCCGGTGAACGGCCCGGCGTGATGCGCTGGCGCGGCCGACAACTGAGGACGGGCAGGACATGAACCGCAGCGGCACTGATTTCGACTATGACTGGCTGGTCATCGGCTCCGGGTTCGGCGGCAGCGTCTCGGCACTGCGCCTCGCCGAGAAAGGTTACAGCGTCGGCGTAGTGGAGGCGGGACGGCGCTTTCGCGACGAGGATTTCGCCGAGAAGACCTGGGATGCGAAGAACTTCCATTGGCTTCCGGCGCTGGGGATGCACGGCATCTTGAGGCTGGCGCTGTTCAAGGACATCTTCATCGCCAGCGGTGCCGGCGTCGGCGGCGGCAGCCTCGTGTACGCCAACACGCTGTACCGTGCCGCGCCCGAGTTCTACCGCAACCAGCAGTGGGCCGAGATGGCGGATTGGGCGACCGTGCTCAAGCCGCATTACGACACGGCCGAATACATGCTGGGCGTGCAGACCGTGCCGCGCGGCAGCGCCGGCCAAGACCTGCTGAAGGAAGTCGGACGGCACTTCGGCGTCGAGGACACGTTCAGGCGCACACCCTGCGCCGTGTTCTTCGGCAAAGCGGGCGAGACCGTCCCGGATCCGTACTTCGGGGGCAAGGGCCCCGATCGCACGGGCTGCATCTTTTGCGGGCAGTGCATACAGGGCTGCCGTGTCGGGGCCAAGAATACGCTGGTGAAGAATTATCTCTGGTTCGCCGAGCGGCTCGGCGCGCAGATCCATGCGCAGCGCCAGGTCGTCGACGTCCGGCCGATCGCAGCGGCGGACGGAAGCGACGGCTATTGCGTCGTCAGTGAGCGACCCGGCGCGTGGCTCGACAAACGACGCCGCGAGTTGCGCGTGCGCGGTGTCGTCTTCGCGGCCGGGGCGCTGGGTACGAACGCGCTGCTGGCAAAATGCAAAGCGGGTGGCTCGCTGCCTCGCATCAGCGACAGGCTCGGCCACCTCGTCCGCACCAACAGCGAATCGATCCTGGCGGTGACGTTGCCGGATGCGAGCCGGCACGTCTGGAACGACGTCATGATCAGTTCGAGCGTCCATCCGAGGCCGGACACGCACATCGAGTTCAATACCTTCGGCCGCCACGCCGATTCGATGTCCTTGCTGTACACGCTGCTGACCGGCAAGGGGACACGGCTGACGCGCCCGCTCAAGTGGCTGGGTAATGTCATCCGCCACCCCGCCACGTTCTTGCGCACCCTGTGGCCCGTCGGCTGGTCGGAGCGAACCGTCATCCTGCTTGTGATGCAGACGCTCGACAACGCGATCGCCATTCGGGCCAGGCGGGGATTGTTTGGCCGCGTGTCGCTGACCACCGAGCAGGATCCGCACAAGCCCAATCCGACCTTCATCGCAGTGGCGAACGAGGCGGCGGCATTTCTAGCGGAACAGACCGGCGGGATCGCGCAGAGCAGCGTCTTCGAGGCACTGGCGAACATCCCCACGACCGCGCACATCCTGGGTGGCGCCGTGATTGCACCCGACGCCTCGCGCGGTGTCGTCGATCACGGCAATCGCGTGTTCGGTTACGAGAACATGCTGATCTGCGACGGCTCGACCATTCCCGCCAACCCCGGCGTAAACCCGTCGCTCACGATCACGGCGCTCAGCGAGCATGCGATGAGCCTGCTGCCGATGCAGTTGCACGCCCGCGGCGCGCGCGGCGGTGTTGCGGCCCCAGCATCGCCGTTGGCGGCGGGCCGGTAACGGTCACCGCCGGCCGATCCGGGCAAGCGCTGCGCGCGAGTTCCGCGACGGGCCCGCAATAGTCGGCGTTGCCCGCCAGTCATCGGGTGAGGAACGCTGCGCTAACGGTGTCGTGAGCAGAGTGGGCGGCTCAACGCTTGGGCCGGGCCGCGACGCATGGGGCCTCGACTGCCTGATCTGCGGCGGCTGGATGACTTCGGGCGCCGAGCAGGCCCGCGGAGGGCGCGGCGCGGCCTATCCGTCGGCAGAGGTTCAAACACCCATACCCGGTCGGGCTGCACGGCAGCCGGCGCGCCACTAGGGATTTCCCCTAACAGACGCCGCTGGCGCCGCCGCTCGTATCGACGTCCGTTCAGGACCCGCGGCGCTGGCCGATATATATCGCAGTCGGCCCCCCTTGGGGGCGCCGCTCGACGTCGAAGCACCGGTCAACGGGGCCGTATCTGTCATGAGGATCCGATCGCGGGTAGTCGCGCTGGTCGTCGTCTTGTTCGCCGTGCTGACCGCAGCGCAAATCGGCGTGCAGCGGCGGATTCTGTTGCCGAGCTTCGCAGCGCTCGAGCGCCAGAGCGCCAGGACCGACATGGCGCGGGTCATTCATGCCGTTCACAGGGAGCTCGACCTGCTGGACATATCGGCTCTGAACTGGGGCAACTGGTCCGACACCTACCAATTCATGCAGGACCGCAACTCGGAATATGTAGCGCGGAACCTGTACCCGGCTGCGATCAGCTCGATGAAGATCGACGCGCTGATTCTCATCGGCACCGACGGCAAGTATGTCTTTGCTGCAGCCTATAGACCCGAATCCAACGACCCGATCGATATCGACTTCGTCAGACGCGGCGAATTACCCGCGAACCACCCGTGGCGAGCGGCGCTGGCCACCGGAACTTCGGTCGTCGGCCTGATCGGTACTAACCAGGGCGCCATGCTGGCCGCGCTGTCGCCCGTGCTCGATGGCAACGGTCGCGGACAGAACCGCGGCGCGGTGTTGATTGGCCGGCTGCTGACGGACGCCGAGGTCGGTCGCATCGGAGACCAGGCGCAGACAAAACTGACGTTGACCGCCCTGCAGGCGGCCGGATCCGCAATGCCGCCGCCCCTTCCGTCCGGCGCGATTGTCGACGGCGCCGACACGCTGGTCGAGTCCCCGACACTTACCAATGTCTACCATACGCTCGACGACGTCTACGGGCGTCCACTCGTCAGGTTGCACAGCGAGGTCCCGCGGGCGATCAGCGCGGGCGGCCGCAAGACGGTGGCCTACGCCGTGCTGTTCCCGATCGCGGCTGGTGCGATCGTCCTGATCGTGCTGCTCGTCGAGCTCAACCGCTCGATCCTTGCCCCGCTCGGCCGGATCACCCGGCACGCAGTGGTCATCGGCGAGCGCGACGACACGCGCGCGCGACTCAATTTGGATCGCAACGACGAACTCGGGACACTGGCCCGCGAATTCGATCGCATGATGGACCGCCTCATGGCGGTCCGGCGGGAGCTCGTCGATCGTTCCTTCGAGTCGGGCGTCGCCGAGATGGCGAGCGGCACACTGCACAATATCGGCAACGCCATGACCCCCCTCGCGGTTCATGTCGCCGCTCTTCGCGACCGCCTCCACGGGGCGCCCACGGCCGACGTGCATCTGGTTGGCGCCGAGCTTGAGCAGGCCGCCGACGACCCCGCCCGGCAGGCCGACCTCGTCCGGTTCCTGCGCCTCACGAGCCTGGAGCTGGCCGAAATCGTCCGGGACGCGGAAGCCGAGGCCGCCACCATCGCGCGCCAGGCCCAGGCCGTGCAGTCGGTGCTGGCCGAGCAGCGCAACTTCATGCGCACCGGCGCCCTCGTCGAAGCGGTGTCGGTTGTGGAGCTGATTGACCACAGCACCGAGCTCGTGCCTGCAGCGCTACGCCGTCTCCTGCTGGTCGAAACCGACGCCTCGGTGCGCCTGATTGGCTCGGTCCGCCTTGCCCGAACGACGCTGCAACAGGTCTTTCAGAACCTGATCGTGAACGCGGCCGAGGCAATTCGCGAGACGGGGCGCGATCGCGCCGTGCTGCGCATCACGGCTGAGATCTTGCACGACTCCGGCCGCGACCAGCTGTATCTGCGGTTTGAGGATCAGGGGATCGGGATCACGGCGGAGAACCTCGGCCGCATCTTTGAGCGCGGGTTCTCCACCAAGCCGAGCGACACCAATTCAGGCATCGGCCTGCATTGGTGCGCCAACGCCCTGAACGCGCTCGGCGGGTCGATCCGCGCCACGAGCGCCGGTCCCGGTCGGGGCGCCTGCCTGCACGTTGTAGTCCCCGTCGATCGACCCGAGACGCCGTCAATGGCTCAGGTCGCGTGAGGTCCGAAATGCCCCCTACCGCTCACCCACCCATCCGCGTGCTGGTCGTCGACGATGAAAAGGCCGTGCGGGATGCCTACCGCAAGATCCTGCTGCAGAGCGGACCCAGTCCCGACCGGGCTGCCGCCGACGAGTTACGCGCGAAGTTGTTCAAGAACCGCGCCGCCGACGTCGCTGCAGCGACACAGGTGGCGCCATCGACGACCTTCGAGCTTACGGTGTGTGCAGGCGCCCAGGCGGCGGTGGCCATCGTTCAGGACGCCGTCGCGACGGAACAGCCATTCGCCATGGCGTTCCTCGACATGCGCATGCCACCCGGACCGGACGGCGTGTGGGCAGCGACCCAGATTCGCGGCCTCGATCCGGAGATCGACATCGTTCTGTGCACCGCCTACTCCGACGTCGATCCGGCCGACATCGGCCGCCGTGTGCCGCCCGAGGACAAGCTGTTCTACCTCGCGAAGCCCTTCCATCCATATGAGGTCCGACAGACGGCGCTCGCCCTCGGCCGCCGCTGGCACGCGGAGCGCGCGCTTGCCAAGCTGGCCTATTTCGATCCGCTGACCGGCCTGCCGAACCGTGAACGCTTCCGCAGCCGGCTGACGACGGCAATCGATGCCGCCAGGCGGCGGTCGAAGTTCATGGCGGTACTGTACATCGACCTGGATAACTTCAAGCGGATCAACGACACGCTCGGGCACAGCGTGGGCGACGAATTGCTGCAAGTCATGGCCGATCGGCTCCGCGAAGCGCTTCGGGCGGAGGATCTGGTCGGGCGCGTGAGCGCGGCGCTGCTCGCCGGAAGCAATCTGGCACGACTCGGCGGTGACGAGTTCGTCGTGCTGCTGCCGGATCTTAGTGATCCGGAGGATGCGCGCACCGTTGCCGCTCGCGTGATTGGTCTGCTCGAGCAACCGCTGCAGCTCGCGCAACACGAGGTGGTCGTGACGCCGAGCATTGGCATCTCGATCTATCCGCGGGATGCCCAGGATGTGGATACCCTGCTCCGCAACTCGGATCTTGCGATGTATTTCGCCAAGCAGCAAAGGCCCGGCAGCTTTGCGATGTACGACTCGCCGATGAGCGCCGGCGCGCTCAAGCGACTCACGATCGAGGGGCGGCTTCGCGACGCGCTCGGGCACAACGAGTTCTCGCTGCACTTTCAGCCGCAATTCGACCTGGCGACCGGACTGGTGTCCGGCATGGAGGCCCTGCTGCGGTGGACGAACGCCGACCTCGGCTCCGTCCCGCCCGCGGAGTTCATTCCTGTCGCAGAGGAAACCGGGCTGATCATACCGATCGGCGAGTGGGTGCTGCGCGCGGCCTGCGCGACTGCCAAGACCTGGACCGAGGATGGCCTGCCGCCGATACGGGTCGCGGTCAACGTCTCGGCGTTGCAGTTCTCCCAGCGCACGCTACCGGCACTCGTCGCATCGATCCTGCAGCAGACGGGCCTCGAGGCTTCGCGACTCGAGCTGGAGCTGACCGAGTCGCTCGTCATGAAAGACGAGGCGTGGACCAAGGAGGCGATCGCGGCGTTCAAGGCCATCGGCGTGTCGATCGCCATTGACGATTTCGGGACCGGCTATTCGAGCTTCAGCCGCCTGAGGGACTTCGCGGTCAATCGTCTCAAGATCGACGGCTCGTTCGTGCAGAACATGATGACCCGGCCCGCCGATCATGCCGTCGCCGCGGCCATCATTACGATGGCCAAGTCGCTTGGCCTCGGCGTCGTCGCCGAGGGCGTCGAGGAATTTCCGCAGCTGCTGTCTCTACAGGACCAGAAGTGCGATCAGGCGCAGGGATATCTGCTGAGCCGGCCGATGCCCGCGTCGGCAGCCAAGGCCTTCCTGCAACGCCTGCAGACGACCGTCGACGACAGCCGGACCCAGCGCTTGCGCAGGCTCGTGCTCTGAGCCGCCGGTGCGGGTCGCGGCACGCAGGGCCCCGGCGGCGGCCTGCGGGGCTCGTCCCGCGAGAGGGTCGGCCGGCAAGGTTCCATGACGGTCGGGGCAGCTGCCGGGCAGCGGCGGCCACCGGCGACGATGTCGGCTCACCGCCCGCGCAACGCCGAGGCCGACTCTATTTGCCAGCCGGCGACGCCGCCGCGACCGGGGTGAGATCGACGTTGTGCATCACGGTGATGAGCCAGCCCCCGCTCGAGGATGTGAACACAAGATCGAGAAGACCGGTGCGAACAGGGCGTGAAATGCCGTCAGGGCTGAGCGCGCCGGTCATCTCCCACCGCACGTCAACGACGGCAACGTCAGGTTTCAGAAACCGGATCTTCTTCACTTCTGCCGTCTGGTGGCTCTGCATGAACATCTTCTGGAACGCTTGTGCATGGAATTGTTCGATGTTCGCCCGGCCCGAAGCACTCGCGCCGCGAACATTAGTGAAGTCGGCATCCGGGGCAAACGCCGACGCAAACACGTGTGCGTCGTGCGCATTCCAGCCCGCGAGGAACCGGTCCACGATCACGGCGTTGATAGCCGCCGTATCGGCAGCCTGACCCGCGTCCGCGTTTACCTCGGCCATGGCTGGGACCCCCAGCGCCATCAGAAGAACGGCGATCAACACATTGCACATCGCGGTAACTCCTGGAGGAAAGCAGGTAACGCGCAATCGGTCAGGACACGGAACATGCCGCCGCCCAATCGAGCGATTGGCGCCGGAATCGGCTGCCGTCGGGACGGCCCGACGTCGATAATGTTCGCACGGCAGTATTCTTCCGAGATGCCGCGCTGCACCAAAGCCGCCGCGCCGGATTGGCGGCTCGGGATCACTGACGGGCGGTTTCCGCCAGCCAGCAAACAGTGCCGATCTTGGAAAAAGGTGGAGAAGGGCCGCGCACCGAACCTGTGACGCTGCGCCGTAGTGCCTTCGTCCACGAAGCTCCGCTTCCACGCAGGCATTCAAAGATCGCCTACGACAGGCTGTGAGCGGGAGTGGCGCGGCGCGGTGACAACGCCTCGCACCGTGGCGCGCGCCGGCGATGCATCGGAATGAGGATCCGGAGACCTGCAGGTCGCTTAGATAGCCTCCAGGCAGGACTGGCCCTTTCTGGCTTCGACCGCTGATCAACACAGTCCCGGACGGCGCGAAGGTCCGCGCCGGCACGCCACGGCCGTCGCGCGCTCAGGATGGGGACGTCACCGCCGTGCGCGATCGAAAGGAGCCCGGGTTCGGGCAATTATTCAGCGGCTCGGCTGAATACTCCGATCTGCCCCGCCTGAGTTGGCGCGCCCGGCGAGATTCGACCTCCCGACCCGCCTGGTTCGCAGGCGCTCAACAGCGAAAGCCACCCAGCCTGATCAATCACTTGCGGCGCTTGCCCGTCCGCCCTCCGATCCGCCCAAGGGCTAATTGCGGCACCCGCAGTCTGGTCTATACACAGCGGCGCGCGCAGAGCCGGGCGCGGCCGGCGCGTGGCTCGCCCCAGATGCCCGAGCATGTCGCAGAACGCGGCGACGGTCAGAGGTGCTCGCGCGCGCGGATCGCCGGCGGCAATACCGCATATGGTGTGCGCGGCGCGCACCGCGCAACTGGCGGTCACATGCATCCCATCGGCCGCGTGCCCAGGCTACCTGGTCGGTGCAATGGGCGTTAGAATCCGAGCGAGCGCCGTCCTGAGCTGCTCGGCGCGCCGGCCCCGCAAGCCGGCCTGTCCGTCGATCGGTCCGACTCACAATAGCGGCGGCATCCCGAATCGCAACGCGGCGACGATTGCGGCGCTCGGGCTGACCGCCCCTCGAGGGGAGATTGCCCATGTCCGACACGCTCTTCACGCGCGTCCCGCGCAGCGCACTGCCAGCCGAATTCCACCTCGCATGGGACACGCTGCAAGGACTCACCGGCGATGCAACCTTCGTCGAGGTCTTCGCGCAGAACCCGTCGATGCTCGACTTCGTGATGAACAAGTTCTACGGCCCGGTGTTCTTCGGCGGTCAGGTCGACAACCGTTACAAGCAGCTTGCGCGCCTGAAACTGTCGCTGATCCACGGCTGCCGCACGTGCAACAAGCAGAACGTGCCTGGCGCGCTCGCCGCCGGCATCACCGAGGCGCAGGTCGCCGCGATGGACGATTTCGAGCGCGGGCCCTTCACGGACGCCGAGAAGGCAGTGATCGCCTACGCCGCGGAGGTCGCACTGACCAATATCGAAGGACGGATGACGCCGGAGCTTTTCGCGCGGCTGCGCCGGCACTTCAGCGAGGCCGACATTCTCGAGCTCGGCACCACGATGGCGATCATCTCGGGGATGGCGAAGCTGTCGTTCGTGCTGGACCTGGTCGAGAAGGAAGGCTACTGCCGTTTCGCGCCGAGTGTCGCGGCCTGACCCATCGGACGTCCGCGAGCCGGTTCCCGACCGCGACGGGGACGGGTTGGCGGCGCGAGGTTGGGCCACTGCCCTGGCCACCTGAGGACAGTCGCGCCTGGCAGCCAACGGTAACGACCGCCATGGCCTATCAGGCTGGGCCATTGGCGACCAAAAGGCGGCTCCCAACCACACCGACAAGCCGTGGCCTTCAGTTTCACTGCCCTAGCGCCGACATCTCCGCGCGTCCTGAGCCTCGCCGATATGGACTTTCGACGGCGCCGGGACCAGCCACGGCTTTCGCATTGCCGACCTTTCACGACATGTGCAGAACTGCGCCAAATGCGAGGTCGACGTTACACCGACCTGCAGGAACTTCCGCCATGCCTCGGTATCGTGGCGCGCATCGGAACCGCGCAGCGTCGGCGTCTTGGCGCACCGGCACGTCGCCCGGACGCCTGCGTGCGACCCACTGTCCGCAGCCGATAGCCTGTCGCTGCCCGGCGATCGTGCCGACGGCAAACTGACTTCATGGGTTCTGACGTGTGTCGACTCGTGCAAGGACGTGTATTGCATTGAGGCGCTGCAGTGCGTCACGTAGCGCATCCTGCGTGCAATCGTGATGCGTCATCGCGTCCGCGACCCTGCGCTCATCACCGAATGTGCGGCACAGCCGATACGCGGCGATCGCCAGACGTTCGCGCGCGATCCGCATGCTTTCGGGCGATGCGAGGTTCAGGTCGGCCAGCCTGACGGTGGCCGAAACCGCTTCCGGCACCGCGCGAGTACGTTGACCGGCCATGGCATGGCTGGGGGCCAGCATTAGAGCCGTCAGCGCGGCGGCTGCCGCTAGCGCCGTAGCGCCCGCGCGGCCTGGCAGATTCGTCGGAGGTGCGTGGACGGACATAGTCATACTCCTCAGGGTGTGGATGAATGTGCGGCGCAAGGTCGCTTGATTGAGCTGACGGTGCCGCACATGTCGGGCTTGTGGACATCAATGAGTTCCGCGATGCGAGGGCCCAAGATTGGGCAACAATGCGTCTGGGATCAGGTACTTCCGCTCCAGATCAGCTGCGCCGCGCGGTCACCCTTAGTGCCGTGATCTTGGGTTGCTACTGAGATATGCGTACGGCGCGGCTGATTCGCCTCATGCGGGTTCGTTACTTCGGTCACACCGGCCTCAAGAAATGCGCCCCAGAGGCCGCCGACGCCCAGCTCGGGCGCATTTGACGACCGCAAACGCGCACCATATTCTCGGTGCAACGATTTCGAGACGGCGAATAAGAAACCTATGCCGGAAGAGCCGTCCGGTGGGGCCACCGCGCTACTGCGACGGTGGATGCAGGGCGACCAACAGGCCCTGCGGGAGTTGACTCCCGTCGTCTACAAGGAACTGCGCCGCCTCGCGCACTACCATCTGCGGTCCGAGCGCGCGGACCACACGCTGCAGAGTACGGCCCTCGTCAATGAAGCCTTCCTTCGGCTGCTTGGCGGGCAGCCGATCGGCCTGCAGAACCGGGCGCACTTCATCGCCGTAGCGTCGCGACTCATGCGGCAGGTCCTGGTGGACTACGCGCGCAGCCGCAGTGCTGGCAAGCGCGACGGCGGCATCCGAATTGCCGTGGAGGAACTTGCCGGGCTTCCAGGTCGGGACGACGAGCAGCTGGTCGCTCTGGACGACGCATTGGAAGAACTCGCCCACCTCGATGAACGACAAGCCAAGATCGTCGAGATGAAATTCTTCGGTGGGCTGTCGGCCCCAGAAATAGCGGACGTGCTCGGGCTATCACGTGCGACGGTCGACCGCGATTGGGCGACGGCACGCGTGTGGCTGCACCGCCAGATGGCTCGGGAGTCTTCCCCCTGACCGCCCCCACCTGGGATCGCGTCAAGGACCTGCTCCATCAAGCGATGCAGCTCGATCGGGCCGAATGCGACCGGTTTCTGGATGAGGCCTGCTCTTCGGACGGCGCGCTGCGCGCCGAGCTCCAGTCATTGATGGCGGCGCAGCGGGAGCTGCGGCCCGACTTCCTGCAGTCGCCGCCACTGGGCGGCTCGGGCCCCGCGGCTGCGGGAACGTTATCCCCGCCGGCGCTGGAAGCAGGTCAGATCTTTGCCGAGCGCTTCGTTCTGGTGCGCAAACTCGGCGAAGGTGGCATGGGTGTCGTATGGCTCGCGGAACAGACCGCCCCGGTGCGTCGCCAAGTGGCAGTGAAGCTGATCCGGGCCGGCATGTACGATGAGCTGAGCGCGCATCGGTTCCAATCCGAAATGCAATCGCTGGCGATGATGGATCACCCGGCGATCGCCAAAGTGTTTGATGCCGGCACGACTCAGCAGGGCCAGCCGTACTTCGTCATGGAGCTCGTGGCTGGGCAGCCGATCACGCAGTACTGCGATCAGCGGCGGCTCGCCATCCGTGAGCGACTCGCGCTGTTCATCAAAGCCTGTGAAGCCGTACAGCACGCTCATGAGAAGGCGATCGTCCACCGTGACTTGAAGCCCGGCAACATTCTGGTTGCGGAGGTCGACGGCAAGCCCGCGCCGCGCATCATCGATTTCGGCGTCGCCAAGACCATCTCCGCAGATGCCGCTGCTCCGAGTCCGTACACGCACGCCGGGTTCTTTCTGGGCACGCCCGGGTACATGAGCCCGGAGCAGGCCGACCCCAGCGTTGCGGACATCGATGCGCGCGCGGACGTGTATGCGCTCGGCGTCATGCTCTACGTGCTGCTCAGCGGGTATCAGCCGTTCGAGACGGGCCCGGGTGAAAAGCCGTCGCTCGAGCAGTGGCTGCGCCAGCTGCGGGAAGACGAACCCACGCGGCCGAGCGCAAAGCTCCGTGGCAACCGCGCCCATTCGGTGGCAACGGCGCAGGCACGGAGCGCCGCGCCAAAGCAGCTCGCCGCCATGCTGCGCGGCGACCTCGACTGGATCACGCTAAAGGCGCTGGAGAAGGACCGTACGCGGCGCTACAGCACCGCGGCCGAGCTCGCTGCCGATTTGCGCCGATACCTCGACGACCAGCCGGTGTCGGCCCGCCCGGTCGACCCGCTGTACCGGCTTTACAAATATGTTCGCCGCCATCGCGCCGCCGCCGGCGCAGCGACGGGACTCGTTCTGCTGCTGACCGGGTTCTCGGTGCTGTTGTACAACGTCGGTCATCGGCGCAGTACCGCACCGGTGACGGAGCGCAGCCGGGTCTTGCTGGCCGGCCTCGCCAACTCAACCGGTGATTCCGCCTTGGATGCCGTCGCCGGCAAGGTTCTGGACATCGGTCTTGCGCAGTCGCCGTTTCTCGATCTGATTCCACCGCCACAGGTCGCTAAGACGCTGCAACTGATGGAGCGGCCCAAGGACGAGCTCCTGTCGCGTGAGCTGGCGCAGGAAGTCTGCTTGCGCAATCAAGGGAGGGCGGTGCTCAGCGGCACGATCGACGCTCTCGGCAACCGCTATCTCGTCACCCTGGAAGCCGCCGATTGCGTCACTGGCGAACACATCGTGCAGAGCAAAGCGGAAGCTGATCGCCGGGAGGATGTGCCGCGAGCACTGGACGGCCTGATCTCCCAGATGCGCGAAAGCCTGGGTGAGTCGCTCGTATCCGTGCAGCAATTCGACGTGCCGATCGAACAAGCCACTACCGCATCTTTCGAGGCGTTGCGGGCGTACTCGGTCGGCGAGCGCGCACGGCTGCAGGGTGATAACGCCACGGCGATCCCGCTGTTCAAGCACGCCATCGAGCTCGACCCGTCATTTGCGCTCGCCTACGCGGAACTTGCCGCCGCCTATGTCGGGGCGCGGGAGTCCGAGTTGGCCAGGCCTTACTATCAGAAGGCTTTCGAACTCAAGGCTCGAGTCAGCGAAAATGAAAAGCAGTGGATTTCAGCCAATTATTACCAAGCGCTCGGCGACTTCGGCCAAGCGATCAACAGCTATCGCACGTGGACGCAGTTGTATCCGCGCGACGCACGGCCTTGGGCGTCGCTCGCGAATCTTTACACCTCCAACGCTCAATATGAGCACGCGATCGATGCCGGCAAGGAAGCGCTGCGGCTGAATCCAGACGACAGCCGCGCCTACATCGTGCTCGCCCGCGCCTACAAGCGTTTGAGTCGATTCGAAGAGGCCAGTGCGGTCGGCAGGCAGGCGATGGCCAAGGGCTTGGGTGGCTGGGACCTGCATTGCTTGATGTATGAAGTCGCGTACGCCAGGGGGGACCGCGTCGCAATGGCCGAACAGGTTGCCAACGAAACGGGCAAGCCAGGCGAAGTCTGGATGCTGGAATACCAGGCCGATGGCGCGGCGACGGAAGGCAAGATTGGCGAATCGCGCGCGCTGTTCGAGCGGGCGATCGCGCTCGCGCAGGCTGGGGACGCGGATGGCCGAGACTCGCTGGTGAGCGGGTTCGTTACCGACTATATCGACGTGTTGTCGAATTACGGCCTGAAGGTCGAGGCCAATAAGCTGGTGACGAAGACGCTGCGCCTCGACGAAAACGACGAAGCGCCCGTGGCGCTGGCGCAAGTCGGGGATTTTCGCAGGGCCCGGGAGCTCGAGGCGGCGTTGGGAAAGCGCTACCCGTCCAGTACGCAGATCAATGGTTTCTATCGGCCGCTGGCGCAGGCCGAGATTGCTCTCGGTGAGGGCCGGCCGCGCGACGCGATCGCCGCGCTGCAGAAAGCGCTACCAGTCAAACTACAGACCTTCGACGTGCCGTATTTGCTCGCTCGGGCATACATGGATATCAAGGCGCCTGCTCAAGCCGCGGCGCAGTACCGCGAGATTCTCGATAATCGCGGCGTCGATGCGCTGTCGCCGCTGTACCCGTTGGCTTGCCTGGGATTGGCGCGCGCCGAGCGGATGCAGGGGAAGGCCGATGAAAGTCGGCGCGCATACGAGCGGTTCTTCAAATTCTGGAGGGATGCCGACCGCGACAATCCTATCCTGCTACGGGCGCAGGCGGAGTACGCGAGGCTGGGCAAGGCACTGAACTAGCGGCGCCCGGCGCGTGCGGCTCCGGCCGGACGTTACGGTACGCGGCCGCCAGACGGGAACGGACGCGGCACCCGCCTGCAGCCTTCGCGGCAAGCCCTCGCCGCGGCGGGTCTGTTGCCGCTGCCGCCCTTCCTCGCGGTGCCATGGGCGGGGCACGCCATCGCTGCAGGCGGCGCTAGCCTCCGAAGTGGTACTCGAGCTCCACCGAGTACAGAAGCACGTTGCAGCGGCCGCCGAAGGCAAAGCAGTCCACCCCTGCGCCGACACGGACATGGCGCGTCGCTCGTACGAGCAGCGCGAGTCCGCCATCAATCCCGATCCCGCGAAGCGTGGTCGAGACGGTGCCGGTGGGCGGGTCCACCTGCTGCTTCGACGAGAACGCCATCAGGCCCACGCGGGGCTCGAGCGTCAGCCACTGCCCCAGATCGGGCGACGCGGCGAGACCCAACGTCAGCGCCTTACCGGCCGGAGGCAGCCGGTGGACGATGGACTGGGCGAGCTGCGGAATCGTGGCGCTCGTCGTCGCGACGCTCACCGGGTACGTCCCAAGATCCGCGACGCCCAGTTCCAGCGACAGCGTCTGGTAGAACGGCACACCCGCGTAAATGACACCAGCCGTCCGGTGCTGGTCGACCGAGGTTGTCGTGCCGCCGTCGCCGATGCCTGCGAGGTAGTCATTCAGCTGCCCTGAGGTCTCGGTGTAGCTGCCGGTGCCAAGGCGGATGCCCGCGTAGCCCTGGTCCCAGCGAAACTCGAGCGCAGACGAGGCGTCCTGCGCCGCGGCCGGCGTGGCTCCCAGCACGAGGCCGGCCGCGGACAGGACGCCCAGCAAGACGCGGCGCAGTGCCCGGCGGCGGCGCAGCGCGCCCAGCAATGCCAGCGCCAACAGGTCGGCGGGTCCGACCGCGCCGCCGCCGCCCGCCTTGCCGGCGAAGCTCGCCGGTGCGGGGGGCGCCGGTACCACCGGGGCGCTGACCGTGACCACGGACATCGCGGTGACGCTACCGCCGCCACCGCTACAGCTCAGCGCATAGCTCGCCTGGCCTGCACTCGCCGGCGTCACGCTCGCGGTACCGCTCGTCGCCTCGGGCCCGCTCCAACCTCCACTCGCGCTGCATGCCGTCGCATTGGTCGACGACCAGGTCAGCGTGGCGCTTTGGCCAAGCGTCAGACTGGCGGGTGAGGCCGAGAACGTCATCGTCGGCGCTGCAGGCGCCAGCACCGTCACGGTAGCCGAGGCGCTGCCGCTGCCGCCGGGTCCGGTGCAGGCCAGCGCGTAGCTGTTCGCTCCGGCGACGGCAGGCGTCACTTGAGCCGTGCCCGTCACTCCTTCGGCGCCGCTCCACGCGCCGCTCGCCGTGCACGCCGTCGCACTCGTCGAGGACCAGGTCAGCGTCGCACTCTGACCAAGGGTCAGGGTGGCGGGTGCCGGGGCGATCGTCACGGTCGGCACGACGGCGGCCGCGGCGGTAACCGTCGCGAAAGCGCTGCTGCTGCCGCCCGGACCGGTGCAGGTCAAGGTGTAGGTGCTCGTGCCGGCGGCACCCGGGGTGACGCTCGCGGTACCGCTCACGGCCTCGCTGCCGCTCCAGCCCCCCGTCGCCGTGCAGGCGGTCGCATTGGACGAGGACCACGTCAAGGTCGCCGCCTGCCCAAGAGTGAGGGAGGTCGGCGCGGCCGTGATGATGACCGACGCTGGCGGCGCGGCGACGGCCGGCGGCAACTTGGACACGAACGCATTCTCGCCGCCGTTGTTGTTCGGCTGGAATGGGCTGGCCGTTGGAAAGTCGATCGAAGCGGTATAGCCCGTCACATAGGCGCTGCCCGCGGAATCCACGGCGATGCCAAAGGCATAATCTCCGCCGGTGCCGCCCAGGTAGGTGGCGTAGAGCAGGGCTGAGCCTGCGGCATCGAGATTCGCGACGAACGCCTCCGTATTGCCCGCCCCACCTAGCTTCGTCGCCTGTACCGCATTCACCGTGGGAAAGTCGGCCGAGGTGGTGCGCCCCGCCACGTACGCCCTGCCGGCGGCATCGACGGCGATGGCATTGGCCTGGTCGCTGCCACTGCCGCCGAGGTAGGTGGAGTAGACGAGCGCCGAACCCGCAGCATTCAGTTTCGTCACGAACACGTTCCCGGGGTTGCCGCGGTTGGCCGCCTGCAGCGGGTTCATCGTCGGGAAATCGCTCGAGGTGGTGATCCCGGTCACGTAGGCGTTGCCGGAGGAATCGGCGGCGATGCCAAGGCCCGTGTCCTCCTCGCTACCGCCGAGGAAGGTCGAATAGACGAACGCCGAGCCCGTTGCATTTATCTTCGTCACGAACGCGTCCGACACGCCGGGACAACCCGCGCACACCGGCTGCAGCGCATTGGCCGTCGGAAAGTCGACCGAGTGGGTGGCGCCCGTTACGTAGGCATTGCCGGATGCATCGGCAGCGATGCCGTTGACGAGTTCTTGCTCGGTGACGCCGCTGCCGCCCAAATAGGTGGAGTAGATGAGGGCGGAGCCCGCGACGTTGTATTTCGCCACGAACCCCGTGATCGCGCCCGGGGGGGCGAGATTCGCCGCCTGCAGCGGATTCACGGTGGGGAAGTCGGTATTGTAAGTGACGCCCGTCACGTAGCTGTTGCCGGCAGAGTCTACGGCGATGCTCCTCGCCACCGTGCCTCCATTCGTGACGCCGCCGAGGTAGGTGGAGTAGACGAGCGCTGAACCGGCAGCATTCAGCTTCGCGACGAACGCAGCGCCGTTGTCGAAGGGATTCGTCGGCTGGACCGGATTCACCGTCGGGAAGTCGCTTGAGGTCGTCTGGCCCGTCACGTAGGCGTTGCCGGCGGTATCGACCGCGATGCCGTTGCCGGACTCGTTCAAAGACCCGCCGAGGTAGGTGGAATACACAAGCGCCGACCCGGCCGCGTTCATCTTCGCGACGAACGCATGGCCACCACCGACGTGGGTCGGCTGCAGCGGGTTCACGGTGGGAAAGTCGGTCGAGCCCGCCGCGCCCGTTACATAGGCGTTGCCAGCGGAGTCGACGGCGATGCTCAGGCCTTGGTCGCCACTGGTGCCGCCCAGATACGTGGAGTAAGTGAGCACCGGGTCAACGATGAGCGCTCTGCTGTGATCGTAGGGCCCGAACGAGAAGCCGACCTGGTTGGCCGCCAGCAGCACGAATCGGCCGTCCCGTACCAACCGCTCGCTGCTCTCGTCACCGGATGCGTACTGGTACACCAACGGCTTGTGGACCCGGATGTCACCGCTGCCGGCCTTGACGAGCAGGTCCCCGTCGGCAGCAATCCGCAGCGGTTCGCGTTGCCCACGGCTGGAGCGGCGAACACCGTCCACGGCCACCTCCAGCGCGATGGGGCTCGGGTCGGCACCTGGAGCAACGACAAAGTCATATTCGAGCTGTCCGCTCTGGTTGCCGTAGTAAACAAGATCAACGCCGGGGTAAACCCCCGCGTACGTGACCCGGGCATAGCTCGGCACGTTCGTGCGCCATTGCTTTGGATCATTGCCAATGAGGTAGTTAGTACTACCCGGCAGTTCCTCGCCTCCTCTCGCGACGGCGTTGGCATTCGCGCCCATCATTCTCATGCGCAGGAACCGATCCGCGGCCGCGCGGCCGGCCGCCGGTAGCGAGAGCACCGCCTCGTTTCCCGTCAGAAACAGGGTGTAGCCCGGACCGCGCGCGAGGAACCGGACCTGCGCGTCCGTCTGTCCGGTATTGGCTTCAAAGCTCAGCGGCAGCCGGCCGTATGCCGCGGCCAGCGACGGGTGCCGCGTAGCGACGGCGTCGCCTGGCGCGGCCAACGCCGATTGGCCGGTCGTTGCGACCTCGGGCACGTGCTGCCCCACCGTCCCTGCCCAGCCGCGCGTGACGGGCCGACCTGGCCTGTCGTCAAGACCCGCAACAGCCGAGCCCGCACACAGCAAGCAGGTAACGAACGCGGCGGAGTGGCGGTGTATCTCAATGCGTCTCATCATAGAAATCCCCGATAAGTTGCTCTGGCCTGTCTTCCGCGGTGCCCGCATCGGCGCCGTCCTGAGCGGACGCCCGCATGCAACGGCGGCGCCGCGCTGAACTGGCGATGGTTGTGGCCGTTAACGCCGTGGCCGAATCAGCACGGCGATGACCCCCTTCGCCGTTGCCGTCAATGGTCAATTTGCGAGCGCCGCTTCGCGAGACACGGCGCAACACGTTTGGAGCTCGCCTCGCCGAGCGACGCACCGTTATTGAGGCCACCAGGCCATCCGCCAACCGTGGCCAGCAGCTGTCTACGCACGACTTTCGGCATCTACAGTGAAATGCGTTGGGCGCGGGACAATCGCCTCATCGACGATAGAATTTGTCTGGGCGCCTGCCGACAGGTCCGGGTGCATCCCCGAATCGTCTGGTCATGCCGTACCGTCCGGGTGTCGAGCCTTGACTCGAGGCGGGTACCATCGCGCCTTGCGCGACCAGCCGCGCCGCCGATGCCCGCCGTCGCTTGATCGCCCGTGGCGCGGCCCACCGCAGCGCTTCACCGCCGCGAAACCTGCCACCAAATCGGGACCAACAGGAACGGGCCGGTCACGCCGCGGGCGGGCTTGTTTGGCTGGCGGCGCCCGACCTTGCACCTTCCTTCTGGTTCCCGCGGAGCCCGGGATGTAGTCCATTAGCCGCATGTGCAGCGTCGCTACGCCAGCGGCCTCCGCCTGCATCGCGGGCTGATCGATCGGTTTGGCCACCGCGGCACTGAAAGTGCGTCGGCGGTCGCCGTGCCTGGAAGGGCTCGTCTGACGGCGGTCGTCGACGACGCGGCGTCCGAGCCGCTCGGCGGCCGGCTCGAGCGTGGCACTAGCGGAAGCGAGGGCCGACGGAATCTGGGCCGCGTTCGGAGTCAGCGGAAGGACTTAAGGGTCGCGGGGATATTCGACGCCGGCGTCCATATTCAGAACTGACCGCGCGTAAATTGGCGCGCCCGGAGAGATTCGAACTCCCGACCCCAGGTTCGTCGGCGCCCTTCCCGCCCCGGGAGTCTCTTGCAATCAACCACTTGCGGCGCTTGCCAACGCGGCAGTCTGATATAGGCACAGTTACGGCGCATCCGGTCCTGTCACGACACACGCGCGTCGCAGCCTGGAGCGGCGCGAGGCCGACCCCGCCATCAACCGATCCTCCGGCATTGCGAATTGACGCAAACCCGAAGCCCATCGGCCTTGTCAGGGTGAGCGTTCCAGCGTAATTTGTATCGCAATTGCAATGCAATTGGAGTAAACGATGAGCGCCGGCCGATCGCGAACGCTGCCTCCTTTGCGGGTGTCTGAAGAAATGCGCTCGGACGCTGAAAGCGTTCTGGCACCCGGCGAGACGCTTTCCGCGTTCGTCATGGACGCGGTTTCGAGGAGCATCGATTTCAGAAAATCCCAGCAAGACTTCGTCGCTCGCGGTCTCACGAGTGCCGCACGTGCGCGGGAAACAGGGCACTACGTCTCTGCCAGAAAGGTGCTCACGGGCCTCCGCAAGCGGCTCGGCCGGGCGAGGCGCGCCCAAGCGTGACGTACAAGGTCCGCCTCACGCCGGAAGCGGAGGAAGATCTCGAGCGTCTCTACGACTTCCTGCTGGAGCAGGATCTAGAGGCGGCTGAGCGTGCACTTGTGGCCATCGAGCGCGCCTTCGAATTACTCGCATATTCGCCGTTCTCGTGCCGGAAGGCGCTCCTGTGCAACAACCCGCGGATTCGCGAAGTCGTCATTCCGTTCGGCCGAGCCGGATACGTTGCGCTGTTTGAGATTGAAGACGGACGAACGGTGACCGTCGCGGCGATCAGGCACCAGCGAGAGGACGACTATCACTGAGTAAATGGCGCGCCCGGAGAGATTCGAACTCCCGACCGCCTGGTTCGTAGGCAGGCGTTCGAGCACATGTAAGCTTTTGAGCTATAAGGTTTTTATTGCTATCGAGTTCTGAATATTTCTGGCCGATCCGGACACTTAACCCACTGATTCGCCGAGAACGGTGTGAGCAATATTCAGCGCACTCCCACGGTCGCAACGGGCCGCGGACCGAGCCACAGTTCCGACCGATGATCGGCACGCCAACTCGGCGCTACATTTCAGCGTCGAAAGCGCGCCGCGCCAGTCTTCGTGTCGATCGCCACGGCCTTCTTGTTGGCATGGTTGACAACATGTCGATGCGTTGGCATAATTGCCAACATGAAGGCCGAGTTGCTGCAACGCGACCGCTTCGTGTTTGACGACGGCGCCTTCGTAGAAATGGTGATCTGGCGCGTACCCGAGCGGGTGGCTGGCTGCGATCACCAGTACAAGTACCGGCTCTTCTATGGAAAGACCGGCAAGCGACTCGTTGGCTATGACAATGAGCGCGGCAAAGGCGACCACCGTCACGTTGGCCGACGGGAGGAGCCTTATGCGTTTAGTACGGTGGATGCATTGGTTCGCGATTTCCTCGCGGACGTCGCAAAGCGGAGGTCGACATGAGGACCGTAACCATTCGGATCCGACGTAACTCGACGGATGCGCTGAATGAAATGGCGGCTCGGTTTTCCAATACATGGAAGACCGCCAAGGCTGACGGCGATTTTCTGCAATTCGAGTCGCCGAAGGCACTGTTTCGCGTGCTGTCACCCAAGCGCTGGGAGCTGGTCGAGTGTCTGCAGGGGCTTGGACCGATCAGCATTCGCGGACTCGCCCGTGAACTTCGCCGCGACGTTAAACGCGTACACGACGATGTGCGCCTGTTGCTGGACGTCGGGCTGGTCGCACGGACGGATGAGGGTACCGTTCACGTTCCCTACGACGTCGTCCGCGCCGACTTCGACATTCGCGCAGCAGCCTAGCGTCGGCGTGATCGCGCTGCGGACCGAGTCGCGGCGACAAGGCTCACGCAGTCCAGGATCGACCGCGTGAACGCCAGCCTTGGCCACCGCTAGGAGCACAATCGAATGAGCACCATGCACAATCCTGCGCATCCGGGCGAGGTACTGCGGCAGTTCATGCCGGAGGGCTTGCCCATCGGTAAGGTCGCAAAGCGGCTCGGCGTCACGCGTCAAGCGCTGTCCGCGATCCTGAACGGACGGGCTGGCATAAGCGCGCCGATGGCGCTGCGGCTCGAAGCGGCATTCGACACGCGCGCCGAGATGTGGCTCGGCACGCAGACAAACTACGACCTCTGGCACGCGCGCAAACGCCCGCCGAAGGTCCAGAAGGTGTCTGGCGAGAACCGGGCCGCCTGACGGGCTGATCAGGTCGTAGGCCAGATCGACTTCGACGGTTGGCCGGCCACTGATGCGCGGCCGGGCAGTGACTGCCGTTGACCTAGGCGGTGTGAAAACGCGTTTGATCGATCGATGTATCCGATAAAATAGGCACATCGCAGCGGCGCGAGCGTGTCATGAAGCGATACGTCGAAGGCGAGAACCGCAGTCAGAGCACGCTGTTCCCCGAGAGCCTGGACGAGTACATCGCCGAGGACAATCCGGTCCGAGTGGTTGATGTGTTCGTTGACGAGCTGGATCTCAAGCAGCTGGGTTTTGACGGGGCGGAGCCGGAGGCCAGGGGCCGTCCGGCTTACCATCCCGGGACGCTGCTCAAGATCTATATCTACGGGTACCTGAACCGGATCCAGTCGAGCCGCCGTCTCGAGCGCGAGACGCAGCGCAACATCGAGCTGATCTGGCTGACGGGACGCTTGTCGCCGGATTTCAAGACGATCGCAGACTTCAGGAAGGACAACGGCCCGGCGATCCGGCGCGTCTGCCGGGAGTTCGTGGAGTTGTGCCGGAGTCTGGAGCTGTTCGCCGAGGCGATCGTGGCGATCGATGGCAGCAAGTTCAAGGCGGTCAACGGCCGGGACCGGAACTTCACCAAGCACAAGCTCAAGGCGCGGATGCAGCAGCTCGAGGAGAGCATCGCGCGCTATCTGGGTGATCTGGATCGGGCCGATCGGGATCCGAGCTCGGTGACCGAAGCGCGGGTGGAGCATCTGAAGGAGAAGGTCGAGACGGTCAAAGCGCAGATGCAGCGGCTCAAGGGCCTGGGCGAGCAGATGGCCAAGAGCCCCGATGAGCAGATCTCACTGACCGATCCGGACGCACGCTCGATGGCCACCAGCGCCCGCGGCTCCGGGGTCGTCGGCTACAACGTGCAGAGCGTGGTGGATGCCAAACATCACCTGATCGTGACGCACGAAGTGACCAACAAGGGCACGGATCGGGCGCAGCTGTCCTCGATGGGCCAGCAGGCCCAGGAGGCGCTCGGCACGGACAAGATCACGGCACTCGCCGACCGCGGTTACTACGCCGGCCCCGAGATCCTCGCCTGCGAGCAAGCCGGGATCAACGCGCTGGTGCCAAAGTCCCATACGTCCGGCAACCTAGCCAAGGGACAGTTCGACAAGCGCGACTTTCACTACATCGCCGCGAAGGATGAGTACCGTTGCCCGGCCGGGCAGCGTGCAATCTGGCGTTACAAAGCGATCGAGAACGGGCAGACAATCCACCGGTGCTGGTCATCGGCGTGTCCGCGCTGCCCAATCAAGGCGAAGTGTACGACGGGTGATTACCGACGCATCACCCGCTGGGAGCACGAGGCGGTACTTGAAGCAATGCAGGTACGGCTGGAGCAGATGCCGGACGCGGCGCGCATCCGCCGGCAAACCGCTGAGCACGTGTTCGGCACCCTCAAGAGCTGGATGGGGGCCACCCACTTCCTGATGAAGCGACTACCGAACGTTCAAACCGAGATGAGCCTGCACGTCTTGGCCTACAACTTGAAACGCGCGATGCAGATCCTCGGGGTTGGGCCGCTGATGAAGGCCATCAGGGCGTAAAACACACGCACTCTCGCCCGGACATCATCGACTATGGGCAACCGACGCCGGTACAGAGCTGATCCACTGCGCCGAGGCCGAAGAACGGCGGCGTTTTCACACAGCCTAGAGCCTAACCAGCCGGTCGCCAGTGTCTGCTATCGGGGAGCCAAGAAGCAGAAACCCGGCCGATGGCCGGGTCTCTAGGTGCGAATCGAGCGTATCGCTCAGCTCGACTTGCGCCGCCTCGCGAAGCCGATTCCGGCGAGGCCAAGGCCGCGCAGCGCCATTGCGTTCTCAATTGCCTGTGCGCCCCCTCACGGCGGGTCCGCACATCACCTCCATGTTCTTGGACTCGCCGTGCGGCCCTATGTCCTTCAATTCCAAAGTACAACCAGGGACGTGCGGTTCCTCACACTTGGAGTTGCCCCTAGGGTCGACCATCATCGGCGTGTACTCGTGTCCCGGCTCCATCACAAGTTCAAACGTACAATTGCGCCACCTACTGAGGGCGTTGTAATAGAACACATGTCTGCCGGGTGAAACTTCGATGCGCTGAGGCGCCGCCCAGAACCAGTGCACATCAGACCAATCGTCCGTCTCTCGCAGGACGACGACCGGACTGCCGGAGAGAGCGCCCCTTAGGTGCCGGGCTGGCTGCCGCATGGCCGACCGGTCCGCCGGGGCGAGCGCGACGGCGGCTGGCGTGCGAAATGCGGCCCCGCTTAGGCTGCCGGTAAAGCACCCGGTCAAAGCGATTGAGGGCACGAGCGCGATCCACACGACGCGGCTTCTCATTGGTGCCTCGCCGTCAGGCGAATGAATCGTTGAACGTCAGCGGCCCCGGCGCTCCGGGCAATCGGCCAGTACCTGTTGTACCGGAGTGGCCGCTCTCGCGAAGGCATTTCGACCGAGCGTGTGACTGCTGCTGGCCGCGAACCGCCTGATTCGCTCCTCTTTCCGGCCATTGAGGCCACCAATTTAGGATCGTGCGCCCAATGGGTCATGTTGACCCCTAGCTGCCCGTCACCAGCGTCCGGTTTCGGGCGATCCAGCTGCAAGCTCCGTACGTGACGCCGAAATGCGCTCGGTCTGCGCTGCCCGGAGCTAGCTAGCGCCGCGAGTGGACGTCGCGGTCCCGACGACAATGACGCCGATGGGACTGGCTCATTCATCTGCACGCCACGGGATCCACCACTCCTGTCCACGGGCCGTTGTGACGTATTCAGGCCACCGCAATCGGTGCGGCACTGAAAAGTCCGCGGGCAGCAGCGGCGCCTGCCAGCGTGTGCCGCCAACGCCACCGCCGGTGCGCTCGACGAATTCAGCGCGCGCTGCCGCCAGCAATTCTCGGTCGGTCAACAGATCGAGGAGCGTCGCACCAATCGTCTTGGCCGCCGTCTGGATCATCGGGTCGATCGTCGCCGGAATCCCCCCGAGTGCGTTCTCTACCCACGCGGGATAGACATATCCGGCCGGGCCTTCGAGCATCGGGCGCGCCACGAGCAGACGCACGGTTGGGCAGTGCCACGTGTATTCCGTGTAATCGTCCGAGCTGAGGTATCGCTGCACTTCCGGGAGGAACCGTCGGATAGCGCGCTCGGTCTCGCGCGGGTCCGCCAGTGCCTCGGTCGCAGCCAAGAACGGCTGGTCGAGGGGCGCGATGCCCAGGTTCTGCTGGATCTCGCGCGCAATCCTGACGGCCTCGGGCCCCCACCTCGGTGCCCCGACGAGCTCGAGGTTGCGGTAGCCAGCACGCGCCATCACGTGGTTAGCGAGCCCTCCGCGGGACTTCGATACCCATGTCTTGCGCCAGTGGCAGAAGGCGGCCTTCGCCGCAGCTTCCGCGTTGTTGTCCATGACGGCGCTGATCGCATCCGCCTGCGCGATCGAGTCCGTGCGTACCATGTAATTGATCTCAGCGAGATCCGGCACCTGATTGTCGGCCGTGGCCTGACCCGCCGTCAGGATGGCCTCGCTGAAGCTCCACAGTCCTGCGGCGGGCAACATTGAACGCCGCAGACCCTCGTTCAGTTGGTAGAAGAAGACCAGAGCGTCCGTCGCGCCGGGCGCCCGTGCCGAGTAGTGGACATCTTCCCGACCCGCGTCGGCCCGACCGAGCGACATCCAAGCCTGCGGATTCGGGCACGTAAACGTATAGACGTAGTTGTAGCCGACGCCGCAGTGCGTATCCCAGACCGTCGTGTTGCACAAGGGCAGGGACCAGTGGGGATGAAAGCTCACCGCGGCATCGAGGCCGTCGTAGTAGCCCTTGGCGGCGTGCACCGGCTTTGAGAGCCGCAGCTTCTCCGCCGGCTCCCCGAAGAACTTGAGCGTGCCACGAATTCCGCCCTTCTCCATTGCCGCCTTGGCCGCGAGAACTCCGCCGAGCGCGCTGATCCCAAGGCCGCTATGGGGGTCGGTGTGTCCCGCCGCATGGCGCGACAAACCGGCCCGCGGCTGCTGGCGCGTGGTGGCGGCCTGGCAATTGCCGGGTACTGCGTCGTACTCGGCATAGGTAGCGATGGTCGGTCCGTCGCCATTTCTGAACGTCGCGGCGAACGCCGTGGGCATGCCGCCACTGCCGGCCTCGACGGTGAAACCGGCCGCCTCAAGTGCATCGACATACCACGCGGCGGAGCGATATTCGCGCAGGGCGGGTTCGGCGTACTCCCAGATCAGCCCGTGCCACCTCGACAGGTTCGCGGCCTCTCTATCGATCCAGTTGAACACCTCACGCTTGCTGTCGTTCATGACGAAGAACCTCGGAGGTCACCGGAGCAATCGAGTTTCGCCTTCGACGGCAAAGAGTAACCGCCCCTGGCGCGTTGGCCCGACTTCACCCGTCAGGTTGTTGTCGGGGCGTCAGCGATGAGTTTCGCATACTCATCGTGATCGCTACGGCTGGTCCTGACCCCTCCGAGACCTTCGCCGCCGCCCGCTCCCGGGAATTGAATCCGGCCTGCTCTAATCAGATTCTCACCGCGGAAATCTCAGCTGCCGCTCAATCGCCTGAAATTGCGGATCCTTACGCAAGGGGTCGATGAGCGCGTCGGTCTTGAGGCCTAGTAGCTCCACGTCGCGCAGCCGCCACGCGGTGTCGAGCCATTCGAGTGCTTGGGCACGATCGCCCCACTGCGCATAGATCGTTGCGTACTGGTAGGCCGCGGCGTCGCCATACTCTTTTTTCATCTTAGAAAGCACGGCTTCCGCATCCGCACGTCGGCCAAGCTTGCCGTAGACCACCGCGCGGCACTGCAGACTATCCGCGTCTTCCGTGGCCGTCTCGCATATGGCACGCGCTCGCTCAAACTCGCCGAGCTCGTAATAGGCGAGCCCGTGAACTGCAGAGGGTTCGGCATTAAGACTGATTGCTTCTGCATAGGCCGCTACCGCCTCCTCATAGCTGCGAGCCGAGTACAGCGCCTGGCCCAGAGCGAGATAGCTGTTGCGAGCGAGCCCGTCGAGGGTGACCGCGCGGCGGGCGGCGGCAATGCCCACCTCGAAATGTCCCATGAACGTCGCAAACATGCCGACGTGTCGCAATACCCTCGCATCGCCCGGCGCGAGCGCGAGCGCCCGCTCGTATTCGTCATTCGCCTGAGCAAAGTCGAGGGCGTATTCGAAATAGTTCGCCAATGCGAGGTGCGCGCGGCCCAGATCCGGAGCAAGTGCAAGCGCCTGCCGCGCATCCGCAAGCGCCTTGGCCTTGCCGTCACGCACCGCGGCTTCGCCAACAGCATATGACGCGTCGGCAGTAAAGGCACGTGATCGACCCGCAAACGCGAGCGCGTAGCTGGGGTCCAGACGAATCGCTTCCGTGTATACGGTAATCGCAGCGGCGAACTCTTTGGCGTCGCGGACTGAGCTCATAGCCTTTTCCGCTCGCAGATATGCATCGAAGGCGGCCGGGATGCGTGTTCCGCCAAGCTCGATTTTGGCCGAGGTATCGCTAAGAAGCGCTACCTTGAGGGCGCTCGCCACTGAGGTCGCAATCTCGGTCTGCAGATGCAGCACATCCTTGAGGTCCCGATCATAGGTCTTTGACCACAGACGAAAGCCCGTGACCGCATCGATGAGCTGCGTCGTGATCCGGATCGTGCGCCCAGAGCGCCTAACGCTCCCTTCGAGGACTGCTCCGACGTTCAGCTTACGCGCAATCGTCCCGATGTCGGCGTTCGTTCCCTTGAACGAGAACGCCGAAGTGCGCGCGGCCACCTGCAGCTCATTGATCTCGGTCAGCGAGTTGAGTAGTTCCTCGGTGAGCCCGTCGGAGAAGTACTCTTGCCCCTTGTCTCCGCTCAGGTTCGTAAATGGCAGCACCGCGATCGAGTGTGGCGGCGGACTGAAACCACTGGCGGGAGCGCTCTGGGCCGCAGGCCCCTGTGCCGCAACCTCCGGACCATGCTTCGAGAGCACAAACCGGCTCGCTACCAGGTAACCGAGTGCGAGCACGCTCAGCGCAATCGCCGCAACAAGGACCACCTTCGAACGCGAAGATGCCGGCGCCCTTGGAGCTGTCGGCAGGTGACGTTCGATCTGAGTGGTCCGGGCCTCCTGTGGCGGATCGCCTGACAGCAGTCGCTTGAGTCGCTCAACGAATTCCGGGGGCGTTTCACCTCCAGGCAAGCGCGTCCACTGCACCTCCCGAAACCGATCCGGCACCCGCTCATCATCGTCCCGTGTGTCGTCGATCACGACCGGCAGCAGGAAAGCCATGCCGGCGTCCATGAGGTGGCTGCGATCAACCGCCAGCTTCCATTCAAGCCGGAAGTACCCCTCACGGCGTTCGTGCGTGTTCCGCGAAACGACCGGTAAGAACAAGGCGCAGTTCTTGATCTGCCTACGGATCGACTGATCCCAGGCGTCGCCGCCCCGCAGCTCGCTCTGATCGAACCAAACCTCAATACCGGCTGCTTTGAGTACCGCGCAAATTCGTGCGGCCGGGTCGGCGTCCTCCGACGCATAGCTCAGGAACACGGCCCTGCCCGGGGCGGTCATGGCCCCCTCGTCGAGTCGGTGCCGCGGGGATCTTCTAGGTCGGCGCGGTCGGCCATTCGCGGGCTCTTCGATTTCGTCCGGTTAGCCTACCCGAAGACGGGAACGACCGCTTTCCGGCGGCGATTTGAGGGGTACGCAGGACTCCTTTTGGCTGGGTGCGGCCCGTCGCGAGGACAAAGCTTCCCTACGTGACTCGCGCGGATCGACGGACCGGTCGGCGGATCAAGACGAATACAGGGCGACGACACCGGTCCGATGCAGGGCCAGCTACGTCTCCGACATCAACCGCCGATCAACACATGCTGGGCGGCGCGAAGGCCGGCGCAGGCACCGCACGAGCGCCGCGGCTCAGAATTGAGACGCCGACGTCGTGGCAGGGGAAATACTCGAAGATCGCGGGAATATTCAGCGCACGGCGGGAATATTCAGGACTGACCGCGGGTAAATTGGCGCGCCCGGAGAGATTCGAACTCCCGACCCCCTGGTTCGTAGCCAGGTACTCTATCCAGCTGAGCTACGGGCGCGTAAGTATCAGATTTATCGCGGTTTTGGGGCCCTCTGGAGCGGGCCTGGGGATGCGATAAGGGCGCGCATTGTACACGTGATCCCACCCGTTTTGGCAAGCGCAATCCCGCTCCGGGCGATGGGGACGCAACGCCGCCCCGGCAGGCTCGGTCGGGCAACTCGTCGTGCGCGACTACTCCCGCATCGGACGGCCGGCGGTTTCCTTCGTCACCATGACCGCCACCAGTGTGATCACGGCCAGCGCGATCATGAACATCGACACGGCGTGAGTATTCCCCTGCCACGCCAACAGCGCGGTGGCCGCGACCGGCGCGAAGCCGCCGCTCAGCGCAGCCGACACCTGGCAACCGAGCGAAGCGCCGCTGTAGCGCGTGCCGGTCCCGAATAGCTCCGGCATAAACGACGCCTGCGGCCCGAACATCGTCGCGTGGCCGATGCTCATGGCGAGCACGAGCGTCAGCGTGATGATCGTCGGATCGCGAGTTTCGACGAGGGCGAACACCGGGAACGCCAGCAGCGCCGACAGCAGCGCGCCAGCGATGTATAGCGTACGCCGACCCCACTTGTCCGACAGCCAGCCGAAGAACGGTACCGTCAGCAACTCGAACATCGCCGCGTACAGCACCGCGTCCAGGATCACGCTGCGCGGCATCTTCAGCTGCGTGGTCGCATACATGACGACGAACACGGTCAGGATGTAGACCCAGGCGACCTCGGACACTTTCATCCCGACGGCGATCAGGAACGACTTCCACTCCCGCGTCAACACATGCAGCACCGGCATCGCCAGCGTCGCACGGCGGGCCTGCAGCTCGCGAAACGGCGGCGTCTCGACCAGGCGGAGCCGAACGAACAAGCCGATGAACACCAGCGCGATACTGACGAGGAACGGGATGCGCCAGCCCCACGACATGAAGTCGGCCTCGGGCAGCTTCGACGTCGCCCTGAAGGCGAGCGTGGCGAGCACCATCCCGGCCGGGAAGCCGATTTGCACGAGGCTACCGAACAGACCACGGCGGCTCTTGTCGGAGTGCTCAAGCACCAGCAGTACCGCCCCGCCCCACTCACCACCGATACCGATGCCCTGCAGCAGGCGCAGCAGCACCAGCAGGATCGGCGCCCAAATGCCGACCTGCGAGTACGTCGGCAGGCAGCCGATCAGAAACGTGCCGCCGCCCATCACCACCATCGTCATCATCAGCATCCTGGTCCGCCCGATGCGATCGCCGAAGTGACCGAAGATCGCTCCGCCGAGCGGGCGGGCCACAAAACCGACCGCATAGGAGCCGAGTGCGGCGAGCGTGCCGGCAAGCGGATCAAGGTTCGGGAAGAACAGCTTGTTGAACACGAGCGCGGCGGCCGTGCCATACAGCAGGAAGTCGTACCATTCGATCGTCGTGCCGATGGCGCTTGCCAGGACGACGGTCTTCATGCCGGGCGCGGCGCGCCCGGTGGTCCAATCGCCGCTCGCGGCTGCGTTCATACGGAATTCCCTCCCTCCGTCACCCTGTGCGTTCGGCGGTCCGCGTTCTGCCGGCCGCTGTTCTAGCCAGCGCATCCGCCGCGGCCATCGAAGTGACGATCTTTGCCGGCGCGACTGCGCTTTGTCTCTGCGGCTGACCGCATTTCATTGCACATAAGAGGCTAGAATTTGCTAACAAGTCCTATTCGCGGCCCATTGTCACATGCCTACGGCCGCGCCACCGTCAGGAACACCATGCCGCACGAGATGACCGAGTCCGAGGAGGCCGTGACGCTGAGCCCGCCGGGCACCGCGCACGCCAGCGTCATCTGGCTGCACGGCCTTGGGGCGGACGGCTACGACTTCGTGCCGATCGTGCCGGAGCTGCGCCTGCCGCCGACGCTGGCGCTGCGTTTCGTGTTCCCGCACGCCGGCGTACGACCGGTAACGGTCAACGGTGGCTACGAGATGAGGGCCTGGTACGACATCACGGCGCTCACGCCGGCGGGCCGCGACGACGCGGCAGGCCTCGAGGAGTCGGTCGCCCAGATCGGCGCGTTGATCGCGGCCGAACGCGCGCTCGGCATCGCTGCCTCGCGCATCGTGCTGGCGGGGTTCTCACAGGGTGGCGCGGTGGCGCTGCACGCCGGGCTCACCGCCGCCGAACGGCTCGCGGGCATCGTCGCGCTATCGACTTACCTTCCGCACGCGGCGGCGCTGGCAAGGCGACAATCCGCTGCCAGCCGCGGGCTGCCGGTGCTGATGTGCCACGGCAGCAGCGATGGGGTCGTCGACATCGGACTGGGGGCCGCGGCGCGTGACGCACTGACCGCCGCGGGCCACCCGGTTGAATGGCACGAGTACCCGATGGCCCATGAGGTGTCGGCCCGCGAGCTCGTCGACGTCGCGCGTTGGCTAATCGCACGGCTGAGCTGACCGCCGACGCACCCAAACGGGGCGCAGCCGCCCCGGAATGGTGCGCAGGACCACCGATGTCGCGGCTAAGTCCCTGATTACTGGTGGCAGGCGCCTGGCACGATTCGCGCTGGCGATGACCGGGACGCACGGGGTCCCATGCTCAGCCTCAAAGACGCCTACGACGAAATGCTGCTGCCGGACGGCTCGCACCGCGAGCATTACCGGCGCTACGGCGCGTGGCTGCAGAGCCAGGCGGCGGACCGGCTCGCCCGCCGCCGGGCCGAGGCCGACTCGCTGTTTCACCGCGTCGGCATCACCTTCGCCGTATACGGCGAGGACGAGGGCACCGAGCGGCTGATCCCGTTCGACGTCGTGCCGCGCATCCTGGCGACCGCGGAATGGCAGTACCTCGAGGCGGGACTGCGCCAGCGCGTGCGCGCGCTCAACGCCTTCATCGCCGACGTGTACCACGGCCAGGACATCCTGCGCGCCGGCGTGGTGCCGGCGGAGCTCATTCTCTGCAATGCCCAGTACCGCCCCGAGATGCAGGGCATCGACGTGCCGGGCGGGATCTACGCGCACATCGCCGGCATCGACGTCGTGCGCGGCGACGATGGGCAGTTCCACGTCCTCGAGGACAATCTGCGCGTGCCGTCGGGCGTCTCCTACATGCTCGAGAACCGCAAGATGATGATGCGGCTCTTTCCCGAGCTCTTCGCCCGCCATTCGGTGGCACCGGTCGAGCACTACCCCGACGTGCTGCTCGAGAACCTGCGCAGCGTCGCGCCCGTAGGCGTTGCCGACCCGACCGTCGCGCTGCTGACCCCCGGGGCGCACAACAGCGCCTACTTCGAGCACGCCTTCCTCGCGCAGCAGATGGGCATCGAGCTCGTCGAAGGCCAGGACCTGTTCGTCCGCGACGACAGCGTCTACATGCGCACCACCCGCGGCCCGCTGCGCGTCGACGTCATCTACCGGCGCATCGACGACGACTTCCTTGACCCGCTCGCGTTCCGGCCCGACTCGATGCTCGGCGTGCCCGGCCTGCTATCGGTGTACCGCGCCGGCCGGGTCACAATCGCGAATGCCATCGGCACCGGCATCGCCGACGACAAGTCGATCTACCCGTACGTGCCCGAGATGGTCCGCTTCTACCTCGGCGAGCCGCCGCTGCTCGCCAACGTGCCGACGTACATCCTGCGACGCCCCGAGGACCTCGCCTATACGCTCGCGCACCTGGACGAGCTCGTGGTCAAGGAGGTGCACGGCGCCGGTGGCTACGGCATGCTGATCGGGCCGATGGCGACGCGCGCCGAGCTCGACGACTTCCGCCAGCGGATCCTCGCGCACCCGGACGGCTACATCGCCCAGCCGACGCTCGCGCTGTCGACCTGCCCCACCTTCACGGAGACGGGGCTCGCGCCGCGGCACATCGATCTGCGGCCCTACGTGCTGTCCGGCCGCGAGATCACGATCGTGCCCGGCGGACTGACGCGCGTGGCGCTGCGCGCCGGCTCGCTGGTCGTGAACTCCAGCCAGGGCGGCGGCACCAAGGACACCTGGGTGCTGGAGCGCTGATGCTGTCACGTACCGCCGATCACCTGTTCTGGATGTCGCGTCAGATCGAGCGCGCCGAGAGCCTGGCGCGGATCCTCGACGCCCACTACCGGCACACGCTGCTGCCGCACACGGCCGACGTCGTCGCGCGCGACTGGCGCGCGACCCTCGGCTCGCTCGGCGTGCTCGACGCCTACCTGGCCCGGCACGACGAGTTCAGCCCGGCCACTGCGTACCAGTTCATCGCCTTCGACCGCGATCATGGCGGCAGCATCGTCTCGTGCCTGTGGCAGGCGCGGGAGAACGCGCGCGCCGTGCGCGGCACGATCACCTCCGAAATGTGGGAGACGCTCAACTCGACCTGGCTCGAGATCCGCAGCTACGAGCCGGAGACGAGCGACGGCGCGATCGGCGATTTCCTCGAGTGGGTCCGCTACCGGTCGCACCTGTCGCGCGGCGTGACGCTCGGCACGATGCTGCGGGACGAGGCGTTCCGCTTCACACGCATCGGTACGTTTCTCGAGGGCGCCGACGGCACGGCCCGCATGCTGCTGGCACGTGCGCGGCGCGGCTTCGCGCCGGCCGACGACCCCGCCGGGCCGGACGCCTATGTGTGGACGCTGCTGCTGCGGTCACTGTCGGCCTTCGAGGTGTATCGCAAGGTATACCGCGACGCGGTCACGCCGTGGCGCGTCACGGAGCTGCTGGTGCTGCGCGACGACCTGCCGCGGTCGCTGCACCGCTGCACCAACGAGGTGTACACGAACCTGTGCGCGATCGCGAACGACCAGTCCGCCGAGACCGAGCGGCGAGCGGGCGAGCTGCACAGCCGGTTCCGGTTCGGCCGGCTCGAGCAGCTGCTGGCGCCGGGGCTCACGGACTTCCTCGAGCTGTTTCTCGAGCACGTGCGCGATCTCGGCGGGCGCATCGCCCAGGACTTCCTCGTTCCGGCGACTGGTTTCTAACGCTTTCGGGGAGCGCGCTCGCATGCAACTGCACATCCGTCACGAGACGACCTACCGCTACGAGCACCCGGTCAAGTACTCGATCCAGAGCTTGCGGCTCACGCCGCGCCGGGATGGCGGCCAGCGCGCGCTCAGCTGGCGCATCACTGCACCGGGCCGCCGCGTCGAGCAGCACGACGCCTATGGCAACATCACCCACCTGCTGACCTACGAGGAGCCGCACAGCGAGGTCTCGATCGTGGTCCAGGGCATCGTCGACACCAGCGCCGATGCCCCGGCGGTGCTCGCCGACGAGGGTCCGCTTGCGCCGCTCGCGTATCTCGCGCCGACGCCGCTGACCCGGGTCGACGCCCGGGTCCGCGACTTCGCGGCGAGCAGCCTGGGCGGCCCCGGGCCGCTGCGCGAGCGCCTGGAGCGCCTGGCCTCCTCGCTGCACGGCGCGATCCGCTATCGTCGCGGCGTGACCGACGTCAGCGACGATGCCGCGACCGTGCTCGAACGCGGCGAAGGCGTCTGTCAGGACCACGCGCACGCGTTCATCGCCTGCTGCCGATCAGCGGGCGTGCCGGCACGCTACGTCAGCGGCTACTTCTACACCGGTGATCCGGGCGAGGTCGCGAGCCACGCCTGGGCAGAAGCATGGCTCGGCGCGGAATCGGGCTGGCTCAGCGTCGATCTGACGCACGACTCGCTCGCCGGCGAACGGCACTGCCGGCTGGCGGTCGGCCGCGATTACCGCGATGCCGCGCCGGTGCGCGGCGTGCGCAGCGGCGGCGGCGGCGAGGCGCTGCACGTCGCCGTCGTCGTCGCGACATCCGCGCAGCAATAGCCCCCCCGTGGCGCGCGGCGCGCCGGGCGCTTAACATGCGCGCTGCCGTCTCAGGCGAGGGGTTCCGGTGACATACTGCGTCGGCCTGCTGCTCGACGAGGGGCTGGTGTTTCTGTCGGACTCCCGGACCAACGCCGGCGTCGACAACATCAGCACCTTTCGCAAGACAACGGTGTTCGAGGCCAAGGGCGACCGGGTGCTCGTACTGCTGACGGCCGGCAACCTAGCGGTCACGCAGTCGGTCGTGAGCCTGCTCAAGGAGCAGCTCGGCGCGGCCGAGCCGGCGCTGACGCTGCACAGCGCGCCCAACATGTACGAGGCGGCGCGCTGTGTCGGCGATGCGATCCGCCAGATCCATGATCGCGACGCCGCGCCGCTCAAGGAGCACGGCATCGAGTTCACCGCGACGTTCATACTCGGCGGCCAGATCGGCAGCGAGCCGCCGCGGCTATTCCAGCTGTACGCGGCCGGCAACTTCATCGAAGCGACGCGCGAGACTCCGTACTTTCAGATCGGCGAGTCGAAGTACGGCAAGCCCATCATCGACCGGATCGTGCGGCCCGAGACCTCGCTGCGCGACGCCGCCAAGTGCGCTCTGATCTCGATGGACTCGACGATCCGCTCGAACCTGTCGGTCGGCGCGCCGCTCGATCTGACCCTCTACCGGCGCGACGCGTTGCGGGCCGACGTGCGTCTGCACATCACCACCGACGACGAATACTTCAAGATGGTGCGCTCAAACTGGAGCGACGCCCTGCGCCAGGCGTTCCGCGCCCTACCCGACCCGCCGTGGGGCTGACGCCGGGCGTACTGACCGATGACGACGACAAAGGGGACTCCTGATGGGCCGCAATCACCACTTCGCTCGGCCGCTGCCGCGGTGCGCAGCCGTATTCTCGTGCCTGTTGGCGCTCGCCGCCTCGCGCGGTGCCGTCGCCGCGGACACCGACGCGGACGTCAAGGCGATCGTCGACCACGATTTACCCGGGTTGGTCCGCTATTACCAGGCACTGCACGCGGCGCCGGAGCTGTCCGGCATGGAGGACCGGACCTCGGCCGACCTCGCGCAGGAGCTGCGTGCCGCGGGCTTCGAGGTTGCCGACCACGTCGGCAAGTACAACGTTCCGGGCTTCAAGGCCTACGGCGTCGTCGGCCTGCTGCGCAACGGCCCGGGCCCGACCCTGCTCGTGCGGGCCGACATGGACGCGCTGCCGGTCGAGGAAAAGACGGGCCTGCCGTACGCCAGCAAGCGGCGCGTCAAGAATCCTGCCGGCGTCGAGGTGCCGGTGATGCACGCCTGCGGCCACGACATTCACGTGACCTCCTTGATCGGCGTGGCGCGCGTGATGTCCAAGCTCAAGGACCGCTGGCATGGCACGCTGATGCTGGTTGGCCAGCCTGCCGAGGAGACCATCGGCGGGGCCGAGTCGATGCTGCGCGACGGCGTCTACGAGCGCTTCGCGAAGCCTGACGTCGCGCTCGCGCTGCACGACACCGGCGAGCTGCCGACCGGCGCGATCGGCCTGACACCGGGCTACGCGCTCGCGAACTCGACTCAGATGGATGTGATCGTGCGCGGCGTCGGCGGCCACGGCTCGCAGCCGCAGGACGCCAAGGACCCGATCGTGCTGGCCGCCAACATCATCATGCAGCTGCAGACGATCGTCAGCCGCGAGATCTCGCCGTTCGACCAGGCAGTGGTCACCGTCGGCACGATCCACGGCGGCACGAAGCGCAACATCATCCCCGACGAGGTCAAGCTCGAGCTCAATATCAGGAGCTACAAGGCCGAGGTCCGCGACCACATCATCCAGGCGGTCGCGCGGATCACGCGGGCGGCGGCGCTCGGCGCGGGGATGCCCGAGGACCGGCTGCCGCTCGTGTCTGTGATCGAGGGCGAATCGGCGCAGGCGCTCTACAACGACCCGGCGATCGCCGCGCGGCTGCGGCCGACGCTCGAACGCGCGCTCGGCGCCGGCAACGTGCGTGACACACCGCCGATCATGGCCAGCGAAGACTTCGGCCTGTTCGGCCTCGACCGGCAGATACCGGTGCTGATGTTCTGGGTCGGCGCGAACGCGCCGGAAACGCTCGCCGCCGCCAAGAGCGCCGGTACGCCCGTACCGAGTCCGCACTCGCCGCTGTTCGCCCCGGTGCCGGCGCCGACGCTGCGCACCGGCATCGTGGCGATGAGCGCCGCGGCGCTCGAGATTCTGGGGCGCTAAGGGCGGCATATACTCCGGCGCTCCCCGTGGCGGCGCGCGACCGGCACGCCCGGTGGCGCCACGCCACTGCCGCACACCGGAGGCCCCGCCGATGACCGGCCCGCCGAACGACGCGAACCCGCCGTTCTACACCGCGACCGAGCGCCGCCGGCGGATCGTCGACATCGTCGCCGCCTCGTCGGGCAACCTCGTCGAGTGGTTCGACTTCTACGTCTACGCGTTCTGCGCCGTGTATTTCGCGCCGGCCTTCTTCCCGCACGCCGACGCGACGGCGCAACTGCTCAACACCGCGGGGGTCTTCGCCGCGGGCTTCGTGATGCGTCCGGCCGGCAGCTGGCTGTTCGGGCGCATCGCCGATCGCCACGGACGCAAGCGCGCCTTGGTCGCGTCGATCGTCATGATGTGCGGCGGCTCGCTGCTGATCGCCTGCCTGCCGACCTACGCCAGCGTCGGCGTGTGGGCGCCGGCCCTGCTGCTGCTGGCGCGCCTGATCCAGGGGCTGTCGGTCGGCGGCGAGTATGGCGCCACCGCGACCTACATGAGCGAAGTGGCGATGCGCGGCCAGCGCGGCTTCTATTCGTCGTTCCAGTACGTCACGCTCATCGGCGGGCAACTGCTCGCCGTATCGGTCCTCGTCGTCCTGCAGCAGTTCCTGGATGACGCGGAATTGAAGCGCTGGGGCTGGCGCATTCCGTTCGTCGTCAGTGCCGCAGCCGCCGTCGTCGCGGTCGTGCTGCGGCGGAAGCTCGAGGAATCCTCCACCGCCGCGTCCCGCGCCAGCCGCAACGCCGGCAGCGTCCGCGAGATCTTCAGACACCACAAGGCGGCGTTCTTCACGGTGCTCGGGTTCACCGCCGGCGGCTCGCTCGCCTTCTACACCTTCACCACGTACATGCAGAAGTATCTGGTCAACTCCCTGCACGTGCCGGTCCGGGCGGCCAGCGGCGTGATGACCGGGTGCCTGCTGTCGTTCATGCTCATGCAGCCGCTGTTCGGCGCGCTCTCCGACCGGATCGGGCGGCGCCGCAACATGCTGTTGTTCGGCGGCCTCGGCGCATTGGCCACGATCCCGATCATGATCGCGCTGCAGGCGGCGACGAGCGTCGCGGTGTTGTTCCTGCTGATCAGCCTGGCGCTCGGCATCGTCAGCTTCTACACGTCCGTCGCCAGCATCGTGAAGGCGGAGATGTTCCCGGCGGAAGTCCGCGCCGTGGGCGTCGGACTTTCCTACGCGATCGCCAACGCGGCGTTCGGCGGCTCGGCCGAGTACGTCGCCCTCGGAATGAAGTCTGCCGGCCACGAGTCGCTGTTCTACGGCTACGTGGCAGTGATGCTCGCCGTCACGTTCCTGGTGAGCCTGCGACTGCCCCGGCAGCCTGCCTACCTGCTGGTCGATCGCTGAGGATCGGCGGAAGCCTCCCCCGCCGGGCGGATGCGAATCGGCTGGCGCCGAGCCTTCGAGGGCATCCCCTGCCGTGCCGGCGGGACCCGCCGCCGGGGACGAGGCTTGCTCGCCAGGGGGCGTACGGCATCGGCGGGCTTGCCGAGTGCGGCGCGCCGCAGCGCCGACGCGGCCGTCGTACCGGGCTACTTCGGCGCGAGCGGGCAAAGCCCGGAGACCGGCCCGAAGGCCTCTGCGCCGCTCATCACCATCACGACCTTGTAGTAGTCCCACGGGTACCGCGATTCCCGCGGCGCCTTCACCTGCATCACGTACATGTCGTGGACCATCACGCCATCGGCGCGGATGTACCCGCCCTTGGTGAACATGTCGTCGATCTTCATCTTCCTCAGCTCGGCCATCACCGGTCCGGCATCGGTGGTCCCCGCAGCCTTAACAGCCTTGAGATAAGTCATCGTGGCGGAATAAGTTCCAGCCTGCGTCATCGTCGGCTGCTGCTTCATCTTCTCGAAAAAACGCTGGCCGAAGGCCCGGGTCTCGTCGTTGAGGTCCCAGTACCACGCGGTCGTCAGCCACAGCCCCTGCGCGACCTCCAGACCAAGCGAATGGACGTCGTGGATGAACACCAGCAGTCCCGCCGGCTGCATCGTCCGCGTAATTCCGAACTCATTGGCCGCCTTCAGCGAATTGTTGAAATCACCGCCCGCGTTCGCGAGGCCCAGCACCTGCGCCCCCGAGCCCTGCGCCTGCAGCAGGAAGGACGAGAAGTCGGATGCCGACAGCGGCACGCGTACGGCGCCGATGTTCCTGCCGCCGTTGGCCTCGACCACCTTTGACGCCGCGTTCTGCAGTTGCGTGCCGAAGGCGTAGTCGGCCGTCAGGTAGAACCAGGACTTGCCGCCGTTCTTGACGATGGTCGTGGCGGTCCCGTTCGCGAGCGACGTGGTGTCGTAAACGTAGTGGACCGTGTAGGCGGTGCAGTCCTCGTTGGTCAGCGACGCGCCGCCGGCGCCGATCGCGATGAAGACCACCTTCTTCGCCGCGGCGACCTTCGCCATCGCGATGCTGACGCCAGTGTTGGCACCGCCCAGCAGCATGTTGAGCCCGTTCTGGTCGGACCACTCGCGAAACTTCGACGCGCCGATGTCGGGCTTGCTCTGGTGGTCCGCGACGAGCGTGACGATCTTCCGGCCGAGCACCGTACCGCCAAAGTCGGCAATCGCCATTTTCATGGCCTCGACCGAGCCCATCCCGCCCTCGTCGGAATACACGCCGGACAGGTCATCAATGTCGCCGAGGACGACGTCGGTGCCGGCCGCGAGCACGGCGCCGGGGCCGGCTACCGCCAGGGCCGCCATCAATCCCTTCGCGAACGCCTTGAAGTTCATGGTCGCACCCGTTGCTGGTTGGGTCGGATCGAGGTGCCAGCGGATCGAATTGGCGAGGCTGCCGCCCCGCTGGCGCACCTGCCCGAGTCGCCTCAGCCGGCTGCGCGTTCCGATATGCTTCTTGTGGTAGTGGCCGCTGCGGGAGCAATAGCCCGGTCGCCGCCGCAGATCGCAACGTCGAGCAGTTCTCCCCCGCCGCTCACCATGCTCCCGGACCTGCCGCCCGGTGGCAAGCGGTGGCCGCGTCGAGGGCGCGAAGGCAGGCTGCTGCACTGCAATTGCCGGTCACCGGCGCATCGTTGCCGCGACCCCGCGTCCGGACCGTGAGTGACCGGCGTTTTGTGCCTGGCCAGGCAGCGACGTCCGGGTGCCCGATGACTCGTGGTGCCCGATTCCATCGAGGCACCAGACCGTTCGCAGCGATGAACGACGAATGGGAAGGATCGCGATCCGTCCGGCCCGACACGCACGCGTCGTGGCGGCGACCGGCGACTCCGTGCGCGATCGCGCTTTCGATGGTAAACAGGGAGCGTCACGGCCCGGCCCGACGGTGAACCACACCGATCGTCGGTTCTATTTGTTGTCGTCAATGCGAGCGTAACCGCCACAGTGGAGCACCACGCCGAACTCCTGGCAGGAAGAGTCTGGCATCAGCGCATCCCGAGCTGGCGCGACATCGCCGCGATCGTGCTCGTACTTGCGATATTCATCCTGGTGGGGATGGGTACCCGCCAGATGGTGTCTCCTGTGGCGGTTGCCCGGCAGATGCACATCTCCCTCGCGCCGACCGCGCTGCCGTTTTACGCGCTGCGCACGACCCTGCGCATGCTCGCGGCGCTGGCCGCCTCGCTGGTGTTCACGCTGACCTATGCCACGCTCGCCGCCAAGAGCCGACGCGCTGAGTCCGTGCTGATCCCGCTGCTCGACGTCCTGCAGTCGGTCCCGATCCTCGGCTATCTGTCTTTCACCGTCGTGTTCTTCGTGTCGATATTTCCGGGCAGCATGCTGGGGCCGGAGTGCGCGGCGATCTTCGCAATCTTCACGAGCCAGGCCTGGAATATGGCCTTCAGCTTCTACCAGGCCCTGACTACCATTCCGCACGACCTCGATGAAGCCAGTCGCAGTTTCCGCTCGTCCGGCTGGCAACGGTTCTGGCGCCTCGAAGTGCCGTTCGCAATGCCCGGTCTGATCTGGAACATGATGATGTCAATGTCCGGCGGCTGGTTCTTCGTCGTGGCCTCCGAGGCCATCTCGGTTGGCTCTGTTCAATACACGCTGCCCGGAATCGGCTCCTACGTCGCGCGCGCGATCCAGGATCGCGACCTCGCCGCCGTCGGCTGGGCGATCGCGGCCATGTCGATCGTGATTCTGATCTACGACCAGTTGCTGTTCCGCCCGCTCGTGACCTGGGCGGACAGGTTCCGCTTCGAGCAGGCCGCAGCACAGGTTGTGCCGCGCAGCTGGGTGCTCGAGACGTTTCAGCGCAGCACGCTCGTGCAACGGCTGGCGCGACCGGTCGGGATCGGACTGCAGGTCGCGGCACGGGCCCGGCTCGCGCTGCCTTCGGGGTTGCGGCGCCTGCAGCGCTGGTCGCCGCCGCGCCGCCTCGGCGATGTCGCGTGGTACGCGCTCTGGCTGGCCGGCGCCGGATACGTCGTCTGGACGCTGGTTCAGTTCGTGCAGCCGACGCTGTCCTGGAACGACGTCGTCGAGGTGGCCCGCGATGGTTGGCTCACGCTGCTGCGCGTCGTCGTCCTCATCGTTCTTGCGACGCTCGTGTGGGTACCGATCGGGGTCGCCGTCGGTCTGCGGCCGAGACTCGCGGCATCGGTCCAGCCGCTCGCGCAGTTCCTCGCCGCATTTCCGGCCAACCTGCTGTTCCCGGTGGTCGTATTCCTCATCATCCACTTCGGCCTGGCACCCAAGATCTGGCTGAGCCCGCTGATGATCCTCGGCACGCAGTGGTACATCCTCTTCAACGTCATCGCCGGCGCCTCGGCTTTCCCGAGTGACTTTCGCGAGGCGGCGGCGAGCTTCCGGATCCGCCGCTGGCGCTGGTGGCGCGACGTCATGCTGCCTGGCATCTTTCCGTACTACGTCACTGGTGCCATCACCGCATCGGGCGGCGCGTGGAACGCCAGCATCGTCTCCGAGGCGGTCAGTTGGGGACCGACGAAGCTCGATGGCGCCGGTCTCGGCGCGTATATCGCGCGGATGACAGAGGCTGGGGACTTTCCTCGCATCGCGCTCGGCATCGCCGTGATGTCCGTTCTCGTCATTGCGATGAACCGGCTCCTGTGGCGGCCGCTGTACGCCTTCGCAGAGCACCGCGCGCGACTCGATTAGGGGTAGCAATGAACGGTCCGCCAGACCAGCCGATCATGGACCTTCGCAGGGTCTGCAAGACTTTCGCCAAGCCGTCCGGCGAGCCGCTGGCGGTGCTCGCCGACATAGACGTTGCGCTGAAGGGCGGCGAAATACTCGGGCTCCTCGGGCGCTCCGGATCGGGGAAGTCGACCCTGTTGCGGATCGCGGCCGGCCTGATCAAGCCAACGTCCGGGGAGGTCCTCTACCGCGGAGCACCCCTGACCGGCCCGGCCGAAGGGATCGCCGTCGTCTTCCAGACCTTCGCGCTCTATCCCTGGCTGACGGTCCTGGAAAACGTCGAGGCGGGACTCGACGCCCTGCGCCTGACACGGGCCGAGACGCGCCGGCGGGCGCTGGCCGCGATCGATCTGATCGGCCTCGATGGCTTCCAGTCGGCGTATCCGCGCGAACTATCCGGCGGCATGCGGCAGCGCGTCGGCTTCGCACGCGCAATCGTCGCCGACCCGATCGCGCTGCTGATGGATGAGCCGTTCTCCGCGCTCGACGTCCTGACGGCCGAAACGCTCCGCACCGACTTCCTCGACCTGTGGACCGGGCATCAGCTGTCGACGAAGTCGGTGCTGCTGGTCACGCACAACATCGAGGAGGCGGTGCTGATGTGCGACCGGATTCTGATTCTGTCGTCGAACCCAGCGCGCGTCGCGGCGGAGATCCGGGTCCCGCTCGCGCACCCCCGCGATCGACTCGAGTCCGCGTTCCATGAAATCGTCGACGAGATCTATTCGATACTGACCTCCCGTTCGCTCGAGTCCATCAGGGCGCACGACCACGCGGCCGGCGGCGTGGGGCAGGCGCTGCCGCGCGTGTCCATCAACCGGCTGAGCGGTCTGCTCGAGACCTTATCCGCGGCGCCCTATTCCGGGCATGCCGAGCTTCGCCCGCTCGCTCGCGCCCTCGTCCTCGAGGTTGACGATCTCTTTCCCATCGCGGAAGCGCTGCATGTTCTGGAGTTCGCCGAGCTCAGCCATGGCGCGCTCACACTGACGGCGGCGGGGCGGCTGTTCGTTCAGGGCGGTACCGACGAGCGCAAGCGACTGTTCAGAGAGCACCTGCTCCGGTTCGTGCCGCTGGCCGCTCACATCCATCGCGTGCTCGAGGAGCGCGAAGGCCACTGGGCACCCTACGTGAGGTTCGAGGCCGAGCTCGAGGACCACCTGACGCGGCAGGAGTCCGAGCGCACGTTGCGGGCGGTGACCGGCTGGGGTCGCTACGCCGAGCTGTTCGGCTACGATGCCAAGACCCGGCGATTCACGTTCGCCGGTACTGCCGACTGAACGGCAATGGTGGGCGATCCGCGGGGACCGGCGTCATGGGCTGTCTCGCCTGGACCGCCGCGGGAACCGCCGCGTTACCGTGGCACACGCAGGCGATGCGCTCGCGCGCAGCGTCTGGCACCGCCTCGAGACCGACATGAGATCCCAGCGGATCGTCCGCGACAACTCGGGTCGACGCGCAGGTCGCGCCGACAACGCGCAACAGAATGCCGAATGATTTCCCTTTCATGCTCCTTCCTCCGTGCTTGGCCGAATCCGCTTTCGCTGACGCCGCTGCGGCCGGAAGGGCGAAATTTGTTGGTGGCAATCTGCAGATGCCGGTAAACGACGGTAACGGATGTCGGAGGGGCTCGTGGACGAGTTGCCAGGCACAGTTGGCAGCGAACGGGAGAGACGGCGATTTGATTCCACGAAGCAGCCGCTTACGCACCGCGGTTCCGGGTCACGAAGCGAACCTCCGGCGAGCCGTCCGATTCGTGACTGTCGACTTCGCCGATGGCGTTGTCGCGGCGGTCGCTGTGCGGGAGCCTAGCGGCTGATCTGATCCCGGGTTAGCGCCCGGGGAACGGCAGGAATTGCAAGCGGGACTTATGATCGTTACGGGGGCGTAGGTATGAACGGACGTGTGGCGCTCGTCACGGGCGGTGGTCGGGGGATTGGGCGCGAGGCGGCATTACTGCTGTCGGCGGCGGGAGCGCGCGTGATGGTTGTCTCGCGCAGCGCGACGGAACTGGCGGCCGTCGGCCTCGAATACGTCGTGGCCGATCTGGGCACGCCGGAGGGCTGCGCTCTGGCCGTCGCCGAGACCGAGCGACGACTGGGGCCGGTTGAGGTGCTGGTCGTGAACCACGGCATCGGCTCCGCCCACGAGCGGCTTGTGTGGGAACAGGATCCCGAGGTCTGGCGCGAGACGATGCGCATCAACCTTGACGGTCCGTTCGAGCTCGCGCGGCTGACCGTAGGCGGCATGTGCAGGCGCGGTTTCGGCCGGCTCGTATTCACCAGTTCGACCGCTGGCGCGAAGGCGGAGCGCTGCGGCAGCGCGTACACGGCCTCCAAGCACGGGGTCATCGGGCTCGCGCGTGCGGTCGCCCAGGACGCCGGGCCGTTCGGGATCACATCCAACGCGGTGCTGCCTGGCTGGGTGCGAACGGAAATGGCCGAGCGCTCGGCGCAGACGGAGGCCGAACGGCGCGGTATCAGCGTTGAACAGGTATGGCGCGAGCGCGCCGCGATCTACCCCCAGAAACGAGTGCTCGAGCCGCGCGAGGTCGCGCAGGTGATCGCGTTTCTGTGCAGCGATGCCGCCGGGGGCGTGAACGGTGAGGCGATCACCGTGGCGCTCGGAGGCATCTGGTAGGCGTTCGGGGCGTTTCGAGCGCCGCGACACGGACACTCACGACAGGCGACTCGGGGTCAGCAGCAGGCCCGATGCGGCCCCGGGCGATCACCGGCGCTCGTGGGCCACCGCTGTGCGGCGGGCGCACGCGAAAATTGGCGGAGAGAGAGGGACTCTCCGCCATGCGCGCAAATTGGCTGAAACACAGCCATTTTGTCACTTGCCCAACACCCTGTGTACCAGTTCAGTGTACCAGTCCGAAGCGGCCCGACGCGGGCGAGTAGCACCCACCGTGGCGATGACCGCCATGTGCTCCGGCTGATTCTCGAGGAGGCGGCCGGCCGTGATCTGACTCCCGGTCTGGCCGCAAACTTGTCAACTTGACGCGTTTGAGCGGATGAGGGATGCTGCAGCCTGGAGAAGACCGATGAAAACCATGACGGTCGGTGAGTTCAAGAGTCGCTTCTCGGAGGCGCTGGACGCCGTCCGCGATGGCGAAACGATCATCGTCTCGTACGGCCGCAACCACCGGAAGGTGGCCGCGATGGTGCCGTATTCGCAGATCGAACCGACACGTGCACGGCCGCTCGGGCTCCTGAAAGCCAAGGCGAGCGTGAAGTTCTCGCGCGACTTCGGGATCGAGGACGAGCAGCTGCTCAAGTCATGATCGGTCTGCTGGATACGCACAGCTTCCTCTGGGCACTCCTGACGCCGGCGAAGCTGTCGGCCAAGACACGCGCCGCGATCGCCGACCCGGTCAACGAGATCCACATCAGCACCATCACGTTCTGGGAAATTGCGCTGAAGTTCTCGCTCGGCAAGCTCGAACTGATCGGCTGCTCGCCAGAGGACCTCGTCGGCGCTGCACGCCAGATGGGGTTGGTCATTTCCGCCCCGACTGCCGAGGAATCCGCAGGCTTTCATCGGCTCCCCAAGGTCGCGCACAAGGACCCGTTCGATCGAATGCTTATTTGGCAGTGCCTTCAGCGCCGATGGACTCTGATCACCCGGGACCGTGGCCTTCGCGACTACCACGCTCTTGGACTCTCGACGCTCTGGTAGTGGCACGTCCCACCGCATTGGACGCGGATAGCCCGGCACGGCCCCGCCGCCGGCTGTAGCTAGCGCTGCGGCCAGGGACGGCCGCAATCGCTGGCGATTCCCGTATCGATTGCTGCGTACAAGCCCGAATTGCCGGGACGCGGTGGGCGTCTACTGTCGTGATGCAAACGGGACGGCAAGCGCGCAGCTTGCCGCGCAAGAGATCTCCGTCGGCGGGGGCAGGGAATGTCGGAAGAATTTCCCAACGGTGCATCGGGCCACGGGCCGACCGATGCAGCGGGCACCGCTCGGGCGGTAGCCGACGCCGAGCATGCCATTGCGCCGAGTTCGCCGGTGCACGTCCACCACCCGGCGCTGGAAGTCCGACTCCTCGAGCAGCTCAAGCACCGAAACGTCATTCGGGTCGCGATCCTCTACCTGGTTGTCTGCTGGCTGATCCTGGACCCGGTCCACGTCCTTTTTCACATGCTCGAAGTGCCGGTCTGGGCCAACCGCCTGGTCGTGATCCTGATGGCTATCGGCTTCCCGGCCGTGATGCTGTTCGCCTGGGCATACGAGATCACGCCGGACGGCCTGAAACCCTCGGCCGAGACCGATCAACGCCGATCGATCAGGAAACTGAACGCGCAGCGCATCGACCACGCCATCGCCGTGGTTCTCGCCGTCGGCATTGCCTACCTGCTGGTCGACAAATTCTGGCTGTCGAAGCACGCGGCGATGGAGCGACCGGCTGCAGTCGTCGCGCCGACGGCGCCCCAACCCGCTGCTCCACCTGCAATTCCGGACAAGTCCGTCGCCGTCCTGCCCTTCGCCAACATGAGCGACGACCAGAGCAACGACTACTTCTCGGATGGCCTGTCCGAGGAGCTGATCGACCGACTGGCGAAGGCGACCGAGCTTCGGGTGCCGGCGCGGACCTCGTCGTTCTATTTCAAGGGCAAGCAGGTTCCGCTTGCCGATATCGCGAAGGCACTGGGCGTCTCGCATCTGATCGAAGGGAGTGTGCGAAAGTCGGGCAACCGGCTGCGCATCACCGTGCAGCTGATCCGCGTCGACACTGGCTACCACCTGTGGTCGGAAACCTACGATCGCAAGCTCGACGACATTTTCAAGGTACAGGATGAGATTGCGGGCGCCGTAGTCACGGCGCTCAAGGCATCGCTGGCGGAGGGAGAAGCATCCCGGCAAGGTCAAACGCTCAACGTCGCCGCATATACCCCGTATCTGCAAGGTCGGGAGCTCCTCCGGCGCGCGATGACGCAGGCCGACCTAGAGCAGGCCGCCGGCCATTTTCGGCAGGCGCTGAGTGTGGATCCTGCGTTTGCCGACGGATGGCTCTATCTGGAGGCTGCGCTGAACAACGAGGTAATTTCCGGCTTTGTCACGCCGGACATCGTATCGGCTGAGATGAGGCACGCGGCCGAACGCGTTGCCGCACTCGCGCCGGGTTCTGCGGCGGCGCACCGGGCCGCCGCGGTCATCTATTCGAGGCTGGACTGGAATCGGGAGGCAGCGGCGGCGGAATACAAGCGTGTCTACGAACTCAATCCCAATGACGCCGCCGCGGCGCGAATGCTGGCCGATATCACCGCCGCCCTGGGCGGAGATGACCGAACGGTTCTCAGCCTGTACCGGCAAGCCATCGATCTCGATCCACTCTGGGCCCACAACTACGCGCATATCGGGATGTATTACAGCAGGACGGGTAGGCTGACGGAGGCCGATGCCGCACTGCGCAAAGCACTCGCGATCTTGCCGCTGGCGGGTTGGCGCAGCGCATTGTGCGAAGTATTGATCGCTCGCGGACAACCGGCCGAGGCGCTGGCGGCGGCTCAGAGCGAGACGGATGAAACTGCACGACGCTGGGACTTGGCGCTGGCTTACCAGGCACTCGGTCGCCGGGCGGAGGCGGACGCGGCGCTGGCGGATATGGAGCAGCGCGACGGCCTGACGAACGCCTCTGGAATCGCTGAAGTTCGTGCGTTACGCGGCGAGGTCGATCAGGCGTTCGATTGGCTCGAGCGTGGCTATCGACAGCATGACAACGGACTCACCGGCGCGAACCAAGACCCGCTGCTCAAGAACCTGCACGGGGATCCCCGATGGAAGGCGTTCCTGCGCATGATGAAGCTGCCAGAGATCGAGCGGCACGACGCCCCGTAACGGTCATTCGGCGGGCCGCGACCGGCCCGTCGCGTAGCGTCGCCCGGGATCGACCGCGGTCACGAGATCGGGCCGCTACCGCAGGCCGCAGCCGCCGCACACTCGATGGGCCAGCAGAAAAAATTGGCGGAGAGAGAGGGATTCGAACCCTCGATGGGCTTTTGACCCATACACCCTTAGCAGGGGTGCGCCTTCGACCACTCGGCCATCTCTCCGGGCATTGGCGACCCGGGGGCACCCGGGCGAGCGCGATGATACTGGGCCGCGGGAAGGCCGGTCAAAAAACGGCGGAATAAGGGAGCGCCAGTCCGTGCGCCCCAAGGCCCTCAGGGCCGTCCGAAAGTGCCGACCATCGTGGCCGGCTCGTTGTCGCTGGCGTCGTCGCCCTCGGGGGCTTCGCCCGCCTCTTCGCGCTTGATCCGCTCGAAGATCTCTTCGCGGTGCACGGCGACGTTGCGCGGCGCGTTGACACCCACCCGGACCTGGTTGCCCTTCACACCGAGCACGGTAACGGTGATGTCCTCGCCGATCATCACCGTTTCGCCTACACGGCGTGTGAGGATCAACATATCTACCCCTCCAAACACGAGCCCGGTTACGAGCCCGTCGACCATCCGAACCGGGGTAAGCATAGCAACAGGACCGTTGTATTGGACAGACCCTAAGTCATTGACCTGACTGAACTTGTTAAGGTTAAGGGTTCTTCTTAGCCAATCTTTCCCCGACCCATTCCCGCACCAGCGCCAGCGCCCCGTCGAGCGCCCCGGCGTCCGGCCCGCCGGCCTGCGCGAAGTCCGGCCGACCGCCACCCTTGCCGCCGACCTTGGCGGCCGCGGCTGCGGCGATGTCGCCGGCCTTGACCCGCGCCGTGAGGTCCGCCGTGACGCCGACCACCAGCGTCACCTTGCCCTCCGCGTCGGCGCTGCCGAGCACGATGACGCCCGTGCCGAGCTTGGTCTTGAGCTGGTCAACCGCCGCCCGCAGCGCCTTGGCGTCGAGCCCGTCGAGCCGCGCCGCGACCACCTTGGCGCCGGCGACCTCGACGGCGCCCGCCGCGAGGTCGGTGCCCTGGCCGCTGGCGAGGCGCGCCTTGAGCGCGTCGACCTCGCGCTCGAGCCGGCGCGCGCGGTCGATGAGTGCGACGACCTTGTCGACGACCTCCTCGCGGCCGCCGCGGACCAGCGCCCCCACCTCGCGCAGCAGATGCTCGCCGAGGTTGAGGTAGGCGAGCGCCGCCGCGCCGCTGACCGCCTCGATGCGGCGCACGCCGGCGGCCACGCCGCCCTCGCTGACGATCTTGAGCAGCCCGATGTCGCCGGTCCGCGCCACGTGCGTGCCGCCGCAGAGCTCCGTCGAGAAGTCGCCGAAGCGCAGCACACGCACCGTGTCGCCGTACTTCTCGCCGAACAGCGCGACCGCGCCGGAGGCGACCGCCGCGTCGTAGGGCATCACCCGGGTCTCGGCGGCCACGTTGCTGAGGATCTCGGCATTGACCAGCGCCTCGATGCGCGCGAGTTCCTCGGCCGTGACCGGCGCGAAGTGCGAGAAGTCGAAGCGCAGCCGCTCTGGCTCCACGAGCGAACCCTTCTGCTGCACGTGCGTGCCGAGCACCTGGCGCAGAGCCGCGTGCAGCAGGTGGGTCGCCGAATGATGGCGCGCAGTCGCGGCCCGCTTGTCGGCCGCGACCGTCGCCTCGAGGACGTCGCCGACCTTGAGGCGGCCGTGCGTGACGACGCCGCCGTGGGCGTGCGCGTCGCGCAGCTTCTGGGTGTCCTCGACCTCGAAGGCGCCGCCTGCGCCGGCGAGCGTACCGGTATCGCCGACTTGGCCGCCGCTCTCGGCGTAGAACGGCGTGCGGTCGAGCACGACGCGGCCCTTGGCGCCCTGGCCGAGCTCGGCGACGCTCGCGCCCTCGGCGTCGAGCAGCGCAACAACCGTGCCCGCGCCGCGCAGCGTCTCGTAGCCCTTGAACTCGGTGCGCTGGTCGAGCTGCACGGCCTCGCGCAGGTCCACGCCGAAGCGGCTCGCGGCCTGCGACTGCTTACGTTGGGCCTGCATCGCGGCCTCGAAACCCGGCTCGTCAATTGCGAGGCCGCGCTCGCGCGCGATGTCGGCGGTGAGGTCGACCGGAAAGCCGTAGGTGTCGTAGAGCTTAAAGGCGGTCTCGCCCGGGATCGTGCCAACACCCGCGCCGAGCCCGGCGATGACCGCATCGAGGATCGTCATGCCGGCGGCGAGCGTCTCGGCGAAGCGCGCCTCCTCCTGGGCGAGCACGCGCCGGGCGTGCGCGGCACCCTTGGCGAGTTCCGGGTAGGCACCGCCCATCTCGCGCACCAGCACGTCGACGAGCTGGTGGAAGAACGGCTCGCTCTGGCCGAGCTTGTAGCCGTGGCGGATCGCGCGCCGGATGATGCGCCTGAGCACGTAGCCGCGGCCTTCGTTCGAGGGCAGCACGCCGTCAACGATCAGAAAGCTGCAGGCGCGGATGTGGTCGGCGATGACCCTGAGGCTCGGGGAGCCGAGGTCGCGCGCGCCGGTGACCCTGGCGGCCTCGGCGATGATGTCGCGAAACAGGTCGATGTCGTAGTTCGAGTGCACGCCCTGCATCACCGCGGCGATGCGCTCGAGACCCATGCCGGTATCGACGCTGGGCTTGGGCAGCGGCGTCAGCGTGCCGTCGGCGGAACGCTCGTACTGCATGAACACCAGGTTCCAGATCTCGACGAAGCGGTCGCCGTCCTCGTCCGGCGAGCCCGGCGGCCCGCCCGCAATCGCCGGGCCGTGGTCGTAGAAGATCTCGGTACACGGCCCGCACGGGCCGGTGTCGCCCATCGCCCAGAAGTTCGACTTCGCGCCCATCCGCGTGACGCGCTCCGGCGGCACGCCCGCTTCCTTGACCCACAGGTCGAAGGCCTCGTCGTCGGTCTCGAACACCGTGACCCAGAGCCGGTCCTTCGGGATGCCGAGCTCGCCGGTGACGAGCTGCCAGGCGAAGCGGATCGCGTCGCGCTTGAAATAGTCGCCGAAGCTGAAGTTGCCGAGCATCTCGAAGAACGTGTGGTGGCGCGCCGTGTAGCCGACGTTCTCGAGGTCGTTGTGCTTGCCGCCGGCGCGCACGCAGCGCTGCGAGGTCACGGCCCGCGTGTATGGCCGGGCGTCCTTGCCGAGGAACACGTCCTTGAACTGGACCATGCCGGCGTTGGTGAACAGCAGCGTCGGGTCGTTGCCCGGCACCAGCGAGCTCGAGGCGACCACCGTGTGCCCGTGGCGCCGGAAGTAGTCGAGGAACAGGCTGCGCAGCTCCGCGCTGGAGATGAATCGTCGGGTATCTTGCATGGGTTCGATGCGCCGGCGCGACCGGCAAGGTCCTAGGGAACCTGGGATTCTAGCGGGGCGCGCGCCCTGGCGGGGGGCCGCTATTCGTCGCCGGGATCCGCCTCGTCCGGCCCCTCGCCCGGCCCGGCATCCTCGAGGTCGAGGTCGTCGGCGAGGCGCGCGCCGAGCGCCCGGCGGACCTGGTCGCCGCTGAAGCCGCGCTGGAGCAGGAACCGCGCCTGGCGCGCGCGCTCCTTATGATCGTGGGGCGGCTGGGTGCCGAAGCGCCGTCGCCGCAGCTCCACCGCGCGTTCCGCCCACTGCGGTGCACGGCCATCGACGGCGGCGCTGATCAGCGCCGCGGCGACGCCCTGCCGGCGCAGCTCGAGCGCGATGCGGATCGGACCCTGGCCGCGCGCGGTGCGGCTGGCCACCGCCGCCTCGACGAACCGCGCATCGTTGACGAGGCGCTCGTCCTCGAGCGTCGCGACCGCCGATTCGGCGGCCGCCTCGGCGAAGCCGGAGTCGGCGAGACGCTCCTTGAGCGCGCGGCGCGGGTAGTCGCGCCGCGCCAGCATGCCGATCGCCCGGCCGCGGGCCGCCTCGGCGCTCGCCGGATCCTCGGGCGGCTTGCGGCCGCGGCCGAAGCCGCGACCGCGACCCTTGCCGCCGTGGCCGGGCCCCGACGGCATCGCCGGCCTCAGCCCTCGGCCGCCTCGGCGGTGGCCGGCGGCATGGTGCCCGTCTGGCCGCGGCGCGGCGCCAGCAGCCGTGCGCGCAGCTGCTGGTTCAGATCCTCGGCGATGTCTTTGTGCTGCTGCAGGTAGGTGCGGGCGTTGTCCTTGCCCTGGCCGATGCGCTCGCCCTTGTAGGCGTACCAGGAGCCGGACTTCTCCAGCAGGTTCTGCGCGACCGCGAGGTCGATCAGCTCGCCCTCGCGCGAGATGCCCTGGCCGTAGAGGATCTCGAACTCGGCCTCGCGGAACGGCGGCGCGACCTTGTTCTTGACGACCTTGACGCGGGTCGCGTTGCCGACCACTTCCTCGCCGTTCTTGAGCGCGCCGATGCGGCGGATGTCGAGGCGCACCGACGAGTAGAACTTCAGCGCGTTGCCACCGGTGGTGGTCTCGGGGTTGCCGAACATCACGCCGATCTTCATGCGGATCTGGTTGATGAAGATGACGATGGTGTTCGAGCGCTTGATGTTGCCGGTGAGCTTGCGCAGCGCCTGCGACATCAGCCGTGCGTGCAGGCCGACCTGCAGCTCGCCCATCTCGCCCTCGATCTCGGCCTTCGGCGTCAGCGCCGCGACCGAGTCGACGACGACGACGTCGACGGCGCCGGAGCGGACCAGCATGTCGGTGATCTCGAGCGCCTGCTCGCCGGTGTCCGGCTGCGACACCAGCAGGTCGTCGACCTTGACGCCGAGCTTTTCGGCGTAGGTGGGGTCGAGCGCGTGCTCGGCGTCGACGAAGGCCGCCGTACCGCCCATCTTCTGGCACTGGGCGATGACCTCGAGGGTCAGCGTCGTCTTGCCGGATGACTCCGGACCGTAGATCTCGACCACGCGGCCGCGCGGCAGGCCGCCCACGCCGAGCGCGATGTCCAGGCCGAGCGAGCCGGTCGGGATGACGTCGAAGTCCATCGCCTGGGACGCATCGCCGAGGCGCATCACCGAGCCCTTGCCGAACTGCTTCTCGATCTGCGTGAGCGCGGCAGCGAGCGCCTTCTTGCGGTTGTCGTCCATCTCGGGGATACCTCCTGGGTGGGCTGGAATTATCGCACAGGGGGCCGCCGCTGGAAGCGGCAAATGGACCTCAAAGCGCGCCAAAATCCGCGCGCCGCGCGCCGCGCGGCCAGCGCGCGAGCGGCGTGTAGCGCGAGCCCTGTGGATGGGTCAGGGACTCGACCAGCGCCAGCTCGCGCAGCGGCCACCCCACGCCCGCCGCGGGGCCGAGCGCCGGCGGCGCGCGCACCTTGCGCGCGAGCGTGACATGCGGCCGGAACGGCCGCGAATCAACGCGAAAGCCGCGACCCTTCAGCGTCTCTCTCAACTGCGCCTGTACGGCGAGCAGCCCCCGCGGGGCCGCGCCGGGCACGACCACGAGCGTCGCCGCGCGGGGCCACCAGCCGAGCCGGTCGAGCACCACGACCTCCTCCGGCAGCGCGAGTGCGGCACCGATCGCCGCGAGCGCCGCCAGTTCGGCGTCCGGAACGGCGCCGAGGAACTCGAGCGTCAGGTGCAGGTGCGCCGGCGCGACGGCCCGGCCGCCGGCGGCAGCGATGGCCGCACCGAAGGCGTCGTGGAGCGCGCGCCGCTCGGCCTCGTCGGGCCAGAGCGCGAAGAACAGCCGCCGCGCGGCCGGCCGGCCGTCGCTCACAGCTCGAGGACGCCCGTCAGGGCGCTGGCGACGGTCTTGCGGCGCACGAGCTCGCGCCCGCCCTTGAAGAGCTTGAGCCGCGACTGCACGTGCAGCGACTTGCCGTGGCGCCAGGCCCACGCGAACCAAACGGTGCCGACGGGCTTGCCGAGCGAGCCGCCGTCGGGTCCGGCGATCCCGGAGACCGCGACGGCGATGTCGGCACCGGCGCGCTCGAGCGCGCCGAGCGCCATCGCCTTCACCACCGGCTCGCTGACCGCGCCGTGGGCGGCGAGCTCGGCCGGCAGCACGCCGAGGAGCGTCGTCTTGGCGCCATTGCCGTAGCAGATGTAGCCGGTCTCGAACCACTGCGAGCTGCCGGGCACGTCGGTCAGCGCCTTGCCGATCCAGCCGCCGGTGCAGGACTCGGCGGTCGTGATGTGGCGGCGGCCCGCGAGCAGGTGCTCGCCCACCTGCGCCGAGAGGCGCTCGAGATCGGCGTCGGTCACGTCCATGCGGGCCTCGCGGCCGGCGTTTGCGGCGGGCCCGGTCGGCGCTGCACGGTCAGCGCCCGAGCAGCCGGCGCGCGAGCGCCGCCGGGTCGCCACCGCCGTCCGGCAGCACGCCGCCCGGCGTCAGCCGGTCGACGACGCCGGGCAGGACCGCGGCCAGGCCGGCGGCGACCCGCGCCGGATCGGCGCCATGCGCCCGGGCGAGCCCGGCGATGGCGCCCGCTCCGAGCGCGCGCTCAAGCTCGGCGGGCGTGATCGCCTGGTTGGCACCGACGCCGACCCAGGACTGGAACGTCGCGCCGAGCCCGGCGCGGTCGAAGGCCGCCTGAAGCCCGCCGAGGCCACCGAGGGAACCACCCGGCTCGGCCGCGAGGAGCGTCGCGACCGAGCGGGCGAGGCCCGCGGCATCGACGCCGCCCGCCCGGCCCTCGCCGCCGGCACCCGCCTCGTCCCGTTGCCCCATCGCCCACCTCCCACCGCCGCATCGCGGGCGCTGAGCCTACCCGGCCGCGCGGCCGGACGCACGCCCGCCGGCGCCCCTGCGTGCGACCGCAGCTGCCCGCGGCGCGCGGAATCGCGTACCGTGCGCGGCACGCCGGCGGATTGCGCACCGCCGGGGACCGGGTGACCGGGGCGAGACGCGCAGCAACCACGAGGGGATCCAGGCGATGAACAAACTGACTTTGGCGGTCGCGAGCCTCGCGTTCGCGGCGATCTGTACGGTTCCCGTCCACGCGGCGGATACGAGCGGTCCGGTGACCTGCAGCGACGGCACGACCTCGCCGCACGGCGGCCGCGGCGCGTGCTCCAAGCACGGTGGCATCAAGAAGGACGCGGCCGCGACCCCGGCGGCGGCCGCGACCCCGGCGGCGGCCGCACCCGCGGCGGCACCGGCGCCGACCGCGGCGGCCGCGAAGCCCGCCGCTGCCGCCGCGGCACCCGCCGCCGCTCCGGCGGCGCCCGCCGCCGCGGCGAAGCCGGCCACCGCGGCAACGCCGGCCGCGACGACCGGCACCTCGAAGTCGGTCAACAACGACGCGACCGGCGCGACCGCGAAGTGCAAGGACGGCACCTACTCGCACTCCAAGACGCACAGCGGCACCTGCTCCAAGCACGGCGGCGTCGCCACCTGGCTCGACGGCACGACGAAGTAGCCGCCGGGATTGCGGCGCGCGCCGCCCGCGGCGCGCGCCTGCCGGCTCAGCGGCCCGCCGCGCCGTCCTGCGGTGGCCGGCGCTCGCTGGCCGCCGCCGGCGGCGCCGCGCACAGCAGCACCCGCGGTGGCGCACGGCGGATCGGGCTGCAGGCGGGCCCGGTCGCGACGCTGTCCGCCGGCGCCCCGCAGGCCGTGAATCCGGCCGTCCACTCGTCGCAGACCAGCAGGAATGCGGTCGGGCGCCGCCCCGCCGCCGCGCGGCTCAGCTGAGCGAGCGATCCCAGGAAGCCGCGGTCGTCGCCGCCGACCTCGAGCTCGCGCACCGGACGGGGCACACCGAGCCGGAACAGCACCGCGGCGTTGGAGGCGATCAGCGCGTCGGGCGGCAGGGCCCGTGCGGCCGCCATCAACTCGCGGTCCCGCGACAGCGCGAGCCAGGCTTCCTCGTGGTAGCCACGCGCCGCCCGCAGGTCGCTCGCGGTCGCGACCGCGAGCGAGACGAGCAACGCGGCACCGAGGACGGCCGCGAGCCGGCGCGCGCGCGGCGGCACCAGCGTCTCGGCCACGAGCACAAGGCCGAGCGCATAGGCGAAGGTGTACTGCAACACGTTGCGGCTGTCGATGAAATTGCCCCATTCGTAGCGGCTGCGCGAGGCGACGAGGAGCACGGCGCCGACCGCCGCGTAGCCACCGAGCAGCGCCAGCAGCCCCTGCCGCGCCGGCACCTGCCGCAGCCGCCAGAACGCGACGGCGAAGGCCGCGGCGAGCGCGGCGAGCGCCACGATCGCGAGCGGCGGCGCGGCAGCGAGGATCCGGTCCGGCACGCCGAGATCGCTGAGCTGGGCGAGGGCGTAGTCGCCAAGGTTCTGCGGCCAGCGCCGCGTCGATGCCGGCATGTAGTAGGGCTGCAGCTCGCCAAAGGTCGCGACGTTGTAGGACAGCAGCGCCCAGAGCGGCCCGATCGCGCCGGCGAGCCAGTACAGCGTCGCGCGCGGCGGGCCAAGGCCGCGGATGCGGGCCCAGAGCAGCATCGCGAGCGAGGCGCCGAGCACGGCGAGGCCGGCGTTGCGGACCGAGTAGGCGGCACCGGCGGCGAGCCCGGCGAGCGCGAGCCAAAACAGGGCACTGCGGCCGCCGGCGCCGGACGGTGCCACGACGCCGAGGCCGCGGGCGAGCGCGCCGAGCGCGACGACCGCGAGCGCGAGCGCCGGGACGTCCGAGTAGGCGAGGAAATGCCAGTCGCGCACGCCGGGCGAGAGCAGCACGAGCGCGGCGACGCCGGCGAGCGCGGCATCGCTCACGACGCCGCGGAACAGGAACACGAGCAGGAACGGCAGCAGCGCCGCCGCCGCGCGGCCCGGGTACAGCGCCGCGAGGCGCACGTCGCCGAACACCGGCGTCAGCGCCGCGATCAGCACGCTGAATCCAGGCGGGAACAGTGGCTGCGGTACCGCGTCGCGGTCGCCTGGTTCGACGTCCCAGGGCGTCACCAGCGGGCGGCCTTCGCGCAGCAGCGCGGCGGCCATGTCGATGTATGAGGCGCTGTCGCCCGAGTACGGATAGCGGTAGGTTTCCAGCACGCGGTCGTAGGCCAGCACCGCGAGCGCACCGATGACGAGCGCCGCGATCGCGAGGCGCGCCGCGCCGAGCCCGCGCAACATGGGCTTCACACCGGAGCGAGCGCCGCGGCCCAGACCAGCGCCACCGCGCCGAGCGCCGCCCAGCTCGCTGGGTCGCGCAGGCTGAAGACGAGCGGATCGTGGTGCATGCCACCGCGCGCGGTCTCAAGCCAGATCCGGCCGAGCCAGAACCAGATGGCCGGGCAGGCGAGCCACAGCCGCTCGTGGTGCGGGTAGCGCAGCTGGGCAGCGCTCGAGTCGACGAACAGCGCGAGCACCAGCACCGAGACGACGCCGGTCGCGATGCCGAATCCCTGCAGCGCCGCTAGATCGCGCCGCTCGTAGCCGCGCCCCGGCAGGCGCCGCGCCGCCTCGCCCGGCGCGGCCTGCAGCTCCGCGCAGCGCTTGACGAGCGACAGGCTGAGGAACACCGACCCGCCGAAGCTCAGCAGCCACGCCGACAGCTCGACGTGGATCGCCGCCGCGCCGGCCGCGAGCCGCAGCATCCACAGCGCCGCGAGCACCAGCACGTCGAGCAGCGCCACGCGCTTGAGGCGCCGCGTGTACAGCGTCGTCAGCGCCGCATACACGAGCAGCGTCGCGAGGAACGCGCGGCCGACGACGGCGGCGCCGGCCAGGCCCGCGAGGCCGACGAGCGTGGCGACGGCGATCGCCGGCAGCACGCGGATGTCGCCGGCGGCGAGCGGCCGCAGGCGCTTGGCCGCATGCTCGCGGTCGTGGGCCACGTCGGCGACGTCGTTGAGCACATAGCTCGCCGAGGCGACCAGCGAGAAGGCGAGGAAGCCGAGCGCGAGGCTGGCGAGCGCTCCCGGCCGCGACCACGCCTGGGCGGTCAGCAGCGGCACCGCCAGCAGCACGTTCTTGACCCAGTGGTGCAGCCGCAGCAGCCGCAACCACGGGTGGCGGCGCGCCGCGGCACCGGTGCCGGCCGGCGCCGGCCCGGCGGAGGGAAGCGATTGAGGCATGCGACTCGCCCGCGGCAGGGCCGCGGGCCTCGTGGATAATGCGCGGGAAGTATTCCACGAAGGCGCCCCCGCCGCATGACCGAGCCGCCCGCCCCGCCCGCCGAGGAGCCCGCCCCGCCGCACACGCCGATGATGCAGCAGTACCTGGCGCTCAAGGCCGAGTGCCCCGAGGTGCTGCTCTTTTACCGGATGGGCGACTTCTACGAGCTGTTCTACGACGACGCCCGGCGCGCCGCGCGGCTCCTGGACATCGCGCTCACGAGCCGCGGCCAGTCGGCCGGCCTGCCGATCCCGATGGCCGGCGTGCCGGTCGTGACGCTCGAGACCTACCTCGCCCGGCTGGTCCGCGCCGGCGAGTCGGTGGCGATCTGCGAGCAGATCGGCGAGCCGGGCAAGACCCAGGGGCCCGTGGAGCGGCGCATCGTGCGCATCGTGACCCCCGGCACGGTCACCGACGAGGGCCTGCTCGAGGAGCGCCGGGCGGTGCTGCTGGCCGCGGTGGCGAGTGCCGGCGGCCGCTACGGGCTCGCCTGGCTCGAGCTCGCCGGCGGCCGCTTCACGGTGATGGAACTCGCCGGCCGCGCCGCGCTCGAGGCCGAGCTCGCCCGCCTGCGCCCGGCCGAGCTGCTGGTCGCCGAAGGCACCGAGGCGGCGACGCTCGAGGGCGCGCGCAGCCGCGCGCCGTGGCACTTCGAGCTCGGCGTCGCGACGCGCCTGCTGACGCGGCAGTTCGCGGTCCACGACCTCGACGGCTTCGGCTGCGCGGGCAAGCCGCTCGCCGTGACTGCGGCGGGCGCGCTGCTGCAGTACGTGCAGGAGACCCAGCGCGCCGCGCTGCCGCACCTTGCCGGCCTCGTCACCGAGGAGCGCGACGAGGCGGTGCTGCTCGATCCGGCGACGCGCCGCAACCTCGAGCTCGACACGAGCCTCGCCGGGCACGACGAGGCGACGCTCGCCGGACTCATGGACCGTACCGCGACGCCGATGGGCGCGCGCGAGCTCAGGCGCTGGCTCGGCCGGCCGCTGCGCGATCCCGCGCCGCTGCGCCTGCGGCTGCACGCGGTGCGCGCCCTGGTCGAGGGCGGGCGGCTCGCCGAGCTCGCCACCCCGCTCGGCGCGATCGGCGACATCGAGCGGATCCTGGCGCGGGTCGCGCTCAGGAGCGCGCGGCCGCGGGACCTGGCGCAGCTGCGGGCCGCGCTCGCGGTCGTGCCGGCGGTCGGCGCGCTCGCCGCCGCCCACGACTCGCCGCTGCTCGGCGCGGCGGGCGCCGCGCTCGCGGGGCACCCGGACCTCGCCGAACTGCTGGCGGCCGCGGTCGTGCCAAGCCCACCGCATTTCCTGCGCGACGGCGGCGTGATCGCCGCGGGCTTCGACGCCGAGCTCGACGAACTCAGGCGCATCGCGACCGACACCGACAGCTACCTGCTCGAACTCGAGGCACGCGAGCGCGGCCGCACGGGGCTGGCGAGCCTCAAGCTCGGCTACAACCGCGTGTCGGGCTTCTACATCGAGCTCAACCGCCGCGATGCCGAGAACGTGCCGCCGGACTACGTCCGCCGCCAGACGGTCAAGAACGCCGAGCGGTTCCTGACCCCCGAACTCAAGGACTTCGAGGACAAGGTGCTCGGCGCGCGCGAGCGCTCCCTGGTCCGCGAGCGGCAGCTCTACGACGGGCTGCTCGAGCGGCTGACGGCCGCGCTCGCGGCGCTGCAGGCGACGGCGCGCGCGCTCGCGCTCGTCGATGTGCTCGGCAGCCTCGCCGCGCGCGCCGTCGACCTCAAGCTCTGCGAGCCGGAGTTCGTCGACGAGCCGCGGCTCAGCATCACCGGCGGCCGCCACCCGGTCGTCGAGAGCCTGCTCGTCGGGCCGTTCGTCGCCAACGACCTCGAGCTCGACAGCCAGCGCCGCATGCTCGTGATCACCGGTCCCAACATGGGTGGCAAGTCGACCTTCATGCGTCAGGCGGCGCTGATCGTCATTCTGGCGCGCATCGGCAGCTTCGTGCCGGCCGAGCGCGCCGTGCTCGGCCCCACCGACCGGATCTTCACCCGCATCGGCGCGGCCGACGACCTCGCCGGCGGCCGCTCGACATTCATGGTCGAGATGACCGAGACCGCCAACATCCTCAACAACGCGAGCGAGACGAGCCTCGTGCTGATGGACGAGATCGGGCGCGGCACCAGCACCTTCGACGGCCTGTCGCTCGCCTGGGCGGCGGCCGAGTACATGGCGCGGCGCGTGCGCGCGTTCACGCTGTTCGCCACCCACTACTTCGAGCTGACCGCGCTCGCCGAGGAGGCGGCCGGCGTCGGCAACGTGCACCTCGACGCCACCGAGCACGGTGACTCGCTGGTGTTCCTGCACGCGGTCAAGCCCGGGCCGGCGAGCCGCAGCTACGGGCTGCAGGTCGCGCGCCTCGCCGGCGTGCCGCGCGAGGTGATCGCCGCGGCGCGGCGCTACCTGGCTGCGCTCGAGAAGCGCGGCGAGGAGCACAAGCCGCCCGGGCCGCAGGCGGAGCTGTCGTTCGCCGCACCGCCGGCCGCGCCCGCCGCGGCGCCGCCCGAGGCGCCGTCGCGGGTGCTGGCGGAGCTCGAGCTCCTGGACCCGGACGCGCTGACGCCGCGCGAGGCGCTCGATGCGCTCTATCGACTCAGGGACCTGGCGCGCCGAAGCGGCCCGAGCTGAGGAACCTCACGGTCGCCGCGACGACGGACTCGGACACCAGCATCCCGGTGTGGCTCACCGGCAGCACCACGTGGTCCGCCGCCCCGTCGAGGTCGGTCTCCTCGACCGCGACCGTGCCGTCGTTGGGCTCAGGCAGGTGGCCGATGAAGCGGCCGAAGCCGAGCCCGTGCGAGCCGGCGATCACGCCGACCTCGCGCGGCCCCTGCCAGCGCGGCACCGCGTCGCGCAGCAGCTCCTGACCGGCGAGATTGCCGAAGAAGATCGAGGCGCCGGGCAGTGCCGAGAACGCGCGTGCCGCGCGGCTGCCGTTGACCGGCGCGCCGAGCAGCACGATCCGGCCGAGCGGCAGCTCCGGGTGGGCGGCGGCGACGCGCAGCACGAGCAGCCCGCCGAGGCTGTGGCCGACGAGGTGCACCGGCGGCGGCATCGACAGCACCTCGTCGCGCAGCTCGGCAAATACCACCTCCGGCTGCGCGGTCATCGACCGGTAGTGAAACTGGCGCACCGCAAAGCCGTGGTGCGCGAGGCGGTGCCGGAACAGCGTCGCCTCGAGGCCCGTCATCCACAGGCCGTGGGCGACGACGACCGAGCCGGCCTCAGGCACTGGGGGCGCGCAGCCGGATGTGCAGGTCCCGCAGCTGCTGCTCGGTCACGCCGGTCGGCGCCTCCGTCAGCGGGCAGAACGCGGTCTGCGTCTTCGGGAAGGCGATCACCTCGCGGATGCTGTCGGCGCCCGACATCAGCATCGCGAGCCGGTCGAGCCCGAAGGCGATGCCGCCGTGCGGCGGCGCGCCGTACTTGAGCGCCTCGAGCAGGAAGCCGAACTTCGCGCGCGCCTCCTCCGGCTCGATGCCGAGCAGGCCGAACACCGTCGACTGCAGCTCGTCGCGGTGGATGCGCACCGAGCCGCCACCGATCTCCGAGCCGTTGAGCACGCAGTCGTAGGCCTTCGCGATCGCCTCGCCGGGGTTCGCGGCGAGCACGGCCGGGTCCTCGTTGGCGGGCGAGGTGAACGGGTGGTGCATCGCCGCCCAGCGGCCGGCCTGCTCGTCGCGCTCGAACATCGGAAAGTCGACCACCCACAGCGGCCGCCAGGCGTTGGCGATCAGGCCGCGGTCGGCGCCGACCTTGAGGCGCAGCGCACCCATGCTGTCGCTGACGACCTTGGCGCGGTCGGCGCCGAAGAAGATGAGGTCGCCGCTCGCGGCACCGGTGCGCGCGAGGATGCCGGCCACGGCCGCGTCCGACAGGAACTTCAGGATCGGCGACTGCAGCCCGGCGCGGCCGGCGGCGGCATCGTTGACCTTGACGTAGGCGAGCCCCTTGGCGCCGAAGCGCGCGACGTGCGCGGTGTAGTCGTCGATCTGGCTGCGGCTGAGCTCGCCGCCGGCCGGCACGCGCAGCGCCGCGACGCGGCCATCGGCGGCTCTGGCGGGGCCGGCGAACACCTTGAACTCGCGAGTCGCGCACAAGGTCGGCGACGTCGACAAGCTCGAGCGGGATCCGCAGGTCGGGCTTGTCCGAGCCGTAGCGGCGCATCGCCTCGGCGTAGGTCATGCGCGGGAACGGGTCCGGCAGCTCGACCGCGAGGACCGACTTGAACACCGCGCCGCACCAGCCCCTCCATCAGCGTCATGATCTGGTCTTGGGTCAGGAACGAGGTCTCGACGTCGACCTGCGTGAAATCCGGCTGGCGGTCGGCGCGCAGGTCCTCGTCGCGGAAACAGCGCACGATCTGGTAGTAGCGGTCGAAGCCGCTGATCATCAGCAGCTGCTTGAAGATCTGCGGCGACTGCGGCAGCGCGAAGAACTTGCCCGGGTGCGTCCGCGACGGCACGAGGTAGTCGCGCGCGCCCTCCGGGGTCGCCTTGGTCAGCATCGGCGTCTCGATGTCGACGAAGCGGTGCGCGTCGAGGTAACTGCGGATCGCGCGCGTCAGCTCGTGGCGCATCAGCAGCCGCTTCTGCATGATCTCGCGCCGCAGGTCGAGGTAGCGGAACTTGAGGCGGACCTCCTCGCGCACGTCCTCGTCGAGCTGGAACGGCAGCGGCTCGGAGCGGTTGAGCACGGTCAGTTCGCGGGCCAGGAGCTCGACCTGGCCCGAGGCGAGGTTAGCGTTGGCGGTGCCCTGCGGCCGCGCCCGCACCACGCCCGCGACCGACAATACGTACTCGCTGCGCACGCGCTCGGCCTCGGCGAACACGCCGGCAGCGTCCGGATCGAACACGATCTGCAGCAGGCCGTCGCGATCGCGCAGGTCCACGAAGATGACGCCGCCGTGGTCGCGGCGACGGTGGACCCAGCCGGCGACCGTGACCGACTGACCGATGAGCGACTCGTTGACCTGACCGCAGTAATGGGAACGCATGGCTCGCCTCGACGTCCCCGGCACGGGGAACCGGTAATCTTACGGACGGGTCCTTGTGCGTTGCAAGACGCGGTCTCCCGCGACCCGCCGGCGACGCTCAGCGGCGCCGGGCGACCTTGCGGGCGGGCTTCTTGCCCCGGGGCGATGACTTCGCGGCCGACGCCTTGGCCTGAGGCTTGGCCTCGGCCTTGGTCTTCGCCTTCGCCTCCGCCTTGGTCTCGGCCTTGCCCTCGGCCTTGGCCGCGGTGGCCTCGGTCTTCTTGTCGGTGGCCTCGGCCTTGCCGGCCTTAGCCTCCTCCGCGTGCAGGTTGCGCTTGGTTTCCTGGTCCGACTTGAAGTCGGTCTCGTACCAGCCGGAACCCTTGAGGCGGAACACCGGCGCGGAGATCAGGCGCCGCAGCGTGGCCTTGCCGCAGTGCGGGCACTTCTTGAGCGCCGGCTCGCTCATCTTCTGCATGGCCTCGTGGTGCTGGCCACAGGCCTGGCACTGATACTCGTAGATCGGCATCAACGGACTCCCATAGGATCAAGCGCGCCCCGCCGGGCGCGCCGGGCCCGGATTTTAAGGGCCCGGCCGGCGGCGGATCATAGCAGCGGCCGCCCTCAGGCGGCCGCTCGCCGCGCCTTGCCGAACTCGAGCGCGCCGTCGGCGGCGGTGACCCGGATGGCGTCGCCCGGCGCGAACTCGCCGCGCAGGATGCGCTGCGCCAGCGGATTCTCGAGCTGCTGCTGGATGGCGCGCTTCAGCGGCCGGGCCCCATACACCGGGTCGAAGCCCGCCTCGCCGAGGCGGTCGCGCGCGGCGTCGTCGAGCTCGAGGCCGAGGTCACGCTCGGCGAGCCGCTGCTTGCAGGTAGCCGACCTGGATGTCGACGATGCGGCGGATCTCGCCGCGGCCGAGCGGGTGGAAAACAACGATCTCGTCGATGCGGTTGACGAACTCCGGCCGGAAGTGGCCGCCGACGATCTCGAGCACCGCCGCCTTCATGCGCTCGTAGTTGCGCTCGCCGGCCATCTCCTGGATCACCTGCGAGCCAAGGTTCGAGGTCATGATGATCACGGTGTTGCGGAAGTCGACGGTCCGGCCCTGGCCGTCGGTCAGCCGGCCGTCGTCGAGCACCTGCAGCAGCACGTTGAAGACGTCCGGGTGCGCCTTCTCGATCTCGTCGAGCAGGATCACCGAGTACGGCCGGCGGCGCACCGCCTCGGTCAGGTAGCCGCCCTCCTCGTAGCCGACGTAGCCCGGGGGCGCGCCGATCATGCGCGCGACCGAGTGCTTCTCCATGAACTCGCTCATGTCGATGCGCACCATCGCCTCTTCGGTGTCGAACAGGAACTCGGCGAGCGCCTTGGTGAGCTCGGTCTTGCCGACGCCGGTGGGCCCGAGGAACAGGAACGAGCCGTTCGGGCGGTTCGGGTCGGACAGCCCCGCGCGCGAGCGGCGGATCGCGTCGGCGACCGCCTTGCACCGCCTCCTCCTGGCCGACGACGCGCTGACCGATGACCGCCTCCATCCTCAGCAGCTTGTCCTTCTCGCCCTCGAGCATCTTCGCGACCGGGATGCCGGTCCACTTGGAGACGACCTCGGCGATCTCCTCCTCGGTGACCTTGTTGCGCACCAGCGTCGGCGCCTTGGCGTCGGCGTCCTGCGCTGACTTCAGCCGCTTCTCGAGCTCCGGGATCTTGCCGTACTGGAGCTCGGACATGCGGCCGAGGTCGGAGGCGCGGCGCGCCGCCTCGAAGTCGAGCCGGGCGCGCTCGAGCTGCTTTTTGATCTCCGCCTCACCCTGCGAGGCGGCCTTCTCGCGCTTCCAGATCTCGTCGAGGTCGGCGTACTCGCGCTCCAGGCCCTTGAGCGTGTCCTCGATCTGCTCGAGCCGCTTCTTCGAGGCCTCGTCCTTCTCCTTGCGCAGCGCCTCGCGCTCCATCTTGAGCTGCACGACGCGCCGGTCGAGCCGGTCCATCTCCTCGGGCTTGGAGTCCATCTCCATGCGGATCCGCGACGCCGCCTCGTCGATCAGGTCGATCGCCTTGTCCGGCAGCTGCCGGTCGGTGATGTAGCGGTGCGACAGCGTCGCCGCGGCGACGATCGCGGGATCGGTGATCTGCACCTTGTGGTGCACCGCGTAGCGTTCCTTGAGGCCGCGCAGGATCGCGATCGTGTCCTCGACCGACGGCTCGTCGACCAGCACCTTCTGGAAGCGCCGCTCGAGCGCCGCGTCCTTCTCGATGTACTTGCGGTACTCGTCGAGCGTGGTCGCGCCGACGCAGTGCAGCTCGCCGCGCGCCAGCGCGGGCTTGAGCATGTTGCCGGCGTCCATCGCGCCCTCGGCCTTGCCCGCGCCGACCATCGTGTGCAGCTCGTCGATGAACAGGATGATCTGGCCTTCCTGCTTGGCGAGGTCCTTGAGCACGCCCTTCAGGCGCTCCTCGAACTCGCCGCGGTACTTGGCGCCGGCGATCAGCGCGCCCATGTCGAGCGCGAGGATCTTCTTGCTCTTGAGGCCTTCCGGCACCTCGCCGTTGACGATGCGCTGCGCGAGGCCCTCGACGATCGCGGTCTTGCCGACGCCGGGCTCGCCGATCAGCACGGGGTTGTTCTTGGTGCGCCGCTGCAGCACCTGGATCGTGCGGCGGATCTCGTCGTCGCGGCCGATGACCGGGTCGAGCTTGCCGCTCTTGGCGCGCTCGGTCAGGTCGATCGTGTACTTGTCGAGCGCGCCACGCGCCTCCTCGGCGTTCTCGTTCTCGACCTTCTGGCCGCCGCGCACCTCGTCGATCGCCTTCTCAAGCGCGCCCTTGACGGCGCCGGCCTCGCGCAGGATGCGGCCGGGCTCGCCCTTGTCGTCGAGCACCGCGAGCACGAAGAGCTCGGAGGAGATGAACTGGTCGCCGCGCTGCTGGGCCAGCTTGTCGGTGACGTTGAGCAGGCGCCCGAGGTCGTTGGACAGGTGCACCTCGCCGGGCGCGCCCTCGACCTTCGGCAGTCGCTCGAGCGCCTGCGCGAGGCGCGAGCGCAACAGATTGAGGTTGACGCCGGCCTTGTCGAGCAGCGGCCGCACCGTACCGCCCTGCTGGTCGAGCATCGCGGCCAGCAGGTGGGCCGGCTCGATGAACTGGTGGTCGCGTCCGACCGCCAGCGACTGGGCATCGGCGAGCGCCAGCTGGAAGGTCGAGGTCAGTTTGTCCTGCCGCATCGGCCGGCTCCTAATGGGTTGAATTGCCTAGACCATGGGGCCCCGCGGCGCGAATTCAACCGCTCGGCGCCGGCCGGCGCCGCCGCGGCGCGCGCCGTCCGGCCCTGCCCGATCGCGCCAACCCGCATGATAATCAATAGCAACCGGGCCGCCGGGGTCGCCTCAGCCGCTGCGCCACAGCAGCGTCGCCATCCGCCCGCCGCGCGGGTCGCGGCGGTGCGAGTAGAAGCGCGCGGCGTCGCGGAAGGTGCACTCGCCGCCGCCGCCGATCTCGCGCACGCCGAGCCTCGCCAGGCGCGACCGGGCGAGGGCGTAGAGGTCCGCCTGCCAGCGGCCGCGCTCGTTCGGCGTGAACGCGCCCGCGTCGGCGCGGTCGGCGGCGAGGAAGGCCGCGCGGACCTCGCCGCCGACCTCGAAGGCCTCCGGCCCGATCGCCGGCCCGAGCCATGCGACCAGGTCGGCGCCGGCCACGCCGAGCGCGGCGACCGTGCGCTCGAGCACGCCGGCGATCAGGCCGCGCCAGCCCGCGTGTGCGAGCCCGAGCCTGAGCCCGTCGCGGCCGGCCAGCGCCACCGGCAGGCAGTCGGCCGTCAGCACCGCGAGCACCCGGCCGGCCTCGAAGGTAACCGCGGCGTCGGCCTCCGGCTCGAGCAGGCGGCCGTCGTGGACCGCGACGGTGGCGCCGTGCACCTGGCGCAGCCACAGAGGCTCGGCCGGCAGGCCGAGGTCGACGCGCAGCCGCGCGCGGTTCGCGGCGACCGCCGCCGGGTCGTCGGCGACGTGCGCGGCGAGGTTGAAGGTCGCGAGCGAGCCGCCGCGGCTGACGCCGCCGGTGCGGGTGGTCGTCCCGGCACGCACGCCGGCCGGGGCGCCGAACTCGGCGGCCAGCCAGCCGACCCCCCCGGTCATGCCCGGCACCTCAGCCTCGCGCGCGCGGATCGGCCGCGGCGGCACGCACGTCCTCGCGCAGCGCCGCGAGCAGCTCGGTGAAGTCCGGCGGCAGGGGCGTGGCGAACTCGACCCGCTCGCCGGTCGTGGGATGCACGAAGGCGAGCCGCGCGGCGTGCAGCGCCTGGCGCCTGAAACCGCGCAACACCGCCATGAGCCGCGGCGTCGCGCCCTTCGGGATTACGAGCCGCTTGCCGTACAGCGGATCGCCGACCAGCGGGAAGCCGGCGTGCGTCAGGTGCACACGGATCTGGTGCGTGCGGCCGGTCTCGAGCTTGATGCGCACGTGGGTGTGGGAGCGGAAGCGCTCGACGACGCGGTAGTGCGTGACGGCCTCGCGGCCCGAGCCGCGCACCGCCATGCGCAGCCGGTCGACCGGGTGGCGGTCGATCGGCGCGTCGACGGTGCCGCCGGCAGTCATGACGCCGATCGTGACCGCCTCGTACTCGCGCTCGACCTCGTGGCGCGCCAGCGCCTTGGTCAGGCGCGCGTGCGCCTCGGGCGTGCGGGCGATGACCAGCAGCCCGCTCGTGTCCTTGTCGAGGCGGTGGACGATGCCGGCGCGCGGCAGCAGCGCGAGCGCCGGGTCGCGGGCCAAGAGCGCGTTCTGCAGCGTCGCGCGCGGGTTGCCGGCGCCCGGATGGACGACCAGCCCGGCAGGCTTGGCGAGCACGATCAGCGCCTCGTCCTCGTAGACGACGTCGAGCGGGATCGCCTCCGGAGCGACCTCGACGCGCGCCTCGTGCAGCGGCTCGACCCGCACCAGCTCGCCGCCGCTGACGAGGTCGCGGGGCTTGGGGCGCGCACCGTCCACCAGCACCCGGCCGGCCTCGATCCAGGCCTTGAGGCGGGTTCTTGAAAAATCGGGGAACAGAGCCGCGAGCGCCTGGTCCAACCGTTGGCCGCGGTGCGCATCGGGGATGCGCTGCTCGAGGAATCCAGTCATCCGAGGAACATACGCTATACTCCCGCGCCTTGCATTTCCCGGTGGATTCCCAGTGCCTTCCCCGACACCTGTGTCCTGCGGCCTGACCGCTCCGCCGGCGCTCCGCGGCCCGCTCGTGCGCGCCGCGCTGTGCGGCCTCGTGCTCGTGCTCGCGCTCGGCGGCTGCAGCTCGTTCAACAAGAAGAAGGACGAGAACCTCAGCCCGGAGGCGCTCTACGACCGGTCCGCCAAGCTGCTCGTCGAGGGCAGCTATGAGCCCGCGATCAAGACGCTCGAGGCGCTCACCGCGCGCTACCCGTTCAGCGACAGCGCCCGCCAGGCGCGGCTCGACCTGATCTACGCCTACTACCGCGCGCACCAGAAGGAGTCGGCGATCGACGCGGCCGACACGTTCATCCGCGAGAACCCGACCCACCCGCGCATCGACTACGCCTACTACATGAAGGGCCTGGTCTACTTCGAGCGCTCGCCGAACTTCCTTGAGCGCTGGTTCCGGCGTCGACCTCTCGGAACGGCCGCCGCAGGACGCCCGCAAGTCCTTCGACGCCTTCGCGCGCGTCGTGTCGCAGTATCCGCAGAGCGAGTACGCCGCCGACGCGCGCCAGCGCATGGTCTACCTGCGCAACCGGCTCGCCGAATACGAGATCCACGTCGCCCGCTACTACGTCAAGCGCGGCGCCTACGTCGCGGCCCTCGACCGCGCGCGCTACGTGATCGAGACCTACGACGGCGCGCCGGCGACCCGGCGTGCGCTCGAGATCTCGGTCGAGAGCTACCAGAAGCTCGGCCTGACCGACCTCGCCGCCGACACCGCCAAGGTACTGGCCGCGAATCCCGCCGTCGCCGACGCCAAGTCGGCCGGCAAGAAGCGCCACTGGTGGCACTTCTGGGGCGGCGAGGAACACTCTTAAGGCCGCGCGCTCGCGGCGGCGCCGGTCAGCCGCTGCGGTAGCCCGAAGTGATCGGGTAGCGCCAGTCGCGGCCGAAGGCCCGGCCACTGATGCGGATGCCGGGCGGCGCCTGGCGGCGCTTGTACTCGTTGCGCTTGACCATCTCGAGCACCCGCACCGACCACCGCCCGGTCGAAGCCGCGCGCCGCGATCTCATCCACCGACAGGTCGGCCTCGATGAACGCCTCGAGGATCGGATCCATGATCTCGTACGGCGGCAGCGAGTCGGTGTCCTTCTGGTCGGGCCGCAGCTCGGCGCTCGGCGCACGCTCGATGACCCGCTCCGGGATCACGCGGCCGAGGCCGTTGCGGTAGCGGGCCAGCCGGTACACCAGCAGCTTCGAGCAGTCCTTGATCGGCGCGAAGCCGCCGGCCATGTCGCCGTACAGCGTCGCGTAGCCGACCGCCATCTCGCTCTTGTTGCCGGTGGTCAGCAGCATCGCGCCGGTCTTGTTTGAGATCGCCATCAGCAGCACGCCGCGGCAGCGCGACTGGATGTTCTCCTCGGTCGTGTCCGGCGCGCGACCGGCGAACTCGGCGCTCAGCGCCGCCAGCGTCGCCGCGAACATCCCCTCGATCGAGATCTCGCTGTACTTGACGCCGAGCGCGCGCGCCTGCCCCGCCGCGTCGTCGCGGCTCATCTGCGCGGTGTAGCGCGACGGCATCATCACCGCGTGCACGCGCTCGGGGCCGAGCGCATCGACCGCGATCGCGAGCGTCAGCGCCGAGTCGACGCCGCCCGACAGCCCCATGACGACGCCCGGGAAGCGGTGCCGGTTGACGTAGTCGCGCACGCCGAGCACCAGCGCCTCGTAGACGCTCTGCTCCTCGCTGAGCTCCGGCGCGACGGCCGCCGGCACCGGCAGCAGGCGGCCGTCCTCGTGCACGAGCTCGACGATCGCGGTCGCCTCGCGCCACGCCGGCAGGCGCTGCGTGACGGTGCCGTCCGCCGCCATCACGAAGCTGTTGCCGTCGAACACCAGTTCGTCCTGGCCGCCGACCAGGTTCAGGTACACGAGCGGCAGACCGGTGTCGCCGACCCGCTCGCGGGCGACCGACTCGCGCTCGCGCTGCTTGTTGAGCTCGAAAGGCGAGGCGTTGATGACGATCAGCGCCTCGGCACCATCGGCGCGGGCGGCGCGCGCCGGCGTCGCTCTCCCAGATGTCCTCGCACACCAGCAGCGCCACGCGCGCGCCCTTGACGTCGACCAGCGTCGGCGTCTGGCCCGGCGCGAAGTAGCGCTTCTCGTCGAACACCTTGTAGTTCGGCAGCGCCTGCTTGCGGTGGTTGGCGTAGACGCGGCCGCCGCGCACCAGCGCCGCGGAGTTGAAGATCTCGCGGCCCTGGTACTCCGGGTAGCCGAACACCAGGTCGACCGGCGGCGCGTCGCGGCACAGCCGCTCGACGGCCGCCTGCACCTGGCGCCGGAAGCCGGAGTGGAACAGCAGGTCCTCGGGCGGATAGCCGGAGAGCGCGAGCTCGGGCAGCAGCACGAGGTCGACGCCGGCCTCGGCCCCGGCCCGCGCCGCCGCCAGCACGCGCGCGGCGTTGCCGTCGACATCGCCGACGAACAGGTCGTACTGCGCGAGCAGCAGGCGAAGCCGGGCGGTGCTCATGGGTTCTGGACGGTCCTGCACCTGCCGGCGCGGCCCGCCGCCGGGCCGCGCGTGTCCTGTCAGCGGCGCTTGCCGCGCGCCGTCGGCCGCCGCGCGGCCTTGGCCGGGGCGCGCGCCGCGCGCCGCTTCGCGGCCGGCGGCGCCGGGCGCCGGGCGGCCTTGGCGCGGCGCTGCTTTCGCGGCCGGCTTGGGCCTCGGCCGCGCGCCGCGCGCGGCCTTGAGCGCCGCGGCCATCGCCGTGCCGAGCTCGGCCGGCGAGCGCACCGTCGCGACGCCGGCATGCTCGAGGGCCGCGTACTTGTCCGCCGCGGTGCCCTTGCCGCCGGCGATCACCGCGCCGGCGTGGCCCATGCGCTTGCCGGGCGGCGCCGTGACGCCGGCGATGTAGGCGACCACCGGCTTGCTGACGTGGCGGTGGATGAACTCGGCCGCCGCCTCCTCGTCGCTGCCGCCGATCTCGCCGACCATGATGATGCCCTGCGTCTTCGGGTCGTGCTCGAACAGGCGCAGCACGTCGACGAAGTTCATGCCGCGCACCGGGTCGCCGCCGATGCCGACGCAGGTGCTCTGGCCGAGGCCGAGGCGCGTGGTCTGGAACACCGCCTCGTAGGTCAGCGTGCCGGAGCGCGACACGATGCCGATCCGGCCGGGCTTGTGGATGAAGCCCGGCATGATGCCGACCTTGGCCTCGCCCGGCGTGATTACGCCCGGGCAGTTCGGGCCGACGAGGCGCGTGTCGTAGCCCTTGAGGGCCTCGCGGACACGGATCATGTCGTTGACCGGGATGCCCTCGGTGATGCAGACGATCAGCTTGATGCCGGCGTCGGCGGCCTCGAGGATCGCGTCGGCCGCGCCGGCCGCCGGCACGTAGATCATGCTGACGTCGGCGCCGGTCTTGCGCACCGCGTCGTGCGCGGTGTCGAACACCGGCAGGCCGAGGTGCTTCTCGCCGCCGCGGCCGGGCGTGACGCCGCCGACCAGCTGCGTGCCGTAGGCGATGCACTGCTCGGAGTGGAACGTGCCCTGCTTGCCGGTGAAGCCCTGGCAGATCACGCGGCTCTTCTTGGTGAGGAGGATGCTCATGAGGCGTCGGTTCCTAGCGGCCCGCGGCGAGGCGCACGGCCTTGGTCGCCGCATCGGTCAGATCGCTCGCCGCGGTGATCGCGAGTCCGCTCGCGGCGAGCTGCTGGCGGGCGACATCGGCGTTCGTGCCCTCGAGCCGCACGATCACCGGCACGGTCACGCCGACGGTCTTGACCGCGGCGACGATGCCCTCGGCGATGATGTCGCAGCGGACGATGCCGCCGAAGATGTTGACGAGGATCGCCCGCACCCGCGGGTTCGACAGGATCAGCGTGAACGCCGCGGTGACCCGCTCGGGGGTCGCGCCGCCGCCGACGTCGAGGAAGTTGGCCGGCGTGCCGCCGTGCAGCTTGATCAGGTCCATCGTCGCCATCGCGAGGCCGGCGCCGTTGACCATGCAGGCAATGTCGCCGTCGAGCGAGACGTAGTTGAGGTCGTGCTCGGCGGCCTTGCGCTCCATCGGGTCTTCCTGCGACGCATCGCGCTGGGCCGCCAGGGCCTGCTGGCGGAACAAGGCGTTGTCGTCGATGTTGATCTTGGCGTCGAGCGCCAGCACCGCGCCGTCGGCGGTCACGATCAGCGGGTTGACCTCGATCAGCGTCGCGTCGTGGTCGATGTACAGCTTGTACATGCCGCGCAGGATCTTCTCGAAGGCGCCGAGCTGCGCGCCGGCGAGGCCGAGCCCGAAGGCCAGCTGGCGGCACTGGTAGCCCGACAGGCCGACCGCCGGGTGCACCTCGATGCGCAGGATCTGCTCGGGCGTCTTCTCGGCGACCTCCTCGATGTCCATGCCGCCCGCGGCCGAGGCGATGAACGCCAGCCGGCCGCGGTCGCGGTTCAGCAGCAGGCTGATATAGAGCTCGCGGCTGATCTGCGAGCCGGCCTCGACGTACACCTGGTGGATCGGCAGCCCCTCGGCGCCGGTCTGCTTGGTGACGAGGCGCTGGCCGAGCAGCGCGTGCGCGGCGTTCTTGACCTCTTCGACGCTGCGGCAGACCTTGACGCCGCCCGCCTTGCCGCGGCCGCCGGCGTGCACCTGGGCCTTGACGACCCACACCGGGCCGCCGAGCCGCTCGGCGGCGTGGCCGGCCTCCTCGGCGGTCGCGGCCACGTGCCCCGCCGGCACGGCGACGCCGTAGCGGGCGAACAGTTCCTTGGCTTGGTATTCGTGCAGGTTCATCGTCGCTGCGCGCGGTTCGCCGCGCCTCCGGGCCGTCGTTGCGGGGCGCTATTCTGCGCGATGCGCGCGCCCCGACGCAAAAAAACAGCAGTGCGGGAGGACGCAGCGGCTCCCGGCGCGTGAACGATGCTACATTGCCGGCGGCTGCGCCCTGCGCGCGGATCGGTGGTCGAGGTCGACGCATGCTCGAGAGCCAGCCCCTGCTGCGCGAAACACCCGAGCTGTCGTGGCGGGTGCTCGGGCTGCTGAACGTGTTCCGGCTGCTGGTGCCGGTCGTGCTCGGGCTCGTGTTCGCGGCCGGCGGCCAGCCGCACCTGGTCGGCGAGTCGCACCCGGCCCTGTTCCGCGGCGCCTGCGCCGGCTACTTCATCACCGGGCTGGCGCTGATCGCCATCCTCAAGAACCGTCGGCGGACCACGCCCTGGCACATCTACGTGCCCGGCCTGATCGACATCGTGGTGCTGGCGCTCATGGTCTACGCGAGCGGTGGCGCCGAGAGCGGGCTCGCGATCCTGCTGCTCGTGCCGGTCGGCGCGCTGTCGGTGCTGGTGGACACGCGCGGCGCGCTCGTGGTCGCGGCCGGGGCGGTGCTGGCGCTGCTGGTGCAACAGCTGATTTCCTCGGCCGAGGGCGTCGCCGGGCCGGTCGGCTTCGCCCAGGCCGGCTACTACGGCGCGATGCTGTTCCTCGCCGCCGGTGCCGGCACCTCGATGGCCGGCCGCCTGCGCGACACCGAGGCGGTGGTCCGCCAGCGCGACATCGACGTCGCCAACCTCGCGGAACTGTCCGAGTACATCGTGCAGCACCTGCGCGAGAGCATCGTCGTGGTCGACGCCGCCGACCGCGTGCGGCTGATCAACGAGTCGGCCCGCCAGCTGCTCGGCGCCGAGGCGCGGCCGGGGGCGCTGCTCGGCGAGATCTCGCCGCGGCTGCTCTACTACGTCGAGAGCTGGCGGCGCACGGGCGGTGTGGCGCTGGCCGATGCCACGCTGATCGCCGCCGACGGCGGCCGCGAGTTCCAGGCGCATTTCGCCGCGCTCGGCAGCGACCGCCCCGGTCCCGTGATCGCCTTCCTCACCGACACCAGCGCGATCGCCGAGCGCGTCCAGCAGACCAAGCTCGCGGCGCTCGGCCGGCTGTCGGCGAGCATCGCCCACGAGATCAGAAACCCGGTCGGCGCGATGAGCCACGCCGCGCAGCTGCTCGCCGAGGCCGTCGCAGCTCGCGCCCGAGGAGCGGCGGCTCACCGAGATCATCACCGGCAACGCCGCGCGCGTGAGCTCGATCATCGCCAACGTGCTGCAGCTGTCGCGCCGCGAGGCGACCCGCCCGGAGCGGCTCGCGATCGGCGCCTGGGTCGGCCAGTTCCACGCCGAGTTCTGCGACACGCTGCAGCTGCCGCCGCGCCAGCTGCGCACGGTGCTGCCCGAGCGCGACTTCGAGGTGCGCGTCGACCCGACCCAGCTGCGGCAGATCGTCTGGAACCTGTGCGAGAACGCCACCCGCCACAGCGCCGAGGTCGCCGGCAATCCGCCGGTCGACCTGATGGTCGCGCGCCTGCAGGGCACCGGCCGCCCGTTCCTCGAGGTCGCCGACCGCGGCCCGGGCATCCCGGACATGGCCACCGAGCGCATCTTCGAGCCGTTCTTCACCGGGCGGCGCGGCGGCACGGGGCTGGGCTTATTCATCGCCCGCGAGCTCGCGCAGTGCAACGGCGCGCTGCTCGTCTACGAGCCGCGCGCCGGCGGCGGCAGCATCTTCCGGGTGGTGTTCGCCGATCCGCAGCGTTGGGAGGGACGCACTGATGCCTAAGCCGATCGTGCTGATCGTCGACGACGAGCCGGACCTGTGCGAGCTGCTTGTCGATCACGCTCGGCCGGATGGGACTCGAGTCGCGCTCGGTGCACGACATCGCCAGCGCCAAGGAAGCCGTCCGCGACGGCCGCTTCGACCTGTGCCTGACCGACATGCAGCTGCCGGACGGCAACGGCCTCGACCTCGTCGACTGGATGCAGACCCACCTGCCCGACCTGCCGGTGGCGGTCATCACCGCGCACGGCAACGTCGAGACCGCCGTGCGCGCGCTCAAGCTCGGCGCCTTCGACTTCGTCTCCAAGCCGCTCGACCTCGCCGACCTGCAGAAAGCTCGTCGCCCAGGCGATCAAGCTCGCCGGGCACGACGTCGGCACCGACACCGGCGTCATCGTCGCGCCGCGGCTGCTCGGCCAGTCGGCGGCGATGGAGGAGCTGCGCGAGCTGATCGGCCGCGTCGCGCGCAGCCAGGCGCCGGTGCACATCTCCGGCGAGAGCGGCACCGGCAAGGAGCTGGTCGCGCAGCTGATCCACGAGTCGGGACCGCGGCGCGACGGGCCCTTCGTGCCGGTCAACTGCGGCGCGATCCCCACCGAGCTGATGGAGAGCGAGCTCTTCGGCCACAAGCGCGGCAGCTTCACCGGCGCGGTCGCCGACAAGAAGGGCCTGGTGCAGGTCGCCGAGGGCGGCACGCTGTTCCTCGACGAGGTCGCCGACCTGCCGCTGCACATGCAGGTCAAGCTGCTGCGCCTGATCCAGGAGCGGACCGTGCGCCCGGTCGGCGAGGCCCGCGAGGTGCCCGTCGACGCGCGGATTCTGTCGGCGACGCACCGCAACCTCGCCGCGCTGGTCGCCGGCGGCGCGTTCCGCGAGGACCTCTATTACCGGATCAACGTCATCGAGATCAAAGTGCCGCCGCTGCGCGCCCGGCTCGAGGACGTGCCGGACCTCGCGCGCTCGATCCTGGCGCGGCTCGCGCGCCGCTCGAAGCTCGCCGTGCCGGAGATCGCCGCCGACGCGATGAAGGTGCTCGTCAGCTACCACTATCCGGGCAACGTGCGCGAGCTCGAGAACATCCTCGAACGCGCGCTGACGCTGTGCGCGGCCGGGCGCATCACGGCGGCGGACATCGCCGTGCGCCCCGGCGCCGCGCGCCGGCGAGCCCGGTGGAACCGACCGACGGCGCGCTCGATTCCCAGGTCGAGCACATCGAGCGCGAGGCGATCCTCAAGGCGCTCGAGCAGACGCGCTACAACAAGACCGCGGCCGCCCGGATGCTCGGCATCACCTTCCGGGCGCTGCGCTACCGGATCAAGAAGCTGGGCATCGAGTAGCGGCCCCGGCCGGGCGTGTGCGGGGCCGGCCTGTACCTCGGTGGCAACGCCAGCTGACGCAGCGCGTCAGTTTGTGACGCGTCAGAACGCGACTGACCTCACCATAATCCATGCCCGGCCGCGGCGCGATCAACATATTTTCGTTTTCTATCAAGAAGTTATGAATGTCGCCGGGGCGGTGGCACAGGGCTTGCTTACTGGCGAGCAAGGGAACGGATATCGGTTCCTCTGCCTGTACCTCTCACATGATTCATGACCAGGAGTTACTCAATGCTTAAGCACATCCAGAAGGGCTTCACGCTCATCGAGTTGATGATCGTCGTGGCCATCATCGGCATCCTGGCTGCGATCGCGATCCCGGCCTACCAGGACTACACGATCCGCGCGCAGGTGACGGAAGGCCTGAGCCTCGCGACCGGCATCAAGACCGCGATCGCCGACTACTACGCGAACACCGGGCAGTTCCCGGTGGCCGGCGTCACGACTGCGGCGAGCGCCCAGGGCCTCGGCTTCACGGGCATCGTGCAGGGTAAGTACGGCACGGCGGACGTCGCGGCGGGCGGCGTCATCCAGATCACGTACGACCAGGCGCAGGTCAACCAGAAGATCAACGGCCAGATCCTCGGCATCGCGGCCGGCGGCTCGCCGAATGGCGACCTGATCTGGGTGTGCGGCAATGCGGCGGTCCCGGCTGCGGCCACGAACCCGAAGCCGGCTGCCACGGGCACGACGATCACGAACTCGCAGTACCTGCCGTCCTCGTGCCGTTGATGCGGTAGCGAACCTGCACGGCTCCGGCGCCGTGCATCGGGTTCGAGTTTGAAAACCGAATGCGCCGTGGCTCGCCACGGCGCATTCGGCGTTCTGGGAACGGGTAAACTTAAGGCCGCACACGTGTGCGTCGCTGCTGCGCCAACTCCAGGCGGTGGACCATGACCACGGACCGAAATCGGGGCTTCACGCTGATCGAGCTGATGATCGTCGTCGCGATCATCGGCATCCTGGCGGCGATGGTGCTGCCGGCCTACCAGAACTACACGATCCGCGCCCAGGTGACGGAAGGCCTGAGCCTCGCCACCGGCGTCAAGACCGGCGTCGCCGAGTACTACGCGAACACCGGCGCCTGGCCCGCGGCCGCGACACGACCGCCGGCGGCGACGGCCTCGGCGACACCGGCCGCGGCAAGTACGTGACGCGGCATCGCGGACGAACGGCGTGATCACGATCACCTACGGCGGCGCAGGCGAACGCAGCACATCACCGCCGCGACCCTCGGCCTGCAGCCGGCGGCTCAGCGCCAACAGCGACGTCGACTGGGTCTGCGGCATGCCGCGACCGCCGCGGCGACGCTCGGTACCAGCCGCGCCGGGCGGCGACGGACTCGCCTACTGCCGCCACGTGCCGCGAGGCATGCTGGCAAGTACCTGCCGCAGAACTGCCGCACGGCCTCGGTAGACCCCTCGGTCTGCCGCACGGGAAGCCCCTCGCAAGCGGGGCCTTCTTTTGGGGCCGGCTTCGGCGCGTCTGTGACGCCCGATCACGCGCCGACGACCACCCGCCTGTGCGAGTATGTCTATCGATTTGACAATTCATTGCCCTCGCCGTTGAGTCCGGTACTATGTTTGGCCCACAGCGTCGACGCGTCGTAGACCCATGAACGATAACGCCATGTCGGTCGCTGCTGCGCCGCGCGCAACGCGAGCAATATCGGCTTGCCCGAAAAGCTCGTGCAGGATGGACTGCTGGACGAGACGGCGATGGCCGACGCGCAGCGCGGTGCGAAGGAGGCTCGCCAGAACCTCGTCGCCTACCTCGTCTCGAAGAACATCGTCGCAGTCGCGCGAGATCGCGATCACCGCCTCGCAGATGTTCGGCGTGCCGCTCCTGGACCTCGACGCGGTCCAGGTCGACCTCGACACCGTGCAAGCTGGTCAGCGACAAGCTGCTGCACAAGCACCGCGTGATGCCGCTGCTGAAGCGCGGCCGGCGCCTGTTCGTCGCGCTGTCCGACCCCACCAACCTGCACGGCATCGACGAGATCCGCTTCTCGACGTCGATGAACGTCGAGCCGGTGGTCGTCGAGGAGGACAAGCTCCAGAAGATCCTCGCCAAGACCGATGGAGCAGGTCGACACGTCGATGCCGGCGCTGGCCGAGGACGACTTCGACCTCGAGAACCTCGAGGTCACCGGCGGCGAGGACGAGGTCGACGCCGGCGCGCTCGCGCGCGACGACGTCGAGGACGCGCCGATCGTCCGCTTCGTCAACAAGGTCATGCTCGACGCGATCAAGAAGGGCGCCTCGGACATCCACTTCGAGCCCTACGAGAAGATCTACCGCGTCCGCCAGCGCATCGACGGCGTGCTCAAGGAAGTGGCGCGTGCCGCCGGTGCAGCTCGCGCCGAAGATCTCGCGCGCGCATCAAGGTCATGGCGCGGCTCGACATCGCCGAGCGGCGCATCCCGCAGGACGGCCGCATCAAGATGCGCCTGTCCAAGAACCGCGCGATCGACTTTCGCGTCAGCACCTGCCCGACGCTGTTCGGCGAGAAGACCGTGCATGCGTATCCTCGATCCCTCGAGCGCGATGCTCGGCATCGAGTGCGCTCGGCTACGAGCCGTTCCAGAAGGACCTGTACCTCAAGTACCTGAAGAAGCCGCAGGGCATGATCCTGGTCACCGGGCCGACGGGCTCGCGGCAAGACCGTCTCGCTGTACACCGGCCTCAACATCCTCAACGTCGAGGACACCAACATCTCGACGGCCGAGGATCCGGCGGAAATCATCCTGCCGGGCGTCAACCAGGTGAACGTCAACCCCAAGGTGGGCCTGACCTTCGCCGCGGCGCTGCGCGCCTTCCTGCGCCAGGACCCGGACGTGGTCATGGTCGGCGAAATCCGCGACCTCGAGACCGCCGAGATCGCCATCAAGGCGGCGCAGACCGGCCACCTCGTGATGTCGACGCTGCACACCAACGACGCGCCGCAGACGCTGACGCGCCTGATCGACATGGGCGTCAAGCCCTACGCGATCGCGACCTCGGTCAGCCTGATCATCGCGCAGCGCCTCGCGCGGCGGCTGTGCAGCAACTGCAAGCAGCCGCTCGACGTCCCGGCCGAGGCGCTGCTCAAGGAAGGCTTCACCCAGGAGGACGTCGACGCGGGCCTCAAGATCTACGGCCCGAAGGGCTGCGGCAACTGCACCGACGGCTACAAGGGACGGTGCGGCATCTACCAGGTCATGCCGGTCACCGAGACCATCGGCCGCATCATCATGGAGGGCGGCAACGCCATCGACGATCAGCGACCAGGCCAAGCGCGAGCAGGTCTGGGATCTGCGCCGACTGCCGGGCTGCACAAGGTCAAGGCTCGGCCTGACCAGCCTCGAGGAAGTCAACAGCGTGACGATCGAGTAGGCACGCCACCGCTTCCCGCAAGGAGCCCCGCTCAATGGCACAGGCTGCAACCATCTCCAAAGACACTCCCTTTCTCTGGGAGGGCAAGGACAAGAAGGGCAACCGGGTCACCGGCAAGTCCATCGCGGCCAACGAGACAGGCGCTGCGCGCGGACCTGCGCCGCCAGGGCGTTGTGCCCACGCGGATCAAGAAGCAGAGCGCCGCGTTCCGGTCCGGCGGCGAAGCCGACGCCCGAGGACATCGCCATCTTCTTCCGCCAGCTCGCGACCATGCTGACCGCCGGCATCCCGCTGGTGCAGGCCTTCGAGATCGTCGGCAGCGGCCACGAGAAGCCGTCGATGCAGAAGCTGATCCTCGACATCAAGGCGCAGGTCGAGAGCGGCTCGACGCTGCACGAGGCGCTTCGCCAAGCACCCGCTGTACTTCGACGACCTGTCCGTCAACCTCGTCGAGGCCGGCGAGCAGGCCGGCGCGCTCGAGACGCTGCTCGACAAGATCGCGACCTACAAGGAAAAGACCGAGGCGATCAAGAAGAAGATCAAGAAGGCGCTGTTCTACCCGGCCGCGGTGCTCGCCGTCGCCGTCATCGTGACGGTCATCCTGCTGATCTTCGTGATCCCGCAGTTCGAGAGCCTGTTCAAGGGCTTCGGCGCGGACCTGCCGGCGTTCACGCAGATGGTCATCAACCTGTCGAAGTTCGTGCAGACCAAGGGCTGGATGATCGCGGTCGTCGCCGGCGGCGGCGGCTACGCGTTCTTCTACTTCAAGCAAGCGCTCGCGCAAGATGCGCCAGTGCGATCGACCGCATGCTGCTGAAGTTCCCGATCATCGGCGCCGATCCTCCTCAAGGCCGCGATCGCGCGCTACGCGCGCACGCTGGCGACGATGTTCGCGGCCGGCGTGCCGCTCGTCGAGGCGCTGAAGTCGGTCGCCGGCGCGACCGGCAACATCGTCTACGAGGACGCGGTGATGCGCATGAAGGACGAGGTGTCGACCGGCCAGCGCCTGCAGCGCGCGATGGAGAACACCGGCCTGTTCCCGAACATGGTCATCCAGATGATCGCGGTCGGCGAGGAGTCGGGCTCGCTCGACCAGATGGCGGGCAAGGTCGCGGACTTCTACGAGCAGGAGGTCGACGCGGCGGTCGACTCGATGTCGAGCCTGCTCGAGCCGCTGATCATGGCGATCCTCGGCGTGCTGGTCGGCGGCCTCGTGATCGCGATGTACCTGCCGATCTTCAAGCTCGGCTCGGTCGTCTGACGCGCAGGCCGTACGCCTAGCGCGAGCGCGAATCGCGCATGGAGCTCATCGACCTGCTGCGCAGCTCGGCGGCGCTGTACGCGTCGGTCGCGGGGCTGTTCGGCCTGCTGGTCGGCAGCTTCCTCAACGTCGTCATCTACCGCCTGCCGCGCATCATGGAGCGCCGAGTGGCGCGCGCAGTGCGCCGAGCTCGACGCCGCGCCGGCGGCGGCCGATGCGCCGGCCCCGCCGCCGGCGCCGACCTACAACCTCGTCACGCCGCGCTCGGCCTGCCCGGCCTGCGGCGCGCCGATCACGGCGCTGCAGAACATTCCGGTACTCAGCTGGCTCGTGCTCGCGCGGCCGCTGCGCCGCCTGCCGCGCGCCGATCTCGGTGCGCTACCCGCTCGTCGAGCTCGCGACCGGCAGTGCTGTCGGCCGCGGTCGCGTGGCGCTTCGGCTTCGGCTGGGAGAGCGCTGCGCGGCGCTCGCGATCACCTGGACGCTGGTCGCGCTGACCGGCATCGACCTCGACACGCAGCTGCTGCCCGACAGCATGACGCTGCCGCTGATGTGGCTCGGGCTGCTCGCGGCCGCCTACCTCGGCCGCGGCGCCGGCCCGGTGCCGGTCGACCTCGCAGAGCGCCGTGCTCGGCGCGGCGTTCGGCTACCTGAGCCTGTGGGCCGTCTACCACCTGTTCCGGCTCGCGACCGGCAAGGAGGGCATGGGCTACGGCGACTTCAAGCTGTTCGCCGCGCTCGGCGCGTGGCTCGGCTGGCAGATGCTGTTGCCGGTGATCCTGTTCGCGGCCGCGAGCGGCGCGGTGCTCGGCATGCTGCTTGATCGTGCTGCGGCGCCACGAGCGCAGCGTGCCGATTCCGTTCGGCCCCTACCTCGCGGTCGCCGGCTGGCTCGTGATGATGTGGCAGCACCGAGCTCGTGGCCCCGTGGTGGCAGCTGGCGCACTGAGCCGCCGATGGCCGCACCGCTTCGGATCGGCCTGACCGGCGGCATCGCGAGCGGCAAGAGCGCCGTGGCGAGCGCCTTCGAGCGGCTCGGCGTCCCGATCATCGATACCGACCGCCTCGCGCGCGAGGTCGTCGAGCCCGGCCGGCCGGCGCTCGCGGCGGTGGTGCGCGCGTTCGGGCCGGAGGTGCTCGGCGCCGACGGCCGGCTCGACCGGCGCGCGCTGCGCGCGCGGGTGTTCGCCGACGAGGGCCTGCGGCGCCGGCTGGAGGCGATCCTGCACCCGGCGATCCGGGCCGCGACTCGCCGCCGAGGTCGCCGCCGTCACCGCGCCGTATGTCGTGATCGCGATTCCGCTGCTGGTCGAGACCGGCCAGCGGTCGGCCTTCGACCGGGTCCTGGTCGTCGACTGCCCGCCCGAGACCCAGCTCGCGCGGCTGCGCGCGCGCGACGGCGGAGCCGCCGCCGGCGCCGGGGCGATCCTCGCGGCCCAGGCGAGCCGCGACGGCGCGGCTCGCCGCTGCCGACGACGTGATCGACAACACGGGCTCGCTCGGGGCGCTCGAAGCGGCCGTGCAGCGCCTGCACGAGCGCTACCTGGCACTCGCCGCCGGGGCTGCCGCGGGGCGTCGCTAGGCAGCGACGGCCGCCCCGGGGCGCACAAACGGGTTTACGGCATCCGGGACGGGCGCGCAGAATAGCCGGATGCAGCCGATGGCCCCGATCGAGCCCGACGCCCTCGCGGCCCGCCGTACGGTCGTGTTCGAGCAGCCGCTCAACGAGCGGATGCGCACCTTTCTGCGCCTCGAGTTCCTCTACCAGCAGGCGCTCTACCACAACCAGACGCCGACCGCGTGGTCGAGCCGCGCGGCCGTGTCGAGCCTCCTCGAGATCCTCGCGATCACCGCCCGCGGCGACCCGCGCAGCGACGTGCTCAAGGACCTCGAGCGGCAGATGGCGCTGCTGCGGGACTTCCAGAGCCGCCCGGGCGTCGACACCGGCCGGCTGCGCGCCGTGCTCGCGCGCCTGACGCAGCGGCGCGACGAGCTGCAGGCGACCTCGAGCTCGGCGATGTCGCGCCTGCGGGACAGCGAGTTCCTCGCCGCGATCAAGCACCGAAGCGCGATCCCCGGCGGCACCTGCGAGTTCGACCTGCCCGACTACTACCACTGGCTCAACCTCGCAGCCGAGACGCGCCAGGCGGACTTCAGCCACTGGCTGTCGACGCTGCGGCCACTGTGCGAGAGCGTCTCGGACCTGCTGTGGGTGACGCGCGAGAACGCGCGCCCGCGGCGCGAGGTGGCGAACGGCGGCAGCTACCAGATCGCCTTCGAGCGCGACACGCCGATCCAGCTGATCCGCATCACGCTGCCCGGCGACAGCGACCTCTATCCCGGAGATCAGCGGCAGCCACCACCGCTGCGCGATCCGCTTCCTGTCGTGGGTCGACGCCGAAAACCGGCCGCTGCAGGCGCCGGTGGACGTGCCGTTCGTGCTGACCTGCTGCACCTGAGCGGGCGGCGGTGACGCAGGCGACGCGCAAGTGCCCGCACTGCGGCCGCGCCTTCCGGCCGGCGCCGGACCATCCGTGGCGGCCGTTCTGCAGCGAGCGCTGCCAGCTGATCGATCTCGGCGGCTGGCTCACCGAGCGCCACGCGATCCCCGGCGAGAGCGGTGCTGCCGGACGACGATCCGGAAAATCCCGAGGACGGCCCGTGAAGCTCTACAGCAACCGCTTCGCGCCCAGCCCGCGGCGCGTGCGCATGTACGCCGCCGAGAAGGGGCATCGCGCTCGAGCGGGTCGAGGTCGACATCGCCGCCGGCGCCAACAGCGCGCCGGAGTACCTCGCGGTCAACGCACTCGGCGAGCTGCCGACGCTCGAGCGCGACGACGGCACGCGCCTCACCGAGTCGCTGGCGATCTGCCGCTGGCTCGAGGAGCAGCAGCCGGAGCCGAACCTGTTCGGCGGCACCAGCGACGAGCGCGCCGAGGTCAACCGCTGGATCGACCGGCTGATGTTCCGGCTCTACGTGCCGACGACGCAGGTGTTCCGCAACTGCCACCCGTTCTGGGCCGAGCGCCTCAAGCAGGTGCCGGAGTGGGGCGAGCTGCAGCGCGCGGCGGTGCTGGCCGAGTACGACGCGCTCGACGCCTGGCTGGTCGGCCGCGACTTCGTCGCCAGCGACCGCTTCACGATGGCCGACATCGTCGCCTACACGTCGATCGACTTCGGCAAGCCGTCGGGGCTGCGGGTCGGCGACGCCCGGCCGGCCCTGAAGCGCTGGTTCGACGCCGTCGGCGCCCGGCCGAGCGCGCGCGCCTGAAGGGCGCCTCGCCCCGCGCGGAACCCGGGCGCGGCGGCATGGGTCTGCTAGACTTTCGGCCCCAGTCGGAGTCGATGCGCAATGCCTGACCCGGTCCCTCCGGCGGCCGGCCAGAGCGGCGCGTGGCCGCCGGCCCGTGCCGTCCTCGTCCTCGCGCTCGCCGTGCTCGCGTGCGCCGGCTGCGCCGGCCCCGCGCCGCGCGGCGACCACGCGCGCACTGCGGCGACCGTGGCGTCCGCCCCGGCGGCCCTCGCCTACCCCGCCACCCGGCGCGTCGACCAGCAGGACAGCTACCACGGCGTCGTGGTCGCCGACCCGTGGCGCTGGCTCGAGGCGCTCGACTCGCCCGAAGTGCACGCCTGGGTGGAGGCCGAGAACGCCGTCGCCGCGCCCTACCTCGAGTCGCTGCCGGCGCGCGCCGTGTTCAAAGAGCGCCTCGCGGCGATGTGGAATTACGAGCGCTGGGGCGCGTCGCTCGGCGGCGGCAACTCCTTCACGGTGCCGGTGCGGCGCGCCGGCCGCTACTTCTACCTGCACAACAGCGGCCACGAGGACCAGAGCGTGCTGATGGTCGCCGACGGCCTCGAGGGCGCGCCGCGGCCGCTGCTCGATCCGAACACGCTCGCCGGCGATCGCACGGTGGCGCTGTCGGATTTCGAGGTCTCGCCCGACGCCCGCCACCTCGCCTACGCGACCTCCGACGGCGGCTCGGACTGGAAGACGGTGCGGGTCCGCGAGGTCGACAGCGGGCGCGACCTGCCCGAGACGCTCGGCCTGATCAAGTTCACCGGGCTCGCGTGGACGCCGGACGGGCGCGGCTTCTACTACTCGCGCTACCCGGCGCTCGACGCGACGCGCGGCGACGACAGCAAGCAGGTCAGCGTCTGGTACCACGTGCTCGGCACGCCGCAGAACTCCGACCGCTTCGTCTACGCGATCAGCGATCATCCGACCCGCAACCCCTACGGCCGGGTCAGCGACGACGGTCGCTGGCTGGTGCTCGAGATCCGCGACGGCTTCGCCAGCAACGGCGTCTACGTGCTCGACCTCGGCACGCCGGACGCCGATGCACTGCGGCTGCTGGACCGCTGGGATGGCCGCTACGAGTACCTCGGCAACCGCGGCCGCGAGTTCTACTTTGCGACCACCGCCGGTGCGCCACGCGGCCGCGTCGTCGCCGTCGACCTCGACCGGCCCGAGCCCGCCCACTGGCGCACGCTGGTCGCCGAGCAGCCCGAGGCGATCGAGACCGTGCGCTACGTGGGCGGCGAGTTCATCGTCGCCTACCTGCGCGACGCGCACAGCATCGTCAGGGTCTACGGCGCCGACGGCAGCGGCGGCGCCGAGCTCGCGCTGCCGGGCACGGGCCAGGTCGCCGGACTCGACGGTCGCGGCACGGACGCCGAGGCGTTCTTCGCCTACACCGACTTCCTGACGCCGCACGCGATCTACCGCTACGACGTCGCGGCACGCCGGCTCGAGCTGTTCCGCCGCCCGGCCGTGGCCCTCGACCCGGCGACCTACGTCACCGAGCAGGTGACCTACGCCTCCCGGGACGGCACGCGCGTGCCGATGTTCGTCACGCACCGCCGCGACATGCCGCACGACGGCCGCCAGCCCACCCTGCTGTACGGCTACGGCGGCTTCAACCTGCCGATGCTGCCGGTGTGGAGCGTGCCGGTCGCCGCGTGGCTCGAGCAGGGCGGCGTCTACGCGGTCGCCAACCTGCGCGGCGGCAGCGAGTACGGCGAGGCCTGGCACCTCGCCGGCACGCGGACGCAGAAGCAAAACGTGTTCGACGACTTCATCGCCGCCGCCGAATCGCTGAGCGCGAGCCACATCACCTCGCGCGAGCACCTCGGCATCCGCGGCCGCAGCAACGGCGGCCTGCTGGCGGGCGCGGTGCTGATCGAGCGACCGGACCTCTTTGCCGCGGCGCTGCCGGCGGTCGGCGTGCTTGACATGCTGCGCTACCAGACGGCGAGCGCGAACGCGCGCCAGTGGTCGAGCGACTACGGGCTCGCGGACGACGCCGACGAGTTCCGCGCGCTGTACGCCTACTCGCCCGTGCACAACGTCCGCGCCGGCGTCTGCTACCCGCCGACGCTGATCACGACCGCCGAGCGCGACGACCGCGTCGTGCCGTGGCACAGCTACAAGTTCGCGGCCGCGCTGCAGGCGGCCGAGCCGCCGACCTGCGCGAGCCCGCTGCTGCTCAGGGTCGAGACGCGCGCCGGCCACGGCAACGACCGGCCGACCTGGATGCAGGTCGAGGACTACGCCGACCAGTGGGCGTTCCTCGCCTGGCACCTCGGGCTTGCGGTGCACGCGCCGTGAGGCGGCCGACCTACCTCGAGCTCGGCCGGCGCACGCAGTTCGGCCGCCCGGTCAAGAGGCCGCTCGGGCCGGTGCCGCCGGCCCCGGACCCGGCAGAGGTCGCCGACTTCGACCTCGGCACCTGGCGGGTGCGGCCGGCGCTCGCGCGGATGACGCGCGCCGACCGGATCCTGGCGCTCGACCCGCAGACCCTCGTCGTGCTCCTGATCCTCGCCGAGCGCCCGCCCGGTGGCGTGAACCGCGAGCTTCTGATCGCGCGCGTCTTCGGCCCCGGCACCGACGAGGCCTACCACGAGAAGCTGCGCCGCAGCCTGAGCTTCCTCAGGCGCGCGTTCTCCGAGGACGGCGCGGTCCGCATCGTCAACGCGCCCGGCGACTGCTTCGCGCTCGAGGTCGGCCCCCCGGCGCCGGACCGCGGCCTGCGGTCGCCGGGGCCGGACGTACTGCTCGAGAACCCGCCCGGCGTCGACAACTGGCTCAAGCGCGGCAAGCGCCGCGGACTCGCGATCGGCATCGCCGCGGTGGTCGTCGCGGCGATCGCCATCACGCTGATCGCGATCAGCAACCACGGCCACGTCGTGCTGTTCGGCAGGGTCGCCGGCATCACGGCGCTGGCGACCGAGCCCGGCGAGAAGACGAGCCCGAGCTTCTCACCCGACGGCCGCCAGGTGGTCTACAGCTGGCGCCAGGCCGACGGCAGCCAGAAGCTGTACGTGCGCGCGCTCACCGGCGGCGCGCCGCGCCGGCTGACCGGCGGCGGCGGCGACGATGCCTTCCCGGCGTGGTCGCCGAAGGGCGACCTGATCGCCTTCCAGCGGCGCGCCGAGTCGAGCTGCGCGGTGCTCGCGATCGCGCCGAACGGCGGCGAGATGCGCCTGCTCGGCGACTGCGACTTCGGCGGCGGCGGGCCGATGACCTGGCTGCGCGACGGCGGCGCGCTCATCTACACGCACCGCGGCGCCTGGAACCTGCCGACGCAGCTCGTCTCGGTGAGCATCGCCGACACGCACATGACCGGCGTCACGAACCCGGTGATCGGCATGCCCGGCGACTCGAGCCCGACGCTGGCGCCAACCAGCCGGCGCCTCGCCTTCGTGCGCACGCGCGCGCCGGGCGCCGCGGACCTGACGCTGCTCGAGCTCGGCGGCAACCTGCCCGAGCGGCTGACGCGCGACGGCCTGCCGACCGCGGGCGCGGCGTGGGAGCCGGCCGGCCTGACGCTGATCTTCTCCTCGCCGCGCGGCGGCCGCGACGCGCTGTGGCGGTCGCGGGTCAACGGCACCGCGCCCGAAGTGCTGCTGGCGCGCGGCGAGCCGCTGCGCGCACCGGTGCTCAGCAACGACGGCCGCTCGCTCGCCTACGAGCGCTGGCACCTCACGAGCCGGCTCGCGCGCCTGCCGCTCGAGGCGGCCGCCGCGCCGCTGCCGCCGTGGCGGCAGGGCGCCGCGTTCGAGCGCGGCGCGCAGCTGGCGCCGGATCGCAGCCGCGTCGTGTTCGTCTCCAACGGCGCCGGCCGCGACCAGCTGCTGGTCGCGCCCGCCGCGGGCGGCGCGGCCGCGGCGCTGACGCAGGGCACCTTCGATTACATTGAGGCGCCGCGCTGGTCGCCGGACGGCCGCTTCGTCGCCTTCACCGCCAGCCGCGACCAGCGGCTCGACGTCTGGGTCGTCGACGTCGGCAGCCGCGAGGAGCAGCGCGTCACCGACGACGGCAAGAGCCGCGCGCCGTCCTTCTCGCACGACGGCCGCTGGCTGTACTTCGGCTCGGCGCGCTCGGGCGGCTGGCAGGTCTGGCGGCGGTCGTGGCCGACGGGCGATGCGCCCGAGCGGCTGACCGCCGAGGGGGGCCTCGCGGCGATCGAGTCGCGCGACGGCGGCAGCCTCTACTTCGTGCGACCGGACCGGCGCGGCCTGTGGGTGCGCGGCCGCGAGCCGGGCGGCGACGACACGCTCGTGACCGCGGCACTGGCGCCGGCGGACTTCCGCAACTGGGAGGTCACGGGCGATGCGATCTGGTTCGTGACGCGCCCCGACGAGGGCCCGCCGCGGCTCGCCCGCTACTCGCTGCTCGACGCCGAGTTGACGCTCGGCCAGCCGCTGAGCGCGGTGCTGCCCGACTCCGGCCTGACGCTCGCGCCGGACGGCAAGGCGCTGATCGTCGCCGAGCTCGCCGGCGCGCAGGTCGACCTCGAGCTCGCCGCGCTCGAGTAGCCGCGCTCAGAGCCGGCCGATCGGCAGCGTCGCCCGCCACCACAGCCGCCCGGTCGCCGGCGGCGCGCCGCCGCCGGCGACCTCCGTGTCGAGGTACCACGGCAGGCCGGCGGCGGCGATGCCGGCCAGCGCCGCGCCGTCGAGGCCGCGGCCGGGCACCAGCAGGAAGTCGGCGCCATCGGCCGCCGCCGCGGCCGCCTCGTGCGCGGCGTGGACGATGCGGCCGGCGAACACGCGCCGGTGCGGCGCGCGCTCGAAGTGGTGCGGCGAGCTGTAGACGCTGCCCGCGCCGCCGACCGGCCGGGCGCGCGGGTCGATCACGAACACGAGGTCGCCGTGCTCCTCGAGGCGGCGCACCACGCCAACATCCGCCGGCAGCGCCTCGACCAGCCACGCGATGCGCTCGTGGCGCGGCGCCGCCGGGACGCGCTCGGCGAGCGACTCGTCGGCGGGCACACGCACGAAGCTGCCGGGCAGCGCGAGCGCGGTCACGATCGGCCGGTCGGCCTCGAGGATGTCGGCGTCGACGAGCTCCTCGCGCGGACACCAGCGCAGGCCCTGGCCGTCGAGCGGCGCGGGTGTGCCGTGCCAGGCGTCGACGCGCCAGCAGTCGATGCGCACGCTGGCGCGCGCGCCCGGGTAGCGGTGGGTGACGGCGAGCAGCGGCTCGGCGTGCTCGACGCTGATGCCGAGCTCCTCGGCGAGCTCGCGAGCAAGCGCCGCGCGCGCGCCCTCGCCGGGATTGAGCTTGCCGCCGGGGAACTCCCAGCGGCCGGCGAAGGACTTGCCGCGCGGCCGCTCGGCGATCAGCACGCGGCCATGCGCATCGACGAGCGCACCGGCGACGACCTCAAGCGTCGGCGGCTGCGCGGCGGCGGGTCGGCCCACGGCTGTGCCTCTAGGCCTCGCGCTGCAGCTGGCCGTGGCAGTGCTTGTACTTCTTGCCCGAGCCGCACGGGCACGGCTCGTTGCGCCCGACCTTGCGCTCGGCGCGGTGGAACGGCGTCACGACCGCCGGCTCCGGTGCCGGCGGCGGCTCGCTGCCGGAGCCCGCCGCCGCGACCGCGGGATCGGTGTCGAGCGCCACCGGCGGCGGCGCGGCGTGCTGGAACTGCATCAGTCGCGCGAGCCGCGCCTGGCGCTCCTGCTCCTCGCGCTCGATCTCGGACTCGGAGCGCACCTGCATCCGCGCCAGCAGCGTCACGGTGTCAAACTTGATGCGGTCGAGCATCGCCGAGAACATCTCGAAGGCCTCGCGCTTGTACTCCTGCTTCGGGTTCTTCTGCGCATAGGAGCGCAGGAAGATGCCTTGCCGCATGTAGTCCATCGCCGCCAGGTGCTCGCGCCAGTGGCTGTCGACCATCTGCAGCATCAGCGTGCGCTCGATGCGCCTCAGGTCCGGCGCGCCGACCATGGCCTCCTTGTCGGCGTAGGCCTTGGCGAGCGTCTCGACGAGGTGCGCCTCGAGCTCCTTCGGTCCGCGGCTCTTGTCCTCGTCGAGCCAGGCCTTCGGGTCGGTGGCGACGCCGAAGTCGCGCTGCATCGCCTCGGCCAGCGCCGGCAGGTTCCAGTGGTCCTCGATGCTCTCGGCGGGGATGCACTGCGCGACCAGCGAGGCCACGACCTCGACGCGCAGCGCCGCGATCGTGTCGGCGATGTCGTCGGCCGCCATCAGCTCGTTGCGCTGGCCGTAGATCACCTTGCGCTGGTCGTTGGCGACGTCGTCGTACTCGAGCAGGTTCTTGCGCAGGTCGAAGTTGTAGGCCTCGACTTTGCGCTGCGCACGCTCGATCTGGCGCGACAGCATCGCGCTCTCGATCGCCTCGCCCTCGCGCATGCCGACCCGCGACAGCAGCGCCTTCATGCGCGTCGGGTCGCCGAAGATCCGCATCAGGTTGTCTTCGAGCGACAGGTAGAAGCGCGACGAGCCAGGGTCGCCCTGGCGGCCGGAGCGGCCGCGCAGCTGGTTGTCGATGCGCCGCGACTCGTGGCGCTCGGTGCCGATGATGTGCAGGCCGCCGGCGGCGAGCACCTGGTCGTGCCGCGCCTGCCACTCGGCGCGCGTCTGCTCCTTGGCGGCGGCGTCGGCCGGCGGCGCGCCCGGCGCCTCCGCGTCCGGCCGGCCGCCGAGCACGATGTCGGTGCCGCGGCCGGCCATGTTGGTCGCGATGGTGACCGCACCGGGGCGGCCCGCCTGGGCGACGATGTGCGCCTCGCGCTCGTGCTGCTTGGCGTTGAGCACCTCGTGGCTGACGCCTTCCTGGGTCAGCATCTTCGACAGCAGCTCCGAGGTCTCGATCGAGGTCGTGCCCACGAGCACCGGCTGCTGCCGCGCGCGGCAGTCGCGGATGTCCTCGGTGATCGCCTGGAACTTGTCCTTCTGCGTCAGGTACACGAGATCGGCGTTGTCCTTGCGGATCATCGGCCGGTGCGTCGGGATCACGACGACCTCGAGCCCGTAGATCTGCTGGAACTCGTAGGCCTCGGTGTCGGCCGTGCCGGTCATGCCGGCGAGCTTGCGGTACATGCGGAAGTAGTTCTGGAAGGTGATCGAGGCGATCGTCTGGTTCTCCTCGCGGACGTCGACCTCCTCCTTGGCCTCGACCGCCTGGTGCAGGCCGTCCGACCAGCGCCGGCCCGGCATCGTGCGGCCGGTGAACTCGTCGACGATGATGACCTCGCCGTTGCGGACGATGTACTCGACGTCCTTGCGGTAAATTGCGTGCGCCCTGAGCGCCGCGTTCAGGTGGTGCATCAGGCGGATGTTGCCGGCGTCGTACAGGCTGCCGCCGTCGCGCATCAGCCCCGAGGCCGCGAACAGCTCCTCGACGTGCTCGTGGCCGCCCTCGGTGAGGTGCACCTGCTTCTGCTTCTCGTCGACCCAGTAGTCGCCGTCCTCGGCTTCCTCAGTCGTGCCACGCTTCAAGCGCGGCACGAGCTCGTTGATCTTGAGGTAGAGCTCGGTGCTCTCCTCGGCAGGGCCCGAAATGATCAAAGGCGTGCGCGCCTCGTCGATCAGGATCGAGTCGACCTCGTCGACGATCGCGTACTCGAGGCCGCGCTGCACGCGGTCCTCGAGCCGGAAGGCGAGGTTGTCGCGCAGGTAGTCGAAGCCGTACTCGTTGTTGGTGCCGAAGGTGATGTCGCAGGCGTAGGCGGCGCGCTTCTCCTCCTGGCTCTGGCCGGAGCGGATGACGCCGACGTTCATGCCGAGGAAGCGGTACACCGGTCCCATCCACTCGGCGTCGCGACCGGCGAGGTACTCGTTGACGGTGACGACGTGGACGCCCTTGGCGGGCAGCGCGTTCAGGTACACCGGCAGCGTCGCGACCAGGGTCTTGCCCTCGCCGGTGCGCATCTCGGAGATCTTGCCCTGGTGGAGCGCAATGCCGCCGAGCAGCTGCACGTCGAAGTGCCGAAGGCCGATCGTCCGCCGCGCCGCCTCGCGCACCGCGGCGAAGGCCTCCGGCAGCAGCTCGTCGACGGTCGCGCCCTTGGCGAGGCGGTCGCGGAACTCCTGCGTCAGCGCCGGGAAGGCATCGTCCGGCAGCGCCGCCATGCGGGCATCGACCGCGTTGGTGGCGACGACAAACTTGCCGTACTGGCGCAGCAGGCGCTGGTTACGGCTTCCGAATATCGAGGTCAGAACTTTAAGCACGGGTCAGGGTCCTTCGGGGCCGCCCGGGGGGGCACGGGCAGCTCAGGAAAAGTCGCGCATTGTACTAAGGAGCGGGCGTCATTACCCGCCGGGCGGCTACGAACAGGCCGCGGGGGGCGGCCAGGCCCCCCGGGGGGGCCGCAGCCGGGGCCGAGGCCCCGGCGCAGGGGTGCCCTCAGCGCCGGGCCGCCGCCAGCGGCGGGGCGGCATTCTCGTTAATGAAGGCCATCGGGTCGACGGGGTTGCCGTCCCGGAGGACCTCGAAATGCACGTGCGGGCCGGTCGAGTGGCCGGTGCTGCCGACCAGTGCCAGCGCCTGGCCCTTCTGCACGGTGTCGCCGGCCTTCACGAGCACCTTGGAGTTGTGGCCGTAGCGGGTCACGTAGCCGTTGCCGTGGTTGATCTCGACCAGGTTGCCGTAGCCCATGTGGTCCCCGGCCCAGGTCACCACGCCCGTCGCGACCGCGACCACCTGCGCGCCTTCCTCGCCGGCGAAGTCCACGCCCGGGTGGAAGGCGGTGTAGCCGGTGAAGGGATCGACGCGGCTGCCGAAGAACGACGAGATGAACCCGCCCTGGACCGGCCGGCCCTGCGGGTAGACCTCGCGGCGCAGCTCGCGGGTCTGGATCAGGTTCTCGAGCGCGCCCAGCTGGCGCTCGCGGTCGGCGAGCTCGTCGGACAGCCGGTCGAGCATGTCGGTCAGCAGCGGCACGCTGGCCGGCAGGCCGGTCGCCGCCGAGACGTCGACGCCGCCGACGGGCGGGGTGTGCTCGAAGTTGAACTCGCCCTTCTTGAGGCCGGCCATGTCGGTCAGGCGCTTGCCGAGCGCATCGAGCCGGATCACGTGGGCGTTCATCTGGCCGACCCGCATCGCGAGCGCATCGACCTTCTGCTGCAGGAGGTCGCGGGCCGCCTCGAGGTCATGGCGCTGCTGGACGAGCTCGGCCGACCAGCGCTCGAGCTGCTGGCCCGGCTGCGCCGCCGCCCAGTGGGCGCCGATCCAGGAGCCCGCCGCGAACACGCCGCCGAACAGCAGGGCGAACACCGTCAGCACCACCGTCAGGAATAGGGGCGAGCGCAGGTCGTACTGCCGCGCCCGGCCCTGCTGCCGGTTGAAAACGATGATGTTCATGGCCGTCGCCCCACGCACACCTCTGCTCGGCCCGACAAGGGGACCTGGATGACCGGTCGAAGCCTCGACCGACCGCACGCTCGATCCCGGCATCCCAGCCGGGAAGGGTTGGCCGGCAACGCGGTGACAGTCCCCCGTAGGGCCGTCGCGTGCGCGGCGCTCGCCGGCGGTGCCGGCCGGCGCACCGCCCCGATCAGTGGGCCACGGCGCAGGCTGATGCGGTCCGCTGACCGCCGCCCGACCCCGCTCCCGACGAGTCTGTCCGTCATACTGGTAACCCCGCCGTCGTAGCTCGCGCCGTAGACCGGTGGCTTTGCGTCCCCGCCTTTCGACGGGTTTGCCCTTGTGCAGCGGCCGGGACTATGCAACAAAAACCCTCGGCGGAACAACCACTTTAGCCGCATTTTGGGACGTAGATCCCGGGGCACTGATGCGAAAAGCAAGGTCGGTCAGCGAGTTACTGGCCGAAGGTAAAGCGACACTGGAACGGCTCAAGTCGGGGGCCGAAAGTGCCAATCGGGTACTTGCTGCGCTGCAGCGCGCCCTGCCGGAGGACGTCGCCGGGCACGTCTTCGGGGCGACCCTGGACGCGGATGGCCAGCTGACGGTGCTGGTCGACAGCGGGGCTTTCGCGACCCGGCTGCGCTACCTGCTGCCGGAACTCATGGCCGCGCTGGCGGTGACGCTCGAGGTGGGGACGATCACCCGCACCCAGGTGCGGGTCCGGCCGCGCCGCTAGGGGCTAGTGGCCGACCGCGGCGGCGGCGACGTAGGAAATCGGTGCCTCGGCGCGGTCCCGGTAGGTGACCTCCTCCCAGGCGGAGGCGTCAGCCATCAGGGCGCGCAGCAGCTGGTTGTTGAGCTTGTGCCCCGACTTGTAGCCGCTGAACTCGCCGATCAGGCTGTGGCCGAGCAGGTACAGGTCGCCGATCGCGTCGAGGATCTTGTGCTTGACGAACTCGTCCTCGTACCGGAGCCCGTCCTCGTTCAGCACCTTGAAGTCGTCGAGCACGATCGCGTTGTCGAGCGTGCCGCCGAGCGCGAGGTTGCGCGAGCGCAGCGTCTCGAGGTCGCGCACGAAGCCGAAGGTGCGCGCGCGGCTGACCTCGCGCAGGAATGACGTGGTCGAGAAGTCCATCGAGGCGCGCTGCGAGTGGCGGCGGAAGATCGGGTGGTCGAACTCGATCTCGAAATTGACCTTGAAGCCGTTGAACGGATCAAAGCGGGCCCACTTGTCGCCGTCGCGGACCTCGATGGTCTTGCGGATCCGCACGAAGCGCTTCGGCAGCGTCTGCTCCTCGATGCCGGCCGACTGCAGCAGGAACACGAACGGGCCCGCGCTGCCATCCATGATCGGCACCTCGGCGGCGCTGACCTCGACGAAGGCGTTGTCGATGCCAAGGCCCGCGAACGCCGACAGCAGGTGCTCGACGGTCGAGACCTTGACGTCGCCGTTGACCAGCGTCGTGCCGAGCATGGTGTCGCCGACGTTCTCGGCGCGCGCCTGGATGTCGGCCGCGTCCGGCAGGTCGACGCGGCGGAACACGATGCCGGTGTTCGGCGCCGCCGGCCGCAGCGTCATGTAGACCTTCTGGCCGGAATGCAGCCCGACGCCGGTGGCGCGGATCGAGTTCTTGAGCGTGCGCTGGTTCAGCATTCGGAGGTCAGCCACAGCAAAGTCGCCGCGGCGGGGCGCTCGGCAACATCCGCGCACCCTAACACAGGGGCCAAAATCGCCACAAGCGTTTGAACCGCGGGCTTTTCGGGCGTTGAGACCTGCGGCACACCGCCGCGCCGGCCCCGGCCGTCCTCGTCCGCCGGCAGGCGCCGCTGCGCGCCCCGCTGCGCCCGCAGCCGCCCGCGGGCGAGCGCGTTCAGTCGCCGATCGTCGCGCATGGTCGTCTCCTCCCCGGGGCGCGGACTCACCGCCCGCGCCGCCCCTGGCTCGCCGTTCAGTCGGCCTGCCGGCGCAGGAACGCCGGAATGTCGAGCATGTCGTCGGAATCGACCTCGGCGCGCAGGCCGTCGCCGACCGCGGTCTTGCGCTTGACGGTCGGGATATCGTAGTCGGTCGGGTTGAGCCCCGACGACCCGCCCGCCGGCCGCGACGTCCGCGACACGACCCGCATCGACGCGTTCGACTCGCTCTGCCGCGCCGCGGCCGGCACCGGCTGGGCGGCCCGGGCCGCCGGCTTGCCGAGGCCGGTGGCGACGACCGTCACCCGCAGCTCGTCCTGCATCTCCGGCTCGATCACGGTGCCGACCACGACGGTCGCGTCGTCGCTCGCGAACTGCTTGACGGTGTTGCCGACCTCCTCGAACTCGCCGATCGACAGGTCCATGCCGGCGGTGACGTTGACGAGGATGCCCTGTGCGCCGGCGAGGTTGATGTCCTCCAGCAGCGGGCTCGACACTGCCATCTCGGCCGCGAGCCGCGCCCGCTCCTCGCCGGTGGCGTGGCCGGTACCCATCATCGCCATGCCGGTCTCGCTCATCACCGTGCGCACGTCGGCGAAGTCGACGTTGATCAGCCCCGGCCGGGTGATGAGTTCGGCGATGCCCTGCACCGCGCCCTGCAGCACGCCGTTGGCCGACGTGAACGCATCGAGCAGCCGCGTCTTCGGGCCGAGCACCGACAGCAGCTTCTGGTTCGGGATCGTGATCAGCGAGTCGACGAACTTGCTGAGCTCGGCGATGCCGTGCTCGGCGATGCCCATGCGCTTCAGGCCCTCCATCGTGAACGGCTTGGTCACGACCGCGACGGTGAGGATGCCGAGCTCCTTGGCGACCTGCGCGACGACCGGCGCCGCGCCCGTGCCCGTGCCACCGCCCATGCCGGCGGTGATGAACAGCATGTCGCAGCCCTCGATCAGCTCGATGATGCGGTCGCGGTCCTCCATCGCGGCCTGGCGGCCCACCTCGGGATCGGCGCCGGCGCCGAGGCCCTTGGTGATGTTCGTGCCGATCTGGAGCGTCGTCTTGACCTTAGACTTCTTCAGAACCTGCGCGTCGGTGTTGAGGCACACGAAGTCCACGCCCTCGATGCCAGCCAGGAGCATGTGGTCGACGGCGTTGCAGCCGGCGCCACCGACGCCGAGCACCTTGATCACAGCGCTCTGGCTGTAGGCATCCATCAGTTCGAACATATAGGTCTCCTTCCTGTGAAGCGGGAAAAGCCGTGAGTCAGAAATAGCCCTTGAACCAAGACTTCATCCGATCGAATGCGTTCTGCACGTTGACGCCGACCGGTCCGTCGCCTGACGGCGCGGTCTGCGCGCGCGCGTACAGCAACAGGCCCACGCCGGTCGCGTGAATGGGGTTGCGCACCACGTCCGCGAGTCCGGTCACGCCGTGCGGCACGCCGAGTCGCACCGGCACGTGGAACACTTCCTCGGCGAGCTCGACGGCGCCTTCCATCTTGGCGCTGCCGCCGGTGATCACCAGGCCCGCGGCAATCGCCTCCTCGAAGCCCGAGCGCCGGAGCTCGTCGCGGATCAGGTTGTAGAGCTCCTCGTAGCGCGGCTCGACGATCTCGGCGAGCGTCTGGCGCGCGAGGCGCCGCGGCGGCCGGTCGCCGACGCTCGGCACCTCGATGGTCTCGTCGGGGTTGGCGAGCTGGCTGAGCGCGCAGGCGTAGCGGATCTTGATGTCCTCGGCGTACTGGGTCGGCGTGCGCATCGACACCGCGATGTCGTTGGTGACCTGGTCGCCGGCGATCGGGATCACCGCGGTGTGCCGCAGCGCACCGCCGGCGAACACCGCGAGGTCGGTCGTGCCGCCGCCGATGTCGACCAGGCATACGCCGAGGTCCTTCTCGTCGTCGGTCAGCACCGCGTAGCTCGAGGACCACTGCTCGAGGACGATGTCCTCGACCTCGAGGCCGCAGCGCTGGACGCACTTGACGATGTTCTGCGCCGCGCTCTCAGCGCCGGTGACGATGTGGACGCGCGCCTCGAGCCGGATGCCGGACATGCCGATCGGGTCGCGGATGCCCTCCTGGCTGTCGATGATGTATTCCTGCGGGATCACGTGCAGGATCCGCTGGTCGGCCGGCAGCGCCACGGCCTGGGCGGCGTCCATGACGCGGGCGATGTCGCCCTGCGTGACTTCCTTGTCCTTGATCGCGACGATGCCGTGCGAGTTGAGACTGCGCACGTGCGCTGCCTGCGATGCCGGTGTAGACGGCGTTGATCTCGACGCCGGCCATCAGCTCGGCCTGCTCGACCGCCCGCTGGATCGACTGCACGGTCGAGTCGATGTTGACGACCACGCCGCGCTTGAGGCCGCGCGACGGATGCGAGCCGATGCCGATGACCTCGAGCTCGCCGTCGGGCTTGAGCTCGCCGACGAGCGCCACGACCTTCGAGGTGCCGATGTCGAGTCCGACGATGAGATGACGATCGCTGCGCTTAGGCATCTTGGTCCCGCTTGTGATTCGACGGCGTGTCCTCGCCCGCCGCCGGGCGGGCCTGCGGCGCGCCGGGGGTGCGCCAGCCGACGGTGAAGCCGTTCGAGTAGCGCATGTCGAGGAACGCGATGTCGTTCGGGCGGCTCGCGACGACGGGCGCGCCCACCTTGAGGAATCGCTCGACCCGCTCCTGCAGCTGGCGGCGCCCGAAGCGGACGCTGACGCCGTTGGCGAGGTCGAGCTCCCACGCGCCGCGCGGGTCGAGGCGCAGCGCGCTGATGCGCAGGCCGATCTCCTGCAGCCGCGGCTGCACCTCGAACAGCAGCTCCGCCACCTGCCGCTCGGAGCCCTCCGGCCCGTCGAGGCGCGGCAGCTCCGGCGGCACGTGGCGCGCGTCCTTGAGGAACAGTTCGCCGCGCGAGTTCAGAAGTCCGGTCACGCCCCAGCGCGCGCTCGCTGCCTGCTCGGTGACCTGCACGGCGAGCGCGTCCGGCCAGCGGCGCTGCACGCGCGCGTGGTCGACCCACGGCAGCGCCTCGATCGCCCGCTGCAGCGCGTCGAGGTTGGCGGTGACGAAGCCGCCGCGCAGCGTGGTGCGCACCACCTGCTCGACATCGAGCGGCGAGACGCGCTGGAAGCTGCCGGCGACGTCGATGCGCCGCACCGGGCGGTCGAGCGCCAGCGCGATCGAGCCGATCAGCGCCGCGACCGCGAGCGCGCCGAGCGCGCCCGGCACGAGCCGCGCCCAGTTGACCTTCGGCAGCGTCAGCCGCCGCGGCGTGTCGACGCGGGCGCGGTTCTTCGAGCGGCGCGGCCAGAGGCGGGCGAGCGAGATCACGCGGGCCCCCGCGCCGGGAAGCTGGTCTCGAGGATCCGCCAGACCAGCTCGCCGAAGTCGATGCCGGCGACGCGCGCCGCCTTTGGCACCAGCGAGTGGCTGGTCATGCCCGGCGTCGTGTTGACCTCGAGCAGCCAGTTGGCCCCGCTGCGGTCGCGCATCACGTCGACGCGGCCCCAGCCGGCGGCGCCGGCGGCGTCGAAGGCGGCGAGCGCCAGTGCGCGCATCTCCGCCTCGGCCGCTGCCTCGAGGCCCGGGCACAGGTACTGGGTGTCCTCGGCGATGTACTTGGCATGGTAGTCGTAGTACTCGCCGGCCGGCACGATGCGGATCGTCGGCAGCGCCGCGCCCTGCAGGATGGCGACCGTGTACTCGCCGCCCTCGACCAGCGTCTCCATCAGCAGCTCGCCGGCGTAGCGGCGCGCGAGGTCGACCGCCGCCGGCAGCTCCGCCGCCGCGAACACGCGGCTGACGCCGACGCTCGAGCCTTCCAGCGACGGCTTGACGATCAGCGGCAGGCCGACGCGCGCGGCGGCGCCGGCGACGTCGCCGCCGGGCGCGAGCCGCTCGTAGCGCGGCGTGGGCAGGCCGGTGGCGATCCAGACCTGCTTGGTGCGGACCTTGTCGAGCGTCAGTGCCGCGCCGAGCACGCGCGAGCCGGTGTACGGCACGCCGAGCGCCTCGAGCAGCCCCTGCACGACGCCGTTCTCGCCGGCGCCACCGTGCATGATGTTGAAGACGCGGTCGACGCGGCCCGCGGCGTGGGCGGCGAGCAGCGCGGCGACGCCGTCGACGCCCTCGGCCGCGATGCCGCGACCCTGCAGCGCCTCGAGCACGTTGCGGCCGGACTCGAGCGACACCGCGCGCTCGGAGCTGTCGCCGCCGTAGAGCACGGCGACGCGGCCGAAGTCGCGCGCCTCGGTGACGCGGTGGCGGTGGCTGGCGGCGGACTGGCTCACGCGGGCTCTCCGACGATGCGCACTTCGGGCACCAGTCGCACGCCGTGACGGCGCTCGACCTCGGCCTGCACGTGGCCGATGAGCCGCTCGAGGTCGGTCGCGCTCGCGGTGCCTTCGTTGATCAGGAAGTTGGCGTGCTTGGACGACACGACCGCGCCGCCGATGCGAAAGCCCTTGAGGCCGGCGCTGTCGATCAGGCGCGCGGCGTGGTCGCCGGGCGGGTTGGTGAAGGTCGAGCCGCAGCTCCAGGCGCCGATCGGCTGCGTCTCGTGGCGCCGCAGCAGCAGGTTCTTAATCGTCTCGGTGGTCGCGGCCGGCTGCGTCGCGAACTCGAAGCGCGCCGCAATGAACCACTCGCCGACCACCGGCGCGTGCACCGTGCGGTAGCCGTAGCGGTACTCGCCGGCGGCGCGCGTCCGGCGGACGCCGGCGCGATCCACGACATCGACCTCGACGACGTGCGGCCAGGTCTCACCGCCCCACGCGCCGGCGTTCATCGCGAGCGCGCCGCCGACCGTGCCGGGGATCCCGGCGAAGAACTCCGCCGGCCCGAGCAGCCATTTGGCGCACAGCCGCGCGACGCGCGCGCACGGCACGCCGGCGTCGGCGTGCACGCGGTTCGCGGCAAGGCGCTCGAGGCGGTCGAGGCCGAGGTGCAGCGACACGATCACGCCGCGGACGCCGCCGTCGCGTACCAGCACGTTGCTGCCGAGTCCGAGCCAGTGCACCGGCACCGCGCGCGGCAGCGCGCCGAGGAAGCGGGCGAGCTCGTCGGCGCTCTTCGGCGTGTAGAAGGCGTCAGCCGGCCCGCCGACGTGCCACGACGTATGCCGCGACAACGGCTCGTCGAAGCGCACGTGCGCGTGGAACTCCGCGGGGATCAGGCTGCGCAGCGCCTCGCTCATGCGCGCCCCCCCGCGGCGAGCTGCGCCGGCAGCTCGTGGGCGATGGCGCCGATGTGGCCGGCACCCATCGTCACGACCACGTCGCCGCCGCGCAGCAGGCCGGCGATCGCCGTGTGCAGCGACTCGGGCCTGGCGACGAATACCGGCTCGACGCGGCCGCGGGTGCGGACCGCGCGGCAGATCGCGCGGCCGTCGGCGCCCTTGATCGGCTTCTCGCCGGCGGCGTAGACCTCGGTCACGAGCAGGACGTCGGCGGTCGACAGCACCTCGGCGAAGTCGTCGAGGAGGTCGCGCGTGCGTGTGTAGCGGTGCGGCTGGAAGGCCAGCACGACGCGCCGGCCGGGCCAGCCCTGGCGGATCGCCTCGAGGGTCGCGGCAATCTCGGTCGGGTGATGGCCGTAGTCGTCGACGACCGTCACGTGGCCGACGTTGAGCTCGAGCTCGGCGAGCACCTGCAGGCGGCGGTCGATCCCCTGGAAGCCGGCGAGCGCCCTCTGAATCGCGGCGTCCGGCACGCCGAGCTCGGTCGCCACGGCGATCGCCGCCAGCGCATTGAGCACGTTGTGGCGCCCCGGAATGTTGAGCGAGATGGCGAGCGGCTCGACACGGTCGGGCCGCGCGACGCTGAACGTCGAGGTGAGCCCGCGACGCTCGATCGCGCTGGCGCGCACGTCGGCGCTCGAGTCGATGCCGTAGGTGACCACCGGCCGGCCGACGCGCGGCAGGACCGAGGCGACCTCGCGGTCGTCCAGGCACAACACGGCGAGGCCGTAGAACGGCAGGTTGTGCAGGAAGTCGACGAAGCTGCGCTTGAGCGCCTCGAAGTCGCCGCCGTGGGTGATCAGGTGGTCGTTGTCGATGTTGGTGACGATCGCGATCATCGGCTGCAGGTGCAGGAACGAGGCATCGCTCTCGTCGGCCTCCGCGACCAGGTAGCGACCGGTGCCGAGCCGGGCGTTGCTGGCGGCGCTCTTGAGGCGCCCACCGATCACGAAGGTCGGGTCCTCGCCGCCCTCGGCGAGAATGCTGGCGACGAGGCTCGTCGTGGTCGTCTTGCCGTGACTGCCGGCGACCGCGATGCCGACCCGGAAGCGCATCAGCTCCGCCAGCATCTCGGCCCGCTGCACGACCGGCACGCGCGCGGCGAGCGCCGCCACGACCTCGGGGTTGTCGGCCGGCACGGCGCTCGAGACCACCACGACGTTCGCGCCGTCGACGTGCGCCGCCGCGTGGCCGTAGACGACCCGCGCGCCGAGACCGGCCAGCCGCTCGGTGACCGCGTTGGCCTTGAGGTCAGAGCCCTGCACCGCGTAGCCGAGGTTGAGCAGCACCTCGGCGATGCCGCCCATGCCGCTGCCGCCGATGCCGACGAAATGGATGCGCTGGATGCGGCGCATGCGGGCGTTCATGCGGGGCTCCGGGCGGTCGCGAGGCACAGGTCGGCGAGCTGCTCGGCCGCGCCCGGCGCCGCCGCGCGCCGCGCCGCCTCGGCCATCGCCGCGAGCGGGCGCGTATCGGCGCCGAGCAGCGTGCGCAGCTCCGCCGCCAGCCGCTCCGCGCTCAGGCCGTCCTCGGCCAGCAGTACCGCGGCGCCGCGGTTGGCGAGGAAGCGCGCGTTCAGGGTCTGGTGATCGTCGACCGCGGCCGGGAACGGCACCAGCAGCGCGGGCAGGCCGGCGGCCGCCAGCTCCGCGACCGTCAGCGCGCCGCTCCTTGAGATCGCGAGGTCGGCCCACTCGTAGGCCGCGGCCATGTCGTCGATGAACTCGCGCACATCGGCTTCGATGCCGAGCGCGGCGTAGGCGGCGGCGACGGCCTCGCGACGCTCGCGGCCGGTCTGGTGCAGCACGGCCGGCCGCTCGCCGGGCGCGAGCAGCGCGAGCGCCGCCGGCACGATGCGGTTGATCGCGGCCGCCCCCTGGCTGCCGCCGAAGGCCAGCAGCCGGCGCGGCGCGCGCGGCGCGCGCGGCGGCGCCGCTTCGAGCGCCTCGATCGCGCGCCGCACGGGATTGCCGACCGCGATGGCACCGACGCTGGCGGCGAAGCTGCCCGGGAAGGCCTCGGCAACCGTGTGGGCGAAGTTCGCCAGGATGCGGTTGGTGAGCCCCGCGATGGCGTTCTGCTCGTGGATCACCAGCGGCCGGCCGAGCAGCCGCGCGGCGAGGCCGCCGGGACCGGCGACGAAGCCGCCGAGGCCGAGCACGACGTCCGGCTGCGTGCGGCGGATCGCGCCGAGCGCGTCGACGAGCGCCTGCAGCAGCCGCAGCGGTGCCAGCAGCCAGCTGCCGAGGCCCTTGCCGCGCAGCCCCGTGACCCGCACCCACTCCATCGGGATGCCCGCGGCCGGCACCAGCCGCGCTTCGATGCCGCGCCGCGTGCCGAGCCAGACAACGCGGCAAGCGCGCGCCCGCAGCACCTCGGCGACCGCCAGCGCCGGGAACACGTGCCCGCCGGTGCCACCCGCCATGATCAGCACCGTCGTCACCGGGCACCGCCGCGCAGCGCGACCGAGCGCGTGCTCTGCGTCTCGTGGTGGACGCGCAGCAGGATGCCGATCCAGCCGAGCGTCACGACCAGGCTCGAGCGCCCGTAGGACAGCAGCGGCAGGGTCAGCCCCTTGGTCGGCAGCAACCCCATGTTGACGCCCATGTTGATGAAGGCCTGCAGCCCGAACCAGATGCCGAAGGCGGCCGCGAGGTAGGACTGGAACTTGAGGCCGGCCTCGGCGGCGTTGCGGGCGATCACCAGCGAGCGGTAGACGAGGGCGAACACGAGCGCGACGACGAGCGCGATGCCGACAAAGCCGAGTTCCTCGGCGAGCACCGCGAACACGAAGTCGGTGTGGGCCTCCGGCAGGTAGAACAGCTTCTGGATCGACGCGCCGAGGCCGACGCCGAACCACTCGCCGCGGCCGATCGCGATCAGCGACTGCGTCAGCTGGTAGCCCGCGTTCTGCGCGTCGGCCCACGGATTGAGGAAGGTGATCAGCCGCCTGAGGCGGTAGGGGCTCGCGACCGCGACGACCGCGAACAGCGCGGGCGCGGCGGCACACAGTACGAAGAAGTAGCGCAGCCGGATACCGGCGAGGAACAACAGGCCGATGCTGGTCGCGAGCAGCACGACGCCCGAGCCGAAGTCCGGCTCGATGAGCAGCAGCAGCGCCGCGACGCCGAGGACCGCGAGCGGCTTGAGGAAGCCGACGATGCTGGTACGCACCTCCTCCTCGCGGCGCACGAGGTAGCTGCAGAGGTAGATCAGGAGCATCACGCGCGCGGCCTCGGAGGCCTGGAAGTTCAGTCCGGCGACATGCAGCCAGCGCTTGCTACCGTTGACCGAGTGGCCGAGCCCGGGCAACAGCACCAGCACCAGCATCACGATCGACACCGCGAGCAGCACGTTACTGAGCCGCTCCCACGCCTCGCTCGGAATGCGCAGTGCCACGGCGCCGCAGCCCACGCCGACCACCGCGAACAGCAGCTGCCGCTCCGCGAAGAAGAACGGGTCGCCATCGCGCGCCGCGAGCGTCACCGACGCCGACGTCACCATCACCAGCCCGAGCAGCAGCAGCGCGGCGACCAGGCCGACGACCACCATGTCGACGTGCAGCCGGCCGCGGGCGGCGCTGCGCATCGCGAGGGTCGTGGCGCTCACGGCGCGAGCCTGCGCGCGGCCGCGGCGAAGGCCTCGCCCCGCGCCGCGTAGTCGCGGAACATGTCGAGGCTCGCGCACGCCGGCGACAGCAGCACGAGGTCGCCCGGCGCGGCGGCGTGCGCCGCGGCCGCGACCGCCGCGTCCATGTCCGGGGCGAACTCGGTCGTGCAGACGCCGGCGAGCGCCGCCGCGAGCCGCTCCCGGTCGCGACCGATCAGCACCGCGTGGCGCACCTTGCCGCGGAACGCCGCGGCCAGCGGCCCGAAGTCCTGACCCTTGCCCTCGCCGCCCGCGACCAGTACCAGCGGACCGTCGAGCCCGGCGACCGCCGCGAGCGTCGCGCCGACGTTGGTGCCCTTGGAGTCGTCGACGTAGCGCACGCCGCGCCGCTCCGCCACCAGCTGGCCGCGGTGCGGCAGGCCGGCGAAGCTGCGCAGCGTCTGCAGCATCGGCTCGAGCGCCAGGCCGATCTCGGTGCCGAGGGCGAGCGCGGCGAGCGCGTTGGCGGCGTTGTGCCGACCCGGCAGGCGCAGCTCGCTCAGCGGCAGCAGCGGTTCGCCGCGGCGCGCAAGCTGCGTCTGGCCGCGCGACTCGAGCAGGCCGAAATCGGCGTCGGCGCGCACGATGCTGAAGCCGACGCGTCGCTGGCCGGGCCGCGGCATGCGGCTGACGGTCGGGTCGTCGAGATTGACGATCGCGGCGGCCGCGTGCGCCAGGATCCGCGCCTTCGCCGCCGCGTACTCGGCCAGCGTCGCATAGCGGTCCATGTGGTCCGGCGTCACGTTGAGCACGGCCGCGGCGAGCAGCTCGAGCGAATCGGTCGACTCGAGCTGGAAGCTCGATAGCTCCAGCACGTACAGTTCCGGCACCGGCTGCGCCAACAGGTCGAGTGCCGGCTCGCCGAGGTTGCCGCCGGCGAGCACGCGCCGGCCGGCGGCACGCGCCATTTCGGCGACCAGGGTGGTCGCCGTGCTCTTGCCGTTGGTGCCGGTGATCGCAACCGCGGGCGCGCGCCGGGCGCGGGCAAAGAGCTCGACGTCGCCGACCACCACGAGGCCGCGGGCGAGCGCCTCGCGTACGATCGGCTCCTGACGCGACACGCCGGGCGACAGCACGATGCGGTCGGCCGTGTCGAGCAGGCCGAGATCGAACCGGCCGAGCCGCGTCACCACCGACGGGCCGAGCGTCCGCAGCGCCTCGAGGCCGGGCGGCGCGGCGCGCGAGTCGGTGACGGCGACCGCCTCGCCCTGCGCGGCGAGCCAACGGACGGCCGACAGCCCCGTCTTGCCGAGTCCGACCACCAGGTTGCGACGCTCGCTCATCAGCGCACCTTCAGCGTCGCGAGCCCGGCGAGCACCAGCACGACGGTGATGATCCAGAAGCGGACGATCACCTTCGGCTCGGGCCAGCCCTTGAGCTCGAAGTGGTGGTGGATCGGCGCCATGCGGAAGATGCGCTTGCCGGTCAGCTTGAAGGACGCGACCTGCAGCATCACCGAGACGGTCTCCAGCACGAACACGCCGCCCATGACAAACAGCACGATCTCCTGCCGGACCACCACGGCGATCGCGCCGAGCGCAGCGCCGAGCGCCAGCGCGCCGACGTCGCCCATGAACACCTGCGCGGGGTAGGTGTTGAACCACAGGAAGCCGAGGCCGGCGCCCACCAGCGTCGCGCAGAAGATCAGCACCTCGCCGGCGCCGGCCACGTGCGGGATCAGCAGGTAGTTGGCGTAGATCGCATTGCCGGAGGCGTAGGCGAACACGCCGAGCGCGCCGGCGACCATGACCGCCGGCATGATCGCGAGCCCGTCCAGGCCGTCGGTGAGATTGACGGCGTTGCTGCTGCCGACGATCACGAAGTAGCTCAGCACGACGAACGCCACCGGCCCGAGCGGCACGGCCACCTCCTTGAACAGCGGCACGTGCAGCGCCGTCGCCACCGGCGTCGAGGCGGTGTAGAGCAGCGCGACAGCGGCGCCGAGGCCGGCGATCGACTGCAGCAGGTACTTCCAGCGCGCCGGCAGACCCTTCGAGCTGCCGACCACCAGCTTGAGGTAGTCGTCGTAGAAGCCGATCAGCCCAAAAGCGGCGGTCACGCCGACGACGATCCAGACGTAGCGGTTGGCGAGGTCCGCCCACAGCAGCGTCGAGGCCAGCATGGCCACCAGGATTAGCGCCCCGCCCATCGTCGGCGTGCCCTGCTTCGACAGGTGCGACTGCGGGCCGAGCTCGCGGACGTGCTGGCCGATCTGGCGCGCGGCGAGGCTGCGAATCATCCACGGGCCGACCAGCAGCGCGATCAGCAGCGCAGTGAGGGCCGCAAGGATGCCGCGCAGCGTCAGGTAGGTGAACACCCGAAAGCCGGAGTAATGGGGCAGCAGCAGCTCGGCAAGGCGATACAGCATGATGGCTCGCTAGTGGCCTGTTGCGGCGTGCGGCGGCTCGGAGTCCGCGGCGCGCAGCGCCTCGACGACGCGCTCGAGGCGGTTCAGCCGCGAGCCCTTGATGAGTACGGTGACCGCGGGATGCAGCAGCGGCGCGACGCGCGCCGCAAGGGCCGCGGCGTCGGTGAACCACTCGGCGCCGGCGCCAAACTCGGCCACCGCGGCGACGGTCAGCGGACCGACGGCAAACAGGCGCGTGACGCCGGCGGCCCGCGCCTCGCGGCCGGCGGTGGCGTGCGCGCCCGGCGCCGCGGCGCCGAGCTCGCCCATGTCGCCGAGCACCAGCCAGCGTTCGCCGCTCGTCGCGGCGAGCACGCCGAGCCCGGCGCTCAGGCTGCTCGGGTTGGCGTTGTACGAATCGTCGATCAGGTACGCGCCGCCAAGCGCCGGCTTGAGCTCGAGCCGGCCCTTGACCGGCCGCATGCGGCCGAGGCCGGCGGCGATCGCGGCGAGGTCCGCGCCGGCCGCGTGCGCCGCGGCCGCGGCGCCGAGCGCGTTCTGGACGTTGTGGCGACCGGCGAGCGCGAGCCGCACCGCGACGCGGCCGGCTGGCGTCGCCAGTTCGAATTCCTGGGTCGCGCCGGCCGGGCCGAGCGCGCGCACTGCGCCCTCGACGCGGAAGTCCGCGTCGGCGGCAAAGCCGAAGCGCAGCCGGCGGCCGGCGCCGCTCATCTGCTGCCACAGCGGCGCGTAGTCGTCGTCGGCGTTGATGACGGCGGTCGCGCCGCGCTCGAGCCCCGCGAACAGCTCGCCCTCGGCGCGGGCCACGCCCTCGAGCGTGCCAAAGCCCTCCAGGTGCTCGGCGCCGGCGTTGGTGACGACACCGATCGTCGGCCGGGCGAGCACGACGAGCGCGGCGACCTCGCCGGGATGGTTGGCGCCGATCTCGATGACCGCGCTCGCGTGGTGCGCTTCGAGCGCGAGCAGCGTCAGCGGCACGCCGATGTGGTTATTGAGCGTGCCGCGCGTCGCATGGCACGGGCCGCGCCCGGCGAGGATGGCTGCGATCAGCTCTTTGGTCGTGGTCTTGCCGTTGCTGCCGGCCACCGCGACCAGCGGCATCGCGAACTGCGCGCGCCACGCCTCGGCGGCGCGCTGCAACGCCCGCAGCGTGTCGTCGACGACGATCTGCGGGAGCGGCAGCGGCAGCGGCCGCGCCACGACCGCGCCGGCCGCGCCGCGCTCGGCGGCGGCGGCGACGTAGTCGTGGCCGTCGAAGCTCGGCCCGGCGAGCGCGACGAACAGCTCGCCGCGCGCCAGCGTCCGCGAGTCGGTCGACACCGCGGCGAACGGCGCATCGCCACCGCGCAGCTGGCCGCGCATCGCGCCGGCGAAATGTGCCAGCGAGCGCTTCATCGTGCGCCTCCGGCGAGCGCCCGCGCCACGTCGCGATCGCTGTAGGCGCGCCGCTCGCTGCCGTAGATCTGGTAGTCCTCGTGGCCCTTGCCGGCGACCAGGATCACGTCGCCGGGTCGTGCCGCAGCCGCCGCACCGCGGATCGCCGCCTCGCGGTCGCGCTCGACGTGCGCCGGCACGCGCCCGGTCAGCGCCGCGGTGATCATCGCAACGATGCGGTCGGGATCCTCGCTGCGCGGGTTGTCGTCGGTGACGACCAGCCGGTCGGCGCCGGCTTCGGCGGCGGCGGCCATCAGCGGCCGCTTGCCGCTGTCGCGGTCGCCGCCGCAGCCGAACACGCACCACAGGCTGCCGCGCGTGTGCGCGCGCAGCACCGCGAGCGCCTTGGTGAGCGAGTCTGGCGAGTGCGCGTAGTCGACCACCAGCGTCGGGCCGCGCGCGCCGAGTTCGAAGGTCTCGAGCCGGCCCGGCGGCGGGCGTGCCGCGGCGAGCGCCTCGAGCGCGTCGCCCTGCGGCACGTCGGCGGCGAGCAGCAGGCCGAGCACCACCAGCAGGTTCTCGGCGTTGAAGGCGCCAAACAGCGGCGAGCGCAGCCGGAACGGACCCGCGTGCGTGGCGCCGGCGAGCTCGAGCCCGGTGTCGTGGCAGTCGACGCGGCTCGCCACGACGAAACGGCCGGCGGCCGGCGGCGCGGCGCCGACCTCGACCCGCGTCAGCTCGATGCCGGGCGCGAGGCGCGCGGCCAGCTCGCGACCGAAGACGTCGCCGACGTTGACCACGGCGTGCGCGACGCCGCGGCTGTGGAACAGACGCTCCTTGGCGGCGCCGTAGGCGGCCATCGTGCCGTGGTAGTCGAGGTGGTCGCGCGTCAGGTTGGTGAACGCGCCGAGCGGCATGCGCACGCCGGCGACGCGGTCCTGGTCGAGCGCGTGCGAGGACACCTCCATCGCGATGCGCGTCGCGCCGGCATCGACCAGCGCACGCAGCGCGCGGTGCACGGAGACGGCATCCATCGTCGTGTGGCTGGTGGCGGCCAGCGCCGGCGGGCGGCCCTGGCCGAGGGTGCCGAGGTAGCCACCGTCGGCGCCGCGGCACACGGCGTACAGCCAGGCGCAGGTGGTCTTGCCGTTGGTGCCGGTGATGCCGGCGACCTCGGCTTCCGCGGACGGCTCGCCGTAGAAACGGTCGGCGACGTCGCCGAGCTCGGGCTTGAGGCCCGGCACCGACACCGCGGTCACCGCCGGCGGCAGCGACGGCAGCTCGCGACCCTCGGTCGGGTCCCAGATCACCGCGCTCGCGCCGCGCGCCACCGCCTCGCCGACGTGGTCGAGGCCGTGCGTCGTGCGCCCGGCGAGCGCCACGAACGCGTCGCCCGGCTGCACCGCGCGGCTGTCGAGCGTCAGGTCGCGGACCACGACGCGCGGCGCGGCGACGAGGCCGGCCAGCAGCCAGGCGAGCTCGACGCCGTCGTGGGTGGACGCGGCGTTCATCGCGTCACCGCCTGCACCAGCGTCGCGGAGGGCACGTTGCTGAGGTCATCCGGTGGCACGGCGAGCAGCCGCAGCGCCCCGGCCATGACCGCCGAGAACACCGGCGCGGCCACATCGCCGCCGTGGTACTTGCCGTTGCTCGGCTCGTCGATGACGACCACCGCTGCGAGCCGTGGCGCGGCCGCCGGCACCAGGCCGCCGAATACCGCCATGTACTTGTCGGTCGAGTAGCCGCCGTTGGTCGATTTCCACGCCGTGCCGGTCTTGCCCGAAATCCGGTAGCCGCGCACCGCGGCGCGCGTGCCGGTGCCGCTCGTCACGACCGTCTCGAGCAGCTGGATCAGTTCGCGGCAGACCTGCGCGTCGAGCACCTGCTCGCCGGCCACCGGGCCGTCGACGCGGCGGAAGGTCAGCGGCCGGCGCACGCCGAGCGCACCGAGCGTCGCGTAGGCCTGGGCGAGCTGCAGCGGCGTGACCGACAGCCCGTAGCCGTGCGCGAGCGTCGCGACCGTCAGGTCGCGCCAGTGCGAGTAGTGGGTCAGCAGACCCGCCGACTCGCCGGGGAAGCCGGTCGCCGACACCTGGCCGAAGCCCAGCGTGGTCAGCGTGTTCCAGATCGCCGCCTTGTCGAGCGCGAGCGCGATGTGCGCCATGCCGACGTTCGAGGACTTGGCGAGGATCGTTGCGATGTCGACGGCGCCGAGGTTGTGCTCGTCCTCGAACACCTTGATGCCGACCTTGATGAACCCGGGGTTGGTGTCGATGACGCTGTTCGGCCGGAACTTGCCCGACGCGAGGCCGGTGGCGACGAAGAACGGCTTGATCGAGGAGCCGGGCTCGAAGATGTCGGTGACCGCGCGGTTGCGGTAGCGCGCGACCTCGAACTGCGTGCGGTCGTTCGGGTTGAACGACGGCTGGTTGACCATCGCGAGGATCTCGCCGGTCCGCACGTCGACGACGACCACCGACCCGGCGCGTGCCTGGAACTCGTGCATCGCGCTCTTCAGCTCGCGATAGGCGAGGTACTGGATCCTCAGGTCGAGGCTGGTCACGAGGTCTTCGCCCGGCCGCGGCGGGCGCACGCTGTCGACGTTCTCGACGACGCGGCCGAGCCGGTCCTGGATCACGCGCTTGATGCCGTCCTCGCCGGACAGCTTCTGCTCGTAGGCGAGCTCCAGGCCCTCCTGGCCTTGGTCGGCATCACCGGTGAAGCCGAGCACGTGGCCGGTGACCTCGCCGTCCGGGTAGAAGCGGCGGTACTCGCGCGCCAGGTAGACGCCGGGGATCTGCAGCGCCTTGACGCGCTCGGCCTCGTCCGGCTGCAGCTGCTTGGCCAGCACGAGATACTGCGACTCGAGATTGGAGGTCACGCGCCGCGTCAGCCACTCCGGCTCGCGCGACAGCGCCTTGGCGAGCCGCGGCAGCTGGTCGGCGGCGTCGTTGAGCTCGCCCGGGTTCGCCCACACGGTGTCGACGGGCGTGCTGACCGCGAGCGGCTCGCCGAAGCGGTCGACGATCTGACCGCGGTGCGCCGGGATGCGGGCGTTGCGCATGAAGCGCTCCGCGCCCTGCTCGGCGAGGAAGCCGTGCTTGGTCACCTGCAGGTTGACCGCGCGGCCGACGATCGCGCCGGCGCACAGCGCGAGCGCGCCGAGCACGAACCAGCCGCGCAGCCGGAACTGGCGCGCGGCGGTCTGGGCCTCGGTGCGCTTCCACTTCATGGCTGGACGATCTTCACTTCGGTCGCGCTCGGCAGCGTCATGTGCAGCTGGCGGTTGGCGACCTGCTCGACGAAGCCGTGCGCGCTCCACGCGCTCTGCTCGAGCTGCAGCCGGCCCCACTCGATGTTGAGCTGGTCGCGGTTGGCCGACAGCTTCTCGAGCTCGACGAACAGCGTGCGCGCCTGGTGCTTGACGTACACGACGCCGGCCGCCGAGCCGAGCACCGCGAGCCACAGCGCCGTGACGACCACGACGAGCAGGCGCCGGCTCATGCTCGCACCTTGGCGGCGACGCGCAGCACGGCACTGCGCGCCCGCGGGTTGCGCGCCACTTCCTCGTCGCCGGCGTGCTGTGCCTTGCCGATCAGCTCGAGGCTCGGCTGCGCCGCGAGCGGTACCTCCGGCAGGCCGCGCCAGACCGGATCGCCGAGCGCGTGCGTGCGCATGAAGCGCTTGACGCGCCGGTCCTCGAGCGAATGGAAGCTGATCACAGCGAGCCGCCCGCCGTTCTTGAGCACGGCAAGCGCCGCCTCGAGGCCGCGCTCAAGCAGCTCGAGCTCGCGGTTGACGTGGATGCGCAGCGCCTGGAACGTGCGCGTCGCCGGGTGCTTGCCCTGCTCGCGCAGCCGCGCCGGGATGCTGGCGCTGACGAGGTCGGCGAGCGCGGCCGTGGTCACGAGCGGCGCGACTGCGCGCGCCGCGACGATCGAGCGCGCGATGCGCCGCGCGAAGCGCTCCTCACCGTGCGCCGCAATCACGGCGGCGATCTCCGCCTCGGGCGCCGTGGCGAGGAAATCCGCCGCGCTCGGACCGGCACCCGGATCCATGCGCATGTCGAGCGGGCCGTCGCGCATGAAGCTGAAGCCGCGGGCGGGGTCGTCGAGCTGGGGCGAGGAGACACCGAGGTCGAGCAGCACGCCGTCGGCCGAGGCGGCGCCGACGAGTTCGACCAGGCGATCGAAGGTAGCGTGGTGGATGCGAACGCGCGGGTCACCGCCAAATTCATGCCTCGCGTTCTCAATGGCCTCAGGATCCCGATCGACGACAACGAGCCTTCCCCCCTCACCCAGCCGCGCGCGCAGGGCCCGCGCGTGTCCGCCCCGGCCGTACGTCGCGTCGACGTACAGTCCGTCGGGCCGGACGGCGAGACCGGCCAGCGCTTCCTCGAGCAGCACCGGCGCGTGCGCCGGCTCTGCGACCGCCGTCATCGCTACAACGACAGCGACCCGAGGTCGGGTGGCAGGTCGCCGGGCAGCTCCTCATCCTTGAGCCACTCGTCGCGCCGCTCGGTCCACCGCGCCTCGTCCCACAATTCGAAGCGATTGCCCTGCCCGAGCAGCACCGCCGCGCGCGTCAGCCCCGCGAAGCTGCGCAGCTCCGCCGGTAACAGCACGCGGCCGTGGCCGTCGAGTTCGAGGTCGGTCGCGTGGCCGACCATCAGCCGCTGCATCCGTCGGGCCTGCTGGTTCAGCGTCGGCAGCCGCATGAGCTTCCGCTCGATTTCTTCCCAGTCGGGCAGCGGGTAGAGCAGCAGGCACTGGTCCCGGTCGATCGTGACCACGAGGCGCCCGTTGGACCGTTCGACCAGCCGGTCGCGGTACCGGGTCGGCATGACCATCCGGCCCTTGGCGTCGAGCGTGACTTGATTTGCGCCCCGGAACACGTTCTGGATGGGACCAGGTCCCATTCCTCCCCACTTTTCCCCACCGGCGGCCACTATAGGGGCAAGCCCGGATGAGGTCAACGCTCCCGGCGCCGATTTTTCCTGTGACGACAATCACTTACCGGACACTCTGGGGCCGGATCCGAGATTATGAAAGACGCAGGAATCAGTGGGTTACGAGTGTATCTTGCGGCGTTATGTCAGGACCAAGCAAGAAGCGGGCCACGGACCAGGGCCCGGAAGTGCGACGGGCGTCACACGGCGCCCGGTGCGAGGACCGCACCGGGCCGCGACCAAGAAAGTGGGAGTCGGCCGGTAAGCCGGGTTCTGTCTTGGGCAACCATTCCTCTGGGATGCACGTCGCCGTGCACCTCGAGCGACCTACCCGGGAACACGCGCGGGCCGCGCGCTGCCGGTCGGAGCAAGCTCCGGCCGACCCGTTCCCCTATTTGGTCTTGCTCCGGGCGGGGTTTGCCATGCCGTGCCTGTTACCAGGCCCGCGGTGCGCTCTTACCGCACCGTTTCACCCTTACCAGCCTCAGGCGAACCTGTGGCTTCGGCGGTTTACTTTCTGTTGCACTTTCCGTGGGCTCGCGCCCCCCAGGCGTTACCTGGCGCCCTGCCCTATGGAGCCCGGACTTTCCTCCCGCGGTCGAACCGCGAGCGGTTGCCTGGCCGACTCCCACCCGCACGATAGGGCCCGGCGGCCCGAAGCTCAAGCGCCACGCGCCGCAAGGTCAGCGGGGCGGCTCGCCCTTCAGCTTCAGCGCCCGCTCGTAGACGCGGTTGCGCCGCTCGCCGCTGCACTCGGCGGCCAGGTCCACCGCCTGCGACAGCGGCAGGCCGTTCAGCAGGCCCGCGAGCAGCCGGTCGAGCCGCGCCGGGTCGACGGCGTCGGGCGCGCCGGTCGCGGCGGCGCCCGCCACGACCAGCACCACCTCGCCGCGCGCCATGTTCGGATCGTCCGCGCCGCGCCCGGCGAGCTCGCCGAGCGAGCCGCGATAGATCGTCTCGTGCAGCTTCGTCAGCTCGCGCGCGACCACCGCCGCCCGCCCGGCACCGAAGACGCTCGCGAGATCGGCCAGCGTCTCGGCGATCCGGTGCGGCGCCTCGTAGAAGACCAGCGTGCGGGACTCGGCGGCGAGCGCCGCGAGGCGCGCGCGCCGTGCAGCGGCGCGTGGCGGCAGGAAGCCCTCGAATACGAAGCGGTCGGTCGGCAGGCCGGCCACCGACAGTGCCGCCACTGCCGCGCAGGCCCCCGGTACCGGCACGACCGTAACGCCGGCCGCGCTCGCGGCCGCGACCAGCCGGAAGCCGGGATCGCTGATCAGCGGCGTGCCGGCATCCGAGACCAGCGCGATGCGCGCGCCGGACAGCAGCCGCGCGACCAGCTCGCCGGTCCGCGCCGCTTCGTTGTGCTCGTGCAATGCCTGCAGCGGCGTCGTGATGCCCAGCTGCGCCAGCAACTGGCCGGTGTGCCGCGTGTCCTCGGCCGCGACCAGGTCGACGCCGGCGAGCGTGTCGCGGGCGCGAGCGGTGATATCGGCGCGATTGCCGATCGGCGTCGCGACGACGAAGAGGGTGCCGGGCGCTGACACTATACTGGGCGGTCGGCACGCGGAAGTCGCGCGACGGCATCCTGCACGGAGGGAGAGGCGCATGCAACGTCCGAAGACCGGCGCACCACGCGCGCGGCCGCACCCGGCGGCCGTCGCCGCGCTGCTGATCGTCGCCGCGACTGTCGGCGCCTGCGCCGCGCCGGAGGCCGTGCGGCCGTCGCTCGGCTACGCCGCGACCGCCGAGCGCGCCGAGCAGCTGGCGCGCGCCGGCGATCACGCCGGCAGCGCGCGGCAGTGGGAGCAGATCGCGGCCGCCGCGCCGGGCGAGGCGGCGGTCAACGCGCTCGCGCAGGCGGCCCGCGAATGGCTGCGCGCGCCAAGCGTCGGCGACGCGTCGCGGGTGGCGGCAACGCTCGAGGCAGTGCCGGCCATCGAGCCGCGCTCCGCGGCCGGCACGGGCCGGGCGCTGGTCGTCGCCGAGGTCGCGCTCGCCGCCGGCCAGCCCGAGCGGGCACTGGCGAGCCTGCGCGCGCTCGGCCAGCCGCCGCCGCCGGGGGCCGAGGCCGACGTGCTGCTGCTCAGGGGCCGCGCCTACCTCGCCGCCGGCCGCACGCTCGATGGCGTGGGCGCGCTGACGGCGCGCGAACGGCTGCTCCCCGCGGCGCAGGTTGCCGATGCGCAGCGGCTGCTGTGGGACGCGCTGCGGCAGGCCGCGGCGCGCGGCGCCAACGTCGCGGTGCCACGCGGCACGGACGCGGTCACGGCCGGCTGGCTCGAGCTCGCACGGGTAGCAACGCAGGGCAAGCGCAATCCCTACGCGCAGCGCGCCCAGCTCGCCAGCTGGCGGAGCCGCTATCCTCAGCACCCTGCGAACGGATCGATCATCGAGGCCATGCAGAACGACGTTGCACCGCAGCTGAAGTTCCCAGCCCAGGTGGCGCTGCTGCTGCCGCTGTCCGGCCGCCTGAGCGATGCCGGCGAGTCGCTGCGCGACGGCTTCATGGCGGCCTACTACCAGCAGGACGCAGCCAGCCGGCCGCTGGTGCGGATCTACGACTCGACGCCCGACCCGGCGCTCGCCTACCGCCGGGCGATCGCCGACGGCGCCGGCTTCGTCGTCGGGCCGCTCGGCAAGGAGAACGCCGCTGCGGTCAAGGCCGTCGCGGACGGCCGGGTGCCGACGCTGGTGCTCAACTTCCTGCCGGACGGCGAGGCGATGCCGCCGCGCTTCTTCCAGTTCGCGCTCGCCCCGGAGGACGAGGCGCGCCAGGTCGCCGAGCGACTGCTCGCCGAGGGCCGGCGCACCGGCGTCGCGCTGACGCCGAGCGGCGAGTGGGGCGCGCGGGTGCTGGCGGCGTTCCAGGCCACGTTCAGCGCCGGCGGCGGCACGCTCGTGACCACCCGCAGCTTCGCCGCCAGCACCACCGACTTCTCCGACGCGCTGGTCGACATCCTCGGCTTCGAGGACAGCCAGCGCCGCGAGCGCGCGCTGGTGGCAGTGGTCGGCGGACCGCTGCAGTTCCAGCCGCGCCGCCGCGACGAGCTGCAGTTCGTGTTCTTCGCCGGCCAGCCGGTGCAGGGCCGGCTGGTGCGCCCGCAGCTCAAGTTCCACTACGCCGGCGACCTGCCGGTGTACTCGACCTCCGACGTGTTCGATCCGAGCCCGGCCGCCAACCAGGACCTCGAGGGCGTCGCGTTCGTCGACGTGCCGTGGATGATCGCCGAGGATCCCGCGATCGCCGAACTGCGCGCGGCCGTCGGCCAGCTGTGGCCGACCAACGCGCGCCGGCGCAGCCGCCTGTTCGCGATGGGCTTCGACTCGTGGCGCCTGATCGGCGAGCTCGAGCACGCACAGGGCGCGGTCACCGAGCCGATCGCGGGCATGACCGGGCGGCTGACGGTCGACGACGCCGGCCGCGTCCGCCGCGGCCTCGACTGGGCCATCATCGGCAGTGACGGCCAGGCGCGGCCAATGCCGGCGCCGAACCCGGAGCTCTAGCGCCCCGGCGCGGCCACCGCGCGCCCGGCCGGCGCGCCGAGCGTGAACACCACGCTGAGGTTGTTCGCCGGCATCGGCACGAGCGCGGTGCGGGCGAAGCCGGCCGCGGCCGCCAGCGCGGTCAGCTCGTCGAGGTCGCGCACGCCCCACGCCGGGTTCTCGGCGCGCAGCGAGGCGTCGAAGGCGGCATTCGACGGCGCCGTGTGCCGGCCGCCCACCCGGAACGGCCCGTACAGGTAGAGCACGCGCGTACCGGCGGCATCGAGCCAGCACCGCGCACCGGCGAGCAGCGCCGTCGTCGCCGACGGCGGCGCGATGTGGATCATGTTGATGCAGACCACGGCGTCCACCGGCTCGCGCAGCGGCCAGGGCTCGTCGTGCACGTCGAGCGCGAGCGGCGGACGCACGTTCGCCGGCCACCCGGCGGCCGCGAGCCGCGCGGCGATCGCAATCCGGCGCTCGGGGTTCGGGTCGGACGGCTGCCAGGTGAGCGCGCCGAGCGCGGCGGCGAAGTGCACGACGTGCTGGCCGGTTCCGGAGGCGATCTCGAGCACCGTGCCACGCGATGGCAGCACACCCTGCAGCACCTCGAGTATCGGTCCTTGGTTGCGCGCGGCGGCGGCCGAATGCGGAAGAGCGTCGCTCATCGCGGCAGCGTAGCGCATCGCGCGCCACGGCTCGCGGCCCGACCGCGGCAGGGCACGCGCCGGCGGACGCCGGCTACTTGACGACCTTGAGCTGCGGGCGGCGCGGCTCGTCGCCGCCGGTCGGCTTGGTCGGGCTGCCCGGCGGCTCCGGCGCCGGCTCGTCGTCCGAGAAGATCATGCCCTGCCCGGTCTCCCGCGCATAGATGCCGAGCACCGCGTGCACCGGCAGGCTGACATCGAAGGCGGTGCCGCCGAAGCGGGCGCTGAAGCTGATCGCATCGTTCCTGATGACCAGTCCGGCGGTCGCCGAGTAGCCAACGTTGAGCACGATCTTGCCGTCGCGCACGTACTGGCGTGGCACGACTACGCCCTCGACCGCCGCGTCAACCACCAGGTGCGGCGTCTGGCCGTTGTCGGTCATCCACTCGTGCATCGCCCGGACGAGGTACGGGCGACGCGGCGTCAGCGGCTGTTCCTTCGCCATGCGCCGGGGGCCGTCGCGGCTCAGTGCACGTCGCGCCAGTACTCTTTGTAGAGCAGGTACGAGAACGCCGTGAACACCAGCAGGAACAGGATGACCCACACGCCGAGGTCACGCCGCTGCACCTCGATCGGCTCGCCGATGTACTGCAGGAAGTTAACCGTGTCGCGCACGAACTCGTCGTATTTCTCCGGCGACAGCGCGCCGGGCTGCGCGAGCGCAAACTTCTCGAGCTCGGTCGCCACCGTGCCGCCCTCGCCCGGGTGCGTCACGAAGTGTGCCGTCTGCACGCCCTGCAGGTCCGCGAGCACGTGCGGCATCGCCGTGCCCGGCAGCACGGTGTTGTTGACGCCGGTCGGCTTGGACGGGTCGGCGTAGAAGCTGCGCAGGAACGCATAGATGTAGTCACTGCCGCGCGCCCGCGCCATCAGCGACAGGTCGGGCGGCACCGTGCCGAACCACTTCATCGCGTCATCCGGGAGCATCGCGATCTTAATGGTCTCGAAGGTCTTCTCGGACGTGAACATCAGGTTCGACTTGAGCTCGGCCTCGGGGATGCCGAGGTCCTTGGCGATGCGGTTGTAGCGGACGTACTTCGCCGAGTGGCAGCCCGAGCAGTAGTTCATGAAGTTGCGCGCGCCACGCTGCAACGACGCGCGGTCGCGGATGTCGTTGCCGGCGCGCGGGAACGAGCCACCCTCCTCGGCGAAGGCCGCGAATGGGAGGGCGAGCAGCGCGAGGGCGGCGAGCGCCGGCGCCAGCTTGTCAGTGCGCATGATAGGTCACCCTCTTCGGCACCGGCTTGACGCGGTCGAGTCGCGAGTACCAGGGCATCAGCAGGAAGAACGCGAAGTACAGCACCGTGAATACCCGTGCCAGCAGCGGGTAGATGCCGACCGCCGGCTTCATGCCGCAGACGCCCAGCACCACGAAGGTCACGGCAAACACCGCGAGCGCCACCTTGGTGAACAGGCCCTTGTAGCGGATCGACTTGACCGGCGAACGGTCGAGCCAGGGCAGGAAGAACAGCAGCACGATCGCCGCGAACATCACCAGCACGCCCCACACCTGCGTCCCGAGGAACGACGGCACGGCGCGCAACATCGCGTAGAACGGCGTGAAGTACCACACCGGCGAGATGTGCGGCGGCGTATTCATCGCGTTCGCCGGCTCGAAGTTCGGCGCCTCGAGGAACAGCCCGTTGAAGGTCGGCGCGAAGAACACGATGGCGCAGAAGATCAGCAGGAACAGCGCCAGGAAGAACGTGTCCTTGACCGTGAAGTACGGGTGGAACGCGATCCCGTCCTTCGGGATGCCGCGCTCGTCCAGCTCGTCGTGGATCTCGACGCCGTCGGGGTTGAGTGAGCCAACCTTGTGCAGCGCCAGGATGTGCGCGATGGCCAGGAACACGAGCACGAGCGGCAACGCGGCAACGTGCAGCGCGAAGAACCGGTTCAGCGTGATGTCAGAGATGTAGAAGTCGCCGCGGATCCACTCGACGAGCGCATTGCCGATCACCGGGAACGTGCCGAACAGCGACACGATCACCTGCGCGCCCCAGTAGGACATGTTGCCCCACGGCAGCAGGTAGCCCATGAACGCCTCGGCCATCAGCGCCAGGTAGATCACCATGCCGAAGATCCACACCAGCTCGCGCGGTGCACGGTACGAGCCGTACAGCAGCGCCCGGAACATGTGCAGGTAGACGACGATGAAGAACGCCGAGGCGCCGGTCGAGTGCATGTAGCGGATCAGCCAGCCCCACTCGACGTCGCGCATGATGTATTCGACCGAGGCGAAGGCCTCGGCGGCGGACGGCTTGTAGTTCATCGTCAGGAAGATGCCGGTGATCAGCTGGATGGCCAGCACGCAGCCGCTCAGCACGCCGAAGATGTACCAGAAGTTGAAGTTCTTCGGCGTCCAGTACTCCGTCACGTGCTCCTTGAGCATCGTATCGATCGGAAAGCGCTCGGTGATCCAGCCCCAGAGCCCGCCGCCCTGGGTGTTGCCGTGACTCTCAGTCCCCATCGTCTTGGCTCCTTGGTGCGTCCGGCCGGTCAGGCGGACTGCGCACTGTCGCTGCCGACCAGAATGCGCGTGTCGGTCAGGAACGTGTACGGCGGGACGGCCAAGTTCGCCGGCGCAGGCACGCCCTTGAACACGCGTCCCGAGAGGTCGAACTTCGAGCCGTGGCAGGGGCAGTAGAAGCCACCGGGCCAGTCGGCGGAGACGGTCACGTCCGCCGGCTCGAACTTCGGCAGCGGCGAGCAGCCAAGATGCGTGCACACGCCGAGCACGACGAAGAACTCGGGCTTGCGGGAGCGGTCCACATTCTTGGCGTAGTCGGGCTGCACCGAGGCCTCGGAGCCCGGATCGAGCAGGAACGAGGTGGCGTTCGCGACCTCCTTGAGCATCTCGGGCGTGCGGCGCAGGACCCAGACCGGCTTGCCGCGCCACTCGACCTTGAGCATCGCCCCTGGCTCGAGCTTGCTGATGTCGATCTCAATCGGCGCGCCGAGCGCCTTGGCGCGCGCGTTCGGTTTCCAGCTGGCGAGGAACGGCGTGGCGGCGAAGCCGACGCCGACCGCGCCGGTGAGTGACGTCGCCGCAATCAGCAGGCGGCGTCGGCCCTGATCAACCTCTGCGCTCATGAACTACCCCTGTAGGACCGGTCACGGTCCCGCATCGTTAAGTCCCCGGCCATGCGAACGCGGCGCAAGGCCGCGCACCGATTGAAGGTTTCGCCGGTTCGAGGGATTGCGCATTATACACGCCGCATTGCGGCACGCAGCCGCCCGCCGGCGTTCGCCGCCGTGCATAGGGGTTTACCGTGAATCGCCTGACCCGCATCGTCGCTTTTCTGTCGCCATGGATCGCCCTCGGACTCGCCGCCGCGCTCGTCGTCATGTACCTGCATCCGTCGCTGCTGCCCACAGCGGGCGAGGCGCCGCGCCCGCCCGCCGGCCGCGCGCCGACGGCCGCAGTCAGCGCCGCGCCGACGCCACTCGCGGCCGATGCGGCCGGCGCCGGGCCGGCCGCCGCGGCCCCGCCGCTGCGCCACGCCGCCGTGGCCAGCTACGCCGACGCGGTGGCGCGCGGCGCGCCGGCGGTGGTCAACATCTCGACGCGGCGGGTGGTCATCGAGCGCCAGGTGCCGGAGCATGCTCGCGCCGTTCTTCCCGGACTGGCCCGAATTCCGTCGCCGCGAGGAATCGAGCCGCGGCTCCGGCGTGATCATCGATGCGGCCGGGCACATCGCGACCAACTTCCACGTGATCAAGGGGATGCGAGGAGATCGTCGTGCAGCTGGCCGACGGCCGCACGGCGCCGGCGACGCTCGTCGGCACGGACCCGGACACCGACCTCGCGATCCTCAAGATCGGCCTCAAGAACCTGCCGGTGATGCCGCTCGGTCACTCCGACCAGCTGCGGGTCGGCGACGTCGTGCTCGCGATCGGCAACTCGGCCGGCCTCGGCCAGACGGTCACGCAGGGCATCGTCAGCGCGACCGGGCGCTCGCAAGCTGGGCGCGGCGCTGCTCGAGAACTTCATCCAGACCGACGCCGCGATCAACCCGGGCAACTCCGGCGGTGCGCTGGTGACCGCCGCCGGCGAGCTCGTCGGCATCAACACGGCGATACTCGGGCGCGAGCAGGGCTTCGAGGGACATCGGTTTCGCGATCCCCGTCAACCTGCGTGCGCGGCGTAGCTGCCGACATCGAGACCAAGGGCCGCGTGGTGCGCGGTTGGTGCGGCATCGGCGTCCAGGGCCTGCCGGAGGGCGTGACCGACGAACGCGGCCAGCCGGTGCACGGGGTGCAGGTGCTCGGCTTCTACTCGGGCAGCCCGGCGGCGACCTCCGGGCTGCGGCGCGGCGACGTGATCACCGACCTCGACGGCGCGCCGGTGACGGACTACCAGGACTTCATGGGCGCGATCGCGCGCAAGACGCCGGGCGCCACCGTTCGGATCCGCGTGATCCGGCCCGGCGAGGGCCGCTACGACACGACGCTGCGGATCGTCGCGCGCCCGATCGAGCGCTGAGGGACCTGGCGGAGGCTCAGGCCGGCAGGCGCTGGATCTGCGCGCCGAGCGACTTGCAGCTTTTCCTCGATGCACTCGTAGCCGCGGTCGATGTGGTAGATCCGCTCGACCTCGGTGCGGCCGTCGGCGACCAGGCCGGCGAGCACGAGGCTCGCCGAGGCGCGCAGGTCGGTCGCCATCACCGGCGCCGCGGTCAGCCGCGGCACGCCCCTGATGATCGCGGTATTGCCCTCGAGGCGGATGTCGGCGCCGAGCCGGCGCATCTCGAGCATGTGCATGAAGCGGTTCTCGAAGATCGTCTCGGTGATCGTGCCGACCCCGTCAGCGACGGTGTTGAGCGCCGCGAACTGCGCCTGCATGTCGGTCGGGAATGCCGGGTACGGGGCCGTGCGCAGGTCGACCGAGCGCGGGCGTCGACCGTGCATGTCGACCTCGATCCAGTTCTCGCCGGTCGTTACCGTACCGCCCGCCTCGCGCAGCTTCTGCAGGACCGCGTCGAGGTGGTCCGGCCGAACGTTGCGGACCCGGACGCGGCCGCGGGTGATCGCGCCGGCGACGAGGTAGGTGCCGGCCTCGATGCGGTCGGGCAGCACCTCGTAGCTGCCGCCGTGCAGCCGCTCGACGCCCTCGACCACGATCGTGTCGGTGCCGGCGCCCTGGATGCGCGCGCCCATCGCCACCAGGAAGTGCGCGAGGTCGACCACTTCGGGCTCGCGCGCCGCGTTCTCGATCCAGGTCGTGCCCTCGGCGAGCGTCGCCGCCATCATCAGGTTCTCGGTGCCGGTCACCGTGACCGTCTCGAGCACCAGCCGTGCGCCCTTGAGGCGCTTGGCGCGCGCCTTGATGTAGCCGTTCTCGATGCGGATGTCGGCGCCGAGCTGCTGCAGCCCGGCGACGTGGATGTTGACCGGGCGCGCGCCGATCGCGCAGCCGCCGGGCAGCGACACGTCGGCCTCGCCGAAGCGCGCCAGCAGCGGGCCGAGCACGAGGATCGAGGCGCGCATCGTCTTGACGAGCTCGTAGGGCGCGACCAGCTGGCGGATCGACGACGCATCGACCGTGACCCGCATGCGCTCGTCGATCGTGACCGTGACGCCCATCCGGCCGAGCAGCTCGTTGGTCGTCGTGACGTCCTGCAGGTGCGGCACGTTGCCGACCGTGACCGGACCGTCGACCAGCAGCGTCGCCGCGAGGATCGGCAGCGCCGCGTTCTTGGCGCCCGGAGATGCGGACCTCGCCCGCGAGCGGCGTGCCGCCCTGAATCTGCAGCTTGTCCACCGGCGCCTGCCTTCACCGACCGCCGGCGGCGGTCCACTCCTCGGGCGTGTGCGCCTGGATCGACAGCGCGTGGATCTCGCGGCCGACGGCCGCGCCGAGCGTCGCGTACACGAGCTGGTGGCGCTGCAGCGGGCGCTTGCCGGCGAACTGCGGGGCGATGACCACTGCCTCGAAGTGCGTGTCGTCGTCCGAACGCACCTGCACGCGGCTGCCGGGCATGCCGGCCTTGATCTGGAGCTCGACCTCGTCGGCCTTCATGGCGGTGCACGTCTCGCTGGCTGCGGGCGGAGCCCGCGTGGGGCGCCGAGTGTAGTGAATCCGCCCGGGCGCGAACAGCGTCTCGGGGACCGCCGCAGCGCCGGCCCGCGGCCCGACTTGCTATCATGCGCTCACCGTTGCAGCCGAGGTCCGCGCATGGCGACGCCGGCGCATCCCACCCCCGTTTCCGCCCCGCTGACCGACCCGGAACTGGTCGCGCTCGGGCGGGTTGCGCTCAGCATCGAGGCCGACGCCGTCGCCACCCTCGCCGGGCGCGTCGGCGCCGACTTCGCCGGCGCCTGCCGCCTCGCCCTCGCCTGTCGCGGCCGGGTCGTCGTGACCGGCATGGGCAAGTCCGGCCACATCGCCGGCAAGATCGCCGCGACGCTGGCCAGCACCGGCACGCCGGCGTTCTTCCTGCATCCGGCCGAGGCGGTCCACGGCGACATCGGCATGATCACCCGCGAGGACCTGGTGCTCGCGCTGTCCTACTCGGGCGAGACCACCGAGATCCTCGCGCTGGTGCCGGTGCTGAAGCGCCTCGGCGTGCCGCTCGTCGCCCTGACCGGCAATGCCGGCTCGGCGCTCGCCCGCGCCGCCGACGTCCACCTCGACGTTAGCGTGCCGGCCGAGGCCTGCCCGCTCAACCTCGCGCCGACGGCGAGCACGACGGCGACGCTGGCGATGGGCGACGCGATGGCGGTGGCGCTGCTGCGCCTGCGCGGCTTCACCGAGGAGGACTTCGCCCGCTCCCATCCCGGCGGCAGCCTCGGCCGGCGCCTGCTGCTGCACGTCGAGGACGTCATGCACACCGGCGCGGAGGTGCCGAGCGTCGGCCCGGACGACACCGTCTCCGCGGGCCTGCTCGAGATGAGCAAGAAGGGCCTCGGCATGACCACGGTCGTCGGACCCGTCCGGCGCGCTGCTCGGCGTGTTCACCGACGGCGATCTGCGGCGCGCCCTCGACCGGCGCATCGACGTGCACGCGACGCCGATGCGCGCGGTCATGACCGCCAACTGCCGGACGATCGGGCCGCGCGAGCTGGCCGTCGAGGCGGTACTGCTGATGGAGCGCCACCGGATCACCGCGCTGGTGGTCGTCGACGCCGCGCGGCGGATCGTCGGTGCGCTGAACGTCCACGACCTGCTGCGCGCCGGTGTCATGTGATCTCCGAGCTCGCGGCCCGGATCCGGCTGCTGGTGCTCGACGTCGACGGCGTGCTGACGGACGGCCGGCTGTGGTTCGGGCCCGACGGCGAAGCGCTGAAGGCTTTCCACGTCCGCGACGGCGTCGGCATCAAGGCGCTGCTCGGCGCCGGCATCGAAGTGGCGATCATCTCCGGCCGCCGGTCGGCGGCGCTCGAGCGGCGGGCGGCCGAACTCGGCGTGCGCCACGTTGAGCAGGGCTGCGACAACAAGGCGCAGGCGCTGCGCGCGCTGACCGCCGCGCTCGGCGTGCCGCAGGACTGCACGGCCTGCGTCGGCGACGACACGCCGGACCTGCCGATGATGGCGCTGGTGGCGCTGCCGATCGCGGTCGCCGACGCGCACCCGGACGTGCTCGCGGCGGCCCGTCACGTGACGCGCGCCGCCGGCGGCGCCGGTGCGGTGCGCGAAGTCTGCGACCTGTTGCTCGACGCCCGCCCGTGAGACTCTCGGGCCCGGTCGCGCTGTTGTTCCTGATCGGCCTCGCCGCGGGCTCGTGGTGGCTCGCGCGCCGCGGCGCCAATGACCTGCAGCGCGCCCCGGCGCCGCTCGCGGCGCAGCCGGGCTACTACCTCAGCGACGCCACGCTCGATCAGACCGACGCGACGGGACGGCTGACGCTGCGCGTGCACGCGGTGCACGCCGCCCAGGATGCCGACCAGGGCGCGGTGCGCCTCGAGCAGCTGGAGGCGCACTACTTCCCCGAGCCGGGCCATGACTGGCTGATGACCTCGACCGCGGGCTCGCTGCCGCCGGGGCTGCGCATCGTCGAGTTCGAGGGCGACGTGCGGCTGCGCGCCGCCGCGGCGGCGGCGGCGACCGGCGCCGTGGTCCGCACCGAGCACCTGGCGCTCAACATCGATACCAACCTCGCCACGACCACCGACCCGGTGCACATCGACTTCGGCTCGCACGAGGTGAACGCGCGCGGGCTGCGCGCCGACTTGAAGCAAGAGACGCTCAGGCTAGAATCGGCAGTCAATGGCACCTTCACGCGTTAGCTGCATGACCGCGGCCCTGCTCGCGGCCGGCGCGGCGCTCGGGGCGCCGGCCCGCGAGGCGCCGCCGCTGCAGCTCAGCGACACGCAGCCGATCGAGCTGGTGGCGCGTTCCACGGACTTCGACTACAAGAACAACACGCTCGTGTTCTACGGCGTGCGGATCGCGCAGGGCGGGCTCGCAATTGAGGCCGACAACGGCACCGCGACCGGACTCGACTTCAAGGACAGCCACTGGGTGTTCAAGGGCAACGTCCGGATCACCATTCCGGACGGCGCGCTCGCCAGCAACGAGGCGCACATCGCCTTCGCCGCGAACCTGATCGCGAGCGCGCTGATCACGGGCACGCCCGCCACGTTCGAGCAGAAGCGCGACAACGGCATCGCGCGCGGCCACGCGCTCAAGATCGAGTACGAGCCGGCGGCCGGCACGGTCCGCCTCAGCGACGACGCCTGGCTGTCGGACGGCAACAACGAGATCAGCGGCCGGACACTTGTCTACAACATGCGCGATCAGCGCGTGCTCGCTAACCCCGACGAGCAGGGCAGCCAGCCGGTGCGGATCACGATCAACCCGAAGAAGTCGGATGCCAAGCCCGAGGCCAAGCCGGGCGCCGAACCGAAGCCGAACCCATGAGCAGGCTATCCGCCTCCGGGCTGCGCAAGAGCTACAAGGCGCGCGCCGTCGTGCGCGACCTGTCGCTCGAGGTATCGTCGGGCGAGGTGGTGGGGCTGCTCGGCCCGAACGGTGCCGGCAAGACGACCGCCTTCTACATGATCGTCGGGCTGATCGCCTGCGACGGCGGGCGGATCCATCTCGACGACGAGGAGCTGACGCGCCTGCCGATGCACCGCCGCGCGCGGCGCGGCCTCGGCTACCTGCCGCAGGAAGCGTCGGTGTTCCGCAAGCTGACGGTGGCAGAGAACATCAGCGCGATCCTCGAGACGCGACCGGATCTGGACGCCGAGGCGCGCGCGGCGCGGCTCGAGGCGCTGCTGGACGAGTTGCACGTCGAGTCACATCCGCGACAGCCTCGGGCAGAGCCTGTCGGGCGGCGAGCGCCGCCGCGTGGAGATCGCCCGGGCGCTCGCGGCAGAGCCGCGTTTCGTGCTGCTCGATGAGCCGTTCGCCGGCGTCGATCCGCTGTCGGTCGCCGATATCCAAAGAAGCATAGAACACCTGCGCGCCCGGGGCATCGGGGTTCTGATCACCGACCACAACGTCCGCGAGACGCTCGGTATATGCGGACGCGCGTATATCGTGAACCAGGGCTCAGTGATTGCCGCGGGATCCGCTGCCGAGATCCTTGCCAACCCCGAGGTTCGTGAGGTGTACTTGGGCCAGGATTTCCGGATGTGACCGCCGACGGCGGCGTGCCCCGCGCCGCCCGACCCGAGTCTCCCGCCCGATGCTGAAACCCGCACTGCAGCTCCGCCTCGGCCAACAGCTGACGATGACGCCGCAGCTGCAGCAGGCGATCAGGCTGCTACAGCTGCCGGCCCTCGACCTGCAGCAGACGATCCGCGAGGCGCTCGAGCAGAACGTCATGCTCGAGGCCGACGACGAGGGCGATGCGGAGGTCCCGCTCGAGACCGCCGGCCCGGTTGCCGACGCCGAGCTCGGCGCCGCATCGGCCGACACCGCGGCCGAGCAGGCCGCGGAGACGGAGCCGGAGATCGACGCCGCCGACGACGGCTGGGACGAGGGTCCCACCGCCGGCGCCGCCGATACCCCATGGTCGGGCAACGACCGGCCGCAGGAGTTCTCCGATCAGCGCGGCGAGACGCTGCAGGAACACCTGACCTGGCAGCTGGAGATGGCTCGCCTCGGGCCGCGCGAGCTCGCGATCGGCCGCGCAATTATCGACGCGGTCAACGACGATGGCTACCTGATCGACTCAATTGACGACCTGGCGGCGGTATTACGCCCCGACCTCGAGGTCGAGCCGGTCGAGATCGAGCGAGTGCTGGCGGTGGTGCAGGCCTTCGACCCGCCCGGCATCGGCGCACGTTCGGTCGCGCGAATGCATCGAGCTGCAGCTCGGCCAGCTCGCCCCCGACACGCCGGGGCTCGCCGCGGCGGTCGAGATCGCCCGCCATCACCTCGACTTGGTTGCAACGCAGCAGTTTGCACTGCTGCGGCGGACGCTGCAGATTGACGAGGAGCAGCTGTCGCGGGCGCTCGCGCTGGTGCGGTCCTGCCATCCGCGGCCCGGATCGACGATCCAGCCGACCCAGCCGGACTACGTGGTGCCGGACGTATTCGTGCGCCGCGGCCAGCACGGCTGGGTTGCCGAGCTCAACGCCGGCGCCCTGCCCCGCGTCCGGCTCAACCAGAGCTACGCCGGGCTCGTGACGCGCGCCGCGGACCACGCGGTGCTGCGCACCCAGCTGCAGGAGGCGCGCTGGCTGCTGCGCAGCCTCGAGATCCGCAACGAGACGCTGATCAAGGTGGCGCGCTGCATCGTGCAGCGGCAGTCGGCGTTCCTCGACCAGGGCGACGAGGCGATGGAGCCGATGGTGCTGCGCGACGTCGCCGAGGCGGTCGAGATGCACGAATCGACCATCTCCCGGGTCACGACCGGCAAGTACATGCACACCCCGCGCGGCGTGTACGAGTTCCGCTACTTCTTTTCAAGCCACGTCGCCGCTACGGATGGTACGGAGATCGCCTCGACCGCGATCCGGGCCAAGATCAAGAAGCTGATCGCGGGCGAGGACCCGGCCAACCCGCTGTCGGACAGCCGGATCGCCGAGCTGCTGGCGGCCGACGGCGCCCGCGTGGCGCGGCGCACGGTGGCCAAGTACCGCGAGGCGATGCAGATCGCACCGTCCAGCGAGCGCCGCCGCCTGCTGCCGCGCTGATCGATGGAGTTACCAGGAGAACGCACATGCAGATGACCCTGACGGGACACCACGTCGACATCACGCCACCGCTCAAGAGCTACGTCGAGAAGAAGCTCGACCGCGTGGTGCGTCACTTCGACCAGGTGATCGACGTGCACTGCGTGCTGACGGTGGAAAAGCTCACCCACAAGGCGGAGGCGACGCTGCACGTGCGCGGCGGCAACATCCACGCCGACGCCTCCGAGGCGGACATGTACGCCGCGATCGACGTGCTGACCGACAAGCTCGACCGCCTGGTCAAGAAGCACAAGGAGAAGCGCGGCGATCACCACGCCGCCGAGGCGCCGCGCGGGCGCGCCTGACGCTGCCCGGGCCGGGCGGCCGGTTACGGCCGGCCCGGCCGCGCCCGCCGCGGGACGGCGCCGCCGCCGCGACCCGCCGCCGCTCGCCTCCGGCAGCGGCAACTCGTACCATCAGCGCTGCGGGCGCCTGAGCCCGCGTGACCGGTGGACGGCACTCCGATGCGACTCGTAATCGTCAGTGGCCTGTCCGGCTCGGGCAAGAGCGTCGCGCTCAACATGCTCGAGGACCTCGGCTGGTACTGCATCGACAACATCCCCGCCGGCCTGCTGAACGCGTTCATCTCGCACGCCGTGCGGCGCCCGAACCCGATCTACGAGCGCAGCGCGGTCGGCCTCGACGCGCGCAACGAGCCGGACGAGATCGCCGGCGTCCCGCAGATGGTCCGCGAGCTGCGCCGCAGCGGCATCGAGTGCGAGATCATCTACCTGCACGCCGACGAGGCGATGCTGCTGCGCCGCTATGGCGAGACCCGCCGGCGCCACCCGCTGGTGCGCGAGGATCGCGATCTCAAGAGCGCGATCGCGGAGGAGCTGAAGCTCCTCGAGCCGATCACCTACTCGGCGGACCTCGTCGTCGACACCTCGCGCAGCAGCGTGCACGAGCTCCGGGAGATGATCCGCGCCCGGGTCGAGCAACGGCGCAGCCGGCGCCTGTCGATGATGTTCGAGTCGTTCGGCTTCAAGAACGGCATCCCGAGCGGTGCCGACTTCGTGTTCGACGCCCGCACGCTGCCGAACCCGTACTGGGTGCCGAACCTGCAGCCGCTGACCGGCCGCGACCCGGCGGTGATCGCGTTCCTCGAGGCCGAGCCGGCGGTCGGGGCGCTGCTCGAGGACATCATCGCTTTCGTCGAGCGGCGTATCCCGCTGTACCTCGAGCACAACCGCGGCTACCTCACCGTCGCCGTCGGCTGCACCGGTGGCCAGCACCGCTCGGTGTACATCGTCGAGCGGCTCGCCGCGCACTTCGCCGCGCGCTACCCCGGCGTCGTCGCCCGGCACGACTCGCTGACGACGAACGCCTGAAGCTCGTCGCGGCGACGCAGCGCGTCGGCATAGCCGAGCGCGATCAGCTCGCGCGTGTAGCCGCCCTCGAACAGCAGGTAGCTCAGCAGCACCCCGCCGCCCGGGTTCGCCGCACCCATGGTCCGCAGCAGCACGCGCACCGGTCGCGGCATCTCGTCGGCGTGGCGCGTGGCGATCTCGCCGAAATCCTCGGTCGGCGCGATCAGCAGCGGCGCAATGTGGCGCAGCCCGGTGTGCTCGGCGCCGAGCGCGTCGATCAGCTGGTTGTCGCGCTCGAGACGCTCGAGGTCCGCGTGCAGGCCGTCCATGAACAGCGTGTCGAGCATGAAGCCGAAGAGCTGGCCGAAGCTCGGCCCCTGGCCGTTCGGCGCACCGGTGTTGTGGCACGAGGTCGCCGCCGGCCGCACGCCGATCACCAGCAGCCGGTCGGCGCCCAGCCGGATGGCCGGTGACAGCGGCGCGGTCTGGCGCATCGCGCCGTCGCCGTAATACTCGCCGCCCATGCGCACCGGCGGGAACAGGAACGGCACCGCCGAGCTCGCCATCAGGTGGTCGAGGCCGAGCTCGGCACTTTCGCCGCGGTGCCATGACTGCAGCCACGGCGCCTGCTCGTGGGCCGAGGTGTAGAACGCCACCGACAGCGCCCGCCGGTAGGCCGCGGCGCTGACGGCAAAGGCCTCCAGATGGCCGTGCTCGAGCGCCTCGGCGATGCGGGCGAAGTTGACGTGCCGCTCGAGCAGCTCCCGCAGCGGCGCGTTGTCGAACACCGACCGCGGCGGCGGCACGAGCCAGCCGCCCGACACGAGCGCGAGCAGCCAGCGCAGGCCCGAGCGCAGCATGCTGGTGGCATCGGCGCGGAACACCTGGCCGACGTGGAAGTTGCGCCAGACGCGCTCGAGGTTGACCACGCCGGCGCGGAAGTGCTGCGCGTGCGCCGCGACGACCGCGGCGGTGATCGCACCGGCCGACGTGCCGCAGATCACCCGGAACGGCACCGGCCCGTCGCGCGGCAGCAACTCGGCGATCGCCTTGAGGACCCCCACCTGGTAGGCGCCGCGCGCGCCGCCACCGGAGAGGATGAGGCCGAGGCGGCCGCGGTCCTGGACAGGCGACGAAGGGTCCGGGGCGGCCGCGTCGATCGGGTCGGTCACCGTGTCATTATGCCCCGGCCGGGATTACCATCGGCAGTCTCGCGGGGCCACAGTCCCGCGGCCCCGCTCGCCTCCGGAGAACCGCCATGATGACCCGATTCCGCCGGCTCGCCACCGCGCTCATCGTCGGCTCGTTCGCGGTGCTCGCCGCCGGCGGCCCGGCGCTCGCCGACGGCCCCGAGGTCGGCGCTGCCGCGCCGGCGTTCAAGCTGCAGGACCAGACCGGGCGCTGGCACGCGCTTGAGGAATATCGCGGCAAGTGGCTGGTGCTGTACTTCTACCCGAAGGACAAGACGCCCGGCTGCACGACCCAGGCCTGCGAGCTGCGCGACAACATTTTCGCGTTCCGCAAGATCGGCGCCACGATCATCGGCATCAGCGTCGATGACGTCGCCTCGCACAAGGAGTTCGCCGAGGAGCACGGCCTGCCGTTCACGATCCTTGCCGACCCGACCAAGCAGACCGCCAAGGACTACGGCGTGCTGGTCAAGTGGATGGGCACGATCGAGATCGCGCAGCGCGACACGTTCATCATCGATCCCGCGGGCCGCATCGCCAAGCACTTCGTCAAGGTCGAGCCGAAGGGCCACTCGGAGCTGGTCCTCAAGGAGCTCGAGGCGCTGCAGGCCAAGGCGCCGGCGAAGAGCGCCGGCTGAGACGCGCGCTCAGCGCGCGTTGAGCGCGCGCATCGCGCCGTCGATGCCGGCGAGCGTCAGCGGGTACATGCGGCCGTCGAGCAGCTGCGCGCGCGACGCCGATCGACGGCACGTAGTCCCAGCGGTCCTGCGGCTCGGGGTTGAGCCAGACGTGCTTGGGGTAGGCGCGCTGCAGGCGCCCGAGCCACACGGCGCCGGCCTCGTCGTTCCAGTGCTCGATGCTGCCGCCCGGCTGCACGATCTCGTACGGGCTCATGGTCGCGTCGCCGACGAACACCAGCCGGTAGTCCGGGCCGTAGGTGCGCATGACCTCCAGCGTCGGGATGCGCTCGGCGTGGCGGCGGCGAGTTGTCCTTCCACACCGTCTCGTAGACGAAGTTGTGGAAGTAGTAGTACTCGAGGTGCTTGAACTCGCTGCGCGCGGCCGTGAACAGCTCCTCGCAGGCGCGCACGTGATCGTCCATCGAGCCGCCGACGTCGAGGAACAGCAGCACCTTGATCGCGTTGTGGCGCTCCGGCACCAGCTTGAGGTCGAGCCAGCCGGCGTTGCGCGCGGTCGCGTCGATCGTGCCGCCGAGGTCGAGCTCCTCGGCGGCGCCCTCGCGCGCGAAGCGCCGCAGGCGCCTGAGCGCGAGCTTGATGTTGCGCGTGCCGAGCTCGACCGAATCGTCGAGGTTGCGGAACTCGCGCCGGTCCCAGACCTTGACGGCGCTGCGGTTGCGCGAGCCGTCCTGGCCGATGCGCACGCCCTCGGGGTTGTAGCCGTAGGCGCCGAACGGCGAGCGGCCCGCGGTGCCGATCCATTTGCTGCCGCCCTCGTGCCGGCCCTGCTGCTCGCGCAGCCGCTCCTTGAGCGCCTCCATCAGCTGCTCGAAGCCGCCGAGCGCCTCGACCTTGGCGCGCTCCTCGGGACTGAGCGTGAGCTCGGCCATGCGCCGCAGCCACTCCTCCGGCACCGACGCCTGGGCGAGCGCGGCGAAGGCCTGCTCGAGGCCCTTGAAGTGGGCGGCGAACACCCGGTCGTAGCGGTCGTAGTGGCGCTCGTCCTTGACGAGCACGGTGCGCGCCGAGCACGTAGAAGTCCTCGACCGACAGCGCCCCGACGCGCGCCTTGAGCGCTTCCAGCAGCGCCAGGAACTCCGTCAGCGAGACCGGCACCCCGGCCTCGCGCAGCATCAGGAAGAAGCGGACCAGCATGGCGTGGCCGAGGCGCGCGTCAGCGGGCGGTGCGCCTGTTCATGAACACCAGCTGCTCGAACAGGTGTACGTCCTGCTCGTTCTTGAGCAGCGCCCCGTAGAGCGGCGGAATCGCCGTCTTGCCGTCGGTGGCGCGCAGCGCCTCGGGCGGGATGTCCTCGGCGAGCAGCAGCTTGATCCAGTCGAGCAGCTCCGAGGTCGACGGCTTCTTCTTGAGGCCCGGCACGTCGCGCAGGCGGTAGAACGCGTCGAGCGCCTCCGCGAGCAGCTCGTGCTTCAGGCGCGGGAAGTGCACGTCGACGATCCGCGTCATCGTCTCCGCGTCCGGAAAGCGGATGTAGTGGAAGAAGCAGCGGCGCAGGAACGCGTCCGGCAGCTCCTTCTCGTTGTTGCTGGTGATGACGATGATCGGCCGGTGGCGCGCCTTGACGAGCTCGCGCGTCTCGTAGACGTAGAACTCCATCCGGTCGAGCTCGCGCAGCAGGTCGTTCGGGAACTCGATGTCGGCCTTGTCGATCTCGTCGATCAGCAGCACCGGCTGGACGTCGCTGGCGAACGCCTCCCACAGGCGCCCCTTGACGATGTAGTTGCCGATGTCCTGGACGCGCGCCTCGCCGAGCTGCGAATCGCGCAGCCGCGAGACCGCGTCGTACTCGTACAGGCCCTGCTGCGCCTTGGTGGTCGACTTGATGTGCCACTCGAACAGCGGCTTGCCGAGCGACAGCGCGATCTCCTCGGCCAGCTGCGTCTTGCCGGTGCCGGGCTCGCCCTTGATCAGCAGCGGCCGGGCCAGCGTGACGGCGGCGTTCACGGCCATCTTGAGGTCGTCGGTCGCGACGTAGCGGTCGGTGCCGGTAAAGCGGGTACTCATCATCACGCCATCCTTCGGGTGCCGCCCCCATCTTAATCGGCCACCCGCGCGGCCGCGACCGGATTCGCGGCCGGGCGGCGCCGGGGCGCTAGATGCCGGTGGCCAGCGCGCCGCCGTAGTACTCGCCGACCCCGGCGGCGATCGCGGCCACCATGTCGCGCTCCGCCTCGCTCAGCAGCGGGCTCCAGACGTCGAAGATCAGCACCCCGCGCGGCGCGTCGCTGTCGTTCCACGCCTCGTGCTCGATCGTGTCGTCGAACACGAAGGCCCGCCCCGGCTGCCACTCGCGGCGTTCGCCACCGACCCGAAAACCGCAGCCGGGCGGGACGATCAGCGGCAGGTGGACGATGAGGCGCGCGTTGTTGACGCCGGTGTGCGGCGGAATGCGGGTCTTCGCGTCCAGGATCGAGAACACCGCGGTCGGCGCACAGCCCGGGATCTCGCAGCGCGGCCAGGCCTTGAGCGCCGCGACCGTGCGCGGGCAGCGCGCGATGTGCTCCGGGAACGGCACGCCCTCCTTCCACAGGAAATAGACGCCCCAGCGGCGCGAGTGATTGAGTTCGCGCCACTGGTCGAGCGGCACGCCCTGCGGCAGCTCGACGTACGGGCTGAGCGTCGCTGGCCCGTCCGCCAGCACGTTGACGAGCTCGGCGCGGATGTCAGCGGTCGCGGCCTCGATGGCGTCGAGCCACGGGAAGTCGGCGCGCTCGTAGAACTCGATCGCCGGCAGCTGCGGGAAGTAGAGGAAGGTCGGCTGCTGGCGGTAGATCGGCGTCTTCTGCAGCAACGTCGCGAGGCAGCGCTCGGCGCGGCCGAGCGGCGCGCCGGCGTGGCGTGCGCGCAGCTCGGCCAGGCGCACGTCGAGGAACGTCTCGAGCGCCCGGTTGTTGGCGGCGACGGCGTTTTTCGCCTCCTCGACGACCGGGCGCATCGCCGCCGGCACCTCAACGCCGGGCGGGATGGTCTGCAGGGCGGTGCGGTAGGTCGCCGCCGACGCGCGTGCCTGGCCCTGCAGGGCCTGCAGCGAGGCCTTCTGCAGCAACGCGCGCACATGGCGCGGCTCGATTGCGAGCACCCGGTCGAGCGCCGCCATCTCCTCGGTCGGCAGGTTGAGCCCGCGAAGGGCGGCGGCGAGATTGAGCCACATCGCCGGCTGAGCGGCATCGGCGGCAACGGCCCGCTCGAGCAGCTCGCGGGCGCCGGCCGGATTGCCGGCGAGCAGCATTCGCCGGGCAATCTCGTTGAGCACCAGCGGGTGCCGCGGCGCCTCGGACTGCGCCTGCCGCAGGAAATTCTCCGCCTCCTGCGGTCGGCCGCCGGCCTGCGCCTGCATCGCCAATTCGATCAGCTGCCGGATCCGGCGCTCATCGCCGTCAGCCTCGGCCATGCGTTCTCCCCGCCGGCCGGAGCCGGCCTTCGCGGCGGACTACTTTACCTGCCAGACGGCGGCCGGCCGGCCGAACGCCGCGACCCGCTCACGGCATCAGCGTCAGCGTGTGGGCCGCCGGACCCGGCAGGAACGGCGCCGGGTCGTCGCCGCGCGCCCAGCGTTCGTGCCCGGCGCGGAAGTACGGCGACAGCGGGTGGCCGCTCTGCCCGCCCGGCATCTCGAAGTACGCCTCCGCCTCGTGCCCCGGCGCGACGGCGAAGCGCTCGGAGGCGCCGAAGTTCGGCCCCTGGACGCGCGGCATGTCCTCATCGCCCGGCAGCATCTCGGCGGGCATGTCGAGCAGCCAGCCGAGGCCGGGCAGGGCCGGCGACAGCGGGTGACGGATGCGCGTCAGGTTGACGCGGCCCCACGTGCAGTCGGCGAGCTTCGGACAATCGGATTCGAGGCCGGCGAGCGCCGCATCGGCGGCGGCCAGCAGGAACGCGCGCCAGTCCTGGTGGCCCGGCGGCAGCAGGTGGCGCGGCTGCTCCTCGACCAGCGTCCACAGCGGCCCCTCGAAGGTGTGCGGCACGGTGAAGCGAAAGCCCGGGTTCTTGGCGCGGGCCGGCGCGATCAGCGCGAAGAACACGCGCCGCTCGACCTCGGCGCGAAACGCCCGCACCAGCCGGTAGCCGGTGTCGCTGACCGCGGCGTGCCCCGACCACGTCGCCACTGCCGCCTTGAGCTCGGCGCGGCGCGGCTGGCCATCGACGGCCTGCGCATCGAGCAGGCCGGCGAGCAGCCCGTGCCAGCGCTCCAGGAACAGCGCCCGGTCGTCGAGCTGCACCGCGAGCGCGTCCTTCGGCGTCTGCTGCGCGCCGTGCGCGGCGAGGTCGGCGAGGATCTGCCGCGCGCGCGCGCCGCGGTCGTAGCCGCCATCGCCGATCGCCGCGAGCGCCGCGCCGCCGACGACGCGGGCGTTCGCCGTGGCGACCTGCCCGGCCGCCGGGTCGACGATCGACGGGCGCGCGTCGGGGCCCAGCCAGCCGGCGAAGCCGACGTCGGGGTCGGTCGAGGCACGCGGTACCGCCGCATCGCCGCCGCGGCGCAGCGGCACCTGGCCGGCGATCGTCCAGGCGATGTGGCCGGCGGCATCGCCGGCGACGAAGTTCTGCGCGGGAATGCCGCTGCGCGCCGCGGCCGCGATCGCCTCGGCGACGGTCGTGGCGCGCTCGAGCCCGACGAGCTCGAGGTTGACGGCGGCCGCATCGTGCGCGGTCCACTCCAGCGCAAGCGCGTGGCCACCCTCATCGTGCGCGATCACCGGGCCCCACTCGGTGCCGACCACGTCGAGCTCGACCGCCGCGGCACCCTTGACCAGGATCCGCTCGCGCGTGTGCGTGAACGGCCGCGAGCCCGCGGCGCTCAAGTAGCGATCCGGGTCGGCGGGGTCCGGCACGACGCGGATGACGTCCCCGTAGTCGCCGTAGCTGTTGGTGAACGCCCAGGCGACGTGGCCGTTGCTGCCGGTGACCACCGCCGGCGTGCCGGGCAGCGTGACGCCGGTGACGTCGACCAGCGTGCCGTCGGCGCCGGCGACGCGCAGCCGCGCGTGGTACCAGGTGTTCGGCACGCGGATGCCGAGGTGCATGTCGTTGGCCACCAGCGCCGCGCCGTTCGCGGTGCGGGAGCCCGCGATCGCCCAGTTGTTGCTGCCGGTGACCGGCCGCGAGCGCGAGTGCCGCTGCGGCGGCTCGAAGTCGAGCTTGCCGACGCGCGCGAGGTCGTAGTCGGTGGCGGCCGGCACTACCGGCGGCGCGCCGCCCGAGTCGTCCAGCGTCGCCTCCCAGTCGGGCGACGCGGCGTAGATGAAGCGCGCCGCCACCGCCGGGAGCGCGTCGCGCACCAAGCCGCGCTCGATCTTGGTGTGGCCGTCCGCCTCCTGCAGCTGCAGGAACATCGCCAGCGTCGTCAGCACCGAGTCCTCGGCCCGCCACGGTTCGGGCGCGCTGCGCAGCACCAGATACTCGAACGGCCGCGCCCGCAGCGAGCCGAGCCCGGCGTTGACGCCGGCAGTGTAGGCGTCGATCAGCGCGCGCTGCTCCGCCGGCGCGGCCGCCAGCGACGCGCGGGCGACGGCGCGCAGGCGGTGGACGCGCAGCTCGCGGTCGGTGTCGGCCGTGGCCGCGCCGAGCAGCGCCGACAGCTCGCCAGCCGCGGCGCGGCGCAGCAGGTCCATCTGGAAGAAGCGGTCCTGGCCGTGCGCATAGCCGAGGCCGAAGGCGACGTCGTTGCGTGTCCGGCCGGCGATCGTGACGGCGCCCGCGGCGTCGCGCTCGATGCTGAGGCGCTCGCCGACCGCGCGGGTTGCGACCCGCCCGTCGAGCACCGGCAGGCTGGCGCGCAGCGCGAGCCAGGCGGCCGCGACCGCCAGCAGCGCGAGCACCGCGAGGCCTGCGCCGATGCGCAGCAACAGTCTTCTCATGGGGCGCATCCGTTGCGGCGACCGGCGCATCGTCGCCGCTTCGGGCGGGGCTGGCAAGTCAGGCCCGCCGCCGCGCGCTCAGGGCCGGACCTCGAGGATCTTCATCGAGTTCGTGCCGCCGGAGACGCCCGACAGCTCGCCCTTGGTGACGATGATCAGGTCGCCGACCGCGCACAGGTTGAGCTCGAGCAGGATCAGGAAGATCGACGGGTACAGGATCGCCGGGTCGGTGTGCGTGACGTCGAAGGACACCGGGTAGACGCCGCGGTACAGCGTGACGCGCCGCCGCGTCGCCTCGTGGCGCGTGAACGCGTAGATCGGGATGTCCGAGCGGATCCGCGACATCCACAGCGGCGTCGACCCCGACTCGGTCAGCGCGACGATCGCCTTCACGTCCATGTGGTTGGCCGTGTACATCACGGCCATCGCGATCGCCTCGTCCGAGCCGTGGAACTCGCGCGGCTCGACGCGCTGCCGGGGCCGCGTGCCCTGCGTGAACTGGTACTTCTCGGCGCCCTCGATGACCTGCGCCATCGCCTCGACCGCCTTGACCGGGTACTTGCCGACCGCGCTCTCGGCCGACAGCATCACCGCATCGGTGCCATCGAGCACCGCGTTGGCGACGTCGGACACCTCGGCGCGGGTCGGCACCGGGTTGTGGATCATCGACTCCATCATCTGCGTCGCGGTGACCACGATGCGGAACTTCTGCCGCGCGGTCTGGATGATCCGCTTCTGCAGCCCGGTGAGCTCCGCGTAGCCGACCTCGATGCCGAGGTCGCCGCGGGCCACCATCACCGCGTCGCTGGCCTCGACGATGTCGTCGAGGTGCCGGATCGCCTCGGCACGCTCGATCTTCGCCATCAGCCGGCCGGTGCCGCCAGCCTCGCGCAGCAGCTGGCGCGCCTCGAGCATGTCCTCGCCGCTCTTGGGGAACGACACCGCGAGGTAGTCGACGTCGAGCCGCGCGGCGATCGGGATGTCGGCGCGGTCCTTGTCGGTGAGCGCGCCGGCGGACAGCCCGCCGCCGCGCCGGTTGAGTCCCTTGTTGTTCGACAGCTCGCCGCCGGTGACGACGCGGGTCAGCACCCGCGGCCCGTCGACGGCCTGCACCTCGAGGACGATCAGGCCATCGTTGAGCAGCAGCACGTCGCCGGCGTGCACGTCGCGCGGCAGGTCCCGGTAGGCGCAGCCGACGACCTGCTCGGTGCCAGCCGCCGGGTCGAGCGACACATCGAGCGTGAACGCCGCACCTTCCTCGAGCTGCACGGCGCCCGCGACGAAGCGCTCGATGCGGATCTTCGGGCCCGCCAGGTCGCCGAGGATGCCGACGTAGCGGCCGACGCTGAGCGCCGCGTCGCGCACCAGCGCGATGCGGCGCGCATGGTCCTCGAAGCGGCCGTGCGAGAAGTTGACCCGCACGACGTCGGCGCCGGCGTTGAACAGCTCCTGCAGCACGCGCGGATCGTCGGTTGCCGGGCCCAGCGTCGTGACGATCTTGGTGCGCCGCGGCGTGCGGACCGGGTTCATGCGCGGCGCGCCTCGCGCGCGCGGCTCTCGAGCATGACGACCGCCGGCAGCGGCTTGCCCTCGACGAATTCGAGGAACGCGCCGCCGCCGGTCGAGATGTAGCTCATGCCGTCCTCGACCCCGTACTTCTCGATCGCGGCGAGCGTGTCGCCGCCGCCGGCGAGCGAGAAGGCCTTGCTGCGCGCGATCGCGGTCGCCAGCGCGCGCGTGCCCTCGCCGAACTGGTCGAACTCGAACACGCCCACCGGGCCGTTCCAGATGATCGTGCCGGCCTCGCTGACGATGCGCGCGAAGCGGCTCGGCCGTATCCGGGCCGATGTCGAGGATCATTTCGTCCGCCGCCACGTCGGCGACCGCCTTGACGTCCGCCTCCGCCTTGGCCGAGAACTCCTTCGCGACGACGACGTCGGTCGGCAGCGGTATGTCGACGCCCTTGGCCGCCGACTGCGCGAGCAGCCGCCGCGCGATGTCGACCATGTCCGGCTCGTGCAGGCGACTTGCCGATCGGCGACGCCGCGCGCCAGCAGGAAGGTGTTGGCGATGCCGCCGCCGACGATCAGCTGGTCGACCTCGCGCGAGCAGCGCCTCGAGCACGGTCAGCTTGGTCGACACCTTCGAGCCGCCGACGATCGCCACCAGCGGCCGCTTCGGGCTGTCGAGCGCCGTGTCGAGCGCCACCAGCTCGTTGACCAGCAGCGGCCCCGCGCAGGCGATCGGCGCGAACTTCGCGACGCCGTGCGTGCTCGCCTCGGCGCGGTGCGCCGTGCCGAAGGCATCCATGACGTAGACGTCGCACAGCGCCGCCATGCGGCGCGCGAGCTCGTCGGCGTCCTTCTTCTCGCCCTTGTTGAAGCGCACGTTCTCGAGCAGCACCGCCTCGCCCGGCGCGACCGTGACGCCGTCGAGCCAGTCCTTGACCAGCGGCACCTTGCGGCCCAGCAGCTCCGACAGCCGCGCCGCCACGGGCGCCAGCGAGAGCTCCGTCGGTCGGCTTGCCCTCCTCGGGCCGGCCGAGGTGCGACATCAGCATGACCCGCGCGCCGGCCGCCAGCGCCTGCTGGATCGTCGGCAGCGAGGCGCGGATGCGCGCATCGCTGGTGACGACGCCGTCCTTGACCGGCACGTTGAGGTCCTCGCGGATCAGCACGCGCTTGCCGGCGAGCGCCACGTCCTGCATGCGCACGACACGCGTCGAGACGCCCCCCGGCGGGCCGCCGGCCACGGTCGCGGCGTTCATTTCGCGCGGCTCCAGGCCAGCGTCGTGTCGAGCATGCGGTTCGAGAAGCCCCACTCGTTGTCGTACCAGGCGCAGACCTTGACGAGCGTGCCGTCGATGACCTTGGTCAGCGTCGAGTCGTAGGTCGAGGAAGCCGGGTCGTGGTTGAAGTCCACCGACACCAGCGGCTGGTCGTTGTAGGCCAGCACGCCCTTGAGCGGGCCGTCGGCCGCGGCCTTGAGGATCTTGTTGATCTCCTCGACCGTGGTGGCGCGCTTGGCCGTGAACGTGAGGTCGACCATCGAGACGTTGATCGTCGGCACGCGCACCGCGAAGCCGTCGAGCTTGCCCTTGAGCTCGGGCAGCACCAGGCCGACCGCGGCGGCCGCGCCGGTCTTGGTCGGGATCATCGACATCGTCGCCGAGCGCGCGCGGCGCAGGTCCTTGTGGTACACGTCCGTCAGCACCTGGTCGTTGGTGTAGGAGTGGATCGTGGTCATGATGCCGGCGACGATGCCGATCGAGTCGTGCAGCGGCTTGACCAGCGGCGCCAGGCAGTTGGTGGTGCACGAGGCGTTCGAGATCACGGTCATGTCGCGCTTCAGCGTGCCGTGGTTGACGCCGTAGACGATCGTCGCGTCGACGCCGCCCTCGCCGGGCGCCGAGATCACGACCTTCTTCGCGCCGCCGGCGAGGTGCTTGGCGGCCTTCTCCTTGTTGGCGAACAGGCCGGTGCACTCGAGCACGTACTCGACGCCGAGCTCGCCCCACGGCAGCTTGGCGGGGTCGCGCTCGGCGAGCACGCGGATGCGGTCGCCGTTGACGACCATCGAGTCGCCGTCGACGCTGCACCTGGCCCGGGAAGCGGCCGTGCGCGGTGTCGAAGCGCGTCAGGTGGGCGTTGGTGTTCGCGTCGCCGAGATCGTTGATCGCGACGATCTGGATCTCGCCGTTGCGCTTGCCCTCGTAGAGCGCGCGCAGCACGTTGCGGCCGATGCGGCCGTAGCCGTTGATTCCTACCTTGATGGCCATGTTCAGATCCCCTCTGCTATCGGATAGCCCGGCGTCAGCCGCCGAGCGCTTGCGTCGCCACGGCGACCACGTGATCGGTGGTCAGCCCGAAGTGCTTGAACAGATCCTTGGCTGGCGCCGAGGCGCCGAAGCTGTCGATGCCGACCACGTGGTCGACGCTCGCGGCGTAGCGGCACCAGTACTCGCGCACGCCGGCCTCGACCGCCACGCGCGGCACGCCATGCGGCAGCACGGCCGCGCGGTAGTCGGCCGGCTGCGCGTCGAAGCGCTCGGTCGACGGCATCGACACGACCCGCACGCGCCGGCCGCGCGCGGCGAGCGCGCGCGCCGCCTCGACGGCGAGCTGCGACCTCCGAGCCGGTCGCGATCAGCGCCAGTTCGGGCGCGCCGTCGCAGTCGACGAGCACGTAGCCGCCGCGGCGCACGTCGGCGAGCTGCGCGGGCGTGCGCGCCTGGTGCGGCAGCGCCTGGCGCGTCAGCACGAGCGCCGTCGGGCCGGAGCGGCGCTCGATCGCGTCGACCCAGGCGACGTGCGCCTCGACCGCGTCGCACGGCCGCCACAGCGTCAGGTTCGGAATCACCCGCAGCGATGCCAGCTGCTCGATCGGCTGGTGGGTCGGCCCGTCCTCGCCGAGGCCGATCGAATCGTGTGACCAGACGAAGATCGTCGCGCACGCCGCATCAGCGCCGCCATGCGCACGGCGTTGCGCGCGTAGTCGGAGAACACCAGGAAGGTGCCGCCGTAGGGCATGAGCCCGCCGTGCAGTGCGATGCCGTTCATCGCCGCCGACATGCCGAATTCGCGCACGCCGTACCATGACGTAGTTGCCGGAAGGCGTCGCTGCGCGTGATGCCCTTGGAGTTCTTGGCCCAGGTGTTGTTCGAACCGGTGAGGTCGGCCGAGCCGCCGACGAACTCCGGCAGTCGCGGCCCGAAGGCGTTGAGCGCCGCCTGCGAGGACTGGCGCGTCGCCAGCGCCGTGCCCTTGTCCTGGACCGCAGCGACCGTCGCGTGGGCGAACTCGGCCCAGTCGGCCGGCAGCTCGCCGCGGCTGCGGCGCTCGAACTCGGCGGCGAGGGCCGGATAGGCCTGGCGGTACTCCTTGAGCAGGCGCAGCCACTTGTTCTCGAGGCGCTTGCCGCGGCCGCGGGCGTCCCAGCGCGCCGCGGATCTCGTCCGGCACCTCGAACGGCGGGTACGGCCAGCCGAGCGCCGCGCGCGCGGCGGCGACCTCGTCGGCGCCGAGCGCCGCGCCGTGCGTCGCCTCGGTGCCCTGCTTGTTCGGCGCGCCGAAGCCGATGATCGTCTTGCAGCAGATCAGCGTCGGCTTGGCCGTCTCGCGGCGCGGCCTTGCGGATCGCGCGGCGGATGGCCTCGGCGTCGTGGCCGTCGACGGCGCGGATCACCTGCCAGCCGTAGGCCTCGAAGCGCTTCGGCGTGTCGTCGGTGAACCAGCCCTGCACCTTGCCGTCGATCGAGATGCCGTTGTCGTCGTAGAAGCAGATCAGCTTGCCGAGGCCGAGCGTGCCGGCGAGCGAGCACGCCTCGTGCGAGATGCCCTCCATCAGGCAGCCGTCGCCGAGGAACACGTAGGTGTGGTGGTCGACCAGCGTGAAGCCCGGCTGGTTGAACTGCGCGGCGAGGATGCGCTCGGCAAGCGCCATGCCGACCGCGTTGGCGAGCCCCTGGCCGAGCGGGCCGGTGGTCGTCTCGATGCCGAGCTTGAGGTCGCGCTCCGGGTGGCCCGGGCGTATGCGAGCCGAGCTGGCGGAAGCGCTTGAGCTCCTCGATCGACAGCGGGTAGCCGGTCAGGTGCAGCAGCGAATACAGCAGCATCGAGCCGTGGCCGTTCGACAGCACGAAACGGTCGCGGTCGCACCAGGCCGGGTTGCCGGGGTTGTGCTTGAGGAAATCGCGCCACAGCACCTCGGCGATGTCGGCCATGCCCATCGGCATGCCGGGATGGCCGGAGTTCGCCTGCTGGACGGCATCCATGCTGAGGGCGCGTATGGCGTTGGCGAGTTGCCGGCGGTTTTGCATCGGCCGTTCCATATAGGAGTGTAGGAAGCCGTCATTGTCCAACACCTACATGACAGGGGCAACGGCCGTCGCTCCCTTGGTATACTTCGGCGGTTATACGGCAGGAGGCGCCGCGCGGCGCTCGTAATTCCGATGGCGTCCAGCAACAGCAGCTACCTGTTCACTTCCGAATCCGTCTCCGAAGGCCATCCTGACAAGGTCGCCGACCAGATCTCGGACGCCGTCCTCGACGCGATCATCGCCGAGGACAAGCGCGCCCGCGTCGCCTGCGAGACGCTCGTCAAGACCGGCTGCGTCATCGTGGCCGGCGAAATCACCACCTCCGCATGGGTCGATCTCGAGGCACTGGTGCGCCGGACGGTGCTGCGCATCGGCTACAACCACAGCGAGATGGGCTTCGACGGCGCGAGCTGCGCGGTGATCAACATCATCGGCAAGCAGTCGCCCGACATCGCTCAGGGCGTCGACCGCAAGGACCCGCGCAAGCAGGGCGCGGGCGACCAGGGCCTGATGTTCGGCTACGCCACCAACGAGACCGACGTGCTGATGCCGGCGCCGATCACCTACGCGCACCGCCTGGTCAAGCGCCAGGCCGAGGTGCGCCGCGGCCGCAAGCTGCCGTGGCTGCGCCCGGACGCCAAGAGCCAGATCACCTTCCGCTACGAGCACGACCGCCCGGTCGGCATCGAGGCGGTCGTGCTCTCGACGCAGCATTCGCCCGAGATCGGCCAGCGCAAGCTGCGCGAGGCGGTCATGGAGGAGATCATCCTGCCGGTGCTGCCGAAGCGGTGGATCGACAAGCGCACCAAGTTCCACATCAATCCGACCGGCAAGTTCGTCATCGGCGGACCGGTCGGCGACTGCGGCCTGACGGGCCGCAAGATCATCGTCGACACCTACGGCGGCTTCGCGCGCCACGGCGGCGGCGCGTTCTCCGGCAAGGACCCGTCCAAGGTCGACCGCTCGGCCGCCTACGCTGCGCGCTACGTCGCCAAGAACATCGTCGCCGCGGGGCTCGCCGAGCGCTGCGAAGTGCAGGTGTCCTACGCGATCGGCGTCGCCGAGCCGACCTCGATCATGGTCGAGACCTTCGGCACCGGCAAGCTGTCGCGCGACAAGCTCACGAAGCTGGTGCGGCGGCACTTCGACCTGACACCGTACGGGCTGCGCCAGATGCTCGACCTGGCGCGGCCGATCTACGAGGCGACCGCCGCCTACGGCCATTTCGGCCGCACCGAGGCGGACTTCAGCTGGGAGCGCACCGACAAGGCACGGGCCCTGAAGGCGGACGCGAAGTAGGCAACCGATTCATACCGCCCGCCGAGGGGCGCTGCAGCGGACCCGGGGCGGGAGCGCCCGGGGGTCCGTCAGGCTCGGCGGGACGGTCGACCCGACAACGGCGCCCATTCATTCTCCAAGGAGAGAACGAATGAGCGCTGTAGTGAATCTGAAGAACGACTTCCGCGTCGCCGACCTCAAGCTCGCCGGCTGGGGCCGCAAGGAAATCGCGATCGCCGAGACCGAGATGCCCGGGCTGATGGCGATCCGCGAGGAATACGCCGCGCGCCAGCCGCTCAAGGGCGCGCGCATCGCCGGCTCACTGCACATGACGATCCAGACCGCGGTGCTGATCGAGACGCTCAAGGCGCTCGGCGCCGACGTGCGCTGGGCGTCGTGCAACATCTTCTCGACCCAGGACCACGCCGCGGCCGCGATCGTCGAGGCCGGCACGCCGGTGTTCGCCTACAAGGGCGAGTCGCTGACCGAGTACTGGGAGTACACGCACCGGATCTTCGAGTGGGCCGACGGCGGCACGCCGAACATGATCCTCGACGACGGCGGCGACGCGACGCTGCTGGTGCACCTCGGCCGCAAGGCCGAGTCCGACCCGTCGGTGATCGCCAAGCCCACCAACGAGGAGGAGGAGGCGCTGTTACGCCTCGATCGCGCAGCGCCTGAAGGCGAAGCCGGGCTTCTACGCGGCGCTCGCCAAGAACATCCGCGGCGTCACCGAGGAGACGACCACCGGCGTGCACCGCCTCTACCAGATGCAGAAGGAAGGCCAGCTGCTGTTCCCGGCGATCAACGTCAACGACTCGGTGACGAAGTCGAAGTTCGACAACCTGTACGGCTGCCGCGAGTCGCTGGTCGACGCGATCAAGCGCGCCACCGACGTCATGATCGCCGGCAAGGTCGCGGTCGTGGCCGGCTACGGCGACGTCGGCAAGGGCAGCGCCGCAGGCGCTGCAAGGCGCTGTCGGCGCAGGTCTGGGTGACCGAGATCGACCCGATCTGCGCGCTGCAGGCGGCGATGGACGGCTACCGCGTCGTCACGATGGACTACGCGGCCGACAAGGCCGACATCTTCGTGACGGCGACCGGCAACCTGCGCGTCATCACGCATCGAGCACATGCAGCGGATGAAGCACAACGCCATCGTCTGCAACATCGGCCACTTCGACTCCGAGATCGACATCGCGAGCCTCAGCCGCTGCCGCTGGGAGGAGATCAAGCCGCAGGTCGACCACGTCGTGTTCCCCGACGGCAAGCGCATCATCGTGCTGGCCAAGGGCCGGCTCGTGAACCTCGGCTGCGGCACCGGCCACCCGTCGTTCGTGATGTCGAACTCGTTCTCGAACCAGACGCTGGCGCAGATCGAGCTGTGGGTGCACAACGCGCGCTACGAGAAGAAGGTCTACACGCTGCCGAAGCAGCTCGACGAGCACGTCGCGCGGCTGCACCTGAAGAAGATCGGCGCCGAGCTCACCCGGCTCACCGCCGAGCAGGCGGCCTACATCAGCGTGCCGGTGGACGGCCCGTACAAGGCCGAGCACTACCGCTACTGAGCGGCGCGCGAACTGCGATCGAGTTGCGTTGCCGGGTGGCGACACCCGGCGGCGGCGCTGCGCTGAGCGCGCGCGGAACCGCCGGCCCGGATCGTCATCTAACGGTAATGTGCGGCGCATCATCCGCGCGCCGGGCCGCGCTTGACGGGGTTCACCCTTGGGGCGGGAACCGCCTTGTTATGCTGCGTAGCGCACGATGGCAGCGCACAGCGGACCTACGTCACGGAAACCTAAGTGAGCCGCGCACCGACCCGAATGATCCAGTTCACCGACCTGCACCTGTACGGGGCCGCAGATGGCGCGCTGCGCGGCATCGCGACGCTGCCGGCGCTGCAGACGGCGATCGCGACCGCCCAGGCGCGCGAGGCGCCCTGGGAGGCGGTGCTGCTGACCGGCGACCTCGTGCAGGACGACCCGAGCGGTTACCTGCATGTGCGCCGGCTGTTCGGCAGCTCGCCGGTGCCGGTCTACTGCATCCCCGGCAACCACGACGAGCTCGGCCCGATGCGCACCACGCTCGCCAGCCGGCCGTTCCAGGTGTGCGGCACGGCGCGCCACGGCGAATGGCTGCTCGTGATGCTTGACTCCTACCAGCACGGCATGGCCGCGGGCCGGCTCGGCGCCGGCGAGCTCGCGCGGCTCGACGAGGCGCTGGCCGCGCACGCCGATCGCCACGCGCTCGTCTGCCTGCACCATCACCCGGTCGCGGCCGGTAGCCGCTGGCTCGACACCGTCGGACTTGAGAACGGCGACGACCTGTTCCAGGTGCTCGACCGGCACCGCAACGTGCGCGTGCTGCTGTGGGGACACGTCCATCAGGCCTACGACAGCGAGCGGCGCGGCGTGCGCCTGCTCGGCACGCCGTCGACCTGCGCGCAGTTCAAGCCGGGATCGGACCACTTCGCGATCGACCAGCGCCCGCCGGCCTACCGCTGGCTCGAGCTGCATCCCGACGGCCGCGTCGAGAGCGGCATCGTCTGGGTCGAGTCGGCGAGCGCGGTCGCGCCGCTGCCGCGCGTCTCGGCCGGCTAGAGCGTCACCATCTCGAAGTCGTCCTTGCTGGCCCCGCAGTCGGGGCAGCTCCAGTCAGCCGGCACGTCGCTCCAGCGCGTGCCGGGCGGGATGCCGCGCTGCGGATCGCCCTCGGCCTCGTCATAGACGTGGCCACAGATCACGCAGATCCACGTCTTCAGCCCGTCGTTCATCGTGTTGTTCATCCGCCCGCCTGCACAGCGCCGAGTACCGCCTACGCGCGCCGCGCCGTACACTTCGCGTTGGAGGTGCCCGTGCCCAGCTCACACGAACTTTATCAGGAAGCCTGCCGGTACATCCCGGGCGGCGTGAACTCGCCGGTCCGGGCGTTCCGCAGCGTCGGCGGCGACCCGGTGTTCTTCGCCAAGGCGCACGGGCCCCTACGTCTGGTCCGCGGACGGCGACCGTTACATCGACTACGTCGGCTCGTGGGGCCCGGCCGATGCTCGGCCACGCCCACCCCGATGTCATCCGCGCGGTGCAGACGGCCGCCGCCAGCGGCCTGTCGTTCGGCGCGCCGACGGCGATCGAGACCGACGTGGCGCGGCTGATCTGCCGGCTGGTGCCATCGATCGAGCTGGTGCGCATGGTGAGCTCCGGCACCGAGGCGACGATGAGCGCGATCCGGCTCGCCCGCGGCTACACCGGCCGCGACAAGATCATCAAGTTCGAGGGCTGCTACCACGGCCACTCCGACTCGCTGCTGGTCAAGGCGGGCTCGGGCCTGCTGACGCAGGGCGTGCCGACCTCGGCCGGCGTGCCGGCGGCGACTCGCGGCCCACACGCTGACGCTCGGCTACAACGACCTCGGCCAGGTGCGCGAGGCGTTCCGCAGCTACGGCGGCGAGATCGCCTGCGTCATCGTCGAGCCGGTCGCCGGCAACATGAACTGCATCCCGCCGGTGGCGGGCTTCCTCGAGTGCCTGCGCGAGGAGTGCACGCGCCACGGCGCGGTGCTGATCTTCGACGAGGTCATGACCGGCTTTCGCGTCGCCCTCGGTGGCGCCCAGGCGCTGTACGGCATCCGCCCGGACCTGACCACGCTCGGCAAGATCGTCGGCGGCGGCATGCCGGTCGGCGCCTTCGGCGGGCGCCGCGACATCATGGAGCGCATCGCGCCGCTCGGCCCCGTCTACCAGGCGGGCACGCTGTCCGGCAACCCGGTCGCGATGGCCGCCGGGCTCGAGACGCTGCGGCTGATCCAGGCGCCGGGCTTTCACGAGCGCTTGGCAGCGGCGACCCAGACGCTGGTCGAGGGCCTCGCGGCGGCGGCGCACGGCGCCGGCGTGCCGCTCGCGACCAACCACGTCTGCGGCATGTTCGGCTTCTTCTTCACGGACGCGCCGCGGGTCACGAGCTACGCCGAGGCGACGCGCTCGCGACGTCGAGCGCTTCAAGCGCTTCTTCCACGCGATGCTGAAGGAAGGCGTCTATCTCGCGCCGTCGGCATTCGAGGCGGGCTTCATCTCCGCCACGCACGGCGCCGCCGAGATCGACGCGACGCTGGCGGCCGCGCGCCGCGCCTTCGCCGCGATCCGCGCCTGACCGCGGCGGCGCCGATGACCGGCCATCCGCGGCCGCTCGTCATGCGCTGCGGCGCCTTCGGCGACATGGTGCTGCTGACGCCGCTGGTGCGCGAGCTGGCGGCACGCTTCGGCACGCCGGTCGACATCGTCTCCTCGGGCGGCTGGACTCGGCCGCTGCTGGAGGGCCAGCCCGGCGTCGGCCAGCTCTACCTCGTCAAGAGCCGCCGCCGCCCCTACCTGATCAGCCCCGACCAGTGGCGCCTGGTGCGCGACCTCAAGGCGCGCGGCGCGGGTCCGACCTGGTTCCTCGACCCGGCCGGCCTCGGCCGGTCGCTGCTCAGCCGCGCCGGCATCGGCGAGCAGTGGATCGTCGACGCCGAGACGCTGCCGCGCCTGCCGGGGGAGCACTATCTCGAGCGCTTCTGGCGCGTCGCCGCGGTGATGCCGAAGGCGCTCGCCGCGCCGCCGGCGCCGCTGCCCGCGCACGCGGTCGCCGGCTGCGCGCTCGAGGTCACGGCGGCGGCGCGACGCGACGTCGCCGCCTGGCTCGCGGCGCTCGGCCTCGGCGGGCGCCGCCTGCTGCTGGTGCAGGCCGGCAACAAGCGCACGATGCGCCGCGGAGACCGGCGCCGCGCCAGCAACACCAAGTACTGGCCGGAGGAGCGCTGGGGCGCGGTCATCGATGCGATGGCGACGCGCTGCCCCGGCCACGCGATCCTGCTGCTCGGCGTGCCGAGCGAGCATGCCCTGAACGAGGAGATCCGCCGCCACGCGCGCGCGCGCGAGGTCCACAACGTCGCTGCCGACCTGCCCGTGCCGCGCCTGGTGGCGCTGCTCGAGCGCGCCGAGGGCATGGTCAGCGTCGACACCGGGCCCGCGCACGCCGCGGCGGCGGTCGGCCTGCCGCTCGTCGTGCTGTTCGGCGCCGCCGATCCCGCGCTGTACCGGCCGTGGGGCGCGCCCGGCGCGCCGACGCTGTGCGTGCGCAGCGAGCCACCGGGACCGCTCGAGGGCCTCGCGGCGGATGTGGTCGCCGCGGCGTTCGCGGACCTGCCGCTGCGCGGCACGGCGGGCGCGCGGCGCTGAGGCGGTTGTCGGGTGCGGTAGCGTGGCGTACCGTGCGGGCATGCGTGCATTTCTCTGGTTCTTCGCCGCAATCGTCGGCACCCTGCTGCTCGCCGCGCTGTTGGCCTATCCCGCCTACCAGCTGATTCACCCGCTGGTACCCGCGTGGTGGTTCGACGCGATCGCGACGCGACTGTGGCAGCTGCTGATGCTCGGTGCGCTGGTGCTCGTCGTTCGCCACCTGCGGCTGCGCAACCTCAGTGACTACGGCTACGGCGCGCCGAGGCCGCGCTGGCTGCGCCAGTTCGGCGTGGGTCTCGCGGCCGGCGTCGTCATGATGCTGCCGGTGACGATCGCGATGCTCGCGCTCGGCATCCGCGTGCCGCGACCGGACCTCGATGCGCACCTGCTCGCCCACGCGCTCGGGGCCGGCGTGCTCTCCGGGCTCGCCGTGGGCTTCATCGAGGAGACGTTCTTCCGCGGCGTCATGCTCGGCGCCATCAACCGCGAACTGCGCCGGCCGCTGCTCGCGATCGGGCTGGTGTCGCTCATCTACGCGTCGGTGCACTTCCTCGCCAGTGCGCGCATCCCGCACGAGGCAGTCGGCTGGCACAGCGGGCTCGACCTGCTCGCGATCGCCGGCCGCAATTTCGCCTCGCCGGCGGGAATCATCGACGCCTGGCTCGCGCTCGTCGCGATCGGCCTGCTGCTCGGCCTCAGCGCCTGGTGGACCGGCGGCATCGCGCTCGGGGTCGGGCTGCACGCCAGTTGGGTGTTCATCCTGCGCGCGACCATCGGCGCGACGCAGCTCGACCCGAACGCGGCCGCCGCCTGGCTCGTCAACCGCAACAACGGCTACGTCGGCTGGCTGGTGCTCTCCTGGACGCTGGTGATCACACTGATCGCCGTCACCCTGCGCGGGCGCTTCCGCCCCTGGCGCCGCCACGCCTGAGGGCGCGCGCTCAGGCGTCGGTCTCGGTCGGCCCGAGGCGGATCATCGGCACCAGGTAGCGCAGCCGCTCGACGGGGTCCTCGAGCTCGAGCAGGCCCTGCTTGATGGCCGGTTCGAGTGGCGCGAGCTCGGCGAGCCGGTTGCCGACCCACGCGGCGTCCTCGAAGCGCGGCGTCACCCACGCGTAGCTCGGGCCGAGATCCGGGTACAGACGCCCGAGCGCCTCGGCCAGGTGCGCGCAGTCCGCCGGGATCGCGGCCGCGCGATCGGCGGCGACGGGCTCCACCTCGCCGAGGTTGAGGCCGTCGTCCTGGCGCCAGGCGCGCACCACCCGCAGACGATCGCCGCCGATGCAGGTGAGACCGAGCAATCCGTCCTCGAGCCGGTGGAAGTCGACGATCCGCGCCTCGGTGCCGACCGCGGCGGTCGTCAGCGCGCCGCTGCCGGCCTCGCGGCCCGCGACGATCAGCACCACCGCGAAGCCGCTGTCGTCCTTCATGCAGCGGCCCACCATGTCGACGTAGCGCGGCTCGAAGATCCGCAGCGACAGCGGCCCGCCGGGGAACAGCACGGTGCCGAGCGGAAACAGCGGCAGCGTGCGATTGCTCAAGGCGGCGTACCGAGCAGCGCGAGCAGCTTGCCGTGCAGGCCGCCGAAGCCGCCGTTGCTCATGACGAGCACGTGGTCGCCGTCGCGCGCCTCGCCGGCCACCGCCGCGGCCAGGGCGTCGACGTCGCCGATCACCCGGCCGCGGGCGCCGAGCGGCCGCCGCCGCCGCGCGGACGTCCCAGCCGAGGTCGGCCGGCTCGTACAGGTAGACGAGGTCGGCCGCGGCGAGCGAGCCGGCCAGCGTGTCGCGGTGCACGCCCATGCGCATGGTCGCCGAACGCGGCTCGAGCACCGCGAGGATCCGGGCCGCGCCGACGCGCTTGCCTGCAGCGCCTCGATCGTCGCCGCGATCGCGGTCGGGTGGTGGGCGAAGTCGTCGTAGACGGTGACGCCGCGCACGCTGCCGCGCACCTCCATCCGCCGCCGCGCGTTCTTGAACGAGGCGAGCGCCTCGAGCGCCGCCGCCGGCGGCACGCCGGCGTGGCGTGCGGCCAGCACCGCGGCGAGCGCGTTCTCGGCGTTGTGCGCCCCGATCAGCTGCCAGCGTGCGGCACCGACGCGCGCCGCGCCGTGCCAGACCTCGAACTCGGACCAGTCGGGGCACAGGGCGCGCACCTGCCAGTCGGCGCCGGCGCCGCGGCCGAAGCGCTCGACCGGCGTCCAGGCGCCGAGCGCGAGCGCGGCGGCGAGCTCGGCGTCCTCGGCGTTGACGATCAGGCGCCCCTCGCCCGGCACGGTGCGCACCAGCTGGTGGAACATGCGGCGGATGCTGGCAACGTCGGGGTAGATGTCGGCGTGGTCGTACTCGAGGTTGTTGAGGATCGCCGTCTGCGGCCGGTAGTGGACGAACTTGGCGCGCTTGTCGAAGAACGCCGTGTCGTACTCGTCGGCCTCGACGACGAAGAACGGCGCGGCGCCGAGGCGCGCCGACACGGTGAAGTTGCCGGGCACGCCGCCGATCAGGAACCCCGGTTCGAGGCCGGCGTGCTCGAGGATCCATGCCAGCAGGCCCGCGGTCGTCGTCTTGCCGTGGGTACCGGCGACGGCGAGCACCCAGCGGCCCTGCAGCACGTGGCTCGCGAGCCATTCCGGACCCGAGGTGTACGGCAGGCCGCGATTGAGCAGCGCCTCGATCACCGGGTTGCCGCGCGACAGGGCGTTGCCGACGATGACGACGTCGGGCTCCGCGTCGAGCTGCGCCGGGTCCCAGCCCTCGGTGAGACGGATGCCGAGCGTCTCGAGCTGCGTGCTCATCGGCGGGTAGACGTTGTAATCGGAGCCGCTGACGACGTGGCCGGCCTCGCGCGCGATCGCCGCGATGCCGCCCATGAACGTGCCGCAGATGCCAAGGATGTGGACGCGCATCAGTTCACCGTCGCCGGCAGCAGCCGTTCGATCAAGAAGTACCCGGCGAGATAGTAGGTGGTGGCGACCGCGACGCCGGTCACCAGCGGCGCCTCGAGCGCGCGCCGCACGATGTGCGCGAGCACCGCGAGACTCCAGACCAGCAGCGGCAGCAGCAGCAGCTTGATGGCGCCCGCCACCGGCCCGTCCGGGCCGGCCGCGTCGGCGGCCATGAACACCGCGATCATCGGCAGCGCCAGCAGCGTGCCGGTGCCGAACACGGCGATCAGCGTCTGCCGCAGCCGGTAGCCGCGACGGCCAATCGCGAGGCACAGCCAGAACACGCCGGCCGTGAAGCCGAGGTCGGCGACGCCGCGCGCGACGGCGAGCGTCGGGCCGTCGATCAGCAGCGACTGGAGCGCGCTCGTGACGAGGTACAGGAACGCGGTGACGGCGAGCAGGCCGCGCGACGGCGGCAGGTCGCGCGGCCCGCGTCGCCACAGCGCAATGTCCCAGAAGACCGTCAACAGTGCCTGCATCGCCCTACCGGGTTGGGATCGCGGCGGCGCGCCCCGCATAATGACGCGCCGATTGTAACCCGCCACCTGGGACCGCCCGTGAACCCGCTACCAATCACCGACGACGCCGCGCTTGCCGCCGCTGGCGCGCGCCTCGCCGGCGCCCCCCGGCTGGCGCTCGACACCGAGTTCATGCGCGAGCGCACCTACTACGCCGAGCTGGCCTTCGTGCAGCTCGCCGACGCCGATGGCGTGGCGCTGATCGACCCGCTGGCGGCGCTCGACCGCCGGCTGCTCGCCGGCGTGCTCGCGGTCCCCGGCCAGGTCAAGGTGCTGCACGCCGCCCGCCAGGACGTCGAAGTGCTGCTGCCGGTCACCGGCACGCCGCTTGCGCCCGTGCTCGACACGCAGCTCGCCGCGGCGCTGCTCGGCTTCCCACCGCAGGTGGGCTACGGCGACCTGATCGCCACCGAGCTCGGCGTCACCCTCGACAAGAGCCAGGCGCGCACCGACTGGACGCGCCGGCCCTTGTCGCCCGCCCAGCTCAGCTACGCCGCCGACGACGTCCGCTACCTGCTGCCGCTCGTGGCGCGCCTCGAGGAGCGCCTCGCCGCGCTCGGCCGGCTCGACTGGTTCCACGAGGACACGGCGTTGCTCGGCGATCCCGGCCTCTACCGCCTCGACCCGGTCGACGCCTGGCAGCGCTTCAAGGCGATCGAGAGCCTGCCGCCGCGCGAGCAGGCGCGGCTGCGCGCGCTCGCCGCGTGGCGCGAGGCGCGCGCCATGCGCCGCAACCTGCCGCGTGGCTGGGTGCTCACCGACGAGGCGGCCAGAATCATCGCGCGCGCGGCGCCGGCGCACCTCGCCGCGCTCAAGGCGCTCGAGGTCATGCCGCCGGGGGCGGCGGACAAACTCGGCGCCGAGATCTTCGCCGCTCTCGAGCAGGCGGCGGCCGCGTCGCTCGACGGCCTCGTGCAGCGCCACGACACGCGGCCGGCGCCGGAGGAGCGCGATCGCCTGCGCCGCCTCGGCGAGCGGCTGCGCGAAGCCGCGAGCGCCCTGCGGCTCGCGCCCGAGGTGCTCGCGACCCAGCGCGACCTCCGGCGGCTAGTCCGCGGCGAGGGCCTCGACAGCGTGCTGCGCGGCTGGCGGCGGGACGTCGCCGGCCCCGCGCTCGCGGCCGGGCTCGACGGCTAGTGCCAGCGACCGCCAGCGCGGCTCGCTAGCGCTTGCTCGCCCGCGCCAGGGCCTTCTCGAGACGCTGCGTCACCGCGTCGATGTCGCCCTCCGCGTCGACGCGCGCGAGCAGGCCGCGCGTCTCGTAGTACTCCACGAGCGGACGAGTCTGCGACTCGTACACCTCGAGCCGCTTGGCGATCGTCGCCTCGCTGTCGTCGGGCCGGTGAAAGAGGTCCGGGGTGACGCACTGGCCGCCGCACGGCGGCGGATCCGGCGGCGGGGCGGTGTAGATGTTGAACACGCGGCCGCAGGTGCGGCAGGTGCGCCGGCCGGTGAGCCGGCGGAACAGCCGCTCGCGGTCCACCTCCATCAGCACCACCGCCTCGAGCGGCTGGCCGATCTCCCCGAGCAGCGTGTTCAGGCCGTCGGCCTGCGGAATGGTCCGCGGGAAGCCGTCGAGGATGTAGCCGCGGGCAGCGTCCGGCGCGGCAAGCCGCTCGCGGATGATGCCGAGCATCGTCGCGTCGTCGACCAGCTTGCCCGCGTCCATCGTCGCCTTGGCGCGCAGGCCGAGCGGCGTGCCGGCGGCGACCGCGGCGCGCAGCAGGTCGCCGGTCGAGATCTGCGGGACCTGGTGTCGGTCGATGAGCCGTTGGGCCTGAGTACCCTTCCCGGACCCGGGCGCGCCCAGGAGCACGATGCGCATATAGTTATTCCGTACTGGCCAGGGCTGCGGCCCCTCCCCCGGGTACCCGTCGCAGCCACATCACGGCGGGTATGCTGCCCGCCGCGTCGGCCGAGCGTCAAATGCCGCTGTGACGGTCACGGGTACCCTGCGGCGGCGACCCCCTTGCGCCGGCCGTTCTTGTCGCGCCGCCGACCGGGTATCCTCTGCGACCCCCGCCACCGTCCGGAGCGACTCTCATGCCGACGAAGCACAGCCCGCAGCGGCGCAACGCCTTGTACGCCCAGTCCGGCGGCGTCACGGCCGTCATCAACGCCTCGGCGGCGGGGGTCATCGAGGCCTGCCGCAAGCACTCCAAACGGATCGGCAAGCTCTATGCCGGCCGCCACGGCATCATCGGCGCACTGACCGAGGACCTGATCGACACCAGCCGCGAGAGCGCGGCTGCGATCAAGGCGCTGCGCTACACGCCGGCCGGCGCCTTCGGCTCGGCGCGCTACAAGCTCAAGAGCATCGAGCAGGACCGCGCCAAGTACGAGCGGCTGATCGAGGTGTTTCGCGCCCACGACATCGGCTACTTCTTCTACAACGGCGGCAACGACTCGATGGACACGGCGCTCAAGGTGTCCAAGATCGGCGCCGAGCTCGGCTATCCGATCACCTGCGTCGGCGTGCCGAAGACCGTCGATAACGACCTGCCGGTCACCGACTGCTGCCCCGGCTTCGGCTCGGTCGCGAAATACGTCGCCGTCTCGACCCGCGAGGCGGCGCTCGACGTCGCCTCGATGGCCCGCACGTCCACCAAGGTGTTCATCCTCGAGGTCATGGGCCGCCACGCCGGCTGGATCGCGGCCGCCGGCGGCCTCGCCGGCAAGCGCCCCGGCGACGCGCCGCACATCATCCTGTTCCCGGAGATCCCGTTCGATCAGAAGCCGTTCCTCGACCGCGTCAAGCAATGCGTCACCGAGCACGGCTACTGCGTGATCGTCGTCTCCGAGGGCGTCAAGGGCCCGGGTGGCAAGTTCCTTGCCGAGGCCGGCACCACCGACGCCTTCGGCCACACGCAGCTCGGCGGCGCCGGGCCCGAGATCGCCCGCATCGTCAAGGACGGCCTCGGCTACAAGTATCACTGGGCGGTCGCCGACTACCTGCAGCGCGCCGCGCGCCACATCGCCTCGAAGACCGACGTGCTGCAGGCCTACGCGGTCGGCAAGGCGGCGGTCGAGTTCGCGCTTGCGGGCCGGAACGCGGTGCTGCCGGTCATCAAGCGGACCTCCTCCAGACCCTACCGCTGGACCATTGAGGCGGCACCCCTCGAGGCGGTCGCGAACGTCGAGAAGAAGGTGCCGCGGGACTTCGTGACCGAGGACGGCTTCGGCATCACGGCGGCCTGCCGGCGCTACCTGGAGCCCTTGATCGCCGGCGAGGATTTCCCGCCATTCAAGGACGGGCTACCGACTTACGTCGAACTGAAAAACGCCCCGGTGAAGCGCAAGCTGGCGACGGACTTCAAGGTATAATGCGCGGCCTTTGAGGGGCTGCCCCGTAAAACCACTGTGTTTTCAATGAGTTGCCGGCGACGGCGGCGAGACACGGTGCTTCCGGTCAAGACACAACGATCCTGAAACTCGGGTAACTGTCGGGGAGTAGACGCATGACGAGCGACCTCGCTCTTATGCTCGCGATCGGCGCGGGCGTGGTGGCCATTCTCTATGGCCTTTTCATGGTGCGCTGGATCGTCGCGCAGCCGGCTGGTAACGCGCGCATGCAGGAGATCGCCGCGGCGATCCAGGCCGGCGCCGCGGCTTACCTCAACCGCCAGTACTCGACCATCGCCGTCGCGGGCGTCGTGCTGTTCGCCGTGCTCGGCTTCGCGCTCAACTGGTCGACCGCCTGCGGCTTCGCCGTCGGTGCCGTGCTCTCGGGCCTGACGGGCTACATCGGCATGAACGTCTCGGTGCGCGCCAACGTGCGCACCGCCCAGGCGGCCAGCGTCGGCCTCAACCCCGCGCTGCAGGTCGCCTTCCGCGGCGGTGCCATCACCGGCATGCTGGTCGTCGGCCTCGGCCTGATCGGCGTTGCGAGCTACTACGGCATCCTGCTGCACCTCGGCAGCAGTTCCGACGAGGCGCTGCATTCGCTCGTCGGCCTCGCCTTCGGCGGCTCGCTGATCTCGATCTTCGCGCGCTTGGGCGGCGGCATCTTCACCAAGGGCGCCGACGTCGGCGCCGATCTCGTCGGCAAGGTTGAGGCCGGCATCCCCGAGGACGACCCGCGCAACCCCGCGGTCATCGCCGACAACGTCGGCGACAACGTCGGCGACTGCGCCGGCATGGCGGCCGACCTGTTCGAGACCTACGCGGTGACGGTGGTCGCGACGATGGTGCTCGCCGGCCTCACGGTCCGCAACCTCGGCATCAACGCGGTGCTGTTCCCGCTGGTGCTTGGCGCGGTGTCGATCATCGCCTCGATCGTTGGCACGTTCTTCGTCAGCGCCCGCGAGGGCGGCAAGATCATGAACGCCCTCTATCGCGGCGTGATCGTCTCGGGCGCGATCGCCGCGGTCGCGTTCTACTTCGTCACCCGGGCGATGATGGGCGAGCAGGCGATGCCGCTGTACTACTGCGCGCTGATCGGACTTGCACTCACCGCGGCAATGATCGTCATCACCGAGTACTACACGGCGACCGAGTACGCGCCGGTGCGCTACGTCGCCGCCGCCTCGCAGACCGGCCACGGCACCAACGTGATCGCCGGACTGGCGGTATCGATGAAGTCGACCGCGCTGCCGGTGCTCGCCGTGTGCGCGGCGATCTACGGCGCCTACATGATCGGCGAGACCGCCGCGGTCGGCGAGGGCCTGTACGGCATCGCGATCGCGGCCACCGCGATGCTGTCGATGACCGGCATGATCGTCGCGCTCGACGCCTACGGGCCGATCACCGACAACGGCGGCGGCATCGCCGAGATGTCGGGCCTGCCCAAGGACGTGCGCAAGATCACCGACGCGCTTGACGCGGTCGGCAATACCACCAAGGCCGTCACCAAGGGCTACGCGATCGGCTCGGCAGGCCTTGCGGCGCTCGTGCTCTTCGCCGACTACACGCACAACCTCGAGGCGGTCGGCAAGCTGCAGAACTTCTCGCTGTCGGACCCGGCGGTGATCATCGGGCTCTTCATCGGCGGCCTCGTGCCGTACCTGTTCGGCGCGATGGCGATGGAGGCGGTCGGCCGCGCCGCCGGCTCGGTCGTCATCGAGGTGCGGCGGCAGTTCAAGGAGATCCCCGGCATCATGGAGGGCACCGGCAAGCCCGAGTACGGCCGCGCCGTCGACATGCTGACGCGCGCCGCGATCAAGGAAATGATCGTGCCGTCGCTGCTGCCGATCCTGGTGCCGGTCGTGATCGGCTTTGGCATGAACTACCTGATGGGTCCGGGCGCCGGCGTGCGCGCGCTCGGCGGCCTGCTGATCGGCACGATCGTGACCGGCCTGTTCGTCGCGATCTCGATGTGCACCGGCGGCGGCGCCTGGGACAATGCCAAGAAGTACATCGAGGAAGGCAACTTCGGCGGCAAGGGCTCCGACACCCACAAGGCGGCGGTGACCGGCGACACGGTCGGTGATCCATACAAGGACACCGCAGGCCCGGCGATCAACCCGCTGATCAAGATCATCAACATCGTGGCATTGCTGCTCGTACCCCTGCTCTAAGCAGTCGACGAGCACAAAACACAAAGGGCGCCCGCGGGCGCCCTTTGCTTTTGCGCGGCGGGCGCCTCAGTTCGGCGACAGCGTCACGGGCACCTCGGTGACAGTGTCGACCGGAATGTTGTTGGCGGTCGCGGCCTTGCGGACCGCGGCCTCGGACGGCCCCTCGTAGATGCAGTAGGTCTTGGTCTGGTCCGCGTTGGCGTAGGACGTCACCCAGTGCACGCCGAAGCGGGCATTGGTGGCGTTGACCCGGGCCTTGGCAGCGGCGTCGAGGCCGGCGAGCGCGCCCGGCGGAAAGGTCCGCTCAATCAGGTAGCGGTGCACGGCGGAACTTGACGTCATCGCCGTCGTCGCCGTCGTCGCCGACGCCGGACCGTCGGCGGCGAATGCGGGCGCGAGGGCCAGGGCGGCGAAGATGGCGATGAATGCTTTCATGGTGTTCCCCCTAAGGACTGAAGTGGACGCTGGTCGGCACGGGATCGGCGCGGCGGTCTACTCCGCAGTGGCCGGGTCGATGATCGCCGACACGCGCGAGATCTTGTTGGCCGGAAAGCCGCCGAGCTCGGCGTGTCGTCGCACCAGCGACTCGTCGGCCGCCTGGTAGATGCAGTAGATCTTGTCCGCCGTAACGTAGCTGTGGACCCACTGCACGCTGGGGCCGAGGCTGCTGAGCACGCCGCAGGACTTCTGCGAGATCATCTTGAGGTCGGCGGGGCTCATCTTGCCGGCGCCGGCGATTTCCCTTTCGATGACAAACTTGGGCACGGTAGTCTCCTGAGGTTGGGTGGTCGTGCGAGCGAGTCGGTTCCGTCGCCGGCCGCCGCTATCGTCCCAGGCGCGCAGCGGCACGGCGTGGGCGCAGAATCCCGGATTCCGGGCGCTGGCGTCTTGAATCCGGCCTGAAATTCTTCTAAAGAATAGCTATCGCAAGGGGGCGAGGCCTGGCGGGTACGCCCGCGCAGGGGCCTGCGGCCATTTCACAACGGGGCCGGGGCCGAATGGACCTGATACGGATCGGCACCTTCGAGGTCTACCCGAGCGAACGCCGCCTGCGCACGGGCGGCCGCCCGGTAGAGATCGGCGCGCGCGCCTTCGACCTGCTGCTGGTACTCGCGGAACATCCCGGCCGGCTGGTGACCAAGGCGACGCTGCTGGAGCGCGTCTGGGCACGGCTCGTGGTGGAGGAGAACAACCTGCCCGCGCAGATCGCGAGTCTGCGGCGCATCCTCGGCGCGGGCGCCATCCGCACGGTCCCCGGCTTCGGTTACCGGCTCGAACTGCCCGTCTCGACCGACGCCGCTGCCGTCGCCGCCGACGCGCCCGCCCCGCCGCCGGCCGACCCGCGTCGTGAACCGCGCCGCCTGCCGATCCCGCGGCGGGCGTGGCCGGACCGCCTCGCGCCGCTGATCGGGCGCGACGAGGACCTGCAGGCTCTCGGCGACGCACTGCAGCGGGCGTGCCTGGTGACGATCGTGGGTGGCCTTGGCGTCGGCAAGACGCGCCTCGCCCAGGAGGTCCTGGCGCGGGGCTCCGACGCCCCGGACGCCGCGACGGCATGGGTGTCGCTCGAGGCACTCGAGTCGGTGCAGCAGGCGCCTGCCGCGATCGCGCTGGCGCTCGGGCTGTCGCTGTCCGACCGCATCGACGGCTTCACGGCGCTGCGGCACGCGCTCGAGGACGTGCCGTTGCTGCTGATCCTGGATGGCGTCGAGCACCTGGCGAACGAGCTCGCCGCGCCGCTCGCCGCACTCGTGGCGCAGACGCGCGCGCTGCGCGTGCTGGTCACGAGCCAGGCGCCGCTCGGCGTTGCCGGCGAGACCGTCTACCGGCTGCTGCCGCTGCCGGTGCCGCCGGGCGACGTGCCCTTCGCAACCGCCAGCTCCTATCCGTCCCTCGCCCTGTTCGCGCAGCGTGCCGCGGCCGCCGACCGGCGCTTCGAACTGAGCGCCCTCAACGCCGCCCAGGTGGCGGCCATCTGCCGTCGACTCGACGGCAATCCGCTGGCGCTGGAGCTCGCCGCCGCGCGCATCCCGTCGATCGGCGTCGGCGCGCTGCTCGAGCGTCTCGACGACCGCTTTCGGCTGCTCAAGCTCGGCGGTGGTATGGCCGATCCGCGCCACGGCACGCTGCAGGCCGCATTCGAATGGAGCTACGGACTGCTCGCGGCGGGCGAGCAGCGCGTCTTCAACCGGCTCGGTGCCTTCGCTGGCAGCTTCTCGCTGCAGAGCGCGTGCGACTGCGTCGTGGACTCGAGCATCGACGCGGCCGAGGCCGTCGACCTGATCGGCAGGCTGGTCGACCGCTCGCTGGTGGCGGCTCTGCCGGTGGAGCCGCCGCGCTACGCGCTCAACGAGACGGCACGCTACTTCGCCCATGATCGGCTGGTGGCGCTCGGCGAGCTGGAGCTGGCGCGCGGTCGCATGGCGACCGCGACGTTGCAGATGCTCGACACGGCGTATGCCGAGTACTGGTCCGTCGACGAGGCCATCTGGTTGCATCGCTACGGCGCGGAGCTCGAGAACGTCCGCGCCTCGATCGACTGGGCCGCGGAGCGCGATCACGCGCTCGGCGTGGCCCTGTATGGCAGTGCCTGGCCCCTGTTCGTCGAGATGGAACTGTTCGGCGAGGCGCGCGCGCGCTTCGACCAGACGGTGCGGCTGCTCACCGACACGCTCCCGCCAGCGAGAGTCGGCCGCTTCTGGGAAGCGGTCGCGACGTACGACTCGACGCGCCAGTGCGATCGCGCCCGCTACGCGGCCGAACTCGCCGCGACGCTGCACGGGCGAACGCACCAGAGCCGGTCGCGCTACTACGCGCTGCTGCAGCTGGCGATGAACTGGCGAGACGATCACGCCGCGGCGCGCGCGGCCTGCGCCGAGGCGCGGGCGCTGGAGGAGGACACCTGGCCGGCACGACTGCTGACCTTCGGCGCACTGACCGAGGGCGCGCTGCTGCTGAGCACCGGCCAGTTCGGCGAGGCGCGCGACGCGTACCGGCGCGCCGTGCACCTGGCGCTGACCGTCAGCGAGCGGCAGGCGCTGGCGGCGACGGTCAGCATCGTCGAGCTCGACCTCGCCTGCGGCGACACGGCGGCGGCCCTGCAGCTCGGCCGCCCGCTCGCGGCGAGCCTGCGGCATTCCGGCCGGCGCACCACGTACTTCGACGTGCTGGCGGTCCTGTTCGCGGCGCTGCTGCTCGCCGGTGAGGACGAGCAGGCCCGCGCGACGGGCGCCGAACTGTACGCACTCGGGCTGCGGCTCGACCCGGCCCGGCTCTACTCAGTGCTGGATGCAATGGCGTATCTGGCTTGCGTCGACCGCCGCTACGACGCGGCGGCGGCGATCGCCCGCGTCGCCGACCGCGCCCATGCGGTGCACGGCCAGACGCGCCGGCGTCCCACCGAGGACCGCCTGCGCCGCGTAGTCGTCGCGCGGCTGGACGAATACCTCGGGCCGGCGTGGCGCGACGTCGACGACGGCCGGCCTTTAGAAGAGGCCAGCGCCTGCGCGGTCGCGCTCGGCCTCGAGGCGTGAGCGCGAACGGAGCCGGTGAGTGCGGCGCCGCGCGCCGGCTCGGGCGGAGAACGACCTTCAGGGGGCCACCGGCATGCTGACGACTCGCGCCTTGTCATTGACCGCGCTTGCGATGCTCGCCTTCGCAGGTAATTCGCTGCTCTGCCGGCTCGCGCTCGCGCACACCAGCATCGATCCGGCCAGTTTCACGGCTATCCGGCTGCTGTCCGGAGCGGTCATGCTGTCGATCGCGGTGCGGCTGCGCGGCGCGAGGTGGACTGGTCAGGGCAACTGGCCGTCGGCGCTGGCGCTCGTCGTGTACGCGGTCGCATTCTCGTTCGCCTACGTCGGACTGTCGGCGGCGACCGGCGCGCTGCTGCTGTTCGGCGCCGTTCAGGCGACCATGATCGGCGTCGGGATCCGGCGCGGCGAGCGCCTGCATGGCCCGCAGTTCGTCGGCCTGGCGCTGGCCATCGGCGGGTTGGTCGCCCTGCTCCTGCCCGGTCTGTCGGCTCCCCCCGCCGGGCGCGCGGCGCTGATGCTGGGTGCGGGTGTCGCGTGGGGCGTGTATTCGTTGCGTGGCCAGGGCGCCGGCGACCCGACGGCGATCAACGCCGGCAATTTTCTGCGTGCCGCAGCCGTCGCGCTGGCCGTCGGCCTGTGGCTGTCCCAGGGGCGGCCGCCGGATCCGGCCGGTATGGCGTACGCCGTCGCCTCCGGCGCCGTGGCATCCGGCGTCGGTTACGCGATCTGGTATGCGGCACTGCCGTCGCTGCGCTCAACCACGGCCGCCGTCGTGCAATTGAGCGTGCCTGCGCTCGCGACGCTGGGCGGCGCGGTCCTGCTCGGCGAGCCGATCACCGCGCGCGTGGTGCTGGCCTCCGCCGCCATCCTCGGTGGCATCGGCATCGTCGTCCTCGGCAGGCGGCTCGCCTAGCCGGTTCCCGCCGCGCCGCCGGATCGGACTGCCTCAGGCGGCCACGGGCGCCTTCGGTCTGCGGCGCAGGCCGATCAGTTCCGGAACGAAGCGCCGCACGAACAGAATGAACGGCACGAGCAGCGCGATCGACAGCGCGGCGGTCGCGACGCCGCGGGTCAGCGGCGGCCCGAGCGCCACCGGCTCGAGCAGCGCCGCAGCGGCCGGACTGCTGAACACGTGGAAGCAGAAGATGAACAGCGTGTTGCTGGAGACGAACGTGAAGAACGCCCGTGCGCGCTCAAGCTGCGCCAGCAACGAGGCCAGCAGCATCGACACGCTGGCGACCATCAAGATGCCCGCGAGCCCCGCGCCGAGCGACAGCGCGTAGTGCTCGCCCGCGTACCAGACGTTGCCGACGTAAGCCGCCGCCGACGTGCACGCGCAGCCCACCAGCGCGACGGCCGCGAGCCGCAGCCGGCTGCCCTCGATGCAGCCGAACACGTCGGACTTCCTCGCCAGCACGCCGGCGAGGAAGTAGTTCAGCCCGAGCAGCGACAGGTCGATGCTCAGGAACAGGTCGAGATAGTGCTGCCGGTAGAGCGCATAGGACACCGCGACGAACAACAGGTAACTCAGCGCCAGCCGCCGGATGCAGAACACGTAGAGGATCTCGACGGTGACCAGGCTGGGCAGGAACCACAGCGCGTCGTTGACGAAATACGGGTAGCTGTGGGTTCCGTAGACGATGCCCGCGAGCGCGCGCAGCAGCCAGTGAACGTCACCTCCGTGCCACACGACGAGGCTGATGAGCGCGATGACGATGTAGCTGAAGACGTAGGGCAGCACGAGTTTGCGGCGGAGGCCGCCGAGGAAGTCCGTCGCGGTCTGCGGCCGGGTCAGGTAGCCCGAGATGAAGAAGAACAGCGGCACGTGGAAGGTCCACAGGAACGATTCCGTGAAATCGCCCTGGTCCGCGTGGCTGAACACGATCAAGAAGATGCCGATGCTCTTGGCGACATCGACCCAGAAGAGGCGTCCATCGGCGGGGCGGTTCACGGCGGCACTGGCCTGTAGCGCAGACACCGTCATTATGCGCGCCGCCGCAGCCGCCCGGTCGACGCGAAACCCGCGCGGCCGCTGCTGCAGCGGCCCGCCTGCCTGCCGGTCCTTCCACATTGCCGCCCGATCCCGTCCGGCGCGGCGGCGGCGATGTCGGCGCGTCACGCAGCGACCCACCGCAGGCGATGCACGCGGCCGGCAACAACAACACGTTGCGGACGCGGCGGCGCGACCTCTGCAAGATGCGCGCTCTGTTCGCGCGGGCGGCCCTGAAGCTGCTGCCGACCAACTACAGCCACGCGATCTGACAGCTCGCTGAACCGCCAGCGCCTTTGTGCCAGACGATCGTGCCGGCGGTGAAGCCGGGCACGGCGCGACGCGCCGCGAGGTCAGCCCATCGGCTCACGCTGCAGTTCGCGGGCCTTGCCGCTCGGGCCGGCGGGGCGCCGATCACTCCTGCCTCGGACTTGATCGCGCAGCCTCGCGCGAAGACGCCAGGCCAAGCGCTGCTCTGCGCGTCATGGCCATTGTGACGGGCGTCACAGCCAGGGGCGACGGCGCGCGTGCCGGTGGCCGGTCGAATCCCTTCCGGGCGCCCTGGCGAGCCCGGCGAGACAAGCAACGCGGTCGGTCACAAAGCCTTCGCAGACCGCGCCGCCGGCTTGGGAGCCAGGACGTGCGCCGTCACGAGGGCATCGCCGCCGTCTAAAGATCGGCCCTCAACCTGCCGATAGGGTCGCTGACGCCTCGCGGAAGCGAAGAGGACGAACGTGACATATTCTGCGCGGGCCGTTGGCGGCCGATTCTTGGTCGCTACCGCATGCTGCGTGTTCGCCGCTCTCCGCCCGGTGACGGTCGAGGCTGCACCTGCGGACGCCGGCCTACTCGATCTCAGCATCGCCGAGCTCCTGCATCTGGAGGTGACGTCCGCTTCCAAGAAATCGCAGCGCGTCGCGGAGACCGCTGCTGCGGTCTTCGTGATCACTCAGGACGACATTCAGAGATCCGGCGCGCGGAGTATTCCTGAGGCGCTGCGGATGGCGCCTGGATTGGAGGTCGCGCAAATCGACGCGAACAAATGGGCCATCAGCGCGCGCGGCTTCAACGGTCGATTCGCGAATAAGCTGCTGGTGCTGATGGACGGGCGAGCGTTGTACACGCCCTCGTTCGGCGGCGTGTTCTGGGATGTACAGGACACCGTGATGGAGGACATCGACCGGATCGAGGTGATCCGCGGCCCGGGTGGCGCGCTGTGGGGCGCAAATGCCGTCAACGGCGTCATTAATATCATCACGCGTTCGGCCAAGGAGACACAGGGCGCAGAGGCCATCGCCACGGTCGACAACGGCCCTTCCAGGGCTGGCAGTCTCCGCTACGGCGACCAGCTCGGTGAAACACTCGTTTATCGGCTCTATACGAAATATTCGGACGAGGGCGGTAACGAGGACATGGCCGGACACAGCACCGCCGATGGCTGGCACCTCGGGAGGGTCGGCCTGCGGGCGGACTGGAGCCCGGCCGAGCGGGATCAGTTGTCCCTCACGACCGAGGCCTACGATGGCCGGTCTGGCGAGACGCTGATGCAGTCCCTGCTCATTCCGCCGTACACGACGGTCTTCGATGCCGAGGAGAGGGTCTCCGGGCTGTTCACCACCCTGCGCTGGCAGCGGCAATTCGCCGAGGGCGAACAACTGCAAGCGCAGTTCTACTATGACAGCACGAACCGCAACACGGTCTTGTTCGGCGAGGACCGCCGGACCGGTGTGCTTGAGCTGCAATACCACTTCCCGCTTGGATCGCGCGAGGACATCGTCGCCGGCGCCGGCTATCGCTACAACAGTTATCAGTTCGCCAGCAGCGGTGACGTCATGGTGACGCCGCACAGTCCGAGCAATGCGGACTACAACGCGTTCGTGCAGGACGAGATCCAGTTGATTCCGGAGCGCCTGGCGCTGACGCTGGGGGTCGACGTCGAGCACAACCCGTTGGCCCCGGAAAACCTGGATGCGCTGCCCAGCGGACGGCTGCTGCTGACGCTCAACGAACGCAATCACCTGTGGGGCGCGGTGACCAAGGCCATCGGCACGCCGTCGTACGAGGATACCGGCGCCTCGGTCCGCAACGCCTCACCCGTTATTCCTCCGGGCGATCCACAGAATCCGTTTCCGGTACCGCTCGTGACGACCGTCACTCCCAATCCGGACTTCAGGTCCGAGCGCCTGACCGCCTATGAGCTCGGCTACCGAACACAGCTCGATGCGGCGATCACGCTGGACGCGACCGTCTTTCTGCACGACTACCAGAATCTGCGGGGCGAATCCACCAACGCCGTGTACTGCCAACCCTCCAACACGTCCGTCTACGCCAACCCGTTGTGCGTGCTGACCGCCACCGACGTCGTCACGCAGATTATCTCCGTAAACGGCGTCCGCGGCCGCTCGTCCGGGCTCGAGCTGGCCGCGGACTGGTCCCCCGCCGCTCGGCTCCGCCTGCGGGCGGGCTACACCTACCTGAGGATGGACCTCGAAGCCACCCAGCCGGGGCAGGGCCTGGCTGAATTCGCGACCTACACCGAGGGACAGAACCCAACCAATCAGTTCTTCGTGCGCAGCGACCTGTCCATCACGCATCGACTGGACCTCAACGTGTCGCTGCGCTACGTCGGCCAGCTCCCCGCCATAGGCATCGGCCAGTACTGGTCGGCCGACGCGAACATCGTCTGGCATCCAACGCGGACGCTGGACGTCGCCCTGACCGGTCGCAACCTGCTCCAGCCGGCCCACGCCGAGTTCCTCTCCGAGTTCTCCGACGTCGTACCGACGAAGATCGAGCGATCGATAGGTGCGCGAGTTCGCTGGAGCTTTTGAGCGCGCGCCGGCTCGGAGTGCCCCACGTGATCCGCACAGCAAGAATGGCACTCGGCCAGCTGCGATGGTGGCTCGTAGCGTTCGCGCTCGTGAGTCATCCAGCGTCGAGCGCTGTGCCAGAGTATGACGTCAAGGCGGCGCTGCTCTACAAGATCAGCAAGTTCGTCCGCTGGCCTGAGGCCTCGTTCGCGACATCGGCCGGTACCCTGCGCATCTGCGTCGTCGGTCGCGATGACTTTGGCGCAAGCATCGACGCCATCAAGGGGCAGAAGGTGCAGGGCCAAGTTGTGGTTATCGAGCGCCTACCGAGGCCCGAGCAATCCGCGAGCAACTGCCACATTGTCTTCATTAGCCGCTCCGAGCACTCGCGGCTGGCGAGCGTTCTCAACGCTCTGGATGGCGCGCCGGTGCTGACCGTCAGTGACATCGACGAGTTCGTAGTCCACGGCGGCATGGTCGGCTTCGCCACGAGTGACGGCAAGATCAGCTTTCAGATCAACCCGACGGCGAGCGCGCGCGCCGGGCTGGAGATCAGCGCGCAGCTGCTGCAACTCGCGACGCTAGTCAACCAGCAGCGAGTGGAGCCGAAGCCATGATGCGCTGGCTTCGCAACCTGCCTCTGGCCACGAAGTTGCGCGTGATCATCGTGTACGCGGCGGCGGTGGCGCTGCTTACCGCGTCCGCGCTCTACATTTCCGGCGAGGTGCTCAGCCTGCGGGGCAGTCTCGCCGAGCACCTCCTGACATTGGCGACCACGGTCGGTGAGAATACCGGCGGCGCATTGATGTTCGGTGACCGGCCCCTGGCGCGCAAGGTGATCGCCTCACTGCGTGCGGATCACAATGTCACCCGGGCGACACTCTACGACGCCAAGGGGCAGCTCTTTGTGGATGTCACGTTCGGGGGCAACGCGGGTGCGCCGCGGGCAACCCCGCCCGCGCCGGCCGTCGACGATGCCACCGGAAATGCGAGCGTTATTGATATTGCCGGCTTGACGGCGGTAGACATCCGCGTCCCTGTGATCCTGGACGGGGAACGCATCGGCACGATGCATTTGCAGGCGCAGCTGCGACAGCTGTACACGGAGCTGCGGCGTTCGGCGGCATTCGTGCTGATCGGCCTATTGCTCGCGGGTGCCGTGGCCTATCGTCTTTCAAAGCCCCTGCAACTGGTCATCTCCGAGCCGGTCAGTGAGCTGCTCGAGGTGGCACGCAGCGTACGGGCAAACAAGGACTTCTCGGTCCGCGGCGTGAAACACGCCGACGACGAGATCGGTGCGCTCATCGATGGCTTTAACGGCATGCTGGCGGAGCTCGAGCAGCGAGATCGCGATCTGCGCGGCTACCAGAACGAGCTGGAGATGAGGGTTTCCGAGCGCACGGCCAGCCTGGACATTGCAGTGGCCGAGTCCCAGGAAGCATTGGAGCGGGCCGAGGCAGCCAGCCGGGCCAAGAGCCAGTTCCTGGCAACCATGAGCCACGAGATTCGCACCCCCTTGAACGGGGTGCTGGGCATGAACGAGCTGCTATTGGCGAGCGATCTGCAATCCCGACAGCGCGAGTGGGCGGCAGCGGTGCAGACCTCCGGGCAGCACCTGCTGGGTGTCATCAATGACATTCTGGACTTCTCGCGGATTGAATCCGGGCACATGGAGCTCGAATCGGTCGATTTCAGCCTGGCAGACCTCATCGAGGACACGTTGGCGATGTTCGCGCAGCCGGCGGCAAAGAAAGGCCTCGAGCTCGCGGCGCAGTTCATACCGAATGATGCGGCGCTGCCCGGCCTGCGCGGCGATCCGTTCCGCCTGCGGCAAGTCCTCGCCAACCTTCTTGGAAACGCGATCAAGTTCACCGAACGAGGTGAAGTGGTCGTTCGCGTGGCGCTCGAAGAGCAGACCAACGCCGAAGCTCAGGTCAGCATCTGCATTGCCGACACCGGCATAGGGATCGCGGCCGATGCGCAGGACAGGATCTTTGAATCATTCTCTCAGGCCGACGGCTCGACCACCCGCCGCTTCGGCGGCACCGGCCTCGGTCTGGCGATCTGTCGCCGCCTGGTCGCACTAATGGGTGGCAGCATCCGGGTCGAAAGCGCCGTCGGCCAGGGCTCGCGATTCTGGATCAATATGCGTCTGCCGAAGGCCCGCCTGATGCGGCGCGAGCGCTTTGAAACGGATGCGCTGAGAGGCGCGCGGGCGCTGGTCGTAGACGACAACCAGACCAATCGGGAGATTCTGCGGCAGCAACTCGAAGGATGGCACATGCGTGTGGCCTGTGCCGCAAGCGGCGACGACGCGCTGCGCCAGATGACCGAGGCGGTCGCCGCCCGCGTGCCTTTCGATCTCGCCATTCTCGATATGCATATGCCCGGGATGGATGGACTGCAGTTGGCCGGCGCGATCCAGGAACGCCCGGACCTCGCCCAGACACCGCTGATGATGCTGACATCCACGATCGCCAGCGCCAACCAGCAGCGCTGGCAGGCGGCGGGCGTCCGCCGCTGCGTCAGCAAGCCTATCCGCCGCGCTGATCTGTTCGGCGTCATCTGCGGCATTCTGACCTCGACACCGTCCGAGCCGGACGGCCCGGTCCAGCCCGCGGACGTCACGACGCGGTTGCACGGCCGGGTGCTACTTGTCGAGGACAACCCGATCAATCAGGAAGTGGCCGCGGCCATGCTCGCGACGCTGGGACTGCAATTGAGTCTGGCAGAGAACGGGCGAGACGCCGTCGATCTGGTGCTGAAACGCGACTTCGACCTCGTGTTGATGGATTGCCAGATGCCCGTTATGGACGGGTATGAAGCCACCGCCGCCATCCGTAGGCTGGCAACGGGCCGCGGCGAGCGGCTGCCGATCATCGCCCTGACCGCGAACGCGATGCAGGGCGACGAGCAGAAATGCCTGGACGCCGGCATGAACGGGTTCCTCGCCAAGCCATTCACGCTGGCGCAGTTGCAGACGATCGTCACCCGCTGGCTGCCGGCAGACAACGGCAGGCAGGCCGGCAGCGCGGCGACAGCGCCGGCCGAGCCGGACGCCGATGCCCGGGCGTCGCCGGCCGAGGCGATCAATATGCGGGCGCTCGACGCGCTGCGGGCCATTGACGTAACGGGAAGCAAGGGGCTCGTGCAGAGAGTCCTGCGCATCTTTCTGGAAACTGCCGGTGAGTCATTGCAGCGTGTTGAACGCGCGATTCTGGACGGAAACGGCGCACTGTTGAGCCAGGCGGCCCACGCCTTGAAGTCGAGCGCTGCCAATGTGGGCGCGGAATCCCTGTCCAGCGTCTACCGGCGCCTGGAACGGCTAGGGCGCGATGGCCGGGTTGACGAGGCGCGCGCGCTGCTCACACAGCTCAGGCGCGAGCACGAGCGCGCCGCAGCACGCATGCGTGAAATCTTGCAGGAGGCCGCCTGATGCAACGAGCCAAGAGGATTCTGGTGGCCGATGACGACATCGCCGCATTGACACTGATGCATGCCGCGCTCGAGCAGGCGGGCTTCGGCGTCAGCACGGCTGTCGACGGCCGAGACGCCCTGCAGCAATTCCGCGCGGGCACCTACGACATGGTCATGCTCGACGTCGATATGCCGGGGCTGAGCGGGCACGAGGTCTGCGCCGCGCTACGCCGCGAGGCCGGCGGGCTGCTGCCCATCGTCATGGTGACGGGCATGGATGATGTTCGATCGGTCGACGCCGCTTACCTCGCGGGCGCCACGGACTTCATTGCCAAGCCGATCAATTGGGCGCTGATCGGCCACCGCGCACGGTATCTGTTGCGCGGATACGAGACCATACTGGAGCTGCGGGCGGCGGAAGCCCGGATGTCGGCGGTCTTGACGGCGCTCCCCGATCTGCTGTTCGAGCTCGACATTGACGGCCGCTACACCCAATACCATCCGCCGCGCGCAAAGTCGGAGTCCGCGTCGGTCGAAAGCTACATTGGCAGGACCGTGGGCGAGGTGCTGCCGCCGAGCGCGGCGCAGGCCTGCATGGCGGCGGTACGGGAGGCATACGCGAGCGGCCTGTCGACGGGCAAGCAGTTCGAACTGCATCTTCCGCAAGGCGCCTTGTGGTTCGAACTGTCGGTTTCCAGTAAGTTCACGGGTGCCGGGAACAAGCCCCATTTTGTCGTACTGGCCCGCGACATCACGGACCGCCGGGCCGCGGAGGACCGCATTCGGCGGCTGGCGTACTTCGATGCCCTGACGGGCCTGCCCAATCGCGAGCACTTCCGAGCTCGCCTGGCGAGCGCGCTCGACGGCGCCAGGCGACACAGCCGGCAACTGGCTTTGCTCTGCATCGACCTCGACAATTTCAAGCGCATCAACGACACGCTCGGCCATAGCGTCGGCGACGAGCTGTTGCGCATGGTGGCGTCGCGCCTGCGGGAGGCGCTGCGCTGCGGCGACGAGGTGGGGCGCGCGACGCCGGCGAGCGCCGACGATGCCGATCTGTCCCGGTTGGGTGGCGACGAGTTCATGGTCCTGCTCCCGGACATTGGCACGGCCGACCAGGCCGGCACCGTGGCGGACCGCATCGTGCGGACGATCATCCAGCCGATGCTCCTCGCGCAGCACGAGGTGCTCGTGACACCGAGCGTCGGCATCGCGGTCTTTCCGTCCGATGGCGATGACCACGAAACTCTGGTGCGGAACGCTGATCTGGCGATGTACTTCGCGAAACGACAGGGTCCCGGTACGTTCGCCTTCTTCGACTCCGCGATGAATGCGAGCGCGCTCAAGAGACTGACCGTGGAAGGCAAACTGCGGGGCGCCATCGCCGGCGACGAACTGTCGCTGCATTTTCAGCCGCAGTTCGATTTGGCCACCGGGATGCTGTCGGGCATGGAGGCTCTGCTGCGGTGGAACAACGCGGAGCTCGGCCTGGTGCCGCCCTCCGAATTCATTCCGGTGGCCGAGGACACCGGGCTGATCCTGCCCATAGGCGAGTGGGTGCTGCGCGCGGCGTGCGCCCAGGCCAAGGCCTGGCACGACGAGGGCCTGCGGGTCGCGCGCGTCGCCGTCAATGTATCGGGGCTGCAGTTGTCGCAACGGGGCTTCCCAGAGCTCGTCTCGACCGTATTGCGCGATACCGGATTGCCGGCCGAGCTGCTGGAGCTCGAGATCACGGAGAGCGTGGTCATGCAGAACGAGGGCTGGGCGGAGCAGGTGCTGAAGGAACTCAAGCTTATCGGGGTCGACATAGCCATTGATGATTTCGGTACCGGCTATTCGAGTTTCAGCAGGCTGAGAGAGTTCCCGATCGATCGCCTGAAGATCGACCGCGCGTTTGTCCAGCGTGTCCAGAGCTGCGGCGAGGATCGCGCGATTGCGGCAGCAATCATCGCCATGGCGAAGACGCTCCAACTCGAGGTCGTCGCGGAGGGCGTAGAGGAATTCGCGCAGCTGATGGTCCTGCAGGAAGAGCGCTGCAGCCTGGCGCAGGGCTTCCTGCTGAGTCGGCCGCTACCAGCCGCAGAGGCGCTACAGCTGCTGCGTCGCCTCTCGGACAGTGCCGACGGGACACGCACACAGCGGCTCAAGCGCCTGCTCGCCTGACGGTGAACTCGGCCGGCGTGACCGCGGCCTCCAGCGCCGACGCCGAGCCCCGCCTTCGACGGTGCGCGAACGGTCGACCTCGTCGCGCCGCCACCGGCGGCGCCGATTCATCGCCGCGACCGGTGGCCGACGGGTCGGCGCCCGGAACGCGGCCACGCGACAGCAGCGCGGCCGACACCGATTCCATCTAAACTGCGACCCGACGTCGGCCGCCCCCGCACCGGGTTCGACCGCCGTTGGCTGCGCGTGCCCGGCCCGCGGACACTGCGGTTGCGAGCCGACGGGCGTAACGGCGTAGCTCGTCGAGGCGATAGCACGGGCGTCCGCGGGCTTGAGCGAGTCACATAGCAAAATGAAGATCCCCAGAGGCCTGCAGCCGCTCGTCGACGACGGTCTAGTCGACACGGTTGTGCGCCGACTCAAGAGCGGCAAGGAAGCCTCGGTCTATGTCGTCGCCTGTGGCAGCGAGGTGCGCTGCGCCAAGGTCTACAAGGAAGCCGAGCACCGCGGCTTTCACAAGCTCGCCCAGTACCAGGAAGGCCGCAAGACACGCGGCAGCCGCGATGCGCGCGCCAAGGGCAAGCGCGGCCGCCACGGCCGGCGGGTGCAGGAGGCCGAGTGGAAGAACGCCGAGGTGGACGCGCTCTACCGCCTCGCCGGCGCGGGCGTACGCGTGCCGGCGCCGCACGGCGTGTTCGACGGCGTGCTGCTGATGGAGCTCGTCTGCGATCCGCACGGCAACCCCGCACCGCGCCTCAACGACGTCGAGCTGACCGGCGCACAGGCGCACGCCTGGCACGCGTTCATGATTGCGCAGATCGTGCGGATGCTGTGCGCCGGGCTGATCCACGGCGACCTGTCCGACTTCAACGTGCTGGTCGACGCCAACGGCCCGGTCATCATCGACCTGCCGCAGGCGGTGAACGCCGCCGGCAACAACAACGCGTTCCGGATGCTGCAGCGCGACGTCAACAACATGCGCGCGACCTTCGCGCGCGCGGCCCCCGAGCTGCTCGAGACCGAATACGCGCACGAGATCTGGAAGCTGTACGAGGCCGGCGAGCTGCAGCCGGAGAGCCCGCTCACCGGGCGCTTCGTGCACGACCCGGCGACCGCCGACGTCGCCGCCGTGCTGCGCCAGATCGAGGACGAGCGTCGCGAGGCGGAGGCGCGCCAGCGGCGGCGGGACGAGGCGGACTCCGCGTAGCGCCGCCCGGCGCCGGATCTAGGGACCGGCGTCCGCGGTGCACTCCACCTCGACGCGCGCACCGAGCGCAAGGCCGGACGCGCCGAAGGCGCTGCGCGCCGGGAACGGCTTCTTGAGGAACGCCCGCCACACCTCGTTGAAGGCCGGCCAGTCGGCCATATCGGCGAGCATCACCGTGCACTTGATGATGTCCGCGGTCGTGCGGCCGTGCGCCTCGAGAATGGTGCGGATGTTCTCGAGCGCCTGCTGCGCCTCGGCGCGCATGCCGCCCGGGACGAGCTTCATCGTCCCGGGCGCAATGCCGACCTGCCCGGAGAGGTACAGCGTCTTGCCGTGGCGCACTGCCTCCGAGAACGGCAGGTCGCCACTCAGGACCTTGCCCGAGTTGAGGAACTCGGCGCGCACCGGCTCGGCGGCGCGGGTGGCGGGCAGCAGGATGGCGAGCAGCAGGCCGCACAGCGCGGCCAGGGCCGGGGTGCGCAGCGGACGCGGGCTATCGGTTCTCATGAACGGCCTCCGGATCACGGGAAGCCGAGTCTGCCAGAACGGCGGCCGCCGCGGACCCTCAGGCCGCGGCCTGCAGCGGCTCCGGCCGGCTGATCGCGTAGCCCTGGATGAAGTCGATGCCCATGCGTTGCGCCGCCTCGAGCGAGGCCGCGTCCTCGACCTGCTCGGCGATAACTTTGAAGTCGAGCGTGCGCGCGAGCTTGATCATCGCCGACACCATCGCCTGGTTGACGGTGTCGCGCGCGAGGTTGCGCATGTAGACGCCGTCGATCTTCAGGTAGTCCATCGCCAGGGTCTTGAGGTTGGCGAAGGAGCCGAGGCCGCTGCCGAAGTCGTCGAGCGCGAAGGTACAGCCCATGCCGTGCAGCACGCCGATGAAGCGGCGCGCGTGCTCGAGGTTGGCGACCACCGACGCCTCGGTGACCTCGAAGCACACCTGCGCCGGCGCGACGCCGGTACGGTCGAGGCACTCGACGACGAACTCGAGAAACTGCGCGTCGCCAAGCGTCTGGCCGGAGATGTTCAGCGACAGGCTGCGCCCGGGCGCGAGCTTGATCGCGCCGCGGCCGAGCGCGGCGAGCGCGGTCTGCACCACCCAGCGGTCGACCAGCGACATCAGCCGGTAGCGCTCCGCGGCCTTGAGGAACTCGCCGGGTGCGATGATCGTCCCGTCCTCGCCCGCCAGCCGGATCAGCACCTCCATCGCCGGCCCGCGCTCGTTGCCCGACGGCGAGGCGAGGATCGACTGCGTATACAGCAGGAAGCGGCCGTCGCGCAGCGCGTGTTGCAGGCGCTGCAGCCAGTGGATCTCGCCGCGCTGGCGCGCCACCGCCTCGTCGCGCGACGAGTAGACGTGCACCTGGCCCTGGCCGCGGCTCTTGGCGACGTAGCAGGCCGAGTCGGCCGCGGACATCACGTCCTCAATGCCGCTCGACTCGCGGCCGATCTCGACGAGGCCGATGCTGACGCCGATCGTGAAGATCTTGTCCTTCCACACGAAACGGTAGTCGCGAATCGCGGTCGACACGTCCTCGGTAATCTGGATCGCCTTCTCGAGCGGGCAGCCGACCAGCAGCATCGCGAACTCGTCACCGCCGATGCGCGCCACGGTGTCCGAGTCGCGGACCGCGTCCTTCACGAGGGCGGCGACCTCGCGCAGCATGTTGTCGCCGGCCATGTGGCCGCTGGTGTCGTTAACGGCCTTGAAGCGGTCGAGATCGAGGTAGCACAGCACGTGCGTCTGCGCCGCGGTGCGCGCGACCTCGAGGCTGTCCTGCAGCCGCCGCTCGAACTCGCGCCGGTTGACAAGACCGGTGAGCGCGTCGTGGCTCGCCTGGTAGCTCATCTGCCGCGCGATGCCGCGCAGCTCGGTGACGTCGTGCAGCAGCACTACCGCGCCCGAGATCTCGCCGTGCTCGCCGGCCAGCGGCGATGCGGTCAGCTCGATGCTGCGCTCCGCGCCGTCGGCGCGCGTCAGCACGACCGCGCGACGCCCGAGCGAGACGCGCACCCCGGAGGCGAGGCACTGACGGACCGGGTCGGTCAGCGCGCGCCGGTCGGCCTCATCGACCACCGTCACGACCTCGGCGAAGGACTGACCGGTGACCTCGCCGAGCGGTCGGCCGAGCAGCTGCTCGGCGGCAGGATTCATGAAGTCGATGCGCCCGTAGCTGTCGGTCGTGACCAGCCCGTCGCCCAGCGAGTCGATGGTCGCCTGGGCGCGGCCGCGGCCGATGTCCGAGCGGCCCGGTCTGGCCAGCATCTCCAGCGCCGTGAACAGCACCGCCGGCGCGCCGCGGTACTTGACCAGCGTGCCGCCGAGCTCAAGCCGGGTCACTTGGCCGTGCTCGTCCGCGATCTCGACCTCGTAGCGCTCGGCGGCCGGCTCGCCGGCGAGGCGGCGCCGCACGTTGTCGCCGACGAGCTGCGAATAGTCGCTGACCACGAGTTCGGCGAGGTGCCGGCCGACGATGTCCTCCGGCCGCTTGCCGAGCAGCGCGGCGAAGCGCGCGTTGGCAAGCACGATCCGCTCGCCGTGAATCAGTACGGCCTCGTGGACCGCCTCGGTGAGCTCGTTGAAGGGTGCTTCCGGCGGCGCCGGGACCGGGCGGGAGCGCACGGCGGCGGCGGCGCGGGCGTCGGCAAGCTCGCTTTCCATGCTGCGCGCGTACCGGCGCGACCGGAAAGCGGCGATAGCCGCGACGCCGGCGGCCAGAAGCGCGGCTAGCGCGACGGCTTCGATGACGCTCAACGGATCCTTCCCAACGTGTCCGCGACGCCAAGTCCGGTCGCGCGGCGGTGTGCCCCGCCCGTCTCCGACCGGTCGTCAGTATCCCCGACCCGAGGATACCGGAGGGCTTGGCAGCGAACCGACAGATTCACCATAATCGTACTTTCCGGGGGGGCCGGGTCCTTGTCGCTTGGCCCGAAACTCCGTAACCTGCCGGCCTCCCGACGGGCCACTCCCCCACCCAGCCAGCAGCGCCGCCATGGACATCGAAGCCGCTCGCCAGCAGATGATTCACCAGCAGGTCCGTGCCTGGGACGTGCTGGATCCCGGGGTACTCGAGGTCCTCGGTCACGTGCCGCGCGAGCGTTTCGTGCCGGCGGCGTTCGTCGAGCTCGCCTTTGCCGACGCGGCGATCCCGCTGCCGGCCGGCCAGTCGATGCTGGCGCCCAAGATCCACGGCCGGATCCTGCAGGCGATCGAACTGCGCGGCGGCGAGCGTGTGCTCGAGGTCGGCGCCGGCAGCGGCTACCTCACCGCCTGCCTCGCGGCGCTCGGCGGCCAGGTCACCTCGCTGGAGATCGAGCCGGAGCTCGCCGCGCTCGCCATCAGCAACCTGCGGGCCGCGGGCTATCCGGGGGTCTGCGTGGTCACGGCCGACGCGACGACGTGGCAGCCCCCGCAGCGCTTCGACGTCGTCGTGCTCACCGCCTCCCTGCCCGAGTACGACCGGCGCTACGAGGACTGGCTCGCCGTCGGCGGGCGCCTGTTCGTCGTCGTCGGCAGCGGCGAGCCGATGGCGGCCACGCTGGTGACGCGCAGCGCCGAGGGCGACTTCGGCCGGGCCGTGCTCTTCGAAACCGTCATCGACCCGCTCACCCACGCCCACCGGCCGTCGCGCTTCGTCTTCTGAGGCGGGCAGGCCGTTGGTCCGCGAAGTGAGTCCGGCCGAGTTCGTGGCGGCGCTGGCCGGGCAGCCGCGGACGCTGCTGCTGGACGTCCGCGAAGCGTGGGAACTGGACATCGCCCGCCTGCCCGGTGCGCTGCACATCCCGATGGCGGCGATCCCGGCGCGACTCGCCGAGCTCGACCGGGACCGCGACATCGTCGTGCTGTGCCGCTCCGGCGGGCGCAGCCTGAACGTCGCGCACTACCTCGAGGCACGGGGCTATCCGTCGGTCGCCAACCTGACGGGCGGCATACTGGCCTGGCGGCGCGACGTAGACTCGTCGCTTGCGACATACTGATCGGACGGCGCGACCAGCCGTTGGGGGCGGTCGGCCCAGATCTATAGAGTTCTGGCACGCCGATCCCTCGACTCGGCGTGCCAGCGGAAGGGACCAGACGGCATGAAATCGACGCTGCTTCGGCTTGTGCTCCTCGTCGCTGCGGCGCTCGCGCTGCCGGCCGTGGCATCGGCCGCGGACCTGGCGGATATCTACCAGCGGGCGCTGCGCAACGACCCGCAGCTGCGCGAGGCCGAGGCGATCCGCATGGCGGCGCTCGAGGCGCGGCCGCAGGCGCTGGCGGCGGTGCTGCCGCAGCTCAACGGCACCGCCGGCTACGTGCACGATCAGCTCGACCAGGCCGAGCCGTACCTCACGAGTACCGGGGCAACGATACCGCTCAGCATCGTGACCAAGTCGGACACGACCCAGTGGGGCGTCTCGCTGCGCCAGACGCTGTTCCGCTGGGACCAGTTCGCGACGCTGAAGACCGCCGACGCACAGGTCGCGCAGGCCGAGATCGACTTCCGGGCGGCGCAGCAGAACCTGATCATCCGCACCGCGACCGCCTACTTCAACGTGCTCGCCGCGCACGACACGCTCGAGGCCGCCGAGGCCTCGCGCGAGGCGATCTCCCACCAGCTCGAGCAGGCCGAGAAGCGCTTCGAGGTCGGGCTGATCGCGATCACCGACGTCGAGGACGCGAAGGCGGCGAACGACCAGGCGACCGCGACCGTGATCGGCGCGAAGCGCACGCTCGCCACCGCCCGCGACCAGCTGCGCGAGCTGACCGGCGACTCCGCCGACGAGCTGTCGCGGCCGGGCGACGACATGCCGCTCGTCACACCGGACCCGGCGAGCGAGGAGCAGTGGGTGCGGGCTGCGCTCGACCAGAACCTGCCGTTGATCTCGGCGCGCCTCGGCGCCGACGTCGCCCGCGAGAACATCTCGGTGGCGCGCGCCGGCCACCTGCCGACGCTCGACCTGGTGGCCTCGCGATCGGGCCTGAACACGACCGGCACGGGCCTGGCCAGCTACGTCGATCCGCAAACCGGCCTGCAGACGTTCAACTATCCGCCCACCACCACCAACAACGACAAGCAGATCGCGCTGCAGCTCACCGTGCCGCTGTACTCCGGCGGCTACGCCTCGTCGAAGATCCGCGAGGCCGTCTACCGGCACCGCGCCGCGCGCGAGCACCTCGAGACCACGGCGCGCGCCACCGAGCGCGCGACGCGCGACTCGTACCTCGGCGTCATCAGCGAAATCTCGCAGGTGCAGGCGCTCAAGCAGGCGCTCGAGTCGAGCAAGACCGCGCTCGACGCGACGGTGGCCGGCTACGAGGTCGGCACGCGCACCTCGGTGGACGTGCTGACGGCGCGGCAGCGCCTGCTGGATGCGCAGACCAACTACGCGCGCAGCCGCTACGATTACGTGCTCGACGTGCTGACGCTCGAACAGGCCGCCGGCACGCTCGACGACAGCCGCGTGACCCGCGTCAACGGCTGGCTCAACCAGATCGTCACGGTCAAGTAGCGCGCGGCGACTGCAGCAGCGGCTCGATCAGGGCCAGGAAGCGCGCGAGCGCACCGCGGTTGGCGCTGATCGCGGCGAGACCGCGGCCGCCGATGGCGCGGCACGCTGCCGGATCGGCGAGCAGCCGCGCGACGCAGGCGGCGAGCGCTGGCCCGTCGCCGACCACCTCGGCCGCGCCCGCCTCCACCAGCAACCGCGCGACCGGCGCGGCGTTCGACGTGTAGGGGCCGGTGACGACCGGCTTGCCGAGCGCCGCGGGCTCGAGCAGGTTGTGACCACCGACCGGCACCAGGCTGCCACCGACGAAGGCAACGTCGGCGGCCGCGTAGAAGAGCAGCAGCTCGCCGAGCGTGTCGACCAGCAGCACCTCGGTTGCCGCCGTCAGCGGCGCCGCCGAGGAGCGCGTGACGAACGCGACGCCGCGACGCCGCAGCAGCGCTGCGACCGCCGCGAAGCGCGGCGGATGGCGGGGCGCGAGCACGAGCAGCGCGTCCGGTCGCGAAGCGCGCAGCCGAGCGTGGGCCTCGAGCACGAGTTCCTCCTCGCCTTCGTGGGTGCTGCCCGCGACCCACAGCGGCCGCGCGGCGCCGAGCGTCGCGCGCAGCGCCTCGCCGCCGGCCTCGGCCTCGGGCGCCAGCTCGAAGTCGAACTTGAGGTTGCCGACCACGCGGCACTGGGCCGGGTCCGCGCCGAGCGCGGCGAAGCGGCTGGCATCGGCCTCGCTCTGCGCGGCGACGACTACGCCGTGCGCCAGGGTCGCGCGCACCAGCCCGCCGAGCAGCCGGTAGCGGCGGACGGAGCGCGCCGAGACGCGCGCGCTCGCGAGCACGAGCGGCAAGCCGCGCCGGCCGCAGGCCCGGTACAGGTTCGGCCAGAGCTCCGTCTCGAGGACGATTCCGAGTCGCGGCCGGGTGCGGTCGAGAAAGCGGCGCACCGGCCCGGGCAGGTCGTAGGGCAGGTAGCGCAGCGCGACCTCCTCGCCGAATAGGCTCCGCGCGCGGCCCCGCCCGGTCGGCGTCGACGTCGTCAGCACCAGCGGCAGTTGCGGATGGCGCCGGCGCAGCGCCCGCACCAGACTCGCTGCGGCCTGCACTTCGCCGACCGACACGGCATGCACCCACAGGCCGCCGGGGGGCACCGCCGGCCCGAAGCCGAGCCGCTGCGGCAGGGCCTCCCAGTAGCTGCGGTCGCGCAGTCCGCGCCACAGCGTCACGGCAAGCATGACCGGTACTAGGCAGTAGCCGAGGCAGATGTAGAGTAGTCGCAATCGCAAGCCCGCCCGTCCGCGTGCCGAGATCATACCGCCCATGAGCAGTACCGCGACCCCCTCGCCCGAAGACGCCACCTGTGGCGAGCCGCTGCTGCCGCTCAGCCGTTACTGGGCGCCGCGCTGGTGGCCGGTGTGGATCGGCCTCGGCATCGTGCGCCTGCTCGCGGCGCTGCCGTGGAAGGTTCAGGGCGTGCTCGCGCGCGCGCTCGGCTCGGTCGCCTGGTACCTCGCGCGCCGCGACCGGCGGATCACGCTGATCAACCTGCGCCTCGCCTACCCGGCGCTGACCGAGCGCGAGCGCCGCGCGCTCGGCCGGCGCCACTTCCACTCGCTCGTCTACTCGCTGTTCGAGACCGGCCTGGTCTGGTTCGACCGGCGCGGCCGGCTCGAGCGCCTGACGCGCATCGAGGGGCTCGAGCACCTCGAGGCAGCGCTCGCCGCCGGCCGCGGCGTGCTGCTGGTCGGCGCCCACTTCACCACCAACGAGATCGCCGCCGCCGCGCTGCCGCAGACCGGCCACGACTTCGACATCATGTACAAGCGCTCCACCAACGAGCTCGTCAACCAGCTCGCGCTGCGCGGCCGGATCTCGCGCAGGGGCCGGATGATCCCGAACGACAAATTCGTCGAGATGCTGAAGGTGCTCAAGCGCGGCGGCATCGCGCTGTACGCGCCGGACCAGCGCTTCGACGGCAGCGGCAGCGTCGTCGTGCCGCTGTTTGGCGTGCCGGCGCTGTCGAACCCCGGCACGACCTTCATCGCCCGCGCGACGCGCTGCGCGGTGCTGCCGTTCTTCCCGCTGCGCCTGCCCGATGGCAGCGGTTATGTGATGACGATCGGCGCGCCGCTCGCCGACTTTCCGAGCGGCGACGGCGTGCGCGACGTGGCGCGCTACCACGCGCTGATCGAGGCCGCGGTCGCCCGGGCACCGGAACAGTACCTGTGGAGCTACAAGCGCTTCCGGCCGCGCGACGGCCTGCCCGATCCCTATCGCGGCGGCGTGTTGCGCGGCGCCCAGTAGCCCGCGAGCAACGCCGCCCATTCGGCCGAGCCGCCGGACCCGGGGCCGCCAAGCTTGGTCAGCGAGTGCGCGAGCCGTCCGAGGTTGCGCTCGCGCCAGCGCCCCGGCGCCACCCGCGCGCCGCGGTCGAAGTCGATCAGGTACACCGCATCGTCGCCGTCGAGCAGCACGTTGTGCGCGTTCAGGTCGGCGTGGCGCACACCGGCGTCGTGGAAGGCGCGAATGGTCGCGCCGATGCGCTGCCACAGCGCCGGCGCGAGCCGCTCGCCGAGGCGCGCCGCCAGCGGCCGCGCACCCGGGATCGCCAGCGTCAACAGGTCGGCGCGGTAGGTCGCGCCCGCGCGGACGTAACGGGCCGCCACCGGCCGGGCGGCCGGCAACCCGAGCGCCTCGAGCGCGGCCAAGAGGCGCAGCTCGCGGAACGAGCGCGTCGCCTCGGCGCCGCGCCACAGGTAACGGTCGGCGACCAGCCGCGCGACGAGGCCGCCGCGCCGGTAATGGCGCAGCACCGTCGCCGCGCCGCCGGGGCGCGGCGCGGCGAGGAACCAGGCGCTGCCACGGCCGGTGGCGGTGCCGGTGACGCGGCCGGCGGCCGCGAGCATCTGCGGGTCGAAGTCGGCCGACGTCGGATGGTCGAGCCGCGAGGGGTCGTATAGGATCGCGCCCGTCTCCGTCGCGATGCGCTCAAGCCGCATGTCGTCCCTCACAGAATTCCAGGGCTCGCCGCCCGCCAGCGTCTGCATTCTGCGGCTCTCGGCGATCGGCGACGTCTGCCACACGCTCGCGGTGCTGCGTACGCTCGAGGCGGCGTGGCCGCGCACGCGCTTCACGTGGATCATCGGCAAGCTGGAGCACAAGCTGCTCTCGCTCGTGCCGAACGTCGAGTTTATCAGCTACGACAAGCGCGGCGGCCTCGGCGAGCTGCGACGCCTGCGGCGGCTGCTCGCGGCACGCCGCTTCGACGTGCTGCTACACATGCAGCTCGCCTTGCGCGCCAGCATCGTCTCGTCGCTGGTCCGGGCGCGGGTCAAAGTCGGTTTCGACCGGCCGCGCGCGCGCGAGCTGCAGTGGCTGTTCACCACCGACCGCATCCACCCCGCCGGCAATCAGCACGTGCTCGACGGCCTGTTCGGCTTCGCCGAGGCGCTCGGCGTGCACGACCACCACCTGCGCTGGGACATCCCGCTGCCGGAGGAGGCGCGCGCCTACGCCGAGCGGCTCGTGCCGGACAACCGGCCGACGCTGGTCATCAGCGCCTGCTCGAGCCATCCGCTCAGGAACTGGCGGCCGGAGCGCTACGCGGCAGTGGCCGATCACGCGGTCGCGGCGCATGGCATGCGCGTCGTCCTGGTCGGTGGCCGCGCGCCCCTCGAGCGCACCATGGCCGACGCGATCGCGCGCGCGGCGCGGCAGCCGCTCGTCGACCAGGTCGGCAAGGACACGCTGCCGCAGCTGCTCGCGCTGCTCGCCCGCGCCGACGTGCTGGTGGCGCCGGACTCCGGCCCCGCCCACATGGCCACCGCCGTCAGCCTGCCGGTCATCGGCCTGTACGCCGCAACCAACGTCGCGCGCAGCGGGCCCTACCTCAGCCGGTCGAGCTGCGTGGACCGCTACGCCGAGGCGGCGCGGCAGTTCCTCGGCAAGGAACCCGGCGAGCTGCCATGGACGACCAAGATCGAGCGCCCCGGCGTCATGGACCTGATCGCCGTGCGCGACGCCACCGACAAGCTCGATGCCCTGATGCAGCAGCCGCTGCGGCGCCGTTAGTTGCTCCGCAGGCTTTCTGCTAGGCTGCTGCCGCCGCGATGAACACCAGCATCGGACAGTATTCCCTGCGTGCCACCGGGCCGCGGCGTGGTCCCGAGCGCGCCGGCCCGGGCCGCGGTCTTGCCCGCGCGCGGCCAGCCCCACCCGCCCTGTCCTGCCCGGCGCCGGCCGTCCGCGCCGCCCGATCCGCTCCTCAGCCGCGAGTACCCCACCATGCGCACTGACCTTCGGCGGCTCGCCGCCTCGCTTCTTGCAGCCCTGCTGCCGGCCGTCGCGCTGTGCGCCGCCGACTCGGCGCCGCAGATGCTGGGCTTCCAGGGCGCCGGCGCCAAGGCGGAGGCGGCGCTCGAGGCGCGCTTCGACGCCGGACTCGACGCCCGCGAGATGCGCGGCTGGCTCGAGCGCATGTCGGCGGAGCCCAACCAGATCGGCTCGCCGCACGACAAGGCGAACGCTCAGTTCATGCTCGAGCAGTTCCGCGCCTGGGGCTGGGACGCGAAGATCGAGACGTTCTACGTCCTGTATCCGACGCCCAAGCACGTGGCGCTCGAGCTCACCGGGCCGCGCCGCTACCGCGCCTCGCTGGTCGAGCCGCCGATTCCCGGTGACCGCAGTTCGGCGCACACGCAGGGCGCGTTACCGCCGTACAACGTCTACGGCGCCGACGGCGACGTCAGCGGCGAGGTGGTGTACGTCAACTACGGCATGCCGGACGACTACAAGGAACTCGCGCGCCGCAACATCTCGGTCAAGGGCCGCATCGTCATCGCCCGTTACGGCGGCGGCTGGCGCGGACTGAAGCCGAAACTCGCCTACGAGCACGGCGCGATCGGCTGCATCATCTACAGCGACCCGCGCGACGATGGCTACGGGGCCGCCGACACCTACCCCGCCGGCCCGGGCCGGCCGGCAGCCGGCCTGCAGCGCGGCTCGGTCGCCGACATGCCGATCTACTCCGGTGACCCGCTGACGCCCGGCATCGGCGCGACCAAGGACGCCCCGCGCCTCGCAATCTCGGCGGCCAAGACGATCCTCAAGATCCCGGTGCTGCCGATCTCCTACCAGGACGCGCGGCCATTCCTCGAGGCGCTCGGCGGCCGCCTCGCCCCGGTGGCGTGGCGCGGCGGGCTGCCGTTCACCTACCACATCGGGCCGGGCCCGGCGCGCGCGCACCTGGTCGTCGCCTCCGACTGGTCGCAGCACGAGATCTACGACGTCATCGCCAAGCTCGACGGCAGCGTCTACCCGGACCAGTGGGTGATCCGCGGCAATCACCACGACGGCTGGGTGTTCGGCGCCGACGACCCGCTGTCCGGCAACGTTGCGCTGATGGCGGAGATGAAGTCGATCGGTGCGCTGGCCGCCTCCGGCTGGCGGCCGAAGCGCACGCTGGTCTACGCCAGCTGGGATGGTGAAGAGGCGGGGCTGCTGGGCTCGACTGAATGGGTCGAGACGCACGCCGACGAACTGGCCAAGAAGGCCGTCGCCTACGTCAACTCCGACTCCAACACGCACGGCTTCCTGCAGGCCGGCGGCAGCCAGTCGCTGCAGCGGCTGGTCAACGAGGTGGCCGGCGGCGTGCAGGATCCGGCCATGCCGGCGACGGTGCTGGCGCGCGCGCGGGCCGAGGCGATCGTCAGCGACCGCGACGGCGAGCGGCGCGTCGCCAAGGCGCTGCTCGACGGCGGCGACCTGCCGCTGCACCCGCTCGGCTCGGGTTCCGACTTCACGCCGTTCCTGCAGCACGTCGGCATCGCCTCGCTGAACCTCGGCTTCGGCAACGAGCAGCCGGGCGGCGTCTACCATTCGGTCTACGACTCCTTTGACCACTACGTGAAGATCGAGGACCCGGAACTGCGCTACGGCGTCGCACTGGCGGAAGTGGCGGGGCACGTGATGCTGCGCCTCGCCGACGCGGACCTCGTGCCGCTGCGCGCGCAGGACTACGCCGCCGCGATCGCGCGCTACGTCGACGAGCTCGACCATTACGGCGACCGGCTCCGCCAGACGACGCTCGAGACGCACAAAATGCTCGACGAGCGGATCTACGAGCTCGCCGCGAGCGCGACCGATCCGATCGGCCCGCCGGAGCGCGAGGCGGACGTGCCGTTCCTCAATTTCGCGCCGCTGCGCAATGCGGTCACGGCGCTCACCGCGAGCGCGAAGGCCTTCGACGCCGCCTACGCGGCCGCGCTCGCCGATCCGGCGCGCCTGACCGCGGCGCGCGCGGCGACCGCCAATGCGACGCTCACCACCGCCGAGCAGGCGCTGCTCAGCGAGCGCGGCCTGCCGGGCCGGCCGTGGTACCGCCACATGGTGGTCGCACCGGGCCTGTTTACCGGTTACGGCGCCAAGACGCTGCCAGGCGTGCGCGAGGCGATCGAGGAGCGGCACTGGACTGAGGCCGCCGAGTACGTGATCGTGACGGCCGCGGCCATCGACGGCTACCGGCGCGCACTCGACACCGCGACCGCGGCGCTGCGCTGAAGCAAGGAGAAGGCGATGTCAGAGATCCAGGTGCCGGTATCGCCCGGCGAAGTCCTCGACAAAATCACGATCCTGCGCATCAAGGCCAAGCGCATGACCGACGCGGCCAAGCTCGGCAACGTGCGCCGCGAACTCGACCTGCTGGAGCGCACCTGGCGCGACTCACCGTACGCGCGCCACGAGGTCGCGGCGGACGAGGCGGCGCTGCAGGCGGTCAACGAGCGGCTGTGGGACATCGAGGACCGGATCCGCGACAAGGAGCGCGCCCAGGCCTTCGACGCTGAGTTCATCGCGTTGGCGCGCTCGGTCTACGTCGAGAACGACGAGCGCGCGGCGATCAAGAAGCGCATCAACGTGGCGCTCGGCTCGAAGATCGTCGAGGAAAAGAGCTACGCCGCCTACCGCTGAGCGGCGGTCGCCCGCGGCCCGTCAGCCGGCCCGACGCGCACGCACGAGCTGATATTCGGCGCCGCAGTACGGGCATTTGGCCTCGCCGGTCGCCTCGATGGCCAGGTACACCCGCGGGTGCGAGTTCCACAGGTACATCCCCGGCATCGGGCAGGCGAGCGGCAGGTCCGCCGCCGTCACCTCGTAGCGGTGCTCGGCATTGGGCTGGATCAGTCGAGGGTCGTTGACGACCGGTGCGGCCATGGGGACTTCGCCTCCGTAGAGCGGTGATTATATCGGAGCGCCCTCGGGGAACGCAGCGCCGGGTGGCAGTTCCTCGTCGCGCTCCATGACCGCGTCCCAGATCGCGGTGACCCTCGCGCGCACCGCCGCGTGCGGCCCGGCTGGCACGACCGGCCGCGCGTCCTCCAGCGACAGCCGGTGGGTGAGGCTGCGGTAGCCGCGGTAGGCGTCGACCAGCGCGTCGATGACGCCATGGTCGACCAGCGCCGCCGACCCGACCGACTCAAGCTGGCGGATCGTGTCGGAGAAGGTCACGAGCGGTGGGTACTCGCCGGCCCAGCGCAGCACCCAGTACTGCGCCAGGAACTCGATGTCGGCGACGCCACCCGGGTCCTGCTTGATGTCGAACTCGCCCGCCGACGCGCGCGACAGTTCGCGCCGCATCCGGTCGCGCATGTGCCGCACGTCCTCGCGCAGCCGGTCGCGGCGCACGTGCTGGCAGAGCAGCTCGACGCGCCGTGCCTCGAAGGCCTGCCGGATCGCCGGCGTGCCGGCGACCGCGCGCGAGTGCAGCAGCGCCTGGTGCTCCCAGGTCCACGCCTCGCTGCGCTGGTAGTCGGCGAAGGCGTCGATGTTGGTCATCAGCAGGCCACCCTTGCCGCTCGGCCGCAGCCGCATGTCGACCTCGTAGAGCCGACCGGCTGCGGTGTGCACGGTCAGGAAGTGGACGATCTTCTGGCCGAGGCGCAGGAAGAACACGGCGTTGTCGATGACCTTCGGGCCCTCGGTCTCCTGCCGCTCGCCGGCCGAGTCGTGCAGGAACACGAGGTCGAGGTCGGAGCTGTAGCCGAGCTCGTGGCCGCCGAGCTTGCCGTAGCCGACCGCCGCCACGCCGCAGCGCCGCGGCGCGTCGCGGCTGCCCGCCAGCGGCGCACCATACAGCGCTACCATCTCCCGCCAGGCGTGCGCCATCGCGCGCTCGAGGATCAGCTCGGCGACGTCCGTCAGCCGGTCAGAGACCTGCATCAGCGGCAGCCGGCCGGTAAGGTCAAAGAGCGCGATGCGGAACACCGCCGCGCGCTGGAACTGCCTGAGCGCCTCGACCGCGCGCTCGGCGTCGTCGGCGCTGTCGGCTGACCTGAGGTCGATCTCGGCCTCGAACTGCGCCCGCCCCGGCGGCTCGTCGAACAGCCGCTGGTCGACCAGCTCGTCGAGCAGCAGTGGAAAGGCCGCCACCTGCTGGGCCAGAAAGCTGCCGAGCGCGCAGATGTCCACCAGCCGCCCGAGTGCCAGCGCGTTCTCGTTGAGCAGCGCAAGGTACGTCGTGCGGCTGCCGATCGCCTCGATGACCGCCAGGGCGCGCTTCACGGTCGCAGCCACGTCCGCGTGCCCGGCCGCTGCCGCCAGCAGCCGCGGCAGCAGCGCGTGCAGGCGGCGCCGGCCGGCCTCCTCGAGGCGCCGGTAGTAGCCGCCGCCGCGCAGCTCGATGAGCAGCGCCGCCACCGGCGCCGGGTCGGCGAGTCCGAGCGCCGTCAGGCTCGCGTAGAGCTCGGTCGCCTCGGCCGCCGCGGTCAGCGCCGCGTCGAAATCGCGCGAGGTCGCCGGCCCCGTGCCCTCGCCGGCGAGCACGAGCGCCGCGAAGTGCCGCGCCACGACCGCGCGCTGCGCATCGAGCTCGGCGCGCAGCGCCGCCCAGTCGGTGGCACCGAACGCGGTCGCGAGGCGCGCCTGCCGCTCGCCGTCCGTCGGCAGGCTGTGGGTCTGCTCGTCGGCGTACATCTGCAGGCGGTTCTCGAGCCGGCGCAGGAACTCGTAGGCGACCCCGAGCTCGCGCACCTCTCCCTCGGCGAGCAGCTTCTGGCCGGCGAGCCGCGGCAGCACCGTCAGCAGCGACGGCGAGCGCAGCCGCGGGTCGCTGCCGCCGCGCACCAGCTGCAGCGCCTGCACGATGAACTCGATCTCGCGAATGCCGCCGCGGCCGAGCTTGATGTGGTCGCTGAGCTCGCGCTTCTCGACCTCGCGGGCGATCATCGCCTTCATCTCGCGCAGCGACTCGAACACGCCGTAGTCGAGGTAGCGGCGGAACACGAATGGCCGCACCACATCGCGGAACAACGCCTCATAGGCGGCGCTGCCGGTGACCGCGCGCGCCTTGACCCACGCGTAGCGCTCCCAGTCGCGGCCGTGCTGCTGCAGATAGTCCTCGAGCGCGGCGAAGCTCGCCACCAGCGGCCCCGAGTCGCCGAACGGCCGCAGGCGCATGTCGACGCGGTAGACGAAGCCGTCGGCGGTGGTCGCGCCGAGCAGCCGGATCAGCGCCTGGCCGAGGCGCGTGAAGTACTCGAAGTTGTCGACCGCGCGCGGCCCGTCGGTCTCGCCACCGTCCTGGTACAGGAACACCAGGTCGACGTCCGACGAGAAGTTGAGCTCGCCGCCGCCGAGCTTGCCCATGCCGACAACCACCAGCGGCAGCGCGTTGCCGGCCGGGTCGCGCGGCGTGCCGTAGCGCGGTGCGAGGCCGCGGCTCGCGCACCCGAGCGCCGCGGCGATCGCCTGATCGGCGAGCGCCGACAGCGCCGCGAGCGTCGCGGCGGTGTCGGCGAGGCCGGCGAGGTCGCGCCACGCGATGCGCGCGAGCGCGCGCCGCCGCGCGATGCGCAGCGCGGCCATCGCGGTCGGCTCGTCCGGCGCCGCGCGCGCCGCCGCGAACGGCTCGGCCTCGGCCACGTCCGGCGCGCGGCACAGCTCTGCGTCCGCGAGCAGCGCCGCGCCGACGAAGTCGCTCGCCGCGAGCACGTGCTCGAGCGTCGCGGCGTCCGCAGCCGGCACCATCCCCGACGCGGCGAGGCGCTCGAGCCAGCGCGTAGCGGCCGCGCGGGACAGCGCCGACAGCGGCAACGGGACTCTCGACAACGAACGACCTCGCGGCGTCGGCGGGCACTTCGGCGGCGGTATACTCTAGCGGAATGCCGATCGCGCGCCGACCCGAACCGCCCTCAGCAACGCCGCGCGGCCCGCTGGTTGTGCGACTGTGCAACTGGGTCGGCGAGGTGGTGCTGTCGGTGCCGGCGCTGCGGCGCCTGGCGGCGGCGGGCTTCGCGCTCGAGCTGGTCGGCAAGTCGTGGGCACCGGCACTGCTCGCCGGCACCGGCTGGCCGGTGCTGGCGCGACGCGGCGGCCTCGGCGCGGCGACCGGCCAGTTGCGGGCGCTGCGGCGCACGCTCGGTGCGAGCGGTGGCCCGCCGCCGGTCGCGCTGCTGATGACCAAGTCGCTGTCGTCGGCGCTCGAGGCGCGGCTCGCGGGCCTGCGCCCGGCCGGCTACGCGCACGACGGCCGCAGCCCGCTGCTATCGTCGGCCTACCCGCTGCCGCGCTTCGCGCACGCCGCGCACGCCTACTGGCACCTCGTCAGCTGCTTCCTCGGCGTCGACGCGCCCTATCCGGCGACCGTGGACCTCGAGCCGAGCGCGCAGCAGGACGCCGCGGCCCGCGCGCTGCTCGCCGCGCACGGCCTCGGCGCCGGCGGCTACGCGCTGCTGTGCCCGTTCTCCGGCGCCGACGACCGCGAGCGCCGCAAGGTGTGGCCGGGCTTCGCCGAGCTCGGCGCGACACTCGCGGGCCAGGGGCTGCGGGTCGTGGTGTGTCCGGGACCCGGTGAGGATGCGATCGCGCGCGCGACGCTGCCGCGCGCCGTACAGCTCGCCGGCGTCGACCTCGGCGTCTACGCGGCGCTGCTGCGGCTGGCCCGCGGCGTGGTCGCCAACGACACCGGCCCCGGCCACCTGGCTGCCGCGGTCGGCGCGCGCCTGGTCAGCGTCTACGGGCCGCAGTCGGTCGCCGCCTGGGCGCCGCTCGGGCCGCGCGTGCAGCTCATCCACGACCCCGCCGGCTGGCCGCCGGTCGCGCGCGTCGCCGCCGCCGTGCTGGCCTGACATGACCACGGTCAACGTCGTCGCGTTCGAGAACGGCGTCGGCAACTCGCGCGACCTGGCGCTCGTGACGCGGGCGCTCGCCGCGCTCGGCTGCGAGGTCACCGTCACCAGCGTGAGCGCCCGGGTGCGCCGCCGCCGCCGCTCGCAGCTGGTGCGCGTGCTCGTGGCGGCCCGCCTCTGGCTCGGCCGGCGTCGCCGGCGGCGCGGCGTGCGGCCGCGCTTCGACGTTACGCTGATGCTGGAGCACGTCTGGCCGGAGGCGCTGCACCTCGCGGCGTGCAACGTGGTCGTGCCGAACCCGGAGTGGTTCGACCGCCGCGACCGCGGCCTGCTCGCCGCGGTTGACCGCGTCTGGTCGAAGACCGGCCACTCGCTCGAGGCGTTCACCGCGCTCGGCTGCCGCACGACGCTGATCGGCTTCGACAGCGAGGACCGCTACGACGGCGCCGTGCCGCGCGAGCTGAGCTTCTTCCACCTCGCGGGCAAGAGCCGCATGAAGGGCACGGCGCGGCTCGTCAAGCTCTGGGCACGGCATCCCGAGTGGCCGCGCCTGACGGTCGTGCACAGCCGCAAGGCCGTGTTCGAGGCGGTGAGCGCGGCCAACATCGCCTACGAGACGCGCTACCTCAGCGACGCGGAGCTGCGCGAGCTGCAGAACCGCCACCTGTTTCACCTGTGCCTGTCCGAGACCGAGGGCTGGGGACACTACATCCCCGAGGCGCTCAGCGTCGGCGCCATCGTGCTCGCCACCGACGCCGCGCCGATGAACGAGCACGTCACGCCCGAGCGCGGGCTGCTGGTCGCGTGCAAGCCCTACGGGCGCCAGCACCTGGCGAGGACCTATGCCTTCGAGGAGGCAGCGCTCGAGCGCAGCGTCGTGGCGGCGCTCGCGATGGACGATGCGGCGCGCGATCGGCGCCGCGCGGCGGCGCGGCAGTGGTTCCTCGACAACCAGCGCGCCTTCCCGGCCCGCCTCGGCCGGGCGCTCGCCGAGGCCACCGCCGACCTCTGAGCCCGGTGGCCCGCGCCACGGCGCCCGGGGGAAACTCCGCCGGAGGCTCCCGGGGGCGCCACGACCGTCGCGCGCGCACCGGCGCGGGTCGGGCCCGAGGCGAGCACGCGCCGGCGCCGCGTCGCGGGCTTGAGCGCGCACCGGCGGCGGCTCGACAAGGAGCGCACCCGGGCTGATGATCGGCCGTGGCGGGTGAGCGCACCCGCCCTCCGCCCGCCCTGGTCGCGACGCCTCCGGTCAGAAGAGGAACAGCAGTGGATCTGCGGCTGCTCACCCCCGTGCTCCTCGGCGCCGTCCTGCTGTGGGCGGTGTACCGACGCGTGCGGCGCAATTTCGGGCGCCAGGCTGTCAACGGCGCACGGTTGCAGTGGCGCGTGGCGCTGCTGGCCGTGATCAGCGCACTGATCCTGTTCGGGTCGGCACGCAGCCCGGCGCTGCTGGGTGCGCTCGTCGCCGGCGTCGCCGCCGGCGCGGCGCTCGGCTTGGTCGGGCTGCGTCACACGCAGTTCGAGGCGACACCGCAGGGTCGCTTCTACACGCCGCACACCTATCTCGGGGTCGCGGTCACCGCGTTGTTTCTGGGCCGGCTGCTGTATCGGGTTCTGGCGCTCTACCTCGATACCCAGACAGCGCTGCAGCCGAATCAGGATCCGCTCGCCGCGTATCAGAAGAGCCCGCTGACGCTGGCGATCTTCGGCGTATTGATCGGCTACTACCTGGTCTTCAACGTCGGCGTGCTCAGAAAGAGCCGCGATCTGCTGGTCGCGCCGGAGTCGACGGGTTCCTAGCCGCCGGCGCGTCGCGCCTCGCGGGCATTCGGCCGGTGGCGCGACGGGCCGCCGGATGACCGGGCGCTGTTTGGCCCGCCAATGGCACTGCGACCGGCATCGACGGTCGCGTCGGAGCTCACCCGTGACGATCGAAGGCTATCTGACCCCCGAGGACTGGACGACGCTCGCCAAGGCGCGCGACCGGGCCAGGCGCGGACTGCCGCCCGCGATGTCGGCCGCGCAGGCGGAGCTGTTCAAGGCGCGCGGCTTCATGGTCCCGGCGCCGCATGGCCGCGGCGGCTGGATCCTGACCGACGCCGGCCGGCACGCGGTGACCAATTGGGAGCGCAGCCGGCGCTGACGACGGAGCGGCCGGCGGCGGCGGCGCCCCAAACGACGAAGCCCCGCGGATGCGGGGCTTCGTGGACCTTGCGGTCGCAGACTCTCGAATCCGGCCGGGGATGGCCCCGGCCGGAACGCGGGATTACATGTCCATCCCGCCCATGCCGCCCATGCCACCCATGCCGCCCGGGCCGCCATGTGCGTGCTCCTCGTCCTTCGGAGCCTCGGCGATCATCACCTCGGTCGTCAGCAGGAGCCCGGCCACCGAGGCCGCGTTCTGCAGCGCGAGGCGCGTGACCTTGGTGGGATCCAGGATGCCCATCTCGATCATGTCGCCGTACTCGCCGGTCGCGGCGTTGTAGCCGAAGTTGCCCTTGCCTTCCTTGACCTTGTTCAGGACCACGGCCGCATCGTCGCCGGCGTTGGTCACGATCTGCCGCAGCGGCTCCTCGATCGAGCGGGCGAGGATCTTGATGCCGAAGTTGCGGTCCTCGTTCTCGTGCGACAGCTTCTCGAGCGCCTTCAGGACGCGGATGAGCGCGACGCCGCCGCCCGGGACCACGCCCTCCTCGACCGCCGCGCGCGTGGCGTGCAGCGCGTCTTCGACGCGGGCCTTCTTCTCCTTCATCTCGACCTCGGTCGCGGCACCGACCTTGATCACGGCAACGCCGCCGGAGAGCTTGGCGACGCGCTCCTGCAGCTTCTCCTTGTCGTAGTCGGAGGTCGCTTCCTCGGCCTGCTGCGCGGATCTGGGCGACGCGCGCCTTGATGTCCGCAGGCTTGCCGGCGCCGTCGATGAGCGTCGTGTTCTCCTTCTCGACGACGATCTTCTTGGCCTCGCCGAGATCGTTGAGCGTGGCCTTCTCGAGCGACAGGCCGACCTCGTCCGAGATCACCGTGGCGCCGGTGAGCACCGCGATGTCCTGCAGCATGGCCTTGCGGCGGTCGCCGAAGCCCGGCGCCTTGACGGCGGCGACCTTGACGATGCCGCGGATGGTGTTGACGACGAGCGTCGCGAGCGCCTCGCCCTCGACGTCCTCGGCGACGATCAGCAGCGGGCGGCCGGCCTTGGCGATGCCCTCGAGGATCGGCAGCATCTCGCGGATGTTGGAGATCTTCTTGTCGTACAGGAGGATCAGCGGCTTCTCGAGCTCGGCCGTCTGGTTCGCCTGGTTGTTGATGAAGTACGGCGACAGGTAGCCGCGGTCGAACTGCATGCCCTCGACGACCTCGAGCTCATTGTTGAGGCCCGAGCCCTCCTCGACCGTGATCACGCCTTCCTTGCCGACCTTCTCCATCGCCTCGGCGATCGTCTTGCCGATGCTCTCGTCGGAGTTGGCCGAGATCGTGCCGACCTGCGCGATCGCCTTGGTGTCCTTGCAGGGCTTGGAGAGCTTCTTCAGCTCCTCGATCGCGACCGTCGACCGCGTGGTCGATGCCGCGCTTGAGGTCCATCGGGTTGACGCCCGCGGCGACGGCCTTCAGGCCCTCGCGGACGATCGCCTGCGCGAGCACGGTCGCGGTGGTCGTGCCGTCGCCGGCCTCGTCGGAGGTCGCGCTGGCGACTTCCTTGACCATCTGCGCGCCCATGTTCTCGAACTTGTCCTTGAGCTCGATTTCCTTCGCGACGACGACGCCGTCCTTGGTGATGGTCGGGGCGCCGAAGCTCTTCTCGAGCACGGCATTGCGGCCCTTCGGACCCAGCGTGACCTTCACGGCGTTCGCCAGGATGTTCACGCCCTTGACCATGCGGGTGCGGGCGTCATCGCTGAAACGGACTTCTTTCGCTGCCATAGTGTCGTTCCTCTGAATTCTGTGTGCGTCCGGACGGACGGCTTACTTGCCTTCGATGACGGCCATGATGTCTTCCTCGCGCATGACGAGGAGTCATCGCCATCCATCTTCACTTCGGTGCCGCTGTACTTGCCGAACAGCATCTTGTCGCCGACCTTGACGTCGAGCGGGCGAATGTCGCCGCTCTCAAGGATCTTGCCCTTGCCCACGGCAATGACCTTGCCCTTCATCGGCTTCTCGGTCGCCGTGTCCGGGATCACGATGCCGCCCGGCGACTTGCGCTCTTCTTCCTCGCGCTTGACGATGACTCGGTCATGAAGCGGACGGATCTTTGTCGACATCGTTGTCCTCCTTCAGGATCTTCTTGAACAAATACGTGGCCCCGCGCGGGGCCCGGGGGCGAGAGGCGTTGTTAGCACTCTACCCTAGCGGCTGCTAACTATAGCGGCGAACGGTGGCAAATCAAGACGCGCGCCTGACAATAAGCGTGACGTATCCGCCGTGACAGCCCCGGCCCAGGAGGGCTATCCTGCCGGCGCGGTCCGTATGGGCCAGGCCGACTGTATACACAACCTTTTGTTTTATATGACATTTTGCGAGTGATTCGTCCATGACCGCGGTCCCTGAGACGGCCACCGGGGATCCGGCCCAGGCGCCGGCCGCCCTCGTGGTCCTGATCGCCATTCCGGCACCACTGGCCCCTGCGGTCGCCCGTACCCTGGTCGAGGAGGGCCGGGCGGCCTGCGTGAACTGCCTGCCCGGGATGCGCTCTACATACACATGGGCCGGGGGCGTCGAAGAGGCGGCGGAGGCGCTGCTCCTCGTCAAGACGACGGCCGCGGGCTACCCGGCGCTCGAACGGCGGGTCCGCGAGCTGCACCCGTACGAGGTGCCGGAGCTGCTCGCGCTGCCGGTCACGGCCGGATTCGGACCCTATCTGGAATGGCTCAATCGATCGGTGACCGCCGCATGAACATCCGCCTGCCCGCGCTCTGTGCCGTCCTCACCCTCGCGCTGGCGCTCGCTCGCGCCGACCGCGGGCCACGCCGTCGAGGAGGACTTCCTGCCGGTCGAGCAGGCCTTCGAGTATGCCGTCACGCGCGAACCCGGCGCGCTGGTCGTGTCGTACAACATCCGCCCGGGCTACTACCTGTACCGCAAGCGGATCGGCTTCGCGACCGATACGCCGGGCGTGACGCTCGGCGCGATCGACTATCCGCAGGGCCTGCCGCACCACGACCCGTACTTCGGCGACCAGGAGATCTACCGCGGCGCGCCGTCGTTTCGCGTCGCCTACACGGTCGCCGGCCCCGCGCCGGCAGCGATCGACCTCAAGCTCAAGCTGCAGGGCTGCGCCGACAAGGGCTTGTGCTACGTGCCGCAGCTGTGGACCGCGCACGTATCGCTGCCGCCGGCCGCCGCCGGCCCGACGTCGGCCGCGGCGGCGGCGGGTCCCGCGCCGGCCGGACTCCTCGGCAAGCTCGTGCCGCAGGGCGCAACGTCCGACGCCGACTTCCTGCCGGTCGACGAGGCGTTCCGCTTCACCGCCGTCGCCGACGGCGCGAGCAGCATCCGCTTGACCTGGATCGTCGCCGACGGCTACTACCTGTACCGCAACCGGATCAAGGTGAGCGGCGAGAGCGCGCTCGCCGAGCTCGGCGCGCCGCAGTTCCCCGAGGGCCTGCCGCACAACGACGCCTACTTCGGCGAGCAGCAGATCTACCGCAACGAGCTGCGCGTGCCGGTGCCGTACGCGCGCTCCGGCCCCGCCGCCGGCTCGCTCGCGCTCAAGGTCGTCTATCAGGGCTGCGCCGACAAGGGCCTGTGCTACCCGCCGCAGACCAAGCTGATCACGCTCGCGCTGCCGGCGGGCGGCGTCGCTGGCGGCGCCGCGCCGGTCTCCGAGCAGGACCGCCTGGCGCGGCTGATCCGCGACGGCAACCTCTTGGTCGTGATCGCCTCGTTCTTCGGGCTCGGCCTGTTGCTCGCCTTCACGCCGTGCGTGCTGCCGATGGTGCCGATCCTGTCCGGCATCATCGCCGGCGACGGCGAGAAGACGACCCCGGCGCGCGGCTTCGCGCTGTCGCTCGCCTACGTGATGGGCATGGCGCTGACCTACACCGTTGCGGGCGCTGTGTTCGCGCTCGCCGGGCGCCAGGCGCAGGCGTTCTTCCAGCAGACGTGGATCATTGTCGTGTTCGCGCTGCTGTTCGTCGCGCTGTCGCTGGCGATGTTCGGGCTGTACGAGCTGCAGATGCCCTCGGCGCTGCAGACGCGCTTCGCCGACGCCAGCAACAAGATCCGCGGCGGCAAGTTCATCTCGACGGCGATCATGGGAGCGCTGTCGTCGCTCGTGGTCACCGCCTGCGTCGCCCCGCCGCTGGTCGCCGCGCTCGCCGTGATCGGCCAGGCGGGCGACGTCGTGCGCGGTGCGCTCGCGCTGTTCGCGCTGTCGTTCGGCATGGGCACGCCGCTGCTCGTCGTCGGCGCCTCGGCCGGCACGCTGCTGCCGAAGGCCGGGCCGTGGATGGAGACCGTCAAGGCGATCTTCGGCGTCGTCTTCCTCGGCGTCGCCGCATGGATGCTCGACCGCGTGCTGCCGACCGCCGTCGAGATGCTCGCCTGGGCCGCGGTCGCCTTTGTCGCGGTGTGGGTCGTGCTCAGCGTCGGGCTGCGCGGCGGGCGGCGCACGGCCAGCCGCTGGATCGCGGGCGCCGTCGTCGGGCTCTATGGCGCGCTGATCGTCGTCGGTGCCGCGGCCGGCGGCAGCAACCCGCTCAAGCCGCTCGCCGGCACCGGCCTGCTGGGCGGCAGCGCGCGCGCCGAGGGCCTGCCGTGGACGGCGATCCGCACGGTCGCCGACCTCGACCGCGAGCTCGGCGCCGCCGCCGCATCGGGCAAGCGCGCGATGCTCGACTTCTCGGCCGACTGGTGCGTGTCGTGCAAGGAGATGGAGAGCCACACTTTCAGCGACGCGCAGGTGCGCGCCGCGCTCGCCGGCTACCTGCTGCTGCGGGCGGACGTCACCGGCAACACCGATGACGACCAGGCGCTGCTGAAGCGCTTCCACATCATCGGCCCGCCGACCACGGCGTTCTTCGCCACCGACGGCCGCGAGCGGACCGACTTCCGGCTGGTCGGCTTCGTCGAGGCCGGCAAGTTCCGTGCGCACCTCGGCGCCTTCGAGGCGGCGCCTTGAGTGCGCAGCCGCTGCGCCTCGCCTACATCGGTTTCGCAGTCCTCGGGGCCGCCGTTCTCGGCGCCTTCGTCTATGACCGCGCGTCCCGGCCGGCCGCCCCCGGCCCGCGCGCAGTAGCCGTCGCAGGCCTGCCGGCCGCGGCCACCGCGCCACCGCGGCCGACCGTTCCGGCGCGCCGTCCGCAGATCCAGCTCAAAGGCCTCGACGGCCGCGTCCACTCGCTCGCGGACTGGGACGGCAAGGCGCTCGTGATCAACTTCTGGGCCACCTGGTGCGCCCCATGCCGGCGCGAAATCCCGCTCCTGAACCGTATCGAGCGAGAATACGGTCCGAAAGGCGTCGAAGTTGTCGGCATCGCCGTCGATTTTGTAGATGACGTGAAAGCCTTCACGAAGGATTTCCCGATCGGCTACCCCCTCCTCATCGGTGAGGAGGACGGGCTCGAGGCAGCGCGCGCCTTCGGCGTTGATGCGATGGCGTTTCCGTTCACTGCCTTCACGGACACGAAGGGGCGGATCATTACCGTCCACATGGGGGAATTGCAGGCGGCGCAGGCGCAAGCCATTCTGCGCGTCGTCGCCCGGATCGACGGCGGCACGCTGGCGCTCGAGAATGCGCGCGCGGCGGTCAGCGCGGCGCTCGAGGCCCTGCCGCCGCCACCGAAACGGGCCGCCGCACCTGCCGCGGATTAAGGGAATCACCGAGATATCGGCGCAAATAGGCGCCTGATCGGCGCTGTTGAGCCTCGGATTGCTCCGCTCAACCCGATTACGGTTAAACTCCGCGGCCTCGACACGGCGATAGGGGAGCCGATGCCGCGGATCCTGGTCCTCAACGGACCGAATCTGAACCTGCTGGGGACCCGGGAGCCGCATCTGTACGGCTCCGACACGCTGGCCGACATCGTCGCGCGCCTCGAGCGCCTCGCGGCGGCCCGTGGCGCCTCGCTCGTCGCGTTGCAGTCGAACGCCGAGCACGAGCTGATCGCGGCCGTGCAGGGCGCGAAGGCGCAGGGAACGGACGCGATCATCGTCAACGCCGGCGCCTTCACGCACTCCAGCATTGCGCTGCGGGATGCGTTCGCCGCGGCGGGCCTGCCGTTTTACGAGGTGCACCTGTCGAACGTCTACGCGCGCGAGGCGTTCCGGCACCACTCCTACCTGGCAGCGCTGGCCGCCGGCGTCATCGTCGGGCTGGGCGCGCAGGGCTACGAATTCGCGCTCGAGGCGGCGCTCAGGCGCCTGGCCACGGGCCGCTGACACTTCGACGGGGAATCCTGATGGACATACGCAAGGTCAAGAAGCTGATCGAGCTCCTCGAGGAGTCCGGCGTCGCGGAGATCGAGATCAAGGAGGGCGAGGAGTCGGTGCGCATCAGCCGCCACGGCCCGGGCGCCGTGACGACCTACGTGCAGGCCGCGCCCGCGCCGGCGGCCGCGCCGGCACCGGCCGCGGCGCCCGCGGCCAAGGTCGCCCCGGCCGAGGAAGCCGAGCCCGCGCCGCGCGCCGACACGGCCGTGACCGCGCCGATGGTCGGCACCTTCTACGGCTCGCCTGCCCCCGGCGCGAAGCCGTTCGTCGAGGTCGGCAGCGAGGTCAAGGTCGGCCAGACGCTGTGCATCATCGAGGCGATGAAGATGATGAACCAGATCGAGTCCGACAAGGCCGGCAAGATCGTCTCGGTGCTGGTCAAGAACGGCGATCCGGTCGAGTTCGGCCAGCCGCTGTTCATCGTCGAATAGCCCGCCGTGCCCATGATCGACAAAGTGCTGATTGCGAATCGCGGCGAGATCGCGCTCCGGATCCTGCGCGCCTGCCGCGAGCTCGGCATCAAGACGGTCGCCGTGCACTCGACCGCGGACAACACGCTCAAGCACGTGCTGCTCGCCGACGAGACCGTCTGCATCGGCCCGCCGCAGGCCAAGGACAGCTACCTCAACATGCCGGCGATCATCGCCGCCGCCGAGGTCACCGACTCGGTCGCGATCCACCCGGGCTATGGCTTCCTGTCCGAGAACGCCGACTTCGCCGAGCGGGTCGAGAAGTCCGGATTCGTGTTCGTCGGACCGAAGGCCGAGACCATCCGCCTGATGGGCGACAAGGTCTCGGCGATCCGCACGATGAAGGAAGCCGGCGTGCCGTGCGTGCCGGGCTCCGGCGAGCCGCTCGGTACCGACGCCGAGGCGACCAAGAAGGTGGCCCGGGGCATCGGCTACCCGGTGATCATCAAGGCGTCCGGCGGCGGCGGCGGCCGCGGCATGCGCGTCGTGCACTCGGAAGCGGCGCTACTCAACCTGGTCAACGTCACCAAGGCCGAGGCGCAGGCGGCGTTCGGCAATGACCAGGTCTACATGGAGAAGTTTCTCGAGCGGCCGCGCCACATCGAGTTCCAGGTGGTCGCCGACAGCCAGGGCCACGTCGTCGTGCTCGGCGAGCGGGACTGCTCGCTGCAGCGCCGGCACCAGAAGGTCGTCGAGGAGGCGCCGGCGCCCGGCATCACGCCGAAGCAGCGCACGACGATGATCGAGAGCATCACCGCGGCCCTGTCGCGGGTCGGCTACCGCGGCGCCGGCACGCTCGAGTTCCTGTACGAGGACGGGAGGTTCTACTTCATCGAGATGAACACGCGCATCCAGGTCGAGCATCCGGTCACCGAGATGGTGACCGGCATCGACCTCGTGAAGCTGCAGCTCAGGATCGCCGGCGGCGAGCCGCTGCCTTTCAAGCAGCATGACATCGAGATCCGTGGCCACGCGATCGAATGCCGGATCAATGCCGAGGATCCGAAGGGCTTTGTGCCGAGCCCGGGCCCGGTGCGCCTGTGGCATCCACCGGGCGGACCCGGCATCCGGGTCGACAGCCACCTGTACACCGGCTATACCGTGCCGCCCTACTACGACTCGCTGATCGCCAAGATCATCGCGCACGGCGAGAACCGCGACGTGGCGATTGCGCGGATGCGCAACGCCCTCTCCGAGATGGTCGTCGAGGGCATCAAGACCAACGCGCCGCTGCACCAGGAGATCTTCGGGCACACCGCATTCCGTCAGGGCGGCCTCGACATCCACTACCTCGAGCGCCGGCTCGGCCTCAAGTAGTCTGCGCCCGTCGCGGCCGCCGGGCGACCCGGCCGGCAGCCCCATCAGCTCGGCGTGCCATTCCTGCAAGTTCACCTGACGCTCAACGGTCTCGACCCGGACACGGTCGAGGCGGCGTGCTTCGCCGCGGGTGCGCTCGCGGTCACGCTCGCAGACGCCGGCGACACGCCGATCCTCGAGCCCAAGCCCGGCGCGACACCGTTGTGGCCCTCGGTCGCGCTGGCGGCGCTCTACGAGGCGACGACGCCGCCCGCCGCGCTCGCCGCGACGCTGCGCGCGGCGCTTGGCGCGCCGCAGCTGGAACTGCGCTTCGAGACGCTCGCCGACCGCGTCTGGGAGCGCGAGTGGCTCAAGGACTTCCGGCCGATGCGCTTCGGCCGCCGCCTGTGGGTGTGCCCGGGCGGCCTCCAGCCGCCGGCCGACGCGACCGCCGCCGCGCCGCCGGTGATCGTCTGGCTCGACCCCGGCCTCGCCTTCGGCACCGGCACGCACGCGACCACCGCGCTGTGCCTCGAGTGGCTCGACGGCGCGCCCCTCGCGGGCGAGCGTGTGCTCGACGTCGGCACCGGCTCGGGGATCCTCGCCATCGCCGCGCTGGCGCTCGGCGCCGCAAGCGTGCGGGCGGTCGACATCGACCCGCAGGCGCTGACCGCAACCCGTGACAACGCCGCGCGCAATGGCGTCGGCGCGGCGCTCAGCGTCGCGCCCGCCGATGCGCCGTGGGGCGAGGGCTACGGCGTCGTGCTCGCCAACATCCTCGCCGAGCCGCTCGTGGCGCTCGCGCCGGCGATCGCCGCGGCGCTCGCGGCCGGCGGCACGGTCGTGTTGTCGGGCCTGCTCGCCGAGCAGGTCGCCGCCGTGACGGCCGCCTACGCGACGTGGTTTGATATGCAACTTCCACGGCAGCGCGACGGCTGGGCCCTGCTGGTCGGCCGGCGTCGTTCATGAGGATTGAGCGTGTACACGCAGTGTCCTGAATGCGGCACGGTATTCCGGGTGACGGCCCCGGTGCTGCGCGCTGCGCAGGGCCAGGTGCGCTGTGGCGTGTGCGATGCCAATTTCGACGCCCTGCGGTTCCTGACCGATGACGTCGACCTCGAGGTCAATGCCGCGTCCGCCTCGCGCATCATCGGTGCGCCCGCCGAGAGACGGCCGGCGCCTCCCGCCCCTCCCGCCCCTCCCGCCCCTCGCGCTGCGAGCACGGCCGCGGCCGCCGCGCCCGGCCCGAAGCGGGTCCCGCCGCCGCCGGCCGACACCGTCCCGCCGCGCGAGTTCGGCGGTGCGACGCGCAACCGGCCGTCCGCCGACGAGGAGCGTGAACTCGGCGAGATCGCCGCCATGCTCGCCCGCGGCGCGCAGCCACGCCCCGCGGCGAGCCCTTCCGGCCCGCCCGCGGCTGCGCCGGTCGAGACCAACGTGCTCGAGCCCGCCGACGTCGAGGACATCGTCCTCGGCGATGACGGAGGACCTGACATCTCGGATGCGGCGCTCGAGTTCGACCTGCCGGCGGCGGGCTGGGAGCAGGTGTTCGTCGAACCCGGCGAGACCGCGATCACGGCGCTTGACCTTGATCTGGCGAACCCCGCACCACCGGCGAACGGTGCCGGCTTCGAAGCGCCGGACGAGCTCGTGATCCTCGAGGAGCCCGAGGACTCACTCGCGCGCACCGACGAGTACCAGATCCCGGACTTCGCCGCGCAGCTCGACGCCGAGACGGCGCCGGACGATGCCGACATCGAGCTGGAGCCGACCGAGGTGGCCGAGCTCGAGCCGGCGCCGGCGTCGCGTGCGCCGGAACCTCCGCCGGTCCGCGCCGTGCGGCCCGAGCCGGCGGCGGATCGGCCGCGGCCCCGGCCGGCGGCGACGGGGCGGTCCGTGCCGCTGGAGGACGCGCCGATGGCGGCGCCCGCCCGGCCGGCCGCCCGCCCGACACGCAGTCGCCTCGCCCGTGGCGCCGGCATCCTCACGGGCGTGCTGCTCGTGGCCGTCCTCGCCGCCCAGGCCGTGCACTACAACCGCGAAGCGCTCGCCGAATCGCCGCTCGTCGGCCCGGCGCTCGGTGCGCTGTACGCGCGTCTCGGCCGGCCGCTCGAGCCGCGCTGGGACGCGGCGTCCTACGAGGTCCGGCAGTGGGGCGCGCAGACCGAGGAGAGCGCCGGCGTGCTCAGGCTGCGGGCGAGCATCATCAACCGCGCTGCGCACGCCCAGCCGTATCCGCTGCTGCGCGTCACGCTTGAAGACCGCTTCGGCACGCGCGTGGGGCGCCGCGAGTTCACGCCGGCCGAGTACCTGCCCGGGCGCAGTGCGCCGCGCGAGCTGCTGGCACCCGGCGCGCGCGCCGATGCCGATCTCAGCCTCGCCGACCCCGGCAACCAGGCCGTCGGCTTCGAGCTCGACGTGTGCTACGCGCGCCACAACGTACTCGCCTGCGGCAGCGACGCGAAGGCCGGCGGCGGCTGATGCGCATCGGCCCCTACGAACTGGCTGCGCCGCTCGCGCTCGCGCCGATGGCCGGCGTCACCGACCGCCCGTTCCGCCTGTTGTGCCGCCGGCTGGGCGCGGGCATCGCGGCATCGGAGATGGTGACCTCAGACGTGCGGCTGTGGCACACGCCCAAGTCGCGCCGCCGCATGGACCACGCCGGCGAGCCCGAGCCGAGGGTCGTGCAGATCGCCGGCGGCGAGCCGGCGATGATGGCGGAGGCCGCGCGCCGCAATGTTGACCTCGGCGCGCAGATCATCGACATCAACATGGGTTGCCCGGCGAAGAAGGTCTGCAACCGCGCCGCCGGCTCGGCACTGCTGCGCGACGAGGCGCTGGTCGCGGCCATCCTGGCCGCCGTGGTGCGCGCCGTCGACGTGCCGGTCACGCTCAAGATGCGCACCGGCTGGGACGCCGCGAATCGCAACGGCGTGCAGATCGCACGCCTCGCCGAAGCGCTCGGCGTCCAGGCGCTTGCGGTCCATGGCCGGACGCGCGCGGACCACTATCAGGGGCAGGCCGAATTCGCAACCATTCGCATGATCAAGTCCGCGGTGCGAATTCCGGTTTTTGCGAATGGCGACATCGACTCCGGCGCGAAAGCGCGCGCGGTACTCGAAGAAACCGGCGCAGATGCCGTGATGATTGGGCGCGCCGCGCAGGGACGCCCGTGGATCTTCCGCGAAATACGGCATTTCCTTACCACCGGATCGCAGCCGACGCCGCCGGTGCGCGCCGAAGTCCGTGATATCATGCTCGCGCACTTGGATCAGCTGTACGCCTTCTACGGCGAGCACGCTGGGGTTCGAGTGGCACGCAAGCACCTCGGCTGGTATCGCGACGCCGCGATGTCCGGCCACCGCAGCCAACTGGACGTCACCCTCGCCGTAACCTGCGCCGACGCGCTGTTTCGCGAGATGCGTGTCGCCGACTCGGCTGCGACGCAAGTGGCGCTCGCGCGCGCATGGTTCGAGGCGACAGCCGGGGATGCACCGGAGGTCGGGGGCCACGAAGAGCCGGAAGCGCTTGCGGAATCGCCGGGGGGCGAACTGCCGGAGCGACGGGCGCGGGTCGCGTAAGTCGTGGCCGCTGCCCGCAACCGGCGGGACGACGGGGACGTACGATGGTCAACGGCAGAAAGGCGGCCCGCTCGCGTCGCGAGATCGTGGTTCGCGCGCCGCCGCGTGGCGGCTTCAAGGACGTGCCGCTGCGCGAGCACGCGGAGGCCGCTCTCGGCGCCTACTTCGAGCGGCTTAACGGACACCGACCGTCCGGCCTGTACGAGCTCGTGATGCGCGAGGTCGAGGAGCCGCTGTTCCGCGCCGTGATGCGCCACACCGACGGTAACCAGTGCCGGGCCGCCGAAATCCTCGGCATCAACCGCGGCACGCTGCGGCGCAAGCTCGAGGACTACGGACTTGCCGAATAGCGCGCCGCAACGCGCACCGATCCACCGCGCACTGCTCAGCGTCTCCGACAAGCGCGGCATCGTCGAGTTGGCGCAGGCGCTCGCGGCACACGGCGTGGCGTTGCTCTCGACCGGCGGCACCGCGAAGCTCCTCAGCCAGGCCGGCCTCGCGGTCACCGAGGTGTCGGCCTACACCGGCTTTCCGGAAATCATGGACGGCCGCGTCAAGACGCTGCACCCGCGCGTGCACGGCGGCCTGCTCGGGCGCCGCGGCACCGACGATGCGGTGATGCGCGAGCACGGCATAGAGCCCATCGACCTGTTGGTGGTCAACCTCTACCCGTTCGCCGAGACGGTCGCGCGCCCCGGCTGCAGCTACGACGACGGCGTCGAGAATATCGACATCGGCGGCCCGGCCATGCTGCGCGCCGCCGCCAAGAACCATGCCCACGTCGCCGTCGCCGTCGATCCGGCCGACTACGGCGCGGTGCTCGCGGCGCTCGCGGCGGGCGGCACCGACTTCGCGCTCAGGCGCCGGCTTGCCGCACGCGCCTACGCGCACACGGCGCGCTACGACACGATGGTCACCGACTGGCTGAGCCGCCAAGCCGACGCGGCGGCGGCCGCCTTCCCCGAGACGCTCGAGCTGCGCTTCGTCAAGAAGCTCGAGCTGCGCTACGGCGAGAACCCGCACCAGCAGGGCGCCTTCTACGCCGACGCGGTCGCGAGCGGCACCGGCATCGCCGCCGGCCGCCAGCTGCAGGGCAAGGAACTGTCGTACAACAACATCGCCGACGCCGACACCGCCCTCGAATGCGTGCGGCAGTTCGACGAGCCGGCCTGCGTGATCGTCAAGCACGCCAACCCCTGCGGCGTCGCGCTGGCTGCGACGGCCGAGGCCGCCTACCGGCAGGCCTACCGCACCGACCCGACCTCGGCCTTCGGCGGCATCATCGCGTTTAACCGGCCGCTCGATGCGGCGACCGCGCGCGCGATCGTCGAGCAGCAGTTCGTCGAGGTGATCGTCGCGCCCGGCGCGAGCGACGCCGCGCTCGCCGCCACGGCCGCCAAGGCGAACGTGCGGGTGCTGGTCACGGGCGAGCTCGGCGGGCCGTCTGGGCCGGGCCTCGAGTACAAGAGCGTCGGCGGCGGGCTGCTGGTGCAGCAGCGCGACACCGGCGCGATCGACGCCGGCGCGCTGCGGGTGGTCACCCGGCGCGCGCCGGACGCGCGCGAGCTCGCGGACCTCTTGTTCGCCTGGCGCGTGTGCAAGTACGTCAAGTCGAACGCGATCGTCTACGCCCGCGACCGCCTGACGATCGGCATCGGCGCCGGCCAGATGAGCCGCGTCGTGTCGACCCGCATCGCGGCGATGAAGGCCGCCGACGCCGGGCTGCCGGTCCGTGGCGCGGCGATGGCGTCCGACGCGTTCTTCCCGTTCCGGGACGGCCTGGACGTCGCCGCCGAGTTCGGCATCGGTGCGGTCATCCAGCCGGGCGGTTCGCTGCGCGACGACGAGGTCATCGCCGCCGCCGACGAGCACGGCATGGCGATGGTGTTCACCGGCATGCGCCACTTCCGCCACTGACGGCAGCCGCCGCGATGCGCGTACTGATCGTCGGGTCCGGCGGCCGCGAGCACGCCCTCGCCTGGAAGGTCGCGGCCTCGGCGCGCGTCGCGCGGGTGTACGTCGCCCCGGGCAACGCCGGCACCGCCGCCGAGCCGCGCTGCGAGAACGTCGCGATCGGCGCCGAAGATCTCCCCGCCCTGAAGGCCTTCGCGCTGCGCGAGCGGATCGATCTGACGATCGTCGGGCCCGAGGGGCCGCTCGTGCTCGGCATCGTCGACGAGTTCCAGGCGGCCGGGCTGCGCTGCTTCGGGCCGTCGCGCGCCTGCGCCCGGCTCGAGGGATCGAAGGCGTTCACCAAGGAGTTCCTGACGCGGCACCGGATCCCGACCGCGGCGTACGCGCGCTTCACGCGCGCGACCTTCGATCCCGCGTTCGTGCACGCCCAGCGGCCGCCGATCGTCGTCAAGGCCGACGGCCTCGCGGCCGGCAAGGGCGTCGTCATCGCGCCGACGCACGCCGAGGCGCTGGCGACGATCGAGTCGATGTTCGCGGGTGCGTTCGGCATCGCCGGCGACACGGTCGTCGTCGAGGAGTTCCTGGAAGGCGAGGAGGCGAGCTTCATCGTCGTCGCCGACGGCACGCGGGCACTGCCGCTCGCCACCTCGCAGGACCACAAGCGGATCGGCGACGGCGACCGCGGCCCCAACACCGGCGGCATGGGCGCCTACTCGCCGGCGCCCGTCGTCAGCGCGGCGCAGCACGCCCGGATCATGCGCGAGGTCATCGAGCCGACCGTGCGCGGGCTCGCCGCCGACGGCACGCCGTACACGGGCTTCCTGTACGCGGGCCTGATGATCGCCGCCGACGGTACGCCCAACGTCATCGAGTTCAACTGCCGGCTCGGCGATCCGGAGACCCAGCCGATCCTGATGCGCCTCGAGTCCGACCTCGTCGACCTCGTCGAGGCCGCGCTCGACGGCCGGCTCGCGGCCAGCGCGGCGCGGTGGGACCCGCGCGCGGCGGTCGGCGTCGTGCTCGCGGCGGCCGGCTATCCCGACGCGCCGCGCAAGGGCGACGCGATCGAGGGCCTGGAGTCGGCGGCGCGGCTGCCCGGCAAGGTGTTCCACGCCGGCACGCAGCGTGCCGGCGAGCGGGTCGTCACCGCCGGCGGCCGCGTGCTGTGCGCCGTCGGCTGCGGCACGACGGTCGCTGCGGCGCAGCGCGCGGCCTACGCGCTCGTGGACACGATCCGCTTCGACGGCATGCAGTGCCGCCGCGACATCGGCTTTCGCGCGATCGCCCGCGAGCGCGCGGCGGGACGCCAATGAGCCACCTGTCGATCCGCCGCCCGCACGCCCTCAAGCACAGCGAGGCGCACCGGCGCATCTCGCACGTCGCCGACAAACTCTCGGAGCGCTTCGGCGCCGCGTGCCGCTGGGAGGGCGACTTCCTGCGCATCGAGCATCCGAACGTCAACGGCAGCGTCCACGTGGGCCGCGACGAGATCGTCGTCGACGCACACCTCGGCTTCGCACTGTCGCTGTTTCGCGGCCGGGCCGAGGAGGAGATCACACGCATCCTCGACCGCGAGCTCGAGAGTTGAGCGCGCGGCCGGTCGAGATCCGTCGCGCGACGGGCGCCGACGCCGCCGCGCTCGCCGCGTTCGCCGAACGCGCCTTCGTCGACGCCTACGGCCCGCTCAACGACCCGGCGGACGTCGCGCTGCACGTCGCGCGCACCTACGGCGCCGAGCGCCAGGCCGGCGAGATCGCCACGGCCGGCGCCTGCTACCTGCTCGCGCTCGACGGCGCTGCGATCGTCGGCTACGCCTACCTGCATGCCGGCTCGCCGCCCCCCGGCATCGAGGCCGCCGCGCCTTGCGAGGTGCGCCGCTTCTACGTCGATCGTACCTGGCACGGCCGCGGCGTCGCGACGGCGCTGATGGAGGCCGCGTTCGCCGCGGCGCGGGCGGGCGGGGCGCAGACCGTGTGGCTGACGACCTGGGAACACAGCGCGCGGGCACGCGCCTTCTACGCCAAGTGCGGCTTCGTCGATGCGGGCGAGGCGCCCTTCCTGCTCGGCGCCGCGCCGCAGACCGACCGCCTGCTGGTGCGTCGCCTCGGCTGACCGCACCGCGCCGCCGGGCGCTAGAATGCCCGCCTCGCACCAGGAGTCCCCGATGCCCCCGTTCCGCACCCTCGCCGCACTCGCCTGTCTGGCTATCGCCGGTGCCGCCGGCGCGGCGCCCGCCGCGGCGCCTGCCGCCGATCCCGCGCTCGTCGCGGCCGTCGCGGGCCCGGCGCGCGACGCCCGCTTCACGGCGCGCGATGCCGCCCGCCACCCGGTCGAGGAACTGACGTTCTTCGGCCTCAAACCGACGATGACGGTCGTCGAGCTCTGGCCGGGCGGCGGCTACTGGACCGAGATCCTGGGGCCCTACCTTGCCAAGCAGGGTCACTACTTCGTCGCGCTGCCCTCGCCCGGCAATGCCGAGGAGGACGCCGGCGTCGCGCGCTGGCGCAGCCGCGTCGCGGCCGAACAGGACCGGCTCGGCGAGATCCACGAGACCACGCTCGGCCCCGGCCACTTCGAGATCGCGCCGGCCGGCTCCGCGGACCTCGTGCTGACGTTCCGCAACATCCACAACTGGATGGAGGCGGGCTACGCGCAGGACGCACTCGCCGCGTGCTACAAGGCGCTGAAGCCGGGCGGCATCCTCGGCATCGAGGGCCACCGCGGCCGCACCGACCAGCCGCAGGACCCCAAGGCCGAGAGCGGCTACGTGCGCGAGGACTACGCGATCGCGCTCGCCAAGACGGCCGGCTTCGAGCTGGTCGGCGCCTCGGAGATCAACGCCAACCCGAGGGACACCAAGGACTGGGTCGACGGCGTGTGGACGCTGCCACCGACGCTGTCGCAGGGCGACAAGGATCGCGCCAGGTACCTCGCGATCGGCGAGGCCGACAACTTCGTGCTCAAGTTCCGAAAGCCGCTGCGTTAGCGCGGCGGCGGCGCGGCGTTCAGCCGCGCGCGGCGGCCGGCGGGCGCAGCTCGCGCGGCACGAACCACAGCAGCCAGCGCAGGATCCGCTTGCGCGCGGCCAGTACCAGGAACACACGCGCGGCGAGGCGCCGGCGCCCCGCCGCGTCGAGATCGGCGAACGGGTACTGGCGCAGGAAATAGCGGGCGATGCTGGTGGCGATGGCGATCTTAGGCGCCCGGCCGTGCCACGCGGGCAGGCCGAGCGCCCGCGCCGCGTGCCGGTGGCCGCGCGAGTTCCCCGCCGGCGAACGGAACAGCGTCGCCGCGTCCGTCGTGAGCAGCGCGCCCTGCGTCGCGACCACCGCGACGGTCAGCCAGTCGCCGGCGATGATCTTCTGCAGGCCCGCGCGGCGCACGAGTTCGGTGCGGTAGACGCCGTAGAAGATCGAGTTCTCGCGCGGATTCCACAGGTAGCCGAGCACGCGCGCCTGCGGGTCGGCGCCGCGGACGTCGATCGGCGGCGGCCGCCGCTTGGCCGGCTCCTCCTCGGGCAGCTCCGCCCGACCGGCGACGAGCGCGACGGACGCGTCGCGCTCGAGCAGCGCCACGCAGGCACTGACGTAGTTGGTCGTCAGCCAGTCATCGTCGGCCAGCCACATGAAGTAGCGACCATTGGCCAGCGGCAGCGCCGAATTGAAATTGCCGATGGCGCCGAGGTTGCGCGGATGGCGCACGTAGCGGATCCGGTCGTCCTCCGCCGCGACGCGGCGGCACAGCGATTCCGTGTCGTCGGTGGAGGCGTTGTCCAGAACGATGATCTCGAGGTTTGGATAGTCCTGCGCGCGGGCCGACGCCAGCGCGCGCGCCAGCATCGCGCTGCGGTTGTACGTCAGCAGCGCGATCGTGGTCAGCGGCCCCATGGTCACGGCCGCGGCCCGCCGGCCGGCCGCCGCGCCGGCGCGCGTGTCGCCGGAGCGCAGTGCCGGGTCCCGGGACCCGCCGGCACGGCCCGGGGCGGCGGCGGCATTGGCGACTTCAACGCTCGGCTCCGGCGGCGAGGCTGTGCCCGGCCGCTCAGCGGACGCGCTTCAGATAGCCGTCCGGGGCGACGCTGACCAGCAGCTTGTGGTCCATCTGCTTGTCGATCTCGAATTCCGGATGGCCCTTGAGGTACGCCCAGACCGCCGTCTTCGGGCTGTTGCCTGGTCCCCACGGCCGGTCGGGGAACATCGCCGCCGGCATGTCCTCGATGACGGTGTCGAACACGACGCAGTAGCTGCCGACGGAGGTCAGCGGCGCGTAGGCCTCGAGCTCGGCGAGCACGTGCTCGTGGGTGTGGTTGCTGTCGAGGCTGACGAGCACGCGCCGGCTGCGCGCCGCCGCGGCCTGCACCTGCGCGACGATCTGCGGCGCGACGCTCGAGCCCTGCAGCATCGTGATGCGCTTCGCCATCGGGTGCGCCTCGATGGCCGCGCGGTTGTGGGCACGGATGTCGATGTCCACGCCCAGCACCGTGGCGGCCTGCGGCCCGCCGCAGGCCGCGTTGAGCTCGAGCATCGAGGCCGAGAAGATCAGCGAGCCGCCGTGCGCGATGCCGGTCTCGATGATCAGGTCCGGCTGCACCTGCCAGATCAGCTCCTGCATCGCGACCATGTCCTGCGGGTACTGGATGATCGGCCGCCCCAGCCACTCGAAGTGGTACGAGTACTTGCGCGCATTGGCCTTGTTGAACCAGTCCCGCGCCGCCTCGCGCAGCACCGGGTCGTTGCCCTGCGCCTGGATCTCCTGCGCACCTTCGCGCTTGAACAGTTCGTACTGGCTCATGCTGTTTCCTCGACGGTGGCCGACTGCGGGACGCGGGGCGGGGCGACGGTGGACGGTGCGGGCATCACGAGCGCCTGACCACCCGGCCAGGATTGCCGACCACGGTCGCGCCCGCCGGCACGTCGCGGGTGACGACGGCACCGGCGCCGACGACGGCGTCGGCACCGATGCACAGGCGCGGCAGCACGACAGCGCCGGCACCGACCAGCACGTTGTCGCCCACTGTGACGCAGCCGCACAACGTCGCGCCCGGCGCGATGTGCACGCCGTCGCCGAGCACGCATTCGTGGTCGACGGCGGCGCGGTGATTGACGATGCCGGCCGCGCCGATGCGCGCGGCGGCGGCGACCACGGCCTGCGCCAGCACCTGGGTGCCGGCGCCGAGCGTCGCGGTCGCGCAGACGGATGCGTCCGGATGCACGACGCTCGCGACCCTGAGGCCGTGACGGGCGAACAGCGCGTGCACCGCGAGGCGGTCCCGGCCGCGATCGCCGCCGATGGCGGCCAGCCCGATCACGCTCGCGAGCGACGGCGTCGCGGCGGCCCAGCGTTCGAAGCCGGCCTCGCCACGGTGGAGCGGGACGCCGTCGAGCGCCGGCGCCACGTCGTCGTTGTCAAAGAGCGCGATGACCCGGCCGCCGCGCAGGGCAATCAGGCTGGCCAGGACCTTGGCGTGGCCGGCGCTGCCCCACAGGACGTAGCGCTGGGCGCCGGCGGCCGCACCGGGCGCGTCAGCCACGGAGCAGCTCCCGCACCACCGCGGCCACGCGCTGCTGATCGTCGTCGGTCATGTCGTGGTAGCTCGGCAGATTGATGGCGCGGCGCACGATGTCGGCCGCGTGCGGCGCGCCGGCCTGCGAGCCGAACATCGGCAGGCTCGACAGCGGGTGGAAGAATACGCGGGCATCGATGTCGGCGGCGGCGAAGGCCGCCTGGATGCGCTCGCGCGTCACGCCGGTCTCGCGGCCGAACACGACGGTCGGCATCCACGCGCCGTTCACGGTGCCGGGGGGCTCGGGATTCATGCTGACGGCGGCGCAGCCCGCCAGCAGCTCGCGGTAGCGGCGCAGGATCGCGCGTTTGCGCCCGACGAGCGCGTCGAGGCGCTCGAGCTGCCCGCAGCCGATTGCCGCCTGGACGTTCGACATCTTGTACTTGAAGCCGACCACGTCGGGCCAGAACTGCTTGGTCTGGCCGCGCGCCCGGCCGTGGTTGGACAGCGTCAGCACCTTCTCGAACAGGGCGTCGTCGTTGGTGACGAACATGCCGCCCTCGCCGGTCGTGACCGTCTTGGTGCCGTGGAACGAGAACGTGCCAAAGGCGCCGATGCTGCCCGCGGCCCGGCCGTGCCAGACCGAGCCGATCGCCTCGGCCGCGTCTTCGATGACCGCGACTCCGCGGCGCGCGCCGATCGCCAGCAGCCGGTCCATGTCGCACAGGTTGCCGTACAGGTGCACCGCGATGATCGCCTTGGTGCGCGCGGTCATGGCCGCCTCGACCCGCGCCGGGTCGGCGCACCAGCTGACCGGGTCGATATCGACGAATACCGGCGTCGCGCCGAGGTGCACGATCGGCGCGGCCGAGGCGATCCAGTTGGTGTCGGCCAGGATCACTTCGTCACCCGGGCCGACGTCGATGGCCGCGAGACCCATGTGCAGGGCGCCGGTGCAGCTCGAGGTCGCGATTGCGTGCCGGACGCCGAGGTGGGCCTTGAACGCCGCCTCGAAGCGGTCGATATACTCGTAGCAGCGCCGGCCCCAGCCGTGCCGGGCGGCGTCGGTGGCAAGCGCCACCTCGGTTTCGGTGATCGACGGCTTCGTGTACAGGATGCGGCTCATAGGATCTCCAGCCGGGGCACCGCGGTCACGAATTTCGCGCCCCACTCGCGGGCGTACACCAGCTGCTCCATCACCTCGCCGCGCAGGTTCCAGGGCAGGATCACGATGAATTCCGGTCGTGCGTCGCGCAGGCGGGCCTCGGCGACGATCGCAATCCGGCTGCCGGGCAGGTGGCGTCCCTGCTTGGACGGATTGCGGTCGGCGACCCACGGCAGCAGGTCCGGGCGCACGCCGGCGTAGTTGAGCAGCGTATTGCCCTTGGCGGCGGCACCGTAGGCACCGACGCTCTGGCCGGCGCGCCGGGCGGCGATCAGGAAGCTCAGGAAGTCGTACTTGATCGCGTCGGCGCGCGGCTGGAAGCCCCGGTAGTACTGCTCGGTCGTGACGCCGGCCGCAACCTCGCGGGCGAGCAGCGCCGCGACGGCCGCGCTGGCGGCGCGCCGGCCCGTGTCGCGGCGCTGGGCAAACACCCGCAGGCTGCCGCCATGGGTCGGCAGTTCCTCGACGTCGAATACCTCGAGCCCGTTGCGCGCGAAGATCGCCGCGACGGCGGTCAGCGACAGGTAGGAATAGTGCTCGTGGTAGATCGTGTCGAACTGGCACTCGGCGACGAGGCGCAGCAGGTGCGGAAACTCGAAGGTCGACACGCCGCCCGGCTTCAGCACGCGCGCAAAGCCGGCGACGAAGTCGTTGATGTCCGGCACGTGCGCCAGGACGTTGTTGGCCACGGTCAGGTCGGCGGCGCGCCCGTCGCGCACCAGCTGGTCGGCGAGCGCGACGCCGAAGAACGCCTCGACGACCTCGATGCCCTTGGCGCGCGCCGCCTGGGCGGTGCTGGCGGTGGGCTCGACGCCGAGGCACGGTATGGCGCGGGCCTGCACGTACTGCAGCAGGTAGCCGTCGTTCGAGGCGACCTCGATGACGTTCGAGGCCGCGCCGAGGGCGAAGCGCGAGGCCATGGCGGCCACGTACGCCTCGGCGTGCCTGAGCCAGCTCGTCGAGAACGAGCTGAAGTATGCGTAGTCGCTCGAGAACAGCTCCGCGCTGTGGGCGTAATCCTCGGTCTGGACCAGCCAGCAGCGGGTGCAGGCGTACACGCGCAGCGGGTACCAGGTCTCCGGCGCCGACAGCGCCGCCGGCGACAGGTAGGCGTTCGACGGCGGCGCCGTGCCCAGGTCTATGAAGGGCAGCGTCACGACGGCCTGGCAGTGGCGGCACCGCATCGTCAGATGCCCGCGAAACCGGCGCCGACGTAGGCGTGGCCGGCGTCGCGCGCCGACAGGTCGCTGATCGGCAGCGGCCAGGCAATCGCGAGCGCCGGGTCGCGTGCGTTGAGCGCGCCTTCCGCCTCCGGCGCGTAGGCGCGCGAATGCAGGTACAGCAGTTCGCAGTCGTCGGTCAGCGCCTGGAAGCCGTGGGCGAAGCCCTGCGGGATCAGCAGGCTGCGCGCGTTGTCGGCCGACAGCCGCTCGCCGTGCCAGCGCAGGAAGGTGGCCGAGCCGCGACGCAGGTCGACGGCGACGTCGAATATCTCGCCGCGCAGGCAGCTGACGAACTTGTCTTCGGCGTGCGGCGGATGCTGGAAGTGCAGCCCGCGCACCGCGCCGCAGCGGGCGGTGAGCGTGTGGTTGATCTGCGCGATCGCCATGTGCGCACCGAGCGCGGCGAAGTCCGCCGCGCAGTACAGGCGGCTGAAGAAGCCACGGCTGTCCTGCGCGCGCTGCCGCTGCACGACCTTGAGCCCGTTGAGCGCCGTGTCGATGAACTCGAATCGCGACATGCTCGGCTCAGGCCGCCGCGGCGCGCTGGTGCGCGTGGATCTGCTCGAGGCAGAGCGCACGCCCGTCCCGGCCCGCGCCCCAGGCCCGGTGCCACTCGACGGTCTTCTCGAGCGCCACGCCGAGGGACCAGCGCGGCCGCCAGCCGAGCAGCTGGCGCGCCTTGCTGCTGTCGAGCTTGAGGTAGCCCGCCTCGTGCAGCGGCTCGCCGCCGACGTGCCGCCAGCTCGTGCCGGGCAGCTGTGCGGTCAGGCGCTCGAGCAGCCAGCGGACCGGCCTCGCGTCGTCGTCGGCGGGCCCGAAGTTCCAGGCCTGCGCGGCCTGCTGGCCGCCGCTGTACAGGTGCTCGGCAAGGATCAGGTAGCCGGCGAGCGGGTCGAGCACGTGCTGCCAGGGACGGGTGGCATCCGGAAAGCGCACCTCGAGCGGGCGGCCGGCGCGCGCGGCACGGAAGAAGTCCGGCACCAGGCGGTCGTCGGCCCAGTCGCCGCCGCCGACGACGTTGCCGGCGCGTGCGGTCGCGACGGCGACGCCCGCGGCGGCCAGGAATGAATCGCGATAGGCGGCCGTCACGAGCTCGGCGCAGCCCTTGCTGCTCGAGTACGGATCGCGCCCGCCCATCGCCTCCGGCTCGCGGTAGCCCCACCACCACTCGCGGTTCTCGTAGCACTTGTCGGTGGTGACGTTGACGACGGCGCGCACGCCCGCGCAGGCGCGCACGGCCTCGAGCAGGTTGACCGTGCCCATGACGTTGACCGCGTAGGTCTGCACCGGATCGCGGTACGAGGCACGCACGAGCGGCTGGGCGGCGAGGTGGAACACGACCTCCGGCGCGGCCCGCGCGAGCGCCGCGGCGAGCCCTGCGCCATCGCGCACGTCGCCGACGGTGTGGGTCGCGAGCCCGGCGGCGACCTGCGCGGCCGTGAACAGGTTGGGGTCGGTGGGCGGCGCGAGCGCGTAGCCGTGCACCCGCGCGCCGAGGCTCGCGAGCCACAGTGCCAGCCAGCCACCCTTGAATCCGGTGTGCCCGGTCAGGAAGACCGACTTGCCCGCCCAGAACGCAGGCGTCACTGCCACGTCTTCCAGGGTGCGGCGCCGCTCGCCCAGAGCCGCTCCAGCTGGGTCTTGTCGCGCAGCGTGTCCATCGGCTGCCAGAAGCCGGCGTGCTCGAACGCCATCAGCTGGCCGCTCTCGGCCAGGCGCGTCAGCGGCCCGGCCTCCCAGATCGTCGCGTCGCCTTCGATGTAGTCGAGGCAGGCGGGCGCGAGGACGAAGAACCCGCCATTGACCCAGCCGCCCTCGCCGCGCGGCTTCTCGACGAAGCCGCGGACGACGGCGTCCTCCATCAGCAGCGCGCCGTAGCGGCCGGCGGGCTGCACGGCCGTGACCGTCGCGAGCTTGCCGTGGCCGCGATGAAAGGCGATCAGCTTGGTGATGTCGACGTCGGCGACGCCGTCGCCGTAGGTGAAGCAGAAGGCCTGTTCGCCGCGCAGGTACTCGGCGACGCGGCCCAGGCGGCCGCCGGTCATCGTCTCCTCGCCGGTGTCGACCAGCGTCACGCGCCACGGCTCGGCCTTGCGCTGGTGGACGAACATCTCGTTCTTCTGCATGTCGAACGTCACGTCCGACATGTGCAGGAAGTAGTTCGCGAAGTACTCCTTGATGACGTAGCCCTTGTAGCCGCAGCAGATCACGAAGTCGTTGATCCCGTGCGCCGAGTACATCTTCATGATGTGCCAGATGATCGGCTTGGCGCCGATCTCCACCATCGGCTTCGGCTTGAGGTGCGTCTCTTCTGAAATCCGCGTGCCGAGCCCACCGGCGAGAATGACCGTCTTCAAGCGACACCTCCGCAACGCCGCGATCCCGCTGGGCGCGCTGCGTGCAAATTCTACCGTACTGGGGGGGGCGGCACTCGACGGCACGGCCACCGCAACGCGAACCGCCGCGGCGCGCGCCGCGGGCCGCGCCGCCGCGGCTGACGCCCCGGCAGGGATCGCATAGACTCGTCGCGCGGCACGGCAGCGACGGGCCGCGCAGCAATCGGCGCCGGAGCGACGCATGAACTACAGGCTGCGAGCCGCGACACTCGACGACGTACCGGCATTGCGCGAACTGATCGCGCGTTCCATTCGCGCGCTCGGCGCGGCCGACTACTCAGCGGCGCAGATCGAGGCCGCGCTGCGCGGCGCCTTCGGGGTCGACACGGCGCTCGTGCGTGACGGGACCTACCTCGTCGCGGTTACCGAGACGGGCCAGATCGTCGCCTGCGGCGGCTGGAGCAGGCGCCGCACGCTGTTCGGCAGCGACACGCGCGATGACCGGGACGAGTCCTGGCTCGACGCGCGCAGCGAGGCGGCCAAGATCAGAGCCTTTTTCGTCGACCCAGCGCATGCACGTCGCGGGCTGGGCCGGAGCATTCTTGCGCGCAGCGAAGCCGAGGCCATCCAGGCAGGGTTTTCGGCCTTCGAGCTGATGGCGACGCTGCCAGGCGTCCGGCTCTATGAAAAGTGCGGCTACGTGGCAGCGGACCCCATCAGCCATCCGCTGCAGGACGGACTGACCATCCGCTTCGTGCCGATGCACAAGCGCGTCGCCGCCGGCGCCGCGAGGCGCTGAGACCGCTGCCGACCGCCGGGCTGCGCCCCGACGGCGGCACTCGGCGGCGGTCGGCCTCCGCCTCGACGACCTGCCACTGCGTGCCCGAGCGGCCGCCCAGAACGGCAACGTGGTCATCGACCCGAGCGTCTATGGGTCCCCTCGCATGTCGTGGACGACCACGGCCCGGACTCGCCTGATTGCCTCGGGTTGGCGCGCGTAACAGTCGGATTTAAATTGGATTTCTGATCGCACCACCGCTCGGAGACGCCGGCGCAAGCCGGTGACTTGTCGCTGCGGAATTGGCGCCTCAAATGCAAAGCTTCGCGCGTGCAGATCGCTGATTTCTATGGCGGCTGCCGTCGCCGGGACGGGCCCGGCAAGACGCGCCGCACCGCCCGACTATCGCCCGCCGCCCCTGTCCTTCGCGCCCTGTCCTCGGACCTGTCTTCGCACGAAAAGCAAGCGACCCCGGACGGCAAGGAACCGATCTCGATTGGGCGGAAATCCTGCAGGCCCGCGGTCGGCGGCAACGCCGAGCCGCGGGTGTTCGTGCGCGGCAGCGCAGTCGCCCAGGGCGGCAAACAGCCATCAGTGACGAGGTTTCGCGAGACGCGCCCACGCTAGATGTTGCCGAAGCGCAACACGCATTGCCGCGGTTTCGGTAGGACCCTCAGCCTCTTGTAACAGCTCATTCCTCAGTCGCAAGCTCGTCAGCGGCGCCGGTAGCAGCAGAGCTTTGCGTCATCAGTCAGCGCGGCGGCCGCGGATTTTGAAGCGCAGACACGAGCCTTACCCGCGTTCTGGAATCGCAACGTTGCCGAAAACCAACGAGTCTCGTCGCCCGCTGACGTATACTTACCGCACAGTGTTGGCATCTCGCCCGCCGCTCAAACGTCACGAAATCAGTGGGAGCAGGAGTCATGCGTTCGAATACAGCATCCAGCAAGGTCGCCCGGGCCGTCGCGATGGCCATGGGCCTCGCCGCCGTTGAAGGCGCTTACGCCCAAACCGTCACCGGCGAACTGTCTGATCAACTCGGCGAGGTCGTCGTCACGGCGACCAAGCGCTCCTCCACCGTTCAGGAGACCGCGGCGAGCATCACCGCCGTGTCGGCTGAGGACATCGCGGACCGTGGCCTCGTCGACTTCAATTCGCTCGCCACGTCGGTGCCGGGCATCGCCATGCGCACCTCCGGCCCCGGCCAGACTGAGTTCGAGATGCGCGGCCTGAACTCATCGGGCGGCAACACGTCGATGGTGGGCTTCTATCTCGATGAGACGCCGCTGTCGGCGCCCGCCTCGGCGCAGCTCGGCAAGGTCGTCATCGACCCGAATCTCTATGACCTCAGCCGCGTCGAGGTGCTGCGCGGTCCGCAGGGCACGCTGTACGGCGCGAGCTCCATGGGCGGCACCGTGAAGGTCGTGCCGAATGCGCCGCAGCTCGGCACCTTCGCGGCTTCGGGCGAGGAGGTGATCTCGCACACCTGGTCCGGCGGCGGCATGAACAACACGGTCAACGGCATGCTCAACCTGCCGCTGGGCGACACTGCGGCACTGCGCGTCGTTGCCTCTAATACGCAGGACAGTGGCTGGATCGAGCGGCGCGTGATTCAGGACGGCGCGGTCGCCGTCGACGCAGGGACGTTCCCGGCGGTATCGCGTCCGTCGAACTTCTACACCGCCCCGCTCCAGTCAGAGATTGACGGGGCGAACACCACGACGATCTCGTCGGTGCGCGCATCGATCCTCTGGAAGGTGAGCGACAACCTGACCATCAGCCCGATGGTGATGTGGCAGCTGACGGAGCAGGGTGCGCCCAACGCGGTCGACGTCAACGGCCTCCCGACGAATCCGACCGCGCCGAGCACCAACGCGCATTGGGAGGCCTACGATACGCCGGAGCCGCAGCGCGATCGCTTCACGCTCGGCAGCCTCAAGATCGAGTACGCCCTGCCGGCCTTCACGATCACCTCGGCCACGGGCTATTGGAACCGCGGCACCATCGTCTCGCAGGACGGCTCCGAGGAGAACGCTTCCGCCATCGGCCTGCCGGTCTACGACGCGGGCAGCCCGAGCAATCCGACGGGCCTTGGCCCGACGGGTCCGGCGCCCAACGGGCCGGGCGTCACCGAGAAGGACTACACCTCGCAGGTCAGCGAGGAACTGCGGCTCACCTCGAGCGGCTCGGGTCCGCTGCAGTGGATCCTCGGCTACTTCTACCAGGACCTTCGTTCCGAATGGGATATGTGGTCGATTGCGCCGCAGGCGACGCCGGTGCTCGGCGGCCCGAACCTATACGTTGACTATCAGCCGCAGGTGATCACGCAGAACTCCGAGTTCGGCGAGCTCTCGTACCAGCTGACGTCGGACTTCAAGGCGACCGTCGGCCTGCGCCACTATCACTACAGCCTCAGCCAGACGAACACCGAGTGGGGTGCGTTTACGGTGTACGCCTTCCAGGGCAACACCGTCCCGTACAACACGTCGGCGTCGAACGAGGCGAGCGGCACGGACCCGAAATTCGACCTCAGCTACAAGTTCAGCAAGGACCTGATGGTGTATGCGACGGCATCGAAGGGTTTCCGCCTGGGCGGCGTGAACCAGCCGATCCCGGTAGCCTCATCCAACAACAGCACCAACTCGGTTCTCATCGGCAACGAGTGCGGCCTGCAGGCGAAGCTGCTCAACCAGGCTTGCAATCCGAACATCCTGCTGCAGGCGCCGAGCACGTTCGCGTCGGACTCCGTGTGGAACTACGAGATCGGCGAGAAGGCCGCCTTCCTCGACCGGCATCTGATCCTCAACGTCTCGGGCTACTACGAGCGCTGGACGAACCCGCAGGTCGCGACCAACCTCGCCGGCTTTGGCATCACGGCCAATGGTGGCGACGCCCGCATCTACGGCCTCGAGGCCCAGCTGCAGGCGCTGCTCGCGCGCGAGTGGGACGCGACGGTCAACTTCGGTTACACGAACGCGCAGTTCAGCGAGGATAGCGCCATCACCGGCTACCCGAACGGCACGGCGATACCGGATACGCCGAAGGAGACGGCCTCGGCCCAGCTGCGCTGGAAGCACCCGCTGAACAACGACCTGTCGTTGCACGCGGCGCTCGACGTCAACTACGTCGGCTCGCGGACCGACGCGCCGTACGGCGTGACGATCACGCTCTGGAACATCGACCAGTACCTCGTGACGCTGCCGTCGTACACGACCGCCAACCTGCGCGTCGGCCTGTCGAGCGACAATTGGACCGCGACCCTGTTCGTGAACAACCTCACGAACAAGGAAGCGCTGCTGGATCCGCAGCCGCAGATCAATCTGCAGACTGAGGCGTTCGGGCGCTTCATCGTCAACCAGCCGCTGACGGTCGGTCTCGACTTCACCTTCAAGTTCCACTGATCGACCAGTGGCGACGGCGGGAGCGCCCGGTAACCGGGCGCTCCCTGCAGTCGACCGCGCCGCGTCCGCAGCAACACGGCACCCTGCCGCCCGGCCCCGCGGCGGCAACGACGGGGCGGATGGCCTCTGCGGACGGGTGATTGGCCAGCCGCGGGCGCGGCCAGCGTGGAGCGGCGGGCCGGCGACGTAGCCGGCAGCAAGGGGCTGCCCGTGCCTCGCGCGCTCAGCACAGCGCCCGACGCGTTTCAAAGGCCGGGCGGCACCGGCCGGCCACCGACGGACGACCGCCCGTCCCCGGCCCGGGTCAGGCGGCCGCGGCCGGTGCGGCGACTGGCAGCGTCAGCGTTACGACCAGGCCGCCATCCGGCGCGTTCACCGCGTGCGCCGAGCCGCCGTGCGCGGCAAGCACGCGCGCGGTGATCGCAAGCCCGATGCCGTCGCCGCCGGTCTCGCGCGTCCGCGACTCGGTGACGCGATGGAACGGCTCGAAGATCCGCGCAAGCTCGCCCTCCGGCACGCCCGGCCCGTGGTCGCGGACGGTGGTCCGCGTCCCGCTCGCATCCGCCTCGAGGCGGATCTCGACCTCGGTGCCGGCCGCGGTGTAGCGCACGGCGTTACGGACCACGTTCTCGATGGCGCTCGCCAGCCAGGCGGCGTTGCCGCGCACCGCCGGCACCGCCGTCGGCGGCTGCCAGGCAACCGTCACGCCGCGCGCCTGCGCCTCGAACGCGGCGTCGCGGGCGATACCGTCGATGAGCTCGACGAGGTCGACGTCGTGGCCGAGGTCGGCGCGCGCTGCCGCGTCGAGCCGCGACAGGTGCAGCACCTGGCCGATCAGCCGGTCGAGGCGCTCGATCTCGCCCTCGATCCGGGCGAGTTCCCGGCCGGCGTCGCTGCCCGGTTGCCGGGCCAGCCCGACCGCCACCCGCATGCGCGCGAGTGGCGAGCGCAGTTCGTGGGACACGTCGCGCAGCAGCCGCTCGCGGCCGCGCATCAGATCGCGCAGCCGCGCGGCCATGGCGTCGAAGTCGCGCGCCAGCGTGCCGAGCTCGTCGTGCCGCCCGCTGACCGGCGTCGCGACGCGGGCATCGAGGTTGCCACTGGCGAGGTCGCGGGTCGCCGCGCCCAGCGCGCGCACCGGGCGCGTGATCGAGCGGGTCAGCATCCAGCTCGCGGCGCCCGTGACCGCGAGCGCGAGCAGCAGTACCGCGTAGCGTGTCTCCGGGATCGCACTCAGCACGCCGAACGGGTGATGCGGCGGCACCATCAGGATGCCGTAGTGCCGGCCGTCCGGCGTGACGAGCTGCGGCAGCGGCCGGGCCGGCACGACCTCGACGCCCGGGTAGTCGGGCAGGCCGCCGCGCGGCGCGCGCAGCAGCCGTCCGAAGTGCGGTGGCAGCGGCCGGCCGAGCAGCTCGTGGCCGTCCTCGGCGACAACCAGCACCCGCATGTCCGCACCGTGGGATGGCTCGCGGCTCAACCACTGCACGAGCGCCGGTTCGCCGCCCTCGGCCAGCGCCCGTGCCGCTTCGGTCAACAGCGCGCTCGAGCCGTGCGGCACCTCGTCGCTGCGCTCGGCGAGCACGAGGTAGGTCAGGCCCGCCGTCCCGCCGACGATGAGCACCATGACGGCCCAGAACGACAGGAAGATCCGGCCGTAGAGGCTCCTCACGGCACGCCTGAGTCTTCCGGCCGCGTCAGCAGATAGCCGGCGCCGCGGATGCCGCGGATCTCGAGTTCGGCGTCCGGCGACAGACCGAGCTTGCGGCGCAGGTTGCTGACGTGGGTATCGATGCTGCGGTCATAGAGCTCGAGCTTGCGGCCGAGCGCCTGCTCGGTCAGCTGCTCGCGGCTCGCCACCCGGCCGGCCGCGCGCAGCAGCACCTCGAGGACGCGGAACTCCGCGCCGGTGAGCTCCACCGGCGCGCCGCGCATGCTGGCGCGGTGGCGCCCCGGGTCGAGGCGCAGCGGCCCCAGCGTCAGCGGCTCGTGCGTCGTCCGGCTGTCGCTCAGCCGGCGCAGCACGGCGCGCATCCGCGCGACCAGCTCGCGCGGGTTGAAAGGCTTGGCGAGATAGTCGTCGGCGCCGAGCTCGAGGCCGACGATGCGGTCGACGTCGTCGCCGCGCGCGGTCAGCATCAGCACCTGCGGCGGCGCCTCGCGCAGGCGCAGCGCGCGCAGCACATCCAGGCCGTTGCGGCCGGGCAGCATGACGTCGAGCACGACGAGGTCGGGCGGCCGCTCGGCGCCGGGCTCGGTCAGCAGCGCGAGCGCCTCGGCGCCGTCGTGCGCGACGGCGACCTCGAAGCCCTCGCGGCCGAGGTACTCCGACAGCATTGCGGTGAGCTCGCGGTCGTCGTCGACAAGCAGGATCCGGGGCAACGGGGCGGCCGTGGACATGGGGCCATGGTGCCGGCCGCGCGCACCGCTGTCACGCCGGCCGTTGCCACTTGACGAAACTTTGCGCCGCCTTTACCGGGCGCCGTCACCCCTTGACCGGCGCGGCGCCCAAGCTGGGAACCTCGCCCGCACCGACCTATGCACGCGCGAGCCGCCGAGGAGGCGACCGTGGAACTCCGACGCACGCTCGCAATACTCGCCGGGATCGCTGCGGCGCTCATCCTGGCGGGCGTCGCCCTCGCTGCCGCGACGGCGGGCGGGGCGAGCCCGCCGCCGCCAGCGCAGCGACCGGCCGCCGGCGGCGAGCTCGCGATGCCGGGCGTCCTGTCGCCGCCCGCATTCGACCGCATCGCCGCAGCGCTCGGCCTGTCCGCCGAGCAGCGTCAGGCGATCGCCGCGTTCTACGACCAGGCGCTGCCCGCCCTCGTGCCGCTGCACGCGCGGATGCGCACGGGCGCGGCGCGGCTGGCGCGAACGCCACCGGACGACCCCACCTACCAAAGCGTCGTGGCGAACGAGAGCGAGGCGGCGGGCGACGACGCCGCGAAGCTGGTGCTGCAGGCGAGCCAGCTGCGCTCGCCGATCCACGGCGTGCTGACGGCCGAGCAGCGGGCGCGGCTCGCCGCGCTCGAGGCGAAAGCGCAGGGCCCGGCGGGGTCCGCCGAGCGCCCGCGCGGGCCCTAACGCCGGACCTGGTGCCGGCGCCCCGGCCCGCCCATGGGCGTCAGGCCCCGCGCCGTGCCGCGCGGACGTGCTCGACGTAGCGCCACAGGTACCAGCTGGCGGTGCTGCGGTGCGGCGCCCAGCGCTCGCCGTAACGGGCGAGCCAGCGCGGCTTGGGCTGCAGGCGCTTGCCGTACAGCAGCCGAAAGCCCTCGCGCACGCCGAAGTCATCGACCGGCAGGATGTCCGGCCGGTTGAGCGTGAACATGAGCAGCATTTCCGCGGTCCAGCGGCCGACGCCGCGCACCGCGGTGAGCCGCTCGATGATGGCCTCGTCGTCGAGCCGGACGATGGTGCGGCGGTCCGGCACGGTGCCATCGAGCGTCTTCGCCGCGACGTCCTTCATGGCCGCCGCCTTGGCGCGCGACAGACCGACCGCGCGCAGTGTCGTGTCGGGCGTCGCCACGAGCTCGGCCGGGCTCGGGTAGCCGCCGCGGCCGTACAGCTTCCGGAAGCGCCCAAGGATCGCCGTCGCGGCATTGCCGTGGATCTGCTGGTGCGCGATCGCCGACAGCAGCGCCTCGTACGGCGAGCCGCGGCCGCGCTTCAGCGTGCAGGGCCCGATGACGCGGATCGCCGTCGCCAGCTGCGGATCGCAGCGGGCGAGTGTGGCGGCCGCCTCGAGCGTCATCGGCCCCGCGCCGTCTCAGCGCTTCATCGATCCGAAGAACTCGTCGTTGGTCTTCGTGTCCTTCATCTTGTCGATGAGGAACTCGACCGCGGCGAGCTCGTCCATCGGGTGCAGGAGCTTCCTGAGGATCCAGATCTTCTGCAGCTCGGCCGGGTCGGTGATCAGCTCCTCCTTGCGCGTGCCGGAGCGATTGATGTTGACCGCCGGATAGATGCGCTTCTCGGCGATGCGCCGGTCGAGGTGGATCTCCGAGTTGCCGGTGCCCTTGAACTCCTCGTAGATCACATCGTCCATGCGCGAGCCGGTGTCGATCAGCGCCGTCGCGATGATGGTCAGCGAGCCGCCCTCCTCGACGTTGCGAGCCGCGCCGAAGAAACGCTTCGGCCGCTGCAGCGCGTTGGCGTCGACGCCGCCGGTCAGCACCTTGCCCGAGCTCGGGATGACGGTGTTGTAGGCGCGCGCCAGGCGCGTGATCGAGTCGAGCAGGATCACGACGTCGCGCTTGTGCTCGACGAGGCGCTTGGCCTTCTCGATGACCATCTCGGCAACCTGCACGTGGCGGCTCGCCGGCTCGTCGAAGGTCGAGGCGACGACCTCGCCCTTGACGGTGCGGGTCATCTCCGTCACTTCCTCCGGCCGTTCGTCGATCAGCAGCACGATCAGGTACACGTCCGGGTGGTTGTACGTGATGCTGGTGGCGATGTTCTGCAGCAGCATCGTCTTGCCGGCCTTCGGCGGCGAGACGATCAGGCCGCGCTGGCCCTTGCCGAGCGGCGCGCACAGGTCGATGACCCGCGCCGTCATGTCCTCGGTGCTGCCGTTGCCGCGCTCGAGCTTCAGGCGCTTGGTCGGATGCAGCGGCGTCAGATTCTCGAACAGCGCCTTGTTGCGCGAGCTCTCCGGCGCGTCGAAGTTGATCTGGCCGACCTTGAGCAGCGCGAAATAGCGCTCGCCGTCCTTCGGCGGACGGATCAGGCCGGAGATCGAATCGCCGGTGCGCAGGTTGAAGCGGCGGATCTGGCTGGGGCTGACGTAGATGTCGTCGGGACCCGCCAGGTACGAGCCGTCGGCCGAGCGCAGGAAGCCGAAGCCGTCCTGCAGGATCTCGAGCACGCCGTCGCCGTAGATGTTCTCGCCGTTGCGGGCGTGCGCCTTGAGCAGCGAGAAGATCACGTCCTGCTTGCGCTGGCGCGCGACGTTCTCGATGCCGAGGCCCTCGGCCACCTGCACGAGCTCGTGGATCGGCTTCTTCTTGAGGTCGGTCAGGCTCATCGAGCGGCGTACGCCCTCGAGCTCCGCCATCGAGATGATTCCGACGTCGTCAGCGTCCGGAAAGTCGTCCGGCGGGGCGCCGCCCTGCTCGCGCGGGCCGCGCCAGTTCGGATCGCGGTTGCCGTCGGCGTTGCCGCGGTGGCCGCCGTGCTTCTGGCCGCCGCCGCCACCACCCTTCGGCCGGTTGCGGCCGGGACTGCCGAGATAGCCCCTCACAGGTGGCTGTCCAGGAAAGCGGCCAGCTGCGACTTGGACACCGCGCCGACCTTCTGCGCCTCGACCGTGCCGTTCTTGAACAGAATCAGCGTCGGGATGCCACGGATGCCGTATTTGGGCGGCGTTGCCGGGTTCTCATCGATGTTGAGCTTGGCGATGCGGACGCGGTCGCCGTAGTCGGCCGCGATCTCGTCAAGGATGGGGGCGATCATCTTGCAGGGGCCGCACCACTCGGCCCAGAAATCGAGGAGCACGGGCTTCTCGGCTTTAAGAACGTCGCGATCGAAGTTCGAATCGGTGGTGTGAATGATGTTTGGACCGCTCACGCGGGAAGTCCTCCTTCGAGGGGAACAGGGAACCGAAAACTGGGTTTTCTGGCGGGTGAAAAGGCGGAAGTGAAGGTTGTGAATGGGGTGTCGAGACTGGATTTTGGGCGGGTGGATCGGCCCCGGCGACTGGCGCGGGACCCTTGGGCCGTGTAGGCGTGTCGTTGCGGCCGTGACTGCGCGGCTGCATTACGGCAAAATGCACGCTTCTGGGAGGCAACCGGCCCTGCGGGGGCCCGATGCTCCTCGGGGGATCCGTTCGCGGGTGGCCTGATTCTCCGGATGAAAGGCTCTACGAGCCCGACGTTAAGACCCGAACTAAAGACCCGATTCGAGACCCGACCTGGCGGACCTTGGGACCTGAATGGGTGCGGCAGGGCTGCCGAATGAGACGATGTTTTATCTGGTCCACGGCCGCTTTGCAAGCCTCCCGAGGGCCGTGAACCTTAGCCAAATGTGGTATCCGTGACAGACCAGACAGCTATTACCGACCTCAGTTTCTCCAGCCTCCACCTGCCTGAGCCCCTCGCCCGCGGCATCGCCGACGCCGGCTTCGAGCGCTGCACGCCCATCCAGGCGGGCACACTGCCACGGGCCCTCGCCGGGCTCGACGTCGCCGGCCAGGCGCAGACCGGTACCGGCAAGACCGCCGCCTTCCTGGTCGCGATGTTCGCCAACCTGATGCGCAGCCAGCCGCAGCCGGACCGGCCCGTGACCTCGCCGCGCGGCTTCATCCTGGCGCCGACCCGCGAGCTGGCGGTCCAGATCCACAAGGACGCGGAGCTGCTCGGCCAGTACTGCGGCCTGTCGCTCGGCCTCGCCTTCGGCGGCGTCGACTACGAGAAGCAGCGGCGCCAGCTCGAGGCCGGCGTCGACATCCTGATCGGCACGCCCGGCCGGATCATCGACTACTACAAGCAGCGCGTGTTCGAGCTCAAGCACGTGCAGGTGCTGGTGCTGGACGAGGCCGACCGGATGTTCGACCTCGGCTTCATCGCCGACATCCGCTACCTGATGCGGCGCATGCCCGAACCGACGCAGCGGCTGTCGATGCTGTTCTCGGCGACCCTGTCGCAGCGCGTGCTGGAGCTCGCCTACGAGCACATGAACGAGCCCGAGCTCATCCGCATCGAGCCGGAGAAGGTGACCGCGGACAAGGTCCGCCAGGTGATCTACTTCCCGTCGATGGAGGAGAAGGTCGGGCTGCTCGTCGGCCTGCTCAAGAAGCTCAACGCAACGCGCACGATGGTGTTCGTGAACATGAAGCGCACGGCCGAGCGCCTCGAGGCGACGCTGCGCGCCAACAACATCGACGCCGAGGCGATGTCGGGCGACGTGCCGCAGAACAAGCGCCTGCGGATGCTGCGCGACTTCCACGAGGGCCGCCTGCCGGTGCTGATCGCGACCGACGTCGCGGCCCGCGGCCTGCACATCCCGGACGTGAGCCACGTCTTCAATTACGACCTACCGCAGGACCCGGAGGACTACGTCCACCGCATCGGGCGCACCGCGCGCGCCGGCGCCGCCGGCGACGCGATCAGCTTCGGCTGCGAGGATTACGTCCAGTCGCTGCCGGACATCGAGGCCTTCATCGGCAGGAAGCTCCCGGTCGAGCCGGTCGACAAGGAGGTCGTCGCCGAGGTCGTCTCGGCGCCCCACGATCACTACGGCCGCGGCCCGAGCCGGCCGCACGGCCGCGGTGGGCCCCGTTCGGGCGGACCCCGCTCCGGCCCGCGCGGGCCCGGTGGCAGTCGCGGCGGGCGCGGCGGACCGCGTCCCGGCGATCGCGGCGAGCGCCCGCGCGGGCTGATCTCGCCGGCACCGCCGATCATCGCGGCGGCGACCGCCGCCGAGACCGTCCAGAAGCCGGCCGTGGCCGTCGCGACCGAGGCGCCGCGACGCGAGCAGCGCCCGCCGCGCCGCGCCGACGGTCTGCGCGAACCGGCCGCCGCCCCGGTGGCCGCCGGCGCCGCGCCGGTGGCCGCTGGCGCCGCCGCGGCGGTGCCGAACGCCGACGGCGCGCCGCGCAAGCGTCGCCGCCGGCGTCGCGGCGGGCGTGGTGGCGCCAAGGCCGCTGCAGCTGCCGCCGGTGCCGATGCCGGCGCGCCGGCGCATGACGCGGGCGGCGCCGAGGGCGGCCTGCCGCGCGCCGGGCGCCTGGCGCTGCTGGGCGCGGCGCTGCTCGGTGCCGCGGCGATCGCCTGGTGGGCGCTCAGCGGCTGAACGCGTCCCGCTACAACAGCTCGGCGACCGAATCGACGCCGACGAAACCCGCGGTGTCGCGCGCCGGTCGCCCCGAGTCGGGCCGGCGGATCGCGCGCAGCCAGGCGATCCCGTAGCCGTGCGCCGCCGCCAGCACCGGCAGGCTGTCGTCCACGAACAGCGTGCGCGCGGGGTCGAACGGCGTCTCGGCCGCGAGCCGCGGCCAGAACGCCGGGTCCTCCTTCGGCGCGCCGAACGGATGCGTCGAGTAGACGGCGTCGAGGTGCCCGATCAGGTCGACGTGCTCGTCCTTGATGGCCAGCGTCTCGGGGTGGGCATTGGTGACGAGCACGCGCCGCTTGCCGAGCACCCGCAGCCGCGCCAGGAAGGCCTCGGCGCCCGGGATCCACGCCACCTGCTCGCGCACGCCGCGCTTGATCGCCGGGATGTCGAGCCCGAGTTCGCGGCTCCAGTAGTCGATGCAGTACCAGTCGAGGCGGCCGCGCGCCGCGGCGAAGCGCGGCATCAGCGCGGCGAGCGCCGCCTCAGGCTCGAGGTCGTGCGCCGCCGCGTAGACGGTGGGCAGGTACTCCTGCCAGAACCAGTTGTCGAAGCGCAGATCGAGCAGCGTGCCGTCCATGTCGAGCAGCACCGTGTCGATCTGGTCCCAGGGCAGCGGCGCGGCCGGCGGCGTCATGCCGCTATGATATAACGCGCCTGTTCGGCGATCCCCGATGCAACCCGTTCCCCACCTGCTGCTCACCGATGTCGTCGCGCTCGCGCGCGAGGCCGGCGAGGCGATCCTCGCCGTCTATGCCGGCGATTTCGACGTCACGCGCAAGGGCGACGATTCGCCCCTGACCGTTGCCGACCTGCGCGCCCACCGGCTCATCACCGCGGGCCTCGCGCAGCTGACGCCGGACGTGCCGATCATCTCCGAGGAGGCGGCGGCGCCGCCGCTCGCCGAGCGCCGGCGCTGGGAGTGGCTCTGGCTCGTCGATCCGCTCGACGGCACGCGCGAGTTCGTCGAGCGCAACGGCGAGTTCACCGTCAACATCGCGCTGGTCCACCGCCACGCGCCGGTGCTCGGCGTGCTGCACGTGCCGCTGGCGGGCATCGACTACTACGCCGCCGCCGGCAGCGGTGCCTTCCGCCAGGGCCGCGACGGCGTGGTCGGGCGGATCGCGGCGCGGCCGCGCATCGCGGGCCTGCCGCGCGTGGTCGCCAGCCGTTCGCATCGCGGCAGCTCGCTCGACGGCTTCTTGACGCGGCTCGGGCCCCACGAGTTCCAGCCCCGCGGCAGCGCCTCCAAGTTCGGCCTGATCGCCGATGGCAGCGCGGACCTCTACCCGCGGGTCGGCCCGACCTGCGAGTGGGACACGGCGGCCGGCCAGGCGATCGCCGAGATCGCCGGGGCGCGGGTCGTCGGCCGCGACGGTCAGGCGCTGACCTACAACGCCCGCGACACGCTGATCAATCCCGACTTCGTCTGCTACGCGGACCCGTCGCGCCCGTGGCACAGCTACCTGTGAGCCGCGCATGACCGAGCTCGTGGCAGTCGCGCTCGTCGCTGGCGCGCTGGCGCTGCTGTGGCGCGCCGCCGTCGAGGCGCGGGGCATCGCGTTTGCGGCGGCGCACGAGGCCTGCGAGCGTGCCGGGCTGCAGCTGCTCGACGGCACCGTCGTGTTCAAGTCGTGGCGCGCCGGGCGCGGCGGCGACGGGCGTGTCGCGCTGCTGCGCACGTACCTGTTCGACTACAGCGACGACGGCGCCTCGCGCCGCCAAGGCTTCGTGATCCTGCGCGGCCACGAGGTCGAGACGGTCGGCCTCGGCCCCACGCTGGTCGCCGGGCGCCCGGCATGAGCGCGGCCGTCGATCTGCACCTGCACTCGACCTGCTCCGACGGCGTGTTGTCGCCGACGGCGCTGGTCGAGCTGCTCGCCGCCTCGGGCATCGGCCTGTTTGCGCTGACCGACCACGATACCCTCGCCGGGCAGGCGGAGGCGCAGGCCGCCGCCGCCCGGCACGGTCTCGAGTTCGTCCCTGGCATCGAGCTGTCGGCGCGCTGGCTCGGCCGAACCGTGCACATCGTCGGCCTCGGCCTCGATCCGGCGGCGGCGGCGGTCGGCGCGGCGATCACGCTGCGCCAGGGGTTGCGGCAGGCGCGGGCGCGGGCCATCGCCGCACGGCTCGACCGCGCCGGGGCGCCGGGCACCGAGGCGTTGCTACGGCTCGCAGCGCACGCCGCTCCGACCCGGACCCATTTCGCGCGTACGCTCGCCGAGCTCGGCGCCGCGCCCGACGTAGCCGCGGCCTTCAACCGCTGGCTCGGCCGCGGCAAGCCCGCACATGTCGCCGCCGAATGGCCGGAACTGGCGGCCACGGTCGCCGACATCGTCGCCGCCGGCGGCTCCGCCGTGCTCGCCCACCCGCTGCGCTATCCGCTGTCCGCGGGCCAGCGCCGCACACTCGCCGCGGAGTTCCGCGCGGCCGGCGGGGTCGCGCTCGAGGTCGTCACCGGCGGTGCCGCCCCGCACCAGATCGAGACGGCGCTCGGCCTCGCGCTGCGCAGCGGACTCGAGGGGTCGGTGGGCTCGGACTGCCACGACCCCGCGCTGCCGTGGCATCGGCCGGGGCGATTGGCTAAGCTGCCTGCGGCTGTCGTGCCGGTCTGGAAACGATGGGGGCCGGCGAAGTACCGATCGCTCGAGGCATGACGGACACCACCGACAAGGTCAACACGGAGCTGTTTCAGCGCCTGGAGCGGCTGCGCGAGCTGCGCATCGAGCATCGCGACCTCGACGACGTGATCGAGCGCCTGCAGCTCGACCTGCGAGTCGACGAACTGCAGCTCAAGCGCCTCAAGAAGCGCAAGCTGCTGCTGAAGGACCAGATCACCCGGCTGGAAAGCGAACTGATCCCCGACCTCAACGCCTGAGTACGCGCCGCGTACCGGGCAGACGAGCCGCATGGATACCCTCAGTGACGTCCTGACCCGCTTCGCCCGCGACTGGCTCACCGCCGGCACGCTGCTCGCGCTCGTGGTCCTCACCCTCGCCGCGCTCGCGGCGCTGCTCGCGGCGCGCCTGGTCGGCCGCTGGCCGGCGGCCGAGCCGCGCACGCCGGGCGAGCGCGTCGTGCGCGAGGCCACCCTGCTCGCGGTCCCGTACGGGGCCGCGCTGCTCGTGCTGCTCGCCGCGCGCGGCGCGCTCGGCCTCGCCGGCACCGATACGCGGCTGCTCAACCTGTGCCTCGAGCTGTACGGCTCGCTGGTCGCGATCCGCGCGGTCGCCTTCCTGCTGCGCGTCTCAGTCGGTCGCAACGGCCGGCTGCGGATCTGGGAGGTGCGCGCGGCGCTGTTCGTCTGGTTCTTCGTCGCGATGCACCTGCTGGGCTGGCTCGAGGCCGTGACCGGCGCCCTCGATTCGATCGCCGTGACCTCCGCCAAGCGCGGCGACACGACGCTGACGCTGTGGTCGATCATCCGCTCGCTGTTCACGGTGATCGCGTTCGTCATCATCAGCGCCTGGATCGGCCGCTGGCTGGAACGCCGCCTGCACACGGTGCACGGCCTGGCGCCGAACACCCGCATCGCGGTCGCCAAGTTCGCCTACGCGTTCCTGATCAGCTTCGGCGTGCTGCTGGGGCTGTCCGCCTCGGGCCTCAACCTCGGCGTGCTCAGCATCTTCGGCGGCGCGCTCGGCCTCGGCCTCGGCTTCGGCCTGCAGGCCATCGCCGCGAATTTCGTCAGCGGCTTCGTACTGCTGATGGACAAGTCGATCAAGCCGGGCGACGTGATCAGCTTCACCGGCACGATCGGCACCAGCACCGAGGGCTTCGGCTGGGTGCAGGAGCTGCGCGGCCGCTACGTCGTGGTCCGCGACCGCGACGGCGTCGAGACGCTGGTGCCCAACCAGAACCTGATCACCAACCAGGTCATCAACTGGAGCTACAGCGACAAGCGCGTGCGCCTCAAGCTGCCGGTGCGCATCAGCTATGACGACGATCCCGAGGCGGCGATGGGGGTACTGCTGGACGCGGCCAAGTGCTCGCCGCGGATCCTGCGCGACCCGGCGCCGGTCGCCCGGTTGATGGGCTTTCACGACTACGGCCCGGATCTGGAGCTGCGCTTCTGGATCGCCGACCCCGAAGCGGGCGTCAACAACGTGCGCTCCGACGTCAACCGCGCGATCTGGCGGCTGTTTAAGAGCCACGGCATCACCATCCCGCGGGCCCAGCTCGACGTGCGCATGTTCGACGCCGACGGCCGCATCATCGGCCAGGGCGCACTGCCGGTGCGCGCGGCGGACCGGCGTCACGAGCCGCCGCCCGGCGGCCCGGGCGGCGTCGCCCCGCCGGCGAGCGGCGGCGGGCCGACGCCGCTGATGGGGCCCTGAGTTGGGCGTCGAGATCGGCGCCGGGATCGTCATCCCGGACGCCGAGCTCGAGTTCGACTACATCCGCTCTCCCGGGCCGGGCGGCCAGAACGTCAACAAGGTCGCCAGTGCGGTGCAGCTGCGCTTCAACGCCGGCAGCTCGACGATCCTCGACGCCTACAGCCGCACGCGGCTCGCGACGCTGGCCGGGCGCCGGCTGACGCGCGACGGCTGGATCGTGCTGACCGCACACCGGCACCGCACCCAGGAGGCGAACCGGCGCGACGCGCTCGAGCGCCTGGCGGAGCTGATCGCCGCGGCACGCTTCCGGCCGAAGCTGCGGCGCGCGACCAAGCCGACGCGCGGCTCGCGTGAGCGGCGCCTCGAGGGCAAGAAGCAGCGTACCGCGGTCAAGCACCTGCGGCGGCCACCAGGCGTCGACTGACGCCCGCCGCTCAGGCCGGCGGCGGTGCCGGCGTGCGCGAGTGATCCCGCAGCGCGAGCTCCCACGCCTTCGCGACCGCGCCGAGCTCGTCGGCGCAGCGCGGCGCGCGCTCGGCCGGCACGATGTCGCGCAGCGGCGTCTCGCCAGGCCGGCCGGGCGCCTGGCCGTAGAGCAGGCAGGCGACCGTCTCGAGGCGCGGCCGGTCGAAGCCGTGGGTCTCCAGGTACTCGAAGCCCGACGCCGGCTGCCGCAGCGCCATGTCGAAAAACTCGACTCCCGCCGTGGCGCTCGGCTCCGCGTCGCGCTCGGCGGCGGCGAGCGTCAGCGCCGCGAACTCATCCCCGGCGCGTTCGCTGCCGTGCGGCGCCGGCAGCGCATACAGCTGCACCAGCGCCCGCCCGACCTCGGCGAACAGCGCGAAGGTCACCGCGCCGGAGAACAGCTGCTCGACGCGCGGGCCGCTCGCGCCGCTGCCGGCGGCGATCACGAGCACCGCGTCGAGGAACTCGTAGCAGATCGTGACCGTGCGCTCGGCGGCATCCCAGGCGGTGGTACTGTGGCCGCACTCGGCCAGCCGCAGCGTCACGGTCGCCGGCAGCTCGAGCACGCGGTTGAGCTCGTCGGCCACGCGCTCGAGGAAGCGCTCGCGGCGGAGCTGGTCGTGAAAGACCCGGTAGTCGGCGGCCTCGGGCCGCTGGTAGGCGGTGACGAACTCGCCGCCCTCGGCGCCCGCCGCCGCGCAGCCGCACGCGGCGAGAAGCAGCGCCGTGGCCGCGCGGCACCGCCGCGCGGCGCTCATGCTTTCGGCGCGTCGCGGCGGGGCACGAACCAGGCGGCGAGCGCGGGCAACAGCAGCATGGCCCCCAGCATGTTGACCACGAACATGAACGTCAGCATGACCCCGACGTCGGCCTGGAACTTGAGCGGCGAGAACACCCAGCTCGCGACGCCGATCGCGAGCGTCACGCCGGTGAAGAAGATGCTGGCGCCGGTGACGCGCAGCGTGCGCTGGAACGCCTCGTGGACGGTCGCGCCCTCGTGCAGGAATTCCTGCATGCGGCTGAACAGATAGATGCCGTAGTCGACGCCGATGCCGGCGCCGAGCGCGACCATCGGCAACGTCGTCACCTTGAGCCCGATGCCGACCAGCGCCATCACCGCGTACACGAGCACCGACACCAGCGCGAGCGGGATCATCACCACCACCACGCCGGTCAGTGACCGGAAGGTCATGAAACACATGACCGCGATCGCGACGAACAGGTAGACCAGGATCGGGATCTCCTTCGCCTTGACCTCCTCGTTCTGCGCCGCCATGACACCGACGTTGCCCGTCGCCAGCCGGAAGTGCACGTCGTTGGCCGGATTCGCGGCGCGGAACTCCTTCGCCTCGCGCACCACCCGCTCGATCGTGCCGGCGCGATGATCGGCGAGGAATAGCATCACCGGGATCACCGTGCAGTCCTTGTTGAGCAGCCCGGTGCTGGTGTCGATGTAGCCCTGCGCCTGCACCAGGTTGTCGCGGTTGCGCGGCAGGTTGTACCACTTGAGGTTGCCCTCGCTCCAGCCGGCGCTCACCACCTTTGACACGCCCGGCAGACTGATGACGCTGCGCACGCCCTCGACGTTCGCCATATGCCAGGCGAACTCGTCGATGCGCCGCATCACGTCGTAGATCACGCAGCCGTCGGGCGGCGTCTCGACGATGACGCTGAGCAGGTCGGTGCCGATCGAGAACTTCTTGGTGATGACGTCGCTGTCGCGGTTGTAGCGCGAGTCCTTGCGCAGCTCCGGCACGCCCGCCTCGGTGTCGCCGATCGGCGTCTCGCGGCCCTTGACGAAGCCGACCACGCCGAGCACGAGCGCCACGGCGATGACGACGGCCGCGACCCGGCGCTCGCCGATGTTGGCGAGCCGCTGCCACAGCGGCGCCAGCTGCTCCTGGCGGGCGCGCACGCGGCTGGCGTAGGCGGGGTCGAAGCGTGTGAACGACACCAGGATCGGCAGCAGGATCAGGTCGGTCATGATCACGACGCCGACGCCGATGCTGGCGGTGATCGCCATCTCGCGGATCACCTCGACCGGGATCGCGAGGATCGTCACGAAGCCGACCAGGTCGGCGAGCAGGGCGACGATCGCCGGAATGAACAGCAGCCGGAAGGTGCGGCGCGCGGCCTCGTTGCTGTCGGCACCGTCGATCGCGGCATCGCCGACGGCGCTGATCTTCTGCACGCCATGCGACACGCCGATCGCAAAGATGATGAACGGCACGAGGATGCCGAGCGGATCGACGCCGTAACCGAGCAGCACCAGCAGCCCGAGCTGCCAGATCACCGCGACGATCGAGGACAGCACCGGTATCAGCGCGACCCTCAGCGACTGGATGTAGATCCAGACGAACAGCGCGGTCAGCACCACCGTGACGACCGCGAAGATGGCCACCGCCAGCGCGCCACGCGAGATGTCGCTGACCACCTTCGCGAAGCCGATGATGTGCACATCGACGTGGCCGGGCGCGATACCGAGCGTCGGGTCGCCGTGCTCGACATGCGCGCGCACCTTCTCCAGCGCATCCCCGATCTTGATCAGGTCGACCGGCCGGCCGCTCGCGGGATCCTGCTCCTGGAGCTGCGCCGAGACGATCGCGCCGGAGAAGTCGTTGGCCACCAGCCGGCCGACGATGCCGGCCTTGCGGATGTTCTCGCGCACCTGCGCGAGGCCCTCCGGCGTCGGCTGGAAGCCGGAGGGGATCACGTCGCCCTCCTGGATGCCGCCCTCGACGACCTCCGTGTAGCGCACGTTCGGCGTCCAAATCGACTGCACGCGGGCACGGTCGACGCCGGGGATGAAGAACACCTCGTCGGTCGCGAGCTTGAGCGCCTGCAGGAACTCGGCCGAGAACATGTTGCCGTCGCGCGCCTCGAGCGCGATCAGCACGCGGTTGGCGCCGCCGAACTCCTCCTGGTGCTTGAGGTAGGTGCGGATGTACTCGTGCTGCAGCGGCAGCTGCTTGGTGAAGCGCGTGTCGATGTGCAGGCCGCGCACCGCGAACACGCCGAACATCAGCGTCAGCAGGCCGATCACGGTCACGACCGGCACGCGGAAGTCGAACACGTAGTGCTCGAGCTTGCGGACGAAGGCGGGCTCGTGGTGGCGGCGGACCATGCTCAGCTCCGCGGCACGAGGTCGGCGAGCAGCAGGCGGCGCGCGCCCGCCTCGCCGCAGACCACGATCCCGCGCGGCACGACCGCGACGGCGTCGAATCCCGTGCGGTCGGGCTCCTGGTGCACGCGGAAGCTGCGGCCGCCGTCCTGGCTGAAGAGCACGACGCCGCCCAGCCCGTCGATCACGACCATGCCGTCCGCCAGGCGCGCGCCGCCGGCGAGCAGCTCCTCGGTGCCGATCGCGATCCTCTGCCAGCTGCGCCCGGCGTCCTCGCTGCGGAACAGGTGGCCGCGCAGACCGAACGCGAGCACCGTGTCGTCATCGAGCGGCAGCACGCCGAAGAACGAGCCTTCGTACGGCGAGGGCAGCTCGAACCAGTGCTCGCCGGCGTCGTCGGAGCGGTACAGATGCCCGGCCTCGCCGGTGATGTACAGCCGGCCATGGCCATCGGCGGCGATCGCGGTCAGGTGGGGCTGCACCGTCCACGCGTCCGCGCGCATGTCCTCGCCTTTGGGATCGCCCTTCGGCTCGGCCTTGGCGGCGTGCGCGGGTGCCGTCTTACGGCCCGGCAGTGGCGCGGGGTTGAACGCGACGTTCCGCCAGGACGCGCCGGCGTCGTCGGACCGGTACACGGTCGAGTACGCGCCGACCGCGAGACCGTGGCCCGCCGCGTCGAACCAGACCGCCAGCAGCGGCTGCTGGCGCTCCGGCGCGTAGTGGGCGAGGAACCAGGTGGTGCCGCCGTCGATGGTTCGCAGTATCACCTCGTCGTGGCCGACGGCCCAGCCACGGCGCGCGTCGGCGAAATATACGGCGGTCAGCGTGGCGCGCGCCGGCGCCGGGGACTGCTTCCACGAGACGCCGTCGTCGGTGCTCAGCAGGATGTCGCCGCGCTCGCCAACGGTGACCAGCCGGCCATCCGGCAGCGTCTTGACGTCGAGCAGCAGCGAGCGCGACGCGAGCGGCGCGATCACCGCGGCGGCCGGCCGCTCGGCGCCCGACGGCTCCTCCGCACTGGCGAGCAGCGGCAGGATGGCGAGAGCGAGGATCAGCGGGCGCACGGCGGGTCCCATTGCTTCTCAGACGGCCCCGGCCGGCGCGCTGGCAGCGCGCCGGCCGGTGGCTTGGCATGACGCCGACAGGCGCGCGCTACCGGGTGCCGCGGTTCTGCAGCGCCAGCGTCGTGTAGTCGCGCAGCGAGCGCTTGATGCCGAAGTCGTAGTCCTTGTTCAGCTGGTCGCCGAAGCCGTAGATCAGGTAGCGGCGCGACTGCAAATCGTAGGTCGCCTCCATCGTCGTCCAGAGCGTCGGCTGGTTGTAGTAGTTGATCGCGTAACCCGCCTGGACGCGCCACAGCTGATCGCGGTTGTCGTAGCAATCGACCGCCAGGATCTGCCACGAGTCCTCGTCGAAATAGAACGTGCGGCGCTTGTAAATGTGGCGCTGGCCGGCCTTGAGCGTCGCGTCGACGACCCAGACGCGGTGCAGCTCGTAGCGGACGGGATCCATGTTGATGTGCAGCGGCCGGATGATGTCGTCCGGCTTGACCTTCGCCCAATGGAGCTTGTAGTTGTTGTACGGGACGAACAGCTCCTTCTTGCCGACGATCTTCCAGTCGTAGCGCTGCGGGCTGCCGTTGGCGATGTCGAACTGATCGTTGGTCTCGAGGCCATCGGCGGCCGTGGCCGGGTTGTCGAAGGCGATGTTCGGCGCGCGCTGCACGCGCCGCTGGCCGGGGTTGTAGATCCAGGCGCGGCGGTTCTCCTTCGACTGGTCGAGCGTCTCGTGGACCAGCAAGACCTGGCCGGCGAGCCGCGCCGGCGCGATCGTCTCCTGCGAGAAGTACAGGATCACGTTGTCGAGGTCGGCCTCCTTGGCGCCCGGCTGGGAGTACGGGAAATAGACCTCCTCCCGGAACTTGACCATGTTGTAGGAGCCGCTCTCGGTCACGGCGGCCTGGCCGATCTCGATGCCGACGGCCTCGGCGCGATAGCGGACCACGTGGTTCCAGAACAGCTCGACACCCTGCTGCGGGATCGGGAACGGCGTGCCCTCGATGGCGCCGGTGAAGCCATTGCCGTCGGCCACGAGATGCGCGGTGGTCGCATTGCGCTTGGTCGCGTCGTAGATGCGCTGCGGCACGGCCGCGGTGCGGCGCGTCGGGTACACGTTGAGGAAGTACGTGTCCTTGTACTGACGCAGCATCGCCTTCTCGCCCTCGGGCAGACGGTCGGCGTACTGCGCCATGTTCGCGGCGGTCACCTTGAACAGCGGCTTGTCGTTCGGGAACGGGTCCGGGGCGCGGCCGGGCGACTTGAAGTCCGGAAAGCCGGCCTTGGCCGGGGACGACAGCCCGCCGTCCCACGCGGGAATGGTGCCTGCGGCGTTGCCGGCCTTCTCGCCGCCGAGCGGCATCAGGTCGGCACCGAGGCGGGCCGCCTCCTGGGCGCTGACGGCGGCGGACGCACCGCCGGCGGGTACGAGCGCGATGGCAAGGGTGGCGACGGCGGCGGCGGCGATCGTTTGGAGCTTCATTAGTGATCCCCTCAGAACGAGAACTTGACGGTCGCGGCGACGTAGTCGCGATCCCTCAAGACATTGTATTGTCCGCCGCCGCCGAAGGTCGTGTAGCTGAGGCTGACGTCCCAGCGGTTCTGCAGGTTGGCATTGAGAATGGCGCTGAGCGTGTGGCGCCCCTCCACGAAATTGAACCCCGCCGGGCTCGTGCCGGAGACGTCCTGCTTCCAGACAAACTTCGGATTGAAGTTCCACGAGCCGAAGAGGCTCGGGTACTCGAGCGAGGCAAGCGCCACATAGCCCCACGAGGTCGCATCGGCGAAGCGGTTGAGCGGTTCGGTCGCGCCGCCGCTAGCGCCCTGGGCGTTTGCCACGGCGACGTTACCCGGCAGGTTGTTGCCCGTGCCGGCCAGCAGCAGGCCGTTGCCGTTCGGCCCACCGCTCGTCTTGCTGGGCAGGTTCGGGACTTCCGTCATGCCCGCTTCGAGCAGCAGCAGGACCTGCCGAGCACCGAGGATCGGCGGCAGCGCTTTCGAGGCGTTGAGTTCGAACTGCCAGACGTCAAACCGCCCCCAGCCCTGGATGTACGCGCCAGGCGCGTACGGGACCTTGTTCTGGGCGAGCTGGCCGCAGTCCGTCAGGGTTGGGAGCGCAGCCGTGCAGACGCCCGGCAGCGATCCGCCTTGCAGCGGCAGCAGCGTCGCCTCAAGCGTCGTGCCGGCCGCGAACACGATCTCGGAGCCGTCGTACTGCAGCGGCGTGTTGTGCCGGTAGTCGACCTCGCCGGCGAGCGCGATGCCGCTCGTGCCCAGCTGGGTATTGAACGACACGGCGAAGGTCTGCAGTTTATCCGGGTACTCGACGATGAACTGGTTCGTCTCGATGTACTCGTGGTTGGCAAGCGCCCCGGCCTCATAGGTGGCGGCCGGCAGGCCGCCGCTCAGGTACGCGTTCGCGCCGATCGTCGCGTAGGAGGCCAGCGTCTGCGCCGAGATATTGCCGCCCTCCTGCCCCGCGGCCTGCAGTCCCGCGCCGGTCCCCACCTGCACGGCGGTCGCGGGCGTGAGCCCGGCCGCGAGCGCTCTCGCCGCGCCTTCGACCGCGACCGCGGCGCCGACCGCGTTGCCAACGCCGGCCTGCGTGCCGCTCCGCCCGCTGACCACCGGAGTGTGGCTCGCGTACTGCATCGCGTACAGCGAGATCTCGGTACCGCCGCCCAGATCCGGCAGGTGGAAGCGCAGCGCGAGGCCACCCTGACCGCTCTTCTTCGGCGTCACGTCGGGCGCGCGCGGGGTGGCCCAGAAGTTCGGGATGAACGGCCCGCCGAGCGCGGCGAAATTGGTGCCCTGGTCCGAGTACGCGCCGAAGCCGATGAACTGCTGGTAGCCACCCGGCGTATAGAAGTCGTTGGACGAGAAGTACGTGCCCTCGGGCTCGAGCTGAGTCTTGCGCCAGTCGAACTGGTAGAAGGCATCGGCGGACACGTGAGCCGACAGCCCAAGGGTAGCGCTCACCATCGGTTGCGCCCAGAAGGCCGACTTGACCTCCGCTCCCGGCTGGTCGAGTGCGGCAACGTCGATCGCGTTCACGCTGGTCAGGCCGCTCAGATAGAACAGGCTCTCGCCCCAGTTGATCACCTGGTTGCCGAGTCGCACCTCGAGCGGATGGGTCTCGCCGAGCTGCCACTTGCCGAACACGAACGCGTCGAGCAGGCGCGTGTACTGGCCGGCGAGATCCTTGGCGTCGTGGCTGATCGGCGTGCGGGCCGTGCTCTCGTCCATGACGTTGTAGTCATAGAGTCCCGAGCCGCGCGCGAACAGGCCGTAGTTCTCGTACTTCAGCGACAGCTCCATGACGAGGCTGAGCGCCTGCGTGAACGGCTCGCCGACCTTGTAGTTGAGGTCGCCGTTGTCGCCGTTGACATTGCGGGCCGTGCCGCCCTCGGGGATGCCGATCAGGCTCGAGTCCGGGCTCTTGACGCGCCAGCCCTGTGTGTACGAGATCGTCGTGTCGAGGCTGCCGGACAGGCCGTTGTCGCTCTGGAAGTCGAACGCGCTCACCTGTGAGGCCGCGCCGAGCGCGGCGAGCGCGACGGCGGCGGCGAGGCAGTGGCGGAGGTTGGTCCCGAGCAGGCGCGCCGGTTGGCTGTTCATTATCGTTACCCCAGTGACTTGCCAATGCCGCGTTGTATCCGTGTCGGGCGCGACCGGTGCGGCTCCGGTGCCGTCTGTGCCGCGCCGCCGGACTCGGTGGACGCGTGTTGCGTATTTACACAAACGGGAGCCGCGGCACAACGTTGCGGGCCCGCAGTATAGCCGGGCGCGCGGCACTTGGAGGAATCGCGAAACGAGACATCCCCATGTATTGCAGTGCAAAAGCGGCCGGTCACGCGGTGCTTACGCGGCAGTCACTTGGAGGATGCTGTGGCGGATCTGCTCGGACAGCACCAGCTGAGCGTCGGTCGCGACGTCAAGCAGCGCCTGGTCGTAGGTGAGCCGGCCGCCCGGGGCGGTGCTGATGACGTTGCGTTCGCGCAGCAGGTCGAGAAATTGCCGGAACAGGGTCTTGTCGAAGAACTCCGGCGACCGCAGCTCGTACAAGAGCGACATCCGGCTCGCCATCTGCTGGCAGCGGTTCTCGAGGGCATCCTGCGTGATCGCCTCGCGGCCAGCCTGCAGTAGCAGCGCGATCGCGAGGTAGTAGCGCTCGATCACGTCCAGTGTCGCGTGCGCGAGCACCGACAGCTGCACCGCCTCGGCGGTCCCGGTCCGCGGCCGGCGCCAGACCGAGTGGTCGGCGGCCGGCTCGAGCAGCCCGAGGTCGGCGAGCGCCGCGAGCAGCTGGTCGACCACCCCCGCCACCTCCGCCTCCGTCCAGCGCAGGTACAGCTCCTGCGCGATGTACGGATAGATGCGCCACGCCAGCCGCTGTACGTCCTCGGTCCGCATCGCGGTGTTGTTGAGGAACGCGCAGGCGATCAGTGACGGGAACGCATAGGCGTGCACGATGTTGTTGCGGTAGTAGGCCGACAGCACCGCGCTCGTCTCGCTCATCCGCACGATCGGGCCGAGCGCGTGCGGCACCGTCTCGATCAGGCCCAGCGAGCGGCCGTAGGCGACGATCGCCGCGCCGTCGAGCGGCGTGCACCAGAGGTCCGCCGAGTACGGCGCGCGGGTCGCGAGCCGCCGGTACAGCTCCAGCTGGCGCACGAGGTCCACTTCCGGCATCGCCTGGCGCGGCGCCGACAGCAGCGCGAGGCCCAACAGCGCCACTGGCGAGATCGCGGCCGTCGCGTTGATGCGCGCCTGGATGGTCGCGGCGAGCGAGTCGACCGCGGCGGCCAGCCACGGCGGCCGCGCCTCGAGGCGCGTGGCCTGCCAGCCGGGCGTGTGCCGGTCGAGGTGCGCGGCGAGCGGGATCGGCTCGCCGAAGCTCACGTAGACGCGCCCGAAGCGCTGGCGCAGTACCTTCAGCGCGCGCAGCAGGCCGAGCACGCTCTCCTTCTGCTTCGGCCGCCCCGACAGCTCGCCGACGTAGGTCTTCGCCTCGACGAGCCGCTCGTAGCCGAAGTAGACCGGCATGAACACGACCGGCCGGGACGGGTCGGCGAGGAAGCTGCGCAGCGTCATCGTCAGCATGCCGGTCTTCGGCTGCAGCAGCCGGCCGGTGCGGCTGCGCCCGCCCTCGATGAAGTACTCGATCGGATGGCCGCGCGCCATCATGACGCCGAGGTAGGTCATGAAGACGATCGGGTAGATGGGGTTGCCGCGGAAGGTGCGCCGCAGGAAGAACGCCCCGCCCTTGCGCAGGAAGCGGCCGACCACCGGCAGGTTGAGGTTGATGCCGCCGGCGATGTGCGGCACCGCGAAGCCACGCGTGTAGATGACGTAGGACAGCAGCAGGTAGTCCATGTGGCTGCGGTGGCACGGCACGTACACCACCTGCGCGCCCTGCGAGGCGAGTTCGAGCCGCTCGGCGTGCAGCACCTCGACGCCGTCGTAGATCCGGTTCCAGACGCGCGTCAGCAGCCGCTCCATGAACGCGACGAAGCGCGGCGAGTAGTCGGCGGCGATCTCGAGCGCGTAGCGCCGCGCGATGTCGAGGCCCTCGCGCCGGCTCAGATGCTTGTCGCGGATCTCGAGCGCGACCGCGGCGCGGACCGCGCGCTTGCTCAGCACCTCGGCGATGACGGTGCGGCGGTGCGACAGGTCCGGGCCGATGACCGCGGCGCGCGCATTGCGGAACTCGACGCGCATCGCGCGCGCCGCGCGCCGCGCGCTGCGCCGTACCTCGCGCTCGGGAACGGTGAACTCGGCGAGGCACACCGGCTCGCCGAAGCGCACCAGCGTGCGGCGGCCGTTGACGAGCGTCGACAGGAAGCGGCGGAACGGCCCGACCAGCGTCCAGTCCTCGCGGAACAGCTGCCGCAGCCACGGGCCCTCGGGATTGCTCGGCGTGCGGCCCCAGAACACCGACACCGGCACGAGGTCGACCTCGCAGTCGCCGGCCGCGAGCGCCGCTCCGACCAGGCGCAGCAGCCGCGCCGGGATGCGTCGGTCGGCGCGCTTGCGCAGCCAGCCGCGGCGGCGCTCGAGGAACAGCGCTGCGCGCGGCTCGCGTGCCGCGCCGAGCGCGAAGCGGCGGGCCGGCGGCGGCAGGCCGAGCGAGTGGCAGACGAGCCCGAGCGCGATCAGGTCGGTCAACGACTGCCGCTCAAGCACGTACAGCACGCGCCGGCCGCGGCCGCGCAGCCGCTCGGCCTCGTCGACCGGCAGCGCCGTCGGCCGTACCCACAGAGCCATGACGCGGCTCGCGAACCACAGCAGCGTGCGATCGAGGCCCAGCAGTCGGGTCACGGCGCCGCCGGGCGCGCGGCGCCGATCAGCGCGAGCTTGGCGCGGCGGTCGAGGCGCTTGATCTGCGCCTCGCGCTTGAGCGCGCCGCGCCGGTCGGCGGCGCCTTCGCAGTAGACGACCCGCTTCGGGCGCGCGACCCGGAAGAAGCGCGCGCCGCGACCAGCGGCGCCGCCGTGCTCGGCGAACCGGCGCGCCAGCGAGGTCGTGATGCCGGTATACAGGGCACCGCGCTCGTTCTCGACGATGTAGACGACCCAGCCCGCGGCATTCACCGCCGCGCCCCGGCGGCGTGCGCGACCGCGGCAAGGATCAAGAGGCGGCCATGCTTGAGCACGCGGGGCCCTCCGGACGGACGCGTCACGGCCCGCCGAACTTGTCGAGCGTCACCAGGAAGTATTCGAAGTAGTAGCCGATCTCGCGGATCCGGTCCTGCATCCGGTGATCGGTGTCGAGTGCGTGTAGCGTCGCCCGGTACTGGCGCGCGAAGCGGATGCTGTTGTCGATCGGCACCACGTCGTCGCGCCAGCCGTGCACGATTGTGATCGGGCAGTCGGCCGGCGCCGGCGTCTGGTCCTCGTAGCCCGGCATGTAGAAGGCCGGCGCGAGCAGGAACAGGCCACCGGCGCGCAGCAGCCGCGAGGCGGCGGTGCAGACGTGGCCGCCCATGCTCGAGCCGACCAGCACCAGGCGGCCCTGGTACTCGCGGCAGTAGCCGAGCAGACGGGTGACCCGTTCGTGCGGGTCGTCGAGGCCGCGGTAATCGACCGACTCGACCTCCCAGCCCTCGACGCGGGCAATATCGGCGAGCGCGGAGATCTTCGCGCCCCACGGCCCGCTTTCCTTGCCGTGCGAGAACACGACGTGTCGGCGCATCTCTGAATTGCCTCGCTCTACGAGCGCGGATCTTATCAGCGCACGCCACCCCACAGCAGTGCATCGAGGTCCCGGGGGCGCGGCAGGCGCACCCGGCCGCGCACCACCTCGACGCCCTCGGCGAGCAGCCGGCGGCGCTGCTCGCGGTGGCCGGCACTGCCCGGCGGGAACGCGATCCGCCCGCCCGCGGCGACCACGCGGTGCCACGGCAGCTTGAGCGCCGCCGGCGCGACCTTGAGCGCGTGGCCGACCAGCCGCGCCCGGCGCGGCAGGCCGGCCCGCGCCGCGATGCCGCCGTAGGTCGCGACGCTGCCGCGCGGCAGCCCGGCGACCTCGCGCCAGATCGCCCTGACTTCCGCGCTCGGCGCCGCCGACCGCAGCGCTCCGCCCTGCCGCCCTGCCACCATCTCGCTCACGACCTCCCGCCGCGGCGCCCGCCGGAGCGGAACCGCGCTACCGGTGCTCATGCCGCCACGCCGGCAGTCGCTGTCCGCGCCTCACATCGACGGGATGTCGGACTCGGCGGCGACTGACGGGATAACGACGCGTTCCCGCAGACGGAGGGTGGCGGACCCGCCACGGCCCTTGACCGCACCCCGACAATGAGCAGGTTCCTCGCGGCGTTGACGTCGCGATCATGGGTCACGGCGCATTCCCCACACCGCCATTGCCTTACAACGAGCCTGTCCAGTCCTGTGCGGCCGGTTAAGGCTCCGCAGCCGCTGCAGGTTCGCGTGCTGTAGCGTTCATCGACGACTTCGACGATTCTGCCGGCCTGCCGGCCCTTGTACTGCAGCTGCGTCTTGAGCATACCCCAGCCGCTGTCGAGCACGGACTTCGCCATCCGGGTTCGGACGAGCTTGAGGCTGCTCACGTCACCGATGTAGATCGACCGGTACTGGTTGACGATGCTCCTGGTGAACTGGTGAATGGCGTTCGCCCGGCGCCTGGCCGCAGTCCGGTGCAGTCGCTTGGCTTGTCGCTTGTGGGCCCGGCGCTGGGCCTGGGCGATCTTGGCTTCGAGATCCCGATAGGTCCTGCCGGCGGCGAGGCGCTCACCGTCGCTGGTGACGGCTCTGTCCTTGAGGCCAAGGTCGATACCGACGGCCTCCCGGGGCGCTGCAGTCGGTTCCAGTTCAGCCGGGCGCACCGGCAGGCACAGCCACCAGTCGCCGACCGCGTCTTGTGCAAAGCACCCGTCCCGCCAGCGGGCGACGCCGGCCAGCCGCCTCGACTCGAACACCCGAACGGTCTTGCCGCAGAACCGTAGGTGCTTGCCGCGCCTCCTGAGACTCGCGGCCTTGAACGGGATCCAGCCGAGCGACCGTTTCGGGCCACGGCTGACGCGCCGGCGCAGGCGGATCTTGCGGTACTGCCGGCGTCTGCTCGCGAACTCGCCGTTCACGCGCGGGATCGTGTCGGCCCCGATGCACTCGAACTCGTGGCACGCACCGGCCGACAGGTTGTTAAGGTCGTAGGCCGTCAGCCATATCGGCTTCCCCGCGAAAGGCCGCGCCGCCTTGTCGCTGGTCGCATTGCAGAAGTTCCAGACCTGGTTCACCTCGATCGCGGCGCGGTCGAGCCAGCGGTAGAGCGAGGGGTGGACCTTCTGGCGTAGCGTCAGAACCCGACTTGATGCTTCAATACGGCCGGATGCGTGGGTCCCGACGTTCAGCATCGGGCCAGCGTAGCGGGGCCAAGCGCAGGAATGGCAGCCGAGTAATCAACGCGTTTGCGCTGAAATCAGCAGCCACCCTCCGCCAGCGGCATCGCGAGCGGCCTGAGCGCTCTTGACCGTGCCGCAGATCATCTGCTGCACCGCCGTCTCAGCGGGGTCCGCGCTTCCCTGCGCGTTCGTAGTGCAGGACGTCAGAGGTGGGAATGGACGGCGATCCCGGCGAGACCCTGGTACTGCGCGGCGACCCGCTGGCGCTGCTCGAGTCATCGCCGATCTTCCGCGGGCTCGACACGGCGACGCTGACGGCGATCTCGGCCGAACTGGACTGGCTGGCGCTGCCCGGCGGGGCGACACTGTTCGAGGCCGGCGAGCCGTCGGACGCGATGTACATCGTCATCGCCGGCTGCCTCGGCGCCTATGCGGGCGGCGACGCGCCGCGGCTGCTCGGCCGGATCCCGGCCGGCGAGACGGTCGGCGAGATGGGGCTGGTCTCGGGCCATAACCGCAGCGCGACCGTGCGCGCGCTCCGCGACAGCGACCTGGCGCGGCTGCCGCGCGAGTCCTTCGACCGGGTGATCCTGCAGCACCCGGCCGCGATGCTGCGGGTCGCGCAGCTGCTCGTCGCGCGGCTCGAGTCGCACGAGCGGCACGAGCCCGGCCCGGGGCCCCGCACCTACACGGTGGTGCCGCAGAGCATCGAGGTCGACGTCGGCGGCTTTGCGACCGAGCTCGTCGCAGCGCTGGGTCGCCACGGCCGCGCCGAGCTCGTCTGGAGCGTGCGCGGCGCCGATCATACGAGCGCCTGGTTCCACCGCATCGAGAGCGGCAACGACTACGTCGTCTACGTCGCCGACCCGGAGCCGACCACCTGGAGCAAGCTGTGCGTGCGGCAGGCCGACTCGCTGCTGTTCGTCGCGCGCGCCGAGGCTCCCGCCGCGCCGTGGCCGGTCGGCGCCGGCGACCCTGCCACCGGCACCGTCAGCGCCCGCGCCGAGCTCGTGCTGCTGCACGAGGCACGCATCGAGCCGGGCGCCGCGGCCCGCTGGTCGCGGCAGTTCCCGGGCGTCGCCCACCACCACGTGCGCGGCCCGGCCGACGTCGAGCGGATCGCGCGGCTGCTGACCGGCAAGGCCGTCGGCCTGGTGCTGTCCGGCGGCGGCGCGCGTGGCTTCGCGCACATCGGCGTCGTGCGCGCGCTGCGCGAGGCCGGCGTCGCCATCGACCTCGTGGGCGGCACCAGTATGGGCGCGATCATGGGCGCGGGCGTCGCGGCCGGCTGGTCGACCGCGGAGATGATCGAGCGCTTCCATCGCGCCTTCGTCGCCACCAACCCGCTCAGCGACTACACGCTGCCGATCGTGTCGCTGGTCGCCGGGCGTAAGGTGAGCCGGCTGCTGCGGCAGGAGTTCGGCGACATCGCCATCGAGGACCTGCCGCTGCCGTTCTACGCAGTGTCGGCCAACCTGACGACCGGCCGCGGCAACGTGCACCGCCAGGGCGACCTGTGGCGCTGGCTCCGGGCCTCGGTCGCCATTCCGGGCGTGTTGCCGCCGGTGTTCCATCACGGCGAAGTGCACGTCGACGGCGGCGCGATCAACAACATGCCGGTCGACGTCATGCGCGGCTCGCACGCCGGCGTCGTGATCGGCGTCGACGTCGGCAGCGACACGACCTTCACCTCCGACATCCAGGACGTCGATCTGCCCTCGTTGTGGAAGCTGCTCGGCTGGTTCCGCCGCCACAAGCAGCGGCCGACGATCCTGCAGATCCTGTGGCGCGCCGGCATGGTCAACAGCGATGCGGCGACCCAGGCCGGGCGCCGCCTGACGGACCTGCTGCTGCAGCCGCCGCTCGCCGACGTCGACCTGCTCAACTGGCATGCCTTCGACCGCGCCATCGAGGCGGGCTACCGCCACGCCAGTGAGCGGCTCGCGGCGCTGGACGACGCCGGCCGCGCGCAGCTCGGGCTCGCCGCGCGCGGATGAGCGGCGGCTGGCAGTTCTGGATCGACCGGGGCGGCACGTTCACCGACGTCGTCGGCCGCCGGCCCGACGGCGATCTGGTCGCGCTCAAGCTGCTGTCGAGCGTGCCGGGCCAGTACGACGACGCGACCGTGCCCGGGATCCGGCGCCTGCTCGATGAGCACGGTGCCGCCGGCGCCACGATCGACTGCGTGCGGGTCGGCACGACGGTGGCGACCAACGCGCTGCTGGAGCGCCGCGGCGCCCGCACCGCGCTCGTGACGACCGCGGGGCTCGGCGATGCGCTGGCGATCGGTACCCAGGAGCGTCCGCAGCTGTTCCGGCGCCACATCGTGCTGCCGGCGCCGCTGTACGCAGAGGTGCTCGAGGCGCGCGAGCGCATCGACGCCGGCGGCCACGTGCTCGAACCGCTCGACGAGCCGGCGCTCGCCGCGGCGCTGGCGCGCGCCCGCACCGGCGGCTGCGAGAGCGTGGCGATCGTGCTGCTGCACGGCTGGCGCTATCCCGCGCACGAGCAGGCCTGCGCACGCCTCGCGCGCGCCGCCGGCTTCGCCGCGGTCGCGGTGTCGCACGAGGTCGTGCCGATCGAGGGCCTGGTGCCGCGCGGCCAGACGACGGTCGCCGATGCCTATCTCGCGGTGCTGGTCGGGCGCTACCTGGCGACGCTGGTCGCCGATCTCGCCGCGCTCGGGCCGGACATTCGCGTCGAGCTGATGCAGAGCCACGGCGGGCTGGCGCCGGCGAGCACCTTCCGCGGCACCAACGGCGTGCTGTCGGGCCCCGCCGGCGGCCTGGTCGGTATGGTGACGACCGGGCTCGCGGCGGGCTACCCGCGGCTGATCGGCTTCGACATGGGCGGCACCTCGACCGACGTGTCGCTGTACGACGGCAGCTACCCGCGCCGGACCGAGCTCGTCGTCGGCGGCATACGCCTCGCGCTGCCGGCGCTCGACGTGCACACGGTGGCCGCCGGCGGCGGCTCGCGGCTGCGCTTCGCGGACGGGCGCCTCGCGGTCGGGCCGGATTCGTCGGGCGCGGTGCCGGGCCCGGCCAGCTACGGCCGCGGCGGGCCGCTGTCGCTGACCGACTGCCACGTGCTGCTCGGGCGGCTCGTGCCCGACTGCCTGCCGCGCGCCTTCGGCACCGCGGGCGACGCGGCGCTCGACACGGGCGTGGTGCGCGAGCGCTTCGCGGCGCTGGCCGCCGAGGTCAGCGCCGCGACCGGTACGGCGACCGGCCCCGAGGCGGTCGCCGAGGGCTTCCTGACGGTCGCGGTCGACACGATGGCGAACGCGATCAAGCACGTCAGCCTGCAGAGCGGACAGGACCCGGCGCGCTTCGCGCTCGCCTGCTTCGGCGGCGCCGGGCCACAGCACGCCTGCCGCGTCGCCGAGGCGCTCGACATCGGCACGATCGTGATCCACCCGCTGGCCGGCGTGCTGTCGGCGGTCGGCATCGGGCTCGCCGAGCCGCGCAGCGTGCGCCGCGGCACGCTCGGCCGGCCGCTCGACGCGGCCGGCGCCGCGGCGGCCACCGCGCTGGCGGCGACGCTCGCCGCGACCGCGCAGGCCGGCCTCGGCAGCGCCGCCGAGGCGAGCCGGCGCACGCTCGCCGAGATCCGCGTCGCCGATTCCGACGTCGCGCTGCCGGTCGAGCTCGCGGCGCCGGCGCCGATGGCGGCGGCGTTCGTCGCCGAGCACGCGCGCCGCTTCGGCTACCGGCCGGCCGACGACGCCGCGCTGGTCATCGCGGCGGTCAGCGTCGAGCTCGTCGGCCGCGGCACGGTCGCCCGGCTCGGTGCACCGGCCGCGCCGGCCGCGCCGCCGGGCGCGGCGGCCCGCGCGCGGGCGTGGTTCGACGGCGCGTGGCGCGAGGTGCCGATCGTGGCCCGCGCCGCGCTCGGCCACGGTGCGCGCCTCGCCGGCCCCGCGATCGTCGTCGAGTCGACCTCGACGACCATCGTCGAGCCGGGCTGGAGCGCCGAGCATCGCGACGGCGGCGTGCTGGTGCTGACCTCGGACGGGCGGCGCGCCCAACGCAGCGTCGACGCGGCACGGCCCGACCCGGTCCTGCTGGAGGTGTTCGCCGGCCTGTACATGCACGTCGCCGAGCAGATGGGCGCGGTGCTGCGCCAGACCGCGAGCTCGGTCAACATCCGCGAGCGGCTCGACTACTCGTGCGCGCTGTTCGACGCCGCCGGGCGGCTGGTCGCCAATGCGCCGCACATGCCCGTGCACCTCGGCTCGATGGGCGCGAGCGTGCGCGCGGTGATGGCGCGGCACGGCGCGGCGATCCGCCCGGGCGATGCGTTCCTCGTCAACTCGCCCTACGCCGGCGGCACGCACCTGCCGGACCTGACCGTCGTCAGCCCCGTCCACCTCGGCAGCGGCGCCGCCGCGGCGTTCTGGGTCGCCTCGCGCGCGCACCACGCCGACATCGGTGGCGTGACGCCGGGCTCGATGCCGCCGTTCAGCCGCACGATCGACGAGGAGGGCGCGCTGTTCACCGGCGAGCGGATCGTCGCCGGCGGCCGGTTCGACGAGGCGCAGGTACGCGCGTTGCTCGGCCGCGGGCCGTACCCGGCCCGCAACGTCGCCCGCAACCTCGCCGACCTCGCCGCGCAGCTCGCGGCCAACGCGCGCGGCGCCGCGGAGCTCGAGCGGCTGATCGCGGCCCACGGCGCGGCGGTGGTCGGCGCCTACATGCAGCACGTGCAGTCGAACGCCGAGGCGCGCGTGCGCGCCGCGCTGCGCGCGCTGGCGGTCGCCGGACGCGGCCCGGTGCGCCAGGCGCGCGAGCTCGACGGTGGCGAGCGGCTGGTCGTGACCCTCGAGGTGGATGCGCAGAGCGGCGCAGCGCGGGTCGACTTCACGGGCACCTCGCCGCAGTCGGGCGGCAACTTCAACGCGCCGCGCGCGGTGTGCACCGCGGCCGTGCTGTACGTACTGCGCACGCTGGTCGACAGCGATATCCCGCTCAACGAGGGCTGCCTCGCCCCGCTCGAGCTCGTGATTCCGGCGGGCTCGCTGCTCGATCCGCAGCCGCCGGCGGCGGTCGTGGCCGGCAACGTCGAGACCTCGCAGTGCATCGTCGACCTGCTGTACGGCGCGCTCGGCGTGCTCGCCGACTCGCAGGGCACGATGAACAACTTCACCTTCGGCGACGCGGACTGCCAGTACTACGAGACGATCGCCGGCGGCGCCGGCGCCGGACCCGACTTCGACGGCGCGAGCGGCGTGCAGACCCACATGACGAACTCGCGGCTCACCGATCCCGAGGTGCTCGAGGCGCGCCTGCCGGTGCTGCTGCGCGAGTTCCGCTACCGGCGCGGCTCCGGCGGCGCCGGCCGCCACCGGGGCGGCGACGGACTCGTGCGCCGCATCGAGTTCCTGCGGCCGCTGTCGGCCGCGATCCTGTCGAACCACCGGCGCCTGGCGCCGCGTGGCCTCGCTGGCGGGGCCGACGGCGCGCGCGGGCGGACGACGCTGCTGCATCGCGACGGCCGCCGCGAGGCGCTGGGCGCGACCGCCGCGACCGCGGTCGAGGCCGGCGATCAGATCCTGATCGAGACGCCGGGCGGTGGTGGCTTCGGCGCCCCGGATGCGCCGCGCGGCGGATCGACCGGCGGCGCGATCGGCTAGACTGCGGCGAACGCTGCCGGGCGGGAGGCGCAAGATGGGTAGCTGGCCGTCGATCCTGCTGCACCTCGCGATGCTCGGCGCGACGACCGGCGCCCTGGCCGCGGCCAGCGGCGCGCCGCCGCCGCTCGAGGCGTTCGGCACGGTACCGGAGCAGTCCGGCGCGCGGCTCGCGCCCGGCGGCGCGCTCGTGGCCTGGCAGCAGCGCACCGGCGCCGACACGCGCGTCATCGTCTTCGCGCTCGGCAGCAACCAGGTCAAGCGCTCGTTCGCGATCGAACGCAAGCTGAAGCTGCGTTCGCTGCGCTGGGCCGACGACGATACGCTGCTCGCGACGGTCAGCGACACGATGCCGGCCGCCGACCGCAAGGCGGGCAGCTACGAGTACTCCCGCACGCTGGCACTCGACCCGGCGGCCGGCTCGATCAAGATGCTGCTGATGGGCGATGGCATGCGCTCGCTGGTCACGGGCGCGACGTTGATCGCCGTGCACACGGCCAAGCCGAAGACCGTGATCATGTCGACGCTCGACTACGACGCCAACGCCCACCACCAGGAAACCGGCTCGCGCCTGACCAACGAGCGCGAGGACTCGGGCTGGCTGTCCACGCTGTTCGAGGTTGATACGCGCTCCGGCAAGGGCGTCGTGCTCGAGCGCGGCTCGCCGTACACCGAGCAGTGGCTCGTCGACGCGGCCGGCCACGCCGTGGCGCGCGGCGACTTCGACCGGGTCCGCCACAGCTATACGCTGCGCGTGCGCAGCGCCGCCGGCTGGCAGGACCTCTACCGGCGTAGCGACGGCAAGGACCTCGACCTGTGCTGCCTGAGCCGGGACGGGTCGGCGATCGTGGCCATCGGCGAGGCCGATGGCCGCAACAAGCTGCTCGCGCTGCCGCTCGACGGCTCCACGCCCAAGGTGCTGGTCGAGGACCCGGCCCGCGACGTCACCGGCGTGCTGCGCGACCCGGCGAGCGATGCCCTGGTCGGCGCGATCGTCGGCGGCCTCGAACACAGCACCCGCTGGCTCGATGCCGACGCCGAACGCGAGGGCAGCGTGCTCGCGCGCGCGTTCGCCGGCCGGGTCGCGGAGCTGCGCGACCGCTCGAGCGACGGCCAGAAGCTGCTGGTGCGGGTCGAGGGGACGTCGGCGCCGCCGATCTACTACCTCGTCGATTACGCGACGCACCGCGCCGATCTCGTGGCCGAGGAGTATCCCGGCCTCGCCGGAGCGGCGCTCGGCACCAAGCGCGCCGTCACCTACCGCGCGCGCGACGGCGCGCCGATCCCCTCGTACCTGACACTGCCACCGGCGGTGGCGGCGCAGAAGCTGCCGCTCGTCGTGCTGCCGCACGGCGGGCCGTACGCGAACGACCGTCCGTACTTCGACTGGTGGTCGCAATTCCTCGCCAGCCGCGGCTACGCGGTGCTGCAGCCGCAGTTCCGCGGCTCGACCGGCTTCGGCGCCGCGCACCGCGAGGCGGGCTACCGGCAGTGGGGTGCGGCGATGCAGGACGACATCACCGACGCGGTCGCGGCGGTCGTGGCCGAGGGGCTTGCCGACCCGCACCGCGTGTGCATCGTCGGCGCGAGCTACGGCGGCTACGCCGCGCTCGCCGGCGCCGCGTTCACGCCCGACCTGTACGCCTGCGCGGCGAGCGTCGCCGGCGTCGCGGACCTGCCGACGATGCTCGGCTACCGCCGCAAGCGCGCCGGTGCCGACGTCGAGGACGTCGTCAGCTGGTGGAGCGCCTACGTCGGCGACGCGTACGCCGAAGGCGAGGCAATCGCGCACTCCCCGGCGCGCGCCGCCGAGCGCATCAAGGTGCCGGTCCTGCTGATCCACGGCACCGACGACACGGTCGTGCCGATCTCGCAGTCGGTGGCGATGGACGCAGCGCTGACCCGGGCCGGCCGGCCGCACCAGTTCGTCATCCTCGCCGGCGAGGACCACTGGCTGAGCCGCAGCGAGACGCGCATCGCGGTCCTGCGCGAGCTCGAGGCCTTCCTCGCGAAGAACCTCTAGCCGGGGCGGTCAGCGCCCGAAGTGGTCCTGCAGCATCGTCGCGACGTCGAACTCGGGATCGAGCGGCGGGCGGCCGCCGGCCGACCGCAGGCGGTTCAGGGTCACCGTCTGGACCCGGCTGCCGTGCGCGGCGTGGGTCACGAGGCAGCAGTGCCACTCGCCCTCGCGCAGCGCGGCGAAGCCGAACAGCAGGTGCACCTCATTGCGCTGCCGCGGCGCGTTGATGCGCTGGTCGCAAATCGAGAACCACGCCTGGCCGACCGGCCGGCTCGGGAACGCGCCGTCTTCCTCGAGCGTGCCGAGGAATTCCGCGACCTGGCGCTCGACGCGCCACCACAGCGCCGGTCCCGGCTGCTCGAACAGCACCCAGCGCGTGCCGCGCTCGACGCTGTCGGCGACGAACAGCGCCAGGCGGCGCAGGCCCAGGTAGCGCCAGTCGGGCGTGCTGGCGCGCGAGCCGGCGAGCGTGCGCGCCGCGACCAGGCGGCGCGCTCGCACTGCCTGGAGGGTGTTGATACCGGCGCTGGCGAGGCGCTCGCGCCAGTCATCGGCGACCGTGCAGGCGGGCCGCAGACCCGGCCGCAGCGGGCCGTCCTCGGCGTCGCCCGGCGCCCAGAATGGCCGCTCGGTCTCGAGCCGCGCCAGCATGCCGCCGGCCGCCGCGCTCGGCGCGAAGTTCTCGAAGCGGCCGCGCAGCCGGTCGTAGGCCTGGATCCACGGGAAGTACATCACGGCGTTATCGCTCGCGAACTCGAACTGGCGCATGCCCTCGAGCGCGGCGGCCGGCGAGGTCCAGTCCGGCGGCGGGTCGACGAGCAGCAGCGCGCGACGGCCGCGGCACAGCCGCGCCGCGACCAGCAGCGCGCTCGGCCCGAGCGGATGCTCGCGCGCCAGCGGCGGGATGCACAGGAAATTGAACGGGTCGCCGTCGGCGAACGCGAACACGCCGGTGCGCTCGGTCGCCGAGCCGATGACGTCGTAGTCGGTGAGCGGGCCGCCGTCGTCGCCGTCCGGATTCGAGCTCGCATAGGCGGCGAAGGTGCGCGCATCGCCACGGTGCGTCGGCGTCGGGCGCTCGAGCGGCACCGGGCCACGCAGGCGCACCAGCGAGGAGTCGGCGAGCAGCAGCGCCACGTGCCGCGGCGAGCCGGGGTCGATCGACAGCCGCGGGTAGATCTCCTGGTCCTCGACGTGCTCGGAGCCGGGCGCGCGCACCCGCTGGATCACCAGGTTGAACTTGTCCGCGTCGCTCGCCGCGAGGTTGTCGTAGTCGACCGCGGCGCGCAGGAACTCGCGCGTGCCCGGGCACAGCGCCTCGAGCGTCAGCACCGCGGCGCCCGCCGGCAGCGTCAGCGTCGCCGCGCGGCCGCCATTGACGACGCGCACGATGCGCGCATGGCGGCCGCCGTTCTCGAAGAACTGCTCGACCGCGTAGGACAGGGTGCTCGGCTGCCACAGGCCGCCGAACACGGCCTGGAACTCGGCGAAGCTGGTGATCGTGACGGGCTGGTTGACCGGACCGCGAAGCGCGCGGCCGACGAAGGCGACGGTGGCCGTCGCGACGCGCGCAATCGATTGCCCCGCGCCTACCTCTACTGCAACTTGAAAGCCGGGTATTTGTCGTTCTCGCAACCCGGATGTCCCCTGAGCCTGTGCCGGCGAGATTATCACAGGCGGCCCGCAGGCCGGGCGAGGCTAGGGGTTTGGCCGATAGCGGAGGGTCAGCGCGTCGGCGGCGGCGCCGTCGCGGCGGGCCGCGCGCCGGCGGCGGCGCGGCGCCGGGCCTCGTCGCGGGCGGCCTCGGCCTCGCGGCGCTTGCGCGCGACTTCGTCGAGCATCACTCGGAGCCACTCGGTGGGCATGTCGGGTCGGGGTTGAGCGTTACGGGGCCCGCACTATAGCGCGGCGGCGCGGCCTCGATCATCTCGCGGTACAACGCCACGAGCCGCTCGGCCATGGCCCCGGCCGACCACGCGGCGGCGTCGGCCGGCGCGGCGTGCGCCAGCCGCAGCCGCAACGCGCCGTCGGTGAGCACGCGACGCACCGCGGCGGCGAAGCCGTCGACCTCGTCGGGCGCGACCAGCGCGCCGCGCACGCCGTCGAGCACGTCGGCGGTGCCGAGCACCGCGGTCGAGACGACCGGCACGCCGAGCGCCAGCGCCTCGAGCAGCACCAGCCCCTGCGTCTCGGTGCGCGAGGCGAATACGAACGCGTCGCCGGCGCGGTAGCAGTCGAGCAGCGCGGTGTCGCGGTCGAGGTAGCCGACGAACAGCACGTTGCCGTCGAGGCCGAGCCGGCCGGCGAGCCGCTGCAGGTGACCGAGCGCCGGCCCCTCGCCGGCGATCACCAGCAGCACGTCCGCCACGTCCCGCCGCACCCGCGCCACGGCCTCGAGCACGAAGTCGATGTTCTTCTCGTGCGCCACGCGCGAGATGTGCACCAGCACCGGCCGGCCGGCGGCGATGCCGTAGCGGCGGCGAAACGCGGCGCCGTCGCCGCCGCGGAACCGGCCGAGGTCGATGCCGGTCGGCAGCACTTCGGCGCGCGCCTGGACGCCGTAGCCGCGCAGCACCGCCAGCATCCGCGCGGTCGGCACGATCAGCGCGTCGACCTGGCGGCACTGGGCGACGCTGAAGCGCCGCGCGAGCAGGCGTGTCAGGCCGCGCGGCAGGAACGGCACGTAGTGGTGCAGGTACTCCTCGAAGAACGTGTGGTAGGTCTCGACCACCGGCACGCCGAGGCGCCGGGCGAGCGCGATGCCGGCGTAGTGGGCGACGAACGGCGTGTGCACGTGGACGATGTCGAAGCCGAGCGGCGCGAGCTCGGCGGCGAGCGCGGCCACGCGCGCGCCGCTCATCATCCGGTCCTCGGGGTCGCGCGGCACGGCGCGCGACGGGATGCGGATGATGCCGGGCTCGCTGGCCGGCGCGCCCGGGTAGGCCGGCGCCAGCAGCGTCGAGTCGTGGCCGCGCTCGGCGAGGCTGCGGCGGAACGTGGCGATCGAGGTCGACACGCCGTTGACCCGCGGGAAGCTGACGTCGGAGACCATCAGGATGCGCATGACCGCCTCGGACGCCTCGGATTGCCGCCGCGCACGCTAGCCTCGGCGCATGACGGCCGTGTGACAGCCCGCCGGCGGCGCGGCGCGGCGCGCCCCGCGGCGGTTGGCCTATGATCGGCAGCATGCCTCGAGGAGCTGCCATGCCGAGTCCCACGCCCATCGAGGCGCTGCGCGCCCGCGCCCAGCCGATCCCGCTCGATGACGCGACGCGCGCCCAGGTCGCCGCACGCATGAACGCGCTCGCCTCGATGCGCATGATCGGCGCGCGCTTCGACCTCGCCGACCCGCACGTGGTGCGCCTCGGCCTCGCCGAGGTCGCCGAGCACCACCTCGGCGGGCTTGGGACGCGGGCGATCAACGGCGCGGTGATCGCCGGCCTGTTCGACGCCGCGCTCGGGGTCGCGGGGACGCTGCAGTTCGGCGGCCAGCGCGCCGGCACCGTCGAGCTGTCGATCAAGTTGATGCGCCCGGCGTTCGAGGCCCCGATCGAGGTGCTGTCGATCGCGCTCAAGCACTCGCCGCACCTCGCGTTCACCGAGGCCGAGCTCTATGCCGAGGGCCGGTTGTGCGCGGTCGCGAGCGGCATCGTCGCCGTCGCCTCGAGCCAGCCGCAGGGCGACACCTTCTGGTAGCCGCGTGCCGCCGCGCGCGCGGCGGACCGTCAATCGCCCGTCACACGCCTCGGTCACACTGGCCGCGGGTGGTGGCCCCCGCCGAACCGCCGCCCGATCTCTGGCCGCAGCGGACGACTACCCCCGCCCGCGCGGTGCGCCGGGCCGGCCGCAGGGCCGGTCCGGCATTTTTTCTTCAGTGCGGCGTTCCCGTCGGCGGACCCGCGGCGCCGGCCGCCGGCGCGGCCGCGGGTGTCGGCGCTGGCGCTGCCGAGGCGACCGGCGCCGCCACCGGCTCGCGCGAACCCATCATCTCCGCGAACTGCTTCTCGTCGACGAGCAGACCCGACTGGCCGTCCCAGGTCGCGCCGACCGGCAGGTCGTTGCGCACGCGGTGCGCACCGCTGACGACGGCAGCGAGCGACTCCGGGTCGCGCTTCATCACCGACACCGGGATGCCGCGCGCGGGATCGGCGAGTGCGCGGGCACGCTCCCAGTCGATCTCGGCGTCGTGCGCCTTGATCCGCTTCCACAGCGGCGTGGCGCCGGCCTTCTTGATGAGCGACCGCGGCCCGTGCTGCCAGTTGCGCTTGTCGTCCTCGAGCGCGCCGTAGGCCTGCACATAGAGCGTCTCGCCCTGCCAGCCGAGCAGGTAGGGCTGGTTGACGACCCGGACCGGCGTGCCGATCGGCACGATCTCGTAGAGGATCGCGATGTCCTCGGGATACAGCCGCACGCAGCCGTGGCTCGAGCGCATACCGACGCCGTACGGCTTGTTGGTGCCGTGAATCAGGTAGCTCGGCCAGCCGAGCCGGAACATGTACGCGCCGAGCGGGTTGTCGGGCCCGGCCGGCACCTTCGGCGGCAGCACGTCGCCGTTCTCGAGGTGCTCCTTGCGCACCGACAGCGGCGGCACCCAGATCGGATCCTGGACGCGCGCGACGATCTTGGTCGCCCCCTCCGGTGTCTGCCAGCCCACCTTGCCGATGCCGATCGGATGCGTGATGACGGTCTGCGGCTCGCCCTTGGCGTGCTTGGGGTAGTAGTAGAGGCGCATCGCCGCGACATTGATGACCACGCCCTCGCGCGGTGCGTCCGGCAGCACGAAACGGGTCGGCACGACGACGTCGCGGCCGGCACCCGGCAGCCAGGGGTCGAGCCCGGGGTTGGCGCGAACGATCTCCTCGTAGCCGACGTTGAAGCGCCGCGCGATGTCCGGCAGCGTGTCGTCGGCGCCGGCGGTGGTCACCTGCACGACGCCGACCACGTCGTCGCGGCCGGCATCGATGGTGAAGCGGTGCGTCGCCGCGGCGCGCTCGAGCACCGGCGCCGGCGGCGGCGCGGGCGCCGGCGGCGGTGCCGGGGCCGGCGGCGGGCGCAGCAGCGAGCAGCCCGCGAGCGCCGCGAGCACGAGGACCGGCGCGACCCGCCGGGCCGCCCTACAGCAGCGCGGGCCGGTTCGGAAGTTCATTGCTGTGTGCACCGCCGCCCGGAAAGTGGCGCGCGAGCAGGCGCGCCGCGGCCTCGACACCGGCGATCGCGCCCTGCTCCCAGCGGCCGTGGCGGAACTCGGCTTCCATCGACCGGCACACCTCGGCCCATTCGGCCGCGGTCACGAGGCCGTTGAAGCCACGGTCGGCGACGATCTCCACGGCGCGGTCGGCGAACAGCACGTAGATCAGCACGCCGTTGTTCTGCTCGGTGTCCCAGACGCCGGAGCCGGCGAACACCTCGAGCGCGCGCTGCCGCGACGTCTTGCCGCTGATGATCGACCAGCCATCGAGGTCGGTCTCGATCACCATGCGCAACTCGCCCTGATGCGCGGCCTCCGCCGCCGCGACCGCGGCCTCGATGTGGTCGAGGACCTGCGGTGTGAAGCGTCGGCGCGTCGCGAAGCGCGTCTCGAACAGGTGCCGCAGCAGCCGAATCACGCGGTCCATCGCTACCAGCTCCCCGACGCGCCGCCGCCACTGAAGCCGCCGCCGCCACCGCTGAAGCCCCCGCCACCACCACCGCCGAAACCGCCGCCGAAGCCGCCACCGAGCCCACCGCCGAAGCCGCCGCGGCCGGTCGACCAGCCGGCGCCGCCGAGGCCGCCGATCAGCGCGATGACGAACGCGATCACGCCCGCGGCGACCGCGAACACGGTCGTACCGAGCAGCATGAATGTCAGAAAGCCGGCGATGCCGCCGGTCGCGGCCGCTCCGACCGGCCGGCCGAAGAGGCTGCGCAGGATCGGGCCGCCGATCAGCGCGATCACCAGCAGGATCGGCAGCAGCCCCTCGAAGCCGCGCGGCGACTGCGGTCGCGCGCGGGTCGGGGCCGGCAGCGGCTCGCCGTCGACCAGACCGATCAGCCGGTCGACGGCGTGATCGATGCCGCCGTAGAAGTCGCCGGCGCGGAAGCTGGGGCGCAGGTACTCGTCCAGAATGCGGTTCGCGGCGAGGTCGGTCACCGCGCCCTCGAGGCCGGTACCGACCTCGATGCGCATCCGCCGGTCATCCTTGGCGACGAGCAGGATCAAGCCGTCGTCGATGCTCTTGCCGTCGGCGCTCTTGCGGCCGATCTTCCAGGCGTCGGCGAGGCGGATGCTGAAGGCGGCGATGTCCTCGGGCTCGGTCGTCGGCAGCATCAGCACGACGATCTGGCTACCCTTGCGCGCCTCGAACGCGGCCAGCTTGTCGGCGAGCGCGGCCTGCTGCTGCGCCGTCAGCGTGCCGGTGAGGTCCGTGACGCGGGCCACCGGCGGCAGCGGCACGTCGGCGCGCGCCGGCGCGGCGAGCGACGCGGCGAGCGCCAGCGCGCCGAGCGCGGCGAGGCCGCGCGCGAGCAACGTCGAGCGTGGGCGGCCGGCAGCCATCGATCAGCCGTTCGGCTTCGCCGGTGGCGCGCCGAAGTCGACCGTCGGCGGCTTGGAGATCTGCGCCTCGTTCTCGACCGTGAAGTTCGGCTTCACCTTGTAGCCGAACATCATCGCGGTCAGGTTGACGGGGAACTGGCGGACCGTGACGTTGTAGTTCTGCACCGAGTCGATGTAGCGCTTGCGCGCCACCGTGATGCGGTTCTCGGTGCCCTCGAGCTGGGCCTGCAGGTCGCGGAAGTTCTGGTCGGACTTGAGCTGCGGGTAGTTCTCGGTGACGACCAGCAGCCGCGACAGCGCCCCCGACAGCTCGCCCTGCGCCTGCTGGAACTTCTTCAGCGACTCGGCGTCGTTGGCGTCGACCTTGATCGAGGTCGCCTTGGCGCGCGCCTCGGTGACGCCGATCAGCACGGTCTGCTCCTGCTGGGCGTAGCCCTTGACGGTGTTGACGAGGTTCGGGATCAGGTCGGCGCGCCGCTGATACTGGTTCACCACCTCGGACCAGCCGGACTTGGTCTGCTCATCGAGCGACTGGATGTTGTTGTAGCCGCAGCCCGACAGCAGGGCACCGCAGACGAGCACGAGGGACAGCCACGGGGCACGCAAAATCGATCGCATGGGACCTCCTTGCGGCCCGGTCGGCCGCCGCGGGCACTATATGGGTGTAATCCGCCCCAGACGCAAGTGGATCGGCCAGACGATGCGGCGGACCCCGCCCCCCGGCCACAGCCCGGCCAGCCCGGCCTCGATCTGCGGCAGCGGATCGCGCCCCTCCGCCGCCCGGTAGCGGTCGACCGCCGACCAGGTGCCGATGTAGCGGATCACGTGCTCGAGCGGCCACTCGGTGACGAGCTCGAAGGGCGGCGCCGGCAGTTCCGCCAGCGGAAAGGGCAGCGTCCGGTAGCCGGCCTCGACGTGGCGGCGCTCCGGCGGCCAGTAGCGACCGACGACGTCGGCGTAGAACGCGTCGATCGCGCGGTCGACGTCCGGGTCGATCCGCAGCGTCCCGTAGGTCCACAGTGCGACGATCCCGCCCGGGCGCAGCACCCGGCGTGCTTCGGCGTAGAAGCGCTCGAAGTCGAACCAGTGGGCGGCCTGCGCCGCGACCAGCAGGTCGGCGACGCCGGCGGCGAGGGGCAGGCGCTCGGCCGCGTGGCGCAGGTAGCGGACGCGCGGGTGCGGTTGCGCCTCGGCGAGCTGTCGTGCGCTCGGGTCGCTCGCGAGGACAAGCTCGAAATGGCCGGCGAGATCGACCGCCGCCTGGCCGTTGCCGGTCGCCACATCGAGGGCGAGGCGGCGGCCTGGGGCGAGCGAGGCGACGTAGGCTGCGAGCTCGGGTGGATAGCGCGGCCGGTAGAGCCCGTATTCCCTGGCCTGTCGCGAGAAATGATCCTTGAAGGCCACCGTCGAATGCTACGCGCGGACCGCCGCGCCGGCACCCCGACCTCGCGGGGCGCTCGGCCGCGCGCGCCTCGCCGCCGGCCTGCCTGACGGCCCGACCCCGGCCCCGGCATCGTCGCGGCGCGGTCGCTGGCGACGCCGCCGATGGCGCGGCCGCGCCATCAGGGCCCGTGGCTGTCGGCGGCGCGCGACCGCAGGGCTGCGAGCTCGCCGGCCAGCCGGGCGAACAACTCGGCCCAGTCGCCGGCCCGCCGCTGCCGGAAGAGCCGCATGCTCGGGTACCACGGGCTGTCGTCCCGCTGCGTCAGCCAGCGCCAGTCCGGTACCGACTTGAGCACGACCCAGACCGGTACCCCCAGGGCTCCCGCGAGGTGCGCGATGAAGGTGTCCGAGGTCACGACGAGGTCGAGCGACGCGACGAGCGCGGCGGTCCGCACGACCTCGTCAGCACCCTGCTCGCGCGGGTCGATGAGCTCAACCAGTGCCTCGCGGAACGCCACCTGGTCGCGCTGCTCGGCACCGTAGCCCGACTGCAGGGACACCCAGCTGACGCCCTGGAGGTCGAACAGCGGTGCCGCGGCGGCGAGCGGAAACGACCGCCCGCGCAACCAGGCCTGCTTCTCGGTCTCGGGGTTCCCCTGCCAGTTGAGGCCCACCTTGAGGCCGGGCAGCGCCGCGAGCCGGCCGCGCCAGACTCGCAGTGCCTCGACGTCGGGCTCGAGGTACGGCACGCCGCCCGGAATGCTATCGAGCTCGGTCGCGAACGCGAGCGGCAGGCTCATCAGCGGGCAGTAGCAGTCGTACGGCGGCAGCGGCTCGCCGTAGCCGACCACCGCGCCGAAGGCGGCGAAGGGTGCAAGGAGCCTGCGCAGGGCCGGTTGCACCTCGAGCACCAGCCGCGCGCCGCGCGCCGCGAGCAGCGGCAGGTAGCGGCAGAACTGCAGCGTGTCGCCGAGTCCCTGCTCGGCCGGCACATACAGCGTCCGCCCGTCCAGCGGCTCGGCCCCCGTCCAGCGTGGCGCACCAGCCAGCGGCGGCGGACGTCGGGCGCCGACCCGTCGCAGACGCGCCTCATGCAGGCGCCAGCCCTCGCGGAACTCGCCGAGCAGCAGCAGCAGGAAGGCCTTGTGCAGCACGATGGTCGGATCGTCGGGTCTGAGCGCCAGCGCGCGGTCGTAGCTGGCGCGTGCCGCCGCGTACTGCTCGACGCTCTGCTGTGCATTCGCGGCATTGGTATGGGCGCTCGCGAGGCCAGGGTCGAGCTCCACCGCCCGCGCGAATTCGGCGAGCGCCTCCTCGCTGCGGCCCAGGCGCGCGAGCGCGACGCCGCGGTTGCCGCGCGCCTCGGCGGAGCGGTCGTTGATCGCGATGGCCTGGTCGAAGCTCGCGAGCGCCTCGGCGTCGCGGTCGAGCAGCGCGAGCGCCACGCCGCGGTGGTAGTGGCTCGCGAAGTCCCGCGGGGCGAGCGCCACCGCCCGGTCGAAGCTCGCGAGCGCCTCGCCGGCACGCCCGAGCTCGATGCAGGCCTTGCCGCGACACTGGTGGGTCGCGGCTGCGCCCGGCGCGAGCGCGAGCGCCCGGTCGAAGCTCGCGAGCGCCTCGGCGGGCCGCGCGAGGCTCAGCAGCGCGATGCCGCGGTCATGGTGGGTCGCGGCGACTCCCGGCCTGAGCGCGAGCGCCGCGTCGAAACTCGCGATCGCCTCGGCGTCGCGGCCGAGCGCGTGCAGCACCTGGCCGCGGTTGGCGTGCGTCGCCGGCTGGCGTGGCTGCAGGGCGAGCGCGCGGTCGAGGCTCTCCAGCGCCTGCGCATGCCGGCCGAGCGCCGACTGCAGCAAGCCGCGATTGTGGTGCGCCTCGGCGTGACGCGGGTCGAGGGCGATGGCCCGCTCGAAAGCGGCGAGCGCGTCCTCCTTGCGGCCGGCGCGCTCGAGCACCACGCCGAGATCGTTGTGCGCCTGCGCGTCCTCGGGGGCGAGCTCGAGCGCCTTGAGGATGCTGTCGTGCGCAGCCGCGAACCTGCCCAGCTGCAGCAACGCGGCGCCGCGGCCGCGAAAGGCCAGCGGAAAATCCGGTCGAAGCGCCACCGCGCGGTCGTAGCAGGCCACGGCCTCCTCGTGCCGCCCGCTGTCGCTGAGCGCGCGGGCGAGGTTCGCGTGCATGACCGCGTCGGCCGGCCGCAGACGCACCGCCGAGGCGATGAGCTGTGCCGCGTCCTGCGGCCGGCCGAGCGCCGCCGTCGCGATCCCGAGCAGGTGCAGTGCATCGGCATTGCCCGGCTCCCGCGCGAGCACCTCGCGATAGCCGGCCGCCGCCTCGGCCAGGCGTCCCTGACTGTGGTGCGCGCGTGCCTGGTCCAGCGTGGCGTGGCGGTCGGTCATTGCGGCGGCAGTGTACCTCCGCCCCTGCCGCCCGCTCGACGCTGCGCCGGCGGCGCCGGGGCCCGACGCGGCGGCGCAGGGCCGTGCCCGCAGGCCGGCGACGGACCAAAAAAAAACCCCAGGTTTGTAGCCTGGGGTTCGAAAAGCGGACTCTTTCGAAGGGAAGGAAAGTCCGCTAGGGGATTCAGTGCAGGCGCGCCCACTGCAGCACACGGATCTCCTCCGCCTCGAGGTCCAGGTCGCGCGCGATCAGCGTCGCAACCCGCCTGGGATCGGTCGGCACCGTCTCCTGCCCGCCCAGTTCGACAATCCCGGTGTACTCGCTCGGACCCTTTGGCCCAAGGTCTGCCACGAAGCGGGTGTAGAACTTGACGCTCATGGGATGAAAGCTTATGTACGCAAACCCCCCGGCGTCCGTGACTTATGTCCCAATCCGGCCGGGGACCGGCCTTGAGGAGAAGACGATGGGACGCTGGCGGCCACCGGTTCGACCCGGTTCACAGTACATAACGCGCCCGGGGGCCGAGCGGCTCAAGACCGAGCTTGACCAGCTGTGGCGGGTCGAGCGCCCGCAGGTGACGCAGGCGGTCGCCGAGGCGGCCGCGCAGGGCGACCGCTCCGAGAACGCCGAGTACATCTACGGCAAGAAGCGGCTCCGGGAGATCGACCGGCGTGTGCGCTTCCTGCGCAAGCGCCTCGATGGCATCGTCATCGTCGAGCAGCCGCCGTCGGACCCGAATCGCGTGTTCTTCGGCGCCTGGGTCGAGCTCGAGGACGACGCGGGCGCGCTGCGTGTGCACCGCATCGTCGGTCCCGATGAGTTCGACATGGACCCGCGCTTCGTCAGCATGGACGCGCCGCTCGGCCGGGCGCTGCTCGGCCGGCGCCTGGACGAGCAGATCACGCTCGAGCTGCCGGCGGCCCGCCAGCGGCTGACGATCGTCGCGATCCGCTACGGCGCCGAGCCGCGCTGAAGCGCGGCGCGCGCGTCAGACGACGCGCACGTTCTTGAACTGCCACGGATCGGAGGTGTCGAGGTCCTCCGGGAACAGTCGCGCGCGGTCCTGCAGCGGGTTCCACTCGGTGTACTCGCCGACCACCGGCCCGAGGTACGGGCGGCAGATCTCGAGGTTGCGGCGGAAGTCCATCTCGTCGGGCTCGACCACGCCCTCGCTCGGGTTCTCGATCGCCCAGACGAGCCCGGCGAGCACGGCGACCGTGACCTGCAGGCTGGTCGCGTTGTTGTGCGGCGCGAGCTTGCGCGCCTCGTCGACCGACAGCTGCGAGCCGTACCAGTAGGCGTTCTTCTTGTGGCCGGCGAGCAGCACGCCGAGCTCGTCGATGCCGCCCGGCTCGATCTCGTTCATCAGGATCCGCTTGTGGTCCTGCAGCCGCCAGTTGCGGCCGGCGAACTCGTGCACCGACAGCACCGCCGAGTCGCAGGGGTGGTAGGCGTAGTGCGCGCTCGGCCGGTAGACCACCTGCTCGCCCTCGCGGACGGTGTAGTAGTCGGCGATCGAGATCGCCTCGCCGTGCGTGATCAGGAAGCCGTGGAAGTGGCCGGCCTTCGGCGTCCACGTGCGCACGCGGGTCGCCGCGCCCGGCTGCATCAGGTAGATCGCCGCGCCGCAGCCGAAGTCGTGCTTGCGGCCGTCGCGCGGGAAGTTGCGCTCGTGCGCGCCCCAGCCGAGCTCGGCCGGCTGGCAGCCCTCGCTGACGAAGCCCTCCACCGACCAGGTATTGACGAACTCGCCGATCCGCTTCGGCAGGCTCGGCACCTGCGTGTCGCGCTCGGCGACGTGCACCACCTTGACGCCGACGCGGCGGGCCAGCGCCGCCCAGTCCTCGCGGCTCTTGGGGTCGCCGGCGTCGATGTGCAGGTCGGCGGCGACGTTGAGCAGCGCCTGCTTGAGGAAATGCTGCACGAGGCCGGGGTTGGCGCCGTGCGTCAGCACCGCGGTCGGCCGCGGCGTGCCGTCCTTGTCCTTGAGCTTCCGGAGCGCGAGCGCCTCCTCGCGCAGCGCGTAGTTCGTGCGGCGCGACGGCGACAGCGAGGGATCCGTGTAGCCGCCCGGCCATGGCTCGATGCAGGTGTCGAGGTAGAGCGCGCCGCGCTCCCAGCAGAGTTTGATCAGCGCGATCGAGGAAACGTCGACCGACACGTTGAGCACGAAGTCGCCGCGCCCGACCAGCGGCTCGAGCACCTGGCGGAAGTTCTCGCGGGTCAGCGGCTGCTTGATGAAGCGCACGCCGTACTCGCGGGCGCATTCGAGGCCGGCGTCGTCGGCGGTGACGATCGTGATGCGGTCGCGCGCGAGGCCGCCGATGTGACGCAGAATCAGCGGCAGGACACCCTGGCCGATGCTGCCGAAGCCGATCAGGATCAGCCGGCCGGGAAAGGTCACGTGGGTCTTGTGTTCAGTGGTCATGATGCCCTGTCTGCGCGATGCGCCGCATGCCGGCGCGCGATGCCTGGAAGAGACGTGCCGCGCACGATGCGGCGCGCGAGCGGCCAATACTGTACCTCAACATGCAGAAATCGCGCGCGGCCTGCCCGCCGCCGGGCCACGGCAGCCGCGGCGGCGGCGCGCGCGCGGTCGCGCTACACTCGGCGCGACGCGGAGCCTCGAGATGAGTTACTACACACTCGTCGACGTGCCGACCCTGGCGGCACACGCCACCGATCCGTCGCTGCGGATCGTCGACTGCCGGTTCGACCTCGGCGACCCGGATGCCGGCGTTGCGCTGTACCGACGCGAGCACCTGCCGGGCGCTGTCTACGCGCACCTCGACACCGACCTGTCCGGGCCGCGGGCGCCGTGGACCGGCCGCCATCCGCTGCCGGAGCCCGAAGCGCTCGCCGCTGCCTTCGGCCGCCTCGGCATCGGCGCCGGCATCCAGGTAGTCGCCTACGACGACTCGGGCGGCATCTATGCGGCGCGGCTCTGGTGGCTGCTGCGCTGGCTCGGCCACGACGCCGTCGCCGTGCTCGACGGCGGGCTCGCCGCGTGGCGGACGGCGGGGCAGCCGCTCAGCGCCGCGAGCGCCGCGCCGCCGCCGCAGCGTTTCGTCGCCGCGCCGCGGGCCGCGGCGCACCTCGGCGCCGACGAACTCGCGGCGCTGCTCGCGCGCGACGCGTGCCTGCTGCTCGATGCACGCTCGGCCGAGCGCTTCGAAGGCCGGGTCGAGCCGCTCGACCCGAGGGCCGGTCACGTCCCCGGCGCCACGAACTACCACTACGCACGCAACCTCGGCCCCGATGGCCGCTTCCTGCCGGTGGCCTCGCTGCGAGCGTCGTTCGCGCGGCTGCTCGGCGCGCGCGCACCAGCGGCGGTCGTCAGCATGTGCGGCTCCGGGGTCACCGCCTGCCACACGCTGCTCGCGCTCGAGGTCGCCGGTCTGCCCGGCGCGCGACTCTACCCGGGCTCGTGGAGCGAGTGGTGCCGGGACCCGGGACGGCCGGTCGCCACCGGGCCGTAGTCGCGGCGTTCTTTTACATTTACAAGCACCATCGTTTTGTTATCGTGCGCCCGTTCGTTTGAACGCGGCGAGGCCGACCCCGTGAACAGCACAGCGCCCAGGTTCGCCCCGCAGGTCGGCTGGAAGGTGGACGACTCGGCCCAGCTCTACCAGGTCGACGCGTGGGGCAGCGGCTACTTCGGCATCAACGCCGCCGGCAACGTTGTCGTCCGCCCCGACCAGCAGCCCGGCCGCGAGATCGACCTCTTGGAGGTCGTCGAGGGCCTCAAGGCGCGCGACCTGACCGCGCCGGTCGTGGTGCGCTTCTCCGACATCCTCGCGCACCGGCTCAAGAGCCTCAACGACGCGTTCGCCCAGGCGATCGCGGAGAACGACTACCGGAACCGCTACGCGGCGATGTTCCCGATCAAGGTCAACCAGCAGCGGCTGGTCGTCGAGGGCGTGTACCGGGCCGGCAAGGAGTTCGGCTTCGGCCTGGAGGTCGGCTCCAAGCCGGAGCTGCTGGTCGTGATGGCGATGACCGAGGACACCACCGACCGGCTGATCATCTGCAACGGCTTCAAGGACGACAGCTACATCGAGACGGTGATGCTGGCCGCCAAGCTCGGCCGGCTGATCGTGCCGGTGGTCGAGAACTTCGTCGAGCTCGGACTGATCCTCAAGCACGCGCAGAAGTACGGCGTGCGACCGAACATCGGCGTGCGCGTCAAGCTCGCCGCCGAGGGCGCCGGCCGCTGGCGCGAGTCGGCCGGCGAGAAGTCGAAGTTCGGCCTGTTCATCACCGAGATCCTCGAGGTCGTCGCGGTGCTCCGGCAGCACGACATGCTCGACTGCCTCAAGCTCGTGCACTGTCACACCGGTTCGCAGCTGCAGGACATCCGCCGCGTCAAGGACGCGGTCACCGAGCTCGCGCACGTCTACGCCGAGCTCAAGCTGCTGGGGGCGGGGCTCGAGTACATCGACATCGGCGGCGGGCTCGGCGTCGACTACGACGGCAGCCGCACCAACTACGAGTCGTCGATGAACTACACGCTCAACGAGTACGCGGGCGACGTCGTCTACCGCATCGCGAGCGTGTGCAATGCGCGCCACATCCCGCACCCGCAGATCATCAGCGAGTCCGGCCGGGCGATCGCCGCGCACCACTCGGTGCTGGTATTCAACGTGCTCGGCGCGAGCGCGCTCGACCAGTTCCGCGTGGCCGGCCGCCTCGAGGAGGACTGCCGCGACGGCGGCGAGATCCCGCAGCCGGTGCGCGATCTGTTCGACGCCTACCGCTCCGTGAGCGAGCGCCGCCTGGTCGAGTGCTGGCACGACTCGCTGCAGGCCCGCGAGCAGGCGCTGCAGATGTTCAACCTCGGCTACCTCAGCCTCGAGTCGCGCGGCCTGGCCGAGCGGCTGTACTGGGCGACCTGCGCGCGGATCCGCGACCTGTGCCGCCGGCTCGAGTCGATCCCGGAGGAGCTCGAGGGGCTCGAGACCATCCTCTCCGACATCTACTTCTGCAATTTCTCGGTGTTCCAGTCGCTGCCGGACTCGTGGGCCATCGGCCAGCTGTTTCCGATCATGCCGGTGCATCGCCTCGGCGAGCGGCCGACGCGCAACGCCGTGCTGGCCGACATCACCTGCGACTCGGACGGCAAGATCGACCACTTCGTCTCGCTGCGCGAGACCAAGCGCACGCTCGAGGTGCACGAACTCAGGCCCGGCGAGGACTACTACCTCGCGGCGTTCCTGGTCGGCGCGTACCAGGAGACGCTCGGCGACCTGCACAACCTGTTCGGCGACACGCACGTCGTGCACATCCGTCTGCTCGACGAGGGCGGCTGGTGGCTGGAGGAGACGGTCAAGGGCGATACGGCGCTGCAGGTGCTCGGCTACATGGAGTACGACACTGACGAGCTGTATCCGCGGCTCGCCCGCGACTGCGAGCGGGCCGTGCGCGAGAACCGGCTGACGCTGCAGGAGAGCCAGCGCCTGAAGCGCTTCTACGAGGCCGAACTGCAGGGCTACGCCTACCTCGAGCCGGATACCGAGGGCTGACCGGTATGAGCCCCCCGGCCGTCGCCTAGCCCCCCGGCGCAGGCCGCTGTGCGGCCGCAGAGGGCGGCCGGCCCGGCCCGGCGCCCCGGGAGGCGGGTCTGGCGCAGACGGCAACCGCCGTAACCGATGTCTGGAAGCGGCTCGCGCCGTGCCGCACCGGCTTGTCGTTGCTGCGTCGCAGCAACAGGCCGGCTGTTGTGCACTGCATTGGCAAAGTCATTGATCTAGCACGCGGAAAATTGCACGGCTCCGGAGGTCCGCGTAGGATCGGCTGCGGTTGTTTTCGCCGAATCTGCTTCGACGGGCGATTGAGTCGGTTAGAGAAACAGTGTCTTCCCTGCGTCGACATTCCTCCGCATCACCCGCACGAGTTGATCAGCGCACGACCTACGGTTCGGGCTCGGGCCGCCGCGGGCGTACGTCTATGTACGTATGCGGCGCACCTGTAGTCCGTGTTTGGGGGACGCGAGGCTCGCGGGCCGGTGCCGCGACTTCGCCTGAACGAGTGAGATGATTCGATGACGACCATCTATGTAGGCAACCTGCCGTTCTCAGCGACCGAAGACGAAGTGCGCCAGCTGTTCGAGAAGCACGGCAAGGTCGAGTCGGTGAAGCTCATCAATGATCGCGAGACGGGGCGCCCGCGCGGCTTCGGCTTCGTCGAGATGGCGAGTTCCGATGCGCAGAATGCGATCCAGCAGACCAACGGCTTCAACATGGGCGGGCGACCGCTGCGCGTGAATGAGGCGCAGGAGCGTCCGCGGGGTCCGCGACCCGGCGGTGGTGGCGGTGGCGGCGGCGGCTACGGCGGCCCCCGTGGCGGCGGTGGCGGCGGCTACGGCGGTGGCGGTGGCGGCGGCTACGGCGGCGGTGGCGGCGGCTACGGCGGTGGCGGTGGCTACGGCGGCCGGAGCTACTGACCGGCGCCCGCGCGCGCACAACCACAGACTGACCCCGCCGCGAGGCGGGGTTTTTGTTCGAGGGGGATTCTGATGAGCCGGACGATCCCAGCGCCGACGCGCGCCTGCGCGCTTCTCTGCCTCGCCGCGCTCGCGGCCGGTTGCGCCTCCGGTCCGAAGCCGGCCGGCAAGGCCGCGCCCGTCGCGGCGGCGACCGCGGCGCGTGCCGCGCCGCAGGCCCGGACGGATGCGGCGACGCTCGCCGCCCTCGACCATGTGCTCGCCGGCGCGCATCGCTCCGAGGCCGCCCGCGCCCGCGACGTCTACCGGCATCCGAAGGAGACGCTCGAGTTCTTCGGCATCCGCCAGGACATGACCGCGATGGAGATCTGGCCGGGCGCCGGCGGCTGGTACACCGAGGTGCTCGCGCCGCTGCTGCGCGACCACGGCCGCTACATCGCCGCCGGCTGGGACCCGAAGTTCGACAACAAGTTCGTGCAGGATGGCATCCGCTCCTTCCAGGCCAAGCTCGACGGCAACCCCGACCTGTACGGCAAGGTCGAGGTGGCGGCACTGCAGTACCCCGGCGCACTCGCGCCGGTCGCGCCGAACTCCGTCGACCTGATCGTCACGTTCCGCAACCTGCACAACTGGCTGGCGCGCGACGAGGCGACACCGGCGATGCTGAAGGCGATGTATGCGGCGCTGAAGCCGGGCGGCGTGCTCGGCATCGTCGACCACCGCGCCGATCCGGGCGCGCCGGTCGACCCGCACGCCAAGCTCGGCTACGTCAACGAGCAGTACGCGATCGAGCTGGCCAAGAGCGCCGGCTTCGAGTTCGTCGCCGCGTCCGAGGTCAACGCCAACCCGAAGGACACGCGCGACTACGAGCAGGGCGTGTGGACGCTGCCGCCGACCTGGCGGCTCGGCGACAAGGACCGCGATCGCTACGCGGCGATCGGCGAGAGCGATCGCTTCACGCTCAAGTTCCGGAAGCCGCTGCCGCACTAGGGCGAGCGCCCGCGCCGCTGCTGATGCGCAGCGGCGAGCCGGCCGCGCGGAACACGATCTTGCCGCGGAACAGCGTCAGCTCGCAGTGCAGGTCCTTGAGCGCGGCCGTCGGCACCGCGTAGGGATCACGGTCCCAGACGGCGACGTCGGCGCTCTTGCCGCGCTCGAGCGAGCCGGCCTCGTCCTCGATGAACAGCTGCCGCGCGGCCCACGCCGTGTAGGACCTGAGCGCCGCGTGCACGTCGACCGACTCGCGCGTGCCAAACGGCTGCCGGCCGTAGGTGCCGAGCAGCGTCTCGCGCGCGACCGACGCCCACAGGCCGTAGCGCGCCGGCAACGGCGTGACCTGGTAGTCGGAGCCGCCACCCCAGCGGATGCCGCGCTCGACATAGGTGTGGAAGGGATTGAGCCGCGCCGCGCGCTCGGGCCCGAAGGTGCCGGCGTACAGATCGCCGATCCACCACGTGAACGGCGCCTGCGACTCCGGGTAGGCCGCATCGTAGTCGCGCTGCAGCCGCGCCATCTCCGCGATCGCATGCTCGGTCGGGATGTTGGCGTGGATGATGCTGTGTCGCAGGCCCCGGGTCGGCTGCGCGGCGAGCACTTCGGCATAGGTGTCGACGACCCAGTCGATCGCACGGTCGCCGATCGCGTGCGTGCCGACGTGGATGCCGGCCTGGTGGAACAGGCGCACCTGCGCGCGGTACAGCTCGGGGTCGAGCGCCGGGTAGCCGCGGTTGCCGGTGTCGATGCCGACGCTCTTGCGGTGCCACTCGTCGTAGACCCACGCGGTGGGCGCACCGCCGCTGCCGTCCATGAAGATCTTGGCGCCGCAGGACATGAGGTTGCCGCCGGCGGCGGTCGCCGGCGGCCTCGGCAGCGCCGCGAGGCGCTGCACGTTCGCCTGCGCGGCGGCGAGCGTCGGCGCGGTGTACCACAGCACGCAGACGTGGGCGCTCAGGCGACCCTCGCGGCCGAGGCTCGCGTATGCCTCCCAGTCGTCGGGGTCGATCGCCGGGTCCTTGACGCCGGTCATGCCCTCGCGGCCCATCAGCTCGAGGCTGGCGAGAATCCCGGCGCGGCGCTGCTCGAGCGTCCACGGCGGGATCAGCCGCGCGGCCAGGTCCTGGGCGGCCTCCTTGAGCACGCCGGTCGGGACTCCGTCCGGCGTCGCGGTCGATCGTGCCCGCCGGCGGATCCGCGGTGGTGGCCGTGATGCCGGCGAGCCGGAGCGCGACGCTGTTCGCGACGCCGTAGTGGCCGCTCGTGTGCTCGAGCCAGACTGGGTTCGCCGGCGCGACGGCGTCGAGGTCGCGCGCCAGTACGTAGCGGCCCTCGGCCAGCTTGCCCTCGTCCCAGCCGTCGCCCCGCAGCCATTCGCCGGGCTTGAGGCTGCGGACGCGCGCGGCGACCAGCCGCACGATATCGGCGACGCTGCGCGCGTCAACCAGCTCGAGCGCGTACACGGCGCTGCGGCCGCCGTCGGCGATGTGCGCGTGCGTGTCGATGAGGCCCGGCGTCGCCGTCCGGCCGTGCAGGTCGACCACCGTCGTGCCGCGACCGGCGAGCGCGCGAACCTCGGCGCTCGAGCCGACGGCGACGATGCGGCCGCCCGCGACGGCGAGCGCCTCGGCGATCGAGTCGCGCGGATCGACGGTGATGATCCGGCCGTTGACGAGCACGAGGTCCGCGCCGGCGGCAGCGAGCGCGGCGGCCGCCGGCAGGCCGAGTGCCGCGGCGACGAGGGGCGCCGCGAGGCGGCGGACGGCTGCTGGCATAGGACAATCCCCGTGTTTGATGCGCGCGCGGGCGGCGGCGGTCAAGCGCCCAGCAGCTCGCCGACCGCGCGATGGGCCTGCTCGATCGCGGCGTCCATGAACGCGTAGCTGCCGGCGTCCGAGTTCGCAATGGCGATCGCGCCGCGGCGCGCGCGGCCGCGGACGTGCGCTTGCTGCTGCTCCGGGACGCGCCGCTCGAACAGCGGGTTGAACTCGGGCGCGTAGCCGTGCGGCCAGCGGTTGATCGTGATCGCGAGCACGTCGCGCGCCGCGTCGAAGCCGCCGCCGCCGAGCATGCGCTGCAGCTGCGCGCGCACCTCGTGCTCGTAGCGTTCGAGCGAGGTGGCGAGGATGTCGGCGCGGCCGACCTTGTTCTGCTCGTGCTCGGGCAGCCCCGGCCAGCACGGCGTGCGCGTCAGGCGCAGCAGCGTCGGGCGGTCGGGCGAGCGCGGCGTCGCGTAGCGGCCGATCTTGACGCACTCGTTGAGGGCGACGTCGCTGAAGTAGCCGCCCGGCGCGTGGATGCGCGCCACGCCAAGCCGCGCGAGCGCCTGCCAGTTGCGGATCGCGACGCTGGCGTAGACGAGCGGCGTCTTGACCAGCTCGTGCAGCGCCGCCTTCTGCGCCTCCGGCAGCTCCGGGCACAGCTGCGGGATCACCATGTTCCAGCAAGCGAGCACGCAGTGGCGGCCGAGCACCGTGTGCCCCTGCCCGGCGCGCACGTAGTCGACGCGCACGCCCTGATCGCCGCTGCCGAGGTTCGCGACCTTGACGACCGTGGCGCTGAGGCGGATCCGCGTCGGCGCGCCCGGCCGGTCGAGCGCCGCGTAGTCGGCGCGCGCGGTCACGAGCTCGTCGATCGACGCGGCCGGCAGCGCCGCGGGCACGAGCGCCCGCACCAGCGCGCGCGCGATCGTCGCGCCACCGTCGGGCAGGTGCACGTCGACCGAGCCGCCGGTATCGGCGTAACCGGCCGCGGTCGGGCCCATCTCCGGGCTCGCGCCCTTCGGCAGGCCGAGGCCGTCGAAGCCCGGCAGGCCGGTGGCCCACGCCTCGATCGCGGCCACCGCGTCGATGCCCACGCCCCACTCGCCGTGCGTACGCTGCTGGTAGAACGCGACCACCGCCGGGTCGACCCGCGCGACGTCGCGCAGGAAGTCGCGGTAGCTGATCGCCGCGAGCCGCGTCTTCTTCTCCAGCGGCGCCATGCCCTTCATGAAGTCCGGCGGCGCGCCTTCGAGCCGCGCGATGTCGGCCTTGGCGCGCGCCGGGAGCGGCGCGGCGGCGAGCGCGCGCCCCCAGCCCTCCTTCGGGTCGCGGCGCAGCAGGTAGTCGGCGCCGAAGGTCTCGCGGTCGAGGAACACACCGTCGGTGAGGCCCTGCGAGGCGTAGAACTCCGGGTCCTGGATGCGCTTGTCGAGCTCGTCGGCGTCGATGCCGAGCCTTTTCAGCACGCCGTCGGCGATCGCGCTGTACGGCCGCGCGCTCTCGATGCTGTAAGTGCCGCCGTTGAGCAGCTGCAGCTCGCCGTCGAGCCAGAACTCGTTGCGCTTGGCGTGCCCGCCGAAGTCGTCGTGATTGTCGAGTACCAGCACGCGCGCCGCCGGGTTGCGCTCGCGATACAGAAACGCGGCGCTGAGCCCGCTGATGCCGCCGCCGACGACGACGAGGTCGAAGACCTCGCCGGTGCTCGCGGCCGCGGGCGGCGCCTGACCGTCGCGCAGCGCGTGTGCGACCTCGAAGGAGCCGGGGTGGCTGCCGCGCAGGCCGGTCTTGACCGGCGGGTAGTAGCCGGGCAGGTCCTGCGCTGCGGCCAGCGCCGGCGCCGCCTCGACGGTGCAGCCGCCGAGCGCGACCGGCGCGAGTGCACCGGCAACCGCGACACCCTGCACGAACTCGCGTCGCGTCAGTCCTTCTGCCACTTCCGCCTCGCCCGGCCCGTCCGCTTGCATCGTGTCGTCCCCGTCCGCCCGCGCACCCACCCTAGCATGCCGCCTGCGGCTCAGTCCCACAGCGCCCGCAGGCGCGCACCGATGTCGACCCGCGCGGCGAGCGCGCCGTCGGCCGCGGCAGCGGCGTCCTGCGCGGTGCCGGCCGCGACCGGCTCCAGCGTCGCGAGCACGCGGTCGGTGAGGAAGCGGCTGCGCGCTCCGTAGACGTGCGCGTCGCCGTAGCGCGGCTGCTGCGTGACGTAGTAGCGCAGCGGCGTGACCAGGTGCAGCGCATCGCGCGCGCGGGTCATCGCCACGTACAGCAGCCTGCCGCTCCTCCTCGAGCAGCTCCGGCGTGCCGGCGGCGAACTCCGACGGGAAGTTGCCGTCGTTGACATTGAGCACGTAGACCGACTGCCACTCCTGGCCCTTCGCCGAGTGCACGGTCGACAGCACGAGGTAGTCCTCGTCGAGCAGCGGCGGCCCGGACAGGTCGCCGCTCGCATGCGGCGGATCCAGCGCGAGTTCCGTCAGGAAGCGCTCGCGGCTCGCGTAGCCACCCGAGATTCGTACCAGCTGCTCCAGGTCGCCGGCGCGCACGCCGGCGGCGTCGTAGTTGCGCTCGAGGTGCGGGCGGTACCAGTCGCGGACCCGCTCCACCTGGCCGGGCCAGGGTGCGCCCGGCGTGGCGAGCGCGGCCAGCAGCGTGACGAGCGCCGGCCAGTCGGCGCGCGCCGCGGCCGGCGGCTCGAAGCTCGCGAGCGCGGCGAGCACACCGCCGGCGCGGTCGCAGTCGGCGAGGCAGCGGTCGCTGTGCGCGGGCCCCATGCCCGGCAGCAGCTGCAGCGCACGGAACGCCGCGATCCGGTTGCGCGGGTTGTCGGCCCAGCGCAGCACGGCGAGCAGGTCCTTGACGTGCGCGGCCTCGAGGAACTTCAGGCCGCCGTACTTGACGTACGGGATGTTGCGCCGGGTCAGCTCGAGCTCGAGGAAGTCGCTGTGGTGGCTCGAGCGGAACAGCACCGCCTGCCGGCGCAGCGCGACGCCCGCCTCGCGCGCCTGCAGCACCTCGCCGATCACGTAGTCCGCCTGGCCGCGGTCGTCGGCGACGCTGACCAGTCGCGGCCGCGCGCCGGCGCCGCGCTGCGCGCGCAGCTGCTTGCGGTACTGGCGCGTCGCCTCGCCGATCAGCGCGTTGGCGGCATCGAGGATCGGCTGCGTCGACCGGTAGTTCTCGGTCAGCGTCACGACCCGCGCCGGCGGCACGAACTGCTGCGGGAATTCGAGGATGTTGTCGACGGTCGCGGCCCGGAACGAGTAGATCGACTGCGCGTCGTCGCCGACGACGGCGAGGCCGCGGCCGTCCGGCTTGAGCGCGCGCAGGATCTCCGACTGCAGACGGTTCGTGTCCTGGTACTCGTCGACGAGCACGTGGTCAAAGAGCGCGCCGACGCGCGCCGCGAGCGCGGGCTCGCCGACGAGCCCGTGCCAGTAGAGCAGCAGGTCGTCGTAGTCGAGCACCTGCTGCGCCTGCTTGCGCTCGACGTAGGCGCGAAACAGCCGCGTCAGGTCCTGCTCGAAGTCGGCGCACCACGGCCACTGCTCGGCGAGCGTCGCGGCGAGCGGCTTGAGGGTGTTGACGCGATGCGAGTAGATCGCGAGGCAGGTGTCCTTGCGCGGGAAGCGCTTGTCGCGCGCCGACAGGCCGAGCTCGTGGCGGACGACGTCGAGCAGGTCGGCGCTGTCGCCGCGATCGAGCACGCTGAACGCCGGGTCGAGCCCGACCTCGCGCGCGTGCAGCCTGAGCAGGCGGTTACCGATCGAGTGGAAGGTCCCGGCCCACGGCAGGCGCACGGTGGCCGCGCGCCCGGGGCCGGCGCCGGTCGCCGCGACGATGCGCTCGGCGCGCCGGGTCATCTCCTCGGCGGCGCGCCGCGTGAAGGTCAGCAGCAGCAGCCGCGCCGGATCGACGCCCTGCGTCACCAGGTGCGCGACGCGGTGCGCGAGCGTATTGGTCTTGCCGGTGCCCGCGCCGGCGATGATCAGCAGCGGCCCCGCGACGAAGCGCCCCGCGGCGTCCCGCGCGCCGAAGGACGCGGCGTCGGCTTGCTCGGCATTCAGCGCGGCGAGGGGGTTGGCGGCCATGCGGCGATTATCGAATGGACCTGTATGTTTATCCAGAGCCGAGCCGACCCGGACCCGGCTGCTACACTCCGCGGCCGTGGCCATCCCGGCCGCGCCGCGAGGACCGCCGATGGATCGCCTGACGCTGCGCGGGTTCCTGCTCCGGCTTGCGGCGGCGCTGCTGCTGGTGGTGCTGACCTACAACCCGAGCGCCCACTCCTATGTGCACTGGGTCGCGGCGACCCTGCCCAAGATCGGGCCGCTGCAGGCGATCGCCGGCCTCGTGCTGCTCGGCGGCTGGGCGTTCTTTGCGCATTCAACCTGGCGGTCGCTCGGCACCTTCGGCGTGCTGCTCGCCGCGGCGCTGTTAGCCACGCTCGTCTGGCTGGTCGTCTCATGGGGCTGGATCCGGCTCAGCGACGCCGGCGTGCTCGGCTGGGTCGCCGACGCGATGCTGGCCGTGCTGCTCGCGATCGGCATCTCGTGGTCGCTGGTCGAACGCCGCGTGACCGGCCAGGTCGTCGTCGATGAAGGCGAGCGCCGCTGAGCGCCGAAGGAGAGCATCGCATGCCGCAACCCAAACATGTCCTCGGGCTCAAGCTCCGCCTGCCGGCCCGCGCCAAGCTCGACGCCGACATGCAGAAGTACTTCGACGTCTGCGAGCAGAAGCTCGGCTTCGTGCCGAACGTGCTCGCCGCCTACAGCTTCGACCAGGCGAAGCTGCGCGCCTTCATCAATCTCTACAACGACCTGATGCTGGCCGAGTCGGGGCTTTCCAAGCTCGAGCGCGAGATGATCGCCGTGGTCGTCTCGTCCGCCAACCGCTGCTACTACTGCCTGACCGCGCACGGCGCGGCGGTGCGCCAGCTGAGCGGCGATCCGGAGCTCGGCGAGATGCTGGTGATGAACTGGCGCACCGCGCCGCTGCCGGCGCGGCAGCGCGCGCTGCTGGAGTTCGCCCATAAGTTGACCGTGACGCCCGCCGAGGTCGGCGAGGCCGACCGGGCGCAGCTGCGGCAGGCCGGATGGTCGGAGCGCGACGTGTGGGACGCGGCGAGCGTGACGGGGTTTTTCAACTTCACCAATCGCGTCGCGACCGCGACCGACATGATGCCTAACCGCGAGTACCACTCGCAGGCGCGCTGAGTCCGGCGAGCGTCGCATCGAGCGCGGCGATGAGCGCATCCGGCGCGAAGCCGTCCGAGCTGTCCCACTGCAGCACCGGTCCCCCAAGTGCCGGGCCAACCGCCGCCGCGGCGCCAAGCTCGGCCGCGAGCTCCGGCAGCGCCTCGAGATCGACGTGCCCGGGGTGCCGCTGCCCGGCCGCCGCGCGGTCGCGGTAGCGCGCGAGCAGCACAGCGGGTCGCGCAGTGCAGCGGATCTCGATGAACGACGGCGGCGGCGCCAGCGCGAACGCGCCGAGTGCGCGCCGCTGCGGCTCGCGGAAGTTGCCCTCGAGCAGGCACGCGACACCGGCCGCGAGCAATGTGCGTGCCTCGGCCAGCAGCAGCTCCCAGGCCAGAGCGCTCACCCGCCGCGACCAGTCGCGGTCGCGCGCGCCGAGGTGGTCGAACACGCGCTCCTTGTAGGCGTCCTTGGCGAGCAGCGGCCAGCCGGTGCGCGCGGCGAGTCGGCTGGCGAGCGTCGACTTGCCGGCGCAGGGCGGACCGCAGACGACGATGCACGCGGCCATGGCGGCGAGTCTACCGAGTGCGGCCACGCGCGTGGGATGATCTGCGCATGAACGAGTCCTCCCGTCGCATCTATACCGGCCGCGTCGTCACGCTCGACGTCGAGGACGTGCGCCTGCCGAACGGCCACCTGGCCACGCTCGAGATCGTCGGCCATCCCGGCGGCGCCGCCGTGGTCGCGCTCAACGCGACCGGCGAGGTCTGCCTGCTCAGGCAGTACCGGCACGTGGCCGGCGGCTGGCTGTGGGAGATCCCGGCCGGCAAGCTCGACGGCAAGACCCCCGATGCGACCGCGCGCGCCGAGCTCGCCGAGGAGGCGGGCGTCGTGGCGCGCGACTGGCAGTCGCTCGGCCACGTCGTCAGCTCGCCGGGCGTGTTCCGCGAAGTCGTCCACCTCTACCTCGCACGCCAGCTCGCGCCGGTGCCGGCGGCGCCGGAGCGCGAGGAGGTCTTCGAGGTGTCGTGGGTACCGCTCGCGCAGGCCGTGGAGCGGGCGCTCAGCGGCGACATCGTCGACGCGAAGTCGGTGATCGCGCTCGTGCGCGCCGCCGATCGGCTCGCGCGGCGCACTTGACGATAACAAGCAAGATTACGTTCAATTTCAGGGAAATACCTATGCCTGCCTGTGAAACACGTCACAGATCGGCTGGCGCCGGAACCGTATCGTCCTGTCGCAGGTTGGAGACTTAGCCCCGCCAATGGAGGCCGTTGTCGGGCGGATGTGATCAATTTGGCAGACACAGCAAAAATGAGGCGCCCCGAGTTCGGCGGGGCAAGCGCCGGCGTGACCGGCCGCGTTGGCCACGACGACCGCGGGAACGCGGTCTGGGAGTGGGCCGGCGAACCCGACGAGATCCCGCTCGAGTCCACCGGCCTCGAGATCATCGAGGACGAGGCGCCGCTGCCGCTCGCGACCGTCAAGATCAACAAGGTGGCCGCCAAGTCGGGCTACAACCCGTACGAGAGCGGCCTGATCGAGAAGAAGAAGGTCGCGCCGAAGAAACGCGACCTGCGCGAGCTGTCGCGCTGGATCGAGCTGCGCAAGATGCGCGGCGAGGACACCAAGGGCTGAGGCGGCGCGCCGCTCAGGCGGCCTCGATCGCCCGCAGCTTGCCCGCGTCGCCGAGGCGGTAGAAGCGCCGCAGCTCGCCCAGCATCTCCCGCACCCGTACCTCGCGTCGCCGCAGGAACCGGTCTTCAAGCCGCCGGCAGAAGCGCGCCGCGTAGCGGTTCGCCTCGAGGTAGACGCCCTTCAGGGCCGCGTCAAGATCGTCGCGGAAGCGGACGCGCTCGAACAGCTGGCCGTGCAGCCCGCGGATCAGCGCCCCGCCCCGCTGCGACCCGGCGAGCAGCACCGCCGCCGCGTACTTGTCGATCTCCGCCTGCATCTCCAGGCCCAGCAGCGACACCGACCAGCCGCGCGCCGCACACCAGGCGACGCAGTGGAAGTGGCTGACACCCTCGAGCGCCGTGCAGAAGTCCTCGAGGTTGTCGTCGTCGAGCCGCTCGAGCGGCGCGCTCGCCGTCAGGCGCGCGAGCAAGCCCGGGTCGAGGAACAGACTCATGTCGAGCGCGCCGTCCTGCTCGGCGACCAGCAGCGCCTCCGGCGTCGCCGCAGCCGCGCTCGGCGCATGCCAGCGGTGCAGCTGCGCGCGGTCGGTCGTGAGGTAGTCGCAGACGTCCTCGGCGACCACCGCGTCGTTGATCCGGGCGAGCAGCGCCTGCAGCTCGCGCAGCAGCACGGCCTAGTGACTCCAGCGGACCCGCGCGGCCGCCGCCGGCTCGAGGCCGAGCTCGCGCAGGCGGCCGGCGGCGCGCTTGCTGCCGGTCTTGATCCACAGCTCGTAGAGCCGCAGCAGGTCGTCGTGGCACGGCGACCGGGCGCTGTCGGCGACCTCGTTGAGCGCGTCGACGAGCTCGCGGAACTTGAGCGCCAGCTCGGTAAACACGCCGGCAATCGACCGGCCGCGCGGCGCGGCGCGGGCGCTGTCGGCGAGCGAGCCGTAGGCGCGTCCGCCCATCGCGATGTGATAGTCGACGTCGACCAGCTTGCGCGCGAAGCCGTGCGCGAAGAAGCCGGCGACGAACAGCGACACGTCGCCGAGCCGCTGCAGCGCGTGCTGCCGCTCGCTGACGGTGCGGGCGCCGACCGCCTCGGCGAGCATCAGGGCCAGCGGCTTGAGGCGCGGACCGGACGGCGTCTGCTCGAAGAACGCGTCAGCCCGCGAGAAGCTCGTCAGCACGTTGACGACGTAGTGCTCGGTGTGATCGTCGAGCGCGAGCCGCTGCTTGGCCGCCGCGCCGTGCAGCGCGTCGCGGAAGAACTCCTCGAGGCTCGAGACCTGCAAGACAGTGCCGTCCGACATCGTGGCTCCTCGACTCCGGTAATCGAAGGATCGTCCGCGTCGGCCCAAACTTGACATGTTGTGACGCGCCGGAACAGTGGCACGGCGCACGCTCTCGGCGATCAATGGCTGGCAGCAACGCGGCGCGAGTGCTGATTTGCGCGGCTCCGGCCGCGCGCCCGTGACGGCGGTCGCGGTTTGCCCGTGACGGCGGTCACGGCTCGCGCAGCCGTTCGCACCTGCCTCTTGCGCCGGCCGCGCGCGGGGTGATGATGCCGCCATGAGCCCCGTGAACATCAACGCCGGATCGGCCAGCCCCGCCGACACGTTCGGCCTCGCCCGCCAGGGCATCGACACTGGTCTGCGCGCGATGGACAGCGCCGCACAGGCGGTCGCCTCCGATGGCATCCGCGGCCAGGTCGCCGCGACCAATGCGGTCAACGCGCTCGAGGCGCGCAACCAGGTTGCGTTCTCGGCGCGCGTGTTCCAGACGGCCGACCAGATGCTGGGCACGCTGCTCGATCTGCGCGCCTGACGGCGCGGTTCGCGCCCGCCGCTACGATCCCGCCAGCAGCCGCCCGACGACGGCGACGAGCCCGTCGAGGTCGGCGATCTCGTAGTCCGGCGGCGGCAGCGTCGCCGGCCAGGCGCCGCCGGCGCGGTTCATCCACGCGGTCCGAAGTCCCGCCGCCCGGGCCCCCTCGACGTCGGCGTGCGCGTCGTCGCCGACGTGCAGCACCGTCGCGGCCGGAACGCCCGCGACCTCGAGCAGCCGGGCGAAGATCCTCGCATCGGGCTTCGCGGCACCGGCCCCGGCGGCGTCGATCGAGTCGCGGAAGTGGTGGCCGAGGCCGACGCGCCGGACGCAGGCATTGCCGTTCGACACCGCGTACAGCGGCAGGCGCGCCGCCAGTCGCGCCAGCGCGCCCGGCACTTCCGCGAAGGGCACGATCTCGTTGCGCGCCGTCAGGAACACCGCGAAGGCCTGCTCGGCAGCCGCGTCGTCGTAGCCGGCCGCGCGCGCCGCGCGGCGCAGCGCCTCGCGGCGCACGAAGCTGAAGTCGTGCGCCTTGGTCGGCGCCTCGGCCGCGACCGCGAGCCGCAGCCGCGTGAGATCCGCGGCGTCGAAGCGGCTGGCGATGTGCGGACAATGCGCCACCAGCCACTCGCGCAGCACCGCCTCGGCACGCGCCAGCACCGGCGGCGTGTCCCACAGGGTATTGTCGAGGTCGAGCGAAACGGCGCGCAGCGGGCTATCCATTCGGGCATTATCCCCGTCCCAGCATGAACGCGTCACCGTCTCCGGCCCGGCCCTTTGGCCCGCCGATCGTCATCGCCCACCGCGGCGCCTCGGGCTACCTGCCCGAGCACACGCTGGTCGCCAAGGCCTATGCGCATGCGCTCGGCGCGGACTTCCTCGAGCAGGACGTCGTACTGACGCGCGACGACGTGCCGGTCGTGTTCCACGACCTCGTGCTCGAGGAGGTCACCGACGTCGAACAGCTCTACCCCGGGCGGCAGCGCAGCGACGGCCACTGGTACGTCATCGACTTCGACTACGCGGAACTGCGCGAGCTCACGGTCCGCGAGCGCATCGAGGCTAGCAACGGCGCCGCGAGTTACCCGGGCCGCTTTCATGAGCGGCTGCCGCTGCGGATCCAGTCGCTGGCCGAGGAACTCGCCTTCGTGCGCGGCCTCAATGCCACGACCGGGCGCCGCGCCGGCGTCTACACCGAGGTCAAGAGCCCGGCCTTCCACCGCGCCGCGGGCAAGGACCTGAGCCCGCTCGTGCTCGCCACGCTCGCGGACTTCGGTTACCGCGGCGCCGACGACGCGGTCTGGCTGCAGTGCTTCGACGCCGCGGAACTCGCCCGGATCCGCTTCGAGCTCGGCTCGCGGCTCCGGCTCGTGCAGCTGATCGGCGAGAACGACTGGCACGAGGCCGCGACCGACTACGACGACCTGCGCACGCCCGCCGGGCTCGCGCGGGTCGCTGCCTACGCCGGCGGCATCGGGCCGTGGATCCCGCAGGTGGTCCGCTGGCCGCGGCCGGGCGCGGCGCCCGAGTTCACGACGCTGGTCGCCGATGCACACGCGGCGGGACTCGCGGTCCACCCGTACACGCTGCGCGTCGACCTGCTGCCGGAGCACGCGCCGGACACCACCGCCGTGCACCGCGCGCTGTTCGACACCGCCGGCGTCGACGGCCTGTTCACCGATTTCTGCGACGTGACGCTCGCCTACCTCGGCCGTCACGCGTGAGGGCGCCATGAGCATGCTCACGCTCGTGATCGGCAACTACAACTACAGTTCCTGGTCGTTGCGGCCGTGGGCGCTGCTCAAGCACCTCGGCCTGGAATTCGCCGAGCGGCGCATCGTGCTCGACACGCCAACGTTCGCCGCGGAGGTCGCCCGCTACTCCCCGGCCGGCCGGGTGCCGGTGCTGATCGACGGCGACCTCGCGGTCTGGGAGTCGGTCGCGATCCTCGAATACGCGAGCGAACTGGCCGGCGGGCGCGGCTGGCCCGCAGAGCGCGGTGCGCGCGCCGCGGCACGCTCGGTCGTGGCCGAGATGCACGCCGGCTTCGGCGCGCTCAGGAGCGCCTATCCGATGAACATCCGCGCGCGCGCGAGGCGCGTGCCGATGACCGCGCCGCTCGCCGCCGCCATCGCGCGGATCGACGCGCTGTGGAGCGACTGCCGGCGGCGCCACCGCGCCGGCGGGCCGTGGCTGTTTGGCGCCTACAGCGCGGCCGACGCGATGTACCTGCCGGTCGCGTTTCGCTTCCAGACCTACGGCGCCGCGGGACTCGGCGCCGACGCGCGCGCCTATCTGGCGACCGCGCTCGCCGATCCCGTGATCGAGCCCTGGGTGCGCGCCGCGATGGCCGAGACCGAGGTCGTCGCCGGCGACGAGGCCGGCGCCGTCCCGGGCTGAGTCAGGCCAGCAGCTCGACCGGCGCGCCGACCGCGAGCGCCGCGCCCGGCGGCCCGTCCGCCACCGCATTGATGCCGAACGTGACGCCGCGCAGGACCGGGTCGTAGCGGAAGGCCTTGAGCGCCGGCGCCGGATCGGTCGAGCGCTCGCCCGTGTCCTGGTCGATCGACGGCACCGTACAGCGGGTGCAGGGCTTGACGAGGCGCAGCACGACCGCGCCGATGCGCACCGCGCGGATGCCGTCCTCGGCGAACGCCGCCAGACCATCGAGCACGACGTTGGGGCGGAAGCGCTCCATCGGCACCGGTGCGGGCAGCCGCGCGTTGAGCGCCGCGAGCGAGCCCGTCGCGCAGACGAGGATCGGGTAGCCATCGGCGAAGCTCACCGGCACGTCGCGCTCGCCCACCCAGGCGCGGTCGGCGAAGCGGCGCGTCGCGGCCGAGCTGCGCACCAGCCGCAGCGGCTCGCCAAGCGCCTCGCTGAGCCACGCCGCCGCGGCATCGCCAGCGTCCTGTGCCAGCATCCGGTCGTCCCACACGTCGACCTCGCGCGTCTCGCCCGCGGCCGCGAGCGGCACCCGCAGCGGCGCGCGTCCCGCGGCGGCGATCTCGAGCGCCTCGCCGGCCACGCGCGGCACGAGTCGCGCGAGTGCCGGGTGCGTGCGCTGGCTGATGAACCGGCCGTCCGGGCGGGTCACCATCCACTCGCGATCGCCGTCGAGTCCGGCCGGCCCGAGGCGCGCCGCGGCGAGCTCGATTCGCCGGCAGCCCTTGACGGGGTAGATCGCGAGCGCGGCGAGGCGTGCGGCCACGGACGCCTCAGCGGCTCGGATCGAGCGGCAGCACGCCGCTCGCCACGTCGCGCAGCACGCAGCGCGTGCCCGCGACCGATTCCCGACACGCCGACAGTCCGGCGACGAGCGGCGCGAGGCCTGGGTGCGGCGGCAGCGCGAGCGGATCGCCGCGCCACTCGGCGCCGGCGCCGTAGCGGTCGAGCCGCTCGCGCAGCCGCTCGGTGTTCCAGCGGTAGCGCTCGGCGAGCTTGAGCGCGCGCGCCTCCAGGCGCGCCGCCTCCTTGAAGTCGCCGTTCGCCGCGCGCGCCGCCGCCAGCGCCTCCCAGGTCAGCGGGTCGGCGTCGTAGGCGTCGGTCCGCAGCTTCTTGGCCGTCGCGAGCGCGAGCGCGGGGTCGCGCACGGCGTCGAACGGCGTCGCCGCGAGCAGCGCGATCGCCTGCCGCGCGGCGAACAGGGAATCGGAGCGTGCGGCGCTCGCGAGCAGCGCCCGGGCGCGCCCCTGGTCGTCGTCCGAGGGACTGCCGTCGAGCAGCTGGCGGGCCCGCTGTACGGCCGCGGCGGGCTCGCCCGCGCGCGCGGCGGCATCGAGCCAGAGGGCGGCCTTGGCGCTGCGGCCGCAGGCCGGCGAGGTCGTCAGCAGCTGCGCGAGCCAGTACTGCGCCCGCGGGTGGCCGGCCTGCGCGGCGTGCAGCATCAGCTCGAGCGACTGCTGCGGCGGGATCTTGAACTCGTCGGCGTCGGCCCACGCCGCACTTGCGATCTCGAATTCCGCGTACGGATTGCCGGCCTCGAGCGTCGCCTTGACGCGCCGGATCGCGGCCTCGTCCCACAGCCGGCCGCCGCTCGTCATGCGAAAGTGGACCCGGGAGCGGGCGGTGCTCTCGACCGGCAGGCCGCCGCGCTCGGCCGGGTAGTAGCGCGACAGCAGCAGCGCCTCGATCGCGTCGGCGACGAAGGACTCGTCCGCCGGGTAGGCCGCCAGCACCTCGGGCTCGCGGGCGATGCCGTCGATCCCGACCGTGAAGCGCAGGCTCACGGCCGCGTCTTGCTGGGCGCGGCGTGCCATCGGCGGGTACTCCGGCGAGACCTGCTGCCGCTGCTCGACGACATGCAGGCCGGGGCAGCCGCGGAACTCCGCGTTCTGCGGCACGACGCGCTGCGCAATGCCGGTCGCGCCGTAGCGCATCAGCACATCCAGCGCGCGGTCGCGACCGGCCGGCGGCAGGCCGGCGACCTCGGTGCGGACCTTGTCCTCGAGCCCGCGCGCATCGTCGTCGCCGTTCTCGGCGGCGGCCCGCAGCCAGCCCAAACCGCCAGCGGCGTCGGCCTCGCCGCCCTGGCCCCGCAGCAGCATCACGCCGAGCAGATACTGGGCGCGCGGCTCGCCGAGCTCGGCCGGCGCCGCAACCGCGGCGCGCGCCGCCGCGTAGTTCTTGTCCTTGTAGTAGAGCCGGAACGCCTCCGACAGCGCCGCCGGCGGTCCCGGCGCGGTCGCCGCGCCCGCTGCGGCGGCCACCAGCACGCAGGCAGCGCCCGCGGCGAGCAGACGGCGCAGGGCGCGCGGGCGGTCCACCGCCCGGACCGCGCGCGGCGCGGCGCCGCGGGCCTTCCCCGCTCGCGCGCTCAGAGCCGCAGCACCGCGTGGATCTGCTGGCCGCCGAGCCGCTCGCGGCCGGCGAGCGCGACGAGCTCGACCAGGAACGCGCAGCCGACCAGCTCGGCGCCGAGGCGCGTGACGAGATCGATGCTCGCTGCGGCCGTGCCGCCGGTCGCGAGCACGTCGTCGACGAGCAGCACGCGGTGGCCGGGCCCGAGCGCGTCGCGGTGCACCTCGAGCGTCGCCGTGCCGTACTCGAGGTCGTAGGTCACCGCCTCGACTGCGGCCGGCAGCTTGCCGGGCTTTCGCAGCGGCACGAAGCCGGCGCCAAGCTGCCAGGCGACGAGCGCGCCGAAGATGAAGCCGCGCGCCTCCATGCCGGCGACCACGTCGACCTGCGCGTCGCGGAACGGCGCCGCGAGCGCGCCGATCGCGGTGCGAAGCGCGCCGGCGTCGCCCAGCAGCGGCGTCAGGTCGCGGAACATGACGCCCGGCTGCGGAAAATCGGGGATCGAGCGGATGTAGCTCTCGAGCTTGAGCACGTCTAGGTCTCGTTGGCGCGCCACGCCGCCTGGTAGCCAAGGCCGAGCGACAGGATGCGGCCCAGCAGCTCGTCGTAGTCTATGCCGGCGGCGCGCGCCGAGCGCGCCAGATCCTCCTCCTCCGCGAGGTTCGGGTTGGCGTTCGCCTCGAGCACGAACACGGCGCCGTCGGCGCGCAGCCTGAAGTCCATGCGCGCGTAGCCGGTCAGGTGCAGCGCGCGGTAGATCCGCTTGGTCAGCCGGCCGAGCTGCATCAGGACGCCGTCCGGCAGGTGCTGGGCGGCGTCGGTCGTGATGCCATGGCGGACCTGGTAGCGCCGGTCCCACTTCACCTTGCGCGTCGCGATCGGCGCCTGGCCCTCCGGCAGCGAGCCGAAGCTCATCTCCCACACCGGCAGCGTCGTCAGCCGGTCATTGCCAAGGACGCCCACGTAGATCTCGCGCCCCTCGATGTACTCCTCGACCAGCGCGTCGCTCTCGGTCTGGGCATGCACGAACTCGATCCGCTCCTTGGCGCTCGCCGGATCGGCACACACCGAGGCCTGGGCGATGCCGAGCGAGGCGTCGTCGGTCGCCGACTTCACGAACAGCGGATAGCGCATCTTCGGCGGCAGCCGGACCCGCTTGCCGCGCTGGAAGACGGCGAACTGCGGCGTCGGGATGCGATGGTAGGCGAGCAGCTGCTTCGACAGCACCTTGTCGCGCGACAGCATCAGGCCGCGCGGGTTGCAGCCCGTGTAGGGCTGGCGCAGCAGCTCGAGGAAGGCGACCACGTGCTGGTCGTGCTTGGCGATGCCGTCGAACTCCTCGAGCAGGTTGAACACCACGTGCGGCCGCCACTCCTGGATCGTCATGCGCAGCTCGGTGAGGCTGTCGAGCAGGCCGATGCAGCGCACGTCGTGGCCGGCCTTCTTGAGGTGCGAGACGACATCGAACTCGGTGCGCCACTCGTCGATCTCGCGCTGCTCGTGGCCCTCGAGCGAGTCCGGCGGGATCAGGGTCTCGTGGACCGCAACCAGGATGCGCAGCTTCCTCACAGCGTCAGTCGCCGTCCGGCGCTCCGCTCGAAGGCCCGCACCAGGCGCGCGAGCAGCCACTCGGCGTGGCGCGTGGCGCGGCGCCGGTCGCCCGTGACGTACAGCCCGAGCTCGGTGCAGCGCCGGATCGAAACGCGCATCACCTGGTGGACCAGGTACTCACTGCAGCCGACGCGCGCGACGAGCGCGGCGTGCAGCTTCGGGCGCAGGCGCCGCAGGAAGGTCGCGGCGCGCAGCGGCCGCGGCCCCGGCTCGGTGCTGAACACGCGCTCCAGCAGCTCGTCCTCCTCGCGGTGCGACGGCACCGCGTAGCGCTTGAGCACCGCCGCGTAATGCTGGCGCAGCGTGCGTGTGTCCTGCGCCAGCGAGTCGACGTGGGCGCGCGTGCGCACCGGCGGCGGGCAGGCCGCGATCTCGGCCATCAGGCCGTCGACGTACTCGAGCTTGCCGAGCGCCGGCCAGTCCTGGTAGTCGAAGCGCCAGCGCGAGGCGGGCTTGAGCCACACCGCGAAGGTCTCGGCGAAGTCCTCGGTCGGGTGGCTCTGCGCGTACCAGCTGCCGAGGTGCTGCACGTAGCGCCGGCTGCCGGGCCGCGGCCGGTAGCTGTCGGGATAGGGCAGCGACGCCGGGCCGAAGGTCTCGCGCCACTGCCGGCGGCGGCGCAGCCGGTAGGCGTTGTCGATCGCGTGCCCGGCCTCGTGGCGCATGATGCGCATGAACCAGTTGCGGTTGCCGCCCTCGACCTCGTGCAGCATCCGCCGCTCGAGCCGGCGCAGGCGCGGGTGGGCGAGGAAGAACGGCAGCGCGAAGCCCGGCACGCCGTCCGGCGAGAACCACTCCTCGCCGAGCCAGCAGTGCGGCCGGAAGCCGATGCCGCGGCGCTCGAGTTCGGCGTACAGGCGCTCGACGTAGCGCTGCAGCGGCGAACGGTCGAGCACGAGCCCGAGATCGCAGAAGCGCACGTCGAGCAGCTGCTCGTCGGTCAGCTTCGTCCACCAGTAGCGGCGGGCCATCCGGCGTGACCGGGTGCGAGCGGGCACGACTCCTCCCCCATCAGATCGCTGCGATGCGTCCCAGCGCGGCCGTCAACAATCGGTCAGCGACCTCCGCGATGCGGCGGCCCTCGACCAGCGAGGCCACCCAGTGCGGCGGCAACGCGCCCGCGCCGTGGAGCGCGCCGGCGAGCTGGCCGACCAGCGCCCCGTTCGCGTCGGCATCGAGCCCGAGGTTGACGGCGGCCAGCACAGTATCGCGGTAGCCGCTGCCGGCGGCCAGAGCCCCGAGCACCAGCCGGAGGGCGCCGACGGCGCTGCCCGCGGCGAGCTCGGCCGGCTCAGCCCCCGCCTCGCGCCATTCGCCGGCCGCAATCCGCGCGACCTCCCGTTTCAAGGGCTTGCGCGCCCACAGGCCCGGTACCGGGCAGTAGTCCGGCGCCAGCAGCTGGGCCTTCGGAACGCCCTGCAGGGCGCCGATGACGAGCGAGGCGAAATAGCGGCAGGCGTCCAGCGCCACCGGCGCCTGGTGGGTCGGGCGGGCGGCCTCGGCGGCGAGCTCGATGGCGGCCTCCGGGTCGTCGAGCGCCCAGGCGGCGGCGACGCCGGCGCGGACCAGGGGCTCGCGGTCGGCCCGCGCCGGGTCGTGCGACCCGGCGAAGGGCTTGCCGCTCCACTGCGCCTGGGCGAGCGCCCGGGCGGTGGCGGCACTGATGCCTAGGCACTGGCCGGTGGCCGACAAGTAGCCGTCGCGCTGCCAGCGCGCCAGGCGCTCGACGAAGTCGCCGGCGTCGAAAACGCCGCGGCCGAGCAGGCTGTCGGCGAGCACGAGCGCGACCGCGGTGTCGTCGCTCCAGGCACCGCGCGGCAGGTCGTAGGGTCCCCCGCCCAGGAGGTCCCCGACCGGCGTGAAGGTTCCCGGCCGGCGATGCTGGACGGGGGCGGCCAGTGCGTCGCCGAGGGCGAGCCCGTACAGCAGGCCCCGGTAGCGGTCGCGCAGCCGGTCGGCCACATCGACGCCGGGCAGCGCGTCGGCTCCGGCCGGCGCGACCGCAGCGATGTGCTCCTCGCGCCAGTTGCCGACGTAGGCGAGCTGCACGTCGGTCTCCGGCGTCCGCGGCCAGTCCCGGTCGCGGCCGCCCGCGACCCACAGTCGGTCCAGCGCCTCGAGCGCTTCGGCGCCGCTGCCGAGGCGGCGCGCAAGGTGGCAGCCGATGACCGTGCCGGTGCGGCCGATGCCGGCGCGGCAGTGCACGAAGACGCGGTGCCCGCCGCCGAGCGCGTCGTCGAGTTCGTCGAGGATCTCCACCATCTGCGCGGCGTGCCGGGGCACGTCGTGATCGCGGATCGGGCGGCGCGAATAGGTGACCGGTCCGTAGCTGCCCGGCTCGTGCGGGCTCGGCAGCAGCTGGTCGTACGGCGGCAGCTCGCCGGGCCAGGTCAGGTCGATGAACCAGTCGATGCCGAGGTCGAGCAGCGCCGTGACGCGCGCCGCGGCGTAGGCGGGATCGACGTGGCCCGGGTAGGCGCCGGCCAGCAGCCGCTCGGTCTCGACCCAGTAGCTTCCCGGCGGCGGCGGTACCGCGGCGAGCGTGCGCGCGCTCACCCCTCGCACCCGCCTTCGGCCGCGGCAGCGGGCGCGGGCGCCGCGCGCCGCGCCTCGAGGCCGGCGAAATCAAACAGCGCGCGGTCGGCGAGCTGCGAGGGCGCCACGTCCCGGAGCGCGGCGAAGATCGACTCGATGCGGCCGGGGTGCGCGCGCTCCCAGGCGCGCAGCATCCGCCCGACCACCTCGCGCTGCTGGTTCGGCTGCGAGCCGCACAGCGTGCAGGGAATGATCGGGAAGCGCCGCGCCTTGGCGTAGCGCGCGATCAGCCGCTCCGGGACGTAGGCGAGCGGCCGGATCACGATGTGGCGGCCATCGTCGGAGAGGAGCTTCGGCGGCATGGCCTTGAGCTTGCCACCGTAGAAGAGGTTGAGGAACAGGGTCTCCAAGAGGTCGTCGCGGTGGTGGCCGAGCGCGATCTTGGTACAGCCGTGCTCCGCGGCATAGCGGTACAGCGCGCCGCGTCTGAGACGCGAGCACAGGCTGCACATCGTCCGGCCCGCGGGGATCACGCGCTTGACCACCGCGTAGGTGTCCTGCTCGATGACGTGCCACGGCACGCCGAGCGCGGTCAGGTAGTCGGGCAGCACCTCGGCCGGGAAGCCCGGCTGCTTCTGGTCCAGATTGACCGCGACGAGCTCGAAGCGCACCGGCGCGCTGCGCTGCAGTGACAGCAGCAGGTCGAGCAGCGTGTACGAATCCTTGCCGCCGGACAGGCAGACCATGACCTTGTCGCCGTCCTGGATCATCGCGTAGTCGTCGATCGCCTTGCCGGCGAGGCCGCGCAGCTCCGCCTGCAGGCGCTTGAAGTTCCGGGACGGGCGCGGCGCGGCGGCGGCCGGGCGCGGCGCGGGGAACGGGACGAGCGCGATCTCGCTGGCCACGGCGCGGTCAGCGCGGCTCGAGGTACTTTGCCTCGAGGTAGCGCAGCGCCGGCGCCGCCGACAGCGCGCGGCCGGAGGCTTCCTGCACGAGATCCGCCACCGTCATCTTGGCGCCGACGCCATGCACTTGCTCGCGCAGCCACGCGAAGAGCCCCGTGAAGTCGCCCGCGGCGATCTCGGCGTCCAGGCCCTCGCGGTCGGCACGCAGCTTCTCCCACAGCTGCATCGCGATCAGTGCGCCGAGCGCGTAGGCCGGGAAATAGCCGAACTGGCCGACCGCCCAGTGGATGTCCTGCAGGCAGCCCTCGATATCGTTGCCCGGTCTGATGCCGAGCCGCGACTGGGCCTTCTCGTTCCACGCCTCGGGCAGGTTCTCGACCTTGAGCTCGCCGGACAGGAGATCCTTCTCGATCTCGTAGCGCAGCAGGATGTGTGCCGGGTAGGTCAGCTCGTCGGCATCGGCGCGGATCAGCGTGCGGTGGACGCGGGTCAGGTGCCGGTAGAGATTCTCGGCCTCCCACTCCGGGCCGCTGACGCCGAGGTGCTTCTCGAGCAGCGGCTTCAGGTACGTCAGGAACGGCCGGCTGCGCACCAGCAGCATCTCGATGATCAGCGACTGGCTCTCCTCGAGCGCCATGCCGCGGTTGCGGCCGACCGGCTGGTCGCGCCACTGCTGCGGCAGGCCGAGGTCGTACATCGCGTGGCCGGTCTCGTGCAGCGCGCCAAGCAGCCCCTGGAAGACGTCGTTCGGCTCGAACCGCGTGGAGATGCGGATGTCGCCGGCCATGCCCTCGGTGAACGGGTGCTCGCTCTCGTCGAGCCGGCCGCGATCGAAGGGAAAGCCGATTGTCTTCATGACCTCGACGCACAGCGCGCGCTGCTTGGCCGCCGGGAACTTGCCGATGATCGGCAGCGAGGGCTTCTGCGCCTGCAGCTCGATCGCCTCGCGCACCAGCGTCGGCAGCCGGCGCGCGACCGCCTTGAACAGCCCGTCGATCGCCTCGGTGCGCACGCCGGGACTGAATTCGTCGACCAGCGCGTCGTACGGCGCGAGGCCGACGTGCTGGCCAAGCAGCTGGGCGCGGTCGCGGATCAGGCCGACGACCTCGGCGAGGTGCGGTGCGTAGTCGGCGTAGCGTCCGGTGCGCCGCGCCTCGAGCCAGTGGATCTCGGCCCGCGCGGTCGCCTTGGCGAGGCGCGCGACGAGCGCGTTCGGCGTCGCGATCGCGTGGTCGCGCTCGCGGCGCATCTCGCGCAGGTTGGCGAGCTGCCAGTCCTCGAGCACCTGCTCGTTGGCCTGCGAGCGGTCGATGAGCCGCGACACCTTCGGCGAGGTCAGCAGCGCATGGCACTCCATCTCGAGCGCCGCCAGCTGCTCGCCGCGCACCTCGGCGCTGCCGCGGGGCATCATGACGGCCGCGTCCCAGCGCAGCACCGCGAGCGCGCCGCGAAACGCGTGCAGGCGCCGGAACTCCTCCTCGAGCTGCTGGTAGGGCGAAGCGGCCATTGTTCCTTCGGGACCCGTCGCTGCGACGCTGTTCGAATTCGGCGCCCGCAGCCGGCGGGGGCCACGGGATCGTCGCAGGGGGTGGTCGGACGGCCGTCATTCTACCAGTGGGGCCGGTCGCGGACGGCACTGAGATGACCTAACTTATTGTTTTATATTGATAAAGATATATCGGGCGGTGGTTGACAGCCGGCCGGCCCCGGCCGCCCGGCCGCTCAGAAATAGAGCCGGGCGATCGTCTCCGCCACGCACGCCGGCCGGGTCTGGCCGTCGATCTCGACGGTGATCTCCTCGGTGACCTGCAGCCCGCCGCGGAACTCCTCGACGGCGAGCACCTTGGCCCGGCCGCGCACACGCGCGCCCTCGACGACGGCGTTGGTGAAGCGCACCCGGTTGAGGCCGTAGTTGACGATCCGGCGCACGCCCGGGAAGCGCGCCTCACCGCCCTGCGAGACGCCGCGCAGCAGCGGCAGCAGCGACAGGGTCAGGAAGCCGTGTGCCACCGTGCGGCGCCACGGCGATTCCCGTGCCGCCCGCTCGGTGTCGGTGTGGATCCACTGGAAGTCGCCGGTGGCGGCCGCGAAGGCGTCGATGCGCGACTGCGTCACCTCGATCCAGTCGCTGACGTGAACTTCCTGGCCCACCTGGGCCGACAGCTCTGCAAGCGCCATCTCAACCGACATGCTCGCCCTCCGACCGCGGGCGGGGACGGCCGATGATACCGAAAAGCCCCACCGCGCCGGCTATGGCCGCGCGAGCCACGCCGCGATCGCGGCCGACACCGTGTGCGCCCGGCTGTTGACGTAGATGCCAATGTGGCCGCCGTCGAAGGCCAGCTCGCTGTAGTCGCGGCTGCCGATCAGCCCGCCGAGCGGTCGCGACGCCGACGGCGGCACCAGGTGGTCGTGGGTTGCGTAGATGTTGAACACCGGCAGCGTGATCCGCCCGAGGTCGACCGGCCGCCCGCCGACGACCGCGCCGCCCTGCACCAGGCGGTTCTCCTGGAAGAATATGCGGATGAAGTCGCGGAACATCTGCCCGGCCTGGTCGGGGCTGTCGAAGATCCACTGCTCCATCCGCAGGAAGTTCTCGAGCGCACGGGGATCGCCCGCGCTGTCGGCGAGCGCGAGGTACTTCTGCAGCGTCAGGCGAAACGGCATCAGCGACAGGAACGTGAAGTTCAAAAGCTCGCCCGGCACGTTGCCGTAGGTGTCGACGAGCAGGTCGACGTCGATGCCGCGCGCCCACTTCGCGAGCAGGTTCTCGGGCGTATGGAAGTCGACCGGCGTCACCATCGTCACGAGCCGGCGCAGCCGGGCGGGCTCGAGACTCGCGTAGACGAGCGCGAGGGTACCGCCCTGGCAGACTCCGAGCAGGTCGACGCTGCCGTGCTCGGCGGCGATGCGTTCGATGGCGCGGTGCAGGTAGCCGAGCGTGTAGTCGGCGAGCGAGAGGTGGCGGTCGCCGCGGTCCGGGTAGCCCCAGTCGAGCAGGTACACGTCGCGGCCGGCGGCCAAGAGGCCGCGGATCAGCGACCGGTCCGGCTGCAGGTCGAGCACGGTCGGGCGGTTGACGAGCGCGAAGACGATCAGCAGCGGCGGCCCGCCGGCGGGCTTTGCGACCGAGCGATAGCGATACAGCGTCGTCTTGCCGTCGCGGAGCACGGGCTCGCGCGGCGCGGTCGCAAGCTGCACCGGCGGCAGGCGCGCCAGCGTGGCAGCGGAGGCGGCGAGACGGCTCTGGAAATCGGCGATCTCGCGCGCCAGTGCCTCGGGATCCGGCCAGCCGGCGCTCATCGCGCGGCCTTGCCGGACGGACGCTTGCGCCGCGCGGTGCGCGGCGGCGCGGGCGGCACGGGCGGCGGCGCGGCGCGTACCGCCGCGAGCTCCGCCTTGAGCGCGTGGAGCTCATCGTGCAGCGCGTCGACCTCGCGCCGCGTCGGCGCACCGACGCTGCGCGCGACCTGCTCGGCGAGCGCCTGCTGCCGCGCGCGAGCGCGCACCAGTTCGTTGAACAGGCGCGCTTGCGCCTGGGCGAAGGCTTCCGAGTGCGCCGCGGTCTGGAACGCGTGTTCGGCGCAGTCGATCCACGCATCGAAGCTTGCGCGCAGCGTGGTCGGTGGCTCGGGCGCGGCGAGCCGCGCGGCGAAGCCGGTCGCGGTCGCGCGCGCGATCTCGGCGAGCACCATCGACCAGGCTTGCAGCGCCGCCACCCACTCGGCGCCCTGCCCCGGCCACGACGGCCAGGCCGGCACCGCGCGCGAGATGAAATTGACCGCGAGCGCCTCAAGCTCTTCCCGGCGGCGCGCGGCCTCGGCGGGATCCGCGCCGCCGCCGCCGGCGCGCGCGAGGCGGGCGAACTCCTCGGCGAAGCGGTTGAACGCCGCGCCCGCGTCGTGCAGCGCGGAGCCGTGCGGGGCCGCGCCCGGCAAGCCGGCGCCGAGCCAGCGGCGCCATTCGCCCTCACCGAGACTGCGCCATTGCTCCAGCCAGGTGTCCGAATCGGTCATCTAGATTTCACTTAATCTTGGTTGCAGTGCAACGGAATCGGCCTGATACTTTGCAGCGAGGCCCCACCGAACTGTACCTAATTCCATGTTTTTAAATGATTAAATTCCGCTATTCATCGAGAATGCAGGCCGCGCGAAAAACCTGTTGCAATGCAAAAAGAATGCGTTATACTGCATCGCAACAAAGACCTTACGCAGGAGCACCTCACCATGACGAACCCCACCGCTGAAATCAATGCGTTCATCGAGAACTCGCGCAAGCTGGCCGAGCCGGTTGCCCGCCTGCAGGCCCTGTCGGCCCGCAGCATCGAGCGCTTTGCGCGCTACGGCTACGAAGTGGCCGGCGATTACCTGAACTTCGGCATCGCGACCCTGCAGGCCGCGACCCAGTCGAAGGACGGCCCGGAGCTGCTGAAGAAGCAGGCCGAGCTCACCAACGCCTACTTCGAGAAGCAGACGCAGCGCTCGCAGGACTTCCTGAAGCTCGCGGGCGAAGCGCAGGCCGACGTGACCTCCTGGATCGACCAGGCGTCGACCGACTTCACGGCGCGCGCGACGAAGGCTGCCAAGGCTGCCTGACGAACCGACCGACCCGCCGCAGCAAGCGGCGGGCGGTGGACCTCCCCCCTCGGGACGGTGTGGCTTCGGCCCACCGTCCCTTTTTACGTAGGCGGGGGGCGCTTTTTGCGCTGCAAGGAAACGCTCCGGCAATCGGGTAAACTTCGCCCATGGCTAAGGAACGATTGATCAAGAAGTACGCCAACCGGCGTCTCTACGATGCCTCGCAGTCGCGCCACGTGACGCTGGACGACATCCGCGAGTTCATCATCCAGGGTGAGAAGGTCAGCGTCGTCGAGGACAAGACCGGCGAGGACATCACGCGCCTGATCCTGCTGCAGGTCATCGCCGAGCAGGAGCAGTTCGGCAAGCCGATCCTCTCCACGCCGCTGCTCGAGTCGATCATCCGCTTCTACGGCAACGGCATGCAGGAGTTCATGAGCCGTTACCTCGAGAAGAGCGTCGAGACCTTCTCCCGCCAGCAGGAGACGCTGCAGACGCAGATCTCCAAGCTCATGGCCAACGCGCCGATCACGACGATGGGCGAGCTCGCCAAGCAGAACCTCGACTACTGGACGCGGATGCAGGAGTCGGTGGCGGCGGCGTTCATGCCGATGATGCGCACGCCGGGCGCCGCCGAGCCGGCCGGCGCGGCCGCGCCGGAGCCCGCCCCGGCCGCCGGCGACAAGCCCGCCGGCGACAAGAGCGGCACGGCCGGCTAGCGCCTCAGCGGCCGCCCGGGCCGAACCAGTCGAGAATCAGGTCGAGCCGCGCGATCCGCTGGTTCGGCCGCCCGTCGCGGCTCATGCCGTGCGACGAGTCCGGAAACACCGCGAGGCGCGCCGGCTTCTTCTGTTCCTTGAGCGCCGTGTAGAACTGCAGGCCCTGGTCGAGCGGCACGCGGAAGTCGTCGAGGTTGTGGATCACGAGCACGGGCGTCGTGACGTGCTCGACGTAGCTCATCGGCGAGCGCGCCAGATAGTCGTCGGCGTCCTGCCACGGCCCGGCGCGGAACCAGTGGGTGGCGAAGAAGTAGTTCATGTCGGACGCGCCGGCGAAGCTGTACCAGTTGGTCACTGCCCGCTCGACGACCGCCGCGGCGAAGCGGTCCGTGTGGCCGACCGTCCACGCCGACAGCAGGCCGCCGCCACTGCCGCCTGCGACGTACAGCCGCTTCGGATCGATCGCGCCACGCGCGACCACCGCGTCGACCGCGGCCATCAGGTCCAGGTAGTCATCGCCCGGATAGTGGTACTGGATGACGTTGGCGAACTGCTCGCCGTAGCCGGTGCTGCCGCGCGGGTTGGTGATGAGCACGACGTAGCCCGCGTGCGCCAGCACCTGCATCTCGTGGAAGAACGCCGTACCGTACATCGTGTGCGGCCCGCCGTGGATGTAGAGCACGAGCGGGTAGCGCCGGGCGGGATCGAAGCCCGGTGGCTTGAGCAGCCAGCCCTGGATCCACTGCCGCTCGCCGGCCGCATGGCCCGGGAATGTGGTGACCGAGGGCGCCGCGCCCTCGAGCCAGAGCTCCTCGTAGGGCACGAACCGCCCACTCGCCGTGAGCGCCGCGTTGAAGGCGGTGAGCGCGTGCCAAGCGCCGCGGCGGGCGGCCTCGGCCAGGCGGAACGCATAGAGCTCGACCGGTTCCGTCGGCGTCGAGTGGCTGACGAGCACGCGCCCGTCGGCGGCCACGTCGAAGGCCCTGAGGTCGCCGGCCGCGAGCGCCGTCAGCGCCCGGTACTTGCCGTCGAGCGTCGCCTCGTAGAGCTGCACCGCGCCGCGGTCGGCCGACACGAAGTAGACCGCCTTCGAGTCGGCGCGCCACACCAGCCGCAGCCCCTCGCCGCGCGGCGCACTCATGTCGGCGATCACGCCATCGCCGACCGAGCGGTCGAGGCCGCGCGCGAGCTCGCGCCGCTCGAGCGTCGCGGTGTCGAGCACGTACAGGTGCGACTCGGTGTAGCTCTGGCGCCGGCCGTCGTCGTAGCCGGTGTAGGCGATGTAGCGCCCGTCGGGCGACACGGTCGGGTCGTCGTCGGGGCCGAGCCGGTCGGTCAGGGCCGTGGGCTCGCGGCTGCCGTCGGCCGGCACCGCGTAGATCTCGGTGTCGTTGCCGGCCCAGTCGGCGTCGGCCTTGCGCACGGCACTGAAGTAGAGCGTGCCGCCGTCGCGCGACCAGGCGGGGGCGCCGTCGTCGTAGGGCCCGCCGGTGACGCGCACCGCCGGCGCCTTCGGACCGCGGTCGGTACCGACGACCCACAGGTGCGCGCGCCGCGCCGGCAGCCAGCCCGGCTTGCCGTCGGCGCGTGTCGTGAGCCGCTCGGTGACGAACGGCGGCTTGGACTGCCCGGCCGGCGGCTCGGGCGGCGCCGCGGCCAGATCCCCGGGCGCCGGGGCGCGCGACACGAAGGCGATGCGCTTGCCATCCGGCGACCAGGCGAAGGTGCCGGCACCCTGTGCGTCGTCGGTCAGCTGCCAGGCCTCGCCGCCGCGCTGCTCGAGCACGTGGATCTGCGTCTTGCCGGAGCGCTTGGACAGGAACGCGAGCTGCCGGCCGTCCGGCGACCAGCGCGGCGCAAGGGCGTCGGCCGCCTCGAAGGTGACCGGCCGCGGCGGCGCGGCACCGTCGGCGATCCAGATCGACGTCGCGTAGTCGTCGCGCGCCGCGTCGACGCGCGTCTGGACGAACGCCACGCGCCGTCCGTCGGGCGCGAGGCGCGGGTCCGAGACCCAGGTGAAGTCGCGCAGCGACGCCGGCGGCAGCGCGCCCGGCTCGGGCGGCGCCGCGACGGCGGCAAACGCCGCGGCGGCGAGCAGCGCCGCGCAGCACCACCGCCGCGCGCGGACGGTCGAATCGCGCATCAGTCCCCCTCGGCCGCCGACGCGGCCCGTCGTCCGGTCACGATGCCCGGGACCGGTTCCGTTTGACAAGCCCGGGGGCGCCTCGGACGATCCGCAGGATGAGCGACCGCGCCCTGCTCGGGCCCCAGTACCGGATGCCGAACCTGCGCGAGGCCCTCGAGGCGCTCGCGCCGGGCGGGCCGCTGGTGGCGATCACGGCCGGCTGGCAGGACCGCGAGGGCGAGATCGAGGAGCTGCGCGCCCACGTCGGCCGGCCGGTCGTCGACCTCGGCCTGTACGTGCGGGCCGAGCACGTCCACGCCGAGGATGCGCCGCTCGCGGCCGCGGCGCGCGAGCGCCAGGAACGGCTGCAGGAGCTGCAGGACCACTACCGGCTGCGGCTGCACGCGCTGATGGCGGCGGTCGAGGAGCTGCTGCCGTTGCCCGACGAGTCGCCGGCGCGGCGTGCGGCGCGGCGCGGCGCGCTCGGCGACGTGCGCCGCCTCGACCGCCAGCACCTCGCCGCCACCGCCCGCGAGCACGACGCGTTCGCGCACCGCTGGCAGCGCGCGCCGCGGCCGAGCCTCGCGCCACACCGCGCGGCGCTCGCCGCCACGATCGAGGCGGCCGCCGCGGTGCTGATCGCCGGCGGCCACGTCGCGGTACTGCTGAACCGGATGCGCCTGTTTGGCCTCGGCGCGCTCATCGAGCGCAAGCCGCTGGTGGCCTGGTCGGCCGGCGCCATGGCACTCAGCGACCGGGTCGTGCTGTTCCACGACCGGCCGCCGCAGGGCGCGGCGCACGCCGAGGTGCTCGAGCCCGGCCTCGGGCTCGTGCCGGACGTGGTCGCGCTGCCGCACGCCGGCGCACGCCTGCTGCTCGGCGAGACGGCGCGCGTGCAGACCTTCGCGCGACGCTTCGCGCCGGCGCGCTGCCTCGCGCTCGAGCACGGCAGCCTGATCCGCTGGCATCGCGGCCGCGTGGCGGCGGCGCGCGACCTGAAGCGCCTGACGCGCTCCGGGCGGCTGGTCGAGGTCGGCGCATGAGCGCGCCGCTCGCTGCGCTCCTGGCCGCGGGGCCGCCGGCCCGCGCGGCGATCGACGCGTTCCTCGCGGCGCACGCGGTGCCGCTGATCGCCCCCGAGGGTGTCACTTTCCTGTACCGCGGCGAGGCGGACGCGGTGCTGCTGCGGATGTTCATCTCGGGCCTGCCGGCGGCGCAGCCGCTCGAGCGCGCCGCGGGCAGCGACCTGTGGCTGCTGACGCTGTCGCTGCCGGCCGGGTCGCGCTTCGAGTACAAGCTCGAGGTCAAGCGCGGCGCCGGCAGCGAGTGGATCCTCGACCCGCTCAACCCGCTCAAGGCCTCGGATCCCTTCGGCCAGAACTCCGTCTGCCAGGGCTACGGCTACGTGCCACCGGAGTGGACGCTGCCCGACGACGGCGCCCGCGCCGGCGCCTTCGACCAGCTGACGCTCGACTCGCGGCACGTCGGCCGCCGGCAGGTTCAGCTCTACCTGCCGGCGCGCTTCCGGCGCACGCGGCGCTATCCGCTGCTGGTACTGCACGACGGCGGCGACTACCTGCGCTACGCGCAGCTCAAGACCGTGCTCGACAACCTGATCCACCGGCTCGAGATCCCGCCGCTCGTGGTGGCGCTGACTGATTCGGCGGACCGGCTGCGCGAGTACGTCGGGCTCGACGCGCACGCCGACTTCCTGGTCGAGGAGCTGCTGCCCGCGGTCGCGGCGCGGGTGCCGCTCGAGGCCGACGCCGCGGCGCGCTGCGCGATGGGTGCGAGCCTCGGCGGCGTCGCCTCGTTGCACGCCGCCTGGCGCCACCCCGGGGCCTTCGGCCGCCTGCTGCTGCAGTCAGGCTCGTTCGCCTTCACCGACATCGGCGAGAACCGCCGCGGTCCGGCCTTCGAGCCGGTGGTGCGGTTCATGAACGCGTTCCGCGCCCGGCCCGGCCGCCCTGCCGACCGGATCTACCTGAGCTGCGGCATCTACGAGTCGCTGATCTACGAGAACCGCTCGCTCGTGCCGCTGCTGCAGGCGGCGCGGGTCCAGGTACGCTTCGAGGAGGCGCGCGACGGGCACAACTGGCAGAACTGGCGCGACCGGCTGCGCGCCGGGCTCACGTTCCTGTTCCCCGGCCCGCTGTGGATGGTGTACGAATAGCCGCTGACGAGAAGGAAGACGCATGGGAGACGTGACGCGCCGCATCGGCCTCTCGCTCGGGGCCGACATCTGCTGGCCGGCCTGCTACGAGCAGCTGCTCGAGCGGCTCGACCTCAGGATCCCGTGGGACGGCGACACGCTGCGCTTCGCGGTCGAGCGGGTCACGATCGAGCCCTTCGACCTCAGGCAACCGTGCCGCTACGACCTGGTCGTCGACCGCCTGACGCACTGGTACAACACCAGCCGCGAGTGGATCAAGAAGGCGATCGTCCTCGACGGGCTGTACGTGTTCAACAACCCCTGGTCGATCCAGTCGAACGAGAAGCACTCGACCTACGCGGCGATGATGCGGCTCGGGCTCAAGATCCCCGAGACCTGGATGGTGCCGCCGAAGTCCTACGAGAAGAGCGCCGACCTCGAGCCGACGCTGCAGCGCTACGCGCGCCTGTTTGATCTCGGCGCGATCGGCCAAGCGCTCGGCTACCCGCTGTTCATGAAGCCCTACGACGGCGGCGGCTGGGTCGGCGTCACCAAGATCGACAACGAGGCGGCACTGCGGGCCGCCTACGAGGCGAGCGGCACCAAGATCATGCACCTGCAGAAAGGCGTGATCCCCTACGACCGCTTCGCGCGCTGCATCGGCTTCGGGCCGCAGACGCGCGTCGTCAACTACGACCCGGCCGCGCCGCTGCACGACCGCTACCGGATGGACCGCGACTTCGTCAGCGAGCCGCTGCGCCGCGAGCTCGAGGCGATCACGCTGACGATCAACGCGTTCTTCGGCTGGGACTTCAACTCCTGCGAGGCGCTGCTGAAGGGCGCCGACTGGCACCTGATCGACTTCGCCAACGCCTGCCCCGACTCGCAGGTGACGTCCCTGCACTACCACTTCCCGTGGCTCGTCAAGGCGAACCTGCGCTGGTCGGTGTTCTGCGCGGCGACGCGCCGCCCGATGCGCGTCAACCTCGACTGGCAGCCGTACTTCGACGCCGCGGCGCGCGAGGGCTCCTACGGCACGCGGCTCGACGCCTACGCCGCGCTCGCGCGCCGGCACTTCGAGACCGACCGCTTCGAGGAATTCTGCGCACGGCACCTCGGCCACCTCGACGCGGTCGCCGACGAGTTCTTCGCGAGCCCGGCGGCGCGCGCCGCGGTGCGCGCCAAGGTCCAGGCGCTCTACCCGCCGCACGAAGTCGAGCAGTTCACGGAGCTGTTCTGGCGGCGGATCCAGGACTGGCGGCGCCAGGAGGGCGCGGGCGCCTGAGGGCCCGCCACCGCCATGCAGAAGCAGCACTGGAGCTGGACGAGCGGTCGCCTGCCGGAGCCGGCGCGCGTCGTGCGCTGGGGCCACTTCGGCGCGCCGGTGCTGCTCTACCCGACCGCCGGCGGCGACCTGGAGGAGGTCGAGCGCTTCCACCTCGTCGGCGCGGTTGCGGAGCTCGTCGACGCCGGCCGCATCAAGGTCTACTCGATCGACAGCGTCGCCGGCAAGCAGTGGCTGAGCGGCGAGGGCTCGCCCGAGTACTGCTCGCGGGTGCAGAACCTGTTCGACGCCTTCGTCTACCACGAGGTCGTGCCGCTGATCAGGAGCGACTGCCAGTCGCCGGACATCGACATCATCGCCGCCGGCGCCTCGATCGGCGCCTTCAACGCGGCCGCGGTCGTCTGCCGCCACCCCGACGTCTTCCGCCTCGCGATCTCGATGAGCGGCACCTTCGACCTGTCGAAGTACCTGCACGGGCGCATGAACCTCGACTTCCACTACTCCTCGCCGCTGCACTTCCTGCCCGGGCTCGCCGACGGCCCGCAGCTCGCGCGGCTGCGCCAGCGGCTGATCCTGCTGCCGACCGGCCAGGGCAAGTGGGAGGACGTCGGCGAGTCGTGGCGGCTCGCGAACCTGTTGGGCGCCAAGGGCGTGCCGAACCGCGTCGACCTGTGGGGCCAGGAGTGGGACCACGACTGGAACACGTGGCGGGCGATGCTGCCGAAATACCTGAAGGAGTTCACATGAGCGTACCGCGGATCGTCGACTTCCGGACGGCCGGCGCGCCGGCCGACGCGCCCTTCGACCCGGCGAAGCTGCTCGAAGGCCGGCCGCGCGCCACGGTCGACAACCGCTACTCGGATCCCTCGCAGCAATTCCACTGCGGCACCTGGGCGAGCACGCCGGGGCGCTGGAAGGTGAGCTACACCGAGCACGAGTTCTGCTACCTGCTCGAGGGCCGGGTGCGGCTCACCGCGAGCGACGGCACGGCGGTCGAGTTCGGACCGGGCGACGCGTTCGTCGTGCCGGCGGGCTTCAGCGGCACCTGGGAAACCCTCGAGCGCGCGCGCAAGCACTACGCGATCTTCGAGAACAGCGCCTGACGGGGTCGGGGCGCCGCGTGGCCGCGGCTGGGCTATGCGCGGCGCTCGAGCGAACAACAACGATAGGGGGGTTCTCAGGGCGGCATCGAACCTGCCGGGGCTGCGCGTGGCGCGGCACCGGCGACTGCTCACCGTGCTCGTGCTACTGGCGGGCGCGGCGCTCTACTTCCTGCAGCACAACGCGGTGCGCTACTACACCTCGTTCGACGCGACGACCTACGGCGATTTCTGGCCGCGGCGCTGGGGACTCGTCACGCACATCGCCGGCGGCGTGACCGCGGTCACCGCCGGCCTCGCGCAGCTGTGGCTCGGGCTCACCGGCCGGATCGGCGCGCTGCACCGCGGCCTTGGCCGGCTCTACGTCGGGGCGATCATCGTCGGCAGCGCGGGCGCGTACTACCTGGCGCTGACGCTCGATCCCAAGTACTTCGGCTACGCCGCCGGACTGTTCATGCTCAGCACCTCGTGGCTCGTGACGACGGGGATGGCGATCGCCGCGGTCAAGCACCGGGCCCTCGAGCAGCACCGCGAGTGGATGATCCGCAGCTACACGGTCACGTTCGCCTTCGTGACCTTCCGCCTGGTCGAGAAATGGCTGCTGCCGTGGCACCTGGACACCGACGACAACGTCGACATGGTCATGGCCTGGGCCTGCTGGTCGGTGCCGCTGCTGCTCGCCGAGCCGCTGCTGCAGCTGCGGAAGATCCGCCGCCGCTGAGCGCGCGGCGGCGCGGCGCGCCTCAGCGCGCGGCCGTCGCCTCACCCGCGTGCGCCGCGACGATCGCCTGCCAGTTGATCAGCGCGTTCCACACGAGGCGCTGGTCGCCACGGTTGAGGTCGCGGTGCAGCGGGTTGAAGTTGAACGCGACCACGTGGCCCTGGCCGACCGGCATGTCGAGGATCGCCCAGCGGCCGGCGAGGCCGGCCTCGCCCCAGGCCTGGCCGCTGACCACGAGCGGCGCGCCGTCGCGATCGCCCCACTCGAGCACGACGCCGCTCGGGTCGAAGGGCCCGTCGAGGCAGGTCGTGCAGTAGGCCATGCGCAGCCAGCGGCGCGGCGTGCTGTAGAGCGCGAAGTTCTGCCGGAACACCCAGGTGCGCGGCGCATAGCCGTAGGCGAGCGGATGGTCCGGGCGCGCGAACGAGACGCGCAGGTGCGCGCCCGGCGTGCGCGTCACGGCCTGCTGCGCGGCCGAGGCCGCGTCGGCGCCGCCGCCCTGGCTGCTGCGCGGCACGCCGCCCGCCTCGCGCCGCACGCCGCGCACGAGGCCGGTCTCGAGCGGCAGCATCGTGCCGTTGCCGAGCGTCACCAAGAGGCCGCCGCGCTCGACGAACTCCTGCAGGTGGGCGAGCCCGGCGCCGCCGAGGCCGCCGGTGATGTCGTCGGAGGCGGCCGGCGTGCCGAACGCCGGCGTCGCCGCCGTCTTCTTGAACGGCATCGGCCCCCACGCCTTGGGAATGCCCTGGATCTGCTCGGCGAGCTCCAGATCGACGTGGCCGTAGAGCAGCACGTCGTACTGTTCGCTGAGGTGGCCGGCGCGGACGTCCTCGTCGCGCACGTAGCCGTAGGGTATGTGCCGCTGGTCGAGCGAGTAGCGCACCCAGCCGATCGAATCGGTGTCGGCCCACGGCACGTACAGGCCGAGCCGCGGCACCGGCGCGCGGTGGCGACGGACGTCGGGAGCGGCCGGCACCGCGTCGAAGTCGAGGCCGAGGTCGGCGGCGACGGCCTCGAGCGTCGCCGCGACCCCGGGCCGCGCGGCGATGATCCACGAGCCCGCCGGGAAGTCGCGGCCGGCGGCGCTGAACGGCCGCTCGGCCACCTCGACCTCGAGCTTGGCGAGCCGGTAGCGCGCCTCGAGCAGGCTCTCCTGGCCGGTGTCGCGCAAGAGGTAGGCGGCGCCGCTGCCGGCGGCGCGGCCGCGCACCACCGGCGCCGCGTCGAGCGGCGTGAGCGCCGCCGTGCGGATCGAGGGGTCGGCGGTGCCGACCACCTCGAGGTGGTAGTGCGCCGGCAGCGACCAGGACACGTCGTCGTACGGCTCGCCGCCGTCCTTCGGGTAGTGCTGCGCCGTCAAGAGGTCGACCGCGTAGTTGCGGTACGGCTGGTCGAGCCGCACGACGTAGGTGCCGGCCGGGTAACTGCCTTCGGTGACGGTGACCGGCGCGGTGGCGCGGCTCACCTCGATGCGCTGGCCGAGGAGCCGCGCGACCAGCGCCGCGACGCGCGCCGGATCGCCCTGGTCGGCCGGGATCAGGAACGCGTACGGCGGCTCGTCGAGCCCCTTGCGCCAGGAGTGGTAGCCCTTCTGGTAGAAGTTCGACAGGAGCTCGCGCGCGTGCAGCGCCGAGAAGTCGAGTGCGGCGAGCGCGGCGGTCTCGTTGTAGTTGACGTTGTCGCGCGCCGACCAGGCGAACTCCCCGGCCGGCGGCGGCACGAGCCGCCACCACTCGCGGCTCGTATCCTCCGCCTCGAGCTTCCAGCGCAGCGTCTCGGCGGTGCCGTTGCCCCAGGTCTCGTAGCCGCGGCCGATCGCGTTGTGGTTCATCGCCACCGAGTCGAGGAACAGGTGGGCGAAGCCCTCGCCGAAGTTCCAGGTCGACACGCCCGGCATGCCGAGGCCGTTCATGACCTGCACCTCGTGGAAGCTGAGCTCGAGGAACTCGCTGAAGGTGATCGCGTCGATGTTCGGGTTGTAGGGGCCGGTGCCGTTCCAAGTCATGAGGAGCGCCACCGCCTCGTGCAGGTCGTGCACGACGGTCGGGTGCCACTCGTGGAACATGCGATGCACTGCCTTGGTCGTCTCGTGGGTCTGCTGGTGCGCGTCGCGGTTGATGTCGACGTAGGCGTATTTGGACCAGTACGGCGGCGCCTGGCGCGGCAGCGTCGCGCGGTCGGTCTTGCCCTTCAAGTAGCGGTAGAACCACTCGACCTGCTTGTCGCGGCCGTCGGGATTGGAGACCGGGTTGATGAGCACGACGAGGCCGGAGCGGATGCGGCGGATCATCGGCTGCTCGGACACGGCGAGCCGGTAGGCGAGCTCGAGCACCGATTCGGTGGAGCCGGTCTCGTCGGAGTGCAGCGCGGCGTTGAAGTAGTAGATCGGCCGCGCCGCCGCGAGCACGCGCTCGGCCGCCGCCGGGTCGGTGCGGCGCGGATCGGCGAGCGCCGCGGTCGCGGCCTTGAGGCCGTCGAGGTTCTTGATGCCGTCCTCGTCGGCGATCGCGAGCAGCACGATGTCGCGGCCCTCCTCGGAGCGACCGATCGTGTAGAGCCGCACCCGCGGCGAGGCGGCGGCGAGCGCGCGGCAGTAGGCGTAGGCAGCGGCGGACTCCACCAGTTCGCCCGGTGCGCCGGGGATGCGGTGCAGGAAGGCACGCGGCGACGGCACCGTCGCCGAGGCCGGCAGGTACGCGACCCACGGCGACAGGAATCGCGCCTCGGTGGTCGCCGCGGCGATCTCCTCGGCGGAACCCGGCTCGGCGACGTCGGGGGCGACGTCGGCGTGCCCGGCCACGGGCCGCAACGACAGCAGCGCCAGCAGCACGGCGACCAGCGAGCGTCTCATCATGGCGATCGTCCTGCTGTTCATTGATGCGGGGGTGCTGCGGCTCAGCGCGCGTACAGATGCACGCGCTCGCCGATCTCGTCGGCGATCGCGAGCGTGGTCGGCAGATCCGGGTGGCGGATCAGCAAGAAGCCGTCCGACACCAGCGTCTGCTTCCAGTTGCGGCGCGGCGCGCCGACCGGCAGCAGGTGGTTCCAGGCGATCGCCGCGCCGTACTTGCGGTAGATCTCGTCGAGCCCGTCGATCGCGCGAATCGTGCCCTGCCCCTGCGCGCGCTTGAAGATCGTCGCGACGTTGTACTTGCGCTCGATGCGGGCCTCGAAGCGGTGCGCGGTCACGGCGCGGGCCCACTCGCGGAACACATCGAAGTCGCAGGCGTAGTTCATCTGGTCGACCTGGTGGGCCCCCGGCGGCCGCGCGCCGATCTCGCCGAACACTACCTCGCCGTCCGCCTTGCGGTACCACTCCATGTGCGTGAAGCCGCTCTCGAAGCCGAGCGCAGCGATCACCGCGCGGCCCATCGCGACGCCGCCGGCGAGCTCAGCGGCGTCCGGGTCGCGCAGTGCGATGACCTGCGGGCTGATCCATTCGTTGGTGCGCGCGATCAGCGGCCGGGGCCGGTACCAGGCGACGTTGTAGTACTGGATCGCGCCGCCGATCGTCACGGTGTCGAAGGTGAACTCCTCGCCGTCGACGAACTCCTCGACGCTGACCACCGGCACGTGCGCGATGCGTGGCAGCACCGCGCGCAGGTCATCCGGATCGTCGCAGCGCCAGGTGTCGGCGGAGCCCGCGCCGGCGATCGGCTTCAGGATCACCGGGAAGCCGATGCGCTCGGCGGCCTCCCAGCACTCGGCGCTGCTCGCCGCCGCGACATGGCGTGGCGTGCGGATGCCGGCGGCGTCGAGCTTGCGCTTCATCGCCTCCTTGTCGCGGAACGGCAGCGTCGCCTGGACGTCGAGACCCGGCACGCCGAGCGCCTCCCGCAGCCGCGCGGCGAGCACCATCAGCGGCTCCCACAGCGACTCGACGCGGTCGATGCGCCGGCCGCGCAGCTGCGCGGCGAGCTCGGCCACGCAGCGCGGCTCGTCGAACAGCGAGCGCACCTGGATGTAGGCGGCGAGCGCGTGGCGGGCGCGCTCCGGCAGCGCCTCGGCCGGCTGGTCGCCGACGCCGATCACGTTGGCGCCGACCTCGGCGAGGCCGCGCGTGAACTCGGGCATCTCGGCCGGATAGCCGGGCGACAGCATCAGCACGTTCATCGCGCACCTCCCCGGCGCCATCGTAGCGCAGAGCCCGGCCGCCGGGCCGTTCGCTATACTGCCGCTGGTGTCGTACCGGGTCCTCTTTGTCACCGCCGAATACGCACCGCTGGCGAAGACCGGCGGCCTCGCCGATGTCTCGACCGCGCTGACGCGCTTCCTGCACCGCCGCGGCGACGACGTGCGCGTGTTCATGCCGTTCTACCGGCGCATCGCCGAGCAGCCGCTCGAGCGCACGCCGGTCGAGTTCCTGCAGGGCCTCGAGCTGCACGTCGGCGCGCACACCTACCGCTACCGGATCCTGACCGGCGCCGCGCCCGGCTCCGACCTCAAGCTCTATTTCGTCGACTGTCCGGAGCTGTTCGACCGCCCGGGCGTCTACTCGGCCGACGCCGACGAGCACCGCCGCTTCCTGGCCCTGACGCGCGCCGCACTTGACTGCGCGCAGCGCATGGGCTTCGCGCCGCACGTCCTGCATTGCAACGACTGGCACACCGCGTTCGGGCCGCTGCTGCTGAAGACGGCCTACGCCTGGGACCGGCTGTTCAGCGCCACCAAGTCGGTGCTGACGATCCACAATGTCGGCTACCAGGGCGTGTTCGGCGCCGAGCACGCCGTCGACATCGGCCTCGGCGAGGCCGCCTGGCTGCTGCACCAGGACGACCTCCGGCAGGGCCGCATCAACTCGATGCTGCACGGCATCCTGTACGCCGACCTGGTCACGACCGTGAGCCCGACCTATGCGCGCGAGATCTGCACGCCCGACTACGGCCTCGGCCTCGACCCGTTCCTGCGCAATCGCGGCGACCGGCTGGTCGGGATCCTCAACGGCGTCGACTACGACGAGTGGGACCCGGAGCGTGACCCGTACCTGCCGATTCACTTCTCGCGCGCGGACCTCGCCGGCAAGGCGGCCCTGAAGCGCGCCCTGCTCGAGCGCCTCGGCCTGCGCGCCGGCCCCGGCACGCTCGCCTTCGGCCTCGTCAGCCGGCTGGTCGTGCAGAAGGGCATCGAGCTGCTGCCGCCGGTGCTGCCGGACCTGCTGCGCAGCCGCGACTGCGTGCTGATTGCGCTCGGCTCGGGCGAGCCCCGCTACGAGGAGTTCCTCGGCTGGCTGCAGCGCTCGTTCCCGGGCCGGGTGGTCTACCACCGCGGCTACAGCGAGGAGCTCGCCCACTGGATCGAGGCGGGCGGGGATGCGTTCCTGATGCCGTCGCTGTACGAGCCGTGCGGCCTGAACCAGATGTACAGCATGCGCTACGGCACGGTACCGATCGTGCGCCGTACCGGCGGGCTCGCCGACTCGGTGTCGCTGTACGCACCGGCGCATGGCGCGGGCACCGGCATCGTCTTCGAGCACTACGACGCCACCGGGCTGCGCTGGGCGGTCGAGATGGCGCTCGATCTCTATCGCGAGCCGCGCCACTGGCAGCAGCTGGTGACGAACGGCATGGCGCAGGACTTCTCCTGGGAGCGCCAGGGCTCGCTGTACATCGACGAATACCGCCGGCTCGTCGGGCCGGATTGAACGGCCAGCCGGGAGGCGCAACCGCGATGAACGTGATCTTCGTCGAGCCGGCCTTCCCCTACTATCAGCGCGAGTTCGCGCGCGGCCTCGCCGCGGCGGGCGCGCGCGTGTTCGGCGTCGGCGAGCGCCCGGCGCACGCCCTCGACCCCGAGCTCAGGCAGTGGCTCGCCGACTACGAGCAGGTGCGCTCGGTGGTCGACGAGGCGGCCCTGCTCGGCGCCGTGCGCCGCATCCAGGGCCGCGTCTGGGTCGATCGTCTGGAGGCGACGATCGAGGCGCACATCCTGCCGGTGGCGCACGTGCGCGAGGCGAGCGGCATCCCGGGTACGTCGGTGCGCACCGCCTGGCTGTGCCGCGACAAGCCGGCGATGAAGCAGGCGCTGCGCGAGGCGGGCGTGCCGTGCGCCCAGTCGACCAGCGCCGACGACGAGCGCACGGTGCTCGAGTTCGCCGCACGGGTCGGCTTCCCGCTGATCCTGAAGCCGCGCGCCGGCGCCGGCGCCGCCGGTACGACCCGCGTCGACACGCCGGCCGAGCTCGCGCGCGCGATCGCCGCCACGGGCGTCGACCGCGGCGCATCGATCGCGGTCGAGGAGTTCATCGAGGGCCACGAGGGCTTCATCGACACGATCTCGATCCACGGCCAGGTCGCGCACGAGTTCATCTCGCACTACTACCCGGGCGTGCTGGTCGCGATGCGCGAGCGCTGGATCTCGCCGCAGATCATCGCCACCAACCGCCTCGATGCGCCCGGCTACGCCGAGGTCCGGGCGATGACGCGGCGGGTCATCGAGGTGCTCGGCATCGGCACCTCGGCCACGCACATGGAGTGGTTCTTCGGGCCGAAGGGCCTCAAGTTCTCCGAGATCGGCTGCCGGCCGCCCGGCGTCGGCCAGTGGGACGTCTATGCCGCCGGCAACGAGTTCGACATCTATCGCGAGTGGGGCATGGCGATCGTCCACAGCCGGCCGCTGCAGGCGCCGACGCGCCGCTACGCCTGCGGCATGATCGCGCTGCGCCCGGACCGCGACGGCCGCATCGCCGGCTACGAGGGCGCCGAGCGCGTGTGGGCCAAGTTCGGCGAGTGGATCGTCGCCTCGCACCTGCCGCCGCCCGGCACGCCGACGCAGCCGGTGGAGGCCGGCTACATGGCCAACGCCTGGCTGCGGCTACGCCACCCGGACTACGACTACCTGCGGCTGATGCTCGACGCGATCGGCGCGACGCTGCGGGTGCGTGCTACCTGACCGGGAAGCTGCCGCGCTCGTCGAAGGGAATCGTGCGCAGGAAGGCCAGGTCACTGCGCACCTTGCCGACCAGCCGGTACTCGATCGGCTGCGAGGAGTCCTTCAGGCGCGGCAGCACCTTCCACAGCGTGGCCGCCAGGTTGGTCGTCATCAGCATGTCGAACTCGGCCTCGCCGTGCGGCGGCACCGTGAACGCGCTGACCGTGGCACCCGAGCCGAAGTCCTCGTCGCCGAGCCGCAGCGTGTAGTCGACGCCGCGGATCGGCAGCTCGAAGTCGTTCGGGTTCTGCACCCGCATCCGCACCCGGAAGTGCTGCTCGGCGAGCGTCGCGTCCTTGATCTCGACGCTGACCAGGTACAAGCGCGGATGCTCGATGTGCGGCGCGAGGGCCGCACAGGCGGCGAGCAGCGCCAGCGCGCCGATCGCCGCCGCCCGCGCCGCGGCACGCAGCGGCGTTGCCGCGCACTCAGCCGCGCTCATACAGCCGGTTCCAGCGCTGGCAGCGCGCCGCGAGCCCCGCCGGCACGTCGGCCCAGGCGAAGCGCCACGCCCAGTTGCCCGCGGTGGTGCCCGGCCGGTTCATCCGCGACTCGCTGCCGAGCCCGAGCAGGTCCTGCATCGGCACGACCGCGATCTGCGCCACCGACGCGAGCACGGTGCGCACCAGCTGAGCGACCACGTCGGCCGGCGCGCAGCCGAGGTAGTCGGCAACCCACTGCTGCGCCGCCGGGTGGAGCTCGGCGTACCAGCCGGCGGTCGTGTCGTTGTCATGGGTGCCAGTGTAACCGACCGAGCGCGCGGTCCAATTGTGCGGCGCGTGCAGGTTGCGCTCGGCACCGTCGAGGCCGAACTGGGCGACCCGCATGCCGGGCAGGCCGAACTCGTCGCGCAGCCGCTCGACCTCGGGCGTGATGACGCCGAGGTCCTCGGCGATGATCTCGAGGCCGCCGAAGGCCTGCCGCGCCCGGCGAAGCAGCGCCGCGCCCGGCGCCGGCCGCCACGCGCCGGTGGCCGCGGTCGGGGCCGCGGCCGGCACCGCCCAGTACGCCTCGAGGCCGCGGAAGTGGTCGATGCGCACCAGATCAAACAGCGCGAACTGCGCGCGCAGCCGCTCCAGCCACCAGGCGAAGCCGCTCGCCTCGTGCACGTCCCAGCGGTACAGCGGGTTGCCCCAGCGCTGGCCGTCGGTCGCGAAGTAGTCGGGCGGCACGCCGGCGACCGCGGCCGGTTCGCCGCCCGCGTCGAGCTCGAACAGCTCCGGGTGGACCCACACCTCGACGCTGTCGGGCGCGACGTAGATCGGCACGTCGCCGAACAGGCGCACGCCGCGGCCCGCCGCGTAGCCCCGCAGCGCGTGCCACTGGTCGTGGAACAGGTACTGGGCGGCCTCGACCTCGGCGATCGCGCCGGCGAGCGCGAGCCGCGCCGCGGCGAGCGCGCCGGCGTCGCGGCGGCGCAGCGGCTCGGGCCACCGCCACCAGGGCCGGCCAGCCTCGCGCTCCTGGATCGCGACGTAGAGCGCGTAGTCGTCGAGCCAGTACGCCGCGGCGGCACGGAAGCGCGCGAAGGCCTCGCCGGCCGCACCGCGCTGCGCAGCGAGCGCGCGCGCGGCGCGCGCCAGCAGCACCGCGCGCGGCGCCCGGCCGAGGTCGGCGGCCTCGATCAGGCCGGCGCCGACGAGCGCGGCGAGGTCGATCAGCGCCGGGTTGCCGGCGTGGTTGGAGCGCGCGAAGTACGGCGACCGGTCCGCACCGACCGGGCCGAGCGGCAGGAACTGCCACAGCGAGAAGCCGCCGGCGACCAGCCAGTCGACGAAGCTGCGCGCCGCCTGGCCGAGCGCGCCGTGTGCCGCGTCCGGCAGCGAGGTCGCGTGCAGCAGCACGCCCGCTCGACGGCGGTCGAGCACCTTGAGCGCGGCGCGCGGGGGCATCAGCGCCGCGCCGCGCCGCGCACCTTCAAGCCGGCTCCCGCAGCATGTCCGGCGTCACGAGCACGACGCCCTTGTCGGTGACCTCGAAGCGCTCCGCATCCGCGACGAGGTCGACGCCGATCTGCGTGCCGTCCGGCACGACGCAGCCCTCGTCGAGGATCGCCCGCTGCACGACGCAGTCGCGGCCCACCGAGACGCGCGGCAGCACGACCGAGGCCTGCACCACCGAGCGCTCCTCGACGCGGACGTCCGAGAACAGCAGCGACTCGCGCACCAGCGCGCCGGAGATGATGCAGCCGCCGGCGACCATCGCGTTGACCGCCATGCCGCGCCGGCCGTCCTCGTCGAGGATGAACTTCGCCGGCGGCCGCTGCAGCTGGTAGGTCCAGATCGGCCACTCCTCGTCGTAGATGTTGAGCTCGGGCCGCACGTAGACGAGCTCCATGTTGGCCTCGTAGAACGCGTCGAGCGTGCCGACGTCGCGCCAGTAGGCCTGCGCGCGCGTGCGCACGTCCTGGAACGCGTAGGCGAACACCTGCAGCTCCTCGAGCGCCGCCGGGATGATGTTGCGGCCGAAGTCGCGCTGCGAGTCCTCGCGCTTGGCATCCGCGGTCAGGAGCTCCTCGAGCAGGTCGGCGTTGAAGATGTAGATGCCCATCGAGGCGAGCGCCGTGCCCGGCCGGCCGGGGATCGGCTCCGGCTCGGCCGGCTTCTCCGTGAAGCGCACGACGCGGTTGAACTCGGTGACCGACAGCACGCCGTACTCGCGGGCGCGCTCGCGCGGCACCTCGACGACGCCGACGGTGATGTCGGCGTTCTTCTCGACGTGGTAGGCGATCATCGGCCCGTAGTCCATCGTGTAGATGTGATCGCCGGCCAGCACCAGCACGTGCTTCGGGCGGTGCGCGCGGATGTAGTCGAGGTTCTGGTAGACGGCGTCGGCCGTGCCGCGGTACCAGTGCGGGCCGATCTGCTGCTGTGCCGGGATGACGTCGACGAACTCGCCGAACTCGCCGCGCAGGTAGCCCCAGCCGCGCTGCACGTGCTCGATCAGCGACTGCGACTTGTACTGGGTCAGCACCGCGATCTGGCGGATGCCGGAGTTGACGCAGTTCGACAGCACGAAGTCGATGATCCGGAACTTGCCGCCGAACGGCGTCGCGGGCTTGGCACGGTTGGTGGTCAGCTGCTTGAGACGCTCGCCCCGCCCGCCGGCCATGATGATGGCGAGCGCGCCGCTCGTCAGACGGCTGACGTAGCGTCCCGAGCCGCCGGTGGCGGGTGTAAGGCTCATGGCACTCCCGGGTAGGTGACGGGGGTATGTTACCGTGCGGTTGGCGCGCCGCAACCGCATCCGCCATCCGCGTGAACCTGCTGCTGGCCACCACCCTGGAGCGCCTGGAACCGGAGCTCGAGCGCCTCGCCGCCGGGCGTCACGGCGACCCGGACCGCGTGCTCGGCTGCCGGCCGCAGGGTGCGCGCAGCGTGGTGGTCGTCTGCCGGCCGGGCGCGGTGCGGGCGCGCCTCAACCGGCGGCGCGACTTGGTACGCTTTCGGGACACGGCGCTGTTCGTCTGGGCGGGCCGCGCCCACAGCCTTCCCGAGCGCTACCGGATCTCGTGGGAGGACGCCGCCGGCGGGCTGCACGAGAGTTGCGATCCATACTCGTTTGCGTTGCTGACGCCGGTGGCCCTGCTCGAGCGCCACGGCAGCGGCACTGGCGACGAGGCGCTGCACGCCTTCGGTGCGTTCGCCGAGCGCCACGGGGGGGTCGACGGGCTGCGCTTCGCGACCTGGGCGCCGCGCGCCGGCGCGGTGACGCTGGTGGTCGGCGCCGGCGAGCGCTGGCCGATGCGCAGGTGGCCGGTGCACGGCGCGTGGGAGATCTTCGTGCCGGGGCTCGCGCCCGGTTGTCGCTACGGCTTCGAGATCTGGAGCGAGGCGGGCGGCGCGGTCGCCAAGACCGATCCCTTCGGCCGGCACTTCGAGCGACGGCCCGCGACGCGCGCGATCGCGGTCGGCGCGCCGGCGCACCGCTGGACGGATGCGGAGTTCCGCGCCGCGCGGCCGTCACCGGATGGCGCTGCGCCGCTCGCGATCTACGAGCTGCACCTCGGCTCCTTCCGGCGGCGCAACGGCCGGCTGCTGCGCTATCCGGAGCTCGCCGAACTCGTCGTCGCGCACGCCGCCCGGCTCGGCTTCACGCACGTCGAGCTGCTGCCGGTGGCCGAGCACCCGCACGATGACTCGTGGGGCTACCAGTCGACCGGCTTCTTCGCGCCGACCAGCCGCCACGGCACGCCGGACGAGTTCCGCGCGTTCGTCGACACGCTGCACGCCGCGGGCATCGGCGTCATTCTCGACTGGGTGGCCGGGCACTTCGCCACCGACCGGCACGCGCTCGCCCGCTTCGACGGCGCGCCGCTGTACGAGTACGCCGACCCGCGCCGCGGCGAGCACCGCGAGTGGGGCACGCTGGTGTTCGACTACGACCGTCCCGAGGTGCGCTCCTTCCTGCTCGCCAGCGCGCGGCTGTGGCTCGAGGAGTTCCACATCGACGGCCTGCGCGTCGACGCCGTCGCCGCGATGCTGTACCTCGACTACCGGCGCGGCGCCGGCGAGTGGCTGCCGAACGCCGCCGGCGGCCGCGAACACGACGCCGCGGTCGTCTTCCTGCGCGCCCTCACGGCGCTGGTGCGCGAACGATTCCCGGCGGCGCTCTTGATCGCCGAGGAGTCGACGGCCTGGCCGGGCGTAACCGCCGCCGCGGCGGCCGGCGGTCTCGGCTTCCACTACAAGTGGAACATGGGCTGGATGCACGACACGCTCGCCTACTTCGGCGAGGACCCGCTCTACCGGCGCCACCACCACGACCTCCTGACCGCCGGGCTCGGCTATGCGTGGTCCGAGCGCTACCTGCTGCCGCTGTCGCACGACGAGGTGGTGCACGAGAAGCGCTCGCTGCTCGGGCGGATGCCGGGCGATGACTGGCAGCGCTTCGCCAACCTGCGGCTGCTGTACGCGTGGCAGTGGACGCATCCCGGCGCGAAGCTGCTATTCATGGGCGGCGAGTTCGGCCAGCCGACCGAGTGGGACCACCGCGCGGAACTGCCGTGGTCGCTGCTCGCCGAGCCCGCCCACGCCGGCATCGCGGCGCTGGTCACGGACCTCAATCGCCTGTATCGCGGACGGCCGGCGCTGCACGCGGCGGACGCCTCGCCGCTCGGCTTCGCCTGGCTCGAGCGCGACGACCGGCTGCGCTCGCTGCTCGCCTACGAGCGGCGCGCCGGCGACGACGTCGCGGTCGTGATCCTGAACGCGACGCCGGTGCCGCGCGAGGGGTTCCGGGTCGGCCTACCGCAGGGCGGCGGCTGGCGCGAGGCGCTCAACACCGACTCACGGCACTACGGCGGCAGCAACCTCGGCAACCTCGGCCGCATCGAGGCCGGCCGCGATCCGGCGATGGGGCGGGCGTTCTCGGCGAGCGTCACGCTGCCGCCGCTCGCGGCGCTCGTGCTCGTGCCCGAGTGAGCGGCCGGCCGCGCGCGCACTGCGCGGCGGCCTACAGCCAGCGCATCAGCCCGAGTTCGTAGGGCTGCGACAGCAGCTCGTGGTACGGGACCACGCGCACCGCGGCGCCGAGGCGGCCGCACCACGGCGGCGTGCATTCGCTCGCGAACAGGTGCGCGCCGTCGGGCTCGCGCTCACCGGTAGCGCGCAGCTCCTCGATCGCGGCCTCGTGGCCGTCGCGCACCTTGCGCCGCGCGGCGTCGGCGCCGAACGAGGTCAGCGCCGGCGACTCGTGCGGCCCGTCGGGCACCTCGCGCGTCAGGAGCAGCTCGAGGCGCACGTCCGAAGGGTCGAGCCCGTTGAGCTGCACCGCGACGCGCATGCGCACGTGCTCGCCGAAGCCGACGCGCGCCGGCCACCGCGAAGCGGCGCGCAGCGTGACCTTCGGCCAGGCCGCGGCGACCCGCGCGCGCCATTCGGCGAGCCGGATCGCGCCCGTGGCGCCGTCGGCGACCAGCCGCCGGCCGTGCGCCGCGGCGGGCCGGTACAGGCCCTCGACGTAGTTGCCGAGCATGCGGCGCGTGTTGAACGCCGGGATCAGCGTCGCCATCGAGCGCTTGGCGCGCGCGATCCAGCGCGTCGGCAGTCCGGTCGCGTCGCGGTCGTAGTAGAGCGGCACGACCTCGTCCTGCAGCACCTCGTACAGCGAGCGTGCGTCCTCGTCGTCGCGCCGCCCGTCCTCGGCGGTCGACGAGGGGATCGCCCAGCCGTTCTGGCCGTCGAAGCCCTCCGCCCACCAGCCGTCGAGGATGCTGAGGTTGAGCGTGCCGTTGATGCCGGCCTTCATGCCGCTCGTGCCACTCGCCTCGAGCGGGTACACCGGGTTGTTGAGCCAGACGTCGACGCCGGCAACCAGCGAGCGCGCGAGGCCGATGTCGTAGTCCTCGATGAACAGCACGCGGCCGAGGAACTCGCGCCGCTGCGCCATCGCGTGCACGTCGCGGATCATCTGCCGGCCGGGCTCGTCGGCCGGGTGCGCCTTGCCGGCGAACACGAACACGACCGGCCGGTCCGGGTCGCCGACCAGCGAGGCGAGCCAGGCCGGATCGCGGAACAGCAGCGTCGCGCGCTTGTAGGTCGCGAAGCGCCGCGCGAAGCCGATCGTCAGGACGCGCGGGTTGTCGGGGTTGAGCCAGCGCGCAAGCCGGCTGAAGTGGGCGTCGCTGATGCGATTGCGCCGGCAGCTGGCCCGCAGCCGTGCGCGCAGCACCTTGAGCAGGCTCGACTTGGTCGACTGCTTGACGTCCCAGAACAGCGAGTCCGGCAGGTCGTAGATCCGGTCCCAGTAGCCGTGCTCCGTCAGCCGGCGCCGCCACTCCATGCCGAATTCCGTGTCGAACACGTCCTTCCAGCGCTGGAACAGGAAGGTGGGCACGTGCACGCCGTTGGTGACGTAGCCGATCGGGTTGTCGGCCGGCGGCACCTCGGGCCAGGCGTAGGCGCAGATCTGCGCCGACACGCCGCCGTGGATCCGGCTGACGCCGTTCTGGTGCCGCGACATCGCGAGCGCCAGCGTCGTCATGTCGAACTCGCCCTGCCCGCCGCCGCGGCCGAGCGCGAGGAAGTCGTGCGGCGCGAGGCCGAGCCGGCGGGCGTAGTCGTCGAAGTGACGCAGCACCAGGTCGGCCGGGAACGCGTCGTGGCCGGCCGCGACCGGCGTGTGGGTCGTGAAGACGGCCGCCGCGGCGACCGCTTCGCGCGCCGCGGCGAAGCTAAGGCCGCGCTCGACCCGCTCGCACAGCAGCTCGATCGCGAGGAAGGCCGCGTGGCCCTCGTTCATGTGCCACACGGTCGGCGCGAGGCCGAGCGCGCGCAGGGCCCGGACGCCGCCGATGCCGAGGATCATCTCCTGCTGCAGGCGCATCTCGCGGTCGCCGCCGTAGAGCTTGTGCGTAATCGCGCGGTCGGCCTCGGTGTTCTCGGCGACGTTGGTGTCGAGCAGCAGCACCTCGACGCGCCCGACGGTCGCGCGCCACACCTGCGCGGTCACCTGACGCGCGCCCAGGCGCACCTGTACCCGCACCGGCAGGCCGTCCGCGCCGAGCGCTGGCGCCACCGCGAGATCCTCGGAACTGGATTCGCGGTACTCGGGCACCTGGTTGCCGTCGGCGTCGAGCGTCTGGTGGAAGTAACCCTGCCGGTAGAGGAGCCCCACCGCGACGAACGCGAGGCCGAGGTCGCTCGCGGTCTTGCAGTGGTCGCCGGCGAGGATGCCGAGGCCGCCGGAATAGTTGGGGAAGCTTTCGTGAAAGCCGTACTCGGCGCAGAAGTAGGCGACCAGGTCCCCGGCGTCGAGGTCGGTGCCCGGCGTGTTGTGGCGCGGCTCGCGCTGATACGCGTCGAAGCCCCGCAGCACCTGGTGGTACTGGTCCAGGAAGTTGTCGGAGGCGGCGGCGCGGTCGAGCGAGGCCTGGTCGATGCAACGCAGGAAGACGCGCGGATTGCCGCCCACTGCGTTCCACAGCCGCTCGTCGAGGGCCTCGAACAGCCGCCGGGTCGGCCGGTGCCAGCTGAAGCGCAGGTTGGCGGCGAGATCCGGCAGGCGCTGCAGCGCCGGCGGTAGCGACGGATTGACTTCGAGGGTGAATTTCTGGCCGTTCATGGACTTGCGTGGCCCTCCGGCCCGAAAAGCGGGCAGAAGTCTAACATCCGCAGCGGCTGCAGAACCCGGGCTGGCGGCCCGGAAAAGCCGCAATGATGAGATCCTTACTATTACTAAGTGTTGACTAGTACTAACCAAGCTGTATTATTCAATACACCTATGAGCATCCCCGGACCCGAAGACCTGCCGGCCGACGACGCGCCACCCGCGGGCGCCGCGCTTCTCGACGTCGAAGGGCTGGTGCGCAAGTTCCAGAAGGAGCTGAACGCCGGGCTGATCGCGCTCGTGCTCCTGTCCGTGCTCGAGCGCGCCCAGGAGGATCTGTACGGCTACCAGATCGCCAAGCGCCTGCAGGGCATGAGCAACGCCGGCAGCCCCATGAAGCAGGGCGCGCTCTACCCGGTGCTGCGCACGCTGTCCGCGCACGGGCTGCTCGCGAGCCGCGTCGTGCCCTCCTACGCCGGTCCGCCGCGCCGCTACTACCGCATCACCGACGCCGGCCGCGACACGCTCGCGCGCTGGCTGCACGTCTGGACGACGACCCGCGATTTCGTCGACGCCGTGGCCCACCCTGCGGCCGCGACGGCGGCCCCTACCGAGAGTGAGCGAGCATGAACCGCCCCGCCCCCCGCTCGATCGACCAGTACCTCGACCAGCTGCGCGACGCGCTGAAGGGCGAGGACCCCGCGCTCGTGCAGGACGCACTGTACGACGCCGAGGAATACCTGCGCGCCGAGGTTGCCTCGCACCCCGGCAAGAGCGAGGCCGACGTGCTCGAGCTGATCGCGAGTACCTACGGCGCGCCCGACGAGGTGGCCGAGGCCTACCGGACCACCGAAAAGACGGTCCGCGAGGCGACCAAGCCGATGCCGCCGCCGCTGCGGCGCAGCGCGCTCGGGCGGTTCTTCGGCGTCTACGCCGACAGCCGCGCGTATACGGCGCTCTTCTACCTGCTGCTGTCGCTCGTGACCGGTATCGTCTACTTCACGGTGGCGGTGGTCGGCCTGTCGATGTCCGCCGGCTTCGCGATACTGATCATCGGCGTGCCGTTCTTCCTGCTGTTCGTGGGCCTGACGCGCGTGCTGTCGCTGGTCGAGGGCCGCATCGTCGAGGGCCTGCTCGGCGTGCGCATGCCGCGCCGGCCGGTGCGCTCGACGCGCGGCATCGGCCTCGGCGCCCGCATCAAGGAGATGCTGGTCGACCGCCGCACGTGGACGACGCTGTTGTACATGCTGCTGATGCTGCCGCTCGGTATCACCTACTTCACCGTCTCGATCGTCAGCCTCGCGCTCGCGCTCGGCGGCATCGCCGCGCCGGTGGTGGCGATCCTCCATGGCATCGGCTTCGGCGGCAGCGGCGTCGAGATCGACGGCGAGATCCTCGCCTGGCCGGTGACCCTGCCGGTGGCGCTGATCGGCGTGCTGCTCCTGACCGGCCTCATGCACGGGGCGCGCCTGGTCGGCGAGCTGCACGGCCGGCTGGCCCGCGCGCTGCTCCTGTCCCGGGACGGGGAATGAGCTGCGACACACTGCCGGACGCCTTCCTCGAGGCGCGGCTCGCCGGCGCGATCGATGCCGAGCTGCACTGGCAGGCGGCGGACATGCAGTGCGAGGGCATGCGCCGGCCGGACGGCAAGGGCCTCAGGGTTTCGTTCACCGGCAGCATCGACGGCGAGCGCCTCACGCTCGTGTTCGGCGCGCCGCGGCTCGCCGAGGGCGAGGCCGGCCACGCCGTGCCGGTCAACGTGACGCTGATCCGCGAAGGCGGCGCGGTGTACGGCACGCGCGGCGAGGACAAGTGCATGCTCGACGAGGTCCGCCAGGACGCGCTGCCGGCACCCGCCGGCGAGCACGGCCGGCGCCACTGGCGGATCGAGGCGCACGGCTTCTGCCTGGACCCGGCGCGGGCCGTCGCGGGCGGGCGGGATGCGATACTGGTGTCCCGTTTTGACTTCCGTGGACAGCTCGCATGGGAACTCGACTCTCCGCCAACCGCCGTGCCGGCGGTGCCCAAGCCCGTCGCGAGTCGCTGAGCGCGACGCTGCGCACGGTCGCGCTCGCACTGCTGCTCGCGACGGCCGCCGTCGCGGCGCGCGCCGCCGAACCGCCGCCCGAGCCGCTCGACCATTTCCCGGGGGCCACGCTCAGCGTCGAGTCCGGCGGCCGCTCGCACCCGTTCAAGGTGTGGATCGCCGACAGCGAGCCCCGGCGCAACCAGGGGCTCATGTACGTCAAGTCGCTGCCGGCGGCGCGCGGCATGCTGTTCCTGTTCGACGCGCCGCAGGTCACCTCGTTCTGGATGAAGAACACGTTCATCCCGCTCGACCTGCTGTTCATCGCGCCGAACGGCCGGATCATCCGCATCGCCGAGAACGCCACGCCCTTCTCGGAGGCGACCATCGACTCGATGGGCCTTGTGACGGGCGTGCTCGAGGTCGCGGGCGGCACGAGCCGGCGCCTTGGCTTCAAGGCTGGCGACCGCGTTCGCCATCCGGCCTTCGGCGAGCGCTGAGCCGCCCGCCGCCGGCGCTCAGGGCGCGTAGCCGAGGCGCGCGACCCACGGCGCGAGCAGCGGCAGCGCCGGCGCCATTTGCGCGCCGTAGCGCCGCCAGGCGCCGATGCCGCCGGCGTCGAGGCCGCGCGCAAGCTGTGCGGTGCTCGGCGTCGCGCTCGCACGCTCGCGGGTGCGCGCGCCGAAATCGCGCATCGCCGGCGTCCACTCGAGGCCGAGGAACGTGCACACGCTCTGCATCTCGGCGTCAAAGTCGCCGACCAGCGTCTCGTAGCACAGCCGCCGGACCTCCGTCGGCAGCACGAGGTCGAGGCGCTGGGCGAGCGTCATGACCGCGTCGTAGAAGCGTGCCGCCCCCTCCAGCGTCAGCAGCTCGTACATCGGCGCGCTCATCTGGAAGCGGCGCCGGAAGCAGCTCAGCACGACGTCGCGCGGGTCGCGATAGGCGAACACGATCCGCGCCCGCGGGAAGAGCCGCGCGATCAGCGGCAACTTGAGCGTATTGAGCGGGTGCTTGTCGATGAACACCGCGCCGTCGAGCTCGGCGCCGGTCGCGGCGGCGCGCGCCCAGTAGGCGGCCTGCAGGCGCCGGAGCGCGTCGGGGCCCGCCGCCGCGAGCCGCTCGAGGCCGGCGGCGTCGGCCATGAACTCGCGGACGCCGTCGATCAGGAGCTCGTTCTCGCCGACGCTGACGGCGCGCGGGTGCCCCTCGAGCACGACCTCGAGCAGCGTCGTGCCCGAGCGCGGAAAGCCGAGCACGAACACGTGGCCGCGCGCCGGCGATGCCTCGTCGGCGACGCCCGGCCGTTGCCAGTCCGCCGAGCGGGCGTCGGCGAAGTACGCCGTCATCGCCTCGACGTAGGCAAGCGCGGTCTGGGCGCCGGCGAAGCGCGGCGCGTAGAGCTCGCGCAGTCCGGAGTTGCACAGGCTGTAAGCGGCGAAGGCGTCGGCCGGGCGGTCCTCGGCGTCGAGCGCATCGCCGCGCAGGCCGTTGGCGTAAGCGCGCTCCAGCGCGCCGAGGCGCGCATCGCCCAGGAGCGCATCCAGCCGCGCCACCGCCTGCGCCGGCGTACCCTCGCCAAGCTCGGCGGCGGCGAGGCTCATGATCGCGTCCGGAAAGCCGGGCATGACCGCGAGCGCTCGCTCGGCCCAGCCGCGGGCCTCGCGGTAGAGGCCGCGGCGCACGGCGATCTGCGCGAGCCCCGCGAGCGCTACGCCCTGGCCGGCGTGGAGCTCGAGCGCGCGCCGGAAGCTCGCCTGCGCCTTCGCCAGGCCGCCGCCGGCGAGCAGGGCCTTGCCGTGACTCGCGTGCGCGAACGGCAGCCGCGGTTCCCGCGCGACCAACGCCTCGAACTGGCGCGCCGCCTCGACCGGCCGCTCGAGCCTGAGCAGGCAGAGGCCGAGGGCGTTGCGGATGCCGACGTCGTCCGGGAACCGGCCGACGGCCCGTTCGAGCAGCGCCGCCGCCTCGGCAATGCGGCCGTCGTGCTCGAGACCGAGCGCGAGCACGTTGAATGGCAGCGGGTGCTCGAGCCCCGAGTCGAGCGCCGCTGCCGCGAGCCGCGTCGCGGTCGCGAAGTCGCCGCCCTCCGCGGCCGCCTGGACTGCGCGCAGCGTCGCGAGGTCCGCCTCCCGATCCCGTGCCATCGCCTGCCCCCTGCGACCAAGCCGGGCCGCCGTCGCGGCCCGTCGGCTGCTGATCATGCCGTAGTGGCGTTCGCGCGGCACCACCGCGGGCGGTGCCACAAAAAAAACGGCGGGCCGAAGCCCGCCGTCATTGAGGTCAGAACCGATGCTTTTCTTAGATCTTGAACCTTAGAACTGCACCGTCACGGTTCCGAACACGTACCGACCCAGCGAGTCGTACACCTGCGGGAACGTGTTGCCGTTGCCGAAGGTGCCCGGCAGGTCGGACGTACCGATGATCGGCGGGCTCTTGTCGAGCAGGTTGTTGACGCCCAACCGCACCGTCGTGTGCTCGCCGAGGTTCATCGAGCCCGTGAGGTCGAGGTAGCTGCGCGAGCTCAGGTACGCGTCGGTGTTGGACACCCAGCCATCCGCGATCAGCTGGGCATTCGACGCGCCCGGCTCCGCCCCGGACCGGAGGTTCGGGTTCGGGTTGAGCAGGTCGATCTTGACCGGACCGTAGTAGCGCCAGGCCAGCGAGACGTCGGCGCCCTTCCACGGCGTCTGCCATGTCATGCGCAGGGTGTGCCGCCAGCGCTGCGTCGGCGTGTCGCAGGTCGGGCCGTAGTAGCCGGCGCAGTCATATGACGTCGACGGGATGCTCTCGAGCGGCGTCGAGATCGCCGAGATCACATAGGTACCGTTGAACTGCGCGTTCAGCTTGCCGGCCCCGCCCATGTTCAGGCGGTACGACAGGTCGAAGTCGATGCCCTTCTGCTCGAGCCCGCCCTGGTTCGACGGCAGATCCGTGACGTAGCCCTGACCCGACAGCCACAGCGAGCCGTTGTTGTCACGGTGGATCTCGTTGCAGAACAGGTTCTGGTTCAGGCAGTAGTTCAGGATCGTGTTCGCGCCGGTGGACGTGATCACGTTCGTGATGTTGATGTCGTACCAGTCGATCTGGGCACGGAAGTTCGGCACGAACGACGGCGTCCAGCCGATGCCGATGGACTTGGTGATCGCCGTCTCCGGCTGCAGGGTCGACACGCCGCCGACGTAGCCGTTGTACTGCGCCGCCGAGTTCGCAAGGATGTTGCCGTACTCAGCCGCCGTCACGCCGGTCTGCGCGCACTGCGCCTGCGTGTACGCCGGGTGCGCACCCGCGCACGGGTCCGCCGAGCCGTCGAGGGCGACGGTCTGCGGCGCGTACAGCTCGCCGACGTTCGGCGCGCGCACCGCGCGCGCCCAGCTGCCGCGCAGCCGCAGGTCCTGGATCGGCGCCCACTCGAGGCCGAAGTTGTACGTGTTGGTCTTGAAGCCGAGGTTGTAGTCCGAGTAGCGGTAGGCGGTGTCGAAGGCGAGCGTCTGCGCACCCGGCTTGTCGTCGATGAGCGGGATGTTCGCCTCGATGAAGGCCTCGCGGGAGATGATCCCGCCTGACACCGGCAGCGTCGCTGCGCCCTGGCCGGCGCCGTCGCCGGTCTGGTACTCGAGGTCCGGCAGCGTCTCGCTGTTCACGTCGCGCCACTCGACGCCGAGGTTGGTCTTGATGCCGCTCTTCGCCGTCGGCAGCTGCCACCCGTAGCGGCCGAGGTCGCCCGTCACGTTCGCGCTGACGACGTACTGCTTGACCGTGCCGGAGTTCAGCAGCGGCACGCCGATGTAGTGCGTCGCCGCCGACGTCACGCCGCCCGGCTGGAAGATGTTCCAGGGAACGCAGCCTTGGAGCACCGCCGCCGGGTCCGCGCATTGCGCGCCGTTCGGTCCCTGAATGACCTGCAGCGCGTTCTCGATCCGGCTCTTCGACAGGTCCTGGTAGGTGTCGGCGAGGCTCGTCGAGGCGTACTGGCCGTAGATGTCGTAGCTCCAGGCGTCGTCGATCTTGCCCTTGTCGCCGATCACCATCCGCAGCGACTCGTGGCGCAGGTCGTCCGTGCGGCCCGGGCCTTCGACGTTGCGCCGGCCGATGCCGAGGTAGGTCTGGCCCGCCGTCGAGCCACCGCACCAGGAAGTGACCATCTGCGACGACAGGTACGGGTTCGCGCAATTCACCGCGAAGGGCGCGCCGAAGAACGCGCCGGACGCCGCGATCTGCGACACCGACCGGTCGTCCATGAACTGCATCTCGGTGTAGACGGTCGCGTGCTCGTTGAACTCGTAGTGCCCGAATGTGCCACCCATCCAGCGCTCATCCGGGCGCTGGTAGTAGTTGATCGGGCCGTAGTTGTAGCGATCGGCCGCCGCGAACGGCACCAGCGTGCCAGCGGCGCCGAGCGTCACGGTGCTGTAGCTGTTGGCGCCGACGACGGTCTTGAGCGGCTTGCCATACGGTGAGGGCCCGTTGTACAGCTCGAAACGGCCGGGATAGGAGGTCGAGGATCCGCTGCAGTCGAACATGCCCGGCTTCTGGCCCGGATAGGCGTAGGTCGAGTAGCCGGAACCGAAGGTACAGGCGCTGTAGTCGTACTTGGACTGCAGAATGCCGGCGACGTTGCGGTAGGTCACGTAGGACGTGAAGTTGCCCTTGCCGTCCTCCGAGTTCATGCCCACGACGAACGCCAGGTCCTTGGTGTCGCCGATGTTGACGTTGCTCGGCGCCGCGGCGAAGTTCGTGCCGTCGGCCAAGTTATGGTTCGCGAGCACCGTGCCGCCCAGGCCGTCGTTGTCCTGGCTGTGGTTGTAGAAGCCGTAGTTCGCCGTGAACTTCACGCCCTCGAAGTGGTCGTTGAGCTTGAAGTTGACGACGCCCGCGACTGCGTCCGCGCCGTACACCGACGAGGCGCCACCGGTCAGCAGCTCGACGCTGTCGATGAGTTCGGCCGGAATCTGGTTCAGGTCCGCGGCGCTGTTGCCGCGCGGGTCGCCGGGGCCGAGCCGCCGGCCGTTGACCAGCACCAGGGTGCGCTGCGCACCGAGGTTGCGCAGGTTCACCTGCGCGGTGCCGTCGGCACCGTTCGAAACAGTCGAGCCCTGCGCCGCGAAAACCTGCGGCAGCTGGTTCAGCATGTCCTCGACGCGGGTCGCGCCGCTCTGCTGGAGGTCGGCCGCGGAGACTTGCGTCACCGGGCTGATGGAAACCTGGTTCGGCGCGAGGGCGATGCGCGAGCCCGTGACGACGACCTCTTCGACGGCGGCGCCGGCGGTGGTGGTAGGTGCCGTCTGCGCGTTGGCGACGCCGAAGGCGGCAAATGCGCTGCCCGCGAGGACCAGGTGGACGGCCCTCTGCAAGTTACGGTTTCGGGAATTGGACATTGAGTGAGTCTCCCAATAGCGGGTCGAAGGTTTACGCAGTCACTGGCGATGCACGCCGCCGAGGCACCGCGTCCGCAAGAGCCGAATAGCAAGCCTTCGCCAGCCTCGGGACCTGATTCCCGATGCCCTTGACGAGGCCGTAACTCCCTCTCCGCGGACGTTTAAGCGTCTCTAGGTTCTTCGCCGATGGGCGCAATATAACACGCTGTGTGCACGTCACAACAAGCGCACCCCGGACGCTCGGACCGGATCATGACGGTCACCGTAACGTCCATCAGTATTTGCCCGAGGCCTGTCGCGTTTTTATTTTTTGTAATCGTTTCAGGAGATTAGGTAAAGATCGGGCACCTTCAGTCGTGCCAAACGCTCGTCTCACGGCAGTTTGAGCGGCGTTTGGCCGAGGCCCACGACGTGCGGAAGAGACCACGACCCACGCGCGGTCCGCTTTGTTGTTGTCTAGCAACAGCGGTGATAGGCGCATGACTGGACGCCGACCCGGCCGCGCAGCACCATGCCGGGCTCAAATCGCAGTGGATGGCCATGATGACGACGCCGAGCCTCGCGGAATTCAAGCGCACCATTGCCACGCGCATGGAAGCGCGCGACTGGCCGGGCGCCGCAGCGGCGGCCGAGGCGTGTCGCAGCGCCTTTCCGGCCGACCCGGCGGGCTGGCTGCTCGGCAGCTTCGTCGCGCTGCTCGCCGACCGCCCGGAGGCGGCGCTGGCGCTCGCCGACGGCGGCATCGCCGCGCGCCCCGGCGATCTTGCGTGCCTCATCCAGCGTGCCGAATGCCTGCTGGTGCTCGGGCGCCGTGCCGAGGCAATGGCCGCCGCCGACGCGGCGGCCGAGGTCGCTGGCGACGAGCCGGCCGCGCTCGACGCCGTCAGCGGCTTCCTCGTCCACGCCAATGAGCATGCGCGCGCGATCCGGCTCTACGACCGCGGGATCGCGGCTGCGCCGCGAGATACCTCGATGCTGCTGCGCCGGGCGACGCGTCACCGCTACGTCGGCGATTTCGATCTCGCGGCCGCCGACTACGACGCCGTGCTGGCGCTCGACCCCGACAACGCGGAGGCGTTCAAGGCGCGCGGCGAGCTCAGGCGGCAGGACCCGCAGCAGAACTCGATCGCCTCGCTCGAGGCGGCGCTCGCCCGCAGTCCGGCCGATCCGGACCACGCGGTGCCGCTGCACTTCGCGCTCGCCAAGGCTTACGAGGACGTCGCCGACTACGCCACCAGCTGGCGCCACCTCCGGGCCGCCAACGGCTTCGAGCGCACACGCATCCGCTACGACGCTGCCCTCGATCGCGCCATGATCGACGGCATGATCGCCGCGTTCCCGGACGTCGAGCCGGTGGCCTCGGACACGACCGGCGAGAGCCCGATCTTCATCGTCGGCCTGCCGCGCACCGGCACGACGCTGGTCGACCAGATCCTGGGCAGCCATTCGCACGTGCATTCCGCCGGCGAGCTCGCCGTGTTCTACGAGGCGATCGGCGGCGCCATCGGCCGGACCCGCCCGCCGGTCGACCTGGACATCCGCGAGTACGCGACGCTGGTCGCAGGCCTCGACGGCTCGGTACTCGCTGCCGAATACCTGATGCGCGTCAAGGCCTGGCGCGGCGATCGGCCGCGATTCAGCGATAAGAATGTCACGAACTTCTTCTATATCGCACCGATCCTGCGTGCGTTCCCGAACGCACGGATCGTCCACCTGACGCGTCACCCGATGGCCGCCTGCTATGCCAACTACAAGAACTGGTTCCGGCGCGGGTTCCCGTATTCGTTCGATCTGGCAGAACTCGCCGACTTCTACGTCGGCTACCGCAGGCTGATGGCGCACTGGCACCGGATCGTGCCAGGACGGATCCTCGACCTCGCCTACGAGGACATCGTCACCTCGCAGGAGGCCACGACCCGGATGCTGCTTGACTACTGCGGGCTGCCGTTCGAGCCGGCCTGCCTCGAGTTCCACACCAATCCCACCGCAATCACGACCGCAAGCTCCGTCCAGGCGCGCCAGCCGCTCTACGACTCGTCGCTCGAGCAGTGGCGCCACTACGCCGAGGGGCTCGCGCCGGTGCGCGAGCGGCTCGCCGCGGCCGGCATCGTGGTCGACTGAGGCCGCGCGTCGCTCAGCGGATCCGCGTCACCTTGCAGCTGCGCGTCGACGGGGCCCGCAGCACGAACGAGCCGAGTGCGCCGCGCTCGACCGTCACCCGGTCGCCGGCCTTGAGCAGCAGGTCCGAGCCGGGGAGTAGCTGCCGCCAGGCTTGACCGTTGTCGAGCGTGAACACGAACCGGCCGTCGGCGCCGGCGGTGACCGCGACCAGCTGGGCCTCGACCGCCGCCGCCTTTGGCTCGGGCGGCCGGCCGAGTGCGGCCTCCTTGCTCGCTACCGCCGCGGCGCCGAGCCCGAACTTCTGCTCCGGCGACAGCGCGGGCGCCGCGGGGCGCGCCGCGAGCGGGGCGCTTTCGCGGTCGAAGCAGGCGAGCCGCGCCGCATCGTCGGTGATGGCCCGGCACGCGAGCAGCGGCGCGAACCGGTCGGCGGCCGGCTCCGCGCCGGCGACGCCGGCCGCGGTCGCGAGGCACCACAGCACTGCGACGGCGCCGGCCGCCCGCCCCCGGCCGCGGCCGCGGCCGACCGTCGCCGGGGCGTTCACAGGGTCATGTCCGGCATGTCGTCCACTCCGTAGTAGTCGCCGAGCGCTTCGGTCGCCTCGCGTACCAGGTCGCGCTCGAGCGCCGTCAGTTCCGGGTGCCAGATGTCGAAGAGCAGGATCGCGCGCGGCGCGTCCGAGTCGTTCCACGCCTCGTGCTCGATGGTGTCGTCGAACACCCAGCCCTCGCCCACCCGCCATTCACGGGTCTCGCTGCCCACCCGGAAGCGGCACCCGGGCGGCACCACCAGCGGCACGTGCACCGTCAGGCGCGTGTTGGTCACGCCGTGATGCGGCGGAATGTGCGTCCGCGCGTCGAGGATCGAGAAGAACGCGGTCGGTCCGCGGCCCTTGATGTCGACCCTGGGGGCGGCGCCGAGCGCCGCCGCGGTGCGCGGGCAACGCGCGAGGTGGTCCTCGACCCGCTCGCTCTGGTTCCACAGGAAGTACGCCCCCCAGCGCCGCGAGTGGTTGAGCTCCTTCCACTGCCTGAGCGGCACGCCGTCCGGATAGGCCACGTACGGCTGAATGCCGCCGGCGTCGGCGGCAATGACGCCCAGGCACTCGTCGCGGATGTCGCTGGTCGCGGCCTCGAGCGAATCGAGCCACGGGAAATCGCTGCGCTCGTAGAACTCATAGTTGCGCAGGAACGGGTACAGCATGAAGGTCGGCTGCGGGGAATGGATCTGCGCCCGTCCGAGCAGGTGATCGATGCAGCGCTCGAAGCGACGCCGCTCGGACACCGCGTGGCCGGCGCGCAGCGCGCCGATCCGCGCGCCGATGAAGCCGTCGAGCTCCTCGGCGGCCTCCGCGACCCGGCGGCGCGCCTGGCGCACCAGGTTGTCGATCGCCGGCGGCAGCGTCCGGTTGTGGGGCAGCGTCGCGAGCGCGTTGCCGTAGGTGCGCGCGGCACTGCGCCGCTTGCCCATGAGGTCGAGCACCGCGCCCTTCTGCAGCAGCGCGACCGGGTGCAGCGCGTCGATCGCCAGCACGCGCTCGAGCGCCGCGAGTTCCTCTTCGGGACGGGCGAGCACGCGCAGCACGCTCGCGAGGCTCAGCCAGAACTGCGGGTGGTCCGGCGCAGCGGCCGCCGCCCGCTCGAGCAGCGCCTGCGCCGCGCGCGGGTCGCCCGCACCGAGCGCGCGTCGCGCCTTCTCGTGCAGCACGAGCGGATGCTCGGGCAGGATCGCCTCGGCATCCTTGAGCGCGCGCAGCGCGTCGCTCTCGCGCCGCTCCGCCACCGCACGCTCGCAAGCACCCATCAGCGCGAGCACGCGCTGCTCGTTGGGCATCGGCGGGCGGGCAGCGGGGTTCGGGGGCGTACTCATCGTAATGGCCATAAGTATAGCGCCGCGCTCGGCGGGCTCACGGGCGGCTAGAATCGCCGGCAGCCCACCACCTCAGGCACCCGAGGCCGCGCGATGCCACCGCCGGAAGTCATTGCAATGTTCGCCGTGCCGTTCGGCATCAGCCGTCACCCGGAGCACGAGCGCCTGAACGTCGCGCTCAAGCGCTACGTGCTCGAGCAGGAGACCCGCGGCGCCGCGGCTGCGAACCCGCGGCCGCTGACGAACCGCAACGCGCCGCTCTACGAGAGCCACTTCAACCTGTTCCGCGAGCCCGACCCGGCGATCCAGGAGCTGAAGGCCTTCTGCTGGGATCAGCTGCTCGCGGTCATCGGCCAGCTGAACGGCTACGACCTCAAGACGCTCGGGCAGCTGCAGATCTTCAACGACGCGTGGTTCCACGTCACGCGGCGCGGCGGCTTTTTCGGCCTGCACAACCACCCGAACGCCTCGTGGAGCGGCGTCTACTGCGTCGACCCGGGCCGCCACGACGCGGGCAAGCGCGACAGCGGCGCGCTGACCTTCGTCAACCCGATGCTGGCGAGCGCGATGCACATGGACGCCGGGATCGCGAGGATCCCGCCGCCGTTCGGCCTGCAGCTGCGCAGCATCCTGCTGCATCCCGGCCAGCTCGTGCTGTTCCCGTCCTACGTGCTGCACGACGTCAAGCCGTTCGAGGGCGAGGGTGAGCGCATCACGATCGCCTTCAACTGCTGGTTCACGCTGCCCGACGAGCGGCCGTAGCGCAGCGCGCGCTCAGCGCGCCGCGAAGTCGAGGATCTGGCGTGCGAGCGCCGCGTAGTCGCCGCCGAAGTGGTGGCCGCCGGCGAGCGCGACCGCCTTGACGGTGGCGCCGGCCAGCTTCGGGCACGGGCTGTCGCCCTCGTCGGCGCCGTACAGGCACAGCACCGGCGCCGCGGCCATGCGCCGGATCTCCGGCGCCGTCGGCCGGTCGCCGCTGTCGGCCCCCGGTATCCAGTCGGCGACGTGGAACTCGAAGCTCGCGCTGTCGCTGAGCGCGAGCAGGTTCACGGCACGGACGCTGTCGCGCAGGTCGGCCGGCAGTCGCGTGTACAGAAACGGCAGCACGTCGGCGCCGAACGAGTAGCCGACGAGGATCACCTGCGGGCGGTGCCAGGCCACCGAGTAGCGGCGGATGACGCGCTCGAGGTCATGCGCCGCCGCGTCCGGCGTCCGGCCCGGCCAGTAGTACTTGAGCGAGTTGAGGCCCACGACCGGAATGCCGCGGGCGGCGATCGCCGCCGCCACGTCCTGGTCGATGCCGGCCCAGCCGCCGTCGCCGGTCAGGAGCACCGCAAAGAGCTCGGCCTCGCCGGCCGGCGCCGCGCCACTCGCCGGCACCTCGACGAGCGGCAGGTCGGCGACCTCCGGCAGCGTCACCTTCGGCGGCGCCGCGTGCGCGGCGAGCTTGGAGTAGGCGGCCTTGAACTGCGGCAGCCAATTCTTCTCGACCGAGAACCCGTGGCCGACCTTCGGCAGCCAGACGAGCTCGGCCGCGCTCGTCGCGGCGACGAACGCGCGCGTCCCGGCGGGGCTGCAAACCTGGTCGGCGTCGCCCTGGAACGCGATCCACGGCGTGACGTTGCTCTTCGAGGCCGAGAACACCACGCCCGTGACCGGCGGCGGCGCCGGACTCTTGGCGTACTGCCGCTCGTAGGCGAGGCCGCTGCCCTTGCAAATCGGCTGCGTGACGTCGAGATCCGGACAGAAGCCGAGGCTGAGCGCGCCGGCGAAGGTGCCCTTCGGCGCCTCGACGACGGTCGCGTAGACGACCGTCGCGCCGGACGAGTAGCCGACCAGCACGGGCGGCAGGTAGTCCGGGAGTTTGAGGCGCCGCTCGACCTCGTGCGCAAGGCCTTCGAAGTCGACCGCGAAGCTCTTGCAGGCCGCGCCCGGCGTGTTGATCGCGTTGCGGTAGTGCCGGACGTCGATGCCGACCACCAGCGCGTTCTCCTCGAGCAGGTGGCGCGCCATGTCGACGACGCCGAGGTTCCAGCCGCCGTCGCCGGACACGAACAGCGCGACGCTGCCGATCCGGCCCGCGGGCCGATAGACGGTGACCTCGCCGAACGGGCCGTAGCTCACTTTGAGCTCGCCGGGCAGCGGCGGCGCCGGCGCGTCGCGGCCGGTGCCGGCCTCCGGCGCCGAGGCGTGCGCCGGCGGCGCGGCGTTATCGGCCGCGGTGGCGACGGCGAGGCCGGCGGTCGTCAGGGCGATGGCGGCAAGTGTTCGATGCAGCATCATTTCGTGACCAGCTCCTTGAGTCCGCCCGAGATCAGCGTCGACACGTCCAGCAGCACGCGCGCCAGGTGCAGCCCACCCGGCGAGGCGAGGTAGCGCGGCTCCCAGACGGGGTCGAACTTGTCCTTGTAACGCCGCAGTCCCTCGAAGTTGTAGAACGACTCGCCGTGGCGGTACAGGAAGCTGCCCATGCGGTGCCACAGCGGCGCCAGCGCCCGGTTCTCGAGACCCGACAGCGGCGCCATGCCGAGGTTGAACCAGCGGTAGCCCTCGGCGCGGCCCCACAGCATGAGCCGGATGAACAAGTAGTCCATCGCGCCGCGCGGCGCGTCGGGATGAAAGCGCATCAGGTCGACCGACAGTTCCTCGCGCGTGCCGCTCGGCCAGAGGTTGGCGAAGGCCACGACCTCGCCCTCGGCCCGGACCACGGCGAGCGGGAACTGCGCGACGTACGGCTCGCTGAAGGCGCCGAGCGAGAAGCCCTTCTCAGCGGTTGCCTTGTCGGCGAGCCAGGCGTCCGAGATCAGCCTGAGGCGCGGCAAGAGTGCCGCCACCGCCACCGGCGGCACGACCTCGAAGCTGGCGCCGTCGCGCTCGGCGCGCTTGCGCGACTGGCGCAGGTCCGCGCGCGCGCTGCCCTCGAGGCTGAACGACTCGAGCGGCACGCGCGCTTCCTCGCCGAGCTTGAGCAGCGACAGCCCGAGGTCGACGTACAGCGGCAGCGAGCGGCCGCTGACCTCGTAGAACACGGTGCGCCCGCCGCGCCGGTCGACGAGCTCGCGGAACGCCCAGACGAGGTCCTCCTCCCGGCCCGCCGGCCCGACCGGATCACCGAGCGCAACCCAGCTGCCGCCGCTCACCTGGTACATCAGGAACGCATCGCCCGCCGGGTGGAACAGCAGCCGTTTGTCGCCGGCGAGCGCGGCGTTGGCGAGGCTCGTGTCCGCGGCCGCGATCGCGCGCCGCGCGCGCTCCAGGTCGAGCGTCGCCGGGTCGTGTGGCTCGGCCGGCGCCGGGCGCAGCAGCTGCGCGGCGAGAAACGCAGCGAGCACCACCAGCACCGCGAGCGAGGCCCGCAGCACGCGCGGCGCGTGGCCGTCGAACGCGAACGTCCACCACAGGTCGCCGGAATACGGCACGTGGCGCGATGACAGCCAGCTGACCCACAGCGTCAGCGTCACGATGATCACCACGCTCGCGATCCACACCGGCGTGAAGCGCTGGCTCATGATCGTCGACGGGCGGTGGAAGGCACGCCGCGCCAGCCACATCACCAGCAGCACGAGGCCGAGGTAGCTCGCCTCCTCGACGTCGAGGCCCTTGCCGAGCGAGGCGACGATGCCGGCGACCAGCAGCCAGAACGTCAGGTGGTAGGCGGCCGCGACGCGCCGGAACAGCGCGCGCGCCAGGATCAAAAGGCCGACGCCGACGACGCTGCCGGCGAGGTGCGACGCTTCGAGCAGCGGCAGCGGCACGACCTCGATGAGCTTGCCGAGCCGCGCGTCGAGCGCCGGCGTCGCGCCCGACAGGAGCAGCACGGCGCCGGCGACGAACACCAGCACGCCCACGAGCTGCGGCGCGACCGGCGCGAGCAGCGTGTCGGCGAGGCCGCCGGCACGGGCGATGCGCGACCGCTGGCGGTAGAGTTCATGCGCGGCGAGCGCGGCGGCCGCGATCAGCAGTGGTGCCAGATAGTAGACGCCGCGGTAGGCGAGCAGCGCGCCGAGCATCTGCGGCGCCGGCACCTGCGGCAGCGCGAGCAGCAGGATCGCCTCGAACACGCCGAGGCCGCCCGGCACCTGGCTCGCGATGCCACCGATCACGGCGACGGCGTAGATGCCGGCGAAGGTGACGAAGTCGGTGTGCGCCGCGGCCGGCAGCAGTAGGTAGAGCACGCCCGCGGACAGCGTCAGGTCCGCGACCGCGACCGCGACCTGCGACACGGCGATCGGCGCGCCCGGCGGCCTGAGGGCCCAGCCGCCGAGCGCGACCGGCTCGCGCGCGCGGCTCGCCCACAGCACGTAAAGGAGCACCCAGCCGAGCAGCAGCGCGCCAATCAGCCGCGACCAGGCGTGGCCGAGGTGCAGCGCCGAGGCGCCGGGCGCGGCGAGCAGTAGCGCAAGTCCCGCGAGCGTGCTGACCCCGATCGCGGTCGTCAGCGCGCACATCGAGACGATGGTGGCAACGTCGACGGTCGTGAGCCCGGCCGCGGAGTACAGCCGATAGCGGACCGCGGCGCCGGTGAACGCCGCGAGGCTCAGGTTGTGGCCGAAGGCGTAGGCGATGAACGCGGTGAGCGCGGTGCGCGCATAGGGCACGGGCTTGCCGACATAGCGGACGCCGAGCCAGTCGTACAGCGTCAGCATCAGGTAGCTGCCGACGGTCAGGAGCGCGGCGCCGGCGAGCGCCCGCCGCGGGATCGCGCGCAGCTCGCCGAGCACGTCGTGCAGATGGTAGTGGCCGAGCACGTGGTGCAGCACGGCCGCCACCAGCACGAACACCAACACCGACAGCGCCGGCGCGAGCCAGCGCTGCCAGCGGCGGGCCGCGGCGCGATCACCGGCCGGTGCAGCACTTTGAGCATTCATGCGGGTACTATGATCCCATGCAAAGCCTTCGCGCCGCCTGGCGCATCGATCGCGCCGGCTCACTCGACCGCCTGCGGCTCGTCGAGGAGCGGCTCGATCCGCCGGGCCCCGGCGAGGCCCGCGTCGCGATCCGCGCGGTCGGCCTCAACTTCGCCGACGCGTTCGCTTGCCTCGGGCTCTATTCTGCAACGCCACGCGGCAGCTTCGTGCCCGGCCTCGAGGCCGCCGGCGTCGTCGAGGCGCTCGGGCCGCCGCTGGCCGGGCGTCCGGCCGCGCTCGCCGTCGGCGACCGCGTCATCGTGCTCACCCGCTTCGGCGGCTACGCCACCGCCGTCAACGCCGACACCCGCTACCTCGCGCGCATCCCGGCCGGCTGGTCCTTCGAGGCCGGCGCGGCCTTCCCGGTGCAGGCCCTGACCGCCTGGTACGGACTCGTGCGCCTCGGCGCCGCGCGTGCCGGCAGCGTCGTGCTGGTGCAGTCGGCGGCCGGCGGCGTCGGCCTGCAGGCGCTCGCGATCCTCGCCCGGCTCGGCGCGCACCCGGTCGCCGTGGTCGGCAGCGCCGCCAAGATCGAGTTCCTGCGCGCGCGCCACGGGCTCGCGCCCGAGAGCCTGGTGCTGCGCGAAGCCGACGGCTACGCGCGCCGCCTCGACGCCGCGCTCACGGCGCGCGGCAGCCGCGGCTTCGACATCGTCTTCGATGCCGTGCTCGGCGAATGGTTCCGGCCCGCCTTCGAGCGACTGGCGCCGGAGGGACGCTACGTGCTGTACGGCGCCGCCGACTTCATGCCGACGGGCACGCGGCGCGGCTGGGCGCGGCTCGCCTGGCGGTGGCTCAGGCGCCCGCGCCTCGACCCGCTCGAGATGATCAGCGAGAACCGCGGCCTGCTGGCCTTCAACCTGATCTGGCTGTGGGACGACGTCACGCGCGTCCCCGAGGCCTACGCCGCGCTCGCCGCGCTCGAGCTGCCCGCGCCGCATGTCGGCGCGCGCCACCCGTTCGCCGCGGCGCGCGAGGCGCTGCTGGAGCTCAAGGCCGGCCAGACGGTCGGCAAGACGGTGCTGGTCGTCGACGCCCCCGCATGAAGCCGAACTCGACCGCACTCACCGAAGGACCGATCGCCCGTACGCTGTTCGTGTTCGCGATACCGATCCTGCTCGGCAACATCCTGCAGTCGCTGAACGGCTCGGTCAATTCGATCTGGGTCGGCAAGTTCCTCGGCGAGGCGGCGCTGACCGCGACCTCGAACGCCAACGCGGTGATGTTCCTGCTGGTCGGCGGCGCATTCGGCGTGTCGATGGCGGCGACCATCCTGGTCGCGCAGTACGTCGGCGCGCAGCGCCTCGACGAGGCCCGCCGCGTGGTCGGCGCGAGCGCGGCGTTCTTCGCGGCGGTCGCCGTCGCGCTCGCGATCGTCGGCGCGCTCAGCGCCGACACGCTGCTCGCCGCAATGCACACGCCGCCCGACGCGCTGCCGTTCGCACGCGCCTACCTGCGGATCATCTTCGCCGCGCTGCCGTTCATGTACCTGTACACCTACGTGATGGCGGTGCTGCGCGGCGCCGGCGACTCGCGCACGCCGTTCCGCTTTCTGCTGCTGTCGGTCGGGCTGGACATCGCCCTCAACCCGCTGCTGATCTTCGGAGTCGGGCCGGTGCCCCGACTCGGCATCGCGGGCTCGGCGCTCGCGACGCTGATCGCCAACGCCGTCAGCTTCGTGGCGCTGATCGCCTACCTGTATCGCACCCGCAATCCGCTGTGCCTGCACGGCCGCGACCTCGCGCTGCTGCGTTTCGACCGGCAGATCATCGCCACGCTCCTGACCAAGGGCCTGCCGATGGGCCTGCAGATGGTCGTGATCTCGGCGAACGCCGTGGCGATGATCACGCTGGTCAATCGCTTCGGCTCGGACACCACCGCCGCCTACGGCGCCGCCTGGCAGTTGTGGACCTATGTGCAGATGCCCGCCTTCGCGCTCGGCGCCGCGGTCTCGTCGATGGCCGCCCAGAACGTCGGCGCCGGCCGCTGGGACCGCGTCGGGCGCACGGCGCGCACCGGCGTCCTGTTCGTCTGCCTGACCACCGGGGCGGTCGTGCTGCTGCTGGTCGCGGTCGACGAGTTCGCGCTGCGGCTGTTCCTGCCGCCCGGCCGCGCGGTCGACATCGCACGCCACGTGAACCTGATCGCCGCGCCGTCGTGGGTGTTCTTCGGGATCTCGATGGTGCTGTTCGGTGTCGTGCGCTCCACCGGCGCGGTGGTGCCGCCGCTGGTCATCCTGTTCTGCGCGCTGTGGGGCGTGCGCCTGCCGTTCGCGCACCTGATGTTGCCGCGCTTCGGCGCGGATGCGATCTGGTGGAGCTTCCCGCTCGCCTCGCTGATGGCGGCGAGCATGGCGCTCGCCTACTACCGCTTCGGCGGCTGGCGACGGGCGCGGATGCTGGCGGATTCGCGCGCGGCGCAGGCCACCGCGCCCTGAGCGGCGGCGGCCCACCGTGCTGCTAGAGTACCGACCCGGCCGGAGCCGTCCGATGCGCCTGACCCGCTGTTTCGCCGCCCTGCTGAGCGCCGCACTGCTGGCGGCGGCGCCGGTTGCGGCGGCCGCCACACTGCCGGTGTACGCCGCCGGCGACATCGCCGACTGTACCGGCGTCGATCCGGCGGCGAGCGCCGCCGCGGCGACCGCGCGAATGATCCCGGACGGGGCGACGGTGCTGGTGCTCGGCGATGCCGCCTATCCCGTCGCCAATCAGGCGACGCTCGCAGCGTGCTACGAGCCGACGTGGGGCCGCTTCCGGTCGCGGACCTACGCGGTTCCCGGCAATCACGACTACGTCGCCGGCAGCGTCCGCGATTTTCTCGCCTACTTCGGCGAGCGCAACCCGCACCGCACGTACTTTCGCGCGCCGCTCGGCGACTGGTGGGTGATCGGCCTCGACAGTGACCTGCGCGACCGGGCGCTCGCGCGCCAGCAGGCGTGGCTGGTACGCGAACTGGCGGCGATCGACGGCGACGGCCGCTGCATCGTCGCGCTGTGGCACCACGCGCTGCACTCGACCGGCCTGCACCAAGGCGACGGCGCGCCGATGAAGCCGGCCTGGGCGGCGCTGGATGCGGCCGGGGCGGATGTCGTGCTCAGCGGCCACGAGCACTTCTACGAGTCGTTCGAGCCGCTCGACGCCGACGGCGCGCCGCGCACGACCGGCATCCGCGAGTTCGTGGTCGGCACCGGCGGCGCGCACCTGCGGGACCTGTCGCTGTCGTCCCGCCACCGTGCCTTCGCACGTGAGCACGGCGTGCTCGAGCTTGAGCTCGAGCCCGATCGCTATCACTGGACGTTCCGCACGGTCGGCGGCGAGGTCCGGGACCACGGCGTGGCGCCGTGCCGGCGCACGACTCAGCCGGTGAAGCGCACCGCCGCCGCGACCCGCGCGACCACGTCCTTGATGCTGGCGGCGTCGACCGGCCCTTGAGTCAGCACGGCGATCGAGCCGTGCGCCGCCGGCACGATCATCACGCGGTAGCCGCCCTCGTCGACCAGCGTCTGCGCGGCGACGCGCTCGTGCGGCAGCACCATCACCGTCATCGGCCCGGCGTCGGTCTGCACGACGAGGTGCGGGACGAACCAGCCGCGGAACCAGCAGCTGTTCGCGTAGCTGACGAGCGGCGCATCCGGCGCGAGCGCGACGCCCGAGCGGTGCAGCACGTAGGCGAGCGCGCCGGGCGCCACCGGCACCTCGGTGCGCCGCCACGACTGCGGTTCGTGCGTCATGTGACCCACGAGCGCGCTCGCGAGCGCCTCGCGCGGGTAGAAGGACCAGAGCGCCGCCGCCAGCACCGCGACCCCGACGACCGAGGCGGCGAGCGCGTACCAGCGCGGCCCGCGACCGGGCGCAACGGTGACGGCCGCCGGCCGGGCGCCGGGCGCCGGCACCGGCACCTCGAGCGCGCGGCGCAGCGTCGCCTCGAGCCGCGCGATCTCGGCCGCGTACTTGGCGCAGGCGGCGCACTCGGCGAGGTGGGCATCGAGCTCGGGCGTGCGCCGGCCCGGCTCGGCGCCCAGCGCGCGGCGGACGTCGAGGCAGTTCACGGCTCCTCCCCGCCGCCGAGCAGCGCGACTTTGAGTTTCTGGCGGGCGCGGAACAGCCGCGTCAGCACCGCGCCGGGAGTGAGCTCCATGTGCCTTGCAATCTCTTCGGTCGAATATCCCATCAACACCTGCAGTACCAGCGGCTCGCGGTAGTCGCGCTCGAGCGCGAAGATCGCGGCCCGCATGTCGAGCACCTCCTGCGCGTCCTGTGCCGCGAGCGCCGGGTCCTCGAGCTCGGCGAGGTCATCCACGTCCACCGTCTCGAGACTCTTGCGCTCGAAGCGGCGCGCAAACTCGCGGCGCGCGATCGTCAGCAGCCACGGCCGCGCCGCCGCCTCGTCGCCGAGGCTGCCGAACGACCGCCAGGCGCGCAGCAGCGTGTCCTGCACCACGTCCTCGGCGACCGCCCGGTCACGCGCCAGCCAGAACGCGAACCGGTACAGGTCCGGCCGCAACCGGCCGCACAGGGCCTCGAACCGCGTCTTGAGTTCCAGCGTGGGAACGGGGTCGCTCATACAGGGAGACCGGTCCTCGGTGCGGCTTATTACCCGGCACGGCGCCGGCTGGCCGGCTGGCCGGTCCGAATCCTACACGGGCGGAGTGGCGGCGATGGCTGGTGCGGTGCAGCATGACAGGCGGGATCGCGCCCGTCACGGCAAGCGTGTAAGAAGTCGCGGCATGGGCCGGTCTAGTTCGACGTGCGCCGAAACCGGGCGCCACCACCGGAACGCGGAGACCTAAGCATCATGAACATGAGGCAAACGCTCGGCACGCTGGAGCAGGCCCTCGCTGCCGTCGCCGCCCACCTGGTGGCGCCGCTCGCGCTCGGGACGCGGCTGTACGCGGGCTGGGTGTTCGTCAAGTCCGGCTGGCTCAAGGTCAGCGACTGGCCGCAGACCCTGTCGCTGTTCGAGAGCGAGTACCACGTGCCGCTGCTGCCGCCGCACGCCGCCGCCTACGCGGGCGCCGGGGGCGAGCTCGTGTTCGGCACGCTCGTGATCCTCGGCCTTGCCGGCCGCGCCAGCGCCGTCGGCCTGTTCGCCGTCAACGCGCTCGCGTTCATCTCCTACCGCCACGTGCTGCTGCAGGACGGCTTCGAGGCTGCGGTCGGCCAGCACGTGCTGTGGGGCTTCATGCTGCTGATGCTCGTCGTGCACGGTCCCGGCGGCTGGTCGCTGGACCGCCTGCTGGCCGGCGGCCGCGGCGCGGGGCTCGCGGGAATCCGCGCCGGCGCGTAACGAGAATCGCTTTGCAAGGCGACCCGCCGCTCCGAGGGGACCGGCGCGGCGGGTTGCCCGGGTCCGCGCAACGCGCCGGGCTCGTCGTCGCCGGTCCCTGTCGTCATCATCCAGTCATTCATCAAAAGGTATCGAGTCATGAAGACCAACGTCACCGGCGCCGCCATTGCCACCGCCGCCGCCCTGCTGTTCTCGACGATCGCCGCCCCGGTCGCGAACGCCGAAGAGGCGAAGATCAAGTGCGAGGGCGTCAATTCGTGCAAGGGCACGTCGGCCTGCGCCACCGCCCACAACTCCTGTCAGGGCCAGAACAAGTGCAAGGGGCAGGGCTTCCTGCAGCTGAGCAAGGCCGACTGCGACGCCGCGAAAGCCAAGATCGCCAACAAGTAGGCGCAGTAAGATCGGCAGGGCGCGGCAGCCCGCTGCCGCGCCCGACCCGACCGCTTGCGCCGCTTCCGGTTCCGCCATGCGCCCTACCCTCGGCTTCGGCCTCGGCCTCCGGCCGGTGCACTATACGGCGATCCTCGACTGCCCGCCGGCCGTGGACTGGTTCGAGATCATCACCGAGAACTACCTGGTCGGCGGCGGCCGGCCGCTGCACTTCCTCGACGCGATCTGCGCCCGCTATCCGGTCGCGATGCACGGCGTGTCGCTGTCGATCGGCAGCACCGCGCCGCTCGACACCGACTACATCGCCCGCGTCCGCTCGCTCGCCGACCGCTGCGAGGCGCAGTGGATCTCCGATCACCTGTGCTGGACCGGCACCGATGGCATCAATCTGCACGACCTCCTGCCGCTGCCGTACACGAGCGAGGCACTCGAGCACCTCGCGCCACGGATCGACCGCGTCCAGCAACTGCTCGGCCGGCCGCTCGTGCTCGAGAACGTCTCGAGCTACGTCAGCTACACGAGTTCGGCGATGAGCGAGTGGGAGTTCCTCGCGGCGCTGGTGCGCCGCACCGGCTGCCGGCTGCTGCTCGACGTCAACAACGTCTACGTCAGCAGCCGCAACCACGGCTTCGAGCCGCGCGACTTCCTCGACGGCGTGCCCGTTGGCGCCGTGCAGCAGTTCCACCTGGCCGGTCACCTCGATCTCGGCAGCCACGTCATAGATACGCACGACGCGCCGGTGCGCGACGAAGTGTGGGACCTGTACGCGCACGCGGTGCGGCGCTTCGGGCCGGTGAGCACGCTGCTCGAGCGCGACGACAAGATTCCGCCGCTCGCGGCGCTCGTCGCCGAGCTCGATCACGCCCGCGCCGTCGCACGCCAGGCGCTCAGCGAGGCGGCGTGATGAAGCTCGCCGAGCTCGAGCGCGCCGTCCAGCGACACGTTCTCGACGGTGGGCCGCTGCCCGCCGCGCTCGAGACGGCCGTCGCGCCAGCCGCCGCCGACCGCTGGGAAATCTACGTCGAGGCCTACCGCCTCAGGCTCGGCGAGGCGCTCGCGATCCAGTTCCCGGCGCTCGCGGCGCGCAGCGGACGGGAGTCCTTCGACGCACGCATGCGCGAGTTCATCGCCGGGACGCCCTCGGTGCACCGCTCGATCCGCGACTACGGCCGCGAATTGCCGGAGCAGCTCGCGACGACCGCCGCCGATCTCGAGGGCGAGATGCGCGCCGAGCTCGCCGCCTTCGAGTGGCGTCTCGCTGCCGCCTTCGACGCCGCCGGCGCAACGCCGACGGCGCCGGCCGACCTCGCCGGCGTCGCGCCCGACGGCTGGCCGGGACTGCGCTTCAGGGGCGTGCCGAGCCTCGCCCGCCTTGCGACCAGCACCAACGCAGTGGCCGTGTGGCGGGCCGCCAAGGCCGCGCTCGAGGCCGCCGGCGACGGCGCGCCGCTGACGGCGCCGGCCGCGGTCCGCGGCGCACGCGTCGAGTGGCTGATCCTGCGTTCCGGGCTCGAGACGGAGTTTCGCTCGCTGCCGGCCGACGAGGCCGCCGCGCTCGATCGGCTGCTCGCCGGTGAGCCGTTCGGGGCACTGTGCGCCGACCTCGCGGCGGCGCTGGGCGACGACGGCGCGGCGGCTGGCAGGGCCGCCGGCTGGCTCAAGGGGTGGCTGCTGGCAGGAGCGCTCGAGCGGGTATGATGCCCGCCTTTACCGAGTGCCCGGGACCGCTAGAATGCACCTCCGTCTGCTGCGCCGCCTGCCCGGCCTGGTAATGACCCTGACCGCGATGCTGACGCTGGCCACGACCGCCGCCGCGGCGCCCGCCGCCGCCGCACAACTCAATCCGCTGCTGCAGCCTTGGACCGGGCCGTACGGCGGCGTGCCACCGTTCGACCGGGTGCGGGTCGCCGACTTCAAGCCCGCGCTCGCCGCTGCGATGGCCGAGGAGCTGGCCGATATCGACCGCATCGCCGCCAATCGCGCCAAGCCGACCTTCGACAACACGATCGCCGCGATGGAGCGGTCCGGTCGCGCCTTCGATCGCGTGGCGCGCATCTTCGGCGTCTACACCTCGACGCTCAACGACAAGGACGTGCGGGCCGTCGAGACCGAGATCGCGCCGCTGCTCGCGGCGCATGCCGACCAGATCACGCAGAACGCCAAGCTGTTCGCGCGCATCGCCGCCGTCTACGCGGCGCGCGACACGAGCGGCCTGAGCGCCGAGCAGCGGCGCCTGACCTGGGTGGTCTACACCGACTTCGTGCGCGCCGGCGCGAAGCTAGACGCCAAGGCGAAGGCGCGCCTGTCGCAGCTCAACCAGCAGCTGGCGACGCTGTACACGCGGTTCTCGCAGAACCTGCTCGCCGACGAGAACGATCACTGGCTGGCGCTTGACACCGACGCCGACTTCGCGGGACTGCCGGACTCGGTGCGCGCGGCCGTCGCCGCCGCCGCCGAGGCGCGCGGCATCAAGGCCAAGGGCGCCGTGCTCAACACGCGCTCGAGCGTCGAGCCGTTCCTCGAGTACTCCTCGCGCCGTGATCTGCGCGAGAAGGTCTGGCGGACCTTCGTCAGCCGCGGCGACAACGGCGACGCGCACGACAACAACGCGACGATCACCGAGATCCTCAAGCTGCGCGCCGAGCGCGCCAAGCTGCTCGGCTACCCGACGCACGCCCACTGGCGGCTCGAGGACTCGATGGCGAGGACGCCGGAGCGCGCGGTGGCGCTGATGGAGGCCGTCTGGCCGGCGGCGGTCGCACGCGTGCACGAGGAGGTCGCCGACATGCAGGCGGTCGCCGACCGCGAGAGCGCCGCGCTCGGCCAGCCGCAGATCCGGATCGAGCCGTGGGACTACCGCTACTACGCCGAGAAGGTCCGCAAGGAGAAGTACGACCTCGACGCCAACGAGGTGAAGCCGTACCTGCAGCTCGAGAAGCTGCGCGAGGGCATGTTCTGGGTCGCCGGCCAGCTGTTCGGACTGCACTTCGAGCCGGTGCCGCCGGGGACCGTGCCGGTTGCGCACCCCGACATCCGCGTCTTCGAGGTCACCAACCGGAACGGCGAGCACGTCGGGCTCTGGTACTTCGATCCCTATGCCCGCGCCGACAAGGCGTCGGGCGCCTGGATGAACGCCTATCGCGGCGCAGGAACGCTTCGACAAGCCGATCACGACGATCGTGTCGAACAACGCGAACTTCGTGAAGGGCCGCGACGGCGAGCCGATCCTGATCAGCTGGGAAGACGCGACGACGCTGTTCCACGAGTTCGGCCACGCGCTGCACGGCTTGTCGTCGAACGTCAGCTACCCGACGCTGTCGGGCACCAACGTCGCGCGCGACTACGTCGAGTTCCCGTCGCAGCTGCTCGAGCACTGGCTGGCGACGCCGGAGGTGCTGAACCGGTTCGCGCTGCACTACCAGACCGGCCAGCCGATTCCGCCCGAGCTGGTTGCCAAGATCCAGCGCAGCAAGACCTTCAACCAGGGCTTCAAGACGGTCGAGTACCTGGCCGCGGCGCTCGTCGACATGAAGCTGCATCTGGCGGGCGACAGCCGATCGACCCGCGCGCCTTCGAGCGCGAGACGCTGGCCGCACTCGGCATGCCGCACGAAATCGTGATGCGCCACCGCACGCCGCAGTTCGGCCACGTGTTCTCCGGCGACGGCTACTCGGCGGGCTACTACAGCTACCTGTGGTCGGACACGCTCGCCGAGGACGCGTGGGAGGCCTTCACCGAGGCCAAGGGCCCGTACGACCCGGCGGTCGCGGCAGCGCCTGCGCGACAACGTGTTCTCGATCGGCAACACGCGCGACCCCGCCGAGGCCTACCGCGCGTTCCGTGGCCGCGACCCGGGCATCGCGGCGCTGCTGCGCAGCCGCGGCTTCCCCGTACCGCCGACCGCGCAGTAGCGGCGGCGGCGGGACCGGCGGAGGCCTCGTGCGGGTCGGCATAGTCGGCGCGGGCATCAGCGGCCTGGCGACCGCGTTCTGGCTGCAGCGGGCGCGGCCCGACTGGCCGCTGACGCTATTCGAGGCGGCGCCGGCGCCGGGCGGCGCGTTGCACACGGCCGTCATCGAGGGCTTCCGCTTCGAGGCCGGCTGCAACGGCTTTCTGACCAACAAGCCCGACAGCCTCGAGCTGGTGCGCGCGAGCGGTGCCGAGGCACTGCTGCTCGAGAGCTCGAGCGCCGCCCGCAAGCGCTTCGTGTACACCGACGCCCTGCACCCGCTGCCCGAGTCGCCGGGCGCGTTCGTGCGGACGCCGCTGCTGTCGGCCGCCGGCAAGCTGCGGGTGCTCGGCGAATTCCTGGTCCGGCCGCGGCGCGATGGCGCCGACGAGACGCTGCAGGCCTTTGGCTACCGGCGCCTCGGCCGCGAGTTCACGGACGTGTTCCTCGACGCGATGACGGCCGGCATCTACGCCTCGACGCCGGCACGGCTGTCGGTCGCGGCAGCGTTCCCGCTGGTCGCCGCGCTCGAGCGCGATCACGGCGGTCTGTTTCGCGGCATGCTCGCCAAGCGCAAGGGCGGGGCCGGCCCCGGCGGCGTGCTGACGAGTTTCCGGGGCGGGGTCGGCGCGTTCATCGACCACCTCGCGGCGGGCGTGCGCGCCGAGTGGCGGCTCGGCGCGGCGGTCAACGCGATCGAGCGCGCCGGGACGGGATTCCGGCTGCACGCGGCCGGCGCCGCCACCGAGGTCGACCGGGTGGTCGTCGCGACCCCGGCATTCGTCGCCGCACAGCAGCTCGCCGGCGTCGACGCCGCCCTCGCCGGCGCGCTGGCGCGCATCGAGTACTCGCCGGTCGCGGTCGTCGGCTTCGGCTACCGCTCGCTCGCGCACCCGCTCGACGGCTTCGGCCTGCTGACCACGTCGGCCGCGCGCCTGCCGGTGCTCGGCGTACTGTGGGACAGCAGCATCTTTCCCGACCGCGCTCCCGCAGGCGGCAAGATCCTGCGCGTCATCATGGGTGGCCAGCGCAATCCCGAGCTCGCACTCGGCGACGACGCGACGCTCGTCGCGCGGGCGCGCGAGGGCATCGCGCGCGCGATGGGCGTCGCCGCGACACCGGACGTCGTCTACGTGAAGCGCTGGCCGCGCGGCATCCCGAACTACGGGCCGGGGCACCTGGCGACGGTCGCCACGATCGACGCCGCGGTCGCGCGCCAGCCCGGACTCGCGCTGATCGGCAACGCCTATCACGGCGTCGCGATGAACGACTGCTGCCACAACGCCCGCGCACTGGGCGAGCGGCTCGCCGCCGACGGCGGCGGTCGCTAGAGCTGCCGCTCGAGCCAGCCCTCGAGGTCGGCGAACACCTCGCCGCGCTCTGGCTCGTTGAAGATCTCGTGATAAAGCCCGGCGTAGCGCCGGATCGTGCGGTCGGCGGAGCCGAGCCGTGCGTACACGGGCTCGGTGAATCGCAGCGGCACCAGCCGGTCGTCGGTGCCGTGCTGGACGAGCACCGGCATGCGCAGGCCGGGCGCCCCGGCATGGAGCCGCGTCATCGCGGCGAGCAGCTCCACCAGCGAGCGGGCCGGCACCGCGCCGCGGAAGACCAGCGGGTCGCGGTCGTAGTCGGCGCCAACGCGCGGATCGCGGCTGAGCGCGTCGGACGGTAGCCGCAGCACGCCGGTGGACGGCGCGACCGCCGACAGCACGCGCGCGAGCGCCAGCCGCAGCCGCGGCACGGCCGGGTCGGCGCCGACGGCCGGCGCGGACAGCGCGAGCGCCTGGACGAGGCCGGGATGGGCGAGCGCGGTGGCGAGCGCAACGGCCCCGCCCATGCTGTGGCCGAGCAGCACGACGGGCTTGCCGGGCTGCTCGGCGCGCGCACAGCGGATGCGCGCCGCCGCATCGGCGACCAGCCAGTCGAAGCGGCCGATGTTCGCCCGTGGCCCGGCCGAGCGGCCGTGGCCGCGGTGGTCGAGCGCGTACACGGCGAGGCCGCGCGCGACCAGTCGCGCGGTGAGCTCCGCGTAGCGGCCGCTGTGCTCGGCGAGGCCGTGCAGCAGCACCAGCGTGCCGCGCGCGTCGGCCGCCGGCCGCCAGCTCTGGACGTGGAGCGCCGCGCCGCCGGCGCCAGCCTGCACACCCGTGACGTGGTGCATGTCGCGTGCTCCCGTGGCGCGAGGGTCGCCGCGTCAGCGATAGAGCAGCAGGCTCGCGGCGTCGGCGCGCCACGCCTGCTCGTCGCGCCGCGCCAGGGCATCGAGGTCCGCCGCGACCGCGCCCGGGTCGTCGACCCATTCGCGCAGCAGCGGGCCGCCGTTGATCAGGTCGATCGCGAGCCGGTCGCGCTCGTACTCGTAGGCGAAGTCGCGCCACAGCGGGTAGTCGGGGCGCAGCTGCCGCAGCGCCTTGAACGCCACCGCGATCAGGCGCCACGGGCGGAAGGCCTCATGGTCGTAGGCCGGGTCGTCGACATGGATCTGCAGGCCGGCGCACAGCTGCCCGGCGTGCTTGTGAAAGGTCGGCTCGAACCAGCAGGGCCGCAGCCGGCAGCCGGCGAGCCAGTCCGGCGCGATGCGCCGCATCGCCGCGAGCAACGCCTCCGGCTCGAGGTCGGGTGCGCCGAGCAGCTCGAGCGGCCGCGTCGTGCCACGGCCCTCCGACAGGGTCGTGCCCTCGAGCAGCACGGTGCCGGCGTAGCAGCGGGCCATCGCCAGGCTCGCCGCGTTCGGGCTCGGGTTGACCCAGCTGCGCTCGCCGAGCGGCCAGCCGTAGCCGGGGCCCGACCCGGGCGCCCAGCCGTCCATCGTCACCACCTCGTACTCGAGGGCGAGTCCGCACTCGCGCACGAACCAGCGGCCGGCCTCGCCGAGCGTGAGGCCGTGGCGCATCGGCAGGCAGCCAGCGCCGACGAAGCTCTCCCAGCCCGGGCGCAGCGCGAGGCCTTCGACCGGCCGGCCCGCCGGGTTCGGCCGGTCGAGCACCCAGACCGCCTTGCCGTGCGCGGCCGCGGCCTCCAGCACGTAGCGCAGCGTCGTCAGGAACGTGTAGATCCGGCAGCCGAGGTCCTGCAGATCGACCAGCAGCACGTCGAAGCTGTCGAGCATCGCCGCGGTCGGCCGGCGCACGTCGCCGTACAGGCTGAAGACCGGGATGCCGCGGCGCGGGTCGCGGAAGTCCGGCGACTCGACCATGTTGTCCTGCTTGTCGCCGCGCAGGCCGTGCTGCGGCCCGAGCGCCGCCGTGAGCCTGAGGTCGGGCAGCGCCGCGAGCGCGTCGAGCGAGTGGGTCAGGTCCGCGGCGACCGAGGCCGGATGCGCGAGCAGCGCCAGGCGCCGGCCGCCGAGCCGTCGCCGCAGCGCCGGGTCCGCCAGCAGTCGATCGATTCCGAACAGCGTCATCGGCCTGCGCTCCCCCGCGTCGCGCCACATGGGCGCCCGATCGTTTCGCACCCGCTCACGATGCGGCCATCGCCTGACCGAGCACCAGTGCGAAGCCGCGCCGGTCATGAAAATCCGGCCGTCCGGCCGGATGGCGCAGCGCGAAGTAGGCGCGCGCGCCGTCCGAGCCCTCGATCACGGCGGCGAGGGCGACCTCGAGCGCGTCGGCGCCCGGTTCGGGCCACGACCCGGGTCCCGCCAGCGCCGTCAGCGACAGACGCCCGGCGGTGACCTCGGTGCTGATCGACGGCGGCGGAACGGCGGGCGACGGCGCCGGCGTCCGGTAGGCGCTGAACGCGTACGCGGCCCAGTCGCCGGACGGCGCGAAGTTGAACTCGAGGTAGCCGGGCGCGCCGCGCTTGGCGATGAACAGCTCGAAGCACGTGTGGCGCCACAGGCCATCGACGCGAGCGGGCCCGGTGCCGGCGGGCACGACGACCCGGTCGAGCTCACCGACGACCTCGAAGCGGCACTCGCCGGCGCCGCCGCCGCGCACGATGCACGTGGCCGTGATCGACACGTCGGGGCCGGGCCACGGCGCGAGCGGATGGCGGAGCAGCCGGGCGTGGGCAGTGAGCATGCCGGCATGCTACCGCGTTCCGGCGCAGCGTCGCCGGGGGGCTCGTCTCAGCGCGCGCGGCGGAACGTGAGGTTGTAGCGCAGCGCGCCGGCGGCCCCGTCATCGCTGGCCGCGAGCCGCCGCACGCCGTGGTAGCCGGCGCGCGCGCTGCCGCCCCAGACAAGCACGTCGCCGTCGGCCAGCAGCACGCGGCGCGGTGGCCCCTTGCGCGTTGCGCCGTACCAGAGGAACACCGCCGGCAGGCCGATCGACACCGACACGATCGGCTGGCCCAGGTCGCGCTCATCGTAGTCGCGGTGGGTCCCCATCTGCGCGCCGACCGCGTAGCGGTTCACGAGGCAGCAGTCGGGCTCGAAGCCGGCGAAGCCCGCCACCGCCGCGGCGCGCGCCGCGAGCGCGGCGAACTCGGCCGGCATCGACGGCCACGGCTGCCCCGAGCCGGGGTCGCGGTCGACGTAGCGATAGCCGCGCGCGTCGCTGTGCCAGCCGCAGCTGCCGGCGTTGGTCATCGCCACGGACATCCGCCCGCCGCCCGGCGTCGACAGGTGGCGGAACGGCGCGGCCGAGGCGATGCGTTCGATGGCGGCGCGCAACGGTGCCGTCGCGGCGAAGCCTCGCAGCCACACGACGTCGTCGGCCACCGCGATCCGCGTGGCGCCCGGAGCGGCGTCGAGGGAATCGGCTTGCGCGGCTGCGGGCATTGTCGTGGACGGCGGTCGAACGGCGCGGGCGGCAGGCCCGCACGGGACGGCGGGCGCCGCGCCAATTAGAGCACATCCGCGGCGACCGAACGGCGCGCGGGCCGCCGTTGCTACTCCAAACCCCTAAGGGCGCGCCGCGTCGCCGTGAGCGCTGCAGCGCCTTGACGGCCGCCCGGCGCGACCGATACGGTCGATCTCTCGCGACGCGCGTCGCCACCGCTCGCCAACGCCACTGCGGAGCAGCTCCGATGCCGACCCTGCGCCAGATTCTCACCGTGCTCGCGTTCAGCGCAGTGCCGGTCGCGGCCAGCAGCGCCGCGCCCCGCCATGAGAAGGCGGACCTCGTGATCATGGGCGCGCGGATCTATACCGCCGATGCGGGCCGGTCAACGGCCGAGTCGCTCGCCATCCGCGGCAGCCGGATCGTGTTCGTCGGTCGCGACGACGAGGCGCGCCCGTGGATCGGTCCGAAGACCAAGGTTCGGCACCTCGGCGGCCGGCTGGTGCTGCCCGGACTCTATGACTCGCACATCCACCCGGTCGGCATCGTCGACCTCGACGTCTGCGACCTGCGCAGCCAGGCGAAGTCGCTCAAGGACCTCACCGCGTTCGTCCGCGGCTGCATTCAGCGCTACAAGGTGCCGGCCGGCGCATGGGTCAACGTGCGGCAGTGGAACTTCAGCAACGGCAACGAGCCCGACGCCGCGCACCCGACGCTGCGGGCCGCCCTCGACCTCGCCTCGCGCAGCCACCCGATCCAGCTGCTCGGCAATGACGGTCACCACGGCGCCTTCAACGGCCTCGCGCTGGCGCGCGCCAGGACCGACGCCGGCCAAGTCGTCGGCTACTCGAAGGCAACGCTGGCCGGCGAGCTGCAGCGGTACCGCAAGCTCGTCGGCGTCGACGGCAGCGGCGAGCCGAACGGCACTGCCAACGAGGAGGCGCGCAAGGCGATGGGCGCGCCGTTCATCCTGGACGTCGACTTCGCCGAGGTCATGAAGGCGCCGGAGCGCGTGACGGCGCGCCTCAACAGCGCCGGTATCACCGGCATCATGGACGCGGTCGTGCCGCCCGAAGCGCTCGTGCTCTACGACGCGATCGAGAAGAAGCACAAGCTCACGGTGCGCGCGACGCTCGCCCAGTATTACGACCCGGACCAGATCCGCACGCCGGACGGGCGGCCGGACTGGGACCGGATGGTGTCCACCGCCCAGGGGATCCGCGCCAAGTACGCCGGCGATCCTCTGCTGCGCGCCGACATCGTCAAGCTGTTCGCCGACGGCGTCCTGGAGGGCAATCCCTACGCAGTGCCACCGACGCTGCCGGAGGTCGCATCGCTCAAGCCCTACCTGCAGCCGATCTTCAAGGCCGGCACGGACGGCCATCTGGCCGTCGTTGGCTATGTCGACACCGCGGCGCCGCTGTGCGTCGAGGTGCGCGCGCACCTCGATCAGTACGAGTCGGCGCCCGCCGCCGCGGCGTTCCTCCAGGAGCACGGCTACCACCCGGACCAGTGCCTGATCTCGAGCGGGCAGCTGCAGCACGACCGCGCGGTGATCCTCGAGTTCGCCAGGCGATTCCACCTCGCCGGCTTCGGCATTCATATCCATGCGATCGGCGACCTGCCGATCCGCACGGCGGTCGACGCGATCGAGGCGGCGCGCGCCGCCGACGGGGTCAGCTCGACCCACGATGCGCTCGCCCACGTCCAGCTCGTGCACCCGGACGACGTCGCGCGGATCGGCCGCGACCATCTGTACCTCGCCCTCACCTACTCGTGGGCGTTCGCCGACCCCGAGTACGACCTGTCGGTCGTGCCATTCGTCGACCACGTGCTCGGCGGCGACAACGCCGCGCTGCACCCCGCCGACGGCTACTATGAGCAGAACGGCTACCCGGTGCGTTCGCTGCGCGATGCCGGCGCGATCCTGGTCGCCGGTTCCGACGCGCCGGTGAACACGCGCGACCCGCAGCCCTTCGTCAACATGGCGATGGCCGTGACGCGACGGCTGCCGGGCCGTCCACCGCTGAACGCGGCGCAGAGCGTGCCGATCCGCGACGTGCTCGATGCCTACACGATCAACGGCGCGCGCTATCTCGGCCGGGACAAGGACGCCGGCTCGCTCGAGGCCGGCAAGTCCGCGGATTTCGTGGTCGTCGACCGCGACATCCTCGCGCTCGGCGACACCGGCCGCGCGGAAGACATCGGCAAGACCCGGGTGCTGGAGACCTGGTTCATGGGCAAGGCGGTCTACGTCCGGCGCCTGCCCTGAGCGCGACGACCGCCGGCCGCCGCGGCCCGGCCCGGCCGCCGTCGGCTACCAGCTGCGCAGGTTGCGCTGCGGCCGGCGCAGGAGCAGAGCCCGCTCCTCGGCCGTGATGGTCACGGGCTGCTCACGGTCGCGCGCGATCTCGAGCTCGTGCGCGCCGAGCAGCGCGAGCAGTTCATCGCGCGTGCGCGAATCGACCGCCGGGGCCGCGGCGTCCTGCCGCCGCGCCGGCGCGGGCACCGGCGGGGCGTCGCGCTCCTCGGTGACCTCGATGCCGTCGCGCGCCGGTGCCGGGGCGGCGCCCGCCTCCGGCCGCGTCAGCTCGCGCGCGCGCGCGTACTCCCGGTAGCTGACCGGGACCACGCTCGCGTGCGGGAACTCGTGCCGCACGTAGTCGGCGACCTGCCGCGCCCCGTCCAGGCTCGTGAAGAACCCGAGCCGCAGCCCGTGCTCGGGATTGCCCTGACGCCGCACGCTCACCGCATAGAGGCTGTAGGCACGGAAAATCCCAAGCCGCGGGATCGAGGCCGCGGCGATCGGCGCCAGCGACCAGACGAGCTGCACCGCGTACCGCTGCGGCGCCATGACGCTCGCCACTTCGTTCGGCGTGAGGGTCGTCGCCGGTGGCACCGGTCCGGCGGCCGGCCGGTCGTCAGCCACCGGCGCCGTCGGCGCCGCCGCCGGCGCAGCAGCATCGTCGGTCGTCACGAGCTGCGCGATTGCCCCGCGCACCAGCGTGAACGCCGTGTTGATCGTATCGTCGAGCGAGCCGCTGTCCGTGGGCGGTGCGCTCGCCACGAACGCAGTCGGATAGCCGGGCCGCACCTTCTGCAGCACTTCCTCGGCGCGCGACTTGGAGTCGAAGTAGCCGAGGTACAGCCGGAATCGCTCGCGGCCGTCCTCGATGCTGCGGGACCGGAATACCGCCAGCCCGGGAAACTGGAATTCGGGGGCGAGCTTAACCGTCATCGGCATGCTCGATGTGGCGAGCGTGATGACGTAACGCTCGCCCGTCCTCAGCGGCGCGTCGGCCGGTCGGCTGGTCATCGTCGCATCCCCCGGGCGCAGGCCTCGAACCGGCAGCGCCGAACCGCGCTACCCCGCCATCCGCGGCGATCTTCGCGCCGCGCACCGTAGCCGCGAACGGCCCGGCGCACCGGGACTATCGAGTGCGCGGGGCCGCCACTCAATACGTATAGGCGTCTTGATTCGGCGACATCGGCGCCGGACGCCCGGCAGCGGTTCGGGGGCCCGGCGGAGCCCGCCCGCGGACGGCGACAGGCCGGCCCGCGCGGGGTGGCGTCAGCGTGCGGCCCCGTCGCGGCGCCCGGCATTCGGTTTGTACGGGATGACGTATGACAATTCGAAAAACTATCATACGCGTCCTGGCTCGGAGACCAGACCGCATCATGCCGCCACAGTCCGACACTGCGTGTGCGGACCGCCGGCGGCGCGTGGCGCCGGTCGCGGTCGCCGCGGCGTTGTGTCTCGGCATGGCGGCCCGGGCCGACACGAGCGCCGACGGCGTCCCGACGCTCGAGCCCGTCACCGTCGTCGCGACCGGCGTCAGCAACATGCCGGCGGCATCGGCCGGGGACGTCACCCAGGACACGCTGGCGCTGCAGCCGCTGCTGCGCCCGGGAGCGGTGCTGGAGAACGTGCCGGGACTGATCGTCACGCAGCACTCCGGCGAGGGGAAGGCCAACCAGTACTTCCTGCGCGCGTTCAACCTCGACCACGGCACCGACCTTGCGTCGGAACTCGACGATATGCCGGTCAACCTGCCGAGCCACGCTCACGGGCAGGGCTATACCGATCTCAACTTCATGATTCCGGAGCTGGTCGGCGACCTGCACTATAAGAAGGGGCCGTACTACGCCGACGAGGGCGACTTCGCGACCGCCGGCGCGGTGCGGATGGGGCTCATGAACGAGGTCGAGCCGACGGCGACGCTGGGCTACGGCGAGGATGGGTACCGGCGCGCGCTGCTGATGGGATCGACGGCCCTCGGTGCCGGCACGCTGCTCGCTGCCGCCGACGCCTACCACAACGACGGGCCGTTCGACGTTCCGGACGACTACCACCGACTCAACGGCGTGCTGCGGTACCACAGTGGCTCGGCGCAGGACTACTGGACGCTGACGGCGATGGCCTACTCGGGGAGCTGGAACTCCACCGACCAGGTTCCGCAGCGGGCAATCGACGAGGGTCTCATCGACCGCTTCGGCAGCCTCAACCCGACCGATGGCGGCGAGACCCGCCGATCGAGCCTGTCGTTCAACCGCGTCCGGCGCACCGACACGGACCAGGAGCAGCTGGCGGCCTACGTCATCCGCTACCAGCTGGACCTGTGGTCGACCTTCACGTACTACCTGCAGGATCCGGTGAACGGCGACCAGGTGCTGCAGCGCGACGACCGGGTCGTGTACGGCGTCAAGGCGTCGAAGACGTGGTATGCGAGCCTCGGCGAGCTGCCGATGTCGACCGTCGTCGGCCTGCAGGCGCGCATTGACGACATTCGCGACGTCGGCATCTTCGCGACTGAAGACCGGCAAATCATCGGCACGACGCAGAACGCCGGAGTCACCGAGTCCAGTGCCGCGCTCTACGTCGAGAACAGCGTGCAGTGGCGCGGATGGCTGCGCACCGTGCTCGGCCTGCGCGAGGACGGCTTCGATTTCCAGGTCCGCGACAAGATGCGCAATGCGGACGGCAGCTGCAACATCAACAGCGATCCGCTGGGCTGCGACAGCGGCACCCGGCGCGCCGCGATCTTCAGTCCGAAGTTCGGCGTCGTGCTCGGACCGTGGCGCAAGACGAACGTCTACATCGACGTCGCCGACGGCTACCACAGCAACGACGCCCGCGGCGTGACGCGCAGCGGGCAGAATCCGGCCGAGACCGCCGTGACGCCGCTGACGCGGGCCACCAGCGCCGAGATCGGCGTAGCAAGCTCGATCGCCGGCCAGTGGGCGACATCGCTCGACCTGTTTGTGCTGAAGCTAAAGTCCGAACTGGTGTTCGATGGCGACGCCGGCGTCACCGCGCCGAGCGGCGCGACCACACGCACCGGCATCGAATGGGGCAACGCCTACCAGTTCAATCGCTGGCTGGCGGGCGACCTGAACGCCGCGTATTCGCGGGCGCGGTTCGACCAGCGCGTGCCAGGCGACACGCTCGGTTGCGAGCAAGCGGCGCCGAGCAACCCCTGCATCGGAATCGTCGCGGTCAGCGGCCGGTACATTCCCAACAGCCCCACCAATGTCATCGACGCGGGGCTGACCGCACAGGGCGACAGCGGCTGGTACGCGACGCTGCGGGCGCGCCACTTCGGCGAGTCACCGCTGGTCGAAGACGACAGCGCCCGGTCGCCGCCCTACACGACCGTCGATGCGGAGCTCGGCTACCGAGGCGCCAAGCAGTGGACGGTCGCGGCCGACCTGTTCAACATCTTCGACGTCAAGTGGAATGACATCGAGTACTACTACGTCTCGCGACTGAAAGACGAGGCCACGCCGCAGGCGGACTACGTCGTCCACGCTGGTGTGCCGCGCACGATACGGCTGAAGTTCCAGTACCGCTTCTGAGCGCGGCGCGACCGGCAGCGGCCGCGGCGTCGGACTGCGGCAGTGCCCTCCGCCGATTGACCGGCGTATCACCGTCGCGGATCTCGAAGTGCGCGTGCGGTCCGGTCGAGCGCCCGCTGTTGCCGGGCAGAGCGACGACCGCGCCCTGCGCCACCTGATCGGCTGCTTGACCATGAACGCGCGGTTGCGGGCGTGCCGCTATCACGTCGATGCGCGCTTCGCCGGCACCGCCGCAAGCGGCAAGCGAATCGAGGGGCGCGCGTGCACCGCCACCGTCACCCAACGCGAGTCGATCGCCCGGCGCTAAGCGCCCGCCTACTGCTCGGCGATCGTCAGCCCCCGCTCGAGCAGCTCAAGGGTGTTCTTCATCGTTCGCTGGCTCTGCTCCCCGGCGGCCGTCACCGTCAACGTGTAGCCGACGTTGCTCCGGCCGGAATTGACATCCTTCGAGTTGACCAGCGCCTCGATGTGGCTGCTGCCGCTGACGGTGTAGGCCGTCGCGTTGAACGGGTGTCCACCGCTCGCCATCACGCGCCAGCGATTCGCGAATTCCTCCGGCAGCGATGCCGGTGGTCGCGGCATGCGCAGCAAGTCGATCCAGTGGCCAGCCTGCTCGCCGTCCGAGAGATACACGCCGCCGAGGTCCCACACGGCGCCGGCGCCGTCCGGCAGAAACGTGAATTTCAGCATCAGCCGGCTGTCCGCATCGATCTTCTGCACCGCCGGCGAGACCAGCAGCTTGAAGCGGCTGGTGCGGATCGCGAAGCCCTTGCCGTAGCCGAACTGCAGGTCCAGCGCACGCACGGCCTTCGGCTGCAGTGCCGGCTGCGCGAGATAATCGCGCCACTGCTGCAGCTTCCCGGAGAACGAGACGTAGACGAAGTCCGTCAGCTGCTTGAGCTCTTCGCGAATCGGATCCTGCAGCTGACTCGGCGACTGTGCGACGAGCAGCACGCAGCCGTCGGGCGTGGGCAGCGCCAGCGTGATCAGCATCGTGTCGTTGTAGGGCACGGCCCAGGTGCGCATTTGCCAGTTCCGGCCGTAGCTGTCGGTGTACCAGTACTCCTGCTGCGCCTTGCCCATCGACGTGACGCGCACGGAATCGGAGCCGACCGGGCGCTGCACAGGGGCACCCTTCAGCAGCAGGTCCATGAACAGCTTGGAATCGTCGAACAGGCTTGCGACGCTGACGTCATCCGGCACCCGCAGCCGTGCCAGCACGTCGTTCTTGCCGCCTCCGATCTCCAGCGATCCGTTGGCGTTCAGCTGCGCCTTGCGGGTCTGCTGCTCCGGAACGCCCCATGTGCCGGATTCGCCTTCGGTGATCAGGCGCGGAAAATGTGCGCCGTACAGCGAGTGGAGCAGCTCCGCGGAGCCGATGCCGTGCGGAAAGGTCTGCTCCGCATGGCGCTGCCGGTACTCGGCGTGCTGCTTCGCCACCATGACGGACAGGGTCGTCAGCACCGCGGCGTAGAAATCCGGCGCCGACTTCGGCAGCGCCACCTGCTCCTTGGACTCCGTGGCGTCGGCGGAACGCATCACGGCAGGCCGGTAGGCGGACCGCCCTTCGAACAGCGCCCACTCCTCGCTGCCACTGAGCACCTGCTCGATCGCCACCGCGAAATTGAGGTTCTCGTTCGCCGACTTGCGCAGCACGACGCCGACGACCTTGCCGTTGCGGTCGACCAGTGGCCCGCCGCTGTTGCCCGGCGAGGCGGCGGCTGAGAAGCGCAGCCACTTCCAGCGACCGTCGAGTTCCTCCGGAGTGTCCGAGGTGTACAGGCCGTCGCGAATGACGACACCCTCGCCGAACGCGTTGCCGACTGCGAATACCGGCTCGTTGAGCGGTGGACGCGCGCGAGTGGCCAGCGGCACGACTGCCGGCGCGCTGCGGACCGTGAACACGGCGTAATCCTCGCCGCTCGAGTACTTGATAATGGTGTCGATCGGAAAGATGTTGCCGCTCGCGTCACGCAGGGCCGGCGCGCCGTACTGGCTGCCGGCACCGGCCACGAGCACGTGGCTGGCGGTCACGAAGCGGTTCTTGGCGATCGCGAACGCGGTGCCGATCGAACGATACTTGTCGGTGCGTTCGCGAAACGGAATCAGCTCGAGCGGCAGCGGCTTCTCGTAGCTGAGCGGGTCCGGCTCGGGCTTGAGTTGTACGACCTCGAACGTCGCGTTGGCGAGGCGCTGTTGCACCGCTGCGGCGAGCTCGGCCGCCGTCGACGTGCCAATCGCAATCGTCGCGAGCAGCGCAGCAGCAGCGCACCGTTGGTACCAGCCGGACAGCCTCGATCGCAAAGCGCTGGGTCGCATCGACGAGCCTTTCGCAGTGGCGCGGCGCCGGGCCCGGCGCGTCCCGGCAGTGTCGCTGACGGCATGTCGGCGCCGCAACTGCACCACGACCGGCCTGCCCGACGCGGTGACGAACCCGCGCAGTGGCCGCGTCCGCCAGAACCGGCCGCGGTCGGCGCAGAGCCGCCCGCGGGTCGGGGGTGCCCGGCCCGTGTCGATGAGCCGTCGGGCGGTTGAGGGTCGGTCGCGGTGCGCAGCTCGAGACGAGCAAGTGCCCCGGCACTGCGCGGCGAAGGATCGGGTCCGCCGCGGGCGCCACCGGCGCCGACGCCTGAACGCACGGGCTCCGATGGCGCAGGCGGACCGGTCTGCGGCGCGGCGCCTGGGCCACGGGCGCTCATCCGCGGCGGCTTCGCGCGTCCCCCCGCTCGCGCCCGGAACGGTCCCGCATTCCGCTGAAACAAATGGACAATGCGGCGCCCAGCGGCGTGCCTCGCGCCGATCGGCGCATGACCATGGCGACCACCGGGCGAGCCGGTCCTTGCGGGGTTCACACGCCCGCCGGCGACGGCCCGCGCGGTCGCGGCAATTGCGCGCCCGGACGGGCTAGTTCATCCTCACAATACCTAATGAGACCCCGGAAATAACACCTTGACGCAAGAACCGGGGCTTGGGGCGGATCCTGCTGTGCAGGACGGCCACCGAGCCGTATTTCTCAGCTACGCGTCCGAGGACGCCGGCGCCGCGGCGCGGATCTGCGCCAGCCTGCGCGGCGCCGGCATCGAAGTCTGGTTCGACCAGAGCGAGCTGCGCGGTGGCGACGCGTGGGACAACACGATCAGGAAGCAGATCAAGGGCTGCGCCCTGTTCATGCCGATCATCTCCGCAAGCTCCCAGCTGCGCGCCGAGGGCTACTTTCGCCTGGAATGGAAGCTGGCCGTCGACCGCTCGCACCTGATGGCCGCCGACAAGCCGTTCCTGATGCCGATCGTCATCGACGGCACGCGCGACACCGATGCCCGCGTGCCGGACCGCTTCCGCGACGTGCAGTGGACGCGGCTGCCGGGCGGGGACGCCCCGCCCGCCTTCGCCGAGCGCGTCGCGCGGCTGCTGGCGCCCGCCGAGCAGGCCCATCAGGCGCACGAGTCGCCGGCCGCCGGCGCCGTGCCCGCCGCCGCAACTCCCGCCGCCGCCACCGGCGTCGTTGCGCCGGCAGCGCCGCCCAGGCCGCGGCCGCCCCGGCGGCTCGGCACGGCGGTGCTGCTGCTTGGGGCCGTCATTGTCGTCGGTGGCGCGCTGGGCTGGGCCGCGAAGCGCCACCTGCATGCGGCCAGCGTCGTGCCCTATTCGATCGAGGACCGTCGCATGACGTTCGCGGTCCTGCCGTTCGTCGCGCCGGCCGACGACGCCCGCGCGATGCAGGTCGCGAAGACCACCGGCGAGGTCATCAACGCCGAGCTCGAGTCCGACGCGATCTGGGCCCATGCCGCACCGCGTCGCACGGTCGAGGAGGCGGTCGCGCATCTGACCGGCGTCAAGGACCTCGCCAAGGCGCTCGACGTGCACTTCCTCGTCCGCGGCACGGTCGCAAAGGCCGTCTCGGGCTACACGGTCAATCTGCTCGTGATCGATGGCAGCAGCGAGCGGGTGCTCGGCGCGCGCCAGCTCGCGATTCCGGCCGACGCCCTCGTGCCGCGCTGGCACGACGATCTGGGCGAGGCGTTGTGGCAGCTGCTGCTGCCGGCGCTCGAAGTGGAGGTCAAGCATGCGGCCGACCTGCCGGTCGAGACACTCGACGTCCGCGACCTGTCGTTCCGGGCGTTTGTAAACTGGCGCGCGCACCGCGGCAAGGAAGCGAAGGCGGGCTACCTGTCGGCGACCGAACTGCTGAACCGCGCGCTCGCCCTCGCCCCCGACGACCCGCTCGCGACCTACCTGACGGCGGAGATCAACCTCTGCGACTGCGTCATGGCGTGGTCCGAGAACGTCGAGGAGCAGAAAGCGATCGGGGCCGCGGCGCTCGAGAAATACCTGCGCATCGACCCGAACAATGCCGAGATGCTCAGCGACAAGGCGCTGCTGTTCCAGCTGCGCGGCCGATACGACGAGTCGCTCGTGATCAGCGACTCGATCCTGCAGCGCGACCCGGAGTACGCCGATGCGCTGGGCATCAAGGCGACGGGGCTGCTGCGGCTCGGGCGACCGCGCGAAGCGCTGCCGATTGCCGAGGCGCTGATGGCGCGCTACCCGGACCGGTGGCCGGGCGTGACCGCGCTCGCCGCGGACGTGCACTACGCACTCGGCGACTATGCCCTGGCAGCACAACTCGCCCGCAACGCGGCGGCGCGAATGAGCGACGGCGAGCTGCGCAGCCCGGTCGACGGCCCGATCCGGCTGACGCTGGCGGCCGCCGAGGCCGAACTCGGGCATCGCGACCGAGCCAGGGCTGCGCTCGCCGATTTCAATGCGGCGGTTCCGCAGGTCACGACGATCGCGGCCGTCAAGAAGTGGATGCACGCCACGGCAGATCTCGCGGAGTTCGCGCCGTTGCTGGATGGCCTGCGGCTGGCGGGCGTCAAGGACTGATCCGCAGCTACGGGGAGCAGCACGCGGTGGCGGTTTTGAATGTGCATGACGCCCCTGCAGCGCAACCGCGCGCTGCGCGGACCGGTCGCCGGCGGGCTCCGCCGGCAGCGTCTGGCGCCATCTCTTGATTGGCGAGGCAATGGCGCGCACGCTGGACGGGTGTGCGGGCCGCGGCGCTCGCGAAACGCCGGCACGCCGCCGAAGCTTCGCGACTGAGCACGGGCGCGACAGGGTAAGATCCGATCTGACACCACCGAGCGAGGACGACTATGACCGAAGACAAGCAGCAGAAATTCACCTCCAAGGTGCGCCGCGGTCTCGGCTGGGTGTACACCCAGGCGCACACGGAGTTGGAACGCCTGCGGGCCACCGGCTCCGGCTCCAAGGTGCCAGGATTCAACGCCGCTGAACTGGCGGACGTTGAGGCAGCGTTGCTGTGGATCGCGCAGAACAAAGAGCCGCCCGCCGGCTGAGCGGCTGACGACGGGCCGCCGGTTGTCGGACTGCGGCCGTGATTTCGTCGCGACGGCCGACGCGCGTGCGGCGGCCAGCGGTCGCTTCTGAGCGGCCCTGCCCGCGCGCCACGCGCCACGCGCCGAGTTTGCGCGATGTCCGTCTGCGTGCACCGCATGCTCGCGACTGCAACGGCGCGCCGCGACCACCCGGACGAGGAGTCCGTCGCCTTCATGCGTCGGCAACTCGCTCCGCGGCGGTAGTCCGTTCCGGCGCCCGCGTGCGGCGGGCATTGGCCGTTCCAGCCGGGCGCGCCGATTGAACCCACCGCACCGGCATACGCACACTCCGCGTTGGTTCACGCGCGCCACTGCGCTGATAGAGTCGCGAGCCACGAGCCGACCGTTCAGAGCGAGCCGGAGCTGCCGTCATGATCTTCCGCCAGCTGTTCGACCCCGCATCGTCGACCTACACGTATCTCCTGGGGGATGCCGCGAGCGGCGAGGCGATCATCGTCGATCCGGTACTGGAGCACTGGCAGCGCGATGCGGCCCTGAGCCGCGAGCTCGGCCTCAGGATCATTGCGACGCTCGAAACTCACGTCCATGCCGATCACGTGACCGGCGCCTGGTGGCTCAAGCGTGAATTTGGCGGCGTGACCGCGCTGGCCGCGGACGCCGGCGCCGACGGCGCGGACCGGCTGCTGCGACACCACGATCGCATCGCGTTCGGCAGCCGCCATCTGCAGGCCCGCGCGACCCCCGGCCACACCCGCGGCTGCATGACCTTCGTCCTCGACGACGAGAGCCTGGCAATGACCGGCGACTGCCTCCTGATCCGCGGCACCGGACGCACCGACTTCCAGCAAGGCGACTCCCAGGCGATGTTCCGTTCGATCCGCGGCGAGATCTTCTCTCTGCCGCCGCAGTGCCTCCTCTACCCCGGCCACGACTACCGCGGACTCACGGTCAGCTCCGTGGCCGAGGAGCGCCGCTTCAACCCGCGCGTCGGCGACGGAATCGGCGTGGAGGACTTCGCCGGCTACATGAAGAACCTGAACCTGCCGCACCCGAAGCTCCTCGAGGTGGCCGTGCCGGCGAACCTGCGCTGCGGCCGCCCGGCCGACGGCAACGCAATGCCGCCGAATTCGGACTGGGCACCGCTGCGCTTCACCGTCGCCGGCATGTGGGAAATCGAGCCCGCCGCGTTCGCCGAGTCGCCGCGCGATCTGCAGCTCGTCGATGTGCGCGAGCCGGACGAGTTCGCCGGGCCTCTCGGCCACATTTTCGGCGCCAGGCTGATTCCGCTCGAGCAGCTGACGGCGCGCGCCGGCGAGCTCGCCACCGATACACCCGTCGTCGCCGTGTGCCGCAGCGGCGCGCGCTCGGCACAGGCGGCCGTGCTGCTGCAGAAGGCCGGCTTCCGGCAGGTCGCAAACCTGTCCGGCGGCATGTTGCGATGGGCGGCGGAAGGCCACCCGGTCGAGCACTCGCGCTGAAATCGTCCGGCACGGCCGGGTTTGCTGCGCGGTCGCCGTAGGCAGGATCCGCCGGGCAGCGCCGACGGTGCGATGCTCCACGACGGCAGTGGCGCGGCGGATCGCGCAGCTTGGCGTCGCACGATCCCGGCGGGCCTGCCACAATCGCCGCAGCCGGGGCCGGCGCGGGAGAGCAGACGCATGAGACGGACCGTCACGATCCTGGCCGCGCTCGCCTGCCTCCTCGCGGCGCTGTCCGCCGCCGCGGCACCGCGTCAGACGCGCAACGTCGTGCTGATTGTCAGCGACGGCCTGCGCTGGCAAGAGGTGTTCTCGGGCGCCGATCCGCTGCTGCTCAACGACGAGAAGGCCGGCGGCAGCTGGACTCCGCTGGCGGAGCTCCGGCAGAAGTACTGGGCCGAAGATCCGGCGGAGCGCCGCCGACTCTTGCTGCCGTTCCTGTGGAGCACGGTCGCCGCAGACGGGCAGTTGTTCGGCAACCAGCTCGAAGGCAGCCGCGTGCAGGTCACCAACGGCATCCGGATTTCCTATCCGGGCTACAACGAGATGCTGACCGGCAGCGCCGATCCGCGGATCGGCAGCAACGAGTTCGGCCCGAACCCGAACATCACGGTCTTCGAGTGGCTCAACGACCTGCCGCAGTTCCATGGCGCGGTCGAGGTGTTCGGTACCTGGAGCGTGTTCGCGGACATTTTCAACGAGCCGCGCAGCCACTTGCCGGTGCACGCCGGCGCGACTGTGGTCGATCGCCGCGACCGGAGTGCGCGCGGACGCCTGTTTGAGGAACTGTACCTGACGACGACGCGTCTTGAGGGTAGCAACCCCTTCGACTCGTTCCTGCATGTCGCGCTCCGCGATCACCTGCGGCGCCATCACCCGCGCGTTCTGTTCGTGGGCTACGGCGACACCGATCTCTGGGCGCACGTCGGCCGCTACGACCTCGTGCTCGAGGCCGCGCACAGCTTCGACCAGTTCGTTGGCGAGCTCTGGCGCCAGATGCAATCGATGCCCGAGTACCGCGGCAAGACGACTTTCATTCTGACCGCCGACCACGGTCGCGGCAGCGGCGCCGTCGACTGGAAGGACCACGGGGTTGCGCAAGCGGGCTCGGAGAACATCTGGATCGCGGTCATCGGTCCCGACACTCCGCCGCTCGGCGAGCGTCGCGATGTTGCGCCGCTGACGCAGGGCCAGCTCGCCGCAACCGTTGCCGCCTTCGTCGGGCAGGACTTTCGCGGCGTCGGCCGCGCGGCCGCGGCTCCCGTCGTCGCCGTGGTACCGGCACCGACGGCCCCGGCGGCGCACTGAGACCGGCCCTCCGGCGTCGGCTAGCAGCCCTTAGCAAAACGGAGCCCCGGCAGGCCGATGCCCCTTCTCGCTCTGCTAGCGGTACTGATCGCCGCGGTGGTGCACGCGATCTGGAACGTCATCGTGAAGCGCGCCGTCGGCGCCCGTCACTTCGTGTGGCTGTACTCGGTGGCCTCGTTGGTGATCTGGGCGCCGGTGGTCGGCTACGTGCTCGCGACCGCCGGACCGCCAACACGCGCGGTACAGTGGCTCGCGCTCGCCGCGACGGGCGTGCTGCACCTCGGCTACGCGACCGCCCTGCAGTCCGGCTACCGGTCCGCGGATCTGTCGATCGTCTATCCGATCGCACGCGGCTTCGGGCCGGTGCTGTCCTTCATCGGCGCGGTGCTGTTCCTCGGCGATCCGTATAGCGGAGCGTCGGTGCTCGGACTGGTGTTGATCGTGGCGGGCATGGCGCTGGTGTCGGGACTGGCGGGGCGGGCCCGTCGCATCGATCTCGACGGAGTCGGCTGGGGCCTGCTGACCGGGGCCTTCATTGCGGCCTATACGCTCAACGACGGCTGGGCGGTCAGGACGCTGCTGGTCTCGCCGTTCGTCGTCGACTACTTCGGCAATGCGATCAGATTCGCAGCGTTACTGCCAGTGGTCACCGCGGACCGCGCCCGGCTGCGCGCCGAGGCGCGGCAGTACTTCTGGTCGGCGGTCGGCGTCGGGGCGCTGGCGCCGCTGGCGTACATACTGGTCCTGTTCGCGATGCAGATCGCACCGGTGAGCCATGTGGCGCCGGCGCGCGAGCTCGCCACGCTGGTCGGCACCTATCTGGGCTCGCGCCTCCTCCGCGAAGCGGTGACCCTCGCACGCGTCGTCGGCGCCATCTGCATCGTCACCGGCATCGTCTGCCTCGCCCTGGCCCGCTACTGACGCAGCCGGGCGCGACCAGGTCTCTCGGCGGCAACGGACGATACCGCTGCCCGCGCGGCGCGGCGTGGTCGCTGCGACCGCCTCTGCGACCGTTGCCTGCCTAGAGACGGCCGCGCTCGTAGCGCATCAACAAAGCGGTTCCGACCGTAGTCAGGAACACCACGCCCACCAACAGCAGCAACACCGCGTTCACGCCCGCCGTCTGCTTGAGCCAGCCGATCGCCGGTTCCTGGACGATCGGGCCGAACGAACCGACGCCGTTGATGATGCCGGCGGCGAGCGCCGCCTGGCGGCGCGTTCCCGCATCCATCGCGCACGCCCCGGACACGAGCGAGTCGGGCCCCATCGCCGTGAAGCCGATCAGGCCGAGCAGCACGATGAAGAAGGTCACCGACGACAGTCCTACGAACCACATCAGCGACGTGCAGCCGAGACAACCGAGCGTCATCCAGAAGATCACCGGCGTCCGACGCGAGCCGGGAATCCGGTCCGACCAGACGCCACCGGCGATGACGCCGAGGAATCCGATCCAGTCGAAAGCGGCCGACCAGTAGCCGGCGCTGGTCGTGGACAGACCGAACTGCTCGCCGAGGATCAGCGCGGACCAGCTGTCGAGCGCGTAGCGCAGGAACTTCAGGCCGAAATAGATCAACCCCATCGCGACGATCGATCCGATCCAGCCGACCGGCAGCGGCGCTGCCTGCACGGGCGCCGTCCGGTCGGCCGACGGTGGCGGCACGTCCGGTTCGGCGTCATCGGCGAGCGTCAGTCCGACGGACTGCGGGCGCTCCCGCGCCCAGAACGCGAACAGCACGGTAATGCCCAGGAGCGCGATGCTCGAGCCGAAGAATGACCACGCCATGCCGAGCCAGCCGAGCAGGAACGCGGCCAGGCCCTTGCCGGCGATCGCCCCGAGCTGGTAGCACGTTCCCCAGATGCTGAACAGCGTTCCGCGCTCCGAGCGGCGCGTCCAGTTCGCGAACAAGCCGACGTTGTGCGGCCAGCCGGTCGCTTGCGCGAAGCCATGGATGCCCATCGTCACGCACATCCACAGATAGGCGCTCGCCTGGTGGGAATCGACGAGCCAGCCGAGCCCGATGTTGCAGCCCGCCGCGATGATCATTCCGTACAGCAGCACGCGCCGGCTCTGCACGTGCCGGCCGAGCCATGCGGCGACGAACTGCCCCAGCATGTAGGTAATCAGATAGACGGTCCACGGGTACGCGACGTGCACGTCGTCGAGGCCGAAGTGCTCCTTCAGCGGCCGCTTCAGGACCGCGTAGGTCTTGCGCGTGAGATAGAAGCCGAAATAGGAGAGCCACGTCGCCGTGAACAGTTGCGCGCGGTAGCGCCGCAGCAGTGCCGGCGGTGCGGTCGTCATGCGAACGACCGCCCGGTCAGAGCCTCGGCGCCGGAGGCCAGCCGGTCCCAGAACGACGGCGGCAGGGCGCGGTAATGGGTGCAAGAGGCCGTTGCGAGCGCAGCGTTCGCGGCGACGTCGCCCGCGCAGCAGGTGATGAACATCGAGCGCATGCCGGCGGCGCGCGCGGCGAGCAGGCCTGCGCGGCTGTCCTCGAACACCAGCGCGTCATCGGGCTCAACGCCGAGCGCACGCGCCGCCAGCAGGAATCCTTCGGGGTCCGGCTTGCCGTTGCGCACGTCGTCGCCGCCGACACGTGCGTGCGGCCCGACCAGCGCCGCGACGCCGAGCGAATCGAGAAACCGAGCGATGACGGCGCGCGGACTCGACGATACGACCGCCAGCTTGAGCTTGCTCGCCGCAGCGGCCCGCAGCGCTTCGGGCGCCCCCGGAATCGGCTTCACGTTGGCGGTAGCCGCGTTCCAGTAGGCGAGCAGCTCGGCGACCAGCTGCGGCTCCGGCACGTCGATCCGGGCGCGCGCCCGGATGACCCCGGCCACGTCCGGCCAGGTCCTGCCCCGGGTCTCCACGGGCGGGAGCGCGAAGCCGGTCACGCCGTGCCGAGCGACGACGGCCTCAATGGCCTCGTCGGTGTGGGTCTCGGTGTCGACGAGGGTCCCGTCGAGATCGAACAGCAGGGCGCGTACGCGTCGGCTTTCGGTCACTTCACCTCCCATCCCCGCTTGGCAGTGTGGACCTCGGCGCCGGCCAGTGTCGTGGCGCGATGCCAGAGGCGCAGTGCGTCAGTCCTCACGCGGGTGATGGTGCATCGAATTCAAAGCTCTGTCACGCAACCGCGGACCCGGACATGCAGTGGCGGTGATTGGCGCCGCAGCGACGTGGGGCTGGCGCTTCCGGGCTCGCAATCGATCGCACGCGCGGGCGCTTCGTCGAGACGCGCGGCCTGCGCCAGCCGGAAAGCCTCACGAGCAGCGTCTGCAGCAGCGGCCATGATTTTCGAGCGAGGCGATCGGCGAACTGTCGCGCGAAGCCGCACGTCGAGGCACGCGCGCCGCGCTGGCGGCGCGCTGCGACGGGGCGACGGCGTTCGTCACCGGTCGCGCCGCCGCCCGCTGGAACGCGCCGGCGCCGTCTTGAACATTGTCTCGCATTCGAGATCAGCTCCGGCCGCCGCGCGTCGGCCTTCCCGGCGTTGGCCGCGCCGGCTCACGGCGTCCAGCGGTAGACGACCCCGGGGAACGGCGGCTTCCACTGGTCGAACGCGCCGGTGATGTACACCACGTCGGAGCCGGCCGGGCCAAAGCCCACGTTGGTCACGTACGGGGTCGGCACGTCGATCGCGCGCACCAGCTTGCGTGCCTCACTGACGACGAGCACGCGGCCCGAGCCGTTCTGCGCTACGTAGTAGTTGCCGTCGGGCCCGACCTTGACCCCATCGGGACCGTTATATGCGTCCTCGCCCGGCGTCGCTGGCGCGAGGTCCTGCAGGCGCGCCCATACGACCCGGGCACCCAGAGTCCCGTCGGCCTGCACCGGGAAGGACAGGATTCGGCCGGCCAGCATCTCGGCGACCAGCAGCTCGTGGCCATCCTTCGACAGAGTCAGGCCATTGGCGTAATGGATGGTGTTGGCAACCTCATGCAATTCCTGCCCATCCGCTGACAGGTGGAGCACGGCGCCGGTAATCGGCGCCTTGATGTCGTAGACACCCGAGGCGGAGAAATAGATCCCGCCGCGGCCGTCCGCCGCGAAATCATTCGGGCCGACGAAGGCCTTGCCCGCGCTGTCCCTGGAAATCGTGCGCAGCTCTTTGCCACGGGCATCGAGTTCAACAAGGTAATTTCCGTCGTAGCAGGCGACCAGGATGTGGTCGCCGCGAAAGTGAATCAGCGCGTTCGCGCCGCAGTGCTCCCTGCGCCAGTAGGCGTTCGCCTGCTTGCCGTCCCACATCTTGATACCGTCGCCCGCATACTCGACATAGAGCAGGCGCCCCTGGTCCCACAACGGGCCCTCGGGGTACTTGGCATCGGGATCGATGATGTCGAGTCCGGCGAAGGCGCAGTCCATGCGCAACAGGCACAGGACGAGCAGTGGAACAAGAACTCGGGCATTGACGCGCATGAGAATCTCTGGCGAATCAATAGCCCCGCGCAAGACGCCTGATCCGGCGCCGTTCCGCGAAGCCGAATGGCCGCTCGCGGTAATGCTCCACGAAGTGCGCACGACCGTCTACTCCATGAATATGCCATCGGCGGAGTCGGCAGTTCATCGCCGTCAGCTCACGGTTGGCCTCGCGTCGACGGTGGGTTCGGACGGCTGCCTCAGCCCGCGCTCCCGAGTTCGGCGAGCGCGGCGCTGCGGCTGCCGCGGATCGCAAGAGCCAGGATCGCGAAGCGCACGCCATGGCTGAGGCCGCACGCTGAAGCAGGGCGGCTATCCGTATTCGCCGAGCCAGCACCCGCTTCTCCGCTGCATCCGATGGCGCCCCCGGCCGCGACGCGACAACGCTGCTGCAACTTCACGAGCGCCTTCGCTCGCTGACCGGGCCGCACCCTCTCCGCCGGTCGCAGCGCCGCGCAACGGGAATCGGTCGCAGCCAGACCGAGACGTGTGTCACGTTCGCGGCCCTGCGGCCGCCGCGCCGCCACCACTTGCGTAGGATTCAATCCCGGAGGACTCGACCCATGGTCAAGACCGCGATGTCCATACTCATTGCAATCGGCGTCGCCGGACCCGCGCCGGCATTGGCGTCTGGCCAGCCGGCCCGTTCTCACCCGCAGCCAAGTTCCTACGCGCCGCGACCCCACTCCACCGAGCACGTATACGGCTCGCCGATCGAGCCGCCGATCGTCGGGCGCGCGCACGCGGCGCAGCACAGGCCGGTGCCGACAACGGCGTCCGCGAAAGCCACCACGCGGGAGTCGCACGATCGCGAGCCGAAGAATCGCCGGCGCGCGGCGGTCCCGCAGCGGAGCGCGGGCTCACCCTGAGTTGATCCTCGCACTCGCCGCCGAGGCGCCTGCGACCGCTGCGCCGATACCGGCACGGGCAAGCGCGGGCCGCCACGGATGCGAACCACCCGCGGTCCCCGCGTGCGGGTGTCGCCTACGGCTTCAGCGTGGCCGCATAGGCGGCCAGATCGATCATGTCGTCGTGCCTCAGCCGGGCGACCACCGGTTGCATCGGTAGTGCCGCCGCACCGGCACGAGCGCCGGACTGAAAGCCAAACAGCTGGCGAAAGAGGTAACCCGGGAACCCGCCCGCCAGTGTTGGTCCCGGCAGACGCGCGCCGCCGCTCGGATCGGGGCCATGGCAGGTCGCGCAGGGCAGCGTTCGTCCGTCTCCGCCGGTGGTGGCGAGCGCGCGTCCGCGCACAGCGCTGCCGGCCGGCACGTAAGCGACGTAGGCCGTGTGAGGATCGCGTCGCTCGAAGCGCCCGACGTCGACGGGAATCTCGACGATGCGCGAACCCAATGGCACCGCGCGTCCCGGCGCCGGCTTGAAGACGACGCGGTCCTGCCGGCCGCTGCGGACATGCTGAGCTGGGACCAGCGCAATCGAGTCATCGGATTTCGCAACACCTATCGTCTCTATGAAGGCGACGTCTTCCGAATACGCGGCGCTGCGCCCTATCCGTTGCCCCCGGCGCCCTACCGATTGCCGCCGCTGCGTTACCGCATCGGCGGGCGCACCCTGCGCCTCGACGACCACCTGCGACGCCAGGCGGTGACGGGACTTCTGGTCCTGGAGGACGGCCGCGTCGCCTACGAGTACTACGGTGGCCGCAACATGGACACCGCGCTGTGGACCTCGCGCTCAGTGGCCGAATCCATGGTATCGATCCTCGTTGGCATGGCCATCAAGGAGCGGCTGATCGGCTCGGTCGCCGATTCGATCATTCGCTACCTGCCCGAGCTCGAGGGCACCGCCTGGGACGGCGCGACGTTGCGCGATCTGCTGCAAAGCACCTCTGGAGTGGCCTGGAATGAGCATTGCGATCCGCGCGTGTCCCGCGCTTCCGCCGACGATCGAGGAGCGAATCGCGGATAATCGAGCGCAAGTCGTCGCCGACTCCGTCATGTACCGCCAAGCCCGGGCGGTCGAAGCCGCGGCGCGCGGCTGGCCCGCGTATTGGTACGACCGTGAGCGCGTATTTCGCGACGCGGCAGCAGCACTCGGCTGCGAGGACGTCAAATCCCTCGTGCATGCGATGGTTCGATCGATCGGCGCGCCGTGGCGAGCCAAAGACAAGCTTGCGGCAGCGGCGGCGCTGGCGGCTGCACGGTACGGCGCGCCGTAGCGAACGGCCGACGTGGATGTCTCGGTGCCGCGCCTACCAGGTGCCCATGAGCAGAACCGAATGATGACGGCTGCAGGAGGCTTCATGTCCTTCCGCTGTTCGGCTGTTGCGCACGGTTCGGTCGGTCGGGAGCTAGCAGAGTTGTCGCAGGCGCAGTAGGCTCCCGGAGGTTGTTAAGCGGAGAGAGATCAATGGCGATCAAACGTCCGACCAAGAGCCGGGGTACGCCATCACGTAAACCGGTGGCCTCAGTTGCCGCACGCCGTGTCGACGTCATGTCGAAGCCGCAGATGATTCCAGGGAATAGCTACGTCGGGTGGCTGTGTAAGAGCCGGTCGTGCGGAGCGCTTATTGCTATCGCGCTCCCGCCGGCCGGTAGCAAAGTGGCCGGGCCCGAACTCGACGATCAATTGACGGCGATCAAGTGCCCTCATTGTGGGGATGAAGACCTGTATCGCTGGAGCGCTCGGGGTGAACACGAATACATGCCCAAGAGCGCGGGAAGCTAGACTTGGATACGCAGTCGAGCCACTGCTAAGACCCGCAAGAATCCGCGGCGACCGGGGAATTCTCGCCGCCGCACAGCCGCCGTTCGCAACGGGAGCGCTGGGTCCAGTCCGGGCGTTCGCGCTCCGGGCCGGGCGCGCAGTGCGCGGCGAGGTGCGGCGGCCCCGGCTGGCCACACAGGCGAATCGCGGCTCCTGATCGCGAGGGCGGTGGCTAGGAGTGGAATCGAAGCACCGGTACGCGAATTGTCAGGCGGCGGCGCTCTTATGACGGGCGCCCTGCGTATCGACTGGCTTCCGTTTGTCGTCATGTTTCTCGCCCTGGCGATCATGGTCGGGGGAACGCGGATTGGACTCTGTGCGCTCTTCACGCGAATCGCGGGCTTTCTCGGGAAGTGCGAGCAGCGAACCACGCCCAACGCGTTGAGGTCCGGGGCGACACGCGTTGATTCAAGACGCATCGTGGCGGCCACGGGCGGAATTGAACCGCCGACACGCGGATTTTCAGGCTCCGATGATCGGGAGTACTCGTAGCCGAATCAATGGGTTATTCGGTCGCCATCGCGCCACCGTGCGCCCGTGCGAGCCTCACCGCGCGCGAGGGTGACTCAAAAAGCGCTACAGTGACCTCGCGCCGAGGCGAGAGAGGTCGAGCGCTTGGCGCCGGGGAATTCAGCAGCGGTCACGGCCACCTCCCGGCCGTGCCGGGTCCAGCGCCCAGAGCCGCGATTGCGGCTTTGTCAGCAAAGTCCTCCTAACTAGAAGGGGATGCTCATGATGACGATGTTCCAGCGTTCGAGGCTGCTCGCTGCCGTGCTCGCGGGCTTCGTGATAGTGGCCTGCTCTCCGATGAAAGACCCAGCGGAAGTGGCGCTCGCCGACGCGAATGCCGCGCTGCAACAGATCGCCCCGGACGGCCAGAAGTACGCGCCGACCGAATACGCGACCGTGAGTGCACAGGTCGCGGCCATGAAGGCCGCGTTCGACAAGCAGGATTACCAGACCGTGCTGAACACGGTGCGCAAGTTGGCCCCTGATTTGCGTTTGCTCGCCGAGACCATCGCCAACAAGAAGAGCGAGGCCAGGATCGCACTCAAAGATCAGTGGTCACGCATGTCGCGCGACCTGCCGAAGTCGATCGCGGCCGTTGAGGCCAGGATGGCCGAGCTCGGCAAGGCCAGGAAGCTACCGAAGGGGGTCAGCAAGGACGCGCTCGCCGGCGCGGGCGCCGCGGTCGACGCCGCCAAGCAGGGCTGGAGCGACGCGCAGAGCGCGCGGACCTCGGGCAAACTTGAGGACGCCGTCGCCAAGAGCAAGGTTGCGGAAGCGAAACTGTCCGAGCTCATGACCGCGCTCGGCGTGGACAGCCCGAGCGCCGCAGCGAAATAGTTCGCGCAGCGGTCGGCAAAGTCCGCGGCCCGCGCACAGGGCCCGCCCTGCGGCGTCAAGACGGCGGTAGCGGGTGCGGATGCCGTGGTCACGGCACGTCGCGGCAAGTCGTGCCGTTAGTCCTGATCGCGGACCGGCGGCCGATTGCAGGACCGCAGCAGAGGCGCCGCCGCAACGTATACCGCTGACCTATCGCAGGCGACGTCAGACCCTCGGACTGCGCACGGCTCTGGTAGTCGCGTGGCGACCGGCGCCTTCGAGCCAAGACAGGTCGTCGAGCGACAAGAAATCGCCGCCCGCAAGCAGACAGACCGGGCGGTGAAAGTCCGCACGTCCGGCTCGCCTGATATCGCGCCGGTGCGCGCAGCGGACGCTGGGTGTTATCGGTTGAAGCCCGGGCTGTGGCTGCCGCCGCCAGAGGCGATCGCCACCACCACGAGCACCGCGGCAGCGACCAACCCAGCCGTCTTGAGGCCGCTCGTTCGCTTCACGTCGAGCTCGGCGATATCTAAATAATGCAGCTCGATCCGCGATCCGACCGGGTCGGGGCCACCCTCCCAGGTATTGACCACATTGCCACCTAGGGAAGTCGCGCCGACCACGGTGACCTGAAAGGTGTGGACTGGCCCACCCTTCGTGACAACCCGGACGATGTCTCCGGGTTTGATCTCCCGACGAATCGCATCGCCGGTCTCATCTGCCGCGATCGGGCGCATCGTGGTGCAGGCCGTCGTCAGGCAGACGAGAACAACCAGACAGATTCTCAGTGTCTTCTTGGCCGTTACCTTGAACATGGCACTTCCTTATGTGGTTCGCGGCACCGAGAGCATACTTTGCTATATGTACGGTTAGTGCACTCTTTGATTTGGCAAATCAGCCGTCCCGAGCGCGGCCACTGAGCCGCTGCCGGTCCACGCTCAACTCGTCGCTGCGCGATAGCAGGCGGGGTCCGCGGCGCGACTGAGGTCCCACTGGCGGGCGATCGACGCCGCGGCTTGCTACAGCCTGTTCGTGCGGCGCTCGCGCGTGCCGCGTGCGATCTCCTGGTTGCCGGTACGCTTCGGGCTGTGCCGCGACCGGCGCGGTCGAATCGCTCGCGAGCATCGATTTACCCGCCGACGCGGTGCTGGACGTGTGGCGACTGGTTGCCATGATGGTCGGTGGACACGGGGTCTGCGCCTTGGCTCTGTTGTCCACTTGCGCATGACAGTGCCGATGCGCGCGATTCACGCAGGAGCTGCACCTTGAACGCGAGCAGCGCGAGGGAGTAGAGAAAGAGCGCGACCCGCGGTATCGCATACCACTCCATCTCGTCCGTCACGGAAACGAGCCCGCTCGTCGGGATCATGATGAGCCCCTCCAGCATCGCGAGCCCAAGGCGCTGCCAGCGCCGCAGCCGGTACTCGAGCGGATCGAGCGCAACGAAGGTTAGGATCAAACTGACGCCGACGTAGGCCAGCACGTCCCTCGGGAAGAACAGCATCGGGACGATCCAGGCGCTGCCGAGAAAGCGCCGCACCTCGGTGGTCGTCTCCCGGGAGAGGAGTTGCCGATCCAGCCACAGGTTCAGCGCCACGTAGGCCAGCGCGTAGACGTGGAACCCGTGACCGAAATACCCAACCGGGGACAGGTTCGGTTCGAAGAGCTGCTCAGTCGCCCTCATGATCAGGTGTGGACCGTACGCGAGCGTCTCGCGCCAGAAAGTGGCACAAACGACGGTCACCACGGCAAGCGCCACCAGAAGCCACCGACGACCGTGCACCCTCCAGAGAAACGGCGCGAGCAACGTCGGGTAGATCTTCATCAGCGAGGCCAGCGCCCACGCCACCGCGGCCAACCACGCCGGACGTGCTCGCAGCGCGAACGCGAGCAGCAGAAAGATGAGCGCGTCGATATTGCCGCGCTCGATCAGCATTTGCGCAGGAAAGGTCGCGAACAGAAACGCTACGGTCAGGAAGACGTCAGGGCCGCGATGCCCGGCGGCCCGGGCCGTCAGGATGCCACCCGCGCCGAGCATGATCACGCTCGCCAGACACCAAAGATCGCGCGCGGTTTCGAAATCGAAGGGCGCAAGCAGCAGGTTCGGCACGAGGCTCGTTGGCGGCGTGACGAACCGAGCAATCACGTACGGGTTGCCGCCGGTGAGGTAGACGTGCGCGGCGTCGTAGAATTCCTTGAAATCAAGACCCAGGAAGAAGCGTACGACGAGCTGGATATCACTCTGCAACAGCAGACTCGCGTAGCACAGGCCCAGGTAGCTGAGCCCAAGCAACGCGAAGCGCCAGTGGATCCGTCGCACACCAACGGCGTTCATCGCTGCAGCGCTCGATGCGGATGTCCCAGGCATACTCGTCGTCCCCTCTTGCACATCAGCCACCTAAGCGCGATGGGGCCAATCTCAGGAACGACTGACCTCCGACGCCGGTGCCCGCCTTCGACTGAACCTTCCGGGGCCGGAGCTACACGAGCCGGTGCACGGTCGGCGATTGCAGAACGTGTTGGCGCCCCGAACGCGCATGCGGCTGCGCGATACCGACGTCGAGCCGCCTGGCCCCATGGAGTTCGACCGGCACAGTTGCGATCGCTGGCGAGCTGGCGCTCGCCGCAACGCGACCATTGTTCTCCACGGACGGCACCACCAACGGACCGCTTAGCGTGAGCACCCGCCTCCTCCCGGCGCGCCTCGCCCGACCGCACGCCGCAAGGACAGGTCGCGCAATCATGGAGAGCGGCGCTCCCAGCAGCCGCATCGTCCGAATCCTGTCGTCGACCTCATAGGCCAAATTTGCGGCCCGAGGATCGACTCTAGCAAGCGTCAGGATGACCGCCGCTTAGCTGCCCGAGCGTATGCCGTTGCGAACGAGGTCCCCTATCCTCTCGACCGCGCGTCCTGCCCACGCGGCAGCACTAGAGTATGCAGCTCGCGCACTACGGACGCCCATCACACGGCCAACGATCGGAGGCTCTAAGGATGGTGGCCTGGGGCGGAATCTAACCGCTGACACGCGGATTTTCAGCCCCAGTGACGAAGCGACGCAACTACCTGAAAAAATGACCGATTTCAGCGGCGACCGTCCAATATTTTGGCTAGTTGCTCCTCACTCAGACGCTGGTTGGCCGCGGTGCGCGTGGACGGCATTGGACGCGACGCCGCCCGGAAATTGTCCTAGTCGAACGCTGTTCCAGCTCCTGTTCAGTGACCGCGTTTGACCCCTGGCTGTCGAATGCGACCGGCAGCTCTCGGGGCCCGCAGATTCTGAAGCCCTCACGGCCTCCCATTAGGCGCTTGCTCGACAGCCACGAGTCGACTTAACCGCATCATTATGTGACCCCGTTCACGAGCTTCCTCGGCGCCATGGTGGCGCCGCGGAGCGTCCTGCGGGCTTCGCTGCGATTGAATAGCCCAAGGTGAACGGACCCAATCAGCAATCGGAACTCGCGCAGGGAAGAATTACCGCACATGGCACGCCAATTCGCTCGATCCCCAATCCCGGCGCTCGTCGCCGCGATCGCCACCCTGTTCGCGCTGGGAGCCAATGCCGGCACCGCCGCATCAAGCTACATCGTTACGGCGCATAGCGCCGGCTCTGCCGCGAAGGCAGTTCGCCGCGCCGGCGGCCGCATCGACTTCGATCTGCCGATCATCAATGGCGTATCGGCGCGGCTGACCCCGGCGGAAGCGGCCGAGCTACGCAAGAGCGGGAGACTCGAGCTCTTTGCCGATGGGCCCGTTCTGACCCAAACGATCACTAATCCAAATCTCCTGGCGGAGCAGCAAACCATAGCCAACGAGTATGCCTCTCTCGCGGCGACGGAGGCGTCATGGGCGAGCAGCATAGCGCAGGTGCAAGCGCAATTAGCGAACGCTACCGACCCTGGCGCGATCGCATCCCTGAAGTCGACGATTGCGACTATGCAAGCACAAGAGGCTGCGACCGTGGCGTCAATGGAGGCGTCGTGGGGTCTCAGCACGGTCAGCCCCGACAACTACCAGCGCAGTTTCGTGGGCGTCGATAAGCTCGCCGCTCAGGGCTTCAATGGTGCTGGCGTCACCGTCGCAGTCCTCGACAGCGGCATCCTGTGCGGCGATCAGTACAATACCAACGACCTCAACAACGTGCCGCGGGTCATCGCGCAGTACGACGCGATCAATCCGACCAGCAACGCCAATACCACTCCGCGCACCAACTGTGCGAACGACGATTACGGTCACGGCACTCACGTGACGAGTTTGATCGCGAGCTCGAACACGTCGTCTCCGGGACTGAATGGCCAGCCGCAGGGAATCGCGCCGATGGTGAAGCTGGTCAATGTCAGGGCCTTCGACCAGAACGGCCAAGGCAGCTACACGAACGTTCTGAACGGCCTCAACTGGATCTTGGCGAACCGCACGACCTACGGCAACATTCGTGTTCTCAACTTATCCTTCGGCGCCAAGCCCCAGTCCTTCTATTGGAATGACCCGATCGATCAGGCGGTCATGAAACTGTGGCAAGCCGGGGTCGTCGTGGTCGCCTCTGCCGGAAACTACGGGCCGAAGCCGCAGACGATCTCGGTGCCCGGCAATACCCCGTACGTGATCACAGTCGGTGCGATGACGGACAATTACACGCCGAACGACCCGACGGATGACGGCATCGCGTCGTTCTCCTCGGCCGGGCCGACCTACGAGGGCTTCGTCAAGCCCGACGTCGTCGCCCCGGGCGGGCATCTTGCCGGGCTCATGTATACGTACCTTCAAACGCTGTCGCAGAACCATCCAAATTTTACGAGCGATGCATTCGGCACGTACGTCATGTCCGGCACGTCGCAGGCCACCGCCGTGACCACGGGTGTAGTGGCACTCATGCTCGAGGCCAATCCGGCGCTCACCCCCGACCAGGTCAAGTGCCGCTTGCTGTCTTCGACCGCCTCGCTGGTCGGCAAGAGCGGCACCGCGGCCTATTCGGTGTTCCAGCAGGGTCTGGGCATGATCAACGCCTACAACGCGGTCTATAGTCAGGCGACCAATTGTGCCAACCAAGGGCTCAATATCGGCAACGACATCGCGGGTATCGCGCACTACGGCGGCCCGGCGCGCCAGAACGCCACCACGGGCCAGTTCTACGTTCTCGGCACGGGCGGCACCGCGATGGGGGTCGATGGCTACCTTTGGAATCAGCAGTACGTGAAGAACCAGGGATACCTATGGAACAACGGCTATCTCTGGAACAATGGCTATCTCTGGAACAGCGGCTACCTGTGGAACAACGGCTATCTCTGGAACAATGGGTATCTCTGGAATAACGGTTACCTGTGGAATCAGAGCGCGGTTGCACCGGCTTCGGCTCCGGCGACCACCGAGTCGTGGAATGCACAGGAATGACACATCAGCGACTATGACCGCGAATCGATCACGAGCGAGCCTCGATCGGGCGTGATGCCATCGTATTCCTCCGCCTGCGCGCCGGCGCTAGCAGCGGGCGACTGAAGCGCGCAGCTGGCCGACAAAATCCGTCAGCCTTCGCCGGACGCGAAACGGCGGCTTTGGCAAAGGCAAACTGGCAACGCGAATGACCGAAGATGGCAGCCGATTTCCGCCTTTCGCTTTCCGTCCGACGGGGAAGGCTGCGCAACGACCGATTAGGCTGCTCCTAACCGGACGTCAAATATGCTCAAACGCCGTGAACGCGCTTGGTATGGACGGCAGACATCGAAGGGCTCAGTGATATGGCGCGAAGCGCCCGAGGTTACTGGATCGACGGGAAGTCCTTGACGCTTCCATGCATTTGGGGATTTAGAATTTGGGCGTCCGTAAAGGTGGGGAAGCGCGCGAAGGCGCCTCCCACCCATCTGCTACCTCCCTCAACCACCACCAGTCACTGGTGGTAGTAATGGGCCTGGACTAGGGACGTCGTAGCCAGTCAGCGTGCATTGGTTAGATACGCAGGGGCTGCTTTCGCGGTGGGTATTGGTACGCCCAGGCTGCTCCCAGCAGGAACAAAAGCCAAAACATCGTTATTCAAATTAGCCTGATGCCCTCCTCGAACTGGCCCCGCTGCAACGGAAATGTCTGAAGACTACTTTCGACGGCGGCTGTCCAATAAATTTCGTAGTTGTCCTCACTAAGCCGCTGCTTGGCCGAGTCAGGTATGGGTGATTTTGGACGCGACTCCACCTGGAAATTGACGTTGTCGAATGCCGGATCGACCCCCGCTCAGTGACCACGTTTGACCCCGAGCGGTCTGATAGCGGTCCCGAGAGCCGCCGTTGGATACGAGATAGGCTCCCGTCGCGAGAATCGCTGGCGGGCCACATGGTGCTGTAGCGCCGCAAGTGCGCGCTTTGACTCCCCTGCGCTGGGGCGACGCAGTATCCCTGTTACTCCAATCACACCAGTGAGCGGGCACGCCACTGACGGCTGATTACTCGCGATCATTGGACCGCGTACACCACCATTTTGGACGCCACGATGCCCGGGGGCTTCCAAGTTCCCTGGCCTGGCGGCAAGATCGACGGCGATGTGACCTTGGGCCAGTACAGGCGCATCACCAAGTAGAAGGTGTCATTGGGCGCGGGCAGCCAGTTGGCTTCCTTCGCCTTGCCTGGAGAGTTTGTCTGGATGTAGAGGGTGAGCGATCCGTCCGCATTCTTGTTCATGGCGGGTAGCATCGGCGAGTTGATCAAGTAGCGATTGATCGGGTTCTTGATCAGGAGTTGCGTCGTGCCGTCATACATCGTCACCGACCAGAAGGCGTTCACCGGCGGCAGCCGCCCAGCCGGAAAGGTGATCGTATAGTTGTGCTTGCGACCGTCGAGCGGTTCGCCGTTCTGGTCCATGCGGCCATTGGGATACACTGCTTCCACGGCATCGTTCCCTTAGATGCCGTGCTTGGCAGCGCCGGCACGCATTAACCAATCGCCCTTGTAAAAAGCGCGGTCTCCGAAAGGCGACCCGACGTACCAGCCGTTGATATTTTTCACCGCGGCGGCAATATATTTGTCCACTTTGTCGGCGGCCTCGTCCATGCCCAGCATGATCGCGGTCTTATGTGCCGGCGACAGCTCCTTGAACCCAGGTGTCTTGCCAGGGCCGACGCCGATTCTGGCGAGTTTCGCCCGAATGTCCTTGTCCTCCGGGGACGGCGGCACGAACTGGAGGGCGAAGGCGAGATACTCGTAGAAGTGCGCCTTGATCCCATCGGTTGTGGCCGGAAGGAAATCGATCTTCGGCGCCGGCGGCGGCGCCGGTTGCTTGAGATATGCGGACAGCGGCTGCGCCTTGTATCCGGCCTGCACCTTCTTCACATTCGGCATGTCATCGGTGCCGAAGATCTGCGTTCGAAAAATGCCGAGCACAAAAGGTGTCATCGATGAAAACACCTTCTTGATCCCTGCAGGGGGGCTGCCTTTCCAGTCGGGGCCGACCACGAGGTAGTCGCCAGGCTCGCTCCCCGTGGCGCGGCTGCCGATGTACCCAAAGTTGTAGGTATTACCGTCGATCAACTGCACCGAGTAGTAACGCTCCTTTGCCACTGCCGGTACCGAGATCACCATCGGCTCCGCGCGCAGATCCAACCAGATCCACGAATACGGTGTATCGCTGTTCGGCGTGACGACCGCCGTGTCCTCGTAGGTAGCGAGGCGGTGGGCGTTAGCGATCTCATTAAAGGGCGCTTTGAACTGGCTCGACTTCGTATCCACGGCGAACTGATACATCACCGCATAGTTCATCACAAGCGGCAGGCCGTAGATGAACCCTTCCTCCGCGATCGCCTTAGTCTCTGCGATTCTCGGCGCGGCACCGCCCTTCGCGTCTCTTCGCGTCTCGACCGGATTGACCGCGTCATGTTTGCTGCCGCAGCCCGAAATTGGCGTCGCAAGGGCGGAGCAAAGTATGGCCCACGCCAGAAATCCAGCGGCTTTGATTTTCGGGTTTTCGCATCCGCACTGGCCGTAAGCGACGCAGCGGCGGGCGCGATTGCACGGCGAAACACCCCGATCCGCCCGATCACCGGCGTCCTGCCCTCCCGTCCTGTTCATTTCACCTGCTCAATGTCCGGCAGCGCCCAGCTCCTATCGAAGTAGGCCTCCAGCGGCGCATAGAGGCGAAAGTACGCGAACCACGCTTTGCCCGGCACTGTCGGGATCCAGTTCTGTTCCGCGCCTTTCGGCGCCTGGGGAGCGAAGTAGAGATCCACGGAGCCGTCGGCGTTCTTGATGAGGTCGGGCTGGCGCGAGCTGCGATCGGCGATCTGCTCACGGTTCTGAATGATGGCCCGCGTGTCCACGTCATAAAGCGTGACCGACCAAAACTGTTTCGCCGGCGGATTCGGTGGCACATGTAGCCGGTACCCCTTGGCCCCGTCGAAGGCGTGACCCATCCTATCTCGGTAGCTGCCGATATACGCTTGCCCGACCCCTGGCGTCTGGCTGACCATGGCTTTGGACAAGGCGATGGCTTCGTAGGTATAGGCCGCGCGCTCGTCGAGCTGGCTGTAGTCGGGCAGATCCTGCGCTGGGTCGGCCATGATCAGGTAATCCCAGTGTGCGTCCGGCCGGTAGCGCACTCCGACGAAGCGCTTGTCGAACGAGTTCGCCTTGGCCATCGCCTCGCCCACAAATGCCGCGTCGGTGAGGATCCTTTTCTGGCGTTCGTCGGGTCGGAACGGTTTGCCCTTCGTGATGCCCAGCGGCCTCAGCATCGCCATGAAGAAGCGGTCGCGGTCCTCGACCGGCTCGTGCCCGATGACCGTCGCCAGGCGTTCCCAATATTCCATGCCGCGCGGCATCGGTGTGACCTGCGCGACCTTGTCCGGGTCCGGCGTGAGATACCGCATCGCCGGCGGATTATCGCGTTGATGCCACGCATAGACGCGCACACCCTTATTGAGCGCCGCAGCCTTCACCGGATCGGGATCGAGAGACCGGTAGAAGAACATGACCCAAAACGTCGGCGAGCGCAGTACCGTAGCGTCATTGGTCGCGGGCGCTTCCTGTCCCGGCCCAACGAACAAATATTTCCCTCCCCGCCCCTTGTCGGGCCCGGTCACGCCAAAGTCGGCGAGGGGGCGCTGCCAAAAATCCATGGCTGACCCGGCAATCAGACCGGCGGGCACGTCTACCACCATTGGGCCAGTCTTGGCGAGGTCCAGAATCCCCGATACGTAAGGTGTGGTGACGTTGGCCGTAAGCATGGCGCTGACGGCGCGGTAACCCTCCGAGAGGATGATATCGCCCTCATGCGCGCCACTTACGAACTCCGCGTTCGCCAGTGATTGGGCGAAGCTGACAGCCGGCAGTGCCCAGAGATAGGCCTGGCATGCGCGCTGGAAGTCCAGCGTGTCATAGAGCTCGGCGACAGTTTGCTTGGTTGGTACGCCGTGTTCAAACTGAAGCCTGCCGATGCGGGTCTCGACGGTTTGGGCGCGCACCGTCACTACCATGCTCACGGTCGCCAGGAGAGCGGCGATCGCCGATGTTCTCACGCTAACCATGATTCCCTCATTCGGCTGCGAGATCAGCGTTCGATTCATCTGCCGAAGGTTCCGCTCGTCGACAGTGCTGAGCGTCGGTTTACGAGTCCATGCCTTCGTTTCTGTTGGAATGTCGCTCTGACGCTCTCAGCCCGAGCTGTCTTGCGCCAATTTGATAACAAGCTGTCAGCATGATCGAGCGCATAACGAAGTTGCGCGATCCGAAGATGTACCTAGCAGATGGCGCGGTCAGTGGCGTCCAATTCCTCATGCTGCGCACCCACTCTTCTGTCGCCTGCTCGGCGAGGTGCTGAGCTCGCGGGCCGCCCTGAGCGCGATTGCTCTCAAGCTCGGCCGACGAACACAGGGATCAAGGCGAATCCAAATTCCTCGTCTCAGCGTCGTCGCGCGCCGGCCGCGCTAGGCACTTTCCCGAATGTCGCGACAATAGAGCCAAATGCTAGAAGGTAACGGTGTTGCCGCTAGCCGCGGCATGGCGGCTTTATTGGTACCGGTGCGCAGATGGCGTGTCATTGTTGAACAAGCGGAAGCGCATATGTGTCGAGATACATAAAGTGCGTCACCCGTTCATCGCATTGCTGGCGTTCTCGATCTTGCCGGCTCTGGCGCAGGCAGACGATCGAGCTGTCGGTCAGAGCAGCGAACCAAGCTGGCAGTTCGAGCTCACGCCTTACCTCTGGGCGGCAGGCTTGAGCGGCACTACTCGCATCTATGGCCGCCCAGAGGCGGGGCTCGGCGTCGATCAGAGTTTCTCGGACATTCTGTCGCACCTAAATCTTGCAGCGATGGGTCTCATTGAGGCGCGCCAGGGTCAGTGGGCGCTGCTGGCCGATGCCCTCTACGTGAAAGTTGGCGAAACGGGTGGAGTGACTGGTGCGCTCGGTTTTCTTTCCCTCACGGCCAAAGCTCAGGTCACGCAAGAGGTATACAGCCTCGCGGGCGCCTACCGCCTCGAAGGCACGGTCGATCCGATCGACCTGATCGTTGGTCTTCGCTACGGGGCGGTCAAGGGAGATGTCAGTATCAACATTTCCTCGCCACCGGTGCCGGCGCCAAACCAGCGCTTCGTCAACACCAAGGATTGGGTGGATCCCGTGATCGGCATTCGGATCCAACACGCGCTGACCCAGCGCTGGTCGTTGGCCGGCTACGCGGATGTTGGCGGTTTTGACGTCGGATCGAGACTGTCGTGGCAGGTAGTTGTCGGCGCGAATTACAAGTTCAATGAGCGCTTCGTCGGAAAGCTCGGCTACCGCTATCTTTCTTTCGACTACCAGGATCGCAACTTCTATTGGAACGTGGCGAACTCCGGGCCGTGCGCGGGATTCGGCATCCGCTGGTGACACAGGGGCGAAGAAATCGGACGCGGGGCTCTCGCTGCCGCCTTGACAATGCCCACGTGCCGGCAGCCGAGCAAATCGATTGTCTCAATCCGGTCACCCGTCAGGCTGGCGAGGCGAGCAAGCTCATGCGTTGAGCGAAAGAGGCTGAAGCGGTAGTGCTGCGCCGGGTCGCGTGGGCGCGATTGTTCACGACCGGTCTAGGCCGTGGACGCGGATCGAGGGAAAGCTACCATGCATGAACGCAGAATCTAGCGACCCGTTGCGTGCGCAAGGGTGCCGGAGGCCGGACAGTTGATTGGTCCCGTGTTGGCTGCCCTGGTGCTGATGTCCGTTGCCACGGCAGTGCGCGCGCAGGAGGCGCCGATGCCGAGCGAGGATGTGTCCGGCGCTCGGGATACCACAACTGCGACCCCGACCACGCAAAATGCCCCGGCCGACCTAAGCGGCGAGGCCGTCGCGACGCCTTCCTCCACCGAGCAGGGCCGGACATCTCTGGATGAGAGCTTCGAGCCCATCACCCATGCGGAGTGGGTGCGCAGCACGCGGCGCGAGGCCCTCCGCGATACAAAGTTCTATGCCGAGCTCCGCTCCTTCTAACTCGATAGCGACAATTTAGACGGCAGCCAAAGCGCGGCCGGGGCGCTCGGCGGCTCGGCGGCTCGGCGGGATTCAAGACCGGGTACTTCCGCGAAAGCGTCGCGTTCGGCGCGACGGCCTATACCTCGCAGCGCCTGTACGGTCCCGAAGACAAGGGCGGCACGAAGCTGCTGGCGCCCGGGCAGCATGGATACTCCGCACTGGGCGAGGCCTACAGCGAGGTTTTGCTCACCGAGAGCATCAAGGCGAGCATCGGTCTGAGGGGGTTTGACACCCCCTATATCAACCGCGACGACACACGTATGACGCCGAACACATTTGAAGCGGCTGTCATGCAGGGATCGTTCGGCGGTATTGACGGTGCGCCAGGCTGGCACATCGGCGGAGGTTACGTTGACAGGATCAAAGAACGCGATTCTGGAGATTTCGTATCGATGGCCGCGGCCGCGGGTGCAGCCGCCGGTACCTCACGCGGCACATCATTGGCGGGCGGGTACTACACGCTCGGTGACCTGTCGCTCGGTGGGATTGACTACAACAGCGGCGGGATCATCAACATTGCATACATGGAGGCCAAGGACGCATTCGCACTCACCGATCGCCTGCGCCTGCAACTCGCCGTGCAGCACTCGGAGCAGCGCGGCGGCAAGGAAGGCCTGCTGTTTGGGCATGAGTTCTCTGGCCGCCAGTTCGGCCTCAAGGCCGAGTTGGCGTTCACCGGCGCGCTGCTGACGGCCGCCTATACGAGCACCGGCAATGGCGCAGCCATGCAGAGCCCTTGGGGGGGCTACCCTGGCTATACAGGCGTGCAGATCAGATACTTCGACCGTGCCGGCGAGAATGCCTGGATGCTTCGCGCAGCCTATAACTTTCAGTGGGTAAGAAACTTGAGCGCCTACGGGCTGTATGTGCACGGCTCCCGCCCTGAAGCGCCTCAACAGTACGCGCAGGACGAGTATGACCTCAACCTGCAATGGCAGGCGACGAGCGGCCGATTGCAAGGATTGAGCTTGCGGGCGCGGTACGGACATGTTTCACAGGCCGGCCCGGATGAGCTGCATACGCAGCAGCTTCGGCTGATCCTTTGTTACAGCCCGCCCGGGTTATGAATCGCCGCACCACACCAAGGTGGTAGCGACAGTTTGCGGCATGCACCCCACGGTGCGTCATGCCGTTCTTCGCTAAGTCCCCGATTCAATTGGTGCGTAAGGTCCATGCGGTCAGCGAATTCGACAACTCTTTAGACAGTATTAGAAATTTGACGTCCATTTCATTCCTGACTAACTCTTTGATTGGAATGGTGGCCAGGGGCGGAATTGAACCGCCGACACGCGGATTTTCAGTCCTCGTTCCAAGACCCGCTAAGTCGTTCAGCGCTAACGAGAAACGCGCGTGTCGGTGTCCAATACTTCTGCGAGAGACGGGCACTTAAGGCCCTGATCCGCCTAGATAGCGCCACCTAATATTGGACACTGTTTTCCGCCGCGAGCCACGCGTTCGCGAGGCAATCCACTAGTCGATTTGCTCGCTCGGCACCGCGGCGAACGGCTCAGCAACGTGGGCACGACTCCGCCGGGTTCGAGCCGCAGATAAGCCGGGTCGCGCTGCTGGCCAGCCTGCCAATCCACCAGCGCCGAGCGGTACTGCGCGTTTGCCTCGATCAACGCCTAGGGCACGCAGATGCTGGCGCTCTCAGGGCTGTAGTAGAGCGTATACACGCCGTCTGGCTTCCTACACCGCTCGCGCGGTGCGGCGGTGCAGCGGGACGACGATCGGGCGGTTCGGCTTCTAGTGCGGTGTCAGAGTGCCGCATTAGCCCGACCCACCAAGCAACCGGAAATGGCGCGCAAGTCGCCGATGGCGCTGATCCTGCCACGCCCCCACCAACCGGGTTAAGCTACCCCACGACAGCACGATTGCGGCGTCCACTCCGCCTCTGGGTCAGGCAAGCATGGCCGACGTCTTCGTCTCCTACGCTCGCAGCGACAAGGCGCGCGTTGCGCCGCTGGTGGCGGCGATCGAGGCGCAGGGTTGGTCCGTATGGTGGGACCCGCGCATCGACCCCGGCCAGGAGTTTGACCGCCTCATCGCGGCGGAACTCAACGCCGCCGCCGCCGTCCTGGTGGTCTGGACGCCGGCTTCGGTGACGTCACGCTGGGTGCGCGGCGAGGCGCGAGACGGGGCGGATCGCGGCATCCTTGTCCCCGTGCGCTTTGAAGGCGCCAGCCTGCCGTTCGATGTGCGCGCACTTCATACCACCGACCTCGATGATTGGGGGGAGGATCCCCGCAGCCCGCAAATGCAGGAAGTGCTGCGCGCGGTCGGCGCAATTATCAAGCGCGACCGCGCGCCCAAATCTGCAGGCGCCAGTTTCGACCCGGTCCCGTCCGCTAGTGCACCCGAGCCGGCTCGCATCGCGATCTGCGTGCTCCCCTTCGCCAACATGAGCGGTGATGCGCAACAGGACTACTTCAGCGACGGAATCACCGAGGACATCATTACCGAGCTCTCGCGTTGGCGCCTCCTTGCGGTGCGGTCTCGGTCGGCCTCTTTCCGGTACCGTGGTGTTGCAGTCGACATGAAGCAAGTAGCGCGTGAATTGAACGTTCGCTTCATCGTCGAAGGCAGCGTCCGACGGATGGGCGCGCGCATCCGTATCAATGCGCAGTTGATCGATAGCGACAGTGGCAGCCATATCTGGGCCGAGAAATTTGATCGGGATTTGGCGGAACTTTTTACGGTCCAAGACCAAGTTGTGCAGACGATCGTCAGCACGCTCGTGGGGCGTGTCCAGGCGTCCGATTTTGAACGAGTACGACGCAAGCCGCCGGCGAGTCTCGCCGCCTATGAGTGTGTTCTGAAGGGCAATGCATTGCCCTGGGACGATCCAGATGGCGCAGCGGCGGCCGAGCGATTATTTGAGAGGGCCATTGAAATCGACCCGGGCTATGGTCTTCCCCATGCCTTGCTCGCTTCGATATGGCAAGGGAAATGGCAGGACGACGCGAGCAGCTCGGATGCTAAGCTGCGGAAGGCATTTGCCCTGGCAAAGCGGGCAATCGAATTGGATCAAAACGAGAGCACCTGCTTTGCTCTGTTGGGTTGGGTCGAATTGATGCTGCGGTCCTACGATCTGGCGTTGCAACACGTTCGACGAGCGGTCGAGATGAATCCTAACAATCAGTGGAATGCAGCCGACATGGGAGGCATTCTGCTTTATGCGGGCCAGGCCGAAGAGGCGTTAGCTTGGTTCACGCGCGCCAAGGAGATCGATCCATACTTTGATCAGGCTTGGTACTGGCGCACTGTTGGTGAGGCTTACATGGTCCTGGAGCGGCATCAGGAGGCCTTGGCAGTCTTCGACTATTTGCCCAGCCGCTCATACCGCGTCGCCGCATTAATGGCCGGTTGCCATGCGCGGCTGGCCGACATGGAGCACGCCAGTGCCCGCGCGGCTGAGTGTCTAGAAATGCATCCAGGCTTCTCGACGGGACAGTTCATGGCGAAACAACCCTTCAAGAACCCGGCCGATGCAGCGAAGCTGATCGAAGCCTTGCGTATGGCCGGCCTGCCGGAATGATGACCGAGGCCCTCGGTTCTTAGTCCGTTCTGCACGCGACAATGACGTCCGACATCGATGCAAGGAATGATGGCGTCGAACCGCTTTGGGTCGGCCAAGTAATTCGCTTCTGGTTCGAGGAGCTGACGGAAGCTGATTGGTTCGCAAGAAATGACGCCATTGATAGGCGCATCCGGGAGCGGTTTCTCACGCTACACGAACGGCTCGTGACGCATGATGGCTGCGGTGTGACCGAACCCCGCCCGATCCTCGCCGGCGTGGTAGTTCTGGATCAGTTTTCGCGCAACCTATTCCGGGATAGCCCGCATGCCTATTCAGCCGATTCCATCGCACGTCGACTCGCCAGAGTTGCCATAGAACAGGGCTTCGACATCGCCATGACAGCACAGGAGCGATTGTTTCTTTACCTTCCCTTCGAGCACAGCGAGGAGCGCGCAGATCAGATGCTTGCGGTCCAGCTGATCGCAAGTGTCAGCAATGCCGAGTGGACCCGATCTGCGATCGCGCACAAGGAGATCATCGATCGATTTGGCCGTTTTCCGCATCGTAACGCGGTGCTGAACCGGCTTTCGACCGCGGACGAGGTTGCGTTTCTGAAGGAGCCGAAGAATTCATTCTGAGCACCTTGCCCGTAGGGCATCGCCCACGACGCTGGCGAACGGCCGGTTTTGACGTCCACTCTGAACCGACTACCCTGAACACACGGATGGCGGCAACTGGGCCGCAACACGGCGATCCGGGCCGTGACTTGCAGTTCGTATTGGTCAAGTGAACAACGGACCGAAATATTGGACGCCAGCGTGAGCATTGGACCGAGAGTCAATGCGGCTCGACGCAACTCGTTGATCTGACAGTCTGATTGAATGGTGGCCAGGGGCGGAATTGAACCGCCGACACGCGGATTTTCAGTCCGCTGCTCTACCAACTGAGCTACCTGGCCGTCGTAAGTCTTTGAATCGGCTGAAAGGAGCACTTGACTGGCCCCCGCAGCGGGCGCGTATTAGACCGGGCGCGGGCCGGACGCGTCAAGGATCGGGGGTGGTGGCCTTGGGGTCGACGTAGCCCTGTGGCACCGGCGCGCCGGCGCCGAACAGGAACTTCTCCATCTCCGCCGCCAGGAACTGGCGCGCCTTCGGTTCGATCGGCGTCAGCCGATACTCGTTGATCAGCATGGTCTGGTGCGCGAGCCAGCGCTGCCAGGCCTCCTTCGAGACCTGCTGATAGACGCGCTTGCCGAGCTCGCCCGGATAGGGCGCGTAGTCGAGGCCCTCGGCGGGGCGGCCGAGGACGACGCAGTGCACGGTACGAGGCATAGGAGCTCCAGAGAACGGTCTACCCGCGGCCCGCGGCAACGGCCGCGCTGAGCCCGGCGAGCAGGGCTGCGACCGGTGCCGCGAGGCCGAGCTTCGACGGGGCGCGCGATTTGTACCACGTCTCGGCCGCACCCTCCACGAGGCGCGACCGGTGGTCGAGTTCGATCAGCAGCGGCTCGATCTCGAGTTCGAAATGCGTGAACGCGTGGCGGATCGGTTCGAGCCTCGCGGCGCGTACCTTGGGGCGGCCGCTGCGCACGGCGGCGGCGGCTTCGGCCGCGGCACGCGTCGCAAACTCGGGGAAACCCCACAGCCCGCCCCAGACGCCGCTCGGCGGCCGTCGCTCGAGCAGCACCGCGCCGCCGCGGCGCAAGACCAGCCAGACGACGCGGCGACGCGGGCGCACCCGCGCCGGCCGTCGCGACGGCAGGTCGGTGGTGCGGCCGCTCGACCGCGCGACGCAGTCAACGGACACCGGGCAATCGGTGCAGCGCGGGTTTTTCAGCGCGCAAAGGGTCGCGCCCAAATCCATGACAGCCTGCGTGAAGTCCGCCGCGCGGCTTGCGGGCGTGATGGCGTCGCTGAGCGCCCAGAGCTGCGCGGCGACGCGCGGCGCACCGGGGAAGCCTTCGACGCCGAACCAACGCGCGAGCACGCGCTTGACGTTGCCATCGAGAATCGGCTGGCGCGCATCGAGCGCGAGGGCGACGACGGCGCCGGCTGTCGAGCGCCCGATACCCGGCAGTGCGACCAGCGCCGCCGGATCGCTCGGCAGCGCGCCGCCGTGCACGTCACGAATCAGCCGCGCCGCACGGTGCAGATTGCGCGCCCGGGCGTAGTAGCCGAGCCCCGACCAGTGGTGCAGCACCTCATCGAGCGGCGCCGCGGCGAGCGCCGCGACGTCGGGAAAGCGCGCGAGGAACCGCTCGTAGTACGGGATCACGGTCGCGACCTGAGTCTGCTGCAGCATGATCTCCGATACCCAGACGCGGTACAGGCTGCGGTCGCGCTGCCACGGCAGGTCGTGGCGGCCGTGGCGACCGAACCAGTCGAGCAGCCGCGGCGCGAACATCGTCGGGTCGGGCGCCGGCGGCCGCTCGGCGCCGCGCTTCACACGCGCCCGGGGCGCGGCCGGGCGGCGCGGACCCGGGCTGCTAGCCACCGGCGGGTGACCACGCCTGACGGGCGACAGGGGTGGCGGCAGCGGTCGCGGGAGGTGTGGACATAATTCCCCGGAAGGCAGCCCCCATTTTAGGCCCTCATCAGGCCCCGGCCGATCCCCGCCGGGCCTCAAGTCGGCGCCGCCGCGGCCGACACAAAACACGGGGCTCCAGACGAATCCGGCCAGGCCCCGGCCCGGGGGCGCGTTTCGTCCGTATGAAGAAATGGGGCATCACCGCCAAGCTGCTGCTCATCCCGGCCATTAGCGTCACCCTCCTCGCCGGGGCGCTCGCGTTCACCGCCTATACGCAGGCCCGCTATGGCTCGGTCGCGCGCCAGGGCGTCTCGCGCCGCGTCGAGGAGGCCCGCCGCTATTCCGCGATCCTCAACGCCGCGCACAAGCTCCATTCCCAGTACCTCGACCTCGCCACCGCCCGCCTCGCCCACACCATCGGGCCCAAGGAACAGCGCGGCCTGCACGCCCTGCTCGGCGCGACCATGGACCTCAATGCCGAGGTCGACGACCTCGCACGCGACGGCGCCGGGCCCGGACCGATCGCCCCGCAGATCCGGGCCGCCTCCCAGGCGCTCACGGATTTCCAGGAGGCCCTGACCCACCTCAATGGCGGCGGCCCGCCGGAGCAAGTCCGGGCCGACGTGGTCGCCTCCAACGAGGAGTTCCAGCACCTGACGGCCGCGCTGACGGCGATGATCGCCAGCGCCGAGACGCGCGGCGACGAGTCGTTCTCGCAGCTGGAGGGCTACGTCAACCAGGCGTTCGCGATTCTCGCGACGCTGATGGTGGTGGCCAGCGCGCTCGCGCTCGGCATGACGCTGTGGGCACGGCGCGCCGTCGCGCGACCGCTCGACGCCGTCGCGGCGGCGATGCGCCGCTTCCATGACGATCCGTCGGCGTCGCAGCCGGTCGTGGCGAAGGCGGCCGACGAGGTCGGCGAGATCGTCGCCGGCTTCAACGATCTGGTCGCCTCGATCCGCGAGCGCGAGACCGCGCTCGAGGAATCCAGCCGCCAGCTGCGGGAAGGCAACGTCGCGTTGCAGAACGAGGTCCGCGAGCGGCGCGCGGCCGAGACCGAGCTGCTGCACTCGCGCGAATTCCTCGAGGTGGCGCAGGCGGCGGGTGGCATCGGCGTCTTCGACCTCGACCTCGAGTCGCGCCAGATGCTCGGCTCCGGGTCGTTCTTCACCCTGCAGGGCATCGACCCGCGGATCGGTGCCATCACGCAGGACCAGTGGCTGGCCTTCGTGCACCCCGACGACCTCGAGTTGCTGATCAGCGCCTTCACTCACGCCGTCGAGACCGGCGGTGCGTACCGCACCGAGTACCGGATCAAGCGGCTCGACCGGTCCGTACGCTGGGTCAGCAGCGCCGGGCGCGTCATCTCCGACCCGGGCGGCGCACGCCGCATCGTCGGCTCGATGATGGACATCACCGAGCGCAAGCAGGCCGAGCTCGCGCTGCAGGAGACCGAGGCGCGGCTCGAGCGCGCGGTGCGTGGCACGAGCGATGGCCTCGCCGAGCTCAATCTCACCACCGGCCAGCTGTGGTTCGCGCCGCGGGTCGCCGACCTGCTGGGCTACCGGCCGGCGGAGTTCCCGACCACGGTGCGCCGCTTCGGCAGGCTGCTCCACCCCGGCCACCTGACGCGGCTGATCGACGCGACCCGCGAGCACCTGCGGCACGGCACGCCGCACGACGTCGAGTTCCAGATCCGTGACGCCCACGGCGGCTGGCAGTGGCTGCGGTCGCGGGCGCAGGCGAATCGCGATGCCAGCACCGGCGCGACGATCCTGTCGGGCTCGCTGCAGCTGGTCACCGACCGGCGGCTGCAGGCCGCCGAGCTCGAGCGGGCGCGCGCCGCCGCCGAGCAGGCCAACCGCTCGAAGAGTGAGTTCCTGGCCAACATGAGCCACGAGATCCGCACGCCGATCAACGGCGTCATCGGCATGACGCACGTGCTGCTCGACACACCGCTGTCGGATTCGCAGCGCGAGTGCGTCGACATCGTCCGCTCGAGCGGCGAGGCGCTGCTCGCGCTGGTCAACGACATCCTCGACTTCTCGAAGATCGAGGCCGGCAAGATGGAGCTGGAGCGCATCGACTTCGACGTACGCGCCGTCATCGACGACGCGCTCGGCTCGGTCGCGCTGGCCGCGCTCGGCAAGGACCTCGAGCTCGCCGCCGACGTCGCCGCCGACGTGCCGATGCTGGTGCGCGGCGACCCCGGCCGGCTGCGTCAGTGCGTGATCAACCTGCTGTCGAACGCGGTCAAGTTCACCGCCACCGGCCACGTCGCCGTCGAGGTCGAGTGCGCCGCCGCGAGCGCCACCAGCGTGCAGCTGCGCTTCACGGTCACCGACACCGGCATCGGCATCCCCGCCGATCGCCTCGACCGGCTGTTTCGCGAGTTCAGCCAGGTCGACTCGTCGACCACGCGCCATTACGGCGGTTCCGGGCTCGGGCTGTCGATCGTCAAGCGCCTCGCCAGCCTCATGGGTGGCGCGGTCGGCGTCGCGAGCGAGGCCGAGGTCGGCTCGCGCTTCTGGTTCACGGCGGACTTCGGCGCAGCGGCGGCGGCCGCGGGTGGCGATGCGGCAACGTTCGCCGGCCGCGTCCTGCTGCTCGACGGGCACCCGGTCGCTGCCCGCTATCTCGGCCGGCAGCTGCTGGCGCTCGGTTGCGAGCCACAGGCCTTCACCGACGAGGCGGCGTTCATCGCGGCGCTCGAGGCGACGCCGCCGGCCGGGATCGCGATGGTCGATGTGCGGCTGCTGACCGGCCCGCTGACCGAGGCGCTCGCCCGGATCCGTGCCCGCCCTGCGGCGCCACGGCTCGTGCTGCTCGCGCCGCTCGGCCTCGCGGTCGCGCCGCCGGCCGGCTTCGACGCGATCCTGTCCAAACCGGTCCGCCGCCAGCAGCTGCTGGGCTGCGTCAGCAGCCTCATCGACGCACAGCACGCGCCGGCGCCCGCGCCGTCCGCAGCACCCGCGGGCCCCGCCGGTTGCCGCGTGCTGCTCGTCGAGGACAATGCCGTCAACCGCCGCGTCGCCGAGCACCAGCTCCGCAAGCTCGGCTGCGAGGTGGCGATCGCCTGCAATGGTGTCGAGGCGGTCGCGGCGGCGGCCGGCGGCGGCATAGACGTTGTGCTGATGGACTGCCAGATGCCGCTGCTCGATGGCTTCGATGCGACGCGCCAGATCCGCCAGCGCGCGACCGCCGGCGCGCCGCGCCTGCCGATCATCGCGCTCACCGCCCACGCGCTGTCCGGCGACCGCGAGGCCTGCCTCGCGGCCGGCATGGACGACTACCTGTCCAAGCCGCTCGACCCGGCCGCGCTCGCCGCCTGCATCGAACGCTGGGCGCCGCGGACCGAGCGGCCCGCAGCAGCGGCGGCCGCGCCGCCGCCCCCGCCGCCGGCTGCCGGCGGCGCGCCGGCCGGCGAGCCGACGATCGATCTCGGCGCGCTGCGCGACGTAACCGACGGCGATGCGGACTTCGAGCGGGAACTCATGACGGTGTTCATCGCCAGCGGCGACACGGCGCTCGCCGCGCTGATCGAGGCGCTCGGCGCGGCGGACCTGCAGGCCGTGCAGCGCCACGCGCACGCGCTCAAGGGTGCGAGCGCGAACCTGCGGGCGCGGCCGCTCGCGGCGAGCGCCCAGGCGCTCGAGGCGGCGGCCACGGCCGGCGACCTCGCGCGTTGCAGGGAGACCTTCGACGCGCTCGAGCGCGACTACCGGCGCACGACGCAGTTCATCGTCGCCCGCGCGGTCTGAGCCGGCGCGGTCAGGCGACCTGCTGCGGCGGTGCGGCCGGCAGGCCGTGAGCCGGCAGGCACTCGGCGGTCACGCGGTCGCGGCCGAGCTTCTTGCTGACGTACAGGCACTGGTCGGCCTGCGTCAGCAGCTGCTCGGCGACCGGGCCCTCCGGCCAGGCCAGGCCGACGCTCGCCACGCCGAAGCTCGATGTCACCCGAATGGTCTGGCCTTCAAAGACGACCGCGAGCGCGGCGACCGCGGCCCGCAGGCGCTCGGCCGCGAGCACGGCGCCGGCAAGGTCCGTCTCCGGCAGCACCAGCACGAATTCCTCGCCCCCGAAGCGCGCCACCCAGTCGATGTCGACGCGCAGCTGCTGTACGAGCAGCGCCGCGAACTCGCGCAGTACCGCATCCCCCGCCGCGTGGCCGTAGGTGTCGTTGACCCGCTTGAAATGGTCGATGTCGCACATCACGACCGACAGCGGCCGGCCGAAGCGCCGCGCCCGGGTCACCTCGCCTGGCAGGCTGTCGGTGAGGTGGCGGCGGTTGTTGACGCCGGTGAGCGCATCGGTCAGCGACAGCTTGACCGCCTCCTCGCGCGCCGTGCGCAGCCGCAGCTCGAGCTCGGCGATGCGCCAGCCCGTCTTCATCCGGGCGAGCAGCTCCGCCTCGTCGACCGGCTTGACGAGGTAGTCGTCGGCGCCGGCCTCGAGGCCGGCCAGAATCGACTCGCGCGAGTCGCGCCCGGTGAGCAGGATCGTGAAGATGTAGCCCGGCCAGTCGCCGCCGCGCACGGCGGCGACGACGCCGAGCCCGTCGACCACCGGCATCTCCCAGTCGGTCAGGACGACCGGGAAGAAGCTCCCCCGGAGCGCCTCGAGCGCCGCCCCGCCGTCGGCGACGGCGACCACCTCGTAGCCGGCCTTCTTCAGCAGCCGCGCGGTCAGCATGCGGGCGACCGGATCGTCCTCGGCCAGCAGCACCCGCCGCCCGTCCGGGGTGGCCGGGGGCGCGGATACCATCTGGTCGGGCGTAGCGGGGTTCACGGGCAAGGGCGCCTGGCGTCCGGGCGGTACACCCCCTTGCTGTCGGCCGCATTCGGCTCCTCTTGAGCCACCGCGGGCAGGGAGGCGGCCGGCCCGCCTGCCGTCACCTCACTTTTTGCCGCACAGCGTCACATCGCCGCTCTTGGTGACGATCCGGACACGGGCCGAGGCGGCTCCCTCCTGGAAGCTCAGCCGGGAGCCCGGGCCGAAGCCCTCGTGGGCGGCCTTGCGGCCGAAGCAGGTGCTGACGTCGCCGCTGAACGTCTCGATGTCGTAGACCGCCGGCGGGATCGCGCCGGCGAAGCTGACCCGGAAGTCGCCGCTGATCGACTCGGCCTCGAGCCGGCCGTCGGCCGCGAGGTCGGCGCTGAGGGACATGTCGCCGGACACCGTCTTCAGGTGCGCCCGGGTCAGCATGCCGAGTGCGAGCGTGCCATCGCCGCTGACCGTCTCCACCGACAACTCGCCCGCCCCGCCCGAGACCGCCAGGTCGCCGCTCACGGTTGCGACCTCGATGACCCGCGACTCGGGACCGGCCGTCACGCGGACGTCGCCGCTGACGGTACGCACGTGCACCTCGTGCTGCGCGGTCGTGGTGATGTCGCCGCTGACGCTGTGCACGCGCTGGTCGCCCGCTACGCCGGTCACGCTGAGGTCGGCGCTGACGACTGCGGCCGTCACGCTGCTCCGCGCCGGGACGTGGACGACGAGATCGGCCTCGCCGGCCCCGGGACCGGACAGACCGAGCGACAGGCCGTGCCACTCATGCCCGACGACGTGCACGGTGGTACGCGAGCCGGCGCTTGTGACCTCGACGCGCTCGACGCCGGAGCCGATCTGGCCGGTGACCGCCACCTCGGGCTTGTCCCAGCCGACGACGTCGACGCGTCCGGCGACGTTCTGGATCTCGACCTCGCCGGCGGCCTCGGCCGGGCGGTGCTCGTCGACCGGCTTGGTCGCGGCCAGCAGGCCGGCCGGCCAGACCAGCGTCGCGAGCGCCGCGGCTGCGCAGGCCGGCAGCCGTATGGAACGGATCGGGGTCGTCATATGGTGGTCCTCGGGGCGAGCGGCTCGGTATTGCGGCCGACGGTGGAATAGAGGCTGAACTCCTGCTCGGTCGTGCTCTGCAGCAGCTCGAGCAGGACGCGGCTGCCCGGATCGCGGGCGAGTGCGCGCTGGATATCCTCATGCGCGCTGCGGATCAGCGCCAGATCCTCCTCGATCCGCTGGCGCGTATCGGGCGCGAGCAGCGCGAGCCGCTCGCGATAGGTCTGCTCGAGCGCCGCCCGCGTCGCCTGGTACTCGGCGTCCTCGGTGCCCTTGAGCCGCGCCGGGACCAGCGTCGCGCCAGGCTGGGCAGACGGACCGCTGGCGGTGAGCGGCGCGGCCTCGTGCGCCATGCGGCCGCCGACCAGCGCGCCAAGCGCGGCGAGCGCGACACCGGCGGCTAGCGCGTACGGCCAGCGCTGGCGCCGCGGCGCGACCGGCGCGATCGCCGCGTCGATGCGCGGCCACAGGTCATGCGCCGGCGGCAGCTCGCGCGGCAGCGCGGCCAGCCGCTCGTCCAGGCCCAGTGCCCGGCTTTCGTGTTCGTTCATATGCCCTCCGCAGCGAGTCCGAGGCGTGCGGCGAGCAGTTGCCGCGCCCGGTGCAGTTGCGCCTTGCTGGTGCCGACGGCGATGCCGAGTTCGGCGGCGGCCTCCTCGTGGCTGAAGCCGTACAGGCCGACCAGCACGAGCACGTGCCGCGCCCCCGCCGGCAGCGCGCCGATCGCGGCCTCCAGGTCGATGGGCGGCGCATCGTCGACCACGCGGCGATCGAGGACCTCGACGTCGTCGTCGGTGGTGCTCTCCAGCCGCGCGGCGAGGCCGCGCTGGCGGGAAAGCACGCTATTGACCGCGATCCGGTGGAGCCAGGTCGAGAAGCGGCTGCGCGCCTGGAAGGTCGGCAGCGCCCGCCAGGCGCTGACGAAGGTCTCCTGGACGCAGTCCTCGGCGGTCTCGCGGTGGCCGGCGAGTCGCAGGCACAGCGCATGGACCCGGCCGGCGTGGCGGCGGTACAGCCGCTCGAAGGCACGGCGGTCGCCCCGCGCCGCGGCCTCGACCGCGCGCGCGTCCTCGAAAGCCTCGCGGGCCTCTACGGCCCCGGGGTCCGGGAACTCGGCCACCGCCACCGCCGCCGCCTGCATGCCTGCCTCCGTCCGGATCGTACCCGGATTGGAGGCAGCGGCGACCGCAAAGGTTTAAGCGCCGGGATCAGCCGACGGCGGCCAGCACCGGGGCGCGCGCGGCGAGCGGCGGGATCGCGGCGGCCGGGACGGGCCGGCCGAGGTAGTAGCCCTGGACGTAGTCGGAGCCCGCGACCTCGAGAAAGTGCAGCGCGGCAGCGGTCTCCACGCCCTCGGTGCAGACCCGCAGCCCGAGGTTGTGGGCGAGGTCGACCAGCGAGCGGACGATCGTGCGCGCCTCACCGGTCTGGTGCAGCTCCATGCCGAGCGACTTGTCCACCTTGAGCTCGTTGAACGGCATCCGGTACAGCTGCGTCAGCGACGAGAAGCCGGTGCCGAAGTCGTCGAGCGACAGGCCGAAGCTCTTGACGCGCAGCCGGGTCAGGATGTCGCGGGTTCGGGCCGGGTCCTCCAGGGCCGCGGTCTCGGTGATCTCGAGCGTCAGGCGCGAGTTGTCGAGCGCGTGGCCGCGCATCATGTCCGACAGGCGGTCCGGGAAGTCGAGCTCGCGGACCAGCTGCGGCGAGAGGTTCACAGACAGGTCGAGCTCCGTGCCCTGGGCGCGCCACAGGCCGAGCTGACGGATGCCCTCCTGCAGCACGAAGTCGGTCAGCGCTGCGATCAGGCCGGTCTTCTCGGCGAGCGGAATGAAGGCGTCCGGGTAGACGAGGCCGAGGTCCGGGTGCTCCCAGCGGATCAGGCCCTCGACGCCGACCACCGCCCAGCGGCCGTCGGTCAGCGCGCATTTCGGCTGGTAGTGGACCAGCAGCTGCGCGCGGTCGATGGCACGGCGCAGTTCGTCCTCCGTCGGCATGCGCGGCGCCGTCAGGTGCTGGCCGAGGATCGCCTCGAGGTCGGCGAGCATGATCGGCTTCTGCAGGAAGCCGGCCATGTTCAGGCCGTGGGCGACCCCGAGCTGCTCGGCGCTCTGCAGCACGCGCTGGTCCATGCCGCTCGAGATCAGGATCGTGGCGCGCGTGCCGACCAGGCCGAGCTCGCGGATCAGCTCGATGCCGTCGGTCTGCGGCATCTGCAGATCGAGGATCATCAGCGATGGCTTGAACGAGCGGACGGCGTCGCGGAACTGCTTCGCGTCGTTCGCGAGCCGAACCTCGTAGCCGACGGACTCGGCCACCTGACCGACGAAGTCCAGAATGTCCGGCTGGTCGTCGACGACCAGCAGCCGGTTGCCGTTACTCTCCATACGTCTTCTCCCTGTCGAGCACGGCGCGCACCCGGCGTGCCAGCTCTCCGATTGCATACGGTTTGTGCAGAAGATCGGTGCCCGCCGGCGCCGACAATTCCCGCAGCCCGGGCTGCGAGAAGGCCGACGTGTGCAGCACCTTCAGGTTGGGGCACACGCCGAGGGCGCGTGCCGCGAGCTCCGCGCCGGCCATACCGCCCGGCAGGATCAGATCGGCGAGCAGCAAGCCGACGTCCGGCTCGCGCGCCAGCGTCGTCAGCGCCGCATGGCCGTTGCCGGCCTCGAGCACCCGGTAGCCGAGCACGCGCAGGGCCGACGCGGCGGTCGCCCGCACGTCAGCGTCGTCGTCGACGACGAGTACCGTCTCGGCACCGGTCGGCAGCTCGCCGGCATCGCTGTCGCCGTCGCTGGCGATCGCGCCCGGCATCTGCGAGCGCGGGAAAAAGACGCGCACCGTGGTGCCGCGGCCCGGCGCGCTGTCGATGATGGCGACGCCGCCCGACTGCTCCGCGAAGCCGTACACCATCGACAGCCCGAGGCCGGTGCCCTTGCCGGTCTCCTTGGTCGTGTAGAACGGCTCGAAGGCGCGCTTCGCCACGTCCGGAGCCATGCCGACGCCGGTGTCGGTCACGCTGATCTCGACATAGTCGCCCGGTGCCAGCTTCGGGTGGCGGTCCGGGTCGTCCTCGGCGAAGGTACGGTTGCGCGTCGCGAGCGTCAGCCGACCGCCGGCCGGCATCGCGTCGCGCGCGTTGATCGCGAGATTGAGCACCGACGACTCGAGCTGCGCGGGATCGGCGTAGATCGACCAGGTCTCCGCCAGCAGCGTGCTGCCGACTTCGATCGCCGGACCGAGCGTGCGGCGGATCAGGTCCTCGGTCCCGGACACGAGCCGGACCGGGTTCATGACCCGCGGCTCGAGCACCTGCTGCCGGGCGAAGGCGAGCAGGCGCCGCGTCAGATCCGCGCCGCGCAGCGCGGCGCGCAGCGCCGTGGTGATGTGGCCGCCGAGCCGGGCGTCCGCCTTCAGCGGCCGCTCGAGCAGCTGCAGGTTGCCGATCACGACCGACAGCAGGTTGTTGAAGTCGTGGGCGATGCCGCCGGTCAGCTGGCCGATCGCCTCGAGCTTCTGCGCGTGGCGCAGCTCCTGCTCGAGCCGGCGCTCCACCGTGACGTCCTGCACGACGGCGAAGAAGCCGGCGACCTCGTCGTTGACGCGGTGCGGCAGATACGTGACCGCGAGGTCGTGCTCGTCGTCGCCGCGGCGACTGCGCGCGAGGTACTCGACGGTGCTGCCGGACAGCGCGCTCTCGATCCGCGGCGCCATCTGCCGGTAGCTGTCCGGCGTCGTCATCTCCTCGAGGCGGCGGCCCTGCAGTGCCGCCAGCGGCAGCCGGAACCATTCCTCATAGCCGCGATTGGCGTAGACGAACTCGCGGCGCCGGTTGACGTAGGCGATGTTGAGCGGCAGGGAGTCGAGAATCAGCTCGAAAAACTCCTTGGTGGCGCGTGCGGCGCCGTGCGCGCGCTCGAGCTCGGTGATGTCCTTGTGCGTGACGATCGCGCCACGGCGGCCGTCGACGTCGATCGGTCGCACCGACATCTGCAGCGTCCGCTCGCCGTCGTCGGCGCTGACCCGGTAGTCAAGCTCGAACTCCGCGCTGCGCCCGCTGATGACATCCTCGACGCCGCCCGCCGCGAGCGGCCCGGCCGAGCAGCGCTCGACGGCCTCGCGGCACAGCCGCGCGTAGTTCTCGCCGAAGCCGTAGCGCAGGCCGATCAGCGCGCGATCGCCGGCAAACTCGCGCCAGGCGCGGTTGATCTCGATCAGCTCGCCGTTGGCGCTCAGCACGCCGACCGAGAACGACAGGCCGTCCAGCGTGCGGCGCAGCGACTCCTCCGCGCGGCGCACGCTCTCGATGGCGCGCCGGTCGGCGGTGATGTCCTCGATCCGCCCCGACAGGTAGACCGGCCGGCCCGACGGATCACGCGTCGCCGCGCCACACAGGCGGTACCAGCGGTACTCGCCGTCCCGCCGGCGGATGCGCAGCTTCAGGTCGAAGGGGCCGCGCTGCTCGATGTGCAGGCGCAGGGCCTGCAGCAGCAGCGGCCGCTCGTCGTCGTGAATCAGCGCCTGCAGCGCCGCGAAGGTGTCGTCGATGTCGTCGCGACCGTAGCCGAGCAGCTCCTTGAGGCGCTGCTCGTACCAGACGCGGCCGGCGGCCAGATCCCAGTGCCAGTGGCCGGCGCCGGAGGCGATGGCCGCGCGCTCGAGCCACACGCGTTCGTCGTTGCCGTCCGGCTCGCTCGGCGCCTCCTCGGTCTCGCGGACGATCAGCAGCAGCCACGGACCGTCGCCGGCGAACACGTGCCGGGTCGCGGTGATCTCGACGGCGAGCAGCGCCCCCGCCTGGCGGTAGGCGACGCGGCGGCGCACCGGCGCGTCGACGTCGCAGCTCGTCACCAGCTCCTGCAATGCGGGGCCGAGCGCACCGGCGTCGCCGAGCTCGACGCCGTCGATCTGCGTGCCGTCGGCGCCGGTCTGGGCGCGGAACGAGTCATTGGCGTAGGCAACGCGCAGCCGGCCGCCGCGCCCGTCCACAACGACCATGCCGGCGACCGCATCGCCGCCCGCGGCCGCGAGGATCGTCAGCAGTTCCGTTGCCAGTGGTGCACTGGACGCAGTGTGTCGGTCGGGAATCGCCCGCATGACGCCGTCATATAGAAGACCGCGGGGGGTGATCCCCGCGCCCTCTGTATCGTCCGGCTCCGACCCCGACTTGATCACGCCCCTGCGAGTGCAGGGAATTCCTTACGCGGGCGTTAAGGCAAGCGCCGCATCAGGCCGGGCCGGCTTCGCGACCTGAGAACCAGTTCACAGCATATTGAACGAGCTGCGAGCCGGTCGCGAGGTTCAGCTTGCGCTTGATCCGCTGGCGGTGCGACTCGACGGTCTTGATCGACAGATTCAGCGCCTCGGCCGCCTGTCGCGTCGACAGTCCGCGGCCGATCATGTGCAGGATCTGCAGCTCGCGGTTCGACAGGCGGTCGATCGGGTTCGCCGAGATATAGGCACCGCCCGAGGCGAACTTCTGGATCATGCTGTTGCCGACCACCTCGCTGACGTAGATGCCGCCCTCGAGCACGCGCCGCAGCGCCACCAGGAACTGGTCGCTCGCCGCCTGCTTCATGATGTAGCCGTTGGCGCCCGCGGACAGCATACGCTCGGCATAGATCGTCTCGTCGTGCATCGACAGCACGAGGATCGGCAGACTCGGGTAATGGGCGCGCGCGTCCTTGACGAGCTCGATGCCGTCGCCCTGCTTGAGCGAGATGTCGACGATCACGACGTCCGGCTTGAGCTCGCGGATCGCGCCCTTCGCTTCGCGAGTGCTTTCGGCCTCGCCGCAGACGATCAGGTCCTCCTCCTGGTCGATCAGCCGGCGCAGCCCTTGGCGGACGATCGGGTGATCGTCGACGATGAGCACGCGGTGCCGCGCCCGCGCCGCACCCGCCACTCCTTCCTTGCGAGTAAATGTCGTGCTCGTCATCGGGATCTCCTGTCCTTCGTCATGATCATGGGCGAGGTTACTTCGCGTCCGCCGGCGTCGCCACCGCGGCGGCATGCGCCGCGCCACCGCAGGGCTCACGCACGGTCGCGCTCCTCGGCGGCGGCGTCGAGGGGCGCCGGATCAGGCTGCGTCAGCACGCAGGTCACCCGCGTGCCGCGGCCGTTCGGTGGTGCGCCGATCAGCAGCTCGCCGCCGAGCATGTTGGCCCGGTAGCGCATGATCTTGAGGCCCACGCCGCTGGCCGCGCCCGGCGCCACCCCGCGGCCGTCGTCGCTGACCGCCAGCGCGACGCGCCGGCCGCGCACGTTGAGCTGCACCTTCACCGTCCGCGCCGTCGCGTGGCGCGCGGCGTTGGTCAGCGACTCCTGCGCGATCCGGTACAGATGGCCGGTGGCCGCGGCGTCGAGCGTGACACGCGGGCTGACGCGGCTGCGGAAGCGGATGTCGAGCCCGTACATATCGCGGGTCCGCGCCACCAGCGCGCGCAGCGCGTGGACGAGGCCACCGCCGTCCAGCGCGACCGGCGACAGGCCGCGCGCCAGCGTGCGGGTCTGCTCGATCGCGCCGTTGACGAGTGCCGTCAGCTCGCGCAGCTCCGAGGTCTTCGGCACACCGCCGCGCCGCAGGTCCTGCGTCAGGCCGCCCAGTATCAGCGCGATCCCGGTCAGCTCCTGGCCGAGGCCGTCGTGCAGGTCGCTGCCGATGCGCCGCTGCTCGCGGTTCGAAATCTCGAGAATCTCGCGCTCGAGCGCGCGCCGCTCGGTGATGTCGGTCGAGTAGACGATCGCACCGGTGATCCGCTCGTGGTCGCGAACCGGCCCGACGCGATGCTCGTAGACGGCCTCGCTGCCGTCGTCGCGCACGGCAAGCGATTCGAAGCGGATCGGCCGGCCGGTGGCGAGCACGCCGCGCAGGCGCGCCTCGAATTCCTCCGGATCGGCCGTGGCGTAGGCGACGGCGCGCCGGCCGATGATCTGCTCGGGCGGCTCGCCGCGCAGCGCTCGGTTGACGAAGCTGACCCGCAGCTCGCGGTCGACGATGGCGATGAAGTCCGGCGAGCTGTCCGCGATCGAACGCAGCATCGCCTCCGACGCCCGCAGCGCGTCCTCGGCCATGCGCCGCGCCGTCACCTCGAAGCTGGTGCCGATCACCACCGGACCGTCCGCGGTCATCGCGCGGATCAGCCGGGTCCGGAGCCAGCGCCGCGCGCCCGTGACGTCGAACACGCCGAGCTCGTACTCGATGGGCTTGCCGGTCGCGACGGTTTCGACCTGCGACGCACGCACGCGGGCGCGGTCCTCGGGCACGATGGTCTCGAGGTCCTCCTCCATCGTCGCGCCGAAGGGGATGCCGGGATCGAAGCCCGCGCTCTGGTACTCGACGATCAGGCGGTCGTCGCGCGGGTTCCAGCGCCACGCGGCGAGCTGCCCCGCGTCCATGGCGAGGCGCAGCCAGTCGCCCTGCTCGCGCAGCCGCAGCTCGCCGCGCTTGAGCGCGTCGATGTCCTGGAACGCACCGTACAGCCGCACGGCGCGGCCCTCGGCCAGCTCGGCGCGCCCGCTGGTGCGCAGCCAGCGCCGCCCGCCGTCGGCGCGCAGGATCTCGACGTCCAGGTTGTAGCCCTCACCGGTCGCCAGCGCCCGGTCGATGGCGCCGCGCAGCACGGCGACGCTGTCCGGCGCGACAAAGCCGAACAGCGACTCGAGCCGGCTGGGCGTGCCGTCGCGCACGATGCCGGCCACCCGGTATCCCTCGTCGCTGAAGGTCAGCTCGCCGCTCGCGACCTCGTACTGCCACGAGCCCACGTGCGCGAGCGCCTCAGCCTCGCCGAGCAGTCGCTCGGTGCGGCGCACGTGCGAGATGTCGATGGCGCAGCCGACCACACGCACTGCGCGGCCGCGCGCATCGTGCACGACGACGCTGCGGTCGAAGATGTCGACGTAGTGCCCGGACGCGTGGCGCAGCCGGTATTCGGACGTGACGGCCCGCTCGCCGGGCGGTGGGATCGTGCCGGTTATGAAGCGCGCGGTGTCGTCCGGATGCACCCGCGCCAGCCACCAGTCGATGCTCTGCAGCAGCGCCTCGGAGCCGAGCCCGAGCACCTCGCTGATGCCCGCCGAGCAGCTGATCATCCCGCTGGCGACGTCGCGCTCGTAGATTACGCCGTCGACGGCCGCCGCGGCGAGCCGGAACCGCTCCTCGCTGGCACGCAGCAGCTCCTCGGCATGCTTGCGGGCCGTGATGTCGTAGAGCGTGCCCATCGACGACTGCACGCGGCCGGACTCCGGCTCCTGCAGCGGGAACAGCGAGACGTCGAACCAGAACCACTCACCGGACTTGGCGAGCAGCCGCGTCTCGGCCCGCACCGGCTCGCCGCCGAACACCTGCACCTTGCGCCCCGCCGCCGCCACGCGGTGCTCGGGATGCACGATCGAGGCCCAGCCGCCGCGCTCGTTGAGCTCGGCGACCGTCCAGCCGAGCAGCCGCGTGAAGCCCTCGCTCGCCCACTGCATGAGCATGCGACCGTCCTCGGTACGCACGCTCTCGTGGATGAAGCCCGGTGTCATCGCGATGGTGGTCCGGTAGCGTGCCTCGCTGTGGATGAGGCCGCGCTCGGCGCGCTTGCGCCGGTCGACGTCGAGCAGCACGCCCGCGATCCGGATCGCGCGGCCCGCCGCGTCTCTCTCGAGGACGTGCGCGCGCTGCTGGATCCACATCCAGTCGCCGCTCGCGGTCGGCAGGCGGTACTCGGCGTCCCAGTCGTCGCCCGGACCCGTGAGCACGCGGTCGAGCTCGGCGCGGGCCGGTTCGCGGTCATCCGGATGGATCTCGTTGAGCACTTCGCGGCCGAGCACGCTTCGCGCCGCCGGCGGCTTCACGCCGCGCATCCGGTAGCACTCGTTGCTGAGCTCGAAGCGATTGCTCGCGACGTCGTAGTCGAAGAAGCCCATCCGCATGCCTTCGGCCGCGAGGTGCAGCCGGTCGCGCATGCGCTCGGCGGACAGCTGGGCGATCCGCCGCTCGGTCTCATCGTGCTCCTCGGTGAGCAGCCCCGCGATCGCCGGGTCGGCGAGCAGGTTGGTGCCGTGCACCCGCATCAGCCGCCAGGAGCCGTCCGCGTGCCGCTGCCGCAGCTCGATGTCGTCGATGGCGACGCCGGAGGGGGCCGCCGCCAGCCGCGCGAGCCAGTCGCGGGCCTGCGGCTGGTCATCGGCGTGGGCGAACTCGAATATGTTACGGCCGACGCGCGCGGCCGGCTCGTAGCCCGAGGCGCGATCCGACCCGTATTGCGCCCGGATCGTCCCGTCCGGCGCGACGACGCTGACGAGCCTCGCCAAGTGCTGCGCAATGGCCGCGAAGCGCCCGGCGGCGTCTGCGCGTGCGATTGCGGGGGGGGCGGGGGGGGTCCAGGAGCGAGCGTCCATGCGGGGACGATTGTTGACCCCCGGCCCTTCAAAGGCCTACCGGGGAATCCCTTAATAGGCCCTGAGAAGGCGCCGCCTTTTCTAGGCGCGTCAACAGACTTCGCTCGAGCGGGCCCCGCTTGAGCCCCGCTGCGGCGGCCGCCCGGCGGGCCGCGCCCTCGGGTCCGGCGCAAGGCCACCGGTGGCATCGCGCCTCAGGTGAGGTCGGTGAACGTGCCGCTCATGACCCGGCGCGTGTAGCCCGGCTGGCCGTAGGTGCCGGTCGTCGCCGTGGCGGCGATCGAATACGAATGGCCGGTCGCCGACCCGTTGGGGAAGCTCGTCACCGCACAGGTCACGACCACCGAGAAGCCGTTCAGCGAGGCCTCGGTCAGGCTCAGCGTCGTCGAGCCGGCGCAACTGCCGTTCAGCGCCCGATAGGCGCCCCACTCGATGCCGGCGCGGGCCGCGGCCAGTGCCCGCGCCTGCATCAGCGCCATCGTCACCGTTTGCTGCTGGCCGACGCCGACGCGCACGCCGATCACCGCCAGCAGCCCGAGCACCACCATCAGGAACAGCGCCGGCACCAGCGCGAAGCCGTTGGCCGGCGCGCCGCCGTCGGGGCGCTGCTGGTGCGCGTTCATGGCGTATTGATCAGCTGCACCTGATGCAGCAGTTCGACCGTCTCGCCACTGCGCGCGAGCTGCAGCGTCAGGGAGGCGAGCGCGTTGCGCTGGGCGGTGCCGGCGGCATACGAGAACTGGCAGGCCGCGATGTCGTTGGCGACGACGCCGACGGCGGCGCCTGCCGCCAGCAGCGTCGCGGCTGCGACCGGCTGGCTGCTGGCGATCGAGTAGCCCGAGTAGCGACTGAGCGTCCCGGCCGCCGTGTCGCACAGGTACGTCACCGGGCCGCTGACCAGGTACACGCGCTTGCCCGGCGAGCCCCACGCGAACCTGAAGGCCGGGTTCAGCGTGACGAGATTCTGGTTCGCGGCCGCACCCGCCGCGACCGTGATCGTCGTGCCCGCCGGCGTGATGACGTTCGCCATTTCGTAGGCGCTGGCACCCGGCACGCCGACGTTGTAGATCGACAGGTACGCGGTCGACGAACTCCACGGCAGCGTCAGCTGGGTGAACGGCACGGTGGTCGCGAACGCGCCGTCCGGCTGGGTGAAGTCCAATGCGAGCGCCGGGTTGCCGAGCGGACCGCCGTCCTGGTAGCGCGCGCCGTCGAGGGTCGCGAGCAGCTCGATCGCCGTCACGCTGCCGCTTGCGGCGATGCGCACGCTGTTCGGCAGCGACGCGCGCAGGTCGCGCGCCATGAAGCGCAGCGCCGCGTCGGCCTCGTCGACGAGGTCGGCGCGGCGCGTCTGCGCGCTGTAGGCGTCCATCGGCCCGACGATGAACAGCGCCATGAACGCGACGACGACCGAGCCGACGGCGATGGTGATCACGAGCTCGATCAGCGTCATGCCGGCCGCGCGCGCGGCGCGCCCGGCGGAGGCCTGCGGCGAGGGCTGGCGGCGCATGTCAATAGTTCGTCCGGTAGCCGCTCAGCACCACGGTGCCGTGCGGCGGGTAGGCGACGGTGACGTCGATGCGGCGTGCCGCCGCGCTGCCGATGCCGCTGAGCGCCGCGGACGGCGTCACCGCGACGGTGACCGTGTAGGCCGACAGCGCCGCGATCGCGTTGCCGTACTGGTCGTGCGCGCCAACGTCGACGAGCCCGTTGTACTCGTCGACGGTGTCCCAGCTGCCGCGGCCGGTATTGGGCGGCGTGCCGTTCGGGTCGACCACCCAGCGCTGCAGGATCTCGTCGAGATAGGCCTGGGCGATGGCGATCGCCTGCTGCTGCACCATGGCGTCGGCGCTGCGGCTGCTGATCGCGGCGATCGCGCCGAGCACCCCACCGACCGCGATCGCGACGATCGTGATCGCGACCACGAGCTCGATCAGCGTGACACCGCGCTGCCGGTGCATGGCTAGTGCGCCTGCACGAAGCCGGAGTTCGGGTCGATCGTGATCGTGCGGCTGCCGATCGTGATCGTCGTCCCGGGGCTCGCGGTCAGCCGCCCCTGGTCGTCGAACTGGAACGTGCCGGTCGGGCTCGCCGTCGTGCCCGAGGGGGCGCTGTCCGCGATCGTCGCGCCGTCGCTGCCGATCACCGCCGTCGACCAGGTCGTGTCAGCGGTGTTGCAGCTGTTGCCGCTGGCGGCCTGCTGGCTCGCGCTGTAGGAGCTCGCGGCCAGGACCAGCCGCGCCGCGCAGCCGCTGATGACGGCCGCCTTCTGCGTGCCGCGCAGCGCCGCTGCCAGCTCGTCGGCGTAGCCGCGCTGCGAGAACACCTGCTGGTCGAAGAAGCGGGGAGCGACATAGGCGGCCAGCAGGCCGCCGATCGAGATGACGACGACGAGCTCGATGAGCGTGTAGCCCAGCGAGCCCGTGCGCGCTCCGCGGTTCCGATCCGTTCGGCGCATTCGTCCATACCTCGCGGGACCGGCCCGCGCGCGCGGCCCCCGTGCGTCAGCAGCCGCCGGTCTGGATCGCGATGTTCGGCGGCGCACTCGAGGTGGCCGGCAGGTAGTCGACCTCGCACTTCAAGCCGCCCGTCAGGGGCGCACCCTTCTTCACCCAGACCGAGTTGGTCGTCGCGGTGCCCGCGGTGAAGGTCCAGTCGTTGGTGTTGTCCGAGTTCACGGCCAGGGCAATCGTCGTCGAGTCCGGGTAGTAGTTGTTGAGCTGGATCGTCTGGCCTTCCATCGACACGGTGCCGGCGGCACCGGCGCTGGTGGCCATCGCGAGGCCGCGTGCCAGCGACGCGGCGCTCTTGACGCTGCCCGACAGCCCGCTGACGGTCGCGACCCGAGCCTGCGTGTCGAGTGCAATGAAGCGGGGCACGGCGAATGCCGCGAGAATGCCGAGAATCGTGATCACGACCACCAGCTCGATCAGCGTGAAGCCACGCTCCAGAGACGCCTTCATTTGCAGCTCCAAGGGCGCTCGTGCACCCGATTTGAATTGAACCTTCGCGACGATGTCGCGCTTACATGATGTCAAGTCGGCCCGCGGCGCCTGATCTTTAAGGGATTAGCCCAAGTTGTGACCGCCGTCACGCCCGCGGCGGCGCCTCAGGCGCCGTGGCCAATCTTGCCGATCATGTTCCACATCGGCAGGAACACGCCGAGGGCGAGGACCAGCACCATGCCGCCGACGGCGACGATCAGCAGCGGCTCGAGCATGGCCGTCAGGTTGCGCAGCCGGTAGTCGACCTCGCGCTGGTAGAAGCCCGACACCTCGTCGAGCAGGCGCGTCAGCTCGCCGGTCTCCTCGCCGACCGCCAGCATCTGCAGCACGATCGGCGGGAAGATGCCGGCCGTGGTCGCGGCGCGGCTCAGCCCGTCGCCGCGCTCGACCGCATCGCGCAGCTGCAGCAGCCGCTCGGCGAGGTAGGCGTTGCCGGCCGAGCGCGCCAGCAGGGTCAGCGCCTGGATCATCGGCAGGCCGGCATCGAGCGAGATCGACAGCGAGCGCGTCACGCGCGACAGCACCGCCTGGTGGAGCAGCTCGCCGAGCACCGGCACCTTGAGCTTGACCCGATCCCAGCGATAGCGGCCGCGCTCGGTGCCGAGGTAGCGCCTCAAGACGATGACGGCCGCGGCGATGCCCGCCAGCAGCCCGACGCCGTGCGCCCGGACGAACGACGACGTGCCCATGATGATCTTCGTCGGCAGCGGGATGTCGTTGCCGAGGATCTTGAACAGCGGCGCGAAGTTCGGGATCACGAACACCGTGATGATCGCGAGCGCGATGGCGATGACCACGACGACGATCAGCGGGTAGCGGACCGCGGACTTGACCCGGTCCTGCACGTCCTGGTCCTGGCTCAGGTACTCGCACAGCCGGGAGAACGCATTGTCCAGCGTGCCGGTCGACTCGCCGACCCGGACCATGCTGAGGAACAGCGGCGGGAAGATGTCGGGGTGCCGCGCCAAAGAGCTCGCGAAGTCGCGCCCCGACTCCAGGCTCTGCAACACGTCGTGCAGGGCGTTGCGCAGGATCACGTTGTGCGTCGACTGCGCGAGGCCCTTCAGACCGCGCAGCAGCGGCAGCCCGGATTTCGTGATCGAGTACATCTGCCGCGCGAACAGCACGAGGTCCGCCGTGCCCGGCCGCCCGGCGCCGAGGCGCTGCAGCAGGTCGCTGACCGAGGTGCCCGCGACCGCGTCGGGCGCGATGTCCAGCGGCGTGATGCCGAGGTTGAGCAGGCGCGTTGCGGCCGCGTCGACGCTGTCCGCCTCGAGCCGGCCGGTGATGGTCTCGCCGCGACCCGAGCGGCCCCGGTACTTGAAGTTGGACATCGGCTACGCCCGGCGCTCGAGGATCGTCTCGACCGACGCCTCGGGCAGCGTGGCGGGAGCGTGCGCGTCGGTCAGCTCCTCGAGGCCGCTGCCGACCGCCATCGCCTCGGCCACCGAGGTCACGCCGGCGAGCGCGAAGTCGATCGCGCCCTGCGCCAGCGGCACGTAGCTGTCGAGCGCGCGCGAGGCACGCGCGAAGCCCTCGAGGTCGCCGCGCCGGATCTCATCGGCGAGGCTGCGATCGATCTCCAGCAGCTCGTACACCGCGACCCGGCCGCGGTAGCCGGTCAGGTTGCAGTAGGTGCAGCCGGCGCCGGACAGGAACCGCTGCCGGTCGAGCGCGAGGCCCGGCCGGCAGGTGGCGAGCCACGCCAGCTCGTTCGGCGTCGGCGCCGTCGGCTGGGCGCAGTCGGTGCAGACCCGCCGCACGAGCCGCTGCGCGACGACGCCATTCACCGCGGCGGCGATCATGTACCCCGGCGCACCCATGTCGAGCAGACGATTGACGGTGGCAACGGCGTTGATCGTGTGCAGAGTCGAGAACACGAAATGTCCGGTCATGGCGCCACGCAGGCCGATCTCGACCGTCTCGCGGTCGCGCATCTCGCCGACCAGCAGGATGTCCGGGTCCTGGCGCAGCGCGGTGCGCAGCACGCGCGCGAAGTCGAGACCGATCTTCGGCGCAACCTGCACCTGTGTGATGCGGTCCAGGCGGTACTCGACCGGGTCCTCGACGGTGATGATCTTGACGTCGGCGCGATTGAGGTAGTTGAGCGCCGCGTACAGCGTGGTCGTCTTGCCGCTGCCGGTCGGGCCAGTCACCAGCACCATGCCGGAGCTGCGCTCGACGAGCCGCCGGAAGCGGGCCTCGGTCGCCTCGGGCATGCCGAGCTGCTCGAGCGACAGCAGTGCCGTCGACTGGTTGAGCAGCCGCATGACCACCGACTCGCCGTACGGCGTCGGCATCGTCGCAAGGCGCACGTCGACGCCGCCGTCGAGGATCCGCACCGAGAACCGGCCATCCTGCGGCAGCCGCTTCTCGGCGATGTCGAGTCCGGCCATGAGCTTGAGGCGCGTAACGAGCGCCGCGGCCACGCGCTTGCCCTCGATCAGCTGCTCCTGCAGCGCACCGTCGACGCGCAGCCGGATGCGCAGCCGGTCCTCGCCGGGCTCGATGTGGATGTCCGAGGCCCGCGCCCGGACCGCGTCGTGGAACATCGTCTGCAGCAGCCGCACCACCGGCGCGTCTGGCGAGCCGTCCTCCGCCGACAGGTTCTCGATGTCGACGTCGCCGTCGCTGAGCTCGTCGCGGACGGCCTCGGCCAGCGTCGCAATCTCGTCGGTTTGCCGGTAGACGGCGTCCAGCGTCCGCAGGAAGTCGGCTTCCCCGACCAGCGCGATCCTGAGCGGCTGGCGCAGCTTCGCCTGCAGTTCATCGTAGGCGTGCAGGTCCGACGGGTCCGCCATGCCGACCAGCAGGCCGCGGGCATCCTGCTGCAGCACCAGCGCCCGGTAGCGGCGCGCGAGCGCCTCCGGCAGCAGCTTGATCGCCTCACGGTCGATGCGGATCTGCTTGAGGTCGACGAACGGCACCTGCAGGTGCTTCGCCAGGAACTCGCACAGCGCCGATTCCGACATCAGGCCGAGGTCGCCGAGCACGCGGCCGAGCTTGCGGCCGGTGCGCCGCTGGTCGGCGAGCGCCTCCGCCAGCTGCTCCTCGGTGATCGCCTTCTGCTGGACCAGCAGCTCGCCGAGGCGGATCTTGCGTCGTACCGTCACGCTCGTTCTCCGCTGCTCAGCGGACGCCGCTCGAGGCCTTCGCGTCGAGCGCGTCGGCGCGCTTCAGCGGCTCGTCGGCGAGCTCCGACCACTGGCCGTCGTCGTCGACGACGATCGGCCGTAGCAGGATCACGAGCTCGGTGTGGATGTCCTGCTTCTGCTGGCTCTTGAACAGGTTGCCGAGCAGCGGGATGTCGCCGAGGATCGGCAGGCGGTAGTCCTGGTAGGTGTGCTCGGTGCGCATCAGTCCACCGATCACGATCAGCTGGCCGCTCTTGGCCTTGACCACGCTGTCGGACTCGCGCACCTCGCTGTACGCCAGCGGCAACGTGTCGGTCGTGCCGCCGGCGGTGAGCTGCGTGATCTGGGCGGTGACTTCGCTGACGGTCGGGTGGATGTGCAGGATCACCTCGCCTTCCTCGCTGATCTGCGGCGTCACGTCGAGCGCGACGCCGGAGAAGAACGGCGTCAGGTCGACGTTCAGGTTAGTCGCCGAGGACGTGCCGACCACGGTGTTGCTTGACACGCCGGTGACGAAGAACGCGTCGGAGCCGGCCTTGATGACGGCCTTCTGGTTGTTGAGCGTCGAGACGCGCGGGCTCGACAGCACGCGGGTCTTGCCGGCGGTGCCCAGCAGCTCGATGTAACTCGCGAAGTTCGCGCCGCTGACCGCGACCGCAAAGGCGCCGCCAAGCGTGTTGGTCACGGTGCCGGAAATCGGGTTGCTGCTGCCCGGTGTCAGGCTGACGGTGGTCGACGGCTGGTTGAGCAGGTTGGTGCCGCTGGAGAATGTGTTGTTGCCGAAGCCCTGCTGCGGGCCCGTCTGATTCAGTGAGGTGGTCGTCGCGCCCTTGTGACCGAGGAGGGACCAGTTGATGCCGGCCTGCATGCCGTCGGACAGCGTCACCTCGAGGATCTTGGCCTCGAGCACCACCTGCCGGGTCGCGACGCGCTCGATCTTGTGCAGGAACTCCTGCACGTCGCGCAGCTCGCGCGGCGTGCCGCGCACGGCGATGACCCCGGCCTGCGGGTTGATGAAGATACCGCGGCCGCCCTCAGTGCCGACGAAGGAGCGCATGCTCAACTCGAGGTCGTGCCAGAAGTCGGAGGCCGAGCGCGTCGAGATGCTGGTGCCGGTGATGTCGGCGACGCCGGTGCCGCGGCCGTCGTTGCCGCGGCCGAACACCGCGCCCGGCGGCTCGCTCAGCCCGCCGCTCTGCGGCAGCGAGCCGGAGCTGCTGCCCGCCTGCGTGGTGGTCGGCTGCTGCGTGCCGCCCTGGCTGATCTGGCCGGAGGTCACCCGGGTGCGCGACGTGCCGCGCCGCTCGAGGTCGAGGTAGTTGATCTGGAAGATCCGCGTCTGCAGCGCCGGCGGCACGATCACGTAGCCGGTCGCCATCTTGTGGTAGTCGTAGCCATAGGCGTCGCGCACCGCGTCGAGCACCTCGGGCACCGTGACGTTCTTGAGCTTCAGCGTCAGCGTGCCGCCGACGCCCGGCTCGAGCATGATGTTGTAGCTGGTGCCGTCGACCAGGCCTTCGAAGAAGCTCCGCGCCGGCGCGTCGGCGACATTGACGTCGAAGCGCGGCTCGTCGCCGGCGGCCACCGGCGCGGCCAGCGCCAGTGCCAGCAGGGCGCCGCACAGCGGCAGGAATTTCTTGGCGTGCATGGTCATGGGCCTCCGCTGCCTCCCCGCGCCGGTGCGGTCGCGGGCTTCTTGACTGCGCCCGCCGCCTTCGGCAGGTACAGCTCGTGCACGGTCCCGGCATGGCGATAGCGCACGCCGTCCGCGAGCACGTCTTCGATCGAATAACTGCCGACGGCATCGCCGGCCTTGACGAACCGGCCGTTGAAGATGGCGCTGCGGCGCTCGCCGGCGGCAAACACGGCCGTCAGCACCGGTGCAGCCTCCTGGGCGGTCGCACGCGCCGCCGCCGGCTGCGGCGGGCGCGTCGGGTCGCGCAGCGCGTCCGCCAGCGCGGGCGTCATCGCCGCCAGCAGCATCACCGCCAGCAGCGCCTTCATACGGCCATCCAGTCGCGCGACAGGCTGAGCGCGCCGATGACGATCCGCACGCGATTGCTCGGGTAGTCGCCGGCCAGCAGTTCGAGGCGCTGCCAGTGGATCCGCCACGGCAGCTTCTCGAGCTCGTGCAGGTAGGCGACGATGCTGAGGTAGTCGCCGTCGACGACGATCTCGACGGGGTGCAGGAACGGGCCGCGGTCCTGCGCGGCTGCGGCGCCGGGCGCCGCCGCCGGCGCGGCGCCCGCGGGCCGCGACAGGCTCTCGGCCGGGAGGTTGCGCAGGCTGACGAGGCGCAGGGACTGCTGGCCCGCCAGCAGCTCGCGCAGCAGTTCGGTCATGCGCTCGGGCGACACGTAGCCCTGCGCGGCGGCCGCGAGGTCGGTGTCGAGTTGCTGCAGACGTTGTTCGAGGGCGCGGTTGCGGGCCAGCGCCGCGAGCGCCGGGTCCTGTTCCACCGCGAGGCCGGCCTCGTCCGCCACCTGGTTGCGGCGCTGCACCTCGACCAGGCGCTGCTCGGCCGCGCGGGCGCGCGCCGTCAGCGGGTCCATGAGCAGCCCCTGCCAGACGACGTACAGCAGCGCCACGGCGCCACCGAAGATCAGTCCGCGCTCGCGCAGCGACAGCTGGTCGATGCGCTCGGCGAGCGGCCTGAGCTTGAGCGACAGCGCAGTCAACGGGGTCATTTGTGCTCCTCCGCCGCCGGCAGCACGAGCCCCGGGGCACCGAGCTCGAACACGGTCCGCGCGGGCGCCTCGTCGGGCGTGGCACGCCGCATCGCCAGGCGGTCGAAGCGCGCGCCGTCGAGCGGCCGCTCCTCGGCGAGCGCGGCGAGGTACGCCGGCACGAGGCGCGGCTCGGTGGTCGCGCCGGCGAAGGCCAGCCGGCTGTCGCCGGTCGACAGCACGATCTTCTTCAGCCACAGGCCCTCAATCTGCCGCCGGGCGAGCGCTTCCAGGCGCTCGGCGAAGCCGGCGCCCGGGGTCGGGACGCCCTTACGGACGACGTCGAGGGCGAGCTCGCGTGCGCCGATGTCGGCGCTCAGGCCGCGCGCCGCGGCGTCGAGTTCAGCGAGACTTTCCTTCGGCCGCATCGCCGCCGCGGCGCGTTCGGCGAGCGCAGCGCGCGCCGTCTGCTGCCGGTCGAGCGAGGCGATCGCATGCTCGACCCGCGACGCGCGCCAGGTCGCGTAGCCGGCGAGCGCCGCGAGGCACACGGCCAGTATGCCGAGGCCGGCCGCGATGGCCCGGGCCGAGAACAGGCGCTTCTCGGCGCCCAGGATCGGTTGATAGAGATTGACCTGCTGTTCCATGGCGTGGGCTCAGAGCGAGCGGTGCTCCTCGCGCAGGGCGGCACCGACGGCGAGCAGGCACGACGCCTGGGTGGCGGCGTCCACCGGCTGCGGGCAGCGCAGCAACTCATTGAGGTCGAGCGGCGCGACCTCGAGGCCGGTCTCCTGGCGGAGGTCGGCGGCGAGCAGGTCGGCGCGCGGCCCGGCCGGGGCGATCGCGATGCGGGTGATCGGCGGCTGGTCGAAGTGCCGCTCGTAGTAGTCGAGCGAGCGCTGCAGCTCGAGCACGACTCCGGTCGGGTCGACCCGGCCCTCGACCGGCTGGGGCTCGCTGAGGTTGTAGCGCAGCGTCGCCTGCAGATCCATCTGCCGCGCAAAGTAGAACGTGCGGCCGCGCACCAGCACGACGGTCGCCGCGGTTTCGCCAAGGTGCAGCAGGGCGATGCCGCGGTCCGCGGTCGGCACCAGCGCCGCCAGGTTGCGAAGGCACAGCTCCGGCACGTCGACGACGTCGAAGGACGCGACGCCGGTCAGCAGCGCCGCGTGGCGATCGACCGCGGTGCGACGCGCGGCGATCGCGTACAGCATCCGGGTCTGGCCGCCGCGACCCTGGGTCGGCACATCGATGACGTCGATCACCGCGTCCTCGACGCGAAAATCGATCGCGTCGCGCAGTCGCCAACGCATGGCCGCCCGCATCTCGGCCGGTGGCACGTCCGGCGCTTCGACGAGCGCGAGCTGATAGTCCTCGGAGCGGAGCACGGTGCTGGCCGGCATCCGCGGCAGGCCGAGGGCCTGCAGCGCGTGCCCGGCGGCATCGATCGGCAGGGCGCGATCGAACGGCAGCGTCTCGCAGCGCTCCAGCACCGGCGCGCTGCCATCCTCGCGGCGAACCACCGCGACCGCGATCAGATCGCGACCGAAGGCGACACCGACACGCCCCCTGGGCGCTGCAGTTCTTTTCAGCAGTCCGAACACGCGACACTCCATGCCGGGCCAGCCGTCGTTTTCGGCCGGTCTTGCATCGGGTAGCGGTTTCGGAACGAGGATCTTTAACAGAACGGCGTCGGAACCGCCTCGGCGGGTCCGGCCTGCCTCCAGACCGTGAGGCCGGTCACGGTTTTGGCGGTCGCATCGGCGGCCGCGGGCCGGTGGCGCCGCCGCCGCCGTGCCTGCGGGGGCGCTACGAGCCGCTCTCGGGAACGTCGTCCTCGGAGGCCCACTGCACCGCGTAGCGCACGAGGTCGGCGGCCGATGCCAGGCCGAGCTTCTCGCGCATGTTGCGGCGGTGCGAGTCGACCGTCTTGGCGCTCATGCCGAGCGCAACGGCGATGTCCTGCGTGCTCTGACCGCGCGCGATCTGCCGCAGCACCGCCCGCTCGCGCTGGGTCAGCGCATCGGTCGGCTGGGCGGCGTCGCGCGTGCGCGTCATGCGCGCGTAGAGGCGGCCGGCGAGCGCGGCGCTGACGTAATGCTCGCCGCCGATGACCTTGCGCAGCGCCGTGAGGATGACCTGCGAGGCTTCCTGCTTCATGACGTAGCCGCGCACACCCATCGCCAGCAGCCGCTCGCCGTACACGGCCTCGTCATGCATCGACAGCACGAGGATGGGCAGCGCCGGCCAGCGCTGGCGCAGCGTGCCGACCAGCGCCACGCCGTCATCGGCGCCGAGCGTGAGATCGAGCACGACGACCTCGGGGTTCAGCAGTTCGATCGCCTTGAGGGCGGTGGCGGCGGAATCGGCCTCGCCACACACTTCGAGGTCCGCCTCGGCGGCGAGCAGCTCGTTGAGCCCCTCCCGCATCAGCGGATGGTCATCGACGATCAAGACCTTGGCCATCGTCCACCGCCACCCTGCGCCGTCGCATCTCCGGACTGATCGGACATCGCCGGCCGGTCTCGCCCCGGTTCGACACTATTCTATGCGGTGCGCCGGCCTGCCGCGCAATCGCCGCCGGCCACGGCGCTGACCGCCATGACGGCCGTACCGATCGCCCGCGGCTCGGCGGTCGGGGCCGGGTCACGCAGCAAGGCCACGAAGCCGGCGACCGCACCGGTCTCGCCGCAGCGCGGGACGAGCGTCAGGGTCGCCCGGCGGGCTCGCCCGCCGCGCTCGATCTCGACCGCGACCTGCACCGCGTCGCCGGCCAGCACCTGTGCCACGGCCGCCGTAACTGCTTCCGTGCCGGCTGGGCCGATGAGCTCGGCGAGCGTCCTGCCGACAGGCGCTTGCGCGACGTCGAGCCAGTCGCACAGCGCGCGGTTGCACCGGGCGAGGCTGCCGTCGCCTTCGAAGGTCGCGCTCGCGGCCGGCAGGCTCTCGAGCAGCGTGCCGAGGACCGCCTGGATCTGCCCTATCCGGCGCACCGCAGCGCGCTCGGCCGTGCGATCGACCACGACGGCAACGAACTCACCGTACTGCGGCTCGACCATTGCCGCGCTCAGCAGCACCGGAACCCGCCGGCCATCCGCGTGCAGGTATTCGAAGGCCAGCGGCCCGGTGATGCCATGCACTTCGAGCAGCGCACGCGCCTCGCGGTGCAGCGGCTGCTGGTCCGCCGGAATCAGCCGCTCGAACGGCAATGGCAGCCCGGAAGGCCGCAGACCGAACAATTCGATCAGCGCGGGGTTCGCCTCCTCGAGCGTACCCCTCCTCAGGTTGCCGACTAGCATGCCCGCAGCGTCCGAGTCGAACAGACGGCGAAATCGCCTTTCCATCGTCCGCCGCTGGCTCTCGGCCAGACGTTCCCGCGTCAGGTCGACCACCGTGGCTTCGAACACGGTCACTTCGCCGGCGTCGTCCCAGAGGGCGTTGATCGACGCCTGCACCGTGACGGTCAGGCCGTCAAAGCGGCGCAGCCGCATCTCGAGGTTCTCGAGTGCGCCCTGCACACGCACGCGCTGCAGCACGGCCTCGAATGTTCCCGGCCCGACATAGGCGTGCTGGGCGAACGCGGCGGCCACGACGTCGGCCTCGGAGCCATAACCCAGCAGGGTCGCGAAACCGCGGTTCGCGGACGTCAGCTGGCCGTTCCGGTCGGCACAGAAGGCAGCGACCGCGGCGCTGTCGTACAGGCGGCGGAAGCGCCGCTCCCACTCGGACCTCTCGCGCCGCGCGGCCATGAGGTCGCGATGGAGCGTGCGCAGGCGGACGGTCGCGAATCCGGCGGCCAGGAGCACACCCGCGCCGAGACTCGCGGCCATCCACGCTCCGGCTCCGAGCGCCGCGCCGACGAACGCGGCGGCGAGTACTACCAGCGCTTGGGCGGTCGAATGCGCCACGGGCAGGCGCAGGAATCCGCGTCCATGCGCCCCGACTCCCGCTTCCGGCAGTTGAGGGACCATTGCTCTCCGCCGCAGCCGCCCGGCTGATGTCGGGGCGTTATGTCGGCTAAGGGTAGGTCGGCCGGAAGCGGCGACTCTTGAGCCCCGGCAGCGCCAATTGCGGCTGCGGTAGACCGCAGGTGCTCAGGGTTTGGCCGGCTTGGTGCCTGGCGCGGCCGCGGCGGGCGGGGCCGCCGCGGCCAGCGTCAGATGGACGACGACCTCGACCTTGTAGCCCACCGTGCTCTCGTCGGCCCATTCGCCGCCGCCGAGCCCGAAGTCGAGCCGGTCGAGCGTCACGCGCGCATCGAGCGTCGCGCCGGTGCCGGCCGCCTTCCAGCTGAACGGGAACGCGATGCGCTTGGTGTGGCCCTTAATGGTCAGGTCGGCGTCGCCGACCGGGCCCGCCGGCGTCGAGCGAATCGCCACCGTGCGGAATGTCGCGGTCGGAAACTTCGCGAAGTCGAACCAATCGGACGTGGCCAGTGCCTGGTCGCGGTCCGGGCTCTTGCTGTCGATCGACTTCAGCCGGATGGTGACGTCGAGCGCGGAATGCGCCAGGTCATCGGCCGCATACGCGATCCGTGCGTCGAAGTCGCGGATCACGCCGGTGAATTTCTCGCCCTGCTGCGTGCCGACGAAGCTCAACGAGCTCTGCGCCGGCACGACCGTGTAGGCCGGCGCCGCCTGAACGGGCGACGCCACGGCGACGGCGACCAGCACGGCGCAGCTGGCGACCACGTCGCGCAGCGACGAACGACGGGCAAGGGTGGTCACGGCTGGCCTCCGGAACGCGCCAGCATCGCCGTGAGCGTGTTGTCGCGATCGACGAAATGATGCTTGAATGCCGCGGCGGCATGCAGGCCGGCGAGCACGATCAGGGTCGCGACCCCGGTCACGTGAATCCGATGGGCGGTCGCCTTCAGTGCCGGATCGGCCGCCGCGAGCGCCGGCAGGTTCACGAGGTGGAACCACTGCAGCGGGAAGCCGGCCGCGGAGTTGTACAGCCAGCCCGACAGCGGGATCACGAACATCAGCGCGTAGAGCAGCACGTGCGTCCCGCTCGCCGCGCGCGCCTGCCAGGCGGGCATCGGCGGCAGCGCCGGGCGCCGCTCGCCGAGCCGCCACAGCAGCCGCAGAGTGGCGAGGCCGAGCAGCGTCAACCCGATCGACTTGTGGAGCGCGTAGATCTTGAGCTTCTTCGGCCCGAGCGGCAGGTCGGTCATGTAGTAGCCGACCGAGATGATGCCGACGAACAGCAGCAGCATCCCCCAGTGGAAGAGGCGCGTCACCGCGCCCCAGGCCGTCGCTGTCGATCGGGCCGGCACCGGATTAGGCCTTCGGCGGGACGTACGACTCGATCTCGATGCGGATCACGACGTCGTCGGCGACCGCCGGCACGTACGCCGCGACGCCGAACTCGGAGCGCTTGACGGTCACCGTCGCGGTGAAGCCCGCCGCCTGCGTCTTGCGCATCGGGTGCTCGCCGACCCGGTTGACGGTCAGGTCGAGCACGACCGGCTTGGTCACGCCATGGATCGTCAGGTCGCCATACAGCTTGCCGTGCGTCGCGTCGACTTTTTCGACCTTGCTGCTGACGAAGGTGATCTCCGGGTACTTCGCCGACTCAAGGAAATCCGGGCTCAGCACGTGCGTGTTCCACTTCAGGTCGCCGAGCTCGAGGGTCTGCACCGGGATCTTGGCCGTGACCTTGGACTTCGACCAGTCGTCGTTGTCGAAGGTGAACGTGCCGTCGCCCACCTTGAACTCGCCGACCGAGTTCGAGAAGCCAAAGTGATTGATGTAGAACGTGACGCGCGAATGCAGCGTGTCGAAGGTGTAGGTGATCGGGGCGGCCGAGGCAGCGAGGGCGGCGAAGCCGAGGACGGCGCCGGCGGTCAGCTTTTGAAGGCGGTTCATAATATTGGCTCCAAAGGGTTCGTGGTCAGGGTCGGTAACCGGTATCCGGAATAGGCGGCTCGAGGTCGGGCAGTTTAGCGGCGTCTGGCCGCCGGCCCCACATCGGTTGGTGCTGGAGGCCTATTGTCCTGGCATACCGGCCCGGCGACGAGCCGTGGACCGCTCAACGCGGCGTTTCCAGGACGCGAACGACCGCGGCTCAGGAACGCCCCGGCAGCTCCCAGGGGGGGCGGGGCCGCATCGCAGCAACGAGGTGGTCGACGACCGCCCGGATCCGCGCTGAACCCTGGCGGTCGCGCGGATAGAGGGCGTGCAGCGCAGTCGGCACGGGGCGGCAGCCCGGCAGGACCCTGCTCAGCGAGCCCGCGCGCAACGCGTCGGCGACGATGAACTCCGGCACCATCAGCAGGCCGAGGCCGGCGATCGCCGCACCGCGCATCAGCTCGCCATTGTTGGCCACGAAACGGCTCGTGACGCGGATCGAGCGCGGCTCGATCGTGCCGCGCAGCGGTTGGAACTGCCAGACCTGGCCCGCCGCCAGGTGCGCGTAGCCGATGCAGTCGTGGCGCGGCAGCTCCTCGAGCGCCGCCGGCGTGCCGGCGCGGGCGAGGTAGGTCGGACTTGCGCACAGCACGCGCGGAATGTCGGCGAGCTTGCGGCCGATCAGCGAGGAGTCGGCGAGCACGCCGACGCGGATGCCGAGGTCGTAGCCGCTGCCAAGCAGATCCACCGCCCGGTCGTCGAGATCGATCGCCACCTCGAGCGCCGGATGCGCGCGCAGCAGCGGCCACAGCAGCTCGCCGAGGTACATCGTGCCGAACGTCATCGGCGCGGCGATCCGGATCAGGCCGCGCAGCCCCCCCTGCTCCTCGCGCACGGCCGTCGCGGCGTCGTCGAGCGCCGCCATGATCGCGCGCGCCCGCTCGTAGAACGTCCGGCCGCGGTCGGTCAGCATGACGTTACGCGGCGAGCGCTTGAGCAGCGTGGCGCCCAGCCCGCGCTCGAGCTCGGTGACGCGCTTGCTGACCACGGACTTGGCGACACCAAGGCGGCGTGCTGCCGCCGAGACGCTCCCGGTCTCGACGACCGCGGCGAAGGCGGCGATGTCATCGAGCTTCAGCTGCATGGTTCGCGTCCCCTGTCCACACTGTGCGACAGTATAGGTGTCGCAGGGCGGCGCCGGCTCGTCTACGCTGGCGGCCCAGGCCCGCCCGTGCGTCACCGACCCGGAGCCCACCCCATGAGCAAGGACATCATTCGCGGCAAGACGGCGATCATCGAGTTCGACGCCGAGAAGTGCATCCACTCGCGCCACTGCGTGCTCGACCGGCCGGACGTGTTCGTGCCGGACGTCGAGGGCGAGTGGATTCACCCGGATGCCGCCACGGCCGATGAGGTCGTCGCCATCGCCCGCAGCTGCCCGTCCGGCGCGATCGTCGCGCGCCGGCTAGATGGCGGCCGCGATGAGTCGGCGCCGATCGTCAACACGGTGCGTGTGCTCGAGAACGGTCCGCTTGCGGTGCGCGCCCAGCTGTCGGTGCGCGGCGTGCCGACCGGGTTTCGCGCGACGCTGTGCCGCTGCGGCCAGTCGCGGCGCAAACCCTACTGCGACGGCTCGCACGCCATCGCCGGGTTCACGGCGACCGGCGAGCCGCCGGTGAAGACGTCGACGCCGCTGCCAAAGCGCGCGGGACCGCTCGACGTTGCGCCACTGCCGAACGGGCCGCTGAAGCTCAAGGGCCCGATGGAGGTCATCAGCGGCACCGGCCACGCGATCAACCGCGCCACCGAGCTCTACTTCTGCCGCTGCGGGCACTCGAAGACCAAGCCGTATTGCGACGGCAGCCACCAGGCACTCGGGTTCAGCGCCGACTGAACGAGTGACCGCGAGCGCTGCGCCGCGCGCAGCTACTGTTGCGCACCGCACCATCATGCCGCTCGCTGCAGTGCAGCGATCAAACAGCGTCAAAATCGAAATGCGTGTCCCGGCCCCGTCATGCTAGCGTGAGATGCTGCGTTTGATCGACGGACACACGATGCGAACGCGAGGACGATCGGCGAGGGTCACGCCAACACGGAGGCGAGGCACATGCAGACGGCCACCACGGTCCTGCCGGAGCCGAGGGAATTCCACGTGCTTCCGGAGGCGGAGATCGAGCGCCTCGAGCTGCTCGCCGTGGCGTCGGCGGCGCTGATTGCGCACGCCGAGACGCTGATGGAAGCCGAGCGCCTGATCGAGAAGGACCGGCGCGCCGACTGAGCGGCGCGCCGGTTTCAGCTAGGCGGTCGACGCCGCCCGCCGCGCTACTTCTTGGCGCGGTTCCATACTGTAGTGCGGGTGAACTGATGGCCGTCCGGCAGCGTCCCCTTGGCGGTGCTGCTGAACGACTTGCCGTCCTTCGCGACCTCGATGGTCGTGATACCAACGACGTTGCCGCCACGCCGCTCCGTGCGGATCGTCGTATCGCGATCGACGCGCAGCATCGTGCAGCTGTCGAAATACGTGTTGCCGGCGACTGGAATGTTCATGCCGTCGTAGGCGCCGGAGTACTCGTAGTGGACCGCGGCGCCGGAGGCCGGCACATAATCGACCACGGCCTTGAACCCGCCCTTGGTCGCGCTGACCGAGGCGTGGCCGCTGTTGAACGCGGGCATCCCGCTCGCGGTCGACTTGGCGACGTCGAGGTCCCAGTTCCCGACGATCGCTTCCTTGCCCTTGCCGGCCGCCGTGGCGACCGATGAGACCAGACACAGTGCCGCGATGCCGGCCAGCGTGCGGCCCCAGATTCCCCTCTTCATGAGTGCTCCTCGCTTGAGTTGTAGGTCACGAGGGCCCGAGCGATCGGGCCGCGGGACAGCTCGCCGCGTTCTCCCCGTGCAGGCCGGCGTGGGAGCGCCCCTTCCCGTCTGGCGGCGCCGTGCCGCCGGCCCGGACGCTCTTCTTAACACGAATCGACCGCGGCCCCGCGCGTGATTGGCGCGCCTGGACTTGGTGCGTCGCAACACTGCTTGGCGCGGGCAAGGGCGACGCGATGGTCGGCCCGCCGGGGATCCCACTTAGAACGGGTAGTTGATGCCGCTGAAGACCGCGGCCCGCTCGTGGCCGTAGCCGATATCGACGTAGCCGACGACGAAGGGGCTCGCGATGCCGCGGATGCCGAGGCCACCGCCGCGGTGCAGGTCCGACCACGGCGTGCCGCCCGCATTCCCGTACACCTTGCCGAGATCGAGGAATGGCGCGAATTCCAGGCTCAGCCGGGTCCCGAAGGCGTCGAAGTTCGCGACCCGCGTCCGCAGCTCCACGCTGCTCGAGATCAGGTTCTGGTCGATGAAGCGATCCTCGCCATAGGCGCGCAGCGGTTCTCGCTCGCCGACGACGCTGCGATCGCCACCGAGGCTCGACAGCGCCCAGAACGGCGCGCCGCGCGCCGACGGCATGTAGCGCAGGGCCGCGTGCCAGGCGAGCGTGTTGTCCTCGTCGAGCCGCCAGTACCGGCGCACGTCGGCCCCGACCGAAGTGTCCGCGAACGAGCTGCCGAACGCGCGGCTCGCAAAGCCGCCGTAGAGCACATACCGGCTGCCGGTCCGCGGCACGGTCAGCGAATCGCGGCTGTCGTAGCTGACCATCAGGCGCTGGTCGACCTCGCGCCCGGTGCCGATGCCATTGAGGCCCGGGAAGGCCGCGTCGATCGACGGCAGCCCGGCGAGCACGCCCGGCAAGACGTCGACCACACGCAGCCGCACGGCGTAGGCCAGCTGCAGCGCCGACGTGAAATTCCGGCCGACGACCGCGTCGAGGCGGCCTTGATTGTCGACGTAGTTGCTCTCGCTCTGTCGGCTCGAGTCGTTGCCGATGCCGTAGAAGCGCGGTATGCCACTGCGGTCGTAGATCGCCTCGAACGACCAGCTGTAGCGCTCCGCGCGCGCCTGGCCGGTGGCGTAGAGCGCATCGAATTCGCGTTCGACGCGCTGCTTGAGGCCGCCGACGACCGACCACTGCGTGTCTTCGGACGGGTATTCCATCACCCGCATGCGGCTGCCCCAGCCGAAATACTGGCTGTGGATCAGGTCTGGCGCGATGATCTGGTCGAGCTCGCCGCGCTCATTGTTGTACAGCACCGTCGGGATGACGCCGAGCGTCACGCCGCTGTGCGGCGCGGTGTCGATCTCCGGGATCGGGATGAACGGCGCCGTCGATGGGTCGAGCCAGCGCATGACGCCGGCCGGTGCGGCGGGGGGCGGTGGCGCGTCGTCGGCGCGCGCCGCCACCACGGCGCACGCCATCAGCAGACTGGCCAGCGCCGCGCCGTGCCGGCCGCGCCGCCGGCGCCCGCCACTCAGCGCGCCGAGCCCCAACGGTACGTTCCCTCGACCCAGAACATGCGCGGCGCGCCCGGGATCTGCCAGGCCACCGTCGGCGTCGCCACCAGCGGCTCGGTGATCGTGCCGCCATTGTAGGCGAAGCGCTTGTCGGCGAGGTTGGTGCCGGAGACCGCGACGTCCCAGTCGCGCGACCGCCCCGCGAGCGCGATCCTCGCGTTCGCGGTGCCGTAGGCACCCTGATAGTTGAAGTCGTTGATGACGTTGAAGTCGACCTTCGACTGCCACGCGTAGTCGGCCGACGCGCGCACATAGCCAATCGCGACCGGCAGCTCGTAGCTGCCGCCGAGCGAGGCCTGCAGGCGCGGCGTCTCGTTGAACTCGTTGCCGGACAGATCCTGTGTCGGCCCGCCCGGAACGGGCGTGTACATGAACGACTGATAGTGCGCGTCGGTCCAGCCGAACGAGGCATTTACCGCCGCCCGCGTGGCAAAGCGCCAGTTCGCCTCGAACTCGGCGCCACTGACCCGCGCGCGTCCGGCGTTGACGACCAGAGTGTCGGGCGTGCCGCCCTCGAGTACGCCGAGCAGGCGCTGCATGTTGTCGTACTGGCCGTAGAACACGTCACCGTTGAGCACCAGCGCGCCACCGAGCAGATTCGCCTTGGCGCCGAGCTCGTAGTCGGTCAACTGCTCCGGCTTGTACGGCACGTCGTCGTACGAGCCGAGCGGGGCATTCCAGCCACCCGAACGTTGGCTGCGGCCGATCCTCCCGTACGCGTTCCACGCCTCGTTCAGCCGGTAATGGGTCGACAGTTCCCATGACCAGTAGCTGAACTGCGCGACCTTATTGATGTCCGGACACGGGCCGTTGATCGGCGCGCCATTGAGGTCGAGCCGGCAATCCTGGCCGAACCCCGGGACGATCACGTAGTCGTTCTCGTCGATCTCGCGGCGATCCTCGGTGCGCCTAAGGCCTGCCGCCACGGCCCAGTCGGACGTCACGTGGTACTCGCCGTGCAGATAGGCGGCATCCGAGTTGTTGACCACTGCGTTGGTCTCGTAGCCGGCCAGCGGACTGAACTCCGCGGCGAGGTCCTGGCCCGTCGCCTGGTCGAGCGCCCCAAGCGCGGCCAGCAGCTGCGGCGAGGCCGGCGCATGCACCGACGGCGCACTGCCGTTGTCGCGAAACCAGTAGAGACCGCCGACCCAGTCTAGGCGGTCGCCGAAGGCCTTGTCGGACAGCTGCAGCTCGGCGCTCTTCTGGTTGGACGTGTTCATCAGCGTCGTGTCCGCGAGCGGCAGCGGCGAGGCATCGACGTCGAGCGCCGTAGTGGCATTGAGGCGGCGGAAGCCGAGGATGAGCTTGGCGGCCAGGTTGCCTTCGAGGCGCTGCGTCACGGTGAGCTGCAGCGCGTCGGTCTGCGCGTCGTCGAGGCCGGGATAGCTGCCGTCGGTCTGGTACGGATTCGACGGGAACTGGATGGCCGGCAACCCCGGGATCGGCACCTGGGCGAACAGCCCGCCGAGCTGGGCGATCGCCGTGCCCGGCGGTGGGCCGGTGAGCGGGTGCAGGATGGCACCGTACTCGTTGGCCTCGAAGTGCTCGTAGGTGAAGTAGGCCTCGGTCGCGTCCGCAGGCTTCCACAGTGCGCCGAAGCGCGCGGTGTAGCGATGCTGATTCTCCAGGTTGTCCTGGCCCGTGGCGATGCTCGAGCCGAGGCCGCTGCGGCTGTTGTCCTGATAGGCGAAGCGGACCGCGAAGGTATCGCCAAGCGGCAGATTGACGATCGCCCGGCCCATGAACGCGCCGTAGTCGCCGCCGGAGGCGGCCACCTCGAACTTGTCGCCGTCGAACTCGGGGCGGTGGGTGCGGAAGGAAATTGAACCGCCGGTGTTGTTGCGGCCGAACAGCGTGCCCTGTGAGCCGCGCACGACCTCGACCGAGTCGACGTCCAGCAGGGTCGCCATCGCGCCCTGGCCGTTGGCGACGTAGACCCCGTCGACGTAGATGCCGACGGCGGAGTCGAAGACAATGGCGGAACGATTGACCGTCTGGCCGCGCATCGTGACGTCGAGCGCCGACACCGACTGCGGCGAGGCCACCATGCGGACATTGGGGATGTCGCGGCCGACGTCGCCGATCAGCTGCGCCGAATCCTCCCGCAGCTGCTCGCCGGTGCGCACGCTGATGGCCAGTGGCGTCTCTTCGATCCGCTCCGAGCGGCGCCGCGCGTAAACGATGACTTCCTCGAGCTGCGGCGCCCCGGCCACCGACGCGTCCGCCGGCGCGGCCTCGGCGGCGCGGGCGGGCCCCGCCCAGACAAGGGACGCCGCGCCGAGGCAGGCCACCCCGACGAGCGCTTTCTCGGCCAAGCGGCGGCAAAAAGCCGCGTGGCGATAGCGGGTTAGGTGGTTCAGGGCAGTCTCCTACAGGGACAAGGCGCGCAGTATAGCCTTGGATTTTACATTTTCCGGCATCACGGGGTCCTGGCAAGAGCCGCGCCGCGACCCTCGTCCGGGGCCCGGCTGCGGTAGTCGCGGTGGCGTCGCGGGCACTGCGGGCCTAGCCTCTCGGGCGGGGCGCAGTGTGATCGCCTGCACTCCGGGAGTTCGTGCCTGTGTCCGACAGTGCATTTCGCAGGTCCCTGCTCCTCCTCGGCACGCGGCGCTTCGGCACGTTCTGGTTCGCGAGCCTGCTGTCAAACATCGGCACCTGGGCGCAGCAGGTGGCCCAGCCGTGGCTGCTGCTCAGCCTCGGCGCATCGTCGTTCCTGCTCGGCCTCGACGCCTTCGCGATGGGCGCGCCGGTGCTGCTGCTGACGCTGCTCGGCGGCGTGCTCGCCGATCACGGCGATCGGCGACGGATCATCGCCGTCTTCCAGTCGATCCAAATGCTGTGCCCGACGCTGGTCGTCGCACTGCTGCTGACGGGCGCAGTGCGGCCCTGGATGGTCATCGCGCTGTCGCTGATCGTCGGCATCACCGATGCGCTGTCGATGCCGTCGTTCCAGTCGATCGTGCCGTCGATCGTCGAGCGCCGCCAGATCCCGGCGGCCATCGCGCTCAACTCGACCCAGTTCAACCTGTCGCGGATTCTGGGGCCGGCCGTCGCGGGCCTGCTGATGGCGGGTATCGGCGCCGCGGGCGCATTCACCGTCAGTGCCGCGTCCTATCTGCCGTTCATACTCGTCGCGCTCTGGGTTCTGCCGCGCGGCGCGCCGCCGCGGCCAGGGCGCAGCGGCTTCGAGCGCCGCCAGCTGCTCGCCGGCGTGCGGGAGATCGCCCGCGAGCCGGCGTTGCGCGGCGGTCTGTTGACGGTGCTGGCAACCGGCTTGCTCTGCGCGCCGTTCGTGACGTTTTGCCCGGTGCTCGTCAAGACCGCTTTCCACGGCGGCGTCGGCGACTTCAGCATCGCGGTCGGCGCGTTCGGCGCCGGCGGGCTGGTCGGCGCCACGGGGCTGCTGGCGGTGGACCCGGCGCGCGACCGGCGGCCGCTCAGCCTGTGGTTCGCGGTCGGCTACGGCGCGATCGTCGTGTGCGCCGCGCTCAACCCTTGGGTCTGGTGCGTGCCGGTGCTGTTCATGGCGGCCGGAATCGCGATGACCGTCAGCAACGCGTCGGCGAACGCGCTGCTGCAGAGTACGGCGCCGACGCGAATTCGCGGGCAGACCGTCAGCCTGTTCATGCTGGCAACGCGCGGCGGGGCCGCGCTGGGCAGCCTGCTGACGGGCCTGGCGGTGAGCCAGTTCGGCGTGCGCGAGGCGCTGCTGATCAACGGGGCGCTCGCCGTTGCCGTGCAGTTCGCCATCGGCCGCACCTGGCTGCACGCCCCCGCCGTGTGCCCGGACCCGTGACGTGCGCGGACACTCGGCGGGTCGCCATCGCTGCGCGCCCGGCGTACGCTCGGCGGCCGGGGCCGGCCGCGCCGCCGTGCCGCGCGCCGCCCCGAACGTGATGCCCCTCTCCCACCGCACGCCAACGAGGCCCCGATGCACGGACTGAAAGCTATCGCGCTGGTCTGCCTACTCGCCGCGATCGACATGGCCGGTGACCCGGCCGTCGCCGGCCCCGCCGTCCTCAGCTCCTACCTGATCCGCAACGTGCGGATCTTCGACGGCCGCAACGAAGTCGCCGTAAGCGGCGAGGTGCTGGTGGTCGGCGACAAGATCGAATCCGTGTCGCACCAGGCGCTCGACCTGCCCGCGGGGCTCCACCCGGTGATCATCGACGGCGGTGCCCGGCTGCTGACGCCGGGTTTCATCGACGCGCACGTCCACATGAGCATGGTGCTCACACCGCAGGAGCTGCAGGACAGCGATCCGGTCTACGTCGCCGCGATCGAGCTGCGCGGCGCGGAACAGGCGCTGCGTCGCGGCTTCACGACCCAGCGCGACACCGGTGGCGCCGTCATGGGCCTGAAAAGGGCCATCGACGAGGGCTACGCCGTCGGGCCGCGCGTCTACCCTTCCGGCGCGACCCTGTCGCAGACCTCCGGCCACGGCGATGACCGTCACTACACGGATCCACACCGCCGCTGGGGCGGCACGCTGAGCTTCGCGGAGCGCCAGGGCGCCTCGGTCATCGCCGACGGCGTGCCGGAGGTGCTGGCCGCCGCCCGCGAGCAGCTGCGCCATGGCGCCGTCCAGATCAAGGTGATGGCGAGCGGTGGCGCGTCGTCGGAGTTTGACCCGCTGTACGTCACCGAATACACGCTCGACGAGCTGCGCGCGGCGGTCGACGTCGCGGCGAGCTTCGGCACCTACGTGACCGTGCACAGCTACAACTCGCAGAGCACCCGGCGCGCCATCGAGGCGGGCGCGCGCTGCATCGAGCACGGCCACCTGATCGATGAGCCGACGATGCGGCTGCTCGCCGAACATGGCGTGTACCTGTCGACCAACGTGGTCGTGTACGAGCAGCTGCCGCCCGGCATCACCCCGACCCAGCGCGTCAAGTTCGAGCAGGTCCGCGACGCCACCGACTCGATGATGAAGCTCGCCAAGAAGTACCACGTCAAAATCGGCTTCGGCACCGATCTCATCAACGGACTCGAGATGCAGGCGCGCCAGAACCGGGAATTCACGCTGCGCAGCCGCTGGTTCTCGCCGGTCGAAATCCTGCGGCAGGCGACCTCGGGCAATGCCGAGCTGCTCGCGATGTCGGGTCCGCGCAATCCCTACCCCGGCAAGCTGGGCGTCATCGAGCCCGGCGCATACGCCGATCTGCTGCTGATCAATGGCGACCCGCTGGCGGACATCTCGATCCTCGAACACCCCGACACGGCGCTCGCCTTCATCATGAAGGACGGCCGCATCTACAAGGACACGCGGGCCCCGGCCGGCGCGGCGCCGTAGTTGGGCGCAGCGCAGCCGCAGCGGCCGCCACGCCGGGCGCTGGCCGGCGACCGGTCCGCGCGGGCCCGGCGAAGGTTTAGAATGGCGCCGGAGCCCGGCAGCCACCGGGCGTGCGGCGGCGATCAATGACGCGTTGGCTTTCCGTGCTGCTGCTGTGTGCGTTGTGCGCGACGCCCGTGGCGCTCGCCGGGACCCCGGGCGAGGTCGCGGTCGGCGCGACGCTCCGCGAGGCCAGGATCACCGGCCTCAACGGGCCGGCGCGGAAACTGTCCGACTTCCGCGGCAAGCCGCTGATCATCAACGTCTGGGCGAGCTGGTGCGGCCCGTGCCGGCAGGAAATGGCCTCGCTCGACCGCCTCGCGTGGCTCGACGTCGGCCGCGAATTCAACATTATCGGCATCTCGACCGACGACTACCCGGAGCGCGCCAAGGCGTGGCTGCGCGACTCCAACGCGACGATCAGCCAGTTCATCGACCAGCAGCTGCAGATGGAGAACATGCTCGGCGCCTCGAAACTGCCGCTGACCGTCCTGGTCGGCGCGGACGGGCGGGTGCTCGAGAAAGTCTACGGGGCGCGCGAGTGGGACAGCGCCGACGCCGTGCGGCTGATTCGCGAGACGTTCCGCGCACCGGACCGCGTCGCGCGGCCGGGGCGCTAGGCGCGACCGGGCGCGGGCAGCCGCCGGCCGCGGCCGCGGCCGCGCCGCGGCGCCTTGGCGCACGGTCTGCCGGGAAAGCGCAGCACCGCCGCGCCGGCTCGGCTAGAATGCCCGCCCTGGGGATCGTCCTGGACGTCCCCGCGCCCCCTTGATCGAACAGCCGCTGCCGCGCGCCTGCGCGCCGTCGTTGCCCGGCACGGCACCCACCTGTGTCGACCCGCCCCGGAGAGCGCCGCGCGCGCGACGGGGCGGATCGCATCACCACCGTTGACGGACTCCGATGCTCGCCACTTCAAATGTCGCAATCCAGTTTGGCGCCAAGCCGCTCTTTGAGCAGGTCACCGTCAAGTTTTCCGACGGCAATCGCTACGGCCTGATCGGGGCCAACGGCTGCGGCAAGTCCACGCTCATGAAGATCCTGGGCGGCGACCTCGAGCAGAGCGCCGGCGATGTCATGCTGCAGGCCGGCATGCGGCTCGGCAAGCTGAACCAGAACCAGTTCGCCTACGAGGACGAGCGCGTACTCGACGTCGTCATGCAGGGCCACATGGAGATGTGGCGGGCGATGCAACAGCGCGACCGCATCTACGCCGACGAGGAGGCGACCGATGACGATTACATGCGGGCCGCCGAGCTCGAGGGCAAGTTCGCCGAATACGGCGGCTACAACGCCGAGGCGCGCGCGGCGAGCCTCCTGACCGAGGCCGGCATCCCCGAGTCGCTGCACCAGGCGCTGATGCGCGAGGTCGCGCCCGCGATGAAGCTGCGCGTGCTGCTGGTGCAGGCCCTGTTCTCGCGTCCGGACGTGCTGCTGCTCGACGAGCCGACCAACAACCTCGACATCAATTCGATCCGCTGGCTCGAGGGCGTGCTCAACGACTACGACGCCACGATGATCATCATCAGCCACGATCGGCACTTCCTCAATCAGGTGTGCACGCACATCGCCGACCTGGACTTTCAGCAGCTCCGGATCTACCCGGGCAACTACGACGACTTCATGCTGGCGTCGGTACAGGCGCGCCAGCGCGTCGAAGCGGCCAATGCCAAGGCCAAGGACCGCATCTCGGACCTGCAGGAATTCATCCGGCGGTTCTCGGCGAACGCCTCCAAGGCGCGGCAGGCGACGTCGCGCCGGCGGCAGCTCGAGAAGATCAAGATCGAGGAGATCAAGCCGTCCTCGCGCCAGAACCCGTACATCCGCTTCGAGCAGGGCAAGAAGCTGTATCGGTCCGCCGCGTCGGTGGAAGCGCTGAGCTTCGCCTACCCGGGCTCGGCGACCGAGGTCCTGCGCGACGTCAGCTTCAAGATCGAGGCAGGCGAGCGTGTCGCGATCATCGGCCCCAACGGCATCGGCAAGACGACGCTGATGCGTTGCCTCGCCGGCGAGCTGCAGCCGACGCGCGGTCACATCGTCTGGGTCGAGAACGCGGAACGCGGCTACATGCCGCAGGACCCGCAGGCCGAGTTCGCCGAAAAGGTCGACCTGTTCACGTGGATGTCCGACTGGACCGGCAAGGCCGACGACGACCAGATCGTGCGCGCCACGCTCGGTCGGCTGCTGTTCTCGGGCGACGAGATCAAGAAGTCGGTCAAGGTGCTGTCCGGCGGCGAGAAGGGCCGCATGATCTACGGCAAGCTCATGCTGACCAAGCCCAACGTGTTGCTGATGGACGAGCCGACGAACCACATGGACATGGAGACCATCGAGTCGCTGCAGATCGGACTCGAGAAGTACCCGGGCACACTGGTGTTCGTGTCGCATGACCGCGAGTTCGTCGGCAGCCTTGCGACGCGCATTATCGAGTTGCGGCCGGACGGCGCCATCGCCGATTTCAGCGGCAGCTACGACGAATACCTGCACTCGCAGGGCATCGAGGTCTAGCGCGCCAGTCTGCGCCCGCCGCGGCCCGGGCTCGGTTGAAAGGCCGCGCCGCATCCGCAATCATCGGCGACGGACCCGACGGAGGAGCCACGTGGGCGATGACTTGCGCAGCGGCGTACCCGCCGGTCGCCGCGATACACCGCGGATCGGGACGTTAGCCCGGGCGGCGCCTCGGGCTTGCCGCGCGCGGCGAGACAACCGCCGGCAGCGCCGGCGATACGACCACCAACAGCGGCGCCGTGGCTAGCGAGGCGCGCCGCATCCTGCTCGTCTATGGCGGCCATGCCGGCGGCCGCACCGAGCGGCTGCGCCGCGCGGCGGAAGCCGGCATCCGCCAGGTCGGCGACGGCGTGATCCTGAGCGCGCGACCGGCGCTCGAGTGCGGCGCGGACGAGCTGTTACAGGCACACGGCCTGCTGCTCGGGACCCCTGAGCACTTCGGGTACATGTCCGGCGCGCTCAAGGATTTCTTCGACCGCACCTTCTACCCGACCGAGGGCCGCACGGCCGGGCTGCCCTACTCGCTGTTTGTCAGCGCCGGCAGCGATGGTACCGGGACGGTGCGCGCGGTCGAACGGATTGCGACCGGGTATGGCTGGTCCGCGGTGAGCCCGGCATTGATCGTGGTCGGTGATCCGGACGCGGCGTCGCTCGAGCGGGCGCGGGACCTGGGTGCGACGCTCGCGGCGGGCGTCGCTGCGGGGATCTTCTGACGCCGCGAAGACAGCGCCGCGCCGCGCGCGCGCGTGGCGCGCGGCGCGACGATGCTAGTATCGACACGCGCCGAGGTCCGCAAGCGGTCGGCCCGGCCAACGCGGCGGCGGCGCGCGTCGCCGGCGAACCGTACCGGCGGCGGCGACCCGAACCGCCACTGCACTGAGCGAGGCGACACATGGCCATCGCGGGCGCGCGGCCGGATGGATGGACGGTGGCGGCCATCGGCGTACTGGCCATGTGTGTGGTCACCTTCGACCACGAGGCGCTGGGCCACGGCGGTGCGTGCCTCGCACTCGGCGGCCATATCCGGGCGCTCACGAGCTCCATTTTCCGGTGTGATCTGCAATCGATCTGGGTGACCCCCGCGGGCCCGGCCTGCAACCTGCTCGTGGGATTGGCGGTGCTGCTCCTTCTGAGGGCGACCCCGAGACACGTGGCCGCGAGGCGCCTGTTTCTGCTCCTGATCACGTGCTTCAGCTTCTACTGGGAGGCGGGATATGTGATTCACGCCATGTACCGGCGGGACGGCGACCTCTATTTCGCCGGTCAGGATTTCCTGGGCGAACCCTCACTGTGGTGGCGGATCGGGGCCGCGTGCGCCGGCATTAGTCTGTACCTGTACACGACGCGCTGGGCGTCGCGCGCCCTGTCGGACCTGTGGCCCGACGTCGCGGTCGCGCGGCGTGTGGCGATGACGGCCTGGGCAAGCGCGACGATCGCGGCGGCTGTCGCCGCAGCGACGCATTCCGGGGCGGGGCCTGGCGGCCTGCGCGACGCGGTGCTGGAGATCGGGGCAGCCGCATTCCCGCTGCTCTTCATTCCAACACGCGGCCGCGCGCGCGATCCGGGCGGCGCGGTCACACTGCGCCGCAATCGAAGCACGATCGCCGTCGCGGTCATCGTCTATGCGATCTTCGTCGCGACCCTTGGCCGTGGCCTCTACTTTCATGGCGCCTGAGAACGCGCGTCCGCGGCGCCCGGCACCACCGCCCCGCCGGACGGGCTGACGGTGGCGGACAGCCAATCCGCGCTGCAAGCGGGGCAGCCCAGCCGCACGGCACTCGGCGCCGCCGGGCACCGCGCCGCGCATCAGCTGCTCGAGAACGGGTTCCTGTTTTCGGATCCGCTGGCGGTGCGCATCCTGGGCGCCGATGCCGAAGCGGCCCTCCGCGATGCACCGAGCGAGGGCTTCGGCCGTGCATTGCGCCTGTTCGTCGCCGTCCGGTCGCGGCTCGCGGAGGACGCGCTGGCGGACGCGGTAGCACGCGGCGTGCGTCAGCTCGTGATACTCGGCGCCGGCCTCGACACCTATGCGTACCGCAGCCCATTCGCCGACCGGCTGCTCATGTTCGAGGTCGACCATCCCGCCACCCAGGCGTGGAAGCGCGAGAAGCTGGTGGCCGCCGCGATCACGCCGCCGGCGGCCCTGACCTTCGCGCCGGTGGACTTCGAACGGCAGACTTTGGCCGAAGGCCTGGCCGCCGCCGGCTTCGACGCCACGCAGCAGACCTTCTTCACGTGGCTGGGCGTCGTACCCTACCTGACGGAGGACGCGGTCTTCGCGACCCTGGCGTACATCGCGGGCCTGCCGGGCGGCGCTCACGTCGTGTTCGACTACGCCAATCCCTCAGCGGCGGTCACCGGGCCGGCGCGTGCCGGACACGAGGCGCTGGCGGCGCGCGTCGCCGCCGCCGGCGAGGCGTTCCGGAGCTTCTTCGACACCGGCATGCTCTGTTCCCGACTGGCGGCGCTCGGGTTCCGCAGGATCGAGGATCTCGGGCCGCAGCAGATAGCGGCGCGCTTCTTCCCCACGCGCGCCAGCATCGCGGCCGACGGGGGCGGCCACATCCTTCGCGCATCGACGATCTGACGCGCCGGCGGGCCGCAACCATGCGGCGAGGCGCGCGGCGGCGAACCGGATCGCTGGCGGCAAGCGAAGCTGCGGACGCTCAGCCCGGGATTCGGCCTCTAGCCGGGGGCGTTCGCCGGCCCCGTAACGTCCAGATATTCGACCTGAATCGCCGATTCGAAGAACATGCGCTGCGCCGCGACGTAGTAGTCGCTTTCGAGGCGGTCGGTCAGATCCGGCTGCGGGCTGGCGACCCCGCGAAATCCCGTCTCGATGATCGCGCGTGCATCGTCCGCGACGGGAAAGACCGTGGTGACGATCCAATTGCCATCGATCCGCTCACCACGGCGAATCGCCTCGAAGATGGCCGCGCGCGGTGCCATTTCGACATACAGGTACCGCTGCGGACGATTCCAGCGCCAGGCGTCATTGCTGACGCCGCGTGCGATCTTATTGGTCGCCAGCACGAGGCACTTGCCGTCGGGTGTCACGATGGCGGCCCCGGCACGGGAGTGCGGGTCGAGCGAATTGAGCGCCGCGTACGCGCGGGCGTCGAGAAAGGCCTGGATGAGGACGTCGTTCAGTGCCATCGGAACGAACCACTCGGCTGCCGCTATGGTACGCGCCCTCCTCCAGCGTCACCGGCCAATATTAACGGGCGACTCGCGACTGGCCGGCGCGCCGCAGCTGCCCGTCGCGGACCGGGGCGCGCGACGCTGTGGCTGCGGGGCGCGGCCTGGACACGGTGCGAATCGATGCCCGGCCGGCCCGGACGAGGACCCGTTCACAAGACCCACCGTTCCTAGACCTAACGCCGGATAACCCACGCAACAGCCGGGGTGATGCCGGCCTGAATGCGCCGGTAGCGACAGTCCGTGCTGCACCGCGCCTTGCGGCCGCGACGGGCACGGGTGTAAACCGCCGCAAATGAAGGCGCTGGGCGACAGACAGGCCATGTGGTCGTCCTCGTCAAAGTGAGCGGGACGCAGCCGCCAAGCACGTGCTGGAAGCGCGCGGTCCCGATCGGCGTGCTGCATGACCACTAGGCGTCCGTCTCGAAAAAGGGGGAATCCACATGCGCCGAATAGTCGGATTTGGGTACGGGGTGGCGTGCTACGCCATCTTCTTCGTAACGTTCCTGTATCTCATCGCTTTCCTGGCCAACTTCATGGTCCCCAAAGGAATCGATGACGGCGTGCCAATTGCTACCGGAGCAGCAATGCTCATCAACTTCGCCTTGATAGCGTTGTTCGGAGTCCAGCACTCGGTGATGGCCCGGCCGGCCTTCAAGAAACGCCTCGCGGCGTTTCTGCCGGAGAGCGTCGAGCGGAGCACCTTCGTTCTGGCGGCGAGTCTGGCGCTGATCATTCTGTACTGGCAGTGGCGCCCGCTGCCGCAGGTCATCTGGTCCGCTGAATCGTCCGCCGCCCAGGCGGGCCTGTGGGGGCTGATGCTGGCGGGGTTCGGAATCGTATTGCTGTCCACCTTCGTGATCGATCACTTCGACCTCTTCGGCCTTCGTCAAGTCTGGCTTGGGCTCATCGGGCGGGCCTACCGGCACCCGCCCTTCCAAGTGACGTACTTCTACAAGTTCATCCGTCATCCGATTTACCTCGGCCTGCTGCTCGGCATCTGGGGCACGCCGCGGATGACGCTCGGGCATCTGCTCTTTGCGATCGGAATGTCCGGCTACATCCTGATCGGCATTCAGTACGAGGAGCGTGACCTCGAGATGTTCCTCGGCGAGGACTACCGGCGCTACAAGCAGCGCGTGCCGATGCTCATTCCAGCTGTCGGGAAGCCACACGAGACCGTCAAAGCGAGGCCCGGGGCCGCTGACAGTTTCGGCCACTGACGCGCGACGGAGGTCGAACCGGCACGCCAGACGCGCCGCTTGCCCGACGCCGGGCATGCGGCGCGTGCTGCCACTCGGTAGGGCGATCCATCGCCGCTAGCGCCGGCGGACCGCACCTCGCTGCCGCAGAGCGGGCGCTCGCGATCGGCTGCTCGGGGTGCAACCGGCCGGAGCGCGCTGAAGCCGAGCCTCTCAACGCCTGGCATACGAACGACGACCACACTTAATCCACGCCGGGATGGTCCTCGAAGGGAGCTAGACTCGGTACACCGCAGTGTTGCGTGGCTGCGGGCGAACAACGGACGACCGCTGAGGCTGCGCGGGAGAAGATGTCATGCCGAGCGGGGATTCTGGGAATCACGGCGAATCCAAAGTCCGCGAAGCCTTCCAGCAACTGCTCGCGGGTCGTCTGGACCGCCGCGAGTTCATGCGACTTGCGGTCCAGCTGGGCACGTCCGCCGCTGCCGCGGCTTCGATGGCGGGCGCCGGCGCCGAGGTGCTCGCGTCCGGCGACCGTCGGCAGCGCGAAACGGGTCGACGGCCGAACATCCTGCTGATCCTCGCCGACGACATGGGCTTCTCGGATATCGGGGCGACCGGCTCGGAGATCCGCACGCCGAACATCGACGGCATCGCCCGTCGCGGCAAGCTGTTCTCATCGTTGTACAACTGCGCTCGTTGCTGCCCGACGCGCGCCTCGCTGCTGACCGGGCTGTATCCCCACAAGGCCGGGGTCGGGCACATGGGCGCGAATCTCGGCTCCCCCGCCTACCAAGGCTTCCTGAGAAACGATGCCGGGACGATTGCCGAGCTGCTACGGCCCGCCGGCTACCGAACCCTGATGGCGGGCAAGTGGCACGTGGCGGGGGACTTCTGGGCACGCTTGGTCGACACCTGGCGGGTCGGCGACGTCGACCACCCGACCCCTCGACAGCGGGGGTTCGATCGTTTCTACGGGATCATCGACGGCACGATCAACTACTTCTCTCCGTGGTACATCATGGAGAACGACCGCAAGGTCGAGGTCCCTCCGACGGACTTCTATTTCACCGATGCGATCACCGACAAGGCGATCGCGATGATGGAGGAAAGCGTCCGCGACGAGAAGCCGTTCTTCATGTACCTCGCGCACTGCGCGCCGCACTGGCCGCTGCAGGCGCATCCGGACGACATTGCACGCTACGACGGGACCTACGGAAAGGGCTGGGACGCAACACGGACCGCGCGACACGAGGAGATGCTGTCGCGCGGCGTCCTGCAGCATCGGTGGGCGATATCGCCGCGGGATGCGGACGCGCCGGCATGGAGCAACGCCTCGCATCGCGACTGGGAAGCACGCCGGATGGGCGTCTACGCGGCAATGATCGACCGGATGGACCAGCAGATCGGCCGCGTGCTCGAAGCGCTGCGGCGCATTGGCCAGTACGACGACACGCTCGTGCTGTTCCTCTCTGATAACGGCGGCTGCGCGGAGCTCATGCGGGAGGATGGCTGGGCAAAGTTCTACCCGGACGTCACCAACGATGGCAAGAAGATCACACTTGGCAACCGGCCAGACATCATGCCGGGCAGTGCACAGACGTATATGAGTTACGAGCTGCCGTGGGCGAACGTCTCGAATACACCCTTCCGGCTTTTCAAGCACTGGGTCCACGAGGGCGGAATCTCGACACCTCTGCTGGTCCAGTGGCCCGCCCGCTTCACGGCGGGCGGCATCGCGCATCAGCCGTGCCACGTCGTTGACATCCTGCCGACGATTCTCGAGGTGGCCGGAGCGACCTATCCGTCGGAACTCGGCGGACACACGCTGCAGCCGCTCGACGGCGAGAGCCTACTGCCGCTAATGGAAGGTCATCGCTGGACACGCTCGCGGCCGATCTTCTGGGAGCATGAGGGGAACGCCGCGGTCCGGGAGGGAAACCTCAAGCTCGTGCGGAAGATCAACCAGCCTTGGGAGCTCTACGACATGGAGGTCGATCGCACCGAACTGCACGATCTCAGCCACGGTAACCAGCGGTTGCTCGGCCGCCTGGTGGCGGACTACGAGCGGTGGGCGGCGTCGGTCGGCGTCGTCGACTGGAACATCCAGCGGCCGAAGCTGCTGGATGCTTGGAAGATGAACGACGAGCACGGCTGATTCGAACACCGCCAGGCCGGGTCGTGACGAGGTCGACGAGCGAGAGCGGATCGCTCCCGGGTTACCTTTGCCCATGGAACCCGGCCCCGCGTTGCAGTCGCGCGTCTTGAAGTGCCGCGAAGCAGGCACTCGCGACCGGCGGCGGCGGGTCAGAAGCGACTGTTGCCACCAGCGGTGCCGGCTTCTGCCGCCTCACCGATCGCACGCGGCATCGGCAAATCGGTGCTGCGTGCGACTGCCATGGCAACGGTAGGCAACGGCTCCCGGCTCAATGCAGCTCCGGCTCCCAAGCCGACGCCGACTTGCGCCGAGGTCCGTTGCCGCACGTTGCCACGAGATGGAGCGGCCGATGGGCATTGAACCCAAGCGTGCGCGCCGAAAAGTCCCCGCCTCATCTGTAACCTGCGCATGACGCCACTCACTGCGTGTGATCGGCGTGTGGGAGCTCGCCGGCGGCTGCTCCCGGCCAACAGCGATCGAATACGACGGCGCAATGCCAGCCTGAAAGCCGCCGTTTATTGACGGAGAAACTCTGCTTCAGATGTCAGCCAAGAGCAGAGTCCGGGCCTTCCCATTTCCCTGATTGGCCCTGTTTGGCTCCCGCGGAGTGCGATCCGCGATTGACCCACCACGCGCGCCTCAGTTGGCGTTATGGATATTTCACCTGCGCTCCCAGCTAAGACGGCGCTCACTACGTTAGAAAGCGCCTGAGCTCGCGTGCCACCACTGCCCATCGGGGTTAGCTTCTCGGGCACCGACATCCGCAGGCCGCGGCCGCTCGGTCGAATGTCAAGAATAGTGCGCAGCGGAACACGAATTGCAAATTAGCGAATGGGCCGATGGCCGCACGCTTATGATGCTCGAGAGCCGCCGCGTGACGTGCCCGAAGAACAATTCGCGTGGGGAGAATCCATGAATAGCTTTCGCGCGACTTCGATTGCGACGGTGGTCGGCGTTGTCGCTTGTTCCGCCGCGTCAACGGCGAGGGCCGACGATGCGGTTTGGGCAGTGCGAGTTCTAGGCGGTGGGATCGAAACGCAAAACGTTGCGAACTCAACTGCCGGATTTCTGGCCGTGGGCTTGGAGCGCCGGATAACGGACCTCGTGGCGATTGAGTGCACGATCGCTTCGCCGACACACGCGCAGGCCGATGCCTTCGATACGTTCCAGTTCACGCCGCTCACGCTGATGGCGAAATACTACGTTCCTGCGACCGGGCGCTTTCGGCCGTACGTCGGCGTTGGCCTGAACGGGATGTTTGTCAACGTCACTAACAACAACCAGGTATCGGTAGGCGGTGCAATTGAAGCTGGATTCGACCTGAGATTGTCTGGTCAAACTTCATTTTCGTTTGACGTGAAGTGGATGAATGCATCGGGGAGTGTGGTCCTCTCTGGGTGCGGCGATGGTTGCCCCGGCGTGTACTCAGGCAACACCAATTTTGATCCACTGTACGTTGGCGTTGGCTTCGTACAGAGGTTTTGAGACGTCCGGTTCTATGCGTGCAAGCTACCGCGAATCGGCTGATCCGCGATAAAGGCTCGAGCGATCTCAGGTTGCAAAGAGCGCGACCGCGGAGGGTCGCACTAGGCGGTACCGCTCTCAGCGGCTCGCTTTGCGCCGCATACTGAGACGTCCCCCACTACCTTCCCATGAGGACTTTAGGGGGAAGGTTCGGAATCTTGCGCACTCGGACGCTGCCGGTGGCGACCGGCAGCTGGGGGTTGGAAATCGCTGGTCAGGCGGAGATAGCACTGTAGGGCAGTCGGCTTAGAACCGTCCGGAGCCTCTCCGGGGCCCTTCCTGACACAGACAGCGGAGCGAGTCGCGAGTCCGGCGTCAAGCCGTGACCTTGGTCCCAGCGACGCGCTACCGATCGGACTAGGCTTTCGTTTGAGGAAGCCGCTCATTATGTTAATCAACAAATACGCCCTGGCTGCCTTGGCCGTGTGTACGGCCTCGGTCGGCAGCGCGTCGCCCCCCATCTACAAATACGTCGATGCCGACGGCGTAGCGCATTTCACAGACGTGCCGGACTCGAGGCGATACCAGTTGTTCGATCTATCGCCGAAGGGGTTGACGCGCAGTGGCGATCGGTACGACCCCCGGCTCCTGGCGCTGGCGACGCGGTACGACGCCATCATTGACGCGGAGGCGAAATCCGCAGCCGTTGAGCCCAATCTCGTCAGGGCCGTGATCGTCGTCGAATCGGGTTTCAATTCTCGTGCAGTCTCGAAGCGCGGCGCGGTCGGCCTGATGCAACTCATGCCTGCGACCGCGACGCGTTTTGGCGTGTCCAATCGCTACGATCCGAGGCAGAACGTTCGCGGCGGCGCCCTCTACCTTGGCTTCCTAATCAACCGGTTTCGCCAAAACGTGCGTCTCGCCCTAGCCGCCTTCAATGCCGGCGAAGACGCCGTCGATCGAAATTCGGGCCAGATCCCACCTTACATCGAAACGCTCGAATACGTCCCAAAGGTCCTGAAGATCTACCAGGCGCTGACCGAGCAGCAGCAGCAGCAGGGTCCCTTGGCTGCGCTGCCGCGAATCTAGGACCCGCGTAATCCCCGCACTCTGAACGCGATTTTGATCTTGCCGACTCGCAAAGAGACTTTCGGCATGCTCAGCCTGCCCGAATGGGCATCTCGGTTTCCGAATAGCGGCCGCGGGTAACGGCCAGTTAATCAAGAACGGCCGCACTCCGCGAATCGGCCGCTGACGTACGCTGGTGTCGGAGGCGAGACTGGAGCGGGCGATGGGAATCGAACCCAAGCGACGCTACCCTCTTTCTGTTGGCGAGCCAGGGACTTCCAGCTCCCGCGCTGCACTGCGTGTGATCGGCGTGTGAAGAGGCTGATTTTGGCTATAAGTATAGCTATATAGCGCGATTCGGCAGTCGTGACCGGGCGGGACGCGGGCTCACCGGTGGTAGTTCGCGGCTACGCACCCGCATCGGCCCGCCGATCGGCGACAATCGCTTTCGCTTCTTAGGTCCCTGCGAGGGTCTCGGCCCATGCTCGACGTTCACCCACCGCACGAATCCGTCCACACGTCGAAGAGCTTTCTCATCCATATCGCCACAATCGTGATCGGATTATTGATCGCCATTGGCCTTGAACAGACCGTAGAGGGCATCCACCATCGTCACCTTGCCCGTGAGGCACGCAAGCGTCTGCTCGACGAGGTCAAGGCAAACGGCGAGACCGCCAAGAGCGATGCCTATGCCGTCCGCGCGCACGAGAAGCACCTACGGGACGCTCTTCAGGTGCTCGAGAGGGCCCGCAGCCACGCCCTACTGCCCGCGGATCACATCATGGCCGCGTGCCCATGGAATCCGGTTGGGGTGGCGGCATGGAAGATCGCACGAGACACCGGAGCGGCCGCGTATCTGTCCGCGGCTGAGCAAGCGACATTCGAGCTCGCAAACTGGGATGCCGAATCCTTCAACGCCCACAACGTTGCGGCGACGGTAGCCATCGGGCGGGCGGCCATGGTCATAAACGTAGATGCACTCGACAGGAATGCCGCCCTGCCACCGGTGGAGAGGCGTGTCTACTTCGGCGAGAAGGGCGATGCCGCAGCCGAGGAGGCCCTCTTACTGCGGTCTGCTGTCGTATCCCAGATTGCCCGGCTGACTGCGGCCCAGATAGAACAACTGGAGCAATCCATCCAATCCGCCATCTACGATGATGAGATGCTTCTCAATGACTGCCGTCACCTGACGAGCCAGGCGGAAGAGATCCCTAAACACATTCCCGCCGATTAGGGCGGCTCTCTCCGACCGAGGCGGGTATCCGCGGAATAACCCTGTCCACCGCCGCGCTGCGCGTCGGCACCGCTGGGTTCGCGTTGATAGGGATGGTTGGAGCGGGCGATGGGAATCGAACCCAAGGGACACTCGCCCATCTCTGGCGCCCCATTCGGCGCTGGCGCGGCTCGACAATCGCTGCGTGTGAGCTGCGTGTGAGTACTGAGTGGCGCGCCCGCTGTGCCGTCGATCACCTGTCGGGGCGAGTTCGGGCTTGTTATAGGACGGTCCGAGCGGGGATATAAGGGCGAAGTCAGGGGACGGCTTGCCACGCAACGCATGTACGATGCGCATGACGTATGCGCATTCCGAATGGGTGGCAAGCCATGGCGTCCCCGCAGCGCGCGAAGAGGGCGGTAAATGTCTCGACTTCGGCAGACCTGCTGGAGGCTGCACGAGAACGCGACATCAATCTTTCCGCGGCACTCGAGGCCGCTCTGGAACTCCAGCTGCGGAAGCAGCGAGGTGCGGAATGGCTCGCGGCAAACGCCGATAGCATCGATGCATACAACCGCGACGTCGAGGAACGCGGTAGGTTCGGCGATACGCTACGCAGCTTCTGATGCCGCAGTTCACCGTTTACCGGAACAAGAACGCCCAAACGCGGGCGCGATTTCCCTTCCTGCTCGATATCCAATCGGACTTGCTGGATCCTCTGGCGACCCGGGTTGTCGTGCCACTCTCGGCTGCCAGTTCCACGCGGGCGCGCTCGATGCAGACAGTAACGCCCACGATTAGCGTCGAAGGGAAGGCCTACCTCATGGTCACTCCGCAGCTGTCCGGAGTTGCGGCGAGTGAACTCGGATCGAACGCGGCAGATGCTTCCGCAGATCGTGACAAGATCGTCGCGGCGCTAGGTTTCCTGCTCGCCGGCGTTTGAATTGGCGGGCACTTGCGCTAGGCACCGCCTGCCGCGGCCCGACACGTCGAGGCTGGTGGCCGTGGGCGGCTTCCAGCCAAATGCGGTCCTAAGCACCCATCAAATTCCTGCCGCAGAGCGGACGTCCGCGAAGCGCCGACCGGGCCAAGAAGCAACCGCCGACCGGGGGCCCCGGGGGACATCTCAGTGCGGCCAAAGAGCCGCCGATCAATTCGCCGAAATGTCTGCGCGAATCCGGTCTTTCGGCGCGACGCGCCGCCCTGCCACGGGCGCGATCGCCGCGCTAATGGAGTTGTGTCGCGTTTCCGTTGCCTCTGCTTATCGGCGGACTGTTCGGTGGACCGCGCACGCGACCGCGTAACATCAGCCTCTGGAAACAACGGATGCTAATCATGGCGAGCAGGTGTAGTGGAGGAGTGGATCCATCGGTAGCCTCGCGCCCGAGCTCTCATATCGAAGGTGGGGCAACACAATCGGTCTTGGGGCCCTAGACTGTGGCCTCAGGCCGGCTGACTGCAGCGTAATGAACACATGGCGGATGAGCATCTTGAGTCAGCGGTAGTGACGCCGCGATCCGAACAGGTGAGCGGCGAGCCGGCCACCGCGACGCTTCCTCCGATGAATCTGTGGGAGCGCCTGCGTAAGCACAAGGTCGCGCAGTGGACCCTGGCGTACGGTGCGGCTGCGTACACGCTGCTGCACATCGTCGAGATGATCAGCGGCGCGCTGGATTGGCCGCATCTCATCGTACGGATCGTAGCGTTGATGTTGCTGCTAGGGGTCCCGGTCGCGACTACGCTCGCGTGGTTCCACGGCCATCGGGCACAGCACCGGATCAGCGGTACCGAACTCGTGATTCTGGCCGCACTGGTTGCGCTCGCCGGCGGCGTGCTTTGGGTGCTCGGGCGCCCGCACGACGACACGCACCTAGCTAAGGCGACGGCGCTCGCTCCTGCGTCGAGCGGGGTCCAACCCGCTGCCATCCAGAAGCCACCGGAAAATTCCGTGGCAGTGCTGCCGTTCGTCAACATGAGCGAGGACAAGAACAACGAGTACTTTGCCGACGGCTTGACCGAAGAACTCATCGATTTGTTGACGCGCGTCCCTGAACTCCGGGTGCCGGCACGCACGTCATCGTTCTACTTCAAGGGCAAATCGGAGGACATTCCAACGATCGCGCGCAGGTTGCTTGTCGCCCACGTACTGGAGGGCAGCGTACGAAAGTCCGGAAGGACGCTGCGCATCACGGCCCAGCTGATCCGCGTCGATAACGGCTACCACGTGTGGTCCGAGACCTACGACCGACAGCTCGACGACATATTCAAGATCCAGGACGACATCGCCGGCGCCGTAGTCAAGGCGCTCAAGGTGTCGCTGCTGGCAGGCGAGTCCCCGCCGGCTGCGACGGTGACGAACAGCGACACCTTTGCGCTCTACCTGGAGGCGCGGTCGTTCTCTCGCCGAGGCGCAGAGGCTGATATCGATAGGGGGATCGACCTTCTTCGCCAGGCACTCCGATCGGATCCCAAGTTCGCACCCGCGTGGGCGCAGCTCGCGATTCTGCTGGGTCGAAACTGGGATGCTTGGGCAACGATACCCTTTGAACAGGCCCGGACGGAGGCGCGTGATGCCGCTGACCGGGCGATCCAGCTCGATCCGAAGCTCGCGGCGGCGCGCGTCGCGAAGGGCTACACTTCCTTCCAGTTTGACTGGGACTGGGACACAGCCGACGCGGAGTTCCGAAAGGCCGTGCAACTTGATCCCGGCGACGCAGAAGCTCTGATGTATGCAGGCTCACTCAGCGGTTGGCGCGGTCGCTTTGATAAGGCGATTCAGTTCGGTACGGAGGCCACCGCGCGCGATCCTCTCAGTAGCCTGGGTTTCCACGCGCTCGGCTTCAGTTACTTTTGTGCCGGCAGGGTCGTTGAGGCAGAAGCGGCGTTTCGCAAGGCGCTCGAGCTGAACCCGGCAAATCCGGCGACGCACCACTTTCTCGGGCTCATGCTCTTGGCCCAAGACAAGCCAATGGCGGCACTCGCGGAGATCGAACGGGAACACAGCGAGAATTGGCGATACATCGGCCTGCCGATCGCCCTCGATTCGCTGGGGCGCCGGAGCGAGGCTGATCAGGCGCTCGCGGTCGCCGAACAGAAATTTGCGTTCGACATGGCGTGGAACATTGCAGAGGTATACGCCTCACGCAACGACCGGGATCGGGCTTTCGCGTGGATGGACCGCGCCTACCGGCAGCACGACGACGGCGTACTTTTGGCGAAAGTAGATCCGCTGCTCAAGAGCCTTCGAGGCGACCCCCGCTACCAGGCGTTCCTGCGGAGGGCGAAGGCGCCGGAGTAGGCGCCGCAGCAAGCTTTGAGAAGGGCGCCGCTCTGTCGGGTCGCCGGGATTCGTGACAGGCGCGTGTTTGTTCACGAGCGGTCTAAACCGTCGAATCGTAGGGCCTTCGCCAGCGATTGGCTAGGTTCGCCGACAGCCGCCGTTGTCTTCGCCGGAATATTCGCCCGAACGCGGCCGTTCGGCGAGATCGTGCTGCGCTGCCGCGCTCACCGATGCCTAGCTAATGCAGTTGCGTCGCGTTCTTGTTAACTCAGCCTACCGGCGGACTGCTCGCTGGGCCGCGCACGCCACAGGGTGACGTGACCCCGGGAAGCAGCGGATGCTAGTACTGGCGAGTAGGTGTAATCGGGGACTGGGCCTATCGGTAGCCTCGCGGACAAGTTCGCAGAATGAAGGTGGGGCAGAGCAATCAGTCTTGGCACACTAACCTGTGCCGTGAGGCCGGCTGACGGCGCCGTAGAGAACACATGGCGGACGACCCTCTCGAGTCAGGGGTGGACACGCCGCGATCCGAGCAGGTGAACGGCGAGGGTGCCGTTGTGCCACGGCCTCCGATGGATCTGTGGGAGCGCCTGCGCAAGCACAAGGTCGCGCAGTGGACCTTGGCGTACGGCGCGGCGGCGTACACTCTGCTGCACATTGTCGAGATGATCAGCGGCGCGCTCGACTGGCCGCACTTCATCGTGCGTGTCGTGACGCTGCTGCTGCTTCTCGGGCTACCGGTCGCGACGACACTCGCGTGGTTTCATGGCCACCGGGCGCAACACCGGGTCAGTGGCACCGAACTCGTGATCCTGGCAGGGCTGCTCGCGCTCGCCGGGGGCGTCCTGTGGTCGCTCGGGCGCCCGCACGAGCAACGACACTCGGTACAGGAACCGGCGATGGTGGCGCCACCGGCAAGGTCAGTCGCCGTCCTGCCATTCGTCGACATGAGCGAGAAGAAGGATCAGGAGTATTTCTCCGACGGCCTGTCAGAGGAACTCATCGACCTGTTGTCGAAGGTTCCTGAGCTGCGCGTGCCCGCACGGACGTCGTCGTTCTACTTCAAGGGCAAACAGGCGACCGTCGCGGACATCGCCAAAGCGCTCGGGGTCGCGCATGTCCTCGAGGGGAGCGTACGAAAGTCCGGCAACCAGCTTCGCGTTACGGCCCAACTGGTCCGCGTCGACAATGGCTACCACCTCTGGTCAGAAACATACGACCGCCAGCTCGACGACATCTTTAAGATACAGGACGACATCGCCGGCGCAGTAGTGAAGGCACTCAAGGTGTCGCTGCTGGCCTCGCGGCCCGGCGCCAACGCGTACCGCACAGCGAACAGCGAAGCCTACAACCAGTACCTGCTCGGTAAGAGCTTCTTCTTTCGCGGGACGCGAACTGGCTATCGCCTCGCGCTCGACGCCTACCAGAAGGCCGTCGCGCTCGACCCCGGTCTGGCAGCGGGGTATGCGGGGATTGCGTTGGCCGAATTCTGGGTTGCGGATGAAACCGGCGACGAGGCCGGCAAACGACGTGCAGTCGCGGCCGCCGAGCACGCGGTCGCCCTTGCCCCGGACCTCGCCGTCGGCTACGCCGCACGGGGCGTCGTTCGAATGTATTACCTATGGGACTGGAACGGCGCATCGGTTGACCTCGATAAGGCGACGTCGCTCGATCCGGGTGATGCGTACGCGCAGGAAATGGCTGGGCAGAGCCTGTCAAACCAAGCCCAGTTTGTGGCATCGGCCGCGGCGTACCGTAGGGCCGTGGCTTTGGATCCCTTGTCCGACAACGCCTGGGGCAGCCTCGGCGCTGCACTCGAATCTATCGGAGAACTGGGCGAGGCCCGCCGGGCCAGGGACCGTTCCGTGGAGATCAATCCGGAGTCGTACCTCGCGCGGTTTGGGCGTGGCTGGTTCGACCTTCTCAGCCATGAGCCCCAAGCTGCTCTTGACCAGTTCAAGCAGGTCAATCACGACGTCTTTCGCCTGACGGGAACAGCGATAGCCCTGCACGCGCTGGGTCGCGAAGCTGAGTCTCAGCAGGCGCTCGACGAATTGATCAGGATCGGCTCGCAGCAGGGCCCGTACCAGATTGCCGAGGTCTACGCCTGGCGCGGCGAGAAGGATCAGGCCTTCGCTTGGCTCGAACGCGCGTACGTGCAGCGGGACGGTGGTCTCACCCTTTTGAAAAGCGACATGACCTGGCGGCCGCTAAATGCGGATCCACGCTACGCGGCGATGCTGCGCAAGATGAAGCTGCCGGAGTAGCGAAGGCGCCATGACCTGCTGTTGATCTGCCGGCTGCCCGGACCTTCGCGACAGCCGGCTTGGCGCCGGGAAGCGAGCCTGTGCCGGTCCGGCCAACCTGGAAAGCCGCCACGGCCGGCGCGGCGGGGTCATCGGCCGGCGACCTGCCAAGACCTGCCACACCGTCGGTCGGAATGTCCACCCGAAGGCCGTCCTCCGGACAGATCGGGCTATACGACGCTATTCGCGACCATCCCAACAACGCGGATGCGTCTCGTTCTGGTCGGACATTCTCTGTGACCCTCTGCCTTCGGCGTGGTAACCGCTGCGGCGTAGGTGGCGTCGCGGTGCCCCGCGCGTAGCTCTCATTACGTACGGCCCACGTGGGCATTAAATTAACAATGCGACAAGGCACACATGACATCCCACGAGAACGGGTGTATCAAAAACCTAATGGCACCAAGACGGCAAAGCCTTTTGGTGGTCAGCCGCTCTGGGGGGGTGTTGGTCGGCACAACCCCGTGGAGGTAGACGAGGACACCGGTGCCACGCCGCAGGCTCGCACGGCGCTTCGGCACGCGTTGACTAGTTCCGGATTGCGGTCTTCTTGTGTTCAAGCGAGAAGCTGCCATGAACCGTCGAACGTCGGCATTGCTCGGGGTATGCGGGACTGTCGTCACCGCGTTGGCGGCACAGGCGCAATCGCAGGACGTCGAACCCGCCAGTACGCTCTCCAGCGTCGTCGTTACCGGCTCCTATGTTCACCGAACAGACATCGAGATCCCGTCGCCGGTAACCACAATCACGGCCGAGCAGATCCAGATGAGTGGATTGACGACGGTCACGGACGCCGTACGCGCGATATCCGCCGACAACAGCGGGACGATCCCGACCGCTTTTTCAAACGGCTTTGCCCGCGGTTCCGCGGGTGTCGCGCTGCGCGGACTCACCGTCAATTCGACACTCGTGCTCGTCAATGGACGCCGGGTCGCCGCCTACGCGTATCCCGATGACGGTGAGCGGTCGTTCGTCGATCTCAATACGCTGCCGATCAGTGCCGTGGAACGAATCGAAGTGCTGCGGGATGGCGCGTCGTCGCTTTACGGCGCGGATGCGGTCGGCGGCGTCGTCAACCTAATTCTGAATTCGACGTACGTCGGCCTCGCGTTGGAGGCCGAGGGCGGTGCCACAACGCACGGTGGTGGGACGACCCGGGGCGTGACGGCCAAGATCGGCGCAGGCGAACTGGTTACGGACCGATTCAACGCCTTCGCGAGCCTCGAATGGCAGCGGGACGACCACATCACGGCGCCATCCCGCGGCTTTCCGTTCAACTCGAACGATCTCAGCTCGATCGGAGGTCTGAACCAGCAATACGGAGTGCCAGGATCGAACACCGGCACGAACTATGGAGCAGTCCGACCGGCCACGCTCTCAAACGCGGGAGATCTCACGAGCGGTGTGCCGGTGCCGGGGTCATTGCTACAGCCGCTGCGGCCGTGTGGAGCGGATGTGATCGCTCACACGGATGCAAACGGCAGCTATTGCACGGAGAATCAGGCGCAGTATCTCTATGATCAGCCGGCGCAAGAACGGATCGGGCTATACGGCAAGATCACGGTTCAGCTCGCCGAGCATGCGCAGACTTACCTGGAGGCCACCTACGCCCAAAATGAGACGGTTGCCTCCTTCACGCCGTCGCAGATCAACTACGCGACACCGCACAATACCAATGCCATCGTGCTGCCCATCACGGTTCCAGGGTCTGGCGGGACACAGGTCCTTAACCCCAACAATCCATTTGCCGCGGCCGGCGAGTACGCCCTTATCAACTATCAGTTTGGCGACATTCCCAACGTCAATACCGTCAGGAATCACTTCGCGCGCGTGGTCGCGGGACTGCGAGGCACGCGCTGGGGCTGGGACTACGACGCGGCGGCGGTCATCAACCACACGTGGGTCGACTCGGTGGCTCTAGGCTTGATCAGCTACTCGGGCCTGATGGCAGCGGTAACTAACGGCACTTACGACTTTGTCGACCCGTCGCGAAATTCGGCAGCCGTGCGAGCGTCCGTATCGCCGACGATACAATACACGTCGACGACGGACCTCAATTCGCTGGACCTGCGCGCGACCCGTCGGCTCGCCCAGTTGGCGGGCGGGCCGCTCGAGATCGCGCTCGGGGCAGAGGGTCGATACGAAGCGCAGTATTACCCGCAGGCGTTTGTGGGCAATGACATCCAAAACGGCGGGCCGACGCAGGCGATTGGAAGCCGGCACGTGCTGGCGGCGTTCGCGGAGCTTGACGCTCCGGTTGCCGGGTCCGTTGACGCGACCGCCTCCGGTCGCTACGACCACTATTCGGACTTTGGCAGCAACTTCGCCCCTAAGATCGGCCTCAAGTGGACGCCGATCCGGCAGCTCGCTTTGCGCGGTACCTATTCGATAGGCTTCCGCGCGCCGAGCTTCGCCGAGATCGGGTCGAGCGTGATGACCGGCTATGCGCCGGAGACGCCGCCCACGTCATGGGCCGCGACGCACGGCAATGATGCCTACACGCTGCCTTACAACGTGACGATTCGCAACGTTGCGAACCCCGACATTCGGCCCGAAAAGTCCCGCAGCGCAACTCTTGGCGTCGTCTACGAGCCACGAAGGCGCTTCAACGTCACGCTCGACTACTACGTGATCAAGAAGACGGACGTGATTCTCATGCCGCCGCCTGGCGGGGCGCTGAACGCAGCCTTCTCGGGCCAGGCACCGCCGACGGGGACGACCATCACGTACGACACGCCGGACCCCCTATACCCGAGCGCCGTGCCGCGGCCCGTCGGCGTTTCGGCTCAATACCAAAATGCGAGTTCTTTGCAGACGGACGGCATTGATCTCGAGATCAGCGCGCGACTTGGACCGACTCAAGGAATCGAGTTCCTCAGCACGGCGAGCGTCACGAAGATCCTGAGCTGGAACGAGACCTTTGGCGGTACGCAGCCGACGACCCTGCAGTTTGTAGGCACTCAGGGGCCGTACATCCTGTCCTCCGGAGCAGGAACACCTCGTTATCGTGGATCGTGGGCAAACACAGTCCATCGCGGCCAGGGATCGATGACGCTGACGATCTACTATACGAGCGGCCTCTATATGAGCGCCCCGGATTTCACGTTCGACAATTCGTGCTTCTCGGCCGGGTCGACCAGCGCGTATATGCCCCCCGACTGTCGCATGGCGAGCTTCCTCGATGTCGATCTGACCGGTAGCTACCGGTTCAACCAGCAACTGACCGCATCCTTCGCCCTGCTCAACCTTCTCGACCGCAGTCCACCGCTCGACCCGATCAATTACGCGGGCACGAACTACAACCCGACCTACGCGCAGGCCGGCATCGTTGGCCGGTTCTGGCGGGTTGGGTTGGCGTACAAGTTCTAAGCGTTTGCTTACCGACAAGGCTGATCTGAGTGTGCCTTCGCGAGTTCCCAAGGTCGAAGGTGTATCAGTTGCTGCTGCCCATGGTGGCGTGGGACGTGGAGCGACACGCCGAAGAAGCCCGCGTGCCTGCGGGTCCGGACCCACACAAGGCACGACTCGTACGGACGCATACGACGCTGGGAATGCGGAGGGGCCCGCCGTCTGCCAGTCGCCGCGGGGTCGTCCGGCGCCCAACCGGATGGTGCAGAAGTGACGGATGAATCGGAAGGCCCAGCCACCGAGGCGCCGCGATCGACGGCCGCTAGCGACGTCGCGCGTTGTGTCCCCGACGAGGCCACGGCTATGACGCCGTGGGAGCGCCTGCGCAAGCACAAGGTAGCGCAGTGGACCCTGGCGTACGGGGCGGCGGCATACACCCTCCTGCACATAGTCGAGATGATCGGCGGGGCGCTCGATTGGCCGCACTTCATCGTCCGGATCGTGGCGTTGCTGCTGCTGCTAGGTGTCCCGGTCGCGACCACGCTCGCGTGGTTCCACGGCCATCGTGCGCAGCACCGGATCAGCAGCAGCGAATTCGCGATTCTCACGGTGCTGCTGGTGATTTCCAGCGCTGTACTGTGGATTGCCGGTCGCCCGAGCCACGAACGCGCAGCGGATCGTGACGCCGCGTTGGCTGACGCTACGTCCGGGAAGTTGCTTGCAGCCGTAGCCGCTGCACCGGAGAAGTCGATTGCGGTGTTGCCATTTGTCGACATGAGCGAAAAGAAGGATCAGGAGTACTTCTCCGACGGCCTGTCAGAAGAGCTCATCGACCATTTGACGCGGGCGCCAGGCCTGAAAGTGATCGCGCGCACGTCCAGTTTCCGGTTCAAGGGAAGGAGCGATGACGTTCGCGCCATCGCTGGGATGCTCGGCGTGGCCCACCTGCTCGAAGGTAGCGTCCGCAAATCGGGCAATGCGCTGCGTATCACCGTCCAGCTCGTCAAAGCTTCGGACGGTACACATGTTTGGTCACAGACCTACGACCGGACTCTCGATGACGTATTCAAGGTGCAGAGCGAGATTGCCCGCACGGTCGCCCAGACCCTGAAGACCTCCCTCGATAAGAGTTCCGGGCTCGTCATGGGTGACGCAGCGAGTACCGAAGCATACAGCCTTGTTCTAAAGGGAAATTTCTTCTTTTCCCGCTGGGGCCCCGGTGATCTCGCGAAGGCGATCGAGTTGTACCAAGAGGCGATTCGACTGAGTCCGACATACCCACAGCCCTGGGCGCAGCTGGCCGAGGCGTATCTTTACGCGCAGGTTCGCTTGATCCCGCGTGCGGATGCCTACGCAAAAGCGCGCGCGGCAGCGCAGCAATCGCTGCGGCTCGATCCGAATCTGCTGAAGGGGCACTTCGTGCTCGGGATGATCTACAGAGAGCACGACCGGAACTGGTCCGCCGCGCAGACAGAAATCGACCGCATGCGCGAGATCGATCCCGAGAACGCCGTGCTATTGCCGTCTGCGACCGCGGATCTAGCTGCCGTGTTCGGACGGCTTGACGAGGCAATAACGATCCGCGAGCGCATGCTCGAGCGCGATCCGCTCAATACGTTCGCTCTTCAGGTGCTCGTAAGCAATTACTTCGACGCGAACCGGCGCGAAAAGGCGGTCGAGATGGCGCAGCGGGTCATCGAACTGAACCCGAACTTTCCTGGCTGTCAGGCCTGCTTGGCCGTCGTCCTCGGATCTCTCGGTCACGCTGGCGAGGCGGTATCAATGATCGAGGCTGAGCGCGACGATGTCGCCAGAATCGCCAATGAACCCATCGTCTACTGGCTTGCCGGCCGGCACGCGGAGTCGGACCGGGCGCTCGACTTAGCGAAGAGGAGATTTGGGGACAGTCTTGCATATCCGATCGCATGCACGTACGCGGCTCGAGGGGACCTGGATGCCGCGTTCAAATGGCTTGATCGAGCATACGACGAGCACGATCCAAACCTCGCGGAGGTGAAGACAGACGTGCTCCTGATACATCTGCGGAATGATCCACGCTTCCTGGCGTTTCTAGTCAAGATGAAGCTAGACGGTGACAGGCCACAGGTGGGCCTATAGCGACCGCCGCGCCTGATGCGGGAGCCCGGACGACGCGGCGCGGCCACCACTCGCCGATGTTCATGTCGATCGGACGTGGGCAACCCATGTCGCCCCAAGTCAGATTCCCGAGCCGGCGTGTGGGTACAGCCGGCTGTGGTATCCGCACTCGATAGGTCGTCACGAGCCCACCCGAAAGCTGCCGTTCGCGACTGGCCGATTCGGGTCAACTCCGGTCGTCGGCGCCGCCGGAAGGCCTCACACCGTCCAGCAATCGTGCCTAACCGACCGCATGGCCGGCTATCGAGCCATGCCAGCCCGGATATACTTCTTGCGCCCGCTGTGGAATGCCGGCTCAGTCTCTTCGATTGGCGACATCGCAACATGAATTACTACGTTCCCGAGGAAACCATGTCCAACGAACGTCCATCGCCAATCGCCCCAATTTGCCTCGTCATCGGCGCACTTCTTGGTTTGGCGGGTAGTTTCGCTCCTTCAGCCTCACTTCGCGGCCTGGCGTGGGGGGTCGATGGCACCGCTCTCATTGTCGGCGCCGCGCTACTTGCAGTTCATTTCATACGGTGCGCCGAAAATTTACTGGCTGCCGGGTTTCTGGTCTTCATCGCCGGTGAGGCACTAGTCGTGTCGGGATCCGCCATGTCGCTCGAGGCCAGCGCTCCGTCCTTCGCCGCAGGTGCCGCGCTCTGGGCTGCGGCATTGGTGCTCATAAGCGCACCTGCTGTCATGCCTGTGGCAGTGCGGGTGCTGGGTTTCATTGCAGGATTACTATTCGCTGTCACTGCGCTTTCGACCTTTGCTGGTCGTGGCCTCACGCCACTATCCGAGCCCCTCCCGTTCTTCGCCTACCCGTTCCTCGTACTCACCATGTGCGGCTGGGCGTGGTGGTGCCGTCGCGCTCCGGCGTGACAGAACGGTCGCCGAACTTTTCGAGCGATCACCGATTCGAAGCGGCAAAGCCGACATTGGCCAGGGACCGGTTGGGGTCAAACTGGGACTTCCAGCCCGGCGGCGAGCCTCGCGGGCGCAAGAGATCTCTTTCAAGCTAATGATCCGTAGCCGACTGTGGAACACAATGAAGCCGTTGTCATGATGCCAACGCCTGGCGCCGTAGCGATCCTCTTCTTCTGCATGTTTCTCAGCGCCTGCTCTTCCGCTCGCAATCGCGTCGACGGCGTGATCGTCGATGCCGATCACAACGATGCGCCCATTCCCGCGGCCATCATCGTTCTGACACGAATGCGAGAGGTTGGCACGCCGATGTATGCGAGCGAACGCTGCGACGATCAGGAACTCACCTATTCCGATTCTGAAGGGCGCTTTCACTTCGAGCCATGGTCGGCGCCGCATGGGTCGCTGTGGGATTACCTCTTGCCAAGTGATTACCGGGTCGATTTGACGATATACAAGCGCGGCTTCGTGCCAGATTCCGATGCCATTCATGTCCGGGATGGCTTTCGGGGCACGGTCCGCTTGCGGCGATTCGATGCCCCGGCCGATCAGCAGATCGCGCGCATCCTGCGGGTAACATCGGTAGCCAGCTGCAACAACGCGCATCGAGAGGCGGCGAGGCCGCTGCTGGACGCGCTCAACGCCGACGCCGAGGCCATTCCCGTCACTCCCGACCAGCAGCAATTGGTGCGCGGGCGGCAGTTCAAGCAATGGCTGTATCTGAATCTTGCGCCGCTGTGGGGCTGGGAGCCCACTCAACCACCGGCGTCCGCCGTCGTTGGTTCCGCGCCGCCGTCGCCGCAATCCAGCGCCACACAACACTAGTGCATTGCTGACGCTTTCGATGAACTAGTGACTGCGACACCGTCCGGTTCCACGCACGAAGCCCTGCCTTGAGGCGATTCCCGCGCCGGGTATGACATGCGCCGGCTGTTGACCATAGGGCTGGCAAGTGAATTGCCCTTTAGCGGTCATTCGCGACCGGCGGGTCCGGGTCACGAACCGCCCATATCGCGGCCGGGCGGTTCCAGCAGTTCGGCGACGACGACAAGGCCGGTCCCGCAGTCGCTGATCGGCCAAAAGCGGTCACTGGCGCACAGAAAGCGCAAGCCACAGGTCGGCCGGCCGCCGGTTCGCGCTAGTCTGATCAAATGAGAACAGAAAGTTTCCTGCGGCGCGACTGTCTTTCGGCGCCGACGCCGGTCGGCGCCGCAACGGAATGCCCGCCAACGCACGCAGCGTATCCATATGGAACACGGTCGCGATGACTGCACTGGGCCTGATTCAGCAGGCGCTGTGTTTCGCGTTTCTTGCGGCGGCCGTAGTTTTCATACCGGTCCGATATTGGATTTACCGTCAGTTGCACAGGCACCATCGCAAGGCGTTCGATCAATTGCGGATCTCTAGCCCAGCTTTCCTATGGAGAGAGGATCGCGATGCAGAGGACACGGCCTTCGAAGGCTTTTTCTCCTCGGGGAAACACGAGGCACTAAATGATCCGCGACTGACTGCATTGTTGCGACTCGAGAGCGCAATTGAGTGGGCGTGCGGCGGCAGCCTTCTGCTCCTGCTGATTACGTTCTTGGTATTTCGGGCCGACCCCGGCCACGTCTGGGAGTTTCTGGTCGATCTGTCCCGCTATTGACTCGCCAGTCCCGGGTTCAAGAACCGACACCGGCCCTGTCGTCGAGGTGGCGCTTTGCTCACGCGCATCATTGATCTTCCGGAAAGCAGTCACTTGCGGCCGGCAGATCACGGTGAGCACCGGCTTCAAGTCCAAACTCGCTGGCCATCGGTTGGCGACCGGTGGCCCTCGGCAAGGAGCAGACAGTCTTTAGCCTCCGGCTACACCACCAACCACCTTTAGAGGGCGGCAAGTCCGAACGATCGAAATTTGTCGCGCTTCGTATTCAAAGCTGCATGACACGCGGTTCACAAAGCGGTGTTCCGGTCTTTGACAGTGCTGGGTTTAAAGCCGTTCAACGGCCGGAACGCCCAAGAAGCGATACCCCTTGGCTTTCATACACTCTTGGCGCAACTCCTGACGCCGCTTGATTCTGAAGTAATCACTGGCCTTGTATCCCGCAACGTCGTGCATTTCGGGATCTGCCACGAGTTCGCCAATTAGACGGTTGCCGCGAATGGAAGCTCTGCCGAGGTCGTCGGTCGTCTGCACTCCAGTTTCGGCCAGGGCAGAACGTTGACATTCCGCCCAGTCGATGGGAGCGCCAACCGAATTCAATCCTTCTCTTTCATAAACCTCGTGCGCGGCGCAGCCTGAAAGAGCAAGAATGCACAAAACGGTCCAGGTTGCACGCAGCACTTGTGATCCTCAGGCCAAATCATGCCAAGAATATCTCCCGGCCTAGTTCGTTCCGTCAAACCTCTGCGAAATAGTGCAGCGAGCCGCGAAGCTTCGACCCAGGTTTGATATCCCGACAGCGGACCTGCGTGACCGGCAGCTCGGGGTCAAACCGGGACTTTCGGCGCGGCAGCCGAGCTCCAGCGCGTGAGATGGCTCAGTGCGGCCAGGGCCATTCCTTTGCTCCCCCTACTCGAGCGGCCATAATCAGCCAGTCGAAATCTTCATCAGACTGTCTGGACGCGTTCGAGTCGACAGCACGCAGTCCAGAGTCGGCGGGGGGCATTTGGCCAAGTCGGATAACTACAGTTTCTTGGTTCGGCATCCATGGGACCGGTACGCATTTCCAGTGTTTGCGGCCCTGATCTGGTTCGTGATCCTGATGGGCTTCGTTCCTCAGATCGGCCGGAAATTCCAAGAGCACACATTCAACTATCCACTGGCCGTTCATATTCATGCGGCTGTCTACGCGTCATGGCTGATTCTCCTTACGGCCCAAATGGTCCTGGTCGGCAGAGGTAGCGTTGCGTTGCACCGGCGTGTCGGAGGCTTCGGCGCTGGCCTTGCAGTGCTGGTGGTATTGACCGGCCTCATCGCAACCTACGTCGTCGAAAATCTGATGGTCGGAACGGCCAGGTTCGACCCCGCTTACATCAGTACCCTGCTTGTGGATGTTCTGAATTTCGCGAGCCTCACCACGGCCGGACTCCTGTTGCGCCGTGACGCTGCCGCCCACAAACGCCTGATGCTGCTCGCAACGTTTTCGTTGCTGCAGGCGGGCTTCATTCGCTGGTGGGGTAAGGCAATGCTTGCCGCTTTCGGCAGCGGATTCCTCGGCGGGTGGATGGCGGACTATCTGGGCGTGTCAATCCTTGTGCTCGGCCTCGGGGTCTACGACCTCGTGACGCGCCGACGCCTACATCGGGCGTACGTGCTTGGCGCCGCCTGGATCCTCAGCTGGCAATTCATCGCCAAGTGGCTTTACGTATCGCCCTGGTGGAAGGACGTTGGCCGGCGTCAACGATCTTGGCCTCTGGACGTCATCTATCCTGGCCGGTCTGGTCTGGGGCTCCATCTGATCTAGGGTTCTTTCACCAACTGGGCCGCGGCGCGCCGCGGTCCAGCCTTCTTCCTTCGGTAGCTGTCAACGTTCATTTCGAAGATCGTGGCGTGATGGACCAGGCGATCGACTGCAGCCAAGGTCATGGCGGCGTCAGGGAACACGTTGTCCCAGCCAGAGAACGGCTGGTTCGCTGTGATTGCCAGGCTCTTGCGCTCGTAGCGTTCCGCGATCAGTTCGAACAGCACACTGGTTTCCGCCTGGTCTCGCCGAACGTAGCTCAGATCGTCGAGGATCAGCAGGTCGAAGCGGTCGAGTCGTGCAAGCTCCGCTGGTAGCCGCAGATCGCGTCGGGCGGTCTGCAGACGCTGCACGAGGTCGCCGGTACGCGTAAACAGCACTCGCCAACCTCGGTCGATGAGCGCGTGCCCGATTGCAGCGACGAGGTGCGTCTTGCCGACGCCGCTCGGTCCGAACAGCAGGAGGTTGTTGCCTTGCTCGATCCAGGCGTCGCCCTCGAGCAGCGCGAGCGTGTGCGCTTTCGACAGCGTCGGGATCTCCTCGAACGTGAACGTGCTGAGCTGCTTGTCGGGCGGCAGGTCGGACTCGGCGCGATGTCTGGCCAGTCGCCGGCTCTCGCGTTCGGCCATTTCGTGTTCGAACAGCAGCGCCAGGAGCCGCTCCGCCGGCCAACTCTCGCGGTTGGCACGCTCGGCGATCTCCTGCCACATCCGCTTGATCGTCGGCAGGCGCAGCTCCGTGAGCATCAGCGGCAGGCCGGCCGCGTCGACCGCGGTCATGCCGCCACCGGGATCAGCGCGTCGTAGCCGCCAAGTGACGGTAGATCGATGCGCACGGCTGGCAGCACCGGCGTGCGCGGCGCGAGCCGCGCCTCGAGCTCGGCGAGGTTCGGCAGAGCGCCGCTCGCCAGGCATTCCGTCAGTTGCTGACCGAGCTCGACCTCGCACGCACCGCGGGCAGCGAGGTCGAGGAGCCCAACCATCAACCGGCAGGCCGCTCGCTCCGGCAGCTCCACGATCAGCCGTTCCCACATCAGCCGATACTCGGTGCGCGGGAACATCGCGTCTCGGAGCCGCCAGCGGGCCAACGCGCCGGGCTTGCTCTTGAGCGCTGGCAAGATATGCCGGTAGTCGATCTGCTGACTGCGGTGCTTGCCGGGTGGCACGGCGATCCGCGGCTTCGTCAGCACGCAGACCGCACCGAGGTACGCTTCGATCCGGTCGAGGTACACCCGCACTTTCAGCCGGTAACCGACCAGGCGCGACGGTGCGCTGTACAGGCCCTTCTTGACGGTAAAGGTGGCGAAGCGGGTCACTCGCGCATCGACCTCCTCGTACTCCGCCGTGCGCCGCGGCGGCAACGAGACGAGCACGCTGCGCTCGGCCGTGAACGCCTTGCTCACCCGCAGGTTCATCCGCGCCACGATCTCGGCAACGAAGCAGCGGTAGGTCGCAACATCGGTAAAGTCACGATGGCCACGCAACAGCAGAGCCTGGTCGATCGACTTCTTCAACGAGCCGTGGCGCGACTCGATGCTGCCGTTCTCATGGCTCACGCCGGGGTTGTTGCGCGACGCGCGCATCCCGTAGTGCTCGCAGAGCCACCGGTAGCGTGTCCTGAGCTCCTCGCGCTCCGCGAGGTTGTTAAAAGCGGCCGACAGGCTGTCGGTCCGATGCTCCTCTGGCACACCGCCCATCATCCACAGCGCGTTCTGCAGCCCGGTGGCGAGCGCTGCGAAGCTCTCGCCGCCGAGGACCACCTCGGCATGCCGCCACCCCGAGTGCGACAGCGCGAACTGGTACAGGCGGTGGTCGAAGCGCACACCGTCGACCTCAACCTCGAGGCCATTGCAGTCCGTAAAGTCAGAGAGCCCGAGTCGGCCCGGCGGATGCTCCTGCGCGAACATCACCGTGCGCTCGGCGCCGGCGCTCGCGCGCCACGCCCGGACTCGTCGCTGCAGCGTCCTCAGCAGGCCGCCGCCGTACTCGCCGGGATGCCGGCGTTGCAGCTCCTCGATAATTGTCGTCGCCGACAGTCCTGGCGTCCGCGACAACAACGGCAGCACCTCAGCGTCCCACACCGCGCCGAACGGGTCGCTGCGCGTGCGCCAGTGTCGCGGCTCCCGCTGCGACGGCAGCGCCTCGCTCGCGTCCAGCCGCCGTGCCGTCCGAACGCTCAGTCCCGCCTTCGTGGCCGCCGTCTCCTGGCTCAGCTTCCTGCGTAACTCTTTGTATCGCAACACTTGTCGATCCTCGATGCGCTTGCCAGGCACGGACAACTCCCCACGTCGTTTCGCAGGAAATCGACTCTATGCCCCGACCCACGCACCGCCCGGCTCAAGCGTGCTCACCGGCCAAGATAATTGTCGTCAACCGGCCAAGGTAATTGTCGCCGCACAGGACGTGTCGCTCCACCTGCTGGGGCACTAGTAAAGTCGCCATCGAGCGAGGGACCGGCGTCCGACCCGAAGGCGATCAGCCGCATAGAGTGCTTACCTGAAAGCTGCCGCTCGCGGTCGGCAGCAACGGGTCAACATCGGAAGTACGTGGTCAACGGTCTCGCCCGCGCTTCACCGCCGGCGAATCGCTCGCCGATTCAGTAGCCGCGTGCTGCGTGAATGACAGCGGACGCGCGCGTGCGCGGGCGTATATGCCTTGGGACCACAAAACGGCGTTGCCGCGACCGATACCGGTTCCGGCGCGGATTTGCCGCCCGCTCACCGCCGCTAACGTGCGCTGGTGTCGGGGGCGAGACTGGAGCGGGCGGTGGGAATCGAACCCAAGCGGGACCGAGCGTAGGCGGCTGATACATCAAGGAGTTGGCAGCGCGATCAATGCGTCGCGTGCGATTGGCGTGTGAGCAGACAACGCCGACGGAAAGCACATGTTCCTTCTGCCGCACGGACGCTCATAAAGCTACCGGGGTTGACCCTGAGGTGCCGTTCGTGAGCGGCCGCTCTAGGGTATCCAAGCTGGCGTGCTGTCACCCAGTTCTCAAGCCGAAGCCACTCAGCCAGGGCCGGAAAATGGCCCCGTGTTCGCCACCCGTCCGGCCGGGAGCAGCGAGAGGTCTGGACGCCTGCTCCCGCCGGCCGCTGCGCTTCGCGACGTCGACTGTCACTTCGGCAATCCGACGAAGCCTTGAATCGTGGGGAAGCCCTTTGGAGCGGTCACACCGACAATCACACCAAAGTCCGAGATGGCCTCGGGCTCGGTGTTCCATTGCCCTGAGTTCAACAGCGCGCTCGGCTTCACAGTCACTGACTGGTAGCGCAAGGACTCTCGCTTCGGTGAGCGAGCGAGCGTCACCACGAAACCCTGGTTGCAGTCACAGCCGACGCCTATGTAGGCACTGATCCCGGTGATTACGCCGAAGTCGTTGATGCCGCGTGCCATGGTGTCTGTGCCGTTCACTCTAAACAGCGTGATCGAGCCGTCCGGATCGCGCAGAAACCCGTAGTAGCCCTCAGGCGAACCCGGGTACGCCGCATTGGCTAACAGGTAGACGTTGCCGACCACCTGGCCGGCGACGTTGATGCCCTGGGCCTGCGTCCCTGAACTCGGAAGAAAATTGATAAACGCGTTCGTCTTCGGGTCGTAGATGAATCCGACCATGCTGCTGTAGTCGCTCGTGTAGCTGAATCCGGTCACGAGCCCCACGTCGCTCACTGCTCTCGCCTCGGAGTTACTCCAGCCTGGGTTCGAGAAGACAGTCGCTTGCCCGTCCTTGTCTTGAATGTAGGCGCTCTCCGTGGAGCAGTCGTCACTGAAGACGCCGCCGACCATGACGCCAAGGTCGTTGATACCCAACGGGTTACTCTGGCAAGCACTTGGCGGTGCCGAAACTACCGTAACGAGCTGCCGATTGATGTCGTACGAGATTGGAAAGAGATTGCCGTTAATATCGTAGGCAACCCCCACCGCGACTCCCAGGTTGTTGGCTCCAAAGAAATAGGTCTGCCCACCGCCGAGATAATTCACCGTCTGGTATGTATAAGATGCGGCGAGCGCCGGCCCGGAACACGCGACCCCTAAGAGCATCAGAACCCACCGAGCAAAGCGGAATTTGACTGATTGCATGGCTGTTTCCTTCTACGGTGAGCTGTAGCGCCTTCGAGTTAGAGTGTCGGAGCACGCGGCGATTCGACTTGCTTCCCCCTATTTCAAAAGCATTAAACCGCTATAGTCCGTTTGCCGAGGATCACAATTCGGGATGGACGAAAGCTGATCGCGCATCTTGCATCCTCGTGGCGAAACGGCTGTCGCTGGGAGTTATGTACCGTGTGCGCCGCGCGAGCTTGCCGAGGGCTCGCGTTATCAGCCCGCGCGAAAGCGCCCAAGTCTTGATCGGCGCCCAGCCTGAACCGCGGACTGGTGTGCCCTGTCAGACGAGCGCCCGAACGTGCTCGTGACGTTCGATGAGCCTGCGGATCGAAATGCCGACGCTGCCCAAGCCGCTCGTGACCCGCCGTGCAAACGATTCTCCGCGGCCCGCCGCGACGCTATCGCAGTTCGACGTGGCTCGACATCGCTCCGACAGCGCCACGCCAAATCGCATGGCAAGATATTGATCGAGTGGCCGCTCTTGGGAGGTCAACTCCTTTACGACCGTCGGCCGGTTGCTGCCGGTCGCCATGCGGTCGGTGCTGAACGACCGCTTTGGAGAAGCCAAATCTGAGGCCTGATCGTCCGCGTCCGGCTGTCAGCCGTCATCCGCGCCAAGCCCGGAGTTCAGCGGAGTGCGCATGGTCGCCGCCTGGAGTCGCGCTTGCGTGTGAAGCGGCAGCCAACCCAGGCCAACACGGGCGAGCATCTCAACGCGCCTGCGAGCCCGCAGTGTCTTGGCTGTCGCTGGCAGACGTTGGCGGGAATTGGAGCGGGCGATGGGAATCGAACCCATATCAGTTGACTACAGATCAATGGCTTAGGCCTGATCAGCAGTTTGCGTGCGATGCGCGTGCGGCATTTGCGTGCACGTGGGGCAATCTAGGGCAACGTCAGGCAACGCCGGCGATCCGGACCTTATTGCGCCGGGCTGCCCAACGATCGGATCGAAAGCGGGACGCTCAAGACGTCTGATCCACGACCACGCGATTGACCTTGGTCAGCGCGTGTCGGAGAGTAGTTATGTCCACAGATCCAAGTGCCAAGCGGATCGCATGCGGCACCTGGGCGGATGTTGCAAATGGTTCGGCCGTTGACACGGCGATCCGATGGCGCATGAGCGCCATCGCGACTCGGTCGGCCCGGACCTCTTCCCCGAGGGGGAGCCAGATGAAGTAGGACGCCGGATGACTCACATACGGCATTCGAGTGAGGACATCCGCGGCGACAGCTTGGCGTGCGGTTGCGTCCGCGCGCTTCTCGGACTCAAGCCGGGTAACGGTCCCGTCGTCGAGCCAGCCGCAAGCGATTGCCGTGGTCACACCGGGCGTATTCCACGTTGTGACTCGGATTGCGCGTTCGAGTCTAGGAATCCATTTGGTCGGCGCAGCGACAAATCCGAAGCGCAGCCCGGTCGCGACACTCTTGGAGAGCCCAGAGACGTACACGGTTGTCTCGGGCGCAAGGGCCGCCAATGGTTCGGGTGGCCGATCGGCGAGGAAAGCGTACGCCGCATCCTCAATGATGACTAACCCATGGCGTCGCGCAATCGAGACCAGCTGTCGTCGCCGGCTGGCACTCATCACCCACGCCAGTGGGTTATGCAGCGTCGGCATCGAATAGACGGCCCGAACACGCCGCTTCCTGCACAACCGCTCCAGCGCGTCCAGATCGGGTCCATGTCCGGCGGCCGGGATGCTCGCCAGCTCCAATCGCTGTGCTTCGGCGAGCACCTTGAACCCGGGATAAGTCAGTGAATCGACCGCGACGACATCCCCAGGCTGCAGTAGCGCCATCACCGTGGTTGCCAGTCCGTGCTGGGCTCCGTCTACGATCGCCACCTGCTCGGCGTTCAGCATCAGCCCACGGCAGGCGAGGTGCCGAGCCACAATCGCGCGCTCGTGCTGGCGCCCTCCATGCGGTTGGTATCGCAACAAGGCTTCCAAGTCCCCAGACGCGGCGAGTTGGCGCAACGCCGTGCGCAGCAACTCGGCCTGTCCCGGGAGCGACGGATAGTTAAAGTTCAGGTCCACCATGCCCGCAGCGGCGGCATGCTGATCAATACCGAGGCCGCGGGGGAGCGACGTCTCTCGAACGAAGGTGCCGCGGCCGGTTTCCCCGCTGACCAACCCCATGGCCGCGAGGTCGGCGTAGATGCGGGTCGCGGTCACGAGGGCGAGACCCTTTTCGGCGGCAAGCTGCCTGTGCGTTGGTAGGCGCGTCCCCGGTGGGAGCTTTCCTACGCGAATCTCAGCGGCGAGCTCGTCGACGAAACCTTTGTACCGGGCGCGAGCCATCTTTCAATGTATCCATGACAATCTTTTGATTGTATCGCATCTTGTGTCTACGATGGCGCGTAGCCGTAGAGGCTGCACGGAGTTCGGCACACCATGCACATCGCCATACTCACCTTTGAAGGCTTCAACGAGCTCGACTCGCTCATCGCGCTCGGAATCCTCAACCGCGTCAGGAAGCCATACTGGCGCGTGTCGATCGCGAGCCCCACTGCGCGCGTTCGCTCAATGAACGGCGTCGTTCTGGACTCGCAAGCCTCGCTCTCCGAAGCTGGCTCGGCCGATGCCGTGATCGTCGGGAGCGGCATCCAGACGCGGCAGGTGGTCGCCGACGCGTCGCTGATGGCGCAGCTACGGCTTGACCCCTCGCGGCAACTGCTGGGCGCGCAATGCTCAGGCACGCTCGTGCTAGCGAAGCTGGGGCTGCTCGACGGTGTCCCGGCCTGCACGGACTTGACCACGAAGCCGTGGGTCGAGGACGCCGGCGTCGCCGTCCTCGACAGGCCGTTTTTCGCGAAGGGAAACGTGGCCACCGCCGGGGGGTGCCTGGCGTCCCAGTATCTCGCCAGTTGGGTGATCGCGCGGCTGGAAGGCATCGCGGCCGCCCAGAGCGCCATGCACTACGTCGCGCCGGTGGGCGAGAAGGATGAGTACGTGTTGCGCGCGATGCAGAACATTGAGCCATTCTTGGCCGGGACGTCCGCCGCAGCGTGACATCGGTCGAGTGATGCCTCCGGTCTCGATGGCATGTCGCGCGCGGCTGGCCGATGTGGGATCCGGTTCAAGCTTGGTCGCTCAAATGAGCTGCGCATGGCGGTCGACGTCGTGCTAACCGCACGCAGATCATTCGCCGAGCACTGCGTGCGAATGCTTTGGCAACGATAGGCAACGACTCGCGACCGAATGCACCTGCAGTTCCCAAGCGCTTCCCAAGCTGACACAGCCTTGCGCCGAAGTCACTTGCGGTACGTTGCCTGACGTTGCCGAAGGATGGAGCGGGCGATGGGAATCGAACCCACGTTAGTAGCTTGGGAAGCTACAGTTCTACCATTGAACTACGCCCGCTGAGGACGTGGATTCTATTCGGGTTCCCGCCCGTCGGGCAAATCGGCAAAGCGCGCTGCTAGGGGGCAATCAACGCGGCGCGGCAGCGGTCGCAAGTGCCTGCGACGCCGAGCGGCCTCGACATCCGTGGCGGCCACGACTGGCCCGTATCCGCGCCGATATGCCGTAACATTCGTCGTGTCCGCGGCCCTAGGCTCCCTAGTCGCATGCACGCGCTACTACTGCTTCGCTACGTTCCAAACGCTCTCAGTGCGGCGCGGATCGGCGCGACGCCTCTGCTGGGTTATTTCGCAGCCGCAGGCGCCGAGCAGTATTTTACATGGGTGCTGGTTCCGGCTTTGCTCAGCGATATCGCCGACGGCTTCATTGCGCGCCGCTTCGGCCTGACGTCTCGGCTGGGGGCGCTGCTCGATTCCATCGCCGACGCGCTCCTTTTCTTCGCCGCGTTCGTCGGCGTTTGGGCGTTCCATCCGCAGCTCTTACAGGCACACGCTACAGCCGGCCTGTTGTTGATCGGTTCATGGATGGTCGAGATCGTAGCCGCGCTGATCCGCTACCGGCGGCTTTCGAGCTTCCACACCTACGCGGCCAAGGCCGCCGGCTACCTACTCGGGATCAGCATTGGCGTGCTATTTGTTTGGGGTTTGCCGCCGGTTCTGCTGTACATCGCCGTGGCCGTCAGCGTCGCCGCCAACGTCGAGGAACTTGCGCTCATCTGGCTGCTGCCACGTTGGCGTGCCAATGTTCGCGGGCTCTACTGGGTTCTGCGCGAGCGGGGACAGGTCCCATCGTGAATCGCTGGCTCGCGATCGTAAACCCTGCCGCAGGCGTCCCGCATGCGAACCGCACGCTCGTGCGGCGGCTCGCGACCGACTGCAGTGGCCGCTTCGAGATCGTGACCACCCGCGGGCCTGGCGACGGCGGTCGATTGGCCCGGCAGGCATCGGACTATGATGGACTTCTGGTGGTCGGCGGCGACGGCACGATCGGCGAAGTGCTCGATGGAATGGAGTTGCCCCGCCAGCAGCTCGCGCTGCTGCCCGCCGGGCACGGCAACTGCCTCGCGCGCGATCTGGGCATCGGGACGCCAGAGCGTGCGTTCGCTGCGCTCAACCGTGCCAGCACCTCGCCGCTCGACTTGATGCGGGTTCGAATCGGGTTCGGTGATGGCCGACAAATGGAACGCCTGGTGGCCAGCACGCTCGCCGTCGGCTACGTCGCCGACGTCGTGGCACTTGGCCGGCAACGGTTTGCCCGGTTCGGGCGGCACGCTTATACGGCGGCGGCGCTCACCACGCGACCGCGGCCGCTGGAACTCACGATAAGCGATGGCGCCAGCGCCACGACCCGGGTGCTGACGAATCTGGTTATCAGCAATACGGCACATCTCGCCAACTTCCGCGCTCTTCGGCATGCCCGGCTCGACGATGGCAAGCTTGACGTCCTCGAGGCCGCCTGCGGCTGGACGCGGCAGATGCTGCACAACACGGCGGTTCTCGCCGGCAGTGAGCGCTGGGGCCCGGCGGCGCTGTGGCAGTCGAGCACCGTCGCATTCGAAAGCAGCGTGCCGTCACGGCTGATGGTCGATGGCGAAATACTCGAGGCGGTTTGCAGCGTAACGGCCGATTGCGAAGCGGCAGCCGTCCGCTGGCGTGGCGCGGAACGATGATCGGCGAGTTGCTGACGGTGACCGTGCCCGGATTTGCGATCGGCGCTGCCGGCATGGCGCTCGCAAACCGTGGCGTACCGACCGCGGTGGCGCAGCAGCGCTGGCGCAAGTTCGGCGGGTATTTCGTGATCGTGCACGCCGTCCTCGGCATGGCGGCACTTGGTACTCAGGCAATCCGGTTGCTGTTTCTCGCCGTGATCGGCGGCTGCCTCGTCGAGTTTTCGCGAGCATGGCGCCTAGTGCCAGCCCCCCGCCCGCGGCGCATCTGGCCGGTCGGGGCCACGCTCGCGGCCGCGGCTGCGTGGGGCACGCTGCGCAACGATGCCGCGGCGCTGGTGTGGTGCTTCATCATGGTTGCCTGCGCGGACGGCTTTGCGCAGGTTACCGGACAGCTCTGCGGCCGGCATGCCCTCGCACCGCGGGTCAGTCCGGCGAAGACCGTGGAAGGCGCACTCGGCGGTGCCATCGCGGCCATTGCCGCCGGCGTGCTGCTGCGCGCCGGTGTGACACTCTCGGTCAGGGCGGCGTTCGCCTGGGGAGCCGCGATCGCGGCCGCCGGCCTCGCGGGCGACCTGGCGGCGTCGTGGCTGAAACGGCGCGCCGCACTCAAGGACTATTCGCACGCGCTGCCCGGACAGGGCGGACTGCTTGACCGGTTTGACAGCCTGATCGCAGCGCTTGCATTGCTCTGCGCGTTCTAGCGCGCAGGGCCTGCGGTCAGCCGTACCGCACCCCCGGCGCGGCCGATCGCGCGGTCGATGTCCGCCCGGCACAGGCTCGTCCGCGTGCGCGCTTGCGATCGCGCAGCGCCCGCATGCGAGCGGTATCCCGCGGCTCGCGCTCCGCTGCGACAGTCATGCCGACGAGACGCATCAGACTTCGGGGCGGGGAAGCGCGCTCCAGCCGCTCACCAGGCGATGCGGTCGCTGCACGAGGCGAGATACGCGACTGCGCATTGGCTTGGTCGGCCGATCTGGTGCCGCGATCAGGGCGAGCCGCCCCGCAGCGCGCACGGCGCAGCGGCTCGTCAGTCGGTCCGCGGTTCGTCCCGGACGAAGTCTTCCTTGGCGCGCACGGCGCAGTCGGGGCAGACGAAGTCCTCCGGCAACTCCGTGAACGGCGTTCCGGCGGCGTAGCCTTCATGGTCATCGCCCGTGCTTTCGTCGTACACATACCCGCAGTCGGGGCAACGATACCGGCTCATGCCTGTTCAACAGCCGCCGCGCCGCCCCGCGCCTTGCCGTAAAGCGCCTCCAGCCGCGCACGCCGCGAGGGCTCGACGTTGACCTGCGCAAGGTCGCCACGGATGTGCGGCAGCGCCAGCAGGCGCCGGTCCATGACCGAGTACCACAGCGGCGGGACCAGCGCGACCAGGAACATGCCGAAATAGCCGTTGGGCAGCGTCGGCAGCTCCGGGAAACTGCGCAGGCTCTGGTAACGGCGCGTCGGGTGGGCGTGATGGTCGGAATGCCGCTCTAGGTGATAGAGCAGCACGTTGGACGCCACGTAGTCGGCATTCCAGCTGTGATGCGGCTGGCAGTGCTCGAAGATACCGTTCGGCTTCTTCTGGCGCAGCAACCCGTAATGCTCGACGTAGTTGGCGCTCGTCAGCTGCCACCAGGCGTAGACGTTGTGGATCGCCAGGAACGGAATCATGATCCAGCCGAGGGTGGCGATCAGCGCGAGCTGCAGCACTGCCGACAGCGCGTAGGACTGCAGCACCTCGTTCTCGAGATGCCATGCCGATTTTCCCTGCCGCGCCAGACGCTCGCGCTCGGCGGCCCAGCCGCGGCGAAAGCCGCCGGGGATCTCGCGGGCGGCGAAGCGGTAGATGCTCTCGCCCATGCGCGAACTCGCCGGGTCGTCCGGGGTGGCGACGTAGCGATGATGGCCGCGATTGTGCTCGACGCAGAAATGCCCGTAGGCGGGGACCGCGAGCACGATCCGCGCCATCCGCCGCTCGAGCGCAGTTTTCTTGTGGCCGAGCTCGTGCGCGGTATTGATGCCGAGGCCGCTGTAGAGCCCGGCCGTCAGCGCCAGCACCAGGACCCCGCCCAGCGACAGCCCGCGCGTCGCCGCGAACACCGCGATCACGATCAGCACCACAAAGTGCAGCGGCACCGTCAGTATCGGCAGCCAGCGGTAATAGGGGTCGGCCTCGAGTTGCGGAACCGCCGCTTCCGGCGGATTGCTGCGATCCTCACCCAGCAGCCAGTCGAGCAGGCTGACGCCGCCATAGATCGACACGACCGGCGTCAGCAAGGCCCATTCGCTGCCGCTCAGCTGGTAGAGGCCGATCCCGCTGAGCGCGACCAGCGGGTAGAACAGGGACGCCAGCCACAGGTATCGCTTGCGATCGTGATACGTGAAGAGCGCCGGCGCCGGATCTTGCATTGCGGGTGACGTCATACAGCGATTCTCCGTGGGCACGGCGCCCCCAGCTACTTCGCGGCCGCCGAATCGGCCGCCGGGCATTCCGACCGGCGCACTCCCAGCTGCTGCCAGTGCCCGGGATTGACGATGATTCTACCGCCACCGTCGAAGCGCAGCGTCAGCGGGTAGCGGCCCGGCACGACGAAATCGGTCGGCGCGAGCGGCTGCAGGTCCACCGTCGCGGCACGCCCGATCGCGTACACCGGCCGCGCGCCGGCCGCAACGGCGCGCAGGCGGGATGCCTCGAGCGACACCCGCAGGCAGACCGCGGGGCTGAAGACGTAGTCGCCAGCGAAGCGACGCAGGTCCTCCGCGGTGGGCAGCGGTCCGCCCGCCGCCGGCGCCGGCAGCGGCGGCTGCGCCGGCACGGAGGCGAGCACGGCGTCCCACATGACCTCCGACGCCAGCACGTCGAGTTCGATGGCCTCGAGGGGGTTCGGCGGGGACTCGAGTTCCGCGGTGGAGACCGCGTAGATGACATCGCCGTCGAACTCGGTCGCAAAAGGCTGCACCGCACGCGCCATCGACGTGTGGACCTGCGCCGCGAGGCGCTGCAGCTGCGCCGGGTGCAGCTTGCGGTTCGTAACGATCAGGCTGATCGTCGTGTTGCCACGCGGCTCGGCGGCGACTGCCGGCCATTCGCCGCGGCTCGTCGCCGGGTAGCGGGCGAACAGGTCGGCCGTGCGCAGCTCGGCGGGCCACTTGGGGTCGCGGTAGCAGGCCGCCACCCGCCCGTCGCGGGTGGTCACGACGCCGACCGCGTTGACGACGACGAACGCCGCGAGCTTCAGATCGCCGATCTGGCGGAATGCGCCCCCCTGACCGGAGTACACATTGCAGCCGAACAGGCGGCCGTTCTGCGCAAAGCGGCCGGCGCCCTGCGCGCCGAGCGGGAACACGCCGGGCCGCGCGGCCCGGTACGCCGCCTGCGCCAGTCGCTTGTCCGGATAGACCTCGTTGAGGCGCCGATCACCGAGGTCATAGATGATCGCGCCGGCGGCGAAGCCGATGTTGTCCCAGGTACCGCCGCGCAGGCCGTCGTCCTTCATCGCGCTCGCGACTGCCGTCGTCGCCTCGAGGCCGTACGCCGAGCCACCGGCAAACACGACCGCGTCGAGCTGCGGCGCCTCGTAGCCCTGGCGCAGGTAGTCGGTGTTGACCGTTCCGGGGCTGCCGCCACGAACGTCGACGGCGGCACTGGCGCGCTTCGCGAAGTGGAAGACCGTGACGCCGGTCGGTCCTTCCTCATACTCGCCCGTCCCGATTCTGATCGCCGGCCAGTCAAACCGGAGCACGCTGTCGCCGGCGTTGATCACCGGCACGAGGCCGTCCTGGGCGGCCACGGCCACCGGCAGCGGGTCGCGCGGCGCAGCGGCGGCCGCCATGCAGGACAGGCCCGCGACGGCAGCGACGAGCGCAAAGGCCGGAGGCGCGGTCGGTCGGCTCACGTCGTCACCCTTTCGTTGGCGCCAAACCAGGGGCCGCAGGCGGTTCCGATCCTAGACGCGATCGCAGCGGCGTGCCAACCATCCGTCGTCGGCGCTTCGGCCCGGCCGGCGCCTGCGCCTGCGCCTGCGCCACCACGGGCCGCGCAGCACCGGACTGCCGGCTCCGGACGAACGCTATTCGTTCGCGACCGTCGTGAGTCCCGGCTCACCGAGGTGGCAGGACTCGGGGAACGTGTGGATGCCGGGCACCTGCCCCGCGCGCAGCACCCGCTGCAGCGCCTCCCAGTAATCGACGCTGAGCAGTTCGCCGTGCGCCGCGCGGAAGGCGCGCCGCAACGCGCGGTCGTCGACGCGCAGGCCGGTGAGAATCTCCTCCGGCAGGAACACGACGCCGTCCTCGAAGAACCAGCCGGGGACGTCTTCCTCGCCCTCGCAGCGGTCGGTATTGGTACGCACCTTGACGTCGGTCAGCGGCTCGACGGCGTCGTAGTCGTACAGGTACACCTTGAGATAGCGGCTGACGCCGTAGTTGCGGGCGTCGAAGTCGCGGTTGAAGACGTTGGCCGCGGCGTTGTTGCGGATGCAGTAGCCGAGATTGACGATCGCGCGCGCGGCCCGCGCCGGCGGCGCGGTGTCGAGAAAAATGTTGAGCGGCGTGAGCTTGCGCTGCACGACCAGGTAGCGGAATACCAGCGCGTCGTCCTGCCGCTGCACCGCGTTGCCGGCCGCCTCGACCAGCTCCTGCAGCAGGTCCGCGCCGAACCAGGAACGGTCGAGCTTCAGGTTGTAGTAGACGATGTTGTCGAGCATGCTGCCGGTGCGGTTGATCTCGTGCACGCGCTTGTACTTCTCGAGCACCGCGTCGACGCCCTCGAAGGTGTCCCACTTGTAGCCCGCCGTCGGCCGATCGCGGATGACCTTCAGCACGTAGTCGGAATGGGGCGCGGTGAACGCGATCGCGACGGTGCCGCGGTGGCCGGGCGCGAAGTCGAGCTGCTCCTGGTCGCGGACCAGCTGTTGGCGGACGTCGTCCATCACCGCGACCTTGGTGACGTGGTAGTAGCCGATCGTCGAGTAGTGCAGCCCGAGCGGCCGGCGCGGCATGAGGCTGTGCAGGAAGTCGCTGAGCTCGTGATAGTTCTGGTTCGTGACCTGGAACGGCGCCTCGGTCGAGCTGAACAGGTTGTGGATGTGCGGCGCCGAATGCAGCAGCGCCTCGGCGCGCAGCCCGTCCGGCTCGTTGAGCAACGCGATCACGAACGGGCGGAACTCGCCCCCTGCCACGACCAGCCGGCCGACGAGGTATGCGCCGCGGTTGCGGAAGAAGCCGCCGCGGATCATCTCGATGGCGCGCAAGCCCGCGCCGGCCCGGTCGGCGAGCAGGTCATTGAGCCGCCGCGTGACCCGCTCGGCGTCGCCGGCCAGGTCGCGGAACGGGACGGCGATCTCGCCGACCTTGAGCACGCGCTGCACGACGCGCGGGTCGACCGGCCAGCCGCACGTGAAGGTCGCGTAGACCTCGTCCCAGGCCGGTGCGTGGTCGCGCTGGTCGCCGAAGCCGTACTCGACCGGTCGCCACTCGCCTTGGTACAGCCGGCGCCGCGCGGAGTGGATGTAGGCCAGCGCCAGATCCGCCTCGTAGCGGCCCTCGGTCGCCGCGAGGTAGGCGGCCTCGACGTCGGCCCATAGCGCCGCGCGGCGGGCGAGCGCCGGAAACGCGTAGCGCAGCTCGTCGGCGAGCGCATACACGGTTGCGTTGTAAAGGCCCAGCCGCCGCTTCGCCGAAGCCACCGCCGCCGGGTGGTCGCGGCTCTCGAACGCGGACTTGGCGAGCCACGTCAGGCGCAGGAACTCGGCGTAGAAGCCGTCGAACACGCTGCGGATCCAGTCGGCGGTCAGGATCACCCGGGCCGCGTCCGACGCGGCGGCCGCGATCAGCGCGGGGTAGTCGGTCGCCTCCTGGGTCGTGTTCGCGGCGGTTTCCACGTGTTCCCTTTCGTCGCGCGGCTCTGCGCTGCGGCCGGTCCGCGCCGGTGGGTCAGCCGGCCGCGGTCGCCCGCGCGATCTCGTCGGCCAGCCCGCGCAGCAGGGCGCCGTTCTTGCGCAGCGCCTGGCGCAGTGCCGTCGCCTGCTGCTGCGCCGTATCCCAGTCGGCCGCCTCGGCCGCCTCGGTAATGCCGGGCAGCTGCAACGGATCGTAGTTGAAGCGCTTGGCGTAGATCATGTGCTTGTACCACGGCCGGTGCGGGATGCCCGCCGGGTTCGCCCAATTGCCCTCGACGGCGAGCAGGCCGGCGTTGATGCGCTGCGACAGCTGCGCATCGAGGCGCTCCGCCGCGAGTCCTGCGCGCACGGCACGCTTGAAGCGTGCCCCCGCCCGCTCGAAGTCGGCCGCCGCCTGCCGCAGCGAGGCGAGGTCGAGGTGCCCGCCGGGCGGCGTGCGCTTGGCGAGCTCGTCGATGAACGTCTGGATGTTGCGCCCGTAGAGCTCGAAGTCGAGCGGCAGCACGTCCGCGTTCGCGAGCCGCAGCGCCGTCACGCCCCAGAACTGCGACATCAGCAGGTGGTAGCGGAAGCTCGGGTCGCCGAAGTGCTCCATCCAGTAGAAGTCGTCGTAGACCGAATGGTAGATGCTCGGATAGTAGTCGTCGCCGACGAAGCTCGCGGTCATCGTCGGCCGGACCAGGAAGCTGAGGAACACGGTATCGTCGGAGCTGCCGGGGATCCGCGTCTCGACCAGGTTCGCGTCGGTCACCGGCACGCTGATGTGATTCGCGGCACGGGTCAGCCGCGCCGCCTCGCGCCACGCCGCGTACAGCGTGCGCCCGGCGGGATCGTCGAGCGTGCGGCTCACCTCGACGAGCAGCGGCGCGAGCGACGGCACGGCGCTGACCTCGAAGCGCTGCCCGGAAACGCCCTCGTCGACGTTGAGGTAGGCGACGAGCTTGTGCCGCAGGTCGTCGGCGAACTGCTCGCCCCACTCGGTCGACCCGGTCAGCGCGACCTCCTCCGCGTCCCAGCTGCACAGGATCAGCGTCCGGCGCGGACGCACGCCGCTGCGCAGCAGCTCGCCGAGCGCGTGCGACACGCCGAGCAGCGCCGCCGTGCCGCTCGAAGGATCGACCGCGCCGAATTCCCAGGCGTCGCGGTGATTGCCGAGCACGATCCACTCGTCGGGGAGCTCCGCGCCGACGATCCGTGCCTCGACGACGTAGATCGGCTGGACGCTGGTGTCCATGTCCGCCTTGAAGTGGACCAGCGCCTCGCCGCCCAGCCGGTAGGTGATCGGCAGCCCGCCCTGCCACTCGGCCGGGGCGGCCGGGCCGCCCATGTGTTCGAGCAGTGGCCGCGCGTCGTGCCAGGAGATCACCGTGGCCATGATCTTCGGCAGCGACTGCGCATTCGGCGGAGTCAGCCGCCGCGCGCCCGGGACCGACGCCCAGCCCGGTGTCAGCGGATCGCCCGGCACCATGAAGTCGTAGGTGATCGAGCCGCGCTGGATGTGGGTCTCCGGGCCGCGCGGTCCGTTCGGGAACGCGTCCTCGGCACGGTAGCCGTCCTCGGCCGGGTCCGAGTAGATCAGCAGCCCGGCTGCGCCGTGCTGCTCGGCCGTGAGCGCCTTGAAGCCGCGGTAGCTGTACGGGTTCGAGTACCGCACCAGCACGATCTTGCCGCGCACGTCGATGCCGCTCTTCTGCAGCACCTCGTAGTCCTGCGGATTGCCGCCGTGCGCATACACGATCGGCGCCGTGACGTCGCCCGAGGCGGACATCGATAACCAGCCGCCGCGGACATGCGGGTTCTTGGTGTCGGGGTCGGCGTCGTAGGCCGCCTCGCGCAGGCTCGCCGTGTAGCGGACCGGGCGCAGCATCTCGAGCGAGATCGAGCGCGGCGTCGAGTTGAGCACGTCGTAGCGGCGAATCTCGACGTTCTCGAGCCCCTGCCGGCGCCACGCATCGGCGACGTACTCGGCGAGCTCGTGGTTGCGAGCGGAGCCGGCCGGATGCGGCTCGGCCGTCAGGTAGCGCAGCACCACGCGCTCCTCGGCGGCGCTCGGTATGCCCTTGAACTGCTCCTCGATGCGCTGCTGCGCCGCCGCGTGCGCGGCCGTGAAGCCGGTGGCGGCCGGCGCCGCGGTCTGCGTCGTCGTCGCCGGCGCCGCGCCGGCCGCCGCTGCGGCGAGCGCCATCGCGACCAGAACCGTCGGAACGTGTGCAGTGTTCATGACCACTCCCGCTGGTGCACCGGCCCGGCGCCGCCGGCGACCCGCTACCGGCCCGGCTGCAGGAAGCGCCCGAACCAGGCGCTGATCCGCTCGGCGCGATCCTTGAGGAAGCTCGGTCGCGTGAACCCATGGTACTGGCCCGGGTACACGACGAGCTCGGTCGGCACGCCGAGCGTCCGCAGCGCCTCGTACATCTGCTCGCCGCCGGCGATCGGCACGTTGAAGTCCTTGTCCCCGCCCATGAACAAGGTCGGCGTGCGGATCCGGTCGGCGTGGAAGAACGGGTACGAGACCTTGAGCCACAGCGCCGTGCTGCGCCACGGCGGGCCCAGCTCGTTGTTGTACTGCAGGACATACTCGTCGCTGCCGTACATCGACAGCTGATTGCCGCTGCCGGCACCGCTGATCGCCGCCTTGAAGCGCGGGTCGGACGCGATCGTGTAGTCGGTCAGGATGCCGCCGTAGCTCCAGCCGCCGATGCCGAGGCGCGCCGGGTCGGCGATGCCGCGGGCGACCACGTGCTCGGCGCCGGCGAGCAGGTCCTCGACCTCCTTGTGACCCCAGTCGGCGACGATCGCCTTCGCGAAGGCGAGGCCCCGGCCGCTGCTGCCGCGGTAGTTGATGCCCACGACGACGTAGCCGCTCGCGGCGAGCAGCTGGCGGCGAAACTGGTAGGCGTCGAACGCCAGCGAATGCTCGTCCTGGCCGTTCGGGCCGCCGTGGATCCAGAGTACCGTCGGGTATTTGCGGCCGGGCACGTACGCCGGCGGCTTGACCAGCAGGCCATGGATCTCGGTGCCATCACGGCTCCGGAAGCGCAGGTCCTCGACCGCGCCTGGCTCGATCTCGGCGAGGAACGCGTCGTTGTGCGAGGTCAGGCGGCGCAGCCGGCCGCCCTCGAGCGCGTGCACCTCGGCGGTGGTCGTGTCGGCCGAGGCGAGGACGGCGACGTGGCCGCCGGCGGCCGAGGCGCTGGTCACGACGCCGGGCGCATCGACGAGGCGTTCGATCGCGCCGCTCGCGAGCTCGATGCGTGCCGGATACATCGAGCCGTCGTCCTCGACCGTGATCGTGATCGAGGCCGAGTCGGGCGCGAACGCGTAGGAGCTCACGGCGCGGTCGAGTCGGTCGCTGAGCGCGCGCGGCGCGCCGCCGGCGGCCGGCACGACCGCGAGACGGTCCTGCATGTAGGCGTTGTACTTCGGCTCAAGACCCTGCAGGTAGGCGACCAGCCTCCCGTCCGCGCTCCAGCCGAGCCGCTGTACGTTCGGCGCGTACGGCCGGACCAGCGTCCGCGGCGCGGCGCCCGGCCGCACGTCGACGACGTCGAGGTCCTCCATTCCGTCGGGATCCGGGCCCTTCTCCCGCGTGCGCACGAACGCGATCCGCCGGCCGTCCGGCGACCACGCGGGTCCGTCCTCGGTGAAGGCCGGATCCGTGGTCAGCGCCTCGAGCTTCTTGCTCGCCACATCGAGCAGATACAGGTGCTGGCCGTGGCCGCTGCCGAGGTAGCCGTCCTCGTCCTCCTTGAAATGCTGCGCGTCGATGACGATCGGCTTCGGCGGCTTGGCCGGCGCGGCGCCGTGCTTCGGCGCCTCGGCAGCGTCCTCGCCGCTCGCCTGCACCACCAGCACGAGCTGCTTGCCGTCCGGCGACCATTCGTAGCCGGTGATCTCGTCGCTGACGCTGGTCAGCGGCCGTGGCTCGCCACCGCGCCGGTCGAGCAGCATGACCTGGCCTTTGTCGGCGCCGGCCGGCGTCGCGATGAACGCCAGGTAGCTGCCGTCCGGGCTCCAGCGCGGCGCGCGGGTCCCGGCGGCGAGGTTCGTCAGCTGGACCCGCTGCGTCCCGTCCCAGCTCACCATCCAGACAGCGCTGCGCTGCTCGTCGGCGTCGCGGTCGTTGACCGTCACGACGTAGGCGACCCACTGCCCGTCCGGCGCGACGCGGGGGTCGGAGACGTAGCTGAGCCGGTAGAAGTCGTCCGGCACCAGCGGCCGGCGCGCCGCGGGCGTATCGGCCGCGAATGCCGCCGGCAGGCAGCAGGCCAGAGCGATGGCAGCGCAGCTGCCGCGAAGGGTGTGCATGGCCTCGGCACCAGACTTTGCAGAGCGGGGCGCGCACCGCGAGCGATGCGCGGGCCGGGCTCCTCGCCCGACGCGCCGCCGCAGTGCGCGCCACGAGCGTAGCACGGCGCGGCCGCGGCCTATGCCGCGGCCGGCGCTACGCTCACGGCGCGCGGAAGCTGCCGATCGCCGGCACGCCCTGCTGGTGCAGCAGCACGTTGAGCGCCGGCAGGTCGCCCTCGGCGATGGCGCGCCACTTGGCGAGCTCGGCGCCGAGCTCGCCGTGCAGATACGCAAACACCTGGCGCTCCGGCTCGGTCGGGGCGAAGTCCGTGTCCATCAGCGCGACGAAGGTGTCGTACTGCTCGTTGAGCATGTTCGGGTAGCGCAGGTTGTCCTCAGACGCCGCCATCTGCACCTGGACGAGCCGGGCCTCGATCGGCGCCATCTTCGCGATCAGCGCCTCGGCGGCGTCGAGCACGGGCTTGGCGGCCGCGTTGTCGGCGCTCCACTTCTGGATCGTCTGCAGCCGGCTGCGTGTGTCGCGGATCTGGTTGACGGCACGGTGCAGCGCGTCGATGTCGGTCCAGGCGCGCATCACGAGGTCGTCGAGGTCGGCCAGGTCGCGGTCGGTCACCTGGCCCTTGAGCCGCGGGTCGAGCACGATCTCGAGCGGCGCGGTCTGGCTCTTGCCGTGCACCGTGAGGCGCACCTGGTAGTGGCCCGGGTTCACGACCGGCCCGCGCGGGCCGTCGTCGGAGTAGAACGCTCCGGGGATCGCCACCGGATCCTCGCGGCGGAAGTCCCAGGCGAAGCGATTGGCGCCGGCGGCGGCCGGAATGACCTTGGCGGCCGGCTCGCGGTCGACCCATTCCGGCGGCTGCTCGGCGCCGTCCTTCGGCTTGATGTTCGAAAAGCGCTTGAGCGGCTTGCCGTCCTTGTCGAGGAACTCGAGCACGATCTCCTCGTTGCCGGCCGGCGCCGCCTTCAGGTAGTAGTCGACGACCGCTCCGGGCGGCGGGTTGTCGCCCGCCGGCAGCCGCCGCTCCACCGCCTGCGGCACGTGCTGTCGGATCGCGGTCGCCGGCGCGAACAGGTGGAAGTCCTCGTCGGCGCGCACCGTTGCGGCCTGGCGCAGGGGCGAGAGGTCGTCGAGGATCCAGAACGCGCGGCCGTGCGTCGCCGCGATCAGGTCGCCGTCCTTGATCGCGAGGTCGTGCACCGGCACCGTCGGCAGGTTGAGCTGCAGCGGCTGCCAGTGGCCGCCGTCGTCGCTCGACACGTACACGCCAAGCTCGGTGCCGGCATACAGCAGGCCCGGGCGCGTCGGGTCCTCGCGCACCGCGCGCACGTACGCGCCGTCGGGAATGCCGGCGTTGATCCGCGTCCAGGTCTTGCCGAAGTCATGCGTGCGGTAGATCAGCGGCTTGAAGTCGTCGAGCTTGTGCCGGTCGATCGCGGCATAGGCGGTCGCCGCATCGTGCGCCGACGCCTCGATGAGGCTCACCATGCTCCACTGCGGCAGGTCCTTCGGCGTGACGTTCTCCCAGCTGCCGCCGTCGTCGCGCGTCAGGTGAATCAGGCCGTCGTCGGTGCCGGCCCACAGCAGGCCGCGCTGCCGCGGCGACTCGGCGACCGTGAACACCGTGTCGTAGTACTCGACGCTGGTGATGTCGAGCGTGATCGGCCCGCCCGACGGCTTCTGCTTGCTCTTGTCGTTGCGCGTCAGGTCCGGGCTGATCGTGTGCCAGCTGCGGCCCTGATCGGTGCTCTTCAGCACGAACTGCGCGGCCGTGTACAGCACGTTGGAATCGAAGCGCGACACGAGCACGGGCTCGGTCCACTGCTGCCGGAACTTCAGGCTCTCGGCGCCGTTGCCCGACACGTCCAGCGGGTAGATCGAGGCATCGCGCAGGTTGTTGGTGCGGTGGTCGTAGCGGGTGATGAAGCCGCTGTCGGAGCCGGCGTAGACGATCTCCGGATCGTTGGGATCCGGCGCGATGTAGCCACTCTCGCCGCCGCCGACCGGATACCAGTCCTGCCGGCCGATGACGCCGTCGTCGTCCCGGCTCGCGATCGCGATGGTCGAATTGTCCTGCTGCGCGCCGTACACGCGGTACGGCCAGTGATTGTCGACGACGACGTGATAGAACTGCGCCGTCGGCTGGTTGTAGGTCGGCGTCCAGGTCTTGCCGCCGTCGACCGAGACGCTCGCTCCGCCGTCGCTGCCCTCGATCAGGTGCCGCGGATCGCGTGGATCGATCCACAGGCCGTGGTGATCGCCGTGCGGCGCCGGCACGAGGTCGAAGGACTTGCCGCCGTCGCCGGAGCGGAACAGGCCCGTGTTGGAGATGTACAGCACATCCGGCGAGACGGGATCGGCGTAGACGTGCGAGTAGTACCAGGCGCGCTGCCGGAAGCGGTGATCGGAGTTGACCCGCGTCCAGCTGCCGCCGCCGTCGTCGGAGCGGTAGAGGCCGCCTTCGTTCGCCTCGATCAGGGCGTACACGCGCCCCGCGCCGCCACCTGCGACCGACACGCCGATGCGGCCGAGGATGCCGTCCGGCAGACCGTGGCCGTCGAGGTGCTTCCAGGTCACGCCGCCGTCGCTCGACTTGTAGAGGCCCGATCCGGGGCCACCGCTCGACAGCGACCAGGGCGTGCGCCTCACCTGCCACAACGAGGCATAGACGACGTTGGCGTTGTCCGGATCGAACACGACGTCGATCGCGCCGGTCTCGGCGTCGCGGTACAGGACCTTCTGCCAGCTCTTGCCACCGTCGGCGCTGCGGAACACGCCGCGTTCCTCGTTCGGACCGTAGGCGTGGCCGAGCGCCGCCACCAGCACGACGTCGGGGTTCTTCGGGTGGACCGCCACGGCGCCGATGTGGCGCGTGTCGCGCAGGCCGACGTTCTTCCATGTCCGGCCGGCGTCCAGCGACTTGTAGACGCCATCGCCATAAGTGATGTTGCCGCGCGGGCAGGCCTCGCCGCTGCCAACGTACAGGACGTTGTGGTCCGAGTCCGCCACGGCGATCGCGCCGATCGAGGCGATCTTCTGGTCGTCGAACACCGGCTGCCACGATGCGGCCGCGTCGGTGCTCTTCCACACGCCGCCGGCGACGCCGCCGAAATACCACGTGGTCGGATCGCCCGGCACGCCGGTAACGGCGAGCACGCGACCGCCGCGGAACGGGCCGATCTGCCGCCATTTCATGCCGGCCAGCAGCGCGGGATTGACGTCCGCGAACGCCCCGGTCGCGATCATTCCGACGATCGAGAACGCAAGGCAGGCGACAAGTCGCTTGGTGCGGCGCAGCATACGGATCTCCGGTGTAGTCGGCGCGAAGCCCGGCATCCTACGTGAAAAAAGGCGCGGCCCACGCCGCGTCGGCGCGCGCACCTTGGCCGCCGGCCGATTTACGGCTCGGTCGGCGGCGGCGGCGGGGCGGAGACAATCAGGGCGGCGGACGGGACCGGGCGGTGCCGGCTGATCCACCACGAGGCCGGCACGGAGATCGCGATCAGGATCGCCGCGAAGGTCCCCGAACGCGGGTCATCGGTGACCGCAGCGATCAGGAACACCACCGAGCCGAGCAGCACGAGCCCGGTCGTCCACGGATAGCCCAGCGCGCGAAAGGGCCGCTCGGCCGCCGGCTGGCGGATGCGCAGCACGATCACGGCCGAGTACGCCGACACGTAGTTGAGCACGAACAGCACCGCCGCCACCGCGATCAGCTGCTCGAGCGTGCCGCTCAGAATCAGCAGCGCGACTGCGACGCTGGTGATGCCGAGCGCGACGCTCGGCGTACCGCTGGCGCTGACGCGGGTGGCCTTGCCGGAGAACATCCCGTCGCGACCGATCGCGTACAGGATTCGCGGCGCGCCGAGCAGCGTGGCGTTGATCAGCGACAGCACCGTGCACAGCGATATGACGGTCACGAACTCGGACCCGCCGCGCGGCAGGATCGCGCGTGCCGCGTCCGCCGCGGGCAGCTTCGAGGCCGCGAGCGCCGGCAGCGACAGCGCGTGCAGGAAGCCGAGATTGATCAGCAGGTACAGCCCCGTCACCAGCAGCGCGCAGCCGATCATCGCGCGCGGCACCGTGCGCGAGGCGTTGACGGTCTCCTCGGCGAGGTAGATCGCGGTGTACCAGCCGTCGTAGGTCACGATCACCGAGCGAAAGGCGGTGGCGAGCGCGGCCAGCATGCCCACCGACAGCAGCGGCAGCGACATGGCCGACGGCGCCGCGGTGGCCAGCGCGGGTCCCGCCGCGGGCGCGACGACCGTGAAGCAGGCCAGCGCCAGGCCGACCAGCAGCAGGCCGACGATGGCGCTGATCGCGTTCTGCACGCTGCTGCCGATCCGCAGCCCGAGCCAATGCAGGCCCGTGAACAGCACGAGCACCGCGAGCGCGATCGCCTGGCCGTGCACGGCGAGCGAGGGGAACAGCACGCCGATGAAGTCCGCGGCCGTCAGCGTGGCGTATGCGACCGTCAGCGCGTTCAGTATCCAGTCGTTCCAGCCGATGACGAAGCCGGCGCCCGCCCCGAAGGTGCGCCGCGCGTACACGTAGAAGCCCCCGGCCGTCGGCATCATGGCCGCGAGCTCGGCGACCGAGATCGCGCCGAGCGTCGCGTAGAGACCGCCGGCCGCCCAGACGAGGATGGTCAGCGGCACGTCGCCGAGCGCCCCGGCGACCGTTCCGGGCAGCCGCAGGATGCCGACGCCGACGGTGCCGCCGAATGCCAGCGCGACGCTGAAGCCGAGGCCGAGGATTCGGCTGAGCGCAGCGGGGCTCGCGCGTTCGTTCGTCAAGGATCACCTCCGCCAGATGCGCCACCAAGCGCCGCCCCGCGACGAGTTGGTCGTGCGCGTCGGCGCCGTCGGCCCGGACCCGGGGCCGACCGCAGGATAGCCGGGAACCTGCCGCGCTGTCGCCACCGCCCGCCGCGCGGCGCCACATGTCGCGCGACGATGACGCGGTGTACGCTACCCATGCGCGTCGTTGTGAACGCGGCCGCGTCAAACGGGGGAACAGCGATGAAAGCCAGCGGCTGCCTGACCGCTTCGATTGTCGTGCTCGGTCTGCTCGCCGGGCGCACGGCCGCGGCGGGATCCTTCACGATCGAGCAGGTGCTGAGCGCACCGTTCCCATCGACACTGACCGCGGACCCCGCTGGCCGTCGTTTCGCCTGGGTCGAGCGCAGCCTCGGACGGCGCAACGTCTGGCTCGCCGCACCTGGCAAGGCGTCACCGGGCTTCGAGTCCCGTGCGCTCACCCGCTATGCCGACGACGACGGCCAGGACATCGGCGAACTGCATTTCATTCCCGGGCACGACGCGCTCGTGTACGTCAGGGGGGGCGACTTCGAGGCGCCCGACAAGCCCAACCCCAACCCGGCGCACGCCGCGACGCCGCCGGAGCAGGACCTGTGGCTCGCGCCCCTCGGCCGCGGTGCGCCGGTCAAGCTCGCGGAGGGTCACGCGCCCGCCGTCGCGCCGTCCGGCGACCGGATCGTGTTCGTCCGCAAGGGCAGCCTCTACGGCATCGCGCCGCGCGGCGGCGCCAAGCCGGAGGAACTGGTCCGCGGACTCGGCGATCTCGGCTCGGTGCGCTTCGCCCCCGATGGCCAGACGATCGCCTTCGTCAGCATGCGCGGCGATCACAGCGTGATCGGCCTGTACGGCTTCGCCGATCGCACCGTGCGCTGGCTCGATGCGGGTTTCGGCTACGACCTCGAGCCGAGCTTCGCGCCGGACGGCCGACGGCTGGCGTTTCTGCGTGTGCCGTTCCGGAAGGACGAGATCGGCATCGGGCCGCACCGCACCGGCACACCGTGGTCGATCCGCGTCGCGACGGTCGCGACGGGCAGCAGCAGCGAGATCTACCGCGCGGCCGCGGGCCGCGGCAGCGTCTTCCACGCGCTCGCCTCGGACGCGCAGCTCTACTGGACGCGCGGCGACGCGCTCGTCTTTCCGGCCGAGACGGACGGCTGGCTGCACCTGTACGCGGTGCCCGCGCCCGGCGGACCGGCGCGGCTGCTGACGCCCGGGCCGTTCGAGATCGAGTACGCGGCCGCATCGCCCGACGGCGCCTCGATCGTCTACGCCGCCAACGCCGGCGACATCGACCGGCGCCACCTGTGGCGACTGGCGCTGCCCGGCGGCGAGCTGGCGCAGCTGACTGCGGGTGAAGGCATCGAGACGACGCCGGTGGTGGCCGCCGACGGTGCCACGGTCGCGTACCTCGGCGCGACGGCGCGCACGCCGATGCAGCCGGCGGTGCTCGAGCCGGGCGCGCGCGCCGCCGAGCTCCGGCCCGGGAGCCTGCCGCCCGACTTCCCGGCGGCCGCGCTTGTCGTGCCGCAGCCGGTGACGCTGACGGCGCGCGACGGTGTCGTCGCGCACGGCGACCTGTTCCTGCCGCCGGCGGGCGTGGCGCCGGCACGCCACCCGGCAGTCGTGTTCATGCACGGCGGGCCGATCCGGCAGATGCTGCTCGGCTGGCACTACATGGACTACTACAGCAACGCCTACGCGCTCAACCAGTACCTCGCGAGCCGCGGCTACGTGGTGCTCGCGCTCAACTACCGCGCCGGGATCGGCTACGGCCTCGACTTCCGCGAGGCCGAGCACTACGGCGCCACCGGCGCCACCGAGTACAACGACGTGCTGGCCGCGGCCGAGTACCTGCGCAGCCGGCCCGACGTCGATCCGGCACGGCTCGGCCTGTGGGGCGGGAGCTACGGCGGCTACCTGACGGCGCTTGGCCTCGCGCGGAACTCGGACCTGTTCGCCGCCGGCGTCGACGTGCACGGCGTGCACGACTGGTATCACGCGGACCTGGCGCTGGTTCGCAACAACGTGCCGTTCTACGACCGCGACGTGTCGCCGGCGGCCGTCGAGACCGCGTGGCGGTCGTCGCCGATGAGCGCGGTGGCGACGTGGCGCTCGCCGGCGCTGTTCATTCACGGCGACGACGACCGCAATGTCGCGTTCTCCGAGACGACGCGGCTGGTGAGCGCGCTGCGCGAACGCGGCGTCGAGTGCGAGGAGCTGGTGCTGCCGGACGAGATCCACGACTTCCTGCGCCACGCCAGCTGGCTGCGCGTCTACACGGCGGCCAGCGAATTCCTCGACCGCAGGCTCGCGCGATGACGCCGCGCACCGGACGGGAACGGCCGGCCGCGGGCACCGCGGCGCGCCCGCTGCTGCTGCTCGGCGTGCTGCTCGCCGCGGCACTGCCCGCCGTCGCCGCGCCGCCGGCCGCAGCCACCGCGGACTGGCCGCAGGCCGCGCCGCAGGCCGTCGGCCTCGCGCCCGAGCCGCTGGCGGCGCTCGATGCGGACTTCGTCGCCGGCAAGGTGCCGCTGGTCGACGACTTCCTCGTGGTGCGTTGCGGCGTGGTGGCCTTCGAGCGCCACTACCCGCACGACTACGCGAGCATCTATCGCAAGGAGGCGCACGAGCGCGGCCCGCTCAACGCCCGCCTGACCGGACGCTACAACTATTTCGACCCGGCCTGGCACCCCTACTATCACGGCAGCGACGCGCACACGATGCAGTCGGTGTCGAAGTCCGTCACCTCGGCGACGATCGGCGTCGCGATCGCCCGCGGCGACTTCAAGGCCTCGCTCGACACTCCGGTGCTGCACTGGTTCGATGCCGCCAAGGTCCGCAACCTCGACGCGCGCAAGCAGCGCATGACGCTGCGCCACGTGCTGACGATGACGACCGGCCTCGACTGGGACGAGGACGTGCCCTACGACGATCCGCACAACGGCTCGAGCCGGATGGAGGCGAGCAGCGACTGGGTGCAGTTCGTGATCGATCAGCCGATGGCGCACGAGCCGGGCTCGACCTTCGCCTACAGCAGCGGCGCCACCGAGCTGCTCGCGCACATCTTCCAGCGCGAGACCGGCCAGGACATCGAGCGTTACGCGCGCGCGCACCTGTTCGCGCCGCTCGGGATCCGCAACTACCACTGGAAGCGCACGCCGCTCGGCGTGGTCGACACCGAGGGCGGGCTCTACCTGAGCGCCGGCGATCTCGCCAGGTTCGGCTCGCTCTACCTGCACGGCGGCCTGTGGCACGGCCAGCGCCTGCTGTCGGACGACTGGGTGCGGGACTCGCTCGCCGGGCACGTCGACCTCGGCGGCGGCTGGAAGTACGGCTACCAGTGGTGGCTCGCGCCGTACGGCGACGGCCCCCGCTACGCCTGGGCCGCACTCGGCATCGGCGGCCAGCACCTGTTCGTGTTCCCCGAGGACAACCTCGTGGTCGTCGTCACCGGCTGGCACATCCTCGACGAGACGCGCTACGCGGCCACGCTGCTGCAGAAGCTCCGGCCGGCGGTGCGGGACTTCCGCTGCGCGGCCGCGGGCCCCTGAGCCGGCGGCCGCGGCTCAGCCGGCGACGCAGCGGTTGCGACCGCCGTCCTTGGCGCGGTACAGGGCCGCATCGGCACGGTCGAACACCGACTCCGCGCTGTCCCCGTCGCGCAGTTCCGTGAGCCCGCACGAGACGGTGACCCGCACCGGGGTGCCGCGGAAGTGGAAGCGCAGCGCCTCGACGGCCGCGCGCATCTGCTCGGCGACCGGCAGCGCGTCGGCCAGCGGTGTGCCGATCAGCAGCGTGACGAACTCCTCGCCGCCGTAACGCCCGAGGAAATCGACCTCGCGCCGCCCGCTGGCCAGGCAGCCGGCGATCTCCCGCAGCACCGCGTCACCGCCGCGGTGACCGCAGCTGTCGTTGATCGCCTTGAAGCGGTCGACGTCCCAGATCAGGACCGACACGGGACTGCGGAACCGCTTCCACCGCGCGAGCTCCTCCGCGAAGCGCTCGTCGAACGAACTGCGGTTCGCGACGCGGGTCAGGGGATCGATGCGCGAGCGACGCCGCTCGAGGTCGAGGTTGCGGTGCAGCTCGCGCGTCTCGCTCTCGAGCTCGGTGATCCGCGAGCGCATGCGGGTGGTCCGTGCCGTGTGCTCGACGAAGCGCTGCTGCTCGCGCTCACGGAAGTCGCGCACGTTGGCTGCGACCGCTTCCAGCCGGTCCGCGACCAGCGCCCGCAGCGCGCCGAGATCGTCGCTGCTGCGAACCTCGTCGGACAGCCGGGTCATCTGCGCCAGCACGTCGACGTTGAGCGACTCGGTGTCCTCGTGCTCGCGCTCGCGCTCGAGACTCGCGCCGGCGAGGAAGATCGCCATCTCCTCGAGCCGCTCGGTGACCTGGGCGAGCATCGCCGCCGCCTCGGCGCGCTCGTGCGCGATCGCGGCGCTGTGCGCGGCCACGAGGTCGGCCACCCGTGCGAGCACGGCGGCGAGCGCGGCATCGTCCGCGGCGGCCGCGAGGTCGGCGTGCAGCTCGGCGTGCTCCGGCGACGCGGCGTCATTCTGCGCGAGCCGGTCGAGCAGCGCCGCCACCGCGCTGCAGCTGTGATCCCAGCGGCGCGGCGCGGCCGGCGGTGCGTCGCGCACGGCGGCCGCAGTTGGCGCGGCGACGGGCGCGGCGGGCGCGGCGGGCGGCTGCGCCGCGGGCGATGCCAGGGCCGGGCCCGGACCCGACGCCGGTGGCGCGGGCGCGGTCGGGCGCGGCGCCGCCGGCGCGGCGGACTTCTCCGCCGCCATGATCGTGTCGGTCAGCGAGTCGAACAGCGCCTTGAGTTCGACCGCATCGGAGTCGCGGCGCGCCACGGCCGACAGCTTATCGAGCTGCGCATCGAGGCGCGGCTCGCCGGCCTTCGCGACCGCGCACAGGCGCTGCACGAGGCGCCGCAGGATCTGCTCGATGGAGCGCCAGCGACGCTCCTCCGCCTCCATCTCGCGCAGCGAGTCGAGGTGCTTCTTCTTCCAGTCGATGGTTTCGGCCACGTGCAGCTCACGCAGGGGCAGTCAACCGCTTCTATCGGCCGTGGGCGTACCGGCTTGAGCCGCGGCGCGTACGCGCCCCGCGGCGGAGCCGATCACGGCGCCGCCCCGGGCAGTTCGATGATCGGGATCCGCGCCGCCGCGGTCCGCGGCACGAGGCCGGTGAGCCGCGGGTCGGGGGCGATCTCCACCTGGCTCGCATAGGCGCGAAAGCCGGAGCGCAGGTAGAACGCCAGCGCATCGGGGTGATCGAGGGTGCAGGTGTGCACCCAGAAGCGCTTGATCGGCCGCGCCCAGGCCCGCTCGATCGCGCGGTTCATCAGCCAGCGACCGGCACCCGTGCCGAGCAGCGGAACGCCGAGCCCGAAGAAGGCGAGCTCGCATTCGCCGGGCGTGCGGAAGTCGAGCTCGAGCAGGCCCTCGTCGTGGCCGCCGGCGACGAGCGCATAGACCTCGACGTCCGGGTCGCGAATGATCGCCTCGAGCCGCGCCACCGGCATCGCCAGCCGCGAGAACCACAGCCATTCGGCACCGACGCGCGCAAAGAGCTCGCGGTACCACATCGCGTCGGGGCGCGGGACGCGGCGCAGCTGCCAGTCGGCGTTGGTCCGCTCGGCGCGCGTCGCCGGCCGCTGCAGCATCTCGAGGCAGGTGACCACCGCCGCCAGCTTGCCGGGCGGCACATCGCTGTATCCATCGGGCAGCATCTTCGACTCTCGATCCGCAGTGAGCAACGGGCCATAAGGTCGCACAAGCGCGGCGCGGCTGTCATCCGCGCCGGCCGCTCAGCCTCGGCGAGGCGGCCGGACGCGGTCGCGGCCCGGGCCTGCTACGCTTGCGGCTCCGCCTCGCCCCACCGGATCCGGATGCGCGCCGCACCCACCCGTCTGCCGCTGCTGGTCTGTCTCGCACTGTTCCGCGCCACCGCCGCGTGGGGCGGCGACGCCGCATCGGCGCCGCTACTCGGTCCCGCCGATCTGGTCGGCGAGGTGCTGGCACGCGCCGACGACCGCCTCGGCCTCATGCCGGCGGTGGCGGCGGCGAAGTGGGCCCAGCACCAGCCGATCGCTGACCCGGCGCGCGAGTCCCTCGTCATCCAGACGGCTGGCGATCGCGCCGCCGAACTCGGACTGACGCGCGAGCCGGTGGTGGCACTGTTCGCCCTGCAGGTGCGCCTCGCACGCGCCGCCCAGGAGTCGCTCTTCGAGCGCTGGCGCCGCGGCGAGGGCATCGAGGAGCGCGAAGCGCCGCAATCGCTGGCCGGCGAGCTGCGCCCGCGCCTCGACCGCGCAACCGGGGAGCTGCTGGCGGCGCTGTACCTCGCCGCCCCGGCCCTCACCGACGTGGATGCGAGCTCGCGCTACGCCGCGGTCGCCCGCGAGCGCCTGCCGGCGCCGCGCTGGAGCGCGGCCGACCGCGCCGAGTTGCTCGCGGCGCTCGCGGCGGTGCGCCTCGCCGCGGCCCGCTCGCTGGAGCGCGCGCAGCATAACGGCGTTATCCGGATCGGTACGCCGGCCGACTACGCGCCGTTCAGCGTCGAGGCCGGCGGCCGCGTCAGCGGCGCCGACGTTGCCCTCGCCTTGCGGCTCGCCGCGGCGCTCGGGCTGCGGCCGGTGTTCGTGCGCAGCTCGTGGCGTTCGTTGCTCGCCGACCTCGACGCGGACCGTTTCGACATCGCCGTCGGCGGCATCTCGGTCACCGCCGCGCGCCAGGCCGTGGCGTCGTTCTCACTGCCGGTCGCGCACAGCGGCAAGACCGCCATCGGGCGCTGCGCGGACCGCGAGCGCCTCGGCACGCTCGCGGCAATCGACCAGCCCGGCGTACGAGTCGTCGAGAACGCCGGCGGCACGAACGAGGCGTTCGCACGCGACACGCTGCACCAGGCGGCGCTGCGGATCCACGCGGACAACCGTACCGTGTTCGACGAGATCGTCGCCGACCGCGCCGACGTCATGTTCACCGACGACACGGAGGTGGCACTCGCGACCCGCCGGCATCCCGAGCTGTGCCGGCTGCTCACCGAGCTGTACGCGCCGGCCGACAAGGCGATCCTGCTGCCGCGCGACCCGGCGTGGGCGCGGGTCGTCGACGGCTGGCTCGGGCCCGAGCTCGCGCGGGGCACCCCCGCGCGGCTGCTCGACGACCAGCTCGCCCACTGAGCAGCGGGCCCGCCGCGAGCGCGGCCGCGGCGGCGCCGCGATCCGGACCGGGCTCGCCTCCGCGACGCGCTCCGGCGCCGACGAGGGACAGCTCAGCTGCGCACGGGCTTCACCACGGAGCAGATCCGCCAGGCGGCCGCACCTGTCGCGCAGCGGGCATCAAGGACTGCCACAGGTACATCCTCGGCACGCGCGGCGAGGCGCTGGATGACGTCGAGCACGCGCTGCACTTCATCGAGGACATCGACCGGTACAACGCAATCCTGCTGGCGTACGAGCACGGTCGCGAGGCGGTCGGACGGGAACCCGCGGCGCGCGGGCAGGCGCGGCCCGCTGTCGCAGCACGCACCGGCCCAGCAATACGTCCGGCGCCGACCGGGGCGCAATACCGTTACGGAATCTCCGGAGACCCGCGCGCGCGCGCGCGTGTTCCGATGGCCATCCCCGTCCCGCGCCCGGCGCCCCTCCGGCATGGCCACGCATCCCGCCCCCACGATGTACGCGCAACTCGGCGGCGACGCGGCGGTGCAGGCGCTCGTCAACCGCTTCTACGACATCATGGAACACGATCCGGCGATGCGGCCGCTGCGCGCGCTGCACGCCGCCGACCTCGCGCCGATGCGTGACAAGCTCACCGATTGGATGTGCACGTGGCTGGGCGGGCCACAGCGCTACTTCCAGCGGCCCGACGCGGTGTGCATCGGCGCCGCCCACAGTGCGTTCCCGATCGACGGCGCGATGCGCGACCTGTGGCTGGCATGCATGTATCGCGCGCTCGACGAGGTCGGCGCGTCGGCCGAGTTGCAGGCCCGCGTGCGCCCACCGCTGTCGACGCTCGCCGACTTCCTGCGCAACCGCTGATCACCCGCGGGGCTGCCCGGCGCGCCTGACGCGCGCACGCCGATCTCCCGTAGACTGGCGGGCACGCCGTGGGCGAGCCGGCTGCGGCGGCGCACAACTCAAGAAGGGGGACGCATGATCACGCGACGCGGACTGATCAAGAACGGCGCGCTGGCGGCCGGTGCGGCAGTGACGATCGGGCGCAGTGCCGCGGGACTCGCCGCCTCCGCGGCCACCACTCTGCCTCCGGAGATCGCGCGGCTCCAGTCGCGGCAGCACGAGGCGCGCCCGATCAGCCGCGACGAGCGCGCCGAACGGCGCGAGCGGGCGCGGCGCCTGATGACCGACAACGGCCTCGACGCGATCGTGCTCGCCGAGGGCACCTCGCTCGTCTACTTCACCGGCGTGCACTGGTGGGGTAGCGAGCGGCTGTTCGCGGCGGTAATCCCGGCGCGCGGCGAGCCGTTCTACGTCTGCCCCGCCTTCGAGGAGGGCCGCGCGCGCGAGCAGCTCGCCGCGGGCGCCGATCCCGCGAGCGCCGACGTGCGCACCTGGCAGGAGGACGAGAGTCCGTACGAGCGCGTGGCGCAGGGGCTGCGCGACCGCGGCATCGCCGCCGGCCGGGTCGGCCTCGAGGAGAACGTCCGCTTCGTGTTCGCCGACGGCATCGCCGCTGCGGCGCCGCAGCTCAAGCTCGGCAGCGCCACCCGGGTCACCGCCGGCTGCCGGATGATCAAGAGCGAGCACGAAGTCGCACTGATGCGCCTGGCCGCCGAGGTCACGCTCGCCGCCTATGAGGCCGCCTATCGCGCGATCCGCCCCGGTATGACGCAGCACGAGGTCACGGAGCTGTCGCGCCTCGCGCACCAGCAGCTCGGCTTCGTCGGCGCCGCCGACCTCGTGCTGGTCGGCGCGGGCGCGGCCTTCCCGCACGGCTCGGTCGCGCCGCAGCCGATCCGCGAGGGCGCGATCGTGCTGTTCGACGGCGGCTGCGACGTCGAAGGGTACAAGTCCGACATCTCGCGGACCTTCGTGCTCGGCAAGGCGACGCCGAAGATGAACTCCGTGTTCGCGACGGTGCAGCGGGCGCAGGCCGCGGCGCTCGCGGCGGCGCGCCCCGGTGTCGAGTGCGGCGCGGTCGACGCCGCCGCGCGCGCGGTCGTCACCGCGGCCGGCTACGGCCCCGACTACCGGTACTTCACCCATCGTGTCGGCCACGGCCTCGGCATGGACGGCCACGAATGGCCATACCTGGTGCGCGGCAACGCAACCCGGCTTGCCGCCGGCATGACCACCAGCAACGAGCCGGGCATCTACATCCGCGGCGAATTCGGCGTACGGCTCGAGGACGACATGCACGTCACCGAGTCAGGCGCCGAGCTGTTCACGCCGCAGAGCCGCTCGCTCGAGGAGCCGTTCGCGCGCGCCTGAGACCGGCGCGCGGCTCAGCCGCCGCCGAGCAGTCGCCGCCGCGCCGCGAGCAGCTCGCGCTCGTCAGCCTTGCTGACCTTCGGGTAGCGCAGGCCGAGCGCACCGATCGTGCCGCTCAGGATGGCCGCGACCAGCGCGCGCGCGACGTACTTGTGGTCCGCCGGGATCACGTACCACGGCGCCCAGTCGGTACTCGTCGCGCGCAGCATGTCCTGGTAGGCGGCCATGTACTCGCGCCAGTAGCCGCGCTCCTCCAGGTCGGCCGCCGAGAATTTCCAGTGCTTGTCCTTCGCCTCGACACGCTCCAGCAGCCGGCGCTTCTGCTCAGCCTTGGAGATGTTGAGGAAGAACTTGACGATCACCGTGCCGTTGCGCGCCAGGTGTCGCTCGAAGCGGTTGATGTCGTCGTAGCGCGCGTCCCAAAACGTCTGCCCGCCGTCGGCTACCGGCAGGCGCTGCGCCGCGAGGATCTCCGGGTGCACCCGCACGACCAGCACCTCCTCGTAGTACGAGCGGTTGAAGATGCCGATCCGGCCGCGCGCCGGCACCTTGTCCCAGTAACGCCACAGGAAGTTGTGGTCGAGCTCGACCTGCGACGGGCGCTTGAAGCCGTGGACTTCGCAGCCCTGCGGATTGACCCCGGACATGACGTGCTTGATCGTGCCGTCCTTGCCGGCGGCGTCCATCGCCTGCAGCACGACCAGCACCGAGTGCGTATTGCTGGCCCACAGCAGCTCCTGCGCATGCGCGAGCCCGGCGCGGTTCGCCTCGAGGAAGGCCGCCGCGCGGTCCTTGACCGTGCCGGGGCCGACCGCCGCGAAGTCGCGCCCGCCGCTGTCGGCGGGGTCGCAGTCGCGCAGCCGCAGCCGGCCGCCGGGCCTGACCTGATAGCGCGTGATCAGCCGATGGTGCGTGGGCATGCGGGCATCCTCAACGAGAGTCCGACCCGGCCGGCGCGCGGCCCCCCCGCCGCGCGATCGATCCGGTTTGCTGATCAATAGCGCGATTCAGCCGCGAACGAAAGCGCTGGCAGCGTCGGCCGCGCCGCGCGACACTGGCGCCTCGTGAAGCACCGCCGCCTGCACCGATGACCGAGGCCCCCTCTGCCGCCACCCCGGGCGCGCCGCGCCGCGCGATCCGCTCGTTCGTCAAGCGCGGCGGCCGTATCACGACCGCCCAGGAACGCGCGCTCGCGGAGCTCTGGCCGCGCTACGGGGTCGACTTCGGCGGCGCGCCGCTCGACCTCGCGGCGCTGTTCGGGCGCCGCGCGCCGTGTACCGTGGAAATCGGCTTCGGCGACGGCGAGACGCTGGTCGCGCTCGCGACCGCCCACCCGGAGCGGGACTACCTCGGCCTCGAGGTGCACGCACCCGGCGTCGGCCACTGCCTGCTGCGCGCCGCCGCTGCTGGGCTTACGAACCTGCGCGTCCTGCAGCATGACGCGGTCGAGGTGCTCGAGCAGTCGATTGCCGCGGCCGCGCTCGACGAGGTGCTGGTCTACTTCCCGGATCCGTGGCCCAAGAAGCGGCATCACAAGCGACGCCTCGTGCAGGCGGCGTTCGTCGCGCTCTTGGCGAGCCGCATTGTTCCCGGCGGGCGCCTGCGGCTCGCCACCGACTGGTCGCCGTACGCCGAGTGGATGCGCGAGGTACTGGACGCGAGCGCCGAGTTCCACAACGTCGCCGCCGGCGGCGGCTACGTGCCGCGCCCGGCCGAGCGTCCGGTCACGAAGTTCGAGCGCCGCGGCACGCGGCTCGGCCACGAGGCCCGCGACCTCGAGTACCGGCGCCGCTGACTCAGCCGAGGTGGAAGGCGCCCTTCAGGCCGTCGATGACGAACTGGACGGCGAGCGCGGCAAGCACGACGCCGGCGACCCGGGCGACGACGTTGGCGCCGGTCACGCCCAGCACCCGCATCACCACCGGCGCCGCGAGCATCACGAGCAGCGACAGGCTGACGACCACGGCAATCACCGCGATCAGGCCGGCGTACAGCAGCGCATCGGCGCGCGCCGAGCCGAAGGTCAGCAGCACAGTCGCGATCGAGCCGGGTCCCGAGATCAGCGGGAAGGCCAGCGGGAACACCGCGATGTCCGCACGGCGGCGCGTCTCGGCGTTCTCGGCCGGCGTCGTCTTCTCCTCGCGCGCGAACACCATGTCGAGCGCGATCAGGAACAGCATCAGTCCGCCGCCGATGCGGAACGCGTCGATGCTGATGCCCATGACGCCGATGAACCAGCCGCCGCCGAGCGCGAAGGCGACGAAGATCGCGAACGCGACCGCGCTCGACTTGGTCGCCATGCGGCGCCGGTAGCCCGCGCTGCCGCCCTCGGTCATGGTCGCGAACAGCGGCGCCATCGACGGCGGGTCGACGACGACGAACAGCACCAGAAAGAATTTGAACAGCTCGTCGAGCATGGCCCCGCCGCGGTCGGTTGCGAGCATAGCAGCCGCCGGCCGCACGGGCCGGTTCAGTCGGCGAAGGCCTCGGGCCGGACGTCCGCCGCGACCAGCACGCGGTCGCCGACGATCTCGATCGGCACCCGCCGCAGCTCACGACCGGCGCACGGGCCCGCGATGCAGCGCCCGGTCTCGATCTCGAACAGCGCGCCGTGCGAGCGGCACAAGAGCAGGCTGCGGTCGCGGGTCAGGAAGTCGTCTGGCTGCAGATTGAGCGGATGGCCGGCATGCGGACAGCGGTTGACGTAGGCGTGCACGGCGGCGCCGCGGCGCACGATGAAGGCGCGCAGCGGCCAGTCGCCGTCGCCGATCGTGAAGGCGCGCGAGCCCGGGTCGTCGAGCTCCGCGAGCGCGCAGACCAGGCGCTCGCCCGCGTGGGCGGGCGTCGGCTCAGTGGGGCACATCGAGCTTGCGGATGCGGTCGCGGAGCAGCCAGACGGTGGCGAGCCCGGGCAGCCCCAGCACGAAGCTGACGACGTAGTAGGTCGGCCAGCCGCCGTGGTCGGCGACCCAGCCGGCGGGCCAGCCGAGACCGTAGCGCGGCAGCTGCGACAGCGTCGACAGCAGCGCGTACTGGAAGGCGCTGAAGCGGACGTCGCACAGCGCCATCATCAGCGCCACGACCGCGACGTTGCCCATCGCGTGGGTCAGGTGCTCGATCGTCACCGCGCAGTACATGACCGCGTAGTTCTTGCCGCTGAGCGCGAGCGCGAAGTAGGCGAGGTTCGAGACGGCCTGCATCACGCCGAACAGCAGCATCGCGCGCAGCAGGCCCAGCCGCACCATCCATACGCCACCGAGCACCGAGCCGCCGACCGCGGCCGCCACCCAGATGATCTTGATGACGACGCCGATCTCGGTCTTCGAGAAGCCGACGTCCATCATGAAAGGCGTGAACAGCTTGAGCGAGAACGCGTCGCCGAGCTTGAACAGCATGACGAGCGCGAGCAGGGCGCGCGCGCCTGGCGAGCCAAACAGCTCGCGCAGCGGCTGGACCACCGATTCGACGATAGAGGCCGGCGGCGGCGAGCGGTACTCGGGCTCCGGCGCGAGCGCCGTGGCGAGCGCGAACAGCGCCATCAGGCCCGCGACCACCAGCAGCGCCGGGCGCCAGCCGACGTGATCGGCAAGCACCAGTGCGACCGCCGGCGCGATGTAGGCCGCGGCGCGGTAGCCGATGGTGCTCGCCATCACCGCCGGGCCGCGCTCGTCGGCGGTCGCGACGTCGGCGCGATAGGCGTCGATGACGATGTCCTGGGTGGCCGAGAAGAACACGATCGCGAGCGCGCAGACGGTGATGCCGAGCAGCGAGGCGGCCGGATCCTGCATCGCGAGCAGCGCCATCGTCGCCGCGAGCAGCGCCTGGGCGACCAGGATCCAGCCGCGGCGGCGACCCAGCAGCGGCAGCGGGAAGCGATCGAGCAGCGGCGCCCAGAGGAACTTCAGCAAGTACGGAATCGCCACGTACGAGACGATACCGATCTGCGTGTTCGAGACGTGCACGTCCTTGAGCCACGCCTGCAGCGCGCTCTCGGTGACCTGGTTCGGAAACCCCGACGCGGCGCCGAGCGCCATCAGCAGCAGCATCTTCGGGCTCGCCAGGACCCGGCGCAGCGACGGCCGCGCGGCGCCGGCCTCAGAGGCCATGGTCGTAGTCGAGTACCAGCGGGGCGTGGTCGGAGAAGCGGCTCCTCTTCCAGATGCTCGCGCCCTCGATGCGGTCGGCGAAGTCGGGACTGACGACGTGGTAGTCGATGCGCCAGCCGACGTTCTTCGCCCAGGCCTGGCCACGGTTGGACCACCAGGTGTACTGCTCGGGCCGCTGGTCCACGGCGCGGAAGCCGTCGACCCAGCGGCCGCGGCCGAACAGGCCGTCGAGCCAGGCGCGCTCCTCGGGCAGGAAACCGGAGTTCTTCTGGTTGGCGCGCCAGTTCTTCAGGTCGATTTCCTTGTGGGCGATGTTCCAGTCGCCGCACAGCACGACGTGGCGCCGGCTGCGGCGCAGCCGCTCGAGGTGCGGCAGGAACTCGGCGAGGAAGCGGAACTTGGCGGCCTGGCGCTCCGGGCTCGAGGAGCCGGACGGCAGGTACAGCGACACGACCGACAGCTTGCCGAAGCGCGCCTCGAGGTAGCGGCCCTCGCGGTCGAATTCCGTCGAGCCGAAGCCGCGGATCACCTTGTCCGGCCGTCGCCGCGCGTACAGCGCGACGCCGCTGTAGCCGGGTTTTTCGGCGTGCAGCCACTCGCCGTGGTAACCACGCGGCCGGAATTCCTCGCCCGCGAGATCCGCGTCGCGGCAGCGCGTCTCCTGCAGACACACGACGTCGAAGTCCTGGCGCGGCAGCCAGTCATAGAAGCCCTTGCGCGCGGCGGCGCGGATGCCGTTGCAGTTGAGCGTGGCGATTCGCATCCGCGGGATCATACCAAGCACGCGACCCCGCTTGTCCGCGTGCGGCTTTCGGCGGACACTAACGGCCCCTATGCAGACCTTCCAACGCGAATTCCTCGAACTCGCGCTCCGGCTCGGCGTGCTGCGTTTCGGGAGCTTCACGCTCAAGTCGGGCCGCGCGAGCCCGTACTTCTTCAATGCCGGGCTGTTTGACACGGGCCGCGCGATCGCCGGCCTCGGGCGCGCCTACGCCGCGGCGCTCGCCGCCTCGCCGCTGCGCTACGACATGCTGTTCGGACCCGCCTACAAGGGCATCCCGCTCGTGACGGCGACCGCGCTCGCGCTCGCCGAGCAGCACGGCCACGACGTGCCGTACTGCTTCAACCGCAAGGAGGCGAAGGACCACGGCGAGGGTGGCCGGATCGTCGGCCGGGCACTCGCGGGCCGGGTGCTCATCGTCGACGACGTCATCACCGCCGGCACCGCGATCCGCGAGTCGATCGACCTGATCCGCGCCGCCGGCGCGACGCCGGCGGGCGTCCTGCTCGCCCTCGATCGCGAGGAGCGTGGCCGCGAATCGGCCCGCTCGGCCGTCCAGGAGGTGCGCGACAGCTTCGGCCTGCCGGTGGTCTCGATCCTGACGCTGACCGACCTGATCAGCGGCCTCGAGGCCGGCGTCGCCGGGGTGCCGGCGGCCGCCCTTGCCGACCTCAGGGCCTACCGGGCCGAGTACGGGGCCCGGCCGGACCCGGCGACCGGTGCCCGGGCCCAAGCGTGACGTAACTCTCGAAGAGCGTCCGCCGAAGGTGCAAAATCAGCGCCCCTGACGGCACACTCCCCCGCATGATCCGCGCCACCGTCCGTGCCCTAGTCTGTCTCGCAGCGTCGGCGGCTTGTGCCGCCGGCGCGCTCGCGGCAACCCCGCGCGACCCGAGCAGCAAGCAGTCCACCGTATACAAGTGGATCGACGAGAAGGGTGCCGTGCACTACGGCGATCAGGTGCCGCCGCAGTACGCCGACCAGGACAAGACCATCCTCAACGCGCAGGGCGTCGCGGTGCGCACCATTCCCGGTCGGCGCACGCCAGAGCAGGAAGCCACCGAGGCCGCGCAGCACAAGGCCGAGGACCGCGCCCACGAGACGGCATTGCAGGCCCGCCAGCGGGACCAGAACCTCCTCGCCACCTACCTGTCGGTCGAGGAGATCGAGGCGCTGCGCGACCGGCGCGCGGAGATTCTGGACGCGCAAGCGCGGGTGACGAGCCAGTACCTCGACCAGCTGCGCGGCCGGCAGAAGCAGCTCGAGCAGCAGGTCGAGCACTTCAAGCCCTACAACACCGCGCCGAATGCGGGGCAGCTGCCCGAGCGGCTCGCCGAGGACCTCGTCCGCAACACCACCGATATTGCGACGCAGCAACGCAATCTCGACGTCAAGCGCCAGGAACTCGAGAAGCTGAAGGCGCAGTTCGCGAGCGACATCGCGCGCTTCAAGGAACTGAAGCGGATCGAGTCCGACTACAACCGCAACGGGCCCGCGGCGCGCAACTAGGTCGCGCCGCTCAGCTGCGGCCGGAGCTGCCGAAGCCGCCGGCGCCGCGCTCGCTCGCGGTGAACGCCTCGACCACGTCAAAGCGCACCTGCACGACCGGCACGACGACGAGCTGCGCGATTCTCTCGCCGGGCTCGATCGTGAAGCTCGCGGCGCCGCGGTTCCACACCGAGGCCATGACCTGCCCCTGGTAGTCGGAGTCGATGAGCCCGACCAGGTTGCCGAGCACGATGCCGTGCTTGTGGCCGAGCCCGGAGCGCGGCAGCAGCACGGCCGCGAGACCCGGGTCGTCGAGGTGGATCGCAAGCCCGGTCGGCACGAGCTCGGTGCGTCCCGGCGCGAGCACGAGCGGACCATCCAAGCAGGCGCGCAGGTCGAGTCCCGCGGAGCCCTCCGTCGCGTAGGCCGGCAACGGCCAGTCGCGGCCGAGGCGCGGGTCGAGGACGCGGACCTGGACCGCGCGCACCCTCAGCCCGCCACCGGGGCGAGCTTCACGACCGGTCGGCGCGCGTCGCGGTAGCGCTCGGCGACCACGGCGATGAATTCCCGCGCGAGTTCCGTCTTCGACTTGAGCGCCAGCTCGCGCCGTCCGCCCGGCCACAGCACCAGCAGTGCATTGTCCTCGCGGTCGAAGGCGCGATCGACACCGACCTCGTTGGCGGCAATCAGGTCGAGGTGCTTGCGGACGAGCTTCTCGCGCGCGTGTTTCTCGACGTCGGTGGTCTCCGCAGCGAAGCCCACCGTGAACGGCCGGCGCTCGAGCGCGGCGACCGAGGCGAGGATGTCCGGCGCCCGCTGCAGCGACAGCTCCAGGCAATCGCTGGTCTTCTTGATCTTGTCCTTGGCACAGCGCGCCGGCGTGTAGTCGGCCACGGCCGCAGCGCCGATGTAGATGTCAGCGCCGCCGATCGCCGCGTGCACGGCCTGATACATCTGATCGGCGGTCTCGACGTCGACGCGCCGCACGCCGGCAGGCGTCGCCAGCGACACCGGACCACTGACCAGCGTGATGTCGGCGCCGGCATCGCGCGCGGCGGCCGCGACCGCGAAGCCCATTTTGCCGGAGCTGCGATTGCTGATGAACCGCACCGGATCGAGGGGCTCGCGGGTCGGGCCGGCGCTGATGACGACCTTGAGGCCCGCCAGCGGGCCCTCGAGCTCAGCTGCGAACACGGCGCGCGCGATCTCGTCCGCCTCGAGCATGCGCCCGGGTCCGGTCTCGCCGCAGGCCTGGCTGCCGCTCGCCGGGCCGAGCAGCCGCACGCCTCGTGCGGCGAGCGTCGCCACGTTCGCCTGGGTCGCGGCGTGCGCCCACATCAGCCGGTTCATTGCCGGCGCAACCCACAGCGGCGCCTCGGTCGCGAGGCACAGCGTCGTCAGCAGGTCGTCGGCCCGGCCGCCGGCAACCCTGGCCAGGAAGTCCGCGCTTGCCGGCGCGACCAGCACGAGCTCCGCCCAGCGGGCGAGTTCGATGTGGCCCATCGCGGCTTCCGCCGCCGCATCCCACAGGTCGGTTCGCACCGGCCGGCCGGACAGGGCCTGGAAGGTCAGCGGCGTCACGAAGTGGCGCGCGCCGGCAGTCATCACCACCTGCACCTCGGCGCCGCGCTCGCCGAGGCGGCGCACGAGCTCGGCGGCCTTGTACGCGGCGATGCCGCCCGTGACTCCGAGCACGATGCGGCGCGGCGAGGCGTGGGGCAAGGTGGCGACCATCGGCCGATTATCGGCCGGATCCGCGCTCCATCAAAGACCCGATGCCCCGGGGTCGAGAACCGGCGGTTATGGTGGCGGCCGGAACTGTGCGATTCCGCACGCTCCGGGCAGATTGCCGGCTCGGCGAATCGCCCGCCGCCGTCGACACTAGCCCCATGCGCATCGACGACTGGCCGGCGGCGGAACGTCCCCGCGAGAAGCTGCTCGCCGCCGGGGCGCGCGCCCTGTCGGAGTCGGAGCTGCTGGCGATCTGGCTGCGCCACGGCACCCGCGGGCGCAACGCCGTGGAGCTGGCGCGGGACCTGCTCGGCGAGTTCAGGTCGCTGCGCGCGCTGCTGGCGGCGGACGCGGAGCGCCTCTGCCGCCATCGTGGCATCGGCCCGGCCCGCTACGCCGAACTGCAGGCCGCGCTCGAGCTGGCGCGACGCCACCACCTGGAGGCGCTGAAGGCGGGTCCGGCGCTGACGAGCCCGCGGCTCGCGGGCGACTACCTGCTCGCGGAGCTCCGCGATCGCGACTACGAGGTGTTCTGCTGCCTGTATCTCGACAGCCGCCACCGCCGGATGGGCTTCGAGGAGCTGTTCACCGGCACGATCGACGGTGCCAGCGTCCACCCCCGGGAGGTCGTCAAACGCGCCCTCGCCCGCCGGGCCGCGGCCCTGATCCTGGTCCACAACCACCCCTCGGGAGTCGCGGAGCCGAGCCGGGCCGATGAGCTGATCACCACCCGGCTCAGGGACGCCCTGGCGCTGGTCGACATCCGCGTGGTCGACCACCTGATCGTCGGCGAGGGGGGCTGTGTCAGCCTCGCCGAGCGGGGCCTGCTGTAGGGGTGCGCCGGCCCCGCCGAGGGGAACGGCGGAAGGTTTGCATCGGGCGTCGGCCGATGGTTAAATATGCGGCTCTCCGGCCAATTGCGACCGGTCCAGGATCACGACCATGTCACGAGTCTGCCAAGTCACTGGGAAGAAGCCGATCGTCGGCAACACGGTGTCGCACGCCAACAACCGCCGCCGCCGCCGCTTCCTGCCGAACCTGCACACGCAGCGCTTCTGGCTCGAGGACGAAAAGCGGTGGGTGTCGCTCAAGGTCTCGACGCGCGGGCTGCGCACGATCGAGAAGCACGGCATCGCCCAGATCGTCGCCGACCTGCGGGCCCGCGGCGAGCACATCTGACGGGCCGGCCCAGGAGTTTCCTTCGATGCGCGACAAGATCAAGCTCGTCTCGAGTGCCGGCACCGGCCACTACTACACGACGACCAAGAACAAGCGGCTCCATCCGGAAAAGATGGAAGTGCTGAAGTACGACCCGCGTGCCCGCAAGCACGTGGCGTACAAGGAATCCAAGATCAAGTAGGACCGACGCGCGGCCGCTGGCCGCGCATCCGTTCCGTCCCCGGGCTCAGCCGGCGGACGCCATCCCGGCCGATACCAGTCGATAGCCCTTGAGCGCGCGGGCGAACTCCTGCAGCCGCTCGATCTGGCTCGATTCCGCCTCGCGGATCCACTCGCGCAGGTGCGCGGTCAGCCGCTCGTTGTTGCCGATGCGGCCGCTCCACAGCACGGCCAGCCGGTCGCGGAAGTCGGTCACCGTCTTGAGCGCCGCGTTCTGCGCGAGCAACTGCTGCAGGCGCGCCCGCGCAGCCTCGTCGAGCATGACCGGGTGCCGCACCAGCAGCCGCTTGACCCGCAGGCTCAGCGTCCCCGCGCTGCGCGCGACCTCGGCCTTCAGCACCGGCAGCGTCACGGTCCGCGTGTAGTTGCGCAGCACGTCCATGCGCCCGGTGATGACGGTGCGCACCGTGTCGAGATCGACGACCGAGCGCGGCACGTCCGGGCGCGCGCGCGGCGCGACCTTGCGGATCGTGGCCAGGCCGAGCGCCGAGAAGATCTTCAGCCACAGCCAGCCGATGTCGAACTCGCCGCGACGCATCGAGAAGCGCGCCGACGACGGGAACGCATGGTGGTTGTTGTGCAGCTCCTCGCCGCCGGTAATCAGGCCCCATGGCACGAGGTTGCGCGCCGCGTTGTCGCACTCGAAGTTGCGGTAGCCGACGGCGTGGCCGAGGCCGTTGATGACGCCGGCCGCGAACAGCGGCATGGCGACGAGCTGCACCGACAGAATGATGATGCCGGGCACGCCGAACACCACGAGGTCGGTGAGCACGAGCAGGATGATGCCGAGGTTGCGGTGGCGGCGGTAGACGTTGCGCTCGAGCCAGTCCTCGGGCGTGCCGCGGCCGTACTTCGCGAACACCTCGGGGTCGCGCGCCGACTCGCGATAGACTTCGGCGCCTTCGAGCAGGATCTTCTTCAGGCCAAGGAGCACGGGGCTGTGCGGATCACCCGCCACATCCGAGAACGCGTGGTGCTTGCGATGCACCGCGACCCACTCACCAGTGATCATGCCCGACGTGGACCAGATCCAGAAACGGAAGAAGTGCCTGAGCACCGGGTGCAGGTCGACCGCGCGATGCGCCGCGTCGCGATGCAGGTAGAGGGTGACGGCCATCATCGTGATCTGCACCAGGGCGAACGTGACCAGCACGTAGCCCCAGAAGCTGAGGTGCACGAGGCCATACAGGAAGTCGAGGTTCACTTGGGTCGTACTCCATGCGCCGGGCTAAACACCCGGCGCGAGTCCGGCCGGGTGTGGGCGGCCGCCAACTATACCTCCATTGGACATAGCGCACGTCGGCCAAATCGGGCGCGAGCAGCGGTTTTGGCGCCCTCGGCCGTCATTTCTGGGATGCGGCGCACGTCCCGGGCATGGAATCTCGCAGTGCGGAAGCAGGGGAATGCCTGAGCTGCCCGAGGTCGAGACGACCCGCCGCGGCCTCGCGCCCGTGCTCGAGGGCCGGCGCATTGCCAAGGTCGTGGTGCGCGACCGGCGCCTGCGCTGGCGGCTGCCGGCCGGCTTCGAGGGCGCCCTCGAGGGGCGGCGGGTGCAGACGGTCGCGCGCCGCGCCAAGTACCTGCTCATCGGCACCGACGGCGGCACGCTGATCGTCCACCTCGGCATGTCCGGCAGCCTGCGGGTCGTCGCTCCGGACGAGCCGCCGAAGCCGCACGACCATGTCGACCTGGTCCTGTCGCCGCGGCAGTGCGTGCGCTTCAATGACCCGCGGCGTTTCGGCAGCATGCTCTTCGTCACCGGCGACCCGCTCGCGCACCCGCTGCTGCGCAGCCTGGGTCCCGAACCGCTGTCGGCCGACTTCGACGCCGACTATCTGTACCGGCGCACGCGGCGGCGGCGCGTCGCCATCAAGCAGCTGCTGATGAACTCCGCGATCGTGGTCGGGGTCGGCAACATCTACGCCAGCGAAGCGCTGTTCCGCGCCGGCGTCCGGCCGCAGCGCGCGGCCGGCCGCCTGTCGCGCGCCGAGGTCACGCGGCTCGTCGTCGCGGTGCGGCGCGTGCTCGGTGCGGCGATCAAGGTCGGCGGCACGACGCTCAGGGACTACGTCAACGCCGACGGCCTACCAGGCTACTTCCGCCAGAAGCTGTACGTCTACGAGCGCGCCGGCCAGCCGTGCCGCGTCTGCCGCACGCCGATCCGGCAGCGCACGCAGGGACAGCGGTCGACCTACTGGTGCCCTACCTGCCAGCGCTGAACTGCGCGCGCACGGCCGGCTGGATCAGCAGCAGCACCAGCAGCGTCGCGAGCACAAGATTGACCAGCGTCACCTGCGCGGCGAGCGCCTGCGCGACGTGCGCGAAGTGCGCCCGCTCCGGGTAGCCGCGCGCGAGATCCGCGAGGGCGAACCGCGCGATCGCGAAGCCGAGCGCCGCGACGGCGGCCCACGTGAACGCGAGTGCGAGCGTCGCGCGCCGCGCCCACGGCCGTCGCCACAGCAGGCCGACGCCGAGCCAGGCGACGCCGGTGTGGAAGACGATCGCAGCGCCGAGCACGAGCGGCAGCCAGTTGAACAGCGCCACCATGATCTCGCCCGTGAGTCCGGCATCGCGCCAGGCATCGGCCACCACCGGCAGGCTGCCGGCCACGACCCAGCCGAGCAGCTGCCAGGACGCGAGACCCGCGCCGAGCGTGCCGAGCGTCGCGAGGCTGAGGGCCACCGCCGTCAGCATCGTCACCGCGAGCGCGGGCGTCACCAGGCCCTTCAGTAGACGAGGCCCGCGCCGAAGCCGCGCGGATCGGACGCCGCCTCGACCTTGCCGCTCGCGTAGTCCCAGGTCACGACCTGGGTGTTGCCCCAGGTGCCGCGCCCCGGCCGGAGCTTGTGGCCACGCTGCTCGAGCGCGGCGCGCTCCTCGGCGCTGAGGGCGCCCGGCTCGAACATCACCGCATCCGGCAGGTACTGCTCGTGGATGCGCGGCGCCGCCACGATCTCGGCGGCGCTGCGGCCATCGAGCCAGTTGAGGACGCCGCCGAACACGTTCGAGATGATCGTGCTACCGCCGGGCGAGCCGATGATCAGCAGGCCCCGCTCGGTCTCGACGAAGGTCGGGGTCATCGACGACAGCGGCCGCTTGCCCGGTGCGATCGCGTTGGCGTCGGCGCCCACCAGCTCGAAGGCGTTCGGCGTGCCCGCCGCCACGGAGAAGTCGTCCATCGTGTCATTGAGCAGGAAGCCCGTGCCCGGCACGACGTAGGTCGCGCCGAAGAACAGGTTGACCGACACCGTCGCGCCGACGCGGTTGCCGTCGCGGTCGAGCACCGAGAAGTGGGTCGTCGACGGGCTCTCGTCGCCCGTGAACACCGGTCGCAGCATGTCCGAGGGTGTCGCGCGGTCGAGGCGAATCGAGGTGCGCTGGCCCGCCGCGTACATCGGGCTCAGCAGCTGCTCGACCGGGATCTTGACGAAGTCCGGATCGCCGAGGTACTCGGCGCGGTCGCGATAGGCGCGCCGCAGCGCCTCGATCACGAGGTGCCGCCGCGTCACGCCGTCGAGCACCGCGTAGTCGTAGCCGGCGAGGATGCCGAAGGCGTCGGCGAGCACGAGGCCGCCGGAGGACGGTGGCGGCGAGGTGACGAAGGTCGCGTTGCGGTAGCGGAACGTCACCGGCGCGCGCTCGACGACGCGGAAGCGGGCGAGGTCATCGGCGGTCCAGATGCCGCCGTCGCGCCGCACCGCGGCGACCATGCGCTCGGCGAAGCGCCCCTTGTAGAAGGCCTCGGCGCCGCTCGATGCGATCAGCGCGAGGGTGCGCGCGAGATCCGGCTGGCGGATCAGCGCCCCGACCTCCGGTACCGCGCCCTTGCGCAGGAACACCGCGGCGGCGTCGGGCGAGGCGGCGAGCTGGGCCTGCTTGACGCGGATCGCGTTCTGCAGCCGCGCGTACAGCGGGAAGCCCTCGGTCGCGATGCGGATTGCGGGCTTGAGGCTGGTGGCCAGCGGCAGGCGGCCGTACTTGGCCGCGACGTGCGCCCACGCGGCGGGCTCGCCGGGGATGCCGGCCGCGAGCGGGCCGCTCGTCGAGGCCTGGCTGCGCGGCTTGCCGTCAGGGCCGAGGTACATGTCGCGGGTCGCGGCCAGCGGCGCCGTCTCGCGGGCGTCGACGAACACGTCGCGGCCGTCGGCGGCGAGGTGCAGCAGGTAGAAGCCACCGCCGCCGACGCCGGAGCTCGCCGGCTCCACGACCGCGAGCACGGCGCTGACCGCGACCGCGGCGTCGAAGGCGTTGCCGCCCTGGGCGAGGATGTCGAGGCCGGCCTGGGTGGCGAGCGGGTGAGCGCTGGCGATCGCGTTCTTGCCGGGCGCCGGCGCGCCGAGCGCGACCGCGGCCCACAGCCACAGCGCGACGGCGGCGAACGCGCCGCCGCGGCGGCGCGGATGAAGCCACGTCGTCGTCATCACACGGACTCCGGCGGGGCGCGCCGCGCGAACAGCGGCGCGCGCTTCTTGAGCTCCGCCGCCACCAGCGGGTGCACGAATTCGCTGACGTCGCCGCCCAGCGAGGCGATCTCGCGCACCAGCGTCGAGGAGATGAACGTGAAGTGCTCCTTCGGCGTCAGGAACACGTGCTCGACCTCGGGCGACAGGTGCCGGCTCATGTTCGCGAGCTGGAACTCGAACTCGAAGTCGGACACGGCGCGCAGCCCGCGCACGACGACGTGCGCGCCCTGCTGCTTGGCGAAGTCGACCGTGAGCCCCGAGTAGCCGAGCACGAGCACGTTCGGCAGGTCGTGCAGCACGCGCTTGGCCATGTCAACGCGCATCTCGAGCGGGAACATCGGCGCCTTGTTCGGGTTCGCGGCGATGCCGACCACGACGCGCTCGAACACGCTCGCCGCGCGACGCACCAGGTCCTCGTGGCCGTTGGTGACCGGATCGAAGGTGCCGGGATAGACGGCGCTTCGTTTGTGGTTCATGTCTCGCCCATCCGCTCGCTGTCGGCGCCGCCCGGCCGCGCCGCCGGGTCCGCGCGCCGCGCCAACACGCCGTGCACCTCGCCGGCGCGGGTCTCGCGCGCCAGCTGCCACGCTGCGGGCAGCGGCGGAATGCCACCGCGCGCGGCGCCCTCGAGGTAGACGAACGCGCGCGGCGCGAGCCATCCCCCGTTTTCGAGGAGTGTACACAATTCAGGCAGGCGGCCCTGCGCGAAGGGCGGATCGAGAAACACCACGTCGAAGGGCCGTGGCGCACCGGCGAGGTAGCGGAACGCATCGCCGGTCACGACCGCGCTGCGGCCGGAGCCGAGCGCCGCGAGCGTCGCCTTGAGCGCCGCCGCGACGCGCGGCTCGCGCTCGACGAAGACGACCTCGGCCGCGCCCCGCGACAGCGCCTCGAGCCCGAGCGCACCGCTGCCGGCGAACAGGTCGAGGCAGCGGGCGGCGCCGATCACGCCCTGCAGCCAGTTGAACAACGTCTCGCGGACCCGGTCGGGCGTCGGGCGCAGTTCCGCCGCGGACGGAAAGCGGATGCGGCGCCCGCGCCACTCCCCGCCGATGATGCGAACGGAATTCGATTGCCCGGGGCGCTTTTTTTGCGCTGCGGTAGACGCGGACGGCCGCGCCCGTCGTGGTGTTCCGTCCTTGCCAGAATTCGCAGCCAAAGCGTACCCTTGCGCACCACCCGAGAGCGCGATCATACGCGCCAGAACGGATCACGATTGCCAGCGGAGCACGCGCCCATGAGAGTCATTCACGCCCTCACGCTCACTGTTGCAGCGTTGCTGCTTGGCGCCTGCGGTGGAGGCTCCAACTCGACGTCCGAAGGATCGCTCGGCGTACCGACGGACACGTCGGCGGGCAATGGCGCGACGGGAACCCCACCGCCGACCGCGTTTCACGCGATGTTCAATGTCGGCGCGGCCATCTTCCCGTATCCGACGGATATCTACCTTACCGGCAGCATCGACGGCGCGCTCAACACGCCGAACCTCGGAGTGCTGACCCCGAACGTCACGTCGGTCAATGCGCTCGACGGCTTCGGCCTCACCGGCGAGATCACGGTGCGGTTCTCGGCGCCGATCAAAGCCGCGACGCTCGCGGCCCCGGGCGCCGTGACGGTGCTCGAGACGCAGATGCTGACGCTGACGACCGGGACGACCGTCGCGCGCATACCGATCGGCGTCCGCCGGCCAATGATCCCCGGTGTTGACTACACCGTCGGGCTGTCGAGCGCGATCGACTCGGGCGGCACGATCCTGTCGATCACGCCATTGCATCCGCTGACCCCGTCGACGGGCGGCGTGACGTTTGATCCCGCGAATCCACCCCCGGGGCTGCCGCCGGGCTCGCTCGATGCGAGCGGCGTCGGCTACCTCGTCATTCTCACGGGTGCAATCCAGGCTACCGACGGCAGTCCGGCACTACCGGACAACGACTACGCGACGATCCGCAACGCGATCGGCGTGCCGAACCCGGCGAACCCCACGGCCGGCTGCGCGGCAATCCTCAATGTCTCGCTGCAGCAGCTGTGCGGACTGACCGCGCCGCACCTCCTGATCGCCGCGGGCGCGGGGATCCCGCTGCAGTCGATCGCGCTGACCTTCAGCTTCACGACGGAGTCGACACGCGACACGCTCGTGGACATGGCGACCGCGATCCAGGCCGCCGCGACGCCGCCGCCGCTCGCCGCGCAGGGCCTGCCGAACGGCGCGGGCGGAATCCTGAATACGAAGAACCTCAACCCGGCGCTGCCGGGTATCGCGGACGTGTACGAAGGCACGATCACGATTCCCTACTACCTGGAAACGCCCGCCGACGCGACCGCCGCAAACCCGTTTCCGTTGCTGAACGGACAGTTTCTGTCGCCGACCGCAGTGTCGTTCGCCCCCGGGATGCCGGGCACGAATACCGTCACACGCTATAACCCGGTCGCGGCCGTGCAGCACATGGTCACGATTCCGGTGCTGATCACGATCCCGAACATCATGGCGCGGCCCGCGGGTGGCTGGCCGGTCGCGATCTTCGTGCATGCGATCGGCGGCAACCGCAGCAATGCGCTCGCCATCGCCGACGCCTTCGCGAGTGCCGGGATAGCGGTCGCGGCGATCGACCTGCCGCTGCACGGCATCTTGCCGACCGATTCGACGGCCGCGCTGCGGCTCCCGGGCGTGCAGGAGCGGACGTTCGATGCCGACGATCTGAATAATGCAACCTTCCAGCCGCCCGGCGACGGCCAGATCGACCCGTCCGGCTTCAACATGCTGGCAGCGGTCGTGCTGCACCCGGTGACCGGCCGCGACGACGGGCGCGAAGCGGTACTCGACGAACTCGAGCTCGCCTCGGCGCTGGCCGCGCCAACGACCGTGATCGTCGGCGCGAGCGGACCGGTGCCGGCGCCGTTCAACCCGAGCAAGATCTCGGTGACCGGGCAGTCACTTGGCTCGATGGTCAGCGTCGGGGTCGCGAGCCTGCCTTCAAGCATCAACAGCTTCGGACTGTCGGTGCCGGGCGGATCGATCACCGACATCCTGCTGAATTCGGCCTCCCCGTTCTTGAGCGCGCCCCGCACGGCGATCGCACAGCAGACCGGACCGGACACGGTGCTCTTCCAGCAGTTCTTCCGCGACGTGCAGGCCTCCTTCGACGCCGCCGATCCGATCAATCACATGGCGCTCGCGGTGGCGAACAAGCCCATCCTGCTGCACAAGGTCGTCGGGGACGGCACGGTGCCGAACCTGGCCACCGACAACCTGATCGCGCTCGGCGGCCTCACGAAGGCGAACGCGGTGGGGCCATGGCCGGCAGGCAGCTACGTGACGTTTACGGCCGGCGACCACGTGTCGCTGCTCGACTTTGCAGTGCCGGCGGTCACGCTCGAGATGCAGAAGGAGATGGTGACCTTCGCGGCGTCCGGCGGTGCCGGCTTCCAGATCTTCGACGCCTCTAACATCCAGCCCTGATCAGGCCGGGGATCGGAAAGGGCCGGGCTCCCGCCCGGCCCTTTTCTTTTCTGGTCGCCGAACGCCGGTAGAATGACCACCGGTCACGAGTACTGCGATGTTCGACTTCCTCAAGAAGCAGCCGGCCGGCGCGACGCCCGCCGCTGAGCGCGCGGCCGCCGCGCCCGCCGCCGGCGTGCGCGGCCTCTTTGGCCGGCTGCGCGCGCGCCTCAATGCCGGCAGCTCACTCTTGACGCGCGACCTCGCCACGCTGCTCCCCGGCCGCAAGATCGACGCCGAGATCCTCGATGAGCTCGAGACGCGCCTGTTGACCGCGGACGTCGGCATGGCGGCGACCGAGCGCATCCTCGGCGACCTGCGCCGCCGGGTCGCGCGCCAGGAGCTCGGCGACCTCGACGCGCTGCTCGCCGCGCTGCGCCGGGCGGTGGTCGAGATCCTGTCCCCGGTCGCGCGCCCGCTGGTCATCGATCGCGCGCGCCGGCCGTTCGTCATCCTGGTCGTCGGCGTCAACGGCTCGGGCAAGACGACCTCGATCGGCAAGCTCGCACGGCGCCTCACCGACGGCGGCCTCAAGGTGCTGCTCGCCGCCGGCGACACGTTCCGCGCCGCCGCCGTCGAGCAGCTGCAGGCGTGGGGCGAGCGCAACGGCGTGCCGGTCATTGCACAGGCCGCCGGCGCCGATCCTGCCGCGGTGATCTTCGACGCCTATTCCGCGGCGCGGGCCCGTGACGTCGACGTGCTCGTCGCCGACACCGCCGGGCGGCTGCAGAACCAGGCGCACCTCATGGAAGAGCTGAAGAAGGTGCGGCGCGTGCTCGGCCGCCAGGAGCCGTCGGCGCCGCACGAGGTGCTGCTGGTGCTCGATGCGAGCCAGGGGCAGAACGCGCTCGCCCAGGCGCGCGTCTTCCACCAGGCGCTCGGCGTCAGCGGCATCGTGCTCACCAAGCTCGACGGCACGGCCAAGGGCGGCATCGTGATCGCGATCGCGGCCGAGCTCGGCATCCCGCTGCGCTACGTCGGCGTCGGCGAGGCGATCACCGATTTCGGCGAGTTCGACGTCGAGGATTTCGTGACCGCGCTGCTCGCCGCGCCGGAGCCGGCGCCAACGTGATCCGCTTCCAGGGCGTCGCCAAGCGCTACCCGGGCGGCCGCGAGGCGCTCGCGGATCTCACGCTCGAGGTCGCTGCGGGCGAGATGGTGTTCCTGACCGGGCACTCCGGCGCCGGCAAGAGCACCGCGCTCAAGCTGGTCGGCCTGATCGAGCGGCCGACGCGCGGCCAGATCGTCGTCGCCGGGCAGAACCTCGCATCGATCGGCCGGCGCGGCATCCCGGCCTACCGGCGACGGATCGGCATGGTGTTCCAGGACCACAAGCTGCTGCACGACCGCCCGATCTGGGACAACGTCGCGTTGCCGCTCGTGATCCAGGGGACGCCGCGGCGCGAGCTCGACAAGCGGGTGCGCGCCGCGCTCGACCAGGTGGGCCTGCTCGGCCGCGAGCAGAGCTTTCCGATCGAGCTCTCCACCGGCGAACAGCAGCGCGTCGGCATCGCGCGCGCGGTCGTCGGCAAGCCACCGATCCTGATTGCCGACGAGCCGACCGGCAACCTCGACCCCGATCTCGCGCTCGAGGTCATGCGACTGTTCAAGCGCTTCAACGAGGTCGGCGTAACGGTGGTCATCGCCAGCCACGACGTGCACCTGATCGAGCAGCTCGGCGTGCGGCGCATCGCGCTCGCCGGCGGCCGGCTCGCGGGAGAGGCGCATGGCTGAGGCACTGGCCCGCGACGCCGCCGCGCCGCGCTTCGCCTCGCTGCTGCGCGGCTGGCTCGAGCGCCACCTGCAGACCTTCGTCGCCTCGCTCGGCCGGCTGGCGCGCGCGCCGTTCGGCACCGCGCTCACGGTCGGCGTCATCGGCATCGCGCTCGCGCTGCCGGCCTGCCTCGAGCTCGTCGTCGTCAACGCGCGGGCGCTGTCGGGCGGCTGGGCGAACGCCTTGGACCTGACCGTGTACCTCAAGCCGCACCTCGCCGATCACGACGCGACCCAGCTCGCCGAGCGGATCGGCGCGCGCGGCGACGTGGCGAGCGCGCGGCTGGTGACGGCGGCCGAGGGCCTGGCGGAGTTCCGCCGCTGGTCGGGGCTCGGTCCCGCGCTCGATGCGCTGACCGACAATCCCCTGCCGGCCTCGATCGTCGTGCGGCCGCGCATCACGGAGGGCGCCGGCGACCCGGTCACGGTCGACGTGCTCGCCGATGCGCTGCGCACGCTCCCCGGGGTCGACCAGGTGCAGCTCGACACCGAGTGGGTGCGGCGCTTCACGGCGATACTCGATGCGCTGAGGCGCGCGGTGACGGTCGTCGCGCTGCTGCTCGGCCTCGCGGTGCTGCTCGTCGTTGGCAATACGATCCGCCTCGACATCGAGGCGCGGCGCGCCGAGATCGAGGTCATCAAGCTGGTCGGCGGCAGCGACGGCTTCGTGCGCCGGCCGTTCCTGTACGGCGGATTCTGGTACGGGTTGGGCGGCGGGCTCGTCGCCTGGCTGCTGGTCGAGGCCTTCGTGCTGACGCTGGCCGGACCCGTCGGCCGGATCGCGGCGGCCTATGGCAGCGGCTTCGCGCTCGCCGGCCCCGACCTCGGGACTTCGGCGGCACTGCTCGGCGGCGGGGCGCTGCTCGGCTGGGTCGGGGCGTTCTGGTCGGCGACCCGGCATGTCAGGGCAATAGAGCCGGGTATGGAGTCGTAGATCCCGCAGACTTACTTAAGTGACTGTTCTATATGACAATAATTATTGAACCGGGCCGGCCGTTAGCACTCTAAATCTCCGAGTGCTAGGATTTCGGCACCGGGGGCCTTGGTTGATCCCGGAAAAGGGGAACAGTCCTTAAATGAGCATGGCGCTTGCACCTGTCGGCCTGAGCGGTAACACCACTCTCGCGCTGCGCGGTCCGCTGGGCAGTCTCGATGCCTACATCGACACCGTCTCGCGGATCCCCGTACTCGCGAAGGAGGAGGAGGTCCGGCTCGCGAAGCGCTATCGCGACGAGGGCGACCTCGAGGCGGCGCGTGACCTCGTGCTGTCGCACCTGCGCTTCGTGGTGCACATCGCGCGCGGCTATTCCGGCTACGGCCTGCCGATGGGCGACCTCGTCCAGGAAGGCAACGTCGGCCTGATGAAGGCGGTCAAGCGCTTCGACCCGACGGTCGGAGTACGCCTCGTCTCGTTCGCGGTCCATTGGATCCGCGCCGAGATCCACGAATACGTGCTGCGCAACTGGCGGCTGGTCAAGATCGCGACCACCAAGGCGCAGCGCAAGCTGTTCTTCAACCTGCGCAAGGCCAAGAAGAACCTCGCCTGGCTGTCGGCCGACGAGACGCAGGCGGTCGCGCGCGACCTCGGCGTCACCCCGGCCGAGGTCACGCAGATGGAGCAGCGGCTCGCCGCGCGCGACGTGGCCTTCGACCCGGCGCCGGATGCCGACGACGAGGACGGCAGCTACACGCCGGCCGCCTACCTGCCGGCGCCCGATGCCGACCCGGCGGTCGCGGTCGAGCGCGACGAGTGGGAGGGCGCCTCGAGCCTGCGCCTGCAGCATGCGCTTGCGACGCTCGATGCGCGCAGCCGCGCGATCGTCGAGCGCCGCTGGCTGGTCGACGAGGGCAAGGCGACGCTGCACGAGCTCGCCGCCGAATACTCGGTGTCCGCCGAGCGCATTCGGCAGATCGAGGCCAACGCGCTCAAGAAGCTCAAGGCGGCGATGGCCTGAGCGCGGCGGCGGCGCGCCTCAGCCGCCGGCCGCGACCAGCGGCGTCAGCGTCACTTCGACGCGCACGTTGCGGGCGCGCGCCGCGGCACTGTTGCCGTTCGCGACCGGTCGCGTCGCGCCGGCGCCTACCGAGATGACCCTGCTCTTCTGGATACCGCGCTTCTCGAGAGAGGCGGCAACCGCCGCCGCGCGCCGCTCGCTCAGTGTCTGGTTGAGGTCACCGCTACCGGTGCCGTCGGCGTGGCCGGCGACCTCGATGACGGTCTTGTCGTATTTCCGCAGCACGCCGGCGACCGAGTCGAGCACGGCGCCGAACGCGGCGTTGACATCCGCGCTGTCGCCCGCAAAGGCCGCGCCACCGGGCAGGCTGAGCGTGAGGTCGTCGCCGAGGCGCGTGACGGCGACGCCGCTGCCGTCGAGCTGCTCGCGCAGCTTCGCCTCCTGAACGTCCATGTAGTAGCCGGCCGCGCCGCCGGCCAGCTGGCCGACGCCGGCGTTGGCCGCCGCGCGACGCAGGTTCTGCTTTGCCGCCTCACCGGAGAACCAGCCGCTGGCCGCCGCGCCCGCGGCGCCGCTCGGTCCGCGGTTCGCCGTGGACGGCGCAACCGTCGCACAGCCCCCCGTCGCGAGTGCCGCGACGCAGCTCAGTAACCACGCCGCGCGCGCACCGCGGCGTCCGACGATTGCCATGCTGCAACGCACTTGCCTCACTCCCGGACGGTGACCTCGGTGCCGAGTGTAGCGCGCGCCGCGGTCGCCGAGCCGGGCGCTTTGCTAGAGTGGCGCACGCGCGAGGAGGAGGCCCGGTGCGGAGCGTCGAGGACTGGCTCGCCAACTACGGCACGAGCCACCAGCATCCCGTCAACAAGGCGCTGCACTGGGTGTGCGTGCCGCTGATCGTGCTCGCCGTGCTCGCCGTGCTCGGCTTGCTCCGGTCGCTGCCGGTGCCGCCGCGACGCCGTTGTGGCAGAGCTGCCTCGTGATCTGCGTCGTCGCCTGGCTCGGCCAGTTCGTCGGCCACGCCGTCGAAGGCCGGCGGCCGTCGTTCTCCAAGGACCCGCAGTTCGTGCTGATCGGCCCGCTGTGGCTGCTGAGCTGCGCGTACCGGCGGCTCGGGCTGCGCTATTGAGTGCGTGGGCGCGCCGCACGATACCGCGCGGCGCGCCCAGCAACTGACCGCTGGCGGTGGTCGGCCCCGCCTCAGCGGCCGCGGCGCTTGGCCCGGCGGCGGCGCGGACTCATGTGCTCGGTGACAATCCGCTGGTAGACGGCGGATACGGTGCGGCCGAGCACCTGGGCGATGTCGGCTCGCGGCATCCCTTTTGCCACGAGCGACTTCAGCTTCTTGAGATCGGACGGCGTCCAGCCGTGCCCGTGATGAGCGCGCTTCTTAGTCATACGATTTGAACTCTTGGGACTCTTGGAACTGTTTTGGATACGCCCGCTGTGGATTTTGATTCGCGGCGGGGCCCGCATCATGCACGGGAATTCTCCGTTAGCCAACCACTGTTTGACTTGGTAACGGCCGCCGTCGCATTAACTTAATTCGGCGACCGCCGCGGCGCGCACCGCCTCGGCGACCGCGGCGTGCACCGCCGGGTCGAGCGCGTCGGGCACGAGGTCGGTGCCCGGGGAAAGGTCGGCCAGCGAGCGTGCCGCGGCCATCAGCATCCGGTCGGTGAAGCGCGGCGCGCGCGCGTCCAGCGCGCCCTTGAACAGCCCGGGGAAGCCGAGCACGTTGTTGATCCCCTTGCCGTCGGCGGCGAACGCGGCGCCGCGCTCGAGCGCGTCGATCGGCTCGATCTCCGGGTCGGGGTTGGACAGCGCCAGGATCACCTGCCCCGGGCGCACGAGCGCCGGGCGGATCAGGCCCTTGACCCCGGTCGCGGCGACGACGATGTCGCATTCGGCCATGATCTGCTCGAGCGTTGCCCGCTGCCCGCCGAGCGCCGTGAGGCGTTCGAGCGCCGCGTCGCTGCGATCGGCGCCGAGGATGCGGCTCGCGCCGTACGCGCGCAGCAGCCGCACGATGCCGAGCCCCGCCGCGCCGAGGCCGATCTGGCCGATGACGCAGTCGTCGATGCGCCGGCCGACGCGCCGCGCGACGCTGTGCAGCGCCGCGAGCACGACCACCGCCGTGCCGTGCTGGTCGTCGTGCAGCACGGGCTTGTGCAGCAGGCGCCTGAGCTCGGCCTCGATCTCGAAGCACTCGGGCGCCGCGAAGTCCTCGAGCTGGATCGCGCCGAAGGACTTCTCGATCGCCATGATCGTCGCCACGATCCGGGCGGGGTCCTTGTCGTCGAGCAGGATCGGCACGCCGTTGATCCCGGCGAGCGTCGCGAACAGCGCCGCCTTGCCCTCCATGACGGGCAGGCCGGCCAGCGGCCCGATGTCACCGAGCCCGAGGACCGCGGTGCCATTGGTGATGACCGCGACCGTGCGGCCGAGGCTGGTGTAGTCCCACGCGCACTCCGGCCGGTCGCGGATCGCGAGGCAGACGCGCGCGACGCCCGGCGTGTAGATGTCGCGCAGCACCTGCTGCGTGTTGATCGGCAGGCTCGCCGACATGCGCAGCTTGCCGCCGCGGTGGCGGTTGAACACGCGGTCGGACTTGCCGACGAAGCGCGCGTTCGGCAGCCGTTCGATGCGCTCGTACAGGCCGAGATCCGCGCTCTCGTCCATCTCCAGCGTGATTTCCCACAGCGTCCGTCCCTGCTCGCGCTTCAGCGAGTGCAGGTGCTGGATCACGAGGCCGGCGTCGGCGATCACCTGCAGCACGCTCGCGAGGCTGCCCGGCTGGTGCACCGTCTCGACCATCAGGATCTCAGGGATCTTCATTGCCCGCGCTCCGCCCGCCAGCGCTCAACCGCCTCTTCAAAGACTAGCGCATGCAGCTGCGAAGTACGCAGCGTGGTTGCCGCATAGCCGCCGCCGAGCACGATCGCGAGCGGGCAGCCGGCGCCGCGGAGCGTCGCGACGACGTGCCGCTCGCGGCGCCGCAGGCCGTCCTCCGACAGCGCCAGGCGCCCGTAGCGGTCGCCGGCCACGACGTCGACACCGGCGACGAGGAACGCGAGCTCCGGCCGGGCTGCCGCGAGCGCCGCCGCGAGCGCCGGCCCCAGCGCCGCGAGGTAGGCCTCATCGCCGGCACCGTCCGGCAGCTCCACGTCGCGGCTGGAGCGCTCCTTGCGCGTCGGGTAGTTGCGCTCGCCGTGCAGCGACAGCGTGTAGACGTCGGGCTCGCCGGCGAAGATCGCCGCCGTGCCATTGCCCTGGTGCACGTCGAGGTCGACGACCAGCACGCGGCGCACGCGGCCCTCGGCCTGCAGCCAGCGGATCGCGACCGCCACGTCATTGAGCACGCAGAAGCCCTCGCCGTGGTCGGCGAACGCGTGGTGCGTGCCGCCGGCCAGGTTGCCGCCGAGGCCGTCGGCCAGCGCCGCGCCGGCCGCGAGCCAGGTGCCGTGCACCGCGAGGCGGGAGCGGCGCCACAGGCGCGGCGTGAACGGCACGCCGAGCCGGCGGATTTCGGCGCTGCTGAGCGCGTTGCCCGCGAGCCGCGCGAGGTAGTCCGGCGTGTGCACGGTCGCGAGCATGTCCAGCGACGCCTCTTCGGGCTGCATCACGTCGGCAGCGGTGATGACGCCGCTCGCCAGCAGCCGCGCGTGCAACAGCGGGTACTTGCCCATCGGGTAGGGATGCGTAGGCGGCAGGTCGACGCGGTAGTCCGGGTGGAAGCTCACGCGCATGCGCACTGGTCCCTCGCGCCAGGATCGCCCGCCACTGGTGGGCGCCGGCCGCCGCAGCGATGCTCGCCGCCGGCCGCGCGCCCGGTCAAGCGCCGGCGCCTGCGGATGACGGACATTGTCGGCCGATTTGGATTGGCGTAACCTCGCGGGCCCGCTTGAGCGCAGGCGGGACCGTCTACCGTATCTTCTCGGAGGTTCACGCCATGCAGCTCGACCGGATTCTCAATGCCAGGGCCCTCAGGCTGTTCGCCGTCTTCGCCGCCGGCCTCGCCCTCGTCGCCTGCGCGAGCCAGATGGAACCTGCCAAGAAGCTGCTGGGCGACATCGAGGCGGCCGTCACCGCCGCCGGTGCGGACGCGAACCAGTACATTCCCGAGCAGGTGGTTTTGGTCAACCGCCACCTCGCCGACCTCAAGGCGGCCTTCGACAAGCAGGACTACAAGACCGTGATGATGGCCGCGCCGGGGGTGCTGGTCCAAGCCAAGGGCCTCGCCGACGCGGCGGCGGCAAAGAAGAAGGAAGTGCTCGAGGCCCTCGGCGCGCAGTGGACGACCCTGAGCGCGGAGCTGCCGCAGTCGATGGCCGCGGTCGAGGGCAAGCTCGCGACGCTCGCCAAGAACAAGCATCTGCCGGCCGGCATCACCAAGGATGGCGTCGAGTCCGCCAAGAGCGGGCTTGCCGAGGCCAAGACCGCCTGGGACGGGGCCAAGGCCTCGTTCGCCGCGGGCAACGTGCAGGCCGCGCTCGACCAGGCGAAGGGCGTCAAGGCGAAGCTCGAGGAGGCCGCGGCCAAGCTCGGCATCACCGGCGCGCAGAAGCCGGCCGCCTGACCGGTCGCGCGAGCGTTCCCAACCGAAGACCCCGAGGCCGCGCATCGTCGCACACGGTGCGCGGCCTTTTCGTTGCATGGGCGCCCGCAGCGCCCGCAGTGCCAGGAGTACGCCATGGCCGCCTCGCCGAGCAAAGACCCGAAGACCCACAAGCATGCGAGCGCGCTCGATCCGCTCGACCTCTATGACGTCCGCTCCCAGCTGAGCGACGAAGAGCGCATGGTGCAGGACGCGGTCGGCCGGCTGGTCGACGACAAGGTACTGCCGGTCATCCAGCAGCACTTCGAGAACCACACCTTTCCGCGCGACTTGGTCCCGGAGCTCGCCGGCCTCGGCCTCCTCGGCTCGTCGCTCGAGGGCTACGGCTGCGCCGGCATGAACGCCGTCTCCTACGGGCTGATCTGCCAGGAGCTCGAGCGCGGCGACTCGGGCGTGCGCAGCTTCGTCTCGGTGCAGAGCTCGCTGTGCATGTACCCGATCTACAGCTACGGCAGCGAGGAGCAGAAGCAGAAGTACCTGCCGGGCATGGCGAAGGGCGAGCTGATCGGCTGCTTCGGGCTCACCGAGCCGCACGGCGGCTCCGACCCCGCCAACATGAAGACCCACGCCAAGCGCAAGGGCAAAGACTGGGTCATCAACGGCGCCAAGATGTGGATCACCAACGGCGCGATCGCCGACCTGTGCGTGCTATGGGCGATGACCGACGCCGGCATCCGCGGCTTCATCGTCGATAAGGGCACGCCCGGGTTCTCGGCGCCGGAGATCAAGCACAAGTTCTCGCTGCGCGCGTCGGTCACGAGCGCGCTGTTTTTCGACAACGTCGTCGTGCCCGAGTCGCAGGTGCTGCCGGGCGTCGTCGGCCTCAAGGGCCCGCTGTCGTGCCTGACGCAGGCCCGCTTCGGCATCACCTGGGGCGTCATCGGCGCGGCGCAGGCGTGCCTCCGGCAGCTGATCGACTACAGCAAGGACCGGGTCCTGTTCGGCCGCGCGCTCGCCGCCAACCAGGCGATCCAGATCCGGCTCGCCGAGATGAGCCGCAAGATCACGCTGGCGCAGCTGATGTCGCTGCAGCTCGGCCGCCTCAAGGACGCCGGCAAGATGACGCCGGCGCAGGTGTCGCTCGCGAAGTGGAACAACTGCCGCGCCGCGATCGAGGTCGCGCGCGACGCGCGCGACATGCTCGGCGGCGCCGGCATCAGCGCCGAGTACGTGCCGATCCGCCACATGCTGAACCTCGAGAGCGTCATCACCTACGAGGGCACCGAGACGGTTCATCAGCTGACGATCGGCCGCGAGCTCACCGGCATCAACGCGTTCTAGCGCCGCCGGCGCACAGTGCGCCGGCGCGGCGAGCCGCCACAGGCGGCCTCGCGCCTGCGGCGGTGGTATCAGAACTTGATATTGACGCCCGCCTGCAGCGTGATGCCGTAGAACTCGCGCTGGATCACCCGGTTCTCCCCCTCACCGTCCGTGAACTTGAGTGCCGTGTTGGTGAGGTTCTTGACGTTCACGTAGACGGCGAGCGGTTCGTTGACCTTGTACTGCGCCCCGAAGTCGAATGACAGCCGGTCCTGCGTCCACGTGTCGGTCGCAGCCGTCGGCCCCTGCGTGAAGATGTTGCGGCTCGTGTAATAGCCGCCGAGCGTCAGGTGCAGGCCGTACATGTCGTACAGCAGCTCGCCGTTCGCGGTGTTGCGCGACGTCGATGGCAGGATCGAGACGCGGGTGAGCGTCGTGTTGCCGTTGGCGTCGGTGACCGGCACCGAGTACCAGGACTCGACCCAGGTCCAGTTGGCACTGACCCCGAGACCGGCGAGCGCGCCCGGCAGCTCGTCGTGGAAGTGCTTCACAAAGTTGGCCTCGAGGCCGTAGACGCGGGCCGGCTCGCCGTTCACGAACGAAAACAGCTTGGCGATGCCGAGGTTGCCGCCCGACACCTGGCCGCCGAGGGGGGCTGCATCGGTGACGATGTAGTCCTTGATGTACTTGGCGAAGAAGCCCGCCGAGGCGATACCCGCGTGCGGCAGGTATTTCTCAATCGACAGGTCGAAGCCGGTGGCGGTCGTGGGCTTGAGGTTGGGGTTGCCGGTCGTGACGTCACCGTTGGTGTCCACCGTCGTCGTCGCCGTGATCTGCTGGAACCCCGGGCGCGCGACCGTCGAGGAAATGGCGAGTCGGCCGATCAGGTTGGGGTCGAACTCATAGCGCGCCTGCGCGGTCGGGAACACGTTCGTGTAGTTGCGGTCGTTCGACACGGGGCAGACCTGGGTGGCCGGGCAGGTCGCGCCGGTCAGGTCCTGCTCGTTAGCGGAGTAGGTCGCCCGCGTCTCCTCGATGCGCACGCCGGCGATCACGCCGAGCGGCCCGTAGCCGAACTGGTACTGGCCATAGACCGCGTAGACGTTTTCCTTGTCGTTGACGCTGTTGAGTGCGTTCGCGATCGGGTCGGTCGTCGCGAGCGCGCTGTTGGCGCCCCAGAACGCCCGCATCGTGCCCGGGTCGACCAGCGGCGGGATCGTATAGTTGCCGTTGTAGTAGCTGATCGGGCCGCCGACGATCGCCGCGGTCAGCGGTAGCGCCGGGGCCTGGCTCGTGTCCAGCGACCAGTCCGTCTCGCTGCCGGTCTTCTCGCGCAGCCGCGCATTGACGCCGAACTTGATCTGCTCGTCGGCGCGGTCGGTGAAATGCGTCGGGATCGCGAGGTTCGCGCCAATGCCCCACTCGTGGTCGTCGATGTCCTGCGTCGAGTACTTGGCGCTGCCGCCAAGCGTGTAGTTGGCGGGATTGAGGACGTTGTAGCCAGCGGGATCGCGCACCGAGATCGTCGGCCAGTTCGGATTGGTCGTGTTGTCGTAGGCCGCCGAGACGACGCCGCTGTTCACGAACCCGTAGGTGTAGTTGTAGGGCATGTAGTAGCTGCCCTTCGTGTAGCCGACGTGATAGTCGAGTGTGTTGTCGCCGATGCGCGTCTTGGCGCCGATCTCGGCGACGCGCTGCGTCAGCGTCTCCTTCTCGTCCTGCATGTTCACCTTGACCGAGTCGATCGCGCCGACGATGCCGTTCGCGTTCGTCGGATCGACCACCGCGTAAGTCGGGTTCGTGCCCGGGTCGAGGAAGTTCCACTGCAGCATGTCGCGGTACTTGTATTCGGTGTAGCCCGCGTCGTAGTAGCGGATGAAGTACTTCGTACCCTCCTCCGGCTCGTAGGCCAGGTCGGCGCCGTAGCCGTGGCGCCGGCGGTGGTACTGGTAGAAGCGTTCTTCGAAGGCCGAGATCGACTTGTCGGGCACACCCGCCGACTGCTCGTCCCAGAAGCCGGCCTCGGCGTCGTCGATGCCTCGGCCGTCGTTGTAGATCGAGCCCGTGACCAGCAGGCTGAACGGCTGGTAATCGCCCGAGCCGCCGAAGCGCATGCCGGTCGTGAAGGCGAAGTCGCTGATGCCGGTGTGGCGCTGCAGCTCCTCGCCACTGCCGAGCTTGAGCTCGAGGAACGGCTTGCCGTCCGGCGGCGCCGTCTTCGGCGTGATGTCGATCGTGCCGCCGAGCGCTTCGGCATCCTGCTCCGGCAGGTTGCTCTTCGTGACCGTGATCGCGCCGATGAAGCCGATCGGGATCGAGTCAAACGCCACCGCGCGGCCGGCGCCGGAGGGCGAACTCGTGTTGGTGGGCGGCAGGCGCAGGCCGCCGAAGGTGGTGCTGTTCAGGTCCGCGTCGAGGCCGCGGATGTTGACGTACCGGCCTTCGCCCGTGTCGGTCTCGAGCGAAATGCCCGGGATGCGGCGCACCGCCTCGCCCGTGTTGACATCCGGCAGCCGCGCGATCTCCGCGGCGGTCGCGAGATTGATCAGATTCGGCGCCTGCTGCTGCGCCTCGAGCGCGATTTCCGCCGTGGTGCGCTGCGCGAGCACGACCACTTCCTCGAGGGCGGTGAAGCCATGAACGGCGGGATCCTGCGTGCCGGCAGCTGCAGCGCCATCCGCGTCGGCAGCACCGGCGGCGCCAGAGGCGGCGAGCGCACTGACGATCGCGATCGCGAGCAGGATGTTGTTCGAGCGGGGCGCGACGGTCGGCATGAGACGGACTCCAGGCGTGCGCCGACGGCGGCAGTCCGGCGTCGGCGGGTTCAGGCCGAGGCGCGCGCCTCAACCGTTGGGGCGCGTAATGTGCCAGCGTGCCGTTGCGGATTTGTTAACGTTGCGGAAGCTACCGACCGCGGCCCCGGAGACACGCATCGTCGGTGCGACAGCGTCGCGCTCGCGCGAGCGGCGATGTCGCTCGGGCAGCGGCGCCCGTCCGCAGCACGAATGTGTCCGAACGGTGACGGCCCGCGCACGGCGACGGGCGGCGCCGAACTTCAGCCGCTGGTGCGCCACTGCGCTAGAATCGCCGGCCTTGCGCCTGGACCCTCTCGTGAAGGAATGCAGCTATGAGCAGCAACGGCATTAGCGCCTGGATTCGCCGCGTCGCCGCCGCGAGCCTCGCGGTCGCGGTCAGCGCGCCGCTCGCCGGCACCGTCGCGGAAGGTCCGCAGTACGCCGTCGTCGACCACTGGCAGCTCGGCGGCGCCGGCGGCTGGGACTACCTGACGGTGGACGCACCGCGCCATCGCCTGTTCATCACGCGCGGCGACCGCGTCGATGTCGTCGACGTAGTCGCGGGCAAGCTGATCGGCTCGATCACCGGCGCGAGCGGCGCGCACGGCGTCGCGCTCGCCGCGGACCTCAACCGCGGCTACGTCAGCAACGGCCGCGGCAACTCGGTAACCGAGTTTGACTACGACACGCTTGCGGTGCTGCGCACGGTACCGCTGCCGGGCGTCAACCCCGATGCGATCCTCTACGAGCCGGTCGGCAAGCACCTGTACACGTTCAACGGCCGCAGCAAAGACGTGACCGTGTTCGATGCCGCGACGCTGACGGTGGCCGCGAAGTTCGCGGTACCCGGCAAGCCGGAGTTCGCGCAGACCGACGGCAAGGGCTACGTGTATCTCAACATCGAGACCGAGCCCGGCCAGATGGTGCGCATCGACGCCACGAAGCTGGCGGTCGACGCCACCTGGCCGCTGCCGGGCTGCAACAGCCCGAGTGGGCTCGCGATCGACCGCGTGCACGTGCGCCTGTTTTCAGTCTGCGACGGCAAGATCATGGCGGTCACCGACGGCGCGACCGGCAAGCAGGTCGCGCAGGTAGCGATCGGCAACGGCCCGGATGCCGCCGAATTCGATGCCGAGCGCGGCCTCGTGTTCAGCTCGAACGGCGCCGATGGCACACTGACAATCGTGCGCCAGGAGTCGGCGGACCGGTACCGCGTCGCGGCGACGCTGCCGACGCAGAAGGGCGCGCGGACGATGGCCCTGGATCCGTCAACGCACCGCGTGTATCTCGTGACGGCCGAGTTCGGCGCGGCGCCGGCGGCGACCGCTGCCGAGCCGCGGCCGCGCCCGCCGATGGTTCCGGACACCTTCACGGTGCTGGTGGCGGCGCCGCGCTGAACGGAGTGGCGCGCGGCGACCTGCCGCGCGAGCGACCGGGCGCCCGGGCCGACTAGGCATCCGTGGTCGGGCGCCCCCGGTACCGACCGGCGGCGTCCGCGGCCGGCTGGCGCCGGTGGAGCGCCGGCCCGCAGAATACTAGGCGAGCGTCCGCACCCGGGCGCGCCAGGGAGCCCGCCGCCATGCCCGTCATTCGCGAACCGCGCCTCACGACGATCGCCATCCACGACCTCTACCCGACGCAGATCACCGTCGGCATGCGCGAGGTGCGCGCGAAGCGCAAGCACTGGCGGGACGTGGGGCACAAGGCGGCCTTCCTCGGCAGCCACCTGATCCCGGTCATCCGCGGGCCGAAGGACCGCCTGTACGTCATCGACCACCACCACCTCGCCCGCGCCCTGCACGACGAGGGGGTGCAGAAGATCGCCGTCACGGTGGTCGCGGAGCTCGGCAAGCTGGACAAGGACGGGTTCTGGACGTACCTCGACAACCGCGGCTGGCTGCATCCTTACGACGACCGCGGCCGGCGCCGCCATTACCGCGACCTGCCGCGACGCGTGACCGAGCTCGTCGACGACCCCTATCGCAGCCTCGCCGGCGAGCTGCGCCACGCCGGCGGCTACGCCAAGGACACGACGCCGTTCAGCGAATTCCTCTGGGCCGATTTCCTGCGCCGCCGGGTCAAGCGCGCGCGGGTCGAGAACAACTTCACGACCGCGCTCGAGCTAGCGCTGCGGCTCGCCAAGAGCGAGGACGCGGACTATCTGCCCGGCTGGTGCGGCGCCGTGCCGCGCGGCTGACCGGACGCGCCGCGCTCGTCGGGGCGCTCGCGCCAAGCGCGGGCGCGAGGGCGGGGATCAGGCGCGCTTCGCCTCGGCGGCCGTGCCGGCGACCTCGACCAGCGAGCGCTCGAAGATGTCGAGGCCCTCGCTCAGGATCGCGTCGCTGACGGTGAGCGGCACGAGGAAGCGGATCACGTTGGCGCGCGTCCCGCACGACAGGATCACAAGGCCGTTCGCGGCGGCGCGCTGCACCAGGGCCTTCGTCAGGTCCGCATCCGGCGCCTGCGCATCGCCGCCCTGGACGAGCTCGAGCGCGACCATCGCGCCCAGGCCGCGCACGTCGCCGACGCAGTGCAGGCCGTGCCGGCCACGCAGGCCGTTGAGCCGCTGCTTGATCTGCGCGCCGATGGTGTTTGCGCGCGCGCACAGGTTCTCCTTCTCGATGACGTCCAGCACCGCGAGCGCGGCGGCGCAGCTGAGCGGCGAGCCGGCATAGGTGCCGCCGAGGCCGCCCGGCGCCGGCGCGTCCATGATCTCGGCCTTGCCGACCACGCCCGACAGCGGGAAGCCGCCGGCGAGGCTCTTGGCGACGGTCATCAGGTCCGGCTCGATGCCGGCATGCTCGATCGCGAACATCTTGCCGGTACGCGCGAAGCCGGTCTGCACCTCGTCGGCGATCATGACGATGCCGTGCTCGGTGCAGATCCTGCGCAGCTCGCGCAGGAACTCGACCGGCGCGGGATAGAAGCCGCCCTCGCCCTGCACCGGCTCGATGATGATCGCGGCGACGCGCGCCGGATCGACGTCGGCCTTGAACAGCGTGTCGAGCGCGGCGAGCGCCGTGGCCTGGGTCACGCCGAGGTACTCGGCCGGGAACGGCAGGTGGAAGATCTCGCCGGGCATCGGCCCGAAGCCGAGCTTGTAGGGTGCGACCTTGCCGGTCAGGCCCATCGCGAACATCGTGCGGCCGTGGAAGGCGCCGGAGAAGGCGACGACGGCGGTGCGCTTGGTGTAGCAGCGCGCGATCTTGACCGCGTTTTCGACCGCCTCAGCGCCGGTCGTCAGGAAGATCGACTTCTTCGGCGTCGGGCCCGGCGCCAGCCGGTTGAGGCGGTCGGCGAGCCGCACATAGCTCTCGTACTGCGTCACCTGGAAGCAGGTGTGCGAGAACTTGTCGAGCTGGGCGGCCACCGCGGCCTTGACCGTCGGGTGCAGGTGGCCAGTGTTGAGCACGGCGATGCCGGCCGCGAAGTCGATGAAGCGCTTGCCCTCGACGTCCCAGATCTCGGCGTTGCTCGCCCGCGCGGTGTAGACCGGCAGCAGGCTCGCGACCCCGCGCGGCAGGGCCGCTTCCCGTAGCTTCTGGAGTTCCGCGTTGGTTGTCATGGCGTGCTGCGCTCCTTGGAATCGGGCCGTGCCGAAGGGCCGGCGACCGCGAACGCACAGATTAGCAGCCCCGTGGCGGGGCAGTCGATGCCGACCGCCGCCTCACCCCGGGGCTCGGCTGCCGGGCGCCGCGGGCCGCGCGCGCCCCTGGTGCGCGGGCGATCCGGGCCGCCGGCCTGCTCGTGCCGCGACAGCAGCGGGGACGGGATCTGCCAGGCTCAGCGACCCGGGCCCGGTTAGCGGCGAACGGTGCGGGGGTGGCGTCGGTCGGCCTAGTCGCGCAGTCGGCCGCGACAGGGCCCTTGGGCTGCCGCGCCCCGCGGCCGCGGACGCCGCCTCAGAAATTCGCAGCGAGTCCGACGAACTCGCCGTCGCGCGCACGCACGACATCGTCGCGTCCCGACTCGCTGTTCAGCCTCGGGTCGGTCAGACCATCGCCGCCGCGCGAGTACAGGTCGTACTCGGTATTGAGCGGCAGGTTGTGGTAGGCACGCTGCTCGGTCAGGCCGCGAGTCGCGAACTTCACGTACTCGTAGGGGCGGCCCCACGGGTCGAGCGGCACCGGCGAGTCGAGTTCGGCGAGCGAGTCGGGCAGTGCGTGGTGCGCTGCGCGGAACCGCTCGAGCGACCCTTCGATGGCGACGATGTCCTGCGTCGCACGCTCGATCCGGGTCTGCTGCAGATGGCTCGCGACGCCCGGGACTGCCGCGCCGGCGCTGATCGCGAGGCACGCGGTCGCGAGCAGCATCTCAGCGAACGTGAAGCCGGCTTGGGTGGGGAAGTCTCGATCGCTGCTCATGGGGCTCGACGCCGATGACGATGCAGGCCGCCGGCCGTCGCAGCTGCGGCGGCCGGCGCTCCAGATCGGCTACTGCTGGCCATTCCACGACTCGGTGGCCATCGGCGACGAGGCCGGAGCCAGCGTGCTCTGATTCCACAGGTAGCCCTGGTTCCACAGGTAGCCCTGGTTCCACAGGTAGCCCTGGTTCCACAGGTAGCCCTGGTTCCACAGGTAGCCCTGGTTCCACAGGTAACCCTGGTTGGTGGCGAATGACTGATTCCACAGGTAGCCGCTGCCGCTCACCGGGTTGCCGTTGCTGTCGACGACGTAATAGTTGCCCGTGGTCGGATTCTGGCGCGCCGGGCCACCGTAGTGCGCGATCCCGGCGATGTCATTGGCGACGTTGAGACCCTGGTTCGCGCAGTTCACGGCCTGGCTCTGCGACGCCGCGTTGGCGTTCACGAGCCCGGCACCCTGCTGGAAGACCGTGTAGGCCGCCGTGCCGTTCGCGCCGACCAGTGCCGAGGCGCTAGCCATGAGCTTGCACTTCACCTGGTCTGGCGTCAGTGCCGGGTTGGCCTGCAGCATGAGCGCGACGACACCGGTCGTGACGGCTGCCGCCTGCGAGGTACCGGACATGACGAACATCCAGTAGTCGCCAGTCGAGAACTGCGGGTACGTCGCCGGCAGCATCTGCGTCGACTTGTCCATGAGGCCGGCGATGTGGCCGCCTGGCGCGATGACCTCGGGCTTGACGAAGCCTTCGTAGGTCGGCCCGGCCGACGAGAACGAGGCAACGCCGTCGTCGGCCGGATTGCTTGGTGTCCAGTTGTCGGTCATCGCGCCAACCGTGATCACGTACGGCGTGTTGCCGGGCACGGCGATCGTCTGCGCGCTCGGGCCGAAGTTGCCGGCCGAGGCAACGACGACGACGCCGGCCTGCCACAGCTTCATGACCGCCTGGTCGATCGGGTCGTTCCAGTAGAACGACTGCGGCTTGGCGCCGAAGGACAGGTTGAGGACGCGGATGTTGCCGTAGCCGGTCCGGTTCGCGTAGATCCAGTTGAGGCCGTTGATGACGCTCGCGTAGCTGCCGGTGCCGGTGCTGTCGAAGGCTTTGACGACGATGAGCCGCACCATCGGCGCGATGCCCTGCGGCTGGCCGTTCAGCACCGGATCGATCGTGTTCGCGCTCGCGATGATGCTGGTCACGTGCGTGCCGTGGCCGTAACCGTCGTTGACGCACGGTGGCGATGCGCACGGGTGCGTGGCGTCGACGAGCACGTTGTTGATCGCGTCGTACTCCGCCGGAACGCGCGAGTTGCCGTTGAGATCCACGTTGAGAAAGAAGCCGGCCCGCGACGCGTTGGGCATGCCGCTGTCGAGCACGGCCACGGTGACACCGGCGCCGTTGATGCCCTGCGCGGCGAGCACGTCGGCACCGACGAACGAGCGCTGGTAGAGGTCGATCGGCGCGGTGCCGCCGCCCGGGAGCGTTGTCGTGGTCGTCGCGGTTTCGGTCTGGACCGGCGCGTCGGCGAACAGGTCGAGCGACGGATCCTTGCGCAACTGCGCGACCTGCGCCGGCGTCAGCAGGGCCGACACGCCGTTGATGATCGGCAGGTCGTGCGTGATGCGGCCGCCGACGCGGTGCACGGCCTTGGCGGCGGACACGGCGCCGTGGGCCTCGACGATGTAGCCCGTCCCCTGCGTCGTGGCAATCGCGCTCGGTGCAAAAAGGGTCGTGGCGAGGGCGGCGAGGGTTGCTGCCGGGAGGAGAGCGAGTGTTCGTGCCATGGGTGCTGATCCTTGCTGGATGCCACTTGCCGTTGTGCGGTCGGGCGTGGCGCTATTGCAGCGAAACGCGGTGGCGCGGGCGGTGCTCGGGCCGGACCCGGGCGGGCCGTGACCGGTGACGGCGGTCACATAATCGATCGGTTAAATGCGGCGGCTCGGCCGCGGCAGCGGGATGGTGCGCGATCGCGCCCGGACGCGGACTCAGTGGTCGCCGCGGCGCCGGCCGGCGAGGTGCAGGGCGTCGACCGTGTCCTCGGGCCGGAACCGGGGCCGTCGGACGTCGAGCCGGCCGTCGCGTTCGAGCGCATCGGGGTCGGTCTCGAGGGCGCGCGGGATCGACGGCACCTCGGCCGCCGCGGCCGTCCCGGCCCAGCCGATCCAGCCGTTCCGCTGCTTCTTGGCGTGATAGAGCGCGGCGTCGGCGACCGACAGGCACTGCTCCCAGGTCAGCAGCCCGGGTGCCTCCAGCACGAACGGGAAGCGCGAGAAGCCGATCGAGCAGCTCGTGCGCGCAGCCTTGCCGTCGGCGAGCCGGAAGATCTGCTTCGCGACCCGCGAGCGCAGCCGCTCGGCGAGCAGCTCCGCGGCGCCGAGGTCCGCGTCGCGGTAGACGATGACGAACTCGTCGCCACCCCAGCGGACGATGAAGTCGGACGTCCGGCAGCAGCGGCGCAGGATCTCCGCGACCTGCACGAGTATCCGGTCGCCCGCCTCGTGGCCATGCAGATCGTTGATCGGCTTGAGGTGGTCGAGATCGACGACCAGGAGCGCCAGGACCGGCGCCGCGGCCGTCCCGCCCGCGCCATCGGGCGTGCCCGCGATGAGCGATGTCATCGCCTCGCGCAGATAGCGCCGATTGCCGAGGCCGGTCAGGGGATCGGTGATGCTCGCCTCCCGCAGCTGGCGGTTGGCCCGCTCCAAATCCTCGTTACGCAGCGCCAGTTCCGCGGTCCGATCGCGGACGTCCTGCGCCAGGCGCTGCGCGTACTCGGCCTCGCGGCGCAGCTTGCGATGCTGGCTGTTCCAGACGCCGAAGATCAGCAGCGCCAGTGCGAGCACGTAGCCGGTGCGAGCCCACAGCGTCGCCCATGGCGGCGGCTCGACGACGAGCGGAATGGCGAGTCCCTGGTCATTGTGCTTGCCGTCGCTGTTGGTGGCGCGGACGCGGAACGTGTAGTGGCCGCCGTCCAGATTGGTATAGGTGACGCGCCGCTTCGAGCCGGCGTCGACCCAATTCTTGTCGAAGCCCTCGAGCATGTAGAAATAGCGATTTTCGTCGGGCGAGGCGAAGTCGAGCGCCGCGAACTCGAAGGTGACGATGTCGTCGCGATAGCCGAGAGCGATGTTCTGCAGCCGCTCGGGCGGCACGGCCGTGCGCGCCGGCTCGTTCAGCTTCAGAAATGCCGTCAGCACCACCGGCGGCGGCTGGTCGTTGAACTGCAGGCGCTCCGGGAAGAAGGCGTTGTAGCCGCCCGGTCCGCCGAAGAACAACTCGCCGTCGGCGCTGCGGTAGTGCGCGCCGAAGTTGAACTCGTCGCCCTGCAGTCCGTGCGCGCGCCGGAAGTTGCGCGCCTCGTGCGTCGCCGGATCGAAACGCGACAGCCCGCGATTGGTGCTTAGCCAGAGCCGCCCGCTCGAGTCGGATTCGATGCCGTAGACGGTCGCGTTCGGCAGGCCCTCGGGCTCGGAATAGTTCCGGAACCGGACCGCGGCCGGCGACAGCGCCGAGCCGACGACCTCGTCGAGGCCACCGCCGCGCGTGCCGACCCAGACCCGGCCGCGCTCGTCGATGTGAATCGCGTACACCGTATTGGCGCTGAGTGCGTGCGGGCTGTCCGCGCTGTGCGCGAAGCGCGCCACTCGGCCGGTGGCCGGGTCGACGAGGCACAGCCCGCCGCCGTCGGTCCCGACCCAGATGCGCCCCGAACGGTCCTCGGCGAGCGCGGTCGCCCGGTCGCTCGACAAGGTCGCCGGGTCGCCCGGATCGGACACGTAGCGGCGGAACTTGCCGGTCGCGCGATCGAGCATCGCGAGGCCGCCGCCGAAGGTTCCGGCCCAGATCCGGCCGCGCGAGTCCTCGAGCAGTGACATGACGCCGGGGGCACCCAGCGCCTCCGGGTCCGACGGATTGACCGCGTAGGTCGAGAAGCGTCCGCTGTGCCGGTCGAGGCGGCTGAGGCCCGCTGTCATCGTCCCCACCCACAGCGTGCCCTCATGGTCGAGCAGCAGTGCCATCACTCGGTCGTCCGGCAGGGTCGCCGGATCTCCGGCGCGATGGCGATAGTGGGTAATCGTGCCGCGCTGGCGGTCGATCGCGTGCAGCCCGCCACCGACGGTCGCGATCCAGACCGTGCCGTCGCCGTCCTCGGCGAACGCCGTGGGGTTCGCGTCGCCGAAGCCCTCGGCCGCCCCGGCGTGCCGCCCGAACGACCAGGAGCGCGAATTCCACTTGGCGACGCCGCCGGTCTTGGTGCCGACCCACAGTAGGCCGCTGCGGTCCTCGTACAGCGAGATCACGTTGTCGTCCGGAAGCGTGGTCGAATCGGCCGGATCGTGCCGGTAGGTCTCGAATCGCTCCTTGCGGCGGTCGAACAGCGCCAGGCCGCCGGCCGTGCCCACCCACAGCCGCCGCCCGCTGTCCTCGAGCAGCGCCTGCACCCGGTCCCCGGGGAGGCTGTCGGCGTCGCCCGGCCGGCTGCGGAACACATCAATCGCGAGCGAGCCGGCCTCGAGGCGGAACAACCCGCTGTTGGTCCCGACCCACAGATCGCCGTGCTGGTCCTCGAGGAGCGCGGCGACCTGCTGGTCGCGGTGCGGCAGTGTCGCCAGCCGCTCCGCCAGCGCGGCTTGCCGCGCGACGAGGCCGGTCGCCGGATCGAGGCGGTCGAGTCCGGCGCGGGTGCCAACCCAGATCGCGCCGGCGCGGTCCTCGAGCACCGCGAGCACCGCGTCGCTGGAGAGCGTTGTCGCGTCGCTCGCCGAGTGGCGGAAGCGCCGGACGACCGAGTTGGTACGGTCGATCATCACGAGGCCGCCGTCGCGCGTGCCGACCCACAGCCGGCCGCGGTGGTCGAACCGCGCGACGCGGACGATCTCCTGGGCGGAGATTGCTTCGCGTGCGCCGATCGGCGGCGGCCGCTCGAAGGCGCCGCTCGACGGGTTCAGCCCCACGAGACCGCCGCCGTCGGTACCGACCCAGAGCGTGCCGGCAGCGTCCTCGGCAACGGCCGACACCCAGCTGTTCGGCAGGCTGGCCGGCCGGTTGCGGTCGTGCGCGTAGTGCCGGAGTTCGTAGCCATCGTAACGGTCGAGCCCGTCCTCGGTTCCCAGCCACAGAAAGCCCTGGGCGTCCTGGTGGATGGCCATGACGCCGCCCTGCGCGAGGCCCGCCTCGCCGCCGAGGCGTACGAAGTGCATCGGCGGCGACGCCAGTGCCGGCACCGCGAGTGCGGTCGCCAGCAGGCCCGCGAGCCCCGCGGCGGCGGCGCCCCAGCGCCGGACGCGATCAGGCGAGGCGTGCATGGGGCTCCTCGCCGAGCGGCCGCCGCGCCCTGTCGCAGTACTTCAGGAATTCGTCGGCGGGCAGCGGTTTGCTGAAGTAGAACCCCTGCGCGATCGCGCAGCCGCGCTGCTCGAGCATCTGCGCCTGCGACGCGGTCTCGACTCCCTCCGCGACCAGCTCCTTGCCGAGCACCTGACCCATCGCGATGATGGCGCTCGCGATCGCGTCGCCGGTGCCGCCGTGGTCCATCGCGCCGACGAACGAGCGGTCGATCTTCAGGACGTCGATCGGCAGCAGGCGCAGCATCGCCAGCGATGAGTAGCCCGTGCCGAAGTCGTCGATCGCGATGCGCACACCCTGCTCGCGGATCCGCTGCAGCACGCCGGGCAGCTCGCCGGGCCGCTCCGCGATGGTGGACTCAGTGACCTCGAGCTCCAGCGTGCCGGGGGGCAGGCCGGCGGCCAGCACGAGGCGCGCGAGCTCGTCGACGAACGACGCGTCGCGAAGCTGCCGCAGCGAGAGATTGACGGCGACGTGCTCGAGCTCCACGCCCGCATCGCGCCAGTTGCGCAGGCGGCGGCAGGCCTCGTCGATCACCCAGTAGCCGATCGGAACGATGAGCCCGGTCTCCTCGGCGATCGGGATGAAGACGTTCGGCGGGATGGGCCCGTCGACGGGATGGGTCCAGCGCAGCAGCGCTTCGGCGCCGACCACGCGACCGCTCGCGAGCTCGATCTTGGGCTGGAAGTGCAGCGTGAATGCGCGGCTCGCCAGGGCGCCGCGCAAGTCGTGCTCGAGGCGCACGCGACGCCGCGCCTGCTCGTTCATCGTCTCCTCGAAGAAGACGATGCTGCCGGCGCTGCGGCCCTTGGCGCGCCGCATCGCCGTGTCGGCGTTGCGCAGCAGCACCTCCGCCGTCAGGCCGTCGCCGGGGGCGATCGCGATGCCGACCGAGACCGTGAGGAAGTAGCCGATGCCGTCGGCAAGAAACGGCTCGGCGAAGCAGCCGGCGATCTGCTCGGCGGTGGCGCGCGCGCGGCGCGGGTCCTCGACGCACGGCATCAGCACGACGTACTCGTCGCCGGTCAGCCGGGCGAGCGTGTCTTCCTCGCCGATGACCGCGCGGATCCGGCCCGCCGCGAGCTTCAGGACCTCGTCGCCGGCGCGGTGCCCGAGCGTGTCGTTGATGTTCTTGAAGCGGTCGAGCCCGACCATGACGACCGCCGCGCCGCGCAGTTTGCCCCCGCCCGCCAGCACCTGGCTGATCCGGTCGCGCAACAGCTCGCGGTTCGCGAGGCCGGTGAGCGGGTCGAAATAGGCGTTGCGCACGAGGTCCTGCTTGCGACGCGCGTGCGACACCGCGACCGACAGCCGGTCGGCGAGCGCCAGACCGAGGCCCGCGTCGCCAGCCTCGGCGGCATCGAGCAGCAGCAACGCACCGACCAGGTCGGTCTCGTCCCGAACCGGCAGCACCACGGCGCTGCGAAACCCGGCCTCGCGTAGCGATTGGCACGGCAGTCCATCGCCGTCACCGAACACGACCGGCGACTCGTTCTCGACGGTCGCCTGGATCGTGTGGCGGTCGACGGTGCAACGCACGCGGGTCAGCGCGCCGCGACCGAGAGCCGCGTACAGGACGCCGTCGCCCTCGCCGTCGCGCCTGCTGAGCAGCAGCGCGGCCCCACGACAATCCAGAATCGTCGGCACGCGCGGCAGCACCGAGGCGATCACGGCGTCGAGCGAGTCGGAGGTCAGGATCTTGCGGTCAATGTCGCCGAGCGCCTCGAGGGCGTGAAACTGGCGGCCGAGGTTCTCGGCCGTGCGGTTGATCGAGTACGCCAGCTCGCGATAGTCGCCGGCCGCTTCGGTTGGCACCGGGTGCCCGAAGTCGCCGTGCGCAAGGCGCGCCATGGCGTCGAGCAGGCGTTCGAGCGGGCCGAAGCTGCGGCGGATCTCGAGCATGCCGAGCAGCAGCGCGAGCGCGGCGGCGACGCCGATGACCGGGACCAGCGTGCTGCGCAGCGAGTCGAGCGCCGCGAGCGCGACGGCGCGCTGCTGCGAGGCCTCGATGGTCCACTCGTCGATGCCGAAGTGGGCCCGTAGGAACAGCGGCCAGCGGGCGGCCAGTCGCTCGACGCCGCTGCCGTCCGCCGCGCCGGCTCTCAGCGCGGCGCGCCCCGGCTCGTCGGGCGCGGGCGTGCAGACGCGGAAGGAAGTCGCGCGATCGCTGACGCACAGGCGCACGTTGCTCGCCCGCAGCTCTGAGTCGCCCCACAGGTAGTCGGGACGAATCCAGCCGACCAGGAAGCCGTGCGCGGCTCCGGGCAGGCGCCGCACCAGCACGGGGAACGCCGTGGCGTCGTCGTGCCCGACGACGAGCGCGGAATCACCGCCGGTCCGGCGCAGCACGGTCTCCGCCTCCGTGGCGAATTTTGCGGTCTCGGCGGACCCGGGCGCACCGCTGCGCCGCTCGCCGGGCAGCGCGACCGCGATCCGGGAGAACATCGGGTGCGCGGCCGCCCGCGCTTCCGGGTAGCCGGACGCCGACGCCTGGTCGAGCATCTGCTCGGCGGCCGTCAGACGCGCGTAGATGCCAAGACCGTAGCTCTTGGCGCTGTCCAGCAGTCGATCGCGGGCCTGCGTCGCAAGTTCGCGCCGCACGGCATCGTAGGCGATGGCGGCGCCGAACAGCGTCGGCACGAGCGCGCTCAGCGTGAAGATCACGAGCGTGCGGCGCGCCATGCGTGTGCGCGCTCCCGGCCGTTCGGCCGCTTGCGTGTCGGGGACCGGCAGGCTGAGGTTACGTCCGGACAATCGTGTCGACCCTGCGCCACCCGGCGGCGCCGCTCGTTCCCGTCTTCGCGCCGCGCGGGCCGCCAGGCGACGGCGCGCCGGCACGAGCCGACGCGCTCCGACAGCGTCGGTTCCTCGCGCCGGCCGTCATTCCGGTCGCGCGCGTCCTGCAGTCGTTACGCGCTTCCTGTCGGCCGGCCGGGGCCGTTCCTTAGCGGCGAACTGTGACGCGCGTCTGCTTCTGCGGTCGGTGCGCTTCGAGTCGCGACCGGCGGCACGCCCGCGCAGCGCTCAAGTCCCGACGCGCGCGGCCGACAGGACGCCCGCGGCAGACCCCTGCGGCCGGTCGTGCCGGCGGACGCGGCGCGCGGCGCCCCGCCGGCCGGCGGGTCCGTCTTGGCCGCGCGGTTCCAATCGGAGGCGAGCTTTGTCGACCTTGGCGCACGGTGCGCTGCTCGATGCCCTGCCGGACCTCGTGGCGCTGGTGCAACGGGACGGCATTCTGCTCGGCCACGCCGGCGGTCTCGGCGTCGGCCAGTTGCAGCCGGCCCCGGACTGCGTGGGCCGCAGCATCGACGGCGCCTGGCCGGCGCCGATCGCCGCCGTGATCCGCCAGCTCGTACGCCGGGCGATCGCCGACCGCGGCACCGTCGAAGCCGAGTTCACCGATGCCGATCGGGGCTACGTGGTGCGGGCGACGGCGCAGTCCCCCGAGCGCGCCCTGTGCGTCATCCGCGCCGCGCTCGCGACGCGCGCGGAGGAGCGCAGCGGCGACGGCCGGGTCGCGGCGCATCTGGACCGGCGCGGCTTCCTGCGCCGCTTCAAGGAATCGATGTCCGTGGCAGCGCTGTCGGAGCGGCCGACGGCGGTTGCGATGATCCTCGTCGACGGCGTCGCGGAGATCGCGCGCGTCATCGACACGCGCGTCGCCGAGCAGGTCATGAACGCCGCCATCGGACGGCTCGCAGCCAGCGACGCGGACGGCGCTGCGGCCGGTGCGCCCTGGTACCTCGGCCAGCTCGGCGACGGCCTGCTGGTTGTCGTCATCGAGACCGCGGACCGCGACCCGGTCGAACGGCTGGTGACGCGATTGTGCGAGAGCCTGCGCCAGCCCGTCGCCGTCGGTGATGCGGTCTTCAACCTCGCGCCGTACGCCGGCGTGGCGGTCCTCGGCCAGGACGCCGCCGCGCCGAAGCTGCTGCTCGATCACGCGCGCGCGGCCGCCAACGACGCGCGCCGCTCCGGAACGCCGCACGTGTGCTTCTTCTCCGACACCCTGCGCCTACGCTCGCTGGCGCGGCTCGATATCGCCCGCGAGCTGCGCGATGCGATCGAGCAGCGCGACATCCGCATGCGCTACGTGGGCCGCCACGACCTGGCGACCGGCCGGCTGGTGGCGCTGGTCGGCTATCTTCGCTGGGTCCACCCGCTGCGCGGCGAGGTACGCCCGGCGGAGTTTCTCACCGTCGCCGAGACGACGGGCCTCGCCGCGTCGCTGTCGCGCTCGGTGCTGGCCGGCGTGCGTGACGACTACGGCGCGCTGCGCTCGGGCATCGACGCGGACGTGCGCATCTCCTTCGGCGCGTTGCGCCACCACGTGCTGCACGAGGCGTTCGTTGCTGACATCGATGAATTGCTGGCCAGCGGCGGCATCCCCGCGGAGCGGCTCGAACTGCGGATCGCCGAGCGCGCTTTCGCCGCCCGCGAGCCGAGCTCGCTGCAAGCCCTGTCGCGCCGCGGCGTACACCTCGTCGTCGACGAGGTCGGCCGCGGCATGGCGTCGCTCGAGCGGCTCGCGCGCGCACCGCTCGACGGCCTGCAACTCGACCGCTCCTGGGTGACGGCGCTCAGGCACGACGCCGTCGCGCTCAAGGTGTGCCGCGCCGGCATTTCCATGGCGGCCGCGCTCGGGCTGACGCCGATTGCGACCGGCATCGATGACGCCGCGCAGCGCGACGCGGTGCTGGAGCTCGGTTGCCGCCAGGGACTCGGCGACCTCTATGGACCGGTCGTGATCACGTCTGCCGCCGGCGGCGACCGCGACCAGCCCGCGGCGGCAACCGGATAACGGGCCGACGGCACCCGGACGGCGTCAGACCAGTCGCACGAGCTGCTTGCCGAGGTTCTCACCCCTCAGCAGACCGAGAAACGCGCCCGGCGCGTTCTCGAGCCCCTCGGCCACCGTCTCGCGGTACTTCAGGCGGCCGCTCGCGACCCCGGCCGCAAGTTCGCTCACGGCCCACGGCCAGATGTCCAGGTGCTCGAAGATGATGAAGCCCTGCACCTTGAGGCGCGAACGCAGGATCGGCCCCGGGTTCGAGATCGGCACCGGCGTGCCGTCGTAGCCCGCGATCAGGCCGCAAAGCGCGATGCGCCCGAACGCGTTCATCCGGCCGATCACGGCGTCGAGGCAGCGGCCGCCGACGTTCTCGAAACAGGCGTCGACGCCATCGGGCGCCGCCGCTGCGAGCGCGGCGTCCAAGGCCGGCGCGTCGGGCGCGGCCTTGTAGTCGACGCAGGCGTCGAAGCCGAGCTCGCGCACGACGTAGTCGCACTTCTCGCGGCCACCCGCGATGCCAACCGCACGGCAGCCGCGCGCCTTGACGAGCTGGCCGACGACGCTGCCGACGGCACCGGCCGCGGCGCTGACGACCACCGTCTCGCCGGGCTTCGGCGCGCAGATCATCGACAGCCCGTACCAGGCCGTCACGCCGGGCATGCCGACCGGCCCCAGGTACGCCGACAGCGGCACCTGCGTCGTGTCGACGCGGCGCAGCATCGCCGCGCCCGCTTCGTCGACCAGCGAGAATTCCTGCCAGCCGCCCATGCCCACCACACGCTCGCCGACGGCGAACCCGGGGTGACGGCTGGCGACGACCTCACCGGCCGTGCCGCCGATCATCACCTCGCCGAGCGGCTGCGGGGCAGCATAGGATTTCGCATCGTTCATGCGGCCGCGCATGTACGGGTCGAGCGACAGGTAATGGTGGCGGACCAGCAGCTGGCCGGGGCCCACCACCGGCAACGGCGCCGTCTCGAGACGGAAGTTGTCGAGGGTCGCCGGCCCGCGCGGGCGCGCGACGAGCAGGACGCGGCGGTTGGTCGCGGTCATCGGGCACTCCGAGTCGCTGGGACGGAGCACAGTCTAGCGGGGCGCCGCTGCCTTCGCGTCAGGCCGCCTGCATCGTCCCGGCGAGTCCGAGGTAATCGAGGATGCCGCGCGCGGCCTCGCGGCCCTCGAACACGGCGGTGACCACGAGGTCGCTGCCGCGCACCATGTCGCCGCCGGCGAAGACCTTCGGATTCGTGGTCATGAAAGGCCGGTGGGCGTCGGCCGAGACCCGGACCCGACCGTCCGCGTGCACGCCGATGCCGTGCGTCGCAAACCACGGCGCCGGGTTCGGCGTGAAGCCGAACGCGATCACGATCGCGTCGGCCTCGATGAACTCCTCGCTGCCCGGGATCGGCTCGGCGACCCGCCGACCGCGCGGCCCGGGTGCGCCGAGCCGCGTCTCGACGACGCGCACGCCCGCGACGCGCCCGTCGCCGACGATCGCCACCGGCTGGCGGTTGAACAGGAAGCGGACGCCCTCCTCCTTGCTGTTCTTGTAGTCGCGGCTCGAGCCCGGCATGTTCTCCTCGTCGCGCCGGTAGGTGCAGGTCACGCTGGCCGCGCCCTGGCGGATCGCAGTGCGGTTGCAGTCCATCGCCGTGTCGCCGCCGCCGAGCACGACGACGCGCTGGCCGGCGAGGTCGATGCAGCTGCCGTCGCCGAGGCCAAGCTCGCGGTTGATGTTCGCGACGAGGTACGGCAGCGCCTCGACGACGCCCGGCAGCTGCTCGCCGGGCAGGTTGCCCTTGACGAAGCCGTAGGTGCCCATGCCGAGGAACACCGCGTCGTACTCGGCGAGCAGCGCCTCGAAGGCGAGGTCGCGGCCGATCTCGACGCCGAGGCGGAACTCGACGCCCATGCCCTCCATGAGCTCGCGCCGCTTCTCGACGACCTCCTTCTCGAGCTTGAACGGCGGAATGCCGAAGGTCAGCAGGCCGCCGATGCGCGCATAGCGGTCGAACACCACCGGCTGCACGCCGTGGCGCACGAGGATGTCGGCGCAGCCGAGACCGGCGGGACCGGCGCCGACGATCGCCACCCGTCGCCCGGTCGGGCGCACGTGGGTCATGTCGGGCTTCCAGCCGGCCTTGAGCGCCTCGTCGGTGATGTACTTCTCGATCGCGCCGATCGTGACGGCGCCGAGGCCGTCGTTGAGCGTGCAGGCGCCCTCGCACAGCCGGTCCTGCGGGCAGATGCGCCCGCACATCTCCGGCAGCGAGTTGGTCTTGTGCGACAGCTCCGCCGCCTCGAACAGCTTCCCCTGCTCGATCAGCTTGAGCCAGTTCGGGATGTAGTTGTGCACCGGGCACTTCCACTCGCAGAACGGGTTGCCGCAGGCCAGGCAGCGCCCCGCCTGCTGCGCCGCGGCCTTCGCATCGAAGGGCGCGTAGATCTCGCGGAACTCGCGCGCCCGCGTCTCGACCGCGAGCTTCGCCGGCTCCGTGCGCGGCACCTCGAGGAACTGCAGGTAGTGGTCGGCCATCAGGCGGCTCTCCGCAGGTTCTCGATCAGCGTATCGATCGCCGCCGCCTTCGGCTTCACCAGCCAGAACTTGCCGAGGAAGGTGCGGAAGTCGTTGACGATCTCCGCTCCCCAGCGGCTGCCGGTCTCGCGCACGTGGGTCTCGATCAGGCCGCGCAGGTGGTGCAGGTTCTGCTCCATGCCCTCGACCGAGATGCGATGGATGTCGACGAGCTCGTGGTTGTAGCGGTCGACGAAGTCGCGGTCGAGGTCGAGCACGTAGGCGAAGCCGCCGGTGAAGCCGGCTCCGAAGTTGAGCCCGGTGCGGCCCAGCACGCAGACCACGCCTCCGGTCATGTACTCGCAGCAGTGATCGCCCGCGCCCTCGATGACCGCGAGCGCACCGGAGTTGCGCACCGCGAAGCGCTCGCCGGCCGAGCCCGCCGCGTACAGCTCGCCGCCGGTCGCGCCGTACAGGCAGGTGTTGCCCATGATCGGCGACTCGTGCGCGAGGAAGGCCGAGCCGCGCGGCGCTCTGAGCACGATGCGCCCGCCGGCCATGCCCTTGCCGACGTAGTCGTTGGCGTCGCCCTCGAGATAGAGGTGCAGGCCGCCCGCGTTCCAGACGCCGAAGCTCTGCCCGGCCGAGCCCGTCAGGCGCACCGTGATGGGCGCGGCACTCATGCCGGTGTCGCCGTGGCGCCGGGCGATCTCGCCCGACAGCCGCGCACCGATCGAGCGGTGCCGGTTCGACACCGGGTACTCGAAGCTGCCGCCGGACTTGGCCTCGATCGCGCCGATCATGTCGCGCACCATCTGCTCGGCGAACTCGCCCTTGTCGAATGGCTCGTTGCGCGGCTCGAGGCAGTACTGCGGCTTGTCGGGGGCGAGCCCGGCGGTCGACAGGATCGGCGTCAGGTCGAGCCTCTGCTGCTTCGGCGTCTCGCCGGGCAGAATGCGCAGGTACTCGGTGCGGCCGATGAGGTCGGCGAGCCGGCGCACGCCGAGGCTCGCCATCAGCTCGCGGCACTCCTCGGCGACGAAGCGGAAGTAGTTGACGACCATCTCCGGCAGGCCGACGAAGTAGCGCTTCCGGAGCAGCTCGTGCTGGGTCGCGACGCCGGTCGCGCAGTTGTTGAGGTGGCAGATCCTGAGGTACTTGCAGCCGAGCGCGACCATCGGCGCGGTGCCGAAGCCGAAGCTCTCGGCGCCGATCACGGCCGCCTTGATGACGTCGAGCCCGGTCTTGAGGCCGCCGTCGGTCTGCAGCCGGACGCGATGACGCATCTCGTTGATGCGCAGCGTCTGGTGGGTCTCGGCGAGGCCGAGCTCCCACGGCGTGCCGGCATACTTGATCGACGACAGCGGGCTCGCGCCGGTGCCGCCGTCGTAGCCGGAGATCGTGATCAGGTCAGCGTAGGCCTTGGCGACGCCGGCAGCGATCGTGCCGACGCCGGGCTCGGCGACGAGCTTCACCGACACGAGCGCGCGCGGGTTCACCTGCTTCAAGTCGAAGATCAGCTGCGCGAGGTCCTCGATCGAGTAGATGTCGTGGTGCGGCGGCGGCGAGATGAGGCCTACGCCGGCGCGCGCGAAGCGCAGCCGCGCGATCATCTCGTTGACCTTGTGGCCGGGCAGCTGGCCGCCCTCGCCGGGCTTGGCGCCCTGCGCGATCTTGATCTGCAGCACCTCGGCGGACAGCAGGTACTCGGGGGTCACGCCGAAGCGGCCGCTCGCGACCTGCTTGATCTTCGAGTTCTTCTCGTTGTGATAGCGGGCCGGGTCCTCGCCGCCCTCGCCCGAGTTGGAGCGCGCGCCGAGGCGGTTCATCGCGATCGCGAGCGCCTCGTGGGCCTCGGGCGACAGCGCACCCAGCGACATGCCCGCCGAGTCGAAGCGCTTGAGGATCTCCTCGACCGGCTCGACCTCGGCGAGCGGCACCGGCGCCGAGCGCGGGTTGAGCGCAAAGAGGTCCCTGAGACACGACGCCGGCCGCTCGTTGACGAGGCTCGCGTACAGCTTGTACTGCTGGTAGTCGCCGGTGACCACCGCGGCCTGCAGCGTCGCGACCACGTCCGGGTTGTACATGTGGTACTCGCCGCCGTGCATGTACTTCAAGAGGCCGCCCTGCGCCACCGGCGCGAGCGGATCCCAGGCCGTGGCGGCCAGCGCGCGCTGGTCGGCCTCGAGGTCGGCGAAGCCGGCGCCCTGGATGCGGCTGACGGTGCCGGGGAAGCACCGCTCGACGACCTCGTCGTGCAGGCCGACGATCTCGAAGAGCTGCGAGCTGCGGTAGCTCGCGATCGTCGAGATGCCCATCTTCGACATGATCTTGAACAGTCCCTTGCGGATGCCGCGCCGGTAGCTGCGGCCGAGCTCGGCGCGGGTCTCGGCGCTCACGCCGACGGCGCCGCTTCTCATCATGTTGAACAGCGTCTGGTACGCCATGTACGGGTAGACCGCGGTTGCGCCGTATCCGATCAGGCACGCGAAGTGGTGCGCGTCGCGCGTCGTGCCGGTCTCGACCAGCAGGTTGCACTTGCAGCGCAGGCCGCTCTGCACCAGCCGGTGGTGCACGGCGCCGGTGGCGAGCAGCGCGTGGATCGGCACCTTGCCGCGCACGAGGTAGCGGTCCGACAGCAGCAGCACCGTGCGCCCGGCGCGCACCGCCGCCTCGGCCTGCGCGCAGATCCGCTCGATCGCCTGGCCGAGGCTCTCGTCGACCGGGTACTGCAGGTCGATGAACTCGTCCTTGAGGCCGAACTCCTTGTGGGCGAGGATCTGGCGGAGCTTGCGCTGCGACAGGATCGGCGAGTTGAGCACGATCTGCCGCGCGTGCTCCGGCGCGGGCGCGAACACGTTGCACTCCGGGCCGATCTGCGTCTGCAGGCTCATGACGATCGTCTCGCGCAGCGGATCGATCGGCGGGTTCGTGACCTGCGCGAACTGCTGGCGGAAATAGTCGTACAGCGAGCGGATCTTGTGCGACAGCACCGGCATCGGCGTGTCGTCGCCCATCGAGCCGACCGCCTCGCTCTCGTCCTCGGCGAGCACGCGGATGATTTCGTCGCGCTCCTCGGCCGTGACGTTGAACATCTTCTGGTAGAGGTCGAGCGTGTCGCGGTCCATCGGCTCCGCGGCGAGCCGCGCATCGACGAGGTCGGTCTCGAGGTAGCGCACGCCCTTCTTCAGCCAGGCCTTGTAGGGATGGCGCGCCTTCAGCACCTGGTCGACGCGCTTGGAGTCCAACAGCTCGCCGGTCTGCAGGTCGAGCGCCAGGATCTCGCCCGGGCCGAGCTTGCCCTTGCGCACGACGTCCTCCGGGCGGTAGTCCCAGACGCCGATCTCCGAGGCGATCGTCAGGTGCCGGTCGCGCGTGATCACCCAGCGCGCGGGCCGCAGGCCATTGCGGTCGAGCGTGCACGCGGCGTAGCGGCCATCGGTCAGCACGATGCCGGCCGGGCCGTCCCACGGCTCCATGTGCGGCGAGTAGAACTCGTAGAAGGCGCGCAGGTCAGGGTCGATCGTGTCGACGGTCTGCCACGCCGGCGGGATCAGGATCCGCATCGCGTGCAGCACGTCGAGGCCGCCGGCCAGCAGCACCTCGAGCATGTTGTCGAGCGTCTGCGAGTCGGAGCCGGTGAGCGACACGAGCGGCTGGATGTCCGACAGGTCCGGCAGCAGCGGCGAGCGGAACAGCGGGCCGCGCGCGACCGCCCAGTGGCGATTGCCGGAGATGGTGTTGATCTCGCCGTTGTGCGCCAGGAAGCGGTACGGGTGCGCGAGCCGCCACTGCGGCAGCGTGTTGGTCGAGAAGCGCTGGTGGAACACCGCGACCGAGCTCTCGAGCCGCTCGTCGGCGAGGTCGGGGTAGAACTCGGTCAGGTGCTGCGGCATCACCATGCCCTTGTAGACGAGCGTGCTCGCCGACAGCGACGGCATGTAGAACACCGGGTCCTTGTGCTCGAGCGCCTTCTCGGCCCGCCGGCGCGCCAGGAACAGCCGGCGGTTGAAGCTCGCCTCATCGATGTCGTCGAGGCAGGTGACGAACACCTGCTCGATGCGCGGCAGCGTGCGCAGCGCCTCGGCGCCGCAGGCCGCGGGGTTCGTCGGCACCACGCGCCAGCCGGCGACCACCAGCCCCTCGCGGCGCAGCTGCGCCTCGAGCGCCGCCTTGGCGCGTCCGGCGGCGTCCTCGTAGCTCGACAGGAACGCCATGCCGGCCGCGAACCGGAGCCCGAGTTCGAGGCCGGCCTCGGCGGCGACGTCGCGCAGGAAGCGCTCCGGCTTCTTGAGCAGCAGCCCGCAGCCGTCGCCGGTCTTGCCGTCGGCCGCCACCGCGCCGCGGTGCGTCAGCCGGTTGAGGGAGCCGATCGCCGTCCGCACCAGCCAGTGGCTCGGCTGGTCGTCGAGGTTGGCGATCAGGCCGAAGCCGCAGCTGTCGCGCTCGAAGGCCGGGTGATACAGGCCCGCGGGGTCATGGCCGCCGTTCGCGAGCGCCGCAGCGCTTGTCGGCTGGCCGTGGTCGGCGGCAGTCGTCAGATGTTCCATCCCCGGTCCTCGCGCCCGTGCCGCGGGCGTCTGAGAGTGGCTCCGAACTATGAACAGGCTGGCCTTAAGCGTCAATGCTGCATTGCATCATCAATGCTGCGTTGCAACATCTCGGCACTCGGACAGCTTTGAGCCCGGCCGGCCACGGCGCAACGCCGCGGCGATTCGCCGCGGTCCGCATCGTCAGGGAAGGATTCGCCGCCCGGCCGGCGCGATCAGTCGGGGGACTTCTGGGCGCGTCCCGCCGAGAGGCCGCCACCCGTCGGCGCGCCCGCCGGCCGCACGACGTGCGGCGCGACGTGGTGGTCGTGCGTCAGCATTCGCCGGAAGGCCGGCGACAGCCAGCGCTCGAAGTCGTCGATCAGCGTGAAGATCGCCGGCACGATCACCAGCGTCAGCACCGTCGAGGTGATGATGCCGCCGATCACCGTGACCGCCATCGGCTGTCGGAACGCCGACACGTCGCCAATTCCGACCGCGGTCGGCAGCATGCCGGCGATCATCGCGACGCTGGTCATGACGATCGGCCGCGCGCGCTTGTGGCCGGCCTCGAGCAGCGCCGACAGCCGGTCCTTGCCCGCGCGCATCTCCTCGATCGCGAAGTCCACCAGCAGGATCGAGTTCTTGGCGACGATGCCGAGCAGCATCAGGATGCCGATCACGACCGACATCGAGAACGGGATCCGCAGCAGCACGAGCGCCCCGACCGCGCCGCCGAGCGCGAGCGGCAGCGCCGACAGGATCGTCAGCGGCTGGAACACCCGCGCGAACAGCAGCACCAGCACCGCGAACACCATCAGCACGCCGGCGGCGATCGCGAGCACGAAGTTCGTGAACAGCTCCTGCATATACTCGCCGGTGCCGGTCTGCACGTAGTGGACGCCCTGCGGCAGGTTCTTGATCGCCGGCAGCGCCTCGTATTTCTTCTGCGCGTCGCCGAACTGCACGCCCGGTGCGAGGTCGGCGCCGACCATCAGGCGGCGCGTCTGGTTGTAGCGGCGCACGGTGGCCGGGCCCTGACCGAAGCTGATGTCCGCTACCGCCTTGAGCGGCACGCTGCCGCCGGAGGACGTCGGCACCGGCATGTTCTCGATCGTCGCCAGATCCTGGCGCGAGGACTCCTTGAGGCTGACGCGGATCGGCACCTGGCGGTCCGACAGCGAGAACTTGGCAACGTTCTGCGGGATGTCGCCGAGCGTCGCGATGCGGATCGTCTGGCTGATCGCCTGCACCGTGACGCCGAGCTCGGCCGCCTGGTCGAAGCGCGGCTTGACGACGAGTTCGGGCCGCGGCAGATCGCCGTCGATGCGCGGATCGCGCAGCTCCTTGAGGCCGCGCATCTGCTCGACGACGCGATGCGCACTCGCCTCGGCGAGCACCGGATCGTCGCCGGTGATGTAGAAACTCACGTCGCGGCCGCCACCGCCGCCGTTCTGCGACTGGAACTGTACGCGTGCATCCGGGATCTTGCGCAGCTCCGGCAACACCGCGTCCTCCCACTCCTTCTGCGACATCGCCCGCTGGCTGCGCGGAACCAGCGAGATGAAGATGTTGGCGCTGCGCACCTGGCCGTCTTCGTCGGAGCCGATCGACTCGACGACGTCGGTGACCTCCTTGTGGCTGCGCACGATCCGGGTCACCTCCGCCGAGATCCGTGCCGTGTCCTCGAGCCGGACGCCGGGCGGCAGTTCGACGTTGATCTGGCTGCTCGCGAAGTCGTCCGGCGGGAAGAAGGTCTGCGACATCGACATCAGGCCAGCGACCGATGCGACGCAGAACACGCCCGCCGCCAGCAGCGTCCACCAGCGGTGCCGGACGCAGGTCCTGAGCCAGCCGAGATAGCGGGTCATCAGCGGCCCCTCGAGGTGCGGCTCATGCCCGAGCGGCTTTAGCGTGAACGCGGCGATCACCGGCGTCACCAGCCGCGCGACCAGCAACGAGAAGAACACCGCCGCCGCGACCGTCAGACCGAACTGCTTGAAGTACTGGCCGGTGATGCCACCCATGAAGCTGACCGGCAGGAACACCGCGATGATGGTCGCCGAGGTGGCGACCACGGCGAGGCCAATCTCGTCGGCAGCATCGAGCGCCGCCTGGTACGGCGTCTTGCCCATGCGGATGTGCCGCACGATGTTCTCGATCTCGACGATCGCGTCGTCGACCAGCACGCCGGCCACCAGCGACAGCGCCAGCAGGCTGATGGAATTGAGCGTGAAACCCATCCACGACATGAAGGCGAAGGTCGGGATCGCCGACAGCGGGATCGCGAGCGCTGAGATCGCGGTGGCGCGCCACTCGCGCAGGAACAGGAACACCACTGCGACCGCGAGGATCGAGCCTTCGATCAGCGCGTCGATTGCCGAATGGTAGGTGCGCTTCGTGTTCTCGACGGTCGTGAACACCATCTTGGTTTCGACGCCCGGGTTCTCGGCGAGGATCTTGTGGATCTCCTTCTCGACCGCATCGAGCGTCGAGACGTCAGAGAAGCCGCGCGCCTTGGTGACGAAGAACGTCGTCGCCGGCCGGCCGTCGAGGCGCGACAGCGTGCGCACTTCGGCGATGCTGTCGCTGACGTCGGCGATGTCGTCGAGGCGCGCGACCCGTCCGCCGGCGACCTGGATCTGGGTCGCGCCTAGCGCCGCCGCGGTGTGTGCCCCGCCGAGCACGCGGATCGACTGCTCGCCGCCGGCGACCTGCGCGCGGCCGCCCGGCGCGTCGAGGTTGAGCGTGCGCAGCTGCTGGTTGACCTGCACCGCAGTGATGCCGAGCGCCTGCATGCGCGCCGGGTCGAGCTCGACGCGGATCTCGCGGTCGACGCCGCCACTGCGCCCGACGAGCGCGACGCCCGGCACCGTCAGCAGCCGCTTGGTGACCGTGTTGTCGACGAACCAACTCAGCTGCTCCTGGGTCAACGACGTCGTGCCGACCGCGAAATAGGCGATCGGCCCGCCCTCGGCGTCCTGGCGCGTGACCGTCGGCTCCTGGATGCCCTCCGGCAGGTCGGCGCGTACGCGCGCGACCGCGTCGCGCACGTCGCTGACCGCGCGGTCGATTGGAGTGCCGATCAGGAACTCGATCCAGATGAAGGCCTGGCCCTCGGTGGCCCGTGAGGTGATGTTGTGGACGCTGCCGACGCTCGCGACCGCGCCCTCGATCTTCTGCATCACCTGTTTTTCCATCTCGGTCGGCGCGGCGCCGGGCTGAGAGACGGAGACCTGCACCAGCGGGAAGGTGATGTCGGGGTTCAGGTTGATCGGCAGGCGGATGAACGCGACCGTGCCGACAAACGCCAGCACGATGAACAGCACGATCGGGAAGATCGGGTGCTTGATCGCCCATGCCGAGATGTTTCTCACGGCGCGTCCTTCGCCGCCGCGACCCTCACGCGCTCGCCCTCGTGCAGGAACGCGGCCGCGGTCGTCACGACGCGCTCGGTGCCGTCGAGGCCGTCGGCGATGACGATACCGCTCGGCTGTGCGCCGCCGAAGCGCACGTCGCGGCGCACGACACGGCCGTCGGAGCCGACGATCAGCACGTAGTTGCCGCGCGTGTCGGACAACACCGCCGTCTGCGGCACGATTGGCCGCACGTCGCTACCGACCTTGACCTCGCCGCGGGCGAACGCGCCGGGCCTCAGGTTCGGATCCTTCGGCAGCGTGACCCGCACCTCGCCAAGGCGGGTCATCGGGTCGATGACCGCGGCCAGCAGCCGCACCGTGCCGCTAAACGGCGTCGCGACCCCGGTGATGCGCACCTCGGCCGTCTGCCCGACGTGCAGGCGCGGCAGGTCCTGCTCCGCGGCCTGCGCGCGCATCTCCACCTCGCCGCCGCGGGCGAGACGGAACAGCGTCGGGCCGCCCGGGGTCACGGCCTGGCCGACCTCGGCGTTGCGGGTCAGCACGATGCCGTCAGCGGGCGCGCGGATCTCGGTGCGACCGAGGCGCGCCTCGGATTCCTCGAGCTGAGCCTCGGCCGCCTTAACGCGTGCCGCGGTGGTCACGGCTTCGGATTGGCGCTTGCCGACCTCCTCCTTCGACAGGGCACCGACGGAGTTCGCAATCGCGTCGGCGCGGCGATAGTCGGCCTCAGCGCGGGCGGCCTCGGCGCGGCTCTGTTCGAGGGCGGCCCGCAGGCTGGCCACCTGCGGCGCGACGACCGAGGTATCGAGCCGCGCAAGCACCTGTCCGGCGCGGACGTGATCGCCAACCTCGACGAGCACGGCGGCGATGTGCCCGGCCTCGCTGTCGACGCCGATCGGCATGTCGTAACGCGCGACGATCGCGCCGGTGAACGTGACCGTCATCGTGAACGGCGTACGCCCGGGTGGCAGCGCCGTCACGAGCGGGGACGAATCGGTCGCGGTCGGGGCGGTCGGCGGCGCGCTGCCGCGCATCGCCATGACCAGGGCGACTACGGCTAGCAGGACAATGCCGGCCGCGATCAAGTAGGCGCGCCGCGAGAAGCGCGGCTCCGGCGACGGCAGGCGCGGTGCAGGCGGCACGCTCGGACGCGTCTCGTCGACGCTGATGGCGGGCGGTTCCACGTGCGGCAAGGCTTCGTCGTTCACGGGCAGTCACCGGATCCAAGAGGAGCGCGATTCTACGCGTTTGATGCGATCAAACCCCCTCTGGCGCGGCGAAACGAGCGCCGGCCGCGACGAACGGCGCAGGGCGGTTGTGGGGGCGTGGCGCGTCAAAAAAAAGGCGCCGGGAGCTGGGGGGAGCTCGACGGCGCCAAGATTTCAAACCACAGGGGGAGTTGAGACTTGCAGGCTAGATAAAGCAAGGCTCGTGCCAGCGTGGCAGGCCTATATGGATCAGTCACTTATGCAGAGCCCGGCGCATTGCGCCGGCCCCGGACTGACGTGTCGCGTCAGCTTTTGACCTGCCCTGCCCGGGCCATGCCCTACCGCGACGGGGTCGGCCCGGTTGCGAGCCGCGGTACCACGATGCACGGGTCGTTGTGCGCGCCGAGGCTGGCGCACAGCGCCTGCGCCGCCGGCCGCTCGAGGCCGGTGACCTGCAGCCGGTAGACGGGGCTGCCGTCCGCGGCGCGCGCCGCGGCAATCAGCGGCGTCCGGGGCGCGAGCACGGGATAGCGCTGCTGGAGCGAGCGCCACGCCCGCTCGGCGCGCGCGCTGCTGCCGTAGGCACCCAACTGCACGCGATAGCCGTCGGGCGTGGCCGCGCCGGCAGCTGCCGCGGCCGCCTCTGCCGGGGCCGCAGCGGCATGCGCAGCCGGCGGCGCCCGCACCGGCCCGGGCGGCGCCGCGGCCGCCGGCGCCGCGGCCGCGCGCGTGGCCTCGTCGCCCGCCGGAGCCGCGGCGGGTGCCGTGGGCGCATCGCGCGACGGCGCGGCGGCGAGATTGAGGTTCGCGATCGCCACCAGCGCGTCGTGCGCATGTGCCCCCTGCGGATAGCCGTGCAGGTAGCGCTGGTAGGCATCCGCCGTATCGGCGGCGTGCGCGCGCTGCCACTCGCGGTCCTCGAGCAACGCGGCGAGCCGCTCGCGCGCCTCGCGCGCGTGCGGGCCGTCCGGGTGGGTGCGCAGGTAGTCGTCCCAGGCCACCGTCGTGTTGGTGCGTGCGGCGTTGTCGAAGTCGGCGTCAGTGCCGCAGCCGGCGATCAGCAGCGCGAGCAGCGCCAGGGCGCCGGCACGCGGCGAGGCGCGGCGCAGCGGCGCGGCGGCGCTCACGCGGACGCGCCGCGCGGACGCGGCGCCATGGGTGGCGAGCAAGTGGGGCAACATGGCCGCAAGAGTAGCCACGACCGCTGCCACGCGTACAGTGGCGCCGCTGCCGGTCCCGCGCCGCGCGCCGTCATCGCGGCGCCCTGCCGCCATCGACGTCGAGGACCGCCGTCACGTAGCCGCGCCGGTCGAGCAGCTGGCGCGCCGTGCGCGCCGCGAAGTCGAACGCCGGGCCGGCGGCGACGGCGAGCAGCGCGAGCGCGGCGAGCGCGCAGCCGGCCGCGGCTACCGTCGACACCGCGGCCGGCGGCTGCGAGCGCATCGGCTCGCCCCAACCGAGTGCGCTCGCCGCACGAGCCGCGGCGGTCGCCGCCAGCAGCGCGGTCGTCAGCGCGAGACTCCAGACGACCGCGGCGTCCGGGCCGGACGCCCCGAGGATGGCGATCTTGCCGATCCAACCCGCGAACGGCGGCAACCACAGCGATCCGACGAGCGCCGCCGCGCACAGCACGCGCGGCGCTGCAGCGCCGCGTTCGCGCGGCACACCATCGGCACCGCGCTCCGCGCCGGCGAGATCCGCGGCGAGCGCCAGCGCGATAGCGGCGAGTGCCACGGGCGCCAGCGAATAGACGGCGGCGGCGAAGCCGTCGGCGCGGAAGCTGCCGACGCCGACCAGCAACATGCCGGTGGCGACGAGCAGCAGCTGCGGCGCCAGGGTCCGCAGTCCGGCCGCGGCGAGCGCGCCAACGCCGCCACCCGCGAGCGTCGCGAGCCCGAGCGGCAGGACGAGGCCCGACGGGCCGCAGGGGCCGGCGCCGAAACACGGGAACACCAGCGAATAGAGACGCAGCAGCGCGTAGATTCCGGTCTCGATCAGCACGACGGCGAACGCCGCGGCCGCGGGCGGCGCCGCCTCGGCGGCACGCGACAGCCACAGGCCGAGCGGCAGCGCGGCGGCGCGCAGCGCGCAGGCGACGAGCAGCAGGTAGGCGCCGACGCTGAGCAGCGGCGACGCACCGCTGGCGACCGCCGGCACGCGGTTCGCGAGCTCGGCAACGCCGAAGGTGCCGAGCGCGGCATACAGGCAGCCGAGCGCGAGCAGCAACAGCCCCGAGCCGGCCGCGCCGACCGCGACGACGTGCGCCCGCGCCTCGCCGGCGGCGCGATCGCTCGCGAGCAGCCCGTGGAAGGCGAGCAGCAGCACTTCCCAGAACACGAACAGTTCGAGCAGGTGCGCCGTCAGCACGCAGCCCGCGGCCCCGAACAGCAGCAGCTGGCAGCGCGCGTGGAAGTGCCGGTCGAGACGCTCATCGCCGCCGCCGACCGCGTGACCGAAGACCAGCGCCGCCGCCGCCGCCGCGATCAGCAGCATCGTGGCGGCGAGGCGGTCGAGCAGCAGATGGATGCCAAACGGCACCGGCCACGCGCCAAGCGCAAAAGCGAGCGGCGCGCCACGGTCGGCACGCGTCAGCAGCCAGGCGCCGAGCGCGAGATTGGCGAGCACCGCGCCGCCGGCAACTGCGCGCTTCAGCAGCGGCGGCGCGCGCCCGAGCGCCAGCAGCAGGATCGCGGCCGCGAGCGGCAGCGCGAGCGGCGCGCACGCGGCGAGCTCGCCCGGGCCCGCGCCAGCACCGGACGCGCCCGGCGGCGGCACGCCCGAAGCGGCGATGAGCGCGCGCGCTGCCGCCACCGCCACGAGTCCCGCCGCGAGCCACCCCAGCATGCGCCGTGGCGGCCATGGCGCGGCGAAGGTACGGTGCACGGCGAGCAGCGCCAGCAACCCGGCCGCGAGCTGTACGGCAGCGAGCGCAGGCGGCGCGAGGCCGGCGACCAGCAGCAGCGCGCCGGCGGCGGCGATGGCCAGCGTCCGCGTCGCGCGGCAGCTGCGTCGCGCGGCCATGCACGCGGCCACCGCGAGCAGCAGCCAGCTCGAACCGGCGGCGAGCGGCCAAGCGGTCGCCGCCACGGCTCGCCACGCATCGGCGCGCACCTCGCCGACGGCGAGCGCGGCGGCGGCGACGGCGACGAGCCCGAGCGCGAGCAGCGACAGGCCGAGCGGCGGGGCGAGCAGTGGCTGCCACAGCAGCCGCGCGGCGACCCCGAATTCGTCGAGCAGCGACGCGGTGCCGGCCGCTGCCGCGGTGGACCGGCGCGGGCGGGCGCGCCAGATGCGCCACGCGAGCAGCAGCGCCCAGCCGGCGCCGAGCGCCGCGATGAGCAGCGCCCAGGCGCGGGTGCCGCCAAGGACGGGCGCGAGACGCAGCGGCAGGAAGACGCCGATCGCGAGCGCCGACGCCGCCGGCAGCAGCACATCAGGCCCGGCCGGCGCAGGCTCGCCCGGGCGGCCGGTGCGGACCGGCCACGGCGCGAGGCGCACGGCCGCGCCGGCCAGCAGCAGCGCGACGATCGGCAGGTAGAGCGCGTGTTGCCGCAGCGCCTGACCCGCACGCAGCGCGTCGCCGAGCCGGAAGCTGCCGACCACGTACGCGAGCAGCAGTGTCCCCGCGAAGAGCGCGAGCCCGCCCGCCTCGAGGATCACCAGCACCGCCAACCCCTCGCGGCGGCGCCCGGCCCCGCCGCACAGCAGCGCCGAGACGAGCGCGGCGAGCTCCGCGCACAGCCACAGCTGCGCGAGGTCGTCGGCCAGCACCGCGCCGAGCGTCGCGCCGGTCAGCGCGAGTGCATGCCCGTAGCGCGGCGCAGCGGCGGCACGGCGCGCACCGAGCCACGCCACGACGATCGCGAGCACAGCGACCACCGCGACGGCGGCGGCAAAGCCGGCCGCCGGGCCATCGGCACGCAACGCGAGGCGCAGACCGAGCGCCGGCACCCACGGCCACGCAATCGACGGCGTCGTGCCGGACCGCACGCCCATCAGCAGCGCGATCGCCAGCGCGAGCGAGACGAGCGCGGCGGCGGCGGCGGCCGCGGCCGGGTCCGCGCCCACGCGCTTGGCGAGCGCCGGCAGTGGCGCGGCCGCGAGCGGCACCAGCACCACGGCCGGGAGCAGCAGGTTCACGGCGCCACCGCCTCGGCGGTGGCGGCGGCCAGCAGCAGCGGATCAGGGTCGGTGTCGGCGGCCAGGTGCGATGTCCGTCTGAGGTCCCCGATCCGGCGGACCCAGGGCGTGCGTCGCTAGTATAGTGACGACCATCTGGCAAGGCTCCGCACGACCCTGCCCACTGATGGAGGTTTCATGTCCGATCCGGCTGCTGACGCTCCGCGGCGACGATTATTCGATCAGCGCGCGGGGGCGCCGACCCTGATCGGCATCGGCAGCCGCTTCGAAGGCACCCTGGAGGTGCGCGGCCCGATGTCCCTCGGCGGCACGATCGTCGGCGACGGCAGCATCGCCGGCCTCGTGTCGATCGCCCAGGACGCGCACTGGCAGGGCAACGTGCGCGCGCACGCGGCGGTCATTGCCGGCCAGGTCACCGGCGACCTGACGATCGAGACCAAGCTCGAGATCGGCAAGAGCGCCGTGATCAGAGGCTCGGTGCGCGCGCATGTGGTGGCGATCGCGGACGGTGCGATCGTCGACGGCGCAATCTCGGTCACCGGATCGCAGCCGATCATCCGCTTTGAGGAGAAGCGCGCGGCGCGCACCGACACCGGCGCCTGAGGCGGCGCCGCAGCAGCGGGCGCGGCGCCCCGGCCCGCCTCAGCCGGGCGCGAGGATCGCCGCTACCTGGCGGTCGGCCCAGCTCTCGCGGGCGAAGCTGTCGAGGTAGCCGCAGTGGCCGCCGTGCGCGGTCGTCGTGATGGTGAGCGCGGCCGGCGCGGCGAGCCGCGCGAGATCGCCCGCCGGGATGATCGGATCGTCGAGCGCCATGATGATGCGCGACGGCACGACGAGCGGGGCCAGCGCCGGCCCTACGATCGCGTAGCCGGCCAGGTAGCTGAAGAGGTCAGGGTAGCCGCTGTAGCGCAGCACCAGCTGCTCGGTCATCGAGGTCAGGTTGCGATCCGCGATCAGCTCGTCCAGATCGTAGAGGTCCGGCCACGCCTGCTTCTTGAGCAGCAGCGAGCGGCGCCACTTCAGCACGAAGTAATTGCGGTAGATCCAGGAGCCATGCTCCAGGCGCTCGAGCGTGTGCTCGGGGTCCAGCACCGGGCAGACCGCGATGACCTGGCGCAGGCGGATGCCCGCCGCCGGGGCGCGCACCGCGACGCGCAGTGCGAAGTTGCCGCCGAGCGAGTAGCCGACCAGCGACAGCCGCTGACCCGGCGCCAGCGCCTGCACCGCGCGCACCGCGCCGACGACCTCGGCGATGCGGCACGAGTGGAACAGCTCCGGATTGAGGTGGTGGGTCGGGCCGTGGTCGCGCAGGTTCAGGCGGAACACGGCGAAGCCGAGCGCGTACAGGTGCGCGGCACAGGACAGCACGTACATCGACTCGGCGCTGCCTTCCCAGCCGTGCAGCAGCAGCACGAGCTCGCCGTTGCCGCCGTGCCGCGGCGCGTGGTGGCCGAGCAGGCGCACGCCATCGCCGCAGTCGACCAGCACGTCGCGGCTCGCGGCCACGAGCGCGCGCGCGCGCCGCAGCACGAACCAGCGGCGCGGCGGCTGGCTCGCCAGGATCGACTGCAGGTGCGGGTTGCGCAGGCCGAGCGGCGGCTCGAAGGGCGGAACGTCCACACGCATCGCGTCAGTCGATCGCGATGCGTCCGCTGCCCGGCAGCGTCTCGACGTAACGCGCGCCCATCAGGCGCGCCGGCGTCAGGGCGCCCGCCGGGGCGCCGCCGGCGAGCAGGCGCTCGACGATGCCGAGCGCGCCATGCACGGTGACCGTGTAGCCGTTCGCCGTGGTGAGGCGCGCGGTCTTGACCTGCCCGGCGGCCGAGCGTGCCTCGCCCCAGACGCAGGTCGGCGTCGCGCCGCGCTGGCGCTCGTCCGGGCCCGGCGGCTGGCGGTCGACGCGCGCCTTCAGGAAGCGCTGGACGGGTCCGAGCCCGAGAATGCCGCGCAGATAGCGCAGCCGACGCAGCCGGGCGAGCGCGCGCGGCGAGACCGGAACGTAGACCTCGATGTTCGGGATGCCGGTGGTGTGAAACGCGGTGCTGACGTCGCCCCACGGGATCGTCGCGGCCAGCTTCTCGCCGGCGCCGAAGTCGATGCGCCGGTCGCGGTAGCCGAGCGCTACGCGGGTCAGCACGCCGTCGCGGCGCACGCAGCCGCCCTGCGCGAGGCCCTCGACCATCGTGCGCGCCGTGCCGCGGCTCATCGCCGACTGGCCGTCGAAGCCGAGCGCGAGCTGCGTGGCCTCCGGCAGCGCCTCCTTGAGGCACGCGGCCACGCAGTCGGTCGGTACGACGTCGAAGCCGACCCCCGGGCACAGCACGACCCCAGCCGCGCGCGCCGCGGCGTCGCGCGCACGGGCGAGCTCGAACACGGCGAGCTCGCCGGTGATGTCGAGGTAGTGGGCGCGCGCCGCGAGGCACGCCGCCATCATCGGCGCCGCGGTCGCCGAGAACGGCCCGGCACAATGCAGCACGAGCGATACGCCGTCGAGGAACCGCGCCGGCGGCTCGCCGTCGAGCGCGAACACCCGCGCCTCGAGTCCGAGCTCGCGCGCGAGCGCCTCGACCGGCGCCTTCGACCGGCCGGCGAGGATCGGCCGCAGGCCGCGGCGCACGGCCTCGCGGGCGATCAGCTCGCCGGTGTAGCCGTTGGCGCCGTACAGCAGCCAGCTCACGGCGGGGCCGCGTGCGGCACGGCCGCGAACTCCACGTAGTTTCGGCCCGTCGCCACGGCGTTCCACTGCGCCGCGCTCGCATCCGGCGCCGACGGATACACGCCCGGAGACGGCACGCGGCCGACGTGCTCGACGCGCACGTCGATGGCGCCATGGCTGCGGTCGCGCACGCCGGCGACCAGCGCGCCGAGCGCCGCGGGCTCGCGGTCGGCGGGCTTGAGCGCATCATCGAACGGGTTGCCGACGACGTCGCAGCGGTTCGCGGGCATCTCGCCCGGCGCCAGGCCATAGCCCTCGCTGGGATTGCCGGTGAGGCAGAAGTCGCCGGCCGCCGAGGTCACCGTCACGGTGCCTTCGAAGCCGCGCGTCTCGAGATCGGCGAGCAGTGCGGCGAGCACCGTCAGGCGCGACCCGGCGAGCGGCGCCTCGGCGTACGGCACCGGCAGGCGCTCGGCGGGGCGCGCCGCCGGCGCCGCGGCCTGCTGGGCCGCGACGAGGGCGCTCTTCGCGGCGGCGAGTTCCTGCGCCGCCGCGTCGAGGCGCGTCCCGAGCGCGTCGGCCGCGACGTGCTGGCGCCAGCCGTACAGGCCGCCGGCGACGGCGAGCAGGGCGGCGAGCGCCGTGAGCGCGATCCACCCGGTCGGCGGGTGCGGGCGCGGCGGCTCGATCACCGGCGGCGGCGCGCTCGGCTCCGGCGCCGCCGGCGTCGGCAGCGCCGCAGCCACGGCGGCGGCGACCTGGGCCGACACCTCAGTGACCACGCGCGCACTCATGCTCTCGAGGCTCGCGACCACGAAGCGCCGCAGCTCGGTACCCTGTTCCTGGAGCAGCGGCTCGACGATCGAGCGCAGCGCGACTGCATCGAGCGGCGCCGGCGTGGCAGGCGCCGCAGCGGCGGCGGTGTCGGCGACCCCCGCCTTGACGATCACGCCGGGGACCGGGCCGGCGCCGGATTCGACCGCCGGCAGCTGCACGCGATCGAAGCCGTCGGCCACCGCGCCGCGGCTGTCCGGCAGCAGCTGCAGCTCGTACAGCGCGCTCGCGATGTCCGCCGGCGCCATCCGCTTCGGCAGCACGCCGACCGCGCCGAGCGCGCGGGCCTCGCCGGCATACAGCTCGCCGTCCTGCGAGGTGTACATCATGATCGGGATCGAGGCGGTGCTGGGATCGCTCTTGATCGCCTGCACGGCGGTCAGGCCATCCATTCCCGACATCACCTGGTCCATGAAGATGACATCGGGCCGGTGCTCGCGCAGGTACTGCAGCGCGCTCTCGGCGGAGTCGGTGGTATCGACGGCCAGGTCATGCTTCTCGAGCAGTCGGGACAGCACCACCCGTGCCGACTTCGAATCGTCCACGATCAGCGCACGCTTCGACGTCACGACGCCCTCGCGCATAGGGGATTCCCGGATGAGGCGCCGAGTGTAGCGCACCTCGCGCGAGGTGGAAGCGGCGGCGGCGTTCCGGCGCCGCAGCGCCGGAACGGCGTGGTGGATCAGGCCAGGCGGGCGGCGACCACGGTACCGCGCGCGACGTCGACGACGCCGCCGCCGACGCGGATCTCGATGCCGCGCGACGTCCGCATGGCGCGCAGGTGCAGGGTCGACGGCCGGCCCATGCTCGTGCCCTGCTCGACGCGCAGGTCGATCGCATCGTCGTCGAGGAAGCGGTGCTGGACGAGCCAGGCGGCGAGACAGCCGTTGGCGCTGCCGGTGGCCGCGTCCTCGGGCACGCCGAAGTAGTCGACGAACACGCGCGCCGTCAGCTGATGGCCGGGGCGCTGCGCGCCCGGCGCGAAGGCGATCACGGCCTTGGCGTCGAGGCCGGCGACGAGCTTGAGCAGCGCCTCACGGTCGACGCGGATGCGCTCGAGCGCCCGGCGTGTGCGCACCGGCACGACGAGGTAAGGCAGGCCGGTCGAAACCTCCTCGAGCGGGTGGCTGGCGAGGTCGGCCGGCGACAGGCCGAGGACCGCGGCGACGGCCTTGCGCGTCAGGCGGCGGCCGAAGGTCGGGAAGCGCTGCCGCATCCAGTACAGCTCGCGCTTGGCGTCGCGCTCGACAAACACCGGCGTCAGGCCGATCGGCAGCGCGAGCGTGACGCGATCGACGCGGCCGCTCAGCAGCGCGTGGCGGATCACGTGCGCGGTGCCGAGCGTCGGGTGGCCGGCGAACGGCAACTCCTCGATCGGCGTGAAGATCCGCACCGGCCAGCCGCCGCCGATCGGCTGGTCGGCGACTACGAAGGTGGTCTCGGAGAAGTTCATCTCGCGTGCGAAGGCCTGCATCTGCCGGGCTGGCAGGCCCTTGGCACCGGTGACGACCGCGAGCTGGTTGCCGCTGCACGGCCGGTCGGTGAACACGTCGACGAGATGAAGGCTGCGGGTCATGCGCGGTTCCTGACGTTTACAATAATCCCTTTTAGCGCATCCCGGCGGTTCGGGACCGCAAAGCGGCTCGCGGTTTTGCAACGCGACGCGCCGGGCGCGGCCGCGGCGCGCATGGAACGAGCAGCTGATCGCACTCGGCGCCGCCGATCAACCGGCGCCGGCAGCCGACGGCGCGGCGAGCTCGGGGCCCTCGTTGCGCGGGTTGTTGACGCGCCGGCTCACCGGATGGGCAGTGAGCGGCACGCGCGGCTCACCGGTCAGCAGCGCCTCGAGCGCCGCGACGTCGGCGCTCGCCGGGTCCAGCCAGGCGGCGTAGTGGTCGGGCGCGACGATCGCCGGCATGCGCGCGTGGATGTCGCGGACGACGCCGGCCGACTCGCGCGTGACGATCACGCACGACTCGAGCCGCTCGCCGCTCGCCGGGTCCGCCCAGGTCTCCCACAGCGCCGCCATGCCGAACGGCGCGCCGCTCGCCGCCGCGATCAGGTACGGCTGCTTCTGCGCGCCGACGGCGCGCCACTCGTAGTAGCCGTCGGCCACCACCAGGCAGCGGCGCTTGCGGAACGCGTTGCGGAACGCCGGCTTCTCGCGCAGCGTCTCGACGCGGGCGTTGATCAGCCGCTGGCCGATCGAGCGTTCCTTGGCCCAGGACGGCACCAGTCCCCAGTGGAGCAGCGCGAGCTCGCGCTGGCCGCCCGCCGTCGTGCGCACCGCGACGACCGAGGCGGTCGGCGCGATGTTCCAGCGCGGCGGCACCGCGGCCGTGCCGCTGCTGACGCCAAACAGTTGCACGATCGTCTCGTGCGGCGAGTGGAACGAGAAGCGTCCGCACATCTGCGCCTCCCCGCTGGCGGGCTACTCGCGGATACCGATGCCCTTGTACATCAGCGCGACGGCGAGCGCGTACAGCGCCACCGCGAAGCCGATCATGATCATGAACGCGAGCCGCACGTCGACGTCCGAGACACCGAGGAAGCCGTAGCGGAAGCCGTTCACCATGTACAGGATCGGATTCGCGTGCGAGACCGCGCGCGCCCATTCGGGCAGCAGCGCGATCGAGTAGAACACGCCGCCGAGGTACGTCAGCGGCGTCAGGATGAAGGTCGGGAACCAGGAGATGTGGTCGAAGTTCTTGGCGAACACGGCGTTGATGAAGCCGCCGAGCGAGAACACGATCGAGGTGAAGAACACCGCCACGATCGTCAGCAGCGGATGAACCACCCTGAGTTGCGTGAAGCACAGCGCGACGACCGTGACGACCAGGCCCACCAGCAGCCCGCGCACCAGGCCGCCCATGACGTAGCCGGCGACGATCAGCCAGTTCGGCAGCGGCGAGACGAGCAGTTCCTCGACGTGCTTGCCGAAGCGCGCGCCGAAGAAGCTCGACACCACGTTGCCGTAGGAGTTCGTGATCACCGACATCATGATCAGGCCGGGCGCGATGTACTGCATGTAGCCGTAGCCGCCCATCTGGCCGATGCGCGCGCCGATCAGGCTGCCAAAGATGATGAAGTAGAGCGTCGCCGTGACGCCGGGCGGCACCAGCGTCTGGCCCCAGATGCGGACGATGCGGCTGAATTCCCGGAGCACGATCGTGCGGAAGCCGATCCAGTCGGAGCGCGCCCGGGACGCCGGCACAAACTCGGGCTCCGCGCTCATCGCCCGCCCCCGCCGGCGGCCGCGGCCGTAGCGCTATCGCTCGACGCGCGCACCAGGCGCATGAACAGCTCCTCGAGGCGGTTAACCTTGTTGCGCATCGAGACGACGTCGACGCCCTGGGCGGCGAGCCGCACGAAGATGTCGTTGAGGCTGCGGTCCTTGGACACCTCGACCTCGAGGGTGCGGTCGTCGAGCAGCACCACGCCGAAGCCCGGCAGGTTCGGCACTTCCTTGACCGGGTCGCGCAGGTTGAGCACGAAGGTCTCGGTCTGGAGCTTCCGCAGCACGTTGCGCATGCGGTCGTTCTCGATGATCCGGCCTTTGTCGATGATCGCAACGTGGCGGCAGAGGTTCTCGGCCTCCTCGAGGTAGTGCGTCGTCAGGATGATCGTCACGCCGCGCTCGTTGGTCTCGCGCAGGAAATCCCACATCGTGCGCCGGATCTCGATGTCGACGCCGGCGGTCGGCTCGTCGAGGATCAGCAGCCGCGGCTCGTGCACCAGCGCACGGGCGATCATCAGGCGCCGCTTCATGCCGCCCGACAGCGTGCGCGCGGTCGACTTGCGCCGGTCCCACAGCTGCAGCTGCTTGAGGTACTTCTCGGTACGCACGCGCGCGATGCGGCGCGGGATGCCGTAGAAGCCCGCCTGGTTGACGAGGATCGTCTCGACCGACTCGAACTGGTTGAAGTTGATCTCCTGCGGGACGATGCCGATGCAGGACTTGGCGACCGCGATCTCGCGATCGATGTCGTGGCCGAACACCGACACCGTGCCGCTGGTCTTGTTGACGAGCGAGGTGATGATGCCGATCGTGGTCGTCTTGCCGGCGCCGTTCGGGCCGAGCAGCGCAAAGAAATCGCCCCGCTCGACGTCGAGGTCGATGCCCTTGAGGGCCTCGACGCCGTTCGAGTAGGTCTTGGTCAGCTTGCGGATAGAGAGCGCGGGCATGGGTCCGGGGGGCGCGGCGGGCTGCCGGCGGGCGGCAGCGAGCGCGAAGCGTAAGACCCTGGACCCGCGGCGGCAACCGCCGCCGCTACCACTTCCCCGGCGGGCCCTCCGCGAGCCGTGCCTCGGCACCGATCCCCTCGGCCGCGAGCAGCTGCAGGCCGAGCAGGCGCACCGAGTCCGCCCGGTCCGGGTCGACCGGCGCGGCCGCCTCGAGCAGCTTCGGCCAGAACCGCGGGTGGCCGCCCCAGCGGGCCGCGAGGTGGGGCAGCGCCGCGGTGGCGGCGCGGTCCAGCGCCGACAGCGGCAGCCCGCGCCACGCCCGGTGCACGGGCGCCGTCATGCCGAGGACCACCGCCGCGGTCAGCTCCGAGCTCTGGGCGAGGTGCCAGGCCAGGAATACCCCGGTACGCGCGAAGGTTGCCTCGTCGGTCAGGCTGCCGGCGCCGGCCCGCCCGGTGTCGAGCGCGACCCCGCGCCAGAACGCCGCATCCTCGAAGCGCAGGTTGAACAAGGTGTAAGGACAGCTCGCGGCCGCGCGGCGACCGACGGCATCGAGCGCGGCGATCTGGGCGACCGACGCCGGGTTCAGACCCCAGGCCCCGGCCCCGGGACAGGCCGCATGGCGCTGCGCGATGAGCGCGAGGAAGCCCGTGTTGGCTTCGCGGATCGAGTCTAGAGAGTTCTGGTCGAGCACCGCCTGGGTCAGGTAGCGCGACCCATCCCCCGCGTCGTGGATGCCGCCGATGGTCTCGATCATGGTCTTTCTCCCCAAGTGCGGGACATATTCTGGCTGGCCGCCCCGCCGCACCGAGAGTACAGTTTTTGGTGGATTCATACCAAAAACAGTTTCCGGGGAAACAGAATAGCGACGGGAGAACAGCCCTATGAGGATCACCGACGACCGTTATTCGCGGGATCGCCAGCGGCTCGATCTGGCGTTCCGGATGATTCACCACGAGGCGCGGACCTGCACCATCCGTACCTGGACGGGCCTCAGCGACGACCGCATTCGCAAGCTGTACCGGACGTACGTCGCGACCCAGGGCGTTCCGATCCGCCGCCATCGCGGCAAGTCGCCGACCCAGACCGCGTTCTTCCTCAAGAACCTCGAGACGCGGCGCCACGCCGCAGCGCTGGCGGGGCTCTATACGCTCCTCGGCCTGCTGCGCGACGCGGCGAACGCGCCCGATGCAGGCGGCACGCGCGCTGCGCTGCGCTGGGGCGCGCTGTTCTGCCGGACCTACGAGACCTACCTCGCGCTGCACCGGCCGCAGCGGATCTCGTTCGAGCACGCCTGGTACCTGCTGCACGTGCTCAAGCGGCGCGCCGAGCTGCGACCCGACGCCTGCCCCGCATGCCGCGGGCTGATGGTCGTCGACGCGCTGCGCCAGCATGGGGGCGTGTGCGCATGGTGCGAGAGTGAAGCGCGCGAGCGGGTCGTCGAACACGGGTAGAATGCCGGCGCGCCTCGGCGCCCCCCATGCCATCGCACCGCGCCCGTAATGTTTACGCCGGACCCTACGTCGACCGCGCCAGCGGCCTGCGCAAGGACCCGGCGTGGCTCGAGGGCGCGCTGGCCGACCCCGCAACCCGCTTCGTGCCGCTCTGGCGCAACCGCAATCTGCTGCGCCCGGCGCCCGTCCCCGCGGCCGTGCTGCTCGGGCGCACGGCCCTCGGTGGCGTCGCGCCGCAGGAGGCCATCCTGCTCGGGCGCTTCCGTGGCGCGGCATGCTTCGCCGTCGAATTCGACGGCGCCGAGCCGCCGGCGCTGGTCGCCGACGCCGAGTTCAGCGACCTGCGGCTCGTCGGCGGGCTGCTGCCGCCGGACGAGGCGGGCCTGCTCGCCTACGCGCGCGCGATGGTCTACTGGCGCACGCGTCACCGTTACTGCGGCGCCTGCGGCGCCCCGACCGCGCCCGCCAGCGCCGGCCACGTCATGACCTGCACGCGCCCGGGCTGCAGCACCGAGTTCTTCCCGCGCATCGACCCGGCGATCATCGTGCTGGTCACCGACGGCCAGCGGGCGCTGCTCGGGCGGCAGGCGTCGTGGCCGCCCGGTCGCTACTCGACGATCGCCGGCTTCGTCGAGCCGGGTGAGAGCCTCGAGGACGCGGTGGTGCGCGAGGTGCGCGAGGAGACCAGCGTCGAGGTCCTCGAGGTCGAGTACCACTCGTCGCAGCCGTGGCCGTTCCCATCGTCGCTGATGGTCGGCTTTCGGGCGCGCGCCGCCGTCACCGCGCTCGCCTGCCCCGACGGCGAGCTCGAGGACGCGCGCTGGTTCAGCTACGCCGACCTCGCCGCCGGCACGCCGGCGCTGCCGCCGCCGCAGTCGATCTCGTTCCGCCTCATCGCCGACTGGTACGAGCGCGGCACGGGCCGTGCGCTCGGCGACGAGCCGGGCGCGCGCCTCTGGACCCAGCCGCGCTGACGGTGCCCGACGTCGCCACCGTGACCGTGCTCGCGGCGGCGTTCGCCGCGGGCGGCATCGATGCGATCGTCGGCGGCGGCGGCCTGATCCAGGTGCCGGCGCTGTTCACGGCGCTGCCGGGTGCGCTGCCGTCGACGCTGCTCGGCACCAGCAAGCTCGCCGGGCTCGCCGGCACCGCGAGCGCCGCCGCGCGCTATGCGCGCCGCATCGCCGTGCCGTGGCGGACGATCCTGCCGGGCATCGCGCTCGCCGCGCTCGCCTCACTACTCGGCGCGATCGCGGTCACGCACGTCTCGCCGCGGCTGTTCCGGCCGCTGGTGCCGATCGCACTGCTGCTCGTGCTCGGCTACACGCTCGCGCACCGGGACCTCGGCCGCGTCCACGCGCCGCGCTCGCACGGGCGGCGCGGCGCGTTCGCCGGACTCGCGCTGCTCGCGGCGATCGGCTGCTACGACGGCTTCTTCGGACCGGGCACCGGCAGCTTCCTGATGCTGCTGTTCGTCCGCCACTATGGCTTTGACTTCCTGAACGCCGCCGCGGCCGCACGCTGCGTCAACGTCGCCACCAACGCGATGGCGCTCGCCTGGTTCGGCGCCCACGGCGCCGTGCTGTGGCCGCTCGGCATCGCGATGGCGCTCGCCAACGTGGCCGGCGCGCAGCTGGGCGCGCGCATCGCGCTGCGCCGCGGCGCCGGCTTCGTGCGCGGCCTGTTCGTTGTGATCGTCAGCGGCCTGATCGCCAAAACCGCGTGGGACGCGTTCGCCCTGCTGTGGCGCGGCTAGGATAGGTCCATGTGCCTCGTCGTCCTCGCCTGGAACGTGCCCGCTGCCGAGCGCCTTGTGCTCGTCGGCAACCGTGACGAGCTGCACGCGCGCGCGACCGCGGCGATGGACTGGTGGCAAACGCCGCGGCTGCTCGCGGGGCGCGACCTGGTCGCCGGCGGCACATGGCTCGGCATCGCCGAAGGCGGCCGGTTCGGCGTGGTCACGAATCTGCGCGGCGCGCCCAGCCCGGCGGACGCGCCGTCGCGCGGCACGCTGATCCCGCGCTTCCTCGAGGGCCGCACGCCGCCGGGCGAGTTCATCGGCGCGCTGGCGGCCGAGGGGCACCGCTATGCGGGCTTCAGCCTGCTGCTCGGCGACGCGGGTGAGCTGTGGTACGTGTCCAACGGCGATCCCGGCGGGCCGCGCCGCCTCGAGCCCGGCCTCTACGGGCTCAGCAACGGCACGCTCGCGGCCGAATGGCCCAAGGTGCGCCGCGCGCGCGCGCGGCTCGCGGCGCGGCTGGCGCGCCCGCCGGCCGAGCCCGAGGAACTGCTGGCGCTGCTTGCCGACCGCACGCCGGCACCGGACGCGGAGCTGCCCGACACCGGCGTCGGCCTCGCGCGCGAGCGCGCCCTGTCGCCGCTATTCATCGTCGACGAGCGCTACGGCACCCGCTCCGCGACCGCCGTCGTGCTCGATCGCGACGGCGGCGGCCGTGTCGTCGAACGTAGCCACGGCGCCGACGGCACGGCGACCGGCGTGCGCCGCTTCCGCCTCGAGCCGCCCCGCCGCTGAACGCGGCGGCGCCGGCGCTTGACGGGCGCAGCATAATTATGCAAACATTTTGGCAATTTATGCACAGCGGCACACACTCCATCGGCGCGGCGCGCGCGCCCGACGACCGGCGCGAGGCGCTCAGGCGGATCATCCGCGACGGCGCCGTCGGCCGGCAGGCGGAGCTCGTGCGGCTGCTGAAGCGCGCGGGCTATCCGGTGACGCAGTCGAGCGTCAGCCGCGACCTGCGCGACCTCGGTGTGGCCAAGGTCGGCGATCGCTACGTGCTGCCCGAGGACGCGGTCGTGCCGGTCGCCGGACTCGCGGCGGTCGCCGCGTTCGTGCAGGACGCGGTGCCGGCGGGCCCGCACCTGACCGTGGTGCGCACCACGATCGGCTCGGCGCAGAGTGTCGCCCTCGCGATCGACCGGGCGCGCTGGCCGGAGGTCGTCGGCACGATCTCCGGTGACGACACGATCTTCATCGCGACCGCCAGCGAGCGCGCCCAGCGCGCACTGCTCGATCACCTCCGCCCCCTCGCAAGCCGCTAAAGGCTGATCCATGACCACTACGCCCCAGGGCGAATCGCCCATCCTGCTCGCTTTTTCCGGCGGCCTGGACACGTCGTTCTGCGTGCCGTGGCTGAAGGAGACCTACCGGCGCCCGGTGGTGACGGTCACCGTCGACACCGGCGGCATCGACGCGGCCGCCGCCAAGACGCTCGAGGCGCGCTCCCGCGAACTGGGCGCGATCGCGCACCACCTCGTACCGGCGAAGACCGAGTACTTCGACCGCGTGCTCAAGTACCTCTTGATGGGCAACGCGCGCCGCGGCCAGCTGTACCCGTTCTGCGTCGGCGCCGAGCGCGTGCTGCAGGCGCAGACGATCGCCGAGATGGCCAAGAAGCTCGGCTCGACCTCGGTGGCCCACGGCTCCACCGCCGCCGGCAACGACCAGGTGCGCTTCGAGGTTGCGATCCGGACCGCCGCGCCCGGCCTCGAGATCCTCGCGCCGGTGCGCGACCGTGCCTTCAAGCGCCCGGAGCAGCTCGCCTTCCTCGAGGAGCGCAAGCTGCCGGTGCCACCGTACGGCGCGGCCTACTCGGTCAACCGCGGCCTGTGGGGCGTGACGATCGGCGGCAAGGAAACGCTGACCTCCGAGGGCAGCATCCCGGACGGCGCCTGGGTGCTGACGCGCGACGCGTTCTCGAACCCGCGCGCGCCGGAGCGGCACACGATCGGCTTCGAGCGCGGCGTGCCGTGCGCGCTCGACGGCGTCGCGCTGAGCCCGGTCACGCTGATCGAGAAGCTCGAGGCCATCGCCGCGCCGTTCGGCATCGGCCGCGGCATCCACCTCGGCGACACCGTCATCGGCACCAAGGGCCGGGTCGCCTTCGAGGCGCCGGCGGCCGACGTGCTGCTGACCGCGCACCGCGAGCTCGAGAAGCTGGTGCTGACCGGCCGCCAGGCGCGCATCAAGGAGCTGGTCGCGGCACCGTACGGCGACCTGCTCCACGAGGGCCACCACCTCGACCCGGTGTGCCGCGACATCGAGGCGCTGCTCGCCTCCTCGCAGCGGCGCGTCAGCGGCGAGGTCCGGGTGCTGCTGCGCCCCGGCAGCCTGTTCGTCGAGGGCGTCACCTCGCCATGGTCGCTGATGGCCGCCTCGAAGGGGGTCTACGGCGAGGCGGCCGGCGAGTGGACGCCGGCCGACGCGCTCGGCTACTCGAAGATGCTGGCGCTGACCGGCACCTTCTACACGCGCGCCGGCCAGCATGCGGAGTCCGCCCCGTGAGATCGGTCGTCGTCGACAAGATCGCGTCGATCACCCAGGCCTGCGGGCTCGGCCACGAGCTCAGGATCGCCGCCGACATCCCCTGCGAGGAAGGCGTCGTCGTCGTCGTCGAGGTGCTGACCAACAAGAGCACCTACAACACGATCGAACTGACCAGCGGCCGGATGGCCAAGGTCTCGAGGGGCGACATCGTCGTCGGCGCGCTCGGCCACCGCAAGGCGCTGTTTGGCTACTCCGGGCACGTGCCGGAGTCGATCAAGCCCGGCGACATCATCCAGATGCTCAACATCGGCGGCGTGCTCGGCATCTGCGACTCGATCAACGCCGACAAGGGACGGCCGTTCGACTGCCGGGTGCTCGGCGTGGTGCTGCAGTTCCCGTACCTCGGCGAGCGCATCGGCGTACCGGCCCGCATCGGCCAGCGGCCGCTCGACCTCGAGGCGCCGCTCGACACGCAGGGCGTGCCGGTCGTGGCGCTCGCCGGCAGCTGCATGGAGGCCGGCAAGACGGCGGCGGCCTGCGCGATCATCGCGCGGATGCGCCACCGCGGCCTCGCCGTGCACGCCTTCAAGGCGACCGGCGTCTCGCTGCGCCGCGACATCCTGGCGATGGAGGACGCCGGCGCCCGCAAGACGATGATCTTCACCGACTTCGGCGTCGGCACGACGACCGCCAAGGTGGGGCCGGCGCTGACGCGCGCGATGCTCACCGAGATGGCGCAGGGCCACCCGGACATCATCGTCTTCGAGCTCGGCGACGGCCTGCTGGGCACCTACGGCGTCGAGGCGATCCTCGCCTCGCCCGACATCAGGAACGCGATCAGCGTGCTGCTGCTGTCGGCCAACGACCCGGTCGCCGCCTGGGGCGGTGTCAAGCTGCTGCGCGACAAGTTCGGCATCGAGCCGGCACTCGTCACGGGGCCGGCCACCGACAACCAGGTCGGCGTCGACATCATCGTGCAGCAGATGGGTGTCGGTGCCTGCAACGCGATCACCAGCGGCGGCGAACTCGGCGACCGCGTGATCGCGGCGGCCGGGCTCGCCGACCGGTTCCCGGTCAAGCCGGCGACCGAGACCGAATGAGCCGCCAGGAACGCGTTCCGACGCTGGTACTCGGCGGCACCGGTTACGTCGCCGGCGAGGCGCTGCGCCTGCTCGCCGCGCATCCGCGCCTCGAGCTCGCCGCGGCCGTCTCGGACTCGAAGCCCGGCGAGCGGCTGGCGAGCGCGTTCCCGCACCTCGCGCCCGCCTATCCCGAGACCGCCTTCGTCGGCGTCGACGAGGCGGAGCGGCTGATCGGGACGCTGCCGGTCAGCGCGGTGCTCGCCGCCGCCCCGCACGGCGTGTCAGCCGCGCTGCTCGACCGGCTGCTTGCGGCGGCGTCCGCCGCCGGCACGCGACCGCGCGTCGTCGACATCTCCGCCGACTATCGTTACGCGGACCCGGACGCGTACGCCGCGGTCTACGGCCACCCGCACGGCGCCCCCGGGCGGCTGCGCGACTTCAGCTGCGCGCTGCCCGAGCACCTGGCGACGCTCGCCACGCCGCACGTCGCCCATCCCGGCTGCTTCGCGACCGCGATGCTGCTGGTAATCGTGCCGCTGATGAAGCTCGGCCTCGTCGAGCCCGCCTTCTACGTCAGCGCCGTCACCGGCAGCACCGGCTCCGGCCGCGCGCCGGTGGACGGCACGCACCACCCGCGCCGGCACAGCGACCTGTATGCCTACGGCGCGCTCGGCCATCGCCACGCTCCCGAAGTGGTCGCGATCGCGCGCGCGCTGAGCGGCCGCAGCGCCGAGCTCAACTTCGTGCCGCACTCGGGCCCGTTCGCACGCGGCATCCACGCGACGACGCAGGCGCGGCTCGTCACTCCGATGACCGGCGCCGACGTGCGCGCCGCCCTCGCCGCGTTCTATTCCGGCCAGCCGTTCGTGCGTGTGCTCGCCGAGCCGCCGCGTCTCAAGGACGTGGTCGCCAGCAACTACGCGCACCTGTCGGCGACGACCAACGGCTCGACGGTCGCCGTCATGAGCGTCATCGACAACCTGACGAAGGGCGCCGCCGGCGGCGGCGTGCAGTGGCTCAACCGGATGTTCGGCTGGGATCCCGCCACCGGCCTCACCGCGCCCGCGCCCGGCTGGACCTGAACGCGCCGCATCCATCGAGTTCCCGAGAGAGCAGCATGGTCACGCCTCACGCAAGCAGCGCCCGCACGGGCCACCTGGCGCACGTCTTTGCACAGTACCCGTTCGAGGTCGTGCGTGCCGAGGGCGTCTGGCTGCATACGCTCGACGGCCGCCGCCTGCTCGACTACTACGGCGGCCACGCGGTCGCGGCGCTCGGTTACAGCCACCCGCGCTGGCTCGCCGCGCTCGATCGCCAGGCGAACAAGGTACTGTTCCAGACCAACGCGATCCCGATGCACATCCGCGAGCGCGCGGCGGCGCGGCTCGTCAAGTTCGCGGGCCTCGGGCTCGACGAGGTGTTCTTCGTCAACTCCGGCGCCGAGGCCAACGAGAACGCCCTGCGCCTGGGCTTCAAGCTGACCGGCCGGCGACAGGCGGTGGCGCTCGAGCACGGCTGGCACGGCCGTACCGCCGCGGCCGGCGCCGTGACCTGGGGGGCGCGCGACAAGTGGTACGGGTTCCCGCAGGCGCCCTTCGACGTGCGCTTCGTGTCGCGCACCGACCCCGCGGCGGCGGTCGCGGGCGTCAGCGCCGAGACCGCCTGCGTGATCGTCGAGCCGGTGCAGGGGCTGGCGGGCGCCTTCGACGTACCGGTCGCGGTGCTGGAGGCGCTGCGTCGCCGCTGCACCGAGGTCGGCGCACTGCTGATCTTCGACGAGGTGCAATGCGGCGTCGGCCGCTGCGGCTGGCCGTTCGCCGCCAACCTCGCCGGCGTCACGCCCGACATCCTCACGACCGCGAAGGCGCTCGGCGCGGGTTTCCCGGTGTCGGCGATGATGCTGGCGCCGGCGGTCGCCGCACAGCTCAGGATCGAGGACATGGGCACGACCTTCGGCGGCGGGCCGCTGGCCTGCGCCATCGTCGAGACGGTCATCGACATCATCGAGTCGGAGGGCCTGCTCGAGAACGTGCGCCGCATGTCGGCGATGATCCGCGGCACCTGCGTCGTCGGCCCGGTCACCGCCGTGCAGGGCGCGGGGCTACTGCTCGGCCTGCGCACGACGCGGCCCGCCAAGGAGGTGCAGCGCGAGCTGCTGGCGCGCGGCATCTTCGCCGGCACCGCTGCCGACCCGCACATCGTCAGGCTGCTGCCGCCGTTCACACTCGAGGCCGAGCACGTGGCCGCGCTCGCCGAGGCGCTCGGCGGAGCTGCCGGCATGAACCGGCGGCGCTTCGTCGATCTGGCCGACCTGACCGCCGCCGAGGTGCGCGAGCTGCTGGCGCTCGCCGAGCGGCTGCAGCGGCACCCGGAACCGCAGGCGCTCGCCGGGCGGATCCTCGGGCTGGTGTTCCTGAACCCGTCGCTCAGGACGCTGGCCTCGTTCCAGGCCGGCATGGCGCGGCTCGGCGGCACCTCGTTCGTGATCACGCCCGGCCAGGGCACCTGGGCGCTGGAGACGCGGCTCGGCGTGCGCATGGACGGCGGCGCCGCCGAGCACATCCGCGAGGGCCTGCCGGTGCTGGCCTCGTACTGCGACGGGCTCGGCATCCGCGCCTTCGCCGAGGGCCGCGACCTCGCCGCCGACCTCGACGACGCGAACTTCAAGGCGATGGCTGCGCTGATCGACAAGCCACTGATCAATCTCGAGTCGGCGATCAACCACCCGTGCCAGGCACTGGCCGACTGGAAGACGCTCGACGACCTCGGCGTACCGGAGCGGGCGAAGTTCGTGCTGTCGTGGGTGCCGCACCCGCGCGCGCTGCCGCTCGCGGTACCGGCCGCGACCGTGCACATGGCGGCGCTGCGCGGCCACGAGGTGGTCGTGCTGCGGCCCGAGGGCTTCGCGCTGCCGGCGCCGGTCATGGACAAGGCCCGCGCGGCCGCGCGCGCATCGGGCGGCTCGGTCGCCGAGACCGACGATCGCGCCGCGGCGCTGGCCGGCGCCCGGGTCGTGTACGCCAAGGAGTGGGGCTCGACCAGCCACTACGGCGACGCCGCCGGCGACGCGGAGCTGCGCGCCCGGCTGCTCGACTGGCAGGTCCGCGAGACGACCTTCGCGGCCGCCGCCCCGGACTGCAAGCTCATGCACTGCCTGCCGGTGCGCCGCAACGTCGCGGTCAGCGACGAGGTGCTCGACGGGCCGCGCAGCGTCGTGCTGCGCGAGGCCCACAACCGGCTCGTCGCGCAGATGGCCGTGCTGTACCGCCTGCTCAAGTAACACCGCTACCGGCCGCGCACCGGCCCGACCACCGTCCACCCAGCAGAGGATCCCCATGAGCTACCGCCCCGAGCAAGCCGCCGCGATCCGCGCCATGCGCAACGCCGCGCCCTACCTGCGCATGTACAAGGGCAAGGTGTTCATCGTCAAAGTCGGCGGCGCGGTGTTCGCCAACATGGCGGCCACGCGCTCGATCGTCGAGCAGGTCGCGATCCTGCACCAGGTGGGCATCCGCGTCGTGCTCGTGCACGGCGGCGGACCGCAGCTCAACGAGATGCAGCGCTCGCTCGGCATCGAACCGAAGATGGTCGACGGCCGCCGCGTCACCGACGACAAGACCGTCGACATCACGGTGATGGTGCTGAACGGCCTGCTGAACACGCGCCTGCTCGGCATCTGCCGCGAGCTCGGCCTGCGGGCGGTCGGCGTCTCCGGCCTCGACGGCGGCCTGGTGCACGCGCGCAAGCGTCCGCCCGTCCGGGCGTCGGACGGCAGCATGGTCGACTACGGCCAGGTCGGTGACATTGACGACATCGACGCCGACGTTCTGCAGAAGCTGCTCGACGGCGGCTACATGCCGATCGTCAGCCCGCTGTCGGCCGACGCCCAGGGCACGGTGCTCAACATCAACGCCGACACGGTCGCGGCGCGCATCGGCGCCGCGCTCGGCGCCGAGAAGCTGCTGCTGTGCACCGGCGCCGCCGGCATCTTCGAGGACATCTCCGACCCGTCGACGCTGGTCTCGTACACCGACCTCGCGGGCCTGAAGCGGCTCGAGGCCGGCGGCAGCTTCGCCGACGGCATGATGCCCAAGGCCGACGCGATCGAGGCGGCGATCCGCGGCGGCGTGCGCCGCGTGCACGTCATCTCGTTCAAGTCGCCCGACGCGCTGCTCGCCGAGGTGTTCACCAACGAGGGCCTCGGCACGCTGATCGTCGCCGACGTCAAGGGGCTGTCGGCGGCCGAGCAGAACCCCGCCGGGCCGAAGCCGTGACCCGGCTGTGGGACAAGGGCACGCCGCTCGACGCGCGCGTGCTCGAGTACACCGCCGGCGAGGACCACGCGCTCGACGAGCGGCTGGTCGCCTACGACGTCGAGGCGTCGATCGCGCATGCCGAGGGGCTCGCGGCCGCGGGCCTGCTCTCGAGCGGCGACCTCGAGACGCTGCGCACGGCGCTCACCGAGATCGGCGCGGCCCACGCGCGCGGCGAGTGGCGCATCAGTCTCGAGCAGGAGGACGGCCAGACCGCGCTCGAGCAGCTGCTGACCGCAAAGGCCGGCGCCGCCGGCGGGCGCATCCACCTCGGCCGTTCGCGCAACGACCAGGTGCTCGCCGCGCTGCGCCTGTACCTGCGCGACGCCGTCGAGGAGCTCAGGAGCGGCGCGCAGGCGGTCGCCGACGCGCTGCACGCGCTGGCGGCACGCCACGCCGGGGTCGCACTGCCCGGCTACACGCACATGCAGCAGGCGATGCCGTCGAGCGTCGCACTGTGGGCACAGGGCTTCGCCGCCGAGGTGCACGACGACGCCGAGGGCCTGCGGCTCGCGCACCGGCGCATCGGCAAGAACCCGCTCGGCTCGGCCGCCGGCTACGGCACGCCCGGCCTGCCGCTCGACCGCGAGCGGACCATGCGGCGACTGGGCTTCCCGGCCAACCACGAGCCCGTGACCGCAGTGCAGCTGTCGCGCGGCAAGGCCGAGGCGCAGGTGCTGTTCGAGATCGCGCTGCTGATGAACGACCTCGGCCGGCTGGCCACCGACCTCGTACTCTTCTATACGCAGGAGTTCGCGTACGTGAGCCTGCCGGAGGCGTTCACGACCGGCTCCTCGATCATGCCGCAGAAGCGCAACCCCGACGTCTTCGAGCTGATCCGCGGCCGCGGCGCGACCGCCGCCGGCTGCCTCGTCGAGGCGCTCGGCATCATCGCCAAGCTGCCGAGCGGCTATCAGCGCGACCTGCAGCTGTTGAAGGCGCCGCTGTTCCGCGGCATCGACCTCGCGGCACAGACGCTCGACATCCTGCCGGCAGCGCTCGAGGGCGTGCGCTTCCGGCCGGAGAACATCCGCCTCGACCCCGCGATCCACGCCGCCGAGCGCGCCTACCGGCTGGTGGCCGAGCAGGGCATCCCGTTCCGCGAGGCCTACCGGCGCGTCGCCGCCGAGCTCGCCGCCAAGTAGACCGGCGCTACTCCTCGAGCCCGAGCCCGAAGCCGGCGTCGATGTCGGCCTTACGGTAGACGCGGAACGAGATCAGCGTCTCGGAGGCCTCGATCCCCGGCAGGGCGTGCATGCGGTCGCTGACGATGTCGGCGAGCTCGTCGTTGCGCGCGGCGCGCACGATCGCCACCAGATCGTAGCGGCCAGCCACCGAATAGACGTCGGTGACCCCCTCGAGGTCGGCAAGCGCCGTCGCGAGCGCGTTGATCTCGCGGGTCTTGGCCTTGATCAGGACGACGGCGGTCACGGACATGGAGGCACCTCAGTAGAGGACGACGCTGCGGATCGACTCGCCGGCATGCATCAGGTCGAAGGCCTCGTTGATCCGCGCCAGCGGCATGGTGTGCGTGATCAGCGGGTCGATCGCGATCTTGCCGTCCATGTACCAGTCGACGATCTTCGGCACGTCGGTGCGGCCGCGCGCGCCGCCGAAGGCCGTGCCCTTCCACACCCGGCCGGTGACCAGCTGGAACGGTCGCGTCTTGATCTCCTGGCCGGCGCCGGCGACGCCGATGATCACCGATACGCCCCAGCCGCGGTGGCAGCACTCGAGCGCCTGGCGCATGAGATCGACGTTGCCGACGCACTCGAAGCTGTAGTCGGCGCCGCCGTCGGTCAGCGCCACGAGGTGCGCGACTAGGTCGCCGCCGACCTCCTTCGGGTTGACGAAGTGCGTCATGCCGAACTGCTCGGCGAGCGGCTTGCGCTTCGGGTTCACGTCGACGCCGATGATCTTGTTGGCGCCGACCAGCCGCGCGCCCTGGATGACGTTGAGGCCGATGCCGCCGAGGCCGAACACGACGACGTTGGCGCCGGCCTCGACCTTGGCGGTGTTGATCACCGCGCCGATACCGGTGGTCACGCCGCAGCCGATGTAGCAGACCTTGTCGAACGGCGCGTCCTCGCGGATTTTGGCGACGGCGATCTCGGGCAGCACCGTGTAGTTCGAGAACGTCGAGCAGCCCATGTAGTGGTGCACCTGGTCGCCACCGATCGAGAAGCGGCTCGTGCCGTCCGGCATCACGCCCTTGCCCTGGGTCGCGCGGATCGCGGTGCACAGGTTGGTCTTGTGCGAGGTGCAGCTCTTGCATTGCCGGCATTCCGGCGTGTAGAGCGGGATCACGTGGTCGCCTTTCTTGACCGACGTGACGCCGGCGCCGACGTCGACGACGACGCCGGCGCCCTCGTGGCCGAAGATCACCGGGAACAGGCCCTCCGGGTCGGCGCCCGAGCGCGTGAACTCGTCGGTGTGGCAGACACCCGTGGCCTTCAGCTCGATCAGTACCTCGCCGGCCCTGGGTCCGTCGAGATCGAGCGTCACGACTTCGAGCGGCCGGCCGGCGGCGTAGGCGATCGCGGCGCGCGTCTTCATGCGAGGGTTCCCCAAAGATCGGTGCGGCGGGCGCCCGCTGACGCCCGCGGCCCGGCAGTATCGCCGACCCGCGGCCGGCGCGACAGGCCGGGCGCGGCCGTGTCAGTCGGCATCCGGCTGGACCTCGGGGCGGGCGGCCGCGAACGCCGGCAGCGCCTCGAGCGCAGCGCCGATCGCGGTCAGCGTCGGAAAGGCCGTGAGGTCGCAGCGGAAGCGGCGCGCGTTGTAGAGCTGCGGCACGAGGCAGACGTCGGCGAGCGTGACCTCGGCGCCGTACAGGTGCCGGCGGTCGCCGGAGTGGCGCCGCGCGAGCTCCTCGAGCCCGGTGAAGCCTTCGCGGATCCAGTGGTGGTACCAGCGCTCGACGCCGGCTGCGCCCTGGGCGAGCGGACCCTTGAGGTAGTTGAGCACGCGCAGGTTGTTGAGCGGGTGGATGTCGCAGGCGATGCTCTGCGCCAGCGAGCGCACGATCGCGCGGCCGCGCGCGTCGGCCGGCAGCAGTGGCGGCTCGCGGTGCGTCTCGTCGAGGTACTCGATGATCGCCAGCGACTGGCCGAGCACGAAGCCGCCGTCGTCGAGCGCCGGGATCAGGCCCTGCGGGTTCAGCAGCATGTACTCGGCGGCGCGATGCTCGTCGCGCGAGAACAGCTTCGAGATGCTCTCGTAGGCGACGCCCTTCACGTTGAGCGCGATGCGCACGCGGAAGGCCGCGGAGCTGCGCCAGAACGTGTAGAGCTTCATCGTGCCACCCGCGCCGGCGCCGCCGGGCGCCGCACCCGGATGACGACGGTGTCGGCGAGCTTGTCGTGCCAGCCCTGCTTGCGCGGGTCGATGGCGACCCACAGCAGCCCGAGGCACAGCGGCAGCGTCGAGACGAAGTAGCCAACGTAGCGGATCACGAGCTGGCCGGTCGACGGCGGGCCGAGCGTCTTGGCGTCGACGATCTGCGCGTGGATCGCCATCTTGCCCGGGGTGGCGAGCTTGCCGCGCCAGAAGGCGATGACCAGCACCGCCGGAACGCCGTAGGAGATCAGCAGGTCGCGCAGGTCGGTCGTGCCGCTGAGCGCGTGCTCGAGCGTGAAGTAGCCGGCACCGTAGACGAGCGCCAGCAGCGGCGTGACCACGAGCATCACCCAGACCGTGTCGAGCAGCGTCGCGCCGACGCGCGCCCAGAAGCCGACGTACTCGGGCGCGGCGCCGGCCGCGGTGGCGCCGGGCAGCGCCGCGCTCACAGCACGCGCCCCGGGTTCAGGACGCCGCGCGGGTCGAGCGTGGCCTTGAGCTGGCGCATCAGCGCCACCTCGGCGGGCTGGCGCGAGGCACCGAGCCACTGCCGCTTCAGCACGCCGATGCCATGCTCCGCCGACACGGAGCCGAAGCCGGCGAGCGCGCCGTAGACGACGCGGTCGAGCGGCTCGACCTCCGCGAAACCGCGCAGCCCCGTGACGAGGTGCAGGTTGCCGTCGCCGAGGTGGCCGAACACGAACAGCGGCCGCTCGCCGAGCACCGCCGGCACCTCGGCGCGCAGCCTCTCGAGGTAGCCGGTCATCCGCGCGATCGGCAGCGACACGTCGTAGGCCATCGGCATGCCGAGCCGCTGCAGGATTTCGCCCGCCGACTCGCGGATGCGCCACAGCCGCGCACTCTCCTCGAGCGAGCGCGCGATCAGGGCGTCGGCCGCCGTGCCGGTGTCGAGCATGCGCGCCAGGAACGTCTCGAGCCGCTCGGTATCGCCGGCCGGTTCCAGTGCCTCGATCTCGATCAGCGCGTAGTGCGCATGCGGCGCGGCAAACGGCCGCGCTCCCGCCTTGAGCTCCTGGAACGCGAACTCGAAGTAGTTCTCCCACATCGTCTCGAAGGAGCCGAGCTGGCCGCCGAACGCGGCGCGCGCCTCGCGCAGCAGCGCCACCAGCGCCGCGAAGGAATCGGTGGCGACGAACGCCGTGATGCGCTCGCGCGGCGCCGGGTGCAGGCGCAGCACCGCGCGCGTGACGACGCCCAGCGTGCCTTCGGTGCCGACGAACAGCTGCTTGAGGTCGTAGCCGGCGTTGTTCTTCAGCATCGCGTTCAGCGACGACACGACCGTGCCGTCGGCCAGCACGACCTCGAGCCCGAGCACGAGCTCGCGGGTCATGCCGTAGCGGATCACGCGGTTGCCACCGGCGTTGGTCGCGATGTTGCCGCCGATCAAGCACGAGCCGCGCGCGCCGAGATCGAGCGCGAACTGCAGGCCGTGCCGCTCGGCGGCCTCGTGCACCGCGGCGAGCGGCGTGCCGGCGCGCACGCGCATCGTGCTGCCGTCGGGATCGACTTCCTCGACACCGGTCAGCCGCTCGAGCGACAGCGCGACTTCACCCGGCCGCGGCGTCGCGCCGCCGGCGAGCCCGGTCAGGCCGCCCTGCACCACGACCGGCTGCGACGCGGCGTGGCAGTGCCGCAGGATCGTCGCGACCTCGGCGGTCGAGCGCGGCCGGAACACCGCGCGCGGCTCGCAGGCGTTGATGCGCGTCCAGTCGTTGCGGTGGCGGGGCCCCGCTTCGGCGCCGGTCAGCACCGTCCCGGGCGGCAGTTCCGCCGCGAGGCCGGCAAGCAGTGGGTCGATCGTCTGCGACATGGTGATGTGCCTGGCCCCGGCGGGCGGCGAGATCGGAGGCGACGGCTACGGTGCCACCTCGCGCGCGGCGTTTCAACACAATATAGTGCGCTGCACGGCCGCCGTGGCCGCCACCGCGGAGCCGCCATGAACCGATTCTTACTGATCGTCGCAGGCGCCACGCTGTGCGCGGCCACCGCCCTCGCTGCCCCGCCGACGCCGGAGGCGGTGCGCGCCGACGCGCGCACGATCCTCGCCACCGCGGTCTCGTTCGACACCGCGATCGGCCACGGCCAGGTGCCGAAGCTCGCCGCCTACCTCGCCGGGCGCTTCCGCAAGGGCGGCTTCCCGGCGGCCGACGTGCACGTGCTGCCGCTCGGCGAGACCGCCTCGCTGGTGGTGCGCTATCGCGGCAACGGTACCGGCGGCCGGCCGATCGCGTTCCTCGCGCACATGGACGTCGTCACTGCGAACCGTTCCGACTGGCAGCGCGACCCGTTCAAGCTGATCGAGGAGAACGGCTACTTCTTCGGCCGCGGCACGGTCGACGTCAAGCAGGAGGTGGCGCTGCTGACCGCGACCTTCCTGCGCCTCAAGGCCGAGGGCTTCGTGCCGAGCCGTGACCTGATCATCGCCTTCAGCGGCGACGAGGAGACCGCGCAGTCGACGGCCGCGGACCTCGTCAGCCACCACCGCGACCTGGTCGACGCCGAGTACGCGCTCAACGGCGACGGCGGCGGCGGCGTGCTGGCCGAGGACACGGGCCGGCCGTCGCTGTTCTACGTGCAGGGCGCCGAGAAGTACTCGGTGACGTTCTCGCTGACGACCCGCAATCCCGGCGGCCACAGCTCCCAGCCGCGCGCCGACAACGCGATCTACGCGCTCGCCGACGTGCTCAAGGCCGTGCAGGGCTACGAGTTCCCGGTGCGGTGGAACGACTGGACGCTGGGTGACTTCAAGGCCGCGGCGCTGTTCGCGCCGCCGGCGCTCGGCGCCGCGATGCAGCGCTTCGTCGCCGACCCGCACGATGCCGCGGCCGCGGCCGAGATCGCCCGGTACCCGCAGTACGTCGGCAAGCTGCGCACGACCTGCGTCGCGACCATGCTCAAGGGCGGCCACGCCGAGAACGCGCTGCCGCAGTCGGCGACCGCGACCGTCAACTGCCGGGTGTTTCCGGGCACACCGGTCGGCGACGTGCAGGGCACCCTGCAGCGCCTGGCCGGCCCCGCGGTCGAGGTCACGCCGGACTACGCGCCGCTCGTCTCGGACGCCTCACCGATGCGCGACGACGTCATGCGCGTCGTCGCACGGGCGGTCGAGGCCGCCAATCCCGGTGCACGCATCGTGCCGACGCAGGCCGCGTACGCGACCGATGGCGCCGTCTACCGCAATGCCGGCATCCCGACCTACGGCATCGGCAGCACGTTCATCAAGGACAGCGATATGTTCGCGCACGGGCTCAACGAGCGCGTGCCGGTGGCCTCGTTCTACGCCGGCCTGACGCACTGGTACGTGCTGATCCACGCGCTCGCCGGCGGCTGAGCGCGCCGCTCCGCACGCCGCTCAGCGCGCGGTGCCGGCGCGCAGCTTGGCGAGGTAGCGGTCGCGCAGTTCCGTCTGCCGCGTGCGCAGCGACTGGCGGTGCCCGTCGAGCCAGGACGCCTCGACGAGGCTCGTGACCTCGAGCGGGTCGCCGCTCCACACCACGAGGTTCGCCGGCCGTCCGACCTCGATGCTGCCGAACTCGCCGGCGGCGCGGAACACACGCGCCGGTACGCTGGTGATCGCGGCGAGCGCCGCGTCCCACGGCAGCCCGTGGGCGACCGCGTTGCCGGCGGCCTGACGCAGCTTGCGGATGTCGTTCGGCTCCACCGAGCGCAGGCTGAACGCGACTGTGACGCCGGCGGCGTGCAGCCGCGCGGCGTTCTCGAGCGTCGCGCCGATCTGGTCGAACTGCTCGGGCAGATCGTCGAGCGGGTCGATGACGACCGGCACCTGCGCGTGCGCGAGCAGCGGCGCCACGCGCCACGCCTCGGCGCCGCCCACCACCACCGCCTTGAGCTTCTCGCGCTCGGCGAACTCGACGGCGGTGCGGATGTCGGCGGCGCGGTCGACCTCGAACAGGACGGGCTTTTGCTCGGCGACGAAGCTCTTCAGCACGCGCCGGCCCGCCGGCGTCAGCAGCCGCTGCTCGAAGGACGCCGGCGCGGCCGGTCCGCGCGCCTCCTCGAGCGCCTGCGCGAGCAGCATGTAGGCGGCGGCGCGGCTCTCGCCGGCAAGCGACTCGGCTTCGTAGCCGACGCTGACCGCGAGCGCGACCGGCGCGCGCGGCCGCCGGCCGTCGAGCCGCACCACCGAGGCGAGGCCGGCGATGATCGAGCTGCCCGGCCCGCCCTTGCGGCCGGGCGCGGCGTCGGGCGCGAGCAGCGCGAAGCCGACGCCCTCGACGCGCGCCACGCCGACCGGCATTGAATCGGCGTTGAAGGCCAGCGCCGGGTCGAACTCCGGCCGCATCTGGCCGAGCTTCAGCGCGCCGTCGTTGGTCGACGGCTCGCCCGACACCTCGCTGACGCCGAGCAGGCCGACGCCGCCGAACAGCGCCGGCGTCACGACGCGGCCCTTGAGGTCGATGACCTCGGCGCCCGCGGGCGCGGTGAGGTCGCGGCCGACCGCGGTCACGCGGCCGCCGACGATCAGCACGCTGCCGCCGTCGAGCGTGCCCTTCGGACCCTGGGTGTGGATGACGCCGTTGCGCAACAGTACGGCGGCAGGCGCCGCGGCGGCCGGCGCAGTGGCGCCAAGGACGGTTACGCAGGCGGCAAACGCGAGTGTGAGCGGGATGCGCAGCTTCATGGTGCGACTCCGGCCGCCGCGGGCTGTCCGAGCATGAAGTCGGAGCGCGGCGTCGCCGGCGGATGCGCCCGGTCGAACTGCAGCACGCCGTCGATGTAGACCTCGTCGGCGAGCGCGTAGACGCTGAACGGGTCGCGGTTCCAAACGACGACGTCGGCCATCTTGCCGGGCTCGAGCGTGCCGGTGCGGGCGCTGATGCCGAGCGCGCGCGCGGGGTTCAGCGTCAGCCACTTGATGGCGCGCTCGGGCGGAATGTCGAGCCCGGCGGCGCGACCGCGCGCCAGCGCCTTGGCGGCCTCCTGGTTCAGCCGCTGGATGCCCTGCTCCGAGTCCGAGTGCACGATCGCGCAGCCGTTCGGCGCCGCGTCGACCATCGCGATGTTCTCCTGGATGCCGTCGTTGGCCTCCATCTTGAAGCCCCACCAGTCGGCCCACATCGCGGCGCACACGCCGCGCTCGGCGAGCAGGTCGGCGATCTTGTAGGCCTCGACCGCGTGGTGGAACGCGGCGATGCGGAAGCCGAACTCGCGCGACATGTCGAGCATGATCGCCATCTCGTCGGCGCGGTAGCAGTGCATCTGCACGGCGATGTCGCCCTTCAGCACCGCGGCCAGCGTCTCGAGCCTGAGGTCGCGCTTCGGCGGCTTCGCCTCCTCGGCCGCCTTGCCGCCGGCCTTGAGCTTGGCCTCGTACGCGGCGAGGTCGCGCAGGTACTCCTGCGCCTCGATCCACTGCGCGCGGTAGCCGGCGACATTGCCCATGCGCGTCGACGGCGCCATGTTGCGGCCGGCGCCGTAGACGCGCTTCGGGTTCTCGCCGCAGGCCATCTTGAGTCCCTGTGCCGCGCCGGGGAACTTCATCCCCTGGTAGGTCACGGCCGGCACGTTCTTGAGCACGACCGAACGGCCGCCGATCAGGTTCGCCGACCCCGGCAGGATCTCGAGCGTCGTGATGCCGCCGGCCAGCGCCGTGTCGAAGCCGGGGTCCACCGGCCACACCGAGTGCTCGGCCCAGACGTTGGCGGTCACCGGCGACGTCGCCTCGTTGCCGTCGCTGTTGCCGGAGACCTGCGGGCTCGGGTAGACGCCGAGGTGTGAGTGGATGTCGATGATGCCGGGCGTCACCCAACGGCCCTGCGCCTCGACGACGCGCGCGCCGGCGGGCGCCGCGAGGTGCTGGCCGACGGCGACGATCTTGCCGTCGGCGACCACGACATCGGTGTCGTCGAGCCGGGCGCCGGTTCCGGTGAGCACGGTCGCGCCGCGGATCAGGACCGGCGCTGCGGGCGCGGGCTGGTAGGTGGACGGGTACGGATCGGCGGGCGGCGTCACCGGCTCGGCGGCGGCCGTCGCGACCACGAGCGCCGCGCCGGCGAGCAGCGCGGCGACGTGTTCCGCGGCGCGGACGTGGTGGATGCGCATTCGGAATCCCCCTGGGCGCGGCGTGGTGGAGCGCCGCTCGGTTGCGAGTCTAACGCAGCGTCCGCCGGGCCGCCGTCAGTGCGTCGCGGCAGCGTACCGGAGCTCGCCGGCGCGCACCGGCAGCGCGAGGCGGTTCTGTGGCGGCGGCAGCGGACAGGTCGCAAAGCCGGTGAACGCGCACGGCGGGTTGTAGGCTTCGTTAAAGTCGACCTTGAGCGCGGTGCCGTCGGGCAGCGGCACGTGCAGGAAGCGGCCGCCGCCGTAGGTCTCGTGCCCCGACGTGCCGTCGGCGAACATGACGAACAGGTGATCGTCGCCCTCCGCCTCGAGCAGCGCGTCGAGGCGCCACTCGCGCCCGTCCCGCTCGAAGACGATGGCCCCGGGCGAGAGCATGTCGACCTCGTCGCCGAGCACGTTGACGATCGGCAGGTGCCGGGCCGGCTCGTAGGGCTCGAACCGGGCCGCGAGCGCCCACGACGGCTCGATCGGGAAGTAGTCGAGGCCACGGAAGGCACGGCGCGCGCGGCTGTCCTCGTCCCGGACGCGCAGGCCGATGCGGCCGCCGCGCTCGATGACGAACATGCGCAGCGAGCCGGAGGCGAGCACGACCGATCCCTCGCCAGCGGCGGGCAGCAGCTCGCAGGGTCCCGCCTCGCGCCCGTCGATGACGATGCCGCTGCCGGGCGCGGGCTCGAGGTGCACCGTATGCCCGCGGACGACCAGGCGGCCGGCGTGCGCCGCGAGCGAGCGCCCCGGCAGCGTGATGTCGTTGTCGCGGGCGCGCCCGAAGGAGTTGGCGCCGTCCTTGAGCCAGTGCAGCCCGACGACCGTCAGCCAGCCGGACTCGCCGGCGATTTCGACCAGGCGCGCGGCGCGCCAGGCCCGGACCTCGGCGGCCTCGTCGGCGGGCGGCGCCTGGGCCGCGGCAGCGGCGGCCGCCGTGACGAGGCCGGCGAGCGCCAGCCAGCGCCGCAGGCCGGTCGCGGGACGGGGACGGGGTCGGGATGGCGTCGGCATGCACCTGGCCTCGCGGGGTCTTTTCGGCCCGCCGCATCGTCCACGCGAGCGGCCCGCCGCGCAAGCCGGCGCCGGGGCCGGTCGCCCCGGGGGAGCGTCGCTTCCGCGACGGAGGATTGGGGTTTGCCGCAAGGGTGAACCAAGTTCACGCCACGCAGCCGCTACAGCCGGTAAGCTCGCGGCCTCAGTTAAGGAGTCTGTTTTTTGCACCTGAACGCTCGCCACCTGAACCCCAGCCACCGCCCGGCGCTGCTGGCGCACTTTTGCGCCCTGTCGCGGCGCGACTCGTACCTGCGCTTCGGCACCTACGTCGGCCCGGAGACGATCGAGAGCTACGTCAACGGCATCGACTTCGACCGTTCGACCGTGCTTGGCGTCTATGACGAGGGGCTCGAGCTGCTCGGCGTCGCGCACCTGTGTCCGGAAAAGGACGTCGTCGAGCTCGGCATCAGCGTGCTCGCGAGCGCCCGACGCCGCGGCATCGGCACGCTGCTGCTGCGCCGCTCGCTCAGCCACGCGCGCATGATCGGCGCCGGCCGCCTGTTCATGCACTGCCTCGCCGAGAACGGGGACCTGATGCGGCTCGCGCGCGCCGCCCATGCCGAGATCTCGATCAGCCACGACGAGGCCGACGGCTTCATCCACGTGCCGCGCCTGACGCCGTTCAGCGCCGCGGTCGAACTCGCCGAGGAGAACCTCGGTGTCGTCGATTACGCCTTCAAGGCACAGCGCGCCGCGTGGTGGCACGCCTTCGGTCACGGCACCTAGTCCAGCCGCCGGGCCGTGCAGCGGTCGAGGCCGCCGCGCTCGCCCACCTCGACGCTGAGCTCGATGGGCCGGCAGCAGACCTGGCAGTCCTCCACGTACGAGAACGAGCCGCCGGTCAGGTCCACCGGCGTCGCGTAGCGCTCGCCGCAGTACGGGCAGTCCACCGCGACGAACGCGCCGAGCTCGGCGTCCGCGTGCCCCGGCTCATAGACCGGCTCTAGTCCGTAGCGGGCGTCGATCGCCGCCGCATCGAGCGGCGCGGCCGCCTTCGGCGGTGGCGGGCGCGCCACGCGTCAGCCGCGCCACTCGGCGGCGGTCACGGCGGCTCCGCTCGCCGGAAGTGCGCGGCTTGCCGCACCGCGCCGCCGGCATCCGCACTCGTCGGACGACTCGACCATGCTGCGCTCGGACCCCTGCGTTACCGAGGGAGTTCCGAGCTTACACCCGGCCCGGCCGGGCCGGCCTGCGGCTCAGTGGCCGCCGTGCACCCGCAGCCCGGCCGCGCGCAGCGCCTCGGCGAGCTCCGCCTCGATGCGCTCGGCCTCGCCGCGCGCGATCCGCTGCAGGTGCAGCACCGGGCCGGTCAGCACCTCGAGGCCGCGCTTGAGCACGCTGCCCGAGGCTCGGATGCCGGCCTTGTGCTGGTCGAAGCGCTCGGCCGGCGTGTAGTCGCTCATGCCGACGTAGACGCCGTAGGGATCGCCGGCGCTGTCGCGGTAGTCGAGCAGCACGAGATAGAGATTCGAGCGCCCGCGGCGGCGCGCGGCGCAACGCGCCGCCACCTCGTAGGCGGTCGGCAGCCACTCGACGTAGCGCATCGGCAGCCACTCGGGCACCGTCGCCGCGGCCACGGCCCACAGCCGCTCGAGGTCACGCTCGACGTTCAAGCCGATCTCGCCGCGCATCCACAGCTCGTGGATGCACTCGGCGGCCGTGGCGCCGTCGCGCACCGCGAGCGCCGCCTCCAGTCGCGCGCGCAACGGCTCGCGCCGCTCGGCGCTGAAGCGCCGCGGCACTGCGGCGTCGCTCGCGGCGCTACCCCGTCCTCGCTCGCCCGTGGACCGGCGCGGGCCGGGCACGTCAGTTGCGCAGCGCGACCGTCGTCGCGACGAGCGTGCCTGCCGCCGACAGCGTGCCGACGGCGCGCACCAGCCGGCCATCGGCCGCGGCGAAGAACGTCGCGGCCGTGACGCTCACGCCGTTGGCGTCGGTGAAGGTCGCGCCGCGCGCGCTGACGCTGACGCCGCAGAGCGTGAAGCCGGGGTTCGCGACGGCGCTGGCGAGGTCCTGCAGCTCAACGAGCGCCGGCGACGGCTGCGGCCAGCGCTCGATCACGCGCGCAGTGGCGGCGGCCCCGCTCGCCTCGACGCCGCGCGCCACGATCCAGTCGCCGACGTGCAGCGTCGCGAGGCCGAAAGTCCGCAGCGACGCCGCGCTGCGATCGTCCCAGCGCGTCTCGGCGGTCGCGCCGACCGTGATGCCGTCGACCGTCACGGTCTGCCCGGAGACGTCGAGCGCGGTGACCGCGCCGACGATGCGCACGTTGGCGGCGGGCACGATCGCGACGCTGGTCGCGGTCACGGTCCCCGACGAGACGTACTGGCCCGCGATCTCGACCTCGACGTCGGCGGCGAGGCTGCCGCTCGTGCCGCCGGTGTAGCTGGTGGTCGCGGTCGTCGCCACGCTCTGGCCGCCGACGTCGAAGTCGCTCGCCGAGCCGAAGCGGGTGATCGCGCCGTGCAGGCTGGCGGTCGCGCCGCTCTTGCCGGCCGGCGCCTCGCTCTGGGCGCTGATCAGCGAGGCGCTGAGCGTCGCCGGGTCGCCGGTCGCGCTGCCGTTGACGACGACGTAGCTGCCGTTGGCGAGCGTCGCCGGCAAGCCGCCGCTGACGGCGCTGTAGTCCACGGTCGTGGCGCCGACCGTGAAGGTCAGCGCCGAGCCGTCGAGGTTCGCGACCGGGCCACTGACGGTCAGCGACCGGCCAATCGGCGCCAGGTCGAAGCGCGTGGCGATCAGCCCGGTCGAGGTGCGGTAGCCGTCCACGCCGACCAGGTCACCGAGCGCCAACCCGCCGACGTCGTTCGGCGCGACGCCGGCACCGACGCTCACATCGCCGGGGATCTGCACCGTCTGGCCGAGCACCGTGACCGTGGCGCCGGGAAGATCGACCGCGGACACCGGGCCGACCAGCTTGGTCGTCACCGCGACGCTGCCGGCGGTCGCCACGCTGCCGCTGCCGGGTGTGCCGCTCACGGTCGCCAGCTGGCCGACCTTGAGCTGGGCTTCGCTGGCCGCCGCGCCGTCGATCGTGACGGCCGCGCTGCCGTCGGCGAATTCCGTGCCGTTGACGTACACGCTCGCGAACGCGCCGACCGGCCCGATCGTGATCAGGGTCGAGGAGCCCTGCAGGCTGCTCGGCACGTAGTAGCCGCGCCAGGTGCAGTAGGAGCCCGACAGCAGCAGCGCGAGCCCGAGGATCCCGGCGGCCGACAGCCAGGGCGAGGAACCGAGCGTCCGTGACATCAACGTCTCCCTGGTGGCGCGCGCTACAGGAGCTCGCGGTCGACCGCGGCAACCGGCGCGCTGCCGGCGAGCACGATCGCCGCGCTCGACGCCGCACGCGGCATCAGCTGCGCGGCATAGAAAGCGGCCGCATCGGCGAGCGCGCCGCGTGCCGGGCCATCGAGCCCGCCGGCCACGGCGGCCGCGAGCTGGGACGCCCACTGCCAGGCGCCGCAGACCAGCGACGCCAGCTGCAGGTAACTGACTCCAGTCGCACCGACGAGTTCCGGATCACGCGCGGATTCCGCCAGCGCGAAGGCAGTCGTGCGCTCCAGCAGCGCAATGCCCTCGCCGAGGCTGCGGCCGAGCGCCGCCACGCGCGCATCGCCGGCCGGAAGCCGCGCCTGTGCCGCGCGCATCTCGCCGATCAGCGCGGCGAGCGCGCGGCCGCCGTCCTTGATCACCTTGCGGCCGAGCAGGTCCTGCGCCTGGATACCGTTGGTGCCCTCGTAGATCGCCGTGATGCGCACGTCGCGATAGCACTGTGCGGCCGCGGCGTCCTCGGTGAAGCCCATGCCGCCGAGCACCTGCACGGCGAGCGAGGTGACCTCGATCGCCATGTCGCTGCACCAGGCCTTGACGATCGGCGTCAGCAGGTCGGCGCGCGCCCGCGCCGCCGCCTGCGCCTCACCCGTGGCGTGGTGCGCGAGATCGACGGTCGCCGCCGCCGCGTAGCTGAGCCCGCGCGCCGCCTGGATCTGCGACTTCATCGTCAGCAGCATCCGCCGCACGTCGGCGTGGCCGAGGATCACGGTCGGCTTACCCGCGGCATCGCGGCCCTGCACGCGCTCACGCGCGTGCCGCGCGGCGATCTGGTAGGCCTGCTCGGCGACGCCGAGCGCCTGCAGCCCGACGCCGAGGCGCATGTGGTTCATCATCGTGAACATGCACGCGAGGCCCTGGTGCAGCGGCCCGACCAGGAAGCCCTCGGCACCGGGCCCGTCGCCGATCGCGAGCACGCAGGTCGGGCTCGCGTGGATGCCCATCTTGTGCTCGACCGACACGCAGCGGATGTCGTTCCCGGTGCCCGGCCGGCCGTCGGCGCCGACGCGGTAGCGCGGCACCGCGAACAGCGACAGCCCCTTGACGCCGGACGGGGCATGCGGCGCCCGCGCCAGCACGAGGTGGACGATGTTGTCCGCCATGTCGTGCTCGCCCCAGGTGATGTAGATCTTGCGGCCGGTGAGCCGCCAGGCCTCGCCGTCGGGCTCGGCGCGCGTGGTCACCGTCGACAGGTCCGAGCCCGCCTGCGGCTCGGTCAGGCACATCGTGCCGGTCCACTCGCCCGACACCATCTTCGGCAGCAAGCGCCGGCGCAGCGGCTCGGGTGCGTGCTCGGCGAGCGCCGCGATCGCGCCGCTCGACAGCTCCGGGCACAGCCCGAGCGACATGTTGGCGGCGCCCCACATCTCGACGGTGGCCGCCTGCACGACGAACGGCATCCCCTGGCCGCCGTACTCCGGGGAGCCCGCCAACGAGTTCCAGCCGTCGGCGACGTAGCGCTGGTACGCCTCGCGGAACCCGGGCGGGGTCACGACGCCGGCCGGCGTCACGCGGGAGCCGACGCGGTCCCCGGGCGCGTTGAGCGGCGCGAACACCTCGGCCGCGAAGCGCGCGGCGCCCTCAAGCACCGCCGCGACGACGTCCGGCGTCGCGTCGGCGAAGGCCGGCAGCGCGCGCACGCGGTCGAGCCCGGCCGTGTGCTCGAGGACGAAGCGCATGTGGTCGACGGGTGCGGTATAGCTCATGGCGGCGTCCGGGGGCGGTGGGGTCGGCGCGGGCATTCCAGCACGACCGCTTCGGCGTGCGCCAGCGGTCCCGACCGCAACGGTGGCGACGCTACGCCGCGCGCCCGACGCCGGCCGGCTGCACCGGCGCCGCGCGCCACTGCGCCCGCAGCTCCGCCTCGCGCTTCGCGACCGCCGCCAGGTGCCGCTGTTTGACGTGGCCGTAGCCGCGGATCTGCTCCGGCAGGCTCGCGAGCTCGACCGCGAGTGCGTGGCGCTCGGGCGCGAGCCCGGCCAGCAGCTCGCCGACGAGCCGCTCGTAGTCCGCGATCAGGCGCCGCTCGAGGCGCCGTTCGGCACCGTAGCCGAACGGATCGAAGGGCGTGCCGCGCAGCACCCGCAGCCGGGCGAGCAGCGCGAACACCGGCAGCAGCCAGCCGCCGAGGCTGATCTTGCGCGGCACGCCGGTCGCGCGCTCGCGCCGCGCCAGCCCGGGCGGCGCCAGGTGGAAGCGCAGCCGGAAGCGGCCGCCGAAGGTGGTGGCGAGCTGAGCGCGGAATTCCGCGCCGGCGTACAGGCGCGCGACCTCGTACTCGTCCTTGTAGGCGAGCAGCTTGAAGTAGTAGCGCGTCACGGCCGCCGCGAGCTCGCCGCGGCCGGGCGTGCGCGCGGCCTCAACCGCCGTGACCCGCTCGACGAGCGCGCGGTAGCGCGCCGCGTACGCGGCATCCTGGTAGTCGTCGAGAAAGCGCGCGCGGATCTCGAGCGGCGTGCCGCCGGGCACGGGCGGCGGCGTCTCCAGCGAGGCGCGCAGCGCGGCGAAGCGGGCGGGATCGGCGGCGGCGAGCCGGCCGAGCGCGAGCGCGCGCTTATTGAGCGCGACCGCGGCACCATTGAGCTCGATCGCGCGCTCGATCGACTCGCGCTTGAGCGGCAGCCAGCCCTGTTGCAGCGCGAAGCCGACCACGAACAGGTTCGTGCCGACCGAGTCGCCGACCAGCGCGCGCGCCGCGCCCGTCGCATCGATGCACGCGGTGCGCTCGGCGCCGGCCGCCGCCGCGATCCGCGCCACCAGGTCCGCGGCGCGGAAGTCGACGTCCGGGTTCAGCTGGAACACGGCGGTCGGCACCAGGTGCGTGTTGAGGGCGAGTTGCGTGCGGCCGCGGTCGAGCGCGCGCAGCACCTCCGGCGAGGCCGTCACCACGAGGTCGCAGCCGAGCACGACGTCGGCCTCGTACATGCCGACGCGCGGCGCGGCGGGCGTCGCGTCGGCCGGCGCGATCTTGACGTGCGACAGCACCGCGCCGCCTTTCTGCGCGAGCCCGGTCATGTCGTAGACGCTCGCCGAGCGGCCCTCGAGGTGCGCCGCCATGCCGAGCACCGCGCCGACGGTGACGACGCCGGTGCCGCCGATCCCGGTGACGAGCACGCTGACGGTGCGCGTGCCGTCGGCCGCGGCCGGCTCGGGCAGGCCCGCCACGACACCGGCATCGAGCCGTGCGGGCTCGGGCTTTCTGAGCTCGCCGCCCTCGACCGTGACGAACGCCGGGCAGAAGCCGGTGATGCAGGAGTAGTCCTTGTTGCAGCTCGACTGGTCGATCGCGCGCTTGCGGCCGAACTCGGTCTCGAGCGGCTCGACCGACACGCAGTTCGACTGCACGGAGCAGTCGCCGCAGCCCTCGCAGACGAGCGGGTTGATCAGCACGCGGCGCTGCGGGTCCGGCAGCCGGCCGCGCTTGCGCCGGCGGCGCTTCTCGGCCGCACACACCTGGTCGTAGACCAGCGCCGAGACGCCCTTGACGTCGCGCAGCGTGCGCTGCACCGCGTCGAGCTCGGCGCGGTCGTGCACCGTCACGCCGGCGGCGAAGCCGGGCGCGCCGCCGTACTTGCCGGGATCGTCGCTGACCACCGCGATGCGCGCGACGCGTTCGGCGCGCAGCTGGTGCGTGATCTCGGCGACCGACAGGTGGCCCTCGACCGGCTGGCCGCCGGTCATCGCGACCGCGTCGTTGACCAGGATCTTGTAGGTCATGCTGACGCCGGCGGCCGCCGCGGCACGGATCGCCATGAGCCCGGAATGGAAGTAGGTGCCATCACCGAGGTTCTGAAACGCGTGCGGCCGGTCGGTGAACGGCGCCATGCCGACCCAAGTGAGGCCCTCGCCGCCCATCTGCGTCGGCGGCAGCGTGGCGCGGTTCATGTACAGCGCCATCGTGTGGCAGCCGATGCCGGCGAACGCGACGCTGCCGCCAGGCACCTTGGTCGAGGTGTTGTGCGGACAGCCGGAGCAGAAGTACGGCGTGCGCTGGGTGAGGTCCGCGGGGCGCGCCCGCGCCTCGGCGAGCCGCGCCTCGACCACCGCGAGGCGCGCCTCGAGCGCGGCGTCGGCAAGGCCGAGCGCCACGAGCCGCGCGCCGACGACGCGCGCGATCTCCAGCGGCTCGAGCACGACGTCGGCCGGCAGCAGCGTCGCGCCGGCCGCGTCGCGCTTGCCGGTGAGTCGCGGCCGCTCGGCGTCCGGCAGGTTGTAGAGCGCGTGCGCGGCCTGCAGCTCGAGGAAGGCTGCCTTCTCCTCAATGACGAGCAGCTCGCGCTGGCCGCGCGCGAACGCGCCGAGGCCAACCGCGTCGAGCGGCCAGATGAGCCCGGGCTTGTAGAGGCTGAGCCCGAGCGCGGCGAGGCGGGCGTCGTCGAGGCCGAGCGTCGCGAGCGCGGTCACGACGTCAAGCCACGACTTGCCGGCGGCGACGAGGCCGAGCCCGCCCGGCCGCGGCGCGCCGTGGCTGACGCGGTCGAGTGCGTTCAGGCGCGCGTAGGCCTGCGCGCGCGGCAGCTTGTAGCGCATCAGCCGCACGTCGTCGCCGATCGGGTCGAAGCCGAAGCGGGCGTGCACGCCGCCCGGGGGCGCCTCGCCCGCCGGCGCGCGGCAGGTGACGCGCGCCGCGTCGACCTCGACGGTGGCGGTCGCCTCGACGGTCTCGTTGACGCACTTAAATCCCACCCAGACGCCGGCGTAGCGCGACAGCGCGAAGCCGTGCAGACCGAAGTCGAGGAACTCCTGGACCGTGGCCGGATACAGGACCGGCACGCCGTTCGCGGCCAGCGCCTGCTCGCTCTGGTGCGAGATCGTCGAGCTCTTGCCCGGGTGATCGTCGCCGAACACCACCAGCACGCCACCGTACGGCGCCGTGCCCATGCGGTTGGCGTGCTTGATCGGGTCACCCGAGCGGTCGACGCCCGGCCCCTTGCCGTACCAGATCGCGAACACCCCGTCGTACTTCGCGCCGGGCAGCAGGCCCGCCTGCTGCGTGCCCCAGATCGCGGTCGCGGCGAGATCTTCGTTGACGCCCGGGGCGAAGCGGATGTGGCGAGCCGCGAGCCGCGCGCCGGCAGCGGCGAGCTGCTGGTCGTAGCCGCCGAGCGGCGAGCCGCGGTAGCCGCTGACGTAGCCGGCCGTGTTGAGGCCGGCGGCCTCGTCGCGCGCGCGCTGCATCAGCGGCAGGCGCACCAGCGCCTGCGTGCCACTTAGCAGGACGCGGCCACGCTCGCGGTCGTACTTGTCATCGAGCGTGATGTCGGTCGGCAGGCCCATCGCTACCCCAAAGTCGCCGCGCCGCGCGCGTATCCGAAGCGTACACCGAAGCGCGCGGCCGGCGCCGCGCCCCTCGTGGACGGCGGCGGCCGGACCTTGTAGCGTTCGCGGGCATGAGCATCTGGTTTGCGCCGTTCACGATCGAGCAGCTGCGCGGCAGGCTCGAGGTCGGGCTCGCGGCGCACCTCGGCATCGAGTTCACGGCGGCCGGCGACGACTGGCTCGCCGCGACCATGCCGGTCGATGCCCGCACCCACCAGCCGATGGGCCTGCTGCACGGCGGCGCGTCCCTGGCGCTCGCCGAGACGGTCGGTAGCTGCGCCGCGAACCTGTGCGTCGACCGCGCGCGCTTCCGCTGCCTCGGCCAGGAGATCAACGGCAACCACGTCCGCGGCGTGACGGCAGGGCGCGTGACCGCAACTGCGCGGCCGCTGCACCTCGGCGGTCGCAGCCACGTGTGGCAGGTCGAGATCCGCGATCCGGCGGCGCGCCTCGTCTGCGTCTCGCGCCTCACGCTCGCGGTCGTCGCCGCCCCCTGACCCGGGCGCCGGCCGGCGGCTATACTTCGCGCCCGACCCGAGGTGGCCCCATGCGGACGCTCCTGCTCGCAAGCCTTGCCGCCCTCGCCCTGTGCGCCGCCTGCGGCCAGAAGGGGCCGCTCGTGCTGCCGCAGAAGTCGGTCGCGACGCCGGTCGTGATCCGCCCGCCGGACGCGACGGCGGGCGGCGCGGCCACGACGCCGCCGGAGTCGGCGGCGACCGCCGCGACGCCGGCGACGGCGCCGACACCGACGCCTAAGAAGGACGAGCAGCCGCAGTCGCCGCCGCGGCGCTGACATGGCCGACGCCCCGCGCCTCTACCTGATCGACGGCTCCTCGTACCTGTACCGCGCCTTCCACGCGCTGCCGCAGTTCGCGAACTCGAAGGGCGAGCCCACCGGCGCGGTGTTCGGCGTCGTCAACATGCTGCAGAAGTTCCTGCGCGAGACCGGACCGACGCACATCGCGGTGGTGTTCGACGCGCCGGGCCGCACCTTCCGCGACGACCTCTTTGAGGCCTACAAGGCGCACCGCCCACCGATGCCGGACGACCTGCGCGCGCAGATCGCGCCGCTGCTGGCCACCGTCGAGGCGCTCGGATTGCCGCTGTTGCGCGTCGAGGGCGTCGAGGCGGACGACGTGATCGGCACGCTCACACGGCGCGGCACCACCGCCGGCATGCAGGTCGTCATCTCGACCGGCGACAAGGACATGGCGCAGCTGGTCGACGACCAGGTCACGCTGATCAACACGATGTACGACACGCGTCTCGACCGGGCCGGCGTCAAGGCCAAGTTCGACGTCGAGGCCAGCCAGATCATCGACTACCTCGCGCTCGTGGGCGACACCTCCGACAACATCCCCGGCGTGCCGAAGGTGGGCCCGAAGACCGCGGCCAAGTGGCTGCAGCAGTACGGCTCGATCGACGCGCTGATCGCGCACGCCGGCGAGATCGAGGGCAAGGTCGGCGAGAGCCTGCGCGACAACCTCGTGCAGCTGGAGCTGTCGCGCCAGCTGGCGACGATCCGTTGCGACCTCGAGCTGCCGGTCACGCTGGAGGGGCTCGAGCGTCGGCCGGCCGACACCGCGCGCCTGCGCGAGCTGTACCGGCAGCTCGAGTTCAAGCGGCTGCTCGAGGCGCTCGACGACGGCGCGGCGCCCGCGGGCACGACGGCCACGGCGGCGCCGGTCGCGGGCCCCGTGCTCGCCACCACGCCGCCCGTCGCTGCCGACCCGGCCGCGGCGGCGGTCATCGCCGCGCCGCGCCACTACGAGACGGTGCTGACTGAGGCGGCCTTCGACGCGTGGCTCGCCCGGCTCGCCGCGGCGGAGCTGTTTGCCTTCGACACCGAGACCACGGGCCTCGACTACATGAGCGCCGAGATCGTCGGCGTGTCGTTCTGCGTCGAGCCGGGCGAGGCCGCCTACCTGCCGCTCGCGCACGACTACCCCGGCGCGCCCGAGCAGCTGCCGCGCGCCGCGGCGCTCGAGCGCCTCAAGCCGCTGCTCGAGGACCCGACGCGCGCCAAGCTCGGCCACCACGCCAAGTTCGACGCCCACATCCTCGCCAACCATGGCATCCGGCTCGCCGGCCTCAAGTTCGACTCGATGCTCGAGTCGTACGTGCTCAATAGCGTCGCCACGCGCCACGACATGGACTCGGTCGCCGAGCGCTACCTCGGCATCCGTACGATCCATTTCGAGGACGTCGCCGGCAAGGGCGCCAAGCAGCTGAAGTTCAACGAGGTGCCGCTCGAGACGGCAGGCCCGTACGCCGCCGAGGACGCGGACGTCACGATGCGCCTGCACCGCGTGCTCAGGCCGAAGCTCGAGGCCGAGCCGCGCCTCGCGCGGCTCTACGACACGCTCGAGCAGCCGCTGCAGCCGGTGCTGCAGCGCATGGAGCGCCGCGGGGTGCGCGTCGACCCCGCCTTTCTGCGCTCGCTGAGCGTCGAGTTCACGCGCCGCCTCGGCGAGCTCGAGCGCGCCGCGCACGAGGCCGCCGGCGGGCCGTTCAACCTCGAGTCGCCCAAGCAGTTGCAGCAGATCCTGTTCGAGCGGTTGCAGATCCCGGTGGTCCGCCGCACGCCGACCGGCCAGCCATCTACCGCCGAGGACGTGCTCGAGGAACTCGCCGCGCACCACGAGCTGCCGCGGCTGATCCTCGACTTCCGCGGCATCGCCAAGCTCAAGAGCACCTACACCGACACGCTCGCCGCGCAGGTCAACCCGCTCACCGGCCGCATCCACACCTCGTACCACCAGGCGGTCGCGGCGACCGGGCGGCTGTCCTCGTCGGACCCCAACCTGCAGAACATCCCGATCCGCACGCCGGAGGGCCGGCGCATTCGCCAGGCCTTCGTCGCGGCGCCGGGGCGCGTGCTGCTGGCCGCCGACTACTCGCAGATCGAGCTCAGGATCATGGCGCACCTGTCCGGCGACGAAGGGCTCCTGAAGGCTTTCGCCGAGGGCCGCGACGTGCACGAGGCAACCGCCGCCGAGATGTTCGGCGTCGCGCCCGACGCGGTCGGCGCCGACCAGCGCCGCGCGGCCAAGGCGATCAACTTCGGGCTGATGTACGGCATGTCGGCGTTCGGGCTCGCCGCCCGGCTCGACGTCGACCGCACCGCAGCGGCGCAGTACATCGAGCGCTACTTCGAGCGCTACCCCGGCGTGCGCCGCTACATGGACGAGACGCGCCGCCGCGCGCGCGAGCAGGGCTACGTCGAGACGGTCGAGGGGCGGCGGCTCTACCTGCCCGAGATCCGCTCGCGCAATCGCCAGCAGCAGCAGTACGCCGAGCGCGCCGCGATCAACGCGCCGATGCAGGGCACGGCCGCCGACATCATCAAGCGCGCGATGCTCGCCGTCGACGCGTGGCTCGAGCGCGAGGCGGCGCCGGCGACGCTGGTGATGCAGGTGCACGACGAGCTGGTGCTCGAGGTCGACGCCGCGGCAGTCGAGCCGGTCCGCGGCCGGGTGACCGAACTCATGTGCGGTGCGGCAGCGCTGCGGGTGCCGCTCGAGGTCGGCATCGGTGTCGGCGCCAACTGGGACGAGGCGCACTGAGCCCCGAAATTTGACCGTTCTTGACCGCCGAAGAGGAAACTTTTCGGCCGGTGGCCCGGTCTCAACCTACGAACGCTGCAAGGCGTTCCCCGCTACCCTCCCTGAGCGGGCCCCTACCCGGTTCATCCCCATGCCGGGTTAGTCTGGCCCGGCGACGGTTCGCCGTCGCCGGGTTCTTTTGCTGCGACGTAGCGGCGCAGCGCCCGGCGCGCCTCTTCGACCCCGGTCTTCTTGGTCGCCGAAAAGAGCTGCGCGGTCGCCTGGTCGCCGACCTCGCGCCGCACGCGCGCCAGCGTGCTCACCGCCTCGTTGCGCGACAGCTTGTCCGCCTTGGTCAGCAGCAGGTGCACGGCCCGGCCGCAGGCGCGGGCGAAGGTCAGCATCTGCCAGTCCGTCTCGCTCAGCGGCCGGCGGGCATCCATGATCAGGAACAGAGCCGCGAGCGAGTTGCGTTCGCGAAAGTACGTATCCAGCAGCCCGCGCCAGTGCTCGCGCACCGGGCGCGGCACCTTGGCGTAGCCGTAGCCCGGCAGGTCGACGAGCCGCAGGCCGTCCTCCAGCTCGAAGAAATTGATCAGCTGCGTGAGGCCGGGTGTCTTGGAGGTCTTGGCGAGGCCGTGGCGCTGGGTGATGGCGTTGATCGCGCTCGACTTGCCACTGTTGGAGCGGCCGGCGAACGCTACCTCGCGGCCGGTGTCGGCGACGAACTGTGACGGCTCGTGTGCGCCCTTGAGGTAGCGGGCGTGGGGAAAAGCCGACATCGTGTAGAATCCCGGATTCGCTGAGGCCCGCGAGTCTAACAGGGCCGTGCGAACGCCCATGGGAGTCGCAGAAGTTATGAAGAGTCGTGCGGCCGCGGTTGCCTTACTCGTACAAGTCCTGGCGCTGGGCGCGGCCACGCTCGCCCGCGCCGACGCGCCGCTCGCCGGCAACGCCGAGGCGGGCGCCGCCAAGTCGGCGATCTGCGGCGCGTGCCACGGCGCGACGGGCAACAGCCCGAACCCCGAGTGGCCGAATTTGGCCGGGCAGCATCACGAGTACATCATCGAGCAGCTGACGCTGCTCAAGAGCGGCGCGCGCGTCGCCCCGGTCATGAGCCCGATGGCGGCGATGCTGAGCGCGCAGGACATGGCGGACCTCGCCGCGCACTTCGAGAAGCAGACGCTGGTCGGCCTCGAGGCCGACCCACAGCTGCGGGAGGCCGGCCAGAAGCTGTACCGCGGCGGCGACGCGGTCCGCGGCATCCCGGCCTGCCTCGCCTGCCACGGTCCGAACGGACGCGGCAACGGCCCGGCGCGCTGGCCGCAGATCCGCTCGCAGCAGCCGACCTACGTCACGACCCAGCTCAAGAACTACGCCGCAAAGACGCGCTATGCCGCGGGCGCGAAGCTGCCGGCCGGCGCCGAGATGATGACCGACGTTGCCAAGCGCCTCAGCGAGGACGACATCAAGGCGCTGACCGCCTACCTGCAGGGTCTGCGGTAGCCAAATCCGCTCGGCGGGCGCCGGCGGCCCGAACTTCGGACCGCCGCGGGCGCTCCAAGCGGACTGCACCCCGTGCCGGAACTGAAGGAGACTGCATGAAGACGCTGTCCTACGGCCTCGCCGCCCTGCTCGTCGCCGCCGCCGTGGTCGCCGGCTGCGGCCGCCACGCCGGCTCGGGCGCCCAGACGCCCGCGGCCGCCAAGTCGGCCGACGTCGCCGCCGTCGCGGTCGGCCGCGAGGCGGCGCCCGCCGCGGCCGGCGATCGTGCCGCCGGCATGACCGAGGAAAGCGAGGGCGCCGCCGAGGTGCCGAGCGGGCTGTCGCCGATCGCCGCCGCGGTCGCCGCGAACACGCCGGCCACGGCAACGCCGGTGCCGAGCAAGTGGATCGAGGGGCAGCACTACACGACGCTCGTCCCGGCGCAGCCGACCGGCGTCGCCGCCAACAAGGTCGAGGTCGTCGAGGTGTTCTGGTACGGCTGCGGCCACTGCTTCCACCTCGACCCGACGCTCGAGGACTGGCGCAAGCGGAACAAGGCGGCCTACGTCGAGTTCTCGCGCGTGCCGGTGATGTGGAACGACACGACGCGGGCGCACGCGCGGCTGTTTTACACGCTGCTGGCGCTCGGCAAGCTCGACCAGCTGCACCCGGACGTGTTCCGCGAGATCCACGTCAACAACAACTTCCTCGCCGCCCAGGATCCCGTGGAGACCGAGCGCCTGCAGAAGGCGTTCCTCAAGGCCAAGGGGATCTCGGAGGCGGACTTCGACAAGACCTACCGCTCGTTCTCGGTCGAACAGTGGCTGCAGAAGGCCGAGCAGCTGACCCGGCGCTACAAGGTCACGGGCGTGCCGCTGATGGTGGTCAACGGCAAGTACACCGCCGACGTCGGCACGGCTGGCGGCGAGGCGCAGCTCATCACGCTGATCGACGACCTGGCGACCTCGGAGCACAAACGGTAGGGCGACCCGTCCCACGCCACGGCCACGGCCACGGCCGGGCGGCGCCGGTGGTGGATCGAGGGGGAATGGCGCGCCCGGCGGGATTCGAACCCACGACCTACGGCTTCGGAGACCGTCACTCTATCCAGCTGAGCTACGGGCGCGCTGAGGGGTCGCGATTCTACCCGCGGCCGCGCCCAAGCGTCCAACGGCGGCTTTCTGGCGCCGGCCGCCAGCGGCTATACGCTACGGTCGAGAATTCCCGGGGAAAGCACGCGTGAGCCAGCAGGACCGTCAGTTTTTCAACATGTTCAGCGCCGTGATCGGCGTGCTGGTGACGATCGCCGTCGTGCTGTTCGGCATCGCCCGCAGCATCGGCATGCCGTTCGAGGCGGCGCGCACCGCGGCGGACAGCGCCGTCGCGGCCAGAGTCGCCGAGAACACGGCGCCGATCGGCCACGTCGCCGTTGCCGGCCAGGACAACGCCGCACTCGCGATCAAGGCCCGAGGCGCCGCTGCACCCGCGGCGCTGCCGGTGCCCTAGACCGGCGAGGACACGTTCCAGACCGTCTGCAGCGCCTGCCATGGCAGCGGCATCGGCGGTGCGCCGCGGGTCGGCGATCACGCCGCCTGGGGGCCGCGCATCGGCCAGGGCAAGCCGGCCCTGTACGCGCATGCACTCAAGGGCTTCACCGGCAAGAACGGCGTGATGCTGCCGACGGGCGGTCGCGGCGACCGGCCCGACGAGCTCGTCGGGGAAACCGTCGACTAGATCGTCAAGAAGACCCACTAGGCGCGCCGCCGGCGGCGCACGACGGCAAACGCCCGGCCCCGCTTCGGGCGTTTGCGTTGTGGCCCGGGTCGCGGACCGGCGTCAGACCACGGGCGGCTCGACCCGCTCGGCCGCGTCGCGCTCGAGGCGGCTGAGCTCGGCCTCGAGCGCCGCGAGGCGCGCCTCGAGCGCGGCCAGCTTCTCCCGGCTGCGGGCCAGCACACCCGCCTGGACGTCGAACTCCTGGCGCGTCACCAGGTCGAGTCGCGCGAGCCCGGCCTGCAGCACGCTCTTGAAGTTGGCCTCGACATCGTTCCGCAGCGCCGCCAGCTGCGGCGGCATCGCCTCCGACAGGCGCTTGGCGAGGTCCTCGAGGAAGCGGGGATCAAAGTTCGTGCTCATCGGCGTTCTCCTCGCCGCGCACAGCGGGCGTGCCTTCGTAATGGGGGGCGGCTCGCCCGACCTCAAGCGCGGCGCCCTCCATTCAAGCACAACGCCAGCGGCGTGCGCCAAAACGGTGCAACCGCCTGAGGCCGCCAGCCCGGCACGCGCGTAAGCGCCTGATTCCGCATGGCGCGCCGCATGGCATGGAAGCTGCATTTTCGGACACGCCGAGCGCCGGTGACCGACGTCGCCGGCGATCCTTCCTGCACCCGAGGGCGACCGCGCAACCGTCATGAAGTGGATCGTCGCAATCATCAAGCCCTACAAGCTCGACGAGGTCCGCCAGGCGGTTGCGGACATCGGCGTGCAGGGCGTCACCGTCACCGAGGTGCAGGGCTTCGGCCGCCAGCGCGGCCACACCGAGCTCTACCGCGGCGCGGAGTATCGCGTCGACTTCGTGCCGAAGTCGAAGGTTGAGCTCGCCGTCGACGACTCGATCTGCGACCAGGTCGTCGAGGCGATCACCAACATCGCCCGCACCGGCAAGATCGGCGACGGCAAGATCTTCGTGATGCCGCTCGAACAGACGGTGCGGATCCGTACCGGCGAGATCGGGCCGGATGCCATCTGAGCACCGCCCATCGCGCCGACCGATGTGACTTCGCCAGACACTGACAGGGGAAACGCCGTGCAACTTGCAAGAGTCCATTCTCCACGCCGCGCGCGGGCAACGACCACCGGCCGCGGGCGCGACCTGGCGCGCGCCGCGCTCGGCGCGCTCGTGCTCGCCGCCTGCGCGCTGCTCGCCACCGGCCGCGCACACGCCGATACGCCCACCGCGGCGCCGAGCGTGGCCGCGGCGCCGGCGACTGCGGACGCCGGCACGCCGGCCGACGCCGCGGCCCCCGGCGCTGCGGCACCCGCCGCGGCCACGGCGGCGGCGGCGACCCCGAACAAGGGCGACAGCGCCTGGATGATGACCTCGACCGCGCTCGTGCTGCTGATGTCAGTGCCGGCGCTGGCGCTGTTCTACGGCGGGCTCGTGCGCGAGAAGAACATGCTGTCGGTGCTGATCCAGGTGTTCGTGGTGTTCTCGCTGATCACGGTGCTGTGGGCGGTGTACGGCTATTCGCTGGCGTTCACCGAGGGCAATGCGTTCATCGGCGGCTTCGACCGCCTGTTCCTCAAGGGCACCTTCGACGCGGCGAGCGGCAATTTCTCGATGGCGGCGACCTTCAGCAAGAACACGCCGCTCTACGAGCTCGTCTACGTCGCGTTCCAGTCGACCTTCGCCGCGATCACGGTTTGTCTGGTGCTCGGCTCGATCGTCGAGCGCGTGCGCTTCTCGGCGGTGCTGGTGTTCGCGGTCGTCTGGTTCACGATCAGCTACCTGCCGATCGCGCACATGGTCTGGTTCTGGCCCGGCCCCGACGCCTACACCGACCCGAAGCTCGCCGACGCCGTCTCCGCCAAGGGCGGACTGCTGTGGCAGTGGGGCGCGCTCGACTTCGCCGGCGGCACGGTGGTGCACATCAACGCCGGCATCGCCGGCCTCGTCGGTGCGCTGCTGCTCGGCAAGCGCGTCGGCCTCGGCCGCGAGTCGATGGCGCCGCACAGCCTGACGATGACGATGATCGGCGCGTCGCTGCTGTGGTTCGGCTGGTTCGGCTTCAACGCCGGCTCCGCCTACGAGGCGAACGGCTCGGCGGCGCTCGCCTTCATGAACACCTATCTCGCGACCGCCTGCGCAGTGCTGTCGTGGCTGTTCGGCGAGTGGGCGCTCAAGGGCAAGCCGTCGCTGCTCGGCGCCGCCTCCGGCGCGGTCGCCGGCCTCGTCGCGATCACGCCGGCCGCCGGCAACGTCGGCATCCCGGGCGCGTTCGTGATCGGCATCGCCGCGGGCCTCGTCTGTCTGTGGGGCGTCACCGGCCTCAAGAAACTGATCAAGGCCGACGACGCACTCGACGTGTTCGGTGTGCACGCGGTCGGCGGCATCAGCGGCGCGCTGCTGACGGGCGTGTTCAACTCGCAGTCGCTCGGCGGCCCGGGCTTCGTCACCGACTGGGTCACCGGCAAGGTGGTCTCGAACCCGATTCTCACGCAAGTGCTGATTCAGGCGAAGGCGGTCGGCTTCACCGTGCTGTGGACCGCGGTGTCGGCGCTGATCGCGTTCAAGATCGCCGACCTGACCGTCGGACTGCGGGTGCCGGAGGAGGAGGAGCGCGAGGGCCTCGACACGACCTCGCACGGCGAGCGCGCCTACAGCTGATCCGGATTCATCGGACCCCCTCGGGGCGGGCGCAGGCCCGCCCTTTTTTTGGCGCCGCGAACCGCGACGCGCAACCGGACGCTCCGCGACGCGCGCGCCGCAGGCACACGCGCGGCGGGCCGCATCGCGGACGATTCTCATTGCGTTCGGCACGACGCACGTCTCCGCAATTCTGCGGATGACGCGGGCGCCACAGACGCTCAGCCTCAGCTGTCGGGGGATTGTCAGGAGTCGGCATGCGCGTGGTTGGGGCAAGACCTTGCGGCTGGAGCGGGGCGATCGCGGGCCACGGGCGACGACTGCTGTCCGCCGGAATGCGGTGATGAACGCCGATCCCGACCGGCCGCACGTCTACCTCGTCGACGCCGACGAGACCATGCGCAATTCGTATCGCCGGCTGCTGCAGCCGCTCGGCTACCACATCGAGGACTTCGCCGAAGCGGCGAACTTCCTCGCCACCGCCAACCTCGAGGCGGCCGGCTGCGTCGTGCTGGACTTTCACCTGACCGGCATCAGCGGCCCGGAACTGCACGACCGGCTGCGCGCGGCGGCCTCGCCGCTCGCAGTGGTGTTCGTCAGCGCCCACGGTGACGTGCCGTCGGCGGTGGCCGCGATGCAGCGCGGCGCCTGTGACTTCCTGCTCAAGCCCGTGCGCGAGCAGCAGCTGCTCGATGTCGTCAACCGCGCGCTGCGCAAGTCCGCCGCCGACGCGGTGCAGGGGCGCGCGCGGCGCGCGGTGCTGAACCAGCTGGCGCGACTGACGCCGCGCGAGCAGCAGGTACTGCAGCAGCTCGTGGAGGGCGTGCACTACGATCGCGTCTCGACCGCGCTCGGCATCACCAAGCGCACCGTCGAGGCGCATCGCCGGCGGATCATGGAGAAGATGGGCGCGCGCACGCTGCCGCAGCTGCTGCAGCAGCTGGCGCGGGCCGGCTGGCCGGGCCGGCCGCCGACCGCCGCCACCGCCACCACCGGCCACGATCAGGCCCACTGACCCGCGCCGGCGGCGCGTTCAGTCGCCGGTGGCCCGGTCCACCGCGTCGGCCAGCGCGCGCACCCCGCTCGAGATCACCGGTAGCAGTGGCACCGGCGCTGCCAGCGCGCGGCACATCGCCGGCAGTGCGGCGAGCGAGCGAGCGGTGCGCGCGGCGAGTGCCGCGATCGGCTCGGACGGTCGCAGCCGGCGCCCGCCGCGCATCACGCACTCAAGCAGCGGCTCGCCCGGCGGCCGCTCGTCCTCGAGCGCGACGACGTCGGCCACGATCAGGCCGTCGGCGCCATGACGGCGGTACACCTGCTTGCGTCCCGGCCAAGTCGCCTTGCCCCACGAACGCTTGCGGCGCGGCCGGCCGGCGTACTCCTCGAGCTTGTAGGCGCAGTCCAGGTACGGCGCGTCTGCCGAGGTGTCGAGCCGCGTGCCGACGCCGAACGCGTCGATCGGCGCGCCCGCGGCGCACAGCCGCGCGATCTCGAGCTCGTCGAGGTTGCCGCTGGCGAGGATCTGCACCGCGCCGCAACCGCCGCCGTCGAGAATCGCGCGCACCGCCCGCGAGCCCTCGAGCAGGTCGCCGCTGTCAATCCGCACCGCGCCGACGCGCGCCCCGCCGCGCACCAGTGCGACGACCTCGCGCGTGGCGGCGAGCGTGTCGTAGGTGTCGATCAGCAGCGTTGTGTGGTCCGGATGGCAGCGCGCGTAGCCCGCGAACGCCTCGCGCTCGGAGTCGTGCGCCTGCACGAACGAGTGCGCCATCGTGCCGAACAGTGGCAGGCCGAAGCGCCGCCCGGCCTCGACCGTCGCCGTGCCCGCGAAGCCGGCGATCGCCGCGGCGCGCGCCGCGAGGCACGCTGCCTCCGCGCCGTGCGCGCGGCGCATGCCGAAGTCGATCAGCGCCCGGCCGCCGGCGGCGAGCACGCAGCGCGCGGCCTTGCTCGCGATCAGCGTCTCGAGGTGCAGCAGGTTGATCAGCCGGCTCTCGACGAACTGCGCCTCGGGAAGCGGCGCGACGATCCGCAGCCACGGCTCGTCGGCGAACAGCGCCGTGCCCTCGGGCGCGGCCCAGACCTCGCCCGTGAAGCGCAGCTGGCCGAGCCAGTCGAGGAACTCCGGCTCGAAACGGCCTAGGCCGCCGAGCCAGGCGAGTTCGTCGGCGGTCACAACGAGCGTCTCGAGGTAGTCGAGCGCCTGCTCGAGGCCCGCGACCAACAGGAAGCCGCGCTCGTCGGGCAGGCGCCGCGCATAGAGCTCGAACACCGCCTCGCCGTCGAAGCCGAGGCGCCGGTACGCCGCGAGCATCGTGAGCTGATAGAGGTCCGTGACGAGCGCCGATTCGGTCAAGGCGTCTGCTCCGCTGGGCCGCCGCCGAGCAGCCTAGCACCGCCGGCGCGCATCGCCGCCAGCGCGCGGGCGCTGTCGCCCGGCGCGACCTCGACCCCGCGCACCGCGTCGGTCAGCACCACGACCTCAAAACCATGGCCGAGCGCATCGCGCACCGTGGCCGCGACGCAGTAGTCGGTGGCGAGACCCCCGACCCACAGCCGGCGGACGCCGGCGGCCGCGAGCCGCGGGGCGAGCGTCGCGTCGGCAAAGGCCGAGTACGCCTCCGTGTCGGCCCGCGCGCCCTTGTCGACGACGATGCAGGTCCCCGGCAGCCGCAGCCCCGCGGCGAACGCCGCGCCTGCCGTGCCGGCGACGCAGTGCTCCGGCCACGGCCCGCCGCGACTCGCGAACGAGCAGTGGTCCGGCGGGTGCCAGTCGCGGCTCGCCACCGTCACGCAGCCGGCAGCGGCGAAGGCCTCGAGCCAGGCGTTCAGCGGCGCGATCACGGCGTCGCCGCCCGGCACCGCCAGGCGGCCACCCGGCAGGAAATCACGCTGCACGTCCACGGCGATCAGCGCATCGCCCGGGGGCCGCGGCCGCATCGCCGCCTCGTCGGTGTCCATAGCGCAAAAGTAGCCTGCGCGCCGCCGCTCGTGGCGGGAATTACCGAGAGCTCGCTATGGAAGCCCCGTCTGGCAGCCGCCCGCCGGGAGGCTAGGCTCGGGCTGAACAGACAGACTGCAGTGCCGGTCAAGGAGGCTGTCATGCGTCCGATGCTGGTTGTGGTCGCCGATTCCTCGACGGCTCGTTTCTACCGCTTGCCCGGCGACTCGCGCCGCCTGCGACTGCTTGAGGTCCTGCACAATCCCGCCGCCCGCGCTCACGAGCACGATCTGGTCTCGAGCCGCCAGGGACGGGTCTATAGCCGCGCCGACGGCCACCCCCAGGCCTTCGACGCGCGCCGCAGCGCCAAGCGTCTCGCCGCCGAGCGCTTCGCCGGCAGCGTCGCCAAACGGATCGGCGGCCGCTGCGCGGCGCTCAAGAACGAGGACGTGGTGCTGGTCGCCGGCGGCCGCATGCTTGGGCTCGTCGACCGCAAGCTGCCGCGCGCCGCCCAGCACCGGCTGGTGGCAACGATGCCGCGCGACCTGGGGCACCTGACCGAGGCGGCGCTGGCGCGCCAGGTCCTGCCGCTGCGCGGGGGGCCGATGGCCCTCGGCTAGGGCGAGCGGCAGCGCGCCCGGCGGCGCGCTCGCGCCGCGACCGGCCGGTTTTGGCCGGGCCATCTGCAGTGAGGGGGGCCGACCGGGGCGCCGGTCGGCCCGCTCGCGCCGTTCACACCCCCCGGGCCGCTGTGCGAGGATGGCGCCCCGGCGGCCCTCTGTGACGGAGTTCTAGGGTCTTTCGGCCGCCGACAGGCGACACTGCCGGAGGCCTAGGACCGACCGCGGCCGGCAGCGAGGATCCCGCGATGAACACGATCAGCACCCCGACACGAGGCCAGGTCCGACGCCGGCCGATGGCGCGGCGCGCGCTCGCGCTCACGGCGCTCGTGGTGTTTGGCTCGCTGGCGCTGCCGGCGGCCGCCGCCGTCTACAAGTGGGTCGACCCGCAAGGCCGCATCCACTACAGCGACCTCCCCCCGCCGCCGGAGGGCAAGCTGCTGTCGGTCGACACCAGCGCCCAGCACACGACCGCCCGCGCGTCCGAGGCGCCGCGCCCGGCGCAGATGCCGGCGGCGGCGACCGTGATGAAGTCGGCCACCACCGGGCCCGCGGCCTCGCCGGAGGCCGCGGCGCGCCTGAAGCAGACCGTCGACAACGACGTGTCGAGCGTGCGCGCCGACCAGTGCAAGCAGGCCCAGGAGAAGTACCAGAACTACGTGCGCTCGCGCCGGCTGTACAAGACCGGCGCCAACGGGGAGCGCATCTACCTGACGGACCAGGAGCTCGAGACCGAGCGCCTGAACGCCAAGCACGACGTCGACGAGCTCTGCGGCGGCTGACCGGGCGGGCCCGCCCCTCCGTGGCCGCTTCCCCCCGCGGCCGTTTCGCGATTCACTAGGCGCACCGCGTCCGCCGGGCGCGCTCGAGCGGAGGTCGCGTGAAAACTGGATTCATCGGACTCGGTGCCATGGGGCTGTCCATGGCGCGCAACCTCCATAAGGCAGGCCTGCTGGCCGGCGTCTGGAACCGCAGCCGCGACCGTGCCACGGCGCTCGCGGCCGAGACCGGCTGCGCGGTCGCGACCGATCCGGCGGCGCTCGCCGCCGCGGTCGACGCGCTCGTGCTGTGCGTCTCGGCCGACGCCGACGTGCTCGGCCTCGTCGACGCCATGCTCCCCGGCGCGCACGCCGGCCTCGTGGTCATCGACTGCTCGACGGTGGCCGCCTCGACCGCACGCGAGGCGGCCGCGCGACTCGCGCCGCGCGGCGCCGCGTTTCTCGACTGCCCGGTCAGCGGCGGCGTCGAGGGCGCGCGCGACGGCACGCTTGCGATCATGTGCGGCGGCAGCGCCGCGGCGTTCGAGCGCGCGCGCCCGGTGCTCGCCGCGATGGGCCGCACGGTCACGCACATCGGCCCGAACGGCTTCGGTCAGGCGACCAAGGCCACCAATCAGATCATGTGCGCCGGCGTCATCCAGGCCGTGGCCGAGGCGATGGCGTTCGCGAAGGCCGAGGGGCTGCCGCTCGACAAGGTCATCGAGACGCTCAGCAAGGGCGCGGGCTCGTCGTGGTATTTCGTCAACCGGGCGCCGTTCATGGCGCGCGGCAGCTTCCCGGCGGGCTTCCGCGTGCGGCTGCACGACAAGGACCTCGGCATCTGCCACGACATGGCCGCAGCGCGCGGCGTCGAGCTGCCGGTCGTCGAGACGACGCGCGTCCAGTACCGCGAGCTCGTCGAGTCGGGCCACGGCGACGAGGACATCTCGACGATCTTCCGCCTCAAGGACGCGCTGTTCGCGCGCGGCGCGGCCAAGCGCTGAGCGACTGCCGCTAGCGCCGCGCCGCGGGCGCTAGGCCGCGGCGGCGGTCGCCTTCGGCCGCACGACGTACAGGCTGAGCGCGCCGACGCCGGTCAGCAGCACCAGCAGCGTGACCAGGCCACCGACCAGCGGCAGGTGGCGCGCGACGCCGAGCACGACGAGCGCGCCGAGCAGGCCGAGCACGCGCCAGCCCAGGTTCTTCGCGCGCGCCGGCGCCCATCGGCCGAGCGCGAAGTCGCCGACCGCGACCACGGCGACGACGTGGCCGAGCAGCAATAGCAGCGCGTAGAGCGCGATCGCCAGCAGCGCGACCGGGATGCCGATCAGCGTGATCAGCAGCAGCACCGCGACGAACGGCACCGCAACCAGCATGGCAATGCCGACGCCGAGGCACAGCGGCCACTCGGTCGTGGCGACGCGACTGGTCCCGCCAAGAAAGCCGGGCGCGAGCAGCAGCAGCAGCACGCCGAACACGAAGCTGCCACCGAGCCAGGTCCCCCGGTCGATCCCGTCCGCGGCGTGGTGCGTGCCGTCGCGCCACGACCAGCCGCGGGACGACCCCGGCAGCCGTTCGAGGCCGCCGCCGATCTGGGCGTCGGCGGCGACCTCGGGCGCGTGGTCGCTGCGGTAGCGCAGCTTGCCGGCGATGCGGGCCGACGGCCCGATCTCGATATGCGATGCAACGATCTCGGCGTCGCCGCCAACGCCGCCGCTGACGGTTACGTCGCGGCCGGTCATCTGCAGGTTGCCGTCGGTGATCCCCGCCATCGACAGCGTCCGGCCGGCCATTCGCAGCGCGCCGCCGAAGCGCCCCGCCGGGGTCACTTCGACCGTACCGCCGACCAGCCGGGCGTCGTGCTTGACGCGGCCGCTGACGACGACCAGCGCACCGGCGGCGTACAGGCCATGGTCGACCGTGCCGCGCATCTCGACGTGGGCGCCGGCGAGGTAAGCGTCGCCCGCGACCGGGCCGTCGACCGTGACCTGGCCGCCGGCGGCAAAGGCGTCGCCGCCGACGGTGCCGCCCAGGCTGACCGCGCGCCCCGCCGCGAACCGGTCGCCGCCGACCGAGTGCTCGATGCTCTCGTCGTCGGACGCGTCCGGGTCGGCGGCCGCGAGCGGTGCCGCGGCGAGCAGAATCAGCAGAAACAGGCTGCGCAGCATCGCGGTTCCCCCCGGAGGCCGGCGGGTGGCCGGCGGCGTCGAGATCGTAGTCCGATCACCGTCAGCCCGATAGGCGGCCCGGGCCGGGACGGCCGCATGGCACAATGCCGGCATGCAACACCTCAGAATCGCGACGCGTCGCAGCGCGCTCGCCCTGTGGCAGACGGAGCACGTGGCCGCCCTGCTGCGCGAGCGCCACCCGGGACTCACCGTCTCGCTCGTGCCGATCGTCACCACCGGCGACCGGATCCAGGACCGCCCGCTGGCCGAGGTCGGCGGCAAGGGCCTGTTCATCAAGGAGCTCGAGGTCGCGATGGCCGAGGGCCGCGCCGATCTCGCGGTGCACTCGATGAAGGACGTGCCGGCGGCGCTGCCCGCGGGCTTCGTGATCGGAGCCGTGCTGCCGCGCGCCGACCCGCGCGACGCCTTCCTGTCGATCCGCCATCCGAGCTTTGCGGCGCTGCCCGCCGGCGCGCGCGTCGGCACCTCGAGCCAGCGCCGCCAGTCGATCCTGCGCGCGCTGCGCCCGGACCTCGTGATCGTGCCGCTCAGGGGCAACGTCGACACGCGGCTGCGCAAGCTCGACGCCGGCGAGTTCGACGCGATCATCCTCGCCGCGGCCGGGCTGACGCGGCTCGGCTTCGGCGCGCGGATCACCGAGTACCTGGCGCCGTCGCTGTCGCTGCCGGCCGTCGGCCAGGGCATCGTCGGCATCGAGTGCCGCGACGAGCCGGTGGTGCTCGGCCTCGTCGGCGTGCTCAACGACGCGCCGACGCGCGAGTGCCTCGCCGCGGAGCGCGCCCTTGCGGCCCGCCTCGAGGGCAGCTGCACCTCGCCGATCGCGGGCTTCGCCGTGCACGCGCGCGGCGGCCTGGCGCTCGAGGGCCTGGTCGGCGCGCCGGATGGCAGCGTCGTGTACCGCGACCGCGTCGACGGGCCGCCGGGCGAGGCCGCCGCGCTCGGCCGGGCGCTCGCCGACCGGCTGCTCGCCGCCGGCGCCGGCGCGCTGCTCGCCACGCTGCGAGCCCGAGGCGACTGAGCCGTGACGCCGCTCGAGGGCCTCGGCGTGCTGGTGACGCGCCCGGAGCCCCAGGCCGGGCCGCTGGCGCGCCGGCTCGCCGCCGCGGGCGCGCGCATCTACCGCCTGCCGGCCATCGAGCTGCACCCGCGCGACGACCGCGCCCGCCAGCGCGCGGCACTCGGGCCCATCGACCGCTTCCACTGGATCGTGTTCGTCAGCTCCAACGCCGTGCGCTTCGGCGCGGCGCTGCTCGAGGGGCGGCGCGACGCGCAGCTCGCCGCCGTGGGCCCCGCGACCGCGGCCGCGCTCAATCACGCCGGCTACCGCGTCGCGCTCGTGCCGCAGGGCGGCTACAGCAGCGAGCACCTGCTCGCGAGCCCCGAGTTCCGCCACGTGCAGGGGCAGCGGATCCTGATCGTGCGCGGCGACGGCGGCCGCGAGCTGCTCGCCGACGAGCTCGCCGCACGCGGCGCCGAGATCGCCTACGCCGAGGTCTACGAGCGCCGCTGCGCGCGGCCGATCCCCGGCGCCGTCGCCGCGGTCGAGGCCGAGTGGGCTCAGGGCGCGATCGACGTCGTGACTGCGACGAGCGGCGAGCTGCTGCGGTGCCTGTACGAAATACTGAGCCCGGCCGGCCGCGCGCTGCTCGCGAAGAGCGTGGTGCTGGTCGGCGGACCGCGCATCGGCGCGACCGCGCGCCAGATCGGCATCACCGGTCCCCTGATCGTCGCCGCGCGACCCGACGACGAGGGCCTCGTGGGTGCGCTGCTGGAGTGGCGGCGGCATACTAGCGACCTCTGACGCCGCCCCCGGCGAACGCCGATGTCCGACCGAGATCCCACACCGCCGCCGGCGGATGACGCGACCGAACGCCGCCACGCCGAGCGCCGGCGCGGCGAGCAGCGCCGCCTCGAGCGGGCGCTGTGGCAGGGCGCGCTCGGCCTCCTGTTCGGGTTGGTTGCCATCGCGATCGCGCTGGTCGCCGGCTGGCGCGTGCTCGCGCTGCAACGGAGCCTCGAGGCCGACCGCAGCGCCAACCGGCTGGCGAGCGCTGATCACGAGCAGCTGCGGGCCGCGCTCGCCAAGCTCGAGGCGCGCCTTGCCGGTGCCGACGCCGCGCTCGCGGCCCTCGAGCCGCTGCCGGGGCACCTTGAGGCGCTCGACGGCCGCGTCGCGCGCATCGAGTCGCGCATCGACGCACCGCAGCGGGCGGTCGCCCGCGTCGAGGCGGCGCACCTCGTGGAGCTCGCGGTCCATCGCCTCGCGCTCGAGCGCGACGTGCGCGGCGCGATCGTGCTGTTCGAGGCCGCCGACACGCGGCTCGCCGAGCTCGGCGACCCGGCCGCGCTGCGGATCCGGGCGCAGCTCGCGCGCGACCTCGCGGCGCTGCGCGCGGTGGCGGAACCCGACGTCGCTGCGATCGGCGCGCGGCTCGCGGCCGCCGAGGCCGCCGTGCGCGACCTGCCGATGCTCGGCACGATCAAGAACCAGTACGTGCCGCCCGGGGCGACGTTGCCGCCGGAGCCGGGCCTCGCGCGCGCCTGGTGGCAGCTGACGACCGCATTCCAGGACCTGGTCAGCGTCCGCCGCGTCAGCGACGCGACGGTGCGGCTGGTGTCGATCGAGGAGATGGGCGTGCGCCGCCATCACCTCGAGACGCTGCTGTTCGCCGCGCGCCTGGCGGCGCTGCGCGCCGACGAGGCTGACTACACCGCGAATATCGCCGCCGCGCGCGACTGGCTCGGACGCTACTTCGACACCAAGGCTCCGGCGGCGCAGGACGTCGACCGCGAGCTCGCAGTGCTCGCCAAGAGCCGCGTCAGCCCGGAGCTCCCCGACGTCGGCGGCTCGCTGAAGCTGCTGCGCGGGAAGGCGTCGTGATCCGCAGCATACTGCTCGTCGCGGCGCTGATCCTGGGCGCGGTGCTCGCCAACACGCTGCTGCCCGAGAACGGCTACGTCGCCATCAGCTTCCGCGGCTACCTGGTCGAGATGTCGGTGCCGACACTGATGCTGTGCATCGTACTGGCGCTGATCAGCCTCGAGGCGCTGCGGCGCCTGATCCGCTGGCCGCAGGCGCAGCGCGCGGCGCGGCTCGCCAGGCGCCGCGCGCGGGCCCGCGACGATCTGAACCGCGGGCTGCTGGAGATGTCGGGCGGCCGCTGGGCGGACTCGGAACTGACGCTGACGCGGGCGGCGCGCGACGCCGACTGGCCCGCCGTGCACTACCTCGCGGCGGCGCGTGCGGCCGACCTGCAGTCGGCGTTCGAGCGGCGCGACGCGTGGCTCGCGCTCGCGCGCGAGGCCGCCGACGACGAACCGGGGCCGGTGCTGATCACCGTCGCCGAGATGAACCTCAAGAGCGGCCGGCCCGACGCTGCGCTCGAGGCGCTCACCACGCTCGAGCAGCTCGGCGACCTCAACCCGCGCGCGCTGCTGCTGCTCGCGCGGGTCTACCGGCAGCGTGGCGACTTCGACCGCCTTCGGCAGCTCGAGCCACGGCTCCGGAACACGCGCGGCATCACGCCCGCCGCGGTCGACGAGATCATGGACACGCTGTACGCCGACATGCTCAAGGTCGCGACCGAAAAGGGCGGCGCCGCCGCGCTCGCCGCGGTCTGGGACGAGGCGACGCGGGCAGCGCGACGCCGGCCGGGCGTGGTGGTCGCCTACGCCCGCGGTCTGGCGCGCTTCAACGAGCCCGAACGCGCCGCCGCGGCGCTGCGCGAGCTCTTGGATGCTGATTGGAACGAGGCCGCCGTGCTCTTGTACGGCGAGCTCCCCGGCGGCGACCCGCTCGACCGGCTGCGGGTCGCCGAGAGCTGGCTGCGGGCGCGGCGCGACGATCCGGCGCTGCTGGTGACCTGCGCGCGCCTGTGCCTGAACGCCGAGCTCTACGGTAAGGCGCGCAGCTACCTGGAGATGAGCCAGGCGCTCAAGCCGCGCGCCGAGACTGCGCAGCTGCTGGCGCAGCTGCTCGAGCAGCTCGGCGAGGGCGAGCGGGCGCTCGCGATGCTCAAGGACGGCATCGCGCTCGTGACGGGCCGCAAGCCCGTGCTGCCGCCGCTCAAGCAGCGGCGCTTCGGCGCGCCGCGGCGCTAGCTACCCTTGCGCCGGCGCGCGCGGCGCGTAGTCGAACGCATCGAAGTACAGCCGCCCGGGCGCGAGGCCGCGGCCCGGCAACGTCGCCCTGAGCGCCGCGATCAGCGCCGGCGGCCCGGCCGCGTAGACCTCGGCGCCGCCCAGGTCGGCGAAGTCGGCGAACACGGCCTCGTGGACGAGGCCGGTACGGAAGCGCGCCGCCTCGCCGGCCGCCGGCATCGACAGCACCGGCACGTAGTGAAGCTTGGCGAAGCGCGCGCAACGCTCGCGGACCCACGCGTCCTGATAGAGGTCCACCGCCTGGCGCGCACCCCAGTACAGGTAGAGCGGGCGCCGCACGCCGCTCTCGAGCAGCTGCCTGAGGATCGCCTTGAGCGGCGCGAACCCCGTGCCGCCGGCCACCAGCACGAGCGGGCCGGCAGCCGTCGCACCGTCCGGCTCGCGATAGACGAACTGGCCGAGCGGCCCCTCGATGCGCAGCAGTGCCCCGGCGGCGAGGGTCCCGAACACCTGTGGCGTGAACGCGCCGCCGCCGACGCGGCGCACGTGCAGCTCCAATAGGCCCGCGTCGTGCGGCGGCGAGGCGATCGAGAAGCTGCGACGCTCACCGCCGGGCAGCAGCACGTCAAGGTACTGGCCGGCCTGGAAGCGGAAGTCCTCGATCACCGGCAGCCGCAGGTAGACGCCCATGACATCCGGTGCCAGCGGCTCGAGCCGCTCGACTCGGCACGGCAGGTTCCGGATCTCGACGTCGGTGACACGGCGCATCTCGCGCGCCTCGACGACGAGGTCACTCTGCGCCACCGCCTGGCACAGCAGCACGTAGCCGGCGGCAGCCTCGGCGCTGCTGAGGCCGAGCGGCGGACCGCGCGGATAGTCGATCGTGCCCGCCAGCAGGCGCGCGCGGCACGAGCCACAGTTGCCGCCCTTGCAGCTGTGGGGCAGGTTGAGGTGGGCGGCGAGCGCCGCCTCGAGCACCGGCCGCCCGGGGACGAGACGCAGTGTCCGGTTCTGGGGGCGCAGCGTCAGCTCCATGGGCCGCCAGTCTGCCCGCAATCCGCCTAGAATGCTGCCCATGAGTGCCACCGCGCGCTATCTGGTCGCAGGCTGCGGCTACGTCGGCAGGAGGCTCGCGCGCACGCTCTTGTCGCGCGGGCCGGTCATCGGACTCACGCGCAGCGAGGCGAGCGCGGTCGAGCTCGACGCGCAGGGCGTGGACGCCGTCAGCTGGGACCTCGACTCGGCCGAGGCGCCGGTGCCGCGCGGCATCGGTACGCCGTCGGTCATCTATTACCTGGTCGCGCCGCCGCCGAGCGGCACGACCGATACCCGCATCAAACGCTTCCTCGCCAGGCTGCCGACCCAGCCGGCGCGGATCGTCTACCTGAGCACGACGGGCGTCTACGGCAACACCGGTGGTGCCGTCGTCGCCGAGGACGCGCCGCTGCAGCCGGCCACCGACCGCGCCATGCGGCGGGTCGACGCCGAGCGCACGGTCCGCGAATGGTGCGAGCGGCACGGCGTCGGCTGGACGATCCTGCGCGTGCCCGGCATCTACGGGCCCGGGCGGCTGCCGATCGAGCGGCTGAAGCGCCGCGAGCCGATGATCCGCCATTCCGAGGCGGGCTTCTCCAGTCGCATCCACGTCGACGACCTCGTGAGCGCATGCCTGCTGGCCGGCAGCGCGCCGCGCGCGGTCGAGCGCATCTACAACGTCACCGACGGCAACCCGACGTCGATGACCGAGTACTTCGAGCGGGTCGCGATGCTGACCGGGCTGCCGCCGCCCGAGCTCGTGTCGCGCGCCGAGGCCGAGCAGGTGCTGTCGCCGGGCCTCATGTCGTACCTCGCCGAGTCGCGCCGCGTCGACAGCAGCCGCATCCACGCCGAGCTCGGCTTCACGCCACGCTTCAAGGACCTCAGGCTCGGCATCCTGTCGAGCCTGCCGGCGCTGTAGCCGCCGGCGCGGGTATCCTTGGCGGCGTCCCGCCACCGGAGGATCGCCCATGCCCCCGCCCCGTACGCCCGCCGCGCCGCGCGCCGCGCTCGTCCTCGCCCTGATGCTCGGTCTGCCGGCCGGCGCCGGCGCCGCGCCACCGAGCGCGCAGCAGATCGTCGACAACGAGCGCGCCTTCGAGCACGCCGCGGTCGAGCACGGCACGCGCGCGGGGTTCCTCGAGTACTTCGCCGAGGGCGCGGTCAGTCTCGACCCGCAGCCGAAGCCGGGGCGGGCCGCAGTCGAGGCGGGCCCGGACCCGGGCGGGCCGCTGCGCTGGCGGCCGGACCTCGCCAGCATCGCCGGCGCCGGCGACTTCGGCTGGGCGAGCGGACCGTTCCTCGCCTACGCGAAGTCCACCGCCGAGCCGCCGGTGGCCACCGGCCACTACTTCACGGTGTGGCGCCGCGGCGACGGCGGCACCTGGCGCGTGCTGCTCGACGGCGGCGTCGCCTACCCGCTCGACGACGCGCTGGTCGCGCGCCACCTCGAGGTGACGCCGCGGCTGCGGCACGCCGGCTCCGGCCACGGCCGCGCCGCCGACTGCAGCATCGCCTTCGGCGCGCTGTGGCAGCAGAAGGGCCGCGCCGCGGCGCTGAAGGAGTTCCTGGCCGACGACGCGCGCGAACTCGTCGCCGGCGCGCCGGTCGGGGACGGCCGCCGCGGCTGGCTGAAGGCCGATCCGCTCTCGGGCGGCGTGCTCGCCAAGCTCCGCACCGCCCGCACGCTGAGCTCCGACGGCGGCGACGTGCAGGTCACCTTCGGCGAGTACGACATCGCCGCGCGGCTCGATACGCCGGCGCGGCGCTACGTGTTCGTCCACGCCTGGGACGTCGGCGGCAGCTGCCGGCTCGCGGTCGAGATGCTCAACCCGACGCGCTGACGCGGCGCCGTCAGGCGAGCCGCGCGCCCAAGTCGTAGCTGTCGGCGGCGGTGATCTCGACGTCGGCGAACTCGCCGACCGGGAGGCGCGCGGTGCCGGCGCCCTTGATGCGCACCGTGCCGTCGATCTCCGGCGCGTCGGCGAAGCTGCGGGCGATCGCGACCGCGGCGCGGCCGCCGCCCTCGACGGCGTCGACGAGCACGCGCTCCCGGCCGCCGACGCGGCGCGCGAGGCGCGCGGCGCTGATCGTCGGCGGCGGCCTCCATGAAGCGCCCGAGACGCTCCTCCTTGAGCGCCTCGGGTATGGGGTCCGGCAGCGCGTTGGCGGCCGCGCCCGCGACCGGCGAGTACTTGAAGCAGCCGACGCGGTCGAGCCCGGCCTCGGCGAGCCAGTTGAGCAGCAGTTCGAAGTCGGCCTCGGTCTCGCCGGGGAAGCCGACGATGAAGGTGCTGCGGATCGCAAGCGAAGGCAGCGCCCGGCGCCAGGCCTTGATGCGCTCGAGCGTGTTCTCGGCGTGCGCCGGTCGCTTCATCAGCTTGAGGATCCGCGGGCTGCCGTGCTGGAACGGGATGTCGAGGTACGGCAGCACCTGGCCCTCGGCCATCAGCGGCAGCACGTCGTCGACGTGCGGGTACGGGTAGACGTAGTGCAGCCGCACCCAGGCGCCGCGCTCGGCGGCGAGCGCGCCGAGCTCGCGCGCGAGGTCGATGAACTTGGTGCGGATCTGGCGCGTGCCCCACTGCTCCGCCCGGTACTTGAGGTCGGCGCCGTAGGCGCTCGTGTCCTGCGAGATCACGAGCAGCTCGCGCACGCCGGCGTTCAAGAGGCGAATCCCCTCGTTGAGCACCAGCGGGATCGGCCGGCTGACGAGATCGCCGCGCATCGACGGGATGATGCAGAAGCTGCAGCGGTGGTTGCAGCCCTCGGAGATCTTCAGGTACGCGTAGTGGCGCGGCGTCAGCTTCACGCCCTGTGCGGGCACGAGGTCCGTGAACGGATCGTGCGGCCGCGGCAGGTGCTCATGGACGTGGCCGAGCACGGCCTCGTAGGCGTGCGGGCCGGTGATGCCGAGCACGCGCGGGTGGCGCGCGCGGATCTTCTCGGGCTGCGCGCCGAGGCAACCCGTCACGATCACCTTGCCGTTCTCCCTCAGCGCCTCGCCGATGGTCTCGAGCGACTCGTGCACCGCATCGTCGATGAAGCCGCAGGTGTTGACGACCACGAGGTCGGCGTCCTGATAGGTCGACGCGATGTCGTAGCCCTCGGCGCGCAGCTGCGTGAGGATGCGCTCGGAGTCGACCAGTGCCTTCGGGCAACCGAGGCTGACGAAGCCGACGCGGGGTACGGGGTTCATGGGAACGGGCCGGCGAAACGGGCCGTCATCCTACTCGCGCCGCCCGGCGCCGGCCACCCGCCGGCCGTGGCTGCGGCCGCCCCGGCCCCGCCCGGCCGGTACCCGGCCACCCGGACGTGCCGTGGGGCGGCCCGTGGCGCGCGCTATGATCGCCGGCATGCGCCTCGAGTTCACCAAGATGCACGGCCTCGGCAACGACTTCATCGTGTTCGAGGCCGCGGGCGACCGCCTGCCGCCGTCGCCGGTCCTCAAGGCGCTCGCCGACCGCCACACCGGCATCGGCTTCGATCAGGCGCTCGTGCTCGAACCGCCGCGCCGCGCCGGTACCGCGGTCTACTACCGGATCTTCAACGCCGACGGCAGCGAGGTCGAGCAGTGCGGCAACGGCGCGCGCTGCGTCGCCGCGCTGGTCGCACGCCGGCAGCGCCTGCCGGCCGGCGAACTCGTGCTCGACAGCCCGGCCGGCGCCGTGCGGGCGCGCACGCGCGATGACGGTCTCGTCTCGGTGGCGATGGGCGTGCCGGACTTCGCGCCCGCCGCGCTGCCGTTCGCCGCCGCGGCCGAAGCGCCGGCCTACGCCCTCGACGTCGACGGCGAGACGCTCGAGATCGGTGCGGTGTCGATCGGCAACCCGCACGCGGTGATCCGCGTCGCGTCGGTCGCCGACGCGCCGGTGGACAGGCTGGGCCCCCGGGTGGAAAATCATCCGCGCTTTGCGCGCCGCACCAACGTCGAGTTCCTCGAGGTCGTCGACCGCCGCCACGCGCGCCTGCGGGTGTACGAGCGCGGCGTCGGCGAGACGCGGGCCTGCGGTACCGGCGCATGCGGCGCGGTCGCCGTCGGCCGTCGCCGGGGCTGGTTCGACGCGGACGTGGCGGTCGACCTGCCGGGCGGGCGGCTCACGATCGAGTGGCGCGGCGACGACGAGCCGATCTGGCTGACTGGACCCACCTCAACGGTCTTCGAAGGACACACCGACATATGACGAACCCGCAGGCAAAGGTCGAGACGAAGAAGCTGCACCGGGCAGAACCGGACGAGGCGCTGGTCGCCGCGTTCCTGGCCGAGCACCCCGATTTCTTCGACCGGCATACGACGCTGCTCGCGGGACTTCGGCTGCCGCACGTGCGCGGCGACGCGACGACGGTGTCGCTGGTCGAGCGCCAGGTCGATGTGCTGCGCGAGCGCGTCCGCGAGTCGGACCTGCGGCTCAAGACGCTGGTCGACAACGGCCGCGCCAACGACCTGCTGGCCGAGAAGATCCACCGCCTCGCCTGCCGGCTGGTGCACGCGCGCGACGCGCGCCTGCGGCTGGCGTCGATCGAGGCGAGCCTGCGCGAGGACTTCGGCGCCGCCGAATTCGTGATCGTGCTGACGCGCCCCGAGCCCGCGCTCGCCGGCGTCGACGCGCGCTGCCTGCGCTTCGCCGGCGCCGACGACCCCGGCCTCAAGTCCTTCGACTCGCTGTTCAGCTCCGGCAAGCCGCGTTGCGGCCGCATGCGCGACTCGCAACGCGACTTCCTGTTCCCGGCGGCCGACATCGCGATCGGCTCGGTGGCGCTCGTGCCGCTCGGCGCCGGCGGCTCGCTCGGCCTGCTCGCGATAGCCTCGCCCGATGCGGATCGCTTCAACCCGACGATGAGCACGGAATTCCTGGCGCGGATCGGCGAGTTGATCGCGATCGCTCTCGATGGCGCGTCGGACCGCGCCGGCTGAAGCCGCGGCGCGCGCCGGGCCCGGCCCGGCCGGGTGGTCGGCCAGCGATCTCGCGCTGATCGACCGCTTCCTCGGCAGCCTGCGCAACGAGCGCCGCCTGAGCCCGCACACCGGCGCCGCCTACCGGCGCGACCTCGGCGCGTTCGTCGCGTGGTGCGGCCGGGCGCGGCTGACGACGTGGCGCGAGCTCGACGCGCAGCACCTCAGGAACTTCGCCGCCGCCGCGCACCGCGGCGGCCTCGCGCCGCGCTCGATCCAGCGGCGGCTATCCGCGCTCCGGACCTTCTTCGGCTACCTGATCCGCGAGGGCGTGCTCAAGCACAGCCCGGCGATCGAGGTCCGCGCGCCGAAGGGCGCGAAGCGCCTGCCGCAGGCGCTGGACGTCGACCGCATGGCCCGCCTGCTCGATGCGCCGGTCGCGGCGCGCCCGGCGCTCGCCGCGATCGACGCCCGCGACCGGGCGATGCTCGAGCTGTTCTACTCGAGCGGGCTCCGGCTCGCCGAGCTCGTGGGCCTCGACCTTCCGGACGTCGACCTCGCCGACCGCACGGTGCGGGTGCTCGGCAAGGGCGGCAAGGCGCGCATCGTGCCGGTGGGATCGAAGGCGGCGGTCGCGATCGCCGCCTGGCTCAAGGAGCGGCCGTCGCTCGCCGCCGACGAGGTGCGCGCGGTGTTCGTCGGCCGCAACGGCGCGCGGCTCGGCGTACGGGCGGTGCAGCTCAGGGTCGAGTCCTGGGGGCGGCGCCACGGCCTCGACGTCAAAGTCCACCCGCACCTGTTCCGGCACTCGTTCGCGACCCACCTGCTCGAGTCGAGCCACGACCTGCGCGGCGTCCAGGAGCTGCTCGGCCACGCCAACATCTCCACGACCCAGGTCTACACCCACCTTGATTTCCAGCACCTGGCACGCATCTACGACGAGGCGCACCCGCGCGCGCGGCGGCGCACGCGCTGACGACCACGGCTGCCGCAACGCGCCGCTGAGCGAGGACGACTATGGACGGGCACTTCGACGCGCACGGCACGACGATCCTGTCGGTGCGCCGCAACGGCGTGGTGGCGATGGGCGGCGACGGCCAGGTGACGCTCGGCAGCACGGTCATGAAGGGCAACGCCCGCAAGGTGCGACGCCTGCACGACGGCCGCGTGCTGGCCGGCTTCGCCGGCGGCACCGCTGACGCCTTCACGCTGTTCGAGCGCTTCGAGGGCAAGCTCGAGAAGTACGGCAACCTGGCGCGCGCCGCGGTCGAGCTCGCCAAGGACTGGCGCAGCGACCGCAGCCTGCGGCGCCTCGAGGCGCTGCTTGTGCGTCGCCGACCTCAAGAGCTCGCTGATCATCTCCGGCAACGGCGACGTCATCGAGCCGGACTCGGACCTGATGGCGGTCGGCTCGGGCGGGCCGTACGCGCAGGCGGCGGCGCGCGCGCTGCTCGAGAACACGACGCTCGATGCGCGCGGCATCGTCGAGCGTGCGCTCGGCATCGCCGCCGACATCTGCATCTACACCAACACCAACCTGACGATCGAAGAACTGGCCGCACCGTAGGATCCGCATGTCGCAGATGACCCCCCGCGAGATCGTCCAGGAGCTGGACAAGCACATCGTCGGCCAGTCCGCGGCCAAGCGCGCGGTCGCGATCGCGCTTAGCGCAACCGCTGGCGGCGCATGCAGGTGGAGCCGCAGCTGCGCGCCGAGATCACGCCGAAGAACATCCTGATGATCGGCCCGACCGGCGTCGGCAAGACCGAGATCGCGCGGCGCCTCGCGAAGCTCGCCCGCGCGCCGTTCATCAAGGTCGAGGCGACCAAGTTCACCGAGGTCGGCTACGTCGGCCGCGAGGTGGACTCGATCATCAAGGACCTCGTCGACATCGCCGTCAAGCTCACCCGCGAGGAGGAGATCGCCAAGGTGCGCCACCGCGCCGCCGACGCCGCCGAGGAGCGGCTGCTCGACGTGCTGCTGCCGCGGCCGCGCACGATCGGCTTCGAGAAGGGTGCGGGCGAGGACTCGGCGCGCGAGCAGGACACGCGGCAGAAGTTCCGCAAGCTGCTGCGCGAGGGCGCGCTCGACGAGCGCGAGGTCGAGATCGAGCTGCGCGCCCAGGCGGCCGGCGTCGAGATCATGGCGCCGCCCGGGCTCGAGGAGATGTCGCAGCAGCTGCAGAGCCTGTTCCAGAACATCGGCGGCGCGCGCACCCGCACACGCAAGCTCAAGGTCGGCGAGGCGCTCAAGCTGCTCACCGACGAGGAAGCCGCCAAGATGGTCAACGAGGAGGAGCTCAAGCTGCGCGCGGTCGAGAACGCCGAGCAGAACGGCATCGTGTTCATCGACGAGATCGACAAGATCGCGCGACGCGGCGAGGTGCACGGCGCCGACGTGTCGCGCGAGGGCGTGCAGCGCGACCTCTTGCCGCTCGTCGAGGGCTCCACCGTCAGCACCAAGTACGGCGTGGTCAAGACCGACCACATCCTGTTCATCGCGAGCGGCGCCTTCCACATGTCCAAGCCCTCGGACCTGATTCCGGAGCTGCAGGGGCGCTTTCCGATCCGCGTCGAGCTCGACTCGCTGAAGGTCGGCGACTTCGTGCGCATCCTGACCGAGCCGGACGCCTCGCTGTGCCGCCAGTACCAGGCGCTGCTCGCGACCGAGGGCGTCGCGATCGAGTTCGCCGCGGACGGCGTGCGGCGCCTGGCCGAGGTGGCCTTCGAGGTCAACGAGAAGACCGAGAACATCGGCGCGCGGCGCCTGCACACGGTCATGGAGCGGCTGCTGGACGGCGTGTCGTTCGACGCCGCCGACCGCGCCGGCAGCGCAGTGCGCATCGACGCCGACTACGTCGAGCGGACGCTCGGCGTGCTGGCGCGCGACGAGGACCTGTCGCGCTACATCCTGTAGCGGCGGGCGCGCGCCCTCAGAACTTCGCCCGCACCGCGAAGCCGACGAAGCCGCTTTGCGTGATGCCGTCGCCGCGCGTGATGCCGATCGTGCAGTCGACGCCGGTCGAGCTGCCGAGGTCGGCGGTGCCGGTGACGAAGTAGGTGCTCGAGCCGTCTCCGGTGAAGTACTCCTTCTGGCGCGCGTAGCCGAGGCCGACGACCAGGTCGTTGTGCTTCCAGCTGACGCCGGCATCGAGGTCGGAGTCGAGCAGCGTCTCGTCGCGGCCGATGTAGCGCGTCGCCGCGACCGACATCGGCTGCACGATCGTGCCGACCAGCTGTGCGAACTGCGACTGGTTCTGGTGCACGGTCACGACCGGCGCACCGGTGCCCGGGTTGACCGCGCAGCTGGCGTCGGAGTAGCGGAAGTCCATGAAGGTCGCGTGCGCGCCCCACACGCTGCCCTGGAAGCGGCCGTCGAGGCCGTAGGCGTCGTTGCTCAGCTTGCAGGTCGCCGCGCCCGCCGACGTCTGCCCGGTCGTCGGATCGGTCACCGTGACATCGAAAGGATTGAAGTTGGAGCGGCGGTAGCCGAGCCGCGGTCCGATCGACCAGGGGCCGACGTGCAGCTCGGCGCCGACCCTGAACTCGTTCGCCGCCAGGATGTCGAGCGCCTGCCAGTGGGCCACGGCCGCATCGATGCCGAACCATTTGAACTCGTGGCCCGCTCCGAGCTCGACGCCCTGAGAGGTGAAGCCGCTGTTGAGCGTCTGCGTGTACGAGGTGGACTCGGCCGCGAAATGCACGTCGGTCGCCGGCGTCACCCGGTAGCGCAGCTCGCCGGCGAAGCCACGCGTGCTCTCCTGGTCGACCTCGGTCGACAGCGACGCGCCCCAGCGCGAGTCCGACTGCTCCTGCGGCTCCTCTTCGTCCGGATCCGCCGCCGGAGTCACGGCCATGGCCGGGAGCTGCGCGAGCAGCAGCAGCGCCGCGAGGAGGGAGGGGGCCGTCGTGCGTATCGTCATGGGCAAAGCCTCGAACCGCGGCCGCGGCGGCCGCAAGTGATACCATTTTGCCGACCGGGCGCCAGCTTGTCGCGCGCCAGGCCGCAAATCCATGCCTACGTCTCAACTGACGCCATCTGGCGACAGCCCGCCGACCGAAATCCGCCTGCGACGCAAGTCGCGCGTCGTCACGTTGGCCTTCGCCGACGGCGCGCACTACGAGCTGTCGTTCGAGTACCTGCGGACGCACTCACCCTCGGCCGAGGTCCAGGGCCACGGTCCCGGCCAGGACGTGCTGCAGATCGCTAAGGAGAACGTCGCGGTGCTGCGCATCGAGCCGGTCGGTCAGTACGCGGTGCGCCTCGTCTTCGACGATGGCCACGACACCGGCCTCTACACCTGGAAGTACCTGCGCGAGCTCGGCGCGACCTACGACGCGAAGTGGGCCCGCTACCTGGAGCGGCTCGACGGCATCGGCTACGTGCGTAAGCCCACGCCGCCCGCCTGAGCAGCGCGCTCGCGCCGGCGGAGCGCCCCGGCCTCGTCGTCAAATGTAAGGACGTCACTCCGGTCGGGGCGCCGCGCGCAGCGGCGGCGGCAGCCCGGCGACGGCCGCGGCCACCGCTGCGGCCGCGCGCACGCCTCAGGCCGACGGGATGAAGTCGTCGTCGCCCTGCTGCTCGCGCTCGAAGCTCAGGAAGTCGTAGTAGCCGCAGCGCACGCCCGACGGGTAGCGCCGGCAGACGTTCGGCCGCGCCGCGTACACGGTGCAGCGACGCTCCTTCCGATCGAAGAACCGGCACACGGACTTGTAGATGTGGTCACGGTGGTGTCGCAGCAGCCGCTCGTCGTGGCCTTCACGGCGGTCGGGGTACGTGAAGCGGCGCCGCGCGGTCGCGGCCGGCATGCCGAAGTGCTTGCCGAGCCGGGCGATGTCGAAGTCGCTGACCGGGATGTGGTCGTAGGAGCAGCAGTAGCCCGGACACTTCGAGCAGTCGTAGCGATTCGTCATGCGGCCTCGCGGGTCGACCCGGATGGCCGCGCCGCGCGCAGGCGCGCGGCGCAGGCCCCGGCGGTATTTGGCCGGGGCCGTGTCGCGCTGGCAAGGGGGCCTGCGGCCGGCCCGTGGCTGGCTCAGGGCAGCGTCGGCTCCGGGTCCGAGCCTTCCGGCACGCCTTCGAACAGCACCGTCGACAGGTAGCGCTCGCCGGTGTCCGGCAGCATCGCGAGGATCACGCTGCCGTCGGGCGCCTTCTCGGCCACTTTGAGCGCCGCGGCGAAGGTGCCGCCCGAGGAGATGCCGACGAACAGGCCCTCCTGCTGCGCCAGCGCCTTCGCAGTCGCGATCGCCTCGTCGTCGGTGACCGGGATGTTGTCGTCGAACACGGTCCGGTCGAGCACCGCCGGCACGAAGTCCGGCGTCCAGCCCTGGATCTTGTGCGGCTTGAACTCGGCGCCCGCGACTAGCCGCGCGCTGGCGGGCTCCGTGAGCACGATCTTGAGGTCCGGGCGGGCGCGCTTCAGCACCTGGCCAGTGCCCGTGACCGTGCCGCCCGTGCCCCAGCCCGAGACGAAGTAGTCAAGCCGTTTGCCGGCGAAGTCCAGCAGGATCTCCGGGCCCGTCGTCTGGCGGTGGTAGGCGGGGTTCGCCTCGTTCTCGAACTGGCGGGCGAGGAACCAGCCGTTCTTCTCGGCGAGCTCCTTGGCCTTCTTGACCATGCCCGTGCCGCGCTCGGCCGCCGGGGTCAGGATCACCTTGGCGCCGAAGGCGCGCATGATCTTGCGCCGCTCGATCGAGAAGGTCTCGACCATCACGGCGACGAACGGGTAGCCCTTTGCGGCGGCGACCAGCGCGAGCGCGATGCCGGTGTTGCCGGACGTGGCCTCGACGATCGTCTGACCGGGCTTCAGCAGGCCGCGCCGCTCGGCGTCCTCGATGATGCCGATCGCGAGGCGGTCCTTCACCGAGCCGCCCGGGTTGAAGTACTCGACCTTGGCGTACATCGTCACGTGCTTGGGGGCGAGCCGGTTGATCCGGACGATGGGCGTGCGGCCGATGGTGTCCAGGATGTTGTTGTAGATGGCCATGAGCGGTGTCCGTGGGGCTGGCGGGAGGCCGTAAAGTTTAGGCTGGAGGTCCCCGGCGTGCTTCGGCCGGTTGGATCTTGGCCCATAACGATCGGTTCTTGGCCGAGGGTGGCCTGCCGGCGCCGTTGGGCGGAAGATTCCGGCCATGAGCGCCTTCCCACCCGAGTCGCCGTCGAGCGCGCGCAAGGTCCCGCTGCCGAGCCCGTTCCGGCTGCAGGCGGGCGGCGTGCTGCGCGAGGCCGAGGTGGCCGTCGAGACCTACGGTCGGCTCGCGCCCGGCCGCGACAACGGCGTGCTCCTGTTCACCGGCCTGTCCGCCTCGGCCCACGCGCGCTCGCATCCGGGCGACCCCTCCCCCGGCTGGTGGGAGGCGATGATCGGCCCGGGCAAGGCGTTCGACACCGACCGCTACTTCGTCATCTCGGTCAATTCGCTCGGCAGCTGCTTCGGCTCGACCGGACCCGCCGCGACGAACCCGGCGACCGGCCGCGCCTACGGCGCCGACTTCCCGGAGCTGCGGGTCGAGGACATCGCCCGCGCGAGCCAGGCGGCGGTGGACTCCTTCGGCATCGAACGGCTCGCCGCCGTGGTCGGCGCCTCGCTCGGCGGCATGACCGTGCTCGCGCACGCGGTGTGCTTCCCCGGCAAGGCGCGCGCCATCGTGTCGATCTCAGGGGCGCTGGCCGCGAGCGCGTCGGCGATCGCGACGCGCAGCCTGCAACGCGAGATCGTCGGCTCGGCGCTCAGGAGCGGCGCGGATGCAGCGACCGTGCAGCAGGCGATGCGCTGGGCCCGCAAGATCGGCATCCTCTCGTACGTCGGCAGCGCGCTCCTCGAGAAGCGCTTCGCGCGCCACCAGAGCGAGCCGTTCTCCGGCCATGCCTCGGGCACCGACTTCGAGGTCGAGAGCTGGCTCGAGCACGTCGCGCAGAAGTTCGTGCGGCAGTTCGATCCGTGGGCCTACTGGAGCATCTCGCGGGCGATGGACCTGTTTGACTTCGGCGCGCACGGCGTCACGCCGGACGGCGACGCCGTGGTCCACGCGCACGGGCCCTCCGACGTCGCGCGCGCCGCCTCGTTCCTCAAGGTCGAGCGCGCGCTGGTGGTCGGCGTCGAAGAGGACCTGCTGTTCCCGGTCGAGCAGCAGCGCACGGTCGCCTCGGTGCTGCGCGCCGCCGGGATCGACACCGAGTACGTCGAGCTCAGCTCACCCTACGGTCACGACGCGTTCCTGACCGAGGAGCGGCTGTTCACACCGGTCCTCGCCGGTTTCCTCCGAGACCCAGGAATCGCCACGTCTCCTCGGTCGCGTCGAGCTCCCGACTCACTTTCCCGATGAGCCACTCGCGGGCGTAGCGCAGCCCGCCGGGCCAGGCGTGGCCGCCGCCCTGCACCTCGTAAAGCACGACGCTCGCGCCGCTCAGGCAGCCGGTCGCGCGCCGCACGACGAGCACGGTACCGTCGTCGGCGATCCGGTCGAGCGGCGGTTCCGACGCGACGGCCGTGCAGCCGGCGAAGCCGCGAAACGCCGCGACCGTCGCCTCGGCGCCGATCACGCGGCCGCGGCCGGCCCACAGCACCCGCACCTCGCCGCCGCCGAACGGTACGATCGGGTCGGCCGTGCCGTCGATCACCGCCACCGGCCGCGCCGCGGCCGGCCGGCAGCGCGCGGCGAGATCCTCGCCGAGGCTCGCCGCGACCGCGACGAAACCACGGAAGGTGTCGCTCGCCTCGCAGGCGAGACGCAGCGTCATCATGCCGCCGTTGGAGATGCCGGTGACGTACACCCGCTCGTGATCGAGCGGGTAGCGCCGGCCGAGCGCCTCGACGAGCGCACGCAGAAAGCCGACGTCGTCGACGTTGTCCTTGACGCTCCGGCTCTTCAGGTCGTGGCGCCCGTCATTCCAGCCGTGCCCGACGCCGTCGGGATAGACGACGAGCGCCCCGGTCTCGTCCGCGCGGCGGTTGAAGCCGCGGCCGGTGAGCGCCTCCATACCCGCGCCGCCGCCGCCGCCGCCGTGCAGCACGACGAGCAGCGCTGCGGGGGTGGCCAGCCGCGGCGGCACGTACAGCCGGTAGCTCCGCTCGCGGCCGTCGAACGCGAGCGACTCGCATTGCGCCTCGGGCGCCTGCGCGCCCCGGTCGACGCAGGCGGGCGCGGCGCCGGCCGGCGCCGCGAGCAGCGCCGCCGCGGCGAGGCCGGCGAGACGCCATGCCCGCGGCGGCCGCGCCGGGCGCGGTGCGGCGACCACCCCCGGGCGGTACAATTCGGCGGCTTTCACTTGAGCAGCGTCCTGATGACCGGTTCCCCAGACAAGCGCACCGCCCCCGAAACCGTTGACTTCGGCTACCAGCAGGTCGCCGCCGCCGAGAAGGCCGAGCGGGTTCGCGCGGTGTTCGACTCGGTCGCAAGCCGCTACGACCTGATGAACGACCTGATGTCGTTCGGCGTGCATCGCCTGTGGAAGCGCTTCCTGCTGTCGCAGACGGGCCTTAGACCCGGTCAGCAGGCGCTCGACGTCGCCGGCGGCACCGGCGATCTCGCCGCCGGGCTCGCCCGCCAGGTCGGGCCGACCGGCCGGGTGGTGCTCTCCGACATCAACGCCGCGATGCTGGCCCACGGCCGCGACCGGCTGCTCGACATGGGCATCGTCACCCAGGTCGAGCACGTGCTCGCCAACGCCGAGTCGCTGCCGTTCCGCGCGGAGTCCTTCGACTGCGTGACGATCGGCTTCGGGCTCCGGAACGTCACCGACAAGGCCGCGGCGCTGCGCTCGATGTACCGCGTGCTCCGGCCCGGCGGGCAGCTGCTGATCCTCGAGTTCTCCAAGCCCGTGGCGCCGGGCCTCGCGCCGATCTACGACGCCTACTCGTTTCGCGTACTGCCCGCGCTCGGCCGGCTGGTCACGCAGGACGCCGACAGCTACCGCTATCTCGCCGAATCGATCCGCATGTTCCCCGACCAGGCGACGCTGACCGCGATGATGCGCGAGGCCGGCTTCGACGGCTGCCGCCACCACAACCTCACGGGCGGCATCGTCGCGCTGCACCGCGGCTGGCGTTACTGATGAGCGCCGCGCCGCTGCTCAAGCCCGTCGAGGCGCTCGTCAACCGCAACCTGCGCGCCTCGACGCCGGCGCGCGGGCTGCTCGCGACGCTGGCCGGCCGTTCGTTCGCGATCCAGGTCGAGACCCCGATCGGCGGCCGGCTGGTGCGGCTGCGGCTCGCGGCGGCGGCGGACGGGCTCGCGCTCGGGACCGGCGACGAGCCCGCTGACGCCACCGTCACCGGCACGCCGCTCGGGCTCGCGGCGCTGCTCGCGGGCCGCAGCGACGGCCGTTTCACGGCCGCCGGCGTCGCGGTCGCTGGCGACGCCGAGATCGCGGCCACGTTCGAGAAGCTGCTCGGCTTCGCGCGGCCGGAGTTCGAGGAGGAACTGGCGCGCCTCGTCGGCGACGTGCCGGCGCACTACGCCGCTCGCGCCGCGACGCACGCTGTCGAATGGGGCCGCCGCGCCCTCAGGTCGCTCGCGCGCAACGCCGGCGAATACCTGACCGAGGAGGGCCGCGACGTGGTGGGGCGCGCCGAGCTCGAGGCGTTCCACGCCTCGGTCGACGCGATCCGCGACGACGTCGACCGCGCCGCCGCGCGGCTCGCGCTCGCGACCGAGCGCCTCGACCGGCTGGCGCGCGCTTCGTGATCAGCCTCGACGTCGCCCGGCGACTGCTGGAGATCCAGCGGGTGCTGGTCCGGCACGGACTCGACGAGTTCGTGACCGCGACGCACCTGTACCGGCCGCTGCGCTTCCTGTACTTCCTGCAGCCGTCGACCTGGTTCGAGCGTCGCCGCGGCGCGTCGCGCGGCGAGCGCCTGCGGCTCGCGTGCGAGGAGCTCGGGCCGATCTTCATCAAGTTCGGCCAGGCCGTTTCGACGCGCCGCGACCTCCTGCCACCCGACATCGCCGACGAGCTCGCCAAGCTCCAGGACCGGGTGCCGCCGTTCCCGGGCGAGCAGGCACGCGCCGCGATCGAGCGCGCACTCGGGCAACCGGTCGGCAACGTGTTCGGCAGCTTCGAGACCGCGCCGCTCGCGGCGGCGTCGATCGCGCAGGTGCACACCGCCACGCTCAAGGACGGCCGCGAGGTCATCGTCAAGGTGCTGCGCCCCGGCATGCACGCCGTCATCCGCCGCGACCTCGAAGTGCTGTACGCGCTCGCGCGCCTCGTGCTCCGCTACGTGCCGGACGCATGGCGGCTGCGGCCGCTGGAGGTGGTCGCCGAGTACGACAAGACGATCATGGACGAGCTCGACCTGATGCGCGAGGCGGCGAACGCGGCGCTGCTGAAGCGCAACTTCGCCGGCAGCCCGCTGCTGTACGTCCCGGAGGTGCACTTCGACCTGTGCCGGCCAGACGTGCTGGTCGTCGAGCGCATCCGCGGCGTGCAGATCAGCGACATCGCGCGCCTCCGGGAACTCAAGGTCGACATCAAGAAGCTCGCCGAGAACGGCGTCGCGATCTTCTTCACGCAGATGCTGAAGCACAACTTCTTCCACGCCGACATGCACCCCGGCAACATCTTCGTGCTGACCGAGGACCCGGCCAACCCGCGCTATGCCGCCGTCGACTTCGGCATCGTCGGCACGCTCGATCCGCGCGATCTTGAGTACCTGGCCGGCAACTTCCTCGCGTTCTTCGATCGCGACTACCGGCGGGTCGCCGAGCTGCACGTCGAGAGCGGCTGGGTGCCGCCCGGCACGCGCGTCGACGAGCTCGAGGCGGCCGTGCGCACCGTCTGCGAGCCGATCTTCCAGAAGCCACTGTCGGAGATCTCCTTCGGCGTCGTGCTGCTGCGGCTGTTTGAGACCGCGCGCCGCTTCCGCATGGAGGTGCAGCCGCAGCTCGTGCTGCTGCAGAAGACGCTGCTCAACATCGAGGGACTCGGCCGCGAGCTCTATCCGGATCTCGATCTGTGGAAGACCGCGCAGCCGCTGCTGCGGGCGTGGTACCGGGAACGGCTGAGCCCTCGGACGCTGCTCAAGGAGGCGCGGCGCCATCTGCCAGAGGCCGTCGAGATGCTGCGTGCGACGCCACCGCTGCTGCGTCGCCTGATCCGCGAGGCCGAAGCGCGTCCGTCGCTGTTCGGGACTTATGGCGCCGACCAGGATCGCATGATGGCCGAGGTGCGCGCGAACGCGCGACGCCGGGACCGGACGCTGGTCGCCGCGACGGTGCTCGCGCTCGGCGTGCTGTGGCTCGCGCTCGGCGCGGAGCCCGCGATCGCGGGTCTCGCCGCGGCTGCGGGCGCAGCTGCGTACCTGCTCGCGCGCCGCTGACCGGCGCCGGGCAGTTCCGCAGGATCACGGCCGGGCAATTTCGGGGCAGCGTCGGGCGATCGGCCGCTAGGACCTCGCCCGCGCCGAATGCCACGCGCGATGCGCCGCGCTGCAGACCTGCCTCGCGCCGCTCGACGGCACTAGCGCTCGCGTCGCAAGACGGTTCACGACGGCTGCCACTCGCGAATGCGAGCTGACGACCACGGCGGCCCAGGCATGGACATTGGCCGCGTCGGGAAGTCGTGGCCGCCGGCCCGGGCGCGACGAGATAAGGCTATAGCCGGCGCCGGACGTCGACTTGACCGTAACTACGGTGCTTCCATGAGCGGCGCCGTCCGGAGGTGATCGGCGAAGTCGACCACCGCACGACGGATGGACTGCAGCTCGGCTGTCGCGAAGACGTCGAGCGGTGTCAGCCCGTCGAGCACTGGTGACGGTTCGGTGAGGAACTGGTACGCGGTCCAAGGGCCGTGAGGGCGCAGCAGCTCGAGCACGCCCGCGAAGAGCGCCGACCGCTGCGGGTCGCTGAGCAGTCCGGCCTGCCACGCCGGATACCGGAAGCCGCGCTTGGTACCCGATTCGAGACCCAGCAGCCGGCCCGCCGCGCGACGCAACGCCACCGTCGCCCTGGATACCCCGAGACGCCCGGCAAGTGCATCCCCGGTCAGCATATCGGGGCGCCGCAGGATCGCCGTGCGTTCGTGGGCAACGCTGGCCGGCGCTTGGCGGGGAGCAGCCGCGGTCGTGGCACGCACCGGCGAAGCCGTGGCGGGCGTTTCGCCGTCCATCAGCGGGACCGCGCGGCCGACCGCGAACGCGGCCAACTGCGACTCACCGACGGCGGCCGCCCGGGACACCGCCTGCTCGGCGAGGCGCCGCGCGAGCTCCGCTCGCACCAGCGTCCAGCTTCCGGTCGGCGGCGGTGAAAAGTCGAGGCGCAGCAGTCCCTCGGGCGCCGATGTGACGAGGCGCGCGGCGACCGCCGGCTTCGGCGGCGCGCCCGGGCGGGAGGGCGAAGTCGGGCGTGGCATCTGCGCTTCCGTCGCAGGACATCGCGAGGCTCACATTCTCGTCCAATTCGTCTATGTCGTCTATGTCGTCTATCTTGTCTTGTTCCTGCAGACGATGCAGTAGCGCGCACGCCAAGCGCGGAGTGTCTATAAAACACTAATAAACAAAGACTTATGTTTTAACGCGAGTGCCGCCCGGCCGACTCCGGTTTCCTCCGGCGCCGTGACATTCGCCCTTCCGGACTGGCCGGCGTCGGGCCCGCGAGCCTTACCGCCGGGCGCCCGGAGCCGCTTGGAGCCCGACGGGACGCCGGCAGCCACCGCCGACTCCAGCGCGCGACCTGCCAGGCGCAGCGGTGCGCTGGGGAGACCGCGGCGGCGGCGGGCTCGATGCCGCTGCAGCCGTCGGCCCGGGGCGCCGCGACCGCCCGCTCAGCCGCCGCGCGGCTCGATCCAGAGCGCGATCGCGCGCGCAACGCAGCGGCCATCCTCGCCGTAGAGCGCGGTGGCCGCCCGGTAGTGGCGCCCCTTCCCGCCCAGCGACCAGCCGACGATCACGCAGCGCTCGCCCACCGCGACGGTATCGTCGACGCCGCAGGTGAAGCTCCCGACCAGCATCGTCCGCCAGTCGGCAACGACCGCGAAGTAGCCCGGGCAATCGAGCGCGGCCCACAGGAACTCCGGCCGGACCCGCCCACGGGTCCCGGCGAGGGACGCGTCGGGACGCCACGGTGTCGCCACGCACGCCAGGCCCTCGTGGACGAGCGGGCCGGGCGTGAGCCCGAGGCCGTCGCGGCGAGCGGGGCCACAGACGAAGCAGCCGGGAGATACGTGCTCGCGTCGCCCGCGCCAATCGGTGGCCGCGGAAAGCGCCGCGGCTTCGGATACCGCCGGCGGCACCTCGAGCGCGAGCGTCGCCGGCGCCGCGGTCGCGATCAGTCGATCGCCGTCGCGCAGCTCGAGCGATCCGGCCGCCCCGCTCGCGATCGCGAGCGGCACTCCGAGGGGCGTCGGTGCCCGCAGGCGCACCTCGAGCGGCTCGGTGGTGAAGCCACCGAGCAGGCCCGCAACGTAACCGCCGTTGCCGGAATTGGCGGGCCCGCAGAAGCGCGGCGCGATCGTCACGGTCGCCAGGTTCATGCCGGGGGGCTCCACCATATGCCAGGCACAGCATACCGTCGCACGCGGGCCGCCGGTGCCGCCACCGCGCGTGGCCGATCACGGGCAAGCCGGCTCACAGCACGCGGTCGATCCCGGGGATCCAGCGGATCGCGCCGGCGAGGAAGCGCTGCAAGGCGCTCGCGCCCGGCTCACCGGTGAGCCGCACCAGCGCGCCGTTGCGCTCGCCCGTCCAATAGAGTCTGCCGGTCCGGGACCCGGGCGGGTCAAGCGTCAGACGCCAGGCGCGATCTGGGGCGAGGTCCGCCTCGATCATCTGCGCGGTCGCCTCGGCGAGCGAGGCGCTGCGGACGAGGACGGCGAGCTCCGTGTTCAGATGCGCCGACCGCGGGTCGATGTTGAAGCTGCCGACCCAGGTCTGCTCGCGGTCGATCACCATGACCTTCGAGTGCAGCGAGCTGCCACTCGCCATGCGGCGGAAGTAGCGGTGGTCGCCCGCGCGGCGGCGCGCCTCGGCCTGGAATTCGTAGAGCTCCACGCCGCCCGCAATCAGTTCGCGCCGGCGCTTGGCATAACCGGCGTGCACCGGCAGCACGTCGGTCGAGGCCAGCGAGTTGGTCAGGACACGCACCTTGACGCCAGCGCGCGCGCGCTCGGCCATCAGGTCGGCGCCCTCCTTCAGCGGCACGAGGTACGCCGACTCGACCAGCACCTCGTGCTCGGCGCTGCGCCACAGCGCGTAGGCGCGACTGAGCAGCGGCGACGTGGCGCGGCGGCTCTCGTCAATCTTCTCCGGTGGATCCGCCAGCAGCTCGGCCTCGCCCCAATGGCGGAATCCGACGCCGTACACGAGCGTGCGCACCTGCTCGAGTACCGGCCTGTAGTTGTCGCGAAACTCGGCGACCGCGCGCGCCTGCCGGCCAAGCTCGGCAGCGACCGCCTCGGCCTCCGCCGCGGTCGGCGTCCGCTTAAGAAACGCCTCGATCGGCACCGCCCACGGGCTGTTCCAGTAGGCGTCGAAGCTCGTGACCGCCGCGTGCGCGATCGGCCCCGCGCCGAGCAGCTCGACGTCGCTGACGTTGACGCTGCGATGCAGGTCGAAGTACGTGTCACCGATGTTGCGGCCACCGATCACCGCGAGTTGCGAGTCGACCGCGAAGATCTTGTTGTGCATCCGGCGCTGCACGCGCCCGAAGCTCGTCAGCAGCTCGAGCGGCCGCATCCAGCGGACCCGGTTCCGGTACGGGTTGAAGACACGGATCTCGAGGTTCTTGTGACCGGCCAGGGTCGCGAGCCGGTCCTCGCTGCGCACCAGGTTGTTGTCGTCGACGAGGATCCGGACCCGCACACCGCGCTGCGCGGCCGCCAGCAGACGGTCGGCAAGCACGACGCCCGACTCGTCGGCCTCGTAGATGTAGTACTGGACGTCGAGCGAGCGCTCAGCGAGATCGGCGAGCGCCGCGCGCGCCAGGAACGCGAGCGAGCCGTACTGCATCAGCGCGAACGCCGACTCGCCGGGGTGGGCGGCAAGCGCCGGCGCGAGCGCGCGACCGAGCGCGCTGTCGGTGGGCGCCGGCACCGCATAGCTGGTCGGCTTCGGTACGTCGAGGCGGTACGTGGCGCAGCCGCTCAGCGCGAGGAGCGCAACGATGCACGCCAGGCGTGCGGAGGTGTGCCGCGGCCGCACTGACTAATCCCCATCGTCGCGACCACGACGGGATCCATCGAGGGTGCGGTGCCGGCGCTTGCCGTGGAGCCGCAGCAACAGGTACGACAGCGGCCGCGGCGTCTCGTCGTGCAAGCGCACGCAGCCAGCCACCAGCGCGGCCGTCGTTGCGACGATCAGCAGCGAGCTCCACGGCAGCAGCGCGGCGGTCGGCACGACGCCGGCGACGGCGGCCGCGCCGAGCAGGCCCGCCAGCGCCGCCAGGCCGGCGCGCCGGACGGTCAGCGGCATTGGACGGTGGCGATACACCCGGGAAAGTGTCGCGTAGCAACCGCCCAATGTCACGTCAGGGCCAGTCGCGGGCCTCGCCGGCGAAATTCGCCGACTCTGCGCGCACCACGCAGAACCGCTGCCCGGTCGGTGCTTCGAGCACCCACCAGTCGGCGACCTGGCGCACGCGCCTGGCGCCAAGCGACTCGAGCCGCCGCACCTCCGCCTCGACGTCGTCGCTCTCGATGTCGAGGTGCACGCGACTCGGATGGTCGACCGTCTGCACCTCGACGTGCAGCCGCTCGAGCGGATCCTCGAGCCGCACGTAGCGCTCGCCCTCGGCGCCCGGCAGCCGACGCAGCGGCATGCCGAGCGCCGCGCCCCAGAACGCCGCGGCCGCGCCGAGGTCGCCGGTGTTGCAGTCGATGATGAAGCCGCCGAGCTTGCTCTTGTGCATGGCCCCTCCTCAGGTGCCGCTGCGCAGCCCGCCGAGGAAGCGCACCGGATCGGCGCCGCGCTCGAGCACCTCCACGAGCGCTGAGCCGACCACGACGCCGTCGACGTGGCCCTTGAGGCGCGCGACCTGCGCGCGGTCGCGGATGCCGAAACCGGCGCACACCGGAATCGGCGCCACGCGCTTGACCCGCGCCAGGTAGGCGAGGACGTCGTCCGGCACCGCGACGTTCTTGCCGGTCGTGCCGGTCATCGTGACCGCGTAGATGAAGCCCTGCGCCGCGGCGCACAGCATCGCGAGCCGCGCGTCCGGCGTCACCGGCGTCACCATCTGCACGAGCCCGACGCCCTCCGCCTCGAGCGCGCGCTTGAGGTCCGCGCATTCCTCGAACGGCAGGTCCGGCACGATCACGCCGGCGACGCCGGCGAGGCGGGCCGCGCGCGGCAGCCGGTCGAGGCCGTAGGCCAAGAGCGGGTTGAGGTAGCTCATCAGCAGCAGCGGCGCCTTCGGCCGCGGTGTCATCGCGGTCAGCTCCTCGAGGATCCAGGCGAGCGTGACTCCCTGCGCGAGCGCCGCGTGGCTGGCGCGCTGGATCGTCATGCCGTCGGCCATCGGATCGGTGAACGGCACGCCGATCTCGACGACGTCGGCGGCCGAGGCGACCTTGGCGAGATCGTCGCGGAAGCGGTCGCGCTTCGGGAAGCCGGCGGTCAGGAAGCCGACGATCGCCGGTTCGCCGCGCGCGCCGGCGGCCCGGATCGCCGCGCCGATCGCCTCGTGGCCGGGCCGGCCGCCCGCGTCTTGGCTGGTCATCACAGCTTCCCCTTGAGCAAGGTCTTCTGCAGCGTCGGCATGTCCTTGTCGCCGCGCCCGGACAGGCAGATCAGCAGCCGCGCGCCGCGATGCGCCGCGGCCCACTTGCGTGCGCTGGCGAAGGCGTGCGCGCTCTCGATCGCCGCGATGATGCCTTCCGCCGCGCAGCACTCGGCGAGCGCCTCGAGCGCCTCGTCGTCGGTCGCGTACTCGTAGTGCACGCGGCCGGCCGACATCAGCAGCGAATGCTCCGGGCCGACGCCCGGGTAGTCGAGTCCGGCGGACACCGAGTGCGTTTCCTGGATCTGGCCGTGCTCGTCCTGCAGCAGCATCGAATAGCAGCCCTGCAGCACGCCGGGGCGGCCGAGCGTCAGCGTCGCGGAGTTGTCGCCGAGCTTGGCGCCGCGGCCGCCGGCCTCGACGCCGACCAGCGCGACGTCGCGATCGCCGATGAACGGGTGGAACATGCCGATCGAGTTCGAACCGCCGCCGACGCACGCGAACACCGCGTGCGGCAGCCCGCCGGCCTGCCGCGCGATCTGCACGCGCGACTCGCGGCCGATCACCGACTGCAGTTCGCGTACCAGGTACGGGTACGGATGCGGGCCGACCACCGAGCCGATCATGTAGTAGGTGCCGTTCGGATCCGCAACCCAGTCGCGCAGCGCCTCGTCGATCGCGGCCCGCAACGTCTGGTCGCCATTGGTTACCGGCACGACGGTCGCGCCCAGCAGCTTCATCCGGCCGACGTTCGGCGCCTGCCGCTCGATGTCGATCGCGCCCATGTACACGGTGCACGGCAGCCCGAGCCGCGCGCACGCCGCTGCGCTGGCGACGCCGTGCTGCCCGGCGCCGGTCTCGGCGACGATGCGCCTGGCGCCGAGGCGCTTGGCGAGCAGCGCCTGGCCGATCGCGTTGTTGATCTTGTGCGCGCCGGTGTGCGCGAGGTCCTCGCGCTTCAAGTACACCTCGGCACCCCAGCGTCGCGACAGCTCCGCGGCGTAGGTCAGCGGCGTTGGCCGCCCGACCCAGGTCGCGAGCTGGTCCTCGAGCTCGGCGACGAACGCCGGGTCCTTGAGCCAGCGCCGCACGCCCTCGTCGAGGCGGTCGAGCGCCGGCACCAGCGTCTCCGGCACGAAGCGTCCGCCGTACGGCCCGTAGCGGCCACGCCGGTCCGGAAAGTCACCGGCCAGCTCGCGCGACAGGAGCGCGTCCGCCTCGCCCGACTCAAGTACCGTTGCCATCGTCGTCTCTCCCGGAAGAAGTAGCGGCAGTCACTGTGGTGCGGCCGCCCGCGCGGCCGCGATGAAGTCCCGGATCAGGCCCGTGTCCTTGCGCCCCGGCGCACGCTCGACGCCGCTCGAGACGTCGACGCCGAACGGCCGCACGGCGGCGATCGCGGTGGCGACGTTGGCCGGCGTCAGGCCGCCTGCCAGCACGAGCTCGGTGCGCCGCGCGAGCGCCGCGGCTGCCTGCCAGTCGGCAGTCGCGCCGCGGCCGCTGTCGGCACTCTCGTAGAGGCAGCGCCGCGGCAGGGACGCGGGCGGAGCGACGCCGGTGCGCAGCACCGGCAGGCGCCCGAGCGCGGCCGGCAGTGTGAGCCCGTCGAGGTCGGCGGCGTCGGTCTGCAGCGCGTCCGGCCGGAAGCCCTTGATGATCGCATCGACCTCCGCCTGCGTCGGGTGGCGCGTGACGGCGACCCGGAGCACCGAGGAGGGCACAGCGCGCGCGAGCGCGGTGGCCGCCGCCGGCGCGAGGTGGCGCGGGGAGGCGGCGTGGAACACGAAGCCGACCGCGTCCGCGCCGGCCTCGACCGCGGTCGCGACGGCCTCCGGCGAGGTGAGCCCGCAGATCTTGATCCAGATCCTCACGGGCGGGCCTGATGCGCAGCGGCGCGGCCCGCGTCGATCATCTGCCGCACGAGCGTGGCCGGGTCGGCGCTCGACATGAGCGCAGTGCCGACGAGCGCCACCGTGTAGCCCGCGCGCGCGAGCCGTGCGGCATCCGCGGGGCTCGCGAGCCCGCTCTCGGCCACCCGCGGGTGCCCGGACGGCAGTGTCGGGGCGAGCGCCTCGAGGCGGTCCGGCACCACCTGCAGCGTCCGCAGGTCGCGGCTGTTGATGCCGATGAGGTAGGCCTCGCGCGGACCGCGCCAGTGCGCCGCGAGTGCCACGGCCACCGCGACGTCGTCGGCGTCGAAGGCCTCGATCAGCACGAACAGGCCGAGTGTCGCGGCCACCCCGACGAGCTGTTTGAGCCGGCCGGCCTCGAGCATGCGCACGATCAGCAGCACGCCCGCGGCGCCGGCGACGCGCGCCTCCAGCAGCTGGTACTCGTCGACGATGAAGTCCTTGCGCATCGCCGGCACGCCGAGCGGCGCGAGCGCGACGCTCGCGCGGGCAAGATGCTCGAGACTGCCGTCGAAGCGCTCGGGCTCGGTCAGCACCGATACCAGCGCCGCCCCGCCGCGCGCATAGGCCGCGACGCGCGCCTCGAGCTCGTCGGCCCGGCCGGCCAGCGCGCCCTGCGCCGGGGAGCGCAGCTTGAGCTCGGCGATCAGGTCGAAGCGGCCGTCGAGCGCGAGGCATGGCGGCCTGGGCGACCGCACCGCACGCGCCATCAGGTCCTCATACGGCACGGGCCTGCGCGCCGCCGCGACGCGCGCCGCACTCGAGCGCGCCATCGACGCGAGGAAGTCGTCCGGTACGGTCATCGCCGGCCCGCCGAGAACGCCGCGAGCGTCGCGACGACGCCGGCGGCGGCGCCCGAGTCGACCGCGGCCGCGGCGCGCGCGGCCCCGGCGCGCGCGTCCGGCGCGAGGCCTATGACCTCGAGCGCGAGCGCCGCACCCATCACGAGCGCATCGCGGTGCGGCCCGCGGTCGCGGCCCGCGAACACGTCGACGAGCGCGGCCGCGTTGTGCGCGGCGTCGCCACCCGTGAGGTCTTCCGGCCGGCAGCTCGGCAGGCCGTAGTCGGCCGCCGTGCGGGTGCTCGCGCGACACTCGCCGGGGCGCACGTCGTAGAGCAGGAACGGACCGGCCGGCGTCGGCTCGTCCCAGCCCGGCTCGCCGTGAACGACGAACGCGCGGCGGATCGGCAGCCCGGCCAGCGTCTCGGCCATAAGGCGCGCCGCGTCGCGGCTGAAGGCGCCGATCAGGTGAAAGGGCGGCTCGGCGGGGTTGGTCAGCGGCCCGAGCATGTTGAACACGGTGCGGATGCCGAGCGCGGCGCGCACCGGCGCGACCGCCTTCATCGCCGGGTGGTAGTGCGGCGCGAACAGGAACGTGAAGCCGGTCGCCGCGAGACACTCGCCGGCGGCGCGCTCGTCGAGCGGCATCGCGAGCCCGAGCGCCTCCAGCACGTCGGCGCTCCCGGAACGACTCGAGATCGAGCGGTTGCCGTGCTTGGTGACTTTGGCGCCGGCCGCGACCGCGAGCAGCGCCGTGCCGGTCGACAGGTTGAAGGTGTGCGAGGCATCGCCGCCGGTGCCGACGATGTCGATCGTCGGCCCGACGTCCGGCAGGCGCGGCCGCCGCGCGAGCGCGCGCATGCCGCGCGCGAAGCCGCGGAGCTCGTCCGGCGTCACGCCCTTGGCGCGCAGCGCCGCGAGCAGCGCCCCGGCCAGCGCCGGCGGCATGCTGTCGTCGGTCAGCGCCACCAGCAGCTCGTAGGCGGACGCCTCCGGCAGCGCCCGGCCCTCGACCAGCGCCTCGAGCGTCGCGCGCAGCGGATGCGGACCCGCGGTCACGCGCGCCGCCCCCCCGCCATTGCCAGGAAGTTGCGCAGCAGCTCCGGGCCCCTGGGCGTCAGCACGCTCTCCGGGTGGAACTGCACGCCCTCGACCACGAGGCGGGCGTGGCGGATGCCCATGATTTCGCCCTCGGCGGTGCGCGCGGTGACCACGAGCTCCGGCGGCAGCGAGGCCGCCTCGGCGACCAGCGAGTGATAGCGGCCGACCTCGAGCGGTTGCGGCAGTCCGGCGAACACGCCGAGACCGTCGTGCTCGATGAGCGAGGTCTTGCCGTGCATCAGCCGCCAGTTGCGCACGACCTTGCCGCCGAACACCGCGGTGATCGACTGGTGACCGAGGCAGACGCCGAACACCGGAATCCGTCCGGCGAAGTGCTCGATCATCTGCATCGACACGCCGGCGTCGTACGGCGTGCCCGGGCCCGGCGAGACGCACAGGTGCGTCGGTGCGAGCGCCTCGGCGTCGGCGACGCCGAGCTCGTCGTTGCGGTAGACGAGCACCTCGGCGCCGAGCACCAGCAGCGCCTGCACGAGGTTGTAGGTGAACGAGTCGTAGTTGTCGATCAGCAGCAGACGCGGGCGGGCGGTGCTCATGTCAGAGCCCCTCCTTGGCGAGCTCGAGCGCGCGCCTGAGCACGGCGCTCTTCGCCAGCACCTCGTCGTGCTCGCGCTCGGGCACGCTGTCGGCGACCACACCGGCGCCCGCCTGGAAGCGGTAGCGGCCATCGTGGAAGGTCAGCGTGCGGATCGTGATCGCGTGGTCCATGTCGCCGCTGTGGCCGAAATAGCCGTACGTGCCGCCGTAGAATCCGCGTCGCACGGGCTCAAGCTCCTCGATGATCTGCATCGCCCGAACCTTGGGCGCGCCGACCAGCGTGCCGGCGGGGAACGCCGCCGCAAAGAGGTCGAACGCGTCGCGGCCGGGCGCGAGCTGGCCCTGCACGCCGCTGACGATGTGCATGACGTGGCTGTAGCGCTCGATGACGCGATACGGGTCGACGCGCACGCTGCCGGCCGTGGCGACGCGCCCGAGGTCGTTGCGCGCCAGGTCCACGAGCATGACGTGCTCGGCGTTCTCCTTGACGTCGGCCAGCAGCTCGCGCTCGAGCGCGAGGTCGGCGTCGGGTGTCGCGCCGCGCGGCCGGGTGCCGGCGATCGGACGCAGCTGCGCCGCGCGCGCCGACAGGCGCACCAGCGCCTCGGGCGAGGAGCCGACCAGCGTCCGGTCGCCGAGCTCGCAATAGATCATGTAGGGCGACGGGTTGAGGATCCGGAGCGCGCGGTACGCCTCGAACGGGTCGAGCTCGCAGGCGCCCTCGAACTGGCTCGACAGCACGAGCTGGTACACGTCGCCGGCCGCGATGTACTCCTGCACGCGCTTGACGCCGGCGATGTACGCGTCGCGCCCGAGGCTGGCGCGCGGCGCCTCGAGGCGCGTCGGCGGCCGCCCGGTCATGAGCCCGCCGCGCAGCGCGCGCACGATCTCGCGCCGCAGCGCCAGGCGCTCGTCCTCGGACCCCGCGTGCAGCAAGGCGATGCCGCGCGTCACGTGGTCGAAGATCAGGAACGAGCACGGCGCGAGGTAGCAGGCCTCCGGCATGCCGGGCTCGACCGGCAGGCGCGCGGGCACCCGCTCGAAGTAGCGCACCAGGTCGTAAGCGGCGGCACCGACCAGGCCGCCGGCGAGCGGCAGGCCCGGGATCTCCGGGTGCAGGCGCGGCGCGAGCGCGAGCGCCGCGCGCAGCGCCGCGAGCAGCGCCGCCCGATCCGCCGGGCGTGGCAGGCGCTCGGCGCGCCCGCCGGCCGGCCGCACCGTGAGGCCCTCGGCGTCGAGCCGGATCTCGAGCGCATCGCCGAAACCGATGAAGGAGTAGCGCGCGATGCGCTCGCCGCCCTCGACGCTCTCGAGCAGGAAGCGGGGCTTGAAGGGACGCAGCTTGAGGTACGCCGACACGGGCGTATCGAGGTCTGCGGCGATGTCGAACAGCGGATGCATGGGCTCCTCGTCGTGGGCACCGGGGAGCGGACGATAAAAAACCCATCCCCGGCACTGGTCGGAGATGGGTTCGCGGTTGAGCTCGAGATCTGTCGGTTAAGCCTGCGTGCCGCGCGCCCACTCCTGCGAGTGGCGCCACCACCACCCGGCGCGCACCGACGCGGCGCTATGGGGGGGCAGGTGGCGGGGGCTCGGCTTCATGGCTCGCAGTATCGCGCGGTCGCGGAAAACCGGTCAAGCCGCGTTGCGCGGATGGGAATCGTCCCGCTGCACCGGGCGGCGGGCCGGGCCGGCCCGGGGGTCGGCGGCGCCGGTCGCGGCGGTGCTGCCGGCGGCTGGAGCCCTAGGGGCGAGGCGCGAGTCGTGCTACGTTCGCCGCCGATCCCCGCCCCCGGAGCCGACGCCCGCGATGCCCGCCCGTTTCTTCGCGCCCCGCTACTGGGCGACGTGGCTCGGCCTCGGCTTCCTGCGGCTCGTCGTGTCGTTGCCATACGGCGCGATCCTCGCGGTCGGTCGCGGCGTCGGCCGCATCGCCCGCCGCCTGCCGCTGCCCTTTGCCGAAATCGCCCGCCGCAACATCGCCCTGTGCCTGCCCGAGCTCGGCGCGGCCGAGCGCGAGGCGTTGCTCGACCGGCACTTCGAGAGCCTCGGCATCGGCCTGTTCGAGTCGGCGATGACCTGGTGGGCCAAGGACGCCGAGATCAACCGGCTGTCCGAGGTGCAGGGGCGCGAGCACCTGGACGCGGTGCTCGCCCGTGGCCGCGGCGCGATCCTGCTGATCGCGCACTTCACGACGCTGCAGATCGGCGCGCGCATCCTCAACAACCGCATCCCGATCAGCGTGCTGTATCGGCCGACCAAGAACGAGCTGCTCGCCCACGTCTCCGGCAGCAGCTTCGCGCGCCAGGCGCGCAAGGCCATCCAGCGCGACGACGTCCGGGCGATGATCACGGCGCTGAAGCGCAACGAGATCGTCTGGTACGCCGCCGACCAGAGCTACCGCAAGAAGGGTGCGGCGATGGTGCCGTTCTTCGGCCACCCGGCGGCCACCAACGTGTTCACGCCGCGGCTCGCGCAGATGACCGGTGCGCAGGTGCTCTACTACTCGACCGAGCGGCTGCCGGGCAGCGCCGGCTGGCGCGCCGTGATCCACCCGCCGTTCGCGCACTGGCCGAGCGGCGATCCGCTCGCGGACACGCAGGAATACCACGCCGCCATCGAGGCGCAGGTGCGGCAGATGCCCGAGCAGTACTGGTGGATCCACCGCCGCTTCAAGGGGCTCGCGGCCGACTACCCCGACTACTACGGGCCGCGCTGACCGCCGCGGCGCGGCGCGCCTAGCGGATCACGCGCCAACAGAGCGGATAGCGATAGAGAACGCCCTCCGACGATTTGACGGTCGCGACGATCGTGACGACGAAGTGGAATACGAGCACCGCCGCGATCACGACGAAGCCGATCAGCACGATCGCCAGCAGCCCGCCGACGCACAGCGCGAGCAGGGTCGTGATCTGGAAGTTCAGTGTCTCGCGCCCCTGGTCGGCGACGAACGGCATCTCGTCGCGCTTCAGCAGCCAGATGATCAAGGGCGCGATGAAGCCACCGATGACGGTGGCGTACATCAGCATCGCGCTCAGGTGGCAGAGCATCGCCCACTGGCGCTCGTCGCGCCCCGGGGCGACGCCGGTGGTCTCACCCGGTCCCGCGTCGGCCTGCATCTGGGTCCCCTCCGTGTCGCCCGACTTTAGCGTGCGCCCATCCGCCGGGCGCGCTCCCAGCCCATCTCCGCCAGCTGGCGCGCGCCGCGCCCGAACTCGAGCGCATTGGCCGCGGCGGCGGTGCCGAGCTCGGCGCGCTTTCTGATCCCCTGCACGATGCCCGTCATGCGGAAGAAGTTGTAGGCGAGATAGTAGTCCCAGTGGTCGATCGCCGCGCGACCGACGTTGCGGCAGTAGGCGGCGACGTAGTCGGCCTCGCTCGGAATGCCGAGCGCGGCAATGTCGACGCCGCTCAGGCCGCGGAAGCGGCCTGCCGGGAAGTGATACACGCAGCAGTGGTAGGAGAAGTCGGCGAGCGGCGAGCCAAGCGTCGACAGCTCCCAGTCGAGCACGCCGACCACCTTCGGCTCGCGCGCGTCGATGACCAGGTTGTCGAGACGGAAGTCGCCGTGCACGACTGTGGTCGTCTCGTGCGGCGGAATGCAGGTCGGCAGCCAAGCGATCAGCCGGTCCATCGCCTCGATCGGCTCGGTCTCGCTGGCGCGGTACTGCTTCGACCAGCGCGCGATCTGCCGCGCCAGGTAGTCGCCGGTCTTGCCGTAGTCGCCGAGTCCGAGCGCCTGGTAGTCGAGACCGTGCAGGCGCGCGAGCACGCGGTTCATGTCGGCGAACAGCGCACCGCGCTCGGCGTTGCTGAGCTCCGGCAGGCGCGGATCGGCGAACACCCGCCCCTCGACAAAATCCATGACGTAGAACGCGCGACCGATCACGTCCTCGTCGGTGCACAGCTCGTGGACGCGCGGCACCGGCACGCCGGAGCCGGCGAGCGCGGCCAGCACCCGGAACTCGCGCTCGATCTGGTGCGCCGAGGGCAGCAGGTCCGCGCTGCGGCCGGGCTTGGTGCGCAGCGCGTAGCGGTGCGCACCGGCCGTCAGCAGGAAGGTCGGGTTCGACTGGCCGCCGCCGAGCGGCTCGACCCCGACCCGCTCGCCGACGCCGGGCAGCCGGCCCCGCAGGTAGGTTGCCAGGCGCCCCCCGTCCGGGACGCTCGCCGCACTCTTGACCCGCTCGACTGTGTCCACCATGTCTGCTCCGACCGTTGCGCCGAACATTGCCTTGTCGCGCCGCAGGCCACAAGGCGGCGGCCTCTATAATGATGGCGGGCGCCTCGTCGCGCCGCCCCCCCGGAGTCCGTGCGTGAACCACAAGGAGCTGCCGCGGTCGGCGTCGCAGCCGGCCACCGCCACCGGCCGCCGGCCGATCGCCAGCGTGTTCCGCTACGCGCGCCACGCGCTCGAGCTCGCCTGGACGACGAACCGGCCGGTCACGGTACTGCTCGCGGCGCTGACCGTGGCTGCCGGCGCGCTGCCGGCCGGCGTCGCCTGGGTCGGCGCGCACATCGTCGACTCGGTGGTCGCGGCGATCCGGGCTTATCCGACCGTCGGCCGCGCGGCCTACGGCCCGGCGCTCGGTTACGTCGCGCTCGAGGCGGCACTGGTCGCGCTGGTGGCGGCGGCGCAGCGCGGGCTGTCGACCTGCCAGTCGCTGCTGCGCGCCCAGCTCGGCCAGCGCGTCAACGTGATGATCCTCGAGAAGGCGCTGACGCTCGAGCTCACGCATTTCGAGGACTCGGAGTTCTACGACAAGCTGACGCGCGCGCGCCGCGAGGCGTCGACCCGACCGTTGTCGATGGTGATGCGCACCTTCGGGCTCGTGCAGAACGGCATCTCGCTCGTCAGCTACGGCGCGATCCTGGTGCAGTTCTCGCCGCTCGCGGTCGTGATCCTGGCGCTCGCGGGTCTGCCATCGTTCTTCGCTGAGGCCAAATTCTCGGGCGACGCGTTCCGGCTGTTCCGCTGGCGCTCGCCGGAGACGCGGATGCAGCTGTATCTCGAGACGGTGCTGGCACGCGAGGACAGCGCCAAGGAGGTCAAGCTGTTCGGGCTCGGGCCGCTGCTGCTCAAGCGCTACGAGGACATCTACAGCAAGCTCTACAAGGAGGACCGCGCGCTGACGCTGCGCCGCGACCTGTGGGGCTTCGGCCTCGGCCTGATCGCGACCGCGAGCCTCTACGGCGCCTACGCCTGGATCGCATCCGGCGCGATCCGCGGCCTGATCACGCTCGGCCAGATGACGATGTACCTGGCGCTGTTCCGGCAGGGGCAGTCGGCGCTGTCGGCGGGACTGGCGGCGGTCGGCGGCCTGTACGAGGACAACCTCTACCTGTCGAATCTGTACGAGTATCTCGACCAGCCGGTGGCGCCGCCCGCCGGCGCGGTGCGCCACGGCCCGCTGCCGGCCGACGGCATCCGCTTCGAGGGCGTGACGTTCCGTTATCCGGACGCCGACCAGCCGGCGCTGTCGGACATCAACCTCGTGATCCGGCCCGGCGAGAGCCTCGCGCTCGTCGGCGAAAACGGCTCGGGCAAGACCACGCTGATCAAGCTCTTGACGCGGCTGTACCGGCCGACCAGCGGCCGCATCCTGTTCGAGGGCCAGGACCTCGCGCAGTGGGACGAGATCGCGCTGCGCGAGCGCATCGGCGTGATCTTCCAAGACTTCGCACGCTACCAGCTCAAGGTCGGCGAGAACGTCGGCGCGGGCGATGTGCGCGAGTTCGACGACCGCGAGCGCTGGGTCGAGGCGGCGGCGAAGGGACTGGCCGACCCGTTCATCCGCGAGCTGCCGGCGGGCTACGACACGCAGCTCGGCAAGTGGTTCAAAGATGGCCGCGAGCTGTCCGGCGGCCAGTGGCAGAAGATCGCGCTCAGCCGCGCGTTCATGCGCTCGCGCGCCGACGTGCTGGTGCTCGACGAGCCGACCGCGGCAATGGACGCCGCCGCCGAGGCCGAGATCTTCGAGCACTTTCGCACGCTGACGCGCGGCCGGATCACGATCCTGATCTCGCACCGCTTCTCGACCGTGCGCATGGCGGATCAGATCGCCGTGCTCGAGGGCGGCCGGATCGTCGAACGCGGCTCGCACGAGGAGCTGATGCGTCTCGACGCGCGCTACGCGCGGCTGTTCACGCTGCAGGCACGCGGTTACCGCTAAGCCGGCCGCGCTCCTATAATGGCTGCCCGCCAGGCGGTGACCGATGAAACTCCACCAGCTCCGCTACCTTGCGGCCGTCGTGCAGAACGGCCTCAACATCACGACGGCGGCGCGCAAGCTGCACACCTCGCAGCCCGGTGTCTCCAAGCAGCTGAAGCTGCTCGAGGACGAGCTCGGCTTTCCGCTGTTTGAGCGCGACGGACGCAACCTGACCAGCGTCACGGCGGCCGGCCAGCAGGTCGTCGACCGGGCGCTCAGGATCCTCGAGGAGGTGCAGAACATCCGCCGGCTGTCGTCCGACCTCAAGGACGACAAGAGTGGCTCGCTGTCGATCGGCACGACACACACCCAGGCGCGCTACGTGCTGCCGCCGATCGTGCAGCGCTTCCGCGCCGGCTACGCGGACGTCGACCTGCACCTGCACCAGGGCAGCACCGAGCAGATCGCCGAGCTCGCCAAGGTCGACCGCATCGACTTCGCGATCGCCACCGGCGGCGCCGAGATGTTCCCGGGGCTGGTGCTCATGCCCTGCTACCGCTGGCACCGCCGCATCGTCGTGCCGCGCGACCACCCGCTCGCGCGCGAGCGCACCGTCAGCCTCGAGGCGCTGGCCCGCTTCCCGATCGTCACCTACACGTTCAGCTTCAGCGGCCGCTCGTCGCTGCCGGCGCTGTTTGAGAGCGCCGGCCTCAAGCTCAAGGTCGCGCTGACGGCCAGCGACGCCGACGTCATCAAGACCTATGTCCGGCTCGGGCTCGGCGTCGGCATCCTGGCCAGCATGGCGCTCGACCCCGACGAGGACCGCGACCTGGTCGTGCTTGACGCAGCGCACCTGTTCGCGCCGCACGTGACGTGGATCGGCTTCCGCCGCGGGCGGCTGCTGCGCGGCTACATGTACGAGTTCATGAAGGCCTTCGCCCCGCACCTGACGCGCCGGCTGGTGGACCAGGCGGTCCGCGCCGGGTCGGGCGAGGAGCTCGCGCGCCTGTTCGCTGACGTCGCGCTGCCGACGCTGTGAGGCCGGCGCCGCGGCGCCGGCCGCGGCGGCGGCGCCAGCGAGGTAAACTCACGGCTCACCGGCCGGGCGCCTGAGCGGCGCAGCGCGCCGGTCGCGGGTCGAAGGCAGACAGCGGAGAACGGAATGCTGGAAATCAAGGAACTGAAGGCACCCCCGAGCCTCGAGCTCTTCAGCGAGCTCGTCGAGCTGCTGCAGGACGCGGTCAACGGCGGCGCGTCGATCGGCTGGACCCAGGTGCCGAGCACCAAGGAGGCCCGCAACTACTGGACCGAGGTGCTCGAGGCCGTGGGCCGGGGCGAGCGGCTGCTGTTCGTCGCGACCGACAACCACGTCTGCGCGGGCGCGATCCAGGTGGCATTCGCGCCGCGCCAGAACGCCCGGCACCGTGGCGAGGTGCAGAAGCTGATGGTGCATTCGCAGTACCGGCGCCGCGGCATCGGCAAGGCGCTGGTCGTGGCCATCGAGAAGGCCGCCGCGGCGCGCGGCATCACGTTGCTCGTGCTCGACGTGCGCAGCGGCGACGATGCCGAGCGGCTCTACAAGCGCTGTGGCTTCCAGTTCGTCGGCTCGATTCCCGGCTTCGTGCAGTCGGCGAACGGCGCCTTCGACCCGACCTCGGTCTATTACCGCCGGCTCGGCGCCCATACGGCGGGCTAGGAGCAGCGCCGTGCCATCATTCGATGTCGTCTCCGAGCTCAATCATCACGAGGTCGAGAACGCGGTCGACCAGGCGAGCCGCGAGCTCGAAAGCCGCTTTGACTTCAAGGGCACCGGCGCCAAGTTCGAGCGCGAGGGCACCGAGGTCGCGCTCGAGGCGCCGGCGGATTTCCAGCTCAAGCAGATGCTCGACATCCTCAAGCTCAAGCTCACCAAGCGCGGCATCGACCTCGTCTGCCTCGAGATCAAGGACCCCGAGATCAACCTCGCCCGCGCCCGCCAGAAGGTCGTGCTGCGCGAGGGCGTCGACGCCGACAGCGCGCGCAAGATCCAGCGCGCGATCAAGGAATCCAAGCTCAAGGTGCAGGCGGCGATCCAGGGCGACAAGGTCCGCGTGACCGGCAAGAGCCGCGACGAGCTGCAGGCGGCGATGGCGTTGTTGCGGCAGCAGAAGCTCGAGGTCGCGCTGCAGTTCAACAACTTCCGCGACTGACCGCGCGAGCGTTCACCGGGCCGGGTTTGGCGGGGCCGGCTCCTCGACCGCAAGATCCTCGGCGGCGACGACCTGCCAGCGTCCGTCGCGCTTGACCCAGGTGTCGGTCCAGACGTAGCGGCCGTGGCGCGACTCGCCGTCGCGCTTCTCCCAGCTCTCCGATCCCTGGGCAACCGCGGTATCGCCGTAGAACCGGACGTGAACGGCGTTGATGCGGTTCGACACGAAGCGCGACGGGCCGCTGCGCGTCTCGGCCAGTTCCGATTGCTTGTCGGTGGGGCTGCCGTCCGGGGCGACCCCGCGGTAGTCATCCGCCAGGATGCGCTCGACGGTCGCCGTATCGCCGGAGGCGACCGAGGCCGCCCAGGCGGCCTCGCCCTCGCGGATCGTGCGCTCGTCGGCCACCCGGTCCGGCGCCCGGGTGGCGGTCAGCATGAACGCGACGTGCGGCAGCAGCGGGACGCGGACGAACATCGCGCAAGCCTCGGGGAGTGACCGCTGGGATCGTAGCATCGCCCGTGTGCCGATCCAGCGAAACTGCGCCGCCCCGGCTCGGTCCCGCCGCTGCGTACGCCGCGAAGCGGTGGGCACCGCCGCTCGCCGCCCGTATGATCGGTGCGGCGCATCCGGCAGCGGTGGGCGGCCGGCGCACTGCGCTTGTCCGGCACTGCGCACAGCGGGGCCCGCCGAGCGGCCGCACGACCTTCCGCGCAGGACCGAATCGCATGGTGACGCTCGATCTGCTCGTGCTCGCGGCCTACCTCATCGGCATCCTGGCGGTGGGCATCTGGGCGCAGCAGAAGGCCACGACCCAGGAGGACTTCCTGGTCGCGGGGCGCTCGGTCGGGCCGGTGCTCTATTCCGGCACGCTTGCGGCGGTGATCCTCGGCGGCGGCTCAACCGTCGGCGGCGTCAAGCTCGGCTACCAGTACGGCATCTCCGGCATGTGGCTGGTGTTCATGTACGGGCTCGGCATGGTCGTGATGGGTGTCGTGCTGGTTCCGCGCATCCTGGAATTGAAGCTCTACACGATCCCGGAGTTGCTCGAGCGGCGCTACAGCGCGGCGGCGCGCATCGCCGGCGGCATCGTGATGGCGGCCTATGACCTGATGATCGTCGTGACCGGCACGATCGCGGTCGGGGCCGTCATGGAAGTCATCGTGGGGATACCACGCACGCCGTCGATCCTGATGAGCAGCGCGGTGATGGTGGCGTACTCCGTGTTCGGCGGCATGTGGTCGCTGACCACCACGGACATCGTGCAGTTCGTCATCAAGACGATCGGCATCCTGTTCGTGCTGCTGCCGGCGGCCATCATCCACGCCGGCGGCTTCCAGGGCATGCACGAGCAGCTGCCGGCGGGCTTCTTCTCGCTGACCAGTATCGGCGGCGTGAAGATCCTGTCGTTCTTCACGCTCTATTTCTTCGGCATCCTCATCGGCCAGGACGGCTGGCAGCGCGTGTTCACCGCGCGCAGCGTGAAGGTGGCGCGCGACGGTGGCATCTACGTGGGGTTGTACTGCCTCCTGTATGCAGTGGCGGGCGCGACCATCGGCGCGGCCGGGCACGCGTTCCTGCCCCCGCTTGCCGATCCGGACCTCGCCTTCGCCACCATCGTCAACGCCGTGCTGCCCGCGGGGATGCGCGGACTGCTGCTCGCCGCTTCACTGTCGGCCATCATGTCGACCGCGAGCGCCTGCCTGCTGGCATCGTCGACCGTACTGCTGGAAGACGTCTACCTGCCCGCGCGCAAGTTGCACAGCATCGGTTCGATCAGCCAGACGCGGGCGGTGACGCTCGTGCTCGGGATTGTGGCGACGACGGTCGCCTGCCTGACCGCGGATGTGATCGCAGCGCTCACCGTCGCCTACGATCTGCTGGTCGGCGCGCTGTTCGTGCCCGTGATCGGCGCGATCCTGTGGCGGCGCGGCAGCCCGATCGGCGCACTGGCATCGATCGCGGTCGGCGGTGCGGCAGTGGTCGTGCTGCTCGTGGTCAGGGGCATCGACTCGGACGCACCGATCTACGGCGGCCTGGGGCTGAGCTTCGCCGTCTACATGGCGTTCAGCCTGTTCGCCGGCGGCGACCGCGCCGGCCCGGCTCGCTCGGTAGCCGACCGCACCTGAAACAATGCCGAGGCAGCCATGACCTACCGCAAACGAGGCGTCGTCGACGGGCGGGACTACGAACCGATGAAGGAGCCGCGCTACGCGGAGCTCGCGACCTTCATGCGCGCGCCACTGGCAACCAGTCTCGACCAGGTCGACATCGGCCTCATCGGCGTCCCCACCGACCTCGGCGTCACCAACCGTCCGGGTGCGCGGCACGGCCCCCGCGAGATCCGCAATTCGTCGAGCCTGATGCGCGCGTTCAATCTCGGCATGCGCCTCAACCCCTACGAGCTGTGCCGGATCGCGGATCTCGGCGATGTGCGTTTCACGGGACGCTTCGACCTGGAGCTGCAGACCGCGCAGATCGCGGATTTCTACCGCGAAGTGCACCGTGCCGGGATCATCCCGGTGACGGCGGGCGGCGATCATTCGATCACCTTTCCGATCTTCCAGGCGATCGCGGCCGCCGGACCTATCGGCATGGTGCACATCGATGCACACACCGATACGTGGGGCGATCTGTACGGATCCAAGTTCACGCACGGCGCGCCGTTCCGGCTTGCGGTCGAGCACGGGCTCCTCGACCCTGCGCGCACCATCCAGATCGGCATCCGCGGCGGCCAGAACCTGATGGAGGGCGTCGACTTTTCCCTCAAGCACGGCATGCGGGTCGTGTTCATGGAGGAATTCGCTTCGCTCGGCGTGGACCAGGTGATTGCCGAGGCCCGCCGCGTCGTTGGCGTCGGGCCGACCTACATCTCCTTCGATGTCGACGGCCTCGACCCGGTCTACGCGCCCGGCACGGGAACGCCGGAGGTGGGCGGCCTCTCGACGCTCGAGGCGCAGCGCCTGCTGCACGGTCTGCGCGGCCTGACGCTGATCGGCGGTGATGTCGTCGAAGTGGCGCCGCCCTACGACCAGACCGGCAATACCGCCCTGGTCGGCGCGACGATGATGTTCGAAATCATCTGCCTGATCGCCGAGAGCCGCTTCGGGCAACGAGCCAGAACAGCCGGTTAGCGCGCGCCGCCCGGCCGCATCGCGGTCGCGCACGTCCCTCAGCGCACGGCCGGGCCGGTCGTGGCGCCAGCATGAGCGCCGCGCCGGGCACGGAGCGCCGGGGGCGAAATAGGTCGCCCCGCGGATCGGAAATGGACGCATGTCCAGAGGTTGACACTGTGTCAATGCGGCGCTAGCCTAATCGTATGTCCTACATCACCGAACGCCGGGTCGAGGAGAAGGAGCGCCGCCGCGGCGAGATCGTCGATGCGGCCGAGCGGCTGTACGCCGAGAAAGGCTGGGACTCGGTCACCATGGACCAGGTCGCCAAGGCCGCGCGCCTCTCGCGCGCGCTCCTCTACGTCTACTTCCGCGACCGGGACGAGCTGCAGTTCGCGATCGGCGAGCGTGCGCTCAAGGTGCTGCACGAGCGCTTCGCCGGGGCCGTCAGCCGCCATGCGCGAGGCCTCGACCAGGTCGAGGCGATCGGCCGGGCCTACATGGCCTTCGCGCACGAGTTTCCCCACTATTTCGACGTCTGCGCCCGCTTCCAGGCGCACTCGATGTCGACCGATCCGGGTTCCAACGAGGGGGCCTGCGCGGTCGCCGGGGATGCCGCGATCGCGGTGGTCGTCGCGGCGATCCGCACCGGCATCGAAGACGGCAGCATGCGCAAGGACATCGGCGATCCGATGCTGTTCGCCGTGACGCTGTGGGCGTTCACGCACGGCGTCATCCAGCTCGCGATGGCCAAGGGCACCGACCTGACGCGCATCGGCGTCTCGATCCCGGATTTCAGCGAGTACGCGCTGTCGCTGCTGCGCTCGATCGGCGCCCCCCCCGCCGGCGCATGACCTTTTTTTGTCACGGAATTGACACATGTCCAGCGTTTCAACACGTGACTACGTGCGGTGGGCAATCGAGCTGGCCGCACTCGCGTTCTCGTTCGCACTCCTGCTCGCGACGCCGCTCGCGCGCGCGGCCGAGCCCGCGATCGACGACTCGCCGGCCGGCTCGATCGAGGTCGTCGTCGATGGTCTCGTGCGCGATGCGCTCGCCGCCAATCTCGAGCTCGACGCGGCCGGGGCGGAGGCCGCGGTGCGGCTCGCGGCGCTCGACCAGGCGCGCGCCCGCTACCTGCCGGCGCTCGACTTCAACGCGCGCTACTCGGCTGCCGACGGCGGCCGGGTCATCGACTTCCCCGTCGGCGACCTGCTGAACCCCGTCTACGCCAGCCTCAACCAGCTGACCGGACAGACACGCTTCGCGGCAGTCGCGAACCAGCAGATCCCGTTCCTGCTGCACCGCGAGCAGGACACCAAAGTCACGCTGTCGCAGCCGCTGTACGACGCACGGATCCCCGCATCGCGCGACGCGAGCGCCGCGCAACTGGAGGCCGCGAACGCCGCCCGCACCGCGCTCGCGGGCCGCATCGACCGCGACATGCGCACTGCCTACTACCGCTGGCTCGAGGCCCGGGCCCGGCGCGGCATCCTCGAGGCGACGCTCGAGCTGGCGCGCGCCAACCGGCGCGTCAACGACAGCCTGTACGTCAACGGCAAGATCACGCGCGACCTCGTCTACCGGGCGGAGGCGGACGTGCTCGAGGTCGAACAATCGCACCTGGCCGCCGATAACGGCGTGCGGCTCGCGCAGAGCTACGTCAACCTGATCCGCAACGCCCCGTTCGACCGGCCGCTGCCGCTGGCCGCGGTCGACGACTCCGACCTCGAACGGCTGCGCACGGCGCTGGCGCGGCGCATCGGCCAGCCGGCGCTGGCCGCGGCCGCGCTCGCCGACTCGGCGGTCGACCGGCGCGCCGAGCTCAAGCAGCTCGACGCCACCGTCGTCGCCGCCGCCGCCGGCGAGCGGCTCGCGCGCGCGGCGTTCCGCCCGCAGCTCGCGCTCGCGGTCGATGCCGGCACGACCGGCGAGGGCTACAACGTCTCGGCCGCCGACCGCTACGTGCTCGCGTCGCTGGTGCTGCGCTTCAGCCTCTACTCCGGCGGCGCCGACAGCGCCGGCGTCGAGGCGGCGCGCGCCACCGGACGCGAGGCGCGCGCCCAGCGCGGCCTCGCCGAGCAGCGCATCCGCCTCGAGGTCGAGCAGTCCCTCGACAACCTCGAGGTCGCGCTCGCCTCGCTCGGCACCGCCGCCAAGCGCGTCGAGGCGGCACGCGGCGCGTTTCGCATCGCCGAGCGCAAGCGCGACCTGGGCCAGATCAACCAGGCCGAGTTCGTCGACGCGCGGCGCGTGCTGACCGACGCCGACCTCAACCAGAACGTCACCCGCTTCGCGGCACTCGAGAGTCTGGCCGAGCTCGAGTACGCGCTCGGCGCGGGCGCCCACCCCCCTCGCCGGAACCGCTGCCATGAATGCCCGCCGCACCCTGCTCCTGTCGCTCGCCGCGCTGGCGCTCGTCGTCGCGATTGTCGCCGCCTGCAGCCACCCGCACGACTCGGCGGCGGGCCTCGCGCCGCTGCGGCCGGTGCGCGTCGCGCCGGTGACGTCGGCCGTGCTCGGCGACAGCGTGCACGCGGTCGGGCTCCTGACGCCGAAGGACGAGGCCCGGCTGTCGTTCAAGGTCGGCGGCGTCGTCGAGTCGATCCGCGTCGAGGAAGGCGCGCCGGTGAAGGCCGGTCAGCTGCTCGCGGTGCTCAAGCAGGCCGAGATCGAGGCGGCCGTCGAGCAGTCGCGGCAGGCCGCCACCAAGGCCGCGCGCGACCTGGCCCGCGCCAAGGCGCTGTACGCCGACGGCGTCGCCACGCTCGAGCAGGTGCAGGACCTCGCCACCGCCGCCAGCGTCGCCGCCGCGGCGCAGCGCAGCGCCGAGTTCAACGCCTCCTACGCGCGCATCGTCGCGCCCGCCGCGGGCGTCGTGCTGCGCAAGCTCGCCGAGGCCAACGAGCTCGTCCAGGCCGGCCAGCCGGTGCTGGTGGTCGGCGGCGCCGGCCGCGGCTGGATCGTCCGCGTCGGGCTTGCCGACCGCGATGCGGTGCGTGTGCGGCCCGGCGACCCGGCGCGAGTGACCTTCGACGCGTGGCCGGAGCGCAGCTTCGCGGGACGCATCAGCAACGTCGCCTCGAGCGCCGACCCGGCCACCGGCACCTTCACGATCGAGGTACAGGTGGAGCCGGCGGATGCGCGCTTCGTGCAGGGGCTGGTCGCCAAGGTCACGTTGCGCACCGCGCAGAGCCACAGCACCAACGTCGTGCCGGTGCAGGCACTCGTCGAGGCGAGCGGCACCGAGGCGAGCGTGTTCGTGTACGACCGCGCCGACAAGCTCGTGCGGCGCGTCACGATCCGCATCGGCCGCATGAGCGGCGGCGAGGTCGAGGTGCTCGACGGGCTCGCGCCCGGCACCGAGGTCGTCATCGACGGCGCCGCCTTCCTCGAGAACGGCGAGTCGGTCCGCATCGCCGCCGACGACGGCCGTGGCGCCGCCCGTCCCGGCTGAGGAGCCGACGTGAGCATCTGGTCATTCGCGGTCCGGCGCTGGCAGTTCACGCTGGTGGTGTTCGCGCTGCTGATCGCGCTCGGCGTCGCGAGCTTCGTCAGCATCCCGCGCTCGGAGGACCCGACGTTCCCGTTCCCGGCGACGACGATCACGATCGTCTGGCCGGGCGCCGACCCCAGCGACATGGAGCGGGTCGTCATCAAGCCGCTCGAGGACGCCGTCAACTCGCTCGACAACGTCAAGAAGATCGTCAGCTCCGCCTTCGACGGGCTCGCCGTGGTGCACGTCGAGTTCCACTACGGCGCCGACCCGGAGAAGAAGCAGGACGAGGTGATCCGCGAGTTCAACCGGATCCGCTCGACGCTGCCGAGCGACATCGCGCAGATCGACATCGTCAAGAACAACCCCGGCCTCGTCAACATCGTGCAGATGGCGCTGGTGTCCGACAGCGCCAGCTACCGCGAGCTCAAGGAGCGCGCCGAGAACCTGCGCGACCTGATCGAGACCGTGCCCGGCGTGCGCACCGCCGAGACCTGGGCGTACCCGAAGCCGGAGGTGCGGATCGCGGTCGACCTCGAGCGGCTGGCGCGCGGCGGCATCACGCTCGGCCAGGTCACGCAGGCGATCCAGGGCCAGAGTGTCAGCGTGCCGGGCGGCTCGGTCGACGTCGGCCTGCGGCGCTACAACCTGCGCACCTCCGGCAGCTACGACTCGCTCGAGGCGATCGAGAACACGGTGGTTGGCGGCGCGGGCGGGCGGATCGTCAAGGTCCGCGACGTGGCCACCGTCTCGTGGGCGACCGAGGAGCAGGCCTACACCGGCCGCCTCAACGGCGGGCGCGCGGTGTTCGTCACCGCGAACCAGAAGGACGGCACGAACATCTTCAAGGTGCGCGACGGCATCTACGGCAAGCTCGCCGAGTTCGAGCGCGCCTTGCCGCCGGACATCCGCCTCGAGCGCGGCTTCGACCAGTCGAAGAACGTCGCCGCCCGGCTCGACCGGCTCGGCGGCGACTTCGCGATCGCCATCGGCCTGGTGCTGCTGACGCTGCTGCCGCTCGGCCTGCGGGCCGCGGGCGTCGTGATGATCTCGATCCCGCTGTCGCTGGCGATGGGGCTTGCGTTCCTGTACCTCGCCGGCTTCGGCCTCAACCAGCTGTCGATTGCCGGCTTCGTGCTGGCGCTCGGGCTGCTGGTCGACGACTCGATCGTCGTGGTCGAGAACATCTCGCGCTTCGTGCGCAACGGCTACGGGCGCGTCGAGGCGGCGATCAAGGCGACCGACCAGATCTACCTCGCGGTGCTCGGCTGCACGGCGACGCTGCTGCTCGCGTTCCTGCCGCTGCTGTTCCTGCCCGAGGGCGCCGGCGAGTTCATCCGCTCGCTGCCGGCGGCGATTCTGTTCACGGTGCTCGCCTCGCTGGTCGTGGCGCTGACCGTGATCCCGTTCCTCGCCAGCCGCATGCTGCGCAGCCACGCGCCGCCGCCGCCGGCCGGCGCCGGCCTCGGCGGCCGCACGCGCGCCGCGCTGCGCCGCTGCGTGCAGCGCTTCGACGTGCTCGCCGACGCGCTGCTGCAGCGGCTGATGGGCGCGATCCACGCGATCTACGGCCCGGCCCTGCGCTGGGCGCTCGGCCGGCCGCGGACCACACTCGTCGCCGCGCTGGCGCTGTTTGCGCTCGTCGCGGCGACGATCCCGCTGATCGGCTTCAGCCTGTTCCCGGCGGCGGACGTGCCGCAGTTCCTGGTGCACGTCGACGCTCCCGAGGGCGCCAGCATCGCCGAGACGGATCGCGCGCTGCGCTACGTCGAGGCCGAACTCGGCCGGCACGCCGAGGTGAAGCGCTGGTACACGCATGTCGGCCACGGTTCGCCGTTCATCTATTACAACCTGTTCCCCCAGGGCCGCATCGCCAACATCGGTGAGGTGTTCGTCGAGCTCGACGACTTCGACGCGCGGCGCACGCCGCGGCTGTACGAGACGCTGCGCGAGCGCTTCGCCGCCTACCCGGCCGCGCGCATCACGCTCAAACAGTTCGAGCAGGGCCCGCCGATCGACAATCCGGTGGCGATCCGCATCGTCGGTCCCGAGCTTGACGAGCTGCGGACCATCGCCGGCGAGGTCGAGCAGGTGCTCAAGGCGACCCCGGGCACGCGCGACGTCAAGAACCCCGTGCGGCTGCTGCGCACCGACCTCAACCTCGGCATCGACACGGAGAAGGCGGGTCTGCTCGGCGTGCCGGCGCTCGAGGCCAACCGCACCGTGCGGCTCGCGATCGCGGGTCTGGTCGCCGGCCAGTTCCGCGCCAGCAACGGCGACGAGTACGACATCACGATGCGCCTGCCGATGCGCGAGCGCCCGACGCTCGATGCACTCGACTCGATCGAGGTCAGCTCGGTGACCGGCCGGCAGGTGCCGCTGCGCGAGATTTCGGCGCCGCACTTCGAGACCGTGACCAACTCGATCACCCGCTACAACCGCGAGCGCCAGGTGACGGTGTCGAGCGAGGTGCAGCAGGGCTTCAACACCGCCAACGTGACCGGCGACGTCATAGGTCGGATCCGCGGCATCGCCCTGCCACCCGGCTACCGCTTCGTGATCGCGGGCGAGGTCGAGGCGCAGCAGGAGAGCTTCGGCGGGCTGCTGCCGGCCGTGCTGATCGCGATCTTCGGCATCCTCGCGGTGCTGGTACTCGAGTTCGGCAGTTTCCGTTCGACGCTGATTGTCGCCGGTGTCATCCCGCTCGGCATAACCGGCGCGCTGGTCGCGCTGCTGGTGACCGGCTACACGCTGTCGTTCACCTCGATCATCGGCATGATCGCGTTGATCGGCATCGAGATCAAAAACTCGATCCTGCTGGTCGACTTCACCAATCAGCTGCGCGAGCAGGGCACGCCGCTCGACGAGTCGATCGAACGGGCCGGCGAAGTCCGCTTCCTGCCGATCCTGCTGACCTCGGCGACCGCGATCGGCGGCCTGCTGCCGCTCGCGCTGCAGGGCTCAGGGCTCTACTCGCCGCTCGCGGTGACGATCATCGGCGGGCTGGTGTCCTCGACGTTGCTGGCGCGGCTCGTGACGCCGGTGATGTACAAGCTGCTGCCGCCGCCGGTGGCAGCGGCCGCGGCCACGACCGACGGGCACGACGACCGCGCCGCCGCCGCGCCCGGCTAATTCAGCGCACGCCGTCGCATTGCGGGAAATGGCGGCTTGCGCGACGCCGCCGGCCGTCGGCAGACTGCCGCCCGTCACCCGAGGTCCTGACCCGCCGTGCTCGACACGCCTCCGCCCCCGCTGCGCTCGCTCGCCGTCCTGCGCATCATCGCGGTGTTCAAGTTCCTGAAGGTGTGCTTCGTGGTCGTGACCGGCCTCGGGCTGCTGCGCTTCTACGACCCGGCGTTCCAGGCGACGCTGTACCGGCTGATCGGCGGGATGCCGTACGCGTTCGAGCAGCGGCTGCTGCGCGAGGGCCTCGCATTCCTGAGCGGCATGAGCCCGAAGCGGATCCAGATCATCGCCGCGGTCACCTTCGCGTATGCGGGCCTGTTCCTGGTCGAGGGCGTCGGCCTGTGGCGCGGCCTGCACTGGGCGGAGGTGCTGACGGTCGTTGCGACCAGCTCGCTGATTCCACTCGAAATCTTCGAGTTCGTACGACGCCCGAGCATCAACAAGGTGCTGGTGATCGTCGCCAACGTGGCGATCCTGGCCTACCTCATCTGGCGACTGCGGCGCGAGGCCGCCGCGCGCCGCCAGCGGGACGCCGCGCCGTAGCTGGCGGCGTGACGACGGAGCGGCTAGGCTCCGACGCACACGCTCTAACGGACTGGAGGTCTCCCATGCGTCTGTCAGCCGCCATCCTGTCGACCGCCCTGGTCGCGCTGCTCAGCGCCTGCGCCACGATGTCACCGGCCGCGCCGCAGGCGGTGGCCGTGCTCGAAGCGAAGTCGGGCAGCAGCGTCACCGGCCGCGTCGAGCTGACCGAGAAGGACGGGCAAGTCCGCGCCCACGTCGAACTCGCGGGCCTGCCGCCGAACTCGGAGCACGGCTTCCACGTCCACGACAAGGGCGACTGCTCGGCGCCGGATGCAACGAGCGCCGGCGGCCACTTCAATCCGGGCGGCACGGCGCACGGTCGCGCCGGCACCCTGCCGCATCACGCAGGCGACCTGCCGAGCCTGACCGCGGACGCGCACGGCAACGTTCGCGCCGACCTGGTGCTCGAGGGCGTGACGCTCGCCGCGGGCCCGACCTCGATCGTCGGCCGCAGCTTCGTCGTGCATCGCGACCGCGACGATTTCACCTCGCAGCCCGCCGGGAACTCGGGTCCCAGGATCGCCTGCGGCGTCATCGCGGCGCGGTAGACGTCCCGACGCCGCCGTTGGCGATCACGACACCGACGGTGACCGCGCCGAGGCCGGCCGCGGTCGCGGCGTCGACGGTGTCGCCGAGCAGCAGCCAGCCGAACAGCGCCACCAGCACCGGGGTCAACGGCGCGAAGCTCGCCGCCGCCGCAGCGCCGAGCCGGTGGATCGCGAACGCGTACGCGATCAGCGCCACGACCGCCGCCAGGATGCCCTGGTAGAACGCCTGCAGCGCGAGCTCGGCGGCCGGCACGGCGGCGAGCCGCGCCATGCCGCCCGCAGCGAGATACGCAGGCACGAATGCGAGCCCGTTGCCGACCGCCACCGTCGCCGCGTTGACCACCGGCCGCAGCATCAGCACCCGGCTCGCCGCCGTGTACGCCGCCCAGCCGAGCGACGCGGCGAGAATCAGCGCGAAGCCGGCGCTGCGACCGCCGCCACCGGCCACGTCGTGCAGCACCACGGTCGCGATGCCGGCCGCGGTGACGGCGAGCCCCGCCAGCCGCCGTCGACGCGGCCGCTCGCCGAGCGCGATCCACGCGAGCGCCGCCGCGAATACGCTGGTCGCGCCCGGGCCGAGCACCGCGCCCTGGCCGGAGTTGGCGAGGCGGAGGCCGTACGCGAACAGCAGGAAGTACGGCACACCGGCGCCCGCCAGCAGCGCGAGCAGCGGCCACGGCCTGCGCCACGGCACCTCGCGCCAGTGCAGAGCCAACAACGGCGCGAGCGCGAGCCCGGCCGTGCCGAAGCGCAGCGCCGCGACGTCCGCCGGCGTCAGGCGCGTGACGACGCCCATGCGCGTCACCGGGATCCACCCGGCCCAGATCGCGACGGCGAACAGCGCCGCCGCCACGCCCGCCGCGCGGCCGGCCGCGTGGTGACTGCCCGGCGGCCGGTGCGGGGGCGTCATGGCGAGCGCCGCACCGCCGTCAACCCTGACTCGCCGGGACCTCGATGCCGACGAGCTCGGCTGCCCAGCGCAGCACGCGCTGCAGGCGCGGCACCGTCAGCGCGAGCGCCGTGGCAAGCCCCACCCAGCGAAATTCGTGGTGTTCGGCGCGGCCGAGCAGCGGGTTGATCGGCAGCGTCACGGCGCCGGCCGGCGAGCGCGCCACGTAGAAGCGCACGACCTTGCCACCGGCGTAGGGCTCGGTCTCGATGAACTGCTCGCCCCAGGCGAAGTCCAGATCGGCAAGTCCGGTCTCCTCGCGGACCTCGCGGACCGCGCCCTCGAGCGCGGTTTCGCCGGCCTCGAGGCGGCCCTTGGGCAGGTCCCAGTTGCGGTAGGCCCGCAACAACAGAAAGCGCGGCCCGTCGGCCGTCTCGCGCAGGACGACGACGCCCGCCGCGCGCTTGACGCTCCGGCTTCGCATGCCGGGGATTATAGGACGCGGCGGCGCGCGCCGCCGGGGGCTTACGCAGCGCGCTCGAACGCGAGCACCTGGGCGACCGCGTGGACCACCGCGGCGATGCGCACGGTGCTCTGGACCGACTCGCGGCCGACGCCGTGCTTCTTCAGCACGGCGTCGTGAGCGTTCACGCACATGCCGCAGCCATTGACCGCCGACACCGCCAGCGAGACGAGCTCGAAGTCGACCTTGTCGACGCCCGGGTTGCCGATCACGTTCATCCGCAGCCGTGCCGGCAGCGAGCGGTACTCGGTGTCCTCGGCGAGGTGCGTGAAGCGGTAGTAAATGTTGTTCATGCCCATGATCGCGGCCGCCGCCTTGGCCGCCTGCAGCGCCGCAGGGTCGAGCTGCGGGCGCGCCAGCGTCTCGAGCTCGCGGGCGAACGGGGCGTTGCGCGCGGCGATCGCGGTCGCCACGGCGACCATCCAGATCTGTCGTTCGGTGAGTCCGGGCGCCCCGGCCGGCGCGAGCACCGAGCCCAGGTTCAGTTTCAGGTCCTTGGCGTAGTCCGGTAGCAGGTCGCGCAGCGTGTCGAGCGTCGTCATGGGCAGTCCTCGCAGGGGCCGGGGCGCCGGGCCCGCGCCTCTCGGCGGCGGGCCCGGCTCCGGCGGGATCGATGGGGCGTCGGGCGATCAGGCCGCCTTGAGCGTGTCCTCGCCCTTTTTCCAGTTGCACGGGCACAGCTCGTCGGTCTGCAGCGCATCGACGACGCGCAGCACTTCCTCGGGGTTGCGGCCGACGCTGAGGTCGGTGACGTAGACGAAGCGGATCACGCCCTCGGGATCGACAACGTAGGTCGCGCGCTGCGCGACGCCGGCCTCGGGGTCGAGGATGCCGAGCGCGGTCGACAGCTCGCGCTTCAGGTCCGAGAGCATCGGGAACGGCAGGCTGCGGAGCTCCTCCTTGTCCTTGCGCCAGGCGAGGTGCACGAACTCGGAGTCGATCGACACGCCGTACAGCTGCGCGTCGCGCGCCGCGAACTCCTTGTTGAGCTTGCCGAACGCGGCGATCTCGGTCGGGCAGACGAAGGTGAAGTCCTTCGGCCAGAAAAAGATCACCGCCCACTTGCCGCTGAGGGCGGCCGAATCGAAGGGCTTGAAGGCCTGCTGGACGTCGTTGGAAACGACGCCGGTCAGGGAAAACGCCGGAAATTTCTGTCCTACACCAAGCATGGGGCACTCCTCGTGAACACCGGAACCAGGGCCCCGGGGCGGGGCTGGGAGGCAGTCTGGGTTCCGCGCTGCCATTGATCAATTCGATTGTTACTATGATTGTGATAGGGTCTGTATATCGACAGGAGGCCCCATGAACCTGCGCGACCTGCGCTATCTCGTTGCCCTGGCCGACACGCGCCACTTCGGCCATGCGGCCACCAAGTCCCACATCAGCCAGCCGACGCTGTCGGCCCAGATCAAGAAGCTCGAGGACTACCTCGGCGCACCGCTGGTCGAGCGCCAGCCGCGCAACATCACCCTGACCGAGGTCGGTGAGCGCGTCGTGGCACGCGCCCGGCAGGTGCTGCAGGGCTGCGACGACATCGTCGAGCTCGCGCGCGCCGCGCGCGACCCGCTCGCCGGCACGCTGCGGGTCGCGCTGATTCCGACGCTTGGCCCGTACCTGCTGCCGTCGGTGATGCCGCCGCTGCGCAAGCGGCTGCCGAAGCTGCAGCTGATGCTCTACGAGTACCAGACCGGGGCGCTGCTCGAGCGGCTGCGCGCCGGCGAGATCGACGTCGGCATCCTGGCGCTCGGCGTCGACACCGAAGGGCTCGAGACGCTGGCGCTCGGCGAGGAGGCGTTCATGCTCGCGCTGCCCGCGATGCATCACCTGGCGAAGCAGGCGACCGCGCGCACCGACGATCTCGCCGGCGAGACGCTGCTGCTGCTGGAGGACGGCCACTGCCTGCGCGACCAGGCGCTCGAGGTCTGCAGCCGCGTCAACGTCCACGAGTCGCAGGATTTCCGCGCGACCAGCCTCGAGACGCTCAGGCAGATGGTGGCGGCCGGACTCGGCGTGACGCTGCTGCCGGAGCTCGCGACCCGCGGGCCGTTCGCGGCGGCGAAGAACATCGTCGTGCGACCGTTCGGCAAGCCGGCGCCGCACCGCGTGCTCGGCGCCGCCTGGCGGCCGAGCACCACGCGGCCGGCGGCGATCGCGGCGGTCTGCGAGACGGTCGCGGCGGTGCTCGGCGCGCGCGGCTGACGCGCGGCCGGCCCCGCCCCGTGCCCGTCAGGGCGCGTTCGGCCCGCGCTGCGCCGGCGGCTCGCGGGCCGCGTGGCGCTCGTGGATGAAGTAGTAGAGCAGGTAGGCGATGCCGATCGCCGCCGGCACGAGCCCGAACAGGTACGGCACGTCCTTGTCGGGCAGCTGCATCATCGCGCCGGTCACCGTGACGCCGACCGCGACGAGCACGAGGCCCTGGCGGAGGAAACGGCCGGGATCGTTGCGCCGCAGCTCGACGTCCGGCGGGTCTGGCGGCAGCTCGAAGCCCTTATCGATGGCCGCGAGCCGCTCGCGGTGGCGCAGATCGGCGCGCTGCAGGCGCTGACGGTGACCCGTCAGCATGGCGACGATCGCGACGGCGATGCCCGCCAGGATCGCGATGATCGGGATGAACACTCCAACGATGCCCGGGCTCATTGAGACTGTCTCCTTGGGGTCAGCCGCCGGCCACCAGCACCAGCAGCGCGTACAGGGTTCGCCACTGGCCGCCTATCGACGCCCCGGCCAGCAGCCCGAGCAGCGCCGCGCACAGCGTATCGAGCGTCGAGTGTGCCGGTCGCCGGCACTGCCGTAAGGTAGCCACGTCCACTGATACGCGGCGGCGGTACGGCCGGTTTCAGCGCGGCGCGACCGGCCCGCGGCCCGCCGCGAAACCCGGCGGCCGCGAGCCGCGTATCACCTGATCGCCGGGGACTGTCGAGGCAGGAATGGACGAGCCCATCGTCGAGGCGTTGCGGGCCGGCCATTCGGTGCAGGCCTTCGAGGCGCTCGTCAGCAGCTACCGGCGCCGCGTGTTCGGCATTGCCTATGCGATCGTCGGCTCGCGCGCCGCCGCCGAGGACGTTGCCCAGGAGGTGTTCGTGAAGCTCTGGAAGTCCCTCGACCGCTACGACGGGCGCGCCCAGCTGTCGACGTGGATCTACGCCATCACGCGCAACGCGGCGATCTCGGCGCTGCGCAAGCAGCGGCCGGTGGGCTCGCTGTCGGACGCCGCGGTGCTGGCCGAGGCCGAGGCGCGCACGGCGGTGGAGGCCGAGCCGCGCGCCGACGACGCGGCGCTGTGGCGGGCGGTCGAGGCGCTGCCGCCCGCGCAACGGCAGGCGGTGATCCTCTACTATCAGGACGAGCGCCCCGTCGAGGAGGTCGCCGCGATGCTCGGTACGCCCGTCAACACCGTCAAGACCCACCTGCACCGCGCGCGGGCGCGCCTCGCCGCCGCACTCGGTGCACCGACGACGCGTCTGGAGCACGGCACGTGAGCGGCCCGGCCACGCGGCCCACCGCGCTCGACTGCCGGCTGGCCGAGATGCTCGGCACGCTCGATGCGGCAGCGGGCTTCGAGGTGCGCCTGCGCGCGCGGATCGCCTGCGAGCGGCCGGTGGCGGACGCCGCGGTACTCCTGCGCGCGCGCGAGCGTGTGCTGCGGGAACGCCGCGCCACCGAGCAGGCCCTGCGGCGCGTCCTCGGCGCCAACGCGCTGCTGGTCGCGGGTGCTGCGATCGCAGCCATCGGGCCGGCCTGGCTCTGCGGCCGCATCCTCGGCCACGCGCTCGCGGCGCTGCCGAGCGGTGGCGACGTCTGGATCGCCACCGCGACCGGCGTCGCGTTCGCCGCGTGGCTGTGGACGATGCTCGAGCGTGCCGGGCGCGGCGACACCTCCTTCGGCCTGCCGGTGTGAGGCGGCCGGCGCAGAGCAGCCCGCGACACACGCGGCCGAGCGGCGCACGCCACCTGCGACGCCATGCCGCGGGCGCCGTGCTGCTCGGCGCCGCGCTCGCGGCGCTCGCCGCGCGCGCCGCCGAGCTGCCGAGGCTCGCGATCGAGCCGCATACGCTGACGGTGTCGGGCATCTCGGCCGGCGGCTACATGGCGAGCCAGTTCCAGCTCGCGTTCAGCCGCATCGTCCAGGGTGTCGGCGTGTTCGCGGCCGGGCCCTGGTATTGCGCGCGCGGCTCGCTCGCACGCGGCCTCGGCGAGTGCATGGGCCGGCCCGGCAGCGCGCCCGATGCCGCGGGGCTCATTGAGCTTGCGCGCGCTGCCGCCGCCGCCGGCAGCATCGACCCGGTGACGGCGCTCGCCACGACACGCGTCTGGGTGTTCCATGGCACGCGCGACGCGATGGTGGCGACGCCCGTGGCGCTCGCGGCGGTCGAGTTCTACCGCGGCTTCGTGCCGGCCGGGAGCCTGCGCTACGTCGACGACGTCGCCGCGGCCCACGGCGTGCCGACCGAGACGACCGGCAATGACTGCGGCACGACTGGCGTGCCCTTCCTCAACGCCTGCCATTACGACGGCGCGGGGCAGATGCTCGGCTTTCTATACGGCGACGCGGCGCCGGCCGCGCCGGCAGGCGCGCCCGGCGCGCTCGTGAGCTTCGACCAGGCGCCGTACGACCCAACCGGCAGCCTCGACGCGCGCGGCTATCTCTACGTGCCGAGTAGCTGCAGCGCCGCGCGCCCGTGCCGGCTGCACATCGCCTTCCACGGCTGCCACCAGGGCGCGGAGTTCGTCGGCGAGGCCTTCGTGCGCGACGCCGGCTACAACCGCTGGGCCGACACGCATCGCCTGGTCGTCCTCTACCCGCAGGCGAAGGCCAGCCGCCTGTGGCCGCTCAACCCGGAGGGCTGTTGGGACTGGTGGGGCTACACGGACGCCGACTACGCCACCCGCAACGGCCGGCAGGTGGTCGCGGTGCGGGCGATGGTGCGCGCGCTGGCGGGCTTCTGAGCGAGGCGCGAGACTCCCGAGCTCCGCCCACCCGCCGCAACCCCGCCTGAACACCAGAACCGTTCCGGCAGGCGCGCTGGTTGGCCTCGGCCAGACCGGCGCCAACATGGCGCGGCGTCTCGCCCGCGCCGGCACCGGCGTCGCCACCTTCGACACCGCCGCGGGCGCCCGCGGCGCGCTCCGCGCCGCGACGCTCGCCGACGCGGTCGCGCCTCAATGCGGAGCGCGCAGCTCCGCCGGCAGCGCCGCAGCCGCATCGGCGTCGGCGAACACGAACGCCGCCTCGCGCGCGACGCGCCCGGCGGGCGCAGCCGTGTCGCCGTCCCAGAGCGCGCGCAGCGCGCGGGCCTTGTCCGCGCCGGTCACCAGCCACAGACGGTGGCGCGCCGCGTTCAGCACGCGGTAGGTCAGCGTCATGCGCCGCACGCCCTGGTACACGTCGCTGACGCCGACATCGAGCACCTCGTCGTCGAGCAGCGCATCGCCGGGGAGCAGCGAGGCAGTGTGGCCGTCGGCGCCGAGCCCGAGCTGCACCACGTCGAGCACCGGCGGCGTGCCGCAGCGCTCGGCGAGCAGCGCGGCGTAGTCGGCGGCGCCGTCGGCGAGCGGCGTGTGCTCGACCGGCATGCCGTGAAATGCCGTCGGCGCGAGGCCGTCCGGCGCGACCAGCAGGTCGGCGATCTGGCGCGCGTTGCGGCGCTCATCGGTGGCCGCGACGACCCGCTCGTCGACCTGGAACACCTCGACGCCGTGCCAGTGGACGCGCAGCCGGCGCAGGTCGCGCAGCATCCGCCACGGCGTGCGGCCGCCCGACAGCGCCAAGAGGCACCGGCCGCGACTCGCCGTCGCGCGCCCGATCTCGGCGCGCAGCCACTCCGCGGCGCGCTCGGCGGCCACCTCGGCGGTCGGCAGGACGTGAATCCGCACGGCCGTCGCTCAGCGCCCGCCCCGGCGGCGCCGAGCGCGCCGCGGGTCAGCGTCCAGCAAATTGTTCATCGCCACCTCTGCGCAGGGCCGCATCCGAACATTTTGACCGTTCGCCGCGAGACTGCAATGCTTGCCGCCCGAGAGCACTCCGCCGGAGACCGCCACCGTGACCGATCGCGACACCGTCGCGCTGGACGCCGACATCGTCGCGGCGCTCGCCCGACTGGTCGGCTATCCGCCGCTCGACGCCGAGACCGCGGCGCGCATCGCCGCCGGCGCCAGCAATGCGGTCGCGGCGGTGCGCGCCACCGCCACCGTGCCACTGTTCGACGCCGAGCCCGGCAGCTACCTCGTCGAGCTTGAGCGGCTCGCGGACCCCGGGTCGTGATCGAACCGGCCCGCGCGACGCTGGTCGAGGCCGCCGCGGCGGTGGTGCGCGGCGAGGTATCGAGCGAGGAGCTGACGCGCGCCTGCCTTGAGCGCGCCCATCGCCTGAACCCGACGCTGAACTGCTTCCTCAGGATCGAGGACGAGGCGGCGCTGGCCGCGGCGCGCCGCGCCGACGCGGCCCGCGCCAACGGCCGCCCGCTCGGCGTGCTGCATGGCGTGCCGGTCGCGGTCAAGGACATGTTCTACGACGCGGCGCGCGAGACGAGCTCGGGTTCCGCGATCCGGCGCGGCTTTCGCAGCGCCACCACCGCGACCGCGCTCGCCCGGCTCGAGGCCGCGGGCGCCGTCGTGCTCGGCGCGCTCAACATGACCGAGTTTGCCCTCGGCCCGACCGGTCACAACCCGTTCTACGGCGCGTGCCGCAATCCGTGGAACCCGGCGCACATCGCCGGCGGCTCGTCGAGCGGCTCCGGTGCCGCGGTGGCCGCGCGCATCGCCTTCGGCACGCTCGGCTCGGACACCGGCGGCTCGATCCGGCTGCCGGCCGCCGCCAACGGCATCCTCGGCCTGAAGCCGACCTACGGCCGCGTGCCGCGCACCGGCGCGATGCCGCTGTCGTGGTCGATCGACCACGTCGGCCCGCTGGCGCGCACCGCGCCGGACCTGGCGCGCCTGCTCGGCGTGCTCGCCGGCCACGACCCCGGCGACCCGACCGCCAGCCGGCGGCCGGTCCCGGACTACGAGGCCGCCCTCGGCGCCGGGGTCGCCGGTCTTCGGCTCGGCGTGCCGCGCAACTTCTTCTTTGACGACGTCGAGCCGGACGTGCGCCGCGCGCTCGACGCGGCGCTGGCAACGCTCGAGGGCGCCGGTGCGCGCTGCGTCGAGGTCGTCGTGCCCGCCGCCGAGCAGCTGACCGAGCTCGGCCGGACCGTGGTCTACGCCGAGGCGTCCGCGCTGCACGGCCACTGGCTGCGCACGCGCCCGCTGGACTACTCGCCGCAGGTGCGCGCACGCGTCGCGACCGGCGTTGCGATCCCGGCGGCCGCCTACGCCGAGGCGCTGCAGCTGCGCGCCGTGCTGCTGCGCGCGTTCTGTGAGCAGGTCCTGGGCCGCTGCGACGTGCTGGTGACGCCGGCGCTGGCGATCGACGTGCCGACGCTCGCCGCCACCGACGTCGGCGGCGGCGCCTCGATGTGGAGCACGATCGCGCGGCTGCTCAAGTGCGTGGCGCCGTTCAACTACCTCGGCGTGCCGGCGCTCAGCGTCCCGGTCGGCTTCACGCCGCACGGCCTGCCCGCCGGCCTGCAGCTCGTCGGACGGCCGTTCGCCGAGGCGACGCTGCTCGGTGTCGCCGCGACCTACCAGCGCCTGACGCACTGGCACGAGCGGCCGCCGCCCGTCCACTGAGGCGGCGCGGCCGGCGCGCCGCCGCCCGCTCAGTCCGGCACGGTCAGCACGCCGTCGGCGAAGCGGATCGCATCGTCGCCCGGATCAGCCCTGAGCTCGCCGAGATGCGCCGGCTCGAGTGGCGGCACCGGCCCGCCCGCGCCGCCGCGCGGCTGCGAGCGCAGCACCTGCGACGGCGGCAGCGCCGTGCCGCGCTTCAGGCGCTCGAGCAGCGCGTCGAGACCGCGGCACAGCCACGCCTGCATCGGCACGTAGCCTGCGGCGAAGCCGGGCAGCTCCAGGTAGCCGTCGAAATGCTGGCCGTGCTCGACCTCGTAGTAGCGCAGCTCGTCGCGCCCGCCGCGATCGCGCTGGTTGAGCGCGTAGTAGGCGCGCGAGGCATGGTTGACCGGGATCAGGCTGTCGGCGCGGCCGTGGACGATGATCACGGGGCGGTTGCCGAGCCGCGCCGTCATCGCGACCTCGTCCTGGCCGCGGCGCACCGCCGCCAGCATCGCGGCCCGGTCGGGCGGCAGGTCGGCGACGGCACGCGGCGCGCGGGCCAGGACCCGCTCGGGTGCATAGGCGAGCGCGAGCGCGACGCTGCCGTCGTTCTCCGCGCGCCGCTCGCCGCTCGCGTTGCGCGCCACCAGCGACACCGCGCCGGTCGGCGGTATGCCGCTGCTGTCGGCCCACAGGCTCGCCGCCTCGGCCTCCGCGAGCGGCCGCGGCCGGCCGGCCGCGTCGGTGGCGGCGAAGCTGATGCCGGCGTACGGCAGCCACGCCGGCCGGCGCGAGTAGGCCCAGGCATAGGACACCGTCAGCGCCGGCCACAGGTCGGCGACCAGGTTGAAGTGCCCGAGGCGGAGCGCCTGCGGCAGCATGCCGGCCTCGAGCAGCTGCTGGCGCGCCGCGACCGCCGCCGCCGCGGTCGGCCCCGCCGGCAGCAGGCCGCAGTCCTGCAGCGCGCGGCAGAACTGCTCGAGCCGCGGCCGGCTGGCGGCGGTCGCCGCGAAGAACGGCGCCGCGGCGTCGCCCTCGGCGAGTGCCGCGCACGGCTGCAACAGACCGTGCAGGCCGGTGTAGTCATAGAGCGCGATGCCAGCGTCATTGAGCCGGCGGCCGCCGTAGTCGATCGCGAGCCCGGCGGTGCGACCCGACACCATCGCGTTCGGCTCGCAGGCGAGCGCGCCGCTGATCCAGCCGGCGCGGTCGCGCTCGAGCGCACGCAGCACGGCACCGCCGCCATTGGAGATGCCGGCGGCGAGCACCAGCGTGTTGTCGGGCGAGAGCCGGCCGCGCAGCCGGCCGCCGAGCTCGCGGTTGATGAGCTCGAAGCCGGCCTGGATCGCCTGCAGCAGATGCACGCCCCAGTCCGCCTCGGGATTCGCGCCCGACTGCGCGTGCTTGAAGAGCAGCGTATGCGGTTCGGCGCGCGCGTACGCGTCGAGTTCGGCAGCCGGCGCCGGCGCGAACGTCAGCAGCGGGTCGGCGGGATCCTCGGTCAGCGTGCCGTCGATGCGGTAGCCGCGGCCGCGGTCGAGGTCCCAGACGCCGACGCCGGTGCCCTTGTCGGTGTGTACGACCGCGTAGCCGCGCCGCAGGCCCCACTCGGCGGCGGTCGGCAGCGCCCCGTAGATGCCGCGCGAGCCGGACGAGGCGACCGCGAGCAGGCACGGGTCGCCGAGGTCGAAGTCCGACGGGATCTGCACGAGCACGCTCGTCACGCCGCCGCCGTCCGGAGTGCGCACGGCCGCGAGGTACTCGACCCCGGCGACGCCACGGCCGTCCGCCGGCCCGAACAGCCGGCCGAAGCCTCCGGCTGCGGTGACGTCGACGAGCCCCCGGTAGGCGGCGTACACGGCGCGGCGGCGCAGCTCGCGTCTCGTCGGCCGCTGCGGATCGGCGAACGCCGGCGGCGGGCCGCGCAACCCGTCGCCGCCGAGCCCGGCGGTCAGCAGGTCGTCGCTCGCCCCGTCGACCGCGTAGCGGATCGGCTCGCCGACGATCTCGGCGCTGATCGGCGGCATCAGCGGCCGTCCTGGCGCGCCGCCTGGGTGGCGCCCTGTTCGAGCGGTTCGACGTGGATCGTGACGACGGTCTTGGCGAGCGCCGCGCCGAGCGCCGCCTCGAGCCGGTCGCAGGCCGCATGCGCATCGGCGACCGTCTCGCTGCCCGGCAGGCGCAGCTTGAACTCGATGAAGCGCCGCGACCCCGCCTTGCGTGTGCGCAGTTCGGCGATCAGCGCCCCCGGCGGCAGCGCCGCGGTGATGATCGCCTGCGCGGCGTCGATCTCCGCCGCCGGCAGCGACTTGTCCATCAGCCCATCGACCGAGCGGCGGATCAGCGACAGCGCGGTGCCGAGAATCTGCAGGCCGACGCCGAAGGCAATTACCGAGTCGAGCATCGCCAACCGCGGCGCGACCATGACGATCAGCAGCCCCGTGATCACGGCGGCGGAGGTCAGCACGTCGCTCAGCAGGTGGCGCGCGTCGGCCTCGACGGTGATGCTGTCGTGCTCCTTGGCGACACGCAGCATCAGCCGGGCGGTGACCAGGTTCATCACCGCCGCGACGGCCGCGACCAGCAGCCCGGGCCCGAGCCGCTCGAGCGGCGCCGGGTGCAGCAGCCGGCCGACGGCCGCGTAGGCGATGCCGCAGGCCGCGCACAGGATCAGAACGCCCTCGACGCCGCTCGAGAAGTACTCGGCCTTCTCGTGGCCATAGGCGTGGTCGGCGTCGGCCGGCTGCTCGGCGACCGACAGCATCGCGAGCGCGACCAGCCCGGCGGCGAGGTTGACGAGCGCCTCCATCGCATCCGACAGCAGGCCGATCGACCCGGTCATCTCTGCGGCGCCGAATTTCAGCCCCAGTGTCGCGATCGAGGTCGCGATCGACAGTGCCGCCATGCGTTTCGTCGGGGTCACCAAGCGCTCCACGGCCTACGGCCTACGATCATATTGCCTGCAGGCGCGACACCGCACGCCGGCCGTCGTCCGGCGCCGGAAAGGGCTGTCGGTTCGCGCCCCATTCTGGCACCGTAGGCAGACCGGCCAGCGCCGCCTCCGAGCATCCGTGACTTCGGCAACCTGTCGCAACTGCGATGCCCCGCTGACGGGTCCGTACTGCGCCCAATGCGGCCAGCATGCGCACTCGAGCGCCCGCTCACTCGGCGCCCTGCTGCACGACGCCTGGCACGTGATCACGCACGTCGACGGCCGCTTCTGGTCGACGCTGTGGCTGCTGCTGGTCCGGCCCGGCCAGCTGACGCTCGAGTACTTCGCCGAACGGCGCGCGCGCTACGTGCCGCCGGTGCGTCTGTACCTCGTGATCAGCATCGTGTTCTTCGGGCTCGCCTCGCTGACCTCGGGCCTGCGCCCCGACGTCACGATCAACGACAAGGGGGTGCGCCAGCAGGTCGCCGCCGACCTCGACGACATCAAGCGCGAGGCGCGCGAGGCGCAGCGTGAAGCCGGGATCGGCGCGGCCGCGGCGCCCGCCGCGGCGCCGGCGGGCCCGCCGGCCAAGGCGGCGGCGCAGGGCGCGGCGGCGGACGGCGCCGACACGGACGAAGACGACAAGCACACAGGCTCCTTCAACTTCGACATCAGGGACTGCGACAAGGCAAGCAGCTCGCTGCACTGGCTCGACCAGCCGCTGCGCGACGCCTGCCGGCGCAACGTCGGCGATCACGGCAAGACGCTCAAGCACGCGTTCGCGACCAACATCCCGAAGATGATGTTCGTGTTCCTGCCGCTCGTGGCGCTCGTGATGCTGCTGCTGTACTGGTTCCCGCGGCGCTACTACGTCGAGCACCTGGTGTTCGTGCTGCACAATCACGCGGCGCTGTTCCTGGCGATGACCCTCGACATGCCGTTGCGCAGCGCCGCGCATTTCGTCCCGGCGCTGCAGCGCCCATCGGCGATCGCCACGTTCGCGGTGTTCTGCTATGCGGTCTGGTACATCTACCGCTCGATGCGCCGCTACTACGGCCAGGGCCGCGCGCTGACGCTCGCCAAGCTTGCGCTGGTCGGCGTCGCCTACCTCGTGTTCCTGTCGCTGACGCTGGTCGGGACCTTCGTCGTGAGCGCGCTGATCGCGTAGGGCAGGCACCGATGCGCGCGATCCTGCACGTCGACATGGATGCCTTCTACGCATCGGTCGAGCAGCACGATCGCCCCGAGCTCAAGGGCCTGCCGGTCATCGTCGGCGGTGGCTCCGGCCGCGGCGTCGTCGCCGCGGCGAGCTACGAGGTCCGCCGCTACGGCGTGCACTCGGCGATGCCGACGCGCCAGGCGCTGGAGCGCTGCCCGCAGGCCGTGGTCGTCAAGCCGCGGATGGGGCGTTACAAGGAAGTGTCAGCGCAGGTGTTCGCGGTCTTCAACGAGTTCACGCCGCTGGTCGAGGGCCTGTCGCTCGACGAGGCCTTCCTCGACGTCACCGAGAGCCGCGCGCTGTTCGGCGAGCCGACCGCGATCGGCGCGGCGATCAAGGCGAAGATCCGCGAGCGGACCGGGCTCACTGCGTCGGTGGGCGTGTCGCACAACAAGCTGCTGGCCAAGATCGCCTCCGACCTCGAGAAGCCCGATGGGCTGTGCGCGATCGGTCCGGACGACGTCGCCCGGGTGCTCGATCCGCTGCCGATCCGCCGGCTGTCCGGCATTGGCGCCAAGACGGCGGCGCGCCTCGAGGCGTCCGGGCTGCACACGCTCGGCCAGCTGCGCATCGCGCCCGACTCCGTGCTTTGGCCCCTGTTCGGCCGTTACACGCAGCGGGTCCGGGAGCGTGCGGCCGGCATCGACGAGCGCCCGGTCGTGCCCGACTGGCAGGAAAAGCAGGTCAGCGCCGAGGAGACCTTCGAGGCGGACCTGCGCCGTCGCGAGGACCTGCACGCCGAACTCGCCAAGCTCGCCGACCGAGTCGGCGCGCGGCTGCGTGCCAAGGCGCTGCTCGCCGGCAGCGTCACGGTCAAGATCCGCCGCCGCGACTTCACGACCTACACGCGCGCCCGCAGCTTCCGGCCGCCGACCCAGGACACGGGCACCGTGCTCGCGATCGCCCGCGAGCTGCTCGACGCCTGGCTCGCCGAGCAGCCGCGCGCGGCCGTGCGTCTGCTCGGCGTCGGCCTCAGCAGCCTGTCGCCGGAGGCTCAGCTCGACCTGTTCGCCCAGCCGGCGCCGGCGCCGGCCGCCGCGAGGCCGGGCCCGGCGCGCCCTCCCGAACGGCGCACCGCGCGCATCGACCCGACGCTCGACCGGATCCGCGAGAAGTTCGGCAGCGACGCGGTCAAGCGGGCGAGCAGCCTCGAGCGCGCCGACAAGGACGACGGTTTCACGGGCGTCCGCCGGCGCACGTGAGCGGCGTGCGGCGCGTCCGGCGCCAGCGGCCGCCCGGCTGCGGCGCCGCCGATGCCTTACAAATCATTGGCTTGTGCGCCCGCAGCGGCGCTCGCCCGGCATGGCGCCGCCCGCGCCCGGCCGCAGCCGTTATTATGCGTCCACGATGTACATGAGCTTTTTTGGGCTCGCCGAGAAGCCCTTCTCGATCACGCCGGATCCCCGCTACCTGTACCTCAGCGAGCGGCACGCGGAGGCGCTCGCGCACCTGCTGTACGGCATCGACGACGCCGGCGGCTTCGTCCAGCTGACCGGCGAGGTCGGCACCGGCAAAACGACCATGGTGCGCAGCTTCCTCGCGCAGCTGCCCGCGCACGCCGACGTGGCGCTGATCCTGAACCCGCGCATCACGCCCGAGGAGTTCCTGCTCGCGATCTGCGACGAGCTGCACGTGGTCGTGCCCGACGCGCTGCGCGGCAGTGTCAAGGCGATCGTCGACCTCCTCAACCAGTTCCTGCTCGACGCGCACGCCCGCGGCCGGCGCGTCGTCGTGATCGTCGACGAGGCGCAGCAGCTGTCGGCCGACGTGCTCGAGCAGGTGCGCCTGCTGACCAACCTCGAGACCGCCACGCAGAAGCTGCTGCAGATCATCCTGGTCGGCCAGCCGGAGCTGCGCGAGGTGCTGGCACGCAACGACCTCAGGCAGCTGGCGCAGCGCATCACCGGGCGCTACCACCTCGATCCGCTGTCGCGCCGTGAGTCCGCCGCCTACGTGCGACACCGCCTCAAGGTGGCCGGCGCGAGCGGCGAGATCTTCACGAGCGGCGCGCTCGCCGAGCTGCACCGCCTGGCGCGCGGCGTGCCGCGGCTCATCAACGTGGTCGCCGACCGCGCGCTGCTCGGCGCCTACACGCGCGAGGAACCGCGCGTCAGCCCAACCCTCGTCCGCCATGCGGCCGCGGAAGTCCACGGCCGGCGCTTCACGGCGCCGTGGCTGCCCTGGGCGCTCGGCGCAGCCGCGGTCGCCGGCCTGGCGATGCTCGGCGTCAGCCTGTATGCAGCGCTCGCCTCGCGCGGCAGCACCGCGACGCCCGTCGCGGCGCAGCCGGCGCCGGCGCCGGCCGCCACATCGCCGGCGGCCCCGCCGGCGGCGCCGGTCGCCGCCCCGGCGCCGCCGACCGTCGCCGAATTCCTCGCCAGCCACGCCGCCGACACCGGCACGGATCCCGCGTTCGCGCGGCTGTTCGGGCTGTGGAACGCGCCCTTCGATCCGCACGGCGCCCGGCCCTGCGAGCAGGCGAGCGCGCAGGGCCTCGAGTGCCTGGCCGAGAAAGGCAGCATTGCCCAGCTGCGGCTCCTCAACCGGCCGGCGATCCTGTCGCTGACCGCCGCCGACGGCACCGAGCAGCAGGTCGTCGTCAGCGCGCTCGACGAGCGCTCGGCGCAGATCGAGGCCGGCGGCGCGACGCTGAAGGCGGATCTGCTCGACCTGCAGCACTACTGGTACGGCGACTTCCTCGTGCTGTGGCGCCCGCCGTTGCCGATGGCGCGCCTGCTCAGGCCCGGCATGCACGGCGCCGAGGTGCGCTGGCTGCGGCAGGGCCTCGCGACGGTCCGCGGCGAGCCGCTCGCCGGCGGCTCGGACACCTATGACAAGGACCTCGAGCGGCTGGTCGAGGATTTCCAGCGCGCTCACCGGCTGACCGTCGACGGTATCGCCGGCGAGCAGACGCAGGTGCTGCTCGACGGCCTGGTCGGCGCACCCGGCGCGCCGACGCTGCGCGGGACCGGCAGCTGATGTCATTCATCCTCGACGCGCTGCGCAAGTCCGAGCACGCCCGCGAGCGGCGCGCGCTGCCCGGCCTCGTCGACCTGCCGGTGTCGCGCGCCACGCCGTCGCGACTGCCCTGGATCGTGGCTGGCGTCGGCGCCCTGCTGCTCGTGAACCTTGGCGTGCTCATCTGGGTGCTGGCGCGACCGTCGCCCCACCAGCCGCCGCTCGCGCCGGCCGCCGCGCTGGTGGCGGCGCCCGCGCCGGCCCGCGCTCAGGCCGCCGCCGCGCCGGCACGCCGCGCCGCGCCCGAGGTCCGGCCGCTGGCCGCCGAGACGGAGGCGGGCGAGGAGCCGGCACTCGACCGCGCCGAGCCGGCGCCGGTGCCGGCGCGCACCGCGCTGCCGGCGCGCACCGCGCTGCCGGCGCGCACCGCGCTGCCGGCGCGCGCCGCGCCGGAGCAGCCGTACGCCGCCGAGCGCGCCGCCGCGGCGCGCGAGTTCCGCGGCGGCAGCAACCTCGCCGGGCTGCCGTCGATCCACGAGCTGCCGGCGCAGGTGACCGCCGGGCTGCCGGCGCTGAACCTCGACCTGCACGTCTACAGTGGCGATCCCGCGCAGCGTTTCGTGATCATCAATGGCCAGCGCCTGCACGAGGGCGCGCAGCTCAAGGAAGGCCTGACCGTCGAAAGGATCGTCCAGGAGGGGGCGGTCCTCAACCACCAAGGGACACGGTTTCTGCTGCCACGGGAATGACCATTAAAGTCCCGGCCGCCGCTCACGGCGCCCGCCAGGGACCGACGCGAGGGGGTACCGGACGATGATGCCTGCCGCCGTGATGCCGCGGCTCGATGCTGCGGAACTCGGCCGCGCGCTGCGCGCCGGCATCCACCGGGTACTCGCGCAGCAGGAGCACCTCGACCGCATCAACGTCTTCCCGGTGCCGGACGGCGACACCGGCACCAACCTCGCGATCACGATGACGGCGATGCTCGGCGTGCTCAAGCGGGCGCCCTTCGACCACGCTGGCCGGCTGCTGACCCAGGTCGCTGACGCGGCCCTCGACGGCGCGCGCGGCAACTCCGGCGCGATCCTCGCGCAGTTCTTCCTCGGCCTCGGCGATCGCGCCGGCCACCTCGCGGAGCTGTCGGCGGCGGAGTTCGCCGAAGCGGTGGCGGGCGGGGCCAGCTATGCGCGCGACGCGCTCGCCGATCCGCGCGAGGGCACGATCCTGACGGTGCTGCAGGACCTCGCCACCGAGCTCAAGCGGCTCGCAGCGAGCGGCGTCGACGACGTCCGCGCGCTCGTGCGGCGCGGCCTCGAGCGCGCCGAGCGCTCGCTCGAGGCGACGCGCGACCAGCTCGAGGTGCTGCACCGGGCAAACGTCGTCGACGCGGGCGCGGCCGGCTTCGTGACGCTACTCGAGGGCGTCTCGGCCTACCTCGACACCGGCGCGCTCGACGAGTCGGAGATCTCCTTCGGCGCCATCCCGAGCGAGCCGGAGTCGGCCGGCGGCGAGGCCAGCCTCGCGCACCGCTGGTGCACCGAGTGCATGGTCAGCGGCGAGGCGCTCGACCACCGCCGGCTGCGCGAGGAGCTCGCGCCGCTCGGCTCGAGCCTCGTCGTCGCCGGCACCCGGCGCAAGGTCCGCGTGCACATGCACGTCGCCGAGCCGCGCGAGTTGTTCAGGATCGCGGCCGGCCACGGGCTCGTCAGCGGCGAGAAGGCCGACGACATGCAGCGCCAGCAGCAGTCGACGCTGCACGCGGCGCGCCGGCGGATCGCGATCGTCACCGACTCCGCGGCCGACATCCCCGAGGAGGAGATCGAGCGGCTCGACATCCACTCGGTGCCGGTCCGCCTGCACTTCGGCGAACGCAGCTTCCTCGACAAGGTGACGCTCGGGCCGGAAGAGTTCTACCGGCTGCTGGCGACGAGCCCGGTGCACCCCAAGACCTCGCAGCCACCGGCCGGCGATTTCCGGCGGCTGTTCGAGTTCCTGTCGTCGCACTACGAGGCAGTCCTGTCGCTCAATCTCACCGGCGCCGTCAGCGGCACGCGCCAGGCGGCCGAGTCGGCCGCCAGCCGCGTCGCGGCGCACGAGCGCGTCACCGTCATCGACACCCACAACGCCTCGGCGGGCCAGGGTCTCGCCGTGATGTACGCCGCCGAGTGCGTCGCGGCCGGCCTCGACATGACCGAGGTCCTCGCCGCGGTCCGCGCGATGCTGCCCATGACGCGCACCTTCGCGTGCCTGTCGACGCTCGACTACGCGGTGCGCGGCGGCCGCGTGCCGGCGATCGCGCGCACGGTCGCGAGGCTGCTGCGGCTCACGCCGCTGCTGGCCACCTTCCCCGACGGTCGCATCTCGATCGGCGGCGTGCTGCTGGGGCGGACCAGCCTCACGGCGAAGTTCGCGCGCTTCGTCGGCCGCCGCATGGTGGCCGGGCGCCGCTTCCGCGTGATCGTCGGCCACGGCAACGCGCCAGAGGAAGGGCAGCGTCTGCTCGAGCTGCTGACGCACGGCCGCGCCGACATCGATCGCGCCTGGCTCGTGCCGCTCGGTGTCGCGCTCGGCGTGCACGGTGGCCCGGGCTTCCTGGTCGTCGGCCTCCAGGAGTACGTGCCGCCGCGGCGCGGCGCGGCCGGCGCGCCGGCGCCGCGTTGACAACGCCGCGCGCGGCATGGAGCCTGTGCGTTCCCGCCCCGGAGCATGATTGATGAGTCACTGGATGCGAACCTGCGCGTGCCTGCTGCTGCTCAGCGCGGTGGCGCCGCCCGCGGCCCGCGCCGCCGCCTCGCCCGCCGCGATCAGCCGCGAGATCGCGCGCCTCGAGCAGCACTTCAACGACGCGTACGGCGCCAACGACCTCGCGAGGTACTTCGGTTACTACGCCATCGACCTCGTCGCGATCTTCCCGGACGGGCGCACCTCGCTCGCCGACTATCGCAAGAGCTGGACCGCGTACATTGCGGCCGGCAACCGGCTCGAGTCCGCGGAGCTCTCCGACCTCGTGATCCGCGTCGCGCCCGCCGGCGACTCGGCGGTGGCGAGCTACCAGCTCGCGGTGCGCACGCATCTCGCCGACGGCACCGTCAGCGACGAGCGCTTTTTCGAGACCGACGTCTGGCTGAAGCGCGGCGGCGTCTGGCAGGTCGCGCACGTGCACTATTCGCCGGCGTCCGCGCCGCCGGCCACCCAGTGAGGCTCCCATGAAGCAGCTCAGCCGCCGCTCGTTCATCGCCGCCGCCGGCCTCGGCGCCAGCGCGGCCGCCCTCGGCAGCTGGCGAACCCGGCCAGACCTGGTGCTGCACCACGGGCGGATCTGGACCGGCGGCGCCCGCGAGCGCGAGGTCGAGGCGCTGGCGATCGCGGGCGGCCGCGTGTACGCGATCGGCAGCAACGCCGACATGCTGGCGCTCGCCGGCGCCGGCACGCGCAAGGTCGACCTCGGTCGCCGGCGCGTGACGCCCGGCTTCAACGATGCGCACGCGCACCCGGTGCTGGGCGGCGTCGCGCTGCTGACGCAGGTCCAGGCCGACCTCGACTCGATCGACGCGATCAAGGCGGCGATCGAGAAGAAGGCGCACGAGACGCCGCCCGGGCGCTGGATCGAGGGCGCCCTCTACGACGACACCAAGACGCCGCGACCGCTCAGCCGCGCCGACCTCGACGCGGCGGCGCCCGACCACCCGGTGCTGGTGCACCACCGCGGCGGCCATACGGCCTTCGTCAACTCGCGCGCGCTCGCGCTCGGCGGGATCGACGAGCACACGCCGGACCCGCCCGGCGGCGCGTACTTCCGCGACGCCGCCGGCCGGCTCGACGGCCGCGTCGCCGACGCGGCCGAGCTGGCGCTCGAGGCGCTGATACCGCCGCCCACCCGCGACGACTACCGCCGCGCCGCGGCGCTGATCTCGGGTCGGCTGGTGCGCTGCGGCGTCACCTCGAGCAACGACGCCTCGTCCGACCCGCAGGGCCTGCAGGGCTACCAGGACGCCCGCGACGCCGGCGAGCTCAAGGTGCGGATCTACGCGCACATCGAGTCGTCGCACCTCGACACGTTCATCGCCGCCGGCATCCACAGCGGGCTCGGCGACGAATGGGTGCGCATCGGCGCCGTCAAGCTGTTCGCCGACGGCTCGATATCGGAGCGCACGGCGCTCTTGTCGACGCCGTACCTCGGACTCGACGGCTACACCGGCATTGCCGTCACGCCGCGCGAGGTCCTCTACGAGCGCGCCCGCAAGGCCCACCTCGCCGGCTGGCGCCTCGGCACCCACGCCAACGGCGACGTCGCGATCGACACGACGCTCGGCATCTACGAGCAGCTGCAGCGCGAGGCGCCGCGGCGCGACCCGCGCTTCCGGATCGAGCACTGCACGCTGGTCAACGCCGAGCTGATCCGGCGCATGAAGGCGGTGGGCGCGATCCCGGTGCCGTTCGCCGGCTACGTGTACTTTCATGGCGAGAAACTGCACTTCTACGGCGACGAGCGCCTCAAGCACATGTTCGCGATGCGCGACTTCCTCGATGCGGGGCTCAAGCCGCCGTCGTCGTCCGACTACACGGCGAGCCCACACGAGCCGATGCTGTGGATGCGCTCGCAGGTGACGCGCCAGGACGCGACCGGCCACGTCTGGGGCGGCAATCAGCGCATCACCGCCGAGGAGTCGCTGCGCTGCGGCACGCTGCACGGCGCCTACGCCTCCTGCGAGGAGGCCATCAAGGGCACGCTCGAGCCGGGCATGCTCGCCGACCTCGTCGCCTGGAGCGACGACCCGCTCACGATCGACCCGCTGCGGCTGCTCGAGATCCACGCCGAGCGGACCATGGTCGGCGGGCAATGGGTCTACGAGTCCTGAGGGCGCGGCCGTGGCGCTGGCATCGTACGAGACGACGCTGCTGACCGGCTGGTCGGACATGGACATGAACGGCCACATGGCCAACACCGCCTACCTCGAGAAGGCGGTCGACGTGCGGCTGCAGTTCTTCGCCGCCCACCGCTTCGGCATCGGCGAGTTCGCCCGCCTGCGCATCGGGCCGGTCGTGATGAGCGACGAGCTCGGCTACTTCCGCGAGGTGCACCTGCTCGAGCCGCTGCGCGCGACGCTCGCGCTCGCCGGCCTCGCCGACGACGGCAGCCGCTGGCGGCTGTGCAACGAGTTCTTCCGCGCCGACGGCAAGCTGGCCGCGCGCGTCACCAGCGTCGGCGGCTGGCTCGACCTCGGCGCGCGGCGCCTGGTCGCGCCGCCCGAGCCGCTCGCCGCGGCGCTTGCGGCGCTCGGCCGCACGGCGGATTTCGGCGCGCTGCCCTCGAGCCTGCGCGAGCGCGGCTAGCCAGCGAGCGGGCGGCCGGCGCCGCGCGCCGGGCGGTTGCCGCGCGGCACTGCGTGCCGCAGCATAGAAATACCGCGACACGCACCGGGCAGACGATTCGCAGCATGCACTCGCAGGGCTTCCCGCCGATCGCGCGCCACGACGCCCGGGTGCTGATCCTGGGCTCGCTGCCCGGCCAGGAGTCGCTGCGCCGCCGCGAGTACTACGCGCAGCCGCGCAACGCCTTCTGGCCGATCATGGGCGCACTGTTCGGCGCGGGACCCGAGCTGCCTTACGCCGCCCGGGCGCAGCGGCTCGCGGCGAGCGGCATCGCGCTGTGGGACGTCTGCGCCGCCGCGGTGCGCGCCGGCAGCCTCGACGCCTCGATCGTCGCCGGCAGCGTGGTCGCGAACGACCTCGCGGCGTTTCTCGCCCGTCACCGCCGGATCGGTCTGGTCTGCTTCAACGGCCGGACCGCGGCCGCCCTCTATCGTCGCCACGTGCTGCCGACGCTGGCGCCGGCGCCGCGGTCGCTGCCGCAGCTCGACCTGCCGTCGACGAGCCCGGCGCACGCGTCGCTGACGCTTGCCGACAAGCTCGCCTGCTGGCGGGCGGTCGGCGCCGCGGTGCGGCGGCGGCCGGCGCGACGCCCGGCGGCGGCGCCGGTGGCGGCGCGCGCGCCGCGCGGCGGCTGAGCGGCGATGCGCCGGCGCAGCGGAGCGGCGGCCGGCGCCAGCGATCCGGGCCGCGCGCGACCCCGCCGGCGCTCGTCTGCCGCGGCCCTTGACCGCGGCCCGGCCGCCGTGCCGCTGCCAGCCGCCGCCGCGCGCGGCATACTGCGAGCTCGACCTCGACGGAGACGCCGATGCTGACCGGCAGCTGCCTGTGCAAGACCGTGCGCTACCAGATCGACGGGGCCGTGGACGGCGCAAGCCACTGCCACTGCAGTCAGTGCCGCAAGGCCCACGGCGCGGCCTTCGCCACCTACGGTCACGTCCGCTACGCGGACTTCCGGCTCGTGGCGGGCGCCGCGGCGATCGCGCGCTACCAGGCGAGCCCGCAGGCGACGCGCACCTTCTGCCGCCGGTGCGGCTCGAACCTGCAGTGGTGCCCGGCCGGCAATGCCGAGTACTTCGCGCTCGCGCTCGGCACGCTCGACGACGACCCCGGCGTCCGGCCCGACCGCCACATCTTCGTCGGCTCGAAGGCGCCGTGGTACACGATCGAGGATCATCTTTCGCAGTTCGCCGAATACCCAGGTACCGATCAGGCGTAGGATCGCGATCCGAACCGTCCCGCCGCCGAGGAGCTGACAACGCCGTGCCCACCGCACCCGCACCGACGACGATGCGCTGCATTCAGGCCAGGACCGCGGGCGGACCCGAGGTCCTCGAGATCGCGACCGCCGCCGTGCCGGAGCCGAAGCCGAACGAGGTCCTGATCCGCGTCGAGGCCGCCGGCGTCAACCGCCCGGACCTGATGCAGCGCGAGGGCCGCTATCCGCCGCCGGCCGACGCGAGCCCGCTGCTCGGCCTCGAGGTCGCCGGCGAGGTCATCGCCGCCGGCGCCGAGGTCGTCGTCTGGCGGCCGGGCGACCGCGTCACGGCGCTGACCAACGGCGGCGGCTATGCCGAGTACTGCGTCGCGCCCGCGCCGCAGTGCCTGGCGTGGCCGACGGGCTTCGACGCGCTGAAGGCGGCGGCGCTGCCGGAGACCTACTTCACGGTCTGGGCCAACCTGTTCCAGCACGGCCGGCTGGCACGCGGCGAGTCGGTGCTCGTGCACGGCGGCACCAGCGGCATCGGCGTGACGGCGATCCAGCTGGCACGCGAGTTCGGGGCGCGCGTCTACGCGACCGCCGGCAGCGACGAGAAGTGCGCCGCCTGCCTCGCGCTCGGCGCCGACGCCGCGATCAACTACCGGGCAAGCGACTTCGCCGACCGGCTGATGGACCTGACCGGCGGCGCCGGCGTCAACGTCGTGCTCGACATCGTCGGCGCCCCCTACTTCGAGCGCAACCTGCGCTGCCTGGCGATGGACGGCCGGCTGGTGCAGGTGTCAACGATGCTCGGCTACAAGGTCGAGCGCTTCGACCTGCTCAAGGTCATGCAGAAGCGGCTCGTGATCACCGGCTCGACGATGCGGCCGCGCTCGACTGCCGAGAAGGGCGCGATCGCGCAGGCGCTCAAGGAGCGCGTCTGGCCGGTGCTGAATGCCGGCCGCTGCGGACCGCTGATCTACGCGACCTTCCCGCTCGCCGAGGCAGCCGCCGCGCACCGGCTCATGGAGTCGAGCGCGCACATCGGCAAGATCATGCTGAAGGTGCCCGGCTGACGCTGGCGAGCGCCGAGCGCAGCATCGCGAACGCGGCGTAGAGCACGACCACAACCACCAGCCAGCGCAGCTGCGCAAGCGGCAGCGACTTGACGACGAACGCCGCGAGCGGCACGCCGGCGAAGGCGCCGAGCGACAGGCCGAGGGCCGGCCCCCAGGCGAGCCAGCCGCTCCTGACGAAGCGCACGCCGGCGACCGGCATCAGCAGCGCGCACGCGCCCATCATGATCGGGAACGCCGCCAGCGGGTGCACGCCGAGCAGCGCCAGCATGATCATCGTCGGCGCGTACATGCCGATGCCGATCGTCATCAGCGCGCCGAGCACCAGGCTCGCGCCGACCGCCAGCGGGAACTGCCAGCCGACGAGGTCGAGCGCCTCGCCACCGCCGGGCAGCAGCTGCAGGTTGACGGCGGCGAACACGGCCCCGGCAATCAGCAGCGCGACGCCCATGCCGATCTGGATCGCGCGCCGCGGCAACCGCACGACGACGCCGGCGCCGAACCACGCGCCGACCGCCGCGGCGACGATCATCGCGGCGAGCAGCCGCGGCGCGACCGCAACCGTGGTGATGAAGATCAGCGACTCCAGTACCGAGCCGACCGCGAGACCGACGTTCAGCGTGCCCGGGATCAGCTCGTCCGGCGCCAGCCGGAACAGCTTCAGGGCCGCGGTCGTCGGCGCGAAGGAGCCGATGCCGAGTGTGTCGAAGAAGTTCGTCACCAGGCCGATCGCGAAGCCACCGCCGGTGCCGGCATTGCGGCGCCGCGGCTCGACCTCGCGTGCGGCAACCGTCCACACGAACGCCAGCGCGAGGCCGGCGAGAACGATCACCGCGAGCAGGCCGACCTTGATCGGGTTCATGCACGTTCCGTGTCGCGGCTCGCGCCGCGGTGCTTCGGCGCGGGCGCGGCCGCGGGTCCGGGCAGCCGGCTGTCCGGGTTCAAGGCGCGCCCGCCGTGGACGGGGCCGTCGGCATCATCCTCGCACCGCCACCGGTTGCATACCCGCCCGCCGCGCCGGGGCCGGCGTGCGGTCGCGGCACGCGCCGCTGATCGCGCGGCGGGCCGGGCCGGGGCTCAGGTGGTCGGCGCCGGCCGGCCGCCGGCGCCGGGCGCCTGCAGCGCGTCGAGCGCGGCCCGGTCGAGGCGGTAGACGGTCCAGTCGTTGATCGGCCGCGCGCCGAGCGACTCGTAGAAGCCGATCGCGCGCCGGTTCCAGTTGAGCACCGCCCACTCCATGCGGCCGCAGCCGCGGGCGGCGGCAAGCCGCGCGACGTGCACCAGCAGCCCCCGGCCGACGCCCTGACCACGAAACGCGGGGCGCACGTACAGGTCCTCGAGGAACAGGCCGCGGCGGCCGATGAAGGTCGAGAAGTTGTGGAAGAAGAGCGCGAAGCCGGCGATATCGCCGGCGACGCGGCCGATCACGGCCTCCACGGCCGGTCGCGGGCCGAACAGCGCCTCGGCGAGGCCCGCCTCGGTGACCACCACCTCGTGGCCGAGCCGCTCGAACTCGGCCAGCTCGCCGATCAGCGTCATCAGCAGCGGCACGTCGGCGGGGATCGCAGCGTCGAACGACAGTGTCAAGGCAGCAGCTCCGGCAGTCGGCAGTCTCGCGGGGTGCAGATGTTACGCGATCTCGGCGGCCCGCAACTTGACGACGTCCGTGGCGCTGCCATAGTCGGAACTCTCCGCCCGCTGCCGCTGCGACGTTCCCCATGCGCGCTGCCACCGCCGCTCTGCTCCTCGCGCTCGCTACCGGCGCGGCCGGCGCCCCGGTCTCCGGTCGGCTCGGCACGCCGACCGGCGTCGTGCCGGCGCTGACCCTGTACGCATGGTCGCTGACCGGCGCGCGGCTGTACTCGGTGACCACCGACGGTGGCCAGACCAGCTTCACGCTCGACCTGCCGCGCGGCCGCTACTGGCTGTTCGCCACGCCTGCCGATCCCGGCGCGCCGCCGGTGTACGGCGCCTACACCGCGTTCGCCGCCTGCGCCCGCGCCGCCGAGCGCGGCGCGGCCGACTGCGGCCACGAGCTGCGGGAGGTCACGGTCGGCGCGCGCGGCCAGAGCGGCGTCGAGCTCACCGACTGGCACCTCGACGACGTGGTGACGCGCGACCTCGACCGCATCGTCGGCCGCCCCGACGGCGGCGACGTCGACGAGCTGCGGCTCGCCGCGCCGAAGTTCTCCGAGTACCCGGCGCCCGCCTATAGCGGCACGCGCGCCGCGGCGATCGCGGCCGGCGGCGACGAGCGGCTCGAGCGCGACCGCGAGCCGCTGACCGCGGCACTCGCCGCCCCGGCCAACTTCGCCGGACGCATGGTGCTGGTGCGGGTCGGCTGCGGCAGCGGCTGCGAGCAGGCCGCGTTGCTCGATGTCGTAACCGGCCGCGTCGCCTATCCGCCGGCGCTGGCGGAGCTGCCGGCGAGCACGCCGTGCAGCAGCGGCGGGGCGCTCGTGTTTCGGCGCGACAGTCGGCTCATGACGGTCACCGGCCGCGAGCAGAGCGAGCTGGTGACGCATTACTACGTCTGGGACCCGGACAGCGGCCTGCTGCGACTGGTGGCCTCGCTCGCGAGCGCGCTCGACGAGCGCTGCGCGCCGCACGGCTGAACGCTAGGCGGTCTCGGGACCGCGCGTGCCGCCGAGATTGGAAGCGTGCAGGTGCAGGATCCTGAGCGCCTGCGGCTCGCGCCGGAAGATCAGCGTGCGCCGCCCGATCCGGCCGTCGAAGGCCACCGTCGCGTAGACGACTGCGTGACGGTCGTCGAGCGCGAAGCCGGCGAACTCCTCGATCTTGAAGCGCACGTACGGCGCGCCCGGCAGCCGCGCCGCGAGCTCGGTGAACATGCGCCGGAAGCGCTCGAGCACCGCCGGCCGGCCGACGATCAGCCCCTGCGGGTTGCCGAACGGGAAGTGCATCGTCGCATCGACGCACCACAGCGGCTCGAGCACGGCGAGGTCGCCGATCGCGATCGCCCACAGCAGGTCCTGCAGCGCCTGGCGCAGCTCCGCCTCGAGGCCCGCCTCGCTCACGGCGCCGCCTTCGGTGTGGCCCGCGCGCCGCGCGCCGCGTTGGCGAGCTCCGCCGCGAGCCGCTGGATCGCCGCGATCCGGGCCGGCTCCAGGGTCACCTCGCCGTAGTGCTCGATGCGCACGGCGCTCACCGCCCGCGCGCCCTGAAACTCGGCGACGACCGGCACGCGCGGCACGGGGCCCGGCGCGCCGCTGGCGGCCGCGGCGGCCTGCTCGCCTGAAAAGTAGAACAGCACGCCGTGCTCGAAGTAGTAGCGGTTCCGCAGCGGCGGCCGCGGCCGGTCCGGAACCGACTCCTCGACCATCATCAGCTCGTCGCCGTCGAACGACGCGCGCCAGGTCGTATCGCCGGCCGGGTCGTGGCGGCGGCCCTTGACGCTCGGCAGGCGGGCGGCCGCGGCGCGGATCGCGTCGGCGCGCGCCGCGGCGGGCGAGGCCGCGCGCTCGGCGGCGCGCGACGCCGGCGGCTCGGTCGCGGCGCCGGCGCTGCCGGCGACGGCGAGCGCGAGGCCCAGAATCAGCAGGCTAGTCCATTGCACGTACGGTTCTCCGCTCGGGGTCGGCGCGTGTCAAACTAGCATTGCCCGAGCCGACTGTCTGCGCGACACCACCATGAAGAGCCTGACCACGATCCTGATGAAGGGCCTCGCGGCCGTGCTGCCGATCGGACTGACGCTGTACGCGGTCTGGTGGCTGGCGCGCACCGCCGAGGGGCTGATGCGCGGTGCGATCACGCTGTTCGTGCCGCCCGAGCGGTACTGGCCGGGCATGGGCATCCTCGCGGGGCTGCTGCTGCTGTTCGTGATCGGCTCGGTCGTCAACGCCTACATCGTGCGGCGCACGATCTTCGTCTGGGAGGAGTTCCTCGGCCGCATCCCGCTCGTCAAGACCGTGTACAGCGCGGTCCGTGACGTCACGCGGCTGCTGCCGTCGGGCGAGGGGCGGCGCGACCTGCAGAGCGTCGTCATCTGGCGGGTCGGCGAGGCGCGCTTCCTCGGCTTCGTGACCCGCGACGATCTGCCGGAACTCGAGAAGGGCGGCGGCGTCGACCTCGTGGCCGTGTACTTCCCGCTGAGTTACATGCTCGGCGGCATCACCGTCTACCTGCCGAAGACGGCGGTCGAGCATATCGACATGCCGGTCGAAGCGGCGATGCGCCTCGCGCTCACCGGCGGCATGGCGACCACCGCCACCGGCGGCGAGGCGGCGCCGATGCCCGGGCGCCCGGGGCCCCGCGGTTAGCCGCACGCAGCTCGCGGCGCGACGCCCGCTCAGCGCGCGAGGCGCGTGATCTTCGAGCCCTCGAGGGTCAGGTTGTACATCAGGCCCTTGTTCGAGAACACGAAGCCGACGATCGGCTTGCGGACCGTCTCCGTGTCGAGCTCGCCGCCGACACCGAGTGTCGCGATCGCCACCGAGCCGTCGACGCCGGCCTTCCAGCCGTCGCTGTCGCGGAAGCGCTTGAGCGCCTCGTCGCTCATGAACAGGATCGCGACCGACTGCTCCTGCAGGCCGAGCTGCAGGCCGATCGAGGCGGAGGCAATGTTGTAGTAGGCGACGGGGTGGCCGCCGATCAGCAGCGAACCCTCGCCGTACTCGCCGCCGATGCCCATGCCGCCCTTGATGACGCGCGGGAAGACGAGCACGCCGCGCGCCCGGCCGGCGAGCTCCTTGGCCGCGGCGGACGACTTGTAGAGCGCCTCGACCGCCTCATGCACGCGCGCGTCGATCTCCTCCTTCGACGCGGCTTGGCCGGCGAGCGGCAGCAGCAGCAGCAACGCAGCGGCAAGGACGGGACGCAGTTGGCTCAGGGTCATGGTGGAACTCCGCGGCAAGGGGCCGCATCTTAGCGCCAGCGCACCGCGGCCCGCCAACGGGCTCAGGCGGTGGCGGCACGCAGGGCGCGGTTGCGCCGGTAAGCCACTTCGACGTGGCGGATGCCGGAGGTGCGGCGCGCGACCTGGCGGATCTGCTGCATCAGCCGCTGCAGCACCCGCTCACCGGAGTACGACCCGCCGAAGGCGTAGTCGCCGGCGACGCCGACGTGCAGCACCGTGATCCGCTCGAAGCTGTCGCGGACGTAGACGACGACGCCGACCGGGCGCGCGCGGTCGTCTTCCTCGTGGACCGCGAACAGCGTCTGCACTTCGGGGATGCCGGCGACCTGCACGTGCAGCCAACCGCTGTCCTCGATCAGCTCGGGCAGCCCGTAGCGCTCGATGGTCGCTTCGATGTCCTGGCGGATGCGGTGCTGGAGCGCGTTGAAAAACAGCAACGCCTCGACCTGCCCGCGCATCGTGGCGGGCAGGCGCGACTTGACCGTGATCCGGTACGACATCCGCTCAACCCCCGTCCACGCATTTGTAATTGGACATAACGCCTGCGCGGTGCTGGGCCCGGCTCGGCTCCCGTCGGACGGCATCCTGCGCTGTCGGCACGTTCCTGTCGAGGGCCCCGGGGCCGGCCGTCATGGGAAACCGGCGGTTTATCAATAAGTTACGTGACGTGTTTCTGCAACGCAGGCGGGCGGGGCGGGCCGAGACAACGCCGACAAGCTCAAGCTTCGCTTGGTTTTTTGACGTAATTCACAGGGTTGGCCCGGCAAAACGTTAACTGTCTCCAGCCAGCAACGCGGGCCGTGCCGAAGGATGCGGCCTGGGGCGGAGTCAGCCGGGCCGATAGAGCCTGGCGTCACCGCGAGACGGGCCTGGCGGCAAGATGTCGCCGGACAAGGATGCTGCATGAGTTCGATCCGCGATCGCCTGACGGCGCCCGGCCCGGTGGCCAAGACCATCGCGGCGCCCGCCCGTGCGCGGGCCGAGATCATCGTCGTCACGCATGACCCGGAACTGGAGCGCGCGCTGCGCGAGGCTTCGCCGACGGCACCGGTCATGCTCGCCACGACGCCGGCCGCGCTCGCCGACCTGCTGATGACCGGCCGGGCCGGCACGCTGGTGCTCGATGTCGCCGCCCTCGACGCCGCGGCACTGACGGTCGCCCGTCACCTCGCCGAGCAGTTTCCCGACGTGCCGCTCGTCGCCGTCGGTTCGCGCGAGGACGAGGCGCGGCTCGCAGGCCTCATCTCGAGCGGACTCGTCTATCGCTTCCTACACCGCCCCGTGTCCGTCGCACGCGCACGCACCTTCGTCGAGGCGGCGTTGCGCCGCCACGGCGGCAGCCGTGCGGCGGCGGCGGCGCGCGCGACGCCGGCCGCGCCGCCGCGGCGCGCCGCTCGCAGTACGGCGTTGGCGGTCGCGGCCGCCTGCGCGACGCTCGGCGTCGGCTTCGTGCTCGCGCTGCGGACCCCCTCGTCGACCGAGCAGTCCGCCGCGCCGCGCGCCGTGGTCACCGGCGTCGTGGCCGGCGAGCAGGCCTCGCGCGGCGCCGCGATCAACGAGGCGCCGCCGCCGGCCGCGCCGCCACCGGTGCCCGCCGCCGCGCGCGCGCGCGCGGTGGGCGCGGATGCTGCGCCGGAGCGGCCGGCGGCGCCGGTCGTCGCAACGGCGGGCGGGCAGCAGCCGGCGACCGCGCCGGCTCCGCCCCTCACGGCGGACGCACCGGCCGCGATCGACCGCGCCGGCGAGGCTGTCACGGAGCCGCCGCCCGCAGCGACGCCGGCGGATACGCCGGCGGACAAGCCGGCTGCCATGGCGGGCGCCGCTGCGGCCGAGGCGCCGGCCGCTCCGGTCGCGACGGCCGTCGAAGCCGCCGGCGCGGCAGAGGCGGCGGCCACTGCCGGGAGCGACGCGCCAGCCGATGATCGCGCCGCGCCAAAGCCGCCGGACGCGGTGTAGCCGGCAGGGCACGCGCCGGCGCGGCCGTACATGACGCGGTTGCGCGTCCGCGCTACCCTTGCCGCCTGTCCACGGCGATGGAGCCAACGTGATGCACCTCGACGTCAACGGCCAGGTCCACGAGCTCGACGCCGCGCCCGACATGCCGCTGCTGTGGGCGCTGCGCGATCTGCTGTCCCTCACCGGCACGAAATACGGCTGCGGTGCAGCGCTGTGCGGCGCCTGCACCGTGCACGTCGACGGCCAGCCGGCGCGCGCCTGCGTGCTGCCGCTGTCGGCCGTCGTGGGCAAGAAGGTCACCACCATCGAGGGCATCGGCGCGACGCCCCTCGGCAAGAAAGTCCAGGACGCCTGGATCGCCGAGGACGTGCCGCAGTGCGGCTACTGCCAGTCGGGCCAGATCATGTCGACGGTTGCGCTGCTTGCCGCCAAGCCGCGGCCCTCCGACGAGGACATCAGCACCGCGCTCGATGGCAACCTCTGCCGCTGCGGCACCTACAACCGGATTCGCAAAGCGGTCCACCGCGCCGCGGGCGGCTGAGCGTGGCGGCCTCAACGACGTCCCGGCGCAGTTTCCTCAAGGCTGCGGGCGCGGCGACCGGCGGCCTTCTGGTCGGCATCGCGCTGCCGCTGCGCAGCCGTGCGGCGGCCAGCGACGCGCCCGGGAGCTCGCTGGTCAACGCCTACGTGCAGATCGGCAGCGACGGCCGCGTCCGCTTCATCGTGCCGAAGTCGGAGATGGGCCAGGGGGTCTACACCGGCCTCGCGCAGATCCTCGCCGACGAGCTCGAGGTGGACTGGGAGTCGATCGCGGTCGAGTCGGCGCCGGTCGCGCCGGTCTACAACGCGAGCTTCGCGCCGATACAGTTCACCGGCGGCAGCTCGTCGATCTCCAGCAGCTTCGAGCTGCTGCGCAAGGTGGGCGCCACCGCGCGTGGCCTCCTTATCGCGGCCGCGGCCGAGCAGCTCGGCGTGCCGGCCACCGAGCTCGCCGCCGCGCACGGCGCGGTCGTGCACCGCGCGAGCGGCCGGCGCCTCGGCTACGGGGCGCTCGCCACGCGCGCCGCGCAGCTGCCGGTGCCCGCCGACGCGACGCCCAAGCCCGCCGCCGACTGGCGGCTGATCGGCCGGTCGATGCCGCGCCTCGACACGGCGGCCAAGGTGAACGGCAGCGCCGGGTTCGGCCTGGACGTGCGCCTGCCGCAATTGCACTACGCGGTGGTCGCGCGCGCGCCGTTGTTCGGCGGCCGCGTCGCCTCGCTCGACGCCGCGGCCGCCAAGGCGATCCCCGGTGTCGTCGCCGTCAAGCAAGTGCCGAGCGGGGTCGCGGTCATCGCCACCAACACCTGGGCGGCGCTGCGCGGCCGCGCCGCGCTCAAGATCAGCTGGCGCGACCTGCCCGGCGCCACCGTCTCCTCGGACGCAATCGCCGCCGACTACGCGCGGCGCGCGCGCGCGCCCGGCATCCTCGCCCACGCGACCGGCGACGTCGCCGCCGCGGCCGGCGCCCAGCAGCGGCTCGAGGCCGACTACCCGACCCCGTACCTCGCGCACGCGCCGATGGAGCCGCTCAACTGCGCGGTCGCGTTCTCCGCCACCGGCTGCGACGTCTACTCGGGCACGCAGTTCCAGACCATCGACCGCAATGCCGCGGCCGAGGTCGCGGGACTCCCGCCCGACCAGGTCCGCGTGCACACGACCTTCCTCGGCGGCGGCTTTGGCCGGCGCGGGAACCCCGCCTCGGATTTCGTGCGCGAGGCGGTCGCCGTCGCCAAGGATTTCGGCCGCCCGGTGATGACGGTGTGGACGCGCGAGGACGACATCCACGGCGGCTACTACCGGCCACAGGCGCACAACCGCCTGACCGCCACGCTCGGCGCCGACGGCCGGCCGCTCGCCTGGACCCACACGCAGGTGATCCAGTCGATCGTCAAGGGCACACCCTTCGAGAAGATGATGACCGATCCCAAGACGGGGATCGACGCCATCCAGCACGAGGGCGCCTCCGAGCTGCCGTACGCAGTGCCGAATCTGCGCGTCGAGGTCCACGACGCAGTGCAGCCGGTGCCGGTGCTGTGGTGGCGCTCGGTCGGCCACACCAACACGGCGTTCGCGGTCGAGAGCTTCATCGATGAGTGCGCGCACGCCGCAGGCGCGGATCCGGTCGCGTACCGCACCGCGCTGCTGGCCGCGCAGCCGCGCCACCTCGCGGTGCTGCAACTGGCGGCCGAGAAGGCCGGCTGGGGCACGAAGCCGCCGGCCGGCCGCGCGCGCGGCGTCGCCGTCCACGCCTCCTTCGGCAGCGTCGTCGCCGAGATCGCCGAGGTCTCGCTGGTCGCCGGCCGGCCCAAGGTGCACCGCGTGATCGCGGCGATCGACTGCGGCCTCGCGGTCAACCCGGGCCAGGTCGCGGCGCAGGTCGAGAGCGCCATCTGCTACGGCCTGTCGGCCGCGCTCTACGGCGAGGTCACGCTCGTCGACGGCCACGTCGTGCAGTCGAACTTCGACGACTACCCGGTCGTCAGGCTCAGCGATATGCCGGCGGTCGAGGTGCACATCGTGCCGTCGACCGCGGCGCCGACCGGGGTCGGCGAGCCCGGCACGCCGCCGATCGCGCCGGCGGTCGCCAACGCGCTCTACGCGCTCACCCGGGCGCGCGCCCGGCGCCTGCCGCTCGCGCACACCACCTTCGCCGCCGGCAAGCCCGCCTAGCGCGCCGTCAGCGCGCTTTCTCCGCGGCCTGCGCCGCCTGCACCGCCGGGCGCGCCGCGATCCGCGCATGGTAGGCCTTGAGGCCCGGCCACTGGCCGAGGTCGATGCCGGCGCTGCCGGTCCAGTTGAGCACGGTGTACAGGTACGCATCGGCCACCGTGAACTGCGTGCCGAGCAGCCAGTCGCGCCCGGCGAGCGCCTGCTCCGTGTAGCCGAGGCGCCGCGCGATGCGCTGGCGCGCCGCGTCCTTGGCCCCCTCCGGCGCGGTCGGGTCGAACAGCGGCCCGAAGGGCTTGTGGATCTCGGAATTGATGAAACCGAGCCACTCCTGCAGGCGGTAGCGCTCGAAGGTGCCGTTCGCCGGCGCGAGCCCGGCGGCCGGCCGCTGATCGGCCAGGTACTGCAAAACCGCGGTGCCCTCGGTCAGCACGGCGCCCGAGTCGAGCTCGAGCGCCGGCACGTAGCCCTTGGGGTTGATCGTGTTGAAGTCGGTGCCCGCCGCAGTGAGCTTCTTGCGCAGGTCGACGCGCACCGCCTCGAACGGCAGCCCGAGTTCCCTGAGCACGATGTTCGAGGCCAGCGAGCAGGCGCCGGGCGAGTAGTACAGCTTCATCGTTGCCTCCTTGAGTGATGCCTCGGCCAGGCCGACCTGGTCGAGCAGAAACGCGAACTCCTCGGCGATCTCGCGATAGCGCTCGAAGCGCCCCGAGCGGCCGCCGTGGCCGGCCTCGAGGTTGGTGCGAAAGACGAGCGGCCGTGCGTCGGTCTTGAGCGCGCGCAGCCGCGCCACCCACTTGGCCGGCTCCCAGTACTGCACCTGGCTGTCGTGAAAGCCGGTCGTCACCAGCAGCGCCGGGTACTCCTGGCGCGCGACGTTGTCGTACGGCGAGTACGAGCACATGTACTCGTAGACCGCGCGGTCGGCGGCCGGGTTGCCCCACTCGTCGTACTCGTTGGTGGTCAGCGGGATGGTCTCGTCGAGCATCGTCGTGACGATGTCGACGAACGGTACGTGCGCGGCCAGCGCGCAGTATTCGGCCGGCGCGAGGTTGGCGACGGCGCCGATCAGCAGCCCGCCGGCGCTGCCGCCCATCGCGCAGCAGCGCGCGCCGTCGACGTAGCGCTGCGCGACGAGAAAGCGCGTCACGTCGATGAAGTCGGCGAAGCTGTTCTTCTTGGACAGCAGCCGGCCGGCGTCGTACCAGGCGCGGCCGAGCTCCTGGCCGCCGCGCACGTGCGCCAGCGCGAACACGAAGCCGCGGTCCACGAGCGACAGGATCGTCGAGCGGAACGACGGATCCTGCGACAGGCCGTACGCGCCGTAGGCGTACTGGTACAGCGGCGCCGTGCCGTCGCGCGCCACGTCGCGGCGATACAGCAGCGACACCGGCACGCGCGCCCCGTCGCGCGCCGGCGCGTACACGAACTCGGTCGCGTAGCGCTGCGGGTCGAAGCCGCCGAGCACCGGGTCGCGCTTCAAAAGCACGCGCGCGCCGCTCGCCATGTCGTAGTCGTAGGTCGTGTTGGGCGTGGTCAGCGACGAGTACACGTAGCGCAGCGCCGAGGTGTCGGCCTCCTCGTTGGCGCCGAGCCACATCGTGAAGGCCGGCTCGTGCGCGTCGATCAGGAAGTCGCGCGCGCCATCCCACGAGCGTACCCGCAGCCGGCGCAGGCCGCCGGATCGCTCCGCGACCGCGAGGAAGTCGCGGAACACGTCGAAGCCGGCGACGAACGCGTCGGCCCGCGCCGGAATCTCGTCGCGCCACGCGTCGCGGTCGGCGACCGCGGCGAACGGCACCGAGACGATGCGGAAGTTCGGCGCGCCGTGGTTGCTGCGCAGCACGAAGCGCTCGCCGATGTCCTCGAGCTGGTACTCGTGGTCGCGCTCGCGCGGCAGCGCGAGGTGGAACTGGAGCGCCGGGTCGTCGCTGCGCGCGTAGCGGTACTCGCTCGACACCGTGCTCTGCAGCACGATGTAGAGGAAGCGACCGGTCTTGCCGCGCTGCACGCCCAGATAGAAGCTCGGGTCGGCTTCCTCGTAGACCAGCGTGTCGGCCTCGGCCGGCGTGCCGAGCACGTGGCGCATGACGCGGAAGCCGAGCAGCGTCGCGGGATCCTTGGCGACGTACAGCAGCGTCCGGCAGTCGTCGGCCCAGGCGAGGTCCGGCTCGACGTTGTCGAGCCGGTCAGCGTAGTGGCCGCCGGTGGCCAGGTCGCGAAAGCGCACCGTGTACTGGCGCCGGCCGACGGTGTCCTCGGCGTAGGCAAGGATGCGGTTGTCGGGGCTGACCTCAAGGTTGCCGAGCTCGTAAAAGTCACGGCCCTGGGCCTCGCGGTTGGCGTCGACCAGCACCTGCTCCGGGGCGTCGGGGGATGGGCCGCGGCGCGCATACAGCGGGTACTCGCCGCCGGTCTCGAAGCGCGTGTAGTACCAATAGCCGTTGCGCCGCGCCGGGACGGTCGAGTCGTCCTGCTTGAGGCGGCCGATCATCTCGGCGTACAGGCGCTCCTTGAGCGGCTTGAGGTGCGCCAGCATCTCGTCGCAGTAGACGCTCTCCGCCTGCAGGTAGGCGAACACGTCCGGGTCGGCGCGAGCATCGTCGCGCAACCAGTAATAGGGATCGCTGCGGGTTCCGTACGGCGACGGGACGTCGGTCGGGCGGAGCGCGGCTCTGGGCGCCTCGCGGGGCATCGGGTCGTAGGCCTGGGTCGTCGGGGGGCGCTATGGTACTCGCCCGGAGACGGCCGGGCCCGCCATGCTAGCCTTCCCACCCATGACTGAGACCGCAAGCACCGTTTCGCCCGCCGCCCGATGGCAGGTCCGCGCGCTCTGCTGCCTGGCGGCGCTCGCCGCCGCGGCCGGCGCCGTCGCCGTCGCCGCCGGACCCGCGCCGGCGGCCACCGACCCGGCGCAGTTCCGCTACGAGCCGCTGCCGGCCGAAGGCGTGGTCCGCTTCGCGATCGACGCCAGGAGCCCGACCTTCGAGTTCCAGACCGGCGTCAGCGCGTACCGCGCGTTTCAGCTGCCCGCCGACGGCGGCCCGTACTACCTCGAGGTGCGCAGCTTCCTCGAGGGGCCCGCGGACCCGGCGCGCGCGCGCGTCTTCTATCCGGTGGTCGCGGTGCTGACGGACGACTTCCTCGTGTCGCGCTCGACCGAGGCGGAGCTGCTGCGCTTCGACCTGCCAGTGCTCGAGGGCACGAGCGCACCGGCCTACCGCGTCACGCTCGGCATGGACCCGGCGCACACGCGCGAGCGCTACCTCGTCGTGTTCACGCCGGCGCGGCTCGGCGCCGGGCGCGAGCTGCCGCCGATCTCGACGCCCGAGAGCGCCGCCGAGGCCGCGCGCGTCGCCTTCCTCGGCGCCGCGCCGCATGGCCGCCTCAGCATCACCATCCGGCGCGAAGACGCCGGCGCGCCGGAGGCGTCCGACGCGCGGTGATCAGGCGCCGCGCCGCTGGCGCTCGGCCTTGAGGGCCGCGGCGCGCCGGCGCTGCCTCGGCAGCTTCCACCACAGTTCGTAGGCGACGAACAGGCTGATCGCGATCAGCAGCGGCACGACCTCGAGCACGAAGCGGTACACCGCGACCGCCGCCAGCAGCGTCGGCTCCGGCACGTGCGGCAGCAGCCGCAGCAGCATCGCTTCGAGCACCAGCAGTCCGGCCGGCACGCTGCTGGCGAGCGCCGCGAGGATCGACAGCACGTAGACGCCGACGAACGCGATGAACGGCAGGCCGGGCATGTCCGGCAGCATCAGGTACAGCACGCCCGCGCCGCACGAGACCTCGACGATGCCGACGCAGTACTGGATCGCCGTCAGGTCCGGCGGCGGCAGCTGCAGGCGGAAGCGGCCGAAGGCGAGTGGCGTGCGCCGCGTCATGATCAGCGTGCCGTAGGCGACATGCAGGGCGAGCAGCGCGAGGCCGGTGCCGCGCGCCAGCGCCGCCGACACATGCAGGATGCTGGCGGCGGGGTCGCTCTGCAGCACCAGCGACACGCCGAGCAGCAGGCCGAGCCCGGCCGGATACGGGATCGCGGCGAGCAGCGCAATCTTGCCGATGTCGAGTGGCGGCAGTTGGACCGCCGAGTAGATGCGGTAGCGGATCGCGCCACCGGACACCGCGCCCCAGCCGACCGCGTGGCCGATCGGCGCGGCCAGCAGCGCGGCCAGCATCGCCCGCCTCGAGCTCGCCGCGCCCTCGACGAAGCGCACGATGATCGCCTCGTAGAGCGCGAGCCCGGTGTACAGCGTCACAACCAGCAGCGCGCTGATCAGAACCGCGCTCAACGGGATCGCGTGCAGCGCCGCGAGCACGTCGACGAGCTTGATGTGGTGCAGCGTGCGCCACAGCACCCGCCCCGCCATCGCGAAGATCGCCACCGAGATCGCGATCGGCAGCAGCCGTCGCAGGGTGAGGTTGTGGAACACCCGGGCGCTCAGCGGATGCGGCGCTCGGAGTAGTTCTCTTCGATGTTGTCGCGGAAATAGCTCCACATCGAGGAGGACGTCGACAGCCGGCGCCAGGTCTCGGCGGACACCCCGCCATACTCGACCAGCGCGCCGCCGGCGAGCTCGACGCGCAGCGCGCGGTTCGACTCGTCGTAGCCGATCGCCCGGAGATTGCCCGCATGCACCGCTTTCATCTCCATGCACTGGCTCCTGTAGAGGCCGTCACCGGGACGGCGGCCGCCAGCCGCCACAGGCGCTCGTGGCGCGCGCCGTTGCGCACCAGGATGGCTTTTTCACGGACCGGCGCCGGCACGCGGAACGTGAAGTGCGCCACCGGCCGGCCTTCCACCGCAAGATCGAGCTCGTAGTCGCCTTCCGGGTCGCCGGCTGCCAGCGACCAGTAGAACCGCTGCAGCTCACCGTCCTCGACCGGATCCTCGCCCTGCGCGACGGCGCCCTTGCCGTCCTTCGAGATCAGCACGTCCGGATCGGTCGCCGCATCGCCCCAGTCCGCCGGCGGTCGCGGCAGGTGCAGATATTCCTGCCAGTGCAGCGACTCGCGCGTCGTGTCGAGCTCGACCACCCAGCCGAACACCTGGCCGTCGTCCGCCGGCACCTCGTTCGCCGGCACGAAGCGGTCATCGCCGTCGGCCGTGGTCTCGAGGATGCCGAACTGCACCCGCTTGATCACGAGGTCCGGCCCGATGCGGATCGGCAGGCGCGGCGCGGCCGCGGGGTTCCAGGCGACGGCCGGCTTGTGCGCGGCCGGCGAGTGCGGCTCGGCGCAGGCGGCGAGCAGCAGCGCGACGGCGAGCACGAGCGGAAGCGTTGCGGTGGGATGCACGACGGCCAGCGTTCGGGACGGAAAGGGAATTATCGCTCAATCGGCACGACGCCGCTCGCGCGCACCGCTGGTAAGATCGGTAGGTCCGCGCCACCGCCGGAGACTGCCATGCTGCGACACCTCCGCCCCGTGCTCGCTGTGCTCGGCGCTACGCTGCCGCTGGTCGCGGGCGCGGCGGATTTCAAGCTCGCGAGCTCCGAGCTCACGCCGGGCGGGCGCTTCGAGACGCGCCACGTGTTCAACGGCTTCGGCTGCAGCGGCGGCAACGTCTCGCCGGCCTTGAGCTGGAGCGGCGCGCCCGCGGGCACGAAGAGTTTCGCGCTGACGGTGTACGACCCGGACGCGCCGACCGGCAGCGGCTGGTGGCACTGGCTGATGGTGGACATCCCGGCGACGGCGACCGGCCTGCCGGCCGGCGCCGGCGATCCGGCCGGCGGCAAGGCACCGAAGGGCGCGGTGCAGACACCGACCGACTACGGCCAGCCCGGCTTTGGCGGACCGTGCCCGCCGCAGGGCGACAAGGCGCACCGCTACGTGTTCACGCTGTACGCGCTCAAGGTCGACAAGCTCGGCGCGGATCCCGCCTCGACCGCCGCGATGGTCGGCTTCATGCTGAACGCGAACGCGATCGCGAAGGCGACGTTCACCGTCTACTACGGCCGCTGACGGCGCAAGCGCCGTCACCCCGCTCGCGGCTAGTGCGCCGCTGCCGGCTCACGCGAGGGCCGGCCGATCAGCCGCGAAAAGGCGCTGCGGGTGCGCGCCAGCGCCGCCGGATCGCGCATGAAGCCGTGCGCCCAGTGATGCGCGTAGCGCAGCGCGAGCAGTTCCTGCGCGAACTGCGCGGGGTCGGTGCCCGGTCGCAGATGGCCGTGGCGCACGGCCGACGCGACCAGCTGCTCGACGACCTGGCGAAAATCGCGGAACAGGCGCACCAGCCGTTCGCGCACCGGTCCCGCGCCGTCGTCGAACTCGACGACGCCGGCGAAGAACGGGCAGCTGCCCGCAAGGCCGGCGTTGCCCGGCCACTCGAGCCAGCGCTCGAACACCCCCTCGAGGCGCGGCAGGCCGGCCGGCTCGGTCTTCGCGGGGGCGACGACCCGGACCTGGAAGAGCTCGGCCGCGTGCTCGAGTGTGGCGACCTGGAGCGCTTCCTTCGAGCCGAAGTGGGCGTAGAGCCCGCTCTTGGTCATGCCGACGCGGTCGGCCAGCGGCTTGAGGTTGAGGCCACCGAAACCGCCCAGGCAGGTCATCTCGACCGCGGCGGTGAGAATCGTGGCGCGCGTTCGTGCTCCCTTGCCCATGCGCAGGATATTAGCACGACCGGTCGGGTTCTATTTCGGGGCGAAAGGTAACGGGCGACCGGTCGGTAGTGACCGGACGCGCTGGCGGGGCGGCGTTCGGGCGTGCGGCTCGGGCGCATCGAACGGGCATGACGACGCCGGCCGCGCGCCGCCGCACGAAGCCCGGTCAGGCCCCTGCCCCGGGACGCGCCGGCGGCCAGGTGGCCGCCGCGCGCGCCCGCAGGCTTCAGGAGCAGGTCGTGTCGCCGTCCTTGAAGCCGACGGTGAGATTGCCGCCGGCGGCGATGTCGCGCTCGCAGCTCGCGATCTCGGACGGCAGGTTGGCCGTGAACTTCCACTTGCCCGGCGCCATCGGGATCGTCTGTGCGGCGCCCGTGCAGGAGACGTTGTCGGCGCCCTTGGTGAGCTTGACCGGCGTGACGAACTCCTTGTCGTTCGACATCTTCGGCGCGCCCGGCAGGATCTTCACCGGAGTGACCTTGACGTTGACGTCCTCGCACTGGCCCTGCTGGGTGATCGATTGGACGTTCACGGACGCGCGGATCAGCGCGGCCGTCTCTTCGCCCCCACCGCAGCCGGCGAGCGCGCCGACGGCGACGGCAGCGGCCGTTACGAGAACGAGGCGGGCTTTGCGGCCGTGGCCCGCGAGGTTCGACGAAAGTTGCATCTGTGTCCCCCTGTGTGTCGCTTGGCTGATCTGGCGCCGGATGCGCTGGCTCGATTGTAACGTGCGCAACGACACCCCGGAAATCCGCGCCTGCCGGCCGCCGCGGGCGCGCTACAGTCGGCACTCCAGCTCCGGAGATTCCCATGCGTCATCGCACTCGAGTGGCCGCGGCCGGGGTCGTCGCCCTCGCCGCTCTCGCAGCGCCCGCGGCCGGCGCGGCGGACTACTCGCTCTACAGCGGCGCCGAGCTCTACCACCGCTTCTGCGCGAGCTGCCACGGCAGCTCCGCGCAGGGCGACGGGCCGGTCAGCCGCAGCCTCGCGGTCGCGGTACCGGACCTGACACGGATCGCGCTGCGCCACGGCGGCAAGTACCCCGACAACTGGGTGTACCGGGTCATCGACGGGCGCGAGGCGCTGCTCAGCCACGGGCCGCGCGACATGCCGGTATGGGGCGTCGAGCTGTGGCGCGAGCAGGGCGCCGACGTGCGCGCCGGCGAGAAGACGCGCGACGCGACCGCCCGGCTGGTCGAGTACCTGCGCGGCCTGCAGCTCGAGCGCACGCTCGCCGAGCCCGCCCACTGACGGGACCGGCTCAGCGCCAGGGGCGCTCGAGCTCCCACAGGATCGGCTTGAGGCCGCGGGCGCAGTGGACGCCGGCGGCGACGTGCGCGAAGCCGCGCCGCAGGCGGCGCCGGTACCAGTCCGCCGGCCGCAGGTGCACGTCGCGGTCGGTGCGCGATTGGTCGGCCGAATGGCGCCAGTCGAGGCGCGTCAGCACGCTGAAGTAGAGTGCCCCGCGCGTCAGCCGCGCGAGGTTGGCGAGCGCCCGCACCGCGGCCCGGTCGTCGAGGTACTGCAGCACGTCGTGGCAGATCACGAGGTCGTAGGGCGCCGCGGCGGCGAACTCCGCCAGCGATCCTTGGTGCCAGCCGTACTTTCCGCACAGGAACGGGCTGACCTCGAGGCCCTCGTAGCGGGCCCGCGGGAAATGCCGCTGGAGCGGCGCCCTGAGCAGGCCGACGCCGCAGCCGGCATCGAGGATGCGGCGCACCGGCAGCTCGACGTAGTCGAGCACACCGGCGATCAGCCCGGCGAGGCGCGCCGCGTCGCCGGCGTCGGCGACGCGGGTCGCCGGGTCGCCGTAGTAGCGCGCGAAGAAGTCGGCGTCGAAGTGGCGGGCGGGACGGCGCATCGGATCGAAACGTTACACCATTGTGACAGGCGGGCCGGCGCGCATTGTGGCCTGCCGCGATGCGTCGCCGCGGGCGCGCAGGCAGCATGACACATCAGTCGAGGTGGACCGATGGTCACCAAGCAATCGATCGTCGCGGCGCTGGGCGAGCACGGCCTGGCGCTGCCGCGTCTCATCGACGAGGCGCTCGCCGCGAACGATCGCGTCAAGTATCGGCTGACGCTGCTGCAGCTCGCGCGCCGCCACGCCGACGTGCCGGAGCAGCCGCTGCCGGACCTGCGGGCCGACCGCAGCGCGGCGCGCATCGACGACGCCACCCTCGATGAACTGCCGCTCGCCTGCGAGCGGGAAGGCGTTGACCGCTACCGTCTGCCGGGCGCGGCGTCGCTGCTGGCGGCCGTCGAACGCGACGTGCGGGCGATGCTCGCGCCGGCGCTGCTCGCTCGCACCGCCGCGGGCGGCGCGGCGACCGCGGCGCTCGAGATGCGCGCGGCGGTGCTGCTGCCGTCGCTCACCGCGCACGCCGACTGCTTCACCGGCAACGAACTCGACCAGTGGTCACACGGCGACCGCGCGCGCGGCGACAGCGTGCACCTGCTCGTCATGGACCTGCACCGCGTGCTGAACGGCCTGCAGCGCTCGGTTGCGACCGAGGTACTCGACGGCGCGAGCGTCTACGAACTCGCGCCCGCCGACCGTGACCTGGTGCGCGCCTTCATGCGCGGCGTCAATCGCACCAGCCGCCTGCGCTTCGACCACCCGGGGCTCGGCACCACCGCGACGCGCAGCCGCGGGCGGCTGGTGATCCAGAACGACATCGGCACTACCGATGCGCACGTGCTGGTCGTCCACGTCACCGCCGATGGGGTCACCGTGACCTATACCGACGTGCACCTGCAGCGTCTGTTGTTCTTCCAGTCGCTGTTCCGCGAGCACCCGTTCGACTGGCAGGACACGCGTCTGGTACAGGACCGGCAGATGGCGGACGGCCTCTACCACGTCGCGGTCGGCCGCTATGCGAGCGCCGAACCCGAGCGCACCGCGGCGCTGCTCGAGTTTCTCGGCAGCCGGCTGGTGTTCCTGATCGACTGGAACCGGGCCCGCAAGCAGCTGCGCACGCTGGTCGGCAAGAAGGGCTCGCTGCAACTGCTCGAATGGGCGGCCGGCCAGGACCTCGGCCACATGGGCTTTCTGCGGCTCGGCGGCGCGCACGCGGTGTTCGACGCGCTCGACTTCGCAGCCCGCGGCCGCGGCCACTTCGGCCAGACGCTGGAGGACGTGCTCGGCCGCGAACGCGCCGAGCGCTTCCTGCAGTTCGTCATGCGCAGCGCAGCCACCGAGCTGCTGGCCGGGCGGAGCGAGTCGCTGGTACACGACGAGCTGCGCGCCGAGCTGCTGCGCCAGCTGCGCGGATCGAGCCAGAGCGTGCTCGACCTCGTCTGCGAGCACGCCGGCCTCGTCGTCGAGATCGCGAGCGCCGTCCGCGACGCCCTGCTCGGTCTCGCGCACGCCGACGGCCAGCAGGCGGCGGAGCGGCTCGCCGTGCGCTGCAAGAACTGGGAGTCCGACGCCGACCGGATCGTCAGCGAGGTGCGCGACGCGGCGCGGTTGGCGCCGGAGGCCGCCTACCTCCAGGAGCTCGTGCAGCGCGCCGACGACGTCGCGGACGACCTCGAGGAGACCGCCTTCCTCGTGACGCTGCTGCGCCGCGCCGGCGTCGGAGGTGTGCTGCTCGGCGCGCTCGCGTCCCTGGCGGCACGACTGGTCGCCGGTAGCCAGGAGCTGGTCAAGGCCCTCGAGACGGTGCGCACGCTCGGCCCCGGCGCGACACGCGAGGACCTGCGCGACTTCCTCGAGGCGATCCATCGGATCGGCCGCATCGAGCACGAGACGGACGAGCTCAAGCGCCGGGTCGCGGCGCAACTCGCCGAGGCCGGCTCCAGCGCGCGGGAGATTCATCTGGCGGCCGAGAGCGCCGCGGAGCTCGAGCTGGCGGCCGATCACCTGCAGCACACCGCGCTGTTGCTGCGCGACCGCGTGCTGTCGCAGCTGACGGCGCGCTGAGCGGGCCCGCGATGCACGACGCCGGCGACCCGCTGTACCTGATCGGCTGCGGCCCGGGCGATGCCACGCCGGGCCCGGTCGCCGAGCTCGGCTTCAAGGCATACAACCTCGCGCGCCTCGCGCACCTCGGCGTCGCCGTGCCGCCGGCTTTCGTGCTCGGCACGGGCTGGTGCCGCGCGTTCCAGGCGCGCGGCGGCGCGCTGCCAGAGGGTGCCCGCTCCGACCTGGTCGCGGCGCTGCGCCACGTCGAGACCGCCAGCGGCCTCAGTTTCGGCAGCGCGCGGCGGCCGCTGCTCGTCTCGGTGCGCTCCGGCGCGCCGGTGTCGATGCCCGGCATGATGGACACGGTGCTCAACGTCGGCCTGTGCGAGGCCACCGTGCCGGGGCTGTTGCGGCTGACCGGCAATCCACGCCTGGTCTGGGACTCCTACCGGCGACTGATCGAGTGCTACGCCGAGACCGTAGCCGGCCTATCGACCGAACCGTTCGCCGCCGCGCGCCACTCGGCGGTCGCGGCGGCCGGCGTCGCGACGCTCCAGGAGCTCGACTTCCGCGCGCTGCGCGCGCTCGCCGGTCGCGAACTCGAGCTCTACGCGACGGCAGCGGGCCAGGCGTTCCCGCAGGCGCCGCTCGAGCAACTGGAGCAGGCGGTCACCGCCGTGCTGCGTTCCTGGGACGGCGCCAAGGCGCGCTGGTATCGCGCGGCGCATGGCATCGATGGCGCACTCGGCACCGCCGTGACGGTGCAGCGGATGGTGTTCGGCAACGCCGGCGGTACCTCGGGCGCGGGGGTCGGCTTCACACGCGACCCGGCGACCGGTGCCGCCGAGCTCTACGTCGACTACGCGGCGAATGCGCAGGGTGAGGACATCGTCGCCGGCCGCGCGGCGCTGGCCGCCGGCGCCGGGCCGCTCCCGGAGCTGCTCGCCGACGATCTCGCCGAACTCGCGCAGCTGCTCGAGCACGAGTTCCGCGACGTACAGGAATTCGAGTTCACGGTCGAGAACGGCGCGCTGTTCGTACTGCAGACGCGCGATGCGAAGCGCACGCCACTGGCCGCGCTCACGATCGCGGTGGCGCTGGCGGAGGCGGGCATCGTGACGCCCGCCGAGGCACGCGCACGCCTTGCCGGCCTCGACGTGGACCACGTCGAGACCGTCGAGGTCGAGGGCGCGTCATCGATCGTGCCACTCGCGACCGGCGTCGCCGCGAGCATCGGCGTCGCCTCGGGCATCGCTGTGTTCGACCCGGCGCGGGCGATCGAGCGTGCACAGGCCGGGGTGGCGGTCATCCTGCTGCGCGCGGAGGTCGCGACCGGCGACATCGCGGCGCTCGAGTCCGCCGTCGGGCTCGTGGCCGCGCGCGGCGCGCGCACGTCGCACGCGGCGGTCGTCGCGCGCCAGCTCGGCAAGCCCTGCATCGTCGGCTGCACGGCACTCGAGATCGACGCCGACCAGCGCGCCGGTCGCCTGGGCGCGCGGCGCATCGGCGAGGGTGAGCCGCTGACGATGGATGCCGCGTCGGGGCACATCTATGCCGGTATCCTGCCCGTCGTGCGGCGACGCCCGGAGCACCTGCTCGGCCGGCTCGCCGCGCTCGGCCGGTGACCGCGGGCCGCCGGCCGGCGAATGGCGCCGCCAGCTGTGCCCATAGCATCGCAGCGGGCAGGCACCCGCCACCGGGCGGCCGCGGGCTCTAACCGGACGGCGAGGAGGTCGCCTGCACGGCGAATCTCCGCTCGCTAGCGCAGCAGCGACTCGGCAACGAGCGCGAGACAACCGAGCGAGTGGACGGCGAGCGTCAGCTCGATGCTCTTCTTGAGCCCCTCGCGGCGGGCGGGCTCCAGCGAGATGCCGCGCGACGCCTGCACGCCAGCCGCCGCCAGCAGCAGCGACGGAACGAGCGACCAGCGCGGCAGGTCGTGGCGCACCACCAGCGCGACCGCCGCGGCCAGCGCCAGCAGCGTCAGGAACTGGTACAACAGGCGCGTGCCGCCGGTACCGAGGCGCACCGCGAGCGTGCGCTTGCCGGCCGCGCCGTCAGCGGCGGAGTCCGGCACCTCGTTGATCAGCAGGATCAGCGCGACCCATACGCTGACGATGACCGCGAGCAGCCAGGCGCCCGTGTCGACGCCCGCGGCCTGCAGCCACACTGCGCCCGCCGCCGGCAGCGCGCCGAGCCCGATCGCACAGGCAAGCTCGCCCGCGCCGCGCCCCGAGAGCTGCACGCCCGGCTTGGAATAGAAGTAGCCGAGCGCGAGGCCGAGCACGCCGAGCATCACGACGCCCGGCCCGCGCAGGTAGGCGAGCCACAGGCCCGCGACGAAGGCGGCGGCCGCGAGCACGTAGGCCAAGCGCAGCGTCGCGGCGCGCGTCATGATGCCGTTCTGGATGAACCGCGAGCCGCCGGTGTACGGGTAGATGCGCAGCACGTTGGCCGGATCGGTGCCGTTCACGTCGTCGCCGAAGTCGTTGTAGACGTTGGTCGCGGCGTGCGCCAGCACGGTTGCGATCAGCGCGAGCGCGAACCACAGGCCGACGAACGCGTGATGGGCGGCTCCGGCCCAGGCCGTGCCGACCAGCACGGGCAATACCGAGGCCGTGAAGAACTTCGGCCGGGTCGACAGGAAGGCGCGCCGGATCGCAGCGCCGACGCCGGCGCCGCCGAGCTCAGCGGCCGAAGGCTCGCTCGCAGGCTGGGTGGTTCGATCCATGGGTCTGCTCCATAAGCGGCCGGGGCCTTGTCGCCCGATCAGGGGCGGCAGCTTAGCGCACCCGGACGCGCCCGGCGCGCTCCGACCGCGGGCCGCGGCCGCGGATCGGTACATTCCACAGCGCCGGGCCCGGGCTCGCGGTGGCGGCCGCGAGCGGGCGCAGTCGGCCTGTCCGGATGCGGCTAGGGGGTTGCCACGATTCGCCGCGCGGCGGCTGGCGCGCATGGTAATCGGGCGTCGGGCTTTGTCACCGCCCGGCGGCGGCGGGAACCGTGGCCAGCGTGCTCGTCCTCGGCATCGGCAACGCGCTGCACGCAGACGCTGGGGCCGGCGTGCACGCGGCGCTGCGCCTGATGGACCGGACCACCGGTCGCCGCGACGTGATGATCCTCGACGCCGGCACCCTCAACTTCTCGCTGCTGCCCGCGCTGCACAACGCAGACGGTCTGATCGCCATCGACGCGACCCGCGCCGGCGGCAAGCCCGGCGAGCTGCGGGTCTGCGAGGGCGCGGAATTCGATCACTTCGTGCGCCGCAACGGCCGCAGCACTAACGAGGTCGGGCTCGCCGACCTCCTGGAGCGCGCGCGCCGCGCGGGACACCTGCCCGAGAACCGCGTGCTGATCGGCGTCGAGCCGGCGATCGTCGACTGGGGCCTCGAGCTCAGCGAGCCGGTGTCGGCGGCGCTGCCGCGCTGCGTCGAGCTTGCCCTGAAGTTCATCGAGCGCTGGCACCCGACGCCGGGCACGCCCGTCCACTGACCGGCCCGCCGCGCCGCCGGCGCCTCAGCGCCAGGGCGAGGCGACGACGTGCGCGGCCGTGATGCTCGCGAGCGTCGGCGCGCCGGCCTGCCGCATGATCTGCAGGAACTCACGGTTGAGGATGTCGATCACGGCCTCGACGCCGCTCTGGCCGAAGGCCGCCAGACCCCAGACCTGCGGCCGGCCGATGCCGACTGCCGTCGCGCCGAGCGCGAGGGCCTTGAACACGTCGGTGCCGCGGCGCACACCGCCGTCGAGCAGCACCGGAACGCGGCCGCCGACCGCCGCGGCAATCTCCGGCAGGCAGTCGATCGTCGCCCGCAGCGTCTCCTCGTTGCGCCCACCGTGGTTGGACACGACGACGCCGTCGACGCCGTGCGCGACGGCGAGCGCCGCATCCTCGCCGGTGACGACGCCCTTGACGAGCAGCTTGACCGACACCAGCGCCCGCAGGCGGTCGAGGAACGACGGCGCCATGTCCATCGGCTCGAGCGTCGCCACCTGCGCGACGTCGAGGCCGGCGAACATCGGCGCCTTGCGCCACATGTCGTGCTGGTTGTTGACGTGGCACTGCGTGCAGCTGCGGCGGTCGGCGCGCGCGGCGCGCTTCAGCGTCTCGTTGTTGCGGCCGGGCATCGAGTCGACCGTCAGCACGATCACCGGGCAGCCGGCGCGCTCGGCGCGGCGGACGATCGCCTCGGTGACCGCCCAGTCGTTGGTCGGATAGAGCTGCTGCCAGGGCGGCGCGCCGCGCGCCGCGCTGACCTCCTCCAGGGCCGCCGACGAGCCGGTCGACAGCATCATCAGCATCGAGCGCGCCGCCGCGGCGCGCGCGACGGGGATCTCGGCCTCGGGATGAAACGCCCGCTGGCTCGAGACCGCCGACAGGTAGATCGGCGTCGGCCAGGACTCGCCATAGACGCTACGCGAGGTGTCGACGCGGCTCAGGTCGACGAAGCGCCGCGCCCGGATCTCGTAATGCGAGAACGCGTCGTGATTGCGCGCCACCGTACGGTCGTCGTCGGCGCCGGTTGCGAGGTAGCCGAAGTGGGCGGGCGGGAGCGCCGCGCGGGCGAGCGGCTCGAATTCCATGACGTTGAGCACCTGGTCGGCACTCGTCACCGGCGGTGCCGGGCGCGACCGTGCGCTCGACGACGGCGCGGCGCCCGCCGCGAGCGCGCGGGCGGTCGCGGGCAAGGCGGCGAGCGCGGCCAGCACCGAGCGGCGCGTCACGCGCCGCGGTCGTGTTCCATCCATTGCATCCCCATCGGCGCTGTGCCGCACCGTCAACTCAGAATAGCGTAACAGGGTGGTCTCGGCGTCGCAGGCGAGCGCGCGTGACCGCAGGCGCTCCTGGTCTCAGGGGTTCCCTGAGAGGAGCGCGCGCGGATCATCCACCGACCGAGGCCGTTCCCGGGTCGCATCACACGCCGCCGACGCTGCGCGTCGCGCACCGTCGAAGCCGCTAGACTCTGCGTGCCAATGCTGCGCGGACGTCCGCGCCCCCATTTCGGAGTGCACTGCACCATGAGCGCCGAGCGCGCGACCGCCCCGACCGCCCCGTCAATCGTGGCGATCGGCTTGTGGGTCTATTGCGCCGGGCTCGCTGTCTGGCTCATCAGCCGTTGGAGCGGCGCGGCGACGACCACCGCGATCAGCTCGTGGTGGGTGCTGCCGTCACAGGTCGTCGGCATCGGCCTGATCGCCGCGAGGATCGTGCGCGGCGACCTGCAAGGTGCGCGGCTGGCCGCCTGGTGGGTGCTGCTCGTCTCGATCGCCGTCGACGCGGCCGCCACGGTCGGCTTCGGCTATCTCGCCGACACCGCGGCCGACACTTACCTGACGTGGGACGACGCGCTCTATATCGCCGACTACTTCCTGATGACCGCCGTCGGTGCGCTGTTCTTCGTCGCCTGCGGCGGCGACTTCCGGCGGCCACGCGTGTGGCTGGACGGCGTCACGCTCGCGATCGGCCTGATCGCCGCGGTGGTGCCGTTCATCGTCGACCCGGTCATCATGGCCGGCCACCGTGAGCTGACGAACATCGCCGTCGCCGGGGGCTATGCAGTCGGCATCGTCGCGTCCGCGACGGTGACGGCGCTGCTGGTCACGCAAATCATGAACTGGCGCGCCGAGCTGCCGGTGTTGCTGATCGTCGCCGGCTTCGCGATCGCGCTCATCAGCGACGTCTGGGTAGTTGCCGGCGACGTGCGGGGCGAGAACCTGCAGACCGGGCTCGCGAACCTGATTTACTGCGTCTACGGCGCGCTGTTCGCGACCGCCGCCGTGCTGCGCCCGTCGCGCCGCACCGCCATTGCGACGCCTGAGGACCGCGAGGGCAATGTCTACGGCTTTGTGCCGGTGCTGACGGTGCTGATCGCGATCGCTATCGTTCTGGGCACGCAGGCCCGCCAGAGCGGGCGCAACCTCGCGCTGACCGCGATCCTGGTGCTGCTCGGCGCCATCCTGCTGGTTGTCCGCCAGCTTGCGGTGCGCCACGAGCTGCGCCGCCTCAATCAGGAGCTCGCCGTCCGGCAGGCGGACGCGCGCCTGACCGAGCTGGTGCGACGCTCGTCCGATGCCATCGCGCTGGTCAACGCCGCCGGTGTGGTTTCCTACCTCAGCCCGGCGTCGGAGACCGTGCTCGGCGCCACACCCGCGGAACGCGTCGGCACGCGCGCCGCGCTGCTGTTGGGGGCGGAGAACGAGTTGCTCCTCGAGGTGTTCGTGCGCGACCTGCTGTCAGGGCGCGCGGGATCCACGGAGCTCGAGGCCGAGGTACTCGTGGCGGGCGCGCAGACTCGCGTCGTGCAGGTCATCGGCAGCGACCAGTCGCGCAACGCGCTGATCCAGGCCGTTGTGCTGACACTGCGCGACGTGAGCGCGCAGCGCGCCCTGGAGCGCGAGGTACTCGAGATCGCGACCCGCGAGCGGCAGCGGCTGTGCGGCGACATCCACGAGGGCCTCGGCCAGCAGCTGACCGGCGTCGCGCTGCTGCTGCGCGGGGCAAGCCGCGCCCCGGCGCACGACGTCGACGAACTGCGCCAGGCGCTGCAGCCGATCATCGGTCACGTCAACCGGGCAATCGAGAGCGTCCAGACGCTGGCGCGCGGGCTGTCGCCGCTGCAGGTGGTGCGCGGCTCGCTCGCCTCCGCGCTCGAGCAGCTTGTCGCCGAGACGCGCCAGCGGACGCGACTCGAGATCAGCCTGCGCAACGCACTGCGCGGCGATCCGCTCACCGGCGTCGCCGCCGACCACCTGTACCGGATCGCGCAGGACTCGATCGCGGCCGCCGCGGCCCGGGACGGCTGCTCGCGGATCGAGCTGGCGCTCGCCCAGGCGGCGGACCGGCTGACGCTCGTCGTCAGCGACGACGGCCGCGGGCCTGGTGCGGCGAGCGCCGCCGGCGATCTCGGGCTGCGCATGATCGGCTACCGTGCGCGTTTGCTCGGCGGCTCGGTCCGGTTCGAGGACTCGTCGGCGAGCGGCGGGCGGATCGAGGTCACGATCCCGCTGCCGGATGCAACTACGCCGCTGGCCCGCGACCGGACCGCCGCCGCTGGCTGATCGGCGGCGCGCGGGTATGCGAACAACGGCCGGAGAACCGCCAGCGGCCAGCCGACGATCTGCAGTCTCAGATTGACCCTGAGCCGCCGGTCGTGACGGTCTGCTTTCAGGCAGTCTAGCGGCGAATTCCCACGCTTAAGTAGAGGTGCTGGCTCGCGGCAGCCGCCCGCAGGGCGCGGTCTCTCGTCCTGCCTGAGCACGGCTCGGCCTCACGGCCTGGAGCTGACTGCTGGACGGGCGAACTCCTCGGCGAGCAACGGAACGCGAACGTGCACGTTTGTGCCGCCGCCCGGATTCGAGCGCATGTCCAGCGTCCCGCCGGCCCGCGCGGCTCGGTAGCGCATCGTCTGCAGGCCGATGCCTGAGCTGCGATCCAGCGCGGGGAGATCAACACCTGCGCCATCGTCGCGAATCGACAGCTCGAGGGACGAGCCGCGGACCGCGAGCTCGACCTCGATACGGCGGCATCGGCCATGCTTCAGTGCATTGGTAATCGCCTCCTGAGCAATCCGATAGAGCTCGAGCGCGCGAGCACCGGTCACCATGGCGTTCGCGGTTTGCGACGCGGTGACGACACAGTCGACGCCGGTCGCTGCGGTTCCCCCGGCGAGCTCGGCCAGCGCCGCCGCCAGACCGCCCTCGAGCACCGGCGAAATGCCATGCGCCAGCGTACGGCACACCTGCATTGCTTGATTCAATGCCGCCGCCGTGCGCTCGATCTTGTCGGCCAGCGGCGACCCTGCGGTGCGGGCCTCCCGACCGATCGAGGCGAGCAGCAGCGACAGGCCGAACAGGATCTGGCCGAGATTGTCATGCAGCTCGGAAGCGAGACGACGGCGCTCGGCGTCCGCGGCGCGCGAGACTTCCGACTCCAGGCGCTTGCGCTCGCTGATGTCCTGCAGCGTGCAGCTGACCTCGGTCGTACCGTCGGCGCTGCGCCGCGGGACGCCGAACAGCCGAATCCAGGACTCCGTACCCTGCGAAGCCCGGACTGGAAGGTCGATATCGATCGGACGACCGCTTTGCGCGGCTTGCGCAAGGGCGGAGCTCAAAATGGACGCGACCTCCGGCCCCAATGCGGTCTCGAGAGACGCACGGTCAGCGGTCGTCGCCGCCGGCAATCCCAGGACCGCAGGCGTGCCTCGCGACCACCACAGCGACCATTGCGGCAGCTGCAGCCGGAAGGTGCCGACGCGAGCAGCGGCTTCGACCTCGCGGATCTGTTCGAGGCTGCGATCCAAGGCGGCCGACCGGTGCAGGCTCTCGAGGCCGAAGGAGATGTCGGCGGCCATATCGTCGAGGAGCGAGACCTCGAGTTCCCCGAACTGGTCGCTAACCGCGCTGTAGACCGACAGGACGCCGATGACCCGGCCGGCGCTGACCAAAGGGAAGGCGGCCGAGGATTCGATGCCGAACTCGCCGGCGCGGCCCCACCACGGGCGCATGCGCTCGCTGGATCGGAAATGATTGACGATGACGTGCGCACCGGAGCGTAGTGCCTCACCGGACGGCCCGCGTCCTTCGGGCAGCCGTTCGTCAGCCGTCACCCGAATTCCATCGAGGTAGGCCCGGGCCGGTCCGGCAACCGCCACCGTCCGCAGCGATCGGTCCTGGTCGGCAAGTCCAACCCAGACGAGCGCAAAGCCTGCGTACTCTACGGCGATCTGGCAGACGCGCTCGAGCAGTTCCGCCGGTGAGGTGGCGCGGACGATCGCCTCGTTCGTCTGGGACAGCGTCAGGTGGATGCTGTTCAGACGCCGCAGTTGCGCGTCGGCCCGCACCAGTTCCGTGATGTCGCGGCTCACCGATGCGAAGTTCAACGGCCGACCGTCGGCGTCGTCGATCCGAAAGCCCTCCGTCAGCATCGGGACGGCCGTGTCGCCGGTTCTACGGCGAAAATCGAGGCGGCCCGACCAGTGGCCGGTCTCGGCGAGCGCCGGCATGACCTCCAGCCGCAGGCGCTCATGGTGCCGCGCGTGCACGAAATCCGGAATCGTGCGACCGTCCAAGCTCTCGTCCGGCCCGATGCCGAATAGTTGCCGGCCGAATTCGTTAACGAACTCCACGCCGCCCTGGAGGTTCGAAATAGCGATAAATTCCTGGGCGTGGCGTACCAGCGAGGCGAGCTGCCGATTGGCGTGCTCGGCCTTCTCGCGTTCCGTCGTATCGCGCCATACAACCGCGAGATAGACCCGATTGTGATGGGTGACCGGACGGCTGGTAACCCAGACCGGCAGTATCGAGCCGTCGCGGCGCCTGAGTGCGGTCAGCCCCAGGTCGCGACCGATGAGCCCGGAGGACGCGATCTGCGTACGGATGCGGTCCGCGGCGACGGCGTCCGCTGCGAGTTCGGGGAGTGTCAGCGACCCAAGTGCCTCGCGGGTATGGCCGAGCATCTCGCAGGCCGCATCATTGAACTCGACGAAGCGCAGCGATTCGGTGTCGACGAGCGCGATGCCGTCGGCGGACTGGCTGACGAAAGCGCTGTGGATCTGCTCGCGCTGCCGCAGACGCTCCTCGGCGGCCCTCCGATCGGTGACGTCCAGCACGGCGCCGACGGTCCGCATCGGATGACGCGCGGAACCTTCGCCCGCGAAGAACGTGCGGGATCGCGTGACGAGCCAGCGGACCTGCCCGTCGCGGCGAATGATGCGGTGTTCGACGTCGAACAAGCCGTCGCCGGACGGGTCATGCGCACGCCGCACGGCCGCCGCGATCTCCGCGCGATCGTCGGGAAACACGCATTCCACGAATTTCTCGAGGGTGACCGGTTCATCGGGCGAGAACCCATAGTTCTGCCGCTGCTCCGGAGACCACCAGATCCGGTCGCTGGCCTGATCGTGATCGTAGATGCCGATCTGGGAGACACGGACCGCCTGATGGAGCCGCTCCTCGCTCTGGCGTAATGCCTCTTCGGCGCGTTTGCGCTCCGTGAAATCGATGGCCGTGCCGACGGTGCGCACCGCGTGTCGGGACGTGCCGTCGCCCTCGAACCGCGTCACCGACCTCAGCATCACCCAGCGAATTTCGCCGTCCGGGAGGACGAGGCGGTGCTGCACGTCGAACAGGCCCTCGGATTGCGGGGCGTGAGCGCGGTCTATGGCCCGCGCTACGGCGGCGCGTTCGTCGGGGTGCACTCGCTCGAGAAACAGCGCGAGGCTCGGCGTCGCGTCGTCCGGCCAGCCGTAGAGCCTGCACATTTCGCCCGACCAATACACCTCACCCGTCCGGTGGTCGTGGTCGAATACGCCGATGTCCGATACATGGACCGCGATCCGCAGCCGGTCCTCGCTCGCACGCAGCGCCGCAGCGTCTCGCCGCGATCGAATCACGACCACCGTGAGCACGAGCAAGAGCGCAGCTAGAATCAGCTGGGTCACCCAAAACATCGGCATGACGCTCGCCGGGTTCACTGACTGTGTGTCCTTGCGAAGTGCCTGGGCGCGTGGCGCTCGGCTCCGCGCCGGCGCCAATATTTAGATAAGCGCCGAACGCGACGCGGTCGCTCCCCGGCAGCCGATAACGTATCACGCTTCGCCACCGTGCTTAAGCTACTGATGGAGCGACGGAATTAAACATCGCTGCGGCGGCCGCCTGGTTAAGGTCGGTATGCGACTTCCATGCCCTCCAGGCGCCCCCGCGGAGCGAGGATTGGGCGGCACTGATGCGAAAACGCGGGGCGGCACTTCCGGCAGACGACGGCACAGCCTACGGACGCGTCACGTCATCGGTAGAACGCCGACCCGCCGTCCCCGGCCTCACTCGACCGTGACGCTCTTCGCCAGATTGCGCGGCTGGTCGACGTCGGTGCCGCGCATCGTCGCGACGTGGTAGGCGAGCAGCTGCAGCGGGATCGTGTAGACCGCCGGTGCCTGGAAGTAGCTGACGTGCTTCGGCATCGTGATCACGTGGACGCCGTCCGACGAGGACAGGCCCGACTCGGGGTCCGCGAACACGTACAGCTCGCCGCCGCGGGCGCGTACCTCCTGCAGGTTCGACTTCAGCTTCTCGAGCAGGTCGTTGTTCGGCGCGACCGTGATCACCGGCATGTCCGCATCCACGAGCGCGAGCGGGCCGTGCTTGAGCTCGCCGGCCGGATAGGCCTCGGCGTGGATGTAGGAGATTTCCTTGAGCTTCAGCGCGCCTTCCATCGCGATCGGTGCGAGCGCGCCGCGGCCGAGAAACAGCGCGTGGTGCTTGTCGACGAACTTCTCGGCCAGCCGGTGCACGACCGGGTCGAGCGCGAGGGTCTCCTCGATCAGGCGCGGGACCTCGATCAGCCGCTCGACCAGGTGGCGCTCGCGCTCGCGGTCGATGCCGTGGTGCTTGCCGAGCGCGATGACCAGCATGTTGAGCGCCGCGAGCTGCGTCGTGAACGCCTTGGTCGAGGCGACGCCGATCTCCGGGCCGGCCCGGGTCAGCATCACGAGTTCGGACTCGCGGACCAGCGACGACTCGGGCACGTTGCAGATCGCGAGCGTCGACAGGTAGCCGGCCTGCTTGGCGAGGCGCAGCGCGGCGAGCGTGTCGGCGGTCTCGCCCGACTGCGAGATCGTCACGAACAGCGTATTCGGCAGCACGACCGGATTGCGGTAGCGGAACTCGCTGGCGATATCGACCCAGCAGGGCAGCCGGCAGATCTGCTCGATGAAGTAGCGCGCGACCGAGCCGGCGTGCCAGCTCGTGCCGCAGGCGACGATCTGCACCGCCTGCGTGTGCCGGAGCACCTGCGTCGCGGCCGGACCGAACGCCGCCTCGAGCAGCTTGCCGCCGGCCACCCGTTCCTCGAGCGTCTGCGCGACCGCGCGCGGCTGCTCGTGAATCTCCTTGAGCATGTAGTGCGGGTAGTCGCCCTTCTCCACCGAATCGGCCGACAGCTGGCTCTCGCGGACCGGGCGCGCGACGCGCCGGCCGGTGGCATCGACGATCTCGACGCTCTGCCGGTGGATCGCCGCGACGTCGCCCTCCTCGAGGAACTGGAAGCGCTTGGTCACCGGCAGCAGCGCTGCGACGTCGGAGGCGACGAAGTTCTCGCCGTCGCCGAGGCCGACGACCACCGGGCAGCCGGCCCGCGCCAGCACGATGCGTGTCCGGATCCTTCTCGCTCAGGACCGCGAGCGCATAGGCGCCGTGCAGCTCGCGCGACCGTCGCCTGCACCGCCTGGAACAGATCCGGGTGGCTCGCCAGCTGGAAGTGCACGCGGTGCGCGATCACCTCGGTGTCGGTCTCGGAGGTGAACTCGTAGCCGCGCGCGGCGAGGTCGGCGCGCAGTTCCTCGTGGTTCTCGATGATGCCGTTGTGGACGATCGCGATGCCGTCGCGGGAGATGTGCGGGTGCGCATTGCGCTCGCTCGGCACGCCGTGGGTGGCCCAGCGCGTGTGCGCGATCCCCAGCAGGCCCTCGGTCGGCGACTCGTCGAGCGCCTCGCGCAGCCGCGCCACCTTGCCGACCGTGCGCAGCCGCGCGACGTGGCCATCCGCCTTGAGCACCGCGACGCCGGCCGAGTCGTAGCCGCGGTACTCGAGCCGTTGCAGCCCGTCGATCAGGATCGGGAGCACGTCCCGGGTCGCCACCGCGCCTACGATTCCACACATGGGGTCCGCCCTCGTTCCTGAGGTCTGTCGAAACAACAATTATGGCGCATCCAGCGCGCCGGGATTGTGACCGGAATCGGACTGTGCCGCTCGGGCGCGCGTCACCCTTCCTGCGGATCGTCGGGCAGGCGCGCGCGGGCGAGGTGCCGCTCGCGCTCCTCGGCCGAGGCCTTGGCCGGCCGGCGCCACGCATCCAGGACCTGCTGCCGGCTGCGCTCGAGCGACAGCGTGCCGCGCGGCGCGGACCGGGTGATCGTCGAACCGGCGCCGATGGTCGCATCGCGCCCGACCGTCACCGGCGCGACCAGCATCGTGCCGGAGCCGATGAACGCACCGTCCTCGATGACCGTCGGCCACTTGTTGGCGCCGTCGTAGTTGCAGGTGATCGTGCCGGCCCCGACGTTGACCTTGCGGCCGACGGTGGTGTCGCCGAGGTAGCTGAGGTGATTGGCCTTGCTGCCCGCACCGAGCGTGGCATTCTTGAGCTCGACGAAGTTGCCGACGTGCGCGTCGTCGTGCAGCGCGGTGCCGGGCCTGAGGCGGGCGAACGGGCCGACGCTGCAGCGTTCGCCGACGGTCGCATCGTCCAGCACGCAGTAGGGGTGCAGCACCGTGTCCGCGCCGATGACGACGTCGCGCAGCACGCAGCCCGGCCCGACCACGACGCGGTCGCCGAGCACGACCTCGCCCTCCAGCACGACGTTGACGTCGAGCGCGACGTCGCGTCCGCACCGGACCGTGCCGCGCACGTCGAGCCGGGCGGGATCGGCGAGCGTCACGCCGGCCTCGAGCAGCTCGCGCGCGCGCAGGCGGCGGTACTCAGCCTCGAGCCCGGCGAGCTGCGCGCGATCGTTGACGCCGAGCACCTCGGCGACGGTCGGCGCGACCACCGCCTCGACCTTGAAGCCGTCGCGCACCGCCAGCGTCACGACGTCGGTCAGGTAGTACTCGCCCTGCGCGTTGTCGTTGCGCAGGCTCGCGAGCCAGCGCCTGAGCGCCGCGGCCGGCACGGCCATGAGCCCGGTGTTCGACTCCTGCACCGCCAGTTCCTTGCGGTTGGCGTCCTTCTGCTCGACGATCCGGTAGACGTTGCCCGCCTTGTCGCGCAGCACCCGGCCGTAGCCGATCGGGTCGTCGAGCACGACCGACAGCAAGGCCAGCGAGCGCTCGCCGGCCCGTGCCACCAGGTCCCGCAGCGTCGCGGCCTGGATCAACGGCACGTCGCCGTACAGCACCAGCACCAGATGCCCGTCCGGGATCGCGGGCATCGCCTGCATGACCGCGTGGCCGGTGCCGTGCTGCTCGGCCTGCAGCGCCCAGCCGAGGTCCTGGCCGGCGAACGCCTCGCGGACCTGCTCTCCGCCGTGACCGTAGACGACGTGGATCGCGTCGGCGCCGAGCCCGCGGGCGCAGTCGACGACGTGCTGCAGCAACGGCCGGCCGGCAAGCGGCTGCAGCACCTTCGGCAGATCGCTTCTCATGCGTTTGCCCTGGCCGGCAGCCAGGATCACGATGCTCAGGGGCATGGCGGTACTCGGGCGGTGCGAGGCGGATATTCTCGCACGGGCTCAAAGGGGGCGGTGCTTTCGGGTATCGTCGCTGCCGGCGTGACCTCCAAGATCCTCTGACAGGACCCAAACCCATGCTGCATCCCGTTCTGCGCGGCCTGTTCCTGGCGACCCTGGCCCTCGCCCTGCCCGCCGCGGCACCCGCGGCCGCCCGGCCGATCACGCACGAGGACGTCTGGCTGATGAAGCGGGTCGGCGCCCCGGCGCTGAGCCCGGACGGGCGGCGCGCGGTGTTCATCGTCGTCGAGCCGGCCTACGACCGGAAGGAGCAGCTGTCGGGCCTGTGGCTGGTGACCACCGACGGCAGCGCGCCGCCGCGACGGCTGACCTGGTCCAAGGAGGGTGAGTCGGGCGTGGTGTGGAGCGAGGACAGCACACGCCTCGCCTTCAGCGCCAAGCGCGAGGGCGACCTCGAGCAGCAGATCTACGTGCTCGATCTCGCCGCCGGCGGCGAGGCGCAGCGCGTGACCAATGCCGCGCTCGGCGCTCGCGCGCCGCGCTTCTCGCCGGACGGCCACAGCATCGCGTTCGTCGCCGACGTCTGGCCGGGCGCCAAAGACGACGCCGACAATCGCCGACTCGCCAAGGAGCGGGCGGAGCGCAAGTACAGCGTGCGGGTCTACGACGGCTTCCCGATCCGCAACTGGGACAAGTGGATCGACGAGCGCCAGGCGCACCTCTATGTGCAGCCGCTCGCCGGCGGCGCGCCGGCGCGCGACCTCCTCGCCGGCAGCGCCCTCGTCGCCGAGCCCGGTTACACCGGCCACCGCGACGACGATGGCGTCGCGCTCGACGCCGCGTGGACGCCGGACGGCGGCGGGCTCGTGTTCGTCGCCAGCGTCGACGGCGACCGGGCCGCGCGCGCCTTCACGAGCGCCCAGCTGTGGTACGTATCCACGGCCGGCGGCGAGCCCGTGCGGCTGACGGCCGGCAGCGATTCATGGCGGACGCCGCGCTTCGGCGCCGACGGCCGCACGCTGTACGCGCAGCACACGCACCAATCCGGCCACGTCTATGACAACGCGCGGATCGCGGCCCTCGACTACGCGGCGCTGCGCGCCGCGGCGGCCGGCCCGGCGCACGACCTGACGACGGCGGTCGACCGCTCGGTCACGAGCTGGGGCGTTGCGGCGAACGGTACCGTCTACTTCCTCGCCGAGGACGCCGGGCTCGAGAAGCTCTACGTCGCCGCTCCGGGTGCGCCGGCACGGCTGCTCGCGCCGATGTCCGCCGGCGCCTACACCGGTCTCGCCGTCGCCACGCGCGCGGCCAAGCCGACCCTGGTCGCGCGCTGGGAGAGCGCCGTACACCCGCCCGAGGTCGCGCGGCTCGAGCCGTCCGGCGCGCCGGCGCTGCTGACGCACTTCAACGACGCGCACGCCGCCGAGATCGACTGGCAGCCGCTCGAGCACTTCTGGTTCACCGGCGACGGCGGTCGCGCGATCCATAGCATGCTCGTCCGGCCCGCCGGCTTCGACCCGAAGCGCAAGTATCCGCTGCTGGTCGTCATGCACGGCGGCGCGGCGGCGATGTGGCGCGACCAGTTCGTGCTCCGCTGGAACTACCACCTGCTGGCGCGCTCCGGCTACGTCGTGCTGTTGACCGACTACCGCGGCTCGACCGGCTACGGCGAGGCCTTCGCGCAGGCGATCGAGCACGATCCACTGAAGGGGCCGGCCGATGACATCAACGCCGCGGCCGACGAGGCCATCCGGCGCTACCCGTTCATCGACGGCTCGCGCCAGTGCGCGGCCGGCGCGAGCTACGGGGGCCATCTCGCCAACTGGATGCAGGCGAGCACGACCCGCTACCGCTGCCTGATCAGCCACGCCGGGCTCGTCGACCTCGCGACGCAGTGGGGCACCAGCGACGCCGTCTATCACCGCGAGGTCATGATCGGCGGCCCGCCGTGGGCGGGCGACCCGCTGTGGCACACGCAGAGCCCGATCGCGTACGCCGACAAGTTCCGAACGCCGGTGCTGCTGTCGGTCGGCGAGCACGACTTCCGCGTACCGCTCAACAACACGCTCGAGTACTGGACCGCGCTCAAGCGGCAGCAGGTACCGAGCCGGCTGCTCGTCTGGCCGGACGAGAACCACTGGATCCTGCGCGGCGACGACAACCGCTACTTCTTCCAGGAGGTCGCCGCCTGGCTCGACCAGTACCTCGGACCCGGCGGCTGACCGGCCGCGCCCGGCGCGCTACCCGAGCCGGGCGAGGAAGGCGTCGATCGCGGCGAGGCACTCCGGCTCGTCCAGGAGCGGCACGTGGCCGCGGTCGGCCACGGTCAGCCGCTCGAGGTCGGGCTTTTCGCGCTGCATCCGCTCGAAGGTCGCCACGCTCAGGATGTCCGACAGCGCGCCGCGGATCGCGAGCGTCGGCACCGGCTTCAACGCCGCGTACACCGGCCACAGATCGGCGGGCTCGGCCGCCGCCGCCCGCATCGCCGTGCCCACGCCCGGGTCGCAGTCCAGCACCGGCGTGCCCGACGGGTCCTCGCGATAGCTGCGTCGCGCGAGCACCGCCCAGCGCGCCTCCGGCAGGTCCGGCCAGGCGCTGCCGAACACCTGGCGCAGCTGCGCGGCCGCCTCGGCCCAGTTGCGCACCGGCGGCAGCTGCCCGGCATAGCCGCGGATGCGCGCCGCGCCGACCGGGTCGATCTCCGGACCGATGTCGTTGAGCACGACGCCGGCCACGGCCGCCGGCGTGACCGACGCGATGACCATCGCCAAGAGGCCGCCGAGCGAGGTGCCGACGATCGCGACGCGCTTGAGGCCGAGCACTCCGAGCAGGCCGGTCAGGTCGCCGATGTAGGTCGCCGGCTGGTAGTGCTGCCAGACCGAGTCGCGAGCCGAGTAGCCGCGGCCGCGCAGGTCCGGGCACACGACGCGGTAGCGCGCCGCCAGGTGCGGCGCGAGCGCCTCGAAGTCGCGGCTGTTGCGCGTCAGGCCCGGCAGGCACAGTACGGCCGGGGCGTTCGCGCCGGCGGCGTCATAGACCCGGCTGTAGAGCTGCAGGCCGTCGGCCGACGCCCAGCGGTGCTCGCGGAAGGTCGTTGCGGTGGTCATGTGAAATCCGTGTCCTTGAGCTCGCGACGCAGCTCGCGCTTTAGGATCTTGCCATTCGGGTTCCGTGGCAACTCGGCGCGCAGCACGACCGCGCGGATGCGCTGCTGCTTGCCGACCCGGCCGTTGGTCCAGGCCAAGAGCGCTTCGGCATCGACGCGTTGCCCCGCCGCCGGTACGACGACAGCGACCGGGGTCTCGCCCCACGCCGCGCTCGGCACGCCGATGACAGCGACCTCGGCGACCGCCGGATGCGCGCGCATGATCACCTCGATGTCGGCCGGGAAGATGTTCTGGCCGCCCGACAGGATCATGTCCTTCTTGCGGTCCACGATGTAGAGAAAGCCGTCCGCGTCGAGGCGGCCGAGGTCGCCGGTCCGCAGCCACTGCTGCCCCGCTGCGTCGATCCAGGTCGCCTCGCGGTTAGCATCGTCGCGGCCGTGGTAGCCCGCCATCACGAGGCGACCGCGGCCGACGATCTCGCCGGTCTCACCGGGCGCCGCCTCGCGGTCGTCGTCGCCGAGGATGCGGATGTCGGCGCCGAGCACGGGCTTGCCGACCGACGCGAGCTTCCGGTCGAAGTCCTCCGGTGCAAGGATCGTGATCAGGCCTTCGGTCAGGCCGTACAGCTCGATCAGCTGGCAGTCGAACTCCTGCGCGAAGCGGCGCTTGGTCTCTGGTGCGAGCGGCGAGCCGCAGCACATCAGCGTCTCGAGGCTGTCGGTCAGGTACTCGCCACGCGCCGGGTCGACGAGCATCCGCTCGAGCTGCACGGGCACGAACGAGCCGTGCGTGATGTGCTCGGCCTCGATGAGGCGCAACGTGTCGCGGGCGTTGAAGTGACGCTGCAGCACGATCGTGCCGCCGACCAGGATGGTCGACAGCATCGACACCCAGCTGATGTTCGAGAACAGCCCGAGCGCACACAGCGTGCGGCAGCCGCTGCGGTAGCGCAATGCGATCGCCGAGTCGTACGCCCAGTGCATACGACACGCGTGCGTGTGCACGATGCCCTTCGGCAGCGCGGTCGTGCCGGAGCTGTAGATCAGGTTGCACTCGTCGTCGCCGCTGATCACGACCGGCGGCGGCCCAGCAGGTTGCGCCCCGATGAGCATGGCGAACTCGTGCCAGCCGGGCCGCGGACCGTCGTAGCCAATGAAGTGGCGCGCCGTCAGCGCGCCGGACGCGCGCAGCGCGTCGATCCGCCCGCAGTGCTCGCCGCAGGCGCACACCGCGACCACGGCGGCGTCGGCGCACATGGTCGCCACGGCCTCGTCCGTGATCGACACGTTGAGCGGCACGGCGACGGCGCCGGCCCGGACGACGCCGAACAGCGTGAGTGCAGTCTCGTAGCGACTGTCCATCAGGACGGCGACCCGCTTGCGCGGCTCGACGCCGAGCTCCAGCAGTGCGCGCGCCATCCGCGCGGTCGCCTCGTCGAACTCGTGCCACGACAGCACGAGCCCACCGTCGACGAGCGCGGGCTCTGCGCCGTGCCAGCGGCCGTTGTGTGCGATCAGGTCCGGCAGCAGCGGCGCCGGTGCTTGAAACCACGACATGCTTGCCTCGCAGGGGCGCGGCCCGGTGGCGGGCGAGGTGCCCGGCCGGTTGCGCGGCGAAAGCGCGGCGCGCCTCGGGGCGCGCCGCGGGCTACATCAGAAGTGGTAGCTGACCGTCGCCGAGTAGGTCCGCGGTGGGCCATAGAAGCCGATCAGGTTCACAGGCAGCCCGGCCGAGACGGAGTCGTAGCCTGCGATTCGATACCAACGGTCCGTTAAATTCTTGCCGTCCACCGAGAAACGCCAAGCCTTGCTGGAGGTGGTGAACGCAATACCGGCGTCGAGAACGCCGTACGCCGGCTGGTCTGTCGCACTGGGCGTCGTGTTCGCGACCTTGGTGAAGCTGCGCCAGTCGTAGCTCACGCGCGCGAGCAGCGATCCCGACGCCAGGTCCCACGCGTAACTCGAGTTGCCGGAGACGGTCCAGGTCGGCGCATTGATCGGCCGGTTCTGGTCGGCGATGTTCACCGTCGAGTTGGCGGTACAGCCCGGGATCAGCGCGGTGCAGCCGACGATGAAGTCCTGGTAGTAGGAATCAAGGTAGCCGACGTTGAGCCCGAGCGTGAACTGCCGGATCGGCCGCCACACGGACTCGATCTCGACGCCCTGGTTGATCTGCTTGCCGGCATTGAGTACCGCGGTGACCTCCGTCGGTGGCGAGCCGACGTACTGCGCGACACCGATCTGCGCGTCCTTGTAGGGATTGTAGAAGAGCGTCGCGTTTAGCTGCAGCGTATTGTCGAACAGCATCGACTTGATGCCGACTTCGTAATTGTCAGCGGTCTCCGAGTTGTAGCCAGCCTCCGTCTGCGGGTAGACCGCGGCGTTGCCGCGCATGTCAAAGCCGCCGCTCTTGAACCCCCGGCTGTATGACAGGTAGGTCATCACGTGATCGGTAAGGTGGAAGTCGAAGCCGACGCGAGGCGAGACGTTGGAGAACGTGCGGCCGTTGGCGTAGTTCGATAGCACGGTGGGCGGGAAGAACCCGGCCGGTGCCTGCGTGGGGTCGAAGAACGCCTGGCCCGGCAGCAGCTGCGTCGGCGGGAGGCTGATGAACGCGGCCTGGTACACGGACGCTTCCTTCTTGTCCTGGTTCCAGCGCACGCCGGCGTCGAGATTGAAGCGGTCGGTGAGCTTCCACGCGGTATCGGCATAGACTGCCGTGCTCTTCGTGTTCACGCAGCCGTTGTCGAGCAGCGTCTCGTAGATGCCGAGGCCGGCGGGAGGGGGGGCCGAGAACATGCCGAGCGACCCGTCGTAAGCGCCGCAGGCCGTGCTGTCCATGTAGAACACGCCGCCGACCGCCTTGACGAGATCGTTGGTGAACGTCAGCTGGCCTTCACCGGAACCCTGCCGTTCGTTGTACTTGGCCGGAACCTGGAACAGATTCGCGTCGAGCTCCGCGAAGTCGATGAACTGCCGCCCGTGACCCTCGCGGTAGGCGCCGACGAGCTTGAGATCGAAGCCCGAGCCGAGGCCCTGCGTATAGGTTCCAGCAATGCCGTTGCGGTAGTAACGGTCCTGGTCGACGGGCATGTTGGTGCGGCTGTCGTAGCGACTGTCGAGCACCGGCGCGACCGTGCCGTCGGGCATCGTGTAGGGCGCGAGCCGCTGGCCGCCGGCGGCATTGGAGTCGTCCTGGGTCGTGTCGAAGACGATCTTGAGCTTCGAGCTCTCGCCCCACAGCGCCGTCAGATTGGCACGGCCGGCGAGCACATCCCGGTTCGAGACATCCTGGCCGAGGGACTGGCTCGGCGGCTCGCCCGGCTGGGCGACTACGTGGCCGTAGCCGTCGTGGTGGAGGTCGGCGACCGCGATCCCGAAATACAGGTGATCGCTGATCACCGGCGTCGACGCGCTGAGCTTCTCGTCGTGCTCGCCGTAGTTGCCCCCGGTGACCGACGCCGTGACGCTGGCGTCGCCGACGATGTCGCGGGTCACGTACTTGATGGCGCCGGCGATCGTGTTCTTGCCGTACAGAGTGCCTTGCGGGCCGCGCAGCACTTCGAGGCGGTCGACATCGAGCACGTCGAGCAGCGCCGCCTGCGGCCGGGCCATGTAAACGTCGTCGATGTAGACGCCGACGCCGGGCTCGAAGCCCCACAGCGGGTCGCTCTGGCCGACGCCGCGAATGTACACGTTGATCGTGCTGCTGGTCGCGCGGTCGGTCGCGATCTTCATGTTCGGCACGAAGCTGTTGAGGTCCGCGAGCGACGTCACGTCCCGCTCCTCGAGCGTATCGGCTCGCACTGCGGTGACCGCGAGCGGCACGTCCTGCAGATTCTCCGAGCGGCGGCGCGCAGTGACGACGATGGTCTCGATCGTGTCCACCCCCGCCGCCGACGTGCCCGCGGGGGCGGTCTGGCCGAAGGCGGCCGACAGCGGCGCGGCCGCCGCGACGCCAAACATCAGGCCAATGGCCACGCGCAATAGCTTCTTCGTTGCGTTCACCGGAACCCCCTGCAACTGCAGTTATCTATTCGTTCGTGTTCAATGGTTGTTGAACTGCCATTGAACGATTGTTGAATACTAGCCACGGTGCGCGCGGAAAATCAACCGCGTTGCGGAAACGGCACCAAATGCGGGACAATTTAGGCCGCTTTTGCTGCGCCGCACTAACACGATGGCTGCGAGGACCACGGGACGACCTGCCAAGGACCGGCTGCTGGACGCGGCCGAGCGGCTATTTGCGAAGCGCGGCTACCACGGCGTGTCGATCCGCGACATCACCGAGGCGGCCAAGGTCGACGTCGCGCTCGTCAACTATCACTTCGGCAACAAGCGCGCGCTGCTGACGATGGTGTTCGAGCGTCGCGCGGAGATCCTCAATCGCGAGCGCATGGCGCGGCTCGAGGCGGTGCGACCCGGGCCCGATGGCCGCCTCGACCTCGAGGCCGTCATCAACGCCTTCATGGAACCGCTGATCCTGCGCTCGGCACGCGGCGGGCGCGGCTGGAAGAGCTACTTCGCGCTGATCGCACAGGTCAACAACTCGCCGGAGCTGTCGGTGCTGATGACGCGGCACTTCGACCCGGTGGTGCGCAAGTTCGTCGAAGTGCTGACCGCGGCGCTGCCGGACACCGACCTGCGCGACGTGTTCTGGGGCTATCACTTCCTGACCGGTGCACTGACACTGACCTTCGCCGAGACCGGCCGGCTCGACAAGCTGTCCGGGCGGCTGTGCCGCTCCTCCGACCTCGAAGCCGTGCACATGCGCTTCGCGCCGTTCATGGCCGGTGGGTTCGCTGCCCTGGCGCGCCGGAGCGTGACCGCGGCGCCGCCGAGCAAGCCCCCGCGGCGCATCAGGAAGCGCGGAGCCGGCGAAGCCTAGGACGTCGCTTCGGTGGGGCGCGGCCGGGCGCGACGCCTCTGCTGTTGCGGCACCGCGCAGCGCGCGATCCCCTGCCGGCCAGGCACCCGGAGCGCCGTGGCGCTGGGCCGCCCATCGCGGCGATCGGCGACCGGAACCGCCGCTGCGCCGCGATGGTCCGCGACGGCTAGAAAGCAGCCATGGCAGAAATGCTGCGCAGCAATTTCCATTTCGCGGCGAATACGCTCCGGCGTTACTCCAGCAGATTCAGGTAGTTAGGCTCACAAACGCAGTGCGTCTCATTCGTATTCTCTGAAACTGAGAGGCCCCGACGACCCAAGCAGAAGGGCACATCACTCGATTTCATCGAGCACTGGCGCCGGGCCACGGCAAGCCATGGACAGTGCGGCGCGCGGCGGCGGCGCGCGGCGTCCGGGCTATTTGCGCAGCTTACGGATCCGCTCGAGCATCTTGATCTGCGCGATCGCGCGCACGAGCTCGGCCTGCGCCTCGGCGATCGAGATCTCGTCGCCCTTCTCGCGCAGCGCCTCCTCGGCGCGCTGCTTGGCGGCGAGCACCGCGGCCTCGTCGAGGTCGCGGGCCCGCAAGGCCGTGTCGGCCAGCACCGTGACGCGCTGCGGCTGGATCTCGAGCGCGCCGCCTCCGACGTAGAAGCCGTGCTCCTCGCCGTCGGCCGTCTGTACCCGCACCTCGCCCGCGCGCAGCGTCGTCAACAGCGGCGCGTGCCGCGGCGCAATGCCGATATCGCCCTGCACGGCCGGCACGAACACCATCGTCGCCGGGCCGGAGAAGATCTCGCCCTCGGCGCTGACGATGTCGACGTTGATGGTGTGCGCCATGGCGGTTCCTTCAGGTGATCGTCTTGGCCTTCTCGACCGCTTCCTCGATCGTGCCGACCATGTAGAAGGCCTGCTCCGGGAGGTTGTCGTATTCGCCGGCGATGATCGCCTTGAAGCCGCGGATCGTGTCCTTGAGCGACACGTACGCGCCCTTCTGGCCGGTGAACACCTCGGCGACGTGGAACGGCTGCGACAGGAAGCGCTGGATCTTGCGCGCGCGGTACACGCTCAGCTTGTCCTCGGCCGACAGCTCGTCCATGCCGAGGATCGCGATGATGTCCTGCAGCTCCTTGTAGCGCTGCAGGATCGCCTGCACGCCGCGGGCGGTGTTGTAGTGCTCCTCGCCAATCACCAGCGGATCGAGCTGCCGCGAGGTCGAGTCGAGCGGATCGACCGCCGGGTAGATGCCGAGCGAAGCGATCTGCCGCGACAGCACGACGGTCGCGTCGAGGTGGGCGAAGGTCGTCGCCGGCGACGGGTCGGTGAGGTCGTCGGCCGGAACGTACACGGCTTGGATCGACGTGATCGAGCCGGTCTTGGTCGAGGTGATGCGCTCCTGCAGCACGCCCATCTCCGCGGCCAGCGTCGGCTGGTAGCCCACCGCCGAGGGCATGCGGCCGAGGAGCGCCGACACCTCGGTGCCCGCCAGTGTGTAGCGGTAGATGTTGTCGATGAACAGCAGCACGTCGCGGCCCTTGCCGGAGGCCTGCTTCTCGTCGCGGAAGTACTCGGCCATCGTCAGTCCGGTGAGCGCGACGCGCAGCCGGTTGCCCGGCGGCTCGTTCATCTGGCCGTACACCATCGCGACCTTCGAGTTCGCGAGGTTCTTGAGGTCGATGACGCCGGATTCCGCCATCTCGTGATAGAAGTCGTTGCCCTCGCGGGTGCGCTCGCCGACGCCCGCGAACACCGACAGGCCCGCGTGCGCCTTGGCGATGTTGTTGATCAGCTCGAGCATGTTGACGGTCTTGCCGACGCCGGCACCGCCGAACAGGCCGATCTTGCCGCCCTTGGCGAACGGCACCAGGAGGTCAATGACCTTGATGCCGGTCTCCAACAAGTCCTGGCCGCCGGCCTGGTCGTCATACGACGGCGCCGGGCGGTGGATCTCCCAGTATTCCTTCGCGGCAACCGGGCCTTTCTCGTCCTGCGGGTCGCCGAGCACGTCCATGATGCGGCCGAGCGTGGCGTTGCCGACCGGCACCGCGATGCCCTTGCCGGTGGCGCGCACGACGATGCCGCGCTTCAGGCCCTCGGAGACCCCCATCGCGATGCAGCGCACGACGCCGTCGCCGAGCTGCTGCTGCACCTCGAGCGTCAGCTGACGGCCGCTGTCTTCGAGTTTCAGGGCCTCGTAGACCTTGGGGATCGCCTCGCGCGGGAACTCGACGTCGACGACGGCGCCGATGATCTGGACGATCTTGCCGGTGGCGGAACTGGTGGGCGTGCTCATGTCTTGAAACCTTTTCTCAAACGGCGGCCGCGCCGCCGACGATCTCGGATATTTCCTTGGTGATCGCCGCCTGCCGCGCCTTGTTGTAGATCAGCTGCAGCTCGTCGATCAGTTTGCCGGCGTTGTCGGTCGCGCTCTTCATCGCGACCATCCGCGCCGCCATCTCGCAGGCGACGTTCTCGACGGCGCCCTGGTAGACCTGCGACTCGACGTAGCGGGTCATGAGGCCCTCGAGCAGCTCCGCCGCCGACGGCTCGTAGATGTACTCCCACAGGTCCTGCAGCTCGTGGCTCTTCACCGGCTCGACCGGCAGCAGCTGCCGCGCGACCGGCCGCTGGCTCATCGTGTTGACGAACTCGGCGTTGACCAGCAACAGCCGGTCGATCTTGCCCTCGACGTAGCCGTCGAGCATCACCTTGACGGTGCCGATGAAGCTCGCGACGTGCGGCCGGTCGCCGAGGTGGGTGACGGTCGCGGCGATCGGCAGCCTGAGGCGCCGGAAGAACTGCACCGCCTTCGAGCCGACGAGGCACAGCTGCACCTCGACCCCCTTGCCCTGCCACTCGCGGATCGCGGTCAGCGCCTGCTTGAAGACGTTGACGTTGAGCGCGCCGCACAGGCCGCGGTCGGTGCTGACGACGATCAGGCCGACAGCCTTGACCTCGCGCTCGACCAGGTACGGATGCCGATAGTCGGGATTGGCGAGCCGCAGGTGGCCGATGACAGTGCGGATCTTCTCCGCGTACGGCCGCGCCGCCCGCATCCGTTCCTGGGCCTTGCGCATCTTGCTCGCCGCGACCATTTCCATGGCCTTGGTGATCTTCTGCGTGTTCTTGATGCTCGCGATCTTGGTGCGGATTTCTTTCGCGCCGGCCATGGCTGTGCCTTAGAAGCTCGCCGTGGAGAAGAAGTCCTCGCAGACCTTCTTCAGGGCTGCGTCGTTCTCCTTCGACAGGTCGGGCTTGTCGTTGATCGACTTCAGGAGCGCGCCGGCGTTGGTCTTGGCGAAGGCCTGCAGCTGGGCCTCGGCCGCGACGACCTTGTCGCGCGGCACCTTGTCGAAGAAGCCGCCGTTGACGGCGTACAGCGACAGCGCCATCTCGGCGACCGACATCGGCGAGTACTGCTTCTGCTTCATGAGCTCGGTGACGCGCTGGCCGCGCTCGAGCTGCTTGCGGGTGGCCTCGTCGAGGTCGGAGGCGAACTGCGAGAACGCCGCGAGTTCGCGGTACTGGGCGAGCGCGAGGCGCACGCCGCCGCCGAGCTTCTTGATGATGCCGGTCTGCGCGGCGCCGCCGACGCGCGACACCGAGATGCCGGCGTTGATCGCCGGGCGGATGCCGGAATTGAACAGGTCCGTCTCGAGGAAGATCTGGCCGTCGGTGATCGAGATCACGTTGGTCGGCACGAACGCCGTGACGTCGCCGGCCTGCGTCTCGATGATCGGCAGTCCGGTCAACGAGCCGGTCTTACCCTTGACGCGGCCGTTGGTGACCTTCTCGACATAGGCGGCGTTGACGCGCGCCGAGCGCTCCAGGAGGCGCGAGTGCAGGTAGAACACGTCGCCCGGGTAGGCCTCGCGGCCCGGCGGGCGGCGCAGCAGCAGCGAGATCTGGCGGTACGCCCAGGCCTGCTTCGTGAGGTCGTCATAGATGATCAGGGCGTCCTCGCCCTCGTCCATGAAGTACTCGCCCATCGCGCAGCCCGAGTACGGCGCCAGGTACTGCATCGCCGCGGGCGTCGAGGCCGACGCGGCGACGATGATCGTGTGGGCCATCGCGCCGTGCTCTTCGAGCTTGCGCACGACATTGGCGATCGAGCTCTGCTTCTGGCCGATCGCGACGTAGATGCACTTAACGCCGGTGCCCTTCTGGTTGATGATCGTGTCGATCGCCACCGCCGTCTTGCCGGTCTGGCGGTCGCCGATGATCAGCTCGCGCTGGCCGCGGCCGATCGGCACCATCGAGTCGATCGCCTTGAGACCGGTCTGCACCGGCTGCGACACGCTCTGGCGGTTGATGACGCCGGGCGCCACGCGCTCGATCGGCGCGCGCTTGGAGGCCTTGATCGGGCCCTTGCCGTCGATCGGGTCACCGAGCGCGTCGACGACGCGGCCGAGCAGCTCCGGGCCGGTCGGCACCTCAAGGATGCGGCCGGTGGTTTTGACCTGGTTGCCCTCGGTGATGTGCTCGTAGTCGCCGAGCACGACCGAGCCGACCGAGTCCTGCTCAAGGTTGAGCGCGAGGCCGAAGGTGTTGCCCGGGAACTCGATCATCTCGCCGTAGCGCACGTCGGCGAGGCCGTGGATGCGCACGATGCCGTCGGTCACGCTGACGACGGTGCCAACGTTGCTCGCCTCGGCGGCCGCGTCGAACTGCGCGATGCGGGCCTTGATGATGTCGCTGATCTCGGAAGCCTTGATGGACATGCTGCTTTCCTTCTAAACCTTTTCGGCCGTGCGCGCGGTGGCGCTCACGGCTGGGAAATCTGCTGCTCGAGCCGCGCCAGGCGCCCCTGCAGAGATCCGTCGATGACCAGGTCGCCGGCGCGGACAACCGCGCCGCCGACCAGCGCGGCGTCGAGCTGTTCGGCGAGCCGCACGCTGCGGCCGAAGCGCTTGGCGAGCGCCGCCTCGAGCGTCGCGCGCTGCGCCGCGGTCAGCGCCATCGCCGTCGTGACCTCGACGTCGATCGTGTTCTCGACCTCGGCGCGACGCGCCTCGTACTGCGCGGCGATCTCGGGCAGGTAGCCGAGACGGTGTGCGTGCGCAAGCAGCGCCAGGAAGTTGCGCGCGTTCGGATCGACCGTGACGCCGCCGTCGGCCGCGACGCTGCCGATCAGCTCGACGAGCGCGGTCGCGCTGACCCGCGGATTGCCGAAGAGCTCCTCCGCGCCGGGCGTCGCCGCCACCGCGGCGCCAGCGGCCAGCAGCTGCGACCAGGCGGCAAGCGCGCCGTGCTCGCGGGCGTACTCGAAGGCCGCGCGCGCGTACGGTCGGGCGATGGTGGCTTTTTCGGCCATGGCGTCTCCGTCAGCCCGCGGTCGCGATGCGCGCCGCGAGCTCGTCGAGCAGCTGGGTGTGCGCCTTGGCGTCGACCTCGCGCTTGAGGAGCTGCGAGGCGCCGACCAGGGCGAGGTGCGCGACTTCGTTGCGCAGCTCGCCACGCGCGCGCGCCGTCTGCGTCGAGATCTCGTTCTTCGCCACCGCGATCAGCCGCTCGCCCTCGGCGAGCGCGCTGCCGCGCGCTTCCTCGACGACTTCGCCGCCGCGGCGGTTCGCCTGGTCGACGATCTGGGCGGCCTTGGTGCGCGCCTCGCGGATGATCTCGAGCGCCTGCGCCCTGGCGTCGTCGAGGTCCTTCTGGCCACGATCGGCGGCCGCGAGGCCGTCGGCGATCTTCTTCCGCCGCTCCTCGATGGCCGCCATGATCGACGGCCAGCCCAGCTTCATGACCAGCCAGGCGACCAAGAACAGGGCGAAGCCCTGAATGATCAGCGTGATCGTAATGTTCATGCCTGTCTCCTGACTAATGCGGCAGGCGCCGGCCGCGGCCGGCGCACACCACTCGCCGGGCGCTTACTTGACGCCCAACATCGCCAGGAACGGGTTCGAGAAGATCAGCAGCAGCGCGATCGCGACGCCGATGATCGGCACCGCGTCCAGCAAGCCCGCGACGATGAACATGCGGGTCATCAGCATCGGCGCGAGCTCCGGCTGGCGCGCGGCGCCTTCGAGGAACTTGCCGCCGAGCAGCGCGAAGCCAATCGCGGTGCCGAGCGCACCGAGGCCGATCAGGAGACCGGCGGCGATGAGGGTGTGGCTCATCACTTCGGCGACTTGTGGGATGTTCTCGATTGCCATGGTCTTCTCCGTGAAATCAAATAGGTCGACTGGAACGGTTGGATGACGTCTTCAGTGGTGCTCGGCGGCCATGCTGAGATACACGACCGTCAGCATCATGAAAATGAACGCTTGCAGCGTGATGATCAGGACGTGGAACGCGGTCCATGCGAAGCCGGCGATGATCTGGCCGAAGCCGAGCAGGTAGGTGCTCGTCGAGTTGAGGCCCGCGCCGAGCGTCATGCACGCGATCAGGATGAAGATCAGCTCGCCCGCGTACATGTTGCCGAACAGTCGCAGGCTGAGGCTCACCGGCCGCACGCACTCCTCGATCAGGCGCAGCAGCAGGTTGGCCGGCGCCAGCAGGATCTTGCCGACCATGCCGTCGGCGTGGAACGGCACCGTCAGGAACTCGGTCAGGAAGCCGCCGAGGCCCTTGTGCTTGATGCCGTAGTACTGGATCAGGAAGAACACGCAGATCGCCATGCCGAACGTGGTGCTGAGGTCCGCGGTCGGCACGACCCGCAGGTGCTCGATGCCGACCTTGTGGGCGGCGGCCGGCAGCAGGTCCACCGGCAGCATGTCCATGAAATTCATCAGGAACGTCAGGCAGAAGATCGTCAGCGCGAGCGGCGCGATCAGGCGGCTGCGGCCGTGGAAGGTCTCCTTGACGAGGCCGTCGACCCACTCGACCAGCATCTCGACGGCACACTGCAGCTTGCCGGGCACGCCCGACGTCGCGCGGCGCGCGACGCCAATGAAGACCGTGACGAACAGCGTTGCCAGCAGCAGCTTGAAGAAGATGCTGTCCAGATGCAGGGCATTGAAGCCCTCGCCCGCGCTCAGGTGCACGAGGTGATGGGCGATGTACCCCGTCATGCTTTCTGGGCCTTCGGCCGCCATCTTCTTTTACCCCGTCTCCCGATCAGCGAATGACCGCGGTGCCGACCCAGAACCCGAACTGCGCGGCGATCAGCCCGAGCAGCAGCGGCAGCGGCGCCAGATGCGCCACCGCCAGTGCGCCCCACAGCGCCACCCCGACCCACAGCCACTTCAACACTTCGCCGGCGAAGACCGCCCGCGCGAGTACCCGAACCGGCGCGATCCCCGGCTGGAACAGCACCCAGCCGAACACCACGTTGCCGATCGCCACCACCAGCCCGCCGGCGAGCGCGGCGCGCGCCGCGGCGAGACCGGCGACCCCGAGCGCCGCCGCGGCCACCAGCACCGTCGCGCCCATCTGCAGCGCCGCGTACCGCAACACGAGGTGGCGGCCACGCTCCTTGTGATTCACAGCGCCGACGGGCATCCGAGGCTCTCGCTCAAGGCCCCGACGTCGCGGTCTCACACGCGCAAAAAAGCCACTTCGACGCGCCGGTCTGGACGCACGCGAAGTGGCGCTCTGGCTGCGGGACGCGCGAACGCATCCCCAAAAGCGCGCGCATTATAAGGACCTTCTTGCAGTGCTTCAAGAACGCATATTACGGCGGTCGGGCGCCGTAAGTATCCGTACTTATTTACATTTTCTGCGGCTGGCGCTCAGTTGATGTGCGCCAGAATACCGTCGAGTTCCTCGTGGCTTGAGTAGCTGATGATCAGCTGGCCGCGGCCATGCGCGCCCTGCTTGAACACCACCTTGGCGCCGAGCTTCTCGCCGAGCTCGGTCTCGAGCCGCCGCACGTCGGCGTCGACGACCGGCGCGGCGTCGGCATCGGCGCGCGCCGGCGCCGTCAGGCGCCGCACCAGCGCCTCGGTCTCGCGCACCGACAGGCCCTTCTTCGCGACCAGCGAGGCGACCTCGACCTGCTGGCGGCGGTTGGTGAGGCCAAGGAGCGCCCGCCCGTGGCCCATCTCGAGCGCGCGCTCGCCGACCAGCGTCTTGACCTCGTCGGCGAGCTCGAGCAGCCGCAGCAGGTTCGACACTGCGGCACGCGAGCGGCCCACCGCCTCGGCGGCCTCCTGGTGCGTCAGGTCGAACTCGGTGACCAGCCGGTCGAGCGCGCGTGCCTCCTCGAGCGGGTTGAGGTTCTCGCGCTGGATGTTCTCGATCAGCGCCATCGCGACCGCGGCCTCGTCCGGCACGCGGCGCACGATCGCCGGGATCTCGGCGAGGCCGGCGAGCTGCGCCGCGCGCCAGCGGCGCTCGCCGGCGATGATCTCGTAGCGCTGCGACTCGGTCGGGCCGGGCGTGCCGACCGGGCGGACGACGATCGGCTGCACGATCCCCTGCGCCTTGATCGAGTCGGCGAGTTCGGTCAGCGACTCGGGCCGCATGTCGATGCGCGGCTGGTACTTGCCGCGCTGCAGCAGGTCGAGCGGCAGGCGCACGAGCTCGTCGCCGACCGGCGGCCGGGCGGGGCCGGCCGCCGCCGCCGCCGCCACCTGGCGCGCCGCCGTCTCGCCGAGCAGCGCCCCGAGTCCCCGCCCCAGTGCTGGCTTCTTAACGCTCATTCGTCGGTCTCCGGTTCATCGTCGAGGCCGCCGGCTGCCGCCGGCTCCTCCTCGCGGCGGATCATCTCGCCGGCGAGCGCGAGGTAGGCGAGCGCACCGCGCGACTCTTTGTCGTGGTAGAGCGCGGGCCGGCCGTGCGACGGTGCCTCGGCGAGCCGCACATTGCGCGGGATGATGGTGCGGAACACCTTGTCGTCGAAGTGCTCGATCAGCTGCGCACTGACCTCGTTGGCGAGGTTGTTGCGCGGATCGTGCATCGTGCGCAGGATGCCCTCGAGCTTGAGGTCGGGATTGATGTTGGCGCGGATCTGTTCGACCGTCCCGAGCAGCGCCGACAGCCCCTCGAGCGCGTAGTACTCGCACTGCATCGGGATCAGCACCGTGTCCGCCGCGACCAGCGCGTTGACGGTCAGCATGTTGAGCGCCGGCGGGCAGTCGATCAGCACGAGGTCGTAGCGGTCGCGGATCGGCGCCAGCGCGCGCTTGAGCCTGAGCTCGCGCCCGGCGAGCGTCGCGAGCAAGCGCACCTCGGCCGCGGTCAGGTCCTGGTTCGAGGGAATGAGGTCGAAGCCGCCCGGCTCGACCCGCACGATCGCGGCCTCGGCGGGACACTCGCCGAGCAGCACCTCGCAGGCCGAGCGCTCGACCTCGCCCTTGTCGATGCCGCAGCCCATCGTCGCGTTGCCCTGCGGGTCGAGATCGACGAGCAGCAGCCGCCGCTTGGTCGCGGCCAGCGAGGCGGCGAGGTTGACGGCGGTGGTGGTTTTGCCGACGCCACCCTTCTGGTTGGCGACGGCGATGATCCGGTTCATAGGCCGGCCAGAATAGCATCCGGCCACCCGGCTAGACGGTGTGCAAAGGTCCGTAGCGACGTGGCGCGCCGGGCTGGTCGACGACGCGCAGGCGCCCCCGGGCGGCCAGGTAATGGAGGTGGGCCAGGGTCTCGCCGACCGCCAGCAGCCGGTGCAGCGGGTCGAGCGGCGCCCGGAACAGCCGGCCGGCGACCTCGGCGGCCGTGGCCGGCGCCAGGACCAGCCCCTCGACCTCGTCCAGCGTCTGGGCGTGGTGCGCGCGCAGCTGGTCGAGCCGCGCCCTGAGGCCGCGGAACACGTCGCCGTGGGACGGCAGCACGAGCGGCTCCGGCTCGAGCGCGGCGAGGCCGGCGAAGGAGTCGAGGAACGAGGCGAGCGGGTCGGCATCGGCCCGCTCCGGGTAGATGCCGATGTTGCTGGTGATCCGCGGCAGCACCTGGTCGCCGGCGATCAGCAGGCCTGGGCCCGCGGCATGGAACACGAGCTGGCCGTCGGTGTGGCCGCGGACCAGGTGCGCCCGCCAGCGGACGGCGCCGATCTCGAGCACATCGCCGTCGGCCAGGTGGCGGATCTGCGCCGGGATCCCCGACATGATCCGGCGGTAGCCGCCGATGGCGGCCACCGGCCGCAGCTCGTCGGTCACGACGAGGCCGTCCCGCTCGAAGGCGGCGATCCGCGCGAGCACCGCTTCGTGGCTCGCGCCGGTGCCGAGCAGCGCCCTGAGCAGGCGCTCCTCGGGCTCGCTCATGTAGACGGCGACGCCGTGCCGCGCCGCGAGCCAGGCGGCGAGACCGGCATGGTCCGGATGGTGGTGCGTGCAGATGATCCGCGTGATCGGGCGGCCGGCGAGCACCGCGGCGAGCGGCCCGTCCCACGCGGCGCGGGCGGCCGGGACGTCCATGCCGGTGTCGACGAGCGTGCAGCCCGCGCCGTCGTCGAGCAGCCAGACGTTGATGTGCCGCAGGCCCCCCGGCACCGGCAGCCGCAGCCAGGTCACGCCCGCCGCGAGCGGCACCGCCTGGCCGATCTCGGGCGGCACCGCGACCGGGTACTCGAGCTCGGCCGCGCTCATGCGCGGCCCGCCGGCCGCAGGATCACGAGGTGGCGCGCGTCGTCGAGGCCCGGCACCTTCAGGCGCTCGACGGCCACGACCCGCCAGCCGGGCGGCAGGTCGGCAAGTTCCGCCGCCGGATCCTTGCCCTTCATCGCCAGCAGTTGCCCGGAGCGCGCGCACAGGTGGCCGGCGACGCGCACGAACTCGGCGACCGAGGCGAGCGCGCGCGACACGACCGTCTGCGCCCGCTGCGGCGGCCGGAAGTCCTCGGCGCGCGCGCACGTCACAGTGACGTGCTCGAGGCCGAGCGTGCGCGCGGCGTGCTCGACGAAGCGCGCCTTCTTGCCGGTCGAGTCGAGCAGCGTGAAGCGCACGCTCGGGTTGACGATCGCGAGCGGCAGCCCCGGGAAGCCGGCGCCGGTGCCGACGTCGGTGACGAACGGCCCCGCGATCCAGGGCTGCACCGTCAGGCTGTCGAGCAGGTGCTTGCGCACCATCGCGATGGGTTCGGTGATCGCCGTCAGGTTGAACTTCCCGTTCCACTCGCGCACGAGGTCCGCGAGCGCGAGCAGCTGATCGAGCTGCGTCGCATCGACCGGCAGGCCGAGCTCGCCGAGGCCGGCCGCGAGTACGTCGCGGGGGGTGCCGTTCATGGCGGCGAGTCTACGCTGCGCGCCCGGCGGCACGCCGGCCGCCCGGCCGGCGCGCACGCCCGCGGCCCGCGCCGCGTCAGTTCTTCACGAGCGCGGCGACCAGCTCGTGGACCGGCATCGCGTCGAGCTTGGCGGGATCGGCAAACAGCGCCTTGATCGCGGCGGTCTGCTTGGCCGGGTAGTGCGCCGCGACCGACTCCTCGAACTTGCGCACCAAGAGCGGATAGCCCTCGGCACGGCGCTTCCTGTGGCCGACCGGAAAGTCGACCGCCTGGCGCCGCGTCTGGCCGTCCTTGAAGAACACCTGCACGGCGTTGCCGATGTGGCGCTTGTCGGCCTCGTAGTACTCCTTCGTGAAGGTCGGGTTCTCGCGGACCTCCATCTTGGCGCGCAGCGCGTCGACGCGCGGGTCGTGCGCGACCGAGTCCTCGTAGTCGGCGGCGGTCAGGCGGCCGAAGATCAGCGGGATCGCGACCATGTACTGGATGCAGTGGTCGCGATCGGCGGGGTTGGCCAGGGGCCCCGTCTTGTCGATGATGCGCACGCCCGGCTCCTGGGTCTCGATGACCACCTTGACGACGTCGTCGATGCGGCCCTTGACCTCGCCGTGCAGTGCCATCGCCGCCTCGACCGCGGTCTGGGCGTGGAACTCCGCCGGGTAGCTGATCTTGAACAGCACGTTCTCCATCACGTAGCTCGCGAACGGCTGCTTGTAGACGAGCGGCTTTTTGAACACGACGTCGTTCCAGCCCCAGGTGGGCGCGGTGAGCGCCGACGGATAGCCCATCTCGCCGGTCAGCGCGATCAGCGCGAGCCGCACGCCGCGGCTGGTCGCATCGCCGGCGGCCCAGCTCTTCCTGGAGCCCGTGTTCGGCGCGTGCCGGTAGGTCCTGAGCGCGCCGCCGTCGAGGAACGCGTTCGACACCGCGTTGACGACCTGCTCGCGCGTGCCGCCGAGCATCGCGGTCACGACCGCGGTGGTCGCGACGCGCACGTTGAGCACGTGGTCGAGGCCGACCTTGTTGAAGGCGTTCTCGAGCGCCGTCACGCCCTGGATCTCGTGCGCCTTGATCATGCCGGTGAGCACGTCGCGCACCGGCAGCCCCGCGCGGCCCTCGGCGACGTTCTTGCGCGACAGGTAGTCGGCGACCGCGAGGATGCCGCCCAAGTTGTCGGACGGGTGGCCCCACTCGGCCGCGAGCCAGGTGTCGTTGAAGTCGAGCCAGCGAATCATGCAGCCGATGTTAAATGCGGCCTGCACCGGCTCGAGCTCGTAGCTCGTGCCCGGCACGCGCGCGCCGCCGACCATGGTCGCGCCCGGCACCACCGGCCCCATCAGCTTGGTGCAGGCCGGGTACTTGAGCGCCTGGAAGCCGCAGGCCAGCGTGTCCATCAGGCAGTAGCGGGCCGTGTCGTAGGCGACCTCGCTCGTGATGCGGTAGTTCTTCGCGTACTCGGCGATGTCGACGAGCACCCGGTCGGGATCGGGACGCTTGGCGGACTTGTAGTCGTGGCTGGACATGGCGGCGGCCAGGGGGTTGGGGAGGGGGGCCGCGATGTTGACTCACGCGGCCGCCCCTTGCCAGTGGCGGTTAGCCGAAGCGGCCCGCCGGCGGCCCCGGCGGCGGCGCTCAGCCGGCGCCGCCGCCCTTCGCGATCCACTCGTCGACGAGCTTCTCGAGCAGCGTCAGCGGCACGGCGCCGTTGTCGAGCACGACGGCGTGGAAATCCTTGAGGCTGAACTTGTCGCCGAGCGCGGCCTTGGCCCGGTCGCGCAGCTCGAGGATCTTGAGCTGGCCGACCTTGTAGGCGCAGGCCTGGCCCGGCAGCGACATGTAGCGCTCGACCTCGGTGGCCACCTCGCTTTCGGGCATGCCGGTGCGGCTCACCTCGTAGGCGATCGCCTGCTCGCGCGTCCAGCCCTTGGCGTGCAGGCCGGTGTCGGCGACGAGGCGCACCGCGCGCAGCATCTCGTCGCGCAGCCGGCCGAGGTCGCCCCACGGGTCGTCCTTGTACATGCCCATCTCGGCCGCGAGCCGCTCGGCGTACAGCGCCCAGCCCTCCGCGTAGGCCGAGTACAGCGGCTGCTGGCGGATCAGCGGCAGACCCTTGAGGTGCTGCGCGATCGAGATCTGCAGGTGGTGGCCCGGAATGCCCTCGTGATAGGTCACGCTCTTCATGGCCCAGGTCGGCAGCTCGTTCATGTCGCGCAGGTTGGCGAAATAGGTGCCCGGCCGCGAGCCGTCCATCGCGGCCGGCTGATAGTAGGCGCCGGCCGAGCCCTTCTCCGCGGAGGCCGGCACGCGCTCGACCGTCAGGCGCGTCGGCGGCAGCGTGCGAAAGTATTCGGGCAGCCGCGCACTGACGTCGTCGAGGATCTGCTGGTAGCGCGCCAGCGCCTGCTTGCGCCCCTCGTCGGTGTTCGGATAGAGAAAGCGCGGATCCCTGGTCAGCGCCTGGACGCGCTCGGCGACGCTACCCTCGGCCAGGCCCTGGGCCCGCAGCAGCGCGTCCATCTCGGCGCCGATGCGCTCGACCTCGGCGAGCCCGAGCGCGTGGATCTTCTCGGCCGAGTAGTCGGTGGTCGTCATCTGCCGCAGCGACAGCGCGTAGTAGGCGGCGCCGTCGGGCAGCCGCCCGACGCCGGCCGCCTGGGCCGCGGCCGCCGGCCGCAGCGCCTCGAGTGCCGCGTTCATCCGCTCATAGGCCGGGTAGATGCGCGTCTTGAGCGCCGCGACCGCCGCCTGCGCGAGCTGCTTCTTGAGCCCGTCGTCCAGGTCCTTGGCCTTGTCCATGCGCTCGACGAAGGTCGTCGCCAGCGCGCTGTCCTCCGGCTTCGGCCTGATGGTGTCGCCGATCACGGCCTCGGACTTCTCGAGCAGCGAGATCGGCAGCACGACGCCGGCCTTTGCCTGCCGCTGCATCTCCGCGGTCAGCGCGTCGAGCTTGTCGCCCATCGCCTCGAGGCGCTTGACGTAGTTGCGCGCGGTCTTCTCGTTCTTCACGACGTGCGCCGACTGCATGAAGCTCGGCAACTGCACCTGCGTGCCGAACATCGGGCTGATCGGGTACAGCCCCTCGGACGACAGCCAGTCGAAGCGCTTGAAGGCGAGCGTGGTCTCGTACTGGTCGGCGAGGATGTCGTAGGTGATCTGGTCCTGGCGGGAAAGCCTGGCGCGGTCGAACTGCCGCACCTCGGCGAGGAACTGCGCCGCGACCGCGTAGTCCTCGTCGCGCTTGGCGACGCCGACCGCGGCGAGCCGGCCCGAGTGGTGGTCGAACACCGTGCCGTCGGCGACGCCGACCTGCGAGAACACCTCGGGGTTCTTCACCAGGACCTCGAGCACCTGGCGGTTGGCGAGCAGGTTCAGCGTGAAGGGCTTGCCCCACACGATCTTGTAGACCGAAAAGCCCAGCAGCACCGCGAGCACGAGCGCGGTCCAGCCGGCGATCCGCCAGAACTTCTTCATTCGAGGTCCCCCTGGTATGGATCGGCCGCGCGGCAGGTGCTGCCCGCCGCGCGGCCGTATTGGGACGATTATCGCCGCTGCCGTGGCGGCCGGGCCAGCCACGAGCCGCGGTTCGTCGCGGCCGCGCGGCGGGTCGTCGCGGCGCGGCGGCAGACCGTCGAATCGCGCGCCGGCCTGCGTGCGAGGCCCGCGCCGGCGGCGCCCGCCGCCGGTGCGCCGCGCCGCCTGAGGGGATCCCCTACAGCCACGGGCCGGCGATTCAAGTTCCGGCGGCGCGGCACGCTAACCGTTGTAGGTGTCCCTGGATCTCATACAACGCTCATGCCGGCTCCCGCCCCACGCCGCCACCTTCATCGCCTGACGATCGCGGTCCTGGTCGCGACCTTCTGCGCGCTCGGCGTGGCCCAGTACGCGGCCGCGCGCTGGTGGTACGGCGGCACGGTCGCCGCTGCCGAGCGGCGCGACGGGCTGGCGCGCGCGCGCCTCGCCGAGCGCACGCTCGCGACCCAGCTTGAGAGCCTGAAGCGCACCGCCCACGACGACGGCAAGTGGGACGAGACCTACGACTTCATGAAGGGCCGCAATCCGGGCTACTTCTTCGCCAACTGGGACTCCGACACCTTCGCCAACCTGTCGATCGACGCGGCCGCCTTCATCGCCGTCGACGGCCGTGTGGTCGCGATCCGCCAGTACGATCCCTACGCGCGCCGCTACCTCGAGGCCTCGCCGGGCCTGACCGCGGCCGTCGGCGGCCACGGGCCGCTGCTGCAGCACCTCGCCAACGCGGCCACTGCCAACGGCCTGGCCGTAATCGACGGCGAGGTCTATGCATGGGGCGGCGCGCCGATCCTGCGCAGCAGCGGCAAGAGCGACGTCGCCGGCACGCTGGTGGTGCTGCGCTCGATGGGCGCGCCGTTCGAGGGCCTGCTGGCGGAGCTCGCCGACGCGCGCGTCTCGCTCGACGTACTGCCGGCCGCGCTGCCGCGGCCACCGGGGCCGGACAGCCCGCAGTTCGACGACAGCGACCCGCAGACGCTCGACATGCGCTTCCTCGCCGGCGACAGCGTCGACGGCCGGCATGTCGTGGTGCGCTTCCTGAGCGCGCGTCCGGTGCACGCCGCCGCGGCCGGCGCGACCCGCGCGCTGTTGTGGCTCGCGATCCTCGCCGGCGGCCTCGTGACCGTGTGCGCGGTGGTGTTCTTCGAGCGCCGGCTGCTGCGGCCGCTCAGGCTGATCGCCGCGCGGCTGGTCGAGATCGGCCGCGCCGGCGATCCGAGCGCGCGCCTCAAGCCGTACGCGCGCGACGACGAGATCGGCACCGTCGTGCACGGTGCCAACGAGATGCTGGCCGAGCTCGAGGAAGCCAAGCGCGGCGCCGACGCGGCGCGCGACGCCGCGGTGGAGGCGAGCCGCGTCAAGTCGGAGTTCCTCGCACGGATGAGTCACGAGATCCGCACGCCGATGAACGGCGTGCTCGGCATGACCGAGCTGCTGGAGCGCACCGAGCTCACGGCGCGGCAGCGCAAGTTCTGCGACACGATCCACCGCTCGGCGATCTCGCTGCTGGAGATCATCAACGACATCCTCGACTTCTCGAAGATCGAGGCGCACCGGCTCGAGCTGCAGGCGATCGACTTTGACCTCGCCGCGCTGGTCGAGGACACCGCCGAGCTGCTGTCGAGCCGCACCCACGGTCGCGACCTCGAGCTGATCGTCAGCGTGCGCCCGGTGGTGCCGGCGATCGTGCATCTCGACCCGGTGCGGCTGCGGCAGATCCTGACCAACCTGATCGGCAACGCGCTGAAGTTCACCGAGCGCGGCGAGGTCGTGGTCACCGTCGACGGCGGACTGGTGTGCGACGGCCGCGCGCTGCTCTCGTTCAGCGTCGCCGACACCGGCATCGGCATCGCACCCGGCGCGCTCGGCCGGCTGTTCGAGCCGTTCGCGCAGGCCGACGCGTCGACGACCCGGCGCTACGGCGGCACCGGGCTCGGCCTCGCGATCGCGCGGCAGCTGGTCGAACTCATGGGCGGCACCATGCACGTGAACAGCGAGCCCGGGCGCGGCTCGGTGTTCAGCTTCAGCCTGCCGGCCGAGGTGCCGGCGCTGGTGCTCAACAGCGCGCCGCGACCACCGCTGCTGCAGGGTCTGCGGGTGCTGGTGGGCGACGAGAGCACGACCGGCCGCGCGGTGCTCGCCGAGGCGCTGGTCGCCGCCGGCGCCGTGGTCGCGACCGCCGCCGATGCCCCCGAGGTCGACGCGGCGCTCGAAGGCGGCGAGCTGCCGGACGTCGTCGTGCTGGACCACCGCCTCGCCTTCGACGTGGTCGGGCGGCGGACGGTCGGCGTGCCGGTCGTGACGATGGCGCCGACCGGTGACGCCGGCAACGGCCCCGAGCCGGGCTCGGACGGCGGCATCGCCGGCTACCTGACCAAGCCCGTGCGGCGCAGCCTGCTGATCGCCACGCTGGCGCGGGTGACCGGCCGCGGCGCCGATCTCGACACAGCGAGCTTCCTCGCCAGCGTCGGCCTGTCGGCCGCCGGCGAGCGCCTCGGCCTCAACGTGCTCGTCGTCGAGGACAACCCCGTCAACCAGGCGGTCGCCTCGGGGATGCTCGAGGCGCTGGGCTGTCGCGTGTCACTCGCGGGCCACGGCCTCGAGGCGCTCGAGCGCATCGCGCAGGGCGGCGTCGACGTCGTGCTGATGGACTGCCAGATGCCGTTCATGGACGGCATCACCGCGACCCAGCGGCTGCGCGAGCGCGAGGGCGCCGCGCACACCGCACGCCTGCCGGTCATCGGCATCAGCGCTCACGCGATGCAGGGCGCGCGCGAGGAGTGCCTGCTCGCCGGCATGAACGACTTCGTCGCGAAGCCTTTCACGATGGCGGAGCTGGCGCGGGCGCTCAGGCGCCACGCGCGCCGGCGCCCGGCCGACGAGGCGGCCCCCGCCGGCGCCGCTCAGCCGCGCGCGGCGAGCGGCACGAACGGCCGCGGCTCGGGACCTACGTAGTTCGCGCTCGGGCGGATGATCTTGCCGTCCTCGCGCTGCTCGACGACGTGGGCGCACCAACCGGTGGTGCGCGAGATCACGAACAGCGGCGTGAACATCTCGGTCGGCACCGCCATCATGTGGTAGCTGACGGCGCTGAACCAGTCGAGGTTCGGGAACATGTTCTTGACCTCGCGCATCACCGCCTCGAGGCGCGCCGCGACCTCGAACATCTTGGTGTCGCGGGCGCGCTCGGCGAGGCTCCTGGCCACGCGCTTGATGATCTCGTTGCGCGGGTCGGCGATCGTGTACACCGGGTGGCCGAAGCCGATGATCACTTCCTTGTTGGCGACGCGGCGCCGCACGTCCTGCTCGGCCTCGTCGGGAGTGGCGTAGCGCTTCTGGATCTCGAAGGCCACCTCGTTGGCGCCGCCGTGCTTCGGGCCCCGCAGCGCGCCGATCGCCGCGGTCACGGCCGAGTAGACGTCGGCGCCGGTGCCGGCCACGACGCGCGCCGCGAAGGTGCTGGCGTTGAACTCGTGCTCGGCATAGAGGTTCAGCGAGGTGTGCATCGCCCGCACCCACTCGGCCGGCGGCGCCACGCCGTGCAGCAGGTGCAGGAAGTGGCCGCCGATCGAGTCGTCGTCGGTCGCGACCTCGATGCGCTTGCCGGCGTGGCTGTAGTGGTACCAGTAGCAGAGCATCGACCCGAGGCTCGCGATCAGCCGGTCGGCGATGTCGCGCGCGCCGCCGGTGCCGTGGTCGTCCTTCTCCGGCAGCGCGCAGCCGAGCGCCGACACCGCGCTTCTCATCACGTCCATCGGGTGCGTCGCGGCCGGCAGCGCCTCGAGCACCTGGCGCACGACGAGCGGCAGGCCGCGCAGCGCCTTGAGCTTCGCTTTGTAGGCGCGCAGCTCCGCCCCGTTCGGCAGCGCGCCGTGGATCAGGAGGTAGGCGATCTCCTCGAACTCGGCGTTCTCGGCCGTCTCGAGGATGTCGTAGCCGCGGTAGTGCAGGTCGTTGCCCGTGCGCCCGACGGTGCACAGCGCGGTATTGCCGGCCGCGACCCCGGACAGCGCGACCGACTTCTTGGCCCGCTGGATCACCGGGTTCGGCATGTTGACGGTGTCTGACACGGCGTTACCTCCGCTGCTGGCCCGGTCCGCGGCCGTTACTTCGAGAACAGTTCGTCGAGCTTCTTCTCGTACTCGTGATAGCCGAGCACCTCGTAGAGCTCGGCCCTGGTCTGCATCGTGTCGAGCAGGCGCTTCTGGGTTCCGGCCTGGCGCAGCTCGGTATACACCGCGAGCGCCGCCTTCGACATCGCGCGAAACGCCGACAGCGGGTACAGCACGAGACCGACGCCGGCGCCGGCGAGCTCGGCGACGGTGTAGAGCGGCGTCTTGCCGAACTCGGTGATGTTGGCGAGCACCGGCACGTCGACCGCGGCCGTGAACTGCCGGTACTCGTCGAGCGTCACGAGCGCCTCGGCGAAGATCATGTCGGCGCCGGCCTCGACGTAGGCGAGCGCGCGGTCGACCGCGGCCTGCTGGCCTTCGACCGCGTGGGCGTCGGTGCGCGCCATGATCACGAACTCCTCGTCCGTGCGGCCGTCGACCGCCGCCTTGATGCGGTCGACCATCTCCTCGGTCGACACCAGCGCCTTGCCCGGCCGGTGGCCGCAGCGCTTCGCCGCCACCTGATCCTCGAGGTGCAGGCCGGCGGCGCCCGACTTGACCAGGTCGCCCGCGGTGCGCGCGATGTTGAAGGCGGCGCCCCAGCCGGTGTCGGCATCGACCAGCAGCGGCAGCTCGGTCGCCGAGGTGATCCTTCTCACGTCCTCGCAGACGTCGTTGAGCGAGGTGATGCCGAGGTCGGGCAGGCCGAAGGAGGCGTTGGCAACCCCGGCGCCGGACAGGTAGATCGAGCGGAAGCCGGCCTTCTCGGCCAAGAGGGCGCTGTAGGCGTTGACCGCCCCGGCAACCTGCAGCGGGCGCTCCTGTTCGAGCGCCGCCCAGAGGCGTGCGCCGGCCGAGGTCGGGGTGCGGGACATGCGTCGGCCCTCTACTGATTGCTGCGGTGCATGATAGCTCAGCCGATCCGGACCAGCGTCCTGCCCTGCACACGGCCCGCGACGTAGTCGGGGAACGCCGCGAGCAGCTCGTCGAAACCCACCGTCCGCGCGCAGATGCGCCCGAGGTGGCGCGGCCTGAGGTCGGTCGCGATCCGGTCCCAGACCTTGAGCCGCAGCGCGCGGGGGGTCGCGACCGAATTGATCCCGAGCAGGCTCACGCCCCGCAGGATAAAGGGCATAACCGTCGTGTGTAGCTCCGGGCTTGCCGCAAGCCCGATGCTGGCGATGTTGCCGAAGAAGTCGACCGTCCGCGTCAGCCACGTCAGCACCTCGCCGCCGAGGTTGTCGATCGCGCCGGCCCACTGGGCCGTCTCGAGCGGCCGCTTGCCGAGGTTGATTTCGCCGCGGCGCAGGATGCGCGCCGCGCCGATCGACCGCAGGTATTCATCGGCCGCGGGCTTGCCGCTCAGGGCGACGACCTCGTAGCCGCGGCCGGCGAGCATGTCGATGGCCAGCGAGCCGACACCGCCCGACGCGCCGGTGACCACCACCGGGCCGTTGCCAGGGGCCAGGCGGTTCTCCTCCATGCGGTGGATCGCGAGCGCCGCGGTGAAGCCGGCGGTGCCGATGCGCATCGCGTCGTCGAGGCCGATGCCCGCCGGCAGCGGCACGACCCAGTCGGCCTTCAGCCGCGCGTACTCGGCGTAGCCGCCGTCGTGCGTCTCGGACAGGCCGCAGCCGGTCGTGAGCACCGTGTCGCCGGGCTTGAAGCGCGCATCGGCCGACGACACCACTTCGCCGGCGAGGTCGATGCCGCCGACCAGCGGATAGCGGCGCAGGATGCGGCCCGCGCCAGTCGCGGCCAGCGCGTCTTTGTAGTTGATCGTCGAGTAGCGCACCTTCACGACCACGTCGCCACCGGCGAGGTCGTCGAGGCCGATCGACTCGATGCGCGCGACGATGGTGCCGTCGGTGTCGTGGATGCGCAGGGCCCTGAACGTACTCATCGTCGCCATCCTCGCTGCACCCGCAGCGGTCAGCCGCGCCGGTCGAGCCAGGCGAGCAGCCCCTGGACGTTGAGCGCGATATCCTCGTCGAGCAGCGCGTGGCGCGTGGCGAGGGTACCGGCGTAGCCGTGCCGGTCGAGCGCGGCCGAGTGCCAGTCGAAGACCGCCTCGGTCAGTCGCGCCTCGCGCGCCGGGTCCTGCCGGTGGCGGCGGGCCATCGCCACGTAGGCGCGCACGGCGGCGTGCAGGTCCTCGGCCAGGCGCGCGATGTCGACTACCCGGCTGTAGTGCGTCAGGAACACCGCGCGCGGCGCGAGCGCGGCGACCCGGTCGATCGAGGCGTGCAGCTGGTCGGGGTCGAACTGCGTCGGGGTCGTCGCCGGCAGGATGAACTCGCGGCCGTCGACGTCGAACGCCCGGTACGAGACGCCGAAGGTGTCGCCGGCGAACACGGCGCCGGCCGCGGCATCGACGATGGCCTGGTGGTGCAGCGCATGTCCCGGTGTGTGCAGGAACTCGAAGCGCCGCCCGGCGAGCTCCTGGCACGCGCCGTCCTCGGTCACGACCAGCCGCTGCGCCGGGATCGGCCGGATATCGCCGTACAGCCGCTCGTAGACGGTGTCGCCGTACACCTGGCGCGTCGCCGCGATGAGCCGCGCCGGATCGGCGATGTGCGCAGCGCCGCGCGGATGCACCGCGACGCGCGCGTTCGGCAGGCGCTCGAGCAGCGCGCCGGCGCCACCGGCATGGTCGAGGTGGATGTGGGTCAGCAGCACCCAGTCGACCGCCTCGCGCGCGATGCCCTTGGCGTCGAGCGCCGCCAGCAGTCGCGGCACCGCCAGCGCCGTGCCGGTATCGACGAACGCCGCGCGGCCGCGCTCGACGATCAGATGGCTGGCGCAGAGCTGCGGGCGGACGTAGTGCGTGTCGATCGCGGCGATGCCGTCGCCGAATTCGGTGAGGTCCGAGACGACGAGGCCGGCGCAAGCCGGCCTCGGATCGCCGCTCGGGCCGGCGCTCACGGCGCGCCGGACCTGTGCGGCGGCAGCGGCACCCACAGCGGCGGCGCCTGCTGCGCGAGATACTCGGCGAGCGCGCGGATGTCCGCGTCCTTGAGCTGCGCCGCCATGCCGTTCATGACCGCGTTCTGGCGCGCGCCGGCGCGCTCTTCGCCGAGCGCGCCGGCAGCACCGAGATCGTCCGTCCAGGCAATCCCATAACTCTCCGCCCGCCGTGTCCGGCGTGACTCAACCCGTGTCGGAAGCCGCGAAATGGTACGGACGCGCCCGGGAAAATTCCACCGCAAGCTGAACCCCGGATCGGGTGCCCGATCGTTGTATCTTGCCATGGCCGTACCGCCCCTGCCGCCAGGAGTCGCCGATGCCGCATTTCTCAGCATGGACCGCGACGCTGCTGCTCGCCGGCCTCGCGGCGGGCGCGCCGGGCGTCGCCGCCGAGCCGCCGGAGCCGCGCCAGATCACCGTCAGCGGCCAGGGCGAGGTGCGCGCCGCGCCCGACCGCGCCACCGTCACGCTCGGGATCCTCGCCCGCGCGCCAGCCCTCGACGCCGCACGCGCCGAGGCGAACCGCGTGGTCGGCGCCCTGCTCGCGGTGACGCGCGAGCTCAAGGTCGCCGATGCCGACGTGCGCACGACGCGGCTCAGCGTCAGCCCCGAGTACGATTACGGCGACGGCAAGCGTGCCCGCCGGCTCACCGGCTACAGCGTGCAGCGGCAGCTGATCGTCGAGCTCAAGGACATCGACCGGCTCGGCGAGCTGATCGAGAAGGGCCTCGGCGCCGGCGCCAACCTCGCCGCCGAGCCGCAGCTCGATTCGAGCCGCCGGCCTGAGCTCGAGCGCGACGCCCTCGCACGCGCGGTTGCCGATGCGCGCGCCAACGCCGCGGTGATCGCCCGGGCGCTCGACGCCAGCGTCGGCAGCGCGCGTGCCGTCGCGCAGGCGGGCGCCGGCGGCCGGCCGCCCGTGCCGATGATGCGGGTGGCGATGGCAGCGGCCATCGCCCCGGCCGCGGCAGCGGAGACCTACCAGACCGGCGAGCTGACGTTCAGCGCGACGGTGACTGCGAGCTTCGACCTCGTGCCGCTGGCGACGCCACATTGAGTCGCACCTGGTTCGTGGTCGCGGGCCTCGCCGCCGGCGCGCTCGTGGCCGGGGTCCTGTTGTGGCCCACGGCGCCGCCGCCCGAGCCAGCCGCCGGCGGCGCGCCGCGCGCCGCGCCGCCGGCGGGGCCGACGGAGCTGCCCGCCGCACCCGTGTCCCCGGCGATGCAACCGACCACGACGCTCGCCGGCGCCGTGCTGCGGGCCGCGCTCGTCGAGCGGCTGCGCGCCGCCCGGCTGCCCCGTGAGCTGCTCGAGCGGCTCGCGGCCGGTGACGTCGGCGAAGTCGCGCGGCGGCTCGGCGCGGCCCGCGAGCCCGGCAGCGCCGCCTTGCTCGCCGAGCTTGCCGCGCTGTGCCGCGAGCCGCCGCCGGCGGGCGGCGCCGATGCGGCGGCCGAGGCACGCTCGGCGCTCGGGCCGGCCGGGCGCGACCCGGCGACGGCCGCGGCGCTCGAGGCGCTCGTGACCGCGACGCGCGACGCCGAGCGCCAGCTCGCGGCCGGCTGCGCGGCGGCGAGCTTCGATGCCGGCGCGATCGAGCGCTCGCTGCAGGCGAGCGCGCGCAACGGCGACCCGGCGAGCCTCGAGCGGCTCGCGCTCGAGGGCCACGGCGACATCGGCAAGCTGACGAGTGCCGCGCTGCTCGGCGCGCCCGGCGCGCAACTGCGGCTCGGGCTCGATCGCCTCAAGGACCAGCCGGCGATCGCGCGCTCGTGGCTCGAGGCTGCCGCGAAGGGCGACGCCGATGCGCAGGCCTACTACGCCAGCTGCCTGCTGGCGGGCTGCGCGGCGGCGCCGGACGCCGCCGCGGCCCGCGCCGCGTTCGAGTCCGCGGCACGGCGCGGCGCGCCGTTCGCGCTGGGACTGCTGGCCTCGGGCGCCGCCGACGACGTCAACCGCTGGTCGGCGACCGGCGCGGTCGTGACGCCCGTGCCGCCGCCGTCGCTCGAGGCGCTCGGCCTCGACGCCCCGGCGCACTACGCGTGGGCGGCCTTCGCCGGCCGGCTCGCCGCGCACGGCTGCTTCGGCTTCGACCTGCGGCTCGCCGCCGAAGCGCTCGCCGCCCGGCCGCGGCTCGCGCAGGAGCTGAGCCCGGTCGACGCGACCGCCGGCGAGCAGGCCGCGGCCGAGCTCGAGGCGGCGAACGGCGCGGCCGCCCGCCGCGCGCGTGGTTGCGAATAGGACCTGCTTCGCGACAAGCGGGGGTCGATCGCATTAGGATCGATGCGGTCAGCCAGTGCGTGAGTCGGGGCGATGAACGATGGTCGGGCGGCCAGGGACGGGCGTGAGGGACAGCGGGCAGACCCCGCTGCGCCTGCCGGGCAGTCGTCGCCGGCGACCGTGACGCTGCTACGCGGCGTGATCGTGTTCGCGGCCACGGTCGCGACCGGCGTGCTCGGCTTCGCGCTGCCGCATTTCGGCGCGCGCCTGGCGCTGCCGCTGCTGCCGAGCGGCATCGCCGTCGCGGCGCTGGTGCGCTGGGGCCGGGGCCTGTGGCCGGCGATCCTGGTCGCCGAGCTCGCGATCGACCTTTGGAACGGCTCGAGCCTCGGCCCGTCGCTGGTGGTGGCCTGCGGCCTGCCGGCGGGCGCCTGGGTCACGGCACGGATCCTCGACCGGCGCGGCTTCGATCCCACCTTCGCGCGCTCGCACGACGTGCCGCTGTTCCTGGTCGCGACCGTGATCGGCATGGCGCTGCCGGCGGCGATCGGCATGCTCGGCTTCGGGACCGAGCCGCACACCACGCCCGGCGTCTGGTTCACCGGCTGGCTGCGCTGGTGGAGCAATACCACGGCCGGCGTGCTGCTCGTGGCGCCGCTGCTGATCGCGCTCAGGCGCGAGTCGCTTGATCGGCTGCGCGCGCAACCGGTCTACGCCGGCGCATTCGTCGTCGCCGTGCTCGCGCTCGGCGCCGTCGACCTTCTCTGGCCGTCACACAACCTCGACGGGACCGCGCTGCGGCCGCCGCTGTTCGTGCTGTCGCTGGCGCTGATCGTGGTCGGCACCGTGCGCTTCGGGCTGGTGGCCGCGACCGCCGCCGCACTGGTGCTGTCGACGTTCGCGGCGCTCGGCTTCGCCTTCGATCGCGGCGCATTCTTCGGCCTCACGGAGCTGCCGGGCCTCGTGGTGCTGTGGTCCTACGTCGGTGCGATGGCCGGCTTTGGCCTCATCATCACGGCGCTGCTCGCGGAGCGGGACGCGGCGGCGGCGGAACGGCTGCGCGCCGAGCGCCGCTACGCCGAGGTCTTCGAGGCGAGCCCGCAGCCGCTGTGGGTCTACGACCCGGCGACGCTCGGCTTCCTGCTGGTCAACCAGGCGACCGAGCGCCAGTACGGCTACAGCCGCGCCGAGCTGCTCGGCATGCACGTCACCGACCTCGCCGCCGCGGGCGAGGAGCACGCCGTGCCGGCCGCCGACGCCGCGCCGCGCGGCGAGGGCGAGCCCTTCGAGACCCGCCACGCCGGCCGCGACGGCCGCATCCTCGAGGTCGAGATGTGGACCCGGCCGATCGACTTCGGCGGCCAGCCGGCCGTGCTGGTCTTCGCCGCCGACGTCACCGAGCGCAAGGCGCTCGGCCGCGCGCTGATCGACGCGATCGCCGGCGAGCAGCGGCGCATCGGCCAGGAGATGCACGACGGCCTCGGCCAGGAACTGACCGGCCTGTCGCTCTCGGTGCGCGCGCTCGCCAACCGCGCCGGCCGCGAGCGCCTGCCCTTCGCCGACGAACTCGACCAACTCGCCACGCTGATCGCCGCCTGCATCCAGTCGGCGCGGCGCATCGTGCACGGCCTCTCGCCGCTCGCCGGCGCCGACGGCAACCTGGTCGCCGCGCTCGCCAGCCTCGCCGACATGAGCTCGGTCGGCGGCATCGCGGTGCGCGTCAACACCCATCTCGACGCGCCGCTGACCCTGCCGCTCGAGGCCCGCAACAACCTGTTCCGCATCGCCCAGGAAGCGCTGCAGAACGCCCTCAAGCACTCCGGCGCCACCCACATCGACATCGAGCTCGCCGTCCGCCCCGACACCGTCCGCCTCGCGATCCTCGACGATGGCCGCGGCCCGCCCGACCTCTCCCTGCCCGGCTCCGGACTCGGCCTGCGCACCATGCGCTACCGCGCCGACTCCATCGGCGGCCGCCTCAGCATCCGCCCCAGAAACCCCGCCGGCACCGCCGTCCTGTGCGAGGCACCACAGCGCCTGACGGATCGGGCCGCCCGCTCGGCCTGAGCCTCGCGGCCGCCGGCACGGCCAGCCGATCCGTGACCACCGTCACGGTCCGGTCGCCGTCACCACCGCGGCCCGCCGGGGCTGGAGACAATGGCCGCCATTGCCGTAGGCTCAGGCCTCTGGCCGCTTTGGACGCAACGCTGTGGGCAACGACCGATCGACGATCGCTGACCGCGGTCAGGTGACCGCTGGCGGCGTCGCGCGCGGGCTGCTGCTGTTGGCCCTGGTCTTGACCGGCGTGATCGGTTTTGAGCTGGTGCACTGGGGCGGCAGGGTGAACCTGCCGATCCTGCCGAGCGGCATCGCGATCGCGGTGCTGGTGCGCTGGGGGCGCGGGCAGTGGCCCGCCGTGCTCGCCGCCGGCATCGCGCTCGAACTGTTCCACCGCGTCAGCCTGACGGAGAACGTGTGCACGAGCGGCGGCCTCGTGGCCGGCGGCTGGCTGACGGCGTGGCTGCTCGAGCGGCAGCGTTTCGACCGGCACTTCGCCCAGCGGCGCGACGTGCCGGTGTTCCTCGCGGCCGCGGCCGTCGGCATGCTGGTGGCCGCGGCGCTCGGCATGCTCGGTCTCATCGCCGACCCGCCCGCCGGCTCCGTCGCGCAGCCCGTCTACCTGCTGCGCTGGTGGAGCAACCTGATGATCGGGGCGCTGCTGGTGAGCCCGCTCGTGCTCGCGGCCGAGCGCACCGGCTTGCGGCAGGTTCGCGAGCGCCCCATCCAGAGCGCGCTCTTCGTCGGCGTCCTGTGCGCGCTCTGCGCGGCCGCGCTCACGCTGCCGCCGGATGTCCCGCCGCAGCTGGCGCGGGGGCCGCTGTTCATGCTGTCGCTGGCGCTGATCGTGATCGGCGTGGTGCGCTTCGGCCTGATGTTCGCGGCGGGCGCGGCGCTGATGCTCGCGGTCGCGGTTGCGCTCGCCTTCGACTTCGACCGCGGCGCGCTCCAGGGCCTGGCCTTGCTGCCGGGCCTCGTGCTGCTGTGGTCCTACGTCGGCTCGCTCGCCGGCCTCGTGCTGCTCATCACGGCGCTGCTCGCGGAGCGGGACGCGGCGGCGGCGGAACGGCTGCGCGCCGAGCGCCGCTACGCCGAGGTCTTCGAGGCGAGCCCGCAGCCGCTGTGGGTCTACGACCCGGCGACGCTCGGCTTCCTGCTGGTCAACCAGGCGACCGAGCGCCAGTACGGCTACAGCCGCGCCGAGCTGCTCGGCATGCACGTCACCGACCTCGCCGCCGCGGGCGAGGAGCACGCCGTGCCGGCCGCCGACGCCGCGCCGCGCGGCGAGGGCGAGCCCTTCGAGACCCGCCACGCCGGCCGCGACGGCCGCATCCTCGAGGTCGAGATGTGGACCCGGCCGATCGACTTCGGCGGCCAGCCGGCCGTGCTGGTCTTCGCCGCCGACGTCACCGAGCGCAAGGCGCTCGGCCGCGCGCTGATCGACGCGATCGCCGGCGAGCAGCGGCGCATCGGCCAGGAGATGCACGACGGCCTCGGCCAGGAACTGACCGGCCTGTCGCTCTCGGTGCGCGCGCTCGCCAACCGCGCCGGCCGCGAGCGCCTGCCCTTCGCCGACGAACTCGACCAACTCGCCACGCTGATCGCCGCCTGCATCCAGTCGGCGCGGCGCATCGTGCACGGCCTCTCGCCGCTCGCCGGCGCCGACGGCAACCTGGTCGCCGCGCTCGCCAGCCTCGCCGACATGAGCTCGGTCGGCGGCATCGCGGTGCGCGTCAACACCCATCTCGACGCGCCGCTGACCCTGCCGCTCGAGGCCCGCAACAACCTGTTCCGCATCGCCCAGGAAGCGCTGCAGAACGCCCTCAAGCACTCCGGCGCCACCCACATCGACATCGAGCTCGCCGTCCGCCCCGACACCGTCCGCCTCGCGATCCTCGACGATGGCCGCGGCCCGCCCGACCTCTCCCTGCCCGGCTCCGGACTCGGCCTGCGCACCATGCGCTACCGCGCCGACTCCATCGGCGGCCGCCTCAGCATCCGCCCCAGAAACCCCGCCGGCACCGCCGTCCTGTGCGAGGCACCACAGGGCACCGCCAGGCCGGCCCGCGCGATCCGCACCGGCTGAGCGCGCGCCTCACAGCGCGTCGGCGATGTCCTGCAGGAGGCCCTTGTCCTCGGGCCTGACGGTCGGCGGATAGCGCCGGAGCACGCGGCCGTCGCGGCCGATCAGGAACTTCTCGAAATTCCACTCGATGTCGCCGGGGTGGCCGTTCGCCCGGTCCGTCAGCCACGCGTACAGCGGCGCGCGCCCGGGCCCGTTGACCTCGAGCTTGGCGGCGAGCGGAAAGCCGACTGCGTAGCGGCTCTGGCAGAAGCGCAGGATCGCGGCATCGCTGCCCGGCTCCTGCGCACCGAATTGGTTGCAGGGAAAGCCGACCACGGTGAAGTTCGCGTCCTTGAGCTCCTCGTGCCGCCGCGCGAGGCCTGCGTACTGCGGCGTCAGCCCGCACTCGCTGGCGACGTTGACGGCGAGCGCGACCTTGCCGCGCAACGGCCCCAAGAGGTCGGCGGCGCCGTCGATCGCGCGCACCTGAAAGTCGTAGCAGCCGGTCATGGCGCGAGCGCCAGGTCCTTGCTGTAGACGACGTTCATGACGTTGTCGTACCAGCCGCGCACGCGCGGCGCGACGAGGTGCTTGTTGACGTAGAAGTACAGCGGCACGAGCGGCACGTCGCCGAGCAGCTGCCGCTCGGCGGCCTCGAGCGCGCCGCGCCGCTCGGCCGGATCGAGCGCCTGCGCCGCGCGCGCGAGCGCGGCGTCGTAGGCGGCGCTGCGGTAGTGCGGCAGGTTGATGCCGAAGTCGCCGCCCAGCACCTCGGCGAAGGTCCAGGCGTCGTTGTAGTCGCCGATCCAGCTGGACTGGAACGCGTCGGCCTCGCCGCGGCTGATCGTCTGCAGCAGCGACTTGAACTCCTCGCCGACCAGGCGCACCTCGACGCCGAGCGCCTCCTTCCACATCGAGGCCACCGCGATCGCGATCCGCTCGTGGGTCGGCCCGCTCGCGAAGCGCAGCTCGAGCTTGAACGGCCGCTCGCGCGAGTAGCCGGCCGCGGCGTACAGCCGCCGCGCCTCGGCGAGGCGCGCCGCCGCCGGCTGGTCCGCCCATGCGAAGCGCTGCGTGCCGTAGCCGGCGACGCCCGGCGGCACCCACGAGTAGGCGGGCAGCTCGCCGAGCCCGGTCACCGACCCGACCAGCCGCTCGCGGTCGATGGTCATCGCCAGCGCCTGGCGCAGTCCCGGCGCGTCGCGAAACGGCGCGCGCGCGAGGTTGAAGCCGTAGTAGTAGACGCCGAGCTGCGGCCCGCGGTGGATCTCGGCGCCGTGCGCCGCCTCGAGCCGCGCCAGCGGCCGCTGCGGCAGCGTGTAGGTCAGGTCGAGCGCGCCGCCGCGGTAGCGCGCGTACTCGTCGTTGGCGTCGGCGACGTGCAGGTAGCGCACCGCGTCGATGTGCGTCGCCGCGTCGTTCCAGTAGAGGCGGTTGCGGCGCGCGCCGGCATGCGAGCCGACGACCCATTCGCTGAGCGTGTAGGCGCCGTTGGAGATCGTCGCGCCCGGCGCCGCCGGCGGTGCGCCGCCGTAGGTCGGGAAGGTGCTCCAGTGCGCCGCGAGACCGGGGAAGTACGGGGTCGGCGCGACCAGCGTCACGGTGAGCGTGTGCGCATCGGTCGCGACGATACCGAGCGTGTCCGGCCGCGCCTCGCCCCTGATGATCGCGGCGGCGCCGGCCACGGGCCGCAGGACGTCGGCGTACTGCGAGCCGGTCGCCGGATCCACCAGCCGGCGCCACGCGGCGACGAAGTCGGAGGCGGTGACCGGCGCGCCATTCGACCAGCGCGCCGTCGCGCGCAGCGTGAACGTGTAGACGCGACCGTCGGCGCTGACCGCCCAGCGCTCGGCGACGCCCGGACTCGGCGCGCCGCTGCGGTCGAGGCTGGCGAGGCCCTCGTAGACGTCGCGCAGGATCGTCGCGGCCGAGACGCTGCGGGCGAGCTGCGGGTCGAGCGAGTCGGGCTCGGGGCCGTTGCCGCGGCGTAGCACGCTCGCCGCGGGCGCGGCGCCGACCGGCGGCGAGCCCCGATCGCAGGCGCCGAGCGCGACCACCGCGAGCAGCGCGACGAGCGTGCGGCGCCGCGCGCGGCCCGGGCGCCTCATCCGGCGCGACCGAGCTTCTTCAGGTGCACGAGCAGCAGCGACACCGCCGCCGGCGTGAGTCCGGGAATCCGCGCCGCCTGGCCGAGCGTGCGCGGCTGCACCTCGACGAGCCGCTGGCGGACCTCGGTCGACAGCCCCGGCACCGCGCGATAGTCGAGATCCGCCGGCATCGCGGTCGCCTCGTGGCGCTCGACCCGCGCGATCTCGGCGTCCTGCCGCGCGAGGTAGCCGGCATACTTGGCCTGGACCGCGATCGCGAGCGCGACCTGCTCGACGAGCCGCTCGTCGCCGCCGGCGGGCGCGCCGCCCGTTGCGATCGCGTCACGCTTCGCCGTGAACAGCGCCCAGCGCTCATCGTCGACGAGGCCGAGCTCGCGGCCGACCGGCGTCAGGCGCGCGTCGGCGTTGTCCTCGCGCAGGCTCAGCCGGTACTCGGCGCGGCTGGTGAACATCCGGTACGGCTCGGGGGCGCCGCGCGTGACCAGGTCGTCGAGCATCACGCCGATGTAGGCCTCGGCCCGCTTCGGCCACCACGGCGCGAGCCCGCGCGCCGCGCGCGCGGCATTGAGGCCCGCGATCAAGCCCTGCGCCGCCGCCTCTTCGTAGCCGGTCGTGCCGTTGATCTGGCCGGCGAGGTACAGCCCGTCGAGCGCGCGCGTCTGCAGCGAGTACTCGAGGTCGCGCGGGTCGAAGAAGTCGTACTCGATCGCGTAGCCCGGCCGCGTCAGGTGGGCGCGCTCGAAGCCGCGGATGCTGCGCACGAACGCGAGCTGCACGTCGAACGGCAGGCTGGTCGAGATGCCGTTCGGGTACAGCTCGTGCGTGTCGAGCCCCTCGGGCTCGACGAAGATCTGGTGCGAGGCGCGCTCGGCGAAGCGCACCACCTTGTCCTCGATCGACGGGCAGTAGCGCGGGCCGACGCCCTCGATGCGCCCGGTGTAGAGCGGCGAGCGGTCGGTCGCGGCGCGGATCAGCTCGTGCGTGCGCTCGTTGGTGGCGGTGATGTGGCACGGCACCTGCCGCGGGTGATCGGCGGCGCGACCGAGGTACGACAGTACCGGCAGCGGCGTGTCGCTCCACTGCGGCGTCAGCACCGAGAAATCGACGCTGTTGCCGTCGATGCGCGGCGGCGTGCCGGTCTTGAGGCGACCGACGCGCGGCAACAGCTCGCGCAGCCGCGCGGCGAGCCGCTGCGAGGCCGGATCGCCCGCCCGGCCGCCGCTGGCGCTCTCGAGGCCGACGTGGATGCGGCCGCCGAGGAAGGTGCCGGCCGTCAGCACCACGCTCGCGGCGTCGAAGCGCACGCCGGTCGCCGTGACCACCCCCGTCACGCGCCCGCCGGTCACGACGAGGTCGGCGACCTCCTGCTGGAAGATCGAAAGACCGGCGGCGTTCTCCAGCAGCGCGCGCACGGCGCGCCGGTACAGCACGCGGTCGGCCTGGGCGCGGGTCGCGCGCACCGCCGGCCCCTTGCTCGCGTTGAGCACCCGCAGCTGGATCGCGGCGCGGTCCGCGGCGCGCGCCATGGCGCCGCCGAGCGCGTCGATCTCGCGCACCAGGTGGCTCTTGCCGATGCCGCCGATGGCCGGATTGCAGCTCATCGCGCCGAGCGTCTCGATGCTGTGCGTGACGAGCAGCGTGCGGGCGCCCATCCGCGCCGCGGCGAGTGCCGCCTCGGTGCCGGCGTGGCCGCCGCCGACCACGATCACGTCGAACTGCTCCGGAAAGTGCATGCCGCGGATTTTAGCTTGGATGGCGGCCGGCGGGCCGGAATGAAACAATGCGTCGATGCCCGCGCGCCGCACCGCCGCACGACCCCACCCGCTGCGCCGCGTCGCGGCGCCGCTCGCGGCGCTCGCGGCACTCGCCGCCTCGCTCGCGCCCGCGGCCGCCGCGTCACCGCCCGCGCTCGAGCTCAGCGACTGCCGGCTCGAGCATCCGGCCGGCCTCGGCTCGCTGGCGGCACGCTGCGGCGCGCTGAGCGTCGCCGAGAACCCGGCCGAGCCCGGCGGCCGGCGCATCACGCTGAAAGTCGCGGTCGTGCCGGCGCTCGACCGGCGGCGTGCGCGCGAGCCGCTGTTCATCGTCGCCGGCGGCCCCGGCCAGGCGGCGACCGACTTCTACGTCGCCTATGCCGGCGCCTTCGCACCGGCGCAGCGCGGCCACGACGTGGTGCTCGTCGACCAGCGCGGCACCGGCGGCTCGAACCGCCTGACCTGCCGGTTTCCAGCGGACTTCGACGTCGCGACGCCCTCGCCGGCGCGGATCCGCGAGCTGTCGGCGGCCTGCCGGCAGGGGCTCGCCGGCCGGCCGGAGTTCTACACCACGAGCGTCGCGGTCGGCGATCTCGACGCGGTGCGCGCCGCGCTCGGCTTCGAGCGCATCAGCCTGTACGGCATTTCCTACGGCACGCGCGTCGTCACCCACTACCTGCGCCGCTACCCGTCGCGCGTCCGCGCGGTGGTGCTTGACGGCGTGCTGCCGCCGGATGCGAGCCCGCTCGCCGACACGCCACTCGCCGCGCAACGCGCGCTCGACCTCGCCTTCGCGCGCTGCCACGCCGACGGCGCCTGCGAGCAGGCCTTCCCCGATCTCGCGCGGCGCTTCCGCGACCTGCAGGCAGAGCTCGCCGCGCATCCGCGCCACCTGCGCCTCGCCGACCCCTCGAGCGGTGCGGCGCGCGAGCTCGACTTCGACGCGAGCGCGTTCGCCGGCACCGTGCGCCTGCTCAACTACTACGCCGCCACGACCGCGCTGCTGCCATACCTGGTCGATCGCGCGGCCCGCGACGACTACGCGCCGCTCGCCGCGCAGCTGCTGATGCTCGGCTCGCACGTCGACGCCCAGCTCGCCTACGGCATGAATGCCGCGGTGACCTGCGCCGAGGACGTGCCGGCGCTCCGGCGCGTCGATCGCGCCGCGCTCGCCGGCACCTATCTCGGCGGCCAGCAGCTCGACGGCCTCGCGGCGCTGTGCGCCGGCTGGCCGGCGGGCGTGGTCGACGCTGACCTCTACCAGCCGCTCGCGAGCGCGGTGCCGGCGCTGCTGCTGTCGGGCGAGGCGGACCCGGTGACGCCGCCCGCGTACGGCGCGCGCGCGGCGGCGGGCTTCAGCGATCATCTGCACGTCGTCGTCAAGGGCCAGGGGCACGGCCAGGCGGCGATCGGCTGCGCGCCGCGGGTGATCGCCCGCTTCCTCGACGCCGGCACCGCGCGCGGCCTCGATGTCGCGTGCCTCGAGGCCGCGACCGCGCCGCCGTTTGTCCTCGACCCGTCGGGGCCGGCGCCGTGATCGTGCTCGAGTCGCTGGCCAAGCGCTTCGGCGCGGTCGAGGCGGTGCGCGCAGTCAGCCTCGCGGCGCCGGACGGCCGGGTCACGGGGCTGCTGGGCCCGAACGGCGCCGGCAAGAGCACGACGCTCCGGCTCCTGTACGGAGTGCTGCGCCCCGACCGCGGCCGGGCGCTGGTCGATGGCCTCGACGTCGCGGCCAGCCCGCGGGCCGCGCTCGGCCGGCTCGGCGTGCTGCCGCACAACGCCGGCATCTACCCGCTGCTGACCGCGCGCGAGAACATCCGCTACTTCGGCGCGCTGCACGGCATGCCGGCCCGGGCGCTCGAGCGGCGCATCGACGAGCTCGCCGAGCTGCTCGAGCTCGGCGCGATACTCGAGCGGCGCACCAAGGGGTTCTCGCAGGGCGAGCGCCTCAAGGTCGCGCTCGCCCGCGCGCTCGTGCACGGCCCGCAGAACCTCGTGCTCGACGAGCCGACCAATGGCCTCGACGTGCTCGCGACGCGCAACCTGCGCGAGCTGATCCGCCGGCTCCGCGACGCCGGTCATTGCCTGCTGTTCTCGAGTCACGTGATGCAGGAGGTCGCGGCACTGTGCGACGACATCGTCATCGTCGCGCAGGGCCGGGTCGTGGCGCGCGGCACGCCCGACGAGCTGCGCGCCACGGTCGCGAGCGGCTCGCTGGAGGACGCGTTCGTGGCCGCGCTGGCGCCGGGGGACGGCTGATGCGCGCGCTCTTGACGGTGCTGTTCAAGGAACTGCTGGAGAACGCGCGCGACCGGCGCACGGTGCTGTCGGCGCTCGTGATCGGGCCGCTCGGCGCGCCGCTGCTGTTCACGGTGATGATGAACCTGACGCTCGAGCGCGGCCGCGAGCGCGCCGAGCAGGCGCTCGAGCTGCCGGTGGCGGGGCAGAGCACGGCGCCGAACCTGGTGGCGTTCCTCAAGCGCGAGGGCGTGCGCGTCAGCGACTTCCGCGGCGGCGGCGCCGCGGCCGCCGACGCCGTGCGCAGCCACGCGGCGCGCGTCGTGCTCGTAATCCCGGACAACTACGGCGAGCGGCTGCGTGCCGGCGAGCCGGCCGCGGTGCAGCTCTACACCGACACCTCCGACACCAGCGCCAGCGGCGACCGGGTGCGCGCCGAGGCGCTGTTGCGCGGCTACGGCAGCCAGATCGCTGCCTGGCGGCTGCAGGCGCGCGGCCTCGCGCCGCTGCTGCTGCAGCCGGTCGCCGTCGACGAGGTCGACGTCTCCACGCCGGCCGCCCGTGCGCTCGCCGTGCTCGGCATGCTGAGCTACTTCATCGTGTTCGCGACGCTGATGGGCGGCCTGTACGTCGCCATCGACACCACCGCCGGTGAGCGCGAGCGCGGCTCGCTCGAGCCGCTGCTGACGCTGCCGGTGCCGCGGCGCGCGCTCGTCTACGGCAAGATCCTCGCCGCCAGCGCCTACATGTCGCTGTCGCTGCTGCTGACGGTGGCGACCTTCGCGGTCAGCCTGCGCTTCGTGCGGCTCGACACCATGGGCATGGCGCTCAACCTCGGCCCGCGCGTCGCGTTGGCGATGGTCGCGGTGATGCTGCCCTTCGTGCTGCTCGGCTCGGCGCTGATGACGATCGTCGCCTCGTTTACGCGCAGTTATCGCGAGGCACAGAGCTGGCTCGCGGCGGTGGTGCTGGTGCCGACGCTGCCGATCGTGTTCGCGGCGCTCTATCAGGTGCCGAGCCGCGCCGCGCTCATGTGGGTGCCGAGCCTCAGTCAACACCTGCTGATCCAGTCGCTGCTGCGCGGCGAGGACCTCAGCGCCGTGCACGTGCTCTTGTCGGTGGCCGCGACGCTCGCGCTCGGCGCGCTGCTGGCGTGGATCGCGGCGCGCCTGTACGAGCGCGAGCGGATCCTCGGCTGACCGGCGGCGGCGGCCGCCGCGCGCGGGCCGCTCAGGCGGCGTCGGTCAGCCGGCCGCTGCGGAAGTCGCGCACCGCCTGCTCGATCTCCGCGACGGTGTTCATGACGAACGGCCCGTAGTGCACCACGGGCTCGCCGAGCGGCCGCCCGCCGATCACGAGCACCCGCGCGGGCGCGGCGCCGGCGGCGAGCTCGACCGCCGTGCCGTCGCCGAGCAGGGCGAGCTGGCCCTTGGCGAGTGGCCGCCCGCCGACCGTCGCACCGCCCTCGAAGACGTACGCCAGCAGCCGGTGGCCGGGCGGGGTTGCAACGGCGAGCGCGGCGCCGGCGTCGAGGCCGACGTCGAGGTAGAGCGGCTGCGTCGCGCCGCCGGCGATGGGCCCTTGGACCGGCGCGAGGCCGGCGGCCGGCAGCGGCTGGAACTGGCCGGCGACGACGCGCACGGCGGCGCCGCCGGCGACGAGGCGCGGGATCCGCGCCGGCTCGAGGTCCTGGTACGCGGCCGGCTTCATCTTCTCGGCGGCCGGCAGGTTGATCCACAGCTGGAAGCCGCGCATGCGGCCGGCCACCTGCTGCGGCATTTCCGAGTGGATGATGCCGCGGCCGGCCGTCATCCACTGCACGCCACCCGGCTTGAGGTCGCCGCGATGGCCGAGGTGGTCCTCGTGCAGCATGTGGCCGTCGAGCATGTAGGTCACGGTCTCGAAGCCGCGATGCGGATGCGAGGGGAAGCCGGCGACGTAGTCGGAGGGCGAGTTCGAGTCGAACTCATCGAGCAGCAGGAACGGGTCGAGCCCCTGCTCGGGGCTGATGACCCGCGTCAGGCGCACGCCGCCGCCATCCGAGGTCGGCCGGCCGGTGACCACGCGTTCTACGGTACGGGATGTCATGACGGCTCCTTCAGGCTGCGCGGCGCGCCGCGAGCGAGTCTATCTCCGCGCGCGCGTGGGCGAGCGCGGCGTCGCGCGGCGCGGCGCCGAGCGCGAGGCCCTCGGCGTAGACCACCTCGAGGCTCCTGATGCCGACGAAGCCGAGCATCGTGCGCACGTACGGCGCGAGGTGGTCCTCCGGCCGGTCGCGGTGGACGCCGCCGCGCGTCGTGACGAGGTAGGCGTGCTTGCCGGCGAGCAGGCCCTCGGGCCCGTGCGCGCTGTAGCGGAACGTGACCCCGGCGCGGGCGATGTGGTCGAACCAGCTCTTGAGCGTCGACGGTGCCGCGAAGTTGTACATCGGCGCCGCGATCACGACGTGCTCGGCGGCCTGCACCTCGGCGAGCACGGCGTCGGCGGCGGCGGCGATCGCGGCCTCGGCCGGCGTGCGCTCGGCGGCGGGCCGCGCGAGCGCCGCGAGGCGCTTCGCGTCGAGGTGCGGCAGCGGCTCGCGGCCGAGGTCGCGGCGGATGACGACGAGGCCCGGGATGCGGGCGTCGATGCCGGCGACGAGCCGGTCGGCGAGCTGGGTGGAGGCGGCGTGCTCGCCGGCCAGGCTCGAGTTGATCTGCAGCAGGGTGGTCACGGGCCCCTCACGGTGTTCAGCGGAGGGTTACCAATCTATATCGGATTAGCGGATAATCAACACGGTAATTCTGCTCTAATCGATCTGAATTTCCGATCATTAATGACCAGCACCCCCAAAACCACGCTCGAGCAATGGGCGATCCTCGCGGCCGTCGTCGACGAGGGCGGCTTCGCTGCCGCCGGTGACGCCCTCGACCGCAGCCAGTCGGCGGTCAGCTATGCGATCCAGCAGCTACAGGCGGCGTTGCCAGTCGCGCTCACCGAGCACCAGGGACGGCGGACGGTCCTGACCGAGGCCGGCGCGACGCTCTTGCGCCGGGCGCGGGCCGTGCTCGGCGACGTCGGGTCCCTCGAGGCGCTCGCCGCCAGCCTTGCGCAGGGCTGGGAGGGCGAGATCCATCTGGCGGTCGACCTCATCTTCCCGCCGGCGCTGCTCTACGCGGCGCTCGGCGCCTTCGGGCCGGTGTGCCGCGCAACCCGGGTCGAGGTCGTCGAGTCGGTGCTCTCCGGCACGACCGAGGCGCTCCTGCGCCGCGAGGTCGATCTGGCGATCGTCGGCCAGCTGCCGCCCGGCTTCCTCGGCACGCGGCTGATGGCGGTGGAGTTCGTGCCGGTCGCGCATCGCGACCATGCGCTGCACGGACTGGGCCGCGCGGTGACGCTCGAGGACCTCAAGCGCGAGCGCCAGATCGTGGTCCGCGACTCCGGCTCGAAGCGGCGCATCGACGCCGGCTGGCTCGGCGCCGACCAGCGCTGGACCGTGTCGCACATCAAGACGTCGATCGAGATGCTGAAGAACGGGCTCGGCTTCGCGTGGGTGCCGCGCGAGCACGTCCGCGCCGAGCTCGCGAGCGGGCTGCTCGCGCAACTGAAGCTCGCCGAGGGCGGCAGCCGCAGCGTCGACCTGCACCTCGTGTACGCCGACCGCGACGGCGCAGGTCCTGCGACGCGCGAGTTCGCACGGATCGTGACGGCGCTATGTGCAGGCGCAGCACGCCGCGGCGAGCCCGGCCCAGCCGAGCCTCGCTGACCCCGTCGATCGCGAGGTCGCGTGGAGTCGCTGTGCCGGCAGCCCGGCCGCTGGCGAGCCGCAGTATGACTCGGGTTATAGTCGGAGCGCAGGATGCGGTGCCTAAGTGATCCAAGGGGAGGCGTTCATGAAAGCCTGGCAAGCCGTTTGTTCAGCGGTATACGGCGCGATATCGGTCGCGGTGCTACTCACACCCGGCAGCTCCTACGCCGCGCAGACGGCGCAGGAGGAACGCGCCAAGAAGGAAGCGGAGATCCCGACCTGCCCGAAAAAATACGGGACCATCGCGGTCGTCCCACCGGAGCACAACTGGTGGACGGAGTACAACCTCGGATCGCCGGAGGCGCTGCTCAAGATCTACGTCAGCAAGTCTGGCTGCTTCACGCTCGTCGATCGCGGCAAGGGGATGGCCGCGGCGCAGAGTGAGCGGGCGCTCGCCAGCTCGGGCGAGTTGCGTGGCGGCTCGAACATCGGCAAGGGCCAGGTCAAGGCTGCCGACTACGTGCTGGTGCCGGACCTGGTCTCGCAGAACAAGAACGCCGGCGGCAACAAGATCGGCGGCATCCTGGGCGGATTCATCCCGGGCGCAGCGGGTGCCCTGCTCGGCGGCATCAGCATCAAGAAGAAGACCGCCGACGTCACGCTGACCGTGACCGACGTTCGCTCGTCGGAGCAGGTCGCCTTGACCGAGGGCCACTCGACCAAGACCGATCTCGGCTGGGGCGCGGGCGGCGGGCTGTTCGGCGGTGGAGCCTTCGCCGCGGGCGGCGCGACCGGCTACGCCGACACCGAGATCGGCCAGGTGGTCTCGCTGGCCTACCTGCAGGCCTACAGCGCCCTGGTCGAACAGTTCGCAGCACTGCCCGACAACGCCAAGTCCGCGAACGAACAGCAGGCCGTGACGATGGCGAAACCCGGCCGCATGTACGCGGAGCCCTCGTTGACCAGCAAGGTCGTGCGCACCCTCGACCCCGGCATGATGTTGTACCCGACCGGCCAGAAGCAGGACATGCTCTGGGAAGTCGAGGACGAGCTCGGCAACAAAGGCTGGGTCTCGTCGGTGCTGTTCCAGCTGGCGAGGTGAGCGGCTGGGGCCGCCGGCGCGAGGCGCCGGCGGCCGTGACAGGCGCGGCCGCGGATCGCTACAGGCCCGGCGCCGCGCCGCACTGGCGGCGCTCGAGCACAGCGAGCACAGCGGCCCGCGCCGCCGGCGAGTGGATCAGCAGTGCCAGCACGTCGCCGGGACGCGCCCAGTCGAGCGCGCAGTGCGCCGCCTCCAGCTCGGTCAGCCGCACCGGCAGCGCCGACTCCGGCAGGCCCGAGCGCAGCAGCTGCGTGCGGATGAGGCGCGGGATCTCGCCCGGCGCGCGGCCGCGAAGGTGCGCCTCGTTCTCCTTGACGACGATCAGGTCCGGGCGGAACCCGGCCGCCACGCGCGCCACCGCCTCGATGTCGGCGTCCTGGCGGTTGCCGGCGTGGCCGAGCAGCATGCCGAGCCGGCCCTGGCCGCCACGCAGGTGCGTCGCGACCTGCAGCAGGCCGCGCAGCCCCTCGGGGTTGTGCGCGTAGTCAACCAGTACCCGCACGCCGCCGACGTCGAAGCGCATCAGGCGGCCGAGGTTGTCGTCGGGGTGCGAGCCGAAGCGGGCGCACACGGCGGCGACCGTCGCCGGCGGCACGCCAAGCGCGACCGCGGCGAGCGCCGCGCCGGCGAGGTTGGCGACGTTGTAGGTGGCGCTGCCGCCGACGGTGAGCGGCATCGCGGCGACCGCGCCGAGATCGTGCTCGGCGCCGCGCCAGGCGACACTGAGCCGCCCGTCGCGCACACCGGCGGTCGCGCCGCCCGCGGCGCGGTGCGCCGCGAGCGCCGGCCGATCCGCGTCGAGCGCGAACCAGCCGAGTGGCGGACGGCGGCCGAAGCGCGCCGCGAGCCCGCCGGCCCGGGCCGTGAGCAGCGCATCGTCGGCGTTGAGCACCAGCAGCCCGTCGTCGGCGACGACCGCGGCGACGGTGAGCTTGGCGTCGGCCAGCCCGTCGAGATCGTCGATGCCGTACTCGCCGAAGTGGTCGGAGCTGACGTTGGTGACGACCGCGACCTGGGCGCGCGACACGGCGATGCCGCGGCGCAGGATGCCGCCCCGCGCCGTCTCAAGGGCCGCCGCCTCGACGCGCGCGTCGCGCAGCACGAGGCGCGTGCCGGCCGGTCCCGAGTAGTCGCCGCGGGCGAGTGCTTCGCCGTCGACGAACACGCCGTCGGTGCAGTTGAAGCCGGCCCGCCAGCCGTGCGCGCGGGCGCAAGCGGCGAGCAGTCGCACCGTGGTGGTCTTGCCGTTGGAGCCGGTCACGAGCGCCGTCGGTACGTCGCCGAGCCGGTCCCACGGCACGTCCGCGACCGCCGGCAGCGCAGCGAGCGCGAACGACGCCGCACGCGCGCCGGCGCCGAGCGTCAGCAGCGCCTCGTCGAGCACGTGTGGCAGGCGACGCTCGTCCGCCGCGGCGAGCAGGCGCACGAGCGCCGGGCGTGCCTCGCTTGCAGCGAGGCACGCGAAGCGCGCCAGCGCCGCGGCCTCCTCGAGCACCGGCGGGACTACCGTCGCCGGGTCGGTCGCCTCCTCGAGCGCCGCGGCGAGCAGGCCCGCCTCGAGCCCGCGCCAGCGCTCGGGGTCGCGCTCGTGGAGCGTGGCGCACAGCGCCCACTCGTTGACCTCCGTCGCGACGAACAGCTGGTCGCACGCGGCCGCGAGCGCGAGCGAGGTGCCGGCGGCGTGGCGGCGCACGGCGAGCCCGCGCTCCGGCCAGCCGAGCCGCGCGCGGACGCGCGCGACGCGCGCGCGCCAGCCGGCGATCAGCGCCGCGTCGGCGTCGACACCGACGATCTCGAGCACCGCGCCGGTCGCGGCGAAGAACAGGTTGCTGCCGGTCAGGCGCCTTGAGTCGTCGAACGGCAGCGCGGCATGGTCGTTCAGTCTTCGGCCTCCGGCGCGACCCGCACGCCGCGCTCGTCGCGGATCAGCCCTTCGAGGCTGAACGCCGGCGCGCCGGCCTCGGCCGGCCGCGCCGACGGCTCGGCGGCCGGGCCCGGCGGCGGTGCCGGGCGCGGCGCGGGCCGCGCATCGTCGGCGCCGGCGGCGGCCGGCGCGGCGGTGGCGCCGGCGGGCTTGAACTTGGTCACCTGCTTCCACGAGCGCACCAGCGCATCGGCGAAGATCAGCAGCAGGTCGCCCGGCCGCCCCATGCGCAGCGCCGCCTCGATCGCCTCCTGCTCGTCGGGAATCACCTCGATCGCCGCCGCCGGCACGCCGGCCGCGCGCAGCGCCGCCGCCTGGATGCGCGGCACCTCGTCGGCGCCGCGCTCGCGCAGGTTGTCGTCGCGGCGGCAGATGTAGTGGTCGAAGCGGCCCGCGACCGCGTCGGCGATCGCCACCAGGTCCTCGTCGCGCCGGTCGCCGGGACCTGCGAGCACGACGATGCGCCGGCCGCCGACGTCGAGGCGTGCGGCGACGTCCGCCATCGCCGCCACCGCGTGCGCGTTGTGGCCGTAGTCGAACAGCACCTTGAACGGGTGCTCGTTGAACACGTTCATCCGGCCCGGCGCCTGGAAGAAGGTCGAGTCGAAGGTGCGCAGTCCCTGGCGGATCGCGTCGAGCTTGATGCCGAGCGAGAACGCCATCGCCGCCGCGAACATCGCGTTCTGCACGTTGTGCATCGCGCGGCCCTCGAGCGTCGCCGGGATCAGGTGCGTCCACAGCAGCGGGATGTGGCCGCCGCGGTCGTAGAGCGTGATCATCTGGCCGTTGACGCCCGCCTCGATCGCGCAGGCGCGGCCACCGGCGCGGATGTGCTCGCGCACCAGCGCGTGCTGCGGGTTGAGCGTCACGTAGCAGATTGTCTTGGCCTCGGTGTAGCCGGCCATCTTCAGCACCAGTGGGTCGTCGGCATTGAGCACCGCGCAGTCGCTGGCGACCTCGACGACGATGCGCTTGACCTCGGCCAGCTGCTCGAGCGTGTCGATGCCCTTGAGGCCGAGATGGTCGGACTGCACGTTGAGCACCGCGCCGACGTTGACCTCGTTGACGCCCATGCCGGCGCGCAGCAGGCCGCCGCGCGCGGTCTCGAGCACGGCGATGTCGATCTGCGGGTCGGCGAGCACCATGCGCGCCGATACCGGACCGGTCATGTCGCCCTGCACGGTGCGCTGGCCGTCGATGTAAACGCCGTCGGTGGTCGTCAGGCCCGGCGTGTAGCCGGCCATCTTGGTGATGTGCGCGAGCATCCGCGAGGTCGTCGTCTTGCCGTTGGTGCCGGTGATCGCCGCGATCGGCACGCGCGACGGCGCGCCCGGCGGGAACAGCATCTCGATCACCGGCTGGGCGACGTCGCGCGGCGTGCCCTCGCTCGGGCTGACGTGCATGCGAAAGCCCGGCGCCGCGTTGACCTCGCAGATGCCGCCGCCGATCTTGCGGTAGCTCTCGGTGATGTTCTTGGACAGGAAGTCGACGCCGCCGACGTCGAGCCCGACCGCGCGCACGGCGCGTTCGGCCATCTCGCGGTTGTCGGGGTGGATGATGTCGGTGACGTCGGTCGCGGTGCCGCCGGTCGACAGGTTGGCGGTCGAGCGCAGGTAGACGCACTGGCCCGGCGCCGGCACCGAGGTCGCCGCGAGGCCGGCGGCGTCCAGCATCTTCTGCGCCTGCGCGTCGAGCTCGAGCCGCGTCAGCACCTTCTCGTGGCCGACGCCGCGGCGCGGATCCAGATTGACGATGTCGATGAGCTCGGCGACCGTGTGCGTGCCGTCGCCGACGACGTGGCCCGGCGTGCGGCGCGTCGCCGCCACGAGCTCGCCGTTGACGACCAGCAGGCGATGGTCGTCACCCTCGAGGAAGGACTCGACGATCACCGAGCGGGAGTGCTCGCGCGCCACGAGGAAGCCCTGCGCCACTTCCGCCTCGGTGGTCAGGCGGATCGAGATGCCGCGGCCGTGGTTGCCGTTGTACGGCTTGGTGACCACCGGGAAGCCGATGCGGCGCGCGGCGCGCACCGCCTGGCCCTCGTTCTGCACCAGCTCCTGCTTCGGCACCGGCAGGCCGAGCGTCGCGAGCATCTTGTTGGTCTCCTCCTTGTCGCTGGCGAGCTCGACGGCGATGTGCGAGGTGCGGCCGGTGACCGTCGCCTGGATGCGCTGCTGGTACCTGCCGTGGCCGAGCTGCACCAGCGACTGGTCGTTGAGACGCAGCCACGGGATGCCGCGGCTCGTCGGCGGCGCGCACCAGCGAGGCGGTCGAGGGCCCGAGCGCGCGCCGCTGCGCGAAGCGGATGAACTCGTCGCGCGCCTCAGGCCAGCTCCAGCCAGCGGGCACCGCGTCGGCCGGGCGGATCGCCTCCGGCAGCAGCGAGCACAGCAGCCGCAGCCCGAGCTCGCCCGCGGCGATGCCCTCGTCGCGCTGCTCGTACTCGTAGACGACGGTGTAGACGCCGGGGGCGCCCGCGCTGCGGGTCTTGCCGAAGGTGACCTCCTCGCCGGCGATGTTCTGCAGCTCGATCGCGACGTGCTCGAGCACGTGGCCGAGCCAGGTGCCCTCGTCCTCGCGCATCCGCCGGAAGAAGCCGCCCGGCTCGTTGTAGGAGCAGCCGTGCTCGGCGAGGCCGGGCAGCGCGGCGGCGAGCGCGTCGACGTACGCCGGGCCGAGCCGGCCGGTCGGCCAGGCCTCGAGCGGACCCAAGTCGAGCTCGAGCCGGATCACCGGGAAGTGCGCGTGCAGCGACGGGCCGACGTAGACGGAACGATCGAGGATGCGCATGGGTTGCTGCTCAGTCGCTCTGGAAGTTGCATCCGGGAACCGGCGCGCGCGTCACGCCGCAGTCCCGCCTCGGCCGGCTCGGCCGTTCCGCGCCGCCATCGCCGCGCTCACTCCTTCGGCTGCACGAGCGTACCGGGCGTCGCGACGCGCGTGTGCAGGTTGAAGGTCGCGCCGGCGACCAGGATGTGCAGCCGCAGGCCCAGCATGCAGACCGGCTGGCCCTCGCTGACCACGTCCATCGACGAGTAGCTGACGTCGGCGCCGTCGACGATCGTGACGCCGCCGCTGCCCTCGACCTCGACCGTCTCCTCGGGGCCGATGAACGCGGCGGTGTCCTCGTCGAGGCCGATGCCGACCGCGTACGGGTTGTAGGCGAGCGCCGTCAGCAGGCGGCCGAGGCGGTCGCGCTGGCGGAAGTGCTGGTCGATGATGAAGCGGTTGGTGAGGCCCAGGCCGGGCGCGAGCCGGACGGACCCGGAGATCACCGAGGAGCCCTCGTCGCCGAAGGCGATCATGTGCTCGGAGAGGATGCTCGCGCCGGCGCTCGTGCCGCCCACGGTGACGCCGTGGGCGTTGCGCAGGCGGATCAGCTTCGCCACCGGCGTGCCGCCGAGCAGCGTCGTGAGCCTGAGCTGGTTGCCGCCGGTGAAGAAGATGCCGCTCGCCTCCTCGAGGCGCTTGAGCCGGCCGGGCTCCTGGCAGTCGCGCCGCGTGTCGAAGTCCATGACCGTGACACGCGCGGCGCCGAGCGCGCTGAACAGCTTCTCGTAGCGCGGCCCGGTCTCGTTCATGCGGCTCGCGGTCGGGATCACGACGATGTCGGCGTCCCGCCCTCCCGAGACGCGCACGAAGCGCTCGAGGATGTGGCGGTCGTTCTCCTTGTTCTCCGCGCCGCCGATCGGAACGATCCAGCCGCGCGTCTCGCCGTCGGGAACTTTGCTCGGCATCCCGTGCTGCTCCTCAGTGCCTCAGGTCTCGAAGGTGCCGCGGCGCACGGCCACGCCGTCGCGCAGGTGCGCCGCGCCGCGAATGATGACCGTCCGCGCGGCGCCTGTCGCGTCGAGCGCGACCAGGTCGGCGTCGGCGCCGGCGGCGATCACGCCCTTGCGCGGCAGGCGCAGCAGGCGGGCCGGGTTGCTGGTGAAGGCCGGCAGCGCCTCGTCGAGCGGCAGGCCGCGCGTCACGGCCTCGCGCAGCGTCTCGAGCAGCGCCCCGGCCGCACCCACGCCCATCGCCGAGACCTGGCCATCGGCGTCGAAACGCGGCAGGCAGCCGCCGGCGTCCGAGCTCACGGTGATCCGCTGCGGCGGCGCGCCGCTCGCGGCGTAGCGTACGAGCGCCTCCGCGGCGCCGTACCCGTCCTCGCCGGCCTCGACCGGGAAGGCCGTCACGTCCACCGTGCAGCCGGCGCGCGCGAGCGCGATGGCCTCGTCAAAGAGCGCGCGGCGGCGGTTGACGTGGGTCGGGTGGAAGACGCGCGGCGGCAGCTCGCTCGCCGCGAGCGCCTGGCGCACGAGCTCGAGACCGTGTGTCCCGTCGCCGAGATGCAGGTGCAGGATGCCGGCCTTGCCGGTCATGAGGCCCGCGACGTGGGCGTCGGCGGCCAGGCGCAAGAGCTCGTCGAGGGTGGGCTGGCTCGAGCGGTGGTCGCTGATCGCGAGCTCGCCGATGCCGAGGAGCGCCTCGATGAACACGAGGTCGCCGCGGACGCTCCCGGTCAGCGTCGCCGGCGGCACGTGGTAGCCGCCGGTCCAGGCCCAGGCGTTCAGCCCCTCCTCGCGCAGCGCATAGACCGTCGCGAGCAGCTCCTGCGGCCCGCGCGCGACATCGTCGGTGCCAAGCAGACCGACGACCGAGGTCACGCCGGCGGCCGTCAGGCGCGTCAGCCCGAGCGGCGGGACGCGGGTGCGAAAGCCGGCCTCGCCGCCGCCGCCGGTGACGTGCACGTGGCAGTCGATCAGGCCCGGGATCAGCGTGGCGCCGTCGAGGTCGATCGTGTCGGTGTGGGCCCCAAGCGCCGCCGGCAGCGCCGGCAGGTCGCGGCCGGGGCCCATCCACAGCACGCGGCCGCCGCCGAGCAGCAGGTCCTGCGCGCCAAGGGCGCGCGGCGCGAAGACGTCGGCGTTGCGGATCAGGAGCATGTGGTAGCGGCGGGCCCGGATGCGGGGATCATGCCCGACAAACCGCCCAGCGCCCAATAGCGGCGGTTCCGGGCCGCGGCGCGTGCCACGGCGGGCGTGGCGGACCGCGCGCCGGCTACCGGCTGGCGGCTTCGGCCGCGTCGCGCTGCTGCCGCTCGAGGTCCGTGGCCGCCTCGAGCTTGGCCTTGACCTGCGCTTCGGTCTTGAGCCCCTGCTTGGCCTGCTCGGCCGCGGTCGCGCCGCTGGCGGCGGCCGAGACTGCGGTCTCGCCGAGGCCGCAGCCGCACAGGGCCGCGCTGGCCAGCATCGACAGGAAGAGGGCTTTCATGGTCCGGGCTCCGTGTCGCGACGATCAGGATTATGACGCTACCCGCGGCCACGGACCGCAGAAGGACGCAGTGCCAGTTCGGGCACGCCGCCTGCCCGCCGCGCCTCCGCGGTCGCTCGCCACCCCGGCGCCGGAATCCGGTGCGGTCGGTGGTCGGCTGGTCGCGGGGCCCGTGTGCGCAGGCGCAATGACGTGGCGCGCGAGCCGCGCGTAGCACGGGTACGGCGACCGGTCGGCGACGCCTTGTCGTGTTCCGGCCGTTCCTCCTCGAGTTCTTCCGCCCCCAGGCCGATAACCCTAACTGTGGCCGTCCCGACAGGGGTCATCGTGTCAATCGGAAGCGTCAACAGCAAACCGGCCGCCGGCCTGGCGACCTCGGCCAGCACAGCCTCGAGCACGAGCAGCAGCGCAAGTTCGGCCGGGAACCGGACAGCGAGTCTGGCGTCGACGGTCGCGGCGCTCACCAGTCTCGCCACCGAGTCGGCCGACAGCCAGTTGCTCGGCAGCCTGGACGGAGGTTCGGGCGCATCGACCAGCGCCACCTCCATCCTGAGTTCGGCGTTTCAGAGCCTGATGGCGTCGCTCGCCGGAAGCAGCTCGAGCTCCTCCGGCGCGGCGTCCGGAGCGACCTCGTCCGCGAGCGCCAATCCGGCGCAGTCGATCATTTCATCGTTCATCGACAGCTCGATCGCAAATCTCGGCAGCAGCTCGAACTCGAATTCCCCGAGCGGCTCGGCGAGCACGCTCGGCAGCATCGTCGACACGATCGCCTGAGGGTGCCCCGAGAAGAGACGGTGTTGCATCCACCCATTGAGGTCGCCAGCATCCAGTGGCGTACAGGGGAGACGAACTATCTGCCCGCGCGGCCTCGCTTCCGGCAGCTCCACACGCTCATTTAGGGATGTTCACGGGACTGCCGTTGGGGTCGCGCCAGCGTGAGACCCAAAACGGCCCCTGAGAGCGGCACACCCCAGTGCGACCGCCCCCTCGAGCTCGCGCGCTTCGCAACATGGAATCAATAGAGCCGTTGTCGCGGATCAGCCCGTTCGTGCCAACTTGCGCCCTTAGAACCAGATGTCTCAAAACCTCTGCACAACGCCAACACCAACGTACAGGGGATCAAAACTCGTGTTGCTTGAGTACACGCCTGGGCAGCCGTCCCCACACCCAGAGAGGACCACATTCCCCGACGCATTCAGCCATTTCACGTCAAACGTGAACGAGTTGACCAGACACTTTCAGGTCAATCCAGCCTCAATTGCGCCGCCAACCGTTACCTGGCTGTTGCCAGGAACGCTGATGAACGTCCCGTTCAGGCCAATACCGACGTACGGCCGAAAGCGCCCAGTCGCAGGAATATAGAATTTCGCCATCAGCGTGAGCGGGGTAAAGTTGAACTGATCAAAGTTATCGGTCTGCGCATGCCTCGGCGTTGCAACGGCGCACTCGACCGCGATGACATCCGTTATCCGTCGCTCCAGGCCCACCGACAGAAAACCGCCGGTCGAGTTCGCGAGGTTTTGCGTTTCGAGTCCGCCCGCTAGGACCCGCACCGCCCAGGGCCGTCGTCGGCTCTCGCCGTTGACGCCGCGGAACAGACCGCAACGCCAACCACGTCGCAAGCGAAGTCGCGCGAAAGCTGTCAGGCTTCCCCCCACGTGAATTCTTCTTTGGGCCGGTCATGCATCGGCTCTCGAGCAGAGTAAGCGCTCGGCCATCAGCCCGGTCGCACATTGCGCTTCGTCGCCTGTTGGACACGATTCTTGACATCCGACTCGCGTTCCGGACACCACCGCCCGGCACGCTGGGTCTGTCGCCGATCGCGATCGTCCGAGCGGTCCCGCTCAGGGACAGCAATGGGAAAGTCCGCGGTACGGTCTTGCCTGACTTCTGGCGGAGAATCCATTCACCCGCGAAAGGCGGCTCAGAGCCCGGCAATTCGGCCACGTCTACGGCCGGTCTTGGCTGACGGCGGGCTGCTCACATCCGGCGGGGCGGACCGTACCGACGACACCGTTCACTTGCCGATGCAGAAGCTCGCGAAGATCCGCCCGAGCAGGTCCTCGCTCGTGAACCGCGCCGGTGATCTCGCCGAGCGCGTCGTGCGCGAGCCGCAGTTCCTCGGCGACCAGTTCCGTGCCGGCCCCCTCGCCGAGCCGCGCGCGCGGCGGCGGCGAGGCAGATGCGCGCGCGCCCGAGCGCATCGAGGTGGCGGCGCCGCGCCGACACGCGCCCGCCTCCGCCGGCCGGTAGCCGAGCGCGGCGCTCAGGCGCCGCGCGCAGGTCGGCGAGCCCGCGCCGGTCAGCGCCGAGATCGCGACGCCGCCGGCCGGCGGCGCCGCGGCGAGATCCGCCTTGTTGAACACGACCGTGACCGGCACTCCGGCGGCAGCGCGGCGAGCTCGGCGGGCAGCGCGGCGACCGCGCTCCGGATCCGCGGCGTCGACGACGTACAGCACGTGGTCGGCGCGCGCGAGCTCGGCGCGCGCGCGGCGGATGCCCTCGGCCTCGACGCGCTCCGGCCGCTCGCGCAGGCCCGCGGTGTCGAGCAGCAGCAGCGGCAGGCCGTCGAGGTCGATGCGCTCGCGCAGCACGTCGCGCGTCGTGCCCGGGATCTCGGTGACGATCGCCGCCTCGTGGCCGGCGAGCGCGTTCAGCAGGCTCGACTTGCCGGCGTTCGGCCGGCCGGCGATCACGACCGTGCAGCCTTCGTGCAGCAGCCGGCCCTGCTCGGCGCTCGCGGCGAGCGCGTCGAGCTCGGCGCCGAGCGCGCGCGAGCCGCCGCGCGACGCCGCCCTCGCGCGAGGAGCTCGATGTCCTCGTCGGCGAAGTCGATCGACGGCCTCGACGTAGACGCGAAGCTCGACGAGCTCGGCCTCGAGCGCCTGCACGCGCGCCGAGAACTCGCCCTCGAGCGAGCGCAGCGCGGCGCGCGCCGCGGCCGCGGAGCCCGCGTCGATCAGGTCGGCGACGGCCTCCGCCTGCGCGAGGTCGAGCTTGTCGTTGAGGAAGGCGCGCTCGGAGAACTCGCCGGGCCGCGCCGGGCGCGCGCCGAGCGCGAGGCAGCGCGCGACCAGCAGGTCGAGCACGACCGGCCCGCCGTGGCCGTGCAGCTCGAGCACGTCTTCGCCGGTGAACGAGCGCGGCGCGGGGAAGCAGAGCGCGAGGCCGGCGTCGAGCGGCGCGCCGTCGGCGTCGCGGAAGCGCCGCGCGCGTGGCGACGCGCGGCGGCGGCAGCTGGCCGATGATGCCGCGAGCGACGCCGCGGCGCCCGGGCCCGAGACGCGCACGATGCCGATCCCGCCGCGGCCGGGCGGCGTCGCGATCGCGACGATGGTGTCGGTCGGGGCGGTGGGCGGCACGGGGCGGCGGGCTCCTCGGCTGGTGGTGGCGCGATGGCCGGCGCCGGGGCTCGAAGATACACTCGGCGCGATGGACGCGGTCCACGCCCCGCCGGCGCAGACGGACGAGCGGCGCTACCCGGCGCCGGTCTCGGCGCGCCGCGCGCTGGCGGTGGCGGAACTGCTCGAGGTCGCGCCGGGCGGCACGGTGCTCGACCTCGGCGACGGGCCGGCCGGGCTGCTGCTCGACGCGGTCGCGCTCAACGGCTGCCGTGGCCTCGGGCCTCGTCGGCAGCGCGGCCGCCGCCGCGCGGCGCGCGCCGCGGCCGAGCGCGAGGGCTCGCGCGATCGCGTCGAGTTTCGCGCCACGCGCGCCGTGCGAGTACGCTGCCGGCGCGACGCGTCGACGCGGTACTCGGGCTGTCGGCGGCCACGCCCGCGCCCGCCGGCGCACTCGAGGAGGCGGCCGGCCGCTGCCTCGGCTGGCTGCGCATCGGCGGCTGTTCGTCTACGGCGAGCCGTTCCTGCGCCGCCCGCCCCCGCCGGTGTACCGGGAGCTGCTCGGCGCCGCCGGCGAGGGCCTGCGGATGCCGGGGGTCAGCGCCCACACGGTCGTCGCGGCCGGCTTCGAGCTGACGCTGACGGCGGTACTCAGCGAGACGGAGTGGGATGCGCACGAGAGCGCCGCCTACCGGGCGAGCCTCCGGCGCGCCGCGATCGACGCCGACCTCGGCGCCGCGGCGGCGCTGCGCGAGCGCGCCGAGCGCTGGTACCAGGCTTACTGGCGCCACGGCCGTGACACGCTCGGCTACGCGCTCCACGCCTTCCGGAAGCCCGGCAGCCGCTGCACGTCGTCTAGCGGCGCCGGCGCGCGCCGCTCAGGTGCGCGAGTTGCGCTTCTTGTCCTCGGCCTCGACCAGCTTGTTGATGCGCCACTGCTGCGCGATCGACAGACCGGTGTTCGTGATCCAGTAGAGCACGAGGCCGGCCGGGAAGAACGCCATCATCACGGTCATGACCAGCGGCATGAACATGAACACCTTCGCCTGCATCGGATCGGGCGGCGCCGGGTTCAGCTTGAACTGGCCGAACATCGCCGCGCCCATGATCGCCGGCAGCACGAAGTACGGGTCGCGCGTCGACAGGTCCTGGACCCACAGCATGAACGGCGCCTGGCGCATCTCGACGCTCTCGAGCAGCACCCAGTAGAAGGCGATGAACACCGGGATCTGCACGACGATCGGCAGGCAGCCGGCGAGCGGATTGACCTTCTCGCGCTTGTACAGCTCCATCATCTGCTTGCCGAGCTGCTCGCGGTCGTCCTTGTAGCGTCCTGGATCTGCCTTCATCCGCGGCGCGAGGCTGCGCATCTGCGCCATCGAGCGGCCGCTGGTCTGGCGCGAGCGGGTAGAAGCAGGAGCTTGATCAGGAACGTCACGATGATGATCGTGAAGCCCCAGTTGCCGACGATGCGGTGCACCTGCGCGAGCATCCAGAACAGCGGCTGCGCGAGGATCGTCAGCGGCCGTAGTCGGCGGTGCGGTCGAGCTCGGGCGCGGTGGCCGCGAGCTGCGTCCTGGAGCTTCGGACCGACGAACAGCGTGTCCTTGAAGTCGGCCGTGCCGCCCGGCGCGGCCTCGCGCACGGGCCCGGCGACGCGCAGCTGGAAGTCGTGTCCTTGACGTCGAGCGCGTAGTCGGCCGGCGTCGCCGGCGTCCGGCACGATCGCGGCGACGAAGTGGTGCTGCATCGCCGCCGCCCAGCCGCCGGTGATCGGCGCCTTCGGCAGCTGGTCGGCGTCGGGCTTCTCGACGTCGAGCTTCTGGTACTTCTTGCCGTCGTAGATCGCCGGGCCCCTGAACGAGAGGTCTCCGGGTTCCACATCGAGCGCTCGGCCTTCTCCCAGTGGCGCAGGATCTGCGCGTAGGCGCGGCCGTGCCACGGCGCCGTGCCTGCGTTGTGCGACGTGCTGGTCGAGCTCGATCGCGTAGCTGCCGCGCTTGAGGTGCAGCGTCCGCGTCACGGTGAGCCCGCGCCGTCGCTCCAGGTCAGCGGCACGCGAGCTCGTTCTGCGCCGTCGGCGAGCGTGTAGCGACGACGCGGCCGCCGTGAACAGCGCCTTGTGGTTGGGCTCGGCGCCGCGCGCCGCCGCCGTCAGACCCCACTGGAACACGGACGGCGCGTCGGGGCCTTCGGTCGTGAGCAGCGCACAGCTCGTTCGGCGTGTCCTTGCTGCGCGGGTACTTCGAGCAGCGTCGCCTCGCGGATCTCGCCGCCCTGCGTGCTGATCACGAGGTCGAGCACGTCGGTGCGCACGTGGATCGACGCGGCGGCCGCCGGCGCCGCGGCCGGGCCGACGCGTGGCGTCGGCGCCGGCGCCGGCGCGTCGGGCGGCGCCGGCGGCGCGGCGTGCCGACGGCGGGCAGGCGCGTCCGTGAGCGAGGCGCCCGGCGGCCGGCGCCGCGGGCTTCGGCTGCGACGCGGTCACGGTCGCCGGCGCCGCCGGCTCCGGCGGCGTAGTCGTGCTGCCACGCCTGGTAGTTCAGGAACAGGACCAGCGCGAGCGCCGGCCCAGAGGAACACGCGTTGGTTATCCATGCGTCGGGCTCTTGCAGTCGGGGTCCGGGCAGCGGCCGGCGCGCGCGGGCACGGGATCGTAGCCGCCGGGGTGCCACGGATGGCAGCGACCGATGCGGCGGAGGGCGAGCCAGACGCCGCGCAGCGCGCCGTGGCGCTCGATCGCCTCGAGCGCGTAGGCCGAGCAGCTCGGGTAGAAGCGGCAGCGCGGTCCGAGCAGCGGGCTCAGCGTCAGCGGTAGAGCAGGATCAGCGCGCGGGCGACGAGCGCGAGCGGCGAGCGGCGGCGTACGGTCTTGTGCGTGTCGCGGTCGTGCATCTGCCCCCGTTGTCAGTGCCGCGGCGCCGGCGCGCGGCGAGCTTGCGCGTCGCTTCCGCGAACAGTCGCTCGAGGCTCGTCTCGATCGCCGGGCGGTCGGCGCCGCGCGCCCCGGGCCGGCTCGTGACGACGAAGTCGAGCGGCGGCAGGGTCGCGTGCCGCAGGCGGAACAGCTCGCGGATGATCCGCCGGACGCGGTTGCGGCGCACGGCATTGCCGACCGTGCGGGTGCTCGACCGACATGCCGAGCCGCGCGAAACCCAGCCTCGTTCGCGAGCGCGTTGACGGCAAACAGGCCATCGCCGGCGCGCCGGCCGCTGCGGTAGACGCGCTCGAAGTCGGCGGCGCTGCGCAGCCGCTGGCAGGGGCGGAAGCTGTAGGGTCGGGTCACGGCGACGCGGGATCGGTGCGCCGCACGCCGGCGGTCAGCGTCGGCGCTCAGGGAATCAGGCGCTTGCGGCCCTTCGCGCGGCGGCGCGCCAGGACCTGGCGGCCCTTCTTGTCGGCCATGCGCGCACGGAAGCCGTGCGTACGGGCGCGTTTGACCTTGCTCGGCTGGTAGGTGCGCTTCATGAAAATCGTCCGGAAAACAAGCAATTGCCAGAGCGGCGAGAGCCGCGCACTGTACGTTGGCGCTCGGGCGTTGTCAACGCTGCGGCGCTGACGCGACGGGCGTTGGTCCTCGCGCACCCGCGGTATAGACTCGCTCCCCCTTTTTTCCAGACCTCGGCTCACACAGGGAGCGGATGCACAGCCAGGCGACATTGTGGAACCGCTGCCTGCGCCAGCTCGAAGCCGAGGTGCCGGAACAGCTGTTCAACGTCTGGGTGCGGCCGCTGCAGGCGGTCGAGGCCGACGGGCGTGCTGCGGCTGCTCGCCCCCAACCGCTTCGTCGTCGAATGGATCCGGCAGAACCTGCTACGAGCGGATCGGCGAGCTGGTCCGCGGCGGTAGCAACGGCTCGGCGGGCGGCGCCCGCAGGTGCTCGTCGAGGTCGGCACGCGACCGGTGCGTCGGCGGCGGTCGCGCCGGCGGCCCGGCCGCCGCGGCGCCGGGCGCGCGGCCGGCGCGCGCCGCGCCGCTCGTCAGCGGCGGGCGCATCAATCCGGACTTCACCTTCGACACCTTCGTCGAGGGCAAGAGCAACCAGCTCGCCAAGGCCGCGGCGCGCCAGGTCGCCGACAACCCCGGCCGCGCCTACAACCCGCTGTTCATCTACGGCGGCGTCGGCCTCGGCAAGACCCACCTGATGCACGCGGTCGCGAACGCGATGAAGGCGCAAGCGCCCCGAGGCGCGGCGTCGCCTACGTGCACTCGGAGCGCTTCGTCGGCGACATGGTGCGGGCGCTGCAGCACAACACGATCGCCGACTTCAAGCAGGCCTACCGCACGCTCGATGCGCTGCTGATCGACGACATCCAGTTCTTCGCCGGCAAGGAGCGCTCGCAGGAGGAGTTCTTCCACACGTTCAACGCGCTGCTCGAGGGCCAGCAGCAGGTGATCCTGACCTGCGACCGCTACCCGAAGGAGGTCAACGGCCTCGAGGAGCGGCTGAAGTCGCGCTTCGGCTGGGGACTGACGGTGTCGATCGAGCCGCCGGAGCTCGAGACCTGCGTCGCGATCCTGATGAGCAAGGCGCACGGCGCGCAGGTGGATCTGCCGGAGGAAGTGGCGTTCTTCATCGCCAAGCGCATCCGCTCCAACGTCCGCGAGCTCGAGGGCGCGCTGCGGCGCGTCGCGGCGAACGCGCAGTTCACCGGCCGGCCGATCACGCTCGATTTCGCGAAGGAAGCGCTGCGCGACCTGCTGGCGCTGCAGGAAAAGCTGGTCACCGTCGAGAACATCCAGAAGACCGTCGCCGAGTACTACAAGATCCGCGTCGCGGACCTGCTGTCCAAGCGCCGCAGCCGCTCGATCGCGCGGCCGCGGCAGGTGGCGATGGCGCTCGCGAAGGAGCTGACCAACCACTCGCTGCCGGAGATCGGCGACGCCTTCGGCGGCCGCGACCATACGACGGTGCTGCACGCCTGCAAGCGGGTCAAGGAGCTGCGCGAGATCGGAGCGGCGCCTGGCGGAGGATTTCTCGAACCTGTTGAGAACCCTGACCGGATGATGTGGACAACCTGTGGGGCGGCGCGGCGGGCGAAAAGCGTGGCAAGATATCCACACGAGTCCCACAGCGTGTGCGCGGCCTCCGGGCGATCCATCAAGAGGCTTTACCTGACCGCAAACGCGTGACTGGGCTTAGGTTTTCCCGGTTATCCACCAGGACGTGCCTCCTTAACTGCAATAGCAGTTATCTAGGTTCCTAAGAAAGAAATACAGAATTAGAGGGACGCGCGCACTGGCGCAGCCCGCGAAGGTGCAGCGATGAAATTCACGAGCGAGCGCGAGCGGATCCTGGAACCCCTGCAGGCCGTCATCGGCGTCGTCGAGCGACGCCAGACGATGCCGATCCTGGCGAACGTGCTGCTGTCGGCGAAGAACGGGCGGCTCGCGGTGACGGCGACCGACCTCGAGGTCGAGCTCGTGGCCGGCGGCGAAGTGACGGTGCAGCAGGCGGGGGACATCACGGTGCCGGGCCGCAAGCTGCTCGACATCGTGCGGGCGCTGCCGGACAAGGCGAGCGTGACCTTCGCGCTCGAGGGCGAGAAGGCTGGTCGTTCGCGGCGGCAAGAGCCGCTTCACGCTGACGACGCTGCCGGCCGGCGAATTCCCGGCGATCGAGGAAATCAATCCGCAACTCAAATTCGAGGTCGAGCAGGCGGCGCTAAGCGGCTGATCGACAAGACGCATTTTTCGATGGCGCAGCAGGACGTGCGCTATTACCTCAACGGCATGTTGCTGGAATCGGACGGGAAATTGCTGCGAACGGTCGCGACTGACGGCCATCGTCTGGCATTGTGCGAGATGGAACTCGTGACGAAATCGGGGCAGCACCAGGTCATCGTGCCGCGCAAGGGCGTGCTTGAGCTGCAGCGGCTGATCGGCTCGGAAGGCGTCGTAGCCGTCGAGGTCGGAAGCAATCACATTCGCGTCACGATCGGCGATATTCGCTTCACTTCGAAGCTAGTTGACGGACGTTTCCCGGAATATGGCCGCGTGATCCCGGCGACGCCGCCGCGCACGGTCGCGTGCCGATCGCGAGGTCTTGCGCCGGGCGCTGCAGCGCACGTCGATCCTGGCGAATGAGAAGTATCGTGGCATCCGCCTGGCGCTGCACCAGAACATGGTGAAGCTGACGGCGCACAACCCGGAGCAGGAAGAGGCCGAGGAAGAGGTCGAGGTCGAATTACCAGGGCGAAGAGTTCGAGGTTGGCTTCAACGTCAACTACCTGCTCGACGCTCTGGCAGCCATCGACGGCGCGGAGGTCGAGGTCGGCCTCACGGACGCGAACAGCAGCTGCCTGGTGCGCGCTCCCGGCGGCGGCCCGAGCCGGTACGTCGTCATGCCGATGCGGCTCTAGACAGGGGAAATGACGCTCGCGCGGGTCGAGATCGACGAGTTCCGCTGCCTCGAGCGCGTCCGCCTCGATCTCGATCCGCGCTACAACCTGTTCGTAGGGCCTAATGCTTCGGGCAAGACGAGTCTGCTCGAGGCCGTATTCTTCCTCGGCCGTGGCCGGTCGTTTCGGACCCGGCGCCTCGAACGCCTGGTGCGCGAGGGCAAGGACGCCTTCCGGATCGTCGGGTGGGTCGAGCGCGAGGGCCGGTCGACGGTGCTCGGCGTCGGCGGAAATCGGCGGGCAACCGAGATCCGTATCGGGGGCGCTCCGGCCGCGAGCGCCGGTGAGCTGGCCAGCCACTTCCCGCCGCAGATCATCGACCCGGAGATCCACAAGCTGCTGGAGGAGGGCCCGCACCGACGTCGGCGGTTCCTGGACTGGGGCGTGTTCCACGTGGAACACACCTTCCTGGACACGTGGCAGCGGTACCATCGGGCGCTCCGGCAGCGGAATGCCGCCCTGAAGCCCGGCGGCGATGCGGCCGCCGCGCGCGCTTGGGATCCGGAACTCATTGCCGCGGGCGCGCGCCTCGATGAGATTCGGCGCAGCTATCTCGTCGGTTCTGGAGCCGACGCTGGCGGAATTTGGAAACCGCCTGTTGGGCCTTCCCGTCTCGCTCGCGTACCACGCCGGCTGGGCGGCCGGCGAGACCTTGGGCGAGGCCCTGCTCAGGAGCGCGGATCGGGACCGGCGCTACGGCATCACCCACGTCGGGCCGCACCGTGCCGACGTGACAGCAAGGGTCGACGGCCATATCGCTCGGGAGCGGGTGTCGCGCGGGCAGCAGAAGCTGCTGGCGGCGGCGTTGACGCTCGCGCAGCTTGCCGTGCAGGAGGCGCGGGCGCCGGGCACCGGGGCGTTGCTACTCGACGATCCCGCCGCCGAACTCGACCCCGCCAATCTCGGTCGTCTCCTCAAGGTCGTGCGGGAGCTCCAAGTCCAGCTCTTCGTGACGGCCCTGAGCCCGGACCTCGGCGGCCTCGGCCAGCCCGGGGCGCTGTTCCACGTGGAACATGGTCGTGTCGAACCGTCCGCCTAGCCGCTCTGTGAAATATGTGGATAACTCCCGTCCCGCCTCGTCGCAACCGCGACGGCCGGCGCCCTTGAGGACTGCGGCGCCGCCCTGCAAGGCGCGGTCGAGCAGAGACGCAGAGCCGCCCACCGGCGCGTCCCGGAGCGCTGTTCTAAGCCCTTGAATGCTATAATTCAGTGTTGCTCCGGCAAGGGTTCTGCATGTCTTCGAACGACGTCTACGATTCGAGCAAAATCAAGGTCTTGAAAGGTCTGGATGCGGTGCGGAAACGCCCCGGCATGTACATCGGGGACACCGATGACGGCACCGGCCTTCACCACATGGTCTTCGAGGTCGTCGACAACGCTATCGACGAAGCGCTGGCCGGTCACTGCAACCGGATCGTCGTCACCATTCACGCCGACGAGTCGATCACCGTCACCGACAACGGCCGTGGAATACCTGTGGATATCCACCCCGAGGAGGGGGTATCCGCGGCGGAAGTGATCATGACCGTGCTGCATTCGGGCGGAAAGTTCGACGACAGCTCCTACAAGGTTTCCGGCGGCCTGCACGGCGTCGGCGTGTCGGTCGTCAACGCCCTGTCCGAGCACCTGCAGCTGACCGTCTCCCGCGACGGCAAGATCCACCGCCAGGACTTCCGGCATGGCGAGCCGGTGGCGCCGCTCGCGGTCATCGGCACGACGACTGAGCGCGGCACGACGATCTACTTCAAGCCGAGCGCCGAGACTTTCACCCACATCCACTTCGCCTACGAAATACTCGCCCGCCGCTTACGCGAACTTTCATTCCTGAATTCAGGTATCAGAATCGAACTAGTCGACGAGCGCGACGAGAAGCACGACGTGTTCGAGTACGAGGGCGGCATCGCCGCCTTCGTGAAGTACCTCAATCGCGGCAAGACGCCGATGCACGAGACGATCTTCTACTTCCGCGACGTGCAGGGCCCGATCACCGTCGAGGTCGCCGCGCAGTGGAATGACTCGTACGCCGAGTCGATGTTCTGCTACACGAACAACATCCCGCAGAAGGACGGCGGCACGCACCTGCAGGGCTTCCGCGCCGCGCTGACCCGCAAGCTGTCGGACTACATCGAGAGCGAGGCCAAGAAAGAAAAGATCGACATGACCGGCGACGACGTCCGCGAGGGCCTCACCGCGATCCTGTCGGTCAAGATGCCCGATCCGAAATTCTCGTCGCAGACCAAGGACAAGCTCGTCTCGAGCGAGGTGCGCAGCATCGTCGAGAGCGCGGTCGCCGAGCGCCTCGAGGCCTTCCTGCTCGAGAAGCCCGCCGAGGCTAAGGCGATCGTTGCCAAGATCATCGACGCCGCGCGCGCCCGCGAGGCCGCCCGCAAGGCGCGCGAGATGACCCGCCGCAAGGGCGTGCTGGACATCGCCGGCCTGCCCGGCAAGCTCGCCGACTGCCAGGAGAAGGATCCGGCGCTGTCGGAGATGTTCCTGGTCGAGGGCGACTCGGCCGGCGGCTCGGCCAAGCAGGGCCGCGACCGCCGCACGCAGGCGGTGCTGCCGTTGAAGGGCAAGATCCTCAACGTCGAGAAGGCGCGCTTCGACAAGATGCTGTCGAGCGTCGAGGTCGGCACGCTGATCACCGCGCTCGGCTGCGGCATCGGCCGCAACGAGTTCGACGTCGCCAAGCTGCGCTACCACCGCATCATTCTCATGTGCGACGCCGACGTCGATGGCGCCCACATCCGCACGCTGCTGCTGACGTTCTTCTACCGGCAGATGCCGGAGCTCATCGAGCGCGGCCACATCTACATCGCGCAGCCGCCGCTGTACAAGGTCAAGCGCGGCAAGAGCGAGCAGTACGTCAAGGATGACGCCGAGCTCGATACGGTGCTGCTGAAGAACGCGCTCGACGGCGCCGAGGTGCACGCCGGCCCGGCCGCCGACGGCCAGATGCGCGTCATCCGCGGCGCCGAGCTCGAAGTGCTCGCGCGCCAGTACGTCGACGTCCAGGCGATCTTCGGCAAGTGGGCACGGCGCTACGATCCGCGCCTGCTCGAGCAGCTGCTCAACCTGCCGGTGGTGCGCCACGAGGACCTCGCCAACGCCACGCTGCTGACCGGCTGGGCGCGCCAGCTCGAGGAGCGCCTCAACGGCACCAAGCAGCAGTCGCGCACCTACCGCGTCGAGCTGCAGGTCAACGCCGGCGGCGTACCGGTGCGCTTCAACGTGTTCCGCACCGAGCACGGGCTGACCACCGAGAAGCACCTGCAGCGCGAGTTCTTCGATTCCGCCGAGTACCGGCGCATCGCCGAGCTCACGCGCGCGATCGACGGCCTGCTGCGGCCCGGCGCCTTCGCGACCAAGGGCGAGGAGCGCCTCGACATCGCCAACTTCAAGGAGGCGATGGCCTGGCTGATGGAGCAGGCCAAGAAGGGCCAGACGATCCAGCGCTACAAGGGCCTCGGCGAGATGAACCCCGAGCAGCTCTGGGACACGACGATCAACCCGGCCACGCGGCGCCTGATCCAGATCCGCATCGAGGACGCGGTCGCCGCCGACGACCTGTTCACGACGCTGATGGGCGACCAGGTCGAGCCGCGGCGCGAGTTCATCGAGAAAAACGCGCTCGCCGTCGCCAACCTCGACGTCTGAAGCGACCGTCCTGGGGCGTCATCTGGTCGCACACCAGTAACGTCCCCCGCGCCCCCCCCAGTGAAAGAGCGCGTCGCGCACGAAGGCACGCAGCCGCACGCCGCTGCCGCACGAAACGAACGGCATGGCACGGCGGGACGGCCGCGCCACAAGCGACGGATCGAACTCCCGGTTTTTGGCCAGAGGATGCGCGTGCAGCACGAACGCCCGTGATGCACCGCCGCAAGCGTGCCGCGTGCTGCTCCGGCAGCGTCACGCCTTCCTCCGGTCTGCAGCCGACGGTCTACCGACGGGGCCCGCTCTTGCCCAACTCCTTGACGCAGCGAGCATTGCCCGCCGTGACGATACGCTCTCTGTTTGTGGATCCGGTAGCGACCGGAGGGCCGGACTGCAACACGAAATGCCCCTGAACGCAGGCCTCCGAGCCCCGGCTTTCGCGCCGCCGCCGATCAGATTGCGCGACGCTCCCGGCTGATATTGGGCGCGACAAGAGCTCAGCAGCGTCCTGCTCAGTCCACGACACGCCGCTATCCGTCGGCCAGCGATTCGGCGGCCCGCGAGGCACGGGCGGCCGTTCCCCCGTCCGGTGCCGTTACCCGGACATTTGCATTTCAACCGTCTGACCGTCTGTCTTGCTTTCATGGCAGCTCGACAATAGGTACGCTGGAGGCGTTGGGGATAGGGGGCGGGCCCGATCGGCATCGCGAGGATGCGGATCGAGGCCCCGGCGAGGCATGACCGTTTCACGTTGACACGCGATGACCGAAGGCGGCAGCGCGCTGTGGCGGAGATTCACGGGCCTCGCAATCACGACAGATAAAAACTGCAGGCGCGCTGCGGACGGATGCCGCTGACGTGACGCGCGCCGAAGGGAGCATGAATGAACAACATCGTACGGTCCGGGTGCGTTGCGACGGCGCAGGCCGCAGCACGCGTGTCGGCTCTGGTGGCGCTGGGTTGCGCGCTCAGTCTCGCGACAGCGGCCGACACCGCCGCGGACTTTGAGCCGCCCGTGGATCAGGCGCCGGCGCAGCTGTTGCCGGCCGCGCTGGCATCCGGCGCCGACTTTCACGTCGTCGATCCCGTGCAAAGCGACGGCCTGATGCACCGCTACGTTGTCGACAGCAAGTACGGGCGCTTTGACGCCTATGGACGCGTGTCGCTGGCCAATCGGGTCCATGAGGTGGCGGCGCTCTCCGAGCTCGCCAAGACGTCGACGGTTGCGGTCGTGGCCGGCGGCGTCGGTCGCGGTGTCCAGACGGAAGTGAAAACCGCCGTCGGCGTCGTCACCCACCCGGTCAAGACGGTCGTCGGGATCCCGAAGGGGATTGCGCACCTGTTCCACGGCTACGTGGACGAGGGCAAGGAAGCGGCCGCCGAGGCCAGCAGCAGCACGGACTCCGCAGGCACTCCCGGCAGCGTGGCGAAAAAAAGCGAGAGCGCGGCGACGCAGTACGCCGCCCACTACGTCGGTCTGACCTCGGCCGAGCGCCACTGGTATCAGAAGCTTGGCGTCGACCCGTACACGGACAATTCCGTCCTGCGCAAGGAGATCCACCGCAATGCCGAAGTCGATGCCGCTGCCGGCTTCAGCGTGCGATTTGTCGGGATTCCGTCGATTCCCGGCATTGGCGACGTCAACGAAGTCATGGACGCGGTCTATACGGAAGAGCCCGCCACCTTGCGCAAGCGCAACAAAGCGACGTTGGCGGGCTACGGGCTCCAGCCAGACGAGATCAAGCGCCTGCAGCACTCGCTGGTGCTGAGCCCGACGCGCCAGGCACTGCTGCTGAAAGCTGCGGCTGCGCTCAACGGCGTCGATGGTCGCGGCGAGCTCTTTCGCCATGCGCTCGGCCTGACCTCCGATGCCGAGGCCCAGGTCTATCTGCAGAGCGTCGGGCTGCTGGTGCTCGCGCACGGCAAGCAGCCCCTCGCGGCGATACTTCCCGGCGTGCGGCTGCCGTCCGCGAGGCGCAGCGACGGCCACATCGTCGTCTGCGGCGCTTTTGAGTCGGTCTACTGGACCGCGGACGTCGCGAGAAGCGAGGCGCAGCTGCGACAGGCGTTGCCGCAGGCCGATGCGGGCACGCGTGAGCTCTGGCTCGCGGGCGTCGCGTCGGACCGGGCGCGCACAGAACTGCGTGACCGGGGGTGGGAACTGCACGAGGGATTGCAGGACCAGCCCGCAGTGACGGCCTCGCGTTAGCGCGCCGCCGCTCGTGGCTGCGACGCTGGCAAATGGCCGGTCGCCGTCGCCCGCGGACGAACGTGCGCGGTGCGAACCCCGAGGCCGCTTCGCGGCCGTTCGGCCCCGCTGCGAGCCTGACTGATGCCACCGGGCCATTCAGAGGCTGCCCGTCCGGGCAACCGGTCGAGAGTCGATGCCGTCGGCTCTGCCGCACCTCTTTTGCTGCTCGTCGCCGGCGTTGGGCTGTTGCTGTACGTGGCCCGCGCGGCCTTCGTGCCGATCGCCTTCTCGCTGATGTTCGCGCTGGTGCTGTCCAATCCGGTCGAGTCGCTGCACCGGCTGGGTGTGTCGCGCAGCCTGGGCGCCGTTCTGATCCTCATCGTCATCGTCGGCATCGCCGGCGCCACGCTCGACGTCGTGTGGGCTCCGGCGCGTGCCTGGGTGACCGCAATTCCGCAGACGATCGGCGTCATCGAGCGCAAGCTCGGCCCGGCGGCCCACGTGCTGGAGCGCGTGCTCGTCACAACCGGCCCGGGCGCACGCTCGTCGTCAGCCGCTGCGAGTCCGGCCGAGGAATTCGCGATGAGCGCCTCGGGCTCCGTGCTCGGCGAGGCGCCGTCGATCGCGATCAACGTCGTGACCGTCGCGATCCTGACCGTGTTCCTGCTCGCCGGCGGCGCGCCCATGGCCGCGCGCGTTGCCGCGACGCTCACCAGCGAAGGCAAGTCGATCAAGGTGCTGACGATCCTCGACGCCATGCGCAGTGAGGTGTCGCGGTACTACGCGACGATCGCGATGATCAATCTCGGGCTGGGAGCCGCTACCGCGGCGGTGACGATGCTGCTTGGGCTTCCCAACCCGTTGCTGTGGGGCACGATGGCGACCGTGCTGAATTTCATCCCGTATGCGGGCTCGGCCCTGACTCTCGTCGTCCTGACCGCGGTGTCGTTCGCGACATTCGACAGCCTGGCGCACGTCGCGCTCGTCGTCGCGAGCTTCCTCGTGCTGGTGACCGTCGAGGGTCAGATCATCGAGCCGCTGTTGATCGGCCGGCGACTCAAGCTCAGCCCGACCGTGGTATTTCTCGCCCTGTGGTTCGGCGGCTGGTTCTGGGGCATCGCCGGCGTGGTGCTGGCGATTCCCACGCTCGTCGCGCTCAAGGTCGTGGCGGAGCACAGCAGGAACGGCAAGGTGGTCGTCGAGCTCCTGAGCCCTCTGCCGGGCAAACACCACGGCATCATCCGGCCCGCGGCCGACCGGGCGATCGGCGCCGAGCAGCCGGCCGGGGCGGCCTCGCCCGATGCCAGCTCAGGAACCAAGTAGGCGCTGCGGGACTCGCCGCGGACCGATCAGCGCCGCGTCCCGGGCCCGCGCGGCATCAGCTCGTAGCTCGCCCGAAAGACCTTGTCGCTGATGATCGACCGCTTGTCCGGCGAGTACTGGACAAGCCAGTCACCCGTCTGACCGGAAATCGGTTGCCGCCGGACGCCGACGTTTACGAAGAAGGGGCCGTCGGTCACCTGCTTCGCCCGCACCGCGACCGGCTTTTTCCGATAGAGCCCGTCCCGGCCCTGCTCGGTGCCAGGCAGCGGCTCATACAGCGTGTCGAATCGCGCCCGCTGGACGGGCCACTCCTCGCCGTCAACGCCACGACAGATCGCCGCGCCGGCCTCGTGGTCGACGGGCCCTTCGCGCGTCGCCACGGTGCCGGGCGCCGATGCAAAGCGCACGGGCACCGGGACAGGCTTCTTGACGGCGACGCATGCGACCGGGTCCGAGTCCAGGTCGGCGTCATTCATGTCGAGCATCGTCAGCTGGCCACGCTCAGCTCGGCCGACTCCTGCAAGCGCATCCAGGTGTCGGCCTCCGAGAGCAGCTCCTGGAGCGCGTTCCAGACGACATTCTCGAGATCGTCAACGTGGTTGGTCCCGGCCGGTATTGCCCTCAGTTCGGCACGAAGTTGCGCCAGGCGGATCGACATGCCCTCTGAAATTGCCGCGACCCGATGGCTTTCGCCCTGTGCGAGAAGACCACGCAGCCCGCCACCGAGCGCCGGCAGACCGGTCGCCAGGAACCGCAGGTAATGCGAGAGAATGCGTCCTTGAAAGCCGAACCAGCCGGTCAAGGCCTCGAGGAATAGCAGCGCCGTACAGAGAATCGTGATGCCGAAAAAGCCCACGCTCATGCCGCCGATCCGGCGCGCGAGTGCGTGCTCCATGGCCGCCTTTCCGGCGTGGTACTGAATCTGCTGCGCCAGCGTATCGTCCACATACTTGACGTAGCCGGCAACAAACTGCGGGTCGTCGAGCCGCAGCTTGCCGACTGCGCCGCCGCCGCCTAGCCAGGCGCAGACGCGCGTGAGCTCGGGATCGACAGTCAGGCGGCTGCCGCGGCGCGCAGCGAACTGCTCGTACCAATTGGCCCTCGGGTCGGCCACGAACGGCGCAATGAGCGGCAGGTAGCGCAGGTGCTCGGCCGTGCGGCGAGCCCGGATCCAACCCTCCTGCCACTGGCCTTGGCGCATGGCGATGTACAGACCGAGGATCATGAGCACCACGAACAGCTCGATGCCCGACAGCAGCGGACCAAAGTGTCCGAACACGCTTGCCGCGGCCGCGGTCATGACGGCGATCGGCGCCAGCAGGTACATCATCCAGTAGCCGCCCTTGTAGTCCGAGCTGAGCGATCGCGCGGCGGCGGCGAACTGGCTGCGATGGTCTTCGAGCAGCGACGTCAGCATCTGGATTGGCGGCGGCGCCTCGCTGATCGGCGGCGGCGGCGGATGGTCCGGGTGCCCGGCGAGCAGCAGCCCGTGGATCAGTCTGTGCCACCACCCCAAGCGGGCCATCTGCCGCGCCGGCACGTTCGGCGCAGGCTTCTGCAACAGGTCCGTCATCGCCCGCCCTCCGGATCGAACACCGCGGGAAAATGCATTTGGCTGACACAATGCCCGACCTTCGAGCCGACTTCCAGCAGGTGGGGCACGGCGTTGACGTTGCTGATGTCCTGCATGCCGACGATCTGCTGCGTTTGAAAGTCGACACCGATCTCTGCAAGCGCCGCAGCCTCAAGCTCGAGGTTGTACCGCAGATAGTGCATCAGACCCTGCGGGCCGCCCAGTTTCGGCGTCACGGTGCCGATCGTGCGATCGATCGCGCGGGCCGTCGGACTCGCCGACAGCCACTGCAGGAGCGTTTCGATCAGCTCCATCGAATCCCCGACCAGCTGCGGCACGAGCAGCTGCGCCCAGTCAAGGTTCGAAAATTTCTCAATGGAGTCGATTGGTGCTGTCTTCTTGTACGTGCCGGTGCCGACCGAGCAGAGCAGCAGCTGCTCGGGACCGAGTGGCCAGTTCAGTCCGAAGCCGTCCAGGGTCGCCGCCATCAGCAGCTGGAATGCGGGATTGTTGTGCGCGCTGATTGCGCCGTCGACGAATACAGCGGGTTGCAGGACGCGGATGTCGCTGATGCGCTTCGGCCGAAAGTAAGTCGGTGCCGCCGTCGATGCCCGGAGGAGCTCCCAGAGCTTGAAATGCCGGTTGCCCGCGGCCACGCGACCGGCCGCGTCGACCCGATCGTCGAAGTACAGGTGCGACGGCAGGTTGACGATCGGCCAGACCGACGCCGTGTCGACCCGTTTGGTGACGATCATCAGGCCGGTGCGCAGGCGGGGGCTGTCGAGGGTCGCGTCGCCGACAATCCGGCGCAGGATAACTTCGAGCGGGCCGGCGTCAAATCGGCTAGCGAGTGCGCGGCCGATCGGGCCAAGGCCCCAGTAGTGATTGGGTTTGAACACGTCCTCGGCAAGTTCGGTGTACGTCGCGGTGACGTCGGCGACGCTCCAGCCAAGCGACAACAGGGTGGCGATCAGCGACCCCGTGCTCGTGCCGCCGATCAGGTCGAAGTAGTCGGCCAACCGATAGTCGGGCTGCCGATACCGCTCGCGCAGCAGCCGCTCGATTGCCTGCAGGTACCCGAGGGTCACGATGCCGCGAATGCCGCCGCCGTCGAGCGCGAGCAGCCGCTTGGGTCCGGCCGCCGACAGTCGTGCTGCAAGATCGTTGTCGCGCGTCACAGCAGTGATGGCCGAAGTATTGCGCTGCCGCAGCGTGCCACGCTGGCTGCACCGGCAACCGCCGGAGCTCGCCACCGCTTGCGGACTGGGTCGCCGGCCGAGCGCCCGGCGCCGGACAAGGCGCCTTCGTCCCCGGTCGGGCGCGCCGCCAGACGAACGAAGCGCAAGCTTTGAATCCCGCGAGGCTGCTGATGGCGTCCGTGCATCTGGTCCTCGTCGCCGCCGCCCGTGGAGCCGTGAACGAAGCCTAGCGCGTCCCGGTGCGCCTGCCGGCCCCGTTTTCCGTACAACTGCGCCGCCCAAGCCGCCGCGCGCCGCTCTGGCTCCGTCCGCGCGCTCGACGCATCGACGCGCAGTGACCTCGTCCCAGTAATGACGGGGAGCGGAGGGGGGTCGCCCGGCCAGACGGCCGTGAACGCATTTCGACCCCGGGACTCGCACGCGGCGACGGCATTGGATCCGTCCCCGCGCACCGCTCGCACAGCCACGCCCCCATTCGCACCAGAGGCATGCTTGCCTGTGGCCCGCACTTCGGCGTGATGAAGCCCCGCTCCGGCACGACGACTCGCGCCACCATCGGCGCACGCTTCCTCACGACGTCGTGCTGCAACAAGACGGCACTCCACAACATAAAGCGCCATGCTCAACTCCGCCGTCGGCAGTCGAGCAGCTGATCATAACCTTGCAGCCCGCGTCCTGGCACGGACGCCCGCCGGTGTCCCGTACTCATCGCAAGGGAAGTCGTATATTCTGATCGCCGGGGAGCGTCGCGGCGCTATGCGGCGCCTGAGGGGAGACCGGGTGGCGCGTTGGCAGGGCCGAATTCCGCTCATTGTGGGGGTAACCGGCCACCGCGATCTGCACCCGCAGGACGTGCCGTCGATCCAACAGGACCTCCGCCAGTTTGTCGACGGGCTGCGAGCCGCGTTGCCTTCGACGCCGATCGTGGTCCTCTCCAAGCTGGCCGAGGGCGCCGACCAGCTGTTCGCTGCGATCGCAATCGAGACCGGGTGCGAGTCAGCGTGCGTCATGCCGCTCGAGCACGGTGCCTACCGGAACACGTTCGACGCGGAAGCCGCGCGCGCCGAGTTCGACCGGTTGTACGCGGCGAGCACGATCCTGGGCCTGCCGGATGCCGGGGATGGCAGCGATAGCGCCGATCGCGGTCTCTTGCGCGCCGGCTACTACATTGCTCGCCATTCGACCATTCTCGTTGCATTGTGGGACGGAGTGGACTCCGACAGGCCGGGCAGCACTGCCGACATCGTCAGAACGCGAGCGGCGAGTTGGATCGGCCCGGGGGTCGGCGCTCTGTGCCACCTCAAGGTCCGTCGACGGGAGTCCGGGCGGGCCACCGAGCTTGGGCGGGACGACGGGCCAGCGCGGCAGACACCGGTCCCGGTGACGGGACGCCCGGCGTTGTCCGCGCGGGAGGCGATTGTCGCCTGCGGGTGGGCACAGGCGGACGAATTCAACGCAGCGGTCCTGGCGGCCGGCCGGCGCGTTACGGACGCGGGCGTCGCGCCGCCCTTTGAGGCCATCGCGGACCCGCTGTTCGCGGACGCGGTCGCAGTGCTTTCGGCCGCCCGAGTGCTCGCCGCGGATGCGCAACGCGCGGCGCACCGGCGCAGGACCGTGCTTCAGGTCATAGGCTTCCTGGCTGCGATAGCCTTTGTCGTGATCATCAAGACCAGCGGTTCTCGCTGGCTGCTGTGGGTCTATCTGGTGTTGCTTGCGGCGGCGCTGACGCTGCAGACCGTCATGCACCGACAGGCCCTGCACCGTCGGTATCTGGACTATCGCTGCCTGACGGAAGGACTGCGTGTGGTGCTGTTCTGGCGGCTCGCCGGACTGCATAGCGATCCCGGGATTCACACTGTCACCGTCCGGCTCGTGAGCCGGCAGGACCCGTCATTGATGTGGGTCGCAACCGCGCTGTCGGCGCTGGCCGGATGGATGGGCCGGCTGCACCTTCCGCCCCGGTTCGACGGCTGCGATTTCGCCGCCCGGCACTGGCTCGGCTCGGCGACCAGTGACGACCCGAGCGCGCAGATCCCCTACTACCGACGCGCTGCCCGGCGCCGGCGGCGGCTGGCGACGTGGCTGTCCCGGATCGCGCGGGTGACGATGCTGTGCGGAATCGCGACTGCCGCTGCGCTCGCGATTCTGCCCGCCGGGTGGGCGGGGCAGGCGGCACCGGTTCTGCTCGCATTCATGGGCTTCCTGCCGCTCGTGTCGAGCACGGCCACTGCGGTCGTCGATCTTCCAGCCGAACTGGGAATAGCCCGTCAATACGAAGGCATGGCGGATCTGCTCGAAAGCGCGGCCCGGCGCCTCGCCGCTTCCGGCTCCGACGTCGACCGCCGCCACGTGCTGTTCGAGGTTGGCACGGCGGCGCTTGCGGAGCACAGCTTCTGGCATACCGTTGTCGGGGAGAGGGCACCTGAGAGCCGCAATCGGATCTGAGGTCCGCCGGGGCGTCATGGCGCGCCGACTGCCGCGGGTCCCGCGTGCGACCCGACGGCAGCGTGCCGGGCGGGCGCCGTCGGCCGGGCCATCCGCGCGCTTCTCGGCCCACGTCGCGAACGAGCACGGCGCGTGGTTGCCGTGACGCCATCGCTGGTGGCCTGCCCGCGCTGTGATCTGCTGCAGCGCCTGCCCGTCATGCGCCCCGGTGACCATGTGAACTGCGCGCGATGCGGCCACACCCTCGCCCGACAGCCGGTCGCCGGCGCAGATCGTTGCCTGGCGCTGTCAATCGCGGCCGCCATTATCCTGATTGTTGCCAACGTCTCGCCGCTGATGGATCTCTCCGCAGGCGGCCGGACGGTCAGCACGACTATTGTCGGCGGTGTCCTCGAGATGTGGCGTCAGGGCGAGCAGGCCGCTGCCGTCGTCGTCGCGTTCTGCGCCGTTCTCGCGCCGACGGGATTCATCAGCGGCATGCTGCTGGTCCTGCTCGCCGCCCGACGGCCCTCGGTTCCGCTCTGGGTCGGTGAGGTGCTGCGCTGGATGCGCTACCTGCACGTCTGGTCGCTGCAGGAAATCATGATGCTCGGGATCCTGGTGGCACTCGTGAAGATTGCGGAGTTGGCCCGAGTGGACGCCGGCATCGGCATCTTCTCGGTCGGCGCGCTGACGATTCTGTTTCCGGCCATCATGGCGAGCTTCGCCTCCAGAGACGTCTGGAGTCGGATCGAGTGGGCCGGAGCGGCGCGCTCCGCCACATCCCCGGCCGACGCCACTGACGCGCACGCATGATACGAACCTCGCCAAGTGCCGCCAGCGCGGGCCTCGTCGCCTGCACGGCGTGCGAGCTCGTCTGCCGGCCTGCGAGCGAGGCCGATCCGGGCTTTTGCGCGCGCTGTGGAGAGCGATTGCAGTTTCGGCGGCGGCATTCGCTTCAGATCGCGTCCGCCTTGGTGATCGCTGCGGCAATTTGCTACGTGCCGGCTAACGCGCTGCCCGTGCTGACCACAACGACGCTCGGGTCGTCGGAGGATGACACGATCATCGGCGGCGTGATGCTGCTCTATAACTCCGGGTCCTGGCCGCTCGCCTTGATCGTGCTGGTGGCGAGCGTCATGATCCCGCTCGGCAAGCTCGTGACGCTCGCCTACCTGATACTCGTGGTGCAGCGGGGAACTGTCCGTGGTGGCCATGACCAGGCCCGTCTGTACCATGTCGTGGAATTCATCGGGCGGTGGTCGATGCTGGACGTGTTCGTCGATGCCTACACGGTCGCGCTTGTTCAGTTGCAGCCGATGGTATCGGTCGCCCCCGGGCCGGGCATCCTTTTCTTCGCGGCGGTCGTCGTCTTGACGATGCTGGCGGCTGAATATTTCGACCCGCGGCTGATTTGGGATGCCGCGGACGGAGCAGTGGAGCGCCATGCCGCATAAACCGCACCTTGAAGAGCTGCCAGAGGCGACCGTTGTGCGCACGAAACGCGGCCGGCTGTCGGTCGTCTGGATCATCCCGATTCTGGCGGCAGTCGTAGCGCTCGGCATCGCCATCCAGAGGATATCGACCGAGGGTCCGACGATCACGATCGTGTTTTCGGCCGGCAACGGCATCGAGGCCGGCAAGACTCTCCTCAAGTACAAGGACGTGAACATCGGCCAGGTCTCGGCGGTGCAGCTGGTCGACGGCTACTCGAAGGTCCGCGTCACCGCCAAGATCGTCAGAAGCGCGGCCGGCCTGATGGTCGATGACACGCAGTTCTGGGTGGTCGCACCGCACATCGGCCTCACCGGCGTCTCGGGGATCGGCACGCTTCTGTCGGGCAATTACATCGGCGTGCAAGCCGGCAGCTCCGCCCGCAGCCGGCGGGACTTCGTCGGTCTCGACGTCCCGCCGCGCATCGTCGGGCAGAAGGGGACGCGATTCGTGCTCCGCGCGCCGGATCTCGGATCGCTTGGCATCGGCGCACCGATCTACTATCGCCGACTGCCGGTCGGCGAGGTCGAGTCCTACCGCCTGGCGCAGGACGGCAAGTCCGTCGAGATCGGCGTCTTTGTCTCGGCGCCCTACGACGCCAACGTCCATCCGGACACGCGGTTCTGGAATGCGAGCGGCGTCGACCTGTCGATCGGCGAGAACGGTCTCGACGTCCGCACGGCCTCCTTGCTGGCGCTGCTCGCCGGAGGCCTCTCCTTTGACACGCCCGAGTTTGCGAGCGTGAAGGATGCGGCAGCGGAAGCAACGGAATTCACGCTTTACCGCGACCGTACGGTCGCGATGAAGCAGCCGGAAGCGTTCGCGAGGCGCTACGCGCTAATGTTCGACGAGTCGGTACGTGGCCTTTCCGTAGGCGCTCCGGTTACGTTGATGGGGCTGACGGTCGGTGAGGTCACCGAGGTCGGGCTGTCCTTCGACCCCAAGACGCTCGCGGTGCATCCACGCGTGCTGATCTCGTTCTACCCGGAGCGTACGATTGCGCGATTCAGTTCCGAGCAGCAATCCGCGGTCAGGTCGAACACTGAGCGGGACCCGCAGAAGCACCTTCGGCTGCTCCGGCGCTTGGTCGACGAGCGCGGCTTGCGGGCCCAGCTCAAGACCGGCAGCCTGTTGACGGGCCAGCGCTACATCGCCTTCGAATTCCTGCCAAAGTCGCCGCGGCCGCACATTGACTGGGCCCGGGATCCGCTGGAACTGCCCGTCGCTCCGGGCCAGCTGGCGGACCTGGAGGCGAAACTCGCGAGCATTCTCGACAAGATTGACCACATGCCGCTCGCGGCGATCGGCGATCACGCGGCGGTAGCGCTGAAGACGCTCGGCCAGACGCTTCGCGATGCCGATGCAGTGGCCCAGCACGTCGACGCGGATACCCTGCCGCAGCTCCAAAAGGCGCTCGAGGACATGCACCGGCTGCTTGACAACGCCAATGCCACGCTGGTCGGCCCCGACGCGCCGGGGCAGCAGGCGTTGCGCGACGCGCTTCAGGAAGCTGCCCGCGCCGCAGGGTCTCTGCGCGAACTCACGGATTACCTGGAGCGGCATCCGGAGGCGCTGATTCGCGGGAAGGCTGGAGGGCAGCAATGATGCGGCATCGGCGGACGATGGTTGCACTGTGCGTGCTGTGGTTGACGGCGAGCGGTTGTGCGTCGCCCCCGTCGCGCTACTACACGCTGAGCGCCACCGGCGCACAGACTCAGACGCCGCTGCCGGTATCGGTGGCGGTCGGGCCAGTGACGATCCCCGCGGTTGTCGACAGCGCGCGGATCATGGTCAGCGTCGACCAGAACGAGCTGCGTCCTGACGACTACAACCGCTGGGCGGCCCCGTTGCAGGACGAGATCGCGCGAGCGGTGGCCGCCAACCTCACGGTGCTACTCGGCGCAGACCGCGTGAGCCTTTCGACGAACACCGCCGGGCCGAAGCCCGAATACCGCGCCTCGATTGACGTCGAGCGATTCGAATCGGTGCTCGGGCAGAGCGCGACGCTCGAAGCGGAATGGGTGGTGCGACGCAGCGCCGACGGTGTCCTGCATGCGGGGCGCACGATTGCGCGCGAGGACGTGACCGGAGGCGATTATCGCGCCCTGGCAGCCGCCCACAGCAGGGCCGTAGAACGCTTGAGCGCGGATATCGCGGCGGCGGTGCGCCTGCTCAAAGGCCCGTGAAGCTCGCAGCTGCTGCTGCAGCAGGGGACTCCTGAGTCCTCGGGGGCCGTGCCGAGCGGCTCGTCGTCCTGACCGTATGATCACCACTCGGCACGTCCCGGCCCGAGCGCATGCAACGGCGTGAGCAGCTCAACGTCGGCGGCCGTGCGCCGGCGAGCGGTACCGGGTGGAGGCTCGAGGCGGCACGCGCGGCGGTGCTCGACGCGCGCCGCGCGCGGCCGCTTCCGCCGAGCCGCGTGGCGCGCCGGCCCACCGGTCGCGCCGGCCGGTGCAATAATGCGGCGGGCCGACCCGGTCGCTGTGGAGATCGCGCATGATTGAGCTCTTCTACTGGCCGACGCCGAACGGCCACAAGATCACGATGTTCCTCGAGGAGACCGGTACCGCCTACCGGGTGACGCCGGTCGACATCGGCGCCGGCGAGCAGTTCAAGCCCGACTTCCTCGCCATCTCGCCGAACAACCGCATGCCGGCGATCATCGATCACGCGCCGGCCGATGGCGGTGCGCCGATCCCGGTGTTCGAGTCCGGCGCGATTCTCGTCTACCTCGGCGAGAAGACCGGCCGCCTCCTGCCGATCGCGGCCCGCGCCCGCAAGTCGGTGCTCGAATGGCTGTTCTGGCAGGTCGGCGGCCTCGGGCCGATGGCCGGCCAGAACCATCACTTCAACCGCTACGCGCCAGAGCCGATTCCGTACGCGATCGAGCGCTACACGAAGGAGACCAACCGCCTGTACGGCGTCCTCGACCGGCGCCTCGCCGGCCGGCCGTTCGTCGCCGGCGAGGACTACTCGATCGCCGACATGGCGATCTACCCGTGGATCGTGCCGTGGCAGGTGCAGCAGCAGAACCTCGACGACTTCCCGGACCTCAAGCGCTGGTTCGAGGCCGTCGCGACACGGCCGGCGACCGTGCGCGCCTACGCGCGCGCCGAGGGCTTCAAGCGGCCGGCGACGATGACCGACGAGGCGAAGAAGATCCTGTTCGGCCAGACCGCCGCGACGACGCGTGCGCGGTGAGGGCACGGGCGACGCCGTGAGCGTTGCGGCCGGCAGCCTGCCGCGGATCGTCATCGTCGGCGGTGGCGCCGGCGGGCTCGAACTCGCGACGCGCCTCGGCGAGCGGCTCGGCCGGCGGCGGCGGGCTGCGGTGACGCTGATCGACCGCAGCCGCACCCACGTCTGGAAGCCGCTGCTGCACAAGGTCGCCGCCGGCACGATGGATCCGGGCGACCACGAACTCAACTATTTCGCGCAGGCCCACTGGCACGGCTTCCGCTACCAGCAGGGCGAGATGATCGGCCTGGACCGGGCGGCGCGCCGCGTGCTGCTCGCGCCGATGCGCGACGCCGACGGCGCCGAGGTCGTGCCGGCGCGCGCCGTGCCCTACGACACGCTGGTCATCGCGATCGGCAGCCAGACCAACGACTTCGGCACGCCGGGCGCCGCCCAGTACGCGATCTCGCTCGACTCCGCCGAGCAGGCGGCCCGCTTCCACGCGCGGCTGCTCAACACCTGCCTCAAGGCCGATCTCGACCCGGTGCCGCCCGCGCCCGGCGCGCTCGGCATCGTGATTATCGGCGCCGGCGCCACCGGCATCGAGCTCTCCGCCGAGCTGCACAAGGTCGTCCGCGAGCTCGTCGCCTACGGGCTCGACCGGATCGACCCGGAGCGCGACCTGCGGATCACGATCATCGAGGCGGCGCCGCGCATCCTGCCGGCGCTGCCCGAGCGGCTGGCAGCGGCGACGCTCCGGCTCCTGGCGCGCCTCAACGTCGCGGTGCTCACCGGCGAGCGCGTCGTCGCGGTCGGCGCGACCGGCGTCACGACTGCGAGCGGCCGCGTCGTGCCGGCGGCGCTCGTCGTCTGGGCCGCCGGCGTCAAGGCGCCGGAGTTCCTGCGCGACCTCGACGGGCTGCAGAGCAACCGGCTCAACCAGCTGGTCGTCGCGCCGACACTGCAGACGACGCGCGACCCGGCGATCTTCGCGCTCGGCGACTGCGCCGCGTGTGCCTGGCCGGGGAAGGACAGCGCCGTGCCGCCGCGCGCCCAGGCGGCGCACCAGCAGGCGAGCCATCTGGCGCGGGCCCTGCCGCGGCTGCTCGCGGGCGGGGAGCTGCCGGCGTGGCGCTACCGCGACTTCGGCTCGCTGGTCTCGCTCGGCCGCTACACGACCGTCGGCAGCCTCATGGACTCGATCACCCGCGGCAGCCTCACGATCGAGGGCTACTTCGCGCGGCTCATGTACGTGTCGCTGTACAAGATGCACGAGTACGCGCTGCACGGCTTTACCAAGGTGTGCCTCGACACGCTGGCGCGGCTGATCACGCGCCGCACCGAGCCGCAGATCAAGCTGCACTGAACGGCGCCGGCGGCCGTCGCGCTCAGCCGCCGAGCTCGGCGGTCTTGGCGTCGATCCAGCCGCGCGCCTGCTCGATGATGTCGCGCGCCTCGCGGCCGGCGCAGTCGATCGGCGGGCCGATCACGACGCGGATCGTGCCGCGCCGCTTCAGCAGGCCGCGGCGGGCCCAGTAGCGGCCCGCGTTGTGCGCGACCGGCACTATCTTGCAGCCGGCCGCGGCGCCGAGCAGCGCGCCGCTGATGCCGTAGCGCCGCCGCTCGCCGACCGCGACGCGCGTGCCTTCCGGGTAGATGAGGATCCACATGCCCGCGGCGAGCCGTTGCTGGCCCTGCGTGACGACCTGGTTGACCGCCGCGCCACGCGCCGAGCGGTCGATCGCGATCGGGTGCATCAGCCACGTCGCCCAACCGACCGCCGGGATCCACAGGATCTCCCGTTTCAGCACCCAGGCCTGCGGCGGGAAGATCAGAATCTGGGCGATGGTTTCCCAGGTCGAGGAGTGGCGCCACATCGAGATGTGGCTGCCGGGCGGGATGTTCTCGCGCCCTTCGACGACGTAGTCGAGTCCGCACAGCAGCTTCACCGCGCCGAGCTGCACCCGCGCCCAGCTGCGCACCACCACCTCGTAGCGGCGCCTATACGGGAGCCAGCAGGTCGCGATGACGGCGAGCGCGTACAGCACCGTCGAGGCGAACATGAATGCCGTGAAGGCCAGCGACAGGAGCCACTGCATGGAGCGCCGAGTCTACGGTAATCCGCGTCAACGCGCGCCGGGCCCCGGCGTTGTATGCCCCGCCGTGCCACTCGCCGCCGGAGCGCCGTCATGAAAGCCGCAGGTATCGCCGTCGCGTTGCTGGCGCTGCTCGCCGGGTGCGGGACCGAGCGCTATGGCGGCGGCCGGCCGCTCGCCGAGTACCTGCGCTACGCGGGCCCGCCGGTCGACGAGTTCCACTTCTTCACGTTCGACGGCTGGCAGCTGGTCGGCCAGCAACGCGTCGTGATCTTCGTCGACGTCACGCAGGCCTACCTGCTCACGGTCATGGAGCCGTGCGTGGACCTCGACTTCACCAACCGCCTCGCCGTCAGCTCGACCTTGCACACGATCAGCCGCTTCGAGTCGCTGTTCCCCGACCGGCGCGAGCGCTGCCCGATCACCGAGATCCGGCCGATCAACCTCAAGCAGCTGCAGGCCGACCGGGCCGCGGCGCGGGCGGCGGCGAAGGCGGCCGCCAAGCAGGACTAGCCGCGGCGCCGGGACCGGCGCTCAGCCCGGCAGGCGCGACAGGTCCGCGACCTCGAGGAACAGTCGCTGCACGCCGGCGAGTAGCTGCAGCCGGTTGGCGCGCACGGCCGCATCGTCGGCCATCACCATGACCTTGTCGAAGAACGCGTCAACCGCGGGCCGCAGCCGCGCGAGCCGCATGAGTGCGCCGGTGTAGTCGCGTCCCGCGAGCAGCGCCTCCACGGGCGGCGTCACCGCGGCGAGCTCGCCGGCCAGCGTCCGTTCCTCGGCGAGCTCGAGCAGCGCCGCGCTCACGCCGGTCGGGCCCGCGCCGCCGGCCTTGCGCAGGATGTTTGCGATGCGCTTGTTGGCGCCGGTGAGCGCCGCGGCATCCGGCAGCTGCAGGAACGCGCCGAGCGCACGCAGCCGCGCGTCGAAGTCGAGCGGCGAGCGCGGCCGGCGGTCGAGCACCGCGTCAAACATCTCGGTGGTGATGCCGGCGCCGCCCTCGAGGTAATGGGCGCGCAGCCGTTCGAACACGTAGTCGTAGACCTCCGCGGCCACCGCGCCGGTGGCGGCGGCGGCGGGCGCCTTGCCGGCCTCGGCGCGCTCCGCCGCGGCGGCGGCGATGTCGGCACGCGCGAGCTCCAGCGCAGTCGCCACCAGCGACACCACGTCGATCTCGAGGCGCCGCTCGAGCACGATCCTGAGCACGCCGAGCGCCAGGCGCCGGAGCGCGAACGGGTCCTTCGTGCCCGAGGGCTTCTGGCCGCAGGCGAAGATCGCGACGATCGTATCGAGCTTGTCGGCGAGCGCGAGCGCCGTGCCGACGCCGGTCGCCGGCAGCGCGTCGCCGGCGAACCGCGGCAGGTACTGCTCGGCCATCGCCGCAGCGACGTCCGCCGGCTCACCGTCGTGGCGCGCGTAGTAGGCGCCCATCGTGCCCTGCAGCTCGGGGAACTCGCCGACCAGCCCGGTCAGCAGATCGCACTTGGCGAGCTCCGCGGCGCGCGCGCACTGCGCCGCGTCGGCGCCGACCAGCGGCGCGAGCGCGAGCGCGAGCCGCTTCACGCGCTCGCTCTTCGCGTAGTAGGAGCCGAGCTGCGCCTGGAAGGTCACGCGCGCGAGCGCCGCGCGGCGCGCCGCGAGCGGCGTCTTGCGGTCCTGGTCCCAGAAGAACGCCGCGTCCGCGAGCCGCGGTCGCACGACGCGCTCGTTGCCGGCGCGGACCTCCTCGGGCGCGCGGCTTTCGATGTTCGCGACCGTGATGAAGCGGGCGGCCAGCCGCCCGCCGGGCTCGCGCACCGGGAAGTAGCGCTGGTGGTCCTGCAGCGTCGCGATCAGCACCTCGGGCGGCAGCGCGAGAAAGCGCTCGTCGAAGCGGCCGGCGATCGGCGCCGGCCACTCGACCAGCGCGGTGACCTCGTCGAGCAGTGCGTCGGTCACGATCGCCTCGGCGCCGTACTCGGCAGCGAGCGCGATGACGCCGCTCCTGATGCGCTCGCGCCGCACCGCGAAGTCGGCGATCACCCGGCCGGCCTTCTCGAGCCGCGCGGCGTAGCTGGCGGGCGTCCGCAGCACGATCTCGCGCGGCGCCATGAAGCGGTGGCCGCGGGTGCGGTTGCCGGCGACGAGTCCGAGGATCCGCGCCGGCACGACCTCGCCGCCGTACAGGAGCACGACCCAGTGCACCGGACGGACGAACTCGGTCGTACCGCTGCCCCAGCGCATGCGCTTGGCGATCGGCAGCTTGTCGAGCGAGACGCTGATGATGCCCGCGAGCAGCGTCATGGTTGCCGCGCCGTGCTTGACCCCGGTGTAGTGCAGGAACTCACCCTTCGGCTCGGTGACGCGGTCGAGCGCCCCGACCGTCGTTCCGCAGGACTCGGCGAAGGCGATCGCCGCGCGGGTCGGCTGGCCGTCGGCGCCGAATGCGGCGCTTACCGGCGGCCCGCGGCGCCGCACGTCCTGGTCGGGCTGGCGCTCGGCGACCCGGCGCAGCAGCACCGCGAGGCGGCGTGGCGCGGCGTAGAGCTGCATCCGGCCGTGGGCGATGCCGGCGGCGGCGAGACCGGCGACGATGCCGTCGCCGAAGGCCTGGGACAGCGCCGGCAGCGACTTCGGCGGCAGCTCTTCGGTGCCGATCTCGACCAAGAGGTCGCGCACGCTCACGCCAGCCTCCCGTCGTCGGTCGCCGCGTGTTCCGGCAGCGGCGGGTCGACCCGCGGCACGACGGTGTGCAGCATCGGGAAGCCGAGCGCCTCGCGGCTCTGGTAGTACGCCTCGGCCACGCCGCGCGCCAGCGTGCGCACCCGGAGGATGTAGCGCTGCCGCTCGGTCACCGAGATCGCGCGGCGCGAGTCGAGCAGGTTGAAGGTGTGCGAGGCCTTGAGCATGCGCTCGTAGGCCGGCAGCGCGAGCGGCACCGCGAGCATCCGCTGGCATTCGCGCTCGTGCGCGTCGAACTGCCGGAACAGCTCCTCGACGTCGGCGTACTCGAAGTTGTACTTCGACTGCTCGACCTCGTTCTGGTGGTAGACGTCGCCGTAGCTGACGCGGCCGAGCGGCCCGTCCGCCCAGGTCAGGTCGAACACGCTCTCGACGCCCTGCAGGTACATCGCCAGGCGCTCGAGGCCGTAGGTGATCTCACCCATCACCGGCCGGCAGTCGAGGCCGCCGACCTGCTGGAAATAGGTGAACTGCGAGATCTCCATGCCGTTCAGCCAGATCTCCCAGCCGAGGCCCCAGGCGCCGAGCGTCGGCGATTCCCAGTTGTCCTCGACGAGGCGGATGTCGTGCGTCAGCGCATCGAAGCCGAGCGCCGCGAGCGAGCCCAGGTACAGGTCGATGAAGTTGGGCGGCGAGGGCTTGATGACGACCTGGAACTGGTAGTAGTGCTGCAGGCGGAACGGGTTCTCGCCGTAGCGGCCGTCGGTCGGCCGCCGCGACGGCTGCACGTAGGCGGCGCTCCACGGTTCGGGGCCCACGGCACGCAGGAAGGTGGCGGTATGGAACGTGCCGGCACCGACCTCCATGTCGTAGGGCTGCACGAGCACACAGCCCTGCTCCGCCCAGTAGCGCTGCAACGCGAGGATCAGGTCCTGGAAGGTACGGGGGCGGGTCCCTGGGCGGGCCATCGGTTGCCTCGAGCGACTGTCGCCGGCAGCCCGGCAGCGCGAAAGCGGCGATTATAGCGGAGCACGGGGGCTGCCCCGATCCGGTATCGTTAGTCCGGGCGCACGGTACCGGGTTCCGCGCCGGGGGGCATGTGGATGAGCGTGAACGACGCGACAGACGTCGGCGACCTGATGCAGCACTGGGAGATGACGGTCGACCGCTTCATCGTGCACGCGGCGCGCTGGCACGCGACGCGCGAGGTGGTGACGCGGGCGGCGGACGGCACTGTCAGCCGCACGACGTACCGGGACATCGAGCGCCGCGCGCGCCAGGTCTCGGCGGCGCTACTCGCCGCCGGCGTCGGCCGTGGCACACGCATCGCGACGCTGTCGATGAACACCAGCCGCCACCTCGAGGCGTGGTTCGGCACGATGGGTATCGGCGCGGTCTGCCATACGCTGAACCCGCGGCTGTTCGACGAGCAGCTCGTCTACATCATCAACCACGCCAAGGACCGCTGGCTGCTGGTCGACCCGCAGTTCGCGCCGCTCGTCGAGCGGCTCCGGCCGCAGTGTCCGACGCTCGAGCGTGTCGTCTACCTGTGCGACCGCGCGGCACTGCCGGCCGGCGACGCGGGCGACTTGGAGAGCCTGATCGCGAACCAGCCGGCCGATGCCCGCTGGGGCGGCTTCGATGAGCGCACGGCCGCGGCGCTGTGCTACACCTCCGGCACGACCGGTCACCCCAAGGGGGTGCTGTACACGCACCGCTCGCAGGTGCTGCACACGCTGATCGTCGCCCAGCAGGATGCGCTGCCGCTGTCGGCGCGCGACACGCTGCTGATGATCGTGCCGATGTTCCATGCCAACGCCTGGGGCCTGCCGTTCGCCGCGGCGGCGTCCGGTGCCAAGCTCGTGCTGCCGGGTCCGAAGCTCGATCCGGTGTCGTTGTACGAGCTCCTCGAGCAGGAGCAGGTCACGTTCTCCGGCGGCGTGCCGACCGTCTGGCAGCTGGTGCTCGATTACCTGAAGGCCCAGCGCCTGCGGCTGTCGTCGCTCAAGCGCGTGCTGATCGGCGGCAGCGCCTGCCCGGAGGCCGTGGTGCGCGCGTTCCGCGACGACCACGGCGTCGAGGTGCTGCACGGCTGGGGCATGACGGAGATGTCGCCGATCGGCACGGTGTCGGGCCGGCCGGACGCGGCGGTCGCCGCGCTCGACCCCGAGGCACAGCTGGCCTACAACCTCAAGCAGGGTCGCGTGCCGTTCGGCGTCGACATGAAGATCACCGGCGACGACGGCGCGCGGCTGCCTCACGACGGTGCACGCACCGGCTACCTCAAGGTCGCGGGCCCCGCGATCCTCGCTCGCTACTTCCGTGAGGACCACGACGCGCTCGACGCCGAGGGCTATTTCGACACCGGCGACATCGGCTCGATCGATGCGCTCGGCTACCTGCAGATCACCGACCGCGCCAAGGACCTGATCAAGTCGGGCGGCGAGTGGATCAGCTCTGTCGAGGTCGAGAACATCGCCGCCGGCCATCCGAAGGCGCTGATGGCCGCCGTAATTGCCGTGCCGCATCCGAAATGGCGCGAGCGGCCGCTCTTGGTCGTGAAGCTCAAGCCCGGCCAGAGCGCGACCCGCGACGAGTTCCTGACCTACCTCGACGGCAAGATCGCCAAGTGGTGGATGCCGGACGACGTCGTGTTCGTGGCCGAGATGCCGCTCGGGGCAACCGGCAAGCTCGACAAGAAGCGGCTCCGCGGCCAGTTTCCGGCCCTGCCGCACGGCTGAGCTGCGACACTCGACCTGTGCCAGGCGGGCTGGCCGACGCCCCATATCGGTGCAGGACAATCGTCACCTGCACTAAAATAGCGCACAATCCGCTTAAAATCTGGTACGGGCTCCGCCTAACCCGCTGATTTTGCTCCATTCGGGTGCATCGGCACGGATCCTGCACTCCAGTGGGCCTCGATTCCCTGCCCATGCCCGCTACTTGGAGGTTTGCGATGACGACTCCCGCCGCTGTGGTGAAGCTGATCAAAGACCGCGAGGTCAAGTACGCCGACCTGAGGTTCACGGATACGCGCGGCAAGGAGCAGCACGTCACGATCCCATCGCGCTACGTGACCGAGGAGTTCTTCGTCGACGGCAAGATGTTCGACGGCTCCTCGATCGCCGGTTGGAAGGGCATCAACGAGTCGGACATGATCCTGATGCCGGATCCGTCGACCGCGATCCTCGATCCGTTCTTCGAGGAGACGACGGTCAACCTCCGCTGCGACATCATCGAGCCCGCCACGATGCAGGGCTACGAGCGCGACCCGCGCTCGCTCGGCAAGCGCGCCGAGGCCTACCTCAAGAGCACCGGCATCGCCGACTCGGCGCTGTTCGGTCCGGAGAACGAGTTTTTCATCTTCGACGACGTCAAGTGGGCCGCCGAGATGCACTCGGCCTCCTACGCGATCAATTCGGTGCAGGGCGCGTGGAACTCCGGCAGCGAGCTCGCCGACGGCAACCGCGGCCACCGGCCGGGGGTCAAGGGCGGCTATTTCCCGGTGCCGCCGGTGGACGCCTTCCAGGACATCCGCGGCGCCATGTGCGGCGCGCTCGAGGAAATGGGCCTGAACGTCGAGGTGCACCACCACGAGGTCGCGACCGGTGGCCAGTGCGAGATCGGCGTCGGCGCCAACACGCTCGTCAAGAAGGCCGACGAGGTGCAGATCCTGAAGTACGCGATCCTCAACGTCGCGCACGGCTACGGCAAGACCGCGACCTTCATGCCCAAGCCGCTGGTCGGCGATAACGGCAGCGGCATGCACGTGCACCAGTCGCTGTCGAAGGACGGCAAGAACATCTTTGCCGGCGACAAGTACGCGGGGCTCTCGGAGACCTGCCTCTACTACATCGGCGGCATCATCAAGCATGCGCGTGCGCTTAACGCCTTCACCAACCCGGGCACCAACAGCTACAAGCGCCTAGTGCCGGGCTTCGAGGCACCGGTCATGCTCGCCTACTCGGCGCGCAACCGCTCGGCGTCGATCCGGGTGCCGTGGGTGTCGAGCCCGAAGGCGCGGCGCATCGAGGTGCGCTTCCCCGACTCGGCCGCGAACCCGTACTTCGCGTTCGCGGCGATGATGATGGCCGGCCTCGACGGCATCCAGAACAAGATTCACCCGGGCGAGCCGGCCGACAAGGACCTGTACGACCTCGAGCCGGAGGAGGCCAAGCACATCCCGACCGTGTGCCACTCGCTCGACATGGCGCTTGAGTATCTCGACAAGGACCGCGACTTCCTCAAGAAGGGCGGCGTGTTCACCGACGACGTCATCGACGCCTACATCGGCCTCAAGATGCAGGAGGTCACCCGCCTGCGGATGACGACGCATCCGGTCGAGTTCGACATGTACTACAGCGTCTGACGCCCGCAGGGCCGGGAGGGCGGCTGCGCCGCCCCTCCGCCCCGGGCTTCTGTGACGTGGTACGCGAACCGAGCGGCCGACGGGGTTCCGCGGCGCGTCGTGCTTTGTCACACCGGAGGCGAAGGGCTATGCTGAGTTTATGGGCATTGGGCATTCAGCGTTCGGCCGGCTGTGCATCGCCGCGCTGCTCTGGTGCGCGGCTGGCGGCGCACTCGGCGCCACGACCCTCTACAAATGGGTCGACGCCGATGGCATCACCCACTACTCCGACACACCGGAGCCCGGCGCCGAGAAAGTCAAGATCGCCGCGGTCCAAACTTACAAGAGCACACCGAGCCAGGCCACCGCGACCCGCCAGCCGCCGAAGCGCGCCGGCGCGACGGTGGGCTACACGCGCCTCGAGATCACCAACCCCACCGACGGCGCCGTCCTGTGGAATACCGGTGGCCGCGTCGAAGTCGGCGCGGAACTAGAGCCGAGCCTCGCGGCCGGTCACCAGCTATGGTTCCTCGTCGACGGCAAGTCGCAGCAGGGCACTCCGGGGGGCGCGACCTCTATCGAGGTACCGCGCGGCTCGCACACGCTCGCCGCCAGCGTCACCGATGCCGACGGCAACGAGCTGATCACCTCGGCGCCGATCACCTTCGTCGTGCGCCAGAATTCCGCGATCGCGCGTCCGCCGGAAGGCCCGAGCGTGAATCCGCTGAAGCCCAAGCCCTGAGGACGCCGCGCGGCGCGGGAGTGCGCCGTGCAGCGTGAAGCGCGACTCAGCGCGCCCGGCGCGAGCTACGACAACCTGCTCGATGCGCTGACCACCGCGGTCGCAATCGTCGATGCGCATGGCACCGTCGACTACCTGAACGCCGCGGCCCAGACGCTGCTCGCGGTCGGTATCAACCAGGCCCGCGGCCGGCCGCTCGGCGAACTGGTGCGCGAGCCCGCGGTAATCGAGTCGCTCATCGCCCGGGCGCGGACCGGCTCGGAGCCGATCGCGCACCGCGAGGTGCGGATCGCGCCGACGACGCGCGCCGACAGCCACTTCGTCGTCGACTGCACCGCCTCACCGATCGACGCCGAGCGCGTGCTGCTCGAGATCTCCGACACCACGCGCCAGCAGCGGATCAGTCGCGACAACGCGCTGCTCGCGCAGCTCGACGGCAGCCGGCAGATGGTTCGCCAGCTCGCGCACGAGATCAAAAACCCGCTCGGTGGCCTCAGGGGCGCGGCGCAGCTGCTCGAGCGCGAACTGCCGGCCGAGCCGCTCAAGGAGTACACCCGGCTCATCATCCGCGAGGCCGACCGGCTGCGGAAGCTGGTCGACAACCTGCTCGGCCCGGGCGCGCCGCCGAACAAGGCGTCGGTCAACCCGCACGAGATGCTGCAGCACGTCTACCAGCTGCTGCGCAGCGAGGCGCCGGGCGGCGTCGCGATTCTGCGTGACTACGACCCGAGCCTGCCGCCGGTGTCGGTCGACCGCGACCAGATGATCCAGGCGATGCTGAACCTCGGCCGCAACGCGGTGCAGGCGCTCGGCGAGTACGGCCGCCTGACGCTGCGCACCCGCGCCGTCGTCAACGCCACCATCGGCACGCGCCGCCACCGCGCCGTCGCCAGCATCCAGTTCGAGGACAATGGCCCCGGCGTCGCGGCGGAGATCGCCGACACGATCTTTTATCCGCTCGTGACCACCCGCCCGGGCGGCACCGGCCTCGGGCTCGCCGTGGCGCAGGACCTCGTGACCCGCCACGGCGGGCTGATCGAGTTCGAGAGCCGGCCGGGACATACCGTATTCACGCTGCTGCTGCCGTTCGAGGAAGCCTCCGATGCCTGAACCGCTGTCCGTCTGGCTCGTCGATGACGATGCCTCCATCCGCTGGGTGCTCGAGCGCGCGCTCAAGGCGAGCGGCATGAAGCCACGCGCGTTCGAGGAGGCGCAGGGCGCGATCGCCGCGCTCGCCAGCGGCGAGCCCGACGTGCTGATCACCGACATCCGCATGCCGGGCAAAAGTGGCCTCAGGCTGCTCGACGAGGTGCAGGCCTCGCATCCGCGCCTGCCGGTGATCGTGATGACCGCGCACTCTGACCTCGATGCGGCGGTCGCCGCCTACCAGGGCGGCGCCTTCGAGTATCTGCCCAAGCCCTTCGACATCGACGAGGCGGTCGCGCTCGTGCGGCGCGCCGCACACGAGCCGGTCGCCACTGCCGAGGGGCCGGTCGACGACGGCAGCATCCCGGAGCTGCTCGGCCACGCGGTGGCCATGCAGGAGGTGTTCCGCGCCATCGGCCGGCTGTCGCGCTCGAGCATGACGGTGCTGATCAACGGCGAGTCCGGCAGCGGCAAGGAGCTCGTGGCGCGGGCTCTGCACCGCCACAGCCCGCGCGCGGCGAAGCCGTTCATCGCCCTCAACACCTCGGCGTTCACGCCCGACCTCCTCGAATCGGAGCTGTTCGGCCACGAGAAGGGTGCCTTCACCGGCGCCGACAGCCTGCGCCGCGGCCGCTTCGAGCAGGCCGACGGCGGCACGCTGTTCCTCGACGAGATCGGCGACATGTCCCGCGAGCTGCAGACGCGGCTCCTGCGTGTGCTCGCCGAAGGCGAGTTCTACCGCGTCGGCGGCAACACGCCGATCCGCGTCGACGTGCGGGTGATCGCGGCGACCCACCAGGACCTCGAGGCGCGGGTGCAGTCGGGCCAGTTCCGCGAGGACCTGCTGCACCGCCTCAACGTGATCCGGATCGCGCTGCCGCCGCTGCGCGCGCGCCGCGAGGACATACCGGTGCTGCTGCGCCACTACCTGATCGCCGCGGCGCGCGAGCTCGGCGTCGAGCCGAAGGCGCTGACGCCGGCCGCCGAGCGGCTGCTGGTGGCGGCCGACTGGCCGGGCAACGTCCGCCAGCTGGTCAACATCTGCCGGCGCCTCACGGTCGCGGCGCCCGGCAGCGAGATCCGCCCCGAGGACGTGCCGGCCGAGCTTGGCGGCCAGGCGCGCGGCGAGCCGCAGGACGACTGGGCGCGGGCGCTGGAGCAGTGGGCGAGGGGCCGCGCGCAGGCGGGCGGCGAGCCGCTGCTGGATGCGGCGCTGCCGGAGTTCGAGCGCACGCTGATCCGGGTGGCGCTGGCGCGCTCCGAGGGCCGGCGCCAGGACGCGGCCAAGGTGCTCGGCTGGGGCCGCAACACGCTGACGCGCAAGATGCGCGAGCTCGGCATGAACGGCGCGGCCGACGAGGAGCCGTCGGCGGCCTGAGGCCGCGGCTCAGCCGGCGGCGAAGCGCTGTGCTTCGTCGCGCAGCGCGCGGCGCAGCACCTTGCCGACCGGCGTCTTCGGCAGCGCCGCGCGGAACTCGTAGCGCGTCGGTCGCTTGTAGGCCGTCAGCTGCTCGGCGCAGTAGGCGCGCAGCTCCTGCTCGGTCAGCGACGCATCGCGCCGAACGATGAACGCCGCGGGCGACTCGCCGGAGCGGCCATCCGGCGCCGACACCACCGCCGCCTCGAGTACCTTCGGGTGCGCGAGCAGCACCGCCTCGACCTCGTTCGGGAACACGTTGAAGCCCGAGACGAGGATCATGTCTTTCTTGCGGTCGGAGATGCGCAGGTAGCCGTCGGCATCGACGCTGCCAATGTCGCCGCTGCGCAGGAAGCCGTCGTCGGTCATGACCTTGCGGGTCTCGTCGGGGCGGTTCCAGTAGCCGGCCATGACCTGTGGCCCGCGCACGCAGATCTCGCCCGCCTCGCCGGGCCCGAGCTCGCGGTCGTCGAGGTCGCGGATCGAGATCTCGGTCAGCGGATAGGGCAGGCCGGCAGAGCCGTTGAACGGCCGGCCGTCGAGCGGCTGCTGGCTGATGTAGCAGCAGGTCTCGGTCATGCCGTAGCCCTCGATGATGCTCATCCCGGTGAGCGCGTGCCAGCGGTCGACGATGGCCTGCTGGGTGGCGGTGGCCCCCGCGCCCGAGTACAGGCAGTGCGAGAAGTCGACGTCGCGGATCCGCGGATGGCTGAGCAGCGCGTTGTAGAGCGTGTTGACGCCGCCCATGGTCGTGAAGCGCTGGGTCGCCATCGTCTCGACCAGCTCGTCGAGGTTGCGCGGGTCGGCGATCAGGATGCAGCTGCCGCCGTGCAGCAGCTGGCGGAACATGCCGGCCATCAGCGCGGCGACGTGATACAGCGGCAGCGCCGTGATCGCCCGGTAGGGCGCGTGCTCGGGCGGCAGGAAGGGCCGGCTCCAGGCGAGCTGCTGGGCGAGGTCGGCGAGTACGTTGCGCTGCGTGAGCACCGCGGCCTTGGACACGCCGGTCGTGCCGCCGGTGTACTGCAGGAACACCGGGCTCGAGGGTCCGACGTCGAACGGCGCGAGCGGTTCGGAGGCGCCGCCGGCGAGCACCGCCTCGAGGCTGTGCCATGCGGGGCCCGTGCCATTTGGCCGCGCCGTGCGCGCGGCGCCCGGCGCGCCCGGCGCGCCCGGCGCGACGGTGATGATCCGCTCGAGCGTGAGCTCGCCGAGCGCCTTCTCCACGACCGCGACGGCGGGCTCCCAGACGACGAGCGTGCGCGCGCCCGCGTCCCGGAGCTGGTGCACGAGCTCGCGCGCGGTGTAGAGCGGGTTGACGTTGACGATGACGTGGCCGCCGAGCAGCGCGCCGTAGGTGGCGATCGGGAAGGCGAGCACGTTCGGCAGCATGATCGCGACCCGTTCGCCCGGCGCGAGCCGCTCATGGCGCAGCCAGCCGGCGAAGGCGCGCGCGTACGCGAAGCATTCGCCATAGCTGAGCGAGCGACCCTTCGACCAGAACGCCTCGTGGCCGGCGAAGCGCTGGCAGTGCTCGGCGACGAGCTCGGCAACGGTGCAGTCGGGGATGGCCGGCGCCGGATCGACCTCGCGTGGGTAGCTCTTGAGCCAGATGGGGTCCATCTAGGTTCCTTGCGAGGGCAATGCCAGCCCATTCTGGCATGAGTGCGGCGGGCGCCGGGCGCCGCCGCCTATAATCCGGCCCATGACTGAACTGCTGCGCGCCGTCGGCCTCGACCCCGGCCGGCTCTATTTCGGCAACCCGCCGATCGACTGGCTGTACGCGCTCGGCCTCGGGCTGCTGACGTTCCTGACGCTGCTGTTTCTGCATCGGCAGCTGACGGCCCGCACGCGGCGCTTCAGCGGGCGCGAGCTGCCGCGCGGGCTGCGGCTGCTCCTGACGTTGCTGCGCCGCACCCAGTTCTTCCCGCTGCTCGCGGTGTCGCTGCTCGTCGGCTCGAAATACCTCGATCTCGGCCCACGCGCCGAGCGGCTGACGACCGGCGTCATGGCGGTGCTGGTCGCGCTGCAGGTCGGCATCTGGGCCTCGGCCGCCGTGCGCTTCTACCTCGAGGAGCAGTCGGCCGCGACCGGCAACCAGAAGTCGCAGACGATGGTCACGATCGCCCAGTTCGTCGCCAATCTCGCGATCTGGTCGATCGTCGTGCTGCTCGCGCTCGACAACATGGGCTTCCAGGTCAAGGCGCTGCTCACCGGTCTCGGCATCGGCGGCATCGCGGTCGCCCTCGCGGTGCAGAACGTGCTCGGCGACCTGTTCGCGTCGGTGTCGATCGCGCTCGACAAGCCCTTCGAGATCGGCGACGCGCTGACGCTCGACTCCGGCTACACCGGCACCGTCGAGGCGATCGGCATCAAGAGCACGCGCCTGCGCAGCACGAGCGGGGAGCAGATCATCGTTGCCAACGCCGAGCTCGTGAAGGCGCGGATCCGCAACTACGGCCGTCTCGCCGAGCGGCGCTCCGTATTCCGCTTCGTGGTCGCGCTCGGCACCGCCGCCGCCGATCTCGCCGCGGTCCCCGAGATCGTCCGCGCGGCGGTCATGGCCCAGCCGCGCGCGGTCTTCGAGCGCGCGCACCTCGTGGCCTTCGCGCCGCGCGGTCCCGAGTACGAGGTGTCGTTCGTGGTCGCCGACGGCGACTACCGCCTGTTCCTCGACGTGCAGCAGGCGCTTCACCTCGCGATCGCCGCCGAGCTCGAGCGGCGCACGATCAGGCTCGCGCCGCCCTCGTGATCAGCACGCCGGCGTGGCCCGGCTGGTGTCGAGCGTGCCCACGAGCGCGCCGACGCTCGCCAGCCCCTGCTCGGCGAGGTAGGCGGCGATGCCGGCGTTGACGCGGCGGCAGACGTGTGGATCGTAGAAGAGCGCGGTGCCGAGGCCGACCGCGCTCGCCCCGGCGATGATGAACTCGAGCGCGTCGCTGGCGCTGACGATCCCGCCCTGGCCGATGATCGGCACGCCGTGGCGCCGGGCGACGTCGTAGACCTGGTGGACCTTGAGGAGCGCGATCGGCTTGATCGCCGGCCCGGACAGCCCGCCCTGGATGTTGCCGATGACCGGGCGGCGGGTACGCGCGTCGATCGCCATGCCCATCACGGTGTTGATGACCGCGAGGCCGTCGCTGCCGGCCTCGATGCATAGCCGGGCGTTCTCGCGGATGTCGGTCTGGTTCGGCGACAGCTTGGTGATCAGCGGCTTGCGCGTCGCGGCGCGGCAGGCGGCGACGACGCGCGCGCTCATCTCGGGGTAGTTGCCGAACTGCACGCCGCCTTCCTTGACGTTCGGGCAGGAGATGTTGATCTCCATCGCGTCGATCGGCGAGTCGTCGAAGTGGCGAACGACCTCGACGTACTCGTCGATCGTGCTGCCGCAGACGTTGGCGATGAAGCGCGTCTCCTCGAAGTCGAGCTCGGCCAGGATCTTCGCGACGACGTGCGGCGCGCCAGGGTTCTGCAGGCCGATCGCATTGAGCATGCCGGCGGCGGTCTCGTAGACGCGGTGCGGCGGGTTGCCGAGCCGCGGCTTGAGCGTCGTGCCCTTGAGCACGATCGCGCCGCAATCGCGGTTCGAGAAGCCCGCGACGCGGGTGTACTCCTCGCCGAAGCCGACGCAGCCCGACAGCAGCACGATCGGCGAGGCGAACTTCAGGCCACAGAAGGTCGTCGCGAGCGACGCGGGCAGGGCTTCACGGACGTCGGGCATGCGAGGATTATAGCCGCCGAGCCCGGGGTCACGGCCGCATGTTCGACATCATCCTGCTCGAGCCCGAGATACCGCCGAATACCGGCAACGTCATCCGCCTCGCCGCCAATACCGGCTGCCGGCTGCACCTCGTGCACCCCCTCGGCTTCTCGATCGACGACGCCCAGGTGCGGCGCGCCGGCCTCGACTATCACGAGATGGCGCGCGTGCGGGATTACCCCGACCTCGCGGCCTGCCTGCAGGTGCTTGCGCCCGAGCGGCTGTACGCGATCGAGACCGGCGGCACGACGCGCTACAGCGACGTCCGCTTCCGGCCGGGCGACGCGCTGCTGTTCGGCCGCGAGACCACGGGACTGCCACCGGCCGTGACGGCCGCGCTGCCGGCGGCGTCGGTGCTCAGCATCCCGATGCGGCCGGGCAACCGCAGCGTCAACCTGTCCAACGCCGTCGCGCTGGTCGTCTACGAGGCCTGGCGCCAGAACGACTTCCGGATGGAGGCGCCGTGAACGACGGATCGGGTGACGACCACGTGCCATGGCGCGACCGCCTCCAGCCTTGGCTCATGGCGCTGGTACGCCTCGGTGCCGGCTGGCTGGTCGCCGCGCAGCCACTGGCGCTGCTACTGTCCCAGGCGTCGCTGTTCCGGCTGGGCGCCGCGGGACCGGTGCGGCTCGCCGCCGCCGCTGCGCTGGTGTCCGGAATCCCGGCCTTCGCCTGGCCACGCAGCTATCGTTACGGGTTCGCGCTGCTGCTCGCGGGGTTGGCGGCCTTCGAGTGGCTGTGGCGCCAGCTTGGCCTGCCGCCGACCGCGAGGCTGCCGAGTTCGGTCGCGGTGCTCGTCGTGCTGGCCGCCGGCGAATGGCTGACGCGAAGAGTCGCGCGACGCCGCTAGGTTGTCCCGCCGCCGCGCGCCTGATTGCGCAGCACGCCCTTCTGGATCTTGCCGGTCGAGGTCTTCGGCAGCGTCACGAACTCGACCGCCTTCGGCACCTTGAAGTGCGCAAGCTGCGTGCGGCAGTGGCCGATGAGCTCGGCCGCCGTCGCCTCGCTGCCCGGCCTGAGCTCGACGTAGGCGCACGGCGTCTCGCCCCACTTCGGGTCCGGGCGCGCGACCACTGCGCAGGCGAGCACCGCCGGATGGCGGTAGAGCACCTCCTCGACCTCGAGCGAGGAGATGTTCTCGCCACCGGAGATGATGATGTCCTTGGAGCGATCGCGGATCTTGACGTAGCCGTCCGGCTGGACGACCGCGAGATCGCCGCTGTGGAACCAGCCGCCGGCCAGCGCTTCGTCGGTTGCGCGGTCGTTTTTCAGATAGCCCTTCATCGTGATGTTGCCGCGGAACATGATCTCGCCCATCGTCACGCCGTCGGCCGGCACCGGCTCGAGCGTCTGCGGGTCGAGCACCTCCATGGCCTCCTGCAGCAGGTAGGTGACGCCCTGGCGGCCGTTGCGCTCGGCGCGTGCGCGGAGCTCGAGCGCGTCCCACTCCGGCTGCTTGGCACACACCGCCGCCGGGCCGTAGGTCTCGGTGAGGCCGTAGACGTGCGTGAGGTCAAAGCCGATCCGCTCCATGCCCTCGATCATCGACTCGGGCGGCGCGGCGCCCGCGACCATCGCGTGCACGCGGTGGGCGATACCCGCGCGCCACTCGCCGGGCGCGTTGATCAGCAGCATGTGCACGATCGGCGCGCCGCAGTAGTGCGTCACGCCCTCGTCGCGGATCAGCTGGCAGATCGTCGCGGCGTCGACCCTGCGCAGGCAGACGTTGGTGCCGGCGTTCGCGGCGATACTCCACGCGAAGCACCAGCCGTTGCAGTGAAAAAGCGGCAGCGTCCACAGGTACACGGCGTGCGGCGGCATGCCCCAGGTCGCGACGTTGCACACCGCGTTGAGGTAGGCACCGCGGTGGTGGTAGACGACGCCCTTCGGGTTGCCGGTCGTGCCGGACGTGTAGTTGAGCGAGATCGCGTCCCACTCGTCCAGCGGCCGCAGCCACTCGAACGCCGGATCGCCCTCGGCGAGCAGCGCCTCGTAGTCGCACGTGCCGAGCCGCTCGCCCGGACCCGTGTACTCGGGGTCGTCAACATCGATGACCAGCGGCGGCCGCGCCATGTGCCGCAGCGCCTGGCCGACGACCGGCGCGAACTCGCGGTCGGTGATCAGGACGCGGGCCTCGCCGAAGTCGAGCATGAAGGCGATCGATTCGGCATCGAGGCGCGTGTTGAGCGTGTTGAGCACGGCACCGGCCATCGGCACGCCGAAGTGCGCCTCGATCATCTCCGGCGTGTTGGCGAGCATCACGGCGACGGTGTCGCCGCGGCCGACGCCGCGGCGCACGAGCGCGGCGGCGAGCCTTCGGCAGCGCGCGTAGGTCTCCGCCCAGCTCTGGCGCCGCGCGCCGTGGACGATCGCGACGCGCCGCGGATAGACGCGTGCCGTATGGGCGAGGAACGACAGCGGCGTCAGCGCGACGAAATTCGCCGGCCGGCGCTCGAGCCCCTGTGCGTATGGATTCGTGGTCATGACGTCCCCCGCTCCCGAGAGTCCTACTCGCGCTTCAGTTCGCGCCCCATCAGCGTCCTGACCGCGGTGCGCACGTCGCCGCGCTCGTGGAGCACGTGGTAGACCTGCTCCGCGATCGGCATCTCGACGCCGGCCCGCGCCGCGACCGCGCGCACGGCCCGTGCGGCCTGCACGCCCTCGACGATCTGGCCGATCTCGCGCTGCGCGTCGGCGGGCGACCGGCCGGCGGCGATCGCGAGGCCGAAGCGGCGGTTGCGCGACTGGTCGTCGGTGCAGGTGAGCACCAGGTCGCCGAGCGCGGCGAGGCCCATGAACGTCTCCTGGCGCGCGCCGAGCGCGAGCCCGAGGCGCGTCATCTCGGCGAGCCCGCGGGTGATCAGCGCGATGCGTGTGTTGGCGCCAAAACCCATGCCGTCGGCGATTCCGGTGCCGATCGCGAGCACGTTCTTGACTGCGCCGCCGACCTCGACGCCGACGATGTCGGGCGAGGTGTAGGCGCGGAAATTCTGTCCGGACAGCGCCTGCGCGAGCTCGGCGGCGAAGCGCTCGTCCGGCGAGGCGACCGTCATCGCGGTCGGCAGGCCCTGCCCGACCTCGCGCGCGAAGGTCGGGCCCGACAGCACCGCGATCGGCACGTCCGGGCCGAGCACCTCGCGCGCCACCTGGTGCGGCAGCAGGCCCGAGGCGAGCTCGAAGCCCTTGGTGGCCCACGCGACCCGCTGGCCGGCGTGCAGGCGCGGGGCGAGGCGCACCAGCGTCTCGCGGAAGGCGTGGCTCGGCACGGCGATCAGGATATCGAGCGCGGCGCCGACCGCGCGCGCGAAGTCAGGCTCGACGACGAGCCCGGGCGGAAAGTCCGCGTGCGGCAGGTAGCGCGCGTTCCTGCGGTCGGTGGCGAGCGCGCGCAGATGTTCGGCGTTGCGGCCCCACAGTACCGTCGGCCGGCCGGCGCGGGCGAACTGGATCGCGAGTGCCGTGCCCCAGGAGCCGGCGCCGAGCACGGCGATCGGCGCCGGGGCCGCCGCCGCGCCGTGTTCGCAGGGCATCGCGGGCCGCCGCGGCGACGGTCAGTTGACCGCGGGCTGTGCCGGCTGGCGGGCGGCCTGGTCGAGCGACTGCTGGTACAGGCCGTCGAAGTTGACCGGTGGCAGCAGGAACGGCGGGAAGCCGCCGCGCAGGATCAGATCCGAGACCGCCTGGCGCGCGTACGGGAACAGCACGCCCGGGCAGAACGCACCAACCACGCGACGCGCGTCGTCATCGCTGTAGCCGCGGATCATGAACAGACCGCCCTGCTTGACCTCGACGAGGTAGGCCACCTTGTCGCCGATCTTGGCCTCGAGCGTGATCGTCAGCACCACCTCATGCATGTGCTCGGCGATCGTGTTGCCCGAGGTGTTCATGTTGAGGTTGAACTGCGGATTCCACTCGCTGACCTGGATGTTCGGTCCGGTCGGCGCCTCGAACGAGGCATCCTTGACGTAGATGTTCTGCAGCTGGAGATCCTGCGCGTTCGGGTCGATGGCCGGCGCGGTGCCGGTCGAGATGTCGTCTGCCATGGTGGATCCTGTATTGAACGATGACCGAAAGGGAAACTGGCGCGGCCGGGAGCTTGCGCCCGTCAGCTCGCGCGCGGCTTGAGCAGCGCGTCGAGCTCGCCCTTGCGGTCAAGCTCGTGCAAGTCGTCCGAGCCGCCGACGTGGCGCTCGCCGATGAAGATCTGCGGTACGGTGCGCTGGCCACTGCGCTCGACCATCTCGGCGCGCCGCGCCGGCTCGGCCTCGATATCGATCTCGGTCCAGCGGACGCCTTTGCGCTCGAGCAGCGCGCGCGCCCGGGCGCAGTAGGGACACCAGCCGGTCGTGTACATCGTGATCGTGGGTGTCGCCACGGCGGACCTCAGTCCTTCACCACCGGCAGGTTGTCCTGGCGCCACGCCGCCAGGCCGCCGCGCAGGTTGTAGGCCTTCGCGAAGCCGAGCCGCCCGAGGTGACGGGCCGCGGCGCCGGCGGTCATGCCCGTGTCGCAGTAGGCGATCACGGCCTTGTCCTTGAAGCGCTCGAGCGGTTGGGCGCCGTCGGCGATCGCCGCGCCCGGGACGCTCTTGGCGCCGGAGATGTGCCCGGCGTCGAAGGCCTCGCGCGTCCGGATGTCGACGAGCACGGCGCCGGAGTTGACCAGCCGCACCGCCTCGGCCGGCGAGATCGAGGCGAAGGAGGCCGTGTGGGCGCGGAACTCGTGCACGAGCACGAGCACGAGCATCAGCACCGTGGCGCTGACGAGCCAGTAGTGGTTGGCGACGTATTGAAAAAACTGCTGCATGTTCAGATACTTCTGCCACCATGGGCGGCAGCGGGCCCGCCATTATAGCAGCCGGCCGGCGCCGCTTAGGGTCCGCTACAGTAGCCCCGATGAAACCGAGCGCCCTCCGCCCGATCGCCGCCCTACTGGCCGTACTCGCCCTCGTGGCGCCCGCCGGCGCACCGGCGTTCGCCGCCAGCAGCCCCGCCGACACGGAGGCGGCGCTCGGCCGGGTCAAGGCCCGGATCCGCGAGGTGACCGAGGCGGTGCAGGGCGACGTCGCGCGCCGCGACGGGGTCGCGGCGCAGCTCAAGGCGGCCGACGAGGCGCTTGCCGCCTGCAAACAGCGGCTCGAGGACGTGCGTGCGCGCCGGGTGGCGAGCGAGGCCAAGCGCGCCGAGCTCAGGGGCGAGGCGGAGCGCGCGGCGAGCGAGCTCGCCGCCGAGCGTGACGCGCTGGCCGGCCAGCTGCGCGCCGCCTACGCCGGCGGGCGCGACGAGGAGCTCAAGGTGCTGCTCAACGCCGGCGATCCCACGACGCTGGGGCGGATGCTCGTCTACTACTCGTACCTTGGCCGCGCCCGCTCCGACCGGATTCGGGCGATCACCGAGCACGCCACGCGACTCGACGCGCTCGACCAGGCGCTGGCGGCCGAGAACGCCCGGCTGGCGGCGCTCGAGGACGAGCGGCGCCGGGAGGCCGGCCGCTACGACGTGGCGCGCGCCGAGCGGCAGCGGGCGCTCGGCGAGCTGCAGGCGCGGATCGCCAGCCGCTCGGCCGAACTGAAGGACCTCAAGGCCAACGCCGCCTCGCTCGAGGACCTGCTCGCCCGGCTGCGCGAGGCGCTCGAGGACTTCGACAGCGCCGACTTCGCCGGCCCCGGCGGCAGGCGGCGGCCGTTTCCCGACGTCCATGGCCGGCTGCCCTGGCCGGCCCACGGCCGGCTGGTGGCGCAGTTCGGCGAGCCGCGCGCCGGCGGCCTGAAGTGGCAGGGGCTGCTGCTCGAGACCCGCCGCGCCGGGGAGATCCGCGCCCCGTACTACGGCCGCGTCGTCTACGCCGACTGGCTGCCGGGGCTCGGCCTGCTGATGATCCTGGACCACGGCGACGGCTACCTGAGCCTGTACGGCTACAACGAGAAGCTCTACAAGAACGCCGGCGACCGCGTCCGGCCCGGCGAGGTCATCGCCGCGAGCTTCGGCGACGGCGAGGCGCGCCCGGCGCTGTATTTCGAGATCCGTCAGGGCGCGCGCCCGCTCGACCCGCGGCCGTGGCTCAAGGGTGCGCCGCGACCCTGATCGGGGGGTGCGCGGCCAGACCGTGACGGCGTGCACAGCCGCCGGATCCGCGGCGCTCAAAGTGCGGATTGGCTCAAGGATTCGTTCTCCGCATTAGGTCAAGTTTGCCCGGAGGGAACTGAACTGCTGCGCCGGCCACAAGCGCGCACCCGGAGCACGTGGAAGATGGTTGCCGTCGCCCAGAAAGCCGATTCGAGCCTGCCGAGCCTCGATCCGTACGGACAGCTCATCAAGATGCTGTTTCCGCGCGCGCAGTCGATCGCGGTGTACGGCATGGGCGGCTCGCCGCTGTGGGTGGCGAGTGGGCAGGACGATCCGGACATGCACCGGCTGGCCGAGGAGCTGCTCGGCGACCGCGCGGCGAAGACCCCGAACGACATCGATGGCACGACCCGCGCCTACGGGGGCGCCAACGCCTACGCCTTCGTGATGCGCGACGAGCAGGGCCTGCCGCTCGCGGTGGTGACGCTGCTCGCCCGCGAGAGCGGCGAGGCGCGGCCCATGTCGCTGGTGCTCGGGCTGCTGCGCCCGGCGCTCGAGTGCCTGCAGCGCGACCTCGCGCTTCGCGCCTGGCTCGGCGCGATGACCCGCGACCTGTCCTCCCGCGACCGCGACCTCGAGCTGCTGCTCGACGCCTCGGTCGAGCGCGCCGATACGCCGCGCGACGCCGACGAGCTGAGCCGCCTCGTGCAGGCGGCCGTCGACCACCTCGGCTGCACGATCGGCACCCTGATCATCCCCGAGCGCTCGGTCGCGATCGTGCGCACGCAGCGCGACCAGCCGCGCGGCAACGAGGCCGAGATCGTCACCCGCACGCACCGTCACCTGCTGACGTGGGCGCAGCTGCAGCGGCGCACGATGATCGTCAACAAGGTCGCCGCCGGCACCGACAAGGTGCCGCCGTACAAGATCCTGTCGGTGCCGGTCCGCCACCTGTCGAACCGGGTCATCGGCTTCCTCGCGCTGTTCAACCATTCCGAGGGCGCGGACTTCGAACTGCGGCACACGCGGCTCGCCGAACTGCTGGCCCGCAAGGTCACCTCAATCCTGCTGACGAGCTACGACGCCGCGACCGGGCTGCTGGCCCGCGGCTCCTTCGAGCAGCAGGTCGACACGTTGCTGGCGACCCGCACCGAGCCCGGCACGGACTCGGTCGTGTACCTCGACATCGACCAGATGCACGTGATCAACGAGAACTTCGGCATGCACGTCGGCGACGAGACGATCGCGCGCGTGGCCGAGATCGTGCGCCGCCGTGCACCGGTCGGCGCGCTGTGCGCGCGCATCTCGGGCGACCGCTTCGCGCTGTTCCTCGCCGGTGTCGGCGCCGACGCCGCGGCGACCGCCGCCGAGGAGATCCGCTCGAGCGTCGGCGAACTCACCCAGCAGCGCACCGAGGGCGTGCTGCGCGTCAGCTTGAGCGCCGGTGTCGCCGTGCTGCCCGCGAATTCCAAGCATCCGCTGTCACACGCGCTCGCTATTGCCGAGATTGCCAGCAAGGCGGCCAAGGACCACGGCCGCAACCGTGTCGAGACCTTCGACAACGGCGACATGAGCATGGTGCGCCGCCACGGCGAAGTGCAGATCGTCGCCAGCCTGCGCGAGGCTATTGCCACCAACCGCTTCCGCCTGTACGCGCAACCGATCCTGCCGCTCGCCGCCGGGCCGTCCGAGCCGCGCTTCGAGATCCTGATCCGCATGCTGACCGAGGACGGCGAGCTGCTGCCGCCGGCCAAGTTCCTGCCGGCCGCCGAGAGCTACCAGCTGATGCCGGCGATCGACCGCTGGGTGGTCGAGCACTCGCTGCAGGAGCTCGCGGTGCACAAGGCGGCGCTCGGCGGCCGGATCGCGCGCTTCGCGATCAACCTCTCCGGCCAGTCGGTCGGCGACCCCGAGTGCGCGGCGTTCATCGAGACCCAGCTCGCCGCGTCGGGCATCCCAGCGGACATCATCTGCTTCGAGCTGACCGAGACGGCGGCGGTCACGCATCTCGAGCGTGCCGAGGCGTTCATGCAGCGCCTGCGCAACCTCGGCTGCCAGTTTGCGCTCGACGACTTCGGTACCGGCGCCTCGTCGCTGGCCTACCTGAAGAGCCTGCCGGTCTCGGTGCTCAAGATCGATGGCAGCTTCGTCCGTGACGCGTTGCTCAACGGCCGCTCCGACTCGATGGTCAAGGCGGTCGCGCAGCTGGCGCGGGCGATGGGCATCACGACCGTCGCCGAGTACGTCGAGACCGACGAGATCCGCATCCGCATGGCGAACCTCGGCGTCGACTACGGCCAGGGCTTCGCGATCGGCAAGCCGGTACCGCTGAGCGAGGTACTGGCGGACCTGTCGTTGTACGAGCTGGTCGCCGCCGGCGACGGCACGATCGGCGCCGACATCGACCTCGGCCCCGACTTCCCGCGCCTGACGGGCTGAGTGGGCGGCCGCGCCCCGGTTCCAATCAAGTGGTAGAGCGTCGCGCACAAGCCGGCCCGCCGGAGCAGGATCTCGACGGGCTCGTGCGCCATGTCGCGCTCGCCGACTGGCTGGTGCTCGCGGTCGTGCTGCTGCACCAGCTGATCGCCGCGCGCGCCGGGCTGAGCGTTCCGGTGGCGAGCGCCCTCGGCGTGTTCGCCCTGTTCAGCGTGCTGCTGCGCACGCCATGGCTGCCGATCGCCGGTGCGAGCGCCCGGCTCGAGCTCGAGACCTGGGCGATGGCGGTCTTCATCAGCTTCATCGTCTGGCATACCGGCGGCGCCGACAGTCCGCTGCAGAGCCTCTATCTGCTGCCGATCGTGCTCGCCTCGCTGGTGCTGCCGGCCACGCGACTGGCGCTGCTGCTCGGCGCCATCACCGCGGCCTACGTTGCCATCGCCGCGTTCGGCAGCGGGCCGATGCCCGGGGCTGGCGCGTTCATCGGGCGCGTGCTGGCCGCGATCGGGCCGCTCGTGATCGTCGGCTGGCTGACCTCGCAGCTCGGCACCGCCGTGCTCGCCGCCCGACGGCGGGCCGCGGAGCTCGTGGAGGGTGACGCGCTGACCGGGCTCGCGAGCCGGCGCGTGCTGGTCGAGGCGGTCAAGCGCGAGCTCGGCGACGCGGCGCACCGCCACCAACCGGGCGCGGTGCTCGCAATCGACCTCGACGGTTCGCGCCGAATCAACGAACTCTACGGCCAGGATGCCGGCAACGCGGCGCTGCAGCTGGTGGCCGATGCGCTCAGGCGCACGCTGCGCGAGACCGATCTTGCCGCGCGCTGGGGCGGTGACGAGTTCGCGGTGCTGCTGCCGGGCGCGGACGCTGCCTCGGCGCAGGCGGTGGCGCAGCGGATCCGGCACGCCGTATACGCGACCACGCTCGACACCGGCGCGCGCCACGTGCGCTGCTCGGTGAGCATCGGCACCGCGACTGCGCCGCGCGACGGCCAGGACGCCGCGAGCCTGCTGGCCAGTGCCGAGCGACGCCTGGAGCGCGACCGCGACCTCAGGCGCGCGCCCTCCGGCGCTGCGAGCGGAGCGACCGGCTGAAGCCGCCTCAGCTCTTGAGCAGCGCGGCGATCGCGCCGCCGATGCCGCCGAGCAGCAGGACCACGATCGGCAGGAACGACAGGCCGAAGCCGGCGCTGCGCTTCGCCGGATCCTTGATATAGGTGTAGAAGTACAGGAAGCGGCCGACCAGGTAGACGCCGCCGAGGACGGCCGCCCAGCGCGGGCTCACGTACCAGGCGAACAGCGGCAGCGCCGGAATCAGCACTACGATCAGCTCGAGCGTGTTCATCTGCACCCGGAAGTAGCGCTCGAACACCTCGTGGCCGGTGGTAGCCGGCGCCTTGACGCCGTAGCGGCCCCGGGCGCCGCCGACCGCGAGGCCGAAATACAGATACTGCAGCATCGCCAGTCCCATCACGACGTAGACCAGGCTCATGGCGGATTCCCCCTCGCGGATGATTGGTTCGGATCGCGGCCTACCGGGCGGGGCGCGCGGCGGGCAGAATACACTGCTGTGACAGCCACCGTCCCATGAGTACCAAGCCGCGCGGCTACGCGCAGTTCGTCGAAATCCGCCAGCCGCCCGAGCGGGTGTTCGCGGCGTTCGCGGACCCGCTGCAGCTGGCCGGCTGGTACGCGGCCGAAGCCAGCGTCGAGCCGCGGCGCGGCGGCCGGCTGCGCGTCAAGCTCGCCAACGGCCGGGTGCGGGACGCGACGATCGACGTCTGGGATCCGGGCCGCCGCCTGCGGCTCATCTACATGCCCGACGCGACCCTGCCGGCCTCGGCGACCGGGCCGATCGTCGAGGACGTGCTGTTCGACGTGAAACCCGGTCGGACGGTCGTGCGCATCCTCGGCAACGGCGTGCCCGGCGAGCGCGAGTGGGACCCGCACTACCTGGCGCTGCGCCGCGGCTGGGCCTACTGGCTGCACTCCCTGAAGAAGCTGCTCGAGGCGGACCTGCCACCGGAAGGCGGCGGTTGACCCGTCGGCTGCGACCGTGGCTGCCCGCCGCCGTCTGGCTGCTCGCCGCCGCGACCGCGTGCGCTGAGCCGACGGCGCTCGTCGGCGGTACGCTCCTCGACGGCTCGGGCGGCCCGCCGCTCGCCAACAGCGTGGTGCTGATCGACGGCGAGCGCATCACCGCGGTCGGCCAGGTCGGCACGCTCGCGGTGCCGGCCGACGCGGAGGTGATCTCGACCGCCGGCATGACGGTGCTGCCGGGGCTCATCGACCTGCAGGTGCGCCTCGCCGAGCTCGGCCACGGCGACCGGGCGCGCTGGACGGAGGTCTACGTGCCGCTCGCCGAGCGCGTCGTGATGCCCGCGGCGGCCCAGGAGCTGCTGCTCGCCGGCGTCACCACCGCCCGCGACATCGGCTCCCCGCTCGAGGCGGCGCTGTCGGTCCGCGACCGGATCGGCGCGCACCGGATCGCGGGGCCCTCGCTTGCCGTCTCAGGGCCGGTGCTCGAGCACGATCCGCCGGCGTCCGAGCACGCGCGCCGCTGGCCGGTCGCAGGACCCGTCGACGCCCGCCAGAAGGCCGAGCGCCTGGCGCATGCCGGCGTCGACCTGCTGCTCGTTGCGGGCGTCAGCGAGCTCAGCGACGCCGAGCTCGCGGCGATCACCGCCGTGTCGCGCGCGACCGGCGTGCCGTGGCAGGCCGAGATCCGCACCGACGCCGACGTCGCGCGGGCGCTCACCGCCGGCGCCGTCGGCCTCGTGGGCATCGGTTCCGGGCTCGAGCCGACGTGGCCCGCGGCTGCGCTGGCCGAGCTCGGCGCCCGGGCGGCGCGCGGCGAGCCCGTGCCGTGGAGCGTCGGCGCGTCGGCGCTGACCAACTACGAATGGCTGCGCGGCAACACCGGGCCGCTCGACGATCCGCGCTGGCGCGAGCGCCTGCCGCGCATCGTTGCCGACGACGTGCGGGGTTCGCTCGATGATATCGCTGCGGTGGCGGCCGCCTACGACACGCCGGCGCTGCGGCGCGCGGTGCTCGGCGCGCGCCTGCGCAGTGCGCGAGCCGCCGGCGCCCGGCTGCTGGTCGGCTCCGACGCCGGCGAGCCCGCGCATGTGCCCGGGCGCGCGACCTGGCAGGAGGTCGAGGCGCTCGTGCTCGAGGCCGGGCTGACGCCGGCCGAGGCGATCCGCGCCGCCACGCTCGATGCCGCCGCGAGCCTCGGAGTCGAGCACGAGACCGGCAGTGTCACGCCGGGCAAATACGCGGATATCATCGTGGTGCGCGGCGATCCGCTGCGGCACGTCGACCGCCTGCAGGACGTGGAGATCGTGTTCCGGCGGGGCCTGCGCTACCGCTAGCGCCCCGCCGGCAAGGAGTGGACCATGCTCGGTATCCTGCTGCGCGGCGCGTTCGCCGCGCTGGGTCTGTGGGTCGCGACGTTCTTCGTCACCGGCCTCAGCTTCGACAAGCCCGCGACGCTGGTCATCGCCGGCCTCGTGCTCGGCCTCGTCAACGCCATCCTGCGCCCGGTGCTCGTGGTGCTGACGCTGCCGATCACGGTGGTGACGCTCGGCCTGTTCCTGCTGGTCATCAATGCCGCGATGGTCGCTCTGGTCGCCTGGCTGATGCCGGGCATGCACGTCGCCGGATTCTGGCCGGCGCTCGCGACCGCGATCATCGTCAGCCTCGTCGGCTGGGTCGGCGGGGCGCTCGCCCGCGGTCGCTGACCAGCCGCCGCGCCGGCTAGCCGGTCGGCTCCGCCGGCCCGGCGGCGCACGGCGTGGCGTCGATGTCCGGTAGCGACACGATCACGACGCCGAGCAGGATCACGCCGGTACCGGCGAGCTGCGGCGCCGTCAGCCGCTCGCCGAGCAGCGCCCAGCCGACCATCGCGGCAATCGCCGGGTTCACGTAGGCGTACGTCGACAGGCGCGCCGGCGTCGTGTGCTGCGTGAGGTAAGCGAAGGCGGTGTAGGCGAAGCACGAGCTGAACAGCATCAGGAAGCCGAGTGCCGCGAGCCCCGGCCCGTCGAACTTCCACTGCGGACCCTCGCCGAGCGCGAAGCCGACGCTGCCCATCAGCAGTCCGCCGAGCAGCATCTCGAGCGCGATGAACAGCAGCGTCGGCGTCGTCGTGCGGATGCCGCGGTAGTACACCGTGCCGAGCGCCCACGAGAAGCAGGCGCCGACCACCACGAGCTGCCAGCCGAAGTCGCTGACCGAGAAGCCGTCCTTCGGCCACAGCAGCAGCGCGAGGCCAGAGAAGCCGATCGCGATGCCCGCCGATACGCGCAACGTCAGCGGGTGCGCGCGCACGCCCGCCGCGCCGAGCAGCGGAATCCACAGCGCCGAGCTCGCGTTCAGCAGCGCCGCCTCGCTCGACGCGACGTGCCGCATCGCGATCGCATTGAGACCCGACGACAGCATCACCTGCGTGAGCCCCATGACCGCGAAGTGGCGCCACTCGCGCGCCGCCCGCGGTACCGCTTGGCCGAGCAGCATCGCGACCAGCGTGAGCAGCAGCCCGGCGACGGTGAAGCGCGCGGCGCCGGCGAGCAGCGGCGGCAGTTCGTGGACCATGAACTTGGTCGCCGCGAAGCTTGAGCCCCAGACGAGGTAGATCGTCGCGAACGACGCGATCAGGAGCGGCTTCGAGGGGGGGGTGGTGGTCATCGCGGGCTGGGCGGCGGCAGGCGTGCCAGAATGCCACGGCCTGGCCTCGAACCAAAAGAAAAGGGCCGGGACGCCCAGCGGCGCCCCGGCCCTCGCGATCGCCGCGCTCAGTCCAGAAGGATCATGATCTGCTGCGCGGTCAAGCTGTTGGAGCTCTGGTCGTACTGGCCGATCGCGTACACCTTCTCGACCTTGGCGCCGCCGGTCAGCTTCGTGCCCAGCATCGTTTCGAAGTCCGCGAAGTTGTTAAACACGTCGACGACGTTCATCGGACTCGCGCCGTTGCCGCGGATCGCAAACGGACCGTTGGAGGTCGACGACGGATCGATCTCGACGTTCGACCCGAGCGTCGCCAGCTTGATGAGCTGCGGCCCGATCTTGATGAAGGACATCGGCACGAGCAGCGGATCGCTGACGTTGAGCACGAGGCAGGTCGCCGTTCCGGTCGCAGGCGCTGCGCAGTTCGTGTTCGAAGTCAGCGCGGCGGTCGAGCCGCTGCCGAACGCGGCATCGAGGGCCGCCGACGTATTGGTGAAGTTGACCAACGTCACGGCGTTGAAGTCGGGCGGCGTCTGGCCGATCGGCTGCACGAACCCGAAGAACCTCAGCGCCGCTGGCGTGGACGCGGTGAGCGATGGCAGCGGCAGGATGCCGGTCTTGACGACGTAGGCCGATGGCACCGAGGTGGTGGTCGGACTGAAAGTGAACGCGCTCGCCGGCAGACCCTCGATCGTCTGCAGGTTGATTGTCACCTGGTTGGCCCCGATGCCGCTCGCGGTGGGGATGCCCCACAGCGACGTGACCTCGAGCCTGAGCGCGTCGCCGCTGCTGCTCGCGTCGAAGATCGGGTTGCCGTTCGCGTCGGTGCCGGCCCCGGCGGTGCCGAAAGCCGTGATCTCGCTGCCGATCGACACCGAGGCCATGGTGAGCGTCGCCGTCGGGTTGCCCGCGGCGCTGCTGAGTGCCGTGCTGCTGCTGATCTCGACCGTGACGTTCCTGGGGCTGAACCGGCAGGCGCCGTCCGCATGGCTCTGGATCGTGCCGCCGCTCACCGCGAGACAGACGACGCCGCTGGCGGTGCCGCTCGGGCAGGCCGGCTCGGCGGTGACGACGCCCTGGATCCGGTCGAGCTTGGAGCTCTGGACGCTGCTGCCGGCGAGCACCTCGGTCGCGGTGAACGTGTTGTCGGTCGTCGACAGCGTGCCGAAGGCGACCGCCATCGGGGTGGTCGGGTCGTTGGCGAGTGCCGCGGCGAGTGCCGGGATGCCGGCGGTGTCGCCGACGTAGGCAGTACCGTCGATCTGGAAGGTCGTCGTCGGCGTCGTGTAGACCGTGACCGTGCCGCGGTTCGTGCTCTGGTCGTTGAACGGCTCGACGTTGACCGTGTAGCTGTTATTGGCCGTGTTGACGCCAGTCAGCGTGCCGCGCACGCGGATGCTCTTCGTGTCGCTCGGCGCCACGGTCGCGACGAGCGTCCCGCCGACCGTGACGATCGGCAACGCCGGGTTGGTCAAGTCGACGGTGTTCGAGGCCGCGAGGTTGAAATCGAGCGCGAGGCGCGAGAGCTTGCCGGGGTTGATGAAGAAGTGATGTGCGCTGTCGAGCTGGACCTGGACCGTGACCGTCGACGGTGACCCGGGCGTCGACGGTGGCGTGAACAGCGTCTCGGTCGTCGTCGTCGGCGGCGTACCGCTGGTCACCTGGGTTTGCACCTCCGCCTGTGCCGTCGCGCTGGTGTCCGTGGAACTGTTGTAGACGTAGATGCCACCACCCGAGTAGTCGAGCGTCATCGTGACCGCGACGTACTCGCCCTGCGGGATCGCCGCGGCGCTCACGAGCTCGGTGACATCCACGAGCTGGGCGAAGTCAACCGCGGTCGGGGAGCCCAGCGTCTCGACGACTGTGCCGTCGGCCTTGGTCAGCTGCAGCGAGGTGACGTTGACGGTGTAGCTGGCGAAGTCACCGGGAGCATCGGTCAGGGTCATCACGGCGTTGCCACACGTCGACGACGTGCATCCTTGCGGGCCCGTCGAGGTCCCGCCGGACATGCTGCTGCCGCTGCCGCCGCACGCGGCCAGCCCCAACGCGAACACCGCGGCGGCCAGCCACCGCGGCAGAATCGACTGTATTCTGGTGAACATGACGCGCCTCCTCGTGGAGAGACGCGTACGGTAACGCCGAACACCGGGCCGAGTTGACGTCCGCGCCGTCGCCGACCGGCGACAAACCGGCCGACACGGCAGGCGATGGCCGTTCAGGCCGGTGTCGGCCCGCGTGTGGCGCTGCGGTAGAGGCGCCACGCGATGAGGGCGAGGCCGGCGAGGCCGAGCCACTGCCCGAAGCGCAGCCCTTCCCCCAGCGCGAGCACGTCAACGTTGCCGGTGAGCACGATCGGAATCGCGATCAGCACGCCGATGATCGCCTCGCCCGCGATCAGGCCGGACGAGAACAGCAGTCCGTTGCGGCGCTGCTCCTCCGGGTCGCCGTGTGCGCCGTGGCGGGCGTGCCAGCGGTCGACGAACTCGGCGATCAGGCCGCCGAGGAAGATCGGGCTCGTGTACTCGAGCGGCAGGTAGATGCCGACCGCGACCGCCAGCACCGGCGCCCGCCAGCGACCGCCGTGCTTGGCGAGCCACAGATCGAAGCCGATCACGCTCGCGCCGACCGCGGCGCCGAGGCCGATCATGCTCCACGGCAGATCGCGCGCGAAGATGCCCTTGGCGACCGCCGCCATCAGCGTCGCCTGCGGGGCGTTGAGCGCCTTGACCCCGGCGTGTGCCGGCGTGCCGATGCCGTAGGCCTGCAGCAGCAGGTTGAGGACCGGCGCCATGATCGCGGCGCCGGCGAGCGCGCCGATCGCAAGCATCACCTGCTGTCGCCACGGCGTCGCGCCGAGCAGCCGGCCGGCCTTGAGGTCCTGCAGGTTGTCGCCGGCGACCGCGGCCGCGCTGCAGGTGACCGCGCCGATCAGGATCGCGGCCACCGGCCCGACCGTGCTGCCGGAGCCGAGGAACGCGAGCAGCACCAGTGACGCGAACAGGATCGTCGAGATCGTGATCCCCGACACCGGGTTGTTCGACGAGCCGACGAGTCCCGCCATGTAGCCGCTGACCGACGAGAACACGAAGCCGGCGACGATCATGATGACGGCCATCGCCGCCGCGATCCCGTAGCTGCCGACCACCGCGTGGTAGAGCACGAACAGCGGCAGCACAAAGAGCGCGATGCCGGCCAGGATCAGGCTCATCGGTACGTCGCGCTCGGTGTCGGCGACCACGCCCTGCGTCGCGCCGACGCTGAGCCCGCTCCTGACGCCCGACAGCAGCGAAGAGCGCAGTGTCCACAGCGCCCACAGGCCGCCGATCAGCATCGCGCCGACGCCGATGTAGCGCACCTTCTTGGTCCAGATGAGGTTCGCCGCCGTCTCGGCGTCGACGCCGACCAGCAGCGCGGCGAGCCCGGGGTCGTGCTCGAACAGGAACGTGTTGTAGATCGGGATGAACAGCCACCAGGCGATCAGGCCGCCGGCGACCATGACGAGGCCGATGTTGACGCCGACGATGTAGCCGACGCCGAGCAGCGCCGGCGACAGGTTGACGCCGACGTAGGCGATCGTGCGCTCGCCGAGGAAACGCGCCAGCGTGAACGACTCCGGCACGAACCGGAGTCCCGACATCACGAACTTGAACACCGCGCCCGCGAGGGCGGCGAAGCCGAGCAGGCGCGCGCCGCCGGCGGCGCCGCTGCCGGCGCGCAGCAGCTCGGCGGTGGCCACGCCCTCGGGGAACTGCAGCTGCTGGTCGATGATCAGCGTGCGCCGCAGCGGCACGGAGAACAGCACGCCCAACAGGCCACCGAGACCGATGATCGCGAACACCCACCAGTAGTCGAAGCGCGTCCAGTGGCCGAGGATCACGAGCGCCGGCATCGTGAACACGGTGCCGGCGGCGATCGAGGATCCCGCCGAGGCGCCGGTCGCGACGATGTTGTTCTCGAGGATGCTGGTGCGGCCCAGCAGCCGCAGCACGCCCATCGAGACGACCGCCGCCGGGATCGCGGTGGCGACCGTGAGTCCGGCGAACAGTCCGAGGTAGGCGTTGGCCGCGGCCAGCACGACCGTGAGCACGATCGACAGCAGCACCGCGCGCACTGTCAGTTGGGGGGTGTCGTCCATCGGCCGTCTCCCGGGGATGCTGTCAGCGGATGCCGCCCATCCAGCGCCGGAACACCGGCGACAGGACCAGCATGACCGCGCCGGCGCCGACGCCGATCATCGTCATGCGCAGAAACTCCGCCGGCATGGTCGACACATCGCTGCCGATGTGGCCGCCGATGCGCCCGGCTGCGAGGTTACCGACCGCCGCACCCAGGAACCACGTGCCCATCATCTGGCTGACGAAGCGCGGCGGCGCGAGCTTGGTGACGTTCGACAGCCCGATCGGGCTCAGGCACAACTCGCCGCTGGTATGGAGCAGGTAGGTCAGCAGCAGCCACTGCGGACCGACCTTGCCGCCGTTGGCGATGATCAGCTGCGCGGCCAGGATCAGCGTCGCGAAGCCGGCACCCAGCAGCGCGAGGCCGACGCCGAACTTGACCGGCGCCGACGGGTCGAGGTTGCGCCGGCCGAGCGTGACCCACAGCCACGCGAAGAACGGCGACAGCAGGATGATGTAGATCGGATTGACGGACTGGTACCAGCTGGCCGGATGTTCGTGCGCGTCGAACAAGCCGCCGAGCAGCGAACGGTCGGTCAGGTCGCGGGCGAACAGGTTGAAGGTCGTCGCGGCCTGCTCGAACCCCGCCCAGAACAGCGAGGCGCACAGGAAGAAGACGATGATGACGCCGACGCGCTTCTTCTCCGTGGCGTCGAGCCCGCCGAACAGCAGCACGCCGCCGAAGAATGCGACCGCGAGCAGGCCCATGATCTTGCCGAGCCCGTCGGCCAGCTGGTCGGCGTTGAGCGGTACCACGCCCGATCCGACCGCGGCGATCGCCGCGGCGAGCAGCGCGAGGCCGACGAGCAGCCAGCGGGCGCTCTTGCGGCGCTCGTCCGGCGTCGAGCCCGGCGCCACGAGCCCGGCGTCGCCGAGGTAGTGGCCGGTCAGCCGGTACTGGAGGAGGCCGATCAGCATCGCCGCGCCGGCGGTGAAGAAGCCCCAGCGGTAGCTCAGCGTCTCGCCGACCGTGCCGGAGACGAGCGGCGCGATCGTCGCGCCGAGGTTGATGCCCATGTAGAAGATCGAAAATCCAGCGTCGCGGCGCGCGCCGGGCTGGTCGCGGTACAGGTCGCCGACGATGGCGCTGATGTTGGGCTTCAGCAGCCCGGTGCCGAGCACGATGACGACGAGGCCGAGGTAGAACAGCGTCGTCGATGGCACGGCCAGCATGAAGTTGCCGAGCGAGATCAGCATGCCGCCGTACCAGATGCTGCGGCGCTGGCCGAGCACGCGGTCGGCGACCCAGCCACCGGGCACGCAGGCGAGGTAGACGGCACCGGCGTACAGGCCGTAGATGGCGCCGGCGGTCTCGTTGTCGACGCCGAGGCCGCCGTGCGCCGCGGTCGCCGTCAGGAACAGCACCAGCAGCGCGCGCATGCCGTAGTAGCTGAAGCGCTCGAAGAACTCGGTGAAGAACAGCGTCGCAAGCCCGCGGGGGTGCCCGAGGAAGGTCGGTCCGCTCGCCGTGGTCGCGTTCATCAAGAACAGTCCTTGAGCCCGCGCGCGGGCAAGCGAAAGTTGCCGGAGTGTGACGGATGCGACGCTGCGGTCGCAATGCCCGCGGCCGGGCGGCGCCCAGGGCGGGGACACGAGGCCCGCCCGGCGAGGGTCAGGCGGCGCCGGCCTCGCGCTCCCGTTCCTCGCGGGCGCGTTCCTCCAGCTTGTTCTTGGCCAGGATCTTCGCCATGACGATGCCGATCTCGTACAGCAGATACATCGGCAGCGCCATCGCCGTCTGCGAGATCACGTCGGGCGGCACGATGACCGCGGCCTGGATGAACACCGCGATCAGCACGTAGCCGCGGTTGCGGCGCAGCGTCTCGAGCTTGACGAGCCCGGTCCAGACCAGCAGCACGATCGCGACCGGGATCTCGAACGCGAGGCCGAAGGCGAGGAACAGCACCAGCACGAAATCGAGGTACTGCGTCATGTCGGTCATCATCTGCACGCCGGGCGGTGCGGTCGCCGTGAACAGCGCGAACATCAGCGGGAACACGACGTAGTAGGCGAACGAGACGCCGGCATAGAACAGGATGACGCTCGACACGAGCAGCGGCAGCGCGAAGCGCTTCTCGTGGCGGTAGAGGCCGGGCGCGATGAAGGCCCACACCTGATACAGCACGTACGGCATCGACATGACGAGCGCGATGTAGAACGCGAGCTTGAACGGCGTGATCAGCGGCGCGATCACGCTGGTCGAGATCATCGTCGCGCCCTTCGGCAGCACCTTCAGCAAGGGCTTCGCGATGAACGTGAACAGGTCGTTCGCGTAGATCATGCAGGGAATCGACGCGACGATGACGACGACGAGGGCCCGCAGCAGCCGCGTGCGCAGCTCCAGCAGGTGCGAGATCAGCGTGCCTTCCGCGAGGTTCTCGCGCTCGGGCTCAGGGCTGGCCATCGGGACGCGCGGCTGCGGCTGGGGTGGGCGGTGCGTGCTCGGGCGGCGTCGACGCCGGCGGTGGCTGCGGCGCCGGCGCATCCGGCGCCGTGGTCGCGCCGGCCGGTTCGGCTGCCGGCGCAGGCACGGTGGCCGCGGGCTCGGCGAGCGCGGCCGGCGCTGGCGCCGGTTCGGCGGGTGGTGGTGCCGCCGCGGGTGGTGGCGTGGCCGCCGCGCGCTTCTGGTCCCGCAGCATCTCCTCGAGGCGCACTTCCTGCTCGAGCTGCGTGCTGAGCTGGCGGGCCATCGCGCGGGCGCGGCCGAGCCAGCGACCGATGTCGGCGGCGAGCTTGGGCAGCTTCTCGGGTCCCAGCACCACGAGGGAGATGACCATGATCAGCAGGATCTCGCTGAAACCCACGTCGAACATGGTCGGGTACTAGGCGCGCGGGCGACCGCCCGTCAGGTGTTCGACTTCTGCTCGGGCTTCGAGCCCTGCTTTTCGGAGGCGGCAAAGTCGGCGTCGTTGCCGGTCAGCTGCTTGAGGGGCTTCTGCTCGTCGGCTTCCTTCTCGCCGGCATCCATCGACTTCTTGAAGTCGCGGACGGCCGCGCCGAGGTCAGAGCCGATCGTGCGCAGCTTCTTGCCGCCGAAAATCAGGAGCGCGATCAACAGGATGACCAGCAGCTCGCGAAAACCGATACCCATGAGATTCTCCAGCGCCGCTCGGTGAAGGGCGAGCGATCATACCGCAAAGCCCACAGCCCTAAATCGGGTCCTGTCTCAACTCTGCCGCGACGGCCGGGGCGACCTCGAGCCAGAACGTCACCGGCCCGTCGTTGAGGAGCGCCACCTCCATCCGCGCACCGAAGCGGCCGGTCGCGACGAGCGGCAGCCGCTGTCGCGCGGCGGCGACGAAGTAGTCGTAGAGCCGCTCGCCATCGGCCGGGGCCGCGGCCGTGCTGAAGCCCGGCCGGGTGCCCTTGCGCGTCTCGGCGGCCAGCGTGAACTGGGAGACGACCAGCAGTGCGCCGCCCGTGTCGAGCAGGCTGAGGTTCATCCGGCCATCGGCGTCCTCGAAAACCCGATAGGTCAGGATCCGCTCCAGGAGGCGGTCGGCTTCGCGCGGCGCGTCGTGGCGCTGCACGCCGAGCAGGACCAGCAGGCCGGGTCCGATCTCACCGACGGTACGACCGTCGACCTCGACCGAGGCGCGCTTGACGCGTTGCAGCAGGCCAATCATGGGCGGAGTCGGTTAGCCGGCGGACCTGTCCAGGCTCCATCTTTTACCTGAGACGCGAGTTGCGCAGAAATAAAGCACAAACTATAAATAATTTGCGCAGACCTGCGTTCGTATCCCCACGCATTGAGAAAAACATCTAATTTAATGACTTTGTAAACCACAAATTGCATTAACAGAACATTATGGGCTTTTTTATCGCAAAATTTGGCAGTAGCATCATGAAAGTGGATTGATATGCGTGTTTCTGGCCTCCGTTTACGCAGTCCGTAGAAATATAATACCAGTCGAGCGCGATTAGAGCCCGCGCGCCGTGTACTGCAGCCCCGTCCGCAATCGTTGCGCATGTCGTCACCCCTGACCCCGGCGGAGCGTGATCAACTGTCGACGAACCGCGGCTCTGGCGCGCCGAAGCGGGGCTCACGGGCGGCGCTTCTGCACTACCCTTGCAGCATGGGCCTCTCCGCGAGTGCGATCGACCCGGTGCGCGGCGCCAGGCTAAAGCCCATTGGCCAGCTGCTCGGCCATCGCGAGGCGACCTTCTGGGCGCTGCAGGCGCTCGGCTGGAGCACCTACTTCATTGCGCAGTACATCTCCGTCCTGGTCAATCCGGAGCGGCTCTATCCGGAGCACCTGCGCAAGTACGTTTATGTGCTCATCGTCGCGGCGACGTCCGGCTTCGTGCTGTCCTCGCTGCTGCGCTACGCCTATCGGCGCGTCCGCGAGCGTTCGCCGGCCGTCGTGATCGCCACGGTGCTGGTGCTCGTGTATGCCGCCGCGCTGATCTGGAAGGTGCTCATCAACGGCGCCTACCTCGTGTTCCTGGAGCAACACGACATGTTCGACAGCTGGGCGCGGATCCTCGCAACTGCGCTCATCCAGACCTACCTCCTGCTGTCGTGGTCGGCGCTCTACTTCGGCATCTACTACTACGAGTCGGTGCAGCGCGAGCGCGAGGCGACGCTGCGCGCCAACGCTCTGGCGCAGGAAGCGCAGATGAAGATGCTGCGCTACCAGCTCAATCCGCACTTCCTGTTCAACACCCTGAACGCGATCTCGACGCTGATCCTCGATCGCGACAACGAGCGCGCCAACCTCGCGGTGACGCGGCTGTCCGCGTTCCTGCGCCACACGCTCGACCAGGATCCGATGAAGAAGGTCACCCTCAAGCAGGAGCTCGAGGCGCTCGACCTGTACCTCGGCATCGAGAAGCTGCGCTTCGGCTCGCGCCTGCGGCTGCAGTTCGATATCGACCCCGGCGCGCTCGACGCACTCGTGCCATCGCTGCTGCTGCAGCCGCTGATCGAGAACGCCCTTAAGTACGCGATTGCGCCGTCCGAGACCGGTGGCACGCTGCACCTCGGCGCGCGGGTCATCGGCCAGCGCCTGCTGCTGCACGTGGCCGACGACGGCCCGGGCCTCGCCCCCGGCGCGCGCATCGGCGCCGGCCGCGGCGTCGGCCTGCGCAACACGCAGGAGCGACTGTCCGTGCTGTACGGCGACCGCTCGCGCCTTGCGCACCACAACACCGCGCCGGGCCTGCGTATCGACATCGAATTTCCGGCGGAGCAATCCTCGTGAAGCGCATCCGCACGCTGCTCGTGGACGACGAGCAGCTCGCACGGCGCGGACTGGAGCTGCGGCTCGCCTCGGCCCCCGACCTCGAGGTCGTCGGCGAGTGCGCGAACGGCCGCGAGGCGGTCGACATGGTCGCCAAGCTCGAGCCCGACCTCATGTTCCTCGACATCCAGATGCCGGGGCTGTCGGGCTTCGACGTGCTCGCGCGTCTGCCGCAGGACTCGCTGCCCGTGATCGTGTTCGTGACCGCCTTCGATCGCTATGCGATCGACGCCTTTGAAGCGCGCGCGCTCGACTATCTGCTCAAGCCGGTCGAGGACGCCCGACTCGAGCAGGCGCTCGCGCGCGTGCGCCGGTACCTCGACGAACGGGCACTGCTCGAGCAGCACGAGCGCATGCTCGGTCTGCTTGCCGACGTGCAGGGCGCCGGCGAACTCGCACCGGAGCAGCTGCTGGCGCGGGTCGCCGGTGCCGCCCCCGAGCGCTACCCCGACGTCGTGGCGATCCGCACCGGGCGCGACGTCGTGCGCATCAAGAGCGCGCAGATCGACTGGATCGACGCCGCCGGCGACTACATGTGCATCCATGCCGCGGGCGAGACGCACGTGCTGCGCGCGACGATGAAGCAGCTCGAGTCGGCCCTCGATCCGCAGATCTTCCAGCGCGTGCACCGCTCGGCGATCGTCAACTTGAGGCGCGTCCGCAGGCTGCGCCCGCACGCCAACGGCGAGTACTTCCTGACGCTCGACACCGGCCAGGAGCTGAAGCTGTCGCGGACGCACCGCGACAAGGTCGAGCTGCTGCTCGGCGGCGCGCTGAACCGGCCGGCCTGAGGTGCGCCCGGCCGTGGCCGGGTCCGCAGTTGTCCCGATGCAGCGGCGCCGCGGGCGGCCCAGCATAATTGTTCGCGGGCGCAGCAACCGGGCCGGGAGTCAGCCGTCATGACGGGGATCAGCAGAATTCTGGTGATCGTCGACCCGACGATCGAGAACTCCGCCGCCGTGCGCAAGGCGGCGCGCCTCGCGAAGGCTTCGGCCGCCAGCATCGAACTGCACATCTGCGACTTCGCGCCGGAGCTCGACGCGGCGCGCTTCCTCGACATACCGACGCTGACCGTCGCCGTCGCGCCGGTCGCGGCACGCCACCAGGTGCACCTCGACCGGCTCGCTGCGGCGCTGCGCGCCACGGGCCTGACGGTCACGACCTCGGTTGAGTTTGCCAATCCCCTGCACGAGGGCATCCTGCGGCGCGTCAGCGCGCTGCAGCCGGACCTGGTCGTCAAGGACAGCCACTACCACGGCGCCCTCAGCCGCGCATTGCTGACCCACACCGACTGGGACCTGGTGCGCGACTGCGCGGTGCCACTGCTGCTGACGAAGCAGGCCGACTGGCACGAGCCGGTGCAGGTCGCCGCGGCCGTCGACCCGAACCATCCGGGTGATGTCGGCGCGAGCGTCGATCACGCGATCATCGACACGGCGGCCGTGGTCGCGCGCGCGCTCGGTACACGCACGTGCGTGGTGCACGTGTTCTCGACGCTCAACCTCATCAGCGTCGAGCCCGGCATCGCCGCCGCGCCGCTCGGGCCCGACCTCGCGGCCGTCGAGGTGCTGCGCACGCTGCACCAGACGCAGCTCGAGGGCCTCGCGGCGCGCCACGGCATCCCGGCCGCCGATACCCGGCTGATCGACGGCATCGTCGCCTATGCGCTGCCGGAGTTCGCGGCCGACAGCGGCCTCGACGTGCTCGCGATCGGCGCCATCGCCCGCAGCCGGCTGCACGACCGGTTCATCGGCAGCACGGCCGACCGCGTGCTCGACCGGATCGCCTGCGACCTGCTGATCGTGAAGCCGCCGGCGCCGCGGCCGGCCTGATAAAATCAATAGCGCGCCGCAGCGGCGCGCGCCTCTACCCGGTGAAGCCATGGCCGTAATTCGCGAAGACGATCTGATCGCGAGCGTCGCCGACGCCCTGCAGTACATCTCCTACTACCACTCGCCCGATTTCATCGCGGCGATGGGCCGCGCCTACGAGCGCGAACAGAGCCCTGCGGCGCGCGACGCGATCGCGCAGATCCTGACCAACTCGCGGCTGTGCGCCGAAGGCCACCGGCCGATCTGCCAGGACACCGGCATCGTCGTCGCCTTCGTCAAGGTCGGCATGGGCGTGCGCTGGGACACCGCGCGGCCGCTCGAGGCCATGATCAACGAGGGCGTGCGCCGCGCCTACCTGCTGCCGGAGAACCGGCTGCGCGCGTCGATCGTCGCCGACCCGTCCGGTAAGCGCGGCAATACGCGCGACAACACGCCGGCGGTCGTCCACGTCGAGCTCGTCGCCGGCGACGGCGTCGACGTGACGGTGGCGGCCAAGGGCGGCGGCAGCGAGAACAAGTCGATGTTCGAGATGCTGAACCCGTCCGACTCGGTCGCCGACTGGGTGCTCGAGCGTGTGCCGGAGATGGGCGCGGGCTGGTGCCCGCCCGGCATGCTCGGCATCGGCATCGGCGGCAGCGCGGAGAAGGCGCTGCTGCTCGCCAAGGAATCGCTGATGGACCCGATCGACATGCCGGAACTCAAGGCGCGCGGGCCGCAGTCGCACCTCGAGCAACTGCGCCTCGAGATCTTCGATCGCGTCAATGCGCTCGGCATCGGCGCGCAGGGTCTCGGTGGCCTGACGACGGTGCTCGACGTCAAGGTCCGCGACTACCCGACGCACGCCGCCTCGCTGCCGGTCGCCGTGATCCCCAACTGCGCGGCCACGCGCCACGTCCACTTCCACCTCGACGGCACCGGGCCGGCGCGGCTCGAGCCGCCCGACCTGGCCCGCTGGCCCAAGGTCAACTGGGCGCCGGACTCGAACGTTCGCCGCGTCTCGCTCGACGGCCTGACGCGCGCGGCGGTCGCGGCGTGGAAGCCCGGCGAGCGCCTGCTACTGTCCGGCAAGTTCCTGACCGGCCGCGACGCCGCGCACAAGCGCATCTGCGCACTGCTCGATGCCGGCCAGCCGCTGCCGGCCGGGCTGTCGTTCAAGGAACGGCTGATCTACTACGTCGGCCCGGTCGACCCGGTCGGCAGCGAGGTCGTCGGACCTGCCGGACCCACGACCGCGAACCGCATGGACCGCTTCACCGAGACGATGCTCGCCAAGGCCGGCCTGCTCGCGATGGTCGGCAAGGCCGAGCGGGGCCCCGCGGCGATCGAAGCGATCCGCCGCCACAAGAGTGCCTACCTGATCGCGGTAGGCGGCGCGGCCTACCTGGTCGCCAAGGCGATCCGCTCCAGCCGCGTGGTGGCCTTCCCGGAACTCGGCATGGAGGCGGTGTACGAGTTCGAGGTCAAGGACATGCCGGTCACGGTCGCGGTCGACTCAAACGGCGAGTCGGTCCACGACACTGGCCCGCGCCAGTGGCAGGCCAGGATCGGCGCGGTGCCGGTCGTGGCTGAGCACTGAGCACGTCGGCGCAGTAGTCCGCTGACGGCACGCCGTCGCGGACCAGGCGCGTCGCCGGCGTCCGGCCAGCCCGCGTCGAGTCAGCAGGCGGTGCCGCTGATCGTCCCGGCCAGGCGCTCGCGGCGAGGCGGCAGCCCGAATTCGCCGCGCTCACCAGGCGCCGCGAGCGCGCCGGCGCCAAGGTCCGCAACGGCGTCAGTGGCGCCAGAACGTCGGTGTGAACAGCACCACGACCGTGAATACCTCGAGCCGCCCGATCAGCATCGCGGCGATCGCGATCCACTTGGCGGCCTCCGGCAGGAACTTGAACGTCGCCGCCGCCCCGCCGAGGCCCGGCCCGGCGTTGTTCATGCACGCGGCGATTGCCGACCACGCCGTCACCTGGTCGAGCCCGACGGCCATCATCAGCAGCATCATCAGGCCGAACAGCACGAGGTACATCGCGAAGAAGCCGGTGACCGCGGCGAGCACGCGGCCCGGCACGACCTTGTCGGCGAACTTCACCGGCAGCGTCGCGTTGGGGTGCACCAGCCGCGTCATCTCGCGCTGCGCCTGCTTGAGCACGAGCTGCCAGCGGATGACTTTCATGCCGCCGGCGGTCGAGCCCGCGCAGCCGCCAAAGAAGGTGATCAGGATCAGCAGCGGCGGCAGCATGCCCGGCCAGTTCGAGAAGCGCGACGCGACGAAGCCCGTGGTCGACACCATCGACACGACCTGGAAGGTGCCGTAGCGGAACGCGTCGCCGGGCGAGGCGTAGACGCCGGTCGCGAGCAGGTAGCCGGTCACGAGCGCGATCAGCGCCAGCGTGATGTACAGGTAGGCGCGGAATTGCGGCTCGCCGAAGTACGCCAACGCGTCCTTGGTGCGCCAGGCAAAGAAGTGCAGTGCGAAGTTGACGCCGCCAAAGAACATGAACACGACCGCCACCATGTCGATGGCGTACGAGTTGAAGTGGCCGAGCCCGGCGTCATAAGGCGAGAAGCCACCGGTCGAAACCGTCGAGAACGCATGCGCCAGCGCGTCGAAGCCGCTCATCCCGGCGAACGCGTAGGCGGCCGTGCAGGCGGCGGTCAGCAGCACGTAGACGCCCCACAGGGCGCGCGCGGTCTGGGCGATCCGCGGCGTTAGCTTCTCGTCCTTGACCGGGCCCGGCGCGTCGGCCTTGTACAGCTGCATGCCGCCGATGCCGAGCACCGGGAACAGCGCCACCGCGAGCACGATGACGCCGATGCCGCCGAGCCACTGCTCCTGCTGGCGATACCAGAGGACGGATTTCGGCAGGTAGTCGAGGCCGGTGATGACGCTGGCGCTGGTCGTCGTGATGCCGGCCACCGACTCGAAGGCGGCGTCGGTGAATCCCAGCCGCGGCGCGTCGCCGAGCAGCAGTGGCAGCGCGCCGGCGACGCCGAGCAGCGTCCAGAACAGCGCCACCACCAGGAACCCCTCGCGCAGCCGCAGGTCGCGCTCGATCCGGTGCACCGGCAGCCACAGCGCGAGCCCGGCGGCGAGCAGGATGCCGAATGACTGCACGAATGGCAGCCACTGGCCGTCGGCGAAGTACAGCGACACCAGGACCGGCGGCAGCATCGTCAGGCTGAACATCGTGACGATGAGGCCGAGGATCCGCTGGACCGACGCGAAGTGCATGCTCCGGCGCCGCTAGATGAACGACACGCCGGCCTGGAACAGCTTCTCGACCGCCTCGACGTGCCGCCGGTCGGTCAGGAACAGGATCACGTGGTCGCCCTCGGCGATCTCCGTGTCGTGGTGGCCCATGATGACCTCGTCGCCGCGCACAATCGCGCCGATCGTCGTGCCCTCCGGCAGCCGGATCGCCTCGACGGCGCGGCCGACGACCTTCGAGGTCTCGTAGTCGCCGTGCGCGATCGCCTCGATCGCCTCGGCGGCGCCGCGGCGCAGCGAGTGTACCCGGGCGACGTCGCCGCGGCGCACGTGCGCGAGCAGCGAGCCGATCGTGATCGTCTGCGGCGAGATCGCGATGTCGATCCGGTCGCTTTCCATGAGCTCGGCGTAGGACGGCTTGTTGATCAGCGCCATCACCTTGTGGCAGCCGAGGCGCTTGGCCAGCATCGCCGACAGGATGTTGGACTCCTCGGCGTTGGTGACCGCGACGAAGGCGTCGGCACTGTCGATGTTCTCCTCGAGCAGCAGCTCCTCGTCGGCGGCGTCGCCGTGCAGCACGATCGTGTTGCGCAGCACCTCGGAGGCGTAGCGCGCGCGGCGCGCATCGCGCTCGATCAGCTTGACCTGATTACGCACCTCGAGCGCCTGGGCGAGGCGGATGCCGATGTTGCCGCCACCGGCGATCACCAGCCGCTTCATCGGCGACTCGAGCTTCCTGAGCTCGCTCATCACGACGCGGATGTCGTCGCGGGCGGCGAGGAAGAACACCTCGTCGCCCGGCTCGACGATGGTGCTGCCCTCGGGCTTGATGCTGCGGCCGCGGCGGTAGATGGCCGCGACCCGCGCATCGACCCCCGGCACGTGGCGCGGCAGGTTCGACAGCGGCTGACCGACCAGCAGTCCGCCCTCGATCGCGCGCAGGCCGACCAGGCGTACCCGGCCGTCGGCGAAATCGACGACCTGCAGCGCGCCCGGATGGCGGATCAGCTGCTCGACGTATTCAGTCACGAGCTGCTCGGGGCTGATCCAGACGTCGACGGCGAAGCCGGCGCTGTCGGAGAACAGCTCCGGCCGCGCCGCGTAGGCAGCGCCGCGGATGCGCGCGATCTTGGTCGGCGTCTTGAACAGCGTCCAGGCGACGTGGCAGGCCACCATGTTCACCTCGTCGCTGCTGGTGAGCGCGACGAGCAGGTTCGCATCGGCGCAGCCGGCCGCCTCGAGCACCGCGGGATTCGCGGCGTTGCCGTTGACGGTGCGCACGTCGAGCCGGTCCTGCAGGTCGCGCAGCACCGCGTCGTCGGCGTCGACCACCGTGACCTCGTTGGCCTCCTCGCGCGACAGGTGGTAGGCGGCGGTCCGGCCGACCTGGCCGGCGCCGAGAATGATGATTTTCACGTGGCCACGCGCGTGTTTCCGGTGGCGCGGAGTTTAACAGGCCGGAGCACGGCGGGCGTCCGCCGCTGCGCGGGCCGCGCCTAGAGCGCCTCGAGGTTGGCGTAGGCCAGCATCAGGACCTTGCGGCCGAGGCGCTCGAAGTTGACCTCGACCTGCGCGCCCTGGCCATGCCCGTCGAGCCGCAGGATCACGCCCTCGCCGAAGCGGCCGTGCCGGACGCGCTGGCCGAGGCGCATGCCGGACGACGGCGCCGGCTCCTCGTACACGGCCGACGGCTGGCCGCGGCCCTGGTACATCGGCCGCGACACCTGGACGCGCGGCCGCACTTCTTCGACCAGTTCGGACGGCACCTCGGCGATGAACCGCGACGGCGTGCCGAACTGGTCCACGCCGTGCAGCCGGCGCTGCTCGGCATAGGTCAGGTACAGGCGGCGCATGGCGCGGGTGATGCCGACGTAGGCGAGCCGGCGCTCCTCCTCGAGGCCGCCGATGTCGGTGACCGAGCGCTGGTGCGGGAACAGGCCGTCCTCGAGGCCGCACAGGAACACGACCGGGAACTCGAGGCCCTTGGCCGAGTGCAGCGTCATCAGCTGCACGCTGTCCTCCCACTCGCTGGCCTGGCCCTCGCCGCTCTCGAGCACCGCATGCGCGAGGAAGCTGTCGAGCGGCGACAGGTCCGCCGTGTCCTCGGCCGCGAAGCCGCGCGCCGCCGACACCAGTTCCTCGAGGTTCTCGACGCGCGCCTCGCCGCGCTCGCCCTTCTCCTTGCGGTAGTGCTCGAGCAGACCCGAGCCCGTGATGACCTTGTCGACCTGCTCGTGCAGCGGCAACCCCGCCACCTCGCGCGCCAGGCGCTCGATCAGCGCCAGGAAGGCATGCAGTGCGGCCGCACCCTTCGGGCCGAGCGCGCCGCTGCCGATCGCGCTCGCTGCCGCCTCCCACAGGGACAGCGCCTGATCGCGCGCCGTCTGCCGCAGGATCTCCAGGCTCTTCGCGCCGATGCCGCGCGTCGGCAGGTTGACGATGCGCTCGAAGGAGGCGTCGTCGCGGCGGCTGGAGATGAGCCGCAGGTAGGCGAGCGCGTCCTTGATCTCGGCGCGCTCGAAGAACCTGAGGCCGCCGTACACGCGGTAGGGGATGCGCGCCGCGAGCAGCGCCTCTTCCAGCACGCGCGACTGCGCATTCGACCGGTACAGCACGCCGCAGTCCTGGCGGCGGCCGCCCTGACGCGTCCAGTCGCGGATGCGGTCGACGACGAAGTCCGCCTCGTCGCGCTCATTGAAGGCCGCATAGACGCGGATCGGCTCGCCGCGCTCGCCGTCCGTCCACAGCGTCTTGCCCATCCGCCCGGCGTTGTTGGTGATCAGCGCGTTCGCGGCGTTGAGGATCGTCGCCGTCGAGCGGTAGTTCTGCTCGAGCTTGAAGACCGTGGTGCCGGGGAAGTCGCGCTGGAAGCGCTGGATGTTCTCGACCCGGGCGCCGCGCCAGCCGTAGATCGACTGGTCGTCGTCGCCGACCACGAACGGCAGGCTGTCCGGGCCGGCGAGGATCCGCAGCCACTGGTACTGGATCGAGTTGGTATCCTGGAACTCGTCGACCAGCACGTGCCGGAAGCGCCGCCGGTAGTGGGCGCAGGAGCTCGGGATGGTCGCGCCACAGCTCAAAGGAGCGCAGCAGCAGCTCGGCGAAGTCGACCACGCCGGAGCGGCGGCAGGCGTCCTCGTAGGCCGCATACACCTTGATCATCACGCGCCGCGTGCCGTCGCCCTCGTCGGCGAGCGCCGCTGGCCGCCGGCCTTCGTCCTTCTGCGCATTGATGAAGTACTGCAGGTCCTTCGGCACCCAGCGTGTCTCGTCGAGCTCGAGTGCCCGGACCACCTTCTTGACCAGGCGCAGCTGGTCCTCGGAGTCGAGGATCTGGAAGGTCTGCGGCAGGCCCGCCTCGCGCCAGTGCAGGCGCAGCAGGCGATGCGCGAGGCCGTGGAACGTGCCGATCCAAAGCGCGCCGCCCGGCACGCCGAGCAGCGACTCGATGCGGCCGCGCATCTCGCCGGCGGCCTTGTTGGTGAAGGTCACCGCGAGGATCGAGTGCGGCGAGGCGCCGTCCTGCGAGATCAGCCAGGCGACGCGGTGCACGAGCACGCGCGTCTTGCCGCTGCCGGCCCCGGCGAGCACGAGTATCGGGCCGGGCGGCGCGCTGACGGCGGCGCGCTGCGCATCGTTGAGCTGCGCGAGGAGGGCTTCGGGTTGCACGGGCGCGATTCTATCGGCTCGCGAGCGACTCGTCTGCGAAGCGTACGAGCGCGATGACCAGCGAGATCACCAGCGGCCCGAGGAACATGCCGACGACGCCGAAGGCGACGAGCCCGCCGAGCACGCCGACGAACACCGCCAGCGTCGGCACCTCCGACCGACCGGAAATCAGCAGCGGCCGCAGCAGGTTGTCGGCGAGGCCGACAATCAGCGTGCCCCACACCAGCAGGAAGGCGCCGGCGCCGGTGTGCCCGCTGAAGAACAGCCAGGCGGCGCCCGGTCCCCAGACGAACGCCGTGCCGCCGACCGGCAGCACCGACAGCACCGCGGCGATGACGCCGAACACGACCGGCGACGGCAGCCCCACCAGCGCGAAGCCGACCGCCACCGAGATGCCCTGCAGCACGGAGGTGGCGAGCGTGCCGAACACGACGCCGCGCGTGACGTCGCCCATGTGGTGCGCCAGGCGCAGCTTGCGCCGCTCATCGAGCGGCACGAGGCCGAGCGCCGCGGCGTACATGGCCGGGCCGTCGCGCAGGAAGAAAAACAGCAGGAACATCATCATCGTGAAGCTGACCACGGTGTCGAGTGCGCCCAGGAACGCCCGGCCGCCCAGTGCCGCGAGCGGCTGCAGCGTCTGCTCCGCTCCCGACACGAGCCAGCCACGCAGCTGGTCCGCCGACACCGCCAGGTGAGCTTCGGCCCAGAGCAGCGCATCGCGCGCCACCGGCAGCGCCGCGAGGTCGTCGAGCGAGCTGATTTTCAGGTCGCTGACCAGCCGCTGTATCGCAGCGACCAGCAGGCCGACCTGAGTGGCGAAGGCCCCGCCGAGCAGCGTCAGCGGCCCGATGAACACGGCGAAGCTCAGCAACGTCAGCAGCAACGCGGCGAGTCCGGCGCGGCGGCGCAGGCGCCGCGCCAGTCGGGACTGGAGCGGGTGCATCAGGTAGCCAAGCACAATCGCCCAGGCGAGCGGCGCGAAGAATGGCTCGACGATCCGGAACAGCAGCCAGCCAAGGAGCGCGACCACCACGAGCGCGAACACGCGCCGGTAGAAGCCGAACCCCGGCTCGGAAGCGTGATCCCGGTCCATCGGGGACATCCTCGGTAGAGACGGTGCGGATGCCGATGCTAGCATCGCTCATGGCCTCGCCCGTGCTGATTCTCAATTGCGGCAGCTCATCGCTGAAGGCGGCGGTGGTCGGCGACGACGGCCGGCGCCTGCTGACGGTCGATATCGACAACCTCGGCGGCCAGCCGCGCCTGCAGGTCGGGGGCGAGACGCGCGCCGTCGCGGCGACCGATGCGACCGCGGCTGTGCGCCTCGCGCTCGACGAGCTGGACGCGCGCGGCCTGCTCGCCGCGGGAATCCTCGCCGTCGGCCACCGCGTGGTCCACGGCGGCGAGCACTTCAGCGGGCCGGTGCTGATCGATGACGCCGTCGAGGCGACGATCGCCTCGCTCGAGCACCTCGCGCCCCTGCACAACCCGCCCGCGCTGGCCGGCATCCGCGCCGCGCGCGCCCGACTCGGTGGCGTGCCGCACGTCGCCGTCTTCGACACCGCCTTCCACGCGACGCTGCCGCGGCGGGCGCGTACCTACGCGCTGCCGCGCGAGCTCGCGGCGCGCCTCGGGCTGCGCCGCTACGGATTCCACGGCACGAGCCACGCGTACGTGGCCGGCGCTGCCGCGGCGTGGCTGGGCACCCCGTTGTCGGGCCTGCGGCTCGTCACCTGCCACCTCGGCGCCGGTGCCAGCGTGGCGGCGGTCGAGTTCGGCCGCAGCGTCGAGACCAGCATGGGGCTGACGCCGCTCGAGGGGCTCGTGATGGCGACGCGGCCCGGCGACCTCGACCCGGGTGTCGTGCTCGAGCTGCTGCGCTCGGGGCTGTCGACCGACGCGCTCGAGCAGCTGCTCAACCACGACTCGGGCCTCGTCGGCCTGACCGGCACGGCCGACATGCGCGAGGTCGAGCGGCGTGCCCGCGCCGGCGACGACGACAGCCGGCTCGCGCTGCAGGTCTACGCGCACCGCGTACGCAAGTACATCGGCGCCTACGCGGCGGTCATGGGCGGCGTCGACGCGATCATCTTCACCGCCGGAATCGGCGAGCACAGCGCGCTCGTCCGCCACCGCATCGCGCAGCGGCTCGACTTCCTCGGCGCCGAGCTCGACGAGGACCGCAACCGCGACGCTGCGGTCGGCGCCACCGCGCCGGTCGCGGAAATCTCGGCCGAGCACGCCCGCTGCCGGCTGCTGGTCGTGGCGACCGACGAGGAGGCGGCGATCGCGGCGGCGACGCGCGGCGTCGCCGGCGGCCACCACGTGGTCGCGACGGGCGCAAAGATCCCCATCGCCGTCTCGGCCCGCCACGTGCATCTGACGGCCGCGAGCGTCGCGGCGCTGTTCGGCGCGGGCCATCGCCTGACGCCGGCGCGGCCGATCTCGCAGCCGGGCCAGTTCGCCGCCAGCGAGACCGTGACGCTGATCGGCCCCGCCGGTCGCATCGAGCACGTGCGCATCGTCGGTCCCGAGCGCAGCGCCGATCAGGTCGAAATCTCCCGGAGCGACGAGTTCCTGCTCGGCGTCGATGCGCCGGTCCGTGAGTCGGGTGACCTCGCGAACACGCCGGGCATCCGCCTCGAGGGCCCGGCCGGTACGGTGATGCTGAAAAGTGGCGTGATCTGCGCGCTGCGGCACATCCACATGACACCGCACGATGCCGCGGCGCTCGGCGTCGAGGATGGTGACCGGGTCGACGTGCGGGCGCAGTCAGACGGTCGCGATCTCACCTTCAGCGAGGTCAAGATCCGCGTTCGCGACGACTACGCGCTCGAGATGCACGTCGACACCGACGAGGCGAACGCCGCCGGGCTCAGGACCGGCGCGAGCGGGGTGCTCGAGTCGACCGACGGCACGGCGCGCCTGCTCGGGCGGCGCTGAAGGCGCGCCTCGGCCGTGCGGCGCGCGTCAGCGGCGGGACGCGACCAGCCGAACGTCGCTCGCCAGCAGCTCGAGGTCGTCGCTGGCCTCGCGACAGCGCTGGCGCGCCTGCGCGACGCGCAGCTGCGCGGCGAGCCAGGCGGGATCGCCGGCGGCGAGCCGGCCGCGCAGCGCGGCGTAGCCGGCGAGCGCCGCCGCGAGCCGCTGTTCGGCGAGCTGCCAGCGCCGCTCGAGCAGCCCGTAGCGGCAGGCGCCGTCGATTGCGGGATCGTCGGCCGGCAGGGGAGCTTCGAGTTCGTAGCCCATGGCCGCAGCTTCGCGGCGGCAGATGACACGCCCGCGACCGCGGCGTGAAATCCTCGTGACTGGCCGGCGCTCAGCCGGCCGCGAGCGCGGCGCGGATCCGGGCGGCATGCTGCTCGAGCACCGCCGGGTCCGCTTTCTCGCGCGCGTGCGGGCGCCACGCGCCCGCGGTGTAGACCGGCACGACGTGGAAGTGCAGGTGGAACACCGTCTGTCCGGCGGTGGGCCCGTTGAACTGAGTGATGATGAGCCCGGGTGGCGCGAACGCCGTCTGCACGGCGCGCGCGACGCGCTGCGTGGTGCGGATCGCGGCCGCCACCGAGTCGGGCGGCGTGTCGTACACGTTCTCGCCGGCGATCTTCGGGATCACGAGCGAGTGGCCGTCGGCCTGCGGCATGATGTCCATGAAGGCGAGCGTCTCGGCGTCCTCGTGGATACGGATGCAGGGAATCTCGCCGCGGACCATCCGCGCGAAGATGTTGTTGGCGTCGTAAGCCATGAGCCGTGTCTCCCGTTCAGAGTTCGCGCGCGCGGAACGTGTCGCACGCACCGAGGTCGCCCGCGTCAATCCCGCGCCGGAACCAGCGTACACGCTGCGCCGAGGAGCCGTGCGTGAACGAGTCCGGCGTCACGTAGCCGCGCGCCGCGCGCTGCAGGCGATCATCGCCGACCGCGCTCGCGGCGCGCAATGCGGCGTCGACGTCCTCGGGCGAGATCCTGAGGGCGCCCTGGCTGCGGTTGGCCCAGACGCCGGCGAGGCAGTCGGCCTGCAGCTCGAGGCGCACCGACAGGGCGTTGGCGCGGACGGCGTCGGCCCGTTGCTGGGCGGCGCGGACCTTCGCGGAGATGCCAAGCAGGTTCTGCACGTGGTGCCCCACCTCGTGCGCCACGACATAGGCGCGCGCGAACTCGCCGGGCGCGCCGAAGCGCATGGCGAGCTCATCGAAGAACGACAGGTCGAGGAACACGCGCCGGTCGCCGGCGCAATAGAACGGTCCCATCGCGGCCTCGCCCTCGCCGCAGGCCGACGCCACCTCACCGCGATAGAGCACGAGGTGCGGGTCGACGTAGTCGGCGCCGCGACTGCGGAATTCCGCGCGCCAGACATCCTCGGTCTCGGCGAGTACGACGGCCACGAAGTGCCGCGCCTCGCGTTCGCGCGCGGACTCGGCGTCGACGGCCCCGCGACTCGTGCGCGGCGCCTCGGCCGCCGGCTGCGGCTGGATGCCCTGCAGCACGTCGCGCGGATCACCACCGAGCAGGGCGTAGACCACTGCGATCACGATCGTGCCGATGCCGCCGCCGACGACCGCGGTGCGGCCGACCGGCGACCCGCGCCGGTCCTCGATGTTGTCGCTCTCGCGTCGCCCCTGCCAGTCCACCGTCGCGCTCCTGCCCGCTGGCGCGGATCATAGCGCCGTCGCCGTCGCCGTCGCCGGATCGCGCCGGCCGCGCGCCGCGGAGCTCAATGCGGGCGGCCGAGGATCCTGTTCTTGAGCCACTCGGGCTTGACGACGTGGCCATCGACGCTGAGCGGCGACGCGCCGGGGCCGACGCCGGACGCCGTCGGGCAGCCGGCCGCTCCGGTGGTGCGGTAGCTGAGCGCGGCGGCGAACCGGGCCTCGCTCGGATCGCCGAGTGCGTGCGCGAAGTCGTCGACGACCGAGCAGCCGGGGAGCTGCAGGCCGGTCGTCGAGGTCGTGTTGGCGGCGACGAAGCCATCGGTGTAGCCGCCCTGTCCCTTGGCGTTGACGCCCTTGAACTCGATCGAGAAGTACGTCGTCCCGCAGTTGTCCTGCGGGTAGAAGCCGTAGGGCTTGCCGCAGGTCTGCGAGCCGATCAGGTACACCTGGACGCCGACGCCGTTGAGGCTGTTGATGATCGCCTCGCTCGCCGAGCAGGTGTCGGTGCCGGTCAGGACGAACACCCGCGGCAGATTGAGCGATGGCAACGGCGTGTTGGTGGGCAGCGGCGCGCCGCTCGGCAGGGAGGTCGAGAATCCCTGCGATACGCTATGGAACGGGGTCGGCGCGATTGGCGCGCCGGTGATCGGATCCGTGGTCGGATACCTGTCGTTGAAGGTGATGAGATCGAAGGTCTGGCCGGTGGTGGGTCCGGGGCCGGCGATCATGTAGGCGAGTTCGCTCGCGATGTCGAGATAGCCACCGCCGTTGTAGCGGATATCGAGCACGAGGTCGGTCACGCCGGCCGCCGCGAGCGTCGCGATCGCGGCATCGAGTTCTCCCTCCGCGGTCGCGATGTGATCGTTGAAGAGCAGGTAGCCGACGGTGCCGGTGCCGGTGGCGACGGTCAGGACGTTCTGCACCGGCGTCTCGGTGATGTCGACGGCGGTCATCGTGATCGACCGCGAGGTCGCGGCGCCGGGATCGAGCACCGTGAAGGTGTGTGTCTCGCCGGCGTTCACCGGAAACAGTCCCGCATTCAGCGTATTGACGCTCGCCTGGTCGCTCGAGTTGACGAGGTCGACGCCGTCGACGGTGAGGATCGAGGCGCCGCGGGTCAGGTGTACGGCGGCGCTCGTCGCGGGGAAGTCCATGCTCGCCGGCTCGGTGTAGGCGACGAGTGCCTCGCGCGGCGGCACCGTCGAGATCAGCGACCACGTGACGCCGTAGCCGACCGATGCGCCGGCCTGCGACAGGGCCTCCCACTGCGAGGTCGGGTAGGTGAAGTGGAAGCGGTCCACCGGTGTGCCGGAAGCCGTCACCGCCGTGGTCTTCATCAGGGTGAAGTACGCGGCCGTCGTGTTCGACGCCAGCGTCGGATCGATGTCCGGCAGCTGGCTGTACCAGAGGTAGTAGGCGTTCGACCACGAGCGCAGCCAGAACTTCTCCCAGACCGCCGAGCCCTGACGATCGGGGTAGGGGGCGTTGTTGTTATACGGGTCGGTTCCGGCACGCGGCGACGCGCAGTAGGCGGCGTAGGTCGCCGGCGGCTGATAGACGCCCACGGCGTAGGTCGGGCCGGGCGGCGGCCCGCTGCCCGTTCCGCCCCCGCCCCCCCCGCTGCCGCCGCCGCACCCTGTGGCCGCGACGGCGACCGTGGCGGCGGCCACCAGCAGTCCCGAGCGTGTGCATCCCATGAGCATCGCTGACCCCCCCCCGACCCTGCGATCGATGCCATTTGTATCTGAAAGGTCATCGAAGTGTCTGTCAACCGGCCTGGCCGTCCGCCGGCGGCGATGCGTACGACGGCCGGCACGCCATCGGGGCGCCCGCGTTTGGACGACTCGATCGTCCCGGCGCCGGCCGGCGGGACGTAATATCGGTGCCCAGCCAGGGGCCGGAGGTTCGCGGATGAGAATCGTCGTTCGGCGTGGAGGCGCCACTGCAGCGCGGCGTGGGGGCGGCAGGTCCGCGGGCCGCCGGAAGGACGGTCGATGAGCCAGCCGCGCGAAGCCCTTGCCGCGGTCGCGACGCAGTGCGCCCGCGCCGTCCTCATGGTGCGGCCGGCGACCTTCTACGCGAACCCCGAGACGATGGCGACCAACGCATTCCAGCATGTCGTCGCGACATCCGCGGCCGATACGCTCGCGGCGGCACAGGCGGAGTTCGACCGCGCGGCGGATGCCCTGGCGGCGGCCGGCGTCGAGGTTGCGGTCGCGAGCGCGGACGCCGCGGCCGACACGCCCGATGCGCTGTTTCCGAACAACTGGTTCTCGACCCACGAGGACGGCCGCGTCGTGCTGTACCCGATGGCCGTCCCGAGTCGGCGCCGCGAGCGTCGCCCGGAGCTACTGGTCGCGCTCGCGGCGCGGCGCGGCTGGCGGATTAGCCGGCTGATCGACTTGTCGGGGCTCGAGTCCGCCGGGCAGTTTGTCGAGGGCACCGGCAGTCTCGTGTTCGATCACACGGCGCGCCTTGCCTACGCCGCGCTATCGCCGCGCACGCAGGCCGCCGCGGTCGGCACCGTGTGCCGTGAGCTCGGCTACGAAGCGGTGGAGTTCAACGCCTACGACGCGGCCGGGCGCCCGGTCTACCACACCAACGTGCTGATGGCGGTGGGACCGGCGCTCGCCGTGCTGGCGAGCACGATGGTCGCGCCCGGCGCGGACCTGCGGCGCGTCTTCGATGCGCTCGAGCGCAGCGGCAAGACACTGCTCGACATCTCCGCCGACCAGGTCGGTGAATTCGCTGGCAACATGCTGTTCCTCGACGGCGGCCGGGAGGGCCCGATCGTCGCGGTGTCGCGGCGGGCGTGGGCGAGCCTGACGCGGCCGCAGCGCACGCTGCTCGAGCAGCATGCCCGGCCGGTGCTGTGCGGCGTCGAGACGATCGAGCACGTCGGCGGCGGTGGCATCCGCTGCATGCTCGCCGAGATCTTTCTGCCGCGGGCGAGCTGAGCACGCCGCCTCGCTGGCGGCGCTCGTCGCCGCGGGACCGCGAGCGCACGACCGGCGCGACGATCCGAAGCGCGGGATAGCCACCGGCCGCGTGCTGCGGTGCGATCATGATCTCGGCCGACCGGCTGGCGCGCCGATCCGTCTCCTGCGCAGTTACCGAGAACTGAACTTCGGTAACTCGAAGCATTCCTTCGACAAACCGCAAGGAACTTTCGCATCTCGCAAGCGTTCGCGGAATGACCCCGATAGTCCCTGGTGCGTAACGCGCCTAAAAACGAATTCGGAAAAGAAGGGGATGCGGTTGCCGCGTCACGCGCCAGTGGTCGACGCGGCGTTTCGTCGCAAAGGGAATTAACATGCGCTCAGCAATCCACACGTATGGCCTTCGCCGGGCCGGCACGCTCGTCGCGGGCTTCGGCATTCTTGCAATCAGTGCCCTGCTGGGCGCTTGCGGTAGTACCGGCCCGGCCGGCGCCGCCGGCGCCGCCGGCGCCGCCGGTGCGACCGGGGCGACGGGTCCGACGGGACCGGCGGGTCCGGGCGCGACGGTCGCCATTGGCAGCGCGCAGTCGTTGACCGCGACGATCACCGCGGTCACGTTTCCCGCTGCCGCGCCGATCAAGCCGGTCGTCCAGTTCAAGCTGGTCAACGAGAACGGCGAGCCCGTCACGGGCCTGACCGCCGGCTCGCTCGGCTTCATGGTTGCGAAGCTCGTCCCCGCCGGCACCCAGCTCACCGCCGTGCCGCCGCTGACTGCTGCCCCTGCCGTGCAGAACTCGAGCCAGTGGCAGTCATACATCTACAAGAGCGCAAAGCCCGCCGCGTCGCTCGCGCCGCCGTACGTGGTGACCGGCACGGTACCGCTGCCGCAGGCGACGACGGAGTCGGGCACTGCCGGCGCGTTCGTCGATAACGGCGACGGCACCTACCAGTACACCTTTGCCAAGGACGTGTCGGCGGATCCGGCCGTCAGCTACTCGGCGACACTGACGCACCGCGTCGGCTTCGAGATCCGCGGCGTCGCCGCGGCGAACAGCCCGACCTTCACGCTGCAGCCGTCGACCGGCAACACCACCGGCATCACCTCGCGCGAGATCGTCGACAACTCGACCTGCTCGACCTGCCACAACGGGCTCGCGGCCCACGGCGGCGCGCGCACCGACACCAAGTACTGCGTGATGTGCCACAACCCGAGCACCTTCGACCCGTCCACCGGGCAGTCCCTCGACATGAAGGTGATGTTCCACAAGCTGCACATGGGCCAGAACCTGCCGGATGTGCAGGCGGGCGGCTCGTACTTCATCGTCGGCTACCAGAACTCGGTCAGCGACTACTCGACGCTGAACTTCCCGACCGGTGATCTGCGCACCTGCTACACCTGCCACAACGAGTCCAACACCAACACCCCGGACACCGTCGGCTGGAGGCAGAATCCGGGCATAGAGCCCTGCGGCTCGTGCCATGACACCAACAACTTCACGACCGGCGCGAATCACAGCCCGATCCAGCTCGGCGGCCTGACCAACGCCGACTGCGCCGGCTGCCACGGCAACGCGACGACCGCCGCCAAGGCGAGCGCGCTCGTGTACCCGAACATCGCCGGCGGCGGCGGCACGCTCGGTGTGCAGGACGTGCACGTGATCCCGGAGCGGGACTACCAGCAGAAGTTCGCCTACCAGATCCTGTCCGTGACGCAGACGGCGCCCGGCCAGTTCCCGGTGGTCAAGTTCCAGATCGTCGACCCGACCAACAACAACAAGGCCTGGAACGTCAACAGCGACGAGCCGTTCACGCACTGCAACCCGGCGACCGAGAACTCGCTCGCGAACCTGAGCATCGCCTTCGCGTTCAGCTCGACGGACTACACCAACTTCGGCAGTGGTGTGACAAGCGAAGTCGCCCAGCCGTTCACGATCGCAGTGACCTGCCCGGCGGCCCCGGCGGTCGCGCCGGTCGCGAATGGCGACGGCACCTTCACCGCGACTTCTCTGACCGCAGTGCCTGCGACGGCCACCGGCTCGGCCGGTGTGATGATCCAGGGCCACCCGGCGCATGAGTTCGGCAACGTCGACTACTTCTACAACACGGGTGAGGCCGGGACCAGCAACCAGGAGATCCCGATCCCGCAGCCGAACGCGATGACCTACGCGACGATCACTGACGCGAAGCCGGTGGCGCGCCGGACCGTCGTCGACGTCGCGAACTGCGACCGCTGCCACGACCAGCTGAACGGCCACGGCAACAACCGCGTCGGCAACGTCGAGATGTGCGCGACCTGCCACAACCCGGATGCGACCGACGTCGTATCGCGCGGCAAGGCGGGCATCAACTGGACGACGCCGAACCCGATCGACAACCGCGGTGAGCAGACCATCGACCTCAAGGTCATGATCCACGCGATCCACGGCGCGCCGGACATCGCGAGCTACGCGGCGGCCGTGGGCTTCACGTACACGCCGTACATCGTCTATCACAACGGCCGCGCGTCGAGCTGGATGAACGGCACGGCCTTCCCGACGCTGGCCGGCAGCGCGGGCGACCCGACGGCGGCGCCGTCGATCAACGACTGCACCGGCTGTCACGACGCCGGCACCTTCTATCCGCCCGATCCGTCGTCGTCGCCGGCGCTCGCGACCACGACCGACACCAGCAGCCCGGCTGAGGTGGTGGCGGGTGGCCCGCTCGCGATCACGGCAGGGGCGGCGGTGTGCTCCTCGTGCCACATCACCTCCGATGCGAAGGCGCACATGACGCAGAACGGCGCCAACTTCGCGGCGGTGAAGAACGCGAACGGCACGCTCAAGAGCCCGTCGCAGGAATCCTGCGTCGTCTGCCACGCCGCGGGAGCGATCGAAGACGTAGCAGTGGTGCACAAGCTGTCGTCGTTCCAGTAACGACGAGCCTGCACCGATCGATTGCCGGCCGCGGGAGAAATCCCGCGGCCGGTTTCGTTTGCAGGCCCGGCGCGGGCCGCGCTGCTCAGCGATCGAAGCGGCGCGACAGGACCACCGAGGTGGTCGTCGACTTGACGCCCGGCGAGGCGCGCAGCTCGTCGAGCGCGGCGTCGAGCGCCTCGGTCGACTCCGCGGCCAGCATCGCGATCAGGTCGTAGCTGCCGCTCACGGTCAGCAGCGTCGCGACCGCCGGCATCGCCCGCAGCTTGCGCTCGACGGCCGCCTGCTGCTGCGGCTCGACGGCGATCATCGCGTGCGCCTGCACCTGGCGGGCGCGGGCGCCGGGGCCCAGGTCGACCGTGTAGCCGCGGATGACGCCGCTCCTTTCGAGCCGCTCGAGCCGCCCCTGCACGGTGGAGCGCGCGACCCCGAGACGCCGCGCGAGCGCCGCGGTCGACAGCCGGGCGTTCTCCCTGAGCAGGGCGATCAGCTGCTCGTCGCCGTCTTGTTTCGTTGTTTCGATCACTTTCGTCGTCGAAATGTCTACTTAGACCGGCATTATCGTCAGAATGACGCTTCAAATCAACGGTCAACTCCGTGAAACTGATCAATTATCACGACCATCGTCAGGGACCCACAATGAAGAACATCCTCGTCGCAGGCGCAGGCCACATCGGCGCGATGATCGCCGAGCTCCTCGTCAGCACCGGCGACTACCGCGTCACCGTCATCGACCAGTCGGAACGCGCCCTTGCGGCGGTCCCCCGTCGTCCACAGCTCGACACGCTCGCGTTGTCGGTTACCGACCGCGCCCGGCTGCTCGAGACGATGCGTGGCCGCTACGCCGTGATCAGCGCGGCGCCCTACTCGGTCACCGCGGCGATCGCCGAGGCGGCGCATGCCGCCGGCATCCACTACCTGGACCTCACCGAGGACGTGGCGACGACGCGCACCGTCAAGGCGCTGGCCCCGACGGCGAGCCACGCGCTGATTCCGCAGTGCGGGCTCGCGCCGGGCTTCGTCTCGATCGTCGGCATGGACCTAGCGCGCCGCTTCGAGAAGCTCGACACGCTGCGCATGCGCGTCGGCGCGCTGCCGCAGTTCCCGTCCAACGCGCTCGGCTACAACCTGACGTGGAGTACCGCCGGCGTCATCAACGAGTACTGCCAGCCCTGCGAGGCGATCCTCGCCGGCACTCGCAGCAGCGTGCCGCCGCTCGAGGAGCTCGAGCACTTCGCGCTCGACGGCGTGCAGTACGAGGCCTTCAACACCTCGGGCGGCCTCGGTACCCTGTGCGAGACGCTCGACGGCAAGGTGCGCAACCTCAACTACCGCACGATCCGCTACCCGGGCCACCGCGATGCGATGAAGCTGCTGCTGCAGGACCTGCGGCTCGCCGAGCGGCCGGCGGTGCTCGCCGACGTGCTCGAGTACGCGATTCCCGGCACGCGCCAGGACGTCGTCGTGATCTTCGTGACGGCGACCGGCCAGCGCAACGGCCACAACTCGCAGGAGTCCTACGCGCACCGCGTCTATCCGCAGCTGCTCGCCGGCAAGGAGTGGACGGCGATCCAGACGACGACCGCCTCCTCGGTGTGCGCGGTGCTCGACCTCTTGGTCGCGGGCAAGCTCCCGCAGCGCGGCTTCGTGCGCCAGGAGGACATCCGCCTCGGCGAGTTCCTCGGCAACCGCTTCGGCCGCGCCTACGCCGCCGACACCGGCACGACGGCGGCGGAGGCCATCGCGCTGAGGGCGGCGTCGTGAGCGCCGTCGCCACGCAAGCGCCGGCCGCCGCCGCGAGTCTCGCTGCGGTGGGCTTCGAGCTCACGCGCCTGACGAGCGGCGACCTCGAGAGTCGCTCGCCGATCGACGGCGGGCTGCTCGGCCGCGTCGCGAGCACCACGCGCGCCGACTACGAGGCGACGCTCGGCCGCTCGCTGGCGGCCTTCCAGGCCTGGCGCGCGGTGCCGGCGCCGCGGCGCGGCGAGCTCGTGCGCCTGTTCGGCGAGGCGGTGCGCCGCCACAAGCCGGCGCTCGCCGAGCTGATCACGCTCGAGGCCGGCAAGATCGCCAGCGAAGCCGCCGGCGAGGTGCAGGAAGTCATCGACATCTGCGACTTCGCGGTCGGCCTGTCGCGGCAGCTCTACGGCCTGACGATCGCCTCCGAGCGCAAGCACCACCACATGCTCGAGCGCTGGCATCCGCTGGGCCCGGTGGCGATCATCACCGCGTTCAACTTCCCGATGGCGGTGTGGTCGTGGAACGCGACGCTCGCGCTCGTCTGCGGCAACCCGGTGCTGTGGAAGCCGTCCGAGAAGACACCGCTCACGGCGCTCGCGCTGCATCGCCTGCTCGAATCGGTGCTCGCCGACTTTGCTGAGGCGCCGGCGGGCCTGTCGGCGCTCGTGCCCGGCGGCCGCCCGGTCGGCGAGTGGCTCGCCGACGATGCGCGCATCCCGCTCGTGAGCGCCACCGGCAGTACGCGCATGGGTCGCGAGGTCGGCGTGCGCGTCGCCGGCCGCTTCGGCCGCTCACTGCTCGAGCTCGGCGGCAACAACGCGATGATCGTCGCGCCCTCCGCGGCCGAGGATCTCGCGGTGCGCGCCGTGACCTTCGCCGCGGCCGGCACGGCCGGGCAGCGCTGCACGACGCTGCGGCGTTTGTACGTGCACGAGTCGCGCTACGAGGCGATCCTGGCGCGCCTGAAGCGTGCCTTCGCGAGCCTGCGCGTCGGCAGCCCGCTCGCGCCGGACACGCTCGTCGGCCCGCTGGTTGACCGGGCCGCCTACGACGCGATGCAGGCGGCGCTGGCCGCGGCGCGCGCCGCCGGCGGCATCGTCCACGGCGGCGCGCGCGTCAGCGTGCCGGGCCACGACGCCGGCTACTACGTGCGCCCGGCGATCGTCGAGCTCAAGGCGCCGATCGAGGTGTCCGACCGCGAGACCTTCGCGCCCATCCTGTACGTATTTCGCTACCAGACGATCGAGCAGGCGATCGCCGGTAACAATGGCGTCGCGCAGGGCCTGTCGTCGAGCCTGATCACGCAGAACCTGTCCGAGGCCGAGCTGTTCCTGTCCGCCGAGGGCAGCGACTGCGGCATCGCCAACATCAACATCGGGCCGAGCGGCGCCGAGATCGGCGGCGCGTTCGGCGGCGAGAAGGAGACCGGCGGCGGCCGCGAGTCGGGCTCCGACGCCTGGAAGGCGTACATGCGCCGCCAGACGCAGACCGTCAACTACTCGTCCACGCTGCCGCTCGCCCAGGGCGTCAAGTTCGACGTCGAGTGAGCGCGCGAAGCGCGGGCGGTCACGGCCCGCGCCGCGCTCGCTTCCGCCGCGCGCCCGGCTCGCTTAAGGTAGGCCGGCCGGCCGGACGTGGCCGCCCGCCAGGATCAGCCGCCGATGCCGAGCGCGAGCGCCCCTTCCGAGCTGCGGCCGCCGGCGCTGCGCGTGCGCTGGCTGCTGTTCAGTGGCGTGTTCGCCGCGGCGTTCACCTGCTACCTCGAGCGCAGCGCGATGTCGGTCGTGGCGGCGCGGATGATGCCGGAGACCGGCATCACGCAGGTGCAGCTCGGCTACCTGTTCAATGCGTTCCTGTTTACCTACACGTTCCTGCAGTACCCCGGCGGCCTGCTCGCGCAGCGGATCGGCGCGCGCCGCGCGACGCTCGCGTGCCTGGTCGTGTCGACGCTGGGCACCGCGGCGACGGCGTTCGCACCGGGCATCGCGGCGGGCGCGGCGCTGCTGGTGACGATCGCGGCCGCGCGGGCCCTGACCGGCGCCGCGCAGGGCCCGCTGTTCCCGTCGAACGCTGGCCTCGTGCAGGCCTGGTTCCCGCCGCGGCGCTGGGCGCTGATGAACGGGCTGCAGGTGACCGGACTCAGCATGGGCGCGGCCGCAGCGCCGCCGATCGTCGCCGGCATCATGCAGGCCTTTGGCTGGCAGATCGCGCTGTACGCGACCTGCGTGCCGGCGAGCGTGCTCGCCGTGCTCTGGTGGCATTACATCCGCGACACGCCGCGCGCCCACCGGTCCGTGGTGCCGGCCGAGCTCGCCGAGATCGAGCCCGAGCCGCGCAACACGACGCCGCCGCGCATCAGCTGGGGCGAGGTCCGCCTCGTGCTCGGCAACCGCAACGTGCTGCTGCTGTCGCTCGGCTACCTGCTGATGAACTACGTGTTCTACTTCTTCATGCAGTGGAGCTTCCTGTATCTGGTGCAGGAGCGGCACCTGACGCTGCTCGCCAGCGGCTGGCTGGCGGCGATTCCGCTGCTGGTCGGCTCGATCTGCGCCTCGCTCGGTGGGCTGCTGTGCGACGCGGCCTGCCAGCGCCTCGGCGCCCGCTGGGGCTTTCGCATCGTGCCGCTGGTCGTGCTGCCGTTATCGGCGCTGCTGCTGCTGGTCGCCGTCCGGGCCGCGAACCCCTACGCCGCGGTCGCGGCGCTCGCCGGCTGCTTCGGCTGCGCGCAGATGACCGAGGCGCCGTTCTGGGCCGCCGCGTTCTGGGTCGCGCGCGAGCGCGCCAGCGCCGTGACCGGCGTCCTCAACATGGGCGGCAACCTCGGCGGCATGATCGGTACGCCGATCGTCGCGCTGCTGACCCAGGCGCACAACTGGCCCGCCGCATTCGCGACCGGCGTCGGCTTCGCGCTCGCGAGTGCGGCGCTGTGGCTGCTGATCGACGTCGAGCGCCGGCCGCTGACCACGGCACGCTGAGCGGCCGCGCGCCACCGACGGGTCCCGGCTTACTCGGTGCCCGCAGTATCAGGGGCTGGAGCGCATCGTTCGGCTCGCGCCCCGACGTGCGCCGCGCAGGCTGCCACTGCGTCTGCGTCGAGCGCGCGGCCGGACATCTTCGCCAGTTCCGCGAGCGCGAAACCCACGGGCAGCGCGCCGCGGTAGCCGCGATACGACGTCATCGCGTCGAATGCGTCGGCGACCGCCAGAATGCGCGCCTCGATCAGGATCTGTGCGCCGACCAGCGCGCGCGGATAGCCGGTGCCATCCAGACGTTCGTGGTGCTGCAGCACGATCTCCGGCAGCGGGCAGGGCACCTGCAGGAATTCGAGGATGCCGTGCCCGATCGCACAGTGCGCGCGAACGAGGGTGTGCTCGCGGATGCTCAGCTCGCCGGGTTTGCGGACGATCGAGGCCGGTACGCCCATCTTGCCGACGTCGTGCAGCAGGGCGGCCAGGCGCAGGTACTCCAGCTGCGCGTCCGGGAGCCGGAGCCGCACGCCAATCGCCAGTGCAAGCTCGGTCGTCCGCTGCTGGTGCTCGCAGGTGAACGGGTCGGCCGCGCGTTGCGCGGCGTCAAGCAGGTCCTGCGCCGGCCGCAGGCACTGCGCGAGCGCCGTGTGCCCGGGCTGCGAGTCGCTACCCTGGACCTCTGTTGGCGGCGTTTCGTTCACGACCTTCGCGCCCGAGCCCCATCGCGGATGGTGGACGCTCTCACGAGTCGTCGGCATACGTCAAACGGCGCGACGTCGGATCCGAAGCTCGGCTAGGCTTGCGGGCGACCCCGGGGGACCGCCCGTATGCGCCGCGCGCCAGTATCCGTCCAGATGGCCGTGTAGCTTGGCCTGCCGGCCTGGGGCGCCAAGCGACCAGCGGCACGGCCGTGAAACGGCAGCGCCGATGCCGCCGTGGCGGGCGGACCGCGACCCCTCTGTAAGCCCCCGCCGGCGCCGGCGCGGCATCTGCGGATGCCGCGCGGGGATGGTGGCGCTAATATGATTCGGTACCTGTCGGGGACTACCGGAGCCGTGTCATGAGCGAAGCCAGCACCCGCAAACTGATGGACGACCTGCGGACCGTCGTTTCGGACGCGGAGGCACTTCTGTCCGCCACCGCCCACGACGCCAGCGACCGTGCCCGCGAGGCGCGCGACAAGGCCACCGGCTCGGTCGAACAGGCCCGCCGGCGACTCGAGGAGCTCGAGAAAGACCTCAAGAACCGCGCCAAGGCCGCAGCCGATGACGCCAACCGCTACGTCCGCGACAACCCCTGGCAGTCGCTCGGCGTCGCGGCCGCGGTCGGCGTGGTCATCGGCCTGCTGCTCGGGCGCCGTTGAGCCGTGGCTGACGGCGTCCCCGAGGCCGGGCTGTTCGCGTCGCTGCGGCGCATGCTCGCGACGCTGCTCGCGCTCGTTCACACGCGGCTCGAGCTCATCGGCGTCGAGATCGAGGAGCAGATTGAGCACGCGGCCGCGGTGCTGCTGTGGTCGATCGCGGCGATCTTTTTCGCCTCGCTGACGGTGCTGCTGCTCGCGCTGACGATCGTGATCGCGTTCTGGGACGAGCACCGGCTGCTGGCGGCAGCGCTCGTGACCGCGAGCTTCGCCGCCACGGCGGTGATCACGGGGCTCATCGCGCGGCACCGGCTGCGTACCCGGCCGCGCTTCCTCGGCGCGACCATCGGCGAGCTCGAGCGCGACACCGCCGTGCTCGACGGCGAGTTGCCGTGAGCGGCCGGCGGCGGCATCTGGCGGCGCGGCGGGAGGTGCTGTGCGCGCGCAGCACCCGCTTGCGCGCCGAGCTGGCCGACGACGCGGGCGCGCTCGGTGTCCGGTTCCGGATCGCCGACCGGGTCGTGGCCGTGGCGCGCTCCGACTCGGGCCGGTTGTTGCTCGTTGGTGCTGCGGCGCTGTTGCTGTTCGGCAAGCCGCGGCGGCTGGTGCGCCTCGGGCTCAAGCTGTTGGCGCTGTGGCCGATCGTCGGGCCGCTGCTGCCGCACGTGAAGCGGTTCTTCGGCGAGCGCGAGCGCGAGCAGGGCGAGGCTTCCGCTTAGCCGCCGATTCGGGCATCGTGCCGCCCCATGCCGATCCCCTCCGCCCCGACCCTGCGCGTCGCCGTCGTGCCGGTGACGCCGTTCCAGCAGAACTGCTCGATCCTCTGGGATCCGGCGACCATGCGTGGTGCGATCGTCGATCCGGGTGGCGACCTCGACGCCGTGCTCGCGGTCGTCGCGCGTGAGGGCGTGACGCTCGAAAAGATCCTGCTGACGCACGCCCACGTCGACCATGCCGGCGCGACCGCCGAACTCAAGCGACGCAGCGGCGTGCCGATCGAGGGGCCGCACGAGGGCGACCGCTTCTGGATCGAGGGCCTCCAGGACCAGGCGCGGATGTTCGGCATCAAGAGCGAGGGCGCGTTCGAGCCGGACCGCTGGCTGGTCGACGGCGACCGCGTCACCGTCGGCAGTCTCGAGCTCGAGGTGCGCCACTGCCCCGGCCACACGCCGGGCCACGTCGTGTTCTTCCATGCGCCGAGCCGCTTCGCGGTCGTCGGCGACGTGCTGTTCCAAGGCTCGATCGGCCGCACCGACTTTCCGGGCGGCGACCACGCGACGCTGATCCGCTCGATCCGCGGCAAGCTGTTTCCGCTCGGCGACGATGTACGCTTTTTGCCCGGCCACGGGCCGCTGTCGTCATTCGGCGACGAGCGCCGCGCGAATCCGTATGTTTCCGACGCGGCGGTCCGCGCTCGCTGACATTTCACTGTCACGCAAAGCTGTGATCGCGCTCGCATTCGGGCGCGGCGCCGGCGTGCGCTCGTCACGGATGGCGGCGCCGGGACGCGTCATCCTTTGCGCCATGGAAGACACGATGGTTCTGCCCGCAGCCAGCTTCAAGAAGGCGCTGCCGCTCGTACCGGTGCTCGCCGCGGCGGCTGCGGTCGCGGTCGTGCTGGCCGGGTTCTTCTTCTACCAGTCGAGCCAGCGCGCCGCCGCGCTCGACGCGGCCACCGCCACGGCCCAGCAGGCGGCCGGCGAGCTCGCGCACGCGAAACAGCGCATCCACGAGCTCGAGAGCGAGGTCGCCGCCAAGAAGACCGAGCTCGCCAGCGCACTCAGGACGCTGCCGGTCGAAGTCAGCTTCCACGTCGGCGAGCCGGGCGCCGGCTACGTCGCGCACTTCGACAACCAGTCCACGGCCACGATGCGCCTGCTCGTCGAACCGCGCCGGCCGCGCACGGGCGAGTACGGCCGCCTCGAACTGACGATCCCCGCCGATAGCTCCGGCGAGCTGTCGGAGAAGCAGGGCTGGGCGTTCCGCAGCGGTGACACGCTGACGGTGTCCTCGGGCGACTTCCGCGCCGTCTCGCTCGCCGTTCCCTAGCGCGCCGCCGGCCGCCGGCCGGCTCCGTCCCGAAGGGTTGAATTCCGCGCTCGCGCCGTACCGGCGCTCGCCGCTCAGGCGCCGATGCGGAAGTGTGGTCGATCAGCAGCGCGGCGAACAGGAAGCCGAGGCAGCTGATCGACCAGCGGAAGGTCCGCAGCGGCAGGTCGCTGCGCCCGGTCCGGTACAGCCGTCACGAGTAGCCGAGGAACACGCCGTTGAGCAAGAGCGCGGCGAGTAGCTAGATCAGCCCGCTCATCCCGGCCAGCCACGGCAGCATCGTGACGAGCGCAAGCAGCACGGCGTACAGCAGACTGTGCAGCCGCGTGAGCTCCACGCCGTAGGCGACCGGCAGCATCGGCACACCGACCTTGGCGTACTCCGCGCGGCGCGCGATCGCCAGCGCCCAGAAGTGTGGCGGCGTCACCGCGAAAATGATCAGACACCGCAGCCGCGTGTTCGGGTCGATGCTGTTGGTGACGGCCGCCCAGGCGAGCACCGGCGGCGCCGCCGATGACGATGTTCTGCGGCGTCGCGCGCTTCAGCCACTTCGTGTAGACGATCGCGTAGCCGAGCAGCGAGCCGAAGGTCAACTGCGCCGTCAGCGGCGTGACGAACACCGTCAGCAGCAGCATCGAGGCCACGGCGAGCGCGAACGCGAAGGTGAGCGCCTGCGAGTCCGTGACGGTGCCGCTCGGCAGCGGCCGGTGCTTGGTGCGTGCCATCTCGCTGTCGATGCGCTGGTCGATCAGGTCGTTGATCGCCGCGGCCGAGGCCGCCGCTCGCCACACACCGATGGGCCCGAGCAGCAGCTTGTCGAGCGGCGGCAGCCCGGGCATGACGAGGAACACGTCGGCGACGGCGGTGAAGGCGATCAGCAGCACGACCCGCGGCTTGGTGGGCTGGTAGTAGTCGCGCCAGCGCGCGATCGGCGCCGGGATCGGTTGACTGTCGGGGCTGGAGGCCGTGTGGGCGTTCCGGGACCTCGCCCGGCCTACCACGCCGGCCGGCGGCTTAGGTCGCCCGCGGCGGCTGGTACGAGCGGCGGCCGGCCGCGGTCGTAAAGCCGATGTCCGGGCCGGCCGGCCACAGCTGGCGCACCAGTGTCACCGTGGCCAGCAGCAGCAGCGCCGCCCCGGCGTTGTGCGCGGTGCCGAGCGCGAGCGGGAAGCCCCGCCAGACTAAGTTCACGCCGATCAGCCACTGCAGCGCGAGCGCGGCGCCGACCGCGGCGGCCGCGATGCGCACGCCCGGCGTCTGGGCCCTGCGCCAGCCGGCGATGGTGACCGCCGCGAGCAACAGGCCCGCGAGCACCGCGCCGAGCCGGTGGGCGTAGTGGATCGCGGTGCGCGCGGGTGGCGCGAGCACGCCGCCTTCGTAGTCGACGCCGAGGCCACGCCACGGCACGAACGCGGCCTTGAAGTCCGCCCGTGGCAGCAAGCTGCCCTGGCACGTCGGGAAGTCCGGGCAGGCGACCGCCGCGTAGTTCGTGCTCGTCCAGCCGCCGAGCAGGATCTGCAGCACCAGGGCGGCGAGCGCCGCGACCGCGAGACGCCGCACCGGGCGCTCGGCGGCCTTGACGTCGCGGCGCGCGGGCGCGAGCGACAGCCACCACAGGAGCGCCATCGTCGTCAGCCCGCCGACGAGATGCAGCGTGACGACGAGCGGCACGACCAGCAGCGTCGCCGTATTGGCGCCGAGCGCGCCCTGCACGCAGACGACGCCGAGCACGACGAATGGCAGCACACGCGGCTGCGCGGCGTCCCGCCGGTTCCAGAACGCGAGCGCGGCGAGGCCGATGATCACGAGGCCGAGCGTGGTCGCGAAGTAGCGGTGCACCATCTCGTGCATCGCCTTCTGGTAGTTGAACGGCCGCGACGGGTAGGCGGCGTTCGCGCTCGCAACGTCGTCCGCGACCTGCGCCGGATGCACGTGGCCGTAGCAGCCCGGCCAGTCGGCACAGCCGAGCCCTGCGTCGGTGAGCCGCACCCAAGCACCGACGACCACGACGAGCAGGGCGAGCACGGCGCCGAGCCGTGCCGCGCGCCGGAACCAGCGCATGGAGTTCGACGTCGTCAACGACTCGGGTCCGTCAGCAGCCCACCGCCGGGCGCCGGCGAGTGTCGCGGATTCCCGCCGCCGACGCTACCCCTTGGCCGGGGCGTCCTTCGCGATCAGGGCGATCGCGGCCCGCGCGACGGCGCTGAACTCGCCGTGGCCGCTGCGCCAGACCTCGACGATCTGGCGCAGCATGCGCGGTTCCCAGAAGCGCTTCAGGTGCGATGCGACCTCGGCAGGCGCCTGCTCCGGGCCGCTTGCCGGCGCGAAGAAGTTCGCGATGTCGTTGACCATCTCCACGAGGTGCTCGGCATCCATTCAGGGTCGCTCTCTGTCGTCGGCGTCAGGCCGGCGTGGACTCGGGCTTGTGTGCCGGCTGGCGCGCGTTGCGGTCCTGGCGGTAGCGCTCCTGCCAGTCGAGCGGCCGATCGACCTTGACGACCTGCACCGCCGTGACCTTGTACTCCGGGCAGTTCGTGGCCCAGTCCGAGTTCTCGGTCGTGACCACGTTCGCGCCGGACTCCGGGAAGTGGAAGGTCGTGTAGACGACGCCCGGCTGCACGCGCTCGCTGACGGTCGCGCGCAGCACCGTCTCGCCGGCGCGGCTGCTGATGCCGACCCAGTCGCCATCGGCGATGCCGCGGTGCTCGGCGTCGTGCGCGTGGATCTCGAGGCGGTCCTCGGCGTGCCAGACGACGTTCTGCGTGCGCCGCGTCTGCGCGCCGACGTTGTACTGGCTGAGGATGCGGCCGGTCGTCAGCAGCAGCGGGAAGCGCGCGCCGGTGCGCTCGCGGGTCGGCACGTACTCGGTGACGTAGAACTTGCCCTTGCCGCGCACGAACTCGTCGACGTGCATCGTCGGCGTGCCGTCGGGGGCCTGCGTGTTACACGGCCACTGGATGCTGCCGAGCCGCTCGAGCTTGGCGTAGCTGACGCCGGTGAAGGTCGGTGTCAGGCGCGCGATCTCGTCCATGATCTCGGCCGGATGGTTGTAGTGCATCGGGTAGCCGAGCGCGTTCGCGAGCCTGACCGTCACTTCCCAGTCGGCGAGGCCGGCGAGCGGCTCGATGACCTTGCGCACGCGGGAAATGCGCCGCTCGGCATTGGTGAAGGTGCCGTCCTTCTCGAGAAACGACGAACCCGGCAGCAGCACGTGCGCGAATTTCGCGGTTTCGCACATGAAGATGTCCTGCACCACCAGGCACTCGAGCGCGGTCAGCGCGTCCACGACGTGCTGGGTGTTCGGGTCGGACTGGGCGATGTCCTCACCCTGGATGTACATCGCCTTGAACGTGCCGTCGAGCGCGGCCTCGAACATGTTGGGGATCCGCAGCCCCTGCTCGGCGCGCAGCGCCACGCCCCACTCGGCCTCGAAGCTGTGGCGCACGGCGGCGTCGGACACGTGGCGGTAGCCCGGAAACTCGTGCGGGAACGAGCCCATGTCGCAGGAGCCCTGCACGTTGTTCTGGCCGCGCAGCGGGTTGACGCCGACACCCTCGCGGCCGACGTTGCCGGTCGCCATCGCGAGATTGGCGATGCCGAGCACCGTCGTTGAGCCCTGGCTGTGCTCGGTCACGCCGAGGCCGTAGTAGATCGCGCCGTTCGGCGCCGTCGCGTAGATGCGCGCCGCGATGCGCAACGTCATGGCCGGCACGCCGGTGATCGCCTCGCTGGCCTCCGGCGAGTTCTTCGGGTCGGCGACGAACGCCTGCCACTTCTCAAATGAGTCGGCCTCGCAGCGTGCGGCGACGAAGTCCTTCTTGACCAGGCCCTCGGTCACGATCACGTGGGCGAGCGCGTTGATCACCGCGACGTTGGTGCCGGGCCGCAGTTGCAGGTGCGCCGCGGCCTCGATGTGCGGCGTGCGCACCAGCGGGATGACCCGCGGGTCGACGACAATCAGCTTCGCGCCCTCGCGGAGGCGCCGCTTCAGCTGCGAGGCGAACACCGGGTGCGCGTCGGTCGGGCTCGCGCCGATCAGCAGCACGACGTCGGCCTTCATCACCGACGTGAACGCCTGCGTGCCGGCGGATTCGCCGAGCGTCGCCTTGAGGCCATAGCCGGTCGGCGAGTGGCAGACGCGTGCGCAGGTGTCGACGTTGTTGTTGCCGAACGCCGCGCGCACCAGCTTCTGCACGAGGAAGGTCTCCTCGTTGGTGCAGCGCGAGGAGGTGATGCCGCCGATCGAGTCGCGGCCGTACTTGGCCTGAATGCGCTTGAACTCGCGTGCGGCATGGGTGAGCGCCTCGTCCCAGCTCACCTCGCGCCACGGCTCGGAGATCTTGGCGCGGATCATCGGCCGCTTGATCCGGTCGGGGTGCGTCGCGTAGCCGTAGGCGAAGCGGCCCTTGACGCAGGCGTGGCCCTGGTTCGCGTGGCCGTCCCGGTTCGGCACCATCCGCGCGACCTTGCCGTCGGCGACCTCGGCCTTCAGCGAGCAGCCGACGCCGCAGTACGCGCAGGTCGTCGTGATCGCCTTGGTGCGCGGGGCTGCCGCGACCAGCGTCTTCTCCGACAGTGCCGCCGTCGGGCAGGCCTCGACGCAGGCGCCGCAGGAGACGCACTCGGAGTCGACGAACGACTCCGCCTGGCTGGCCGCGATCTGCGAGGCGAGGCCGCGGCCGGAGACCGTCAGCGCCAGCGTGCCCTGCGTCTCGTCACAGGCGCGCACGCAGCGCGAGCAGACGATGCACAGCTCCGGATTGAAGTCGAAGTACGGGTTGCTGGCGTCCTGCTCGAAGTCGATCGCGGCGGCGGCGTGCGTCACCGGCGGCGGGCGGCGATCGCTGTGCAGGAACGGGCTTTCCGTGACGCCGTGCAGCGCCGCCATGTTCTGCAGCTCGCAGTGCTGGTCGGCCGGGCAGCCGTCGCACTCGAGCGGATGCTCGGAGACGTACAGCTCGACGACGCCCTTGCGCAGCTGGGCGAGCTTCGGGCTCTCGGTGCGCACCTTCATGCCCTCGGCGACCAGCGTGGTGCACGAGGCCGGGTAGCCCTTGCGGCCCTCGATCTCGACCAGGCACAGCCGGCACGAGCCGAAGGCCTTGAGGGTGTCGGTCGCGCACAGCTTCGGCACGCTGACACCGGCGAGCGCCGCGGCGCGCATCACCGAGGTGCCGTCCGGTACCGACAGCGGCCGGCCGTCGATCTCGATGCTGAGCATCCTGGCCGAGGCGGCCGGCGGAGTGCCGAGGTCATTGTGGTCGATGGAGTACATGGCGGTGCGTCCCTTGTAGGTCGGCGCGGCTCAGTGCCGGGCGCGCGGCGCGAAATCTTCCGGGAAATGCTTCAGGGCGCTCTGCACCGGGAACGGCGCCATGCCGCCCAGCCCGCACAGCGAACCCTGGATCATCGTCTCGCACAGCTCCTCGAGGAGCCGCCGCTGCTCGGCCGGCCGGTGGCCGGCAAGCAGGTCGTCGATTACGTTGACGCCGCGGCTCGAGCCGATGCGGCACGGCGTGCACTTGCCGCACGACTCGATGGCGCAGAACTCGAAGGCATAGCGCGCCATGCGTGCCATGTCGACGGTGTCGTCGAAGGCGACGATGCCGCCATGGCCGAGCATCGCGCCGATCGCGGCCAGCGACTCGTAGTCGAGCGGCGTGTCGAACTGCGCCGCCGGCACGTACGCGCCGAGCGGGCCGCCGATCTGTACCGCGCGGATCGGCCGGCCGGAGGCCGAGCCGGCACCGTAGTCGTCGAGTATCTCGCGCAGCGTGACGCCGAAGGCGCGCTCGACGAGGCCGCCGTGCTTGACGTTGCCGGCGAGCTGCAGCGGGATCGTGCCGAGCGAGCGGCCGACGCCGAAGTTTTTGTAGTGCTCGGCGCCGCGCTCGAGGATCACCGGCACGGAGGCCAACGAGATGACGTTGTTGACGACCGTGGGTGCGCCGAACAGCCCCTTGATCGCCGGCAGCGGCGGGCGCACCCGCACCTCGCCGCGGCGGCCCTCGAGGCTCTCGAGCATCGAGGTTTCCTCGCCGCAGATGTAGGCGCCGGCGCCGACGCGTACGCCGAGGTCGAAGGCTTTGCCGCTGCCCTTGATGTTGGGGCCGAGGTAGCCCGCCGCGTAGGCCGCGGCGATCGCGGTCCGGAGCGCCTCGATCGACTCGGTGTACTCGACGCGGCAGTAGATGTAGCCGTGCGTCGCGCCGACCGCGAGCCCGGCGATGGTCATGCCCTCGACCAGCGTCAGCGGGTCACCTTCCATCAGCATGCGGTCGGCGAAGGTGCCGGAGTCGCCCTCGTCGGCATTGCAGGTGACGTACTTCTGCGGCGCGCTCTGCTCCTGAACGGTCTTCCACTTGATGCCGGTCGGGAACGCCGCGCCGCCGCGGCCGCGCAGGCCCGAGTCGAGTACGGTCTTGACGATGTCGGCCGGGGCCATCGCGAGCGCGCGGTCGAGGCCGCGGTAGCCGCCGTGGGCGAGGTAGTCGTCGAGCGAGGCCGGGTCGACGATGCCGACGCGCGCGAAGGTCAGGCGCTGCTGGCCCTTCAGGTACGGGTGCTCGGCGACGACACCCACCCTGAGCGGGTGGTCGCCCCCCGTCAGCAGTCCGGCGGCGAGCAGCGACGGCACGTCGGCAGCACTCACCGGCCCGTAGCCGACGCGGCCGGTGGCGGTCTCGACCTCGATGAGCGGCTCGAGCCAAAACATGCCCCGCGATCCGGTGCGTACGATCTGGGCCCCTGCGCCGGCGCGTGCCGCGAGCGCCTCGGCGACCTCATCCGCACCGAGCGAGCGCGCGGTCGCGTCCTTCGGCACGTAGAGCTTGGCCACCATCACTGCGGGCTCCGCCGGCCGGTTAGGCTATCGAAGCGTTCCGGCGTCACGTTGCTGTGCATCCGCCCATCGACTCGGACCGAGGGGCCGGTGGCGCAGTTCCCGAGGCAGTAGACTGCCTCGAGCGTAATCTCGCCGTCGGGCGTCGTCTCGTCGAAGCCGACACCGAGGCGCTGCTGCGCATGGGCCTCCAGCGCGGCGCCGCCGCGCGCCTGGCAGGCCTCGGCCCGGCACACCTGCACGACGTGCCGGCCGTGCGGCGAGGTGCGGAAGTAGTGGTAGAAGGTGACGACGCCATGAACCTCTGCGCGGGACAGGTTGAGGCCGGCCGCGATCTCCGGGATCGCTGCTGGCGGAATGTAGCCGAGCGCATCCTGCACCGCGTGCAGCACGACGAGCAGCGGCCCGGGTTCGTGGCCGAACCTCTGGATGGCGGACGCAACGGCCGCCCGCTCACGGGCTTCGACGCTCGACACTGCAAAACCCCCTTCGGAACGAGCCGAGCAGCATACGCGCAGGGCTCCGACGATCGTCATCAAACATCACTAACATACAATATATCAGGGCTTGGAACGGTCAAAAGGCGCCCCCTTCTATCGTGAAAAGAATAGGCATCCTCGGGGGGTCGAGTGATCAGGCCACGGCGGAGTACTACCGCCGGCTCAACCAGGCCGTGAACCGCCGCCTGGGCGGATGGAACACCGCCGAGCTGGTCATCAGCTCGATGAATTTCGCCTTGGCCGAGGCTTGGGTCCGCAGCGGCGATTGGGATGCTGCAGCGCAGTATCTGACCGAACGGGCCGCGGCCCTTGAACGCGCCGGGGCGGACCTCGTGCTGTGCGTATCGAACACGCTCCACCGCGTCGCGGACGCGTTCACGGCCGGGCTCGGGATCCCGTTCCTGCACATCGTCGATCCGACCGCGACCGCGATCAGGGCCGCCGGGTTCACCCGGGTCGGGCTCCTCGGCACCAAGCCTGTGATGGCGACCGCCTACCTCAAGCGACGCTACGCGGAGCGCTTCGGCATCGAGATCGTCGTGCCCGCGCCCGCCGACCAGGACGTCGTCGACCGGATCATCTTCGACGAGCTGTGCCGCGGCCGCTTCCTCGCGGAGTCGAAGGCGCGCTACCTCGCCGTCGTCGATGCGCTCGCGGCCGCGGGCGCCGAGGGCGTGGTGCTCGGCTGCACCGAGATCCCGCTGCTGATCGCCCAAGCGGACCGGCCGGCGCTCCCGATGTTCGACACGGTCGCGTTGCACGTCGCCGCGGCGGTCGAGTTCGCACTCGGCTGAGGGCACCTCCGTCGATGTGCGAGAAGCGCAGCAGCTTCTCGAGGTCCTTGACCAGGCCCTTGAGGTCGGCGCCCGGCGGATTGGTCATCAGCTGGTTGCCGAGCGGGTCGACGAGGTAGTTGCGTCCGCTGCCCGCGACCGGTGCGCCGTAACCCGGAAACTCGCCGTCGAGCCATGCCACCGCGAGATCGGCGTCGGCCGGACCGATCTTGGCCGCGCCGCAGCAGCCGCGGCTCCCGCGCAGCACGCGCCGCACGCGCGGCCGGTCGCGCTCGAGCGCGAGGCGGGCGGTCTTGAGCCGCGCGAGGCGGGCGCGGGCATCCTGGGCGTCGGCCGCGAGCTTCAGCGGGTGCCGACCGGCGTAGACCAGTGAATGGCAGGCGGGCGCGCCCGATCACCGAGCGACAGGAAATGCACGAACGCCCACAGCGCGAGCAGCGCCAGGCCGACGACGATCCACGGCAATGCCCGGACCCGCGGGCGCGCTGCCCGTGCCACCGGCGCTGCGGACGATGCGGGTGGTGCCGGTGATGCAGGCGGTTCGTGTGGTGCGGCTGGCGGCGCCACCGGCCTCGGCTGCCCGATGGCGCGGGGCATGACCGGCGCCGGCCGCGCGCGTGCTGCGAGTCGCTGCGGCCGGACCTTGGGCAGGCGCTCCTCGATGATGCGGCTCTGGTACAGCACGTAGACGACGACCAGCACCGGCACGACGACCGTCAGGGCAGGGGACTGCTGGGCGACCCAGCCGGCGACCAGCGGATCGGAGATCGCGATGTCGCCGGCCAGCCAGCCGAGCATCGCGCCGCCACCATGCTTCAGCAGCGGGTAGCGGCGCAGCAACGCCGACACGAATAGGCTCCCGTACAGCAGGAACGGCACGCTCATCAAGAGGCCTATGCTGAGGATCAGCGCACTGCCCTTGGCGACGGCGGCCAGCGCGACCACGTTGTCGATGCTCATGACGAGGTCGGCCACGAAGACCGTGCCGACCGCGGACCACAGCTGCGTGGCGGCCGCCGGTGCCTGGCCATCAGCGGGCGCGCCCTCCACCCGCTCGACGGTCAGGCGGATCGCGATCACCGTCAGGGCGATGCCGCCGACGAGCTGCAGCATCGGGATGCGCATCAGCAGGCTCGCGGCGACTGTCAGCAGCACGCGCATCGCGATTGCCGCCTCGATGCCAAGCAGCATGGCGCGGCGCGCGAGCTTGGGCGGCAGCGAGCGGCAGGCGAGCGCGATCACCACGGCGTTGTCGCCGCTCAGCAGCAGGTTGACGAAGAACACCTCGAGGACCAGCTGCGCGTAATGGACGATGCCGTCAAAGTCCATGCTGGCCTCCGGAGCGGCTCATCCGGCGATCCCGGCCAGCGCCGCGTAGACGGCCGTGCCGGCCGCGCACGCGAAGAGCGTGCCGACGACCGCTGCGTACGCACCCTTCAGGCGCACCGGCTCCGGCAACACCGTGCGCGCCAGCCGGAACAGCACGCCGAGCGCGACCGGCAGCAGCAGCGCGTTGACCACCCCCATCGCGATCGACAGCCGGATCAGGTTGATGCCGGACGCGACCAGTGCGCCGCCGGCCACCAGCATCAGCGCGAGGGAGCCGTAGAACCACGGCGCCTGCAGCGGGTGGTGCTCGAGGGAATGGTGGAAACCCGCCACTTCGCCGAGGGCCCACGCGGCCGTCAGGCAGACCGTGACCGTCGCGACCAGCGCCCCGCCGCCGAGGGCCGCCACGAACACCAGCCGGCCGGTGAGCGGCCCGAGCGTGGCGCTGAATGCGCCCGCGATCTGCGGCACGCTGTCGAGCTGCACCGCATGCAGGCCCCGGTGGAACGTGGCCGCCGCGGCGACCAGGACCGCGGCGGTCACCGCCTGGCAGAGGACCGCGCCGGCCGCCGTATCGAGGCGCACCGTGCGCAGGTGCACGATGCCGAGTCCCTTGTCGATCAGCGCGGACTGCTGGTAGAAGATCGCCCACGGCATCACGGTCGTGCCGAGTCCGGCGGCCACGAGGTACAGGTAGTCGTGGTCGGCGAGCGGCATCTCGCCGAGTTCGGACGCGATGCGGTGCAGGTCCGGGTGGGACAGCCAGGCCATGACGAGGAATCCCAGCTCAAACAGCCCGAACGCGATGACCGTCCGCTCCACCGTGCGGTGCGCGCCGAGACCCACGATCGTCAGGATCGCCGCGACCAGCACGGCGATCGAGACGCCGACCGGCACGCCGTACAGCTGCCCGATCCCGGCGATGCCGACCATCTGCGTGACCAGCGTGCCGAAGCAGCTGACCACCAGCGCGACGACCGAGACGAGCGTCACGGCGCGGCTGCTGTGGCGCTTGATGAGCTCGCCGTAACCGCTGCCGGTGCCGAGCGCGAGCCTCGCGGCCAGCTCCTGCACGGCGTACAGCAGCGGGATCACGAGCAGCTGCAGCAGCAACAGCCGGTATCCCCATTTCGCTCCGCTCTGCGCCGCCGTGATCACGCTGCCGACCTCGGTGTTCGCCAGCATGACGACCAGCCCCGGGCCGAAGGTCAGCACTAGCTGGCGCCAGTCGAACTGCCCTCGCGACGCGGTCGACATCAATGGCTGGTCGAGGCGCCCGGGCCGGCCTTGAAGTAGCGCAGGAAATCCGTGTCCGGCGACAGCACGAGCGTCGGACCGGCATTCGCCAGCGCCAGCCGGTAGGTCTGCAGCGAGCGGTACAGGTGGTAGAACTGCGGGTCCCGGCTGAACGCGCTGGAAAGGACCTGGTTGGCCCGCGCATCGGCCGCGCCGCGCGTGATCGCCGCATCGCGCTGCGCATCGGACAGGATCACGCTGCGTTCGCGGTCCGCCTTGGCCTGGATCTGCTGGGCCCATTCGAAGCCCTGGGCGCGCAGCTCCTTGGCCTCGCGCTGCCGCTCCGAGGTCATCCGGTCGTAGATCGCCTGGCTGGTCTCGCGCGGCAGGTCGGCGCGGTGCAAGCGGACCTCGACGATCTCCATGCCGAGCTCACGCGCCTTGGCGGCGACGTCCTTCTGGACGATCTCGACGATCTGCGTGCGCTTGTCGGACAGCAGCGTCGGCAGCGCCACCTGGCCGAGTTCGCGGCGCAGCGAGGAACTGACCAGCTGCGCGAACTGCGGCTCGGCCAGCTCGACGGTGCGCACGGCCGTGTAGAAGCGCAGCGGGTCGGCGATGCGAAAGCGCGTGTAGGTCTGCACCTCGATGCGCTTCTGGTCGCCGAGGATGACCTGCTCGACGTTCGGCTCCATCGTCAGCAGCCGGCGGTCGTAGTAGATCGCGGTGTCGACCAGCGGCAGCTTGAGCTTGAGCCCGGGCGTCGTGACCACCCCGATCGGCGCCCCGAGCCGCACGATCAGCGCCTGCTGCACCTCGCTAACCGTGTACAGCGAGCCCGACAGCAGCCACAGCACGAGCACGGCGCCGATCGCGGCGAGGACGCGGTTGTTGACGCTCACCGGGCCGGCTCCCGGTCCTTGCCGGCGTCGGGGCGGTCCTTCTCGGACAGCGGCATGTACGGCACGATGCCGGCGACGCCCTTACCCGACGAGTCGATGATGACCTTGGTCGCCTTTTTCAGCACCGCGTCGACGCTCTCGAGGTACAGGCGCCACGCGGTGACGTCCTTGTTGCTGGCGTAGCTGGCGTAGATGGCCTGGAAGCTCTTCGCATCGCCCTCGGCGAGGTTGGTCACTTGCGCCTTGTAGGCCTCGGCCTCCTCGGTGATGTGCGAGGCCTCGCCGCGCGCCCGCGGCAGGATGTCGTTGGCGTAGGCCTCCGCCTCGTTGCGCATGCGCTCCTGGTCGGCGCGCGCGCGCTGCACGTCGTTGAACGCGTCGATGACCACGCCCGGCGGGTCGACCCGCTGCAGCTGCACCTGCGTGACCAGGATGCCGGAATCGGCCCGGTCGAGAAGCGCCTGCAGCAGGTCGCGGGTCTGCTCGGCGACCTCCCGGCGCTTGTCGGACATCGCCGCCTGAATCGGCGTGCGGCTGATGACCTCGCGCAGCGCGCTCTCCGCGACGATTTTCAGCGCCGCCTCCGGGGCGTTGACGCGGAACAGGAACTTGCCGGCGTCCTTGATGCGCCACGCCACGGCGCAGTCCGCCTCGACGACGTTCTCGTCGCCGGTCAACATCTGCCGCTCGTGCGAGGCGTTCGCGGAGCCGTCGTTGCCGGCGGCGAGGCGCGTCGTGCCGAGCTGCAGCTGGTTGACCTGCGTCACTTTCGGCAGCAGCACGGTCTCGAACGGGTAGGGCAGGTGGTAGTGCAGGCCGGAACCCGTCGTCTCGACCCAGCGGCCGAAGCGCAGCACCACGCCCTGCTCGTCCGGCTGCACCTTGTAGATGCCGGCACTGACCCAGCCGACCGCGAGCAGCGCGAGGATGAGCGCAAGGCCGCGACCGCGCAGGTCGAGGAGCTGCGCGTATTCGGCGAGTCGCTGCAGGGGCTCGGCGGCCCACCGCGGCCGGTCCGCGGCCGGCGGCTCCGGCACGTCGCCGTCAGGAGTCGCCGGCATGGCTCTTGGAGGCAAGCCGCGCGCCCACCAGCACCGCGAGCAGCGCCGTCAGTGCGAGCGTCTGCGCCCAGTCCATGCTGCGGCTGTAGAGGCCGATGAAGATGTCGCGCAGCACGAACGCGATGCCGACCTCGGTCAGCACCCACACCCGGATGTACTGGTACTCGAGGTAGTCGGTGAACGTGCGGAACAGCTCGATCAACACCAGCACCGAGAGCACGTCGATCACGAGGTCGCGCGCCACGCTGTCGATGAGGCCATGCGACAGAGAGTGCGTGGGGATGCCCTGGCGGATCGCGCTGATGGCGCCCATGCAGTCGAACACCAGCCCGATGAGCGATCCGACCAGGGTGAGCGCCATGATGAACATCAGCGCGACGACAATGATGCCGAGGGTCTTTTTGTAGATCAGCAACGCGCTGGGGTACATTCGGTGCCACCCGATTTTCATCATGCTAGCACCCGGGCCGCCAAAGGGGAACGGGCGGCCAGAGCCGCACGTGCGCCGCCTTGCGCCGCTCGATCAGGCGCCAGATGAAGGGCGGGAAGATCAGCTGCATCGCCACTTCCAATCTTGCCGCCGGGCGCGACGATCGTGCTGGCGCGCGACATGTATGAGTCGTGCAGCATGTTCAGCTGGCACGAGAACTCGATGCCCCCGGGATTCGCGAAGCGGACCACGGCGATGCTCTTGTCGGCGCACGGGGATGTCGCGTGCGATGAACGGGTTCGACGTGCCGGCCATCGGCACGCGCTGGAAGTTGACGCGCGTGTGCTCGAACTGCGGCACGATGAAGTTCACGTCGTCCGGCATGCGCCGCAGGATCGCGTCGGTCACCGCCTCGGTGCTGTCGCCGCGCTGCCTCTTGTCGCGGTACAGCTGCTGGATCCACTCGCGGTTGATGACCGGCACGACACCGATCAGCAGGTCAGGGTGTCGCGCCTCCCGTCGGCCACGTCCTGCGGCGCAGGCAGCACGCTGAAGATGCTGCCGACCGAGACGTTGACGTCGGTGTTGCTCGAGCCGTTCACGGGTCGCATGCCAGCAGGTACCTGCCGTGCGGGTGCTCCGCCGGGATCGGGCACGGCCCTTCCATCGCCTCGGAGGCGACGCCGGCGCGGTAGCCGCCGGATACGCTGGAGTTGACGAGCACCGGGTTGCTGATCACGTCGAGCGCTTGCTGCGTCTCGCCCTGCACCGTGACATCGCCGCCGGCCTGCTCGCTGCCGGCGGCGCCGAGCCGGCGCCGGCGACCGTGCTGGCGATGACCATGCAGGCGAGCGCCACGTCGAGCAGCAGCGCGATGAAGTCGCCGCTCGCGCCCGGGAAGCGCTCGTGCTGCTGGATCCGGTAGTGCGTCAGCGTCGTGCGGTGGGAAAGTGGCGTGGTGGGGTCCGCCGGTTTCCGGTGCAGTGGTTCAGCGGTGACAGGCGATCCGCACGGCGCCCGCGTGCCAGGCGCGCAGGTCGCCCACCGACACATCTTGCAGGTTCGGTACGACGCGAAGCGCCCCGCGGAAGTCCTGACGCGCGGTGAACGGGTTCGGCGTCACGACGACCGGGAGGCCCGCCTGCAGCGCCGCCGATAGGCCGTTGGCGGAGTCCTCGATCGCGACGCACTCCTCCGCTTGCAGTCGCAGCCGCCCGAGCGCCTGCCGGTACGCCTGGGGATGAGGCTTCTTGTGCGGCGCAGTGAGTCCGTCCTCGATGATCTCGAACCGCGACTGCCAGTCGTCGCCGAGCGGCCTGCGCAACAGCGCCTCGATGTTCGCCGGCGTGGTCGTGGTTGCGATCGCAAGCCGCAGGCCCGCGGCCGGCGCCGCCTCGATCAGTTCCCGTACGCCCGGGCGCAGCGTCAGCGCGCCTTCGTCGGCGAGGCGCAGATAGGCGCGCGTCTTGGCCTCGTGCAGGCGCTGCACCGTCTCGGCCACCCGCGCGGCCTGCCCGGCGGGAAAGTCCGCTCGCGACTCCCAGTAGTGGGTGATGCGCTCCTTGCCGCCCGAGATCTCGAGGAGCCGCGTATAGAGCGGCTCGTCCCACTGCCAGTCGAGCCCGGCCGCGGCGAACGCCTCGTTGAAGGCGAGGCGATGAGCGTTCTCGGTGTCGGCGAGCGTGCCGTCCACGTCGAAGATCAGCGCACGCAGGGTCGGGGACGGCACGCGGCTCTCCAGCGGGTTACCAGAATGCTCCAGCCAAATACGGCAGGCCCCGGGCCCTGCCCGGGTGGCAGTAGGAGTTTGACGCTTCCGAAAGTCCATCGGTGAAACGCCCCCGCGTGAGTCGCCCAGCGCACGCAAGAGGAGCTTCACGATGCACGGTAGGGAGACGCTAAGTCACACCAAATGGGAGCGCAAGTGTCCCTGGTTTTTTGCCCGCCGTACCGGCGCAAGGCGCCGTATGCGGGATTGCGGCGCTTTCTGCAAGAGGTGTTTCGCCGGTTGGCGACGCGCAAGGAGAGCCGGATCGAGGAAGGGCATCTGCTGCCGGATCACGTGCATATGGCGATCGCGATACCGCCGAACCGACAGCCGCGGCGCATACGCCGCCGCGAACCGGGCGACCTCATCGCCCTGCGCGGCGTAGCATGGCTCGTTGCCGATCCGTGTGCTGCGGGATGGCGTTGTTGCGCGGACTGTGGAGACGGCATAATCGTTTGGAATGCTGTGCCCGGGCTCAGCTCTTATAATCCATGAATGACTGCCGGGTCCTGGCTGGGGCAGACGGTAGCGGGGGATCCATGGCCGGAATGCGGAATTTCCAGCGGGCGGTGGCGCTGCTGGCGGGTCTGGTGCTGCTGGCCGCGTCGGGCATACGCCCGCAAGCGGCCGATACGAGCGGCTTCGGCACGCGCGCGCGCGCGAGCGAGACGCAGCGGCAGGTCAACGATGGCGGCCAGTACTACCTCGCCTGGTGGCTGCCGTCGTCTCTGGTGGAGGCGCTGCTGCGCGAGAACTCGGGACTGCCGCCCGAGGACGTGCAGCAGCGGGTACGCAGCCTCGACGCCTACGTCGTCTTCGCGCTCACCCGTGGTCAGGAGGGCGCGGCGCACTTAGAAGACGTGCGCGACCGCGCCGACCTGCTCGCGCACTCCCAGTTCAGCATCGACGGCCAGTCGATACCCGCCGCGACCGGACCGGTCGACCCGGCCGCCGCGCCCGCGCTGGCCGCTTTGCGGCCGATCCTGAACTCGATGCTGGGCCGCAACGGCTATGGCGTCGAGTTCGCGCTGTACCCGTACGCGGCCGGCATGCAGGCGCTCGATCCGACCATGAGCGGCCGCCTCGAATACACGCTCTATCGCAAGAATTTCATCTGGCACCTGCCGCTGTGGACCACGCTGGCGAGCGCGCCGGCCGCGGTGGCGCGGGCGACGCCGGTCCCGGTGCCGGCCGCTCCCATGGCTGCGCCCGCAGCGCCGGCCGCGGTACCTGCGCCCGCGGCGCCGCCGCTGGCGGCGACGCCGGCCGCGCCGTCGCAGATCCCCGTGCAGCGCCGCAAGATCGATCCGATCAGCGGCGAGGAATTCCCCGAGCGCTACAACTACAACCCGTACACGGGCCAGAAGCTTGTCAGCCAATAGCGGGCGCGTGTGCCCGGCAGGCATCCGGGCGCTCGCTCTGTTGCTCGCCTGCCTGCTGACCGCCTGCCGTCCGGCCGATCCCGTCATCCACGCCAATGCACTCGACATCAGCTGGCGCTACGCGAAGACCTCGCCCGACTTCCTGCTGAACGATGCCGCCGGTAAGCCGCGCCGCCTCGCGGACTTTCGCGGCAAGGTCGTCGTGCTGTTCTTCGGCTACACCCACTGCCCGGACGTCTGTCCGACGACTCTCGCGACGCTCGCACGGTTGATGCGCGGGCTCGGCCCCGCCGCGGCGGACGTCCAGGTGCTGTTCGTCACCGTCGACCCGGAGCGCGATACGCCGCAGGTGCTCGCGCAGTACGTGCCATTCTTCGACCCGTCGTTCATCGGGCTCCGCGGCGACGCGCAGGCCACCCAGCAGGCGGCGACGGTGTTCGCCGTGACCTACGGGAAGCGCCCCTCGGAGGGAAGCGACTACGCGATGGACCACTCGGCCGGCACCTATCTCGTCAGTCGCAGCGGGCGCACGGTGCTCATGTCTCCCTACGGGCAGCGCGACGAGCTGCTGCTTGAGGACCTGAGGCAGCTGCTGGCCATCCCGCGCTGAACGGGCTTGGGCGACCGGCGGCGGCACCTACACGGCGGCCGCGGATGGAACGTTGACGCTCACCGGGTCGGCAGGCGACGGTCACCGCGGCGCGGTGAGCGGTCCGTTTGCTTTCGCTGCCAAGCGTGACGGCCGCAACCCACTGATTTTCAAAGTGCAGATAGAGGCCACAGGCGGCATTAGAGAACGGCAGAGAATCAATTGCTTACGCCGGGCACGTTCTATGATTCACGGCGTAACTACAGTCACTCTTGGCAGCGAAAACACGGACCCCATCTTCTGAAGGCGATCGATGTCCGCCCGCAGCGGTTGCGCGCGCAACGGGCTCTGCTCACGGGCGACGCGCTGGGCGAGCTCCTCGAGGAGCTGCATGACGTTTCCTGCTCCGCCACCTCATCGACTCGCCTTACGTATAACGCTTTGCCATCTCTTCGAGGGGAATCGGACGGATGCTATCCGCCTGGCCGGCACACCCGAACGCCTCAAAACGTTCCTTGCAGACCGAGCGCGCGGCCTTCGTCGCCGCGATCAGCGCCTTGCGAGGATCAAACTCGCTCGGGGAATCCGCCATCGACTTGCGCATGGCGGCCGTCATCGCCAGACGAATGTCGGTGTCGATGTTGATCTTGCGCACGCCGCTGCGAATACCGCGCTGGATCTCTTCGACCGGCACCCCATAGGTCTCCTTGATGTCGCCGCCGTAGGAACGAATGACCGCGAGCCATTCCTGCGGCACGCTCGAGGAGCCATGCATCACCAGGTGCACGTTCGGAATTGCCGCGTGGATCTCGGCAATCCGATCGATGGCAAGGATGTCACCGGTCGGCCGCCGACTGAACTTGTAGGCGCCGTGACTGGTGCCAATCGCGATCGCCAGAGCGTCGACACCGGTCTTCTGGACAAAGTCCCGCGCCTGCTGCGGGTCCGTCAGCAGCATGTCGCGGTCCAGCTTGCCTTCGGCCCCGACGCCGTCCTCCTCGCCCGCCTCGCCAGTCTCGAGGGAGCCAAGGCACCCGAGCTCGCCCTCCACCGACACGCCGACCGCATGGGAAAACTCGCACACCTTGCGTGTCACGGCCACGTTGTAGTCGTAATCGGCAGGCGTCTTGGCGTCCTCGCGCAGCGATCCATCCATCATCACGCTCGTGAACCCGGAGCGGATGGACTGCTGGCAGACCGCCGGTGAGGCGCCGTGGTCCTGATGCAGCACGATTGGGATGTCCGGGTGCGCCTCGACCGCCGCGAGCACGAGATGCCGCAGGTACGGCTCGCCGGCATACTTCCGCGCGCCGGCCGAGGCCTGCAGGATGACGGGGCTGCGCGTCTCCTGGGCCGCTTGCATGATCGCGTGGATCTGCTCCAGGTTGTTGGCGTTGAAGGCGGGTACGCCATAGCCACGCTCAGCCGCGTGGTCCAGAAGTTGACGCAACGATATCAGGGCCATTCATTCGTCTCCGGATAGATCACTGTTTACGGGCCCGTCAACCCGGCCGGTGCGCCGCCGCTCAGCGAGAGCGCGTGCGCGCGCAACGACGTGGTCGACCGTGAGGCCAAAAGCGTCAGCGAGCTCGGTCGCCGGTGCCGACTCGCCGAAGCGGTCGATCCCGATGACATCCCCGTCGCGCCCGACGTACGCGCGCCAGTACTTCGTGATGCCCGCCTCGACGGCCAATGTCGGGATCGATGGCGGCAAGACCGCGTCGCGGTACTCGGAATTCTGTTGGTCGAACACGTCGCAACTCGGCATCGACACGACACGGCTATCGATGCCAAGGTCGGCCAGGCGGGCCTGTGCGCCCAAGACGAGCGCCACCTCCGAGCCCGTCGCGACCATCACGAGGGCCGGACGACCACCGCCGTCGCGGAGCACATAGCCGCCCTTGCGCACGGCAGCAACCTGCGCGTCGTCGCGTTCGACAGCAGGCAGATTCTGGCGCGAGAGCACGAGGCAGGTCGGGCCGGTCGTCCGTTCGATCGCGCTAACCCACGCGACGGCGGTCTCGAGTCCGTCGCACGGTCGCCAGACCGAGACATTAGGGATCAGGCGCAGCGTCGCCACGTGCTCGACGGGCTGGTGCGTCGGCCCATCCTCGCCGAGCATGACACTGTCGTGCGTCAGTACGTAGATGACGCGCAGGCCCATCAGGGCCGACATCCGGATCCCGTTGCGGCAATAATCGGAGAACGTCAGGAAGGTGCCGCCAAAGGGCAGCAAGCCACCGTGCAGCGCGATCCCGTTCATGATCGCGCTCATACCAAACTCGCGCACGCCGTAGTTGAGGTAATTGCCCGACCGGGAGCGACGGACCGGGATGCTCGCCGCGCAGCTCGTCAGATTGGAGGGCGTCAGGTCGGCCGAGCCACCGAGCAGCTCCGGCAGCGCCGGCAACAGCCGTTCGATCGTCAGCTGCGAGGCCTTGCGCGTTGCGACGGCGGATCGCTGGCCCTGCCAGTGAGCGAGCAGCGCGGCCGCATCCCCGGACCAGGAGTCCGGGAGTGCCCGGCGCACCACGCGCCGCTGAAACTCGCGCGCGAGCTCCGGGTATTCCCGCGCGAAGTGTTCGAAGCGGATTTCCCAATCCTGCTGCCGCGCCCGGCCCGCGTCGCGGTAGGACCAGTCGGAGTACACGCCCGCAGGCACCTCGAACGCCTCCCCGCGCCACTGGAGATTGTCCCGCGTCGCTTTCGCTTCCTTGGCGCCGAGCGGCGCACCGTGCACATCGTGACTGCCCGCCTTGCCCGGGCTGCCATAGCCGATGACCGTCTTGCAGCAGATCAACGTGGGCCGGTCCGTCTGCTGCAAGGCCTCCCGGACCGCGCGATCGATCTCATCCGCGTCATGTCCGTCGACACCCGGAATCACGTTCCAGCCGTAGGCTGCGAATCGGGCGGCGGTGTCGTCGGCGAACCAGTCGGCGACATGCCCATCGATGCTGATGCCGTTGTCGTCATAGAAGACGACGAGCTTGCCGAGGCCGAGCGTCCCGGCCAACGACGCCGCCTCGTGGCTCAGGCCCTCCATGAGACACCCATCGCCGACGAAGACCCACGTGCGGTGGTCGACGATGGTGTGGCCCGGCCGGTTGAACTCTGCCGCAAGGAGGCTCTCAGCGAGCGCCATGCCTACGGCGTTCGCGAGCCCCTGGGCGAGCGGACCCGTCGTCGTCTCGACCCCGGCGGTGACCCCGTATTCGGGATGCCCGGGCGTTCGACTGTGGAGCTGTCGGAAGGCCTTCAGGTCGTCGACGGTCAGGTCGTATCCGGTCAGGTGCAACAGCCCGTAGAGCAGCATCGAGCCGTGCCCGTTGGAAAGGACGAACCGGTCGCGGTCCGGCCAGCGGGGGTCGGCGGGATTGTGCTTTAGGTACCGCCGCCAGAGCACGGCAGCGATGTCGGCCATGCCCATCGGTGCGCCCGGATGGCCGCTGGCCGCCCGCTCGACGGCGTCGATGGCGATCACCCGCAAGACATCACCCGCTCGCGGGACGGCACCCACTCGCGGCTCCTGGCTCGCGTTCATGGTCAAGCGCTGTTGCGCATCGCGCGCCGCTTGAGATCGATGATCCTCAGGATCATCGGCGTGAAGATCAGCTGCATCGCAAGACCCATCTTGCCGCCGGGCACCACGATGTTGTTCGGCCGGCTCATCCACGAGTCGTGGAGCATCGACAGCAGGTACCCGAAGTCGATGCCCTTCGGGTTCGCGAAGCGGATCACGACCATCGACTCATCGGCCGATGGGATGTCCTTGGCGATGAAGGGATTGCTGGTATCGACCGTCGGCACGCGCTGGAAATTCACGTGCGTCCGGCTGAACTGCGGGCAGATGTGGTTCACGTAGTCCGGCATGCGGCGCAGGATCGTCTCGATGACCGCCTCTTCGCTGTAGCCGCGCAGGTTCTTGTCGCGGTGGAGCTTCTGGATCCACTCGAGGTTGATAATGGGGACTACGCCGACCAGCAGGTCGACGTGCCGGGCGACGTCGGCGTCCGGACCCTCGTAGCCGCCGTGCAGGCCTTCGTAGAATAGGAGGTCAGAGGGCTCGACCATCGGTTGCCAGTCGGTAAAGGTGCCAGGCGCTCCGCCGAGTTCCTTGGCCTCGGCGTCGTCGTGGATGTACCGACGGACCTTGCCGCGACCGGTCGTGCCATATTCCGCGAAGGTGGCCGCGAGCTCGGCGAGCAGGTTCGACTCAGGGCCGAAATGGCTGATCTGCGCGCCTTCGCCGCGATCGGCCTTGCGGACGCGCTCGCGCATCTCGACGCGGTTGTAGCGGTGGAACGAGTCGCCTTCGATGACCTGGGCCTGGATGCCTTCGCGCCGGAAGATATGCGCGAAGCTTTTCATCACAGTCGTGGTGCCGGCGCCGGATGAGCCGGTGACCGCGATGATCGGGTGCCGCGTCGACATGGTGCGCCCTCGCAGTGGTCAGTGGTGGCGACGGCTCAGCTGCGCGCGTCGGGCCGGTACAGCGAACGCTCGTTGAACAGCGGCGACACGAAAGGCTTGTCGGTGCCCGCCTCGTACTCCGCGTGATACCGCTCGATGCGCTCGACCTCGCTGGCCGAACCGAGGATCACGGGAATGCGCTGATGCAGTGCCTGCGGCTGGATGTCGAGCAAGCGCTCGCGGCCGGTCGTCGCCCGCCCACCCGCCTGCTCGACCAGCCAGGCGATCGGGTTGGCCTCGTACATGAGCCGCAGGCGACCCGGCTTCGTCGGGTCCTTGGTATCACGGGGATACATGAACACGCCGCCGCGGATCAGGATGCGGTGGACTTCCGCCACCATCGATGCGATCCAGCGCATGTTGAAGTCGCGGCCGCGCTCGCCGCTCTTACCCGCCTGGCACTCCGCGACGTAGCGATGCACGGGCGGCTCCCAGAAGCGGGCGTTGCTCGTGTTGATCGCGAACTCGCTTGTGTCCTCGGGAATCTGCATGTCCGGGTGCGTCAGGATGAAGTTGCCGATCTCGCGGTCGAGCGTGAATCCGTGCGTGCCCTTGCCGACCGTGAGCACCAGCATGGTCGACGGGCCGTAGATCGCGTAGCCGGCGGCGACCTGTTTGCTACCAGGCTGGAGGAAGTCGGCGACCAGCGGTGCGTCCGCCGTGTCGTGCCGCAGCACCGAGAAGATGGTGCCGACGGAGACGTTGACGTCCGCGTTCGACGAGCCGTCCAGCGGGTCGAAGATGAGCAGGTACTTGCCGCGCGGGTATTGCGCAGGGATCGGGTACGGCTCGTCGAGCTCCTCGGATGCCATGCCGGCGACGAGCCCGCCCCACTCGCAGCTCTTCAGCAGCACCTCGTCGGCGAGCACGTCGAGCTTGATCTGCTGCTCGCCGTGAACATTGCGGTTTTCGGTCCGGCCGAGCACCCGCGCCGAGCGCGCCTTTGGCCGTCATCGCCGCGATGGCCTTGACGGCGGCCGCGACGTCGATCAGCAGTGCGCCCAGCTCGTTGGCCGAGCCCTCGAGCCAGCCAGTTGCTGGATCAGGAACTTCGAAAGTGTCGTGCGTCCGAGGTGCATGGCCTCTGTCCCTTCAGCCCGCTGGCTGTGCAACCGCCATCTGAAACACGCGGCTCGCGCGAATGTCCTCGGCCGCGATGGTCGTCAAGTCGTCGCGCGTATATTCGCGGTCGCCGTCGGCGAACAGCGGGCAGCCTGCCGCAGGCGGGTCCGGTCGAGGGCGTTGCGGACGCTGCGCGCATTCGCGAAATGGGGCTGGCGGATCCGGCGCGCGAGGTACTCCTCGAAGGCTTCGCGCGCGCCCGGGCCGAAGCGGTAGTTCTGCTGCCCGAGCATCCGGTCGGCGATCAGCAGCAGGTCGCCGGGCGAGTAATCCGGAAAGTCGACGTGATGCGCGATCCGCGAGCGCATGCCGGGATTCGAGCGGAAGAAGGTGTCCATGCGGTCGCGGTAGCCGGCGAGGATCACGACGAGATCGTCGCGCTGGTTCTCCATGACCTGCAGCAGGATCTCGATCGCCTCCTGACCGTAGTCGCGCTCGTTCTCGGGCCGGTACAGGTAGTAGGCCTCGTCGATGAACAGCACGCCGCCCATCGCCTTCTTGAGCACCTCGCGCGTCTTCGGCGCCGTGTGGCCGATGTACTGGCCGACGAGGTCGTCGCGGGTCACCGCCACGAGGTGGCCCTTGCGCACGTAGCCCAGGCGGTGAAGGATCTCGGCCATGCGCAGGGCCACGGTCGTCTTGCCGGTCCCCGGGTTGCCGGTGAAGCACATGTGCAGGCTCGGTGACTCCGCCTGCAGGCCGAGGTTGAGCCGCAGCTTGTCGACGACGAGCAGCGCCGCGATCTCGCGGACGCGTGCCTTCACCGGCGCGAGGCCGATGAGGTCGCGGTCGAGCTCGTCGATGACCGCCCCCGCCTGGCTCTGGGCGAGCACCGCATTGACCGTCCGCGGCGGCGCCGTGGCCGCCGCGGACGGCGGCGCCCCGGCGCCGGTCGCGACCGTGGCTCCCGGGATGGCGTACGTCGGAGCTGCCATGGCTCGGCTCAGCGCGACGAGCGCTCACCTTCCGGCTGATCCGTGGCATAGCTGTGCACGGTGTAGCGGATCGTCCGCCCCGGACCTTCCTGCCGCACGAGGCCGAAGCCGGGCTCGTTGGAGGGCCGGTTCACGATGAAGCTCATCGCGATGCTCTCGACGCCGCGGGTCGAGTCGAAGGCCATCAGCCGGATGTAGTGCTGCGGGAAAGTGCGCCGGCAGTTGTGCAGCTCGAGCAGGACGCCGGCGGCATCCTTGAGGTCGAACATCGGCATCCCGAACATCTCCCAAAACGTGTTGCGCGGATGCGGGTCGTCGGTGTACTCGACGCTCCAGGCGTAGCCCTTGCGCAGGCCGTACTCGACCTGCAGCGTGATTTCCGCGTCGGTGAGATCCGGGAGGAAGCTGAACTGGCCATGGGTCACTCGGCCGGTGGGGTTCGTCATCATGGTCGTATGCTCCGCGTTGCTCAGCCCGTGGTTGCGGGCGTCACCGCATAGTCCGAGGTGTCGGTCGAGGCGTAGTTGAACGTGATGTCGCCCCACGTATCGAGCGCCTGCTGCAGGGGCGAGCAGGAGCGTGCGGCCGCGCGCAGGATCTCCGGTCCCTCGTTGCGGATGTCGCGCCCTTCGTTGCGGGCCTTGACCATCGCCTCGAGCGCCACGCGGTTCGCGACCGCGCCGGCCTGGATGCCGGCCGGGTGCCCGATCGTCCCGCCGCCGAACTGCAGCACCACGTCGTCGCCGAACAGGTCGAGCAGCTGGTGCATCTGCCCGGCATGAATGCCGCCGGAGGCAACCGGCATGACCTTGCGCATGTCGCACCAGTCCTGGTCGAAGAACAGCCCGCGCGAAAGGTCCTGCTTGGTGTACGAGTCGCGGCACACGTTGTAGTAACCCTGCACCGTCATCGGGTCGCCCTCGAGCTTGCCGACGGCCGTGCCGGTGTGCAGGTGGTCGACCCCGGCGAGGCGCAGCCACTTGGCGATGACGCGGAAGCTGATGCCGTGGTTCTTCTGGCGCGTGTAGGTGCCGTGGCCCGCCCGGTGCATGTGCAGGATCATGTCGTTGCGGCGGCACCAGTTCGCCATGCTCTGGATCACGGTCCAGCCGACGATCAGGTCGACCATGATCACGACGGAGCCGAGTTCCTTGGCGAATTCCGCTCGTTCGTACATGTCCTCCATCGTCGCGGCCGTGATGTTGAGGTACGAACCCTTGACCTCGCCGGTCGCAGCGCTCGCCTTGTTGACCGCGTCCATGACGTACAGGAAGCGGTCGCGCCAGTGCATGAAGGGCTGCGAGTTGATGTTCTCATCGTCCTTCATGAAATCGAGGCCGCCCTTGAGGCCCTCGTAGATCACGCGACCGTAGTTGCGGGCCGAGAGCCCGAGCTTCGGCTTGGTGGTGGCGCCGAGCAGCGGGCGGCCGAACTTGTCGAGCCGCTCGCGCTCGACGATGAGCCCGGTCGGCGGTCCCTTGAAGGTCTTGACGTACGCCACCGGGATGCGGATGTCCTCGAGCCGTGCCGCCTTGATCGGCTTGAAGCTGAAGACGTTGCCGATGAGGCTCGCCGTCATGTTGGCGATCGAGCCCTCCTCGAACAGGATGATGTCGTAGGCCACCCAGGCGAAGTACTGGCCCGGGTTGTTCGGGACCGGCTCGACCTTGTAGGCCTTGGCCCGGTAGCTGTCGCAGGCCGTCAGCCGGTCGGTCCAGACGACGGTCCAGGTGGCCGTGCTCGACTCGCCCGCCACCGCGGCCGCGGCCTCGATCGGATCGACACCCTCCTGGGGCGTGATCCGGAACAGGCAGATCGTGTCCGTTTCCTTCGGGACGTAATCCGAGTCCCAGTAGCCCATCTGGCGGTACTTGAGCACCCCGGCGCTGTAGCGCTTCTTGGTGTCCTTGATCTGGTTCGTTTCGGGAGTATCAGCGGCTTTTGCCATGGTCGCGGCCCTACTTGGTTTGCTTCGCCATCGACTCTTTACAGTCGCGAATAATAATTAGTCAGCTTTTCTTGATTCTAATTACTGAAGAACGTTACGCCGCGCCTGCCGCGGGTCGCGTACTTTCCCGTTTGAAGAATATAGCGCTTTCTCTGTTGCCGAGCAGTGCGGAAATTACTTTCGAGTCCCTGATCCCCAATCGCAGGCTGGCGCGTTCCAGGGACGGAGGGGGCGCCGGCAATGAGCACGTGGCCGTGGTCCTACTTGGGTTGGCGGCGGTTTCCCACCGAGCTGGGCCGCTTCGACGTGCGCCGGTTCTGCACGCTGAGCGCGTCTGACCGGCATGTGCTGCGCCGAAGCATTCGGCGCCATCGGATCGGCGCAGCGCTTGAGCTCGGCGTCGTCAGGATGGCCGGCGCCTTGCTCGATGTATTCGACCACGTTCCGCGTGACCTTCTGGCTCACGTTGGCCACCAGTTGTCCGTGCCGGCACCGGAGTTGACGACGCCGTTCACCGGGACCGCCGACTCGATGCTCGTCAAGCTCGAGCGTCCGTGCAGAGTTATTAGCGGGACATCACTCTAATAGAGGCTCTTCAGGTACCGCCACGCAGCCGTGGCATGCCGCCAGGCGTGGATCGACACGTCGGCGAGGATCGGCAGCCAGACGAAGTTCAGCCGCAGCAGAATGATGATCAGGAGCGTCATCTGGCAGCTGTACTTGAAACCCACCCAGTCCCTGTCCGAGGCGCGGGACGCGACGATGAGATTGACCGCACCCAGCACGGCGCACAGCGTCGCGACGCCGGCGTTGATCCAGCGCCACTCGCGGTTCGACAGCGTGAAGTACGAGCCAATCAGGATCCTGGCCGGGTAGCCGAGGCCCAGCAGTGGCGAGAGGCCCGCGACCGCCGCGAGCGACCAGTAGAGCACCGTCGGCTTCCAGTGGGCGAAGCCAGCCGGTTCCGTGCCGAGGCCATAGACGTCGAACCATAATGTCCAGGCGCCGACCAGCGCATACACTGCCATGAGCGCGATCGCGATCCCGCTGGGCGCCCCGCGCGGGCGCCAGAGGGTCGCGAAGACGAGTGGCACGAGCCACAGCGCAGTGGCCAGTGGGGTACTCATCGGGTCCACCAGAACGTGATCAGCAGGCCGAGGATCCACAGGATCTCGAGCGCTACGGAATTGCGCGTCGACAGCGCCGGTCGTGGCGCGAGCTGCAGCACCGGACCGCGCGACTGCGCGAGCGCCGCCTGGAACGGCGAGGTGTGCGTGTGCCGCAGCGTCTTCTGCACGTAGCGCAGCGTGCGCGCCGGCGCGGCCCGCACCTGCGCGACGAAGCTGCGATGGCGCAGCCTCGCGCCGTGCAGCAGCGCAGCGCGCATGCAGGTTGGGCACGGCTTGGCGGCGAAGTGCAGGTGGCCGAGCCCGCAGCGCGTCATCTGCGCGCTGTCCCGGCTCGCGCAGGCGCCGAGCACGCGGGCCCACTCGTGCGCCGATGGACGGTCGGCGCCGGTCGCGGCGAAGGCGCGATCGAACAGCCCCCGCAGCGGGTCGGCGAAGGCCTCGTGCACGCTCGCCGGCACCGGCCGGATGTCGCGGCGCGCGACCTTGCCGTAGGGATACAGGCCCTGCCGGATCCGGCCGGCCAGTTCCGGCGGGCAGCTGCGTCCGCGCGGCGCGATGCCGGCGAAGGGATGGATGCCGTAGTTGAGCAGGCGGAAGATGATCGTCGCGAGCGCGAAGCGGTCCTGCGCCTCCGGTTGCGCGACGACCGCGCCGTGGAACTCCGGCGCTAGGTACTCCGGCGTGACCTGCGGGGCCTCGGCGCGGAACCCGTCGCTCGCGATGTGGAAGCCGTCGCAGTCCAGGATCGACACGTAGAGCTCGTCCTTGTACACCTTGACGTTCATTGGCTTGAGGTCGACCACCGCGATGCGCATGTCGTGCAGGCAGCCGATGACCGCGGCCAGGTTGCAGGCGACGGTCGCCAGCCTGCCGTAGTCGACCTCGAACCCCTCCTGCGCCGCCTGGCGGCGGTTCAGCAGGTAGTCGAGCTCCAGCGTGCGGTCGAAGTCGACCTTGCGCATCACGAAGCCGGCAAAGTTGCCGCCGCGCAGGACCGTGGCCTCTGGCCACGCCAGCTGCACGATCTCCGGGCAGGCGGCCGCCACGCCGGGCACCACGGGCGGGTGGCCGGTCATCCACTCGATCTTGTGCCGGTAGCGCTCGAGGTGGGCCGCGGTCGCGGTCGCATGGTAGATCTTCGCCACGAGATCGGGCCGGCCCGCGACCAGATAGATCTCGCCTGCGCCGCCGGACAGGTCGGTGGCCTCGAGCGTCGCGCGCTCCGAGCGGCCATCGGGCCAGACGATTCGGACTTGCGTTGCAGCCTCGCGCGCGACCGTGACCATGGCTTGGCTGCGGGTACCGGTTTCCCGTTCAGGCCGCGAAGGCGAGTAGCAGCGTTTTGTCGTCGGGCGAGATCTCGCTGGCCCGCGGGCTGGCGAGCAGCTGGCGCAGCGCCTCGTCGCCTTCGGCCGGCGTCGCACGCCGCAGGAACGCGGCCACCGGGTCGATGAACGGGCCGAAGAACCCGCTGCGGTCGCGACTCACCGCAAACGGCGCGGTACCATCCGACAGCAGGCCGACCATGCAACCGGGCGTCGCCGCCGGCAGCGGCGTAAGGCGCAGCTGCGCCTGCCAGTCCTCGTCGGTCACGAAGTACGTCTCGTCCGCGTACTCGCCGTTCTGTGGCAGCGATACCACGCTTGCGCCGCCCGAATCGCGCCAGATCGCGTAGCCGTCGCCGATGTGGAAGAAGCAGCCGCCGGCGGGCAGCGCGATGCAGCCGACCAGCGTGCAGGAGAAATCCGCGAGCGCGAGCCCGCGATCCGCCGCAACGAGTGCAAGCCCGCCGCGCACGCGCGCGATGCCGTCGCGCACCGCATCGATGCCCGGCACGCCCGGGTCCGCCTGCAGCAGCCGCGACAGGTGCGCCGCCAGTTCGCGTGCCAGGAACTCAGCGCCGGTCCGGCCCTCGGGCACCGAGCCCGCGCCATCGCAGACGATCGCGACCAACCCTTCCCCGGCGAGCGCGCAATGGCTAGCGTCTTGGCCCGGCAGCCCCTGCTCGAGATTCCGCTTACCGGTGGCAGAGGCCGAGTAGACCCTCCACATGGGATCTGCGGCCCGCCCGCGAGCGCTGCACGAAGCTGTGGCCAGGGAGGTCAGGTGGACAGCTGTGCCCAGCTGTCCACCGGGTTCAGCTGGACCGATCCGCCGACCGGCGCACGCGACACCGCACGAATGCTGCGGCTCAGCCAGACGAACAGTTCCTTGAACTTAAGGCCGCTGAGGCTGAGTGCGCCCTTGTTGCTGAACTGGCTCAGGGTGTCGCGGTTGGCGTGCTCGCCAATCCCGATCGCCATGATATTGACCCGGTGGGCCGTCTCGGCGCTCTTGCAGTCCGCCGCTACCTGACGCCAGTCATCGGTCGGCTCGCCGTCGGAGAGCAGCATGACGATCGGGCGCTTGTAGGCCACCCCCGCCGCCCGCATCTGGGTCTTCTGCGACTCGACCTCGTCGAGCGCACAGCGCATCGCCGCGCCGAGGGGCGTCAGGCCGCCGGCCACCAGCTCCGGCGGAGTGAAGTCCATCGCATCGGTCCAGTCGCCCATGATCTCGACGTTGGCGTCGCCACCGAAGGAGATGACCAGCACGCGGCCGCAGCGCGCAGCGACCGGGTCGGCCTTGAGGTCGGTCGCGAGCACCTTCAGCCCCTCGTTCAGCAGCTGGATCTTGTTGCTCTCCTGCATGCTGCCCGAACAGTCGAGCACCAGCACCAGTGGGGCCCGCTCGTCGCTGTTGTCGACCAGTGCGACGTCCGGAATGACTGTATTCATGCCTTGCCCCCTGCTGCGATACCCTCAGGCGAGCATACTCCGGATGGCATATCGCAAGAACGGGCACAGCACGCCGGCCGGGTTGCCGACGAACCGGCCATGCGCAATCGGCAGCTGCGCCGGCCGCGGACTCTCGGCTGCGCGGCCCCTGCGCGCCAATGAGAAACAATCTCAATTTCAGGCTGCGTCATGCGCGAGACAACCCACAGTCGGTGCTGCGGGTGCACGTGCTGCGGTGCGTGCATGTGCCTATTTCTTCTTCTTCGGGTCCTCGTCCTCGCGCGCTTTGTCGGAGCGCTTCGGTGCAGCCAGCGCGACGAAAAGTATGCCCAACAGGAAGATCAGTCCGATGATGATCTCGAGCATGTCCGGCTGCCGCTCCTTGGTCCGCGCATGGCCCGGCTGGTTGCCGCGGAAATCGAGCACGGTACCGCCCGCCGCGGGACGGAAGGTAACAATCTGGCAGTGAGATTATATGCGTAGTAGCATTGGTCTTTATACGCGAACAACGGACGCTCCTCGCGCGTCCGGATGCAGGTCCGGCGGAACCAGTGGCGTTGCGATCGGGTTGACAGGGGGGGTCTTTGAATGCGCGGGTTCATGAATAGCTTTGCAGTGGTTTCGTGTCTGGCCGCGATCGTGGGCTTGTACGCCGTCGGCGCAGCCGCCGGCGAAGCGGGCTTCCCCGGTGCGAACGTCGCGAACGGCAAGAAGATCTACATGGAAGGCAAGGGCGATGTCGTACCCGCGTGCCTGACCTGCCACGGTGAACGCGGCTGGGGGCTCGACGCGATGGGCGCCCCGCGCGTCGCGGGCATCGGGTTCCCGTACGCAGTCAAGCAGCTCGGCGACTTCGCGGCCGGTCGCCGCACTCCGGCGGGCGCCGGCGCGGTCATGGTCGTGTTCGCGGGTGCGTTGACCGAGCAGGAGCGGCGCGACGTGGCCGGCTACGTCAACACGCTCGGCGGGCCGCCGGAGCTGTCGGACCTGAAGGAACTCAAGGAGGGCGGTACTGCGGTCGGTGAGCGTTACCTCGGCCAGACCATCGTCAAGTACGGCGTGGTCGGCAAGGTCTCGGCCTGCCAGTCCTGCCACGGCTACAACGGCCGCGGCGCGGCGCCGATCTTTCCGGTCATCGGGCAGCAGAAGTACACGTACCTCGTCAACCAGCTGACCGCGTGGCGTGACGAGAGCCGGTCCAACGACCTGTACGGCATGATGCGCGCCATGGCGCGCAACCTGACCGATGCGGATATCAACAACATCGCTGCGTACCTCTCGAGTGCGCCGCCGACGACGGCCGGCAATTCGGTCGTGCCCGTCACGAACCAGTGAGCTGCCGGTCGGGTGCGATTCACCGGGCAGTGCGCGAAAGCGGCCGGGCGCTGAGTCCCGGCCGCTACGATGATGACGATGAGGGGTAGCGGCCTGAAGCGGGGCGAGAAGGTGCTGTTCGGCATCGCGGCCCTGTTCGTATTGTTCGCGGTGATCAGCTTCGCCGGGCTGGAGGCGTATCGCATCCATTCCGGGAGGAAGCTGTACGCGTCCGCCACGCACTTCGACTTCTCGCCGGAGGGCCTGCAGGGCTCCGAGCGCTTCCGCAATCTCGGCTGTTCGTCGTGCCACCGCGCAGTGCGCAACGGCACCAACAACGGCGTGAACCTCGATGGCATTGGCTCGCGGCGCACGGCGGATTACCTGTACACGTTCCTGCGCAAGCCCGAAGCGACCTATGGATCCGCCACCGTCGACCATGGTGTGGGCAAGGGCGCCGCGTACGTCGCGCAGCTGCCCGACCAGGATCTGCGCAGGCTGGCCGTGTTCCTGTCGGAACTCAAGGCGGTGCAGGGCTCGCCGGATGCGCGGCTGCCGGTCGACGGCCGCTCCGGGTTCATTGACGACATGGTGAAGATCTGGGCGCCTTCCTCGTGGAAGACGCAATATCGCGACGTGCGCGACGAAGCCAAGGCCGCGCCCGCGGAGGACAAGAAGGTTGAGTGACATGACGACACGCCCCGGCATCAACGACCCCGAATACACGCGTATGACCCTGCTGTTCGTCTATGCGTGCATCGTGTACGCGATCATCGGGTTCTCGTGGGGCGCGGTGATGGGCGGAGTGCCGGTGCTGCGGATGTTCGTCGACACGGCGCCGCACGGCCACCTGATCCTGCTCGCGCATGGACACATCAACCTGCTCGGCTGGGTTGAAATGGCGCTGTTCGGCTCGATCTATTACTTCGTGCCGCGGCTCGTCAATCGCCCTATCTACAGCCTGCGCCTCGTGAAGGTCCACTTCTGGATGCACAACGTCGGCCTGGTCGGCATGGTGGCGCTGTTCACGGTGGCAGGCGCGATCGGCGGCTACGACCCAGGCCAGGAAGTCGAGAACACCGTGTCGCACCTGATGGCCGGCGTCGGCCTGTTCGGCACGCTGGTGCTGCTGGCGAACATCATCTGGGGCTACAACATCTACCTGACCGGGCGAGGCTATTCGTGATGGCGCGGCGCAGCGCGTGTTCGCTGGCCGCGGCTCTCGCGACGCTCGCGCTGGCGGCCTGCGGCAAGAGCACGGGCCCGGCGCAGTTCTCTCTGACCGCGCTGACCACGGGGGCCGCAGCGCCCCGCATTCACACCAAGACGCTCGCCGACGTCGATGGCGACGTCACGCGCATCACGACCTACCGGCAGCCCGACGAGCGCATGTACCAGTACTCCGTGGACCAGGCACTGGGCAGCGGCAAGCCGGTGCTGCTCGAGTTCGCGACGCCGGCGCACTGCACGCCGTGCGACCGCCAGCTGCAGATGATCAAGTCCCTGCTGCAGAAGTACGACGGCAAGATGATCTTCATCCACATGGACCAGTACACGAGCCCCGAGGCGTACCGGGCGTACCAGGTGCCTGGCGATCCCTGGACCTTCGTCATCGACCGCAAGGGCGTTGTGCGGTTCCAGCAGGCCGGGTCGATGCTCTACGGCGAAATGGAAGACGCCATCCGGCGCGTGATGTAGCCGTCCGGAGTCGTGCCGTGTCGTCCCCCAAGAGCGCCGCTTCGCGGTACGAGCTTCGTCGTGACTCCCGCGGCATGCTCTGGGACCTGCTGCTGTACGTGCCGACGGTGACGGCGCTGGGCGTGTTCGCGTTCTCGACGTTCTACGACGGCAAGGTGCCGGTCGCGTACCTGCTGGGGTTCCTGGCGTGTTTCTTCCTGATCGCCGGGGCCAACCGCATCCTCACGACGCGGCTGATGCTGCTGCCGAACGCGCCGGTCGCGCTCGTCGTGGGCGCCCATGCGGTCGACCTTGTGCTGCGCAACGGCTCGACCATCGGGCTGCGCAGCGCGCTCAAGCTCTACCGGGACAAGCCGCCGCGCAGTTTCGGCCTGGCGGGGCTCGACGAGCTAGGCCGGCGGCACCAGTTCATCTTCCATCGCGGGCAATTCGGCGGGGACGATGAATTCCAGGCGGTGATGGGCGGCATCGAACGCGCCGCCGCGACGCGGGGCTGATTCAGTGACGCTGGGCGAACTCGGCCGGAAGGCTCGCAGCGGCGCGCTTCTACTGCCGTGGATGGTGCTGGTGTCGCTGACCCTAGGCGCAGGACCCTACGGCCTCGCCGAAGACGGCGCCAAGTCCCTGCTCGTGGCGTGGTCGATCGGCGATGCTGTCGCGAGCGCCGCGTTCGCCCTCGGCGCACCGGATGTGCGCGTGATCCTGTTCCTGCCGGCCGGGTTCCTGTGGCCCGGCCAGGTGATCGCCGCGAGGGTGCTGACGCTGCTGGTCATGGCGGCCGCCGGCTTTGGCCTGTACCGCTGGCGCAGCCGGGACGGCCAGGGCGAGGCGGCGCTGCTCGGCACGGGACTGCTGCTGCTCGCCCCCGGGTGCGTCGCGGGCGTCGGCGCGCTGTCGGCGGCGCCATACCTGCTGCTGTGCTTCGTGCTGGCCGACTGGTTGGATCGCATCCTGCCCGGCGAGCAGGGTTCCCTCGGCGCCTCGTTCTTCGGGCAGCTGACCGCCTGTGCGGCAGCCATCAGCCTGCATCCGGCCGGCCTGGCCTATCCGCTGATGCTCATGCGGCGTTGGCTGGCCGTTCCGGCCGGCAGCCGCCACCGGCCGCACTTTCTTGCCGCGATACCGCTCGTGACCGTGCTGGTCCTGACCATCAGGCTCGGTTGGCCCGGTGCCAGCTGGCTGCACGACCCATTGCCCGCCGCCGCCGCCGTGTTCAGTGCAGCAATGACCGCCGATGCGCCGTCAGCCGCCGCCACGGCCGCCGGGGTGGTGCTGATCGCGCTGGCCGCCGCCGTGGCCGCACATGAATACCGGCGGCTCCTCGCCGACTTGACGGGCGCCATGCTGCTCGTCGCGGTGCTGCTCGGCGCGGCGGCAGCGGACCCGGCCTGGGGCCTGCTGTTGCTTGCGCTCGTGCTGTACGGCGGGCTGCCTTGGCTGCTGCGCGGATGCGCGCGCCTCGCGGGGCGTGGCGTGCTCGTGCAGCGTGGCTGGCTGTGGCTGCTGCTGCTCGCGCTGTGCACGACTTTCATGCGCGTGGATCGCGCGCAGTATGAAGCGGTGCGGCACAACCGGCTGTCGGCCCAGGACCAGCTGCTGCAGGAGTTTTCGGAAGGACTGACCGGCCTGCGCAACGACACGCCCGCAGGCGAACCGGCCGCGACGCCGTCAGCATCGGCGAAGCCGGCGGCGTCCGGGGCGCCGGTCATGGTAGCGAGCTCGTGGCCGGCGCGGACGTCGATTGCGTGCCGCTGCGACGGCCTGCCGTTACCTCCGGCCGCCAGCGACCCCGAGAGCCAACTCGCGATGATGCGCGGCGTCTCCTACATGATCCTCGCGGACGACGGTGCGCACCCGGCCCTGGATAGCAACCTGGCGCAGCTCAGTCGCCACGTCGAGGTCGTTTCACGGGAGCCGGCCGGCGTGATCCTGCATTTCCGCTAGTCCCGCGGGCACGCTTTCCGGGGCCGGTACCGGTTTTGCTGTGCCCAACCCATCGTGCTAGTCTCGATGCCTCCCGCGGGTGTATGTCAGGAGCGACCAGTGGACGTCGGCTACATGTGGATCCCGGTGGTTATTTTCGTTGCTGGCATGGTGGTGTCCGCGGCACTTTTTTCGATCGCGGTGCAGCGGATCGAGGACAAGTAATGTTGACGGCCTGCGGCTAGACGCCGCGGGCGCCCGATTCCTGGCCGCGACCCTTCAGTGGCCGGCCCCGGCAGCCGGCGGTTCCTGAGTTCATGGTCAATCTGCCTCCAGACGACGGTGCGTACCATCGCAGCCTCGTCAAATTCCTCGCCGTTTCCGCATTGTCGCTGTTCATCGGCACCGTGCACGGCATGCTGCAGGTGCTGCCGCCGATCCGCGCCTGGCTGGATTCCATCGGCAGCCCGTTCGGCGGCCCGGGGCACATGATCGACCCGCTCGCGCATGCGCATCTCAACCTGGTCGGTGGCGTCGTGATGCTGGTCGTTGGCGCGTCCTATTACCTGCTGCCGTTGCTGCTCGGCCGGCGGATCTATTCGGTGCGGCTGGTGCAGTACTCGTTCTGGCTGATCACGGTCGGCGTCTTCTGCTTCTACGCGGTGGAGATGACCTTCGGCATCTGGGAGGGGACCCTCAGCCTAGGCGACCCCACCGCCGTGCCGCGAGTCCACCACTGGTACGGACGGCTGGTGACCACCGGTGCGACGATCATGGCGCTCGGCTTCGCCAGCTACTTCGCCAACGTGGCCTGCACGGTGCTGGGGCTCGGCCGGAACGTCGGGCGGGACTGACCTGCCGGCCGCTCAGGGCGGCAGGGGGAAGCGCAGCACCACCTCGTCGCTCTCGGCGCGGATGCGCACCTGCGCGACCGCATGCTCCCCGGCATCGACCCGGGCCGCGCGCCGGTAGACCGCGACGCGGCCATCCTCGACCGCCTGCTTCCACGGGTCGGCGTCGGACGTGCGCACGTCCACGCGGCAGTCCCACGCGGGTAGCGGGCCGCGGTTCACGTAAACGAGCAACTCCTGCATCGGGGAGCCGATGCCGCCGCTGCGCGACTCGACGTGCACCTGCAGGTCGCGCCACGTCTGCACAGCCGTATCATGTGTGGCAGGGCCGGGGCTGCAACCGGCAACGAGCAGCCCGGCCGCGTAGGTCAGCACAGTCCCGCGGCGCGCGCTGCGCCGTCGGGGACGCTCATTGGCCATCGTTCGTCTTGTCTTTTTCGGGGTCCGAGTCGAGGCGTCCGGCGCGCGCCGACCCGTACATGCGCACCATGAAGCGCACGAAAGTCGCGGCGATCGCGATGTAGACGATCGCGAACAGGAAGCCCCAGTCGAGCCACGGGCGGTTGTCGCCGGGGCGCAGGCCCCAGAACGGGAAGCTCAGGCCGATGCCGATCAGCAGCACCACGGCGACGATGGCGTAGAACCAGTAGGGCACCGGCCGCTGCGACGCGGGGATTTTCTCGACGAGTTCCCAGTCCTCCAGGCCGCGCCTGGCCTTGCGCTCCTCGTCGGAGCCGTAGCCGAGGTGCCCCTCGTCCGGCTTGCCCCACTCGGCCCGCTGCGGATCGAGGGCGGTCACCGGCTTGTGCTGCTCGTCCATGGCGGGGCCTCTATTCGGCAAGGTGTTCCACAGCGAAGCGCTCGCGCCAACCGGGCGCGGCCACTTCGACGGCAAACGGGTGCAGTCCCCGCGACAGCTGGTCGGACACCGTCAGGGTCACGGACCCGCGGCCGGCCGCGGGCAGGCTGACCCGATCGGTACCGAGGCGGTAGTCGCCGGGTGCGAGGCCCGTGACCCGCACGGTCACCGTGCGCGCCTGGTACAGCTTGTTCGTCATCGCAATTCGGTAGTCACGGTTGCCGGCGCCGTGCTGCACTTCGGCACGGTATACCACAACGTGCAGCGGCTGCCAGGTCCACAGCCCCCAGCCGAACAGCCCTGCGCCGAGCAGGCCTAGCGCGAGCACCCACCGGGTGCGCGCCGCGAGCGAGGTCGCATTGTCGCGGAAGCGGCTGCGGGCGCGCGCCTTCTCGGCGGACTCGCCGAACTCGAAGCGCAGCAGTCCGGCCTGCGGGGACTTCTGGTGCAGCCTGTTGCACGCATCGATGCATTCGCCGCAGTTGATGCAGCTGTCGTAGACGTTCGTCTTGCGCGGGTCGATGTCGATGATGCACGAGCTGACGCAGTAATTGCACTTGGCACAGCTGTCGGCGCGGCTCGCGTCGTAGCGCACGTGCAGCGTCTCGCGCGTCCGGAAGGTGTGCTGCCAGACCCGGTAGACGCAGGCGAACCGGCACCAGAAATGCCGGATGAAGGCCACGTCGAGCAGGATGATCAGCACGAACACGAAGTAGATGTAGTGCAGCGACGAGGCGAGACGCGGATCCTCGCGGAACGTCACGAAGGACCAGATCGTCGCCGGCGCATAGAAATAGAACAACGGCACGATCGCCACGACCAGCGCCGCCACCAGCAATGCCAGCGCCAGCACGATCCAGTTGAGCACGCGCCTCTTCGTCGACGCGACGATCGGCGCGCCGCCATCGAGTTCCACGCGGGCGCGGCGGCCGAGCAGCCGGCGCGTGACGAAATTCGCCCACTCCGACAGGATGTTCTGCGGGCAGACCCAGCCGCAGAACACCGTTCCGGCGACCGAGTACAGCAGCACGAGCCCGCAGGCCAGCATGATCCACAGCCCGGCGATCACGAAAAAGTCCGCGAACCAGATCTGCCGGTCGAGGATGACCAGCGCGGCGGCGCGCGGGTCGATGCGCAGCAGGCCGAATGCGGGGACCAGGACGACCAGTGCGAAGGCGAGGCCCTGGACGAGTCGTCGCCGGCCATGGTAGCGCGGCGTGTTTGCGCGCGCCGGGGCCGTGCTGCCGGGAAAACCGGGTGGCACGGCGTGCTCGGGTGAAACGGCAGACACTTTCGGGAAGTTAACCACGGGTATTGATGAGCGGCCCAACCGGGCTGAGGGAGGTGGCAGCGGGCAGGCGACTCTCAGGCCGGAAACGCATGATTCTAGGCTCTATCCGGATTCGGGGCGGCAAAAACGCATTGGGGTTGATCGCCGGGGAAGTCGACCCTGGCGAGGGTCAGCGAGTTGAGGCGGCGGCTGCGGGCGACGCCGCGTGCCCGGTGCCGCTCTTGACGAAGGCCGGCGATTTGTCGATGCACAGGCCGAACCGGACTGCGCGGCGGCTCGGCTTTGCCCCGGCCAGTTGCCCCGGGCGCGGCGGCCAGCGGTCATGGGGCCAAGGCCTCGGCGGGCGGGGTGTGCGATCGATCGCGAGCTCTCGCAGGGCCTGGAGATCCGTTCGGGGCGGTGCGAACCCCACTCGGCGCTCGCCGACGGCCGCCTCCCCGGACGGGGCGGCGAGCGCGATCGCTGACCGCATCCCCGGTGTGGTCCTTTTCGTGGCAGCTGATGCACCAACCCATCGAGATCGCCTTGACCCGGCGCGCCGTGGTCATCGAGCCCAAGTCCCCGTGGCAGTAGCCGCATGTCTCGTGCGCGGGACGCCCCTGCTCGAAGATGAAGCGCTGGATGTGGCGCTCGTGGTTGCAGCGCACGAAATCCGGCTCATCGTGGATCATTTTCCAGGGGATGGGTTGCTTCCTCTCCCGGTGCTCGAACAGCTTCTTGATGCGGGGCTTGTCCTCGACGGACTCGATGCTTTGATGACAGCGGCTGTACTTGTCGAGGCGGGGAATGCCGGAAACGGCGCTGCGCCTCGCACAGGTATGGCAGTACAGGCAGTCGACCCCCCCATTTTCTCGACATCGATGTAGTGGGGAAATTCGATCGGCTGCTCGACGATGGCTCCGAGCGCGAAATACCGATCGGCATGGCTCCCGATGGGACCGCCCTGCTTGTAAGGGCTCGGCGAGGGCCACGTGCGCAATGGCATCAATCGCTCGTGCTATAGTGGTCCGCATACTGGACGATTCGTCGGTCTTACAGACGATCACAGATCCAGCTGGCAGCGAATAACGACGAAGGAGGATGCCATGGCCCCTGCCCAAGGTCCCGAGGACGTCGATAAGGATTTGCAGAAGCTCAACGAGTTCGTCGGCCACGAACTCGACGATGTTGCGAAGAAGTCGCACATCACGATGAAGGAGCTGATGGAGATCATCGAGGAAGTCAACATCGTCAAGCTCCACGAAGCGGCGCACGAGGCCATGAAGAAGATCTCCTATGCCGTGGATCTCACGCCGGCGCAGATCTACGAGGTCTTCACGCATCACAAGGATGCGCCGATCGAGGATCTTTGTAAGAGGCTTCACGAGAAGAGCGTTCAGAATCGTTCCAAGTTCTGATCGGCGCGCCGCACATCGTTCGCGCCGGCGATGAACGCACTTCGCCGGCGTTGACCGTCCGGGCGTCGGTCGACGCTCGAATGGCGTGCCGTCGCGGCGATTGGCAGAGCAGTCGGTTCAATAATCGAAAAAAGCGCCTGCTGTCGCGGTTTCGATCGCCTCAACATCGAAGGCTTTGGCACACCGACCGCAGGTGTGCTGCCAGTGCTTTGCCATGAGCGTCTTCACGGCCATCACTGGGCTCGACATGATGGGCGTCCTGTGTCCACAACCCGTCACCTGGCAAGGACAGCGCCTCGCCCAAAAGGTGAAGATGATCTCCGGACCTACGTCGCTGTAATCCTTTTGCTGGGCGACGTGTCGGCACAGCATCGCCACGATCGCTTCGAATAGTGGATGAACCGGGACGGCTTGCCCGGCCCGCGGTGGATCGACCCGACAGGTACGGTAGGGGGACGTCCTCTCTACGGGATGCGGACGAACGAGAAGCACTCGTACCGGCATGAGTTCAGGTGCAAGCGACACTTCGTTACCGTGCCGCGGGGCGGCCGCCGGTCCTCCACCCGGGCAAGCGCGGGCCCCATGCCGGCCAGCAGATCGGCTTGGATCGGGCGGCGGCGGGCCTGGTGCGGCACGACCATTCGTGCCCGCCGCTTGGCGGCGACCGGCTGCTCCCGAGGCGGCCTCATGCCTCGTCATGGCCAAGTCCGGCACGCCATAGATGCGGCTTGGTCGCTCGGATTCCGCTAGAGGCGGAGCTCGCTGCGGCAGACGCTGAGCCCCTGGGAGGTGCCGTGCCAGCAACAGCTGTTTTAATGCGCCGCACACCGTCGCTGCGCCGCAACCCACGGCATTGACAGTCGCACGCCGGCACCTCAATAATGCAGTTGTCTCGGCCCGCATCCGGAATTTTCCGCAATTTCAAGTACCTAATTTTGGGAGAGGACGGCGATGAACAATCACACGACGAAGCATTCGCGCCGCGATGTCATCAAGGCGGGAGTAAGCGCAGCGATCGCGGTGACGTCGCTGGCCGGGCTCTCGGAGAGCGCGTCTGCTGCGCAGAATGCGGCGGTACGCAAGGCGCTGAAATTCCAGGATTCACCGAACGGCGCGAAGTCCTGCAAGACTTGCATCAACTTCGTTCCCAACAAAGACAAGCCGAACAACGACGCGGCCGTCAACGGCTGCAAGCTGTACCCCGGTGACACGGAGATCTGCACGCACTGCTACTGCAGTGGCTTCGTGCAGAACCCGGCCGCGACCAAGGCTGGCGACTCCTTCTCGCCCTGGGCGAAGTAATAGCTCGAACACTTGCAGATAGCCTCGTGGTCCGGAGAGGTGGATCCGGACCGCGAGCGTGCAGCGGCGCGGTTGTCTGCCGACCACGCTGAGGCGATCTGGGTGTTTAAGTATCGTCGCCAATTATTTAGAGGGACCTCTGCACAGTGCCGATCGATGACCGGTACTGCGTGCAGCGGACTGTAGCGCTAGGTGAGCGATGAAGCGGACGACGTTTGCGTCGTCGCTGGCGTGGAACGGCAAGGGCAAGCTGACCAGATGGGAGCGGTTTCTGGGAGCGATGAACGCGGTCAGTCCCTGGCAGCCGCGGAACGCGCTGATCGCGCCCCATTCGCGGCTTGGACCGAGAACACCGCGTGCCTTGTTACCGTCTTCGCCCTGGCAAACCTGCACCTGCTCGGGCGACGACTGATTACGCCACAGGGGACATGTCTCTCGTGAACGCGAGCAAGGCGAGAAGAAACGCCGACGGGCGGCGAAATCCGCTGCCGACCCTCGTTTTACCCTTGCCCGCATCATCACCGAGCCCGATTGCTCTTCATCCGACCGCCACGCAGCCACCTGCGCAGAGGGCCCCTCGGGGTACATCCCTATGAAGGCCGGTAGCATCCTGCGGTCAGCGTTTCATGGTTGGACTTACGCACTCGCGGCAGCTTCTCTGGCCTTGGCGGGGCTCGCGTTCGCGGACGCGCCTTTCCAGCAGGGCGGCCCCATCGGCAGCCAGACCACCGACGGCTACAATGCGCTCGGCCCCGTCGTCGCGCAGCCGATCGAGTTCCCCCACTACGTCCACGTCGAGCAGAACGGCATCGACTGCCTCTATTGCCACACCTACGCCCGGCGCAGCGCCGTGGCCGGCATTCCTCGCCTCAGCAAATGCGCTGGGTGCCACGAACAAATGCCGTCCGTCAAGGACAAGCCGCGCATCAAGACGCTCCTCGAATACTGGGAACGCAAGGAGGCGATTCCGTGGAAGAAAGTCCACGACCTGCCGGACTTCGTACGTTTCAACCACGAGCGCCACATCCAGCGCTTCATCTTCGAGCAGGGGCGTCCCACGCGCGAGGCATGCGGCTACTGCCATGGGGACGTGGGCTCGATGACCACGGCGCGCCGGGTCAAGGCGATCTCGATGGGTTGGTGCATCAGCTGCCACGAAAAGGATCACAAGGTGGATGCGGTCAGCGACCGGACCACGCACGGTCCGAATGACTGCTGGCAGTGCCATAAGTGAGCGATGATCCCTGCAGCGAGCGCTGATCGATGCAGTGCGAATCGGGGGGATGTCGATGAGCGATAGTGGGATCTCGCGCCGGGATTTTCTGCGGATCGCCGGTCTGGGCGGCTCGGCCATCGCGCTGGCCGGCTGCGGCAACACGTCGATCGAGTCCGGCGTCGAGCTGGTCGAGTCCTACGTCCAGCCGGAGAACTTCGTCGTCCCGGGCGTCGGCGTCTACTACGCCTCGACTTGCACGCAGTGCCCGTCGGCCTGCGGCATCATGGGTCGCGTCCGTGAAGGGCGCATCCTGAAGCTCGAGGGCAACCCGGGATCGGCGATCAGCGGCGGCAGGATTTGCGGACTGGGCCAGGCGGCGGTGCAGGGGCACTGGAGTCCCGACCGGCTGAAGACGCCGATGGTCCGCAAGGGCGGCGCGCTGCAGCCCGCCACCTGGGACGAGGCGATGGCGCTGCTCGGGGCGACGGTCGTACCGGCGGATCGTACCGGCCGCCGGGTCTGGCTGACTGGGCCGGTCAGCGGGCACCAGCGCGTCCTCATGCAGAACCTCGTCGATGCCGGTGCCGCGACCGATCACCTGACCTACGATGCGCTGTCGACGGCCGTCGCAGCCGGGGTCCACCGTCGTGTGTTCGGCGACGCCGACCTGGTGACGCTGATCGACCAGGCGGGGCTGGTGCTGTCGTTCGGCGACGACTTCCTCGGCGCGGGCGACTCGCCGGTCGCGGCGGCGCGGCAGTATGCGCGGTTGCGCAAGGCGCGGCGCCGCGGGTTGCTGGTGCAGGTCGAGCCGCGCATGACCTTGACCGGCGCGAACGCCGACCGCTGGGTCGTCATTGCGCCGGGCACGGAGGGCGTGCTGGCGCTGGGGCTCGCGCGCGAGTTGGTGCAGCGCAAGGAGTACGCCGCAGGCCTCTCGCCGGCGCTGCTCGCGGCGCTCCAGCCCTATGAACCGGCCATGGTCAGCCGGGTCACGGGCGTACCGGGCGACCTGATACCGCGCCTGGTCGCGATGCTGTGGGAGCATGCGCCAAGCCTGGTGCTCGCCGGGCGCTACCCGCAGGGCCACGCGCACGGGTCGCGCAACGTCGCGGCGATCGCGCTGTTGAACGTGGTCCTGCAGAACAATGGCAGGACGTTGATGCGTGGCGCCGAGCCGCCCTTCCCGCAGCTCGCGCCCGTGGCCGGCAGCTACCGCGCGCTCGCGGAGCTCACGAAGTCGATGTCCGATGGGCAGGTCCACGCACTGCTGATCCACGGCACCAATCCCGTATATAGCGCCCCGGACTTCCTGCAGTTCCAGGCGAACCTGCAGAAGGTGCCGTTCAAGGCCGCCTGGGTCACGGAACTCGACGAGACCGCGATGCAGTGCGACCTGGTGCTGCCGCTGCTCTCGCCGCTCGAGGATTTCGGCACGCACGTCGCGGCCAACCAGGCGGACGGCAGCGAGATCTCGATCCAGCAGCCGCTGATGGAGAAGCTGTACCCGGATGCGCGCTCGTTCGGCGACGTCGTGCTCGACCTGCTGCGCAAGGCGAGGCCCGACAGCTACAAGGTGTTCCCGGACTACTACGCGTTCCTGAAGAGCGCCATCGTCAAAGCCAAGCCCGCGTTCCAGGCGCAGGCTGCCGACGAGGAGTTCTGGGAAAATACGTTGAGTGCCGGCATGCTGCACCGTGCGGCACCGCTGCGGCCGCTCCCGGTCAAGGAACTCGCGGCCGAGATGATCAGCCAGCCGGCGCCGGCAGCGACCGACGTCCGGTACCCCTTCAGCCTGATCCCGGCGATCGGCGCGAACCTGCGCGACGGGCGACCCGCGAACCTGCCGTGGTTGCAGGAATCGCCGGACCCGCTGACGACGATCGCCTGGGAAAGCTGGGCGGAGCTGCACCCGAGCACCGCGAAGGCGCTGCAGGTCGAGGAAGGCGACGTGCTCAGCATCGAGTCCGCGCACGGCTCGATCCGGGCGAAGGCCTATATCTTCCCGGGCATCCACCCCGGGGCGATCGCGGTGCCGGTCGGCCAGGGCCACGAATCCTACGGCCGGTATGCGACGAACAAGGGCGTCAATCTGCTGAAGATCCTCGACCCGGTTTTCGACCAGGAGAGCGGTGAGCTGGCGCTCTATGCAACGCGCGTGGCGGTGTCGAAGACCGGCCACAACGTCGCGCTGGTGAAGGACGAGGGCGCGACCAGCCTGCAGCAGGACCGCAAGCTGGTCGCGACGCTGGCAGCCGACCAAGTGGACCTCTCGAAGGAAGCGCCCTATGTCATTAGATAACCTCAGCGCGAACTGGTCCAAGCTCAGGACCCCTCGCCCGCAGCCGGGCCAGTATCAGGACGCGCCCTACAAGTGGGCGATGGTCATCGACCTCGACGCCTGCACCGGGTGCAATGCGTGCACGACCGCCTGCTACGCCGAGAACAACCTGCCGGTCGTGGGCCCCGAGCGCTTCGCGAAGGGCCAGGCGATGCACTGGTTGAGGATCGAGCGCTACTGGGGCGAAGGCACCGAAATGAAGCAGGAGTTCCCGGAGCAGGGAGCGCAGTTCCTGCCGATGATGTGCCAGCAGTGCGAGGCGGCGCCCTGCGAACAGGTATGCCCGGTCGGGGCGACGCACCACACGCCGGACGGGCTGAACTCGCAGGTCTACAACCGCTGCGTCGGTTCGCGCTACTGCTCGGCGAACTGCCCCTACAAGGTGCGGTATTTCAACTGGTACAACTACACGGATTTCGCGTGGCCGAGCCCGCAGGAGCAGCAGCTCAACCCGGACGTCACCGTGCGCACCAAGGGCATCATGGAGAAGTGCACGTTCTGCGTGCAGCGGCTCACCGAGGCCAAGTCGAAGGCGCGCACCGAGCACCGCAGCGTGCGCGACGGCGAGGTGCAGACGGCCTGCCAGCAGGCCTGCCCAACATCGGCGATCCACTTCGGCAACCTCGCGGACGAGAATTCCGAGGTGGCGAAGATGTGGAAGGCGCAGCAGGTGGAGCTGGCCGCGGAGCGGCAGAAGAAGGACGAGCCGGCCCGGGCTGCGGAGCATGCGCCGGCCGCCGGCGACGCCGACAAGCTGCGCGGCTACCGGATCCTCGAGGAGCTGCGCACCTATCCGTCGGTCATGTACCTGGAGCGCCTGCGCTCGACGGAAGTCTGAAGGGCCGTGGTCAGAGCAATGCCTGCAACAGGTCGTGAGTAATGAATATCCCCGCCACTGAACAGGACGTCGAGATCCAAGCGCGCTTCGTAGGGAAGCCGAAGGATATTGACGAAGATATCGCCTGGGCGCAGATCAACGAGGACGTGCTGCGCAGCCTCGAGCGTCCCCGCCCGCTGTTCTGGGTCATCTTCATCGCCTCGGCGGCGCTGTTCGGCGTCGGCGTTTATTGTGAGGTGCTGCAGTACCAGACAGGCCTCGGCCTCGCCGACCTGAACAACCCGCAGGTCTGGGGCCTGTACATCGCGACGTTCATCTTCTGGATCGGCATGAGCCATTCCGGCACGCTGCTGTCGGCGATCCTGCACATCACGCATGCGGACTGGCGCAAGCCGATCTACCGCTTCGCAGAGGCGATGACGACGTTCTCGCTGATGACGGCCGGCCTGTTCGTGCTCGTGCACCTTGGCCGCGTCTGGCAGTTCTATTACGTCGTGGCCTATCCGAGCGAGCGCTGGACCTGGCCGAATTTCAGCTCGCCGCTGGTCTGGGACGCCACCGCGATCGGCAGCTACCTGACGACGTCGGTCATCTTCCTGTACTTCGGCTCCATCCCCGACCTCGCCATCTGCCGTGACAAGGCGACCGGCTTTCGCCGGACGTTCTACCGCGCGCTGTCCATCGGCTGGAAGGGTACCGACTGGCAGTGGTCCAACTTCCGGATCACCTACATGACGATCGCCTGCCTGCTGATCCCGCTCGCGGTCTCCGTGCACTCGATCGTCGCGACCGATTTCGCCGTGTCCCAGCAGCCGGGCTGGCACACGACGTCGTTCCCGCCGTACTTCGTCGCCGGCGCGCTGTACTCGGGCTGCGCCGCCATCATCACGCTGTTCGTGATCCTGCGCTACACGTTCCGCTTCGAGCAGTACATGACGATCCCGATCCTGGAGAAGCTGTGCAAGCTCACCTTCGCGATCGCCATGGTGTGGACCTACCTGAACGTGATCGAGTACGCCGCGGTGTGGTACGGCACGGACACTTTCGCGAAGCAGGCGCTCACGTACCGCGCGACCGGCCCGTATGCCGGTTGGTGGTGGGCGATGAACATCCTCGGGTCGGTGCTGCCGTTCACGCTGACCTGGAAGGTATTGCGGCAGAACGTATGGATCATGCTGGTCGTGTCGATACTGCTGAACCTCGGTATGTGGATCGAGCGCTTCATGATCGTCACGCCGACCTTCGCCCACGGCTATTACCCATGGACGTGGACCGCGGACTGGTGGCCGGGCTGGATCCAGATCGGCATCGTGGCCGGCAGCTTCGGCTGGTTCAACATGCTGTTCATGCTGTTCTGCAAGATCATTCCCTCGGTGTCGATGTACGAGGTCAAGGAAATGGTCTACCACCGCAGCCAGGCGCGCGCGCAGCCCGCTGCTCCGGGCGCAGTGGTGCCGCAGCCGGCGGAAGGCTGAGCGATGAAGAAGCAGCAGCATATCCTCGCGCTGTTCAGCGACTTCAAGGCAGCTGCCAGCGCCATTCGCGCGCTGCGCGAATCCCCGATCGAGGGATTCCGCATGCGGGACGTCACGCTGAAATCGCCGATCGACCACCCGGAGTGCGCCGCCGAGCTCGGGCCCAGGCCGGTGTACATCCAGTTCTTCTCGCTGATCGGCGGGATCCTGGGCGGCAGCCTCGGGTTCCTCGGCATCTCCTCGGCGCAGGCGAACTTCCTGCGCCAGCCACGCGGTTGGTTCCCGATCGTGCCGGTACCGCCGAACATGGTCATCGCCTACGAACTGCTCATCCTGACCTCCGTGTTCTTCACGATCATCTCCTGTTACGTGTTCTTCACGATCCATCACGAGCACCATGACCTGTACGACACGGCAATCTCGGTCGACAAGATCGGCATCCTCGTCAAGGCGAAGCCGGAGGCCATCGCCGGGCTGCGCGAGATCTTTGCACGGCACGGGGCACTGGAAATCACGGAGCGGGCCTGACATGCGTTGCGCGTCATCCACGGGCAGCACGGCAGCGATCTGGCTGGCGGCGGCATGCCTCACCTTGTCCCCGGGGCTCGCCGGCGCGTGGCCGTGGAGTCGCGACATGACCAACCAGATCAGCATCAAGCCGCAGCACGGGCCCGACTCTATCCGGCCGTTCCCGCAGCGCTCCGTGCCGATGGCGGGCACGCCGACGCTGATCCACGTCCACGACCGGGACGGTGCGATGAGCCTCGCGAACCCGGTCGCCCCGACCGCCGAGTCGCTCGGCCGCGGGCACAGGATGTTCCAGATATTCTGCACGCCGTGCCACGGCCGGTCCGGCACCGGCGACGGTCCCGTCGGCGCCAAGTTCCTGATCCGGCCGTTCGACCTCACTGCCGACAACGAGCAGAAGGTCGTGCCGGAGGGCTACATCTACGGAACCGTGTCGTTTGGCGGGGCGCTGATGCCGGCGTATGGCAATGACCTGTCCCCGAACGAGATCTGGGACGTCGTCAACTACGTCCGCCACGGGCTCGTTGGTGGCGGCGGGAGCGCGAGCACCGCGACGGCGGCAAGGTAGGGGACCAAGACATGGAGATACCATTTGCCGGCTGGTCAGTGCTCACGGTGGATTTTCTCGTGGTGCTGCATCTGGCGCTCGGCGGGGTTGCGCTCGCGGCCCTGCTGCACCTCGTCAACGCGCAATGGCGCTTCGAGATCCGTTACCTGAGCGTGTCGCTGTTCGCGCTGTACCCGCTCGCCTTCGCGCTGCTCATCGTGCTGCTCATGAACGGCGCCAGGACCTTCCCGTGGGTGGGCTCGGCGGAACCGGCGCCGGGCTGGAACAACCTGCCGTTCCTCGCGGCGCGGGAGATCCTCGCGTTCCTGGCCGTCGGCACGCTGTATGGCCTGTTCGTCTGGTACCAGCCGCTGGCGCTGCGGGACGCCGCCAAGGCGCGTATTTTTCGCAATATCGCGCTGTGCATACCGTTTGCCCACGTGCTGTTCTGCACGATGGTCGCTTGGGATTTCGAGATGACGCTGACCCCGGGGTGGGCAAGCGCCATCTACGGCATGTACCACCTGGTCAGCTCGTTCGGCACGGCACTGGCGGTGCTGACCCTGAGCTTGATGGTCCTGATGCGCCGTCGGGCGCTCGCGGACCCGCCCGGCGAGCACATCTTTAACTACCTGGCACAGCTGATGCTGGCCTTCACGATCCTCTTCGTCTACACGTTCTTCGCCCAGTACCTGATCATCTGGTACGGCAACCTGCCGGACGAGACAGGGCGCCTGTTCGGCATGCAGAGTGGGCCGTTCGCACCGCTCTTCTGGCTGTTCTTCGTGCTGAAATTCGTCGTTCCGTTCCCGATCCTCCTGTTTCCCTATTGCCGCCACTCACGCGGCGTCATCGCGTTCGTGTCGACGTCGATCATTCTCGGCTACTGGGTCGAGCGCTATACGTGGGTCGCCGGCGCCGAGCCGGATCAGGCGCCGAAGATTTTCACGCTGTTCGGCGTCGGGGTGACGGCCCTGATCCTCGGCGCCAGCTATTTCGTCGTTCGCGCTGCGCTGCAAAAATATGGGTTGACGAGAGTGATTCGCAGCAACGTTGCGTAACTCAACCGATAGCGTTGCGCCGCGCGATCATATCCTTTACGTTTGCGTTAACGGGCCGTACAGAGCGTTGTATATATAGAGACCCGGCGAGAACGAGGGGCACTGCCACGCGAGGGGGTCGTCGGGGTCTGAGGTCGAGATTGGGCGGTATCGTCGAGGTCGCTCTGTGTGACGAGCGGGGTTGGCGCCCCGCGGCGCGCGCTGGCGGAATAGCCCGCTGGTGCTCGGTGATACCGAGCTATCGGCAGTTGTGCGGCTTGGCGAATTACACGCGGATGGCGCTTCGTTCGACGAGGATCTTGTGACGGGCCATCTCTTTGCGAGCGTCGTTGGTCGGGGTCGTGCGGCGCTTCTCGTCGGCGCGGTCGGGTGCAGGGCCGAACCCGCCGGCGGCGGTGCGGTTCAGCTTGGAGCCCGCCTCGCCTGAGGCTGCGCGGACGAGTTGAAGGGTTAGGGAATCAGCGGATTCTTATCGAGGGGGAAGGAGCGATGTTCAAGTACCTGTTCGCCAAGAACGAAGAGATTCCGGCGGGAGCATCGTCGCTCTACTTCGGGTTTTCGGCCATCGTGTGGTTCGTGATCGGCACCGGCATCGGTGCGGTCAACGCCGCGAAGCTCGCTTTCCCAGACTTCATACACGGCCTCGAGTTCGTCTCCTTCGGCCACATGCGCCAGGTGCACGTGCACGCCGTGATCTTCGGCTGGATCTCGATGGCCTTCGCGATGGCCATGATGTACATCACGCCGGCGCTCGGCAACACCAAGCTGTGGTCCGAGAAGCTCGGCCTGTGGAACTGCTTCCTGTGGAACGTCGGGCTGTCGCTGGGCCTGACGCTGCTGTGGGCCGGCATGTCCTCGGGCCGCGAATACTCGGACTTCCCGTGGTTCATCGACCTGTACATCTCGCTCTTCATGGCGATTCCGCTCGGCGTCAACGTCTGGATGACCATCGTGAATCGCCGCACCCAGGGCATCTACACGACGAACTGGTTCTTCGGCGCGGCGACGTTCATGCTGATCGTTGTATTCATCGTCGGCAACCTGCCGGAGTACTTCCACCTGACGGGCCTGACCGAGGCCTACCTGACGTGGTGGTTCGCGCACAACGTGCTCGGGCTCTGGATAACGCCCGTGGCTGCCGCGATCGCGTACTACACGATCCCGAAGGTCACCGGCAACCCGCTGTACTCGCACCGCATCGGCCACCTGCACTTCTGGTCGGTGGTGGTGTTCTACTCGACGCCGGCCGCCCATCACCTGATGGCCGCGCCGCTGCCAGAGTGGCTCAAGTCCTTCGCTTCGGTCGAAGGCGTGCTGATCCTCGTGCCCGCGATTGCCTTCGTCTCCAACATCCTGCTGACGATGGAAGGCAAGTGGCACATGTTCGTCGAGAACCTGGAGATCCGCTTCACGGTCACCGGGGCCCTGATGGCGATCCCGCTGAACATGCAAGGCGGCTTCCAGCAGACGCGCGCGATCAACTGGTACATCCATGGCACCGGCTGGATCGTGGCGCACGCGCACCTCGCGCTGCTCGGGTTCTCGACCTTTATGGAGGTCGCCGCGGTGTACCTCGGCCTGCAGACCATCATGCGCCGCAAGCTCTACTCGCTGGCGCTCGGCAACGTCCATTTCTGGTTCCTGCTGATCGGCTTCACCACGTACTGGATCTCGATGACCATCGCTGGCCTGATCCAGGGTGCAGGCAAGATTTACGAGGTGCCTTACATCGACGTGGTCATCGCCGAGCACCCGTACATGATCGCGCGCTGGCTGGGCGGCTCGCTGGTCTTCGTCGGCAACTGCGTGTGGCTGTACAACATGTGGAAGACCGCGAAGGTCGGAACGGTCGTGCCCGAAGGGCGCTTGCCGCACGAGCTGGCCTACGAACGCTGAGAGCCGCGTAGTTTAGGGGGGTACAACTGATGGATTTTAGGGAATACAGAATCGGCGCACGCATGTTCGCCGTGGCGCTCGGCGGCTCCATGTGCATCACGCTGCTGCTGCCCAGCTTCGACATCGCCGCGGTCGATGCGACCGCCGTGTCGATGGACAAGCAGCTGACGGGCGGCTACGAGACGGGCTTCAATGTCTACGATCCGCTGCTGCTCGGCTGGCACAAGCCGGTTAAGGTGCTGTTGAAGACGGACCCGTCCAGCGGCCAGCCGATCGAGCCGGCCTATGCCTACGTCTACCCCGCGGGCGCGCCGTTCCCGGGCGGCGTCAGGCACCCGCGCAACCTCGGCCAGCAGGGCAAGGAACTGAGCCTCGCCTCCGGCCGCATCGCCGAGGCAAACGAGGCGGATGGCGCGGTGTTTCTGGTCTCCGAGGACGGCCAGCACCACGCCTACATCGAGAATGCGACCGCTACGAAGGGCTGGAAGCCGGATGCCGTTCTGAAGGCGGCAGGCGATGCAAACGCCGTCCATGCCGGCGCCGGCAAGACCATCTTCGTCCGTGAGGGCTGCTGGTGGTGTCACACGCTGCTGCCGGAACAGACGCAGGACTGGCAGGTGTTCGGCGCGCCGCCGATGCTCGGTGACTTCAATGGCGAGTCGCCGACCGCCTTCGGCTCCGACCGCAAGGCGCCCGACCTGCTGCACGTCGGCTCGCGCAACTCCTCGCGCGAGTGGATGATGCTGCACTTCTTCAACCCGCGCCTGGTGCAGCCGCACTCGATCATGCCGCGCTACGACTACCTGTGGGGCAAGCTCGACGACAAGGGCCAGCCGATCGACCTCGGGAAGTGGGACCGCGAGTTCAACGAGTACCGCGACGGCAAGCGGGACGCACCGCCAGACGTGCCGGCGTACGCGGCCAACAGCGAGATCCGCTGGCTGGTCGACTTCGTCCTGAACATGAAGTAACGCACGCCGACTTTCCGGAGTAACGAAAATGGCATGGACATTCGGTTCGCCCTTGGAAACCCTCAGTGATTCGCCAACCTACGCGGCGGCCGAGAAGCTGTGGGAAGCCGAGGACCTCGGTGGGCTGACGGAAGACAACAACCCGATCCCCCGATTCGTGATCTGGCTGGTGGTGCTGACCGTGATGACGGCGTTCGCCGTCACGTTCCCGCTCTGGGGACAGCGCCCGACCGCGGCCCTCTATGAGCCCTACGTCAAGTCGATGGACAGCGCCGAGGTCCTCGCTGCCAAGGATGACGTCGAGGCGATGCAGAAGATCGTCGCGATGAACCGCGGCAAGGGTCACGACGCGCTGCTCGAGCGCCATCCGCTGACCATGGATGACCTGCGCCTCATCGCGCCGCAGATCAGGGCGCTGGCAGCCAAGGGCGTTGATCTCGGCGACTACACCGTGGTCGGCGCGAACGTCGTGCTCGCGAACTTCGAGGGCAACTACCGTGCCGACGGGTCGCGCATCCGGCAGCAGCCGTGGTGGGACAAGGGCTACACCATTGACATCTTCTACCTGTCCGCGTTCTTCCTGGGCGTGTTCCTGGTCATCAAGCGCCTCCCGCCGACCAGCTGGCAGCCTAGGCATGCTCGGCATGGCGGCGGCCGCGAAACCTGAACAGGAGCCAGTGACATGATCGATCTCGATTACGGCCCGGTGGCCATCCTGCTGCCAATCGCCATCGCTTTCGTCCTGCCGTTCGTGTACAGCTTCTTCGTCGACAAGTTCGACAAGAAGACGCCGCCGATCAAGCAGCGATAGCTGGAAGCGACGATGGTTCTGGCGCTCGGTGCGTCGGGGTCCGGCCTCGATCTCAGCATCGAGGGCATGCATAGCCAGCGGTTTGGGTTCGGCGTATTCTTGCTGCTGATGCTGGGCATCCTGCTGTTCAGTGGCATCGTCGTTGCCGTGCTCAAGGGCAGCGGGGGCGGCCAGCAGGTCACGCGCACTGGAGAGCGGCTGATGTTCGGCGCCATCATCCTCGGCGTCGTGGCCGCCGTCGTCTTCGCGTCGCTGCAGATGTTGTCCGGAGTGCTCTTCTAGCCGGGGGGGCCGCCGGTCGGAGGTATGGGCACATGAGTTTCTTCGACTCCCTGGGCGATGGCTGGAGCATCTACCTGTGGCTCGTCGCCGGCGCCGCCATTATCGTGATGAGCATTTACGGGATCCGCTGGGCGTGGCGGAACGAGCAGTTTGACGAGGACATCAAGTACCTCGTGTTCACCGAGACCGACCAGGACAAGATGTCGCCGGCGGAATTCCGGCACAGCCGCAAGGTCCTTGCCGCGCAGGAGGCCAGCCGGGACCGCCACCTGCAGATGGAAGCGGAGGCGCGCCGCAAGGCCTCATGAAGCGTGGCGAAGCGCTGATCCTGGCGGCCATCGGTCTCGTGGTCGTCGCGGGGATAGCGCGCAACCTGATCGGCCGGCAGTCGGCCGACGGGCCCGACCCGGGCATTCCCTACTACAGCACGGCGGACCGCGCCCTGGCCCGCGAGGCGGGCGACCTGTACCGCCAGAACAACTGCCGCGAGTGCCATTCCCTGTGGTCGCTGAAGAGCCCGCTGCAGTCCGTGCCGGCGCCGGCCCTCGACGGCATCGGGTCACTGCGCAGCGAGCAGTGGCTGCTCGAGTACCTCTCGGCGCCGGATCCGCAGTCGGTGCTGCCGAGCCGGCTCAAGAAGGAGTACCGGATGCCTTCCTACGCCACGCTCCCGGAGCGCGAACGGCGAGTGCTCGCGCAGTACCTGGCGAGCCTCAGAGTCAAGGACTGGTACCTCGAGCAGACCCGAGCCGCCGAGTACGAAAAGCTGACCGGGATGCCGTATCCTGACGCGCATGCCGACCGCTAGTTCGATGCGAATCCGCCTCGGCACCGCAGCGGTGCTGCTGTTTACGGCGTTCAACCATTTTGCCGACCGCATCCTCGGCGTGCGGATCGAGGCTTTCACCGGCGGACTCGGCTACTTCAGCTTCGCATGGGTCCTCGACCTGTTCCTGGTGCCGTTCATTGGCGGCACGGCGCTCGCCATGCTGTACGGGCGCGGCGGCAAGTGGTTGGCGATGGTGCCCCCGCTCATCGTGCGTTCGGTGGCCTACTGCGGATTGGCCTATCACCTGATCCCGCTCCCGCCCGGGTCCACGCTGATGCCGAAGGGCTGGTGGGGTTTCTACCTGATTCTCGCGATGGAGGCCGCGATGCTCGGCGGCGTCATTGGCGAGGTCGTCGTCAGGCGAACCTACGGCCGCTCGCCGCAGCGCAAAGCCGCTGAACAGCCCCCGACGACCGACCGCTAGGGAACGTGCGCAAGACGCTCGCCCTCGCCGGCCCGCGCACGTAGAATCCGGAAGTGCGGTTGCACCGCGAGGCTCTCGGGCGAAGCAACGGGCGCCGCTGGCGAACGGCTTCGAGTGCTACCGCAGACTGCGCCCGGGGGCATCTCCTGGCGAAGACGGCCACGGAGGTTCGTCGCCGCCGCGCTCGCCGACAGCCCCGCGACCGGATCCACGCTTGCGGGAACGGGCCGCCCACGCTGGACGAAACGGGTGGAACTCGACGCGAGAACGCATGAAAAGCCTACTTCAACGACGCGATCCATGACCCGCTGCGATGCCCGCCGGCATTGCCGCGGACTCGAACCCGGCTGCGCGGACCTTCGCTAGGATGCCCGACCCCGATGGCGCAGTTCCCCTATCGGCCGCCTCAACTGACGGCCAAGGAGCGGCAGCGGCGCCGGCGGCTGCTCGCCATCACGGCCCTTACCTGCGTGGTCGTCGTGATGATCGGCAGCTCCATCCACGTCGTGCTGCTCGGGCGCGCGCGCATCGACGACATGCGCAGGCGCGCAACCTACGACCTGGCCGAGGAAGGGGCCCACATCCGGGCAGCCGGTGAAGACCTGGTGTTGCACCGCGCCCACGAGGAGGGACACACGGCCAGCGTCGCCTATACGGTGGCCGAGGCGGAGCAGCTGCTCAGCCGCGACCAGCGGCAGGAACTCGAGACCATGGTGCGCATCCCTGCGGGCGAATTCCTCATGGGGACCGATCTAGAGCGCGCCGACGCGCTCGACAAGCCGCAGCACAAGGTCACGCTGCCCGAGTACTACCTCGACAAGTACCTCGTCACCAACGCGCAGTACGCCCGCTTTCTCGCGGCCACCGGGCACAGACCGCCGTCGACCTGGAAAGACGGGCGCATCGGCCAGGGCGAGGCGCTGCTCCCGGTCACCATGGTCACCTGGGACGATGCCGACGCCTACGCGAAGTGGGCCGGCAAGCGGTTGCCGCATGAGGCGGAACTGGAGAAGGCCGGCCGCGGCACCGACGGGCGCCGCTGGCCGTGGGGCAACACGATGGATCCGTCGCGCCTCAACACCTACCTGAACGTCGGCTTCCCGAGCAACGTGATGGCGTATCCCAAGGGCGCGAGCGTCTACGGGGTCTACGACCTGTCGGGCAACGTCGAGGAGTGGACGGCCGACGACCTCGAGCCTTACGCCGAATCCACGCCGCCGCCGGTCACGGCCACCGAGTCGCACCGGCACTACAAGGTGCTGCGCGGCGGCTCGTGGAAAGGCGATCCGCTGTCGACGTCGCTGTATCATCGCGACTATTCGTTCCCGACCCACGCGGCGGACTTCTACGGCTTTCGCTGCGCGAGCGACGTCGGACCGAGCGCAAGGGTGCCGCCATGAGCCGAACAGTAGCCGCAGCCCTGCTGGCGCTGCTGTCGTGCCAGGCAACCCCCTGCCTCGCGGTGGACAGCTACCGTTACCTGCACGTCACCATTGAGACGCCGTGGTCGATCTTCCTCGTGCTGCTCGTGATGATGTTCGTGCCGTTCGTGCTGATGGCAGTGCTGATGTGGCGCCAGGCGCACAAGGGCCGGTCGCAGGCCGGAAATACCGTACCGACGCCGCCGACGGACGCGCCGCAATGAGCCGCCGGCTGCGAGCGCTGCTGGCCGCGGGCCTGCTGCTGCTCGTGCAGGGACCCGTGTGCCTCGCGCAGTCCCCTGGCGGCACGCCGCTGAACGGCCTGCAGGTCGTAGAGGGGTTCAACCAGCAGCCGGCGCAACGCGCGGAACGCGCCAGCATCGTGCAGCAGCACGAGCGGCAGGTCATCATGTTCGTGATCGGTGCGGTGCTGCTGCTGCTCCTGACGGCCACCGCGAGCGTCGGCATCGCCGTCGCGGTACTCGGCAAACCGCTGTTCCTGCTGCACATGATCCTGGCCGGGCTGACGGTCACGATGGCGATCGTGCACGTCATCGTCGGCGTGGTCTGGTTCTACCCGTTCTGACCGGTCGTATCTCCAAGTGCGGATCGGCGTGGCTCGCGCTGCTCGGCGCGCTGTCGGGTGCGTGCGGCGTGGCCTACGAAGTGCTGTGGGCGCGCATGCTGGATCTGCAGTTCGGCGCGAGCGCCTACGCGGTGGTGGTCACCGTCGCGGCATTCATGCTGGGCTTGGCCGGCGGCAGCGCCTTCGCCGGCGAGCGAGCGGTGCGCAACCCGCGGCCGCTCCGTACGCTGGCGCTGCTGGAGGCAGGGATTGCCGCATTCTCGCTGCTGCTGCCGTGGGTCGTCCGCGCGGCCACGCCCTGGCTCGACGTAGCGGCGGGCAGCCTGTCCCCGCTGCAGTGGCGATGGCTGCTGACGCTCGCTGCGCTCGCGCTGCTCAGCCTGCCGGCGGCGGCGATGGGCGCGGGGTTCCCGCTGCTGGTTGAGGGCTGGCGGAGCCGTGGCGGTAACGTCGCAGCCGCCTATGGCAGCAACACGCTCGGGGCAGCGGCCGGCGCGCTGCTGCCGCTCGCGCTGCTGCCCGCCTTCGGCTGGAGCACGGCACTGCGCTGCGTGGCGCTGGCGAGCCTGTGCGTTGCCGCGGGCCTCGGCCTGCTCGAGCGGCGCACTGTCCGCGCGCTGCCGGCGCGGCGGCCGGTGGTCGCCGCGCGCCCTGGCGTGGCATTGGCGCTGAACTACGCGCTGATCGGCGCGGCGAGCCTCATGCTGGAAATGGCCTGGGTGCGACTGTTCAGTCTGGTGATGCTGCGCACCGAGTACGTGCTCGCGCTGATCCTGGCGGTGATGCTGCTCGGCATCGGCGCGGGCAGCCTGCTCGCCGGCCGCGTCGGCCATGCGCTCTTGCTGCGCGCGTTGCCATGGTGTGCGGCGGGGTTTGCGATCGCGGGGCTGTGGCTGCTGGCGCCGGTGTCCGCATGGATGGAACAGGCCAGGTTCTACTCGCTCGGCGGTGCGATGGTGGGCGACGGGCTGCTGCTCGCGGCCCTGACGCTGCCGGTCACGCTCGCGCTCGGGGCATGGCTCCCGGCGCTGTCCGCGCAGCATCGCGTGACCGGAGCGAGCTTCTACGCCGTCAATTCCTTCGGCGGCGCCGTCGGCGCCGCGGCCTACGTCGGGCTGCTGCCATGGATCGGCAGCTGTGGCGCGCTGGTGCTGGCGGCGCTGCTGCTGCTGATCGCCGGGCTGGTGCTGGCCGGCGCGCGCCGTGCCTGGCTCGCCGTGCCCCTGGTCGTGGCATCCGCCTGGCCGGTGCACGCGCTGCCGGAGGTCCGGGCGCTGCTGCCGCGTGCCTTCGCCGGCAGCCGCGATCTGTATCGCTTCGAAGACGCGGTCGCGATCACGCAGGTGGTCGAGCAGGCGGACGGACAGAGGGTGCTGCTGACTGACCTGCGCCGTCGCGACGCATCGTCGGAGCCGACCGCCGTCTACTCGCAGGCCAACCAGGCACGGCTGCCGCTGCTGCTGCACCCGGGCGCCCGTTCCGTGCTGTTCCTCGGTATCGGCACCGGGATTTCGCTGGCCGGCTCGCTGCCGTACCGGGCCGGCGGCCTCGTCCGCAGTGCCGTGGAACTGTCCGCCGGAAGCACAGCGGCGGCGAACCGGTTCTTCGCCGAGAGCAACGGCCGCGTGCTGGAACAAACCCGTGTGACGCAGGACGATGCGCGGCACTTCCTCAGCGCGACTCCGGACCGGTACGACCTGATCGTCGGCGACCTGTTCCATCCCGACCTCGCCGGGGCCGGGGCACTGCTGTCCGTGGAGCAGTTCCAGCGCGCGCGCCGGCGCCTCGCCGGCGGCGGGCTGTTCGTGCAGTGGCTGGCGCTCAACCAGTTCGATTCGGACACGCTCGCGGTAGTCATGCGCAGCTTCCGCGAGGTATTTCCGGAGGCGCAGCTGTTCCTCGATGGCATGCATCTCGCGCTGGTCGGTCCGCGTGACCGCTGGCAGGGCGTTGCGCTTACCGAGCGGGCCGCGGATGGGAACGACGCTGGCGGCGAGGGCCCGATCGTCTGGCTGGGACGCTACTGGGGACCCATCCGGGTCGATAGTGGTCCGGCGCAACATGAATGGGCGCCGGTCATCGAGTACCGCCTGCCGCGACTGCAATACGAATCATTCGCGGACACGGGGGTGCTGCAGCGGGAACTGCTCGCGCGGCGACCGGGCGTGGAGGAGTCCGCCCGCTTGCTGCACGTGCCGCCCGACCGGCGGCAGGATTTCAGGCGCGCGTTCGTTGCGACCGAGCTGTGGGTGCGCAGCCAGTGGCTGGCCGTGCACGGCTCGATGCTGGAGGCGGACCGGTTGCTCGGCCTCGCCTACGAAGCCGAGCCGCAGGATCGCTGGATCGAGTATTCCCTTTCCGATAGGCTCTTGGCGAGCCTCGACGCCAGCGCGGAGCATGGCCTCAGCCGTGAGCAGATGCTGCGGAAGATTTTGGCCATCAATCCGTGGTCGGTCGATGCCTGGCGCGCGCTCTGGGCGCTGCAGGTCGGGGCCGGCGATACGTCCGGCGCGGCGGCCAGCCGCGAGCGGATCCTGCAGTTGAGCCCGTTCGATAGGGCTGCGCGCGGGTCGGAGCCGCTGCCGTAGGTCGATATAGACACTGCTTCACATGAATTAGAACTTTGAGCTAGGATCGGCCTTAAGATTCCATGGCCGTGTAGACGCATAACGGTGTAGGGGGGGGCAATGCAGAAACGTTCGCTGTCGCGCCGCGCATTCTGGCTGATCATCGTCGGCGGCATGCTGACGGGCATGGGTAACGGCAGTGTGTTCGGCGCCGCCATGCTTTGCTTCCTTGGTCGCGGCATGTTCACGGACTGGGGCGGCTGGTCGCTGCTCAGCTACGACCCGCACACGTTCACCGGCTTCATGGACTGGTGCATGATCGTGTTCGGGTTCGCGTACGTCGGGATCCTGACCGTGGCGTTGAAGCGTCACGGCGAGCAGGAAGACCAGGCCGATCGCGCTCCACAGCACTGATCGCGTACTCACCGCGTCCTAACGGCGGATTAGCAATGCTCAACCTCATCGCAGCCCTTCTTTGCCTGGCCTTGGCTTTTTCCAGCATGGTCCTGTCTTGGCTGGTGCTGGTGCCGCCCAAGAAGAAAAAATAGCGGCTGTCGAGTCTATCGCCGGACCGTTGGCTGGCGTGGCGCGCGGGCGCCAGATGATCGATCTATATCAGGGGCAGTAAACATGAAGAGTGTCACCTTGTTTCGATGGAATGCCTGGCGCAAGGCCGGCGGCGCGCTGGCAGCCATTTCGCTGGGCCTGATTGGCGCACAGTCGGCCGAAGCGCTGCCGGTGTTCGCCCGCCAGACCGGCATGGCGTGCATGGCCTGTCACACCGTCTATCCGGAGCTGACCCACTTCGGCCGCATGTTCAAGCTGAACGGCTACCAGCTGGACAACGGCAAGGACGTGCAGTCCATCGACGATTCGGGCAAGCAGAACCTGGCGCTGCCGGCGGTCCCGGGCCTGGGACTGTTCGTCATGGCGGGCGACGTCCAGCTCGCCAAGCCGCTGCCGGACAGCCAGATCGCGGGCGCCTCGTCAATGTCGAACGGGGGTATCGAGCTGCCGCAGCAGCTGTCGCTCCTGTACGGCGGCAAGATCGCGCCGCACTTCGGCGCGTTCGCGCAGATCACCTACGACTTCGGCTCGGGCACGTTCAACATTGACAACACGGACTTCCGCTTCGCCAACACCGTCGTATTGCCGGACAAGCGGTCGTTCACCTACGGTGTGTCGATCAACAACAACCCGACGGTCGAGGATCCCTGGAACACCACGCCCGCCTTCGGCTTCCCGTACGTGCCGCCGGAGATCAGCGTGGGGTCGGCGGCGAGCCCGCTGATCAACTCGGGCGAGCAGGAACGGGTCGCCGGACCGGTCGGCTACGTGATGTGGAACGAACAGCTGTACGCGGCCTTCGGCATGTACCGGCATGCGCAGAACGGCGCCGACTCCTCGACGAGCGCGGGCAATCCGATCATCGGTACGGCCGGGCCGCTCGATTCCACCTCGTCCAGCGTCATCGCCGGCTGGAACCCGTACTGGCGCCTGGCGTACGAGTATGACACCGGCCCATGGGCGATCGAGGCGGGCACCTACGGCGAGCACTTCAAGATCTATCCGGGCGGCGGCAACGCGCTCGCCGGTGCCACCAACAACTATACGGACCTCGCCTACGACTTCCAGATCCAGTACCAGGGCGAGGTCCACCAGATGGACCTGAAGAGCACCTACGTGCACGAGAACCAGGCGCTGCATGCGACGGGTCCTGACGGCCTCGGCACGTCGCAGGCCAGCGACTGGCTCAGCTACTGGGCGACGGACTTCAACTACTGGTACCGCCGGAAGTACGGCGCCACGATCGGGTACATCTCGACCCAGGGCTCGACGGACATGGGCGCTTATAACCCGAGCGGCCCGTACACCAGCCCGAACAACCCCAGTCTGGCGACCGGCGTCGTCAACAGCGCCAACGGTAGCCCGGAGACCAACGCAGTGGTGGCCGAGCTGATGTACGTGCCATGGTTCAACACCAAGTTCGTGCTGCAGTACACGCACTACACCAAGTTCAACGGTGCGACGAGCAACTACGACGGCGTCGGTCGCAACGCGTCGGACAACGACACGACGTACCTGTTGCTGTGGTTTGCCCTGTAACGGCCGCGAGAATCATCATGAACCCCACGAACATCATGCTGACGGTTCTTGCGGTGGTCGCCACCGCTGGTTCGGTTGCCCCCAACGCGGCGCGTGCGCAGGACGCGACCGCTGCGGTGGAGATCACGCCGGCCGCGGCGCGGGAGGCGGAGTTTGTCGCAACGACGCGCTGCGCGACCTGCCACGGGCCGCAGGGCCAGAGCCAATCCCCGATCTACCCGGCGCTCGGCGGGCAGAAGGCCTGGTACATCGACGAGCAGCTGCACCTGTTCAAGGCGCAGACCCGGGCCGACCCCTATGCCCGCGCGTTCATGTGGGGCATGGCGGCGCAGCTGACCGACCTGCAGATCGCGGCGCTTGCCGACTACTACAGCAAGCAGATGCCGTTTGCGAGCAAGCCTGAACCATTCTCCGGTGCCAAGGGCGCGGCGCTCATCGCCCAGGGCAAGAGTGTCTACCAGAACGGCGTTGCCGAGACGGGCGTCGCGCCGTGCTCCGCGTGTCACCAGGAAGATGCGAGCGGTTCAGACCAGTTCCCGCGCCTTGCCGGGCAGCACGCCTCGTACCTGGCCAAGCAGCTCAAGGCGCTGCGGCTGGGGACGCGCGAGCAGGTGGTCATGAACGGCGTCGCAGGTCCGCTGAAAGACTCGGACATCGATGCCGTCGCGCGCTACCTGGAGTCGCTTCACTAGCCAAAGGCTTGCAATCCTGAAGCCACGGGGCGGTCGTCGGGCCGCCCTGCCTTTTGGACCCGCAGCGGACCCGTTCGGGGGTTACGACCGAGCGTGTGCAGTTACGGCATTTTCCAGCGCGCGAAAGACCGTAGCGACCTTATTGAGGTTTGCATCAATAGCTGACATGGCAGAACTGCAACTCAGCCTGACGCCAGAACGCCCGGATCAGGGTTCGGCGCCGCTGCATGGAGCGGAGGCGGTTGCAAGCGCCGGTCTTCAGGTCGCGGAAGTCCGGCGGCGCAGCGGTTGGCGAGCTCCTGATGCTTGAGATGGCCGCAGATGTATTCGGTCGGATTGAGCTCGGGCGCGTAGGCCGGCAGTTGTTCGATCTGGAAGGCACCGTTCAATGCTTCCAGACAGTCGCGCACGAGAGCCGACCGGTGCGCTGGCAAGCCGTTCCAGATGACCAGCAGCGGCTGTCGGATTTGCCGGCCGAGGGCATGCAGGAATTCGATGACCTGCGGGCCCTTGATGGCGCCCGCGAAGAGTCGGAAGTAGAAGCGCCGCAAGGTGATGCCAGCGATGACGGACAGCTGATGCCAGTTGAAGTGGTGCTGCTCCACTGCGACACCGTGGTGCGAGTTACGCCGACACGCCGCGCGACCTCGGCCTGTGTGACTGCACGCTGGAGTAGCCGCCCCGCCCGCGGACGTAGCCGCTGTAGCGACTTCGCTTCCCGTTCCGACTTGCCCATGGCTCGCCTCGCCACCACTGGCTATCGTGTGGGACAGCGAAACCCGAGACCAGTTGCAAGTCACTTATGCAAGTCTCAAAGGAAGCAGCCATGAGTGCCACGCTCGTTGCCCGGCAAGTCCCGGCCTTTCGGCCGTTCAGCTGGCTGCAGCTGGGGTGGCAGGACACGCGCAAGAACTGGCTGGCCAGCGGCGGCTACGGCGCCCTGGTGGTGGGTTTCGGCTGGACGTTGCTGGTCTTCGGCGGCACGCATCCTTACTTTGTCGCAGCCGCGATTTCGGGATTCCTTCTGCTGGCGCCGATCGTTTCGGCCGGCTTCGCCGAGATGTCGCGCCGCTATTCGCTCGGCGAGAGCGCGACCTTCGACGACTCACTTGAAGGGTTCAAGCGCGACCACCGCGCGTTGTGGAGGTTCGGGCTGGTCCTCGGCGGTTGCGCAGTCGCTTGGTTCGGCGTCTCCGCGGTCATGCTGAGCACCGTCTTCGACGTGTCGGCGCCGGACCTTCGGGAGACCATGTACCGTGGTTTCGCCGATACCATGAACCGCGCTCAGGTAACGGCCTACGTGTCCGTGGGCGGCATCCTCGCAGCGTTCGTGTTCACGCTGTCGGTGGCGACCGTGCCGCTGATCATCGACCGGCACGCGGCCGCGGGCGAGGCCATGTGGGCGAGCATTCGCGCGGTATTCAGCAACATCCCGGCGATGATCGTGTGGAGCGCGCTGATCCTGGTCCTGACGGTCATCGGCTACGCGCCACTGCTGTTCGGGCTACTGATCGTCAGCCCGATCCTCGGGCATGCCACCTGGCACGCCTACCGGGACCTCATCAGGGCAGGCTGACTCCCGAGTGTGATGTCCCGTTAATAACCTTGCACAGGCGTTCGAGCTTGGCGAGGATCGAGGCGGCGGTCGCGGTCCAGCGTCAGCGGCGCCGCAGGCTCTCGATCGGGACCACGGCCTCGCCGCGCCGGCCCCGCACCGGCGGCATGCCGCCCGGGCACCAGGCCTGGCCGTAGACGACCTCGCAGCTCGCCGGCAGCCGGCCATCCGCGTCGCGGAGCCGCTCGTAGCCGGCCTCGAGCGCGGCGAGCGCGCTGCGCCCGCCGAGGCCGCGGCGCCGGGCCGCGAGCGCCTGGCCCGCGCCGACCGCGCGCAGGTCGCGCCACAGCGCGCGCACCGACGGGTAGGTCAGCGTGTAGCGGTCGACGTCCATGACCGGGTCCGCGAAGCCGGCGCGGACGAGCGCGTCGCCGACGTCGTGCAGGTCGAGGAGCCCCACTGCGGGCGGCGCCGCCGCGGCCGCGGCGTGCCGCAGCTCCTTGAGCGTGTCGGGGCCGAGCGTCGCGAACGTGAAGTAGCCCCGCTCGGTGAGGCAGCGGCGCACCTCGCGGAACACCGCGTCGGGGTCGCCGGTGAACGGCAGCATCAGGCACGAGTAGACGAGGTCGACCGAGCGCGACGCGAGCGGCAGGCACGCCGCGTCGCCCTGCACGCACGCGAACGGGCGCCACCACGAGCGCTGCGCGTCCGCCTGGGCGAGCATCCCGGCCGACAGGTCGAGCGCGACGACCCGGCTCTTCGGCCAGCGGCGCCGGAGGGCCCGGGCCGCGTGGCCGGTGCCGCAGCCGAGGTCGACGACGGTGGCCGGCTCGAAGGCGAGGAGCGCGAGGCGCGCCAACAGCTCGTCGCGGACGCGCGCCTGCAGGACCGCGTGCGCGTCGTAGGTCGCGCTCGCGCGGTCGAAGTGCCGGCGCACGGCGGCGCGGTCGACCCCTGGCAGCGCTGCGCTCGTCACGGCGCGCCGAGGAACTCCGCGAGCAGCGCCTCGACGCGCTCGCGGTGGGACAGGAACGGAGCGTGCGCCGCGCGCGCGATCGTCTCGAGGCGCGCGCCCGGGATGCCAGCCGCGAGCGCCGCGACCGCCGCCGGCGGCGCGAGCCGGTCGTACTCGCCGCCTATCGCGAGCGTGCGGGCGCGGATCCCCGCGAGCTCCGGCCGCAGGTCCGTGCCGCGCACGATCGCGAGCCCGGCGGCGAGCGCGGCGGTGCTCGGCGCGCCGTGCTCGAGGAGCTGGCGCTTCAGCTCGCGCAGCGTCGCGAGCGGGTCCTCCTCGCCGCGGACCTCGAGGCTCAGGAACTCCTGGATCGTGGCCCGCCAGTCGCGCGCGAGCCGGGTGGCCATGCCCTCGAGCAGCGTTGCCTCGAGGCCGTGCGGCCAGTCGCGGCGCTTCATGCCGCACGGCGAGGTGGCGATCAGCGCGAGGCGCGGCACACGCTCCGGGTAGAGCGTGGCGAGCCGTACGCCGACCATGCCGCCGAGCGACCAGCCGACCACGCAGCATTCGGCCGGCAGGTGCTCCGCGACCAGCCGCGCGAGGCCCTCGAGGTCAGCGGCGCCCTTGGCCCACGGCGAGCGGCCGTGGCCGGGCAGGTCGAGCGCGTGCACGCGATAGTCGCGCGCCAGCGCCGCGGCCAGTGCGCCGAACACGCCACCGTGCATACCCCAGCCGTGCAGCAGCGCGACGTCGCGGCCCTGGCCGGAGCTTTCGCGGTACAGGCTCACGGCGCCGTCCGGCGGCGGGCGGCCGGCGCCCGCGGGCGGCCGACGAGGATCGAGGACACGTTTCCTCCGCGCGGCCGGGGCCGGCCGCTGGAAATTACCGGCCGGCATGATGCTCCAGCCGGCAGCTCGTGACGAGGCCCGGCCGCCGCCGTTGGGCCGCCGCGTGTGAGACCGGTGTGAAAAGATCGGTGAGACACGCCGGGGCCGGTGGACGCCCAGGCCAAAGGATGGATAATCCCCGCCGCACTTTCCAGTGACCGCGGGCCGCCCATCGTGCTGCAACCTGACTCTGACCTTCGAGCCGCGCCGGCGGCGCTCCGGACCAGTAAGCCTAGCGGGCGGAGCGGCCGGTGACCAGCGCCGGCCCCGGTGAGCGGGCGGCCCTGCCCGCGTCCCTGTCGCGCGCCGCGCAGCTGCGCTGGTTGGCCGTGGCGGCGGCGGCCCTGGTCGTGGTCGCACTCGCGGTGTACTGGTTCGCGCACCACGGTCACGACGAGGAAGCGGCCGCGGCGCCGCCGGCCGACACCTTCCAGCCGACCGCGCAGCAGCTCAAGACCTTCACGATCGAGCCGGTCGCGACCCACGCCTTCGCCAGCGTCGAGGTGGCCGACGGTCGCATCGCAGTCGATGCCGACCGCGCCACGCCCGTCTACTCACCGTTCTCCGGGCGGATCGCCGCGCTGCACGCCGGCTTCGGCGACACGGTCGCCGCCGGTGCGGCGCTGGCGACGATCGAGGCGAGCGAGTTCGTGCAGGCGCAGAACGACCTCGCCGCGGCCGTCGCCCAGGAGCATCTGACGCACGCGGCGCTCGAGCGCAAGCAGGCGCTGCTCGCGGCGCAGGGCGCCTCGCAGCAGGACGTGCAGCAGGCCGAGGCCGACCACGCGACCGCCACAGCGGCGCTGGCCGCCGTCCACGGCCGCCTGGCCATCCTCGGCAAGTCGGCCGCCGAGATCGACGCGCTCGCGGCCGGCGGCCGCGGCGACGCGCGCGTGCCGCTGCGCGCGCCGATCGCCGGTGTCGTCATCGACCGTCAGGCCGGCCCCGGCCAGTACATCCAGGCCGGCGGCGGCACGCCGCTCTACACGATCGCCGACACCCGCACGGTCTGGGCGATCGGCAACGTGCCCGAGAGCGAGGCGCGCGACGTGCGCCGCGGGCAGGCGGTCGAGGTGCGGGTGCCGGCGTGGCCCGAGCGCGTCTTCAGCGCGCACCTGAGCTACGTCGCCGCAGCCGTCGACCCGGCGACGCACCGTCTGACGGTACGCGCCGAGATCGCCAACGCCGACGGCGCACTGAAGCCGGAGATGCTGGCGAGCCTCAGGATCGTCACCAGCACCGCCGGTCCGGCCGTCGCGGTACCGGAGAGCGCCGTCGTGTACGAGGGCGAGCGCGCCCACGTCTGGGTGGTACGCGACGGCAACGT
>CAVSGY010000007.1:0-186466 GCA_963727685.1 uncultured Pseudomonadota bacterium
CGGGCAGCCCGCGCGGTTCCGGGCGTCAACTGTTGCATGTGGGGGCGATTCTAGCCGGCCGCGCGACCGCCGGCGGTTCGTGGCTAGCGTGGCGGCGCGCGCTCGAGCAGTTCCGTGATCGCGTCGAGGTGCCGCGCGCGCGCCTCATCGAGCGCCGTGCGGCCGCTGCGGTCGGGGGCGTTCGGATCGGCGCCGCGGGCGAGCAGCACGCGGACGACCTCGAGGTGCCCATGGACGACGGCGAGGAGTAGCGGTGCGCGGCCGTCGTCGCCGGCCGCGGTGACGGAGGCGCCGTCCGCGGCGAGGCGCTCGACCAGCGCGGCGTCGCCGGCGATCGCCGCGGCGCGCAGCGCGGCGGCGCCGTTGGCCGGGGCCGGAAAGGTCGCCGCTCGTGCCGCGATCGCGGCGGGAGCGGCGAGGCCGCCCGCGGCGTGCGCGGGCGCAGCATCGGCGGCAGCGCTGCCACCGGACTGCGTCGGCGCCGCCTGGGCCAGGGCCCGCTCGCCCGCCGTGTCCGCCAGGCGCGGTGCCTCCGCGCCTACCTTGGCGCGCGGCTCGGCGGCCGGTGCCCGCGTTGGCGGCGGCGCCGGTCGCGGTGCGGCCGCAAGCGCGGGTGCCGCGGTCTCGGCCGCCGGCCGTGCGGTGGCCGCCGGGGCCGCGAGGCGGCTGGTGACGGGCCCCCGGTCGACCACGGCCGGCTCGGCGGGCGGCTCGCGGTAGATCGGCACGACGATGAGGCCGGCGATGACCGCCGCCGCGAGCGTGCCGAGTGCAGCCAGGCGCCAGCGCCCGTCGTTGGCCGCCGGTCGGGCCGCGGCGCGCTGCACGGCGGCGACGCGCCGGCCTTCGGCGAGAATGGCCTCGCGGACGGCGTCGCGCGGCGCCGCGGCCGTGGCGTCGCTCGCGCGCCGGTAGCGCGCGACGAGCGCGTCCTCGTCGGGGTCCGTGCGCGTCGTCATGCGTACTCCCACAACAGCTCGCGCAGCTTGGTGCGCGCGTAGCGCAACCGGCTCTTCGCCGTTTCGAAGCTGGTTCCGGTGATCGCGGCAATCTCCTCGACGCTGAGGTCGGCCTCGGCTTGCAGCAGGAACGCGGCGCGTTGCTCGGCCGGCAGCTGCCGGACCGCACGCAGGACGGCGGCGCCGTCCTCGTGCGCCTGCGCCTCGGCGGCGGGTTCGGTCCGCGGGTCCGCCGGCAGCCGCTCAGCGAGGCTGGCGCCGTCGCCGTCGCCGTCGGTGGCGGCCGCATCGAGGCTGTAATGGTCGCGGCGGGTGCGGATCGAGTCGACCATGCGATTGTGCGCCAGCGTGTACAGCCAGGTCGTGAAGCGCGCCGTCGGCTGGTAGCGGCCGGCGCTGCGCGCCACGGCGAACCAGACCTCCTGCATCAGGTCGTTGGCCGCCTCGGGGTCGCGGGAATTGCGGCACAGGTAACGGAACACCCGCGACTCGTGCCGCCGGTACAGCTCCTCGAACGCGGCGGCGTCGCCGCGCGCGAATGACAGCATCAGGGCCTCGTCGCTCGCGGCGGAGTCGGTCATTCAGGTCATTATCGCAGGCCGCCCGAGACAGGTCCCGGCGGATCCGGGACATAGCGGGTCGGTGACTCGGGGAAGGCATTCGGCCGGGGCGGCAGCGGCGGACGCGCACCGATTACGCCCATCGCGACCAGGTTCGCGTAACTGTCGTAGCGGATGCGGATGACCTCGTTCGGGTTCTCGCTCTGGCGGTCGAAGTCGGTGTGCTCGACCGCGGCGGCCTCGCGGGCGCCGTGGCCGGTGCCGAGCTTGGCGGCCGGCGCCGGGGCGGCGCTGCCGAGTACAACGCGACCCGCATCGGCCGTCGGGGCGCGCGCCGCCTCGGCGCGCGCGCTCGTCCCGCCCGCCTCGGCCGACGGCGCCGCGCGCGCCAACGCATCGGGCGCCATCGCCATCGGTGCGGGCCGGCGCTCGCGAAACAACGCCACGCCGATCACGCCGACGTTCGCCGGCCGGCCGGTGCGCTCAGCATAGGAATTGGGTGACGCGGTGAACTCGAAGGTGGCGACGTCCTGGTCGCTCTTGCGCCAGCCGGCGATCTCGTAGCCCTGGTATGGCCCGAATACGTAGCCGGTCTGCTGAAAGCCCGCGGTCTCGCCCGAGACCACGTTGACGCCGTCCACTGCCGTCACCGCGAGCAGCCGCTCGCCGAGGTGGTTGCGGATCGAGATCGCATAGCGCGCGCCGGGCGTGCCGGCGACCCAGTACTCGCCGCGGTAGTAGTGGGGTTCGAGCACCGTGCCGGTGGCGCGGTCGACAATCTCGACGTCGGCCAGCCGGCCGACGGCGTGCGCGTCCAGGGCAAGCGTGGCGAGGGCGAGGGCAAGGTAGGCACGTGTCATGTCCGCTCCCGGCGATTGAGGGGTTCCCTCCCTGAATCGACGCTGCGGGCCGGATGGGGTTAACGGCGGCGGGCGCCCCCGGCGGGCGCATTTGACAATGGGTGGCCAGCCGCTGGCACCGGTCGCCGCGGCCGGCGGCGCCGCGACGCGTCGTCAGCGGCCGCGGGCCGCCTCGAACACGCCGCGCGCGATCGCGCGCGCCATGCAGTCGGCGACTGCCGAGCCGAGCCGTGCGACGAGCGCGGCGCGCACGCCGAGTGCGGCGAACGCAGTCGCGCCGCTCGCGACCGCGAAGATCGTGTCGCCATCGAAGGGCGTGTGCGCGGGCCGCACGGCGCGCGCGATGCCATCGTGCGCCATGATGGCGAGGCGGCGGCACTCGGCGCCGGTGAGCGCGGCCGACGTCGCGACCACGCCGATCACCGTGCTCGTGCCTGGCTCCAGCCGGCCCATCTCGGCGAGGCGCGACTCGGGAGGCGCCGGGTCGACGAGCGGCGCCGGGTGCTCCGGCCGCGCGCCGCCGAACTCGCCGTCGATCTCGTAGGGCCACGCATAGGGCGTGCGGCCGTCCGGCAGGTAGACGCTGCCGATCGAATTGACGGCGACCAGCGCGCCGACCACGAGCCCGTCGCCGAGGTCGAGCGAGGCCGAGCCGATGCCGCCGGCGGCGTAGCCGGCGCGCGCGCCGCGCCCGGCGCCGACCCGGCCGAGCGCGAACTCGCGGCGCGCGGCCTTGACCGACTCGACGCCGAGCGCGCGGTAGGGCGGCTCGCGCCAGTCCTTGTCGCCGTCGCCGGCGAGGTCGTGCAGCACCGCCGCCGGCACGATCGGTATCGCGCGGGTGTGGGCGAGCAGCCGCAGGCCGACACCGGCGTTCGACAGCTCCGCAGCAACGCCATCGGCCGCGCCGAGCCCGAACACCGAGCCGCCGGCGAGCACGATGGCGTGCGCGTGGCCGACGAGCGCATCCGGGGCGAGAGTGTCGGTCTCGCGCACGCCCGGTGCGCCGCCGCGCACGTCGACGCCCGCGGCGAGCGGCCGGTCGCCGACCAGCGTCGTCACGCCGCTTTGCGCCCGCTCGTCGGTCGCGTGGCCGACCCGGATGCCGGGCACGTCGGTGATCAGATTGAGTTTGCCTGGACCCACGCGTGCCTCCCGGCGTCAGATGCAGCGGCCGCCGTCGACCTCGAGCGTGACCCCGGTCACCATCGAGGCCTCGTCCGAGCACAGGTACACGGCCGCGTGGCCCATGTCCTCCGGCGTCGCGAAGCGGCCGAGCGGGATCGAGGCCAGGAACCGGGCCCGCGTCTCGGGCGTGTCGCTGCCCATGAACGTCGCGAGCAGCGGCGTCTCGCTCGCGACCGGGTTCAAGGCATTGACGCGCACGCCGAACGGCGCGAGCTCGACGGCCATCGAGCGCGTCGCGGTGATGACCCAGCCCTTCGAGGCGTTGTACCAAGTCAGCCGCGGTCGCGGGCTGACGCCGGCGGTCGAGGCGATGTTGAGGATGGCACCGCGGCGGCGCGTCTTCATCGCCGGCACGAACGCGCGCGCCGTCAGATAGATCGAGCGGACGTTGACCGCGAGCAGCCGCTCGAAGTCCGCCTCGGCGAGCTCCTCGAGCGGCTGTGGCGCGTGGCCGACGCCGGCGTTGTTGACCAGGATGTCGAGCGGGCCGAGCGCCGCCGTCGCGGCCGCGGCGAGCGCCGCGACCGACGCTGCACTGGCGACGTCCACCGCGACCGGCAGGGCTGCGGGCCCGAGCTCGGCCGCGAGCGTGGTCGCGGCCGCAAGGTTGAGGTCGGCGATCGCGACGCGCGCGCCCTCGGCGACGAAGCGGCGGACGATGCCGGCGCCGATGCCGGACGCGCCGCCGGTGACGATCGCAGTCTTGCCGGAGAGTCTCACAGTGTTGCCTCGCTCGTTGATCGCTGATGCCGGGGCGGAATCAGCGGTGGCGCGCCGCAACCGTCTTCAGCGTGGTGAAGCCGTACAGTGCCTCCATGCCCTTCTCGCGTCCGTGCCCCGACCAGCCGACGCCGCCGAACGGCAGCTCCACGCCACCGGCCGCGCCGTAGTCGTTGAGGAACACCTGGCCGGCGCGCAGCCGGCGCGCGAGGCGGTGCTGGCGGCCCGCATCGCGGGTCCAGGCGCCGGCGACCAAGCCATAGCGCGTGCCGTTGGCGAGCGCGATCGCCTCGTCCTCGTCGTCGAACGGCAGCACCACCTGCACCGGCCCGAAGATCTCCTCCTGCACGAGCGCGTGGTCGGGCGCGAGTGGCCCCAGCAGCAGCGGCGCGAGGTAGTGGCCGGCCGCCGGCGCGTCGGGCACGACCTCGCCGCGCGCCAGTACCGGCGCACCGCCGGCGATGCCGGCCTCGACCAGCGCGACGACGCGGCGCTGCTGGCCGGCCGAGATCAGCGGGCCGAGGTCCAGATCGCGCGCGGCAGGACCGGCCCGCAGCGCGCGGTAGCGGCGGGCGAGTGCCTCGACGACGCGCGCGTAGATGCCCCGCTGCAGCAGCAGCCGCGAGCTCGCCGAGCAGGTCTGGCCGGCGTTCTGCAGCCCGGCGCGGACCAGCACCGGCAGCGCCGCGTCGAGGTCGGCGTCGTCGAACACGAGCTGCGGCGACTTGCCGCCGAGTTCGAGCGTCACCGGGGCCACGTGCCGCGCGGCCGCCGCCTGTACGGCGATGCCGGCCTCGACGGAGCCCGTGAACGAGACGTGGTTGACGCCCGGGTGCGCGGCGAGCGCCGCGCCCGCCTCCTCGCCGAGCCCGGGCACGACGTTGATCGCGCCGGCCGGAAGGCCGGCCTCGAGCGCCAGGCGCGCGAAGGCGAGCGTGGTCAGCGACGCCTCCTCGGCCGGCTTGATCACGACCGCGTTGCCGGCTGCGAGCGCGGCGCCGACCGAGCGGCCGATGATCTGCATCGGGTAATTCCACGGGATGATGTGTGCCGTGACCCCGTGCGGCTCGCGCAGCGTGTAGATCGTGTAGTCGTTAAGGTAGGGGATGGTCGTGCCGTGCAGCTTGTCGGCCGCACCGCCGTAGAACTCGAGGTAGCGGGCGAGCGCGACGACGTCGGCCCGGGCCTGGGTCGCCGGCTTGCCGACGTCGAGCGTCTCGAGCCCGGCGAGCTCTTCGGCGTGCGCCTCGACCGCGCGGCCGAGCGCGGCCAGCAGGCGGCCACGCTCGAAGGCGGCGAGCCGGCCCCAGGCGCCGTCGAAGGCGGCCCGGGCGGCGCCGACCGCGGCATCGACGTCGCCGGCCGAGCTGCGGGCGATGGTGCCGACGACGGCGCCGGTCGACGGGTCCTCGACCGGCAACGTGCCGAGGCTGCCGGCGCGCCACTCGGCGCCGATCAGCGCGAGGTCAGAGCGGAACGGGATGCTCATGTGCTCACCTTCAGGGCCCCGGCGCCGCCAGCGCCCGGTCGAGACTCGGCGTCGCGGCGACCAGTTCCCGAGTGTAAGGGTGTTGGGGCCGTCCCAGCACCTCGGCCGTCGGGCCCTCCTCGACGATCCGGCCGGAGCGCATCACAAGCGTGCGATCGGTGATGGCGCGCACCACGCCGAGGTCGTGCGAGACGAACAGGTAGGCGAGGCCACGGGCGGCCGACAGAGCGAGCAGCAGCGCGAGGATCTGCGAGCGCAGCGAAGCGTCGAGCGCCGAGACCGCCTCGTCGAGGATCAGGAGGCGCGGTCCGACCACCAGCGCGCGCGCGATCGCGATCCGCTGGCGCTCGCCACCGGAGAACTCGTGCGGCCGGCGGCGCGCGTCGGCGGCCTCGAGGCCGACGTCGGTGAGCGCCGCGGCGACGCGCCGCTCGCGCTCGGCGGCCGGTAGCGCCGCGCCGAGCAGCTGCAGCGGCTCGGCGACGATGCGGCCGACGCGGTGGCGGGGGTTGAGGCTGCCGTACGGGTCCTGGAACACGACCTGCACGATGCGCCTGAGGCGCCGCGCGGTCGCGGCGCTCGCGCCGGTGAAGCGCTCGCCCTCGATCCGCACGCTGCCCGCCTCCGGCGCCTCGAGCCCCAGCAGCGCGCGCACCAGCGTCGACTTGCCGCTGCCGGACTCGCCGACGAGCCCGACCCGCTCGCCGGGCGCGATCGCGAGAGTGACGCCGTCGACCGCACGCCGCAGCGGCGCGCGGCCGAAGAAGCCGCGGCGCGCCATGCGGTAGGCGCGCACGATGCCGTCGGCGGCGAGCAGCGGCGGCGCCGCGCTCGGCGTGCGGGGCACGGCGGCCGGCAGTGTGAAGTCGCGCACCAGCGCGCGGGTGTAGTCGTGCGCCGGGGCGCGCAGCACGGCGAGCGTCGCGCCCTGCTCGACGATCCGGCCGGCGTGCAGGATCGCCAGGCGGCGGGCGACGCTTGCGACCACGGCAAGGTCGTGACTGATCAGCAGCAGCGCCATCCGGTCGCGGGCGGCGAGCTCGGCGAGCAGCTCGAGTATCTGCGCCTGGGTCGTCACGTCGAGCGCGGTCGTCGGCTCGTCGGCGATCAGCAGCCGCGGCGCGAGCGCGACCGCGAGCGCGATCGCGACGCGCTGCCGCTGGCCGCCGGACAGCTCGTGCGGGTAGCGCTCGAGGCCAATCCGCTGCGGCGGCAGTCCGACGCGCTCGAGCGTCGCGGCGGCGCGCTCGCGCGCCGCCGCGGCCGAGAAGCCGCCGTGGATGCGCGCGGTCTCCGCGACCTGGTCGCCGATCGTCATCAGCGGGTTGAGCGCGGTGGCCGGCTCCTGGAACACCAGACCAATGCCGCGGCCGCGCACGCCGCACAGCGCCGCCTCGTCGGCGCCGACGAGCTCGGCGCCCTCGAACACGACGCTGCCCGAGGCGCGGGCGCCCTCCGGCAGCAGGCCGGCGAGGGCGAGCGCCGTCAGCGACTTGCCCGAGCCCGACTCACCGATCAGGCCGAGCACCTCGCCGGCATCGACCTCGAGGACGAGGTCCGCGAGCACCGGGCGCTCACCGATCGCGACGCCGAGGCCCCGGACCGAGAGCAGCGCCACCGTCAGCGCCTCGCGGCGGCGCGCGGATCGAAGATCCGTGCGAGGCCGTCACCGAGGAGGCCGAGCGCGAGCACAGCGAGCGCCAGCGCGAGCCCCGGGAACCAGGCGAGCCACGGCGCGACGCCGATCAGCGTCTGCGCGTCGTTGAGCATGCGCCCCCAGCTGGGTGCCGGCGGCTGCGCGCCGAGCCCGACGTAGGAGAGCCCCGCCTCGGCGGCGATGCCGAGCGACAGCTGGATCGCCGTCTGCACCAGCAACAGCCCGGCGAGATTCGGCAGCAGGTGCACGAAGGCGATCGCGACCGGCCCGCGGCCGGCGGCGCGCGCGGCGAGCACGAAGTCGCGCGTCAGCAGCGCGCGCGCGCTGCCGCGAACGAGGCGCGCGAACACCGGCACGTTGAACACGCCGATCGCGACGACCGCGGTGAGCGCGCCCGGCCCGAGTGCCGCCGATAGCAGTACCGCGAGCAGCAGCGCCGGGAACGCGAACAGCAGGTCGTTGCCGCGCGCCACCAGCTCGTCGACGAGACCGCCGCGCGCCGCTGCCACGAGCCCGAGCGGCGCGCCGGCGAGCAGGCCGAGCAGCACCGCGCCGACCGCGACCGCGAGCGACGTGCGCGCGCCGACGGCGACCATCGCGAACACGTCGCGGCCGAGCGGGTCGGTGCCGAACCAGTGCCGCGGCGACGGCGACGCGAGTCGCGCAGCGACGTCGAGGCCAAGGCCGGCATCGAACAGCGGCGTCAGCGAGGCGAGCGCCAGGAGCGCGTATAGGGCGAGGACCGCGGCGCCGAGCGTCGCAGCCGGGGCGAGCACGACGCGGCGCGCGCCGCCGCTCATGGCCCCGCCCGCCGCAGGCGCGGGTCGACCACCGCGTACAGAAGCTCCACCGCGAAATTGACGACGACCACGGCGGCGACCAGCAGCAGCACCACGCTGCGCACGACGATCAGGTCGCGCTGCGCGGTGGCCTGGAAGATCAGCCGGCCGATGCCGGGCAGCGCAAATACCGTCTCGATGATGATCGCCCCGGCGAGCAGGAACGAGAACTGCAGGCCGAGCACCGTCAGCACGGGGATCATCGCGTTCGGCAGGGCGTGGCGCATCAACGCCTGGCGCGCCGTCAGGCCCTTGGCGCGCGCCGTGCGCACATAGTCCTCGTCGAGCGTCTCGCCGAGCGCGCCGCGCAGCACGCGCGCGAGGATGCAGCCCTGCGGCACCGCGAGTGCGACGGCCGGCAGCGTCAGTGCCGCCAGCGCCGGGCCGAGCCCGGCGCCCCAGCCGGGGAAGCCGCCGGCCGCAAACCAGTGCAGGTGGACGGCGAAGGCGAGGATCAGCACGAGGCCCAGCCAGAAGTTCGGGATCGACAGCCCCACCTGCGCGACCCCCATCAGCGCCGCGTCGGCCGGGCGGCCGCGGCGCAGCGCGGCGGCGAGGCCGAGCGGGAAGGCGACCGCGACCGCGAGCGTGAGCGCGTACGCCGCCAGCGGCAGCGACACCGCGAGCCGCTCGGCGAGCAGGCCCGCGACCGGCACACGGTAGGTGTAGCTCGTGCCGAAGTCGCCGCGCGCGAGGCCGAGCAGCCAGTCGAGGTACTGGTGCCAGGCGGGCGCGTCGAGGCCGTACTCGGCGCGCAGTGCCGCGATCGCCCGCGGGCTCGCGTTCAGGCCCATCATGTACGCGGCCGGGTCGCCCGGCAGCACGTCGACCAGCACGAAGATCAGCGCCGAGGCGGCGAGCAGGGTCGCGAGCAGCGACGCGGCGCGGCCGGCGAGGTAGGCGGCGCTGACGTGGCGGCGCAGCGCCACGAGGCCGAGCGCGAGCACCGCGAGCGCGGCCGCGCCGAGCAGCGCCGCCGGCAGGTGCGCGCCGGCACGCGGCCCGGCGGCGGCCGCCGGTGCGTCGAGGTAGGCCCGCGTCACGTCGATGCCCTGGATCGGCGCCTCGTGCCACAGCCCGTGCAGGTCGTGCCGCCAGACGCCGAGCTTCGGCAGCTCGAACAGGAACACGTTGACGCAGTCGTCGGCGAGCTGGCGCTGCACGGCGCCGAGCAGCCGCCGCCGCGCCTCCGGCGCGCGGGTCCGCGACAGCTCGTCGAGCAGCGCCGCATAGTGCGGGTTCGAATAGCCGAAGTAGTAGCCGGGGCGGGCGTAGATGTCGTAGTCCATCGGCTCGGTGTGCGAGACGATCGTCAGGTCGTAGTCGCGGTTCTTGAATACCTGCTCGAGCCACTGCGCCCACTCGATGTTCTGGATGTGGACGCGGATGCCGACCGCGGCGAGCTCGGCGGCGACGATCTCGCCGCTGCGCCGCGCGTAGTAGGGCGGCGGCAGCCGCAGCGTCACATCCAGGCCGTGCGGGTAGCCCGCCTCGGCGAGCAGCGCGCGCGCTGCCGGCGGGTCGTAGGGATAGCGGCCGGTGAGGTCGACGTACGCCGGGTCGTGCGGCGGGAAGTGGCTGCCGATCGGCTCGCCGTAGCCGTACATCGCGCCCTGCGATGATCGCCCGGCGGTCGACCGCGTGCGCGAGCGCGCGCCGGACCCTGAGGTCGTTGAACGGTGGCCGCGCGTTGTTGATCGCTAGCAGCGTCTCACCTTCGGTCGAGCCGACCACGACCGTGAAGCGCGGGTCGCGCGCGAGTGCGGCGAGGCTCTCGGGCGAGGTGAAGTTCGAGTAGGCGTCGACGTCGCCGGCCAGCAGCGCCGCAAGCGCAGTGCTCGCGTCCGGCACCACCCGGAAGGTGACCTGATCGAGCAGCGCCGGCGGACCCCAGTAGTCGGGGTTGCGCTCGAGCACGACCGCGTCGCCCTTGCGCCACTCGCGGAAGCGGAACGGCCCCGTGCCGACCGGCGCGATGGCCGCGCGCGCGGCGCTCGCCGGGCTCAGGATCACGAGGTTGCCCCAGCCGAGGTAGGTCAGGATCTCGGCGACCGGGCGGCTGAGCTCGATCGTCAGCGTCAGCTCGTCCTCGACGCGGACCGCGCGGATCGGCTGCAGCAGGTCGCGGAGCGGGTTCTTCGAGTCGGCGGCGCGCGCCCGGTCGAGCGAGAAGCGGGCGTCGGCCGCCGTCAGCGGCGCGCCGTCGTGGAAGCGCACGCCGGCGCGCAGGTGGAAGCGGTAGCGCAGGCCGTCGTCGCTGACGGTCCAGTCGCGCGCCAGCGCCGGCACCACGCGCCCATCCTCGGCGATCCGCGTCAGCCCTTCGTAGACATTGGCGTAGACGACGTCCTGGGTCGCCTCCGCCGAAGTCGCCGACGGGTCGAGGTTCGGCGGCTCGAGCGGGATGCCGATCGTGATCGAGCCGCCGGCAGCGGCCAGCGCCGCCGGCAACGCCAGGGCGCAGGCGAGCACGAGCAGGATCTGCGCCAGGCCACGGCGCCGGCGCCGGCCGCTCATGCCGCGCGGGTCAGCAGGCGGTGAGCGGACACGGCCATGACCTTGGCCGAGGCGACCAGGTCGTCGATGACGACGAACTCGTCGGGCTGGTGGGCGAGGTCGAGGATGCCAGGGCCGTAGGCGATGCAGTCCTTGAGCCGGCCGATGCGGTCGATGTGCTTCTGGTCGTAGGTGCCCGGCGAGCAGACGATCTCGGCGTCCCGGCCGAGCACCTCGCGTACCGCGGCGAGCGTCGCCTGCACCACCGGGCCCGAGCGGTCGGCCATCACCGGCAGGACCTCGAACAGGTCCCGAAGCTCGTAGCGAAAGCCCGGCCGCTCGTCGGCCAGCCGCTCGAGCAGCTCGCGGACCTCGGCCTTGACGTTCGCGAGCTGCTCCTCGACCAGGAAGCGGCGGTCGATGACGATGCGGCACGAGTCGGCGACGCACGGCGCCGGCAGGCCGTCGAAGCCCTCGGGCTGGCCGCCGTGGACCGAGTTGATGTTGAGCGTCGACTGGCGCGCAGCCGCCGGTACCACCGGCATGACGGTGGTGCGCGCGGCGAGCCGCGGCAGCAGCTCGTGCTCGAGCCGCTCGAGCACGGCGCCCATGTGGCGGATCGCCGAGTCGCCGAGGAACGGCATCGAGCCGTGCGCGATCCGGCCCTTGGTCTCGAGCTCCGCCCACCACACGCCGCGGTGGCCGATGCAGACGCGGTCGACGTTGAGCGGCTCGGGGATGATCACGTGCTGCACGCGCGACCGGGCGCGAACCAGCCGCGCTCGGCGAGGTAGGCGACGCCGCCGTAGCCGCCGGATTCCTCGTCGACCGTGCCGGAGATCTCGATGCGCCCCCGGCAGCGGGCCGCCGGCATCGACGAGCGCCTCGGCGGCGACGATCGCGGCGGCGAGGCCGCCCTTCATGTCGCAGGTGCCGCGGCCGTAGATCCGGCCGTCGCGCACGACCGCGCCGAACGGCTCGACGCTCCAGCCATGGCCGGGCTCGACGACGTCGATGTGGCCGTTGAAGTGCACGCAGCGCCCGCCCGCGGCGCCCTCGTGGCGGGCGATCGACGTTGATGCGCGGGTAGCGGTCGCTGTCGCCCGGCGCACCGCGGCCGCGCACGTACTCGACCACAAAGCCGCGGCGCGCGAGTCGCCGGCCGATCGCCTCGGCGCAGTCGCGGTAGGCGTCGCCCGGCGGGTTCGTGGTCGGGATGCGTACCAGCTCCCGGGTCAGCGCGACCAACTCGTCGCGGCGCGCCTCGATCGCGCGCAGCACTGTGGGGATCGACGCCGTCACGGCACGCCCCCACCGGTCGCGGCGATCGCGAGGCCCGTCAGCACGAGCTCGGGCACGACCTCGGCGGGCTGCGACAGATGGGGCTCGAGCAGCTGCGCGTCGCCGCCGGTGAGAATGAGGCGCGGTGCGCCGCCGATCGCCTGCGCGAACTCGGCGAGGGCGCGGTCGGCGAGCGCGGCGAGCACCAGCGGTACGGGGTCGGCCGGCAGCCCCGCGAGTGCCCGGCCGGCGAGCAGTTCCGCGCCGCGCGCCCACGGCGCGCGCGTCTCGGAGAGCATCTGCACGCCCGGCAGGATCAGCCCACCGCGGTGCCGGCCGGCGCCGTCGAGCGCATCGACGGTGAGCGCGGTACCGCTGTTGACCACCAGCGACGCCTTCGGCGCGCTGCGCCACGCCGCGATCAGCGCCAGCCAGCGGTCGACGCCGAGCGCCGCGGGGCGCAGGTAGCCGTTGGTCACGCCGAGCAGCCGCTCGCTCGCCAGGATGAACTCGGGCTCGATCGCGTAATGGTCGCGCGACCACAGCGTGAGCGCGGCCGCGAACGCGGGGCCGGCGACGTTGGCGACGACGATCCGCGACGGCCGGTGGCCATCCGCCTCGATCTCGTCTTGCCAGCTGCGGTGGGTCGCGTCGTGGGCGACGGCACCCGACGGGGCGATCTCGAGGTACTCGAGCCAGGCCCACTTGACGCGGGTGTTGCCGACGTCGAGCAAGAGAATCATGGACCGGAGTCTAGGCGATCTTGCCGCACCGCGGCAGGCAGGCGGCCCGGAGGGCCGGCCGTGGGCGGGCCGCGGCGCGATCACCGGGGCGCTGCTGCCGGAATCCGGAAGGAGAGGGCCGCCGCGGGAGCCAACACGCTCCCGCGGCGGCCTGGATCGCAATTGTCTGCCTCAGTGCAGCGCTTGCCGGTCCGTCACCAGGATTCGCCCTTGACCACGCCATCCGGGCGCACTGACGTCACGGGCAGAGGCAGGATATAAAGGACGCGGCCTGTACAGGCAGCGAACACTTCACACTTCCATTCCGTTATGTCAATCGAGACCCCCGTCACAGGCCCGCGCCTCGAACTTGTGGTCGCCGTCGCCCGCAATGGCGTCATCGGCCGCGACAACGGGCTGCCGTGGCGCCTGCCGGCGGACCTGGCGCACTTCAAGCGCGTGACGCTCGGCCACCCGATCCTGATGGGACGGCGCACCTGGGACAGCATCGGCCGGCCGCTGCCCGGCCGGCAGAACATCGTGCTGACGCGCGACCCCGCCTTCCGTGCCGCCGGGGCGACCGTCGTCCACTCGCTCGCCGCGGCCCGCGCCGCGGCGGCCGGTGCCGAGCGCCTGATGGTGATCGGCGGCGCGGAGCTCTATCGCGCCTGTCTCGGCGAGGCCGACGTTGCTGCACCTGACCGAGGTCGACGCCGACGTCGACGGCGACGCCCGCTTCCCGGCGTGGCACCGCGAGGACTGGCAGGAGGTCTGGCGCGAGGCGCATCCTGCCGACGAGCGCCACGCCTATCCGTACAGCTTCGTCACGCTCAGGCGCCGGGCGGCGTGAGCGGCGCGAGCCGCGCGGCGAGCGCGCTCTCGAGGTGCGGCAGGTCGACGTCGGCGAGCCGCGCGCAGCCGCGCGTCGCGCCGTCGAGCAGCTCCGCCTGGATCGCGCCGCGCCGCTCGGCCTCGGCGTACGGGATCTCGGCGTGGAACATCACCATCGAGTAGCGCGGTATGAAGCGCTGCGGATGGCGCCGCTCGAGTTCCAGCGACAGCTGCTTCTGCAGCGCGAACGACGGGTCGCGCACCGTGTCGCGCATCTCGGTGTAGTTCTCGATCGCCATGCGCGGCGATCGCCGCGGTGTCCTCGCGCCGGAGCGCGTCGAAGCGCGCGAAGCGCGCCGCCCAGTCCGGCGCCGCCGGCAAGCAGCTCGTCGAGCACGCGGCAGTCCTCGAACGCGCAGTTCATGCCCTGGCCGTGGAACGGCACGATCGCGTGCGCGGCATCGCCGATCAGCAGCGCCTGGCCGCCGACGTGCCAGCGCGACGGTGTAGATCGTCGACATGCGGCCGACCGGGTTGGCGGCGAACTGCGCCTCGAAGTCGGGCACGAGCGCGAGCGCGTCGGCGAACTCGCGCTCGAACAGCGCACGCGCGGCCGCCGGCGTCCGCGAGCGCGGCGAAGCTGACCGGACCGCCGTCGCGCTGGCAGGAACAGCGTCGCCGTGAAGGTGCCGTCGGCGTTCGGCAGCGCGATCAGCATGTAGCCGCCGCGCGGCCAGATGTGCAGCGCGTCGCGCGGCAGCCGGTGCCGGCCGTCGCGGCCGGCGGGAATCGTCAGTTCCTTGTAGCCGTGGCCGAGCGGTCTCCTCGCGCGCCACGGCGAGGCCGGCCGCGACCATCGCCTGGCGCAGCGCCGAGCCCGCGCCGTCGGCGCCGATCAGCGGCGCCATCGGCACGGCGAAGCGCCGGCCGTCGGCGAGCGCCTCGATCTCGGCCTCGCCGCGCACGAAATCCGCGCCGCGGCAGGCGTGGCCGAAGTGGAACTCGACGCCGGCCGCCTCGGCGGCGTCGACCAGCACTCGATTGAGCTCGGCGCGCGACACCGCCCACAGTAGCTCGTGCGGCCGCTGGCCGTAGGGCAGCAAGCGCGGCGCGCCGCCGAGCTCGTGGACCATGCGGCCGCGCATCGGCACCAGCAGCGGGCGCACGGCGTCCATGCAGCCCGGCGCGCTCGAGCGCGGCGATGCCGCGTGCGGCGAGCGCGAGGTTGATCGAGCGGCCGGCCGGCAGCCGCACGCGGCGCGCGATCGGCGCGCCGCTCGTAGAGCCGTACCGCGTGCGCCGCGGCGCGCCAGCAGCAGCGCCAGCAGCGGGCCGGCGCAGCCGCCGCCGAGGACCAGTGACCGGATCGCGTCACGGCGGCGCGAGCGCCGCCTCGAGCGCCGTCGACGCGCGCGCTCGACGTCGGCGAAGCTGTTGTAGAGCGGCGCCGGCGCGAGCCGGATGACGTCCGGCTCGCGCCAGTCGCCGATCACGCCGCGCGCCGTGAGATTCGCGAACGCGCGCCGGCCGGCCGCGGCCCCGCCGGCGACGCGCAGCGACAGCTGGCAGCCGCGCTCGGCATCGGCGGCGGGCGTGATGACCGCGATCCGCCCGGCAAGCCGCGCCTCGAGCAGGCGGCGGGCGAAGGCCGTCAGCGCCAGCGACTTGGCGCGCAGCGCCGCGAGCCCCGCGGCGTCGAAGGTGGCGAGCGCGGCGCCGAGCGGCGCGAGCGCCAGCACCGGCGGGTTCGACTGCTGCCAGCCCTCGGCGCCCGCCATCGGCACGAACTCCGGCCCCATGTCGAAGCGGGTCGCCGCGTCGTGGCCCCACCAGCCGGCGAAGCGCGGCAGCGTCGCGTCGCGCGCGTGCCGCTCGTGCACGAAGGCGCCGGCGATCGCGCCGGGGCCCGCGCACAGGTACTTGTAGTGGCACCAGACGGCGAAGTCGGCGCCGCAGTCGTGCAGCGCGAGCGGCACGTTGCCGACGGCGTGCGCGAGGTCCCAGCCGACGGCGGCGCCGTGGCGACGCGCGATCGCGGGTGATCGCCGCGACGTCGAGCACCTGGCCGGTCAGGTACTGGACGCCCGGCAGCAGCACCAGCGCGAGCGAGTCGCCCGCGCGCTCGATCGCCGCGACGATGTCCTCGGTGCGCAGCAGGTCCTCGCCGGCGCGCGGCCCGACTTCGATCAGCGCCCGCTCGGGCGCGTAGCCGTGGAAGCGGAGCTGCGAGACGACCGCATAGCGGTCCGACGGGAACGCCGGCCGCTCGATCAGGATCGCGGTGGCGCGCGGGCGTCGGCCGGTAGAAGCTCACCAGCAGCAGGTGCAGGTTGACCGTCAGCGTGTTCATCGCCACGACCTCAGCGGGCGCGGCGCCGACCAGGCGGGCGAGCGGCGCGGCGAACTGCGCGTGGTAGTCGGCCCAGCGCTGCGGGCCCGTCGTGGTGGCCCCGGACCGCGAGCGTCGCCCAGCCGCTCGAGGACCTCGCGCACACGTGCCTCGGCGTCCACCGGCATCGGTCCGAGCGAATTGCCGCACAGGTACACGGCGACCCGCCCGTCCGGCGCAAGCGGCAGCCGGAAACGGCTGCGCAGCGGGGCCAGCGCGTCGCCGCGGTCGAGCGCCCGTGCCTCGGCGGAAACGCCATCGTCAGTCATGGGGCCGCAGCGGGTAGAGCAGCGGGCGGCTCGGCGCCGCATCGCTCATGAAGGCTGGCAGCTGCAGGTCGAGCATGTACCAGCCGTCGTGCACGGTCGGTGCGATCCAGGCGAGCTCGGTGATGGTCGCGTCGCGGCGCGTGGCGTCGTGGGCGCGGCGCGCGCCCGGCGGCAGGCCCCAGAACATGCGATGCGCGAGCAGCCGGCCGCCGTCGACCGCGCGGTCGATCGACGGCAGGTCGACGACCAGGTGGCGGACGCCGGCAGCGGCCAGCAGCGCTGCCGCCTCGGGCGTGAAGTACGGCGCCGGCGCCGCGCCCGCGTAGTGCCGGCCGAGCTTGCTCGCGTCGTTGGGCAGCGTGCGGACGATCAGCGCCTCCGAGTCGCCCGGCAGCGCCGCGAGCGCCGCGGCGATCGCGGCGGCGGTGACCACCGGCTCGCCGGGCGTCGCCGCGGCGTCCGCCTGCTCGCCGCTCGAGCCGATCGGCGTGGTGCGCACCGAGACCAGCCGCGCGATGTGCAGTCCGCCGCGCAGCACCTCGTGAACCGCGATGCGGTCGGTCGTGAGGTGGCCGACGCATTCGGTGTGGGTGCCGTTGCAGTGGGGCACCAGCGTCAGGCGCTCGCAGTTGACCGCGCCGCCGGCGCGCACGTCGCCGACGAAACCCGCCGCGGCCAGCGGCTGCGCGTGGGCGCGCGGCGCGCCGAAGTGGTTCGGCTGCACGCCGTCGAAGTCGAGCGGCATCGCGATCGACAGCGGGTCCGAGAGGTCGGCCGCGTAACGCCGGCCGCCGCGCGTCAGCAGCACCTCGCTCATCGCGGCGGCGCTGCCGGCGGCTCGAGCACGGTGCCGCAGCTGCGGCAGGTCCGGCGTGCCAGGTCCGCATAGAAGCGCTCGAACACCGGCTGCAACTCGGTCTCGATGTTGGCGAGCGCGAAGTACTCCTCGTAGAGCAGCCCGTGGCAGGCCGGGCAGTACCACCGGAACCCGTCGCGCTCGGCCGCGGTGCGGCGCCGCTCGACGACCAGCCCGATGGAGCCGGCCGGCCGCTGCGGCGAGTGGGGCACGAGCGGCGGCAGCAGGAAGACGGCGCCCGGACCGACTGCGTAATCGACCGGCCGGCCGTCCTGTATGGTCTTCAGCGTCAAGGTGCCCTCGAGCTGGTAGAAGAACTCGGCGCCCGGGTCAACGTGGAAGTCCCGACGCGCGTTCGGTCCCCCGACGATCATGATGATGAAGTCGCCCGCCGGGAACACCTGGCGGTTGGCCACCGGCGGCACGAGCGCGTGCCGGTGCGCCTCGATCCAGTCCTGCAGGTTGAAAGGCGGGGTGGGGTGCATCGCAAACCATTATAGCCACCGGGCGTGCGCCGACCGGAACCGCCGCCCGTCCGCGCAGTCCATATTCTTGGTAGCGGAGGAGCCAACCATGCTGTTGAGTATGCTTCGACGGACGCTCGTGGTGCTCGCGGCGTGCGCGCCGCTCGCGCCGATGGCGTGGGCTGACGAGGCGCCCGTTCCCGGTTACTGGGTCAAGCACGAGCACGAGCTCAACTACGTCGGCTACACCTCGCAGTACTCCTGCGACGGCCTGCGGGACACGCTCAAGCAGCTGCTGCGCGCCGCGGGCGCGCGCGACGACGCCAAGGTCGTGATGGCCTGCAGCAACCCGATCCAGGGGCCGTCGCGGATCGCGATCGCAAAAGTGAGCTTCTACACGCTCGCGCTCCAGCCGCCGGCGCCGGCGGCGGGCAAGCCGGCCGAGCCCGCGGCCCCGGGCGTCGGCGCCTGGCGGCGCGTCGAGTTCCGCGCCGCGCACCCGTTCTGGCTGCAGGAGGGCGATTGCGAGCTGGTCGAGCATTTCGATCGTGAGCTGCTGCCGCTGTTCACGACCCGCAACCGGATCAGCCACATGGAATGCGTGCCGCACGAGATCGTCGTCGGCGGGCTGTCGCTGGAGTTCGAATCGCTCGCGCCCCTGCCGAGGGGCACCCGGGCGCCCACGGCGCGGCCTCAGTAGTCTTCCGGGGCGCCAACCGTGCGCGCCCCGCGGCACGCCACCTGCACGGGCGGCGCGGGGCGGTCGAGGCGCAGCGCCGTCAGCGCGCCGCCCCAGACGCAGCCGGTGTCGAGTGACACCACGCCGTCGGCCTCGCAGTAGCCGAGCGCCGACCAGTGGCCGAACACGATCCGGGCCCCGGCGCTGCGCCGCCCCGGCACGCGGAACCACGGCAGCGCACCGGCGGGTGCGCCCGTCGAGCGGGCCCTTGTACTTGAGCAGCAGCCGCCCGTCGGCGCCCAGGAACCGCAGCCGCGTCAGGCAGTTGACGGTGAAGCGCAGCCGTCCGAGGCCGATCGAGGTCGCGCCGACCAGCGGTCGGGCCTGTCGCCGTACATCGCCGCGAAGAACCCGCCCGGGTCGGCGGCGAGCGCTGCGGAGACCTCGGCTGCGCAGCGCGCACCGCGGTCGCGATATCCCACTGCGGTGGCAGTCCGGCGTGCACCATCGACCAGCCGAGCGCCGGGTCGTCGTGGACGAGCGGCAGGCGGGCGAGCCAGTCGAGCAGTTCGTCGCGGTCGGGGGCCGCCAGCACCTCGTCGAGCGTGTCGCTGCGGCGCAGCGCGCTTGGCATCGAGCGCAGCCGCGAGCAGGTGCAGGTCGTGGTTGCCGAGCACCACCGATGGCGGCACTGCCGAGCGCCTTGACCGCGCGCAGCGCGGCGAGCGAGGCGGGGCCGCGGTTGACGAGGTCGCCGGTGAGCCAGAGGCGGTCGCGCGCCGGGTCGAAGCTCAGCCGCTCGAGCAGCGCCCGGAATTCGTCGTAGCAGCCCTGCAGGTCGCCGATCGCGTAGACGGCCATCGGCGCGTCAGTGCACGACGCCCGGCATCGCGAGCGAGAACGGTGCGATCGGCGCGTCGAAGCGCCGGCCGTCGTCGGCGAGCATCTGGTAGCTGCCCTGCATGCGCCGACCGGCGTCTCGAGCACCGCGCCGCTCGAGTAGCGGAAGCCCTGGCCGGGCTTCAGGTGCGGCTGCTCGCCGACGACGCCCTCGCCGCGGACCTCCTGCACCTTGCCGTTGGCGTCGGTGATGATCCAGTGGCGGGTCAGCAGGCGTGCCGGCACCTCGCCCTCGTTGCGGATCGTGATCGTGTAGGCGAACACGAAGCGCTGCTCGCGCGGGTCCGACTGGTCCTCGACGTACGCCGTGGCGACATCGACGATGATGCGGTGCGGTCTGCGGGTCCATGGCCTTACTTGATGCGTACCGCGAGCACGTCGCAGGGCGCGGCGTGCAGGACGGTGTCCTCGGTGAGATTGACCAGGATCGACAGGCCGTGGCGCTCGCGGCCGCCGAGCACGACGAGGTCAGCCTGCACCTCGGTCGCGACGCGGACGATCTCTGCCTTGATGTTGCCGGCCTCGACGCGGCACTCGGCCGTGGCGAGGCCGAGCTGGACGGCCAGCTCGCGCAGCCGCTCGCCGGCGCGCCGGACGAGCTCTTCCTCGATCTCCACCGTCGGCAGCAGCGTCTCGCCGAGCGGCTCGACCGGCACGTACTCGACGACGTGCAGCAGCCACACCTGGGCACCGCAGGCCGCGGCGATGGCCCGGGCGCGTGCGCCGGTCACCCGGCTGTCCTCGCTCAGGTCCACGACCAGCAGGATGCGCCGGTACGGGCCGGTCGCCGGGGTCGGTGCGCTCATCGAAGGCTCCCAGTCACTGCCGCGATTATAGCGGTGCCGGGGTCGCCGCGAGGCGCGCGAAGTCGGCGGGCGCCAGCGTCTCGGCGCGCCGGCCCGGATCGATGCCGGCCGGCGCGAAGCCGGCGGGGTCGACCAGGCCGGCGAGCGCGTTGCGCAGCGTCTTGCGCCGCTGGCCGAAGGCCGCTGCGACCACCGCCGCGAAGCGGTCGGGGTCCGCCACCGCGAACGGCGCGGTCGCATGCGGCACGAGGCGCACGATCGCCGAGTCGACCCGCGGCGGCGGGCGAAAGGCGCCCGGGTCCGACGTCGAACAGGCGCTCGACCGAGCAGTGCACCGCGAGCATCACGGTCAGGCGGCCGTAGACGCGGCTCGACGGGCGCCGCCGCCATGCGCGTCGACGACCTCCTTCTGCAGCATGAAGTGCATGTCGGCGATCGACGCGTGCGTACTCGAGCAGGTGGAACAGCAGCGGCGTCGAGATGTTGTAGGGCAGGTTGCCGCACAGCCGCAGCTTGGGCCCCGCGCCGCACAGCGCGCCGAAGTCGAAGCTGAGCGCGTCGGCCTCGTGGATGACGAGCTCGCCGTGGCCACGGGCGCGCTCCGCGCAGCCGCGGGATCACGTCGCGGTCGATCTCGACCACCTCGAGCCGGCCGGCGCGCTCGAGCAGCGGCAGCGTCAGTGCGCCGAGGCCCGGGCCGATCTCGACGAGGCGGTCGCCGGGCCGCGGGTCGATCGCCGCGACGATGCGCGCGATGACGCCCGGATCGTGCAGGAAGTGCTGGCCGAAGCGCTTGCGGGCCCGGTGTTGCGCCGGCTGGCCGGCCGGCCGCCGGCTCACGCGCGCACGCAGGCGAGGGCGAGCTCGAGCGCCGCGACAGGCTGCCGGCGTCGGCGCGGCCGGTGCCGGCCAGGTCGAGCGCCGTGCCGTGGTCGACCGAGGTGCGCACGATCGGCAGCCCGAGCGTGACGTTGACGGCGTGCCCGAAGCCCGCGTACTTGAGCACCGGCAGGCCCTGGTCGTGGTACATCGCCAGCACCGCGTCGGCGTCGGTCAGCTGCCGTGGCGTGAAGGCGGTGTCGGCCGGCAGCGGGCCGCGTGCCGCGATGCCCTCGGCGACCGCGCGCGCGATTGCCGGCGCGATGACGTCGATCTCCTCGCGGCCGAGATGGCCGGACTCGCCGGCGTGCGGATTGAGGCCAAGCACCAGGATCCGCGGCCGCACGAGCCCGAAGCGGTCGCGCAGGCCGGCCGCCAGCACGCGCAGCGTCTCAAGGAGGTCGCGCTCGGTGATCGCGTCGGCCACCGCCCGCAGCGGCAGGTGCGTGGTCGCGAGCGCGACCCGCAGCTTGCCGGCCACCAGCAGCATGACCGGGCCGTGGCGCCCCGGTCAGGGCGGCGAGGAACTCCGTGTGGCCGGTGAAGGGCACGCCGGCGTCGTTGATGACGCTCTTCTGCACGGGTGCGGTGACCATCGCGGCGAAGCGGCGGTCGCGGCAGCCGGCGACGCGCGGTGCGCAGCATGTCGAGCACGTAGCCGGCGTTGGCCGGATCGAGCCGGCCGGCGACGACCGGTGCCGCGGCGCGGTGGGCGAGCAACTGCAGGCGGCCGCGTACGTGCGGCGCGGCGGCGGCGGGCTCGACGCAGACGAGCTCGACTGCGCTGCCGAGCTCCGCGCGGCGGGCGGCCATCAGCTCGGGGTCGGCCGCCACCAGCAACCGGCACGGCCAGTCGCGCTCGGCGAGTGCGAGGCACAGATCCGGGCCGATGCCGGCCGGCTCACCCGAGGTGACGAGAATGGTGCGGGCGTCGGCAGGCAGCCCGGTCACGCGCGTCGCTCAGCTGCGGTAGTCGACGAAGGCCTCGTCGCGCAGCCGCCGCAGCCACAGCTCCGTTTCCTCGTCGGACTTGCTGGCGCGGATCTGCTCGAACGCGCGCCGCTTGCGCTCGTCCGTGCTCATGTCCTGAGTGCGGTGGCCGAGCACCTGCAGGATGTGCCAGCCGTACTGGGTGCGGAACGGCTGGCTGATCTCCCCGTCGGCGAGCTTGTTGATCATCCCCTCGAACTCCGGCACGAAGGTGCCGGCGCTGGTCCAGCCGAGGTCGCCGCCCTCTGAGCCTGAGCCCGGATCCTCCGAGACCGCCTTGGCGATCGCGGCGAAGTCCTCGGCGCCACTGGCGATGCGATCGCGGATGGTCTGCAGGCGCCCGCGGACCGTCTCGTCGTCCTGCAGCTCGTTCGGCTTCATCAGGATGTGGCGGGCGTGCACCTGCTCGACGATCAGCGGCTGGTTGTCGCTCTTGATGTCGTTGAGCCGGATGATATGGAAGCCGGACGGCGTGCGCACCGGGCGCGACACCTCGCCGGGCTTCATCTTGGCGACCACCTCGGCCATGAAGGTCGGCAGCTCGTTGCCCTTGCGCCAGCCGATCACGCCGCGCTCGAGCGCCGACTGCGCCTGCGAGTAGGCGACCGCCAGCTCGCCGAAGTCCTCGCCCTTGAGCGCCCGCTGGTAGACGTCCTCGGCGTGCTTCTCGACCTGCTCGAGCTGGCCGGGCGAGGCGGCCTCGGGCAGCGACAGCAGGATGTGCGAGACCTCGTAGGAGGCCTCGCCGCTCTTGTCGGCCGCCGCCTTGGCGAGGAACTGGTCGATGTCGCGCGGGCTGACGTAGATGTGCGAGTAAACGTCGCGCTGCCGGAGCAGCGAGAGCGTCATCTCGCGGCGCATCTGCTCGCGGTACTCGGCGTAGACGATGCCCTCGCCGGCCAGCGCGTCCGGCAGCTGCGCGAACTCAATCTTGTTCTGCTTGGCGACTTCGCGCAGCGCGTTGTTGAGCGCCTCGTCGGTGACGCTGCAGGCCGAGCTTCTGGGCGCGCTGCAGCTGGATTTCCTGCAGCACCAGCCGTTCGGTGATCTGCTGGCGCAGCACCGATGGCGCCGGCAGCGGCGTACCCTGCTCGCGCAGCCGGTGGCTGACGGAGGTGACCTGCGCGTCGATCTGGCTCTGCAGCACGACGCCGTCGTTGACCACGACGGCGATGCGGTCGAGCAGGTCGCCGCGACCCCCGATGTCGCGGGTCTGGGCACGGGCGCTACCGGCGGCGGCGAGCGCCGCCAGGAGCGCGATTGTCAGGAAACGACGCATGGCTGGCCTATTCAGTCCCGGCAACACCGGGGGTCGCGGAGTATCCCCGAATCGAGTGCTCTAGGAAAGCGCCCTCCTGCTGTCCGACACTGGACAGGCCGTTCAGTTCCAGCTGGAGCGAGACGGACAGGGTGCGCACCCCGGTCTGGCTGCTGACATAGCGCCGGCCGACCAGCCGCACGCGCCAGCAGCAGGCCCGGTATTCGAAGCCGGCGAAGGAGTCGAGGGCAGCGTGGTCGCGCAGCGAGTAGACGTGGCGCAGGTAGAGGTTCCAGGCGTCTGCGACCGGCCAGGCCATCGAGGCCTCGACCTGGTCCAGCAGTCCAGTGCGGAAGCGATAGCCGATGTTGGCGACTTCGTCGCCGGCCCGCTGGTACTGCACGCGGGCCTCGCTGATGACCGAGTCGTGCTGGTGCGGGTCCCACTCCTCCTCGACCTGGACGTTCCAGTGCCGATAGGCCGTGACGTCGACTTGCCCGACCAGGTCCGAAGTGGTCGCCGCCGGCGCCGTCTCGGTCGGCAGAGTGATGCGCGGCGGCGTGAAGTAGTAGATCTGGCCGAGCGTCGCGCTCAGCAGCTGGCGGCCGGATTCGGTGTCGACCAGGCGCGTCGTCGCGCCCATCGCCACCTGGTTGGCGTCGGGGATCCGGTCGCCGCCGACGTAGCGCAGCGGCTGGAACAGCTGATTGGGCGTGAGGTCGGGGACGCCGGTGTCGAACACCGGTAGCGCCGACTGGTCGCGATAGGGGATGTAGGTGTAGACGACGCGCGGCTCGAGCGTCTGCATGCGGTTGCCGGCGTCGCGCTCGAAGGTGAGGCCGGCGTCGAGCGTGGCGATCGGTGCCGCCACCGACGGGGTGGTGTCGTTGCCGCCGGTGTTGGTCAGCGAATAGCCGATCGCGCGATAGCCGACGGCCGGCATCAGGTACATGCCCGGCGCGCGCCAGGCGAAACTCGCCGTTGGCGCGAGCGTGTAGCGCACGCCCTCGACGCCCGTGCCACGGACGAAGTCGACCGCGTCCGCCTGGACCTGGAAGCCCGGCCCGTTGGCCTCGCCCCAGCGGCCGACCAGGTCGAGCTGCGGCGCGCGCGCGTACGGCCGGTCCGCCGCGGCGACGGTCTGGTCGATGGTCTGGTACTGCTCGACCAGGCCGACCGCGCGCCAGTGGTCGTCGAGGTAGGTGAGCCGCGCGATGCGCTGCAGGTACGTGACGCTGGTGCCCTCGGGGCCGAGGCCGAAGTCCGAGAAGTAGTTGCTGTCGCTCGCGTAGGCGAGGTTGGTGTCGAAGCGCAGCCGGTCGCCGAGGTCGCTGCGCTCGTCGAGGCGCAGGTAGCTGCGCTCGGTGTGTGTGCTCGTGTCTTCCGGGACCCAGTCGCTCTTGAACTGGCCGCGCGAGCTGTCGGTGAGGAAACGGAACTCGGTGCCGAGCGTTTCGCCACGCTTCGACATGTAGCCCGGCGTCAGCGTCGCGTCGTAGTTCGGCGCGATGTTCCAGTAATAGGGCACGGCGAGTTCGAAGCCGTTCTGGCTCGAGGTGCCGAAGCTCGGGAACAGCAGACCCGACTTGCGCGCGTCGCCGACCGGGAACGAGATGATCGGCAGGTACAGGATCGGCATGCCCTTGAAGTCGAGCTCGACGTTGCGCCCGAAGCCCGTCTGCGCCGCCTGGTCGATGTCGATGCTGCGCGCGCGCAGCAGCCAGTCGACGTGCCCGGCGGGGCAGGCGGTGTACTCAACGTGGTCGAGCTCGAGCTTGCCGTCGGTCGCCAGCGTGATGGACTCGGCGTGGCCGCGGGCCGGGCGCGTCGGCAGCTCGAAGTCGCCGCGCAGGAAGCGCCCGCTGCCGTCGCCGTTCCAGACGCCCGACTCGCCGGTCAGCTGCAGCCCGGGCGAGTGGTAGCTGACGTCGCCAGTGGCGTCGAAGGCCTGGGTCACGGAGTCGTAGTGCGCATCGTTCGCGGTCAGCGTGCGGTTGCCCTGGTGGACCGTGACCGGTCCCTGCAGGTGGGCCTGGCCCTCGTGCGTGACCTCGGCGCCCTGGGTCGTGACCTCGACACGGTTCGGGTCGGCCGGCGGTTCGGCCGCCACCGGCTGCGGCGGCGGCGCCGGGCAGCGGTCGTCGGCCTGCGCCACGGCCGCGGCGAGCCACGCGGTGGCGAGCCAGACGAGGACGGCGCGCCGGGCGTGGAAAATCGGGAATGCGGGCAAGTGCGGCCTAAGTCTGGTGCGAGCGTATGGCCGCCGCAGCCACGGCGGGCGCACGCATTATAATCCCGCGCTCATGCCTCCCGACACCGCCCGACCCGATCCGCGCCTCGCTCAGCTCGAGCAATGGCTGAAGCAAGACCTCGGGCTCGGCGACAGCCGCGTCGAGCCGGCCTCCGCGGATGCGAGTTTCCGGCGCTATTTCCGCGTCCGCACCGGCGCGCAGAGCCTGATCGCGATGGACGCGCCGCCGGAGCGCGAGAACCTCGGGCCCTTCGTCAGCGTCGCCCGTGCGCTCGGCGCCATCGGCGTCACTGTGCCGGCGGTCGTCGAGCAGGACCGCGCGCGCGGCTTCCTGCTGATGACCGACCTTGGCTCGACCCACTACCTCGCCGCCTTCGGTGCCGGCGACGACGTCGAGCGGCTGTACCGGGACGCGACCGGGGCGCTGCTCAGGATCCAGGCCGACGGCCTCGAGGCCGCGGCGGCGCTGCCGCCGTACGACGCGGCCTACCTCGATCGCGAGGTGCAACTGTTCCCAGAGTGGTTCCTCGGCCGGCACCTCGGCGCCGCGCCGGGCGCGGCGGAGCGGGGGCTGATCGACCGCACCTCGGCGCTGCTGGCCGCGAGCGCGCTCGAGCAGCCGCAGGTGTTCGTGCACCGTGATTACCACTCGCGCAATCTGATGGTGCTGCCGGCCGGCAATCCCGGCATCCTCGATTTCCAGGACGCCATGCGCGGCGCGATCACCTATGACCTCGTGTCGCTGTTCAAGGACTGTTACGTCGTCTGGCCGCGGCCGCGCGTGCTCGGCTGGGTGCGCGACTACCGGCGTCGCGCGCTCGCGGCCGGCATCGCGCTGCCGGGCGATGAGGCGGACTTCGTCCGCTGGTTCGACCTGATGGGCCTGCAGCGGCATCTCAAGGTGCTCGGCATCTTCGCGCGCCTGTGGTACCGGGACGGCAAGTCCGGCTACCTGCGCGACCTGCCGACGGTGCTCGACTACGTGCTCGGGACCACCGGCGCCTACGGCGAACTCGGCGAGTTCGAGCGGTTCCTGCGGGCCGCGGTTGTACCGCGCTTCGCGGCCGCCCAGTCGCAGGCGCTCGGCGCATGAGGCCAACGTGCGCGATGCTGCTCGCGGCCGGGCGCGGCGAGCGGATGCGGCCGCTGACCGCGACGCTGCCGAAGCCGCTGCTGCGCGCCGGCGGCAAGCCGCTGATCGTCTGGCACCTCGAGAGTCTGGCGCGCGGCGGCGTCACGCTGGTGGCGATCAACACCTCCTGGCTCGGCGCGGCGCTGCGCGCCGCGCTCGGCAGCGGCGCGGCCTTCGGTCTCAGGATCGAGTGGTTCGACGAGGGTCCGGAACCGCTCGAGACGGCCGGCGGCATCCGCAACGCGCTCAGCCTGTTCGGCGACGAGCCGTTCGCCGTGGTCAACGCCGACGTCTACACCGAGCTGCCGCTGCCACCGCCGGTGCCGCCGCCGGGGCGCCTGGCGCACCTCGTGCTGGTGCCGAACCCGGTGCAGCATCCACGTGGCGACTTCGCGCTTGAGTGCGGCGAGCTGCGCCTGGACGGTCCGCGCCGCCACACCTTCTCGGGCATCGCCTGCTACCGGCCGGCGCTGTTCGCGGCGCTCGCGCCGGGCCGCCGGCCGCTCAAGCCGGTGCTCGAGCGTGCGGCGCACGCGGGCCTCGTCAGCGCGGAGCTCTACGGCGGCCGCTGGGTGGACGTCGGCACGCCGGAGCGGCTCGCGGCGCTCGATGCCTCGCTCGCGTAGAATGACAGGCCCGCACGCCTCGAGGGTCTTCCGGGTGTCCGAATTCAAGGGTATCCCGCTGGTCACCGCCAAGAGTGGCGAGAAATACGTGACGCCGCACGGTTTCACGGCGATCCGCGACGGCATCAAGGCCGCGGCCGCCGCCGAGCCGCTGGTGGTCGGCCGCAAGCCCGCGTGGCTGCGCGCGCCGATGCCCGCCGGGGTCCGCTTCGATGCCGTGCGCGGCGTCGTGCGCGAGCACCGCCTCGCGACCGTCTGCGAGGAGGCGAAGTGCCCCAACATCGGCGAGTGCTGGAACGCCGGCACCGCGACGATCATGCTGATGGGCGCGGTGTGCACGCGCGCCTGCCGTTTCTGCGCGGTCGACACCGGCAATCCGCGCGGCTGGCTCGACGCCGAGGAGCCGGACAACGTCGCACGCACGGTCGCGCTGATGGACCTGCGCTACGTCGTGCTGACCTCGGTCAACCGCGACGACCTCGCCGACGGCGGTGCCGCGCACTACGCCGCCTGCGTCGCCGCGATCAAGGCGCGCCGGCCGGCGACTGCCGTGGAGGCGCTGACGCCGGACTTCCGGGGCAGCGCGGCGGCGGTCCGGACGGTCGTCGACAGCGGCGTCGACGTGTTTGCGCAGAACATCGAGACGGTGCGCCGCCTGACCCACCCGGTGCGCGATCCGCGCGCCGGCTACGAGCAGACGCTCGCGGTGCTCGCCGCGGCCAAGCGGCACCGGCCCGGCGTGCTGACCAAGTCCAGCCTGATGCTCGGCCTCGGCGAGAGCGATGCTGAGATCGACGAGTGCCTCGGCGACCTGCGCGCGGCCGGCGTCGACATCGTCACGCTCGGCCAGTACCTGCGACCGACCGCCAACCACCTGCCGGTGGTGCGCTACGTAACGCCGCAGGCCTTCCAGGCGCTGCGCGAGCGGGCGCTGGAGCGCGGCTTCCTCGAGTGCGTCGCGGGGCCGCTGGTGCGCTCGAGCTACCGCGCTGAGCGCGCGCTCGAGCGCAACAACGCCGGGCTGAAGTGAGCGCCGTCGCCCGCTGGCTCGGTCGCGTCGAGTACGTGCCGGCGTGGGGCGCGATGCGGCGCTACACCGACAGCCGCGACGCCAACTCGGCCGACGAGCTGTGGTGCCTCGAGCACCCGCCGGTCTACACGCTCGGCATGAACGCCGATCCGTCCCACGTGCTGTCCGCCGGCGACATCCCGGTGGTCCGTATCGATCGCGGCGGCCAGGTCACCTACCACGGCCCCGGCCAGCTTGTCGTCTATCCGCTCGTCGACCTCAAGCGCCGCGGCCTCGGCGTGCGCGACCTCGTGACGGCGCTCGAGACGGCGCTGATCGCCTTCGCTGCGGAGTCCGGCCTCGAGGCGCTGGCGCGGCGCGACGCGCCCGGCGTCTACGTGGGCGGCCGCAAGCTCGCCAGCATTGGCCTCAGGATTCGGCGCGGCGCGAGCTACCATGGCCTCGCGCTCAACGTTGCGATGGACCTCGCACCGTTCTCGCACATCAACCCGTGCGGCTACGCCGGGCTCGAGGTCGTCGACTTGCGCTCGCTCGGCGTCGGTCTCGACCTCCAATCGTCGGCGCGCCGCCTCGTGCCGCACCTGTGGCGGACGCTGCGCCTGCCGGGCAAGGCGCAGTGGGGCGAGGCGCGCATCGACCAGGCGCTCACCGGCTGAGCGGACCCCGGCGCCGGATGCGGCGTCAGAGCGCGTACAGCACGAGCCCGGTGGCGTGCAGGCGCCGGTACAGCAGGTCGAGCTCGGCGCGGCTGGCGATCCGCACGGTGCAGGTCAGCGACACGAAAGTGCCGTCGCGGCTCAGCCGCTGCTCGATGTGCAGGTCGGCCGCCGGGTCGCCGGGCGGGGCGAGCACGGCGAGCACCGCGGCGCGGAACTGCGCCGAGTGCCGGCCCATCACCTTGACCGGGTAGTCGCAGGGGAACTCGAGCGGCGAGTCCGGCATCGCGCGGCCGATGCCGGTCAGCCGGCGGGCAGCAGCGGCGTGCCGGCGACCTCGTGGCGGTAGGCCGCGAACGCGGCCTGCAGCGCAAGCGCGACCGGGCCCGGGCGGCCGCTGCCGACCGGCGCACCGTCGAGGCGCGTCACGGCGAGGATGCCGCGCGTCGCGAAGCCGAGCAGGATCTCGTCGGCCGCGCGCAGCTCGCGCTCGCCGACTGGCGCGATCCGCACTGGGATGCCGGCGCGCTCGCACAGCCTGAGCGCGAGGTCGCGGGTCGTGCCGGGCAGGATCTCGGGGCCGTAGGGCGGCGCCGACAGCGTGCCGGCGCGCACCACCAGCACCGAGCTCGACGAGCCCTCGCGCAGCCAGCCGTCGGCCAGCAGGATCGCCTCGGTGGCGCCCCGGTCGGCGGCGCTGCTCTTGGCGAGCACGTTGGCGAGCAGTGCGGTGCTCTTGATGTCGCAGCGGTGCCAGCGCTCGTCCGGCAGCGTCACGGCGCTGACCCCGGACTCGCGCACCGCCGGGTCGAGCGCCGGCAGCGGCGCCGCCATCAGGAACACCGTCGGCGCGAGTGCCGGGTTGAGCGCATGGTTGCGGCCCTCCTCGGCGCCACGGCTGACGTGCACGTACAGGTACATGTCGCCGCCGCCGTTGCGGGCGACGAGTTCCTCGAACAGCGCCGCGAACGCCGGCCGCGTCAGCGGCATCGCCATGCGGATCGCGCCGAGGCTGCGCTCGAGGCGCGCCATGTGCTCGACGAACAGGAACGGCCGGCCGCCGTAGACCGGCAGCACCTCGTAGACGGCGTCGGCGAACAGGAAGCCGCGGTCGAGGGGCGAGATTCGCGCCGCGGCGAGCGGCAGGAACGTGCCGTTGAGCCAGGCGACGGGCAGCGGCGCGGCCATCAGGCGAACCACAGCCGCACGGTGTCGATCATGCGGCGGAAGATGTTGCCGGGCTCGACCGCCGCCGCCGGGTAGACCGGCACGTCCGCGAGCAGCGCCTCGCCGAGCGTGACCTTGAGGTGGCCGACCGGCGTCGTGGCGGCGAGCGGCGCGACCAGCCGCGGGTTCAACAGCAGCTGCGCGCGCGCGCCGGCGAGCTCGCCGCGCGCCGCGGTCGCGTACAGATCGCCGTGCACGACCACCGACACCGGGTCGGAGGTCTTGTAGACCGTCGCCTGCCCGATGCGCTGGCCGGCGCTGTAGAGGCGCTTGGTCTCGAAGAAGTTGAAGCCGTAGCCGAGCAGCGTCTCGCTCGCGTCCTCGCGCGCCTTCGGGCTGGCCGTGCCCATGACGACCGCGACCAGCCGCATGCCGTCGCGCAGCGCCGAGCTCGCCAGGCAGTAGCCGGCGGCCTCGGTGTGGCCGGTCTTGATGCCGTCGACGGTCGGGTCGCGGTCGAGCAGCCCGTTGCGGTTGAACTGGCGGATGTGGTTGTAGGTGAATTCGCGCTGCGAGAACCACTTGTAGTACTCGGGGAACTCGCGCACCAGCGCGGCGCCGAGGATCGCGACGTCGCGGGCCGTCGTGTAGTGCTGCGGGTCCGGCAGTCCCGCGGTATTGGTCCAGTGGGTGCCCTTGAGCCCCAGCTGCTGCGAGTACTGGTTCATCATCACCGCGAACGTCTGCTCGGTGCCGGCGATCGCCTCGGCGAGCACGATCGTCGCGTCGTTGCCGGACTGCACGATCATGCCCTGGATCGCGTCGACGACCTTGACGTTGCTGTGGATCGGCAGGTACGAGGTCGAGCCGTCGGACTTGGCGCCACCGACGCGCCAGGCGTGCTCGGAGACCGGGACCTCCTGCTCGAGCCTGAGCTTGCCGTCCTTGAGCGCGTGGAACACGACGTAGGACGTCATGAGCTTCGTCAGGCTCGCCGGCTCGAGCCGCTCGGTGTCGTTCTGGCCGGCGAGGATGCGGCCGCTCGTGGCATCGAGCAGTACCCAGCCCTTGGCCGCGAGCGGCGGCGGCGGCGGCAGCGGTGCGGCGGCGCGCGCGGTCGCAGCCACGGCGAGCAGCAGGGACAGAATCGTCAGCGTGCGCAGAGAGAGTCGCGACATCGTGCTTCAGGGCCTCGGTACGGGTGGCGGTCGAAACGGAAAGTGTAGCTCGCGGGCGAGCCGGGCGGGTCCTCAGTTCGGCGCGAGCCCGACGCCGGCCACGCCGAGTGCGCGCAGCCGCGCGACCAGCGCGTCGTAGGCGGCGACCGAGTCGATCGGGCCGACGCGGACGCGGTACAGCGTGCGCCCGCCGACCTCGTCGGCCCGCAGCAGCAGCGGACCGACGCCGGCCGCGGCCAGCCGCTCGCGCAGCCGCGCGGCGTTGTCGGCCAGCGCGAAGGCGCCGGCCTGCGCGTAGATCTCGCTCGGCGGCGGCGGCGGCGGCGCCGGGCCGTCGGCCTCGAGGGCCCGCACCTCGACCAGCGTCGTGCCGTCGCGCACCATGTCGAGCTTGAGCGCCGCGGCGTACGACAGGTCGATGATGCGATTGGCCTTGAACGGCCCGCGGTCGTTGAGGCGCACGACCACCGAGCGGCCGTTGCGCAGGTTCGTCACGCGCGCGTAGGCGGGCAGCGGCAGCGTCTTGTGCGCGGCCGTCATCGAGTACATGTCGTACGGCTCGCCGATCGAGGTGCGCACGCCGTGGAAGTCCGGGCCGTACCACGAGGCAACGCCGCGCTCGAGGTAGCCGCGGCTCGACTCGAGCACCGTGTAGCGCTGGCCGAACACCTCGTAGAAGGGCGGATTGCCGAGCTGCGCGCGGGCCTCGGCGCTGGGGCGTCGCGTCCGGCAGTGCCAGGAGCTCCGGGTCGCTCGGCCGCGGCGTCGGCTCGGCTGGCGCGGCCATCGCCGGCGCGACCGGCGTAGGCGCCGGCTCCGCCGCCGGCGGTGCGGCCGGTCGCACGGGCGCACCGGCGCAGCCGGCCAGCGTGATTGCGATCGTGGCGAGCGTCGCGCGGCGGTAGGCGGCGCGTCTCATCGCGGCGCCTCGGGCGCGTGCGTCGGCGGCGTGACGGGCGGTGCGGCGGGCGGCGTCGCCGGCGGCGCCGGCGGCGTCGGCGGCGCCGCGACGGCATCGCGCTCGGTCGCGGCGTCGGCGCCGGCCGTCGCGTCGGCACCGATCGCGGCGGCGAGCTCGGCGGCGGCGAGCGCGTACATCGCGCTGCGGTTGTAGCGCGTGATCACCCAGAAGTTGTGGAAGCCGACCCGGTAGACTGGGCGCGTCCGCCTCGCGCAGCGCGATGAACATCGCCGGCGCGTCCTCGGGCAGCGGGCTGTCGAAGGTGACGCCCTTGCCGCGCAGCGTGGCGACGGTGTCGACCAGCGCGAGCCGGTTGCCCGGCAGGTCCTCGACGTCCGGGTCCCACAGCTCCGCCGGCACGAACAGCGGCTCGCCGCGCTGCCAGCCGTTGGCGACGAAGTAGTGGGCGACGCTCTCGGCGATGTCGGCCCAGTCGGTCCACAGGTCGATGTGCCCGTCGCGGTCGCCGTCGCGCGCGAACGAGCGGTAGCTGCGCGGCATGAACTGCGGCGCGCCCATCGCGCCGGCGTAGGAGCCGGTCGCCTTCAGCGGATCGAAGCCGGCCTCGCGCGACAGCAGCAGGAACTGTTCCAGCTCGGCGCGGAAGTAGCTGGCGCGCGGCGGATAGTCGAAGGCGAGCGTGGCGAGCGCGTCCAGCACACGGTAGTGGCCGGTGTCGCGGCCGTAGAAGGTCTCGATGCCGACGATCGCCGTGATGATCTCGCGCCGGCACGCCGGTGCGAGTCGCGACGTCGTCGAGCAGCGCGCGGTGCGCGGCGTAGAACTCGCGGCCCTCGCGGATGCGCTTGTCGGTGAGGAAGATCGCGCGGTACGCGAACCAGGGCTTGACGCGCTCGGCCGGCCGGGTCATCGCCTCGATGATCGACTGCTTGGTCTCGGCCGCGGCCACGACGCGGCGCGACCCAGGCACGCTCGAAGTGGTCGCGCGCAGCGACCTCGTCGATGAAGTCCCGGATCTCGGCGCGCTCGACGTCGAGCGCGCACGCACCGCCGGGAGCGAGCGCCGCGAGGCCGGCGAGCAACGCAAGCGCCTGCGATCCGCACGTCAGGCGCCGACCAGCTTGCGGTGCCGGTTGAGCGACATCAGCACGCCGAAGCTCGCCAGCAGCGTGACCATCGCCGTGCCGCCGTAGCTGACGAGCGGCAGCGGCACGCCGACGACCGGCAGGATGCCGCTGACCATGCCGGTGTTGACGAAGGCGTAGACGAAGAACGTCAGCGCGAAGCTGCCGCAGACCAGCCGTCCGTAGGTGTCCTGGGTCTCGGAGGCGAGGTAGAGCGCGCGGCCGATCACCGTCAGGTACAGGCCGATCAGCAGCAGCTGGCCGAGCAGTCCGAGCTCCTCGCCGATCACGGCGAAGATGAAGTCGGTCGAACGCTCCGGCAGGAACTCGAGCTGCGCCTGGCTGCCGTTCATCCAGCCCTTGCCGAACACGCCGCCGGAGCCGATCGCGATCTGCGACTGGATGCTGTGGTAGCCGGCGCCGAGCGGGTCCTGCGACGGGTCGAGGAAGGTCAGCACGCGCTGGCGCTGGTAGTCGTGCATGAAGTGCCAGCGCAACGGGCACCGCGGCGCCGAGCAGCGCGATGCCGGCGACGATCACGATGCTCGACATGCCGGCGAGGAACAGCACCAGGATGCCGGCGGAGGCGACCAGCAGCGCCGTGCCGAGGTCGGGCTGCTTCGCGATCAGCGCGGCCGGCACGGCGACGATCACCAGCAGCACCAGCACGTCGCGCAAGCTCGGCGGCAGCGGCCGCTCGTGCAGGTACCAGGCGCACATCATCGGCACCGCGAGCTTCATGATCTCCGACGGCTGGAAGCGCACCGGCCCGAGTGTCAGCCAGCGCTGCGCGCCCTTGCCGACCGTGCCGTGCACGGCGACCACCAGCAGCAGCACGATGCCGAGCGCGTACAGCAGCGGCGAGACGCGCCGCAGCCACGCCGGCGGCACCTGCGCGATGGCGACCAGCAGGCACGAGCGCGAGCACCAGGTATTCGACCTGCCTGAGCCACTGTGCGAAGTTCTCGCCGGTGGCGCTGTAGAGCACGAACAGTCCGAACGCCGCCACCGCCGCGAGCGTCGCCAGCAGCGTGCCGTCGAGGTGCAGGCGCCTGAGCAGCACCGCCGAGGCGGTCAGCGTCCGGCGCGTCGTCGAGTATTCGCCCTCGTCGTACAGCATCGTCAGTTGGCCTTGTCGGGCGGCAGCGGCGTCGCGTCGTACTTGCCGAGCAGGAAGGCGTCGAACACGCGGCGCGCGACCGGGCCGGCGGCGCTGCCGCCGTGGCCGCCGTTCTCGACCAGCACCGCGACCGCGAGCTTCGGCGCGTCGGCCGGCGCGAAGGCGATGAACAACGCGTGGTCGCGCAGCCGCTCGGCGACCTGGCTGGCGACGTACTTCTCGTTCTGGCCGAGGCTGAAGACCTGCGCCGTGCCGGTCTTGGCGGCGATCTTGTAGCTGGCGCCGTGCGCGATCGAGCTCGCCGTGCCGCCGGCCTCGGTGACGCGCTCCATGCCCTCGACGACGACGTCCCAGGAGTGCGGGTCCTGCAGCTCGATCGCCGGCTCGGCGACCGGCTCGAGCTTGCGCACGACGCCGGTGGCGGCGTCGCGCACCGCGGTCACGAGCCGCGGCCGGAAGTTCTTGCCGTGCCCGGCCACCACCGCCGCGGCGTGGGCGAGCTGCAGCGGCGTCACGAGCAGGTAGCCCTGGCCGATGCCGACGATGATCGTGTCGCCGGGGAACCAGGCCTGCTTGTAGCGCTGCTGCTTCCACTCCGGCGATGGCACGAGGCCGGGCACCTCGCCGCCGACGTCGATGCCGGTCAGCTTGCCGAGGCCGAGCTTGGACAGCGCATCGTGGACCTTCTCGATGCCGAGGGTCTCGGCGAGGCCGTAGAAGTAGACGTCGCACGAGGTCGCGATGGCCTTGCGCATGTCGACCATGCCGTGGCCTTCCTTCTTCCAGTCGTGGTACTGGCGGCTGGAGCCCGGCAGCGTGTAGTAGCCGCGGCAGAAGCGCGTCGCGTTCGGGTCAACCCCGTACTCGAGTCCGGCGAGCGCCATCAGCGGCTTGACGGTCGAGCCGGGCGGGTAGGCGCCGCGCAGCGCGCGGTCGAACAGCGGCCGGTCGATGTCGTCGCGCAGCGCCGCGTACTCGCGCCCGGAGATGCCGCGCGTGAACTTGTTCGGGTCGAAGGTCGGCACCGACACGAGCGCGACGACGTCGCCGGTATCGGGCTCGATCGCCACCACCGCGCCGCGCCGGCCGGCGAGCGCCTCCTCGGCGACCTTCTGCACACGCATGTCGAGCGCGAGGAACAGGTCGTTGCCGGCGCGCGGCGAGCGCGTCTCGAGCTTGACGGTGCCGCCGCCGAGGCGATCGACGCGCCGGCCCTGCGCGTTGACCAGCACCTGGCGGTAGCCGGCCGTGCCGTGCAGTTCCTGCTCGTAGGTGCCCTCGAGGCCGATCTTGCCGATCACCGAGGAGCCGGCGTACTGGTCGCGGTCGATGTGCTTGAGGTCCTCCTCGGAGATTGCCGCCACGTAGCCGAGCGCGTGCACGCCGGCCTCGCCGTACGGGTACCAGCGGGCGAGGCGGGTCTGGATCTCGACGCCGGGGAACTCGAACTGGCGGACCGCGAAGGTCGCGATGTCGGTATCCGACAGCGACAGGCGCAGCGGCACGGCCTCGAACTTGCGGCCGGAGCGGATCAGGCGGTCGAGCGCCGGCACCTGGTCCTGCTCGAGCAGGCCGATCGCCGCCAGCCGGCGCAGCGTGTCGGGGACGTCCGCGACCTGCTCCGGCGTCAGCTCCAGCGTGTAGGCCGGCGTGTTCTCGGCGATGACCGTGCCGTGGCGGTCGTACAGCAGGCCGCGGTCTGGCGGCAGCGGCTCGAGGCGCACGCGGTTGCCCTGCGACAGGTCGACGTAGTAGTCGTGCTTGACGCACCTGCAGCAGGAACAGCCGGCCGCCGACCACCAGCATCAGCAGCGTCGCGGCGGCGGCTGCGAACAGGATGCGGCCGATGTACAGCCGCTGCTCCGACCAGTGATCCTTGATGCGGACCGAGCGACGCATGCGCGTCAGCCGCGCATCATCATGCGGCCCATCAGCCCGGTCAGCACCGGCCACAGCAGCGCGCCGGTGGCGACCGGCAGCCAGCGGGCCCAGGCGGTGACCGGATGGCCGGCGACGCCGTCGATCCAGAACAGCAGGAACTGGTACAGCGCCAGCAGCGCCATCACCACCAGCGACTGCTGCGACAGCGTGTACATGCGCATGCGCAGGTGGAAGTGGTGGACGATGAAGGCGACGACGACGAAGGCGAGCGCGTTCTCGCCGAGCACGATGCCGTGGAAGGCGTCGAGCGCGAGCCCGGCGGCCCAGGCGAACGCCAGGCCGCCGGCGCGCGGCATCATCAGCGCGAACCAGATCACCGTCAGCAGCAGGAAGTCGGGGCGCAGCAGGTCGAGGACGTGCGGCAGCGGCACGCGCCGACAGCACGCAGCGCCGACCAGCGCCACCGTGAGCAGCGTCAGCGCGCGGGCTGCGACGTTCGTGCATCACGGCGAGGCCGCCGGGTGCGGCGGCTTGGCGCGCGACTCGCGGGTCGCCGCCGGCGGCGGGGGCTCGGCGGCCGGCAGCGGCACGCGCGGGCTCGACCACAGCAGCAGCACCTCGCGGTCGCGGTCGAGCGCCGCCGCCGGCTCGGCGCGTCACGATCGCGAGCGGCTGGCTCGGGTCGCGCCGCACGTCGACGACGCGCGCCACCGGGAGCCGGCGGGGAACACGCCGCCGAGGCCCGACGAGACCAGCAGGTCGTCGACCTGCACGTCGGCGTTGCGCGGCAGGTACGGCAGCGTCAGCCGGCTCGCGTCGCCGGTGCCGACCGCGATCGTCCGCAGGCCGTTGCGCTCGACCTGCACCGGCACCGCGTGGCTCGGGATCCGACAGCAGGATCACCTCGGCCGCCAGCGGCCCGACGTTGATCGTCTGGCCGAACATGCCGTGGGCGTCGATGATCGCCTGGCCGCGCGTAACGCCGTCGCGCGAGCCGCGATCGATCAGCACGCGGTGGCGCAGGCGGTCGAGGTCGACGCGCAGCACCGTCGGCGGCCTGGACGCGCTCGGCGTCGCGCGGCGCCGCGTTGACGAGCGCGCGCAGCCGCTGGTTCTCCTGCTCGATCGCCTCGAGGCGCAGCAGCTTGAGGTCGTTCTCGCGCGCCGCGTCCTGGAGCGCGGCGTTGTCGGCCAGCAGCTCGCGGTGCGTGCGCAGCGAGGCGCTCAGCCAGTCCCACGCCGCGACCGGCGAGTGCACCAGCATCTGCAGCGGCCAGGCCGCCGCCGACAGCCCCGAGCGGATCAGCGCGAGTCCTTGCTGGCGGTGATCGGCCACCATCAGGCCGATCGACAGCGCGATCAGCACCAGCGCCCGCAGGCCGAGCGTCGAGACGCGCGGCGGAGCATAGCGGGCACCGGGCTCTCTCAGGGCCGGCAACCGGATACTCCGATCACAGGATCATTGCAGGCCGAAGGCGCCGGGGTGCTCTTCGGACAGCTCGAGGATGCGGCCGCCGCCGCGGGCGACGCAGGTCAGCGGATCCTCGGCGATGACGACCGGCAGCCCGGTCTCTTCCATGAGCAGCTTGTCGATGTCGCTGCAGCAGCGCGCCGCCGCCCGTGAGCACGATGCCGCGCTCGGCGACGTCGGCGCCGAGTTCCGGCGGCGTCTGCTCGAGCGCCTGCTTGACGGCGCCGACGATGCCCTGCAGCGGCTCCTGCAGCGCCTCGAGGATCTCGTTGGAGTTCAGCGTGAAGCTGCGCGGCACGCCCTCGGAGAGGTTGCGGCCCTTGACCGACATCTCGCGCACCTGCTGGCCGGGGTAGGCCGAGCCGATCTCGATCTTGATGCGCTCGGCGGTGGCCTCGCCGATCAGGATGCCGTAGTTGCGGCGCACGTAGTTGATGATCGCGTCGTCGAAGCGGTCGCCGCCGATGCGCGCCGAGGCCGCGTAGACGATGCCGTTCAGCGAGATGACGGCGACCTCGGAGGTGCCGCCGCCGATGTCGAGCACCATCGAGCCGCGCGCCTCCTGCACCGGCAGGCCGGCGCCGACCGCCGCGGCCATCGGCTCGTCGACGATGTCGACGCTGCGCGCGCCGGCGCCCTCGGCCGATTCCTTGATCGCGCGCCGCTCGACCTGCGTCGAGCCGAAGGGCACGCACACCAGCACGCGCGGGCTCGGGCTGCAGGAAGCGGTTGCCGTGCACCTTGTTGATGAAGTACTGCAGCATCTTCTCGGTGTAGGTGAAGTCGGCGATCACGCCGTCCTTCATCGGCCGCACCGCGGTGATGTGGCCCGGCGTGCGGCCGAGCATGTTCTTGGCCTCGGCGCCGACCGCGACGATGATCTTGCCGCCGCGCGTCGGCTCGTCCTGCACGGCGACGACCGAGGGCTCGTTGAGCACGATGCCCTTGCCGCGCACGTAGATCAGCGTGTTGGCGGTGCCGAGGTCGATCGAGAGGTCGTTGGAGAAATAGCCGCGAAGGCGTTTGAACATGGGTTCTCGGTCGGTGGGCAGACAATGGGCAACAGTGCCGGACGGGGCCAACATAAGGCCGCGGCGGCGATTCGCTAATCTAACAACGAGCACGACATTCACAAGGCGACGTGTATGATTGATAAGGCAAATTTTGCAGCGCACTCGCGACGCTCAGCCAGCCATGAGCCTGACCCGCAGAGACGTCGAGGGAATCGCCCACCTCGCGCGCCTTGAGATCACCGAAGGCGAACTGCCGGTCTACGTCGACAGCCTGTCAAGATCCTGTCGTTCGTCGAGCAGCTCGATGCGCGCCCAGACCGGCAGCGTCGAGCCGATGGCGCACCCGCTGGACGGCGAGGTGCAGCGGCTGCGGCCGGACGTGGTCACCGAGACCGACCACCACGAGAAGTACCAGGCCAACGCGCCGCAGGTCGAGGGCGGCGCTGTACGTCGTGCCGAGGGTGATCGAGTGAGCCTGCACACCCGCAGCGCTCGCCGAGCTTGCGGCGGGGCTGCGGGCGACGCGAGTTCTCGGCCGTCGAGCTCGACCCGGCACTTCCTGGCGCGGATCGCGCGCCGCGAACCCGGCCCTGAACGCCTTCCTGACCGTGACCGCCGAGCGCGCCCTGGCCGACGCGGCGCGCGGCCGACGCGACCCGGGCGGCCGGCACCGCCGGCGCGCTGCACCGGCGTGCCGATCGCCCACAAGGACATTTTCTGCACCGACGGCGTCACGCACGAGCTGCGGCTCGCGGATGCTCGACAACTTCGTCGCCCCCTACGACGCGACGGTCGTCGACGCGGCTGGCGGCCGCGGGCACGGTGCATGCTCGGCAAGACCAACATGGACGAGTTCGCGATGGGCTCGTCGAACGAGACCAGCTACTACGGGCCGGTCAAGAACCCCTGGGACCCTAGCAAGGTGCCGGGCGGCTCCTCGGGCGGCTCGGCGGCCGCGGTGGCCGCGCGGCTCGCGCCGGCGGCCACCGGCGACCGACACCGGCGGCTCGATCCGCCAGCCGGCGGCGCTGGTCGGCATCACCGGCATCAAGCCGACCTACGGCCGGGTGTCGCGCTACGGGATGATCGCCTTCGCCTCGAGCCTCGACCAGGCCGGCGTCCTGGCGCCGTCGGCCGAGGACTGCGGCGCTGCTGCTGCGGCGCGATGGCCGGCTTCGACCGCGCGACTCGACCTCGCGTCGACGCGCCGGTGCCGGACTACGCCGCCGAGCTCGGCGCGCCGCTCACGGGCCTGCGGATCGGCGTGCTCAAGGAGTTCTTCGCGCACGGGCCTCGAGTCCGAGCGACCGGCGCGCTGCGTCGAGGCGCTCGATCGCGCAGCTGCGCAGCGCTCGGCGCCGACGTCGTCGAGGTCAGCTGCCCGAACCTGCCGCTGTCGGTGCCGACCTACTACGTGGTCGCGCCGGCCGAGTGCTCCTCGAACCTGTCGCGCTTCGACGGCGTGCGCTTCGGCCACCGCTGCGAGAACGCCGCGCGACCTGCATGGACCTGTACAAGCGCTCGCGCGGCGAGGGCTTCGGCGCCGAGGTCAAGCGCCGCATCATGACCGGCACCTACGTGCTGTCGGCCGGCTACTACGACGCCTACTACCTCAAGGCGCAGAAGGTCCGCAGCCTGATCACCGCCGATTTCACGCGCGCCTTCGCCGAGGTCGACATGCTGCGTCGGCCCGACCACGCCGACGCCGGCGTTCGGCATCGGCGCCAAGATCGGACGATCCGATCACGATGTACCTGAACGACATCTACACGATCGGCGCGAACCTCGCCGGCGCTGCCGGCGATGTCGATCCCCTGCGGCTTCGTCGACGGGCTGCCGGTGGGCCTGCAGCTGATCGGGCCGCACTTCGGCGAGAGCCGGCTGCTCGCTGCGGCGCATGCCTACCAGCGCGAGACCGACTGCCACCGCCGGCTGCCGGCGGCGTACGGCTGAGGTCCGCTGCATGAACCAGGCTGCCGTCCGCGAAGGCTGGGAGGTCGTCATCGGCCTCGAGATCCACGCCCAGCTCGCGACCCGCTCGAAGATCTTCTCCGGCGTCGCCGACCGCCTACGGCGCGGCGCCCAACACGCCAGGCCAACCTCGTCGACCTCGGCTACCCGGGCGTGCTGCCGGTGCTGAACGGCGAGGCGGTGCGCATGGCGGTCAAGTTCGGCCTCGCGACCGGCGCCACGATCGCGCCGCGCTCGATCTTCGCGCGCAAGAACTACTTCTACCCCGACCTGCCGAAGGGCTACCAGATCAGCCAGTACGAGCGGCCGGTCGTCGAGGACGGCTCGCTCGAGATCATGCTCGAGGACGGCAGCAAGAAGACCATCGGCATCACGCGCGCGCACCTCGAGGAGGATGCCGGCAAGTCGCTGCACGAGGGGCTCGCGAACGCCAGCGGCATCGACCTGAACCGCGCCGGCACGCCGCTGCTCGAGATCGTCTCCGAGCCGGACCTGCGCTCGGCGAAGGAGGCGGTCGCCTACATGAAGAAGGTGCACACGCTGGTGCGCTACCTCGAGATCTGCGACGGCAACATGCAGGAGGGCTCGTTCCGCTGCGACGCCAACGTCTCGGTGCGGCGCGCGCGGCGCAGACCGAAGTTCGGCACGCGCTGCCGAGATCAAGAACGTCAACTCGTTCCGCTTCGTCGAGAAGGCGATCAACTACGAGGTCGAGCGCCAGATCGACGTGCTCGAGGGCGGCGGCAGCGTCGTCCAGGAGACGCGCCTGTACGACTCCGACAAGGACGAGACGCGCTCGATGCGCTCCAAGGAAGAGGCGAACGACTACCGCTACTTCCCGGACCCGGACCTGCTGCCGCTGGTGATCGAGCGCCGACTTCATCGCGGCGGTGCGCGCGACGCTGCCGGAGCTGCCGGACGAGAAGGCGGCGCGCTTCGCGCTGCACTACGGCCTGTCGGCCTACGACGCCGGCGTGCTGACCGCGAGCCGCGAGCTGGCCGACTTACTACGAGGCGGTGGTGCGCGAGGTCGGCGGCGCGGCGACATCCGCCAAGCTCGCCGCCAACTGGGTCATGGGCGACTTCTCGGCGTTCGCTCAACCGCGACGGCCTCGAAATCGCCGCCGCGCGCGTGCCGGCGCGCGGCGCTCGCGGGGCTGCTGCGCCGGATCGCGGACGAGACCATCTCCGGCAAGATCGCCAAGGAGGTGTTCGAGGCTCATGTGGGCCGACGGCGCCGAGGCCGACGCCGTCATCGCGGCCAAGGGCCTCCAGCAGATCACCGACACGAGCGCGATCGAGGCGGCGATCGACGCGGTCATGGCCGCGAACCCCAAGCAGCTCGCCGAGTACCGCTCCGGCAAGGACAAGCTGTTCGGCTTCTTCGTCGGCCAGGTCGATGAAGGCGACCCAGGGCAAGGCCAATCCGGCGCAGCTCAACGAGCTGCTGAAGAAGAAGCTCGGCCGGTCCCTAGCGCGTTGCGCGACGGCGATACCCTGCGGCGGTTCATCTTCGAGCGCTTCCCGGTGCGCGGCTACGTCGTGCACCTCGATGCCTCGTGGCGCGCGCTGATCGAGCACCAGGCCTACCCGGCGGTCGTGCGCGACACGCTCGGCGAGGCGGTGGCGGCGACGATGCTGCTCGCCGCGACCCTCAAGTTCGACGGCCTGCTGACGCTGCAGATGCAGGGGCCGGGCCCGATGCACCTGCTGGTCGTGCAGGCGACGCACCGCATGGCGGTGCGCGGCGTCGCGCGCTGGCGTGGCGCGCTGCCGGCGCAGCCGAGCCTGCGAGACGCTCTCCGGCGGCGGGCAGCTGACGGTCACGCGTCGAGAACGCCGACCGCAATTCGCGCTACCAGGGCATCGTGCCGCTCGCCGGCAGCCGGCTCGCCGACTGCTTCGAGGCCTATTTCGCGCGCTCCGAGCAGCTGCCGACGCGGCTGTGGCTGGCGGCGACGCCGGAGCGGGCCGCGGGCCTGCTGCTGCAGCGCCTGCCGAGCGGCGCGAGCGCCTCGGCCGAGGAGCTGGAGCATTCGGCGGCGGCCGGCGACGAAGACTGGAACCGCGTGCTGCACCTCGCCGCCACGCTGACGCCCGAGGAACTCGCCGGCCTGCCGGGCGGCGAGCTGCTGCGCCGGCTGTTCCACGAGGAGGACGTGCGCCTGTTCGAGCCCGGGCCGGTGTTCTTCCAGTGCACCTGCTCGCGCGAGCGAGTCGACGGCATCCTGCGCTCGCTCGGCGAGGCCGAGGTCCGCGACATCCTCGCCGAGCGCGGCGCGGTCGAGGTGCGCTGCGAGTTCTGCAACCGCGCCTGGCAGTACGACGCGGTCGACGTCGCCGGGCTGTTCACCGACGGCGGCGCCGTCAGCGGCCCGCGCGCCCTGCAGTAGCCGCGCCGGTCCCGGCAGCGGGCCCCCGTGGGCCAATTTCCGTGCAGCGCGGCCCCGCGCCGGTACCCGTGACCCCGTCCTTGTGCCGCCGTCGGCTACGTGCCTTGGCTCGGTACGCGGACATCGTGCCTTGCGTGTTCAGTGGCCGAACCGGAGGACCGTCACGCCGTCAGCGATCGGCGCCTCCTCGTTCCCCGTGCCCGCTCGGCCGCCGTGGCACCGCCGCCGCCACCGTCATCGCCCTGCACGTCCCGCCGGTGGCGATGCTGATCACCGGACTCGCGGTGCAGTTCCCGGACATCGTGCTGACATTGCCGCCACCCGCGGTCGACGCGCGCTAGCAGCCGCAGCCGCCCGTTCGACGCTCGATGGACGACTCCGAGCACCAGTTGACGATCTCGACGCAGAAGCCGACCGACGTCGTGGTGCCGACGCCGCCAACGGTGACGGGGGCCGGCGAGGTCACGCTGCAGCCGCCCGACATCGTAGAGCCGCTCGCCGGTCCGGCCGTGAACAGCGTCGCGCGCGAGCTGCGCTCGGAAGAGCCCCCGTACCCGGCGGCCGCGCGTCGTCTCGGCGCGGAGGGCATGGTGCTCGTACGGGTGCTGGTCGGCATCGACGCCCACGCGCAGCAAGTCGAGCTCGCCGGATCGAGCGGCTCGCCGCGGCTGGACGACGCCGCGTTGCGGTCGGTGCGCGTCGTGTTCCGCCTGACCGGTTAGCGGCCGCAACGGCGCGGCGCGGTCAGCGCGCCGTGCCCTCGACCTCGCGGATGTAGTCGGCGCCGCCGAGCGCGTTCATCTGCTCGATGATCCACTGCTGGCGGCGGTACATGTAGGCGCTCGGGCGGTCGACCCGCAGCTTGATCGGGTTGGGCAGCACCGCCGCAAGCAGCGCCCCCTGTGGCTGGCTGATGTGCGCCGCATCGGTGCGGAAGAACCGGGGTGCGGCGGCACCGACGCCGTAGATGCCGTTGCCGAACTGGGCGACGTTGAGGTAGACCTCGAGGATGCGCTGCTTGGGCCAGAGGAGCTCGATCACCATCGTCAGGTAGGCCTCGAGCCCCTTGCGCACGAAGCTCGGGCCCGGCCACAGGAACAGGTTCTTGGCGACTTGCTGGGTGATCGTGCTCGCGCCCCTGAGTTTCTTGCCCCGCTCGCGCTCCTTGATCGCGGCGTCGATCGCCTCGAAGTCGAAGCCCGGGTGGAAGGCGAACTTCTGGTCCTCCGAGGCGATCACCGCGAGCTTGACGTGCCGCGAGATGCGCTCGTAGGGCGTCCAGCGGTAGTCGAGGTGCCAGCTCGTGTCGTGCGCGAGCCGCGCCTGCAGGTAGCCGTTGAGCATGAACGCAGTGGCCGGCGGCGGCACCCAGCGCAGCAGCAGCACCACGAGCGCGGAGCTGCCGATGAAGCCGCCGATGAGCCACAGCAGCACCTTCACCAGGCGCCTCAGCAGTCCCCCCTGCGAGGCCATCGGCGGGCGATCAGCTCTCGACGACGGTGATCGACTCGATCACGACCGGCTCGACCGGGACGTCCTCGTGATGGCCGCGGGTGCCGGTGTCGACGGCGGCGATCTTGTCGACCACGTCCATGCCCTCGGTCACGTGCGCGAACACCGCGTAGCCGGCGCTGCCGCGGCCGGCGTCGAGCGACGCATTGTCCTTGAGGTTGACGAAGAACTGCGAGGTCGCGCTGTTCGGGTCGTTGGTGCGCGCCATCGACAGGCTGCCGCGACGGTTCTTCAGGCCGTTGGACGCCTCGTTCTTGATCGGCGCGCGGGTCTTCTTCTGCTGCAGGTCGGCCGTCAGTCCGCCGCCCTGGATCACGAATCCCGGGATCACGCGGTGGAACACCGTGCCGTCGAAGTGGCCGGACGCGACGTAATCGAGGAAGTTCTGGCAGGTGATCGGTGCGTCGTCGGTGGCAAGCTCGACGAGGAAGCTGCCGAGCGAGGTCTGGAACTTGAGCACGGGGGATTCTCCGGGCGGGAAAGCGGGCCGCCGCGCGCCGATTCTAGTCGCGCCGCGTGCCCGCCGTCGCGCGCTCGTGGCCGGCGAGGTCGCGACGGGTCGCGACCGCCTCGAAGCCGGCCCGGCCGAGCAGGTCGCGCACCGCGGCGCCCTGCGTCGCGCCATGCTCGAGCACCACGACCCCGCCCGCGGCGAGGTGGGCGGCGGCGCCCGCCGCGATCGCGGCCAGCGCCTCGAGTCCGGACGGCCCGGCGACCAGCGCCGCCGCCGGCTCGTGGCGCAGCTCCGCGGCGTCGAGGTGCGGGTCGTCGGCAGCCAGGTACGGCGGGTTCGAGGCGACGAGGTCGTAGCGTTGCCCGGCCACCGCCGCGAACCAGTCGCCGCGCAGCAGCCGCGCATTGCCAAGCCCAAGTCGCGCGCGGTTGCGCTCCGCGAAGGCGAGCGCCGCCGCGCTCGCTTCGACCAGGTCGACCCGCGCATCCGCGCGCTCGGCGGCGATCGCCAGTCCAATCGCGCCGCTGCCGGCGCCGAGGTCGAGGACCGCCGGCGCCGGGCGCGCGGCGAGGCGCTCGAGCGCAATCTCGACGATCAGCTCGGTGTCCGGGCGCGGCACGAGCACGCCAGGACCCACCTCGAGCGCCAGCGTCCAGAACTCGCGCCGGCCGAGCAGGTAGGCCACCGGCTCGCCGCCGGCGCGGCGGGCGAGCAGCGCGGCGAAGGCGGCGGCCGCGGGCGCGGCGAGGGCGCGCTCGCCGAGCGCCGCCAGCCGGCCGCGTTCGAGGCCGAGCACGTGCGCGAGCAGCAGCTCGGCGTCGAGTCGCGGCGAGGCGGACGTGGCCGCGAGCTCGCGCGTGGCGCGGGCGAGCGCCGCGCCGATCATTCGAGTTCCGCGAGCTGCTCGGCCTCGAACTCGCGTGCCAGCGGCCCGATGACCTCGTCGAGGTCGCCGTTGACGATGTCCTCGAGCTTGTACAGCGTCAGTTCGATGCGGTGGTCGGTGAGCCGGCCCTGCGGGAAGTTGTAGGTGCGGATCCGCTCCGAGCGGTCGCCGGTGCCGACCTGCAGCCGGCGGCTCGCTGCCTGCGCCGAGGCCTGCTTGTCGCGCTCGGCCTGCAGCAGCTTCGCCTTCAGCAGCGACATCGCCCGCGACCGGTTCTTGTGCTGCGAGCGCTCGTCCTGGCACTCGACGACGATGCCGGTCGGCAGGTGGGTGAGGCGCACCGCCGAGTCGGTCTTGTTGACGTGCTGGCCGCCGGCGCCCGAGGAGCGGTAGGTGTCGACCCGGAGGTCGGCGTCGGCGATCGGCACGTCCTCGACCTCGGCGAGCTCGGGCAGGATCGCCACCGTGCAGGTCGAGGTGTGGATCCGGCCCTGCGCCTCGGTGGCGGGCACCCGCTGCACGCGGTGCGTGCCCGACTCGAACTTGAGGCGCGAGTAGGCGCCCTGGCCGACGATGCGGCAGATGACCTCGCGGTAACCGCCGTGCTCGCCGCGGCTCTCGGACAGCACCTCGACCTTCCAGCGCTGCGCGTCGGCGTAGCGCGAGTACATGCGAAACAGGTCGCCGGCGAAGATCGCCGCCTCGTCGCCGCCGGCGCCGGCGCGGATCTCGAGGAAGATGTTGCCGTCGTCGTGTGGATCCTTGGGGATCAGCAGCCGCTGCAGCTCGGCCTCGGCGGCGGCGAGCTGGCCGGCGAGCGAGCGCTGCTCGGCGGCGGCCATGGTGCGCATCTCGGGGTCGGCGTCGGCGGCGAGCTCTTCGGCGGCGCGGGCCTCGTGCTCGAGCGCGACGTAGGCGCGAAAGCGCTGCGTCACCGGCTCGAGGCGCGAGTATTCCATCGACAGTTCGCGGAAGCGGTCGCTGCGACCCTGCAGCGCCGGGTCCGACAGCATGCGCCCGACCTCCTCGTAGCGCTCGGCGAGCCGCTCGAGGCGCCGGCGGATCGAGTCCCTCATTCCGAATCCGCGTCGAGATGGAACAGGCGGCGCGCCGCCGACACGAGCGCCTCGTCGCCGGCCTCGCCGGCGTGGCGCAGCTCGTGGGTCGGCGAGTGGATCAGCCGGTGCGTCAGCGTGTCGGCGAGATAGGCGAGCGCGTCCTCGGCGCTGCGGCCGGAGGCCATCAGCCTGCGGGCCTGCTCGAGGGTCTGCGCGCGCACCTGCTCGGCCGTGGTGCGCAGCTCGCGGATGGTCGGCACCGCGTGCTGGCCGCGCAGCCCGCTCATGAAGCGCGCCACCTCCTCCTCGATCAGGATGCGCGCCTCGCGCGCCTCGTCCTCGCGCGCCTTGAGGTTCTGGGTGACGAAACCCTGCAGGTCGTCGATCGTGTAGAGGTAGACGTCCTCGAAGTCGGCGACCTCCGGATCGATGTCGCGCGGCACGGCGATGTCGACCATGAACATCGGCCGGCGGCGGCGGGCGCTGAGCGCCGCCTCGACGTCCGCGGCGGTGATCACCACCGTCGGGCTGGCAGTCGAGCTGACGACGATGTCGGCCTCGGCGAGGTGGTTGGGCAGCGCGTCGAGCGTGATCGCCGAGGCGTTGAACTCGGCGGCCAGCAGCTGCGCCCGGTCGAGGCTGCGGTTGGCGATGATCATGCGCTTGAGGCCCTGCGAGTGCAGGTGCCGCGCGGCGAGCGCGATCGTCTCGCCGGCGCCGACGAGCAGCGCGGTGTGCTGGGTGAAGCCGGCGAAGATCTGCCGCGCGAGGCTGACGGCCGCGTAGGCGACCGATACGGCATTGGCGCCGATCCGCGTCTCGGTGCGCACCCGCTTGGCGACCGAGAAGGTCGACTGAAACAGCCGGTTGAGCAGCGGCCCGACGGTGCCGGCCTGCTGGGCGGCGCGGTAGGCGTCCTTCAGCTGGCCGAGGATCTGCGGCTCGCCGAGCACCATCGAGTCGAGGCCCGAGGCGACCGCGAAGGCGTGCTCGATCGCAGTCGCATCGTGGTGCTCGTACAGGCAGTCTTTGAGCTCGTAGCCGACGCTGTGATAGCTCTCGAGCCAACGACCGAGCTCGGCCGGGGAGTCCGTGACGCAGTAGAGCTCGGTGCGGTTGCAGGTCGAGACGATCACGTTCTCGCGGGCGCCGCCGGTGGCGAGCGCCCGCAGTGCGTCTGACAGGTGGCTGGGGTCGAAGACCACCTTCTCACGCACCTCGAGGGGTGCGGTGCGATGGTTGATCCCGACGACGACGAGGGGCATGCGGAGCCTGAGGGGGTCGGGTGGCGCGGGATTGTCAGGTACGCGGGCAGGGCAGGGCAAGCGTTACGGCGGCGAGGGCGGGCGGGCCGGGTCCTTGGGATATAGTGAACGCATGGTGCACGTGGTTTCCAGATCCGTCTCGGCGGCGCTCGCCGGACTTGCGGCGCTGCTCGCCGGTTGCGCCGCTCTGGGCCCGACTCCGGCCGGCGAGCGGATGCTGATCGCCGAGGTGGCCCTCGAGCGCGGTGAGTATGCGCTCGCCGCCAGCGAGTATCGCCGCGCCGCCGCGGCCAGCGGCGACGCGGCGATCGCCGAGCGCGCCGCCCGGGTCGCCTTCGACAACGCCCAGGAGCGCGAGCTGGTGCGCACGGCCCGCGAGTGGCTCGGGCGCGACCCGAAGAGCGAGGCGCCGCGGCGCTTCCTGGTCGTCGGCCTGCTCGAGCTCGACGACCGGGTCGCCGCCGAGGCCGCGCTCGCGGAACTCATCAAGACCGCCTACGACTCGCCGGCCGAAGCCTTCACCGCGCTCGGCGAGTCGCTGGCAGCGCTCAGGAACGATACCGGGGTCGCCCGTACCATCGGCCACCTGGCCGACCGCTACGCCACGGTGCCGGAGGCCGAGTACGCGGCAGCCTCGCTTGCGCTCTCCGCCAGCGACTCGCCGGCGGCGCTCGCCGCGATCGGTCGGGCGATCGCGCTGCGGCCGGACTGGCGCGAGGCGCGCTGGCTGCGGGCGCGTGCCCGGATCGCCGGCGGCGACTGCGACAACGGGCTCAAGGAAGCGAGCGCGCTCGCGGCCGAGTCCACGGATTCCGACCGGCTCGTGTACGCGTGGCTGCTGAGCGCCTGCGACCGCGGCGCCGAGGCGCAGCCGTACTTCGCGGACCTGGCCCGCTCGTCCGCGGTCCGGGCCGAGGCGTTGGAGGGGCTGGCCGGGCTCGACGTCGAGGCGCGCCGCTGGGACGAGGCGGCCAACCGCTATACCGAGATGCTGGCCACCGGCCGTAACTCCGATCGTGCATTCTTTGGCCTCGCGGTCGTCGCGGACCGGCGCGGCGAGCGGGAGCGGGCGCAGCGGCTGTACGCGCGCGTCACCTCCGGCCCGCGGGCGAGCGCCGCGCAGCTGCGCGCCTATCACCTCGCCCTCGAGCACGGCGACGCGTCGGCCGCGGCACGCCTGCTCGACCAGTTCGTCACGGCCGCGCCCGACTACCGCGTCGAGCTGACCGCCGGCCGCGCCCAGATCCTGGCCGAGTTCGGCCGCGCGCCGCAGGCCCTGCAGCTGCTGGCGCGCGCCTCGGCCGCCTACCCGGATCGGGCCGAGCTGCGCTACGCGCGCGCGGTCGTCCTCGAGCAGTCGGGCTCCGTCGATGCGGCCCTCGGCGAGCTGCGCGCCATCGCGCGCGAGCGGCCGCTCGATCCGACCGCGCAGAACGCGCTCGGCTTCACGCTTGCCGACCACGGCCGCGACCTCGCCGAGGCCGAGCGGCGGATCCGGGCCGCGCTCGCCGACCGGCCGGACAGCCCCGCCATCAAGGACAGCCTGGGGTGGGTCCTGCACCGGCGCGGGCGCAGCGCCGAGGCGCTCGACTGGCTGCAGCGGGCCTACGCGGCGGACCCGGACCCAGAGATCGCCGCCCACGTCGGCGAAGTCCAGTGGACGCTCGGCGACCATTCCGGCGCCGAGCGCACCTGGCAAGAAGCGCTCGCGCGCAACCCTGGCGATCCGCACATCAAGCAGGCGCTCGAGCGGAACCGCGGCCCGCGCTCATGACGCGGGTCCCCGTCCTAGCAACGGTGCTGGCCCTGCTGGCCGGCTGCCAGACGCTGCCGTCCGGGCCGGGGCAGGGGCCCGATGCGGCCGAGTCCGCCGCGATCGCGGCGCTCGACGCGTGGCACGCGACCGGCCGCGTCGCGGTCCGGGCCGGCAACGAGGGCTTCAGCGCGAGCTTCGACTGGCAGGAGGCGGGTGGGCACGGCGAACTTGGCGTCCGCGGCCCCTTCGGCGCGGGCGCGCTGCGCATCAGCCGCACCGACCAGCGGATCGTGATCGAGTCGGGCACGGCGCCGCCGGTCGAGGTCCTGGCGCCGTTCGAAGCGCTGGAGCCGGAACTTGAGGCACGGCTCGGCTTCCCGCTGCCGCTCGACCCGCTGCGCTACTGGGTGCGCGGCGTACCGGCGCCAGGCGTGCCGGCGGACGGCGCCGGTGCCGGGTTCCGCCAGGGCGGCTGGCAGGTCGCGGTCACGGAGTTCGTGCCGGTCGCCGGGGCGCCCGGGCCGCTGCCGGCACGGCTGGTGCTGACCCGAGACGCGACCCGCATCCGTGTCGTCGTCGATCGCTGGCGGATCGACGGCCCATGAGCGCCGACTGCTGGCCCGCGCCGGCCAAGCTCAACCTGTTCCTGCACGTCACCGGTCGCCGCACCGACGGCTATCACGAGCTCGAGACGCTGTTCCAGCTGATCGACCTCGCCGACGAGCTCAGGATCCGCGTGCGCCGCGACGGCGTCATCGAGCGCAGCGGCGGGCCTGCCGGCGTGCCGGCCGAGGAGGATCTCGTCGTCCGCGCCGCGCGCTTGCTGCGCGCCCGGGCTGGCGATCCCGAGCTCGGGGCCGAGATCGACCTCGTCAAGCGCATCCCGGTCGGCGGTGGGCTCGGCGGCGGCAGCTCCGACGCCGCGACGGCGCTGGTGGCGCTGAACGAGCTGTGGGGGCTGGGTTTCGACCTCGAACGGCTGGCCGCCCTCGGCCTCGAGCTCGGCGCCGACGTGCCGGTGTTCGTCCGCGGCGAGAACGCGGTCGCGCGCGGCGTCGGCGAGCGGCTCGAGCCCGTGGCGCTGCCCCCGCGGGCCTTCGCGATCGTCTTCCCCGGGGCGCCGGTCTCGACCGCCGAGGCCTTCCAGGCACCTGAATTGACAAGAAATTCTCAGGCCATCACAATACCCGGCTCCCCGTTGCCAAGCGGGCCCGGGGCGGAGCTTCCGGGACGCAACGATCTGGAGCCCGTCGTCGCGGCACGCCATCCGGCGGTGCGCGCGGCGCTCGGGTGGCTCGGCGCACGGGGCGCGGCGCGGATGACGGGGTCGGGTGCGAGCGTGTTCGCGGCGTATGCGGACCGCGCGGCGGCGCAGGCGGCGCTCGACGGGCTTCCGGCCGGCTGGACGGGATTTGTGGCGGAGGGGCTGCACCGCTCGCCGCTCGCCGCGCGGCTCGCGGCCGAGCGCGGCGCGGCGCACCTGCCGGCTCGCCGCTAGGGTTGCGGGTGGGGCGTAGCCAAGTGGTACGGCAGCGGATTTTGATTCCGCCATGCGAAGGTTCGAATCCTTCCGCCCCAGCCACTTTGAGTGGTGGGTAGGACGTCGACGGAGCGGGGAGCGCCAGTGTCCGAGTCGCAAATGGCAGTGTTCACGGGCAACGCGAACCCGGCGCTCGCCCAGGAAATCGCCCGTCACCTGATGCTGCCGCTCGGCCGCGCGCACGTCGGCCGCTTCAGCGACGGCGAGGTCGACGGTCGAGCTGATGGAGAACGTGCGCGGCCGCGACGTGTTCATCGTCCAGCCGACCTGCCCGCCGGCCAACGACCACCTGATGGAACTGCTGGTGATGGCCGACGCCTGCCGCCGCGCGAGCGCCGGCCGCATCACCGCGGTGATCCCGTATTTCGGCTATGCACGCCAGGATCGCCGGCCGCGCGCCACGCGCGTCGCGATCACCGCCAAGCTGGTCGCGAACATGATCGCGACCGCCGGGCGTCAACCGCGTGCTGACGATCGACCTGCACGCCGACCAGATCCAGGGCTTCTTCGACATCCCGGTCGACAACGTCTACGCCTCGCCGGTGCTGCTCGGCGACGCCTGGAAGCAGAAGTACGACAACATGATCGTGGTCTCGCCGGACGTCGGCGGCGTGGTGCGCGCGCGGGCGCTCGCCAAGCGCCTCGACGATGCCGACCTCGCGATCATCGACAAGCGCCGTCCGCGGCCGAACGAGTCGAAGGTGATGAACATCATCGGCGACGTCGAGGGCAAGAGCTGCGTGATGGTCGACGACATGGTCGATACCGCCGGCACGCTGTGCCAGGCGGCGCAGGCGCTCAAGGACGAGGGCGCGGTGAGGGTCGTGGCGTACATCACGCACCCGGTGCTGTCGGGCGCGGCGGTCGAGCGGATCGCCGAGCTCGGTGCTCGACGAGCTCGTCGTCACCGACACGATCCCGCTGAACGGACCGCCGCGCGCGGCTGCGGAAAGATCCGCCAGCTGTCGGTCGCCGGGCTGCTCGCCGAGACGATGCGGCGCATCCGTGACGAGGAGTCGGTCAGCTCGCTGTACATCGATTGAGTTTTGATTCCGCGGCACGGTGCCGCGGGACGACGAATCCGGAACGGACTTGGTCGCGGGCCGCTCCGGGTTCTACTGCAAGGAGACGACGATGAAGACCTCTTTTGAACTGATCGCGGAATTCCGCGATGACCAGGGGAAGGGTGCGAGCCGCCGCCTGCGTCACGCGGGACGTGTTCCGGCGATCCTCTACGGCGGCCAGCGCGAGCCACGCGCGCTGTCGCTCGATCACAGCAAGCTGCAGCTGGCGCTGGACAACGAGAAGTTCTACTCCTCGATCATGCAGCTCAAGGTTGGCGACCAGACCCAGACGGCGATTCTGCGCGACGTGCAGCGGCACCCGTGGAAGAACCAGGTCGTGCACATCGATCTGCAGCGCGTCTACGAAAACGAGAAGATCCGTCTGTCGGTGCCGCTGCACTTCAGTGGCGAGGCGGTCTCGCCGGGCGTCAAGACCGAGGGCGGGATGATGTCGCACCTGAGGAACGAGCTCGTCGTCGAGTGCCTGCCGAAGGACCTGCCGGAGTACCTGGAAGTCGACGTCTCCGGGCTGCACCTCAACCAGTCGCTGCACGTCGCGGACATCAAGCTGCCCGAGGGCGTCACGTCGGTCGAGCTCCAGGCCGGCAAGAATCCGTCGATCGTCGCGGTCCACGCGATGCGCGCCGAGGAGGTCGAGACGCCGGTTGCGGCGGCGGCCGAAGGCGCGGCAGCGGCGGCGCCGGCGGCGGGCGCGGCGCCGGCGGCGGCGGCGGCGGCGGCCGGCGACAAGAAGCCGGCCGAGGCGGCCAAGAAGGAAGAGCCGAAGAAGGACGCGCCCAAGAAGGACGCCAAGAAGTAGCGCGTCCGGCGTCGTCGGCCACCGGGCCGCTCCCCTGCGCGGGTGCGGCCCGGTCGTTTTCGGCGCTGACGCGGGATCCGCATGGCGGGCCTGTCACTCAAGCTCATCGTCGGCCTCGGCAACCCGGGGCCGGAGCACGCCGAGACGCGTCACAACGCGGGCTTCTGGTGCGTCGACCGGCTGGCCGCGGCCGTCGGCGGCAGCATGCGCCCGCACGCGCGCTATCACGGCGAGGTCGGGCGCATCACAATCGACGGGCGCGAGCTGTGGCTGCTCAAGCCGACGACCTACATGAACCGCAGCGGCCTTGCCGTGCGGGCGCTGGCGGAGTACCTGCGGATCGCGCCGGACGAGACGCTGGTGGCGCACGACGAACTCGACCTGCCGGTGGGCGCCGTGCGCCTGAAGCTCGGCGGCGGCCCGGGCGGCCACAACGGTGTGCGCGACGTGATCACGCAGATCGGCGACGGCTTCTGGCGGCTGCGCTTCGGCATCGGGCACCCGGGGAACCGCCAGGAGGTCATCGACTACGTGCTCAGGCGCGCGCCGGCCGCCGAGCAGGTCCTGCTCGAGGACGCGATCGCCGCCGGCGCCGAGGCGATCCCGCGGCTGCTGGTCGAGGGCGCGGAGAAGGTCATGAACAGCCTGCACCGGCGCGCGCCGGCGGCCTAGGGAGTACGCGGTGGGGATCAAGTGCGGCATCGTCGGGCTGCCGAACGTCGGCAAATCGACGCTCTTCAACGCGCTGACGCGCGCGCAGATCCCGGCCGAGAACTATCCGTTCTGCACCATCGACCCGAACGTCGGCGTCGTGCCGGTGCCGGATCCGCGGCTGGACGCGCTGTGGCAGATCGCGCACTCGGAGAAGATCCTGCCGACGACGGTCGAGTTCGTCGACATCGCCGGCATCGTCGCCGGCGCCTCGCAGGGCGAGGGGCTCGGCAACAAGTTCCTGGCGCACATCCGCGAGGTCGACGCGATCGCGCACGTCGTGCGCTGCTTCGAGCACGACGACATCGTGCACGTCGCCGGCCGGGTCAACCCGCTCGACGACATCGAGATGATCAATACCGAGCTCGCGCTCGCCGACCTCGACACCGCGGAGAAGGGGCTGCAGCGGGCCGAGAAGGCCGCCAAGGCCCAGGACAAGGATGCGATCCGCGCGCGCGACGTGATCCAGCAAGGTACGCGATGCGCTCAACGACGGGCGGCCGGCGCGCTCGCTGGCGGCTCGACGAGCAGGAGCGCGTGATCGTGCGCGAGCTGCATCTGCTGACGATGAAGCCGGTGCTGTACGTCGCCAACGTCAACGAGGGCGGCTTCCACGACAACCCGCTGCTCGACGGTGGTCGAGAAGCTCGCCGCCGCCGAGGGCGCCCAGGTCGTGGCCGGTGTGCGCGGCGATCGAGGCCGAGATCGCGCAGCTCGAGGATGCCGACCGGGCGGAGTTCCTCAAGGAACTCGGCCTCGATGAGCCGGGTCTCAACCGGGTGATCCGCGCCGCCTACGCCCTGCTCGGCCTGCAGACCTACTTCACGGTCGGGACCGAAGGAGGTCCGCGCCTGGACGGTCGCGCGCCGGCAGCACCGCGCCGCAGGCGGCCGGCGTCATCCATACCGACTTCGAGCGGGGCTTCATCCGCGCCGAGGTCATCGGCTACGAGGACTACATCGCGTGCCGCGGCGAGGCCGGGGCGCGCGAGGCCGGCAAGATGCGCCTCGAGGGCAAGGACTACCTCGTCCGCGAAGGCGACGTGATGCACTTTCGGTTCAACGTCTGACACGCTCGGGCACTACGCTCCGCGCCACGCGCGGGCCACGATCGATGCGAGGAATGCCTGTGAAGAACGCACTGTTAATCCGCGCCGCCGCGCTGCTGTGGCTCGCGACCCTCGCCGCCTGCGGCGGGCACGGCACGGCGAGCACCGTCGGCGTCGACGTCGGCGTGGTGCTGACCGCGCCCAGCGGTACGACGCTCGTCGAGGAGGGCAGCACCCTCGAAATCGATGCGGCCGTCAGCGGCGACGTGAACAACCAGGGCGTGATTTGGACGATCAGCGGCGTCGCCAGTCCGCCGCCCGCCAGCCAGACGAACTCCACCTACGTCTACCAGGCGCCCAGCGGCGTCGTCGGCGCCGCCTTCGTCACGCTCACCGCGGTCTCGGTCGCCGACAACACCAAGTACGCGTCGGTGACCATCACCGTCAACGGCACGCCGGCGATCCTGCCGGTGGTGGTGTTCCCGGCCAACCAGAACGTCGGCTACACGACCTACATCAGTGCCGCCGGCGGCACGGCGCCGTACGTCTGGAGCCTTACGGCGGGCGCGCTGCCGCCCGGGCTGGCGTTCGACGGCAGCACCGCGGCGACGACCGCCATCACCGGCACCCCCACCACGCTCGGCACGTACTCGTTCACGGTCACGCTGACTGACGCCCTTGGCCTGACCGCCACGACCACGGTCAACATGACGGTGAACCCGCCGACCGCCTGCCTGCTGCAGGGCCAGTACGCCTACATGCTCACCGGCTTTGCCAACTACCGGCCGGTGACCCGCGCCGGCAGCTTCAGCGTCAACACCACCGGCATCCTGACCGGCATCTTCGACCTCAAGGACTCGACCGGTACCTGGCCCGCCAATCCGATCACGGTCGGCAGCTGCCTGACGGTGACCCAGAACCGCGGCCAGCTGCACATGGAATCGACGGTCGCCAACTTCGAGGGCTTCGACTTCGCGACCAACGCGGCGCTCGCGGGCGGCTACATGGAGCAGGACGACGGCACGGGCCTGCTCGAGGACGGGCAGTTCCTGCAGCAGAACCCGGCGGCGTTCAACACTGCGGCGCTCGCCGGCGACTGGGTGTTCGGCGTGGCCGGTGACGACGGCGCCAATCACCGACTGGTGATCGTCGGACGGCTGAGCCTCGACGCGAATGGCGTGATCTCGAACGCCTCGGTCGACAGCAACGCGGCGACGCCCGCCATCGCCGCCGCGATGACCGGCACGCTCTCGGCGCCGGACACGAACGGCCGCGGCACGACCACGTTGACGATCGGTGCGCAGACGCTGCCGGTCGCCTTTTACGTCGTCGACCAGAACACGGTGTTCGTCGCGACCAGCGACTCATCGACCTCCACGCCGCGGATCGCCGGGCGCATGACGCGCCAGACCGGCGCCGGCACGCTCGATGCGACCGCACTGGCCAACCCGGCCATTCTGAGCATGTGGGGCTCGACGCAGGTCGGCGGCTATCCGGCCTCGACCATGACCGCCGGGCGGCTGTCGGCGGCTTCCGGCGGGACCGTCACGGTCGAGCTCGACACCGCCGATCGCGGCGCGCAGGAAGTAAACCAGATCTACACGGGCCAGGCGTACACGGTGACGGCGAACGGCCGGGGCACGCTCGCGATCGCCTCCGGCGGCACGGCGGTTCGCAACTTTGTGCTGTACGCCGACGGCGCGGGCGGTGGCTACCTGATCGAGCCCGCGAGCACGATGGGCAACTTCGGCATTCTCGATCCGCAGACGGGCGGGCCGCCGTTCAGCGACTTCTCGACCGCCTACTACCTGGGCGCCTCGATGTACGCCGGCGCCACCTCGCCGATCACGCTCGCGCCGCAGCTACTGTTCCAGGCCGGGTCGATCGGCGGCAACCTGACCGGCAGCTACGCACTCGATCCGACGACCGGGCGCATGGTTGCGGCGGTGTCGCGCACGATACTCGGCGGCAGTGACCTCGTGATCTACATCGTCTCGCCGACCAAGCTCGTGACGCTGGGCGATAGCCTCAACATATCGAACAGCACGCTCGCCTGGTTCAATACCTACTGAGGCTGGCCGGTGCGCCTTGACGAGCGCGGCCGGCCTGCACAGAATTCGCGTCCCTTTCGACGGCCGCACGGGCGGCCCCGCGTGGCTAGGTAGCTCAGACGGTTAGAGCACGGGATTCATAACCCCGGGGTCGGGGGTTCGATTCCCCCCCTAGCCACCATTTATTCAAAGAAAAACAGGCACTTGTCATCGTTCGGTCGGCCGGCAAGTGCTGGCCATTGCGGTTTAGTACTGGCTCGGGCTACCGAACGAGCGCGTCCGCCATGCTCAGGACGACCGGCTGAGCCTCGGCACTCTCAGCGATATAGCGTTGAGCTGTCGGAACTCTCCTGTGCCGCGCAATCGTCTGTACGCCAGTCGGGAAACCGAAGCGCCGTATGACGTGCCGCCCGCCTTCCGCTAGCAGCAAGGCTGGGCGCGGCGTTCACCTGCGCGTTGCTCAGGCCGGCGGCTGAACCTCTCCGGTTCTGCTCGTGGGTTTTCCTGCTCGCTGCAAAATCCTCACGTGGCGGGATCTTGTCCTAGCCTGTTAACCAGCGTCGAGAATCGCGCAGCGTCCGGCGTCCAACTTTGACCAACCGGGAACACAGCAAGCTCGAAGTTCTCATCGGCGATTCCTTCTCGAGCCCTGGTCAGGCTTGGACGCCTGTTTAAGCGCGAGTCCTGGTCGAGCGTCAGCGCCGTTCGCAGTCAAGACCGCTCGCTGCGTGAGTTGAGCGAGGTGGCGTTTCTATCAGAAAGCGCCGGCACCGTGACATGTCGACGTGCAACTACGACGCATTTGCGTTGAGGGATCGTCGTGCATGGACGGAAGCGATACGCAGAGACGCAGATCACACGCGGGCGCGGCCGGCTCTCTTATCATTATTTTTTCCGCGTTAAACAGCCGCGCGCCCCGGCGGGGCCGCCGGAGCGACAAGATGAACCCCAACCGACAATTAGTGCAATCGCGTTCAGTCCCACCAGCCGATGCCGCGGGCGCGAAGCGTGCGCTCGCGCTCCTGCCGCTCGCCTCGGCGATCTCGGCGGTGTTGGCGGCCGTGCCGATGGCCCAGGCCCAGCAGGTGGAGGGCTCGACCGGCCTCGAGGAGGTCGTCGTGACCGCGCAGAAGCGCACCGAGAACATGCAGACTGTGCCGATCTCGATCGTCGCGCTCGGCACGGAGAAGCTCGAGGAGCTGAACATCGGCAACCTCGACGAGTACGTCAAGTACCTTCCCAGCGTGTCCTACAGCCGTGGCCAGGGGCAGGGCAGCAACGGCCAGCCGGGCGCGTCGCACGTCTACATGCGCGGCGTCGTCAGCGGTGCCAGCGAGAACCATTCGGGCTCGCAGCCGAGCGTCGGCATGTACCTCGACGAACAGCCGGTGACGACCATCGACGGCACGGTCGACGTCCACGTCTACGACATCGCCCGCGTCGAGGTCCTCGAGGGACCGCAGGGCACGTTGTACGGGGCGAGCTCCGAGGCAGGCACGATCCGCATCATCACGAACAAGCCGGACCCGACGAAATTTGCGGCCGGCTACGACCTGTCGCTCAACAACGTCTATCACGGTGGCGTCGGCTACAGCGCCGAGGGCTTCGTCAACCTGCCGCTGTCGCCGATCGCGGCGATCCGCATCGTCGCCTGGGACGAGCACGCGGCCGGATTCATCAGCAACATCGCCGGCACGAACCTGGCGGCCGGCATCGTCAACGGCCAGCGCTACTTCCCCACCTGGTGCGCGGCCAACAATCCCGGCGTCACCACCGCCACAGCCTCGAATGCCAACTGCCCGGTCGGCGCGGGCTCGATTAGCAACGTCGGCTACACCCAGAACGACTACAACACCGCCGACACGCAGGGCGCGCGCGCGGCGATGAAGATCAATCTCGGCGACAACTGGACCGTGACGCCGACGGTGATGGGTCAGTCGATGACCACCGACGGCTTCTTCGGCTACGACCCGGCGGTCGGCGACCTGTCGCTCGTGCACTTCGGTCCCGAGAACTCGCAGGACTCCTGGGTGCAGAGCGCACTGACGGTCGAGGGCAAGTTCTCGGACTTCGACCTCGTCTATGCGGGCGCCTACATGAAGCGCGACACGCACTCCATCGCCGACTACAGCGACTACTCGTTCTTCTACGACACCCTGTACGGATCGGGCGCCAACTGGCGCGGCAACTCGACGACGTCGAACCCGACCGGCGGGGCGCCGATCGACCCGCAGCAGCTGCTCTACTTCAAGGGCTATTTCGAAAAGTGGAGTCACGAGGTGCGGCTCAGCACGCCGCAGGACGAGCCGGTCAAGGGCACGATCGGCCTGTTCATGGAGCGCCAGCTGCACGACATCTGGCAGCAGTTTTTCATGCCGGGCTACGGCTTCAGCGATCCGTTCATCAACAACGCGAACGGCTTCGCGAACTACCTGTCGGTCCCGGGCCAGAACAACACGCTCTGGCTCACCGACGAGCAGCGGGTTGACCGCGACCAGGCGGCGTTCGCCCAGGTCACGTGGGACATCACCCAGCAGTGGGCGTTGACCGGCGGCTTCCGGTACTTCAAGTACGACAACTCGCTCGAAGGCTTCTACGGCTTTTCCGCCAACTACGACACGCTGGCCGGATACGGCACCGGCATGGCCAAATGCTTCGCGGGCCCCATGATCAGTGCCGACCCCTGCACGAACCTCGACAAGGAGGTCAAGGACTCCGGCAGCGTGCCGCGCGTCAACTTGACCTACAAGTTGACGCCCGACAGGCTCCTGTACGCGACCTACTCGAAGGGCTTCCGCCCGGGCGGCATCAACCGTAGCGGCAACATCGGCCCGTACCAGGCCGACTACCTGAAGAACTACGAGATCGGCTGGAAGACGCAATGGCTCAACCACCACCTGCGCTGGAACGGCGCGCTGTTCTGGGAGGACTGGAATAACTTCCAGTTCTCGTTCCTCGGCCCCAACAGCTTCACGATCATCGACAACGGCGGCGACGCGCGCATCAAGGGCATCGAGTCCGAGCTCGAGTGGGCGGTCGACGGCGGCCTCGTGCTGTCGTGGAACATCACGATGATGGATCCGCGCCTGACGTCGAACTACTGCGGCGAGACCAATGCGGCGGGCCAGGCCATCACGACGAACCCGTGCCCGGTACTGGACGCCAGTAACAATCCGGTCCCGGGCGAGTTCTACGCGCCGAAGGCACCGGCCGGCGCGAACCTGCCGATCGTGCCGAAGGTCAAGACCAATGCAGTGGCGCGCTACGGCTGGCCGGTCGGCGACTGGGATGGGAACCTGCAGGCGGCGTACGTCTACCAGACTGAGACCGCCCCCGCGCTCAAGACGGCGGACCAGGCGGTCATCGGCATGCAGCCGGCGTACGGCATGCTGGACCTGTCGGGCGGCATCGCCAAGGACCGCACGACATGGACGCTGTTCGTCAGCAACGCGACCGACAAGCGGGCGGAGCTGAGCCGCTTCGTGCAGTGCAAGGTCGGCGTGTGCACGCAGCCGTACGTCATCCCGTCGCAGCCCCGCACCGTTGGGCTCAAGTTCGGCCAGAAGTTCTAAGATCGTTCCCGCATGCAAGCACGCGCGGGTTGTGCCGCGCTGCGGTGTGAGTCTGGTGGCACGCGCTTATTCCGATGCCGAACCGATGCGCGAGGACGTCGCTGCGATGGGTCGTGCTGATAGCCGCGGGTTCGTTACTGTATGTCATCGGTCCATCGCGAGGCTGCCTCGATCAAGTGTCGGCGATCAGCGCGCGGGTGGCTGCGGAGAACTTTCGGGGGTTCCCCTGTTTGGGCTCGCGCGCCGTCGGGCCCTGCTGGGCGATATCTCAGATGCAGGCGGCAAGCTCGCGCGCGATCGCGGCGCTGGTCTTGTTGCGATGAGCATCTCTGGCTCGCAGCCACTGGAGGCGCTGCAGAGCCTGAGTTGGGCGCCGTCGGGATCATTTGCGGACTTAGGTATGCTAGCGTCTAGTCGCAGGTCTCGAGGAACTCGGCGCGGCCGCGCGCCCCGCACAGGTCGCAATACATCGGCCGCCTGCATTTGCATCCAGCGGGCTCGGTCGGAGCCGAGCGGGCGGCGGGCGGCCGCGCCGCCGTACGCAATACGTCCCGACAGAATTCCAAAGACAGCGCTCGGCGCATAACGCGAGCAGCGGAGGCCGGCATCGTCACGACATCCCGTGGGGCAGCCCTCGAAGCCCCGAACGCCGTCACCCCGGCATCCGAGCCCCGGTTCCTCGGTCATCCGCGCGGGATTGTGGTGATCGGTGGCACCGAGCTGTGGGACCGGATCTCGTTCCACGGCATGCAGGCGCTGCTCGTGCTGTACATGGTGGAACAGCTGCTGGTTCCCGGGCACATCGAGCATATCGCGGGGTTTGCGCGCTTTCGCGCGGTCATAGAGTCCGTGACCGGCCCGCTGTCGGTCCAGGCGTTGGCGTCGCAGATCTTCGGGTTGTACGTCGGCTTCGTCTACTTGATGCCAATCGTTGGCGGCGCACTCGGCGACCGGGTGCTCGGCCGGCGGCGCGCCGTGCTGCTCGGGGCCCTGCTGATGACCGCGGGCCACTTCTGCATGGCCTTCGAGCGGCCCTTCCTGCTGGCGCTGCTGCTGATCGTGCTCGGCGCGGGTCTGTTGCGCGGCAATCTGATCTCGCAGCTCGGCGATCTCTACACGAAGGACGATCACCGGCGCGAATCGGGTTTCCAGATCTACTACAGCCTGCTGAACGCCGGCGCGTTTGTCGCGCCACTCATCACCGGAGGCCTTGCGTCGGCTTTCGGTTGGGACTACGGCTTCGGCTTTGCCGGCCTCGGCATGCTGCTCGGCTGCGTGATCTACAGCGCCGGCGGGCGGCACCTGCCGGCTGACCTGCCGCGCCCAACAACCGCTTCGCCGCCGCTCGACGCCGGCGGTCGTCGAGTCGTCACCTGCCTCGTGCTGATGCTGCCGCTGCTCGTGACGTTCTGGGTCGCACAGGCGCAAATCTGGAACACCTACAACCTCTGGGCCCGCGACCACCTGGACCTCGTCGTGGCCGGCTGGAAAGTGCCGGTACCGTGGTTGCAGTCGATCGACTCGCTGGCCGTGATCGTGCTGGTCCCGCCGCTCCTGCGGTTCTGGCACTGGCAGGATGCCCGCGGCTCTGAGCCCGACGACTTGGCGAAGATGGGCATCGGTTGCCTATTGTTCGCCGTCGCCCTGGTCTGGCTCGCGATGGCCCAGTTCGTCGTGCGCACCGGCCACGCCGTGCCACTGCCGTGGGCGATCGCCTACCATTTTCTGTCCGGTCCCGGCTACATCTATTTCGCGCCGACCGCGATCGCACTTTACTCGCGCGCGGCGCCGGCCGCGGTCAACGCGATGATGGTGGGCGTCTACTTCCTCGCGATGTTCGCCGGCAGCCTGATCAGCGGCCGGCTCGGCGGCTTGTACGAGCGCTTGTCGGCAGCCGACTTCTGGCTCCTGCACGCGGCGATCATCGGCAGCGGCGGCGCGCTCGTGCTGCTGCTCGCGCCGCGCCTGAGACGCGAGCTGGGGATGCCGGCCGCGAATGCGGCCGTGCCACGACGGCAGCGTCTGCGCCAATGAGGCCGCGCGGCCACGATCGTCGGCCCGCGGCGCTCGACGCGGATCGCAGGGCAACCGTGGTTGCCACACGGCGAGCGGCGGCAGCTTGCGCTGACCGCGAGTTCTCCGGCGGTCATCCGGATTAGCGAGGCGGCCATGTCAGCGACCACGGTAACCGCTACCGACACGGTGGCCTTCGCGGACGCCCAGGCAACCGACCCCGTGACTCTGGGTTGGATGGTCGGCTCGCCGCCGCCCAGCGACAGGCTCGTTCGCTTCGAGGACGGAAGCTTCCGCCGTTTTCCGCAGAGCCGCTGGAGCTTCTCTCACTGGCGCGAGTTGGTGCCAACGGTGAATGTTTCGCGCGGCGCTGGGCCGCCAAGCATGATGCTACGTGACCAGCGCGCCGACCTCGACTCGGTGGCGTTCATGCCGCTCGGCGGCACACGACGGATGACTTGGGCCGAGTCGCTGGCCGCGAGCTACACCGACGGCATCCTCGTCATGCACCGGGGCGCGATCATCTACGAGCGCTACTTCGGGGCACTGGGTGCAGACCGGCCGCACATTGCCTTCTCGGTCACGAAGTCCTTCTTCGGGACGATCGCGGCGACGCTGATTGCCGACGGCCGTCTCGACCCGCACGCGACCGTCGCTCACTACATTTCCGAACTCAGCGGCAGCGGCTTTGCCGATGCGACGGTCGCGCAGGTCCTCGACATGACGACGGCGCTCGACTTTGCAGAGGACTATGACGCGCCCGACTCGGACGTCGTCCGCTGGCGCCGTGCCTATGGGGGGCTGCCACGCCCCGACGGCTACACCGGCCCCCGGTCAGACTACGAATACCTTGCGACCATCGCCAAGAAGGGCGAGCACGGACCGGCCTTCACGTACCGCTCGATCAACACGTCGGTGCTCGGGTGGCTGATCGCTCGCGTCAGCGGCAAGCCCGCGTACCAGGTCCTCGAGGAGCGTATCTGGACGCCGCTCGGCGCCGAGGGCGATGCCTATCTGCAGGTCGACCCGATCGGCGCGCCAATCGTGTCCGGTGGCCTGAATCTCAGGCTCCGCGACCTCGCCCGTTTCGGCGAGATGATCCGCTGCGGCGGATCCTTTAACGGCCGGCAGATCGTTCCCACGGAGGTCACCGCCGAACTTCGCCGCGGCGGCCGGCGCGAAGCCTTCCTGGCGGCGGGTTACGCAACGCTGCCGGGTTGGAGCTACCACGCCCAGTGGTGGGTGTCACACAACGCGCACGGCGCGTTCATGGCGAGAGGCATTCACGGCCAGGCAATCTACATCGATCCCGCGGCCGAAATGGTGATCGTCCGCTTCGCGTCGCATCCGCGATCCGCAAACGCCGGAATCGACCCAACCTCGTTGCCGGCCTACGAGGCCATCGCCGATCACCTGCTGAATCAAGGCCATTGAGCTGGAGCCGCGACGAGCCGTTCAGAATGCTTCGGCATCCAGGGTCAGCAATGGATCGTTCGCTGATGCTCGACCGTCGACCGTCGACCGTCGACCGACAGGCGCAGTCGCTTCGCGCCGTCGAGGGACGCCCGGACCGCGATTGGGTACTTCTCAAGACTATCTTGCAGCTGGCGGGGCTCGCGCTGTTCGGTCACAGGCATGCGTTGACGGTCGTCGACGGGGAGCGTCGAGAGTGCTGACTTCGCACGCCGGACCCACCGCGGGCCTTCCCTGACCAAGGCCGCTCATTAGCCACCATCCCTCCCGCGGGCGACCCCCGCCGCGGGGCTCGGCCGCAAGCGCGCGATCCAGATCCTCGAGTTCTTCGACCGGATTGGGTACGCGCGACGGGTCGCGGATACCCACCTGCTGCGGGCCGGCAGTGGCTGGCACAGCTCGCGATAGGCTAGGATCGAGCCGCACGGAAGGCACACGTATCCCGCGATGCGGCTGGGCTTCAAACCCAGCAGGGGGCGTCAGCCGCTTCCTGGTAGGTTCGACTCCTGCTGCCTTCCGCCACCACCGAGGCCTGCCCGTGGCATCGAGCCCGCTCGAATCCGTCCCACGCCTGACGTCGCTCTCCCACGGCGGCGGTCGCGGCCGCAAGCTCGCCCCCGGCGCGCTCGAGGAGCTGCTGCGCGGCACCGCGGCGGCGACGCCGTTCGCGGCACTGCTCGTCGGGCGGGAGACCGGCGACGATGCGGCGGTCTACCGGCTCAACGACGAGCAGGCGATCGTCGCGACCACGGATTTCTTCATGCCGATCGTTGACGACCCGTTCGACTTCGGGCGCATCGCTGCGACCAACGCGCTGTCGGACGTCTATGCGATGGGTGGCACGCCGCTCTTTGCGCTCGCGATCGTCGGCATGCCGCTCAAGGTGCTGCCGCCGGAGGTCATCCGCGAGATCCTGCGTGGCGGCGAGTCGGTGTGCGCTGTCGCCGGCATCCCGATAGCAGGTGGCCACAGCATCGACTCGGTCGAGCCGCTCTACGGGCTCGTCGCGATCGGGTTGGTCGCGCCGCGCGACGTCAAGCGCAACCGTGACGCCGCGCCGGGCGATGCGCTCGTGCTCGGCAAGGCGCTGGGTGTCGGGATCCTGTCAGCGGCGCTGAAGAAGGGTCTGCTCGATGGCGCCGGCTACCGGTCGCTGATCGACACGACGACGCGCCTCAACCTCGCCGGGCCCGCGCTGGCGCGTCTGGCCGGTGTGCACGCGCTTACCGACGTTACCGGCTTCGGGCTGCTCGGCCACCTGCTCGGCATCTGCCGCGGCTCGGCCGTCGCCGCGCGCATCGACGCGGCCCGCCTGCCGGTGCTGCCCGACGCGCGGCGGCACGCCGCGGCCGGGGTGGTCACCGGTGCGTCGGCGCGCAACTGGTCGTCGTACGGCGCGGCGGTCGATCTCGCCCCGTCGATCGACGCCGCGCAGCGGGCGCTGCTCACCGACCCGCAGACCTCTGGCGGCCTGCTTGTCAGCTGCGCGCCGGAGGCGGTGCCGGCCGTGCTCGACCTGTTCCGCCGGAACGGCTGCGCGGAGGCGGCTGTCGTCGGCCGCATTGACGCCGGCGCGCCGCGCGTCGCGGTCAGCTGAGGCCCGCCGTGGAGCCGTCACTGCCTGGAGGCGACGCCGCGGTCCCGGCCCCGGCCTCGGCCCCGGCCGCGATGCCGCCGCCGGTGGTCACGGTCGAGGTCGAGCGCTGGCGCGCCGGCGTGCTCGAGCGCGCCAGCGACGAGGTGGCCGACGAGCGGCCGGTGGCGTTCCGCTACCATGGTGTGCCGCACGTCGTCATGCTCGCGACGCCGACCGACCTCGAGGATCTTGCGGTCGGCTTCACGCTCAGCGAGGCGATCGTCGCCGCGCCCGCCGAGATCCGCAGCGTGGCGCTCAGGAGCGTCGGCGAGTCGCTCGAGGTCGACCTGGATATCGCCCCCGAGCGCTTCTCGGCGCTGCTGCAGCGTCATCGCAACCTGACCGGCCGCACCGGCTGCGGGATGTGCGGCGCCGAGACGCTCGCCGACGCGATCCGCGAACCGCCGGCCCTGGCGGCCGGCCTCGAGCTGTCCTCGGCCGGCCTGCAGGCGGCGCTGCGCTCCCTGGCACCGCGCCAGCAGCTGAACGCACGCACCGGCAGCATCCACGCTGCGGCCTGGGTCGTGCCGGGCGAGGGCGTGACGCTGCTGCGCGAGGACGTCGGTCGGCACAACGCGCTCGACAAGGTGATCGGCGCGCTGGTGCGCCGCGGCGAGGACCTGCGCCGCGGCTACGTCATCGTCACCAGCCGCGCCAGCTACGAGATCGTGCAGAAGGCCGCGACCGTTGGCATCCAGGCGGTCGTGGCCGTCTCGGCCCCGACCGCGTTCGCGATCCGCTCGGCGGAGGCCTTCGGGCTCACGCTCGTTGGCTTCGCGCGGCCGGACCGGCACGTGATCTACGCGCACGGCGAGCGGCTCAGGCCCTAGCCGCGCGTCGGGCGCCTGGAGATACGTCGTGAAGTTGCGAACCCGCGGTGACTCGATCCGGCTCAGGCTGACGCGCGCCGAGGTGCGCGACCTCGCCGCCCACGGCGAGGTGGCGGAGCGCACGCGGCTGCCCGCCGGAGCCGGCTTCGGCTACCGCTTGCGCGCCGACCCGCGCGGCAACGAGATCACCGCGTCGTTCGAGGCCGGGGTGCTCGGCGTCGCCGTGCCGCGCGCGGCCGTCGAGACCTCGGCAGCCTCGGAGGAGGCCGCGATGCGCGCCGAGCTGCCGTTGCCGGGCGGCGCGCTCGCGATCCTCGTCGAGAAGGACTTTCCGTGCATGACGGCCCGCGCGGGCAAGGACGACCGCGATGCCTTCGCGCGCGCCCGGCTCAAGCTCGAGCGCTGAGCGCCGCCGCGATCGCGGCGGCGCTGCGGATCGTCATGCCTCCCCGGCCGCGCGCTGCGGGAAGCCGACCCACCGGCGCCGTTCGAAGTCGAACAATTTGCACTGCCGCACCGACCGCCAGTAGGTGCGCAACGACAGCTCGACGACCGGGATGTCCGGCACGAGGCGCGCGAGCGCGCTCTGCGCGGCCTTGAGCCGGTAGAGCGGGATCCGCGGGTCGAGGTGGTGCGCGGCGTGCTCCATGATGTTGTGCAGCAGCCAGTTCCACCACGGCCGGACGCGGTAGCGCACCGTGCCGTGCAGGATGCCCTGCGCCTTCAGCCAGGCGGACTTGTCGGCGTACCAGACGACGTCGGGATGCGTGTGGTGTAGGTAGACGACGAAGCCGACGACCCAGGTCCAGACGAGGAACGGTGCCACGAAGCCGAGCCCGACCGCGAGCGCCACGGCGCCCGGCCTCGCGGGCGCAGTGGCGGCGAGCGCGGCAATCCAGCCAAGCGCAAACGCCGTCACGAGCAGCGAGTCCCAGGTGAACTCGGCGCGCTGCCCCGGCGCGTTGGCCTTGCCCGGGAAATAGAGACGCCGCCACCAGATCTCGACCAGGTAGTACGGCAGCGGGCCGAAGGCACTGCGGTACACGCGCTCGAGCAGGCGTCGCGCCGGCGGCAGCGATTGCCACTCGGACGGGTCGAGCGGTTGCCAGACGAAGTCGCGGCCACGCAGGTTGTTGAAGCCGTGGTGCACGACATTGTGGCCGACGCGCCACAGCGAGTACGGCGTCAGCGAGGGCAGGAACGCGATGCGCCCGAGCACTTTGTTGAGCGTGGCGTGGTCGGTGAGGCTGCCGTGGCAGGCGTCGTGGCCGATGACGAACAGGCGCACGATCGCGAGCGTGGCGAGCGCGGCGCCGGCAAGCGTTGCCCACAGCGAGCCGTCGCGTGCGACCAGGTACTCGCCGACGCCGAACAGCGTGACGTCGGCCGCCAGCAGCAGCAGGGCGAGCAGCGTCGAGCGCCGGTAGTAGCTGGACAGCACCTCGCGCAGGCGCGTGATGCTGGGCGGGCTCGGGGCGCCGGCGGCGGCGGCGGGCACGAGGCCTTGGGTGGAGGCGGCGGCGGGCATGGCGGGTCTCGCGGCGGGCGGCATTGCGCTGCGGCATTATGGCGCGGCCGCCGCCCGCTGCCCAGCCGGCATAATGCTCCGCTCCCGGCAGCGTCCCTCTGGAGTGACCCGATGTACACGCTCTACTACATGCCCGGCGCCGCCAGCTTCCTGGTGCATTGGCTGCTGATCGAGACCGGCGCCGCCTACGATCTCAAGCGCGTCGACGGCGACGCGCGCGAGCACAAGCGCCCCGAGTACCTGCGCCTCAATCCGAACGGCGTTGTGCCGTTGCTGCTGATCGACGGCGAGCCGGTCTACGAGGCGGCGGCGCTCGCGCTGCTGATCGCCGAGCGTCACCCGGAGGCGGCCCTCGCGCCGGCGGCCGGGACGCGGGCGCGGGCCCTGTATCTGCAGTGGATGCTGCACCTGGCCAACACCGTGCAGCCGGCATTCCGCTGCTGGTTCTATCCGGGCGAGCCAGCGGGTGACGAGCATGCCGACGCCGTCAAGGCGCGCGCCCAGGCGCGCATCGAGGGCGCCTGGGATCGTCTCGAGGCACATCTCGCCGCGCACGGCCCGTGGATCACCGGCGCGCGGCCGACGGCGGCGGATTTCTATGCCGGCATGCTGGCGCGCTGGTCGCGCAACATGCCGCGCCCCGCGCTCAAATGGCCGGCGATCGCGGCGCTCGTCGGCGCGCTGCGCGCGCGGCCGTCGTTCCGCGTCCTCAACGAGCGCGAGGCGCTGACCGAGTGGACCTGAGCCGTCGCCACCGCCGGCGCGACCAGGGCCCGGCGCTCGAGACCCAGCGTCTGATCCTGCGGCCGACGCGGGTCGAGGACTTCGACGGCTGGGCGCAGTTTGCGGCCCACCCCGGGTCAATGCACTTTCTCGGCGGCCCGCAGCCGCGCGCGGTCGCCTGGCGCGCCTTCATCGCCATGGCGGGCTCCTGGTCGCTGTACGGCTTTGGCATGTTCTCGGTGATCGAGAAGGCGACCGGGCGTTGGCTCGGGCGGGTCGGCCCGTGGCGGCCCGAGGGCTGGCCGGGCAACGAGATCGGCTGGGGGCTTGTACACGATGCCGAGGGACGCGGCTTCGCCCTCGAGGCGGCGTCGGCCGCGGTCGACTGGGCCTTCGGTGCGCTCGGTTGGGACGAGATCATCCACTGCATCGATGACGGCAACGAGCGCTCCATCGCGCTCGCCACGCGTCTCGGCTCGGCTTGGCTGCGCCGCGCGCAGCTGCCCCCGCCGCTGGCCATCGAGGTCAACGTCTATGGCCAGACGCGCGCCGCCTGGCGCGCGCGCGCCGCTCAGCCGTGCGGCTTGCCGAGGTAGAGGCGCAGCGCCAGGCGTTGCACCAAGTTGCCGTAAGGCGGGTAGAACAGGCCCACCGGGAAGAAGCGGTGGCGCTTGAAGACCGCCTTCGCGTGCGACAGTTCGCGAAAGCCCTCCTCGCCGTGGTAGCTGCCCATGCCAGATGTCCCGGAGCCGCCGAACGGCAGGTCGTGGTTGAAGACGTGCCAGCCCCAGTCGTTGACCGTCACGCCGCCGGAGTGGGTGTTGGCGAGCAGTTCGCCGAGTGCGCCGGCCGCGAAGCCAAACGGATACAGCGCGAGCGGCCGCGGCCGCTCGGCCACGTAGCGCAGCGCGTCGGCGAGCGTGTCGTAGCCGACCACCGGCAGGATCGGCCCGAAGATCTCCTCGCGCGCGATGCGCATCTCGGCGCGCACACCGGTGATGACGTGCAGCGGCAGCCGGCGATCATTGCCGGCGGCGCCGGCGACGGTTACGGTCGCGCCGCGGCTGCGGGCATCCGCGATCAGGTCCAGCAAGCGCGAGTGCTGCCGGTCGTTGACGACGCTGGTGTAGTCGGCGTTGCCGTACACCTCGGGAAAGAAGCCGCGGAACGCCGCCGCCGCGGCAGCGGCGAATTCCTCAACGCGCGCCTTCGGCACCAGTGCGTAGTCCGGCGAGACGCAGATCTGGCCGCAGTTGAACGCCTTGCCGTGCGCGATCGCACGGGCGGCGGCGACGAAGTCCGCGTCCGGGTGCAGGATGGCCGGTGATTTGCCGCCGAGTTCGAGCGTCACCGGGGTCAGGTTGGCCGCGGCGGCGCGCATGACGTGCGGCGCGACCACCGGCGAGCCGGTGAACACGAGGTGGTCGAAGGGCACGGCCGAGAAGGCCTGCGCCGCGGCGACCGCGCCGCCGAACACCGCGACCTCGTCCTCGGCGAAGCAGTCCGCGAGCAGGGCCCGCACCGCCTCGGTCGTGCGTGGCGTGAATTCCGACATCTTGATCATTGCGCGGTTGCCGGCCGCGAGCGCCGCGACGAGTGGCCCGAGCGCGAGGTACACCGGGAAGTTCCAGGGCGCGATGATGCCGACGACGCCCTTCGGCTGGTACATCACGTAGGCGCGGTTGGTCGCGAACAGCAACTCCGTGTGCCGCCGGCGCGAGCGCATCCAGCGGCCGAGGTGGCCGAGCGCGTGGTTGATCTCGAGCACCGGGCCGAGCACGTCGGCCATCTTCGACTCGAACTGCGAGCGGCCGCCGAAGTCGTCGCTCATGGCGTCGGCGAGGCGGTCCTGATGGGCGCGTAGCGCCGCACGCAGCGCCTTGAGCCGAGCGCGGCGCTCGTCCGCCGTCGGGTAGGGGTACGCGGCGAATGCCGCGCGCTGGCGGGCGTAGACCGCCTGCAGCCTCGCGATCTCCGCCTCATCGCCGGGCAACTCGGGCGCGTTCACTGCCGCGCTCCGCCGCGCCCGCGGCGCAGCACCACGTAGGCGATCAGCACGAGGGCGATCGATACCATGCTCGCCCAGAACTCCTCGAAGTGCGAGGGTGTGATCGCCATCGCCACGAGCACGAGCACCATGCCGGCGAGCGCCAGGTAGCTGAGCCACGGGAACAGCCACATCGGCAGCGCCGGCAGCGGCTCGCCGGCCCGGTCGCGCCGGCGGCGCACGACCAGCTGCGAGACGACGATCGTGGCGTAGATCACGACGATCAGTGCGCCCGAGGCATTGGTCAGGAACGCGTACACGACCGCCGGCAGCTTGTAGTTGGCGATCAGGCCGACGAAGCCAGCGAGGCTTGCCAGCAGCACCGAGCGGGCTGGCACGTGCCTGGTCGTCGTCTTCACGAGGGCATGCGGTGCATCGCCCTTTTCGGCGAGCACGAACAGCACGCGCGAGGCGACGTAGAACGAAGAATTGAGGCACGACAGCACGGCCGTCAGGATGATGAAGTCCATGATGTCGCTGGCGCCGAGGCCCCACAGGCTGATGTGCAGCGACTCGAGCGCCGTCGTGAACGGCGAGTGGCCGGGTTGGACCTCGGTCCACGGCAGGATGCTGCAGATGACGAAGATCGAGCCGACGTAGAAGATGAGGATGCGGCTCATGATCATCGACGTCATCTTGGCGACGTGCTTGGCCGGCTCCTCGGATTCGGCAGCGGCGATCGTGACCACCTCGGCACCCATCATCGAGAAGATGACCGTCGTGACCGCGGCCAGCACGGCGAAAGCACCGTGCGGCGCGAAGCCGCCGTGCGAGTACAGGTGCGCGAAGGTGGGTCCCGTCGCCGAGTGGAAGCCGAAGGCGTGCGCGCCGCCGATCACGATGAACGAGACGATCGCGGCCACCTTGATCGAGGCGAACCAGAACTCGAACTCGCCGTAGGTGCGCGCCGGCATCAGGTTCACGCCCGTCATCACTACCATCAGGGCGAAGCCGGTGGCGAGCGGATTCAACGATGGGTAGTGGTGCGCGAGGATGTTTGCGCCGGCGATGGCCTCGACCGGGATCACGATGATCCAGAAGTACCAGTACAACCAACCGACCGAGAACCCGGCCCAGTCGCCGAGGCCGGCGCGTGCGAATTCGGTGAACGAGCGCACCTGCGGCATCTCGACCGCCATCTCGCCGAGCGCCCGCATGATCAGCAGCACGAGTGTGCCGGTGAGTGCGTACGAGATCAGGATCGCGGGCCCGGCAGCGGCGATCGCCACGCTGCTGCCGACGAACAGCCCCGCCCCGATGATTCCACCGATAGTGATCATCGTCACGTGGCGCGGCCGCAGCGACCGGCTCAGGGAGTGGTCGTCGGCGATGGCCGCGGCGGCGGTGTCGTTCATGGTCGGTCGGCTCCGGGTTGCCGGGAGGGCGAAGCCACAGAGGGTACACAATGCGGCGTCGGAGGGCAGCCGGTTCTACAATATCCCCGGCCGGTGCGCCGCCCGGACCGCGCGGCGCGGCCGGCGGCGCGCGGACGGGCGGCGATCGGCACACGGGAGGCGGCGTGAACGAAAAGGGTGACCCCGATTTCGGCGACATCGAGGCCGCCGCGCGGCGCATCGAGCCGTACGTGCAGCGCACGCCCGTCTGGGCGTCGGTCGAGCTGTCGCGGGTGCTCGGTGTGGCCGCCGAGTTCAAGTGCGAGAACCTGCAGAGTGCCGGGGCGTTCAAGTCGCGCGGCGCCTGCAACGCCGTGTTCGCGCTCGACGACGCGAGCGCCGCCCACGGCGTTGCCACCCACTCGTCGGGCAACCACGCCGCGGCACTGTCGCGCGCCGCGCGGCTGCGCGGCATTCCCGCCTACATCGTCATGCCGCGCGGCGCGCCCCGCATCAAGCGCGCCGCGGTCGAGGGCTTCGGCGGCCGGATCCAGGAGTGCGAGCCGACGCTCGCCGCGCGCGAGGCGGCCGCCGCCGAGCTGGTCGGCGCGACCGGCGCGACGCTGGTGCATCCGTACGACGACCCGCGCGTGATCGCCGGCCAGGGCACGATCGTCGTCGAGCTCGCGACACAGACCGCGGTGCCGGACGCCGTGCTGGTCCCGGTCGGCGGCGGCGGGCTCTTGTCGGGAACGGCGCTCGCCTGCCGGCGGCTCTGGCCGCGTGCGCGCGTCATCGGCGCCGAGCCGGCAGGTGCCGACGATGCCTATCGGTCGTTCACGAGCGGCGTGCTGCAGCCGCAGCTCGCGCCGCAGACGATTGCCGACGGCCTACGCGGCGCGCTCTCGGCGCGCACGCTCAGGCTCGCACGCGCCCACGTCGACGAGATCGTCACGGTCGGCGAGGCCAGCATCGTCGCCGCGATGCGGCTGGTGTTCGACCTGCTTAAGGTCGTCATCGAGCCGTCGTCGGCCGTGCCGGTGGCCGCGCTGCTCGAGGGCAAGGTGCGCGCGGCGCGCGTGGTCGTCGTGCTCTCCGGCGGCAACGTCGATCTCGATTCGCTGCCTTGGGCTGCCGCCACGGCGGCGCTTAGGTAGTACGCGCAGGGCGCTAGGCACAAGCGGCGATCTGCGCCTCGGTGGCCCCGGCGTACGCTACCCGCATGGGTGGAGCGGAGGGCGCACCATGTTCGAGACCAAACACATTCTCGTGGCACTCGCCGACCCGGCCGCCAAGTCATCGCCGGCGGTAGCGCGCGCACAGGAGCTCGCCGCCAAGACCGGCGCGCACGTGACGCTGTTCCACAGCCTGTACAGCCCGTACGTCGCAGGCGAGCAGTTCTACAGCCCGACCGACCTGCAGCGCGACATCGAGGCGGCGGTCAACGCCCGCAAGCGCGACCTCGACCGCCTCGCGAAGCCTTTGCTCGCGGCCGGCATCACCGCCCACGTCCGCGTGCGCTGGGACTACCCGATCCACGAGAGCATCGTCCGCGAGGCGATGCGCGAGGCCATCGACCTCGTCGTGATCGAGGGCCACCGCCACGGCCGTGCGTCGCGCCTGATATTGAGCAACACCGACTGGCAGCTGTTCCGGCTCTGCCCGTGCCCGGTACTCCTTGTCAAGACGACGCGGCGCTACGACCGCGCCCGCGTGCTCGTGTCGGTCGACCCGATGCATGCCCATGCCAAGCCCGCGGCGCTCGACGAGCGGCTGCTCGCGACCGGTAGCGCGCTGGCCGAGACCTTCGGTGGCAAGCTGCACGCCGCGCACTTCTACATGTTGACCACGCCACTCGCGACCGGCTTTATGGTCGAGCCGCTGCCGCTGCCGACGGAGATCGCCGAGCAGCACGCCCGCGACGTAGGCAAGGCCTTCGACGCCCTCACCGGCAAGTACGCGCTCGGCGCGCGCCGCGCCCACCTGCGAACCGGCATCCCGGTCGACGAGCTCCCGGAGCTGGCCGCCGAGATCGATGCCCACGTGGTCGTCATGGGCGCCGTGTCCCGCACCGGCCTGAAGCGGCTGTTCATCGGTCACACGGCGGAGCGCGTGATCGACCGGCTGAAGTGCGACGTACTGATCGTCAAGCCCGCGGGCTTCAAGACCCCGGTGCCGCGTCGCGCGGCCAATCGCCCGGTGGTGCTGCCGCCGCTCTGAGAGCCGTGGCGAGCGCCGGCCAGTCCATCGGCCGCGACGTGTCGACCCGCACGCTGTGACGGCGCTCGCCGCCAGCGAGCGGCGACGCCGAGCGTAGCTGCTGCTCGAGGACCTCGAGCGTCGCCTCCGAGGGATCGCCGCGCCGCGCCGCGACCCGCTCGCGCAGCACCGCGGCCGGCGCGGTGCACTCGAGGATCACGAACGGTGCGCCGGCGGCATGTGCCGCCGCCGCCGCAGCGAGCCGCTCGGCGGGAGCCAGAAAGGTAGCGTCAACGAGCACGCTGACACCGGCGCGCGCGAGCGGGTCGGCCAGGGCCGCGAGGCGCTTGTAGGTGTCGCGGGTCGCGGCCGGTGCGTATAGCCCCTGATCGAGCGGCGAGGCGCTCCTCGCGTTCGCCGGCAGGCCCGCGAGCCACTTGCGTTCCACGTCCGAGCGGATGCGCACCGCGCCCAGCGCCGTCACGAGCGCGGCCGCGACGTGGCTTTTGCCCGACCCGGAGGGCCCGCAGGTGATGGCGATCATTCCCGGCGCGCGGCGGGCGTAGTCATCGGCCGCCGCGACAAAGCGCCGGCACTCCGACCAGGCCGCCGCGGCGCCCGGCGTCGCGCCGAGCTGCAGGGCGCGCAGCGCGTCGACCTTGGCCCGCACCAGCGCCCGGTAAACGAGGAACCAGCGCCAGACGCGCGCCGCCTCGAAGTCCCGCGACGCGGTGAGCCAGGCGTCGAAGAACGCCGCGGCGAGATCGGTGCGGCCGAGGCGCTCGAGGTCCATGGCGAGGAAGGCGACGTCGCTGGCGACGTCAATGAAGCGCAGGCGCGCTGCGAAGTCGATGCCGTCGAACGGGGTCAGGTGGCCGTCGAGCCGTACGACGTTGCGTGTGTGCAGGTCGCCGTGACACTCGCGCACGCGCCCGGTGGCGCGACGCGCGGTGAGCAGCGGCGCGATACGGCCGTGCTCGCCGGCGATCCAGGCCGCGAGCGCGTCGACCACGCCGGCCGGCAGCGGCAACCCCGGTGCCTGCAGCGTCTGCAGGTTCTCGTGGACCGCGGCCAGCGCTTCCTCGGCCGTGCCCCAAGGCGCCGACGCATCCACGGCCGGGCTTGCGGCCTGCCAGCCGGCGACCGCGGTGCCGAGCGCCGCGAGCTCGGCCGGCTCGACCGCGCCGCGCGCCAGCAGTGCATCGAGCTCGAGGCCGCGGTCGAAGCGGCGCATGCGGACCGCCGCCTCGAGCGGTGTGCCCGGCCGGTCGAAGCGCGGCCCGGCCGCGGTCAGGGCGAGCTCGGCGACGCCGAGGTACAGGTCCGGCGCCCAGCGGCGGTTGAGATCGACCTCGGTGCGGCATGCGGCGCGGCGCAGCGCCGCGCTCGAGTAGTCGAGAAATGGGAAGCGGACGGGTTTCTTGATCTTGTAGGCGAAGTCGCCCGCCAGCACGACCCAGGAGATGTGGGTCTCGATCAGTGTCGGCGCGGGCGCGGGGTGCGGGTAAACCGCCGGATCGAGCAATGCCGCCGGCAGCACCGGGTCCAGTCCGCGGCCGTGTCAGTGGGCGGTGGCGCCCGCTGAGTCGTCCGAGTCGTCGGCTTCGACCGCTTCCTGCACCTGCGCCGCGAACTCGTCGAGCGGTGCCCGCCAATCGCGCGAACCGGTCTCGGCGGCCGACACGCTGTCGGCGTCGTCGGCCTCGACGTCATCGACGGGCCCCGTCCAATCCTCCGGCGCCTCGGCTGGATCGAGCGGCATCGCCAGCCAGGTGTCGAGGTCGAGCTCGTCGACGTCGCCGTCAAAATCCTGGATCTCGATGTAGCCCTCATCCTCGTCGTAGGCGACGACCTGGAACATCTGCCCCTTGTCACGGTGCGTGTACCAGTGCCCAACCTCCGGAAGCAGTCGAGTGGCCATGAGCGTTGTCCCGGTGTCGAGTAAAGAGCCCAGAGCCATGCTACGTCCGCTGCAGGAGGCCGGCGTAGGGAAATATGCTGATAAGAGGCTGGCACGGGTCAACACCGCGCGTTGCGAGGCCCATCGCCGCCGGCAGGCGCATGACGGCCGGCGCCGCCACGGTTCCGACGACACGCTGCCCGGATGCGTCGTATTCGTAGTAGCGTCGCGGCGGCGGTGGGCGCTTAGGATAATTGACACTTATGGCGTATTCTGGCGATATTGCCTCCGATATGTTGAGTATTATTTACAGTCCGCGCCCGTGAGCACCGGCACCGGTATCGACGTCGGCGCCCATCTGCGCGCGATCCGCCAGTTTCACGGGCTGTCGCAGCGCGAACTCGCCAAGCGCGCCGGCGTCACCAACGGGATGATCTCGCTGATCGAGCAGAACCGCGTCAGCCCGTCGGTCAGCTCGCTCAAGAAGGTTCTCGACGGTATCCCGATGTCGCTGGCTGACTTCTTCACGATGGACCTTGCGGTGCCGCCGCAGGTGTTCTACGGGCGCAACGAGCTGACCGAGATCGGCGCTGCGCCGCTCGAGCTGCGGCTGGTGGCCGCTCGGCGCCCGCAGCGCGCCATGTCGATCCTGCACGAGCGCTATGCGCCCGGCGCCGACACCGGCCCCGACATGCTCTCGCATCCCGGCGAGGAAGGCGGCGTGGTCGTCAGCGGCCGGATCGAGGTCACCGTCGGCGGCGCGAGCCGCGTGCTCGGCTGCGGCGATGCCTTCTACTTCTCCACGGCCGTGCCGCACCGCTTCCGGAATCCGGACGATGAGGACTGTGAGATCATCAGCGCAAGCACGCCGCCGACCTTCTGAGTCATCGCGCCGTGTCGCGCGGCGCCCTGCCACCCGTCCGAATCCGTCCCGCTAGAGGCCGAAGCCATGTCTGCAGTCGTCGAGATGCCAAACTCCGCAACCTCCTGGCGCAGACGCGCCACCGCGCTGGCGATTGAGGGCCGGGCGTTCGTCGACGGCCGCTACGTCGCGGCGGCGAGCGGCGTGACCTTCGACTGCGTCAGCCCGATCGATGGCCGGGTGCTCGCGCAGGTCGCGTCGTGCGACGTCGCCGACGTCAACCTCGCGGTGGCCAGTGCGCGTCGCGCGTTCGACAAGGGCAGCTGGTCGAAGTCGAAGCCCGCGACGCGCCGGAAGGTGCTGCTGCGCCTCGCCGAGCTGATCCTCGCGCACCAAGAGGAGCTGGCGCTGCTCGAGACGCTTGACATGGGCAAGCCGATCGGCGACAGCCTGGCGGTCGACATCCCCGGCTCGGCGCGCGCGATCAACTGGTACGGCGAGGCCATCGACAAGGTCTACGACGAGATCGCGGCGACCGGCCCGACCGAGCTCGGCATGATCACGCGCGAACCGTGCGGCGTCGTCGGCGCGGTCGTGCCGTGGAACTTCCCGCTGCTGATGGCGGCGTGGAAACTCGGCCCGGCGCTTGCGACCGGCAACTCCGTGATCCTCAAGCCGTCGGAGAAGTCGCCGCTGACCGCGATTCGCCTCGCCCAGCTCGCGATCGAGGCCGGGTTGCCGGAGGGCGTACTCAACGTGCTACCGGGCTTCGGCCACACCGCCGGCCAGGCGCTCGCCCTGCACATGGACGTCGACGTCATCGCGTTCACCGGATCGACGCGCACCGGCAAGCGCATGCTTGAATACGCCGGCCAGTCGAACATGAAGCGCATCTGGCTCGAGTGCGGCGGCAAGTCGCCGAACATCGTGCTGGCCGATACCGGCGACCTCGACCGGGCCGCGACCGCTGCTGCATGGGCGATTTTCTTCAACCAGGGCGAGGTCTGCACGGCCGGCTCGCGCCTGCTCGTGCAGGACTCGGTCAAGGACCGCGTGCTCGAGAAGGTGATCGAGGTCGGTCGGACCCTCAAGCCCGGCGACCCGCTCGATCCGGCCACCAAGCTCGGTGCGATCGTCGACACGATCCAGATGGACACTGTGCTCAGCTACATCGAGGCGGGCCGCAGCGAGGGCGCGAGCCTCGTGCTCGGCGGCGCGCAGACGCGCCGCGACAGCGGCGGCTGTTACATCGAGCCGACGGTGTTCGACGCGGTCGCGCCGCGCATGAAGATTGCCCGCGAGGAGATCTTCGGCCCGGTGCTGTCGACGCTGACGTTCAAGGACGTCGACGAGGCGATCCGGATCGCCAACGATACGGTCTACGGCCTCGCCGCTTCGGTCTGGACCCGCGACATCTCGACCGCGCACCGCGTCGCGCGCGAGCTCCGGGCCGGCAGCGTCTGGGTCAACTGCTACGACGGTGGCGACATGACTGTTCCGTTCGGCGGCTACAAGCAATCGGGCAACGGCCGCGACAAGTCGCTGCACGCGCTCGATAAGTACACCGAGCTCAAGGCGACCTGGATCGACCTGAGCTGAGGCGCGAGGCAAGCGCATGCACACCGTCGTGCTGGCCGCGACGCCCGGGCGGGCCGCGTGAACGACCCGGCCGGGGTCGACCGCGACCTCGTCTGCGTCGACCTCGAGACCACGGGCGGCAGCGCCGCGTGGCACCGGATCATCGAGATCGGCACCGTCGAGATCGACCGCGACGGCTCGGTTCGCGAGTGGTCGACGCTGGTCAATCCCGGGACGCGCATACCGCCGCAGATCGAGGCGTTCACGGGGATCAGCAACGCGATGGTGGCCGCGGCGCCGCGCTTCGAGGCGGTCTACCGCGAGCTGCTCGAGCGGCTCGCGGATCGAGTCCTCGTCGCCCACAACGCGCGCTTCGACTACGGCTTCATCCGCACCGAGCTCGCGCGCCTGGACGTGCGCTTCTCGGCCAAGGTGCTCTGCACCGTCAAGCTCTCGCGCCGCCTGTTCCCCGAGCAGCCGCGCCACAATCTCGATGCGGTCATTATGCGGCACGGACTCCGCTGCGAGGCGCGGCACCGCGCGCTCGGTGACGCGCTGCGTGCTGCGCGACCTGCTCGCGGTGCTGCGGCGGGATATCGAGCCGGGCCGGCTCGCCGCGGTGGTCGACGGGCTGCTGCACGAGACGCCGCTGCCGCCGCAGCTGCCGGCCGGGCTGGCGGACGACCTGCCCGAATCGCCCGGCGTGTACCGCTTCTACGGCGAGGATGGAGCGCTGCTCTACGTCGGCAAGAGTCGCAACATCCGCAGCCGTGTGCTCGAGCACTTCGCGGCCGAGCATCGCTCGGCGGGCGAGCAGCGGCTTGCCCGCCAGGTGCGCCGCGTCGAGTGGACCGAGACTGCCGGCGAGCTCGGCGCGCTGCTGATCGAGGCACGCGCGGTTAAGACCGAGGCACCGCTGCACAACCGGCGCCTGCGGGCGGCGGGCGGTGCGTGGACGCTGCGGCTGGCCGGCACCGCCGGCGCGCCTGACGCAGTGGAGATCGTCGAGCTCGACGCCCTGGACGCCGCCGCGCAGCAGGAGGTCTACGGTCTGTACCGCGACCGGCGCGCCGCGGCGCGCGCGCTCGAGGAGATCGTGCGCGCCCATCAGCTGTGCGCGCGTGTGCTCGGCCTCGAGCGCGGCGGCGGCACGGACGGCGCGGCGGGCTCATGCTTCGCCTATCAGCTCAAGCGTTGCCGCGGTGCCTGCGTGGGCGCGGAGCCGGCGGCGCTGCACAACGCGCGGTTGCGCCTCGCCCTCGCGGCCGCCCGCCTCAAGCCGTGGCCGTACCGCGGCCGGATCCTGGTCGCGGAACGCGACTGGCGCGGCGAGCAGGACCTGCACGTGCTCGAGCGCTGGCGCTACCTGGGCACGGTCCGCGAAGCGGACGATGCCGAGGGCCTCGACGTCGACGCGGTGCCCTTCGATCCCGATGTCTACAAGATCCTCAAGCGCTTCCTGGCCGCGCCGGCCGGCGCACGCATCATCGAGCTCGGCTGATGCCGGACTTCCTCGCGCTCGCGCCGCTCGGTGCCGCTGACCTGCTCGCAGCGGAGCTGGCGGCGCAGGGCGTCAGCGAGTTGCGCGAACGACCGTGGGGCGTGACCTGGACTGGCGAGCTCGCGACCGCGTACCGCGCATGCCTGTGGTCGCGCGTCGCGAGCCGCGTGCTGCTGACGCTGCACCGCGCGCCGGCCGCCTCACCGGAGGCGCTGTACGCGGCGGCGCGTGAAATCGACTGGTCGCAGCACCTCGGCGCGACCGCGACGCTCGCGGTCGACTTCGACGCCGCGCGCTCGGCGATCACCCACACTCGCTACGGCGCGCTCAAGGTCAAGGATGCGATCGTCGACCAGCTGCGCGAGCGGCGCGGCACGCGGCCGGACGTCGACACCGGACGGCCGGACGTGCGCGTCAACGTGCGGGTGGTCGCCGACCAGGCGGTGTTCGCGATCGACTTGGCCGGCGAGAGCCTGCATCGTCGCGGCTGGCGCACCGCGGGCGTCGCCGCGCCGCTGAAGGAGAACCTGGCCGCCGCGCTGCTGCTGCGTTGCGGCTGGCCGGAGATCGCCGCCGCTGGCGGCGCGTTCGTCGATCCGATGTGCGGCTCCGGCACCCTGCCGATCGAGGCCGCGACGATCGCCTGCGACATCGCGCCGGGCATCGGCCGCGACTATTTCGGCTTCCTAGGCTGGGCCGGCCACGATGCGGCACTGTGGGCGGCGCTGGTCGCCGAGGCCGAGGCGCGCCGCGCCGCCGCGCGCTATCCGTCCGGTCGCATCTTCGGCAGCGACCAGGATCCGCGCGCGATCGAGGTCGCGCGCGCCTCGGCCGCTCGCGCCGGCGTCGCCGACCGCGTGCTGCTCGAGCGTCGCGCGCTCGGCGCGGTGCGTGCGCCGGCCGACCGCGGGCTGCTGCTCGTCAACCCGCCCTACGGCGAGCGCTTGGGCGAGGCGGACGCGCTCAAGGCGCTGTACGGCGAACTCGGCCGGGTCCTCAAGGACCACTTCGGCGGTTGGCAGGCCGGCGTGTTCACCGGCAATCCCGGCCTCGGCCGCGAACTCAAGATCGAGGCGCGGCGCCGGCACCGGCTGTTCAACGGCCCGATCGAGGCACAGCTGCTGCGCTTCGAGATCGCGCCGGAGCACTACACGCGCGAGTTCCGGCCCGGGCGCCTGCCGCCGGTGGACCCGGCGCGGCGGGATTCGCCCGGCGCGCAGATGTTCGCCAACCGGCTGCGCAAGAATCTCGACGCGCTCGGCAAATGGGCGCGCCGCGAGCAGATCAGTTGCTACCGCGCGTACGACGCGGATATGCCGGAGTACGCCTTCGCCGTCGACCTGTACGGCAATGCCGAGCGCTACGCCTACGTGCAGGAATACGCGGCGCCGCCGACGGTGCCGGAGGAGCGCGTGCGGGCGCGTCGCGCCGAGGTCGTCGCGGTGCTGCCGCAGGTGCTGGGCCTCGACGAGGAGCACATCTGGTTCCGCACCCGGCGCCGCCGCAAGGGCCTGGATCAGTACACCAAGGTCGGCGCCGAGCACGAGTTCCACGAGGTCGCGGAGGGCGGACTGCGCTTTCTCGTCAACTTCGACGACTACCTCGATACCGGGCTGTTCCTCGACCACCGGCCGACGCGGGCACGACTGCGCGAGCTCGCGGCCGGCCAGCGGTTCCTGAACCTCTTCGGCTATACCGGTTCGGCGACGGTCTACGCGGCGGCGGGCGGCGCGCGCTCGACGACGACCGTGGACCTGTCGCGCACCTACCTCGACTGGACGCGCCGCAACCTTGAACTCAATGGCTTCGGCGGCCGCGAGCACGTGCTCGTGCAGGCCGACGTGCTCGACTGGCTGGGCGGCGCGCCGGCCGGCGGCTGGGACCTCGTGTTCCTCGACCCGCCGACGTTCTCGAACTCTAAGCGCATGAGCGGCACGCTCGACGTGCAGCGCGATCACCTGCGTCTGCTGCAGGACACGGTCCGGTTGCTCGCGCCCGGCGGCCTGCTCGTGTTCTCGACCAACTACACGCGCTTCGAGCTCGACCGCGCCGCGCTCGGCGGGCTGGCGATCGAGGACATCTCGCGGGCGACCATCCCGAAGGATTTCGAGCGCAGCCCGCGGATCCACTGCTGCTATCTGCTGCGGCGGGCCACCTGACGGCGGGCGGGGACCCCAAGACGCCGGTGACTGTCAAGGGGCCCGTTTAAGATTTTGTTAGCATTGCGATCGGGCGACCGAAAGCCGCCCGGGGCGGGCGATCCGTTCGCCGGCGCCGCATGTTGCACCGCAATATGCTTAAAAAAAGCCCTATAGGGTCGGATTCCGTCCGGTCCGACGGCGACGGCCGGACCCTTGCTATGGTTAAATTAGCCCGTCGCACTGCTCTCGCGAGAGCGCAGGCGTTCAATATAATTAACATGCGTATTCGCAAACCCGTCATCGGTGTACCGGCCGACCGTCGCCTGCTTGGCAGCCACTGGTTCCACTGCGTCGGTGAGAAGTACCTCGCCGCCATCGCCGACGCCGCCGAGGCGCTGCCGCTGATCGTGCCGGCGTTCGGCGAGCGACTCGAACTCGAGGTGCTGCTGGAGCGTTGCGACGGCGTGCTGCTGACGGGCAGCCCCTCGAACGTCGAGCCGCATCACTACGCCGGGCCGCCGAGCGCCCCGGGCACCTGGCACGACCCGGAGCGCGACGCGACGACGCTGCCGCTGATCCCGCGCACCGTCGCCGCGGGCCTGCCGCTGCTCGCGATCTGCCGCGGCTTCCAGGAGCTCAATGTCGCCTATGGCGGCACCCTGCACCAGAAGCTGCACGAGGTGCCTGGCTTGCTGCTGCACAAGGAAGACGAGACGCAGCCGCTTGAGCAGCAGTACGGGCCCGCGCACGACATCCACCTGACCCGCGGCGGGCTGCTGGCGCGGATCGCCGGCCGCGAGCAGATCAAGGTCAACTCGCTGCACTCGCAGGGCATCGAGCGGCTCGGCGACGGGCTCGTGGTCGAGGGGCGCGCGCCGGACGGCGTGATCGAGGCGGTCAGTGTCGCCGCGGCCCCCGGCTTTGCGGTTGCCGTGCAGTGGCACCCGGAATGGCAGGTATTGCGAAACGACTTTTCCAAGGCACTGTTCGCCGCGTTCGGTGACGCGGCCCGGGCCCACGCACGCGGCGGCGCCGCGGCGAACGCTGGCAGGTGATTCATGAGTACGAGCCCGATTCGACAGTTTTGTAAGGACCACGGGATCTCCGAGGTCGAGGCGATCATCCCCGACATGGCCGGTGTGGCGCGCGGCAAGGTGGTGCCGGCCGAGAAGTACATCGAGGAGGAGGGGATGCGCCTGCCGGAATCGATCTTCCTGCAGACGGTCACGGGTGAGTACCCCGAGGACGAGAGCGCGATCAGCCCGTCGGAGATCGACATCGTGCTGAAGGCGGATCCGCGGACGATCCGCGTCGTGCCGTGGGCCGCCGAGCCCACCGCGCAGGTCATCCACGATTGCTACTACGGCGACGGCCGGCCGGTGACCATGTCGCCGCGCTACGTGCTGCGGCGGGTCCTCGACCTGTATGCGGGCCACGGCTGGGACCCGGTAATTGCGCCGGAGCTCGAGTTCTTCCTGGTCGAGCCGAACATCGACTCCGACTACCCGCTCAAGCCGCCGATCGGGCGCTCGGGGCGGCCGGAGATCGGCCGGCAGAGCTACTCGATCGCCGCCGTCAACGAGTTCGACCCGCTGTTCGACGACGTCTACGCGTTCTGCGAGGCGCAGGAAATCGAGATCGACACGCTGATCCACGAGGCCGGCGCCGCGCAGATGGAAATCAACCTGCTGCACGGCGACGCCCTGAACCTCGCCGACCAGGCGTTCATGTTCAAGCGCACCGCGCGCGAGGCCGCACTGCGCCACAAGATGTACGCGACGTTCATGGCCAAGCCGCACGCCAAGGAGCCGGGCAGCGCGATGCACCTGCACCAGAGCATCGTCGACGTGAAGACGCGGCAGAACGTATTCAGCCAGCCGGACGGCTCACCGACGCCGCTGTTCTTCTCGCACATCGCCGGCCTGCAGCGCTACCTGCCGGCCTCCATGTCGCTATTCGCGCCGAACGTCAACAGCTACCGGCGGACGACGCCGTACAACTCGGCGCCGATCAACGTCCACTGGGGCTACGACAACCGCACCGCTGGCCTGCGCGTGCCGATGTCCTCGCCGGCCGCGCGCCGCGTCGAGAACCGCTGCGGCGGTGCCGATGCGAATCCGTACCTCGCGATGGCGGCGTCGCTGGCATGCGGCTATCTCGGCATGGTCGAGGGGCTCAAGCCCACCGAGCCGATCACCGGCAGCGCCTATGACCTGCCGTTCCAGCTGCCGCGCACGCTGGCCGAAGCGCTGCGGCTGCTGCGCGAATGCCGGCCACTGGTTGACGTCTTCGGCGAGCGCTTCGTCGCCGCCTATTCGGCGGTCAAGGAGAGCGAGCACGAGGCCTTCCTGCAGGTGATCTCCGCGTGGGAGCGCGAGCATCTGCTGCTCAACGTCTGACCGGGAGGCTGCTATGACGTCGAGCCGCAGGCGACTCGTGCTGACGGCGTGCGCGGCGGCGATCGCGCTCGTGGCGTGCGGCGACCACAAGCCGTCGGCGACCGCCACCGGCCCCGCGGCCGCGGTCGCCGAAGACAAGGTGCTCAACGTCCTCAACTGGTCCGACTACATCGCCCCGGACACGATCGCGAAGTTCGAGCACGAGACCGGCATCAAGGTCAATTACGACGTCTTCGACAGCAACGAGGTGCTCGAGACCAAGCTGCTGACCGGCCGGACCGGCTACGACGTCGTCGTGCCGACCGACTACTTCCTCGAGCGGCAGGCGAAGCAGGGCATCCTGCTGGCACTCGACAAGTCGAAGCTGCCGAACCTCAAGAACATCGATCCGGCGGTACTCCAGCGTCTCGAGGGCGCCGATCCCGGCAACCGCTTCGGCGTTCCCTACGCCGGTGTCGTCACCGGCATCGGCTACAACATCGCCAAGGTCAAGAAGGCGCTGGGCAATGTGCCGATCGACAGCTGGGCGATCGTGTTCGACCCGAAGAACGCCGCCAAGCTCAAGGACTGCGGCTTCACGATGCTCGACCAGGAGGGCGAGATCTTCTTCTCGGCCAAGATCGGGATCGGCGTCGACCCGGCTTCCGAGCGGCAGGAGGACCTCGCCGCGGCGGAGGCCATGCTGCTCAAGGTCCGGCCATACGTGCGTTACTTCAACAGCTCGCAGTACATCAACGATCTCGCCAATGGCGAGACCTGCATCGCCATCAGCTGGAGCGGCGACGTGTTGCAGGCGCGCGACCGCGCGCGCGAGGCGGGCAAGGGTATCGAGATCGGCTTCGCCGTGCCCAAGGAGGGCGCGCTGCAGTCCTTCGACATGCTGGCCATTCCCGCCGACGCGCCGCATCCGGACAACGCGCACAAGTTCATCAATTTCCTGATGCGGGCCGACGTCGCGGCGGAATTCACCAAGTTCCGCAAGTACCCCTCGGGCAACCTCGCCGCCGAGCCGCTCGTCGACGCGGAGCTGCGGGCCGATCCGCTGGTGTTCTTTCCGGCCGACGTCGCCGCCCGCCTGAAGCCGCACCGGGCCGAATCACTGACGTACACTCGCTTTGCGAACCGCGCCTGGACGCGGATTCGGACCGGACGCTAAAGGATTCCGCCGATGAACACTGCTTCGGTGCAGCGTGCTGCCCCGGCGACCGCGACCGCCGCGCCGTACGTGCGCATCGACCGGCTGACCAAGCGCTTCGGCGATTTCATCGCCGTCCGGCAAGTGTCGCTGGAGATCTCGCGCGGCGAGATCTTCTGCCTGCTCGGTGGTTCCGGCTGCGGCAAGACGACGCTGCTGCGGATGCTGGCGGGCTTCGAGACGCCGACCGAGGGCGCAGTCTTCATCGACGGCGTCGACGTGACGCTGGTGCCGCCGTACGAGCGGCCGGTGAACATGATGTTCCAGTCGTACGCGCTGTTCCCGCACATGACCGTGCGAGCAGAACGTCGAGTTCGGCTTGCGCCAGGACGGCCTGCCACGCGCGGAGATCGACGCACGGGTGCGCGAGATGCTGGCGCTGGTGAAGCTCGACGGCTACGAGAAGCGCAAGCCGCATCAGCTTTCGGGCGGCCAGCGCCAGCGCGTCGCGCTGGCGCGCGCGCTGGTCAAGCGGCCCAAGCTGCTGCTGCTCGACGAGCCGCTGGGTGCGCTCGACAAGAAGCTGCGCGAGCACACGCAGTTCGAGCTGGTCAATCTGCAGGAAAAGCTCGGCGTCACCTTCGTGATCGTGACGCACGACCAGGAAGAGGCGATGACCCTCGCCTCCCGGATCGGCGTGATGCGCGGCGGCGAGATCCTGCAGGTCGGGTCGCCCACGGACATCTACGAATTCCCCAATTCGCGCTTCGTCGCCGACTTCATCGGTTCGGTCAATCTCGCCGAGGGCAATCTCGTCGAGGACGAGCCTGACCATGTGCGCATCGACTGCCCGCAGCTCGGCGGCATCGTCTACGTCGATCACGGCGTCAGCTCGCCGCCGGATGCGACGGTCTCGGTGGCGATCCGGCCGGAGAAGATTCACCTGTCGCGCGAGCGTCCGGAGCAGCCGGACAACGTCCTGTCGGGCGTGATCAGCGGGATTGCCTATCTCGGCGATGCGACCCGCTATCTGGTGCGCCTGCCGACCGGGTTCGTGCTCCGGGTCACGGCGCCGAATGTGTTCCGCCATGACGAACGGCTCGCGCACGATGAGGCCGTGTGGCTGCACTGGCATCCCTCCGCCGCGGTGGTGGTGACGCGGTGAACGCGCGGGCCGGGTCGCTGGCCAGCGGCATAAAGCGCCTCGGGGCGCTCGGTGGCGGCCGCGTCGGGCGCTGGCTCGTCATCACGCTGCCGTACCTGTGGCTGACGGTCTTCTTCCTGGTCCCGTTCCTGATCGTCCTCAAGATCGCCTTTGCCAACATCCAGCTGTCGATGCCGCCGGTCGAGCCGGTGGTCACCTGGACCACCGATCACGTGCTGCAGCTGCGGCTGCACTTCTCCAACTTCGCGTTCGTCTTCGGCGACGACCTGTACATCGCGGCGTTCCTCAATTCCCTCAAGGTCGCCGGCGTCTCGACCGTGCTCGCGCTGCTGATCGGCTACCCGATGGCGTACGGCATCGCCCGGGCGCCCGGTGCCTGGCGCAACATCCTGTTCCTGCTCGTCGTGCTGCCGTTCTTCACTTCGTTCCTGCTGCGCGTCTATGCGTGGCTCGGCCTGCTCGGCCGCAACGGCCCGATCAACGATCTGCTGCTCGCGCTCGGGCTGATCCACGAGCCGCTGCAGATGCTGCAGACCGACTTCGCGGTCTACCTCGGCATGGTCTACTCGTACCTGCCGTTCATGGTGCTGCCGCTGTATTCGGCGGTCGAGAAACTGGACCTGACGCTGCTCGAGGCCGCGGCGGACCTCGGCTGCCGCCCGACCAAGGCGTTCTTCACGATCACGTTGCCGCTGACGAAGGAAGGGATCTTCGCCGGCTGCCTGCTGGTGTTCATTCCGGCGGTCGGCGAGTACGTGATTCCGGCGCTGCTCGGCGGACCGGATACGCTGATGATCGGGCGCGTCGTGTGGGACGAGTTCTTCGGCAACCGCGACTGGCCGGTGGCCAGCGCGCTGGCAATCGTGCTGCTCGCGATCCTGTCCGGCTTCGTGCTGCTGCTGCAACGTGTCCAGGCGCGCGAGGGGGAGGCCTGATGCCCGGCAGGCGCTCGATGTTCGTGATCATGGCGCTGGCCTTCGGCTTCGCGTTCCTGTACCTGCCGATCCTGTCGATGGTGATCTACTCGTTCAACGCCTCGCGGCTCGTCACGGTGTGGGATGCGGCCAACTCGCCGACGCTCGCGTGGTACGTCGAGCTGTTCCACAACGCGCCGGTGCTCGACGCGGCGCGGCTCAGCTTCCGCATCGCGTCGGTGAATGCGACCGGCGCGGTCATCCTCGGCACGCTCGCGGCCTTCGCCCTCGAGCGCTACCGCCGCTTCCGCGGCCGGGCGCTGTTCGGGCTGCTGACGACGGCGCCGATGGTGCTTCCGGAGGTGATCACCGGTCTGTCGCTGCTGCTGCTGTTCGTCGCGCTCGAGCAGGCGATCGGCTGGCCGGGGGGCCGCGGCGCGACGACGATCACGATCGCCCACATCACCTTCTCGATGGCCTACGTCATCGTCGTGATTCAGGCGCGCCTCGCGACCGTCGATCGCTCGCTCGAGGAGGCGGCGATGGATCTGGGCGCGCGGCCGTGGAAGGTGTTCCTCGTGATCACGCTGCCGCTGATCATGCCGGCGATCGCCTCCGGCTGGGTGCTGGCCTTCATCCTGTCCTGGGACGACCTCGTGATCACGAGCTTCGTTTCCGGGCCGAGCTCGACGACGCTGCCGCAGCTCGTGTTCTCGAAGGTGCGGCTCGGCGTCAGCCCCGACATCAATGCGCTGGCGACGATTCTGGTGCTGATCGTGACGGTCTGCGTCATGGTCGCGGGTGGCTACATGATCCGCCTCGAGCGGCGCCGGGCACGCGACGCACAGGCGGCGTTCGACACCGCCTCATGAGCCCGACGCTGGGCATCGACCTCGGTGGCTCGGCGATCAAGGCCGGCGCGGTCGATACGGTGGCCGGGGCGGTCATCGGCGAGCTCAAGTCGGTGCCGACGCCGGCGGGAGCGACGCTGGCGGCGACGCGGGCGGCGCTCGCCGGGCTCGTGGCGCAGTTCCCGGACTGCCGCGGACCGGTAGGCCTCGCCGTTCCGTCGGTCGTCAAGCACGGGGTTACCTACACCGCTGCCAACATCGATCACGGCTGGATCGGGGCCGACGCGGGGGCGATGCTGGCCGCGGCGGCCGGCCGGCCGGGTGTCGTCGTCAACGACGCCGACGCGGCCGGCGTCGCCGAGATGCGGATCGGCGCCGGCCGCGGCGAGCGGGGCGTCGTCATGATGCTCACCTTCGGCACCGGAATCGGCACGGCGCTGTTCGTCGACGGCCGGCTGCTGCCGAACACCGAGCTCGGCCACCTCGAGGTCGGCGGCGTCGAGGCAGAGCTGCAGGCCAGCGCCCGCGTCCGCACCGTCGAGCACCTCGACTGGCCGGCGTGGTGCGATCGCGTCAACCGCGTGCTGGCCCGTTATCACGCGCTGCTGTGGCCGGACCTGATCATTGTCGGCGGTGGCGTCAGCGAGCGCTGGGACGAGTTCGGCAGTCGCCTGCGGGCGCCGGCGCGCATCGTCCCAGCGAAGCTGCGGCAGACCGCGGGTGTGGTCGGCGCGGCGCTGTACGCGACCGATGTGGCCGGGCGCTGAGGGCACCATGGTATTGCCGCCCATCCACAGCCGCCTGCCCAAGGTCGGCACGACGATCTTCACCGTGATGTCGCAACTCGCTCTCGAACACCGGGCGGTCAACACCGGGCAGGGCTTCCCCGACTTCGATCCGCCGCAGCGCCTGCGCGAGCTGGTCGCCTACCATCTTGGCGCGCACCACAACCAGTACGCGCCGATGGCGGGCGCGGTGCCGCTGCGCGAGGCGATCGCGGCCAAGGTCGCCCGCCACTACGGCCGCATGGCGTCGCCGGACACGGAGGTCACGGTCACCTGCGGCGGAACCGAGGCGCTCGCCAGCTCGATCCAGGCGCTCGTGCATCCCGGCGACGAGGTGGTGCTGCTCGAGCCGGCCTACGACAGCTACGAGCCCATCGTCGAGCTGTGCGGCGGCATCGCCCGCCGGGTGCCGCTGTCCCGGCCGGACTTCGGCGTCGACTGGCAGCGCCTTGGCGAGGCGCTGGGGCCGCGCACGCGGCTGCTGATCGTCAATACGCCTCACAACCCGAGTGGCGCGTGCCTGTCGCCGGCGGACCTCGACCGGCTCGCCGCCAGCCTGCGACCGACCGGGGCGTTCGTGCTCGCCGACGAGGTCTATGAGCATATGGTGTTCGACGGCGTGCGGCACGCGAGCCTCAACGGCCACGCCGAGCTCGCCGCACGCAGCATCGTCGCGTCGTCGTTCGGCAAGACCTACCACGCCACCGGCTGGAAGATCGGCTACTGCGTCGCGCCGGCGGCGCTGACGGCGGAGCTGCGCAAGGTGCACCAGTTCGTGACCTTCGCGATCGCCACGCCGCTGCAGCACGCGATCGCAGACTTCATGGGCGAGCACCCGGAATGGGAGGAGGAGCTGCCGGCCTTCTACCAGGCGAAGCGCGACCGGCTCGCCTCGCTGCTCGCCGCCTCGCGCCTGCGCTTCACGCCGGCGCGTTCGACATATTTCCAGCTGGTGGACTACTCGGCGGTGTCTGACCTGCCGGACACCGAGTTCGCGCTCGACCTGATCCGCCGGCACGGCGTTGCGACCATTCCGGTGTCGCCGTTCTGCGTGGCGCCGCCGCCGGGCGAGCGCCTGGTGCGGCTGTGCTTCGCGAAGGAAGACGCAACGCTGGTGGCCGCGGCGCAGCGACTGGCGCGGCTGTAGCGCCGGATGCGCCCGGCCGGCGCGTGACGCCGGTCACGGATTGGGTCCCGTGACCGCCATCAAGATCCACGCCGCCCGGCCGTTACGAGGTCGTAGGGCCGTGGTCCCGCTGGAGATAGCCTTTGTCCATCGAACGCGTGCGCCAGCTCGTCGCAGCTGACAATTTAGAGTTCATCCGCGGCCTGTTCGTCGGCCAGATGATGCGCGGTGAGCTCGACCTGCCGGTGCTGCCGGAGGTCGCGGCTCGGGTCGTGGCGGTGGCCGGCAGCCCCGAGACCGATGCGGCGGATCTCGCCCGCATGATCACCGGCGATCAGGCGCTTGCCGCACACGTGATGCGGGTGGCGACGTCCGCGATCTACCAGCCGCGGCATCCGATCGAGTCGCTGCAGCACGCCATCAGCTGGCTCGGCATGGCCGAGGTGTCGGACATCGCGTTCACGGTCGCGGTCCAGGGCAAGCTGTTGAACGTGCCCGGCCAGCGCGCGCGGGCCCAGAAGATGTGGAAGCAGGCCGTCGGTACCGCGCAGTGGTCGCGGCTGGTGGCCGATGCGGCCGGCTGCCAGGGCGAGCCCAGCTACCTGGCCGGCCTGCTGCACGAGATCGGCAAGCCCGCGGCCCTGCAGGCGCTCGTGGAGCTATCGCGGCGCGCCGCAGCGCCGCTGGCCGAGGAAGAGATCGATGCGCTGGTGGCCGAGTTCGCCACCGACGTGGGCGTCCAGCTCGCCGGGTCCTGGAAGCTGCCGGGCGCCGTCGTCAGCGCGATCGCCGGCTGGCAGAACTGGCAGACGGCCGAGCGCAAGGACGCGTGCGCAATCGTCTATCTCGCGCATCACCTCGCCGAGCACATGCTGGCGAACTCGGGGCCGCTGGCGGCCGACGCGCTGGCTGCGGATCCGGTTGCCGCGCACTTTGGCTGGGGCCAGCCCGAGTTGCTGGGGCTGTGCGGGCATATCGAGCACGTCCGGGCGCTGGTCGACGGTTTCTGATCAGCGCAGTCCGGTCTCCTGCCGGGCGATGACCACGCGCTGGATCTCGCTCGTGCCCTCGTAGATCTCCGTGATCTTCGCGTCGCGGAAGTAGCGCTCGAGCGGCAGCTCCTTGCTGTAGCCCATGCCACCGTGTATCTGCAGCGCCTGGTGGGCGCAGTACATGGCGGTCTCCGAAGCGAACAGCTTGGCCACCGATGCCTCGGTGGTGTTGCGGCCACCCCGCTTGTGGCTCTCGGTCTTGTTCCACGCCGCGCGCCACGTCAGCAGACGCGCGGCGTCGAGGCGGCACTTCATGTCGGCGAGCTTGGCCTGGATCATCTGGAAGGTCCCGATCGCGCTGCCGAAGGCCTTGCGCTCGCGCGCGTACTGCAGCGCGGCCTCATACGCGGCGCGTGCGATGCCGACCGACTGCGAGGCGATGCCGATGCGCCCGGCGTCGAGCACGGTCATCGCGATCTGGAAACCCTGGCCTTCCTGGCCGAGCCGGTTGGTCACGGGCACGCGGTAGTCCGCGAACTCGATCTCGCAGGTCGCCGAGGCGCGGATGCCGAGCTTCGGCTCGGGCTTGCCGCGGATGTAACCGGGCTGCTGCGCGTCGATCAGGAACGCGGTGATTCCCTTGGCAGCGCGTGCCGGGTCGACCGTCGCGAACAGCAGCATGTAGCGCGCCACCGGCCCGGACGTGATCCACGACTTCTTGCCGTTGAGCACGTAGTGCGAGCCGTCCGCGGCCAGTACCGCGCGCGTGCGCATGTTGCTGGCATCCGAGCCCGACTGCGGCTCGGTCAAACCGTAACAGCCGATCTCGGCGCCGGTCGCGATCGGCCTGACGAACTGCTGCCGCTGGGCCTCGGTGCCGAACTGCACGATCCCGTTGCAGTACAACGAGTTGTTGACCGAGATGATCGTCGAGTGGGCCGCATCCGCGGCGGCGATCTCCTCCATCATCACGCAGAAGCTGATCGGGTCGAGGCCGGCACCACCGTACTGCTCCGGGACCTCGACGCCCATGAAGCCGAGCTCGCCCGCCTTGCGGATGTTGTCCGCCGGGAACTCCCCGCTCAGATCGAAGCGCGACGCCGAAGGCGCGATCTCGCGCGTCGCAAACTCGCGCGCCGCCGACTGCATCATCAACTGGTCGTCGTTCAGGCTAAAGTCCATTGAATCCTCCGGGGAGCGGCGCTCCATGCGCCGGGCGGCCGGCGACGGCTGCGCGATTTTCCGCGCCGCGCGTGGCCAATGCAATCGTGGCTCGTGACCGCGCGCTGGCGCTTGTGCTTGAATGACGGCAGTCCACGCCGGTCCCGAGGAGAGTCGCGCGATGAAGCCCCGCACCCGGGTCAACCACCCGCCGTCCACGCCGCTGCCACCCGGCAATCGGCCGCTGGTCGCGCCGATCTACCAGTCGGTCAAGTTCGAGCTCGAGGACCTCGCGCAGACGGAGCTCGCGTGGAGCGGTCCCGGCCACGGCTTCCACTACAGCCGGGTCGGCAACCCGACCGTCGCCGACCTCGAGGCGCTGCTGGCCGAGCTGCAGGGGCGCGAGGCCTGCGTGGCCGTCGGCTCCGGCCTCGCCGCGGTCGCGGTGACGCTGATCGCGCTGCTCGCGCAGGGCGACCACGTGCTGGCGTTCGTCGAGACCTACGCGCCGACGCGCGGCCTGATCGCGCGGACGCTGTCGCGCTTCGGCGTGGCGCACACGATGCTGTCGATCGAGGACCGCGCCGGCATCGAGCGTACGCTGGCGGAGCGCCCGACGCGGCTCGTCTGGTTTGAGTCGCCGACCAACCCGGTGCTCAAGGTGCCGGATATCGCCCACCTGGTCGGCTGTGCGCGCCGCCACGGCGCGCTGACCGTCATCGACAACACCTTCGCCGGCTTCGGGTCGCATGCCGGGTTCGACATCGACCTGTTCGTGCACAGCCTGACGAAATACGCCGGCGGACACGGCGACGTGATGGGCGGCGCGGTCATCGGCGCCGCGGATCTCGTCCAGCGGGTGCGCCTGCAAGCGACGGCGCTAGGGCCGACGCTGGATCCGCATGCGGCGTTTCTCGTGCAGCGTGGCCTCAAGACCTACCACCTGCGCCGGGCCGCGCAGTGCGACGGGGCTGCGCGGGTCGCCTCGTTCCTCGCCAGCGACGCGCGCGTCAGCCGCGTGCGCTACCCGGGGCTTGCCGGGGACCCTGGCCACGCGCTGGCCCGCGCCCAGATGCACGACTTCGGCTCGATCGTCTGCATCGACCTTGCCGGCACGCCGCAGCAGAGCCGCGTATTCGCCGACGCACTCAAGTACTTCTCCATCGCCGCGAGCCTCGGGTCGACCGAATCGCTGATCGTGCCACCGCAGCTGCTGCAGCCGCGCGACCTCTCGGCGGAGCAGCGCGCGCAGTCGGGCATCGGGCCGACGACGGCGCGGCTGTCGATCGGCGTCGAGGACCCCGAGGACCTGATCGCCGATCTCGCGGCGGCGCTCAACGCGGCGTTCGGTTAACCCGCCGGCGCACCGGTCAGTAATCGGTCTGCAGCGCCTGTTCCATGCGGTCGATCACGCGCTGCCATTCGCCGCGGCCGAGCCAGCCGGCGACGCTGCCGGCCGGCATCGGCCGGCCGATCAGATAGCCCTGCAGGCGCGTGCAGCCGCGCGCGCGCAATGCGCTGGCCTGGTCGATGGTCTCGACGCCCTCGGCGATGACCTCGAGGCCGAGGCTCTGGCCGAGGCCGACGACCGCCGTGCAGATCGCGTTCGCCGACCGGTCGTCGGCGATGTCCTTGACGAACGAGCGATCGATCTTGAGCGCATTGACCGGCAGCCGCCGCAGGTACTGCAGACTCGAGTACCCGGTGCCGAAGTCGTCGATCGACAGCCGAAAGCCGATTGCCCGCAGCTCGTTGAAGATCCGTAACGCGTTGCCGACATCCTGCATCAGGACCGATTCGGTCAGCTCGAATTCCACCAGGCCAGGATCCATGCTGGTCCGCTCGGTGGCGCTACGTGCGGTCGCGACGAGGTCGCCGCTGGCGAACTGGCCCGCCGAGACGTTGACCGCGACGGTCAGCCGCTCGTGCGCATCGCGACCGAAGCGCTGCGCATCGGCGCAAGCGCGGCGCATGACCCACTCGCCAAGCGGCAGAATCAGTCCACACTGCTCGGCGACCGGGATGATCTCCGCCGGCGACACGCGGCCCAGCGCCGCGGCCTCCCAGCGCAGCAGCGCCTCGAAGCCGATCAGTCGCCGCCGCGCGATGTCGACCTTCGGCTGGTAGTGCAGGCTGAGCTCGTTACCGTCCAGCGCACGCTGCAGGTGCTGTTCAATGTCGAGGCTGCGCAACGAGCGCAGGCGCATCGTGTCGGTATAGAGGCGTGCGGTGCCGTCGGCACGGGCGTGCGTGGCCGCCAGCGCGGCGTTGCGTAGCAGGGTCTCGGCGTCGGCACCGTTCTCCGGCCAAAGGCTGATGCCGATACTGACGCTGCTGCGCACTTCCCGGCCGTTGATCGACACCGGCCGGCCGAGCTGCGTGCGGATTCGTTCGGCGATTTCGTCGCAGGCCGGGCGCGACGCGAGGTCGACCGCGAGGATCGCGAACGCCTCCTGGTGCAGGCGGGCGGCGGTCGTGAGGCGGCCGGCGTTGGCCGGGCACGGGGCACCGGCGACCTCGGTGAGGGCGATGAGCCGCCTGCCGATCTCGGCGAGCAGCTCGTCGGCGGCGGCGGGGCCGAGCGACTGCTCGATGCGGCGGAACTGGTCAACCTGGACGCGCAGCACGGCGACGCTGGACGCCGGCGGTGGCCGGTCGGTCAGCGTCTCCTCCAGCCGCAGCATGAATCGGGCGCGATTCGGCAGGCCGGTGAGGCCGTCGTAGTGAAGCGCGCGGTGTTTGCCGGTGTCGGCCTTTCGCCGGCTGCTGATGTCGCGCAGCAGTACGAGGCATTGGCCATCGCCGAGCGGGGCGACGCGGAACTCGAACGCGGTCACCACCTCACCGTCGCTGCGCAGCAGCTCGCGTTCCGCGGTTGTGCCCCGCGCCAGTGCCTGCGCGCACAGGTCGGCGAAGCTGCAGTCGCTCGGTACCGGCAGCAGGTCATCGAGCCGGCGGCCGCCGCCGTGGGCGTCGAGGCTCAGGCCGAGCCCGGTGGTGCCGACCGCGATGACCTCGCGGATCGTCGCATGCGCATCGACGCGCAGCAGGGTATCCGGCACGGCCCTGGTGATAGCCCGCCGCCGCGCCTCGCTGGCGCGCCAGCCGCGGAGCAGGTCGTGGACGCGCAGCAGCTGAGCGAGGCGGTGCGCCACGAGCGACGGGGCGACCGTCCGCGGCAGGATCTCGGCGACCCCGTGCCTCGCGGCGCGGTCGACCGTCGCCGCGTTGATCGTGTCGGCCAGGGCGATGGTCGGGCCGACGGCGTGCGCCGCGCGGGCGCGCAGTGCGGCGCAGGCGGCGAGGGCGGCGGGCGAGCCGAGGTCGAGCTCGACGAGGATGGCGTGCGGGCGCAGCGTGTCAAGGCACAGCGGCGCCGTGTCCCACGTGGCGGCAATGCATTCGTAGCCGGCCGCGCCGAGGCAGGCCACGAGCTGCTGCTGCAGGGCAGGGTCGTCGCCGACCAGCAGCACGGTGCGGCGGCGTCGCGGGGCAGCCGCGGGCGGAGCGGGGCCGGATGGCGTGCCGGCCGGCACTACGGAGCGCGCGCCGACGAGCGTGATGGGAGCCGTGCCTTGTTCCGTCACCGGCCGATGTCCGAGGGATGCTGGGCCGCGGCGCGCGAGCCGCAGCCCGAATCGTCGGCCGGGCCATCGGACGACTGAAGCGGTCCTCCGTGAACCGCGTCACAGATCGGCGGCTCAGGCGCTGCTCGCGACCCGGACCCGGTGTGCACCGTAGGGCAGCACCTCGATGACGTCATCGCCGCGCAGCCGGTCCTGCACGCCGCGCCACCAGTCGGCCGTCAGCACCTCGCCATGGGCCTTCAGGAACACCTCGCGCATCGCGTCGTCGAAGCCGAGGAAATTGATGAAGGTCTCCGGGAAAACGTCGTTGTCGGCGACGTAGTACCACGTCTCGCCGCGCATCTCGTCCTCGTCCGACTGCGCTTCCGGCAGTTCACGGAAGCGGCAGTCGGTAACCAGGCAGAGTTCGTCGTAGTCGTAGAAGATCACGCGCCGGTTGCGGGTCACGCCGAAGTTCTTCAGCAGCAGGTCGCCGGCGAAGATGTTGGTGTAGGCGAGGTCGCGGATCGCCTGACCGTAGTCCAGCACCGCGAGCGCGCAGTCCTCGGCGTTCGCCTCGCGCAGATAGATGTTGAGCGGGATCATGCGCCGTTCGATGTAGCAGTGGTCGATGATCAGGTCATCGCCGTCCTCGTGCACCGACCCGGCGGTCTCCGTCAGCAACTCGTCGAGCAGCGTCTTCTCGAACAGACTGCGCGGGAAGCGCAGCCGCTTGAACTCCTGCGCGTCGACGAGGCGGCCGGCGCGATCGTGCTTAAAGACGAATTCGTACTTCCTGAGCACGTCGTCGCGGACTATATTCTTCTGTGCCGGGAAGCGGTCGCGGATCAGCTTGAAGACGACGTCGAACGACGGCAGCGTAAACACGACCATGACGAGCCCGCGCTCGCCGGGTGCCAGCACGAACTGGTCCGTCGCGCTCTGCAGGTGGCGGAACAGCTCGCGGTAGCGCTCGGTCTTGCCCTGCTTGGCGCGGCCGAGCACCGTGAACAGCTCGCTGACGGGCTTGTGGGGCATCAGCTGCTTGAGGAACAGCAGCGCCTTGCCGACCCGTTCGAGGTCGACGTGGAAATAGGAGCGCGTGAAGCTGAACAGCACCGATACATCGGCGTCGCGCGTCATGACGGCATCGACCAGCAGACCGCGTTCGGTGTGCTTGAGTGCGATCACCAACGGCATCTGCCAGTCGCGACCCGTGACCCGACCAACGAGGTACGCGCGCGTCATCTGGTAGAAGGTCGGGCGGATCATCTCCACGGACTGCACGGCGCAGTTCTCGCCGATCGACTGGCAGTAGCGCTCCACCTCCTCGGCCACGTGCCGGGCGCTGCGCTCGAAGTCGCGCCAGGGCGCCTTGCAGCGGAACGCGGACAGGATCTCCTCGAACAGCAGCTGCAGCGAGCCGCGGTTCTGGTAGGTCGTCAGGAAGTCGTACTCCGCGACGCGCGCCAGCGGATCGAGGTCGAGGGCGACGAATTCGATCTCCGGCGAGACGCCGACCGTGCCGAAGAAGGTGCGCGTTAGCGAGTTGAAGAACGTCTTGCGGAACTCCGCATCCGGCGTCGCGTCGATCAGGCTGGCGAACTCGTCCTTGATTAAGGCCCACAGGGCGCGGTCGGTGATCTCGCCGCCGAGGCGCAGCTTCAGGGAGGCAACGGTGCGGTCGACGTAGCGCCCATAGAGCTCGATGCGCTCGACGGCGTCGCGCTGGCTGCTGTGCCAGTCGCGTTCCTCGAAATGCACCGGCGCGCGCCGGGTGATCGCGCGGAACTCGGCGTTGTAGCGTTCGAAGGCGTCGACGGCGTCTGCGGCGCACTCGCGCGCCAGCGCCACCGACGCCGTGGGCTCTGCCACGCCGGCCTCAGAGATGCTTGATCAGTTCGTCGGCGAACTCGCTGCACTTGACCTCGTGCGCGCCGGGCATCAGCCGGGCGAAGTCGTAGGTCACGATACTTGGCGCCGATCGCCCTGTCCATCGCCGTGATGATCGCGTCGGCGGCTTCGAGCCAGCCCATGTAGCGCAGCATCATCTCGCCGGACAGGATCACCGATCCGGGGTTGACCTTGTCGAGGTTGGCGTATTTCGGCGCGGTGCCGTGGGTCGCCTCGAACACCGCGTGACCGGTCATGTAGTTGATGTTGCCGCCCGGCGCGATGCCGATACCGCCGACCTGGGCGGCAAGGGCGTCCGAGAGGTAGTCGCCGTTCAGGTTCATCGTCGCGATGACGTCGAACTCGTCGGGCCGCGTGAGCACCTGCTGCAGCGTGATGTCGGCAATCGCGTCCTTGATGATGATCTTGCCGGCCTTCTTGGCCTCGTCCATCTCGGCATTGGCGGCCTTCTCGCCCTTCGCCGCCTTGGTACGCTCCCACTGCTCCCAGCCATAGGTCTGGCCCGGGAACTCGCGTTCGGCGAGTGCGTACGACCAGTTGCGGAACGCACCCTCCGTGAACTTCATGATGTTGCCCTTGTGCACGATCGTCACGCTCTTGCGCTTGTTGGCGATCGCGTACTCGACGGCGGCGCGGAACAGCCGTTCGGTGCCTTCCTGCGAGACGGCCTTGATGCCGATGCCGGAGGTCGCCGGGAAGCGGATCTTGCTGAACTGCTTCGGGAACGCCTGTTGGAACATCTCCAGGAACTTCTTGTTGTCGGCGGAGCCTGCCTCGAACTCGATGCCGGCGTAGATGTCCTCCGTGTTCTCGCGGAAGATGACCATGTCGACCTTCTCCGGTGCCTTGACCGGGGAGGGCACGCCCTTGAACCAGCGGACCGGGCGCAGGCAGACGTACAGGTCAAGCAGCTGGCGCAGCGCGACATTGAGCGAGCGGATGCCGCCGCCGACCGGGGTCGTCAGCGGTCCCTTGATCGAGACGAGGTACTCGCGGCACGCCGCGACCGTCTCGTCGGGCAGCCAGGTGTTGAAGAGCTTGTTCGACTTCTCGCCGGCGTGAACCTCAAGCCAGTGGATCTTGCGGCGCCCGCCGTAGGCCTTGGCCACGGCGGCATCGAGAACGCGGACGCTCGCGCGCCAGATGTCCGGGCCGGTGCCGTCACCCTCGATGAACGGGATGATCGGCTGATTCGGTACCAGCAGCTTGCCGTCGCGGATCGTGATGCGCTCGCCGCCAGCCGGCGCCGTGTACTTGACTGTCGCCATCGGGTTCAGCTCCCAGAGAATGCGGCGCAACGGCCGCCGGCAGACCAAAAACCAATGTTATCACAGGCTTCCCGCTCGAATTCCCGCCGCGCGCGCCGCCTGTGCGTCGTGGCAATCCACGTTGACATCAGGGGTGCGCGCGGCGTCATCGTGGCAAGTTAGAGCCCGCCGCCCGGGGTCGTCAGCGCGGCGGAAAGCCGGCGGCGTCAAGCGCCTCGCGCAGTTCGCTTTCGCCTCGCGCAGTCTCGACGTCAACCGTGCGCGTAGGCGGGTCGGCGGTCACCGTTGCCGCGGGGTCGAGGGATCTGATCGCTGCGGTGACCGCACGGGCGCAGCCGCCGCAGGTCATGTTGTCTATGTGGAATTTCATATGGCGCAGATTATAGCCGCGGAGCGGCGCATAGAGGTCGGTGGCATGACCTGCGCCGCCTGTGTCGCCCGCGTCGAGCGGGCGCTGAAGTCCGTCCCCGGCGTCGTATCGGCGAGCGTAAACCTCGCCACCGAGCGCGCCGTCGTGGCGCTCGTCGCCGCACCGTACCCGACCGACGCGGCGGCGACGGCTGCGCTCGTGGCGGCGATCGAGCGCATCGGCTACGAGGCGCGACCGGTCGACGACGGTGAGCCGCGTGCGGCGGCGGAAGCGCGCCTGCGGCGGGTCGACCGGCACGAACGCTCCCGGGTGCTCGCCGGTGCCGCACTGTCGCTGCCCCTCCTGCTGCAGATGCCGGCCGCGGCCTTCGGTCTGCACCTGATGCTGCCCGGGCTCGTGCAGCTCGCGCTCGCGACGCCCGTGCAGTTCTGGTTGGGCGCGCGCTTTTATCGGGCCGCATGGCGCGCACTGGCCGACGGTGCCGGGAACATGGATCTGCTGGTCGCGATCGGCACGACGGCGGGCTATGGGCTGTCGCTGTGGGAACTCGTGACCGGGACTCGGGCCGGCCACGAGCCGCACCTGTACTTCGAGGCTTCGGCCGTCGTGATAACGCTCGTGCTGCTTGGTAAGTGGCTCGAGACGCGCGCGCGGCGCAGCACCGCCGAGGCGGTGCGGCGGCTGCACGCGCTGGCACCCCAGCGCGCGCGACTCCTGCAGGCTGGCACCGAGGTGGAGGTGCCGATTGCGACGGTTGGTGCCGGCGACATCGTCGTCGTGCGCCCGGGCGAGCGGATTGCGGTGGATGGCACGATCCGCGAGGGCGCCACCGAAATCGACGAGTCATTGGTGACCGGCGAGAGCCTGCCCGTGCCGGCAGTCGTCGGCACGCGGGTGCTCGGCGGCACGCTGAACGGCAACGGCCGCATCCTCGTGGAGACGACCGCGTCGGCAGCCGCAGGCACGCTCGCGCGCATCGCCGCGCTGGTCGAGCATGCGCAGTCGACCAAGGCGCCGATCCAGCAGCTCGTCGATCGCGTCGCTGCCGGATTCGTGCCGGTCATCATCGTGATCGCGATCATCACGGCCTTCGGCTGGTGGATTGCGGGCGCCGCGGTCGAGACGTCCCTGCTGCGCGCGGTCGCGGTGCTGGTGATCGCCTGTCCGTGCGCGCTCGGTCTCGCGACGCCCGCGGCACTCGTCGCCGGGACCGGCGCCGCGGCGCGCGCCGGCATTCTGATCCGTGACGCCGAGGCGCTCGAGCACGCCGCACGCGTCAGGGTCGTCGCCTTCGACAAGACCGGCACGCTGACCGAGGGCCGGCCGCAGCTGGTGGCGAGCTGCAGCTTCGCGGCGGCTGGGCCGCAGCCACTCGCAACCGCGGCGGCGCTGCAACAGGGCAGCGAGCACCCGCTCGCGCGCGCCGTGCTCGAGGCCGCGGCCCACGAGTCGCTGGCGGTGCCCGTCGCGAGCGGCGTGACGGCGGCGCCGGGGCTCGGAATCAGCGGCACCGTCGCCGGGCGGCGCTACCTGCTCGGCACGGCGCGCTTCCTCGAGCGCGGCGGCGCGGACGCCGGGCCCGCCAAGGCATGGCTCGCGGGCGAGGTCAGGGTGGGTCGCGCGGTGGCGGTCCTCGCCGACGTGAGCGGGGCGCCGGTCGTGCTCGGCGCGTTCTCGTTCGCCGATGCCGCCCGGCCGACCTCGAAGGCGGCGGTTGCGGCGCTGGCGGCGCTGGGCGTCGACAGCGTATTGGTGACGGGCGACCACGAGGCGAGCGCTCGCGCGCTCGCCGCCGACGTCGGCATCCGCCGCGTGCACGCCGACGTGCTGCCGGAGGACAAGCTGCAGCTCGTCACGGAGCTGCGCGCCGAGTATGGCGCGGTCGCGATGGTCGGCGACGGCATCAACGACGCACCGGCGCTCGCCGCGGCCGACCTCGGCATCGCGATGGGCTCGGGCACTGACGTTGCGATCGCGGCCGCGGGTATCTCTCTGGTACGGGCCGATCTGCGTGCCGTCGTCGATGCGCTGGACATCGCGCGACGCACCCGGCGCAAGATCCGCCAGAACCTGTTCTTTGCGCTGGTGTACAACCTGGCCGGCGTGCCGCTGGCGGCCTTTGGGCTTCTGAGCCCGGTGGTGGCCGGCGCGGCGATGGCGTGCTCGAGCGTGAGCGTCGTCACCAATGCGTTGCTGCTCAGTCGGTGGCGCCCCCGGGGAGGCTGAGGAAAATGTGCGGTTTGTCTCGTAAGCGCCTGACTTTCAATAATTTGTCACAGTAGCTTCACCGGGGCGACGCATTACGGGCGCAATGTCTCGGGGCAGGCGGGCCCACCGGGCCCGTTCGGGGTGGCCCCATGATGGCGAGTCGCAGTGCACGCCTCTTCCAGCGCGTCGATGCCTACGAGCAGCGGCTGTGCCGGCGCCTCAACCGCGGCCTGCTCCGCCCCGCGCTGCGCGACCTGTTCGTCGTCGTCAGCCGGCTTGGCGATGGTCTCGCCTGGTACGTGCTCGTGCTGCTGATCCCGGTGCGCTACGGCGAAGCAGGCTTGAAGCCGGCACTCGTCATGGCCACGACGGGGATCGTCGGTGTCGCGCTCTACAAGGTCCTCAAGCACCGTCTCGTCCGCGAGCGCCCCTACATCACGTTCGCGGGCATCCACGCCGGGACCGCGCCGCTCGACCGTTACAGCTTCCCATCCGGCCACACGCTGCACGCCGTGTCCTTCACGGTGCTCGCGACAGCGTACTTTCCGGTGCTCGGCTGGGTGCTCGTGCCATTCGCGGCCCTGGTCGCCGCCTCGCGCGTCGTGCTCGGGCTGCACTATCCGACCGACGTGCTCGCCGGCGCCGTGCTCGGCACTGCGCTCGCAGGTACAGCGCTCGCTCTGACGTAACCGCAAGGCTGGCTGCCCCGGCCGGCGCTGGGCGCGTGGGTCCTCCGCGTCCCGAGCGGCCGCCTGGCGGGGTCGCGCGTGGACTGCCCTGACAGGCTGCCGGCGAGCGTCCGACGCGCTCCAAGGGCGCCTTCGCCGGGGCGCTCTAGCGGCCGCGGCTCTCGGCGAGGCGCTCGATCTTCTCGAACAGCAGCGACGGCTGGTCGCCGACCCGCGAGTACTCGTGGCGTCGGCTCATGTCGAGCAGCGCCACGTCGCGGTCGGTGGCCGTTGGGTACCAGTGGAGCTTCTGCCAGTCGTCGCCCAGCAGAAGGCGGAACGGGTCACCGCGCTTAAGCTTGATGCGGATGCCGAACGGCCGGACGGCCGGCACGGGTCCGAGATGCAGGTTGTGTTCGTTGGCAATGCTCATGGCGGGCCCTCTGGGACGCCTGACGGTAACGAATCGGCGCCGCGCGGGGAAGTGTCCTCGACCCGGGCGCGGGCCGGCGCACCTTGGCGCGGGGCAGCGGCGCGGATCGACCCGTCCCGCGGCGGGCGGAGGGTGGGCCCGACCGGCGTCCCCAGTCCCCGGCGCGGCCCGCGCCGCGGTCATCGGCAGGGTCTCCTGCAGGGGGGGCGGTCCGGCCGTTCGCTGCGGCCGGCGCCCAAGCCGTGATCCACGTCACAACCAGCCGGTAGGCGCGCGGCGCCTGGTCCCCTACGATACCGGGGCGGCCAACCCCGCCCCGTTCGGCGGTGCAGCGGCCGCGTAGGGGAGGCAGGATGAGAAGTCTTGCGACATTAGCAGGGACGTTGTGCTTGGCGTGCTTCGCGGGCTGCGGTGCGCCGACGCCGCACACCGTCTCCGAACTCGCCGATGATCCCCTGCTGCTGCAGGGAATCATGGAGCGCTGCGCGGCGGACAAGCGCGCGGCCGCGGCCGATGTTGAGTGCACGAACGCGCGGCTGGCCATCGAGCGCGCCGCCGCGGCCGAGGAATCGAAACACACCAACGAGCGCGGCGCTGACTTTGAGCGGCAGCGCGAGCAGCATCGGCTCCAGGAAGAGCAGCGCCGCCGCGCTGCCGAGCGCGCGCAGCCCGGGTTTGACCCGTACTCCTCGCCCGTTTCTGTCGACAAACCGGCGGATTCGACCAAGCCGTGACGCGGGCCTGCGGGCCTCAGCGCTCGATGAACTCGAACAGCTCGCCGTTCGGGCCGCGCGTCAGCATGACTCTCGCGGGCATGCCATCGCCGAGCGCAACGTGCAGGATTGGCAGGTGGCCGGCGAGCCCCGCGGACTGCAGGCGCTCGCGCAAGGCCTCGAGATGCGCGCAGCGCGTGCTGAACAAATTGATGCCGACGTTGCCGGGCCGCATGGGGTTCGCAAGCTCGCGGGTCGTGCGATCGTGAAAGTGCACGCCGAGCACCTTGCCGCTCGGCTGCGCCGGATCGCGGAACAGCACGAGCGACACCCGGGAATCTTCCGGCACGCCGAACAGCCGGCAGACCCTCCGGCACTCTTCATTTTCGAGCTCATCGTCGATGTCGTCGGCGCGCAGGCCGAGACCGTCAACGTAGAAACGCCGCGTCGTCTCTGGGTTCGCGATGACCACCGAGACAGTGGCGACCTCGCTGGTGCGGCCTGGCGCTGGAGCGGCGCGTTGCGCCAGGGCCGGATGGCGGTGCCCGACCATGACGAGCAGCGGCGTCTCGCCGGGACCGGTCAGCAGGGCCTCTTCGGTGTCGGAGTCGCGCACGACGAACCGGACCGGGCCGGCCCGCAGCGGGCAGCCGGCCGCGGTCAGGACGGCGATCGCGTTCTGCAACGGTGGCGCAACATAGAAGTCGAGCGCCTTGGGGCCGACGTCCGTCGCGGCATCTGCCGCGTCGCGGCCGTGATCGAGGCGTGTAGCCCGTGCGGCCGGGTCGGCGACCTCCGCCAGGCGGATCCTGCCGAAGGCGTAGCCGTCGCAGGATAGCTCGACGAGCCTGACGTCGGCGTACGGGGCGAGGCCCCACACGGACAGCAGGCTCACCGAGGCGCGTGTGTCCGACTCGACCTTGAGGCCGCAGACGTCCCTGAAGAGGTGCAGCGCCGCCCCAAGGTTGCGGACGCCGAGGGTGACCGACTCGATTCCCGAAATCATATGTTGTCGCTCCAGGACAGCCCGAGGATACGCGACGCGAGGCGTCCGGCAAGCCGGGCTCGTTCGGCCTAGAATTGCGTATCGGTCATGGAGGTCGCCATGGGTCTGTTCCAGAGCCGCAAGACGACGTTACCCTCGCGCGAGGAAGCGCTGCCGGGACGCGCCGAGGCGCTGCGTGTGCCGGTGCGCCATTTCGTCAATGGCAACCGTATCGTGCCGCCATTCCCGGTAAACTTGGAGCAGGCGGTGTTCGGTCTCGGTTGCTTCTGGGGCGCGGAGCGCCGCTTTTGGCAATCAGACGGCGTCTACTCGACGGCGGTCGGCTATGCCGGCGGCATCACTCCCAACCCCAGCTACGAAGAGGTCTGTACCGGGCGAACCGGGCACGCGGAAGTTGTCCGCGTCGTATTCGACCCGGCGGCTATCTCGTACGACGATCTGTTGCGCGTCTTCTGGGAATCCCACGACCCGACTCAAGGCATGCGCCAGGGCAACGACGTCGGGACCCAGTACCGCTCAGTCGTCTTCGCGACCTCGACCGCGCAACTCGACGCTGCCAGGCGTTCGAAGGCGGCGTACCAGGCCGCTCTGCAGCGCGCTGGGCATGGGCAAATCACGACCGAAGTTTGCGCTGCGCCCGAATTCTATTACGCAGAGGAATATCACCAGCAGTACCTCGCGAAGAATCCGAACGGGTACTGCGGCATTGGGGGCTGCGGAGTTCCCTTCAAACTCGCGGAGTTACAGGTGGGGGCGAAGGCGTAATCGACGGTACGGCGAGGGTTTCAGCAGGAAATCCGCTGGTTAGCATTGTTGTCCAGCGGGACCCCGCGTGTGCTTGCGAGAAAATGCCATCTGATTTCGACGTCGAAGTCTACCGGAAATCTACCGTCAACCGGCTGGCACGATAGTACGCGGGGAAGGACGATTCGCTGTTATTACGTCGGACTCCAATCGACGCCAGCGCCGATACGTCGACCAGCCCGTCTCTAATGAATGCCCTGGGAAATACTCGCTCATGAACAGCAGCACGGACATACATCTCGCAGGGCTCTCGTCGGCCGACTCGCTGCTCGTCGCGGCGGGGCGCGACCGACGGCCGGGTTCCCCGCTGAACATGCCACCCGTGCTAGCTTCGAACTTCGTTCTGGGCACCGAGCGCGCGTATGCCCGAGACGACGGCACGCCGACGTGGGAAGCGCTGGAGGAAATTGTTGGCCTCTTAGAGGGAGGCCAATCCGTCGCGTTCGCCTCAGGGATGGCTGGCATCGCCGCGGTGTTTGACCAACTGCATGCCGGATCACGCATTGTGCTTCCGGACGATTGTTATCAGGGCGTTGCCGGGCTCGCTGAATTAGGGAGGCAGAAGGGCCTCTGGAGCGTCAGCCGATTGGCCGTTGACGATACGGATGGATGGATCACGGCTTGCGCGGACTTCGATCTACTTTGGCTGGAGTCTCCGTCGAATCCGATGTTGGTCGTAGCCGATCTGCGCGCAATCTGTTCGGCGCCTCGAAAGCCGTCGGCGCTCTTGGCAGTCGATAATACGTTCGCGACATCGCTGAACCAGCGACCCCTCGATCTAGGCGCGGACGTTTCCTTTCAGTCCGCGACCAAGTTCATCGGCGGTCACTCCGACTTGCTTGCTGGGTTGGTTACCGTAAGGCGCAATGACCTTCTCACCGCTTTGCGCAAATCACGTGAGTTGCACGGTGCCACGCCTGGTGCGCTCGAATCTTTCCTCGCTGTGCGTGGCGCGCGAACAATGGCGCTAAGGCTCGAGCGTGCTCAGGCCAACGCACTGATTCTTGCGGAACGCCTGCGCTCGCATTCTGGTGTCGCATGCACGCGTTATCCCGGAATGAGCAGCCACCCGACGCATGCGATCGCGCGCGCTCAGATGAAGGGTTACGGCACGATCATCTCATTCGACGTTCGCGGCGACGCGGCGGCAGCTGACGAGGTGTGTTCACGCGTCAGGCTCATTCAACACGCCACGAGTTTGGGTGCGGTCGAGTCTACGATTGAACGCCGAGCGAGCATTCCCGGTCAGGAGCACCTGCCGCCTTCGCTACTGAGGTTGAGCGTCGGAATTGAGAACGTGGACGACCTTTGGGCAGACCTGGACGCGGCTCTGCGGGGGCGCGAATAGGTCGACCGCCGGAGCAACGGCGACGTCTACCAAAAGTCGACCGCAAGAGATCCAGTGATGACGTAACGACGGGTTTTCCGTAGGATTTCTTATCACCAGCAGTACCTTGCGAAGAATCCGAACGGGTACTGCGGGATTGGGGGCTGTGGAGTGCCCTTCAAACTCGCGGAGTTACCGGTGGGGGAGAAGGCATAGTCATCGCTACGCCTAGGGTTCCAACAGGAAGTCGCGAGGTTAGCGGCGGTCTGCCCGAAGGCTCCACGTATTTCTGCAGAAAAAGGCAGCCCGGCTTCGGCGCCGACGTCTACCGGAAATCTACCGTCTACCGGGCTGCAGGATAGTCCTTCGCGAAAACGGTTCGCCGCTCAGTGGTATGTCCACTGAAAGGTCGTGACCTTCCTGAAGTCATCGTAGAACAGGGCGTAGCCCCCTGCGTCATAGCCAACCATCAAGAATAGGGCTTCGTCTTTACCGTCGCCGAGCAGATCTACGAAATCCAAGGGCATGACGAGTTCAGCGAACGGACCAGTTGCGTCTGCGGCGAAAGTATCTTGTCCTGGCAGCAGCCGAATCGCGCCATCCGACTGACGGTAGTACCAATAGGCGGACCGGTGTGACATTGGCCCATCGCACTCCTTGAACGCGTCTTGGCGGATGTGGGCGTACAAGAGCGCGTCACCGGCCCGATTGGCCCACCTAGTCGCGATCTCAAATTCAATGAGTCTAGGGGCGCGCCCTTCGCTGGGAATGTATTCCCCGCGTGCGTCGAGCCGGCAATCGTCGATTAGAGGCACTACTTGTTGAAAGAGCGGCCAGACACGCTTCGCATCCCTGGGTCGACCTGGCTTAAATGCCAGCCGCCGTGCGCTGGGCCCAGTTTCGGGGCGCCGGCCGTGGCGAGAAGAGGTCGTTGCACTGGAGATTCGAGAAATCCCGAGTAGTCCGTCAACCTATTACCCACCGTGGGCACTTTCTCACCGTCGGCGACGTTTTGAATCCCGACATGCGAATAAAATGCGAAGTCTGCCGGCGTACGAGCCAGAACCGTCCCGAGGATTCGGCCTTTTAGAGGATACCGTCCATCGAGTCTCTCGCGGGTATTTCTCTGTTACCGACACCAGACATCCAGGATTCCGCATTCGAATGGAAATGCGTGCCATCCACCAAGATTCTGTTCGAAAGCAACTTGCACGCCGAAGTGGGAATTCTCACCGGCGTAGACACCCGGTACTTCCTCTAGGATGCCTACCAGGGTGTGGTCGCCAGAAATCTGAGCTCTGCTGGCTCCCGACAAGACAAGCAAGCAGACGACCGTCCAGAGGAATCCGTGCTTCATGATTCTAAGATGTGCACGCCTGCCTTGATCGGGACAACAAGAACCTAAATTCGATCGTTATCCGGCGGAGCCACCTTCGGAGCACGCCGCAGATACTTGAGAAGATCCTTGGGCTTAGCTGTGCCCGCTCGTTCCTTCAAGAACAATTGAGCCGTCTGTAGTGTTCCCACCTTTTCTGCAACCGCTGCCGCGATGAACTGATTGAGCGATACGCCGTCGATTTTCGCGAGATCCGCGGCCGCGTCTTTGATGGAATTGGGCAGCTTCAGCGGGTAGGTGCTCTTGCTCACTTTCGTAACTCCTCCAGAAAATCGGCTGGGGTCAAGGTTGTAACGCCGAATCGATCAGCGCCCGACCGGAAATCCGTAACGTTGTGCGTCACGATGCCTGCGGCCCTGCCGTTCACCGCGGCCTCGAGCATCAATTCATCGGCCGGATCGCGGAGCTGCGGGCGCCACATGAAATTTACGTCAATCGGCTCCGCAGCGCTGGCTAGAGCCGCAAGGAATCCTTCGACATCCTCGGGACTCATCCCGGTAGCGAGCCGCTGCTCCGGACGCAGCAACACTGCCTCGTACTCAAGGAATACAGCCGTCGTCACAAGCGGAACGCATCGCTTCTCGGCGACTGCGCGCAGTACTCTGTTGCTGGCCCCAAGCTGACTTCTGAGACCGGCAACTAGGACGGAAGTATCGAGCACTACCCTCACGGAGAAATAATATGTGACATCCTATAGGATGTCTAGTTATCGGTTGCGGCGGGCTCGAATTCAGCGAGTAGGCCTACCGGCGATTCGAAGTCAGCGTCTACCGGAAGTCGACCGGCCGCCGGTCGACGGAGCCGTAATCGGCTGGTTTACGTAGCAATTCCTCCCTCAGCCCCGACTATCACCATCAGTACCTCGCGAAGAATCCCAATGGCTACTGCGGGATCGGGGGCTGCGGAGTTCCCTTCAACCCCGGGGAGTTGCAGGTGGGGAAGAAGGCATAGACTTCGCTACGCCACGGGTTCCAACAGGAAGTCGCGTGGTTAGCGTCGGCCTACCCGTAGATTCCACTTGTTTCCGCAAAAAAATGCAGTCTGGGGCCGGTGCTGACGTCTACCGGAAGTCTACCGTCGACCGGGCATCAGAATAGTCCGCTGCGAAGGGTCGACGCCGAAGCGCCGCCCCGCTAGCGCTTTCGAGTTGACCGGACTAATCCGAGCGCCGAACCCACCAACGCCGCGAAGCAGAGCGTGTAAGCGCCGAGCTGAGCAAGGGCCTCCATCCGGCCCTGACGATCGGCCTCGAGAACACCCGCGGAATCAGGGTATCCGCCAAGCTTGAGTGTCAATACCACCTCCTGCGCGTACTCGTATTCATGGACGACCATGGCCGCAAACCGCCAGGTCCCAGCGGCAGCGGCAGCGGCGGCGAGGGCGATAACGAGCAGGAGCCCGAGGAGTTGCTTCTTCATCCCGGCATCACTTCGACTTGCTGATCGGTCGCACGGCGAGGCGAAGCCCCATCGCCTTCAGCATGGAATTCATGCTTCTAAGCTCGGGATTCCCTTTCGGAGACAGCGTTCGATAGAGCGTCGTCGCATTGAGTTTGGTCCTGCTCGCGAGCTTCGATATCCCGCCGAAAGCTTCTGCGACTCGGCGTAGTGCCACCATCAATTCCCGCTCATCGCCATCAGCCAGCACGTCATTGAGGTAATCGGCCGCAAATGATGGGTCCCGACGGAAACTTTCCACCGTGGCATCCTCGTGGCTTCTGGTAGCCGGTCTCTTGGCCTTGCGAGTCACTGCTGTCTCCGTTGAAAGTCTGCGAGGAATCGTACCGCTCTACCTAATTCTGAACTCTGAGTTCGCTTAGTTCCGCCACAAAGCAATAGGATGAGCGTGATGCCGCGTCTTCCGAAATACACGCGATAACCAGGCCCAGTGTCCAGCCGCAGTTCCGAAACGCCGTCACGCAATAACCTGTGATCGCCGAAATTGCCCGCAGCGAGCCGATCAATTCGACGTAGCACCGCCACTCTGGCCTTCACATCCCCCAGTTCGTCCAGCCAGGATAGAAACGGATCTTCTCCGGTCGGCGTCAAGTAATGGACAATCTCAACCACAAGATTCGCCTATAAGCGAAAACGTGTCAAATGGAGCCTACCGTTAGCCAGAAGCGATCGTCTACCGGAAGTCGACCGTGTGGCTGTCGCGCCGACAATAACTGTGCGAATACGTGAGAAATTCCAGCGTAAGCGCCGACTGTCACCAGCAGTACCTCGCGAAGAATCCGAACGGGTACTGCTGCATTGGAGGGTGTGGAGTTCCCTTCAAACTTGCGGAGTTACAGGCGGGCGTGAAGGCGTGATCGTTGCTTGACCGAGGTTGCTCGCGGGAAACCAGAGGGGTACCGGGCGATCGGGTCGAGTATCCGGGTGTATCTGCAGAAAATCGACGTCTGATTTCGGCGTCGACGTCTACCCGAGGTCTACCCGCGATCTGGTCTTAGGAAAGTCGGCGGCGAAGGGCGTCATCGATCGTCGAGTCCGCGCAGCCTGGTCCCAGCGAACTGCTCTCTAACGAGCCCATTTGACATCGGTAATTCGATGTATAAACTTGTCTATACATTGGAGGGCGATCATGGCAAAGAGTGCGACGTTGACCGTTCAGCAGTGGGGAAACAGCCTTGCTGTGCGGATTCCGGCGGCTGTGGCGCGGTCCGCCCGGTTTAGGGTTGGCCAACCTGTTGAGGTATCAGCCCAGGATTCGAACATTTTGGTCAAGGCGCTTGGTGAGCCCAAGCTGACGCTCGCGCAAAAGCTAGCGGCATTTGATCCAGCTCTGCACGGTGGTGAGGTTATGGCCACCGACCCGATTGGCAAAGAGTCACTTTAGTGGCCGCCCGGAAGTCATGGTGCCCCGACCGGCGGGACATGATTTGGATTGACTGTAATCCTCAGGCGGGTCGCGAAATGAAGGACGTCCATCCGTTGGTCGTACTGTCTCCGCGAGAATTCAACGCACGAACGGGGATTGTGATTGGGTTGCCGATGACTACGGCCCCCTACAATGAAACCAACCCGTTTGCAGTGAAGTTTGCGGGACCGAAAGGTGTGGCGAGCTACATTCTCGGCCATCAACCAAAGTCCTTCGATTGGCGAGCTAGACACGCGAAGCCACATCCGCTCAAGAAAGTACCAGAGAATTCATACGCACTGGCGTGCGAGGTACTAAACCAGATTATTGAGATTGGACATTAGTGGCATCTCGGGCGGATGGGTACTGCGCCGCAGCCAGCATGATCAGCGAACTTGAGCCTGTCGGCAGTGGAAACATGACTGAGCGCAGCATCATTTGGGAACCGGCGCAAGGCATAGACATGCCTTGTGCAGAGATTTCGTTTCAATACCACCGAGCTCACAAACTGCGGGTTGTGATGCATTTTTCCCGCGTAAAGGCCAGTGGTGACCAAGATCTTGAGGTGATGTTCGCGGGAGTCATCGGAATTCGCTGGGCCGACGAATTCCACGGTTCAGTTGTCCATCCAATGGCCCGGCCGCTGCCTAAGTGTAGGAGTGAACGCTGGGGAAGATGGGTTTTCCCTTTACTGGCCGACCTGGATTCGTCGTGGCTCGCGAGCTATCAGAATCTTCCTGGCACCGAACGTAGGCAACACTTTGCGCTGATATCGATGAACGATCTTGTTGACGTAATTGCCCCTCCTGACGTTGTAGCGAAGTGGGTGCCTGCCGCATTGGACGCGGCCAAGTAGACCCAGGCTGATCCGACTGCGACCTGTGAAGGGGACGCCAGAGTGGCGACGTTTGAGAATTGCCTTGGTCTGCCGGTGGAACGACTGCGACGTCTACCGGAAGTCGACCGAGCGCTGGCCCGAGCGGTTGTAACGTTCGGGCATCCGCGAACTTTCCAGCTTCAGCGCCGACTATCAGCAGCAGTACCTCGCGAAGAAACCGAACGGGTACGGCGGCATTGGGGGCTGCGGAGTTCCCTTCAAACTCGCGGAGTTACAGGTCGTTGAGAAGGCGTAGTCGAGGGTCGACCCTGTATCCTGCGTGTAACCAGAGGGTTACCAGCTGGCCAAGCCGATGATCCGCGCATTTCCGCAGGAAAACGCCAGCTCATTTCGACGTCAACGTCCACCGGAATTCTACCGGTGATCAGGCCATAGGAAATTCGTCGGCGAAGGGCCAGTCGTGCTCTGCAGCGTGGAAGGCGGTACTTCGGGCGCGAATCTGAATCACCGCGACAGAAATTCGGGTTGGAATCCAGCCTTTGAAGGCGTATTCCTGGTGCCACGATTCGTAGGTGGAACTTCGGCACATGATTCGGCTCCAACTTGCGTCGGCGCACTAAGAGCGGATGCGAGCGCGTACGCCCGCGATCGCAGCCGCCGCCGAACGAATCGGACAGTTCAGTGTGGGTGTCCGGCGCCATCGGGTGCTTCTCGATGAGGACTTGGCTGCGCTTTATGGCGTAGAGACTCACAGCTTGATGCAGGCCGTCAAGCGCAAGCTAGAGCGCTTTCCGCCGGACTTCATTTTCGAGCTGTCCGCTGCCGAGCGGGCGGCTTTGAGATCACAATCTGTGACCTCAAAGCTCGGGCGCTGTGGTCGACGCTACGCCCCATACGCGTTTACGAAGCAGGGTGTCGCGATGCTGTCATCGGTGCTCACCAGCGATCGTACCATCGCTGCAAACAGTGAGATCATGAGATCGTTCGTGCGGATTCGCAGGTTGCTCGACGCGGACAAGGTCCTGGCGCGCAGGTTTGACCGTCTCGAGCGAAAGCTTGCAAGCCACGACCAATCAATGATCGGCATCCTTGCAACGATTCGGCAACTAATGAATCCTCCGGCTCCGAAGCGGCGCGGAATCGGGTTTACGGCAGATTTGGGGTCTCAGGGGAGCTAATGAATACGTCGAACCCGCATATGGCAATGATTGATCGCCGACGATTGGCCGCGCTGCGACGCTCCGAAGACCGCGAATTCGAGCAGCGGACGATTCGTTCCCGCTCGCTCCAAATGCAGGCAAGCGCGCACCTGCCTCTGGGTGTACCGATGTCGTGGATGCACGGGCTCTACCGGACCCCGCCGATCTACATCGCCGGTGGTAACGGCGCGTACTTTACCGATGTGGATGGAAACGACTACCTGGACTTCAACTTGTGCGATCTCAGCATGACGATCGGCTACGGCAACGAAGCTGTGGCGGATGCGCTGGCCGCGCAGGCAAGGCGGGGTAGCCAGTTCCTGCTGCCTACGGAAGATGCGATCGTCGTGAGCGGGATCCTTGCCGAGCGGATGGCGCTCCCATTCTGGCAGTTCACGCTATCGGCCTCTGGGTCCAATGCCGAGGTAATTCGGATCGCGCGGTTCATGACCGAGCGATCGCGCATCGTGATCTTCGGCGGGCATTACCACGGACACATCGAGGAGACGCTTGTCCGCGAGGAGCACGGAAAGAGCGTGCCAGATACCGCCGGCCTATCCCCAGGTTCGGCGGCGAATACCTCGATTCTTCCGTTCAACGATCTTGACGCCCTCGAGCGGACCCTGTCGAAAGGTGACGTGGCACTCGTGCTGACCGAGCCGGTGATGACCAACTGCAATCTCATCATGCCCGACCCGGAATTCCATCGCGGGGTGCGGGAACTGACGCGCCGGTACGGCTCGTTGCTCTGCATCGATGAGGCCCACACGTTCCAGTTTGCGTTTGGAGGGCTCAGTAACGAGTGGCGATTGGCGTCCGACTTCGTCGTGCTGGGAAAGGGCTTTGGCAGCGGTGTGCCTTTCGGTCTTTATGGGATGAGCGACGAGGTAGCGGACTGCTTTGCCAAGCACCTCGATGTGGACATCGGTCCGCGCGGTATTGCCACCGGTGGGACCACTTACGGGAGCGCGCTTGCTTTGGCGGTCGCGCGAGTGGTGCTCGAGAATGTCATGACGGCAGATGCCTACGAGCGTGTCCGATCGCTCGGAGCGATGCTGGCGGATGGTCTGGACGCTGCCTTCCGTCGACGCGGGTTGCCGTGGAAGGCTTTTAGATGCGGCCCCCGTTCGGGGTACTGTCTCGAACCGGAACTGCCGAGGACTGGGTTGGACGGCTTTCGCTCGCTCGACTATGAGTTGATTGACGCGCGACGCGTGTTTATGGCGAACCGCGGGATTTGGGATGCCGTCGCGGCGGCCGGGCCACAGGCCTCGATCGCGCACAGCGACGGAAATATCGCTACTTACGCAGCAGCCGCGGGCGAGTTTCTGGATCAGATCGTAAAGCAATAGCCGTCGCCGCACGCCGCACTGCCGATCGCGATCGTGGTTGTGATGATCGGCACGTCGACCAGCGTGGGGTCGACGGTGCGTCTTGACCGGACAGGGGTGCCGAAGGATCGTCGCCAACGTCTACGGGAAGTCGACCGGCAACCAGGCCCCGACGAGATAACTGACGTTCTGGCGAGCACGCTTGCGGTTGCCCGCGCGTGCGACTGCGGTTTCCCGGAAGCCGTCGTGCGCGACTGACGGGACCGACCGGCAGGTACCACGGCCGGTCGTCTCTACTCGTAGTGCAGCGCTTCGATCGGATTGAGGTTCGCAGCCTTTCGGGCCGGGTAGTACCCGAAGAAGATCCCGACCGCTGCGGAGAATGCAAAGCCGCCGAGGACAGCGGTGAGCGACACCTGGGTCGGCCAATGCGCAACGTTCGAGATGATATACGAGACCAGCAGGCCGAAGCCGATACCGGCCATGCCGCCGGTGACACTCAACAGCACAGATTCGGCCAGGAACTGCAGTAGCACCTGAAGGCGTCGTGCACCAATCGCCATCCGGATGCCGATTTCCCGGGTCCTTTCGGTGACCGACACCAAGAGGATGTTCATGATTCCAATGCCGCCGACCAGCAGCGAGATCGATGCGACCATCGCCAGAAGCGCGGCCATTACCTGGCTGCTACCTTCCTGCGCTGCAGCGATTTGACTGAGGTTCCGTACGCTGAAATCGTCAATCTGCCCGACTCGGATATGGTGACGCCGCGCCAGAGTTGCGGTCACTTGGGCAATAGCGGTGTTCACCAGGTCGGCCGCTCCGGCCTGGACATAGATGCTGTTGACGTAGCCGGTCATGCGGGGGCTGATCCCGAATGCGTTGGGTGCTGCCGGGTAAGTGGCGCTAACAATGTTCTGAGCCGTTTGCGGCGCCGCGACGCCTAGGACTTTGCGCTCAGCGGCATTGAACGGGATCATCACCACGTCGTCCTGGTCCTGTCCATAGCCCGTCTGGCCCTTGGCCACGAGGAGCCCGATCACACGCATGGGAACGCCCTTGACCAGGATAGTCGCGCCGACCGGATCCTCCCCCCGCGGGAAGAGATTTTGATAGACGGTCTGGCCGATTAAGCAGACTGTCTCCGCGGCGTCATTCTGTTGTTCGGTCATGGCGCTACCGGTCGCGATGTGCCAACTGACGATTTCTAGATAGCTTGGCGTCACGCCCTGTATTGCGGTGTTCCAATTCTGGTCGCGGTATTGCACCTGGCCGGCTTGGCGCGCGAGATAGCTGACTCGCTCCACGGCTGGGTCGTCGCGAAGGATCGCCTCGGCATCGACCACCGTTAGAGTCGAAGCGCTGCCCGCTCCAGCGCGAACGCCGCCAGCGGTCGTGGCGCCAGGCTGGACGACGACCATGTTAGTGCCCAAGCTCTCCAACTGCTTCTTCACTGCCGCGCTGGCGCCGTCTCCCACGGCCACCATGGCGATGAGCGCAGCGACACCGATGAAAACACCCAACATGGTCAAGGCCGAACGCAGCTTGTTGCGGGCCAGCGCCTGCAAAGAAGCCGAAACGATCATCGACAGGAAGGCGAGGCGAAAGCCGGAGGCGCCGTCCGGGCGCGCCGCGACAGCCGGCTGCGTGGCGATCGCCGGCGTGGTGCTGCTGACTGCGCCGGCCGGCGTCGCGACGGCGACCTGATGCTCATCGGAGAGGATTCGCCCGTCGCGCATGACAATCACGCGATCCGCATATGCGGCGATATCCGTTTCGTGGGTTACCACGATCACCGTGACGCCTTGGTCGCGATTGAGGCGGCGGATGATCTCCATGATCTCGTGGGAGGTGCGCGTATCTAGGTTCCCGGTCGGCTCGTCGGCCAGCAGTACGGCCGGATGGTTGATCAGCGCCCGGGCCAGCGCGATGCGTTGCTGTTGCCCTCCGGACAGTTGATTGGGCATGTTGCGCGCGCGGTCAGCCAGGCCGACGCTCGCAAGCATTTCGCGCCCGCGATCGTTCCGCTGGCTCGACGTCAGCGCCGCCGAGGCGCCGTAAAGCAGCGGCAATATGACGTTTTCGAGCGCGCTTGTGCGCGCGAGCAAATTGAAGCTCTGGAAGACGAATCCGATCCGCCCGCTGCGGATATCGGCGAGCTCAGGTTCGGACAGGCGTGCCACGTCGCGACCTTCAAAGACGAATTCGCCGCTGGTCGGCCGGTCGAGGCAGCCAATGATGTTCATCATCGTCGACTTGCCGGACCCGGACGATCCCATGATGGCGACGAACTCGCCGCGATCAATCGACACGCTGACCCCCTGCAGCGCACGAACTTCGGTGTCTCCGAGCTGGAACGACCGCGTCAGGTCGACGAGCCGGACAACGGGGTCGGGCATGCCGGTCGTCCTCCTACAATTTCAGCGCGGGCGTCGGTGCCCCTTGCGGCGCGCCCGCCGCACCCTCGGACGTGACGACCTGATCACCGGGCCTGAGATCGCCCGCCTTAATCTCGGCGTAGGTGTCGTCAACGAGCCCCACTGTGACCGGCACGGAGACCATCTTGCCGGCCCGCTCCACCCAGATGATGCGCTGACCGGATCTCGGGGCCGCCGCGGGCCCAAGCTTGGCCCCCGCGGACGGCGTGAATCGCAGCGCCTGGGCCGGGACTCTAAGGACGTTCAGCGCTTGGGCGGTCACGATCCTGGCCGTGGCCGTCATCCCGGGCTTGAGGAGAAGGGCGGTATTATCAACCGTGATTACCACATCGTAGGTGATCACGTTCTGCACGCTGACAGGGGCCTGCCGGACCTGCGCAACCCGTCCCTGGAACGTGGCTCTCGGGAACGCGTCGACTGTGAAACTGGCGCTGGCGCCCTCGAGAGCCCCCGCGATATCGGACTCGCTGACATTGGTATCGACCTGCATCTTGGTCAGATCGGTGGCGATGAGGAACAGAGTCGGTGTCTGAAAGCTCGCGGCCACGGTCTGGCCGGCGGTCACGTTGCGCGACACGACCGTGCCATCCACGGGCGAGACGATATTCGTGTAATTCAAATTGATCTGAGCGGCGTTGAGCGCCGCGGCCTTCTGCGCGACCGTCGCGACGTCGAGGGCGACCAGCGCGACCGCCTGGTCATAGGCGTTGAGCGCAGCGTCGGCGACGTCGTGGGAGGTTGAGTCTTCGCTGAGCAGTCGGTCGGCGCGCTCGTGACTGAGCTTCGTGTAGACAACATTAGCCTGGTCTTTGACGAGCTGAGCCTTCGCGACCTCCAGCTCCGCTCGGCTTTGGTCAACAACGACCTGATAGGGCTTGGGGTCGATCTTCGCGCACAGCTGACCCTTGTGCACCTTGGTGTTGAAGTCGCAGCTGAGGGTCTCGATAGTGCCGGACACATAGGTCCCGACCTCGACGATTACGACCGGGTTGACCGATCCGCTAGCGGTGATGGTGGTGGCGACGTCCCCGCGAGACACTGCGGTCGTCACGTAGTGCGGCGGCGGGGCGCGATTCGCGAGCCAATAGACGCCCGCGCCACCGGCCACCACGATCCCGGCAGCTAAAGGCCCGAACAGTTTCCAATTGATGCTTCTGATCATGATGTTACGTATGCGTTGATCCCAAGAACTGCAGCGGTTCAGTCAGTCCGTCCGTGCGAATCCCGCCCGGGTTGCGCCTGCCGTCCGCACCGCCGAGCGATTGCCGGGCGGCGCACGGTGGTGCCGGCATTCGGCTGATCAGAATCGCCCAGCGTCGACGTCCTGGATGAACCGGAGGAGGACGGATCTGTAGACCTCTTGATCATCGTACAGCGCAAGATGACTGCCATTCTGGAAATTCAGGTAGCGGCCATGCCGAACGCGGTCGGCAATTGGCTTCATCTTGCCGGCTCCATGGCGTCGTAGCGCGCAGCCGGTCTGGTCGAGATACGAGCCGAGGTGACGTTTGTTCTCGGCGACGGCGGTATGACCGCAGAGCAGCAGAGTCAAAGATAAGAACAGCGCGCGGCAGTGCCGCATCGACGGAGCCTCCTGAGACAGCCGCGATGAGGTTAGCACGCTACCGAACCCGCGCCGGGGGATCGAGGCAGACCTGGAATGACCGGACGGTCCTCGGCACCTCCCGGAATTCCGCGGCACGTTGGGAGCCGCGGCGATAGGGCAAGCAACGCAACTGCTGGGGTCGGATGCTGTCCCGCCTCGCGCTGGATTCACCTCAAGGTCTATCGACAGTCTACGCGCCTGGTGACCCGGCGAAGGAGCCACGCAGCGTCGGCGCAGCGGCTGGCTGCGGCGCTGACGGTCACGAGCAGCATCTGGCGGCGAATCCGACTGCGTTTAGCGGAACCGGGTCTGCGGAGTCCGGTTCAAGTGCGCGGAACTGGCGATGGTGGCTCGTTGCGATCACTGGATCGGCGGCGGATCGGCACGGTACCAGCGCGTTACCAATTGCCGATGCCGAACTTGCCCGTGTCCCGGCAGCAAGCGGCCAGCGGGACCTGCGTTGGAAGTTTAGCGGGAGCCCGCCGGCATTCCGGACGAAGGAGCCTCCTCCGTGGGGCGGGCGCCTTATGCCCTACGCCCCCCCGAATCAAACTCGAGTGGTGTCGCTGCGTCGTATTCGGTTCTACCGAGCCCCCGCCTGGGGCGCGGCTGGCCCGGTAGAACCGATGGTCCAGCGATTATCGCAAGCCGCTTCAGAACCTCACACGGAGGCCGCACATGAAAGTCACTTGGTTTTCGCTGCCCGTAGTCCCGTCCGCGGTGGTGCCAGTGAATCCGTTGGCAAGACCGTCGGTGACCTCCGAGTAGTTCACGCCGACATAGGTGTCGTAGTGCTTGTTGAAGGCGTAGTCGGCGACGAACGAGGCCTCCGTAAAGTCACCCGAGCAGAGCAGGCCGGCCGCGGTGCAGGTAAGGCCCTGCTGACCGGCCGCTCCAAGGCCGATCGTCCAGCTGTTCTGATTGACGTGATAGAAAGCGCCGGTGAAGCTCCAGCCGGAGGGAAGAGCGTACTTCGCCCCGATCCACTCCATGTTGTAGACGGCAGAGTCATTAACGTTGACACCGACGGAGATCGGGTAGTTACCCTGTGCGGTGCCAACGGTGTAGTCGGAGTGCGCCTTCTCGATGTGTGAGTAGCCCGCGAAGATCGTGAGCTTGTCCGCCGTCGGCGACCCCTTTCCGCCGAGCTCAAAGGTGTACTTCCCCATGAGATTCCACGACGTGTCGTCCGAGATGAACGCCGCCAATCCTGGCGTCGGAAGCGGACTCGGGCCGTTGTCGAAAGAGCTTCTCAGGTTGACGGCGCCCTTCTCATTCTCATACACGGCGTCCACGGAGAGCGCGCCGTAGCTGCCGCCGACATTCGCGGCGTAGGCGCTGTTGAGAGTGCCCGTATCCTGCCCACCGCCCGTGTACATGAGGTTGATATGAACCGGGCCGTTCTGATAGGCGTACTTGAAGGAGTTGTCCCAACGAGCCGCCTGCGTGCTGCCCGCCCCGCCGTTGAAGCCTGAATAGCCGAGGAACGAGAAAGCGTACGATAGCGCTTGCGGGTCGTACTGCAGCAGCGCGTCGAGCTGCAGTGAGTTGTGACGTCCGATAGTCAGCGTGCCGAACATCTTGTTACCCACGCCGCCGTACAGAACGCTATTGAAGAATTGACCGCACCGGCTGCTGTCGGCGTTGGCGGTCTGACTTCCCTGCTTCAGGCCGCTATTGGAGGCGAGGCTCTCGCAAGCGTCCGTCAGGTGTCCCGACAGCGGATTGAACCCGGTCTCGGCCCGTGCGACCAGGGTCCAATCGTCGCTCATGGGCTGGGCGACCCTGATGCCGATCTTCGACTGCTCGAGGCCGCTTTCACCGGCGCTCGACACTGACCCTTGGAAATTCCGGGTGGTCGTAAAGGCCTGGTATTCCAAGCCGCCCGGGAAGTTGCTGTTGAGCGGCACGCCGTGGCTCTGGTAGACGTAGCCCACGTCGACCGTTCCATAAAGGGTGACGCCGCCCATCGACAGGCTGTCGGGCAACGGGTCTGTTACGGCCGCTTGCGCCGATGCGCACGCCAGCGCCAGACCAACCGCCGCTCCGGTCAAATTACGACACTTGTTCATTTCGTCCCCTCCGTTAAGGCACATATCGCGTGCAGATCTAAGGAGCCTGAGTGCCGACTTCTAGCGCAGACGTCTTCAGGACCCGATGTAGAGATCATCAGCAGTCTTGTTCTTCCCGAAGCCGGGTCACGCCCGATTGCGTGTCCGCCGGTGACGCGAAGCCGTCAGATCGTTGCCAACTTCTCATCGAACGAGGGCGGCACGCCCCCGCGCGCCCGGGCGCGCGTCGCCGACGATGCCGCCACGGAAAAAAGAAAAAATAAGGGCGCGGTCGCCGTCGACAATCCCGCCGTGCGCCTCCGGCAACAGCGCGACGCGGCCAGGCGTTTCCGGGGCGGGCCTAGGAACGGTTCGCGTCCGTGCACCGCGAATACAGCTGCGGCTTTCGAAGCGCTGGCCACGGCTGCCGGTGCTGCGACTGCGTCACGTCCGAAGCTGCGCGCGCGTCGGGCAGCGGAGGCGCCGACGGCGCGTGCACCCAGTTCGGATGCTCGGTCGTGCACAGAACTTGTCGCGTTGATTGCTCGATCTCCGTGAGGCGACGCGGTGATCGTGAGCCGCTAGGCGCCAGCCCGACATACGCCTTTAGTCGTACATGCAACAGCCGCCGGCGCTCCAGCGACTAAAGTCGTAGGTGTTTTTCGACTCCCCAGCGTTTCTGTTGCGATACCGCCACTGCTCGCCGTTGCGCCGGAGCGCGCTGCATCGTGTCAATTGGAAGGCCGGTGGCGGTGCGATGCGAGGTCTGTTTCCTCTGCAGTGCACGTGCTGTCGCAACGGATGTGCGCGTATGTGCTTCGCGCCGCTGATCAGATCGGTAGCGCCAATACTTATAATTGTCCGATCGACAATGACGGCGGTGCGAGCGGGTGGCTTGCCGCAAGCGCAGAGGGCCGGCCCAGTGGAGGCGTGCGCGCGGGTGGCGGATGAGTCTGTTTCGCAATTGCTTCGGGGAGGGCTGCGGCGTAGCCATTCGCCATGCTTTTATGCGCCAGATACGTATTCGCCCGGATAGTTATTGACAAGCGGCGACCCTCCGCTGCGACCGCCGCTCGTTATGATCTACCGCTCCAAACCGGGAACGGCGCTGACGTACTGCGCGCACCAGCGCAGGCAGCAGCGGCGCAAATATTGGCCGCGATGCGATCACAACAAGGGAGCTGTGCATCTATGGATCAGAAATCGGCAACCCGTCTGCAGCCGGCAGGCGATTCCTCGGCGGAGCTCGCCGCCCGAACCCGCGCTGTGGTGGCTGTCGCGGCCAAGCACGCAGACGATGTTGATCGCGCGGCGCGGTTTCCGGAGGAAGCCTTCGCGGCAATCCGTGCGCAGCGACTGCTCGGAATCCTCGTGCCGACAGCGCTGGGCGGGGAGGGTGCGAGCTTTACCGAGGTCGCCGACGTCTGCTACCTCCTCGGCCAGGCCTGCTCCTCGACCGCAATGATCTACGCGATGCACCAGGTCAAGGTCGCCTGCGTTGCGCGTTACACGCGCGGTAGCGCGTCGCTGGAGAACCTCCTGCGGCGCCTGACGAAAGAGCAGCTGCTGCTCGCTTCGTCGACGACCGAGGGCATGGCCGGCGGCAATGTCCGCGCCAGCGAAGCGCCGGTGATCGTCCAGGGCGACCACTTCACGATGGAGCGCCGGGCTACCTGCATCTCCTATGGGGCGGCCGCGGACGGCATGGTGACGACCGCGCGGCGGTCGCCCGACGCGCCGGCGTCGGACCAGGTGCTGGTCGCCGTACTCAAGGACAACTACACGCTTTCGCACCTGCAGGGCTGGGACACGCTCGGCATGCGGGGCACCTGCAGCGATGGCTACCTGCTGAAGATCGCGGCGAAGAGCGATCACATCGTGCCGGTGCCTTACGAGAAAATCCACGTGGAGACGATGGTGCCGAGCGCGCACCTGTTCTGGGGCTCCGTCTGGGCGGGCATCGCCGCCGGTGCGGTGACGCGTGCGCAGACGTTTATTCGCCATGCGGCACGTCACAACGGCGGGCAGATGCCGCCGGGCGCGGCGCACTTTACGAAGGCGCTGGCATCGCTGCGCACGCTGCGCGGACTTCTCGCCTCGGGGCTCGCCAACTATGAACGGGTGATGAACGACGAGCGGGCGCTGGCGTCGCTCGAGTATCAGTCGATGATCACGCTGACCAAGGTCGAAGCGTCGGAACTCGCCGCGGCGATCGTCATGGACGCGATGCGGGCCTGTGGTCTGTCCGGCTACCGGAACGACACTGAGTTCAGCATCGGCAGGTTCCTGCGTGACGTGCTGTCCTCGCCGATCATGATCCACAACGACCGGATCCTGGCGAATCTCGCCGCCCCGTCGCTGGTGACGCCGGTGCCGCAGTCGCTGCACGGCTGACCGAAGCCGTGGCACGCGCGACCAGCGAGCGGTCGCCGTGCACCGAGCGCGCCGCCGGCTGGCGGCGCGCGACCGGGCCCTGTACACGTCCGGCGGGTGCGCCCCCCCGGCCCAATGGCGCACGGCCCGGGCGGACCGGGTGCAGGAGCATAGCAACCATCGCAGCCGACGTTGCGTCGCGCGACTATCAGCCGCGCGCCCGGTAAACGGGTTCGGCGGCAGTTGGGATCATCGCGGCGGCAGCGGGCCCGCTGCTGAACCGCCCTCGCCGCCGGGTTGCGTCGGTCCAGAGGCGGGGCTATGAAAAGAGCAACCCGGGGATGCCCATGAGCACGGACCGCATCGAGAAGCAGATTCTGCTGCGCGCGCCGGTCGACCGCATCTGGTGCGCAATCAGCGATGCCACGGAGTTTGGCCAATGGTTCGGCGTCTCGATCGACGGCCCCTTTGTGGGCGGCCAGAGCCTGCAGGCCACGATTGTTCCGACCGCCGTCGACGCTGAGACCGCCACGCTGCAGGAGCCGTACGCCGGCACAAAATTCTTGATCTGGGTCGAGCAGATCGCGCCGATGCGGAGGTTCTCCTTCCGCTGGCATCCGAATGCGGTCGAGCCGGGCGCGGACTATTCCCAGGAGCCGACGACCTTGGTCGCGTTCGAACTGCAGGCCGTGCCGGCCGGCACGCAACTGACAATTTCAGAGTCCGGCTTCGCTCAGATTCCGCTCGAACGGCGCGCCAAGGCGTTCCCGGCAAACGAAGGCGGGTGGGAGCACCAGACAAGGCTGATCAGCAAGTATCTCGGGATGGCGGCACGTCGGTGAGGCCGTGGCCGCGCCGGCGCGAGCTGGGCGCGCATGACACGTGCAGTTGAACGTCGGCACCGGGCACCGGCGGCCGCGAGGCGGGCTGGACGCGCGGGCCGCGCGCCCGGGGCAAAGCGCTGCACACGGACCAGCGGCCCCGGGTTGCATGACGCTGCGCCGCTGTGCGCCACGCTCGGGGATGCGACGGGGTTACGCGCCATTGAAAGACTGTGCGACGGCGGCCTACGGCCGATCGTTCGGCTGACGGCTGGTGCGCGCAGTTCGCGACAGGCCGTCACGAAGCATGTTCAGGCCCTGCAGGAGGTCGGTCTCGTGCACAGCGACCGCGCCGGTGGCGAGCGCATCCGGCAGCTGAACACGAGGCGTCTTGGGAACGTAGCGCAGTACTTAGAGCAGATCGCTGCGCAGTGGGACGGAGCGCCGGAACGCCTCAGGATGTATGTCGAACGCGCGTCGTGATACCGACCCTGCGTGCCAGCGCCGCGTCCGGCTGAACCGCGGGCCGCCGGCCGGCGCTGGCGGCGTCGCCCGCGGGGTTGGCACCGCCGCCGTGGCGGCCGCCGCGGGAGCAGGGCACCCGTGCGCCGGTCGCGCTACCGGTGCGGCTTCGGATCGTTGAGAGGGTAGGTCGTCGCGCCGCCGGATTCCAGACCGCGACCGTCGGGCGGGCCAGCTGCCGGGGCGGGCGCAAGCGAAGGCGCCGCCGCGCCTGCAGGACGCGCCCCTGCCGTGGGCTGGACGCCATCACCGCCGCTTGGCAGCCGCCGCAGCGCGTCGAGCAGCTTTTGTGCGCTCGGCGGCGGAGCCGGGGCCGTGGGTGCCAGCAAATCGGAGGCGAGAACGCCCGGCCGCTGGTAGTACTCGGCGTTCGCCGAATGGTCGATCGCGAGGACCGTCCCGTCGATCGCGACGCCGGCGAACAAGCCCTTGGAGCGGGAATAGGAGTACACCTCGGCGAGGCCGATGTCGGTGGCTCCGGAGACCTGCCGGCCGACGGGGCCGACGGCAACCGCCGCATCCGCGCCGAGCGTGAGCTTGCCGCCCGTGACGCCTTCGATGCTGCGACGGGTGGTGAACACCAGTATGACGTCGCTGACCTCGAGACCCCATTGGAAGCCGAAGCTGCCGCCGCCGAGTGTCAGGAATACCGGATTGCTCCAGCGCCCCTGCGCGTCGCGGACGACCAGCACGCCCTTGGCGCCGCGCCCGCCGGCAATCAGCGCCACCTTGACGACGCCCGGTATGACCGCGATGCCCTGGGCCCGGCGCAGCAGCCAGTCCGGCATGGCCTGATCCGGCATCGCCTGCGTGTCCTGCAGTACCTGCGTGGCCTGCAGCAGGCGCGCCTCCTCGCGGTTGCCAGCCAGAGCGGCGGCATTCGCGACGAGGAACAGCGCCATCGTGAAGACGATCCGTCTCGCAGTCATGGTCGATCCCCTGTGGTTGTCACTATGCAAGACCACGGAACCGAGAGCGGGTTCCGCTGGGCCATGATAACCGAGCACGCGTGGAGCTGCGCCGCGCCGGCGCTCGGCTGATAATGGCGGCCCGCGGAGGAATCCCATGAACGTTATCGCCCGCCTGAGCGCCCTCGCCCTGTCGCTGTTTGCCGTCAGTCCGGCGCTAGCCGACTGGCTGCACCGTGAAGAAACGGTCATGGGGACGAGCATCTACGTCGAGCTATGGGACGACGATCGGATTCAGGGCGAGGCGGCGATCGATGCGGTCATGGACAACATGCGCCGCATCGACTCCCTCATGAGCCACTACAAGCCCGAAAGTCAGCTGTCTCAGATCAACGTCCGCGGCGCGGTCGAGCCGGTCGCCGTCGATCCGGAGCTGTTCGATCTCATCAAGACGTCAATCCACTACTCGGAGATCACCGACGGGGCCTTCGACATCACCTACGCGAGTGTCGGCTACCTGTACGACTACCCGCGCCACATCCATCCGTCCGACGCCGAGATCGCCGCTGCTCTGCCGGGCGTCAACTACCGCAACCTGATCCTTGATCCCGAGCGCCACACGGTCAAGTTCGCGCGCGAGGGCATGCGCATCGATCTCGGCGGCATTGCCAAAGGTTACGCCTGCGACCAGGGCGTCGAGATCCTCAAGCGCTTCGGCATCACCAACGCGATGGTCATGGCCGGCGGCGACACGCGGCTGCTGGGCGATCGGCGCGGCCGGCCGTGGATGGTCGGCATCCGCCATCCCGACAACAAAAACCGCATCGTGCTCAGCATGCCGCTCGCCGACGTCGGCATTTCGACGTCGGGTGACTACGAGCGCTTTTTCGACGAGGGTGGGGTGCGCTACCACCACATCATCGATCCGAAGACCGGCCGCAGTCCGCACGGGGTGCGCAGCGTGACGATCATCGGCCCGACGGCGACCGACACCGAGGGCTGGTCCAAGGGGGTGTTCATCAAGGGGCCGGTCGAGGGATTCCGGCTCATAGAGCAGTACCCGCAGATGGACGCGGTCGTCGTCGATAAGGACGGCAAGGTCTGGTACACGAAGGGGCTACGACCGCCGAAGTAGTGCGGCGGCGCCCCGCCGCGCGGCCGGCTCAGAAGAAGACGGAGATCAGCGCCTGGATAGTGCTGGCGTTGAAGTGATACAGCGGCTCGGTACCGGCCGGGTCCTGCCGCTGCGTGGCGTCGCGGAAGTCCAGGTAGTGGTACATGATGTAGTCGTAGTGCAGCGAGGCCGTCGCCTTCTTGACGAACCAGTGCTGCGTCTTCAGGAAGTCATAGGAGAAGGCAACACCGACCGAGTCGTTGGTCTGCGCGGCCAATTCCTTGTCGCGGGCCATGTAGTTCTGCTGATTCGCGACCTGGAACAGGTCCGAGTAGAACGACGCCGCGGTCTGCTTGTAGTGGCGGTAGTTTAGGTCCGCGATCAACGCGTTCTTCATGAACGGCTGCGTGTAATCGACCTCGGCGGTCGACGCATGGATCGCCCAGGTGTCGAAGAAGTACCGGTACTTGCCGGTGAGCGCCGCATCCCACGGCAGGAAGTACTTGAGGCGCAGCGCCGCGGCGTTGCTGGTACGCGTGCCGGGGTACACCTCCGGCGCCGTCAGGTAGATCGGTGACCCGGGCGCCGCGAGGTAGCGGATCGCGCGGTACGGGTTCTGCAGGTAGCCCTGCTCCGTGATGGCATCGTAGTTGAAGCCGGCGATCAGGTTGCGGGTCAGGATCTGCGAGATGCCGAGCCCCCAGGTAGTGCGGTCGGCGCGCTTGCGGAAATTCGGGTCGCGCTCAAGCGCGGCGTTGATGACGCGGTAGACGATGTCCCAGCCGCGACTCGCCGATACCGAAATGGTCGTCAGGTCGCCGAACATGTCCTGCGAGATGCCGGCGTTGATCGTGCTCGAGTCGTAGTCGTTCTCGACGCTGTTGGAGGCGCCGACGCTGTAGGTCGTCTTGCCGTAAAGGTAGTCCACACCGAGATTCTTTTGCTTGCGCACCTCGCGCAGCGGACTCGCGCCGAGCATGATCATGTCGATCGACGCGCCGGAGACGCGGTCGACCAGGAAGCCGCCGGTGACCGACACGTTGTCGGAGAAGTTGGTCCGCACCAGCATCGACGGACCGGTGACGTGTATGCCGCCGCCTTCGTACTGGTCGTACATGACGTCGGCGCGCTCCTCGGGCAGCACACTGGCCTGCGCGGCGAGCGACAGGCAGCACACGATTGCTGCGGTCCCCAAGCGCGTCAACGAGAATCCTGAGGTCATGGCCCGGTCTTCCGTCCGTGTCAGTGTCGCTAGTTGCAGCCGCAACCACCGCCGGCGGCCCCGGTGCCGCCGCGGGAGCCTTCGCGGACCTCGCGCACGTGGTCCATGAAAGCGGTCGAGATCGGCGCCCGGTCCCAGGCCATCACGGGGTCGGCCAGCCGCTCGCGCTCGTAGGGCTTGACCCACGGCTGGATCTGGCCGCAGCCGGCCAGCATCGCGAGCAGTCCGAGAAGTACGGCGATGCGCGACGTCGTCATGGCTACTTCTCCATCAACAGGCTGCGGACCTTGTTCAGGTACTCGTTCTCGTCACCCGGCACGTAGCTGCGGTGCACCCAGCGCAGCACACCCTTACGGTCGATCAGCACCGTCGTCGGCATGCCCGAGACCCGGTACAGCTTGCTGACCGCGCTGTCTTTGTCGAAGACGATCGGGAAGCTCGCCGGCGTCTTGGCGATGAAGCGCTCCGCATCCTTGGCGTCCGGCTCGACGTTCACGCCAACCAGCGTGAAGCCGACCGGCTTGTACTTCTTGTAGATCTGGTCCAGCAGCGGGAATTCCGTCCGGCACGGTTCGCACCATGAGGCCCAGAAGTTGACCATGACCACCTGACCGCGCAGCTGCTCGAGCGCCAGTGGCGAGGATCCGCCGCGTAACGGCAGCGAGAAGGTCGGCGCCGGCTGCCCGACAGGGTCCGCCGCGAGTGCTGCGGACGACCCGACCGCGGCCACGGCCAGCGCGATCGTCACGCACAGGGATTTGAGGCTCATGCATCGTCTCCGTTCGGTCGTTTCCTCAGAAGAACACCGTGATACCGAGACCGGTCTCGAGGTTGTGCGTCGTCTTGGTCGTACCCAGCAAGTCCTCGTCAAACAGGCTGTCGCGCACGTCGAAGTGCGCCGCCAGCCAGTCGTTGAGCAGCAGCCGGTAGCCGGCGCCAATCGCGACCGTGAACTTGTCGTCGCCGGCAAAGTGCGTCGCGCCGACGCCGCCGGTAACGTACAGCGCGGAATTGAAGGCACGACGGTTGCCGATGAAGACCTCGCCCGGGAACAGGTTGTACCCGAAGTCGAGGCTGTAATATGTGAGCTTGCGCTGACTATCGGTCAACAACGGTGCGCCGCCCGACAGGCGCTCGTAGCTCGTCTGGCCGACCGTCGTGCGGCCGACCAGGGTCTGGGCGAAGAAGTCCTCGCTGATGTGGTAGACGAGCCGCAGACCCATGACCGGGTTCACTTCCCAGTCCTCGGCGCTGTAAGTGCCGATGTACGGTCCGAGCTCGAAGTTCGAGTTCTTGATCTTGGGCGTCTTGACCGTGCGGCGCACTACCTCGGGCTCGACGACAGCAGGCGCCGCGCCTTCCGCGGAGGTCGCCTCCACCGGCAGCTCCTCGGTGTGCTGCTTCTTGTGGAAGGGCCACATCGAGCAGCCCCCAAGCGTGACCGCACAGGCGATCAGAAGAAGAACGCGAAGCCTGCTTTCCATTCGTTCCGAGCCTCATTTTGGTCGGTCTTCGTGAACAGCACGTAGCTGCGGTAATCGGCGCGCACGATGAAACGGCGCGACGGATACCACCTGACGCCCGCGCCGTAGTAGGCGAGCTGCTCGGTGCGCTGCGGGGGAGAGATGATGGTGGCCTTGGGCTGGATGCGGATAGCGCCGGTACCGACTTCCAGGAACGGCGCGACGCGCCAGTCCGGGCGCGGCGCATGCGTGAGGCCGAGCAGGGCGATCTCGCCGTTGGCAGAATGGCCCAGGATCTGTGCGACGTCGGCCTGGGCCGCGAGGTTGCTGTTGAGCGAGTAGCCGAGGTAGATGCTGTTGACGTTGCCGCCGCCGAAGTTGCCGCTTTGCGCACCGGCCTCCCACGGCCAGAGGTCGTAGTCGCGGTGCGACAAGTCGTCGAGGGGCAGCTTGCCGCCACCGGCGGCCAGCGTCTCCTGCATGTTGACGCGGTGCGCCCAGCCTTCGCGGTCCTGTTCGTCGCGGACTTTGAACCAGTCCGTGCGGCGGAACAGGATCTCGACGCGCTCGCCGCGCGGCACCACGCGAAATACCGGGTAGCCGCCGCCGGGCCCGGTGTGCAGCTCGAGATACGGATCGGCCACCTCGACGACGACGTAACGGCCGACGTCGCGGTCGAATTGCCGCGCGGCCTCTGCCGAGTGCGCGAGTCCCGCAGCCGTCACCAGAATAAGTAAGCTCGCGAGCTTCAGGACTGTGCGCATTCGATCAGGGGGGTGGAATCGCGAAGGGATCGTTGTAGACCTGGGCGCCGATGTCGAGCCACTCGGAAATCAGCTTCAGCTCGGCTCCGCTCAGCCAGCCGGCGTGCGTGCCACCGGTGGCGAACTCGTTGAAGAACGTGGCCGAGGCGTTCGCCCCGGCGCCGCTCATCGGCGGAGTGACCTGAACGATGACCGTCGTCGGCAGACCCGTCACCGGGTCCGGCGGGCCGGGCACCGTGACCGGCAACATAGTAACAGGGTCGAGCTCGGGGTGCGGGAACAGCAGCTGGCAGAACGAGACCAAGTCAAGGTTGACGACGCATGGGGCCGGGTCCGACTCGTCGACCGTATTCGACAAATCGAGCTGGCCGGCCGGCACCTGTTTGACCTTGTTGACGTCGACCGGCGCATGGCAGTCGGTGCAGGCCTGGTACGGCATCTGCGTCACGGGATTGACCGCCGTGATCGATCCGCGCGGCGTCGTAAAGATCGGCGCGATGTGCAGCGGGTAATGAATGGTGATGCGGCAGAAGGCCTGCCAGTTGGTCTCGCAGTCCTCCCGGGTCGGCGAGGGCGTCGCGAGTTGCGCGTATGCCCACGCAAACGACGGCAGCGGCACCGTGGCGCCGCCGGTGATCGTCCAGACGTCGGCAAACGTGACGTCGACGTTGGGCGGGGCGGCGCAGGCGGGATCCACGCAGGTCGCCTGCATCGCCGCGCGATACTCGGCCATGGTCTCGCCGGCGATCGGCTGGCGGGGCGGGGCGACGGCGTTGCCGTTGCGGTCCGTGACCTGGAGCAGCGTGCCGGGGAACTGGCTTCCCGGCACCGGCACGCCGGTATTGACCTGCGCGAACAGGCCCTTGCGGCCGTGCGACTTCGACGGCGGCGTCGGTTGCTGCGTGTGGCAGCCGTTGCAGACCATGATCTCGCCGGTGCGGATCTGCAGCCACGCCCGGTGCGGCTGGAAGGATCCCAGGGTCCGGCCGTTGCCGTCGAGGATGCTGATCTGGAACGGGATGCTCGCCGGCACCTGCACGCGGACCGAGCCATCCGGCTCGATCGGCGCGTAGCCGATGATCTCGCGCATGAAGTTGCCGGCCGCGCCAAAGGCGTAGTCGGGCAGGTCATTGTTCGAGATGACTTCCTTGTTCGGCAGGCTGACCGCCTTGACGATCCGCAGGAAGCGCGGCGTCGTGGCGCCGACCGTCCAGGTCGTCGGGTTGCTGGCTTTGGGCAGGCCGCCGACCGAGGTGTCGACCCCGTCGAAGTCATAGACGCTCTTGATGTCGAGGATTCCGGTCCCCGCCGCCGCCAGCGTAAAGCTGTACGTGCCGTTGGTACTCGGCTGCGCGTCCGGGATCGCCGGGACCGGCGACGCCGGAGTCGTGGGCAGCATCCGCGGCGCCAGCGCGACGACATCGGTGAACATCATGCCCTGCACGGGCGGGACGATCGGAAGCTGCGTGTTGTTAGTCGGGTCGTAGATCCAGATGCTGTAGATGGTCGGCGCCGGCACAAGCGCCGTGTTCGCGAGATTGTCGGACGTGCACGGCAGGAACACGGACGCAGTCGCGTTGGTCAGCTGGCACTGTGTCCAGCCCACGAGCAGCCGGTTCGTTCCGTCCCACAGCGGGAAGACGCTCGAGAAGCGGCCGCCCGGGGACGGCGGCGGCACTTCGGTCGCGGCGGTCGGATCGGCCGCCGTCGTGACCACGTCGTTCACGACCATGCGCACCTGACCGGTCGCGCCCGGTTGGACCTGCGCGCCGAGAATCGTCTGCAGGTTCTCGACGAAGTTGGCCGAGTCGATGAGCGCGATGTCGCCGCCGAACTCGGTGCCCATGAACGGCAGGATCAGCGCTACGACCTTGCCGTCGGGCCGCGACCGCGCCTGCGTGAACTGAATCAGCGAGCCGCCCTGCGCGGTCGTCGGATTGCCGGTGTCATGGCTGTTGCGCCCATACAGCAGCTCCGTGTCGCCGCCGTCGGGGTCGAGCGCATAGAGGTGCATGCCGGCAGCGGAATTCTGGTCCCAGCGCGTATACACGACGCGGCCATCATTGAGCACCGACGGGTCGAGATCGTGTCCGGTATTGAAGTCGATCTGGTGGATGCCGGTGCCGTCCGGGTTCATCACGTGCAGCACGAACGCCGCCTGGTTGCGGTCGCCCTCGATGCCGGCAGCGAACTGTTCTTTGCCCTCATTGATCAGCACGGCGCGCGCGTCGTGCTGGCGCGAGGACGAGAACACGATGCGGCCGTCCGGCAGATAGTGGGGCCCGACGTCTTGGCCAAGCGCAGCGGAGATCGGGTCGGAAATCACCTGACGCAGCGTATTGGTCGTGGTGTCGTACTCGAAGATCTTCCAGGTCGGCTGCTGTGACTCCTTGCCCTTCTTGATCGGCCGGCAGCGCAACGAGAAGATCAGCTTCGTGCCGTCGAACGAGGTATCGAGGTCGCGCACGTCGTGGTCGGGGCCAGCGGCCGGATCGGGGTCGGACGCGAGTGGGCAGGTGACCGACCCCGTGATGTTCTTCTCGTTCGCGACCGTGCTGGCACTCTCGCGAAGGTAAACGTCGGCCGGCCCGTTCCAGACTTCCTGCACCCGCAGGTCGTCGACGAGCGTGATTGCATTCGGATCGCTGGGGTTCGGCAGCGTCCGCCTGATATAGGCAATCGCGAAGTCTGGCGATACGGGATCGTTGGCGGAACTGCCGCTGCCGAGGCTGATGCCGCCGGAGTTGCCGGTGCTGCCATTGCTGCTCGAGCACGCCGCCGCGAGCATCGCAACGATGCCGACGACGAGCAGGCGCTGCATGCGCCCCAGCAGTGTTGCGTTCACAGTGTTCATCCGCACCCTCACTTCGGCCGCCACACGCGCGTCGCGCGTCGAGCGCGGCACGTGCAGAGCGAACCGGATCATGATCGTTCGCCGACAACAGATTCTGTTAACACGCTCACAGCCTTCAGCCCTGCCGAATCACGTACCTATGCTTCGGAAGCTACGGGGGCCGCGATAACGGCGAGACTAACCCGCCTCGACATCGCTCCGTAATGTCGCAGCGCGGCGACTCGCACTGGGTCTGCGACGCGCGTCACGTCTAGATCATTGTCGCTGTCCCGAGACATTACGAGTGCGAATGCCTCTCGATATAGTCGGCTCCGAGTTTCAACATCCGCCGCGAGTGAGTCGCCATGAAAGCAGCGATGCAAGTTAGGCAGAAACACGGAGCACGCCCGAGTCGCGCACTGAGCGCAGGGATACTCGCGCTGCTGCTCGCGGTCATCGCCCTGCCCGAGCGAGCGGCGGTCGCCGGCTCCCGGGAACAGGCGGAGCGGCTGCACGATCGCCTCAACGGCGCGCCGGCAAGCCAGTCGGTACTCAATGCCATGCAGGCGCAGATCGACGGCGGCAACCCGACCCAGGCCGCCATCCTGGCGATGGACGACCCGAACGGCAACTTCTATAGCGTCGTTCTGAAGAACTTCGCGATGCCCTGGACCAACCGCGCCCAGAGCGCGTTCCAGCCGCTCAACGACTATGTGGCGACCGTGATCGGCATGGTGCGCGACCACGTGCCGTTCAACACGGCGCTGTCGGCCGACATTCTCTACGTCGGCAACAGCAGCCTCGGCCTGCCGGCGTACTCCAACTCGGCGAACGATCACTACGTGCAGATGGAAGCCCAGGGCGTCAACCTGATGACCGGGCTGGTGCAGGCGACTCAGTCGGCGACGACGGGCCTGCCAAGCACCGCGACTGCCGGCCTGCTGACGACGCGCGCCGCGGCGCGCGCCTTCTTCATCCTCGGCACGAATCGCGCGATGTTCCGGTTCACGATGATCAATCACATGTGCACCGACCTGCCGCAGGTCATGGACATTACTCGCCCGACCGATCGGATCCGGCAGGACGTTAGCCGCAGCCCCGGCGGCGACAGCCGCGTGTTTCTCAACAACTGCGTCGGCTGCCACTCGGGCATGGACCCGATGGTCCAGGCCTTCGCCTTCTACGACTACATTGATAATACGACGACCGATAACGGCTCGCTGGTCTACACGCCGGGCACGGTGGTCGGCAAGTACTTCCACAACAACACCTCGTTCCCGCCGGGCTACATCACGCCTGACGATCACTGGGACAATCGCTGGCGGAGCGGCCAGAACTCCCTGATGGGCTGGAGTTCGAGCCTGCCGGGGTCGGGCCAGGGCGCCAAGTCGCTCGGCGCCGAGATCGGCAACAGCACGCAGTTCGCGCAGTGCCAGGTGCAGAAGGTGTTCCAGGCCGTCTGCCTGCGCCCGCCGTCGAGCGCCGGCGACCAGAGCACATTCAACACCATCGTGAACCAGTTCCAGCAGGGCTATGACCTCAAGCAGGTCTTCGCCGCCACTGCTGTGTATTGCATGGGCAATTGAGGGGTATCGAACATGAACGCTTTCGGCATCTTCGATAACCTCCGCGCCCGGTTGCCTGTGGCCTGGATGCGGCCCGCGGCCGGTGCCGTCGTGGCCGTGGTCGCGAGCCTGGTGCTCGCCGGCTGCGGCGCCGGCAGCGTTTCGCCGCAGGCCAACCAGGCCGCGACGGTCGGGACCGCGACCGCGCAGAGCTACACGGGACCGGCACCGGCGAGCGCCGAGGTGCAGGCCTTCGTCGTCAACCTGTGGAATAACATCAACGGCGCCGACCGCTGCGGCGCGTGCCACATCCAGGGCAATCAGAGCCCGATGTTCGCCCGCAACGACGACGTCAACCTCGCGTACCAGGCAGCCCAGACGGTCGTCGACTTGTCGAACCCTGCCGCCTCGAAGATGGTGACCCAGGTCGCCAACGGCCACCACTGCTGGCTGGCGAGCAACCAGGCGTGCGCCGACACGATGACGACCTGGATCCAGAACTGGGCCGGGGTTGCGCTGGGCGCCGGCGCCAAGGCGACCGTCCAACTGGTCGCGCCGACGCTGATGGACCCGGGCAGCACGAAGACCTTCCCGTCGAGCTCGGCGCTGTTCGCGAGCACCGTCTACCCGGTGCTGACGCAGTACTGCTCACGCTGTCACTCGCCGAATGCGGTGACCGCCCAGTCGCCGTACTTCGCGCAGCCCGACGTCGACGCGGCCTACGCGGCTGCGCAGCCGAAGATGAACCTCAGTACGCCGACGCTGTCGCGCTTCTACCAGCGGCTCGCGCAGGACTTCCACAACTGCTGGGGTGGCAACTGCCCGGCCGACGCGGCGGTGATGCTGTCGGCGATCGAGGCGTTCGCGAACCAGATCCAGCCGACGCAGGTCAATCCGAGCTGGGTCATGTCGAAGGCGCTGACGATGTACGACGGCGTGGTCGACACCGGTACGCGCGTCGAGACCGGGCTGATCGCCAAATACGAGTTCAAGACCGGCACCGGCACGACCGCCTACGACACGAGCGGCGTCGACGCCGGAGCTCGACCTCGAGATGACTGGCAACGTGACCTGGGTCGGTGGCTGGGGCGTGCAGATCGAGAGCGCCGGCAAGCTGCAGGGCACGACCAACGGCAGCGTCAAGCTGCACGACATGATCCTGCAGACCGGCGAGTACAGCGTCGAGGCCTGGGTCGCGCCGGATAACGTGACGCAGAAGAATGCCTACATCGTCTCGTACTCGGGCGGCACGACGCAGCGCAACTTCACGCTCGGCCAGACGCAGTACGCGTACGACTCCTATGTGCGCAGCACCACGACGAGCGCGAACGGTATGCCAACGGTGTCGACGACCCAGGCGAGCCAGACCCTCCAGGCGACGCTGCAGCACGTCGTGCTGACGTACGACCCGGTCAACGGCCGGCAGATCTACGTGAACGGCGCGCTGGTCGCGAGCGGCGACCCGCAGGCTGGCGGCTCGCTGTCGCAGTGGGACAACACCTTCGCCCTGGTGCTCGGCAACGAGGTCTCGAGCGACCGGCCGTGGTCGGGCCTGATCAAGTTCGCGGCGATCTACAACCGCGCCATGCCGGCGGCCGATGTGTTGACGAACTACAACGCGGGCATCGGCGAGCGCTACTACCTGCTGTTCAACGTCGACAAGTTCACGGGCCTCAACCAGAGCTACGTGATGTTCGTGGTGTCGCAGTTCGACAGCTACTCGTACCTGTTCAACCAGCCGATGTTCCTGAGCCTCGACCCGAACACGACGTTCAATGCCGTGCCGATCCAGGGCATGCGCATCGCCATCAACGGCGCCGAGGCGACGGGAGGGCAGGCCTTTGCGGAGCTGAATACGACCGTGACGGGCACGGGCTTCGACCCGACCAAGAGTGCGATCCAGGGCGTGGCGCTGTCGGGCCCCGGGACGCCGCTCGCGGCCGGTACCACGATCGCGCTGCAGAACGGGCCGGCTTACGACCAGTTCTTCCTCACGTTCGAACAGCTCGGCAGCTCGACGTTCACGCACACCGACCCGACGCCGATCCCGCCGACGTTCGTTGCGAGCCCGTTGCCGTCGGACATCGGCGTGCGTACGTTCGAGCAGATCAATACGACGCTGGCGACGATGACAACCGTGCCGAAGACCAACGCGACGGCGTCCGCTCTGTACCAGAGCCTGCAGCAGGCGCTGCCGGCGACACCGAACTTCCAGGGCTTCGTGGCCTCGCACCAGACCGCAATCGCGCAGCTGGCGATCCAGTACTGCAACCTGCTGGTCAGCGACCCGGTGCTCGGCCCGGCGTACTTCCCGGGCTTCAACTTCTCGCTGCCACCTTCACAGGCGTTCTCAGGTGCGGGCTTCACGGCGATGACGACGCCGCTGATCAACAACATGCTGAGCGCCAATGCGGCGACCTCCCAGTTCCTGGCGACGCAGCCGACTGCGGCCTCGGTGAACACTGAGTTGCAGTCGCTCGTGACGAAACTGACACCGTCGGTGACCGCGGACGCCAATGGCACCGCGACTATCGTCGCCGCGTCCTGCGCCGCAGTCGCGGGCAGTGCCGCCATGCTGGTGAATTGACGGAATTATCGAGGCCATCACCATGATTATCCGCAACAAGCCGCCCCGGACCCTTCAGCGCCACGAGCCGATCCGGCACGACTCCGCCCACAAGCGGCCCGTGACCCGGCGCGACTTCATCGCCCAGGGCTTCCTCTCGGGTGCCGCCACGGTTATTGCGCCAACGGCGCTCGGCATGCTGCTCAACCCGCAGCGGGCGATGGCGCTCGATTCGGACATCGAGGCGCAGAAGGTCGCCTGCGGCATCACGAGCGGAGCGGGCAAGATTCCGTTCATCTGCTTCGACCTGACCGGCGGCGGCAACATCGCGGGATCCAACGTGCTTGTCGGCGGCGCCGGCGGGCAGCAGGACTTCCTGACGAGTGCCGCGTACGCGAAGATGGGCCTGCCCGGGACCATGGTTCCGAACTCGTCGGCCACCGGCAGTTTCATCGAGTCCAGGCTCGGTCTGCTGTTCCACTCCGACAGCGCGCACGCGCGCGGCATCATCGAGCGGACCTCGCCGACGACGCAGGCATTTACGAACGGTGCGGTGATCCCGGCGCTGTCGAACAACGATACGAATACCAATCCGCACAACCCGATGTACGGCATCGCCCAGTTCGGCGCCAATGGCCAGCTGCTGACGCTGATCGGCTCCGAGCCGACGCAGTCGGGCGGCAATTCGATGGCGCCGCTGTCGATGGTCAATCCGATCTGGACGCCGTCGGTCGTCACCCAGGCGAGCGACGTGACGGGCCTGGTCAACACCGGCGTCCTCGGCCAGCTGCTGCCGCCGGCGGCGGCGGTCTCGGTGCTCGAGTCGATGTCGCGCATCAGCGGCCAGAAGTTCGCCAACGTCAGTACGCTGTTGTCGAACGACGCGGCCGTCAAGGCGCAGGCCAATTGCAACTACGTCAAGACGGCGTATCTGGCGGAGAACTTCTCGAGCCCCTCCGCGCTCAACCCCGACCTCGATCCGCTGATCGTCGATCAGTCCGCGACGCGCGGCTCCGGCATCTTCAGCAACGCGGAATACTTCAATAGCCCCGATTCGCAGGACTTCCAGAAGACCGCGTCGATCATGAAGATGGTCATCAACGGCTACGCCGGTGCCGGCACGATCCAGCTCGGCGGCTACGACTATCACGGCCAGGGCCGCGCCACCGGCGAATTGCGCGACATCCACGCCGGTCGCTGCATCGGCGCGTGTCTCGAGTATGCCGCCCGCGTCGGCAAGCCGCTGATGGTCTATGTGTTCAGCGACGGCGGCATCTCGGCCAACGGGACCATTGATACGACGGTTGACGGCCGCGACAAGTTCATGTGGATCAGCGACAACGAGTCGACCGCGGCGACCTACTTCCTGGTCTACAACCCGAAGGGACAGCCGCAGCTCAATGCGGGGGCCGCCGGCCTGTCGGCCGCGCAGCACCAGCAGATCGGCGCCTACACGTCCGACGGGTCGGTGGACGCGACCTCGAGTCCGGCGGCAAGCAACGTCGTGCTGCTGGTCGAGACGGTGCTGCTCAACTATATGGCGCTGCACGGGGCGCAGGGGCAGTTCACGCAGGTCTTCCCGGGCCAGGCACTCGGGAGCGGGACAGGGCTCGACGCGCTGACGGCCTTCGCGCCGATCGTCAACGGCACCATCGGCGGCTGACGCGGGCGGGTCGGCGGCGGGGATCGCTGCACGCGGCGGCAGCTTGCGGCATGCTGTGTCCATGTCGACGCCCGCAGTCCTCGACCTGCTCCAGTGCCCGCGCTGCCGGCGGGCGCCGCTGGTTGTCTCGGACGCCGGTTTTGCCTGTCGCAGCTGCCAGGTCGATTTCCCGCGACTGGGCGGCATTCCGTGGCTGTTCGCGGACCCGCAGCTCACGCTCGGCGAATGGCGCAATCGGCTGACCCTGTATCTAGACGAGTTCGCGGCTGCGGAGCGGGCCGCGCAGGCGGACCTGGCGGTCGTCTCGCGCGCCACGACGCGCGACCGCGTCGGGCGGCTCCGGGATGCGTACCGGGAGCAGGGGCGCCTGGTGCGGACGCTGCTCGAGCCTCTGGCGCTGGCGCCGCTTCCGATACCCCACGCGACGCCGCTCGCCTTCGCGGCCCGCCTGCCACTCAGCCAGGACCTGCACTCGTACTACGCCAACGTGCACCGCGATTGGTGCTGGGGCGCCGAGGAGAACGCGGCGTCGCACGCCGAGGTGGCAGCGGCACTCGACGGCCGGGGCGAGCGCCTGCTCGTGCTCGGCGCCGGCGCCGGGCGGCTCGCCTACGATCTGCACCAACAGAGTGCACGGGCGCTGACGGTCGCGCTCGACATTAATCCGCTGCTGCTGCTCGTCGCCGACCGCGTCTGCAGGGGCGAGCGTGTCGAGCTGTTCGAGTTTCCGATCGCGCCGCTGACCGGCGAGCAGGCCGCCGTGCGCCGCGAGCTCGCCGCCCCGGCACCGGCGCGGCCCGGCCTCGAGCTGCTGTTCGCGGATGCCTGGCGTGCGCCGTTCGCGGCCCAGAGCTTTGATGCCGTCGTGACGCCCTGGCTGATCGACATCGTTGATCTCGACTTCGAGTCGGTCGCGCTCGCGGTCAACCGGCTGCTCGTGCCGGGTGGTCGCTGGGTCAACTTCGGCTCGCTCGCATTTCCGTGGCGCCGCCCGAGCCTCAAGTACGGGCCTGCCGAGGTACGCGACATCGTCAGCGACGCGGGCTTCGAGGTTGGCCTGCAGCGGGACGCGACGCTGCCTTACATGCGTTCACCGGCGAGCCGCCACGGTCGCCTGGAAACCGTCGCGCTGTTCGCCGCCGACAAGCGCCGCCGCGGGCCGCGCGAGCCGGCCGACGGCGGGCCGCCGCCGTGGCTGCGTGACACGGCGCTGCCGGTGCCGCGCAGCGAGCCCTTGGCGCTTGCGGCGGACGCGAGCCGGATTCAGGCAGTGCTGCTGGCGCTGGTCGACGGGCAGCGGTCGGTCGACGATCTCGCTCGCATCGTCGCCGAGCAGGGCCTGTTGCCGGGCGCCCAGGCCAAGAGCGCGGTGTACGGGCTGCTCGAACGGCTGCATGCGTCGGGTCTGAAAGCCGACCGCGCGTGACGCAGCGCACGGCCGCTACGGCCGCGGGCTGTCGCCAAGCAGCGACTGGAAACGGGCGCCGGCGGCGACGCGGCGGTTTTGTGAAGCGTCCATCACTCTCTGTCGATCGTGCGCGTTGACACTGCCAAGCGTGCGTGCGAGCTTTACAGAATCTGCCAAGGGCAAACTCGTCGCGAGGCGAGGACGCAAAGCTACCGGTCCGTCAGGCGACGGACAGCGGGGTTGCCGCGAGTGGCCGTAGCCGGTTTCGCGGCGGCTCGCGCGTTGCCACCGGTCGCTCGCGCCACGCGATCTGCGTGCGTTGCCCTGGGCTCGACATTATGGAGTTCGTGGCCACGGTGGTGCGGCGCCTGTCTCTGTTCAACGCCCGGTTCTGGCGCAACGCCGCGTGTGTCGCGCTCGCGCTCGCGCTCGCGGGCGTCGTTGCGACCGCGCGCGCGGCCGATCCAGCGGCTCATCACCCGCTGATCGGCAAGCCGGCGCCCGAGATCGTGCAGCGGCTGATCACGGGTAGCGGCCGTAACTTCCGCTTGTCGGAGCAGCGCGGTGAGGTCGTCGTGATCGGCTTCTGGACGAGCTGGTGCGGCTCGTGTCGCACCTTCCTCGAGCGGTTGGCGAAGCTCGACGCGACCTACTCGCAGGCCGGGCTCGTGGTCGTCGGCATCAGTCTCGACGATGACGCCGCCCATGCTACGGACCTCGTGCGTGCGGTCGGCGCCAAGTTCCGCACCGGCGTCGACGTGGACAAGGCGGTCGGGAAGCGCTTTCTCGTGCCAGGGGTGCCGCTGACGCTGCTGATCGACCGCGCCGGGATCGTGCGCTACGCGCACGGCGAACTCGATGCGGCCGCGGATGCCGACCTCGTCGCCGAGGTCAGGCAGCTGCTCGACGAGTAACGGAATTCGGAGAACGCAATGGATAGCCCACGGATTGCGGTTGCGATGCTCGACTGCGGCAGACGCGCGCGATACCGCGTGGCGCGCCGCCCGGTCGACGGGCTGCCGCGCTGGCTGCAGTGGCTTAGTGGCGCGCTGTCGCGCGCATGACCAGAAAGGCCCGGACGATGGTAACCAATAATTCTCTCGCACTGTTCATGCGTGCCGCCGCTTGTTGCGTGCTGCTCGCGCTGGCGGCACCCGCCGGCGCGCAGGCGCAAGCGGCAGGCGCGCCGGCGGCGTCCCCGCCGCCGGCCGCCGCCCCAGCGACGTCACCGGACGCAGCCGCCGCCCCGGCCGCTGCGGGCGGCGACTTCAAGAGTCTCGACGGCGAGGTGCAGGGTCTCAAGAAGGAGGTGCTCGACCTCAATCGGGACCTGTTCATGCTTGAGGAGGAGCTGCTGTTCCCCGCGAACACCCAGGTGGCGGTGTTCCTGTCGCTCGATGTCGGAACCTTCTTCGAGCTCGACTCGGTGCAGGTCAAGCTCGACAACAAGGAGGTCGCTAACTATCTGTACACGGATCGCGAGGTCGAAGCGTTGAACCGCGGCGGCGTGCACCGCGTGTTCATCGGCAACCTCAAGACGGGCAAGCACGAGCTCGTCGCATTCTTCACGGGCAAGGGGCCGCACGAGCGCGACTACAAGCGCGGTACGACGCTGAATTTCGAGAAGGGAGTCGGCGCCAAGTACCTCGAGCTCAAGATCTCAGATCGCGCGAGCGCCCAGCAGCCGGAGTTCAAGGTGAAGGAGTGGGAGTGAGCCGAGTCGGCATCGCGACCCGCTGCGGCGCACGCCTGAGCGTGTGCGCGCTCGCGTTCGCTCTGGCAATCGCGCCGGGCGTGGGTGCGGCTGCGGCCGCGCCCAAGCAGGCGGCGACGCCGGGCGCCTTGCCGGCGGTCAAGGTGCGGGATCTGTACTACGGCGACGTGCTGTTTTACTTCTACCAGGACGATTACTTCACCGCGCTGACGCATCTGACGGCTGCCCAGGAGACCGGCCGCCTCTCGCATCACGAGGATGACGCACGGCTGCTGCTCGGTGGCCTGTACCTGTCGCTCGGTCAGCATCGCGAGGCCGGGCAGATCTTCAAGGAAGTGCTGGACGGCAAGAACGTGCCGCAGCCGGTGCGCGACCGCGCGCGCTTCTTCCTCGGCAAAGTCTGGTATCAGCGCGGCTACTTCGACCAGGCTGCGGACGCGCTCGCCGCTTCGGGCAAGGCCGGCCTGACGCCGGCGATGGACGCCGAGCGCCACATGCTGCTTGCCCAGGCGCTGCTCGCCCAGGGCAAGTACCCCGAGGCGATCGCGGTGCTCGACAACTGGAAGGGGCCGATCATCTGGCAGGCGTACGCCAAGTTCAACCTCGGCGTCGCCTTCGTCCGCAGCGGCCGTCTTGAGACCGGGGCGCGCCTGCTCGACGAGATCGGCCGGCTCGAACGATCCAACAGAGAACTCGACGGCCTGCGCGACAAGGCGAACCTCGCGCTCGGCTACGCGCTGCTGCAGGCCAAACGTCCGCTGGAAGCGCGCCCGGTGCTGGAGCGGGTGCGCCTCCAGGGTCCCCTCTCGACCAAGGCGCTGCTCGGAGTCGGCTGGGCGGAGAGCGACACACAGCAGTATCGCGAGGCGCTGGTGCCGTGGCTCGAACTGCACGGGCGCAACATGCTCGATTCGGCGGTGCAGGAGAGCTATCTGGCGGTGCCGTATGCGTTCGCGAAGCTGAACGCAAACCGCCAGGCCGCCGAGTACTACGAGGCCGCGATCCGCGAGTTCGCGTCCGAGACCGACCGGCTCGACGAGTCGATCGCTGCAATCCGGCGCGGCGGCATGCTCGAGACGATCGTCAAGAACGAGTCACGCAGCCAGCTCGGCTGGTTCTGGCAGCTGTCGACGCTGCCGGACGCGCCGGAGTCGCGCTACCTCTACCATCTGCTCGCGCAGAACGACTTCCAGGAAGGGCTGAAGAACTTCCGCGTGCTGCGCTACATGGAGCGCAACCTCGACGGCTGGTCGACGAGCGTCGAGGCCTTCGACGACATGCTGGCGACCCGCCGCGAGCGCTACGACACGCGGCTGCCGGTCGTGCTGGCCAAGCTCGACGGCGTGGATCTCGAGGAACTGCAGCGCCAGCGCACCGAAATCGAGTCGCGCGTCGTCAGCGCCGAGAACACCGGCGACGTGGCGGCGCTCGGTACGCCGCACGAGCGCGAGCTGTGGGCGCAGGTCGAGCAGCTCGAGGGTGTGCTCGCCGCGGCTGGCGCCGACCCCGAACTCGAGGACGCGCGCGAGAAGCTGCGTCTGATCCGCGGCGTGCTGTACTGGCAGATGAACGACGGTTTCAAGGCGCGCGCCTGGGCAGTGCGCAAGGGAGTGCGCGAGGTCGCGCAGGCGTTGCGCGAGACCGAGAAGCGCTGGTCGCTGGTCCAGGAGGCGAAGCAGGCGGTACCGGACCGGAACGGCGAGTTCGCCGAACGCATCGGGGCGCTGCGACCGCGGATCGCGGCCGCTCGCGACCGCCTCGCGGCGCTGCAACGCGCCCAGGCCGACTACCTCGCCGACATCGCCGTCCGCGAGCTCGAGTCGCAGAAGGAGCGCATCTCCACCTACATGCTGCAGGCGCGGTATTCGCTGGCGACGATCTACGACCGCGCGGCGTCGGACGACGATGCGAAGCGCGGCGAGCGCGTGGCGCCGCCGCCGAGCCCGCCGGACGGTCCGAAATGAGCCGCGCGATCCGCGCACTCGGGATGCTGTGCGCCATGCTGGCGGCCGGCGCCGCGTTCGGCGCAGCGCCGAAGCAGCCGACGATCGCGGACCTCAAGGGCCGTCAGATCGAGGTCAGCGCCGATGAGCCGAACGGTACCAACTCGGACCGCGCGCGGCAGAATTACGAGGAGTTCCTCAACCTCGAGCGCGGCGACGCCGCGCTGCGTGCCGAGGCGATGCGCCGCCTCGGCGACCTGAAACTCGAGGCCGGAGAGCTCAATCGTATCGAGAAGGAACTCGCGCAGGGCTCGCCGCTCGACACGTCCGATGCCATCGTGCTGTACACCAAGCTGCTCGCGGCGTACCCGGACTACACGCGCAACGACGCGGTCCTGTACCAGCTGGCGCGCGCGTTCGAGGCTGACCAGCAGGTTGACAAGGCGCTGGCGACGCTCGACGCGCTGGTCACACGCTACCCGTCGAGCCGCTACCTCGACGAGGCGCAGTTCCGCCGCGGCGAGATCATGTTCATGGACAAGCGCTGGGCAGACGCGGAGGGCGCCTACGCCCGCGTGATCGCCTTCGGGCGCAAGTCGGAGTTCTACGAGCAGAGCCTGTACAAGCATGGCTGGGCACTGTTCAAGCGTGGCGACGCGGACGGCGCGCTCGACTCGTTTGCGAAGCTGCTTGATCTGAAGCTGCTCGACGCGCAGGGCAAGGAACGCGACATCGAGACCTTCACGCGCCCGCAGCGCGAACTCGTCGAGGACACGCTGCGCGTCTGCGCCATCTCGTTCTCCTTTGAGGACGACGCCAAGGGCGTCGACGGCTTTCTGGCACGGCACGGATCCAAGCCGTACGCGTACCTGCTGTACGGCACGCTGGGCGATCTGTACGTCAGCAAGGAGCGCTGGACCGACGGCGCGAACGCCTACCGGGCGTTCGCCAAGCGCGACCCCGATCACGAGCGGGCACCGCTGCTGCAGATGCAGGCGATCGACGCCTACAAGCGGGGTGGCTTCGCATCGCTCGTGCTCGACGGCAAGCGCGAGTACGTCGAGCGCTACCGGCTCGGCTCGTCGTTCTGGGCGCACCGGCAGCCGGCGGATGCGCCGCTCGTCGTTCGTGAGCTCAAGACCAACGTCAAGGACCTGGCCGCGTACTACCACTCGCAGGCGCAGGCGACCAAGCAGCCGGCGGATTACCAGGAGGCGGCGCGCTGGTATCGGGAGTTCGTGCAGTCGTTCCCGGACGACAAGGAAGCCGCCGCGACCAACTACCTGCTGGCAGACACGCTGTTCGAGAGTCACCAGTATCACGACGCGGCGATCGAGTACGAGCACACGGCGTACGGCTACCCGCCGAACGACAAGTCGGCCACAGCCGGCTACGCGGCGCTCGTCGCCTACGACAAGCAGGAGTCCAACCTGCAGGGCGAGGCGCGCGGCGCCTGGCACCGGCAGGGGCTCGACAGTTCCCTGCGCTTCGCGACGACGTTCCAGGACCACCCGGAGAGCGTGCCGGTGCTGGTCCGGACGGCGCGCGAGCTGTACGACCTCAAGGACTACCCCAAGGCGATCGACGTCGCCGACATCGTCCTCGCGCGCCAGCCGCCGGTGGATGTCGAGAAGCAGCGCACCGTGTGGACCGTGATCGCCAACAGCCAGTTCGAGCTCGGCCAGTTCGACAAGGCCGAGGGTGCGTACCTGCAGGTGCAGACGCTACTCGCGGCCAACGACCCGCAGCGACCCGTGATCGACGAGCGCATCGCGGCTTCGGTGTACAAGCAGGGCGAGGCGCGCAAGGCGGCCGGCGACGAGGCCGGCGCGGTCGGCGATTTCCTGCGCGTGGCACAGCTCGCGCCGACGGCGAAGATTCGCGCGACAGCCGACTACGACGCCGCCGCGTTGCTAATCGGGCTGAAGGACTGGCCGAAGGCGATCGAGGTGCTCGAGGGCTTCCGCCGCAATTTCCCGGCGAGCGAGCTGCAGCCGGAGGTCACGCGCAAGCTCGCCGTCGCGTACGTCGAGGCGGGCCGGCCGGGGCCGGCGGCGGTCGAGTTCGAGCGCATCGCGACGGCGCCAGGCGGCAGCGCGGACGTGCAGCGCGAGGCGCTGGCCCAGGCCGCGCTGCTCTACGAGAAGGCAGGCGACGGCGCCAAGACCGTCGCCACGCTGGAAAGCTACGTCAAGCGCTATCCGCAGCCCTTCGAGCCGGCGATGGAAGCACGCCAGAAGCTCGCGGACCTCGCGCTGAGCCGGGGCGACGCGGGGCGGCGCGCGGCGCTGCTCGACGACATCATCAAGGCCGATCAGAGCGCCGGCGCGGTCCGGACCGACCGCAGCCGCTACCTCGCCGCCCGCGCCTCGCTCGAACTGGCACGGCCGACGCGCGACGCCTTCAACGCGGTCCGGCTCGTGCTGCCCCTCAAGAAGTCGCTCGAGGCGAAGCGGGCGGCGATGCAGCGCGCGCTGAAGGCCTTCGAGGCGGCGGATGCGTATGCAATTGCCGAGGTGTCGACGGCCGCGACCTTCGAGATGGCCGAGTTGTACCGGCAGCTCAGCGTCGACTTGTTGAAGTCCGAGCGACCGAAGAGCCTCGCCGGCGAGGAACTCGAGCAGTACGACCTGCTGCTCGAGGAGCAGGCCTACCCGTTCGAGGAAAAGGCGATCGACATCCACCTCGTCAATGCCACGCGCGCCGCGCAAGGCATCTACGACGAGTCCGTTCGCGCCAGCTTCGCCGCGCTCGCGAAGCTCAAGCCGGCCCGCTTCGGCAAGGCCGAAGAGAACGAGGACCTCGTCATCGACGCCGCGGCGGGCGCGGCCGCCGGCGGGGCCGCCAGCGCCGCGCCCGCCGCGGCCAAGTCGCCGCCGCCCGCGGCGCCCCCCGGCGGCGGGGTCCCGCTGCAGGTCGCGACGCGCTTTCAGGAAGCAGTGGCGGCGGCCGATCGCGGCGGTGCGGTTCAGGCCGATGCCGAGTTCGTCGCGCTGCAGGCCGTCGCTCCGACCCTGGCCGGGCCGCCGCTCAACCATGGCATTCTGCTCAGCCGCGCGCAGCAATGGACCGATGCGGCGGCCGCGCTCACTGAAGCGCTGAAGCGCAACCCGTCGAGCGCGACGGCGGCCGCGCAGCTCGGCGTCGTGTACCGCCAGCTCGGCAAGTTTGCCGATGCCGAGCAGTCGTACCGGCGCGCGCTCGAACTCGACGCGAACGATCCGCGGGCGCACCGCAACTTCGGCGTGCTGCTCGACCTGTACGTGCAGAAGCCCGCCGATGCGCTTACCCAGTACGAAAGCGCGCTCGCCCTGGCCGGTGGCGAGGACAAACAGATGTCTGCGTGGATCGCCGAGCTGCGGCAGCGGCTCGGCACCGGCCAGAAGAGCGCGCGCGCGGAGGCCCAGCAATGAAGATCGTAGCGGTCGTGGCCTGTGTCGGGGCCCTGCTCAGCACGAGTGCCGTGCCGGCGGCGGACAACCTGCCGGCCGATGCGCAGCAGGCGGAGCGGGCGGCCTCGGCGGCGGTCCAGCAGGCTGAGCCTGCCGTCGCCCAGCCGCCGCCGGCGGCGGCGCGGGCCAGGAAGGGCGCCCCCAAGGGCGCGGTCGAGGCGGCCACGGCTGACAAGCCGTCCAAGGCGATGGATCGGCTCGAGCTCGAGACCACCCAGATCACCGGCAACCGGGAGCTGCCGAAGGTCATGGTGATCGTCCCCTGGAAGCGCTCGGACATCGGCGATTTGGCGGGTCGGCCGGTCAACAGCCTGGTCGACGAGGCGCTGCAGCCGGTGGACCGGGAGGTCTTCCGGCGGGAAATCGACTATTTCGACGCCCTCGCGCCGGACCGGGTCCGGGGCGAGACGCGCATCACAAGTGGGGCGGCTGCTTCCAAGCCTGAGAAGTAAGCCACGGTATTCGTAACATAACTTGAGTGAAATGGACCGGCCGAGCCGGCATAACTCGCGGAATCGAATGGAGCAGCGGAGATGCATGCCTACGACGTAATCGTGAACTTCTTCAAGCAGGGAGGCTTCTTCCTGTACCCGATCGCCCTGATCTGGGCGATTGGCCTGGTGATCGCAATCGAGCGGTTTGCCTACCTGATGAAGGTGGGCAGCGGCAACAAGCGCCTGTGGGACCAGCTGCAGCCGCTGTTCGAGGCTGGCAATTTCAAGCAGGCCACCAACGCGGTTTCCGACTCCGACACGGCCCTCGCGCAGGTGATGCGCTACGGCATGAGCCGGATCACGACCGCGCGGCGCCGCGAAGACATCGAGAAGGCGATGGAGGAGAGCCTCGTCGAGGTGATCCCGCACCTCGAGCGGCGTACGCACTACCTCGCCGCGCTCGCCAACATCGGCATGCTGATGGGTCTGTTCGGCACCGTGCTCGGCCTGATCAACGCGTTCGCCGCGGTCGCCCAGGCGAACCCCGCCGAGAAGGCGAGCCTGCTGTCGGCCAGCATCTCGGTCGCGATGAACAACACCGCGCTCGGCCTGCTGGTCGCGATCACGCTGCTGCTGTCGCACCTCTACCTCGAGACGAAGACCACCAACATCGTCGACAGCCTCGAGGTCGCGAGCGTTAAGTTCCTGAACGCCCTGACCGAGCGCCAGCAGCGCGCGGCCGCTGACGGGCCGGCCGCCGCAGCGGGCGCCACGGCGCGGACCGGCGAGGTGCGCGGGGCGAGGGCATGAGCGGATCCTCGATCGCCCGCCGCCAGTCGCGCAACCACGCGCGATATAAGGGTCGGAACGATATCAACATCGTTCCGATGCTCGACATCTTTACGATTCTGCTGTTCTTCCTGATCTTCACCGCTGTGTTCTCGAAAACGCATATCGTCGAGATGAATCTGCCGGCGCAGAGCTCCGAACCCCTCTCGCTGCCCGAGGGGCTGGTGCTCGAGATCGTCGTGCGCCAGGACGGGCTCGTGGTGCAGGACAAGAACTCGGGTCCACTGCAGCCGATTCCGAACACGGCGAGCGGCTACGACTTCGACGCCCTCAATTCCTACCTGACGCGGGTCAAGGCGCGCTTCCCCGAGATGAAGTCGGCGACCGTGCTGCTCGAGCAGAACATCCCTTACGATACGATCATCGCGACTATGGACGCGATCAAGTCCTACGAAGGCACCCTCGACGGCCAGCCGGCCCGCGGGGAGCTGTTCCCGCAAATCTCACTCGGAGATGCGCCGACATGATTGGCTCGCGGCTGAAGCGCAATCGCCGGCCCGGCGGCCACCACAGTGGCCACGGCATGCCGGCGCTCGTGCCGATGATCGACATGCTCGTGATCCTCGTCGTGTACATGCTGGTGCACACGGCCGACTACGAGATCCTGCCCAATACCAAGAACATCTCGATCCCGCAGTCGATTTCCGAGTCCCGACCGCACGAGTCGACCGTACTGATGATCACGCGCGACACGATCTTCGTGAACGGCACGGCGACCGCGACCGTCGCCGACATCGAAAGCGATGTCGCCGCGGCGCGCGATTCGCTGCAGGCGAGCCTCAGGGCCGAGACGCAGAAGCGCACGCTGGTGCAGCCGAACGACCCCGCGGCGCGCGAGGTGACGGTGATGGCGGACAAGGGTCTGCCGTACAGTCTGCTCAAGAAGATCATGATGGCGGCGACCGCCGCGGACATCGGCAAGATGTCGCTCGCGGTCATCGAAAAAGAGCGGGCCTACCGTGGCCCGAACCCTGGCTAAGATTCGCCGAGCGAGCCCCAGATGACCGTGCTTGCGACCAACTACCGGGTATTCGAACTCCCCTGGACGCCAAACGACGCCGAGGAGCGCCACTTCAAGCGGCTGCTCACGATCGGTATCGTGATCTGGCTGATCATCGTGTTCGGCACGCAGCTGCTGCCGTCACCCGAGCGCCCGCACCCGCCGCCGCTGCCGGACGAGGTCGTCAAACTCGTGCTGCAGCCGCCGCCGCCGCCGCCCAAGCCGATCGAGGAGAAGAGGCCCGAGCCGAAGCCGATCGTCCAGCCCAAGCCGGTCGTGCCGCCGCCCGTGGTCGACAAGACCGAGCAGGCGCGCAAGAAGGCGCAGAAGGCGCTCAACGCGGTCAAGGACGAGCTCGAGGACCTGCGTGCGGCCCTGAAGCCGGAGCAGCTTGCGAGCGCCAAACCCCTCAAGGACAAGGTGGACGGGCCGGCACGCGCGGAACGATCGCTGATCACGTCGAACCTCACGGGAGGCAGCGGCGGCATCAATACCGCGGCGCTCAGTTCCGGGTTCGGCGGCGGGCCGGGTTCGCTGCACGGCCACTCGACGATGCAGGGCGTGCAGTCGTTCGCCGATGGCATCCGCAAGGATCACGCCGAGGCGTCACGGACCGGCTCCAGTGGCAAGGCCTCGCGCAGCCGCGAAGAGATCGAGATGGTCTTCGACCGCAACAAGGCCGCGATCTACGCGCTGTACAACCGCGCGCTGCGCGACAACCCGCAGCTGCAAGGCAAGGTCGTCGTGCAGCTGACCATCGCGCCGACCGGCGAGGTCGTCGACTGCAAGGTGCTGTCGAGCGAGCTCAAGGACGAGGAGCTGGAGCACAAGCTGGTGGCGCGGATCAAGATGTTCCGCTTCGACAGCAAGGACGTCGAGATCATCACAACGACCAAGCCGATCGACTTCTTCCCGGCCTGATCGGCGCGTGATGCTGGCGCGATACTACTTCGCGCTGCGGACGCTGCATGTCGCGGCGGTCGCGGTCTCGGTCAGCATGTTCGTGTTTCGCGCCGGTCTGCGCTTCGCTGACGCGGCGCTGCTGCGGAGCCGCTTCCTGCGGATCGCACCGCACGTCGTCGACAGCGTGCTGCTTGCCAGTGCCGTGCTGCTGACGCTGGTCCTGCACCAGTACCCGTTCGTCGACAGCTGGCTGACGGCGAAGTTGCTGGCGCTCATCGCCTACGTGCTGCTCGGCTCGATCGCGATTCGCCGCGGCCGTACGCCGGCGGTCCGCGTCGCCGCGCTGGTCGCGTCGTTGCTGGTCGTGGCTTATATCCTCGGCACCGCCATGCATCACGATCCGGACCCCCGCGACTGGTGAGGGCGCTACCGCCGTGGCCCGCTCACGCCGTCGGGCTGTCGGCCACCGCCATCGAGGCCTCCGATAGTTCGAGCGTCAGGATGCCGGCGACGATCAGCGCGACGCCGATCCACTGCGCCCACCGCAGGCGCTCGTCGAGCAGCCAGGCACCGAGTACGATCGTCGTCGGCGGCCCGATCGTGGCGACCACCGAGGCGCGCGGCGCGCCGAGGCGGCGCACGCCCTCCGCCGTGGCCAGCATCGGCAGGACTGTGGCAAGGACGACGAGCACCAGTAGCAGCCACAGGTCACGGAGGCTCCACACGGTCGCGGTCGCGCCGCCGAGCAGCAGCCAATGCAGGGCGAGTCCGGCGGTCGCGGCGGCCAGCGCGTAGAACGTGAATGCGACGCTGCCGATTGATGGCGTCCAGCGGTCGCTGGCCAGGTAATAGCAGGCGGAGGTGAGCGAGCAGCCGAGCACCAGCCCCGCACCGGCGAGGTTGCCGCGGAACACGTTGCCGTCGAGGCCGGTCACGACCATCAGGATGCCGGTGTAGGTGATCACGATGGCCGTCACCACCCGCAGCAGCGGCCGTTCGCGGTACAGCACCGCGTGCAGGATGACCACCATCGACGGGTAGGAGAACAGCAGCACGCGCTCAACGCTGGCATCGATCATCGTCAGCGCCCGGAAATCGAGCAGCGCCCCGAAGTAGTAGCAGAGGCAGCCGGCCACCGCGGCGCCGATTGCCGCGCGCGGCGGCGGGCGGAGCAGTGCGCGCGGTCCGGCCGCCCAAAGCGCCCAGGCCGCGATGATCGGCAGTGCCAGAACGGCACGCGTCGTGAGCACGGCCTCCGCGCCCCAGCCGTCGGCGTACATAAATTTTGCGATGACGCCCTTCGACGCGAACCCGGCGGCGCCGATGATCGTCAGGACGATCCCGACGAGCGCGCTGCCGCCGGGCTCCCGGCGGCGCCTCACGCGCCAGCCTCAAAGCCGTGCCAGCGCGTGAACTCATCGACTGCGAGGCGCTCGGGGCGGAAACGGTTGACCGGCGCCTGCGGGTCGGGATGGCCGAGCGCCATGCCGCAGATCAGCGTCTGCTCGTCCGGCACCGACAGCTGCGCACGGACGATGCGATGGAACGGCGCCCACGCCGCCTGCGGGCAGGTCGCCAAACCGTGCGCTACCGCGCCCAGCATCACCGCCTGCAGCAGCATGCCGTAGTCGAGCCAGCTGCCCGGACCGAGATCGGCATCGATGAAGAAGAACAGCCCAACCGGCGCGTCAAAGAAGTCGTAGTTGCGCAGCTCCTGCGCGAGGGCGGCCGCGCGGTCGCCTTTCCCGATGCCGAGCCGCGAATACAGCCCCCAGCCGCAGGCGCGCCTTCGTGCCAGATACGGCTCACGCCACACCGCTGGGTAGTACTGATAGGGCCAGACGGGCCGGGCGGCCTCGTCGCGCGCCGCCTCCCGCACGGCGCAGCAGATGCTGTCGCGGACGGCACCGGCCACGACGTGGACGTGCCACGGCTGGATGTTCGAGCCGCTCGGCGCAAAGCGCGCCTGCTCGAGGATCGCGGCGACCGCCGCACGGGCGACCGGCCGACGGAGAAAGGCACGAGTCGAGCCCCGCGTGCGCAGGGCGGTGTCCACGTCCATTAGGCATCCGGTCCGCAGCTGTCCGGACAATGTAAGCGATCCGCCGGGACGCCGCACGCCGGGTCGGCCCGCGTGCTGGCCATTGCCGGTGGCGTCAGTCGGTTGTGTCGATGTGCCGGCCGCGCAGGCTGTCGCGCGCGCGCTCGATCCGGGAAGCAAGCTGCGGGCCAGGCCGCGGTGCAATGCCGATCGCCAGCACGTCGACCACGGTCAGCTGCGCAAGCCGCGTGGCCAGCGGCGCCTGCACGCTCGTGGCATCGTCGGCCGAGAATGCGAGCGGGCCGGTGCAGCGCCCGGCCAGCGGCGACCGCGGCGGCGTAATCGCGACGACGTCGGCGCCCGCCTCGCGGCCGAGCTCGACGCTCGCGATCAGCTCGGCCGGGTGCCCGCTCCTCGAGATCGCGAGCAGCGCGTCGCCGGGGGCGAGCAGGGTCGCGGCCAGCGCGCGCGCGTGCATCGTCGTTGACGGCGGCACGCAGCCCGAGGCCGAGGGATCGGTCGCGCGCGTCGCGGGCGACGATGCGGCAGGCGCCGCAGGCGTATAGCGCAATGCGCCGGGCCGCCGCCCGCAGGCCCATCGCCGCCTCCAGCCGCGCGGGGTCCAGCTGGCCGGCGACGTCACGCAGTGTCCGGGCCGCGCGCTCGAAGACCTTCGCGGTGAGGTCCGCCATGGAGTCACGCCGGTCGATGTCCCGGTGGCGGAACGAGGCACCGCTGGCGAGGCTGTGGGCGAGCCGCAGCCGGAACGCCTGGTAGCCATCGAGTCCAAGCGAGCGACAGAACCGAATCAAGGTCGGGTCGCTGACCCGGCGCGTGCCGCCACCGCCGACAGCGTGTTCTGCAGCACCGAGGCGCGCGCCGCGAGGACGGTGTCGGCCACCCGGCGCTCGGCCGGCTACGGCGAGCCGGGCAGCGCGCCGAGGCGCTCGACAATCGCGGCCTGCGGCGCGGGAGTCGCGCCCGCCGGGCCCGGTGCCGCGCCGCGTCTCACGGCTCGTCTCGCCAGGCGAAGCCGTCGCGTGCGATCAGCGCGTCGGCGGCTGGCGGGCCCCAGCTGCCGGCCGTGTACGGTCGGGGCGCATCCTCGTCGGCATCCCACGCGGCGCGAATAGGGTCGATCCAGTTCCAGGCCGCCTCGATTTCGTCGCGGCGCATGAACAGCGTCAGGTTGCCCTGGATCGCATCGCCCAGCAGGCGCTCGTAGGCCTCGAGCGGCCGGGCGGTGAACGACGTGCCGAGGTCGAGCCCGAGGTCGACCGGCTTGAGGTGCATGGCCTCGCCGGGGCTCTTGGCGAGGATCCGCAGGCTGATGCACTCATCCGGCTGCAACCGAATCACGAGGTGGTTCGCGGGCTGCGAGCCGAAGGGTCCGGCGAAGATCGAGTGCGGAATCTGTTCGAAGGTGATCAGGATCTCGGCGATGTGCTCCTGCAGCCGCTTGCCGGTACGCAGGTAGAAGGGCACGCCCGCCCAGCGCCAGGTATCGATCTCCGCCTTGATCGCGACGAAGGTCTCGGTGCGGCTTGCGGCAGCGACACCCGGCTCCTCCAGGTAGCCGACGGTCGTCGTCGTGTCGATGACACCGCGGCGGTACTGGCCGCGCACGGTCTTGATCAGCGCCTCGGCGTCGCCGATCGGGCGCAGCGCGCGCAGCACCTTGAGCTTCTCGTCGCGGACGGCGTCGGCGGCGCTGCTCGCCGGCGGTTCCATCGCGAGGATGCACAGTAGCTGCAACAGGTGATTCTGCACCATGTCGCGCAGCGCGCCGGTGCGGTCGTAGAAGTTGCCGCGCGACTCGACGCCGAGCTGCTCGGCGACGGTGATCTGCACGTGGCGGATGAGCCCGCGCCGCCACAGCGGCTCGAACAGCGCGTTGCCGAAGCGCAGCGCAAGCAGGTTCTGGACGGTTTCCTTGCCGAGGTAGTGGTCGATCCGGTAGATCTGGCGCTCCCCAACCATCGCGCCGACGGTGTCGTTGATCCGCTGCGCCGAGGCACCGTCGTCGCCGAGCGGCTTCTCGAGCATGATCCGCGCATCCGGCGTGACGACGCCGGCGGTCGCGAGTTCGCGACAGATCGCGGCGAACAAGTCCGGGGCCGTCGACAGGAAGAAGATGCGGGCGACGCCGGTCCGTTCGCCGAGCGCGGCGGCGAGCGCCGCGTAGTCCGTGGCAACCGTGGCGTCGACGCGGACGTACTGCAGTGCCTGCGCGAAGCCCGCCCAGCCGTCGCCCCGAAAGTCCTCGCCAAGGTGCTGGCGGCAGGCCGCTTCAGCGAGACCGATGTACGCCTCGCGCGCGTGCGCCGTGCGCGCCACGCCGATGATCCGCGAGCCCGCCGCGACCAGCCCGTCGCAGTAGCGGCGGTACAGCGCCGGGAGGATCTTGCGCATGGCGAGGTCGCCGGTGCCGCCGAACAGGACGAGGTCGAACGGGGGCGCGGCACGGTGGCGGCTGGCGGAATTCGTCGCGCTGGGCAGGTCGGCATTCATCGATCGAATTCTAGTAGGTTGCCTGCCGTACTGGATGTTAACCGGTCGGGGACCCGGCGCGGAAGGCTGGAGCATTCGCAACAATTTGTTTTATAAAGAATTTTATAGAGCCCGCGGCCGCCGGGCCGCTGCTGCCGTAAATTTGCTATAGCACTCTGACGGCCGCGATCATGCGGCCGGCGGCCGGCGGCCGGCGGCCGGCGGGCGGCGGGCGGCGGGCCGTGACCGGCGTGTACCGGCAGGAGTCTCATGCCGCGGCCGCCGCACGGCATGCCGCGACGTCGGCGGCGCAGCCGTCGCCGGGCGTGCGTCTCCAGGCCCGTCCGCCGGCGGCAACCGCAACCGACCGCGCGGCGCACGACGCGCGACGACCACCGACGGCACGCCGCTGCCGCCGCTCGCGATGCCGCGGCGATGGCCCGCCACGGCATTGCATCGGGAGCGCGCCCGGTGCGTGCGGGCGGCACTTTCGAGCGCGTCGCGTGCCGCAGGCACCGTCGCGCCGGGCGCAGCGACGGCGCGCCGCGATGCCAGGCGCGGACCTCGCAGCGTGCGCGGGGAGTGCGCCTGATATCATTCGCGCGGTTTAGAGAGGCGACGCCCCGTCCGCTTGCGCCATGTACCGCCAGAACATCCAGTTTCCCGCCAAGGACGCGCCGCTGCGCGAGGACGTGCACGCGCTCGGGGCACTGGTCGGCGAGATCGTGCTCGAGCAGTGCGGTCAGGAGCGCTTCGACCTCGTCGAGGGTGACCGCGTTGCGGCCATTCAGCGCCGGGAAGGAGTGGAGGGCGGTGAGGCGGAACTGCTGGCCCGCACCCGCGGGCGCGACGCGAAGGAGGCCCGCGACCTCGTGCGCGCGTTCTCGACCTGGTTTCAGGTCGTGAACCTCGCCGAGAAGGTGCACCGGATCCGCCGCCGCCGCGAGTACCTCAACAACTCGGCGCAGCCGCAGCCGGGCGGCCTCGACGACGCGCTGACACGCCTCGCCCGTGAGGGGTGCACGCTGGCCGATGTCCGCGGCCTGCTCTCCCGGCTGTGCATCTATCCCGTGTTCACGGCCCACCCGACCGAGTCGACACGGCGCACGATCCTGAGAAAGCAGCAGCAGATCGCGGAGTTGCTGCTCGACCGGCTCGACCCGTCGATCACTCCCGCCGATCGGCGCGCGACCTGGGAGCAGATCCGCACCGAGCTGACGTCCGGCTGGCAAACCGAGGAGCACCCCCGCGAGCGCCTGACGGTCGCCGACGAGCGCGAGCACGTACTGTTCTTCCTCGCCGAGATTCTCTACCGCATCCTGCCGGGCTTCTACGAGGAACTCGCCGCATCGATCGAGAAGGCCTTCGGCGCGACGCTGACGCCGCGCGAGCTGCCGCGCGTGCTGCGCTTCGGCTCGTGGGTCGGTGGCGATATGGACGGCGCCCCGGACGTGCACGCCAAGACGATCCGCGAAACGCTGCAGCGCCAGCAGCTGGTGATCGTGAACGCTTACTTCGTCGAGGTGCAGCGGCTCGGCGAGCGCCTGTCGCAGAGCGCGAGCCGCGTCGCCGTGTCCAAGCAGCTGCAGTCGCGGATTGACGAGTACGCAACGCTGATACCCGCTGCGCAGCAGGCCGCGCCCGCGCGCCACGACCGCATGCCGTACCGCCAGTTCTGCGCCCAGCTGGCGGCGCGCCTGAAGAACACCTACGACGGCCGACCGAACCACTACGAGAACGCGGGCCAGTTTCTGGCCGACGTCCAGATCATGGCGGAGAGCCTCGCCGCCAATAAGGGCGGGCGCGCCGGACTTTTCTACGTCGAGCGGCTGCTGCGCCGGATCGGCACCTTCGGTTTTCACCTCGCGACGCTCGACGTGCGCCAGCACGCCGAGGTGCATCGGGCGGTAGTGGGGCAGGGGCTCGGTGACGCCGACTTCGTCGCCCGGCCCGCGGCGGAGCGCCTGGAGCGCGTGCGCCTCGCGCTCGAGCGTGACGAGGGCCCGTCGTACCCGTTCGACGCGCTCGGGCGCCGCACGCTCGCCGTCTTCGAGCAGTTGATGCACTGCCGCCACCGACACGGCCGCGAGGCGATCGGCGACTACGTCGTCAGCGGTGCGGCCGGGCCCGACGACGTGCTGTCGGTGCTGCTGCTCGCGCGCTGGGCGGAAATGGTCGACAAGCGCGTCGGCGAGGTGCCACTCGACGTCGCGCCGCTGTTCGAGTCCGTCGATGCGCTCGATGCCTGCGGGGCGACGGTCGCGCAATTGCTCGCGGAGCCAGTCTACCGGCGCCACGTCGCAGCGCGCGGCGACCGCCAGGTCGTCATGATCGGCTACGCCGACAGCAACAAGGAGAGCGGCTTCGCCGCTTCGCGCTGGGCGCTGCACCGCGCGCAGGGTGCGCTCGCGGTCGCGGCGGGTGCCGCGGGGGTCGCGCTCACGGTGTTCCACGGGCGCGGCAGCGCCACCGGACGCGGCACGAACCGCATCGAGACGATCCTCAAGAGCGCGCCGCCGGGCAGCTTCCACGGCGTGCTGCGCGTCACCGAGCAGGGCGAGGTCATCAATCAAAGCTACGCGCTGCGGCCAATCGCGCTGCGCAGCCTCGAGCAGGCGCTCGGTGGCGCGAGCCAGGCGCTGGCCGGGCGGCCGGTCCGGCGGGCGGCGGAGCCGGCCTTTGCCGCGGCGTTCGACACGATCGCGACTGCGAGCCGCGCGGCCTACCGTGGGCTGGTGTACGAGGCGGCCGGGTTCTACGAGTATTTTCGCGATGCCACGCCGATCGACGTCATCGAACGGATGCAGATCGGCTCGCGCCCGGCCAATCGCGCCGGACGTACCGGCCTCGCTGCGCTGCGGGCCGTGCCGTGGGGCTTCGCGTGGAGCCAGAGCCGCCACCTGCTGCCGGCGTGGTTCGGGATCGGCTCGGGTTTCGATGCCGCTGCCGAGCGCCACGGGGTGGCGCTGTTGGAGCGGATGCTGGCGCACTGGTCGTTCTTCGGGCCGCTGTTCGACGAGATCGAGTTCGGCCTCGCGGTCGCCGACATGGATATCGCCTCGTGGTACGCCGAGCTCGCCGCGCCCGAGCAGCGGTGCCACTTCGCGACCGTGCGCGCCGAGTATGAGCGGACGCGCGACTGGCTGCTCCGCCTCAGGGGCGAGCGGCGGCTGCTCGACGGCGAGCCCTCGATCCAGCGCGCGATGAAGCTGCGCAGTCCCTACGTCGATCCGATGCACCTGATGCAGATTGATCTGCTGCGGCGCTGGCGGGCCACCGAGCGCCGGGACTTTGACCTGCAGGACGCGCTGATTGCGAGCATCGCCGGTATTTCCCAGGGCCTGCAGGCGAGCGCCTGAGGGCGCCTCCCGCACCCCTGCGAGGCGGCACGGTTCACGACTTCGTCACGATTGGGCGGCGGCGCTCAAGCGCCGGCCGGGCCGGCCGATGCTATTACGGTAGCCCGGAGGTAGCCGTGAACGCCGATCGCCGTCCGCAGCCGGAACCCGTGATGACTCCCGAAAGTGCCGTCTGGCTGCTGTACGCGGGGCTGGTGCAGGGCATCCGCTGGCGCCGCCACCTGGCGTCGAGTCCGCAGTCGCCGGCGCCGGCTGCGCCACGGGCGTCGCCCGCCCCGCCCGTGTCGCGCTGAGCGACGACCGCCCGTCCGCGGCCCGGCCCGCCCCTCAGCACTCCGGGACGTTGACCGCGAGCCCGCCCTGCGAGGTTTCCTTGTAGATCGAGGACATGTCCTCGCCGGTCTGGCGCATGGTGGCGATGACCTGGTCGAGCGTGACCTTGTGCGTGCCGTCGCCGCGCATCGCGAGGCGCGCGGCGTTAATGGCCTTGACGGCGCCCATCGCGTTGCGCTCGATGCACGGGATCTGCACCAGGCCCGCGATCGGGTCGCAGGTCAGCCCGAGGTTATGTTCCATGCCGATCTCGGCCGCATTCTCGATCTGCTCGTTGGTGCCGTTCATGGCGGCGACGATGCCGCCGGCGGCCATCGAGCAGGCCACGCCGACCTCGCCCTGGCAGCCCATCTCGGCGCCGGATATCGACGCGTTCTTCTTGTAGAGCATGCCGATCGCGCCGCCGACCAGCAGGAAGCGCAGGACGCCGTCGTCGGACGCGCCCGGCTCGAACCGCCGGTAATAGGTCAGCACCGCCGGTACGATGCCGGCCGCGCCGTTGGTCGGTGCGGTCACGATCCGGCCGCCCGCGGCGTTCTCCTCATTGACCGCCAGCGCAAACGCGTTGACCCAGTCCATCGCCTGCATCGGCGAGGCGCTGCCCGTCTCGCTCAGCTGCCGGTAGAGTTTCGGCGCGCGGCGTCGCACCTTGAGCACTCCCGGCAGCAGCCCATGGGCGTGGAAACCGCGCTCGATGCACGCCTGCATGACCGACCATATGTTGAGCAGCGCGCCGCGGGTGAGCGCCGGGTCGCGAAATGCCGCCTCGTTGGCCAGCACGAGCTCGTGCAGCTCGAGCCCGTGGCCGCGGGCGGCGTCGAGCAGTTCCGCGGCCGACTCGAACGGGAACGGCACCTTGAGCGCCGCCGCCGCGGCGGCAGGGGCGTCGAGCTCGTCGGCCCGGACGACGAAGCCACCGCCAGTCGAGTAGTACTCCTCGCGGCAGAGCACGGCCTTCGCCGCGTCGAGCGCCGTGAAACGCATCCCGTTGGAGTGGCCAGGCAGGGTCTGGTCCCGGTGCCAGAGCACGTCCATCGGCTCGTCGAACTGAATTTCCTTGCGGCCGGCGAGCAGCAGCCGCGCCGTGCCGCGGATCCGTGCCAGCGTCGGCTCGACGATCGCCGGGTCGAGACCCTCCGGGGAGTGGCCTTCCAGGCCGAGGAGGACCGCGCGGTCGGTGCAGTGACCGTGGCCCGTCAGCGCCAGCGAGCCGTACAACTGGACCCCGACCTGGGCGGTACGCTCGAGCAGGCCCTGCTCGACCAGGTCGTGTACGAACCGGCGCGCGGCGTTCATCGGTCCCATCGTGTGGGAGCTCGATGGACCAATGCCGATCTTGAAGATGTCGAGGACGCTCAGGGTCATTACGGAAGTCTGACCTGATAGCGCCGGCGCCGCAATTCCCGGCGCTTGTCAGTCCGCGGCGCCTGCGGCACGCTCGGCCCGCAGCCGCTCAAGCGCCGTCGCCCGGCCGAGATCGCGGGCGACGGACTCGAGCGCGTCGCGGTCGCGCGAGTCGCCTGGCGCGTAGTGGCCGCCGCGCCGCCAGCATGCCTCCACCTCCTCGAGCGCCTCGCCGCGTCGCCCGAGCGCGAGCAGCCGCGCCACCAGTTCGTCACCGAGCCGGTCGGCGAAGCGCGTCTCGCCCCAGCTAAGCGCGCGCTCGCGCAGCCAGCGGTAGGCAGCCGGTTCGCGGCCGCCGCGCTCGAGCCATGCGGTGGCGCGGGCCCAGGCGATTTCGGGGTGGCGCGCCCGCATCAAGCCGTACAGTTCCTCGGCGAAGGCCGCGCGGGCGCGGTCGGTGGTCCGCGCGTCCCGCTCGGCGTCGCGTTCCGGCGTGCGCCATGCCTCGAGGCCGAGCTCGTGGCGCCGCGCGTAGAGCGCCGCGCCGAGCGCCGCCGCCAGCGAGTACACGAGCAGCTGGGCGACGATCAACAGCGCCATCGCCGGCAGCCGGTGCGCGAGCACGACCAGCAGCATCGCATAGCATGCGCCGAGGCCGAGGATCGAAAGATAGCGGGTACCGAGACCGACGGCGACCCGCACGAGTGCCGGTGGCCAGACGGCGCGCAGCGCGTCGCCCTCTACCGCGAGCAGTGCGAGCGAGGCCGGGAACGCGAGCAGCGACGCAACGCCGACGCCGGTCGCGGCGCCGGCGCCGAAGCGCTGCCCGAGCCACCAGCCGAGGCTCGCCGTCGCGCCGAGCAGGGCGAGCTGCAGCAGCGGCCGGGGCTCGTGCCACGGGTTCGCGTTCTCGATCGCCAGCACCGGCAGCGGCAGGCCGTGGGCCGTCGCCTCGACCAGCAGGAAGGCGTAGGTCCAGGTCCACGAGGCGCCGATGAGCAGCAGCGGTACGCCGAGCAAGCCGGCAGCGACGCCGATGGCGACCAGCAGCGTCGTCACCGCCGTCAGCGCCAGCGGTGGCCCGGAAAAGGCCCGCGCGGCACCGCGCAGCACGGAATCTTGCGCCATGTCTGCGGATTATGCGCCGCGCCGCGGCGACGGGTTTCGCTAGAATGGCAGCCGATCCCCGCCGGCAGGGTGGCCCGATGAGCGAGCGACTGGCGCGCGCGGTGTGTGTCTACTGCGCCTCGAGCAGCAGCTGCGCCGCCGAATACCATGCGGCGGCGCGGCGCCTTGGTGAACTGCTGGCAGCCGACGGCCGCACGGTGGTCTACGGCGGCAGCCGGATCGGCTCGATGGGCGCGCTCGCCGATGGAGCGCTCGCGCACGGCGGCCGAGTCATCGGCGTGCTGCCGCGTTTCCTCAAGGACCTGGAAGTGTCACACGACGGGCTCTCCGAGCTGCACGTGGTCGAGGACATGCGCACGCGCAAGCACCTGATGTTGTCGCGCAGCGAGGCGGTGGTCGCGCTGCCCGGCGGGTGCGGCACATTCGAGGAGCTGCTCGAGGCGATTACGCTCAAACGACTCGGTGTCTTTCTCGGGCCGATCGTCATCGTCGACACGCGCGGCTACTTCGCGCCGCTGCTCGAGTTGTTCGCGTCCGCGGTGCGCGAACGCTTCATGGACGCGCGGCACCTTTCGATGTGGCAGGTCGTCGCGACGCCGGAGGAGGTCGTCGCGGCGCTCGCGAACGCGGCCCCTTGGGACGTCGAGGCGCGGCGTTTCGCGACGCTGTAGCGATCTGTCGCGGCTGCGCGCAAGCGCCTGATTTTCAAGCTCCGCCGTGTCGCGCATGGCGAAACAAGACACGGGCTACTGCCTAGATATGTCGCCACTGTGCCAATGGCGCGGCGGCGCGCTTGCGCGCACGCTTCTTGTTGCCCACCCAATACGACGCGGCGACACTTACCGCAGCGGGTGGGGCTAAGGAGGGTGCCATGCTTGCCCGTGATCTGTTCCCCGTAAAGGCGTTTGAAGGTTATCTCGATCGTTTCGAGCCGTTTTTCAGCGGCGAGTTTATGCCGCGGATCGCATGGCCTCGGAAGCTCGACATCACCGCCGAGTGGCGCCCGAATGCCGATATTTTCGAGACCAAGGACGAGTACCGCGTGAAGGCGGAGTTGCCGGAGGTCAAGAAGGAAGACGTGAAGATCGACATCGTCGACGGCATGCTCAAGATTCGCGGCGAACGTAAGTTCGCGCTCGACGAGAAGAAGGACACTGTGCATCGGGTCGAGACGTTCTATGGCAAATTCGTTCGTACATTCACGCTGCCCGAGAACGTAGATGTCGCGAAGATCCGTGCCGAGTGCGCGGATGGTGTGCTGACGGTCCACATCCCCAAGGTCGTCGCGGCGATGCCAAAGCCGATCGAGATCGCTGTCCAGTAACGGATTCCGATTCGAACGCGGTCGTCAGGGGCGGGGCCGGCGGGTCCCGCCCCGCTTTTTATTGCGCGGCGCGGTGGAGCGCCACTCCGATCACGTAGAATTCCCGGGGCGTCTCCGTCGCTCCCGGGAGTAGTACATGTCCAGTGAACAGCTCAACGCGCTGCTGCAGCGCCTACACGAGGAACTGGGCCGCGCCACGACGCTCGACCCGGAGTCGCGGCGACTGCTCGGCGTGCTCGTCTCCGACGTCGAGCGCCTCGGGCTTGCGGCGCCGACGACGCCGGGCGGCCTGGAGACGCTGGCGGTCCGCTTCGAGGCCGACCATCCGGCGGTTGCCGCCACCCTGCGGCAGGTCGGCGACCTGCTCGGCAAGGCCGGGATCTGAGGCGTGCCGCGCGCGCAGGCGGCGGGGCCGGTGCTGCTGCGTGCTGCGACCGCGGCCGACCTCGACTTCGTCCTTCGCACCGAGCGCCTGCCCGGCTATGAGCTTCTGACGGCGCGCTGGAGCGCCGCCGAGCACCGCGCGGCGATGGCGCGTGATGACACCCGCTACCTCGTCGGCGGTCGCGCGGGCGACGAGCTCGAGGGCTTCGCTATTTTGCAGCCGCTCGCCGATCCGCACGAAGGCGCGAAGCTCAAGCGCATCTGCGTCACGCGCCCGGGCGGCGGTTTCGGCCAGCCGTTCCTCGCCGCCGTCATCGACTGGGTATTTGCGCACACCGACAACGAGCGCTTCTGGCTTGACGTGTTCACGCACAACGAGCGCGCGCGCCACGTGTATCGGCGGCTCGGGATGCGCGAGGACGGCCTGCTGCGGCAGGCCTACCGGATGCCGGATGGATCGCGCGCCGACCGCTCGATCATGTCGATTTTGCGCAGCGAGCGAGCGGCGCCGTGAGTGGCGCGCGGCTCGGCGCGGTGGCGCTGCTGTGGCTCGGGTCGGCCGCGACGGTTGCGTCCGGCGCGGACGCCGTCGCGCCAGCCGCCCGGCCGGCGGTGGAGCCGCTCGCCGGCGTTGTCACGCGCCTGCCGACGCGCGAGCGGGTGGTCGCGCTCACCTTCGACGCCTGCCAGGCCGGCCAGCGTATGTCGCTCGACCATGGCATCACGGATTTCCTGGTGGGCCGGCGGATCCCGTTCACGATCTTCATGGGCGGGCGTTTCGCGCGCGACAATGCGGGCGACGTGCGCGAGCTGGCGCGCCACGATTTCGTCTCGATCCAGAACCACAGCTGGAGCCATCCGCGCGACATGCGGCTGCTCGACGACGAGCAGGTGCGCACGGAGGTGACGCGCGCCGAGGCGACGCTCTTTGCCGTGACCGGCCGGCGGCCGACGCTGTTCCGCTTCCCCGGCGGCAATGCCGACGAGCGCACGGTGGCGCTGGTCCGCGCGCTGGGCTACCAGGTCGTGCACTGGCGCTGGGCGGAAGGGGATCCGGCGCCGAGTGTCGACGCCGAGCGGCTGGTTGCGCAGACACTCGAGCGCACCCGCGCCGGGGACATCCTGATCCTCCACATCAACGGCCGGGGCTGGCACACGGCCGAGGCATTGCCGCGCATCGTCGACGGGCTCTTGGCGCGAGGCTTCCGCTTCGTGACGGTGGCGGAAATGCTGCCGGCCGCGCCGGCTCAGTACTTGCCGCCGGCCCGGTAGAGGTAGTTCTCCATATCGCGCATCTCCCGGGCAAGCCGGCGCTGCACCTTGTGCGCCACGCGCATGATCGCGCGCATCACCTTGTAGACGACGCGCGGTTCGGTGTCGACCAGCGTCTCGAAGTCGCGCCGGTCAAGGACCAGCACCTCGGTCGCTCCGGAGGCGATGAGCGCGGCGTAGCGCGGCTCTTCATCCATGAACGACAGCTCTCCGACCAGGTCGCCAGGCTCGATCGTGTGCAGCAGCGTGCGGCCGTGCGGGCCGTCCTTGATCACATCGACCCGGCCACTGGCGACGACATGCAGGTGCGCATCGCGCGCGCCCTCTGGGACCAGCACCTCGCCGTCGACGAGCGTCCGCAGCTGCACCAGTTCGCCGAGGACCTTGATTTCCGCGGGCGTCAGTTCGGTCACCAGCGGGCTGGCTCGCAGCGCATCGATCGCGGTCGTCATAGCGGCAGCTCCCGGACAGGGGGGATGGGATGGGCAAACTATCGCCGAAACCCGGCCGGCGATCGTCGGGGGTTGCCGCAACTGGGCCAAAGACGGCGGGCTACGGGGGCGCGGCGCTGAAGGCGAGGAAGGCTCTCGCCGCCGTGCGGGGCCGCTCGATCATCGGCAGGTGGCCGGTGGCATCCAGCTCTACGACGCGTGATCTCGGCAGCCGCGCGTGCATCACCTCGGCGGCGGCCGGGTTCAGGATCCGGTCCTCGCGGCCCCACATGATCAGGGTCGGGGCGCGGATCGCGCCGTAGCGGTCGTCGAGCGGCGGCGAGTCGAAGCCGATCTCGCGGAAGATCCGGCTGTGGAGCGCGAAGTCCGCGACCGCGCGGCGGGCGAGCTCGGCGCGCAGCGAGGGGGGCAGCAGCGGCGGGCGGTGCGTCACGGCGCGCAGCAGCGCGTCGTAGTCGGCCGGCGTCCGCACCAGCAGCGGCAGTTCGCCGGTCTCGACGTAGCGACGGATGATCGCCGTGTCGCGCGCGACCGCAGCGCCCGCGGCGTCGATCAGCCACAGGCTGCGCACCTCGTCGCGGTAGGTCGCGGCGTACTGCGCGGCGATGAAGCCTCCCATCGAGTTCCCGCCGAGGTGGATTGGGCCCAGGCCGAGCTGCTGCACGAACGCGTGCAGCCGCTCGACCTGGGCGTCGATGTGGTAGCGGGCCGCCGGGTCGCGGCCGGCCTCGCCGAAGCCCGGCAGGTCCGGCACCACGACGCGGAAGCGCGTGACGAGGAAGCGTGCGATCCGCGTGAAATTGTCCTTGTCGCCGCCGAAGCCGTGCACCAGCACGAGTGGCTCGCCGCGGCCACCGTCGAGATAGGGCATCGCGAACCCCGCGGCCTCGGTGCGGTGCGCCGAGAGTCCGGAGCGGGCCCGTTCGAGCGCGAGCCAGCGGCGCGCGGCCCAGCGCGGTGCGATGAGATCGACGGCGAGAATCGCAACCGGAACTGCGGCGATCGCGAGCAGTGCGGCGGTCAGGTGCATCGGTGTCCGGCCTCGGTATGCGGCGCCGCTGGCGCCGGGCGCAGCTGCACTTTAACGCGGGCCGGCACCGGCCGGCTCGAACTCGAAGTCGGCATAGCGGGGCCGGCGCGTCTCGAGCACGTAGCGCGTGATGTAGCCCGGGTAGGTGGCGAGGATCTTGCCGCTGCGCGTCTTGTACCAGCTCGTGCACGATGGCGAGGCCCAGACGGTCGTCGTCAGTCGCCGCTGCAGCTCGGCGTTGTGCCGCGCCATGACATCGGCCCGTACGGCGATGGCACGGGCACCGCGCCGCTGAACCTCGCGGATGCAGGCGAGCGTGTAGCGGGCCTGGGCCTCGATCGGGATCAGCACCGAGGTGTGGCCGGTGCCGGTATTCGGACCGAGTAGCATGAAGAGGTTGGGAAAGCCCGCGACCGCAATGCCGTGATAGGCCTCCGGTCCGTCGTGCCAGGCGGCGGCGAGCGTCTGTCCCGCCGCGCCGCGGACCGGCAGCTTGGCGAGCGGCTCGACGGTCTCGAATCCGGTCGCGCAGACGATCGCGTCGACCTCGTGCTCGCGGCCGTCGGCGGCAACGACGCCGGTCGGGGTGAACCCGCTGGCCGCCTGCGCCACGAGCGTGACGTTGGCGCGGCCGAGCGCGGGGTAGAAGTCACTCGTGACCAGGATGCGCTTGCAACCCATTGGGTAGCGCGGCCGCAGCTGGTCGCGCAGCGCCGGGTCGGCCACCTGCCGCGCGAGGTGCTTGGTGGCCATGTGCGTCAGCAGCCGGTACATCGCGCCGCGGCCCTTGAACGCGGCGAAGTTCGCCTCGAAGCGCCAGTACAGCCACGCGCGGTAGGCGCGCGCGATCGGGCCGACGCGGAACAGCCCTTTCTCGACGGCGGTGTACGGCCGGTCCGGCCGCGCGACGATCCACGACGGCGTCCGCTGGAATACCGTCAATCGTGCAGCCTGCTGGGCGAGGGCGGGCACGACCTGCACCGCGCTCGCGGCGCTGCCGATGACGGCCACCCGCTTGCCGCGAAAGTCGTAGTCGTGGTTCCAGCGCGCGGTGTGCATGACCTCGCCGCGAAACGCCTCGACGCCGGCGGGCAGCCGGGGGTGGTTGAGCGGGCCGAGGCTGAGGACGAAGAATCGCGGCCGCAGCAGCTCGCCGTGCCGCGTCGCCAGGCGCCAGCGGCCCGCGCGCTCGTCGTAGTCGGCCGAGGTGATCTCGGTGTTGAGCCGCAGATGTTGGCCGACGCCGTAGCGGTCGACACAGTGCGCGACGTAGCGCTGGATCTCGCCGCTCGGTGCGAACACCCGCGACCAGTCGGACTTGAGCTCGAAGGAGAAGCTGTACAGGTGCGAGGGCACGTCGCATTGCGCGCCGGGATAGCTGTTGTCCCACCATGTGCCGCCGACGCCGGCGGATTGCTCGAGCACCAGGAACGAGTCGATGCCGGCGCGCTTGAGCGTGATGGCCATGGCGATGCCGGACATGCCGGCGCCAAGAATCACGACCTCGGGGCCGGCCTCCGCGGCGTCGCCGCTGGTCGATCGCGCGGCGGCCGTGGTGGTTCGCTGCATCTGTGGTCCCCCGTTTCCGCGCCGCTGCCCGCGAGTCCGCTGCCGCCCAGTATGCCGCCCGCTCAGCCGGGCGGCGCCGATTCCGTGTGCAGGTGGCCGGCGAACGGCCGGCCGGTGGCGGTGGAGCGGGCGACCGCCTCGGCCAGATAGTCGGCCGCCGGCCCCATCGGCGCCCGCTTCTCGGTGACGGTCGTCTCGACATGCGGGTCGGTCGCCCCGGCGCGGCGCGCGGCGGCGAGCGCCAGTTCCCGCGACAGCCGCCGCGCGTGCTCGAGCGCCGGCTCCGGGTCCTCGTAGTCGCGCGTGCCGGCCGGGTCGTGGACGCGGAATACCTTGAAGGTCGGCTGGTTGACCAGGATGGCGACGGTCTGCGAGACGACGCCGGCGACCGCGCCGACGGCGTTGCAGACGGCGGCGTGCTCCGGGATCGACAGCGGTGCGCCGAGCCGGCGCGCGACCTCGGGGTAGTAGGCGCCGACCGGCGCGCCGATCGCGACCAGCGGCGCGGCCAGGCCGAGCGAGCCGCGAACCAGCGTCGAGAACGCCCGTCCGGCGACGACGTCGCCGACCAGGCGGTCGCCGAGCGTGCCCCAGCGGCCGGCGCGGGCCTCGATCACCGGGTCGTAGGCGAGCGCGGTGGCAAGCACGATCCGGCCGGTGTCCTGGATCACGTGCTCGACGGTGCGCTCGCAGATGGCGACCGCGCTCGCCGTCTCCCGGGCACCGCGCGCGTTGCGCTCCTCGACCGCGAGCAGCCGCGCACCGAGCTCCGCGGCCTCGCCGTTCCAGCCGTGCTGGCGGCCGAGCACGTGCATCGCGTCGCTCGGCGTGAACGCGGCGAGCGTCGCAAGACCTGCATCCGCGAGTCGCCGCAGCGCCTCGAGTCCCGCGCCGTTGCGCACGATGTTCGAGGCCCGTCGCGGCTCGGCGCCGAGCGCCTCCCAGACGCGCCGCTCGAGCGCTCGTCAGGTGCGGCGGGGCGGTGCGCTCGGGGTTGCGGAATGCATACTGGGTCGCGTAGTCGGGCAGACGCTCGAGCGTCGCGATCACGCGCAGGTCGGCGAGCACTACCGGGAGCCTGGTGCGCCAGCAGGCTGAGCGGCATCGCCTTGCGCGGCCCGACGCGCAGGCGCACGTCGCGGTCGAAGCACACCTCGCTGTCGCCGCCGAGGCCGATCGTGCGCATGTCGACCGCCTCGACCATGGTGCGCCAGCCGCCGACCAGCGCGCCCTCGGCGTTGATCACGGGCCGCCCGCCGGTCACGACCGCGACGTCGGTCGTCGTGCCGCCCATGTCGGCGACGACGAAGTCCTTGAGGCCGGTCAGGAAGCCCGCGCCGACGACGCTGGCCGCGGGCCCGGACAGGATCGTCTCGACCGGATACTCGAGCGCGACCTCGGCCTTCATCAGCGAGCCGTCGCCCTTGACGATCATCAGCGGTGCGTCGACGGACTCGGCTTCGAGCACGCGCGTGAGGGCCTCGATCAGGTGGCGGATCTGCGGCGTCAGGCGCGCGTTCAGCGCCGCCGTCAGCGCGCGGCGCGGCGCGTCGAGCTTGGAGCTCAGTTCGTGGGCGCAGGTCACCGGCTTCGGCGACCGCGCGCGGATGCGCTGGCGCACGCGCAGCTCGTGCTCGGGGTTGCGGACCGAGAAGCGCGCGGCGACCGCGAAGCCCTCGACGCGGGCCTCGAAGTCGCGCACCGCGGCGTCGACGGCCGCCTCGTCCAGCGGCCTCGAGCTCCTCGCCGGTGGCGTCGTGGCCGCCGCCGACGCGGGCGACGAAGCCGCTACCCTCGCGCGTCAGTCCCGAGCGCTCCAGCATCGCCTCGTCGAAGCCGATCAGGATCGTGCACACCGGGCTGAAGCGGTTCTCGACCACGGCGTTGGTCGCGAGCGTGGTCGACACCGACACGAGCGTGACGTCCTCGCGGCGCGCCCCCGGTGGCAGGGCGCCGAGCACGGCGCGGATCGCCCCGCCGATGCCGATCGACAAGGTCCCAGTGCGTGGTCAGCGACTTGGCGCTCGCGACCACACGCCGGCCGCCGTCGAGCAGCACGGCGTCGGTGAACGTGCCGCCGGTGTCGAGGCCCAGCCACAGATCGGCGGATGACGGCTGCTCGCCGCTATTCGTGTCGGTCGCTGTGGTCGCATTCATGACTCAAACCGGGCCCCGAGCCGGGGCGATTGCCGACGCCGTGCGCACGCCGGCTGGCGCCGCCGGTGCACCGCCCGAGCAGCGCCGGTCGCCGCGGCGGTCGGGGCGCCGCGCGGCGCGCCTCGTACCCGTGCCGTCGCCGCGCGCGGGCGCCCGCCTGGGCGCGGCGGGCGCGCGGAGGTCGGCCGGGGTGACGAGCGCGAGTGCGTGGCGCCGACGCCCCGCGTGGGGCCGGGCGGCTGCAACGTGACCTGATTACTCGTGCCGGCGCGAGGTTACCACAGACCCCCGGCGGGGCCGGCCGGCGGCGGCCGCCGAGCGACGCGGCGGCCGCCCGCCGCCCGTCGTCGCGCCGCGCCCCCGGCTCGCCGCACGCTGTTTTCGGGCCGGCGCGCCGCGGCGCTACAGTCCGACCACCTGCCCCGGCCCGGCGGCGGCGCCTCAGTCCGAGCCGTTGGAGACGATCTCGAGCTCGACGACGACGCGCCGGCCGGCCGCGCTGCGCCGCGCGAGCCGTGACGCGATGCGCAGGTCCCAGTCGTCGTACACGAAGCCGCGCAGGTGCACGATTCCGTTGACAGTCTCGACGCTGACGTGGTCGCTGTAGAAGTACGGGTCGGCCTGCAGGGCCGCCTCCACCCGGCGGGTGAGCGCCGCGTCGGCGACCGGATCCGACAGCTTCTTGCCGGTGACGACAATGGTGCCGAGTGAGTCCCGCGGCGGCGGCGGTGCCGCCGCGACGGCCGTCTGCAGGCCCGCCGCGACCATAGTGGCCGCCGCGGCCATGCGCCGGCCGAGAGTGAGAAGGTGCGTGACGCGCGTCATGACGACCGTCCCGGTAGCCGGGTTGGCGTCGGGCCGTCAGCGCGGGCGGTAGAGCGCGGCGTAGGTGTCGCGCAGCGCCGCCTTTTGAACCTTGCCCATTGTGTTGCGCGGCAGCTCCTCGACGAACAGCACGCGGCGCGGCACTTTGTAGCGCGCGAGGCAGCCCTGCAGCGCCTGCACGACGGCGGCTTCACCGAGCGCGGCGTCGCGTGTGGCCACGACCACCGCGATCACCGCCTCGCCGAGGTCCGGATGCGGGATGCCGATCACCGCGCTTTCGACGATTCCAGGCAGCGCGTCGAGTTCCGCCTCGACCTCCTTCGGGTAGACGTTGTAGCCACCGCTGATCACGAGGTCCTTGGCGCGGCCAACGATGTGCACGTAGCCCGCAGCGTCGATCGAGCCGACGTCGCCGGTGACGAAGAAGCCGTCGGCCGTGAATGCTTCCGCGGTCTTGCGTGCGTCGTTCCAGTAACCGGCGAACACGTTCGGTCCGCGGACCTCGAGCATGCCTACGGTGCCGGCGCGGGACTCGACGGCGCCGCTCTCGAGGCTCGTCACACGCAGTTCGACCTGCGGCAGCGGCAGCCCGACCGAGCCCGGCAGGCGCTCACCGTCGTAGGGGTTGGAGGAATTGACCAGCGTTTCGGTCATGCCATAGCGCTCGAGGATGGTATGGCCGGTGCGCTCGGCGAACTGACGGTGCGTGTCCGCGAGCAACGGCGCCGAGCCGGACACGAACAGCCGCACGGTGGCGGTAGTGTCGCGGCCGAGACCGGGCTCCTCGAGCAGCCGCGTGTAGTAGGTCGGCACGCCCATCAGCACCGTGACCGACGGCAGCAGCCGCAGCACCTCGGCGGCGTCGAACTTCGGTAGCAGCAGCAGGCTCGCGCCAGCGGCGAGCACCGTGTTGAGCGAGATGAACAGGCCGTGCACGTGGAACAGCGGCAATGCGTGCAGCAGCACGTCCTCAGGCGAGAAGCGCCAGCAGTCGGCGAGCGCCGCCGCGTTCGAGGCGAGGTTGCCGCGCGTCAGCATCGCCCCCTTCGAGCGGCCGGTCGTGCCCGAGGTGTACAGCAGCGCCGCCAGCGTCGTCGCCGGCAGGGCGGGCAGCGGCACCGGTCCCTCGCCGAACTCGCGCGCGAGGTCCGCGAGCGATCCGGCGCCGTCGCCGCCGAGCGTCTCGACCCGGCTGCAGCCGGCGCGCTGCGCGAGCTCGGCAAGCGCGCCGCGGTCCGCCGGGCGGACCACCGCGACCCGCGGCTGCGCATCGGCGAGGAAGTACTCGAGCTCCTTCGCCATGTACGCCGTGTTGAGCGGCAGCAGCACCGCGCCCATGCGCAGGCACGCGACGTACAGCACGATCGCCTCGGGCGACTTGTCGACCTGCAGCGCAACGCGATCGCCCTGGCGGACGCCGAGCGCGGACAGCGTCGCCGCGAGGCGGCGCGACTCGCATTCGAGGTCGCCATAGCTCATGCGCCGGCCGCCGGCGGTCGTCAGAAAGGGCCGGTCGGGCTCGCGCGCCACGATCTGCTCGAGCCAGCTGCTGGGATCGGTCTGCGAGGGACTCATCAATAGCCCTCCTGCCGGCGGGCGCAGCCGACCTGGCGCGCGACATAATCCGCCTCCCGGCGGCGCCGTCCTGGCACGTGCTGCGGCTGCGCATGGACGCCGGTGGCTACCGGGAAGCCGCGCGCCCCGCGGGCCAATCCGTTAATACCGCCGACTGCAGGCACGGGCGTCCCGGAGATGGAACAGGCGATCAATGTCGCGGATGGCAGGCTGTTTGGCAACGCCTGGCGAACGCGCGGCGCTGCGCCTCTGGCTGTGGAGTCGAATCGAGTGGTCGGGGTGACAGGATTTGAACCTGCGACCTATACGTCCCGAACGTAGCGCTCTACCAGGCTGAGCTACACCCCGTCGCGTGCCGCGATCCGCCGGCTTTCGTCAGTACGAGCGACTGACCGCAAACCCCGCGAGCTGCCTGAGCGCTTCGCTGTGAACCGACTCGGGAAGTGGTTCAAGCGCCGCAAGAGCCTGATCGGCCTCGCCCTGAGCGAGTCGCGCAGTGTACTCAAGGCCCCCGGCCGATTCAATCGCCTTGAGCACTGCCGGCAGCTCCTCGAGGCCGCCGCTCTCGATCGCCCGGCGCAGCAGCGCCTGGTCAGCCGCCGAGCCGGAACGCAGCGCGTGGATCACCGGCAGCGTCGGTTTGCCCTCGGCGAGGTCGTCGCCGACGTTCTTGCCGCGCTCGGCCGGACTGCCGCGGTAGTCGAGCGCGTCGTCGACGAGCTGAAAGGCATTGCCGAGATGACGCCCGTAGTCCGCCAGCGCCTGCTCGGCGGCGCGGTCGGCGCCGGCAAGCACCGCGGCGATCGCCGCGCCCGACTCGAACAGTCGCGCCGTCTTGCGGTAGATCACCTCGAGGTAGCGGCTTTCCGTAGTGTCGGGGTCGTTCGCATTCATCAGCTGCAGCACTTCGCCTTCGGCGATGACGTTGGTCGCGTCGGCCATGATCTCCATGACCCGCAGGCTGTTGAGCCGGACCATCATCTGGAAGGCGCGCGAGTAGAGGAAGTCGCCGACCAGGACGCTGGCCGAGTTGCCCCAGACCTCGTTGGCGGTATCGCGGCCGCGGCGCTGGTGGGAGCCATCGACGACGTCGTCGTGCAGCAGCGTCGCGGTGTGGATGAACTCGATCACGACGGCCGCCATGACCTGCGGTCCGAGCGGCGGGGCGCCGGCCGCGCGGGCGGCGAGCAATACGAGCAGGGGGCGCAGGCGCTTGCCGCCGGCGCCGATGATGTATTCGGACACCTGGTTGACGAGCGCGACGTCACTCGCGAGCTCGCGGCGGATCGTCGCGTCGACCGCGGCGAGGTCCGCCGTGACGGTGCTGCGGATTCCCTCGAGCAGAGTCAGTTGTTCGGCCGCCATTGGGTCCGGCATCCTACCGGCATTCCGGATGCCGGCCAAACGCCCTCCCGGGCGAGCCCAGCGACCGGGTTTGACGCAACCCCGCGTCCTCATTAGAATTCGCGGTTCCGTCGACCTGCCTCAGGGCCGGTTGCCCGGGATCCCGAGGGTCCCCGTTTCGAGGTGTATTCGAACATGTTCGCGGTCATCCAAACCGGCGGTAAGCAGTACCGCGTCAGCGAGGGCACGGTCCTTCGCGTCGAGAAGCTCCCCGCCGACGCCGGCGCCACGGTCGAGTTCAGCGATGTGCTGCTGCTCGGCGAGGGCAACAGCATCAAGCTCGGCAAGCCCTACCTCGCCGGCGCGAAGGTCACGGCGACGATCCAGTCCCACGGCCGCGCGCCAAAGGTGACGATCGTCAAGTTCCGCCGCCGCAAGCACTACATGCGGCAGGGCACGCACCGCCAGTCGTACACCGAAGTTAAGGTCACCGGGATCAGCGGCTAAGCGCCGCGGTCCCCAGCACTGGAGTCCACCCCCCATGGCACACAAAAAGGCAGGCGGCAGTACCAAGAACGGCCGCGACTCGCATTCGAAGCGCCTCGGCGTCAAGCGCTTCGGCGGCGAGAAGGTCCTCGCCGGCAACATCCTCGTCCGGCAGCGCGGCACGCTCTACAAGGCGGGTCGCAACGTCGGCATCGGTACCGACCACACGCTGTTCGCGCTCGTCACCGGCAAGGTCGCCTTCGCCAAGAAGGGGGCCGAGCAGCGCACCTTCGTCAGCGTCGACGCTGACTGACGGCAGCACGCCCGAAGTGGCAGAACCCCGGCCCGTGCCGGGGTTTTTGCGTTTTGGAGCCGCGCGCCTGCGCGGGCGCTAGACTCCCGCCATGAAATTCGTCGATGAAGCCCTTGTCAGGGTCCAGGCCGGCCACGGTGGCCGCGGCTGCGCGAGCTTCCGGCGGGAGAAGTTCGTCCCGTTCGGCGGCCCCGACGGCGGCGACGGCGGGCTCGGCGGCAGCGTCTACCTGCGGGCGCAGCACGGCATCAACACGCTCGCCGATTTTCGCATCCAGCGCACCTTCAAGGCCCAGACGGGGACCGCCGGCAGCGGCAATGACTGCACCGGCGCCGGCGGCGCGGACCTCGTCGTCGCGGTGCCGGTCGGCACCACCGTCATCGACGACGAGACGCAGGAGCAGCTCGGCGACCTCTCGAAGGCCGGCGACACCGTGCTGGTCGCACGCGGCGGCAAGGGCGGGTGGGGCAATACGCGCTTCAAGTCGAGCACCAACCGCGCGCCCCGCAAGTCGATGCCGGGCCTGCCGGGCGAGAAGCGCCTGCTGCGGCTGGAGATGCGGGTCATCGCCGACGTGGGTCTGCTCGGCCTGCCGAACGCCGGCAAGTCGACGCTGATCCGCGCGGTGTCGGCCGCGCGGCCCAAAGTGGCCGACTACCCGTTCACGACCCTGTACCCGAACCTCGGCGTCGTCAGCGTCGGCATGGGTCGCAGCTTCGTGATGGCCGACATCCCGGGCCTGATCGAGGGCGCGGCCGAGGGCGCCGGGCTCGGCATCCGCTTCCTGAAGCACCTGCAGCGCACGCGCGTGCTGCTGCACCTCGTCGACATCCTGCCGCCCGACCCGGCGGCCGACCCGGTCAAGGACGCGCGCTCGATCGTCGCCGAGCTCAAGAAGTTCAGCGCCGACCTCGCCAAGCGCGAGCGCTGGCTGGTGCTGAACAAGATCGACCTCTTGCCGGCGCAGGAGGCCGACGCGCGGTGCCGCGACATCGTCAGGCGCCTGCGCTTCAAGGGGCCGACCTTCCGCATTTCGGCCGCCACCGGCGCCGGGACGCGCGAACTGTGCGAGGCGCTGATGCGCCGGCTCGAGGAACTGGCGCTGCCGCTGGCTGCCGAGGCGCCCTGAAACGAAACGGGCCGGTCAGTGACCGGCCCGCAATCGGCATCGACCCGCGAGGCGGGGCGGTGGGCTTACTTCAGCGCCTTGACGAGCGCCGACAGCCGGCTCTTGTGGCGGGCGGCCGTGCTGCGGTGAATGATGCCCTTGTTGACCATCGAGTCGATGACCGGCACTGCGGCCTTGACGGCCGCCTGGGCGCCGGCCTTCTCGCCGGCGGCGATCGCGGTGCGCGCCTTCTTGATGGCGGAGCGCATCTTGGAACGCAACGTCATGTTGTGCGCGCGGCGGACGACGGCCTGGCGGGCGCGCTTCTCTGCGGACTTGATGTTGGCCAAGGGACCGGACCTCGGATAGAGACTCGAAACTGAGCCCGTCATTTTGCTGATTTCAGCAATTTCTGTCAATTTTATCGGTGGCCGGTCGGACCCTGCGCCCGCCCGGCCCCGGTATAGTGCCCGGCCGATGAACCCCTCGACCTCGACGCGATGAAGGGCGGATTCCTCCGCAGCACCTCGATCGTGGGCGCGATGACGCTGTTGTCGCGCGTCACGGGCGTCGTGCGCGAGACGGTGTACGCGGCCATGCTCGGCGCGAGCCCGGCGATGGACGCCTTCCTCGTCGCCTTCAAGATCCCCAATTTCCTCAGGCGCATCACCGCCGAGGGCGCGTTCTCCCAGGCCTTCGTCCCGGTCGTCTCCGAATTCCGGCTCAAGCGCGACCAGGCCGAGGTCGAGGCGCTCGTCGGTGGGGTGACCGGCACGCTCGGCCTGCTGCTGCTGGCGGCGACCGCGCTCGGGGTGATGGGCGCCCCGGTCGTCATCTACCTGTTCGCGCCGGGCTTCGACCAGACGGGCAGCCGCCACGACCTCGCGGTGGAGATGCTGCGCTGGACGTTCCCGTACATCTTCTTCATCTCGCTCACCGCCCTCGGCGCCGGCGTCCTCAACAGCTACGGCAAGTTCGGCACTGCGGCCTTCAACCCGGTGATCCTGAACGTCGTGATGATCGTGTTCGCCGCGGTCGTCGCGCCGCACTTCGACAAGCCCGGCCTGGCGCTCGCGATCGGCGTGTTCGTCGCGGGCATCGTGCAGCTCGTGGCGCAGTTCCGGGGCCTGTCGCGCCTCGGCCTGCTGGTGCGCCCGCGCTGGGCGTGGTCGAACGAGGGCGTGCGGCGCGTCGGGCGGCTGATGCTGCCGGGAATCTTCGGCTCCTCGGTCGCGCAGGTGTCGATCCTGCTCGACACCTGGATCGCCTCGTTCCTGGTCACCGGCAGCATCTCCTGGAACTACTACGCCGACCGGCTGGTGGAGTTCCCGATGGGCGTGTTCTCGATCGCCCTCGCGACGGTGATCCTGCCGCGGCTCGCCGCGCACCACGCGCAGGAGTCGCCGCAGCACTTCAACGCAACGCTCGACTGGGGCCTGCGGCTGACCTGCCTCGTGTCGCTGCCGGCCGCGGTGGGCCTGTTCATGCTGGCCGGTCCCCTGAATACGACCCTATACGGCTACGGCCGGTTCAACCTGCACGACGTCTGGATGACCAGCATTGCGCTCATGGCCTATGCGCTCGGGCTGATGGCCTTCAGCCTCGTCAAGGTGCTCGCGCCCGGCTACTTCGCCCGCCAGGTCGTCCGCCCGGCGGTCCGCGCCGGCGTCATCTCGCTGTGCGTCACGATGGGCTTCAACGTCGTCGTCGTGTTCCCGGCGAGCCGCCTCGGCGTGCCGGCCCCGCACGCCCTCCTGGCGCTCGCCACCGGCATTGGCGCCTACGTCAACACGTGGCTGCTCTACCGCGGGCTGCGCCGCTCGGGCATCTACGTGCCGGGCCCGAACTGGCGGCGGCTCGCCGGGCAGCTGCTGCTGGCCAATGCCGCCATGGCGGTGTTCCTCTGGTGGGCCGGCGGCACCTGGGCCGAGTGGGCGACCTGGCGCGCCACCGCGCGGGTTCTGCACCTCGGCGGGTGCGTGCTCGGCGGCGGCGCCGTCTACGGCGCGGTGCTGTGGCTCGCGGGGCTCCGGTATCGCGACCTGCGGGCCGTATAATCACCCGCTTTCGGCGCGCCGAATCGCAAGCCTCCATGCACCTCTTCCGCGGGTTCCGAAACTGCAAGACCGACGACCGCGGCGTGGCGGTCGCGATCGGCAACTTCGACGGCATCCACGTCGGCCACCAGGCGCTGGTGCGCGCCGCGCGCGACCGGGCGGCGGCGAGCGGCGCGCGGCTCGCGGTACTGACCTTCGAGCCGCACCCGCGCGAGTTCCTCGAGCCCGCGGCCGCGCCGCCGCGCCTGATGCGGCTCGGCGAGAAGTGCGCCGCGCTCGACGCACTCGGTGTCGAACAGCTCGTGGTGCTGCGCTTCGACGCGCGGCTGCAGCACCTGCCGGCCGCGGTGTTCGTCGAGCAGGTGCTGCGGCAGGGGCTCGGCGCGCGCCACGTGGTCGTCGGTGAGGGCTTCCGCTTCGGCAGCCGTCGTGCCGGCACCATCGAGACGCTGACCGCCGCCGGCGCCGCCGGCGGCTTCGAGGTGGTCACCGTGCCGAGCGTGATGGCGGACGGCGCGCGCGTCTCGAGCACGCGGGTGCGCGAAGCGCTGGCGCGCGGCGACCTTGGCGGCGCCGCGCGGCTGCTCGGCAGGCCCTATACGCTGACCGGCCGCGTCATCTTCGGCCGGCAGCTCGGCCGGCGTCTCGGCTACGCGACCGCGAACCTGCGCCTGCACCGCCGGGTCGCGCCGCTCGGCGGGGTATTCGCCGTCCGGGTGCACGGCATCGACGGGCGGCCGCTGGCCGCCGCCGTCGCCTCGCTAGGCACGCGGCCCACGGTCGGTGGTGGCGAGACCCTGCTCGAGGTGCACGTGTTCGACTTTGACGGCGACCTGTACGGCCGGCGGCTGGCGGTCGATTTCGTCGCCAAGCTGCGCGACGAGGAGAAGTTTCCGTCGCTGGAGGCGCTGGTGGAGCAGATGAACGCGGACGCCGCCCGCGCCCGTGAGATCCTTGCGGCTCGCGCCGCCTGACGAGAGCCGAAGTGGACTACAAGCACACGATCAACCTGCCGCAGACCGACTTCCCGATGAAGGCGGACCTGGCGAACCGCGAGCCGCGCTGGCTCGAGTTCTGGAAGAGCCGCGAGATCTACCCGAAGCTGCGCGCGGCTGCGCGCGGCCGGCCGACCTTCATCCTGGCCGACGGTCCGCCGTATGCCAACGGCACGATCCACATCGGCCACGCGGTCAACAAGGTGCTCAAGGACATCGTCGTCAAGTCGCGCACGCTCGACGGCTACGACGCGCCGTACGTGCCGGGCTGGGATTGCCACGGGCTGCCGATCGAGCATCAGGTCGAGAAGACGCACGGCCGCGTCGGCGGCAAGCTCGATGCCAAAGCCTTCCGCGCCGCCTGCCGCGACTACGCCGGCAAGCAGGTCGACGACGCAGCGCGTCGACTTCGTCCGGCTCGGCGTCATGGGCGACTGGGACCGTCCGTACCTGACGATGCTGCCGGGCTACGAGGCCGCTCAGCTGCGCGCCTTCGGGCGGATCTACGCGCGCGGCCACATCTACAAGGGCTTCAAGCCCGTGCACTGGTGCCTCGACTGCCGCTCCTCGCTCGCCGAGGCCGAGGTCGAGTACGAGGAGCGCACCAGCCCGAGCATCGACGTCCGCTATCCGGTGGTCGACCTGGCCGAGCTCGGCCGCCGCGCGGGCCTGGATCCGGCCGATCTCGCCGGCGCGAGCGTCGCGATCTGGACCACGACCCCGTGGACGCTGCCGGCGAGCCAGGCGGTCACGGTGCACCCGGCGTTCGAGTACGCGGTGCTGCGCGCCGAGCGTGGCCAGGGCACCGAGACGCTGGTCGTCGCCACGGATCTCGCCGCCGCGGTCGCCGGCCGCGCCGGCTTCGACACCTGCGCCGTCGTCGCACGCCTCAAGGGCGCGGCGCTCGAGGGCCTCAGGCTCGCCCATCCGTTCTACGACCGCGAGGTACCGGTGATCCTCGGCGAGCACGTCACGCTCGACGCCGGTACCGGCTGCGTACACACGGCGCCTGGCCATGGCCTCGACGACTACATCGTCGGCCAGCGCTACGGGCTGCCGGTCGACAACCCGGTCGGCGGCGACGGCCGCTTCGTCGCCACGACGCCGCTGTTCGCGGGCCTGCAGGTGTTCGACGCCAACCCGAAGGTCGTCGAGGTACTGGCCGCCGCCGGACGGCTGCTGTCGCACGCGCCGTACCCGCACAGCTACCCGCACTGCTGGCGCCACAAGACGCCGGTGATCTTCCGCGCCACGCCGCAGTGGTTCATCAGCATGGAGAAGGAGGGCCTGCGTGCGCAGACGCTGGCCGAGATCCGCAAGGTGAGCTTCACGCCGGGCTGGGGCGAGAACCGCATCTACAGCATGATCGAGAGCCGCCCGGACTGGTGCATCTCGCGCCAGCGCACCTGGGGCGTGCCGATCCCGTTCTTCCTGCACCGCGCGACCGGCGAGCTGCACCCGCGGACCGTGGAGCTGATCGACGCGGTCGCGGCGCGCGTCGAGCAGGGCGGCATCGATGCGTGGTTCGACCTCAAGCCGGAGGATCTGCTCGGGACCGAGGCAGCCGACTACGAGAAATCGACCGACGTCATGGACGTGTGGGTCGACTCTGGCCTCATGCACTGGTGCGTCGCGCATCTGCGGCCCGAGATCACCTCGCCCGCCGATCTCTACCTCGAGGGCTCCGACCAGCACCGCGGCTGGTTCCATTCGTCGCTGCTGACCTCGGTCGCGATCCACGAGCACGCGCCCTATCGCGGCGTCCTGACGCACGGTTTCACCGTGGACGAGAAGGGACGCAAGATGTCGAAGTCGCTCGGCAACACGATCGTGCCGCAGAAGGTGATCAGCTCGCTCGGCGCCGACGTGCTGCGGCTGTGGGTCGCTGCGACCGACTACGCCAACGAGATCGCCGTCTCGGACGAGATCCTCAAGCGCATGGCCGACTCCTACCGGCGCATGCGCAACACCGTGCGCTTCCTGCTCGGCAACCTCGCCGGCTTCGTGCCCGCGGAGCATGCGCTGCCGGCCGCCGAGCTGGTCGATCTCGACCGCTGGGCGATCGGCCGGGCGCGCGCCCTGCAGGAGGAGCTCGTCGCCGCGTACCGGCGCTACGAGTTCCACGTCATCTACCAGAAGGTGCACAACTTCTGCGTCGTCGACCTCGGCGCCTTCTACCTCGACGTCCTCAAGGACCGCCTGTACACGACGCCGGCGCGGCGGGCGCGGCGCGGCGCTCGGCGCAGACGGCGCTGTGGCACATTGCCGAGGCCATGGTGCGCTGGCTCGCGCCGATCCTGACGTTCACCGCCGAGGAGATCTGGCAGGCGCTGCCGGCGCTGCCGGACCGGCCGGAATCCGTGCTGCTGTCGCAGTGGCACGTGCTGCCGGCCGTGGCCGCCGACGGCGGCGTCGACTGGGACGCGGTCATTGCCCTCAAGGCCGATGTCAGCCGCGAGCTCGAGGCGCTGCGGGGCCAGGGCCTGATCGGCGGCACGCTCGACGCGGCGGTCGACGTCTGGGCCGAGCCCGCGGTGCACGCGCGCCTCGAACCGCTCGGCGACGAGCTGCGTTTCGCGCTGATCACCTCCGCGGCGCAGCTGCACGACGCGGCGAGCCGCCCGGCGCACGCCCTGCCGGCGCCGAGCGTCGCCAAGGCCGGGGTCTACATCGCGGTCCGGCCGAGCACCGGCACCAAGTGTGTGCGCTGCTGGCACCTCAGACCGGACGTCGGCAGCGACCCGCGCCACCCCGAGGTCTGCGCGCGCTGCGCCGGCAACGTCGATGGTCCCGGCGAGACGCGGAGGTTCGCGTGAGCGCGCCGGCGCCGCTCACGCCGGGGCGCGACGCGCGCGCGATCCGCTGGCTGTGGCTCAGCGCGGTCGTCGTCGCGGTCGACCAGGCCACCAAGGCGCTCATCGTCGCCCGCTTCGAGCTGTTCGAGCGGCGCGCGCTGCTGCCGGTGCTCGAGGTCACGCGGTTGCACAACAAGGGCGCCGCGTTCAGCTTCCTCAGCGAGGCGGCGGGCTGGCAGCACTACCTGTTCCTCGGGCTGGCCGGGTTCGTCAGCGTTGGCATCATCGTCTGGCTGCTGCGGCTGCGCTCGCCGGGCAACGCACCGCTCGCCGCAGGGCTCGCACTGATCCTCGGCGGCGCCGTCGGCAACGCGATCGACCGGCTGGCACGCGGCTACGTCGTCGACTTCATTCACTTTCACTGGCTCGAGCGCTGGTACTTCCCGGCCTTCAACGCCGCCGACACAGCGATCACCGTGGGCGCGGGTCTGCTGATCCTCGACTCGCTGCTCGAGTCGCGCCGCGCGCGACGGCCGCAGGCGGCCGGGGCGGGGCCGCCGGCGGATCCCACATGAAGATCCACCTCGCCAACCCGCGCGGCTTCTGCGCCGGGGTCGACCGTGCGATCGAAATCGTCGAGCGCGCCGTCGGCCTGTTCGGCGCGCCGATCTACGTGCGCCACGAGGTGGTCCACAACCGCTACGTCGTCGAGCGACTGCGCGCGCTCGGCGCGGTGTTCGTCGAGGAGCTGGACGAGGTGCCGGACGGGGCGACCGTGATCTTCAGCGCCCACGGCGTATCGCGCGCCGTGCAGCAGGAGGCGGCGCGCCGCGGGCTGCATGTGTTCGATGCGACCTGTCCGCTCGTGACCAAGGTCCACATGGAAGTCATGCGCTACGCCCGCGATGCCCGCGAGGTCATTCTGATCGGGCACGCCGGTCACCCCGAGGTCGAGGGCACGACCGGCCAGTTCGACGAGTCGCTGGGCGGCCGCATCTACCTCGTCGAGACCGCCAGAGGACGCCGCGCGGCTCGTGGTTCGCGATCCGGCGCGGCTCGCGTTCGTCACGCAGACGACGCTGTCGGTCGACGACACGGCGCGGATCGTCGAGGCGCTCAAGGCGCGCTTCCCCGGCCTTGCCTCGCCGCGCAAGGAGGACATCTGCTATGCGACGCAGAACCGCCAGGACGCGGTCAAGGCGCTGGTGCAGATCTGCGACGTGCTGGTCGTCGTCGGCTCGAGCTCGAGCTCGAACTCGAACCGGCTGCGCGAGATCGCGCAGAAGCGCGGCGTGCCCGGCTATCTCGTCGACGGCGCCGACGACATGCGGCGCGAATGGTTTGCCGGCGCCGCGGCGGTCGGCGTCACGGCCGGTGCGTCGGCGCCGGAGATCCTGGTGCAGCAGGTCGTCACGCGCCTGCGCGAGTGGGGCGGTGAGCCGGCTGTCGAGGTTCCCGGGCGCACGGAGCACGTCGTGTTCGCGCTGCCGCGGCCGCTGCGCGACGTGGTCAAGCCCGCGTAGTGCCTTTCGCCGGTTGGCGCCGAGCGCGTTGCCGCTCGAGGGCCTGTTTCCGTATACTGCGCCGCCTTTCGCGCCGGTGTAGCTCAGTTGGTAGAGCAGTCGCTTCGTAAGCGAGAGGTCGGGGGTTCAAGTCCCTCCACCGGCACCAATGAAATCAGAGCGTTACACGGCCGCCGGCCTCCAGCCGGCCGCCGCGCCTGACGGTTCCTGAGCCATGCCCTGATTCGGGCCGAGCGATATCGGTCAGTCGGCGCTCGGCGCCCGGCACGTGCCCGAGGCCATTGCAGCGGCCGGCGTACGGCTACGCCTGCCATTCGGCGCCGAGCGCGGCGCCCGCCGGCACGCGTCCGGCGGTCAGGGCCAAGGGTCGTCGAGGCTGACGGCGCAGTGCGGGCAGGCGTCGACGCGTGACCCGCCGATCGGATAGGTCAGGTCCGAGCCCAGGTGCGCCAGCGATCCGCCGCATTTCGGGCAGTGGACTCTGAGCAGCGCGACCAGGGACCACAGGACGATCGCCGCGACCACCGCAAAAAGGCCAGCACCGATGGCGCTGGCGCGGCCGTGTTCGGCGGGGAAGAGCGCCGCCGCGACCGGTACCAGCACCGAAGCGCCGGCGACCGCGGCCACCGTGATGCGGATGCGGTGCTTGAAGTGCTCGCGGATCGTCCGGCTCATGAGCACCGAATCTATGCTGCGCGTTCTGGCGCGGGGCGGTGCTGGATCACAATCGGGGGCCGGGCGCCGTGAAACGTGACGCGGACCACATCCGCGACCGTGCCGGCCGGCTCGTCAGCGCAGTTCTACCCGGTGCAACCAGAACTCGCGCGGCCCGTCCGGGCCGCTGCGAAACAGCGCGACGCCGGCGACGTGACCGAGGTCGAGCAGGCGGCTGCGCGGCGCCGTCCGGATTGCCTCGAGCGGGAACTCGAGCGTCTGGCGGCGGCCGGCCGGGACCACGACCTCGGCGTTGAAGCGGTCCTCGAACGTGTAGTCGTGCGCGCGGTCGTGCACCCGCACGTTGAGCTGCAGGTCCGTTCGGCCGGGGTTCGTGACCTCGACGACGAGCGAGCGGTAGCCCGTCCAGTCAGGCTGGGGTTCGTCGAGCGAGACGCCGGCATACGGCCGGGTCACGAGCGGCACGCGCAGCATGAGTTCGCCGGGCACGAGCGCCAGCGGCGGCGGTACCGGAGCGCGCTCCAGTTTGCCGTTGCCACCCGAGACGAAGAGAAGGTCGAGTCGCGTCGCGGGCACGAACAGCGCCGGGAAACGCTCGGCCCGCAACGTGTAGCCGGCCAGGGTCCAGGCGAGCGGCGTCAGGATGATGCCGGCGAGTATCGCCGCGACCGCGAGATATAGTGCGCGCCAGCGGCGCTGCCACCGGCCGGGGCGGCAGCGGATGTCGAAAGCCGCGGCGAGGGCGAGCGCGCAGGCGGCGCCGCGGGCGTCGAGGCCGACGTCGCGCAGCGAGGGGTCGCGATGCGTGAAGATCTGGCCGATCTCGGTGGCGCCGCCGATCGCCACGGCGACGACGAACGCGAGCAGGTACTCGAGCCAGGCGCCGCGCAGCGGCGTCGAGCGCTGCCGTGCGAGCACCAGCACGCCGAGCGCGATGGCGCCGAACACGCTCGGATGCCCGAGCTTCTGCAGCACGTGCATGATCAGCGGCCGGCCCGGCAGCTCGGCGAACACGACGAGCAGCGCGAGCCCGAGGATCGCCGCGACGAGGAACGGCGGGCGGATCACAGTCAGGCGCGCCACGTCGTAGCGCGGGGTCGCGGCCGCTGCTGGGTTGGGCATCCGTGCCATCTGCTGAGTCCGCGCGGCCGGCCCGCCGCTCAGGCGCGCGGCACGGTGAGCTTGCTTTCGACGTGCTTGGCGAGCGATGCCACCGTCGGGTAGTCGAACAGCTCGGTCAGGTCGACGATGCCCGGGTACTCCTTGTCGAGCTCCTCGTGGATCTGGATCAGCGTCAGCGAACTGGCGCCGATCTCGAACAGGTTGTCGTCGACCTCCACCCGCTTGTCCGGCAGCGCCGCGTCGCAGATCGCCTTGATCTTGGACTCGACGCCGGCGCCGGCGTCGCGATGGCCGTGATGCGCCTCGCGCAGCCGCGCCAGCGACACCAGTTCGTCGGCGAACTCGCCGGCGACGAAGGCCTCCTCGAGCTGGACGCGCTGGATCTTGCCGCTGGTCGTCTTCGGAATCCGCTTGACCGGCACCACGTGCGCGACCTCGAGGCCGGCGTGCTCGTTGACGAGCCGGGTGACCTCCGCGGCAATCGGCAGGAACTCCTCAAGCGAGCCGCGGTGCAGGATGAAGAACGTCAGTTCGTCGGTCTCCGCGCCTGGCGGCCGGCAGCCGGCCGCAACTACCTTGCCGAGCTCGAGCGCCTCGGCACGCTGCGCGATCTCCTCGAGGTCGTGCGGGTAGTAGTTCTGGCCGTTGACGAAGATGATCTCCTTGGCGCGGCCGGTAATGTACAGGTCGCCGTCGACGATGACGCCGAGGTCGCCGGTATCGAGCCAGCCGTCGGCGCTGATCGTGCGCGCGTTGATCTCGGGCGCCTCGTAGTAGCCCTTGGTGACATTCTCGCCGCGAATCAGCACGTGGCCGACCGAGCCGTCGGGCAGGGCCGCGCGGTCCTCGGCGGCGATCCGCACCTCGCTGCCCGGAATCGGCCGGCCGACATTCATCAGCGTGAGCGCATCGCGCGCGTCCTCGCCGGCGCGGCCGGCCGGCGCGCCGACCGCGAGTCGGTGCCGGTCGAAGCGGGTCGCCGTGTAGGTGCTGCCCGGCTTCGGGAAGGTGACCGCGAGCGTGGCCTCGGCGAGCCCGTAGACCGGGAACATGGCGCTGCGCTTGAGGCCGTACGGCGCCATCCGCCCCATGAACTCGTCGCACAGCTCGACCGAGATCGGTTCCGCGCCGTTGAAGATCAGCCGCGCGGCGCTCAGGTCGACGCCATCGAGGCTGCGGTCGCCGAGCACCTTGAGGAAGTGGCGGTAGCCGAAATTCGGCGAGCTCAGGATCGTCGCGCGCCGCTCGCTGGCGAACTTCGGCCACAGCAGCGGTCGCCGGATGAACAGCTCAGTCGGCATCAGATGGTTTTCGATGCGGTTGGCGAACATGAAGATGTGCTTGCCGATCAGCCCCATGTCGTGGGTCAGCGGCATCCAGCTGAGCGAGACGTCGCGCTCGGTGAAGCCGGCGGCGGCGGTGCAGCTGCGGCAGTTGGCGATCAGGTTGCGGTGGGTGAGGACGATACCCTTCGGCGCGCTCGTCGAGCCCGAGGAGAACTGGATGAACGCGACGTCGTCCGGTGCGGCCCGCGTGGGGCGCCCGGTGCGCGACACGTTGTCGAGCGAGTCGGCGAGGAACGCGCGGCGCTGCAGGCGCTCGAAGGTCGCCGATTCGCCGACGCTGGCGGCGAACGCGCCGATGCGCTCGAGGTTCTTGCGGTCGGTGTACAGGAACGGGTCGCCGAGCAGCCGCGCGACGCGCAGCAGCTTGTGGCGGTGCTCATCGGAGATGCCGACCGCGAGCGGTACGGGCACGATGCCGCCGCTGAGCGCGGCCCAGAAGCCGTCGATGAACTGCTCGTTGCTGTTGAGGAAGACGATCAGCTTGTCGCCGCGCTCGGCGCCGAGCTTCTGCAGGTGCCAGAGGATGCCGAGCGCGCGCTCGTACAGCTCGCCGAACGGCACGACGCGCTCCTCGTGCTCGCCCTCGAGGTAGTGGATCGCGCGCGGTGCGGTGCGGTTGGCCTCGAGGATCTCAATCAGTGTCGAATGTTCCATTCGTCGGGGTCCTTGACGGCGCGCGGCATGCGCGCCCTGTGCGTGCGGGGTCCGGAATCAGTGGCGGCGGTGGAGGCGCATGCGCGGCCCGCGGCGCGCGCGCAGGTTGAAGGCGGCCTCGATGCCGATCGGGCCTTCGTCGATGTACTCCAGCGCCAGCGCCGCGCGACCTTGGCCACGTGCAGCGTCATCT
>CAVSGY010000008.1:0-29454 GCA_963727685.1 uncultured Pseudomonadota bacterium
GGGCGATGCGCTCCGCGATCGGCCCGGTGTCGCGTAGGGGAAATGCTTAGAGACGCCGGCGCCGCTCCCCGGCCCGGTGGCGCGGCGCTATTTCGGCGGCGCGTCGACCACCTCGCAGCGCGTCTCGTCGGCGGTGACCGGCCCGCTGCAGATCACGTGCTTCGTGTCCTTGCCTGCGGTGCGAAAGGCCGCCGTCGCCTCGAGGCGGAACGCGCGGGCGATGTTGGCGACCGCGTGCATCCGCGCCGGGTCCATGGGCGCGGTGTAGCCGCTCTTGGTCTGCGGGAAGAAGCGCTGCTCGAGCAGGTGATAGGTGCAGCTGCCCTGCGACAGGCCGTTGGCGGTGATCTCCCACGGCGCGCAGCCGTTGCTGCCGGTGAGCCCGGTGCGCACGTAGCCGACCGCCTCGGCGGCGCGCTGCCTGGCATCCTCGAGGGCCTTTGGCGTCGCCGCCTCCTCGAACACGCCGAACTCGACCCGCGACGATGAAGGACCGGCCGGCGGCGAGCGCCTGCGGCCAGTCGTCGTCGAGGCGCACGCGCACCTCGCCGGTCTCGCTGAAGGTGTACGCCCCCATTGCCTGCGGGTGCGGCCGCAGCACGTGCCGCTCGAGCAGCGTCGCCTTCAGCCGCGGCGCATCGAGCATCTCCATGCGAAACAGCGCGAGCTCGAAGGCGCTCGTCTTCTGCTCGCGCAGTAGCGCGACGGTCTCGGCGACCGAGGCGCCGACGTCGAGCTTGCGCGGCTGAGCGACGGCGGGGCGGTCCGCGGCCGGGGCCGGCGCGCCCGCCGGGGCTGCGGCCAGCGACGCCACCGCCTGCAGGTCGTCCTGCGGGCCGCAGCCCGCGAGGCACCCGCCGAGCGTCATGGCCGCGATCAAGGTTCGACGCATGCGTGCTCCGAGTGGGTCCGCGCGTACGGCCACAGCGGCCGTTGCGCCGAAGTCTACGGTTGCCGCTCGCCTGCCGACGTGTGCGATATCGAGAAAATATCCGTGTGACGCGCCTCGCAACGGTGGCCGAACCGACGAGCGCCAACTGCCGCGCACCCCGCCGGGCGGCGCCCGCCACTGCCCGCGCGCGCGTTATCCATTAAGCTGCCGCCGGACCCCAGCCCGCCGGAGGCCCCGTGAACCAGACCCGCGCAGCGACCATCGCCCTCCTCCTCGTCGCCTTCGCGCCCGGCGGCAGCGCCGCTCGCGCCGACGGCTATCCGCATGCCGCGGAGCCGATCGGCACCGTGCGGCAGATGTACGACGGCGCGCTGACGCCCGACCTCGCCGTCGACACCTTCCGCAACATCGACCGCCTGTTCGCCACGCGCACGATCGCGCACGGCGACAAGGTCCTGCCGCTGCCGCCGGCGAGCCGGGCGCTGACGCAGGTCCGCTTCGCGTCGCGCGGCCGCCAGTGGGACCTTGTCGACTACCTCGCCGTGAACCGGGTCGCCGCGCTCCTCGTCCTCAAGGACGGGCGCATCGCGCTCGAGCTCTACCAGTACGGCAACACGCCGCGCACGCGCTGGATGTCGATGTCGATCGCCAAGTCGATCACCTCGACCCTCATCGCCGCCGCCGTGCAACAGGGCGCCATCGCCAGCATCGACGACGGCGTCACCCGCTACCTGCCCGAGCTCAAGGGCAGCGCCTACGACGGTGTCTCGATCCGGACATCCTGCTCGATGTCCTCGGGGGTGCGCTGGAACGAGACCTACACCGATCCCGCCTCGGACCCGCGCCAGCTGCTCGAGGCGCAGATCGCACAGCGCCGGGGCGCCGCGATGGCGCTGATGGCGCGGCTGCCGCGGGCCGCGGCGCCGGGCACGGTCAACAACTACAACACCGGCGAGACGCTGGTGGCCGGCGAGATCGTCCGTGCCGCGACCGGCATGCCGCTCGCGCAGTACCTGTCGACGCGCATCTGGCGCCGCGTCGGCATGGAGGCGGACGCCAACTGGTGGCTGGACGCGCCCGACGGCATCGAGATCGCCGGCAGCGGCCTGTCCGCCACGCTGCGCGACTACGGCCGCTTCGGGCTCTTCTTCATGAACGGCGGCATCGCCGACGGCGAGCGGATCCTGCCGGCCGGCTGGACCGAGGAGGCCGGCGCGCCGAAGTCGCTCAAGGATGGGCGCCGCCTCGACTACGGCTACTTCTGGTGGCCGGCCGTGCCGACCGCCGCGACGCCCGACACCGCGGGCGCGTTCATGGCCGAGGGCATCTTCGGCCAGTTCCTCTACATCAACCCGCGCGAGCGCGTCGTCATCGTCGCCTTGAGCGCGCGCTCCAAGCCCGAGGGCATGGACATCATCGAGGACCTCGACTTCTTCGCCGCCGCGACCGCGGCGCTGCACTAGCCCAACTTCCGCAGTTGACGTCGTGTTTCACGATTTTTCCGGCTTCGGATGCGAAGCCGGTTTTGCAAGGTATTGATGTGTTGGGCGGTGTCGATTCGTCGCCGGCGGCGAGTGCCAAAACGCCGATGTAGTGCCAACTTTGGTCGTTGTTTGTAGGCTTTTTGCGTGCGATCTTGAGGTCGGAGGTCACGCGCCTGTACCTACGGCACACGACGATTCGCAAGGACGGCAAGACGCACACGTACTGGCGTCTGGTGCGCTCCGTACGCCGCGGCCGCAAGGTGGTTCAGGAGACGGTGGCGCAGCTCGGCGAGCTCGATGCCGAAGGCCGGGCGAGCGCCCGGGCGCTCGCCCAGACGATCACCGGCCGAGCCGCGCAGCCGGATCTGTTCACGGCGCCCTCGGCGCCGGTCCCGGTACAGCTGGATCAGGTCCGGGTCGAGCGCTCACGCCGCTTCGGCGATGTATGGCTCGCGCTGACACTGTGGCAGGCGCTCAAGCTCGATGAGTTCTGCGCCGGGGCGTTGACCGAGGGCCGCGAGCAGGTGCCATGGTCGACGATGGCGGCGATTCTGGTGATCGCGCGGCTGTGTGAGCCCTCGAGCGAGCTGCACATCGCCGAGGACTGGTACCGCCGCACGGCGCTCGAGGATCTGCTCGGCGTGGCTCCCGAACAGGTCAACGACGATCGGCTGTACCGGGCGCTGGATCAGCTGCTGCCACACAAGCGGGCGCTCGAGGAGCATCTCAAGCACCGGCTCGGCGAGCTGTTTGCACTCGACTATGAGCTGCTGCTGTACGACGTCACCAGCACGTTCTTCGAGGGCCAGGCCGAGGGCAACCCTCTCGCCCGGCGCGGCCACAGCCGCGATCACCGCCCGGACTGCAAGCAGGTCTGCATTGGGCTGGTCGTCAGCCGCGACGGCATGCCGCTCGGCTACGAGGTGTTCGCTGGCAACCGGGTCGACGTCACCACCGTCGAGGAGATCGTCGGCACGATGGAAGCCCGCTATGGCAAGGCGCAGCGGGTCTGGGTCATGGATCGCGGCATGGCCAGCGCCGACAACATCGCCTGGCTGCAGGCCGGTCATCGACGCTACCTGATCGGCGGCCTCAAGAGCGACCTCAAGAAGCTAGCGCCGCAGCTGATCGATGCGCGTCACTGGCGGCAGGTCCGCGACGGCATCGAGGCCAAGGTCTGTGCCGGCCCCGAGGGCGAGGAGACGTTCCTGCTGGTGCGCTCGGCGGATCGCCAGCAGAAGGAGCAGGCGATGCACCGGCGCTTCTGCGAGCGCATCGAAGCGGGCCTCTCCAGCCTGCAGCGGCGGCTCGAGGCCGCCAAGAGCCCGATCGATCGCAGCGCCACCGAGCGCCAGATCGGCCGGCTGCTCGGCGCCAACTCGCGCGGCGCCGCGCGCTATGCGATCCGCCTCATCGACGATCCTGCCCTCGGCAGTCGGCTTAGGCTTGAGTGGTCGGCTCGACCCGAGTGGGACGACTGGTCACGGCACAGCGAAGGCTGCTACGTGCTGCGCACCAACGTGCGCGACTGGAGCGCCGAGGAGCTGTGGAGAACCTACATCCAGCTCTCCGAAGCCGAAGCTGCGTTCCGCATCCACAAGACCGAGCTGTCGCTGCGACCGATCTGGCATCAGCGCCAGGATCGCGTCCTCGCTCACATCCTGGTCTGCTTCCTCGCCTACGTGCTGTGGAAGACCCTCGAGCAGTGGCAGAGCCGCGCTGGCCTTGGCAACAGCCCGCGCACGCTCATCGATGAACTCGGTGCCATCCACAGCACCGACGTCGTCTTGCCGACCGCGACCTCGCCGCCTCGGGAGCTACGCATCCGCTGCGTCGCCCGACCCGACCGCGCTCAGCTCGCGCTACTCGATCGGCTCGGCCTGCGCCTGCCAGAACGCCTCAAGCAGCCCCACCTCCGACCCCAAATGTAGTGCCAACTCCAGACCCTAAGTCCTTGATGGCATTACTCCGCACCCACGTAACTGCGGAAGTTAGGCTAGGCGCGCCTGCGCGCGCGGCGATGCGCTGCCGCCGTGCGGCACAGGGGCGCCGCGAGCGACGCTAAGATGCTGCGTGGCGACTGGCGCCCGACGGGCGCCGGACGCCGTCGGCGCAGCAGCGAGGTGACCGTGATCACGCACGCGGGCGGGTGTCATTGCAGGCGGGTACGGTTCGAGGTCATCGCCCCCGAACGGCTGCGGGTGTCCGAGTGCAACTGCTCGATCTGCAGCCTGTGCGGCTACCTGCACCTGATCGTGCCGGCCGCGCGCTTCAAGCTGCTGTGCGGCGCGCCGAGCCTGACCGCCTACCGCTTCAACACCCACACCGCGCAACACCTGTTCTGCTGCGTGTGCGGCATCAAGTCCTTCTACGTGCCCCGCTCGCACCCGGACGGCTTCAGCGTCAATGCCAGGTGCATCGATCCGGGAACGATCCGCGAGCTGTCGGTCGTGCAGTCCAATGGCCGCGAGTGGGAGCGGCTCTATCCCCAGGGGCGGGGCGAGTTCGCGACCGGGGATGGCGATGCGTAGCCTGCCAGCGCGATCGCCGGTGCCGCGGCGCGATCCGCGGCCGCGGGGCTCGGCGGGCTGACGTCCGGAGACGAGCGGTGCTCTACATGATCGTCGAGTCCTTCCATCCGGGCGCGGCGCCCGCCATCTACCGGCGCGCCCGAAGCCTCGGCCGCATGCTGCCGCCGGGTCTCGAGTACGTCGACAGCTGGGTCGACCTCGATTACTCGAAGTGCTTCCAGCTGATGCGTACCGACGACCGACGCCTGGTCGACGTCTGGATCGCCTCGTGGCAGGACCTCGTGGATTTCGAGGTCATTGCGGTGCGCACCTCCGCGGAGGCCGCGCGCGCCATGGCGGCGGAGCCCTAGGCCGCCTCGCGGGTCCCGCATCGCGAGCAGCCGGCGCCGCGGTGAACGACGCGGCCGCCCCGGGAACGTTCGCCGCCGCATCGCCGCCGCCGACCATGCCGTGCGTCCGTTCGTAGCCGCGGCGGGCGCCGGCCACCAGTGCTTCGATCTCGAAGGGACGACGACGGTACTCGTCGTATCGGCCGCGGAGTACGATCGGCGCTGGTGGGACGCGCGCCGGTGACCAGCGGCGCGCGCCTTGATCCGGAGGCCCGCCATGCTCAGGCTCTCTGACTCGCTCTGCTGCGACGAGATGCGAAGCAGCTGCGCCGGCGCTGCCCGGAACACCCGGATCTGGCCACATGTCCCGACGCGCTGGTCGGCCGCTTCGGACGCGCCCGCGCGATCGGCCTCTACGTCCACGATGGCGGCTCGTCCTATGTCCGGATCCGCTACTGCCCGTGGTGCGGCACCCGCGTCGCGGTGCCGGACGCCGTGCGCGACGCGAGCGATGCCCGGATCTACGGCGGGAGCGGCCGCGGCGCGCTGGCGTCGCCGGCCGTGCTGCCCGGGATCGGCGGCCGGGCCCGGGCGGACTGCGCCGCCTGCCGCTCCTCCTCGCGCTCATGGGCGCATCCGCGGCCGGCGTCGCGGACGAGCCCGCGGACCTGCTCGTGGCGCTGCGCAGCCACTTCGACCTCGCCGCGGGCGCCGTCACGCCCCAGCATCGCTACGCGCTCGTGGACCTGGACGGCGACGGGATCCCGGACGCGGTCGTGCTGGTCACCGATCGCGCTTATTGCGGGAGCGACGGTTGCACGCTCGAGATCTTCCACGGTGCCGGGGACGGGTTCAGCTTCGTCAGCGGCAGCACGCTGAGCCTGGAACCGATACGGCTGTCGCGCGAGTCGGCACACGGCTGGCGGACGCTGATCGTCGCGACCAAGCGCCACGGCGACGTCCTGATGCGCTTCGACGGGCGGCGCTATCCGCTCGACCCCGCACTGCAGCCGCGGGCCTCGCGCAGCCAGGTGGACGGCGCGACGCTGCTGCTCGGGCCGTCGCGCGTCGACCTCGGCATCGGTGCGACGCAGAGCCACCCGGGGACGTCGTGAACGTCCGGCCGGCCGGCCCGGGTGGCGGTGGGGCGCACGCGTGCTCATTCGCCGCACCGTGAGCGCACCGCCACTGGCGGCGGCCGCGACCGGCGACGCCTCGCGCATCGGTGGCGCATCGTCGCCGGCCCGCTGCGGCGACGGGACCCATGGGCTCCTGGCCTAGCCTGTGGCTGCTACCGCTCGGCTTCGTCGCGGGCGTCCTCGGCCTCGCGCTCAGCGCCGGCTGGCTGCGCCGCGTGGCGGTGGCGTTCGGCCGCTCCTCGTCGCAGCACGCGCCGCGCAGCCGACGGTGGGCGCTGCTGGCCGTCGCGCGGCACCCCGTGCCGTGGCTGCTGCTGCTCGGGCTGGCGTTCGGCCTGCCGCGCGTGGCCTCGTCGCCGTCGCGGGCCGCGTGGCTCGCGTTTCTGGCGGGCGCCCTCGGCGCGGTGGCGCTGAACGCGGCACTCGTCTGGATCGCCCCGCGACGCGCGCGCCGGCGTCGGGGCGCGCCGCGCGGCTGATGCGTGTGCGGCGGGCCGGCCCGCACCGGCCGACGGCGCACCCTCGCCTGGGCCGGTCTTCGAATGGCGCCGCCACGGACGCTCGGTTAACCTTGCGGCGGTGCGGCGCGGCGCGCCCCCGGCGCCGCGCTGGCCAACCCTCGGCGTCGGATACCCGCGATCAATGGCCGAGCCACCCGATTCACTGACCTTTCTGAATGCCCTCGCCGCGCTCGCGACGCGGCTCGCGGGCGACGGCGTCATCATCTACGCGGTGAGCTACCAGACCCATGCCTTCGGCGGCTGGGAGGTGGAGGCGGGCCGGCGGCGCGTGCGCGTCCGCGTGACCTGGGACGGCAAGGACCGCCATCTCAAGATCTCGACGGCGCAGCTCGCGAGCGGCTCCACCGAGCGCACCTGGCAGCTCGTCGAGGAGCACGACTTTCGCGGCCGCCGACCGGACCTGCCGCAGCTCTTTGGCACGATGCAGGCGGCCATCACCGCGCACGCCGGCGTCTGAGCGCCGCCGCGCTTGGGGCCCGCCCCGCCAGAGGATAGGATCGCGCGGGAGCGGGGGGGGGCCGAAGGCCGCCCGCGCCACCCGCCGGAGGGCCCCGCCGTGCCGCTTCTCTACCGGACCACCGATGCCGCGCTCGCGCAGGCCGCCGTCGACGCCCTGATCAAGCGCGGCGTCGAGGCCTATGCGACCGGCAGCGCCGACTCCGCGCGAGGCGAGCTGCAGCCGCAGTACAGCGTGTTCCTGGCGAGGGCCGCGGACGTCGAGCGCGCGACGCGGATCCTGGCGCACGTCGGCGCGACGCCCGCCGTGCCGGCCGCGGCGACGCGGGCGCGCGCGCCGCGCTGGCTGGTCCTGGTCGTCGTGCTGCTGGCGGCGTCGCTCGCGATGCTCCTCGCCCTGCAGTCGGGCGGTGCGCCGTGATGGCGGCGCGCCGATCGCCCGGCGCGCAGGCGGGCCGGACCGCCGCGCCAATGCTGTATATAGGGAGCCGGACGCCCGCGCGGCGCAGGCCGGCGCGTGGCGGGGCCGGGCGGCAGCCGTGAACGACGAGCCGCCGCCGCCCAGCCGCCCGCACGACTCGCGCCGCGGCGCGCTCGTCGGGCTGGCCGTGGCGGTGCTGCTGATTTTTGCCGCGCTCGCGCTCGTGCGCGTGCTGCGCCGGCAGGGCGCGCTCGAGGACTGCCTGATGTCGGGTCGCACCAACTGCGCGCCGATCGATACCGCCGCGGCACCCCGCTGACGGTCGCGCGCGGCGCGGTCGCGGTGCCGCACGGACCCGAGGCGCCGGCCTGCCCCGCAGCCGACGTCGCGCCCCGCCGCTTGCCGAGAGACTGCGCATGCCAAAGAGCGACGCCGCGAAGGACCAAGAGCCGAAGGCAAGACGCCGGGTGGCGTTCCGACTGCCGCTCAAGGTGTCGGTCGTGTCGTGGCGGGACCTGGCCGAGACGCTGCTGCCGGTGCTCGTGCTGAGCGCGATCGCGGTCGTGGTGGCGCTGCACTACGTGCGGCCCGCGCCGCCACGGACGCTGACGATCTCGGGCGGCCCGGCCGGCAGCACCTTCGCGGGCGTCGCCGAGCAGTACCGCCGCATCCTCGCGAGGAGCGGCATCACGCTCAAGGTCCTGCCGTCGCGGGGCTCGCTCGAGAACCTCGCGCGGCTGCGCGATCCGGGCTCGGGGGTCGACATCGGCCTCGTCCAGTCGGGCGTCGCCGGTGGCGTCGCGAGCGGCGACGTCGTCTCGCTCGGCAGCATGTTCTACGAGCCGGTGACGATCTTCTACCGCCACGAGCGGCCGATCGAGCGGCTCTCGCAGCTGCAGGGCGGGCGCATCGCGGTCGGCGCCGACGGCAGCGGCACGCGGGCGCTCGCGCTCGCGCTGCTGCAGGCCAACGGCATCGAGCCGGGCGGCGCCACGCGGCTGCTCGACCTCGAGGGCGAGGCGGCGCGGCAGGCGCTGCAGTCGCGCGCGGCCGACGCGATTGTGCTCACCGGCGACTCGGCCTCGACCGCGACGCTGCGCGAGATGCTGCACGCGCCAGGCATCCGCCTGTACGACTTCAGCCAGGGCGACGCGTACGTGCGCCGCTTCCGCTACCTGAGCAAGCTCGACGTGCCGCCCGGGGCGTTTGACCTCGGCGAGAACCTGCCGGCGACCGCGATGACGCTGCTCGCGCCGACGGTGGAGCTGCTGGCGCACCGCGACCTGCACCCGGCGCTGTCGGACCTCCTGATCGAGGCCGCGACCGAGGTGCACGGCCGCGCGACGCTGTTCCAGAACGCCAATCAGTTCCCGGCGCCGCAGGCGCACGACTTCCCGATCAGCCCCGACGCGACGCGCTTCTACAAGTCGGGCAAGAGCTTCGCGTACCGCTACCTGCCGTTCTGGCTCGCCTCGCTGCTCGACCGGGCGCTCGTCGTGCTCTTGCCGATCGTGGTGGTCGTGATCCCCGGCCTTCGCTACCTGCCGCAGCTGTACGGCTGGCGCATCGACAGTCGCATCCACCGCCGCTACGGCGAGCTCATGGCGCTCGAGCGCGAGGCGCTCGGCGAGCTGACCGCCGGGCAACGGGCGGCGCTGCTCGAGCGGCTCGCCGAGATCGAGAAGTCGGTCATCGCGCGCAAGATGCCCGGCTCGCACGCCGAGCAGATCTACATCCTGCGCAAGCACATCAGCTTCGTGCGCCAGCGCCTCGCCGGCTCGCGCCCGGCCGCCGCCGCGGCGCACGCCGCCCCCGCGCCATGACGAACGCCAGCTGGCCGAGCGTCGCCGACTACCCCGACCGGCTCTCGGCGGAGGCGATCCTCGGCCTGCTGACCGGCGCCGGCGTGCCGTGCTATATCGCGTCCAACGAGTTCGTCCCCGGCCTCGGCTCGGCGTTCTCGGTGCGGGTGCCCGCGCACCTCGCGCGGCAGGCGCGCTGGCTGCTCGAGCAGAGCCGGGTCCCGGACGCCGAGCTGACGGAGCTGGCGATGCGCATGCCGCGCGACGAATCGACCGATGAGTGAGCGCCGGCGGCCGCGCGGCGCCGCGCCGGGGCGCGACCGGTGAGCGGCTACGCCGCGACGCCGCTCGCGCGCAAGCTCGGCATCAAGGCGGGCGGCGTCGTGCACGCGGTCGCCGCGCCCGCGGACTACCGCGCCTGGCTCGCGCCGCTGCCGGACCGCGTGCGCTTCGCCGCCGCGGCCTCCGCCGCGACCGACGTCGCGCATGTCTTCGCGACGCGGCGCGCACCCCTCGCACGCACGCTCGCGGCGCTGCGCCGCCGGCTGCGCGCCGACGCCGCGGTGTGGGTGTCGTGGCCGAAGCGGGCCTGCCGGGCTGCCGACCGACATCACGGAGGACGTGGTGCGCGAACTCGCGCTGCCGCTCGGCTTCGTCGACATCAAGGTCTGTGCCGTGGACCGAGGTCTGGTCGGGGCTCAAGCTCGTCGTGCGCCGGGAGCTCCGCTAGCATGGTTGCGCGGCGCAGTCACCGCCGGCCGCCGCCGTGATCGCGATCCGCGAGATCGACCACCTGGTGCTGCGGGTCGTCGACCTGCCGCGCATGCTCGACTTCTACTGCCGGGTCCTCGGCTGCAGCGTCGAGCGTCGCCAGCCGGCGCTCGGCCTCGTGCAGCTGCGGGCGGGCCGCTCGCTGATCGACCTCGTGACGGTCGACGGCGCGCTCGGCGCGGCGGGCGGCGCGGCCCCCGGCGCCGGCGGCCGCAACCTCGATCACTTCTGCCTGCGCGTCGAGCCGTTCGACGCCGCGGCGATCCGCGAGCGCCTGGCGCGCGACGGCATCACGGCGGGCGAGGTCGCGCTGCGCTACGGCGCGGAGGGCGAGGGACCGTCGCTGTACCTCGCCGACCCGGAAGGCAACACGATCGAGCTCAAGGGCCCGCCGGCGGTGGCGGCGCGCGCGCCATGAGAGCGATCGCGCTCGGCTGCCTCGCCGCGATCCTGGTGCAGCCCTTCGTCTACCTGCTGTGGGGCGCGGTCGCGCTCAGCGCCGACGCCGCGGCGCTGCCCGCGGTCATGGGCGTGCTCGAGTGGGTCGTGGTCGTCGCCGGCGCCTTCGTGGTGGTCGTCTGGGTGCCGCTCTTTGTGCTGCTCGGCTGGCTCGGGCGGCAGAACCGCGCCACCGTGCTCGCCTGCGGCGCGCTGCTCGCGGCCGTGCCGGCCGCGGTCCGCGGCTGGCCGCCGGCGACGGTCTGCGCCGGCTGCTCGTCGGCCGGTCGCTGGCACGGCCATTTCGTGCAGTTCGAGGCGAGCGGCGTGCTGACCCCGTACGCGTGGCTGCGGTACCTGGAGGGCGTGGCGCAGTTCGGCGTCCACGGCCTCGTCGGGGCGCTCGCCTTCTACGCGGTCTGGCGACGCAGCGCCGGCGCCGCGGGCGGCCGGCCCGCGGGCGCGCCCTGACATCGGCCCGCCGGCCGGGGGGAGCCACCATGAGCATGCTGCAATCGACCCGTGACGTCGTCATCCGCACCGAGTCGTGGCGCGCCGCGACCGAGTTCTACGGCTCGGCGCTCGGCCTGCCCGAGGTGTACCGCAGCGACACGCTGGTCGGCTTCGAGACGGGCGCCTTCCGCCTGTACGTCGGGCAGGGCGCCGCGCACGGGCCGGTGTTCGAGTTCCTGGTGGCGGACGTCGGCGCGAGCCGCGACCGGCTGCTGGCGGCGGGCGGCACGCTGCGCGAGGAGGACGCGAGCGTGCCGCGCCGCTACCTCGCGGACCCGTATGGCCTCGTGTTCAACCTCGGCCGGTCGCGGCCGGCGCCGCCGTGACGCGCAGCTCCTCCAATCGCGCCCGCTGCCTCAGGCCGTTGATCCCGCTGTTCTGGTTCGGCTGCATCGGCGCCGCGCTGCTCGCCCTGTTCGCGAGCGGCGCCGCCGCGCGGGCGCCGTTCGCGGTCGCCGTGCCGGTCGTCATGGCCGGCGTCGGCGACGTGCTCGTGCGCCTGAGCCCGCGGCGATTGACGGCGCTTCCCGGCCGTCCCTAGAGTAGCCGGCGGCGCCCGCCCCCGGCGGCGCCCGCGTGGAGTCACAGGAGAGGGACCGTGATGAAGCTCATCCAGGGCGCGCTGCTCGCAATCGTCATGCTCGGCCCCGAGGCCGCGGTCGCCGCCGCGCCGACCGAGGCGTCGGTGCGCGAGCTGCTGGTGGCGATGGAGTCGAAGAGCCTGCTCGACGGCATGTGGAACCAGCTCGACGGCATGACCAAGACCTCGGTGCAGCGCATGCTCGGCGGCGCGCCGCCGACCGCCGAGCAGCGCCAGATCATCGGCGACCTCGAGGCGCGCACGCTCGCCCTGTTCAACGCCGAGGTCACGTGGGACTCGCTCGAGCCGGTGTTCGTCGACGCCTACGTGCACACGTTCACGCAGCACGAGATCGACGGCATGCTGGCGTTCTACCGCTCCGATGCCGGCCGCGCCGTGGTCACCAAGATGCCCGGCGTCGTGCAGTCGTCGATGCAGGTCGTGCAGGGGCGCATGGCCGGCCTGCAGGTGAAGCTGCAGCAGCTGCAGCGCGACACCTACGAGAAGCTCCAGGCCACGCAGCGGCCGCACTGACGGCGCCGCCGGCCCGGGCGCGCCGGCGGCACGGGAGGGCGGAGGGGCTTTCGGCCGCCACCGCTTCGCGGTAAGTTCTGACGCCGCGCGCGGCGCGGCGCCGCCCGTCGCCCTCCGCCGAGGCCGGACTTTCGCCATGAACCAGTACACCGCCTACCTTCGCGTCCGCCACCCGTCGATCGATCCGGGCGAGATCACCCGCGTGCTGGGGATCGAGCCGGCGCACGCCTGGGCGGCCGGCTCGCCGCGCGACGGCGCGCCGGCGACGCGCGGCCCGCACCGGGAGTCGTACTGGTTCGCGCCGCTCGGCGAGCGGCTCTGGCCGAGCGGGCGCGGGGTGCCGGTGGCGCCGTTCGAGGCCTTCCTGCTGGCGCAGATCCGCCTGCTGACGCCGCACAAGGGGTTCTTCGCCCGGCTCAGCACCGACGGCGGCACCTGCGAGCTCGCGGTGACGCTGACCACGGGCGATCGCTGCACGGTGGAGCTGCCGCCGCCGCTGCTGCGCTCGCTCGCCGAGCTCAACATCGGGATCACGCTCGAGATCACCACCGGCGACGAGCCGGTGTCGCACTAGCGGCGCGGCCGGATCGCGGCGCGTGCCATGACATGAGGCGCTGGGACTGGATCCCGACCGCGGTGGTCGCGCTCGCGGCTTCGCGGCGCTCTACCTCGTGCTGCGGCTCGCCTCGCGCGAGTGGGGCGCGCGCTGGCTCGCGCTCAGGCGGCGGCCGTTGTGGCTGCAGGCGGCGCTCGCGCTCGCGCTCCTCTGGCTCGCGCTGCGCGTCGCGCGGCTGCGGCTGGCGGGCGCTGCTCGTCTACCTCGGCGCGATCGCGCTGCTGGCCGCGTGGGGCGAACTCGCCGCCCACGACCTGCGCGCCGCGAACGCGCGCCGGCCATGAGCGCGGCGGCCGCGCGCCACTTGACGCGCCTCGGCGCGCGTCCATACTGTGGCGCGCGCCACGTAGGCAGCGACGAGGACAGCCCATGACAGCGGAAGCCGACGTCTCCCCCGGTCTGTGCGGCACGCTCTCGCCCGCGGTGTCGTCGGCGCGGCGCAGCGTGGCGCTCGACCCGGACGTGCTCGGCTGGTTCGAGGAGGCGGCGCTGCGCAACGGCAGCGGCGACCACGCGTCACTGATCAACGCCGTGCTGCGCGACCACATGTGCCGCGCCGGCGAGCCGCTCGAGCGCACCCTGCGGCGCGTGCTCCGCGAGGAGCTGCGCAAGGTGGGCTAGCGCCGTGGCGCCCCCGGCCGGCAGCGCGCGCCCGCCGTTGCCGGCGTGCTGCCGCTCGCGGCGGCGCAGGCGCGCCTCGCCGCCGCGGCCGGCGCGAGCTACGTCGAACTCATCGCGCACGGCACGCTCAGCGTCGAGATCTATGCGCCGCGCGGCGTCGACGCGCAGCAGCCGCATGACCGCGACGAGGTCTACGTGGTCGCCGGCGGTCGCGGCGAGTTCGTCTGCGACGCGCGGCGCCAGCCGTTCGGCCCGGCGACCTGATCTTCGTGCCGGCCTTCGTCACGCACCGCTTCGAGAACTTCTCCGACGACTTCGCGGTGTGGGTCCTGTTCTACGGACCCGAGGGCGGGGAGCGACCGTGAGGTCCGCGAGCGGCGCGGCCGCTGCGGCGCGCCCGCCGGCGCCCGGCGGCGCCGCGCCGCGACCAGCAGCGCATGACCCCGCGCCGCCCGCTCCGCCACTCCGTGGCTGCACGGGGCGCTGGTGCCGTTTCGCACGCCGCTGTTCGTGGCGCTCTGGGTCGCGAGCCTCGCCTCGAACTTCGGCACGATGTTCCAGACGGTCGGCGCGGCGTGGCTGATGACGACGATCGCCCGCTCCTCCGACCTTGTCGCCTTCGTGCAGGCGGCGACCGCGCTGCCGATCATGTTCCTGTCGGTGCCGGCCGGCGCGATCGCCGACATCTGGGACCGGCGCGCGCTGATGCTGCTCGCGCAGGTGGGGATGCTGGTGGCGGCGGCGATGCTGACGGTGCTCGCCTACCGCGGCGCGCTGACGCCCTGGTCGCTGCTCGGCTTCACGTTCCTGCTCGGCTGCGGCGGCGCCGTCTACGGCCCGGCCTGGCAGTCGTCGGTCGGCGAGCAGGTGCCGGCCGGGCAGGTGCCGGCGGCGGTCGCGCTCAACAGCCTCGGCTACAACATCGCCCGCACCGTCGGCCCCGCGATCGGCGGCGCGATCGTCGCCGTCGGCGGCGCCGCGGTCGCGTTCCTGTGCAACGCGCTGTCGTACGTCGGCCTGATCGTGGTGCTGGCGCGCTGGCGTCGGCCGCAGCCGGCGGCGCTGCTGCCGCCCGAGAGCATCGGCGCCGCGATCGGCGCCGGACTGCGCTACGCGCGCCTGTCGCCGGCGATCCGCACGGTGCTGATGCGCAGCGCCATGTTCGGCTTCCTGTCGAGCGCGCTGTGGGCGACGCTGCCGCTCGTGGCGCGCGACCTGCTCGGCGGCGGCGCGCTGACCTACGGCTTCCTGCTCGGCGCCTTCGGCGCCGGCGCGGTGCTCGCCGCGCTCGCGAGCACGACGCTGCTGCGCCACTACGGCGCCGACGCGATCGTCACCGCCGCCTCGGTCGTGTTCGGCATCGTCGACCGTGGTCGTGTCGCAGTCGCGCTGGAGCGCGCTGTCGATGGCGGTGATGGCGGCCGCCGGCGCCGCGTGGGTGCTGTCGTTCTCGACCTTCAACGTCACGACGCAGCTCGTCCGTCGCCGCGCTGGGTGGTCGGCCGCACGCTCGCCTTCTACCAGACCGCGGCCTTCGGCGGCATGGCGGTCGGCAGCTGGCTGTGGGGCAAGTACGCCGAGTACGGCGACCCTGCGTTCGAGCCTGCTCGCGGCCGGGATCCTGCTCGTCGCCTCGCTGGTCGCCGCCCGCCGCTGGCCGCTGCACGCCGGCCGGGGCGGTCGACCTCGGGCCGCTGCGCGCGCTGCCCGAGGCCACGGGCCGCACCGGCATCGACCCGGACGTCGGCCCGGTGGTGATGTCGATCGAGTACCGGGTCGCGGCGGAGGACGCCGTCGCGTTCGTGCGCGCCGCCTACGAGCTCGGCCGCACGCGCCGGCGCGACGGCGCGCGCCGCTGGTCGCTGATGCAGGACCTCGACGACCCGGGCCGCTTCATCGAGCGCTACCAGGCCGTGACCTGGCTCGACCACCTGCGCCAGTGGCAGCGCGCGACGCTGGCCGACCAGGAGGCCCGGGAGGCGGTGCTGCGGCTGCACCGGGGCCGGAGCCGCCGCGCGTGCGGCACATGCTCGGCCGCGCGCCGGACGACCGCGCCGGGCGACGCCGGCCGCGCGTCCCGCCCGGCGGGACCACCGGCTGAGGCGCGCGGCCGGCCGCGGCCGGCCGGCCGGCGGCGCAGCCGGACGCGACGCCGGCCCCCCGAGGCACTAAACTTAGCGGCTCCCCGCCCGGCCACCGGGCCGCTGGATCCAGGACCGCCACACCGCCATGGGCCGCATATTCGAAGTCCGCAAGCACGCCATGTTCGCGCGCTGGAACCGGATGGCGAAGCAGTTCCACCGCATCGCCAAGGACATCAACATCGCCGTCAAGGCGGGCGGCACCGATCCGAACTCGAACCCGGCCTGCGGCGCTGCATCCAGAACGCGCGCGCCGTCAACATGCCGAAGGACAAGGTCGAGGCGGCGATCAAGCGCGCCTCCGGCAAGGACGCGGCGAGCTTCACGGTGGTGATCTACGAGGGCTACGGGCCGCACGGCGTCGCGATCCTGGTCGAGGCCGCGACCGACAACCCGACGCGCACGGTGGCGAGCGTCCGGCACCTGTTCGCCAAGCACGGCGGCAACCTCGCGACCTCCGGCAGCGTCAGCTTCCAGTTCAAGGAAATGGGCGTGTTCCGCCTCAACCCGGAGGGCATCGACCAGGACGACCTCGAGCTCTACCTGATCGACCACGGCCTCGAGGAGATGGGCGAGAGCACCGGCGAGAAGGGCGAGCCGCAGCTCGTGATCCGCTGCGCGTTCACCGACTTCGGCGTGCTGCAGAAGGCGCTCGAGGACCGCGGCATCGTGCCGCTGTCGGCCGAGCGCGAGTTCGTCTGCCTGACGCCGACCGAGCTCCCGAGGAGCAGGCCAAGGAAGTGCTCGAGCTGATCGACAAGCTCGAGCAGGACGACGACGTACAGAAGGTTTTCCACACGCTTGCGTAAAAGGCCCCGCACCATGTCGATCCTCCGCCCGCTCGCCGCGTTCGCCGCGCTGCTCGCGCTCAGCGCCCAGGCGCAGACCCCGCCAAAGAAGTTCGCGCAGCCGGCGACGGTGCGCGAGCTGATCGCGAGCTCGCAGCCCGGCGACTGGCGGCCGCTCGAGCCGGAGCACACGCTGTACCTCGAGCTCGCGACCGGCCGCGTCGTCATCGAGCTCGCGCCGCAGTTCGCGCCGCGGCACGTCGCCAACATCGAGAAGCTGGCGCGCGCCCACTGGTACGACGGGCTCGCCTTCGTGCGCCTGCAGGACAACTTCGTCGCGCAGTGGGGCGACCCGCTGAACTCCAAGCCCGAGGTCGGCGAGAAGCGCCTGCCGGCGGAGTTCACGCGGAGCGCGGCGGCGCTGCCGTTCACGCGCCTCAAGGATCCCGACACCTACGCGCCGAGGTCGGCTTCGTCGGCGGCTTCCCGGCCGCGCGCAGCTCGGCCGACGGCGAGGCCTGGCCGGTGCACTGCTACGGCATGGTCGGCGTCGGCCGCGACAACGACCCGGCGACCGCGATCGGCACCGAGCTCTACGTCGTCATCGGCCACGCGCCGCGCCAGCTCGACCGCAACGTCGCGCTGGTCGGGCGGGTCGTGGCCGGCATCGAGCTGCTGTCGTCGCTGCCGCGCGGCACCGGCGAGCTCGGCTTCTACGAGCAGCCCGAGGAGCGCGTGCCGATCCAGAGCGTGCGCGTCGCCGCCGAGCTGCCGCCCGCCGAGCGCAAGCCGCTCGAGGTCATGCGCACCGACGCGCCGATCTTCCAGAAGCTGATCGAGCTCAGGCGCAACCGCAAGGACGCCTGGTACAAGGTGCCGGCCGGCCGCGTCGACGTCTGCAACGTGCCGGTGCCGGTGCGCGAGCGGGTCGAGAAGGCCGACAAGAAGAAGGCCTAGCGGGCCCGCGCTCAGCCGGCGTCGCGCGCGTGCCGGCTCGGCGCCGCCGGCCGCGAGCCGGCGCACGAGCTCGTCCGCCGACAACTCGCGCTCCCAGCGCGACACGACGAGCGTCGCCACCGCGTTGCCGATCAGGTTCGTGACCGCGCGCGCCTCGCTCATGAAGCGGTCGATGCCGAGGATCAGCGCCAGCGCCGCGACCGGCACGCTCGGCACCACCGTCAGCGTCGCCGCGAGCGTGATGAAGCCGCCGCCGGTGACCGTCGCCGCGCCCTTCGAGCTCAGCATCGCGACCACGCAGCAGCGTCAGCTGCTGGCCGAAGCTGAGGTCGACGTCGAGCGCCTGCGCGAGGAACAGCGCCGCCAGCGACAGGTAGATGCAGGTGCCGTCGAGGTTGAACGAGTAGCCGGTCGGCACCACGAGGCCGACGGTCGCGCGCCGGCAGCCGAGCCGCTCGAGCCGGTCGATCAGCGGCGCGAGCACGCTCTCCGAGGAGGAGGTGCCGATCACCGTCACGATCTCGGTCCTGAGGTAGGCGACGAGCCGCAGGATGCTGAAGCCCGCGAGCCGCGCCACGAGGCCCAGCACCCCGAACACGAACAGCGCGCAGGTCAGGTAGAACACGCCCATGAAGCGCGCCAGCGGCGCGAGGGTGTGCCAGCCGAACTTGCCGAGCGTGTAGGCCATCGCGCCGAAGGCGCCGAGCGGCGCGAGCCACATGACGAAGGCGACGATGCGGAACAGCACCTGCGAGGCGGAGTCGACGAACGACACGAAGAACTGCGCCCGCTCGCCGACGACCGCGACCCGAAGCCCGTCAGCAGCGCGACCAGGAGCACCTGCAGCAGCTCGCCGGAGGTCAGCGCCCCCGGCAGCGTCGCCGGGATGACGTTCAGCAGGAAGTCGGCGACCGACTGCTCGTGCGCCGCGCTCGCGTACTTGGCGACCGCGGCGGCGTCGAGCGTCGCGGGATCGACGTGGAAGCCCGCGCCGGGCCGGGCCAGCGCCGCGACCGCCATGCCGACCGCCAGCGCGACCGTCGACAGCAGCTCGAAGTAGGCGAGCGCCTTGATGCCGACCCGGCCGACGCGCGGCAGGTCGCGCATGTGGGCGATGCCGAGCACGATCGTGCAGAACACGATCGGCCCGACCAGCATGCGGATCAGGCGGATGAAGCCGTCGCCGAGCGGCTTGAGCGCGACGCCGGTGGCCGGCGCCCAACGCCGAGCAGCGCGCCCGCGACGACCGCCACCAGCACCCAGAAGTAGAGCGAGCGCGCGAGGCGCCGCACGTCCGCGGCCTCAGCCGATCGACTTGACGGCCTGGATCAGCTGGCTCACCGCGGCCTGCGCGTCGCCGTACAGCATGCGCGTGTTGTCGAGGTAGAACAGCGCGTTCTCGATGCCCGAGAAGCCCTGCGCCCTGGCCGCGCTTGATGACGATGACGTTCTTCGCCTTGTCGGCGTTCAGGATCGGCATGCCGTAGATCGGGCTGGACTTGTCGTTGCGCGCGACCGGGTTGACGACGTCGTTGGCGCCGATGATCAGCGCGACGTCGGCGGTCTCGAACTCGGCGTTGATCTCGTCGAGGTCGGCGATCAGGTCGTAGGGCACGCCGGCCTCGGCCAGCAGCACGTTCATGTGGCCCGGCATGCGCCCGGCGACCGGGTGGATCGCGAACTTCACCGTCACGCCGCGGTCGCTGCAGCAGCTGGCGCGAGCTCCCACACCTTGTGCTGCGCCTGCGCGACCGCCATGCCGTAGCCCGGCACGACGATGACCTTCTGCGCGAAGGCCATCATGACGCCGGCATCGGCGGCCTCGATCGGCTTCTGCGAGCCGGTGACGGTGCCGGTCGCCGCGCCGCCGGTGTCGCCGAAGCCCGAGAACAGCACGTTGCCGAGCGAGCGGTTCATCGCCTTCGCCATCAGCTGCGTGAGCAGCGTGCCGGCGGAGCCGACCACGGTGCCGGCGATGATCATCGCCGCGTTGTCGAGCACGAAGCCCTCGAAGGCGACCGCGAGGCCGGTGAGCGCGTTGTACAGCGAGATCACCACCGGCATGTCGGCGCCGCCGATCGGCAGCGTCATGGTCACGCCGAGCACCAGCGCGAGCGCGAAGAACGCCGGTCACGACCGCCGGCGCCGGCGTTGACGCCGGTCGCGATCATGCCGCCGAGCACGAGCGCCGCCGGCGAGGATCAGCGATGTTGATGAGCTGCTGGCCGCCGAAGCGGAACGAGCTTGCTTGATCAGGCCCTGCAGCTTGCCGAAGGCGATCAGGCTGCCGCAGAAGGACACCGCGCCGATCAGGCCGCCGAGCACCGCGAGCGCGCCGAGCGCGAGCGCCGTGCGCGCTCGCCGCGGTAGAGCTCGACCGCGGCGATCGCCGCCGCCGCGCCGCCGCCCATGCCGTTGTAGAGCGCGATCATCTGCGGCATGTCGGTCATCGCGACGCGCTTGCCCGCTCACCAGGCGAGCGCCGCCGCCGATCAGCGATCGCGAGGATCACGAGCGCGAAATTGATGGCAGCGTGCGCGGCGCCGCCGATGACCGGCGCGAGGAAGGTCACGAGCGTCGCGAGCACCATGCCGACGCCCGCCCAGAGGATGCCGCCGCGCGCCGTGACCGGCGAGCTCATGCGCTTCAGGCCGAGGATGAACAGGAAGCGCGACCAGGATGTAGGCCGCGTCGATGATCCACTTCGGCGTCGAGGCGTCGGCAGTGACATCAGTGCTGCCCTCCGGCCTGCTTCTTGCTGGCCGCTCGACTTGAACATCTCGAGCATGCGCTCGGTGACCACGTAGCCGCCGACCGCGTTGCCGGCGGCCGAGCACGACGCCGACGAAGCCGATGACCTGCTCGAGCGTCGTGTCCGCGCTGGAACAGCGCGACCATGGCGCCGACCAGCACGATGCCGTGCACGAAGTTGCGAGCCCGACATCAGCGGCGTGTGCAGGATCACCGGCACGCGCGAGATGACCTCGTAGCCGGTGAACGCGGCGAGCATGAAGATGTAGAGCGCGATGACGCCGTCGATCATGATGCGCTCCTTCAGCCGTCTCGCGAGCAGCTTGCGCGTCGGTTCGTGCTTGACCTCGCCCGTCGTGCGTGAGCACGGTGCCGGCGAACACCTCGTCGTTCCAGTCGATGCTGAGCTCGCCCTTCTTGATGCCGGGCTTCAGGAGGTTGTACAGGTTGCGCGCGTACATCTCGCTCGCGTGGTAGGCGAGCTGCGCCGGCAGGTTGACCGGGCCGACGATCCTCACGCCGCCGTGCTGCACGGTCTCGCCGGCGCGCGTCAGCTCGCAGTTGCCGCCGTTCTCGGCGAGCGATGTCGACGATCACCGCGCCGGCCTTCATGCGCTCGACCGCCGCGCGCGAGATGATGCGCGGCGCCGGGCGGCCGGGCACGCCGGCGGTGGTGATCACGGCGTCGGCGACCGCGATGCGCGCCGTCGAGCACCTCCTGCTGCTTGGCCTTCTCCTCGGCGGTGAGCTCGCGCGCGTAGCCGCCGGCGCCCTCGGCGGAGACGCCGGTCTCGACGAACTTGGCGCCGAGCGACTTGACCTGGTCGCGGGTCGCGCTGCGCACGTCGTAGGCCTCGACCACCGCGCCGAGGCGCTTGCGCGGTCGCGATCGCCTGCAGGCCGGCGACGCCGACGCCGATGACGAGCACCTGCGCCGGGCGGATCGTGCCGGCGGCGGTGGTCAGCATCGGCAGGAATCGGTCGAGCGTGTTGGCGGCGATCAGCACCGCCTTGTAGCCGGCGATCGCCGCCTGCGAGGACAGCGCGTCCATCGACTGGGCGCGCGAGATGCGCGGCACGAGCTCCATCGCGAAGCTGCGTGATCTTGCGGTCGCGCAGCGCCTTGCACGGCCGGCAGGTTGTTGTGCGCCTGCATGAAGCCGGCGTGCACGGCGCCCGGGCTTGACGCAGGCCCGGCCTCGGCCGAGCGTCAGCGGCTGCACCCTCAGCAGCACGTCGGCGCTGCGCGTAGACCGCGGCGGCGTCGGCGAACTCGACGTTCTTGTAGAGCGGCGTCGGGGAACTGCGCGCGAGACGCCGGCGCCGCGCTCGACGAGCACCCGGGCGCCGGCGGCCGCGAACTTGGCGGCGATCTCCGGCACCAGCGCAACGCGGCGTCTCGCCGGGCTGCGTCTCGCGGGGACGCCGACGACGATCCCGGCGGCGACTGGCATGCGGACATCGAGGCTCTCCCGGACTGACCCCGAGCCGCTCGGCGTGAGCGCCGTCACGCAAGGTTCGGGGGTCCGGAACTTGCGTTTTGATTGATGCCTTGCGCCGTTTGATTATGGCCACAGTGCTCTCGTATCTTAACACGGCATGAAAGTGAGGTTTGCGCGGTCAAGCGCGATCCGGACGTCGCATGCCGCGGCCGACGACGGCCGTCCGGCCGTCGCGCGGCCGTGCCGGGCTCGCGCCAGCAGGTGCTGCGCACCGACGTCGCCGGCATGCCGCTCGAGTGGGTCGATTACCGCGAGGCGGCGCGCCTCTACCACACCGAGCAGGTCGCCTACACCTGCGGCACGCTGCTGTACCGGCTGTACGGCGGCACCAACGCGCGCACCGGCCGGCGCACGGTCGTCGACGTCAATTCGATCATCGCGACCGTCGGCCACACCGGCAATCCCGGCAACGCTGCGCGCCGACTACGTGCCGCCGCTCAACAACCAGACGCTGTTCCGCCGCGACGCGCTACCTGTGCCTGTACTGCGGCGCGCGCTTCGCCGACCAGCTGCTGTCGCGCGACCACGTCGCGCCGTTCAGCCGCGGCGGCCAGGACATCTGGAGCAACGTGGTCACCGCCTGCCGCCGCTGCAACAACGCCAAGGCCTCGCGCACGCCCGAGCAGGCCGGCATGCAGCTGCTCGCGGTGCCGTTCACGCCGACCTACGCCGAGTACATCTACCTGAAGGGCCGGCGCGTGCTGGCGGACCAGATGGAGTACCTGCTCGCGCACTTCCCGCGCTCGAGCCCGCTGCACGAGCGCATGCCACGCTGGCCGACAGTGACGCGACGCCGGCGTCGTCTACCTCGTCGACGCCAGCTTCTTCGTCTTCCGCGCCTACTACTCGATGCCCGGCCGACATGGCCGACGCCGACGGCCGGCCGGTCACGCGCTGTACGGCTTCGCGCGCTTCCTCGTCGGACCTGATCGAGCGGCGCGGCCGCGAGCACCTCGGCGTCGCGTTCGACGAGAGCCTGCGCGCGAGCCTCGTTCCGCAACCGCATCTACCCGGCCTACAAGGCCAACCGCGAGCCGGCGCCGCCCGGATCTCGAGCGGCAGTTCGCGCGGTGCCGCGAGTTCTGCCGGCACCTCGGCGCTCGCCGAGTTCGCGCAGCGCCGAATACGAGGCCGACGACATCATCGGCACGCTGGCGCCGCGCGCATGCGCGGCGCAGGGCTTCGCGCACGTGCTCGTGACCCGCGACAAGGACCTGTCGCAGCTGATCCGCGACGGCGACGTGTTCTGGGACTACATCGCCGGCGAGCGCTACCGCTACGACGACATCGCGCCGCGCTTCGGCGTCCGCCCGGAGCGGATCGCCGACTTCCTCGCGCTGACCGGCGACGCGTCGACAACATTCCCGGCGTGCCGGGCATCGGCAAGAAGACCGCCGGCGCGCTGCTCGCGCGAGTTCGCCTCGCTCGAGGAGCTGTACGCGAACCTCGGCGCGGGTCGCGGCGCTGGCGATCCGCGGCGCCGCGGGCGTCGCGGCGCGGCTGCGCGAGCACCGGGAGGCGGCGTATCTCGCCCGCGAGCTGACGCCGGATCGCCTGCGACATGCCGCTGGCGCGGGCCGAGCCGAGCTGCTGCGCCCGCCGCGCCGGACCTCGCGGCGCTGCAGCGGTTCTACGACCGCGCCGGTTTCGGCGCCATGCTGCGCCGTCAGGCCGAGCGGATCGCCGCGTGCGCCGCGCGTCCGCCTGGCGGCCGGCGTCGCGGCGCCGAGTCGCGCCGCGACCGCGCGCGCGACGAGCCGCGCCGTAGGCGCTCGCGCCAGTCGCGCGCGGCTCGTGCAGCCCGAGGCGCTCGAGGTACGGGCGCGATGCTCGGGTCCGGCGAGCCGCAGCGCGCCGTGCGCGCGCGAGCGCGGCGGCCGCCCGGCGAGGCGTCGCGCATGCGCGCCTCGAGCGCGCGCGAGCGCCGCGCGAGCACGATCTCCTCGGCCGTGAAGTCGGTGCCGAACGGGAAGTCCGAGAACAGGCCGCGCGCCCGCAGCGGCGCAAGCGCGCCGTCGAGCGCCGCGGGCGTGTTGCCGCGAGCGTCGGGCAGCCGGTAGCTCTGCTCGATCTTGCCGGCGCGCTGCGCCTCGGCGAGCAGCGCCGCCTGGAAGCGCGAGTCGGTGACCGCCGAGGAGCGCCGCGACGCAGTCGCGGTCGGTGCGGCCGCGCAGCGTGCGCGACGCCGTACTCGGTGACGACCACGTCGCGCAGGTGGCGCGGGATCGTCGTGTGGCCGTAGTTCCAGACGAGGTTCGAGGTCGTGCGTGCCGTCGCGTGGTGCGCGTGCTGCGCACCAGCAGGATCGAGTGCGCCTCTGGCAGCGCGTGCGCCATGGCGACGAAGTTGTACTGGCCGCCGACGCCGCTGACGACCTGGCCGCTGTCGAGCGCGTCCGAGACCGCGGCGCCGAGCCCGGTGCACCATCATCGTCGTATTGATGAAGCGCGCGTGGCGGCGCTGCGCGACCTTGAGCGCGTAGTCGGCGCCGTAGCAGCTGTTGGTGTAGCTGATGCGCGTCATGTCGAAGCGGCGCGTTCCGCCTCGGCGAGTTCGCGCAGCGCGCCGTAGAAGCCGCGCGGCCCGAGGAAGAAACCGGCGTGCAGCACGCCGGCCGCCGTCCAGCCGGCGCGAGAGGCAGTGCTCGGCGAGCGCGGCGCGCGCCGCCGGGGTCGTCGAGGCGCGGCGCCGAGGCGCGCGTGCCGTCCGGGCGCGATCGACCTGTCCGGTGCCGCGAAGCGCGTGCCCGGCAGGAACAGCCCGGCGCGCCTCGAGCGCCGCGAAGCCGGCGCGCGTCGATGCTCGTCGACGCCGGCGCGCGCGAGCGCGACCAGCGTCTCGACGTCGACGCGCTCGCTGATCTTCGCCCGCGTCGAGCAGCCGCTGCAGCACCGCGTGCGGGTAGACGCGCCGCGACAGGATCCCGGTGCGGTACAGGTCGAGGAAGCCGTCGACGAACATCTCGGTGCAGGCGTAGAGCCCGCGCTCGAGGCGGCGCGAGCCCGCCGAGCGCCGCGATCTCGGCGGCGTGGCGGTCGGCGACGCCGAGCGCCGCCGAGCGCCGCGCGGAACGGCGTCGTTGCGCTGCTGGCGCAGCTGCAGCGCATAGACGCAGGCGTCGCCGAGCTCGCCGATGCCGAGCTGCAGCGTGCCGCCGTCGCGCACCAGCGCCGCGGCGTTGAGGCCGATCGCGTGCTCGACGCCGCGGATCGGCAGGTTCGGCGGGCAGAAGGGTCGTGGTCGTAGCGCGGGTGGTCGAGCAGGAGGTCGAAGCGCTCCGTCGGCGAGCACCGCGTCGCCGGTCATGAACGGCATGCGGCGGTTGACGCCGCCGATCAGACGCAGTCGCGCGCCGGCGGCGCGCGCGGCGTCGAGCATGCGGCGAGCAGGTCGAGCGTGAGGTCCGGGTTCGAGGCGAGGCTGTACTCGTCGCGGCCGCCGCGTGCGCGTCGCGATCTGCCTGCGCGAGACGTTGACGCCGAGCGCCAGCGCGTCGCGCACCACGTGCGTGTAGTTGACCGAGATGTAGTTCTGCTGCGCCGTGGCGACGCCGAGCCAGGCGCCGGCCTGCAGGTAGAACTCGTTCACCTCGATGTTGGCCGGCAGCCGGCCGGCGTGCGCCGCCTTGCACGTAGTCGAGGTCGGGGTAGTCGCCGAACACGCGCGCGACGAGCGGGCTCGAGGAAGCGCGCGCTCGAGGTCGCTGTGGCCGGCCGGCCGGTTGAGCGACAGCGCCGTGACGATCGTCAGCGACAGCGAGGGGTCGCGCGCCGCGCGCCGGTAGAACTCGTTGAGCAGCGCGTTCGGCTTGCCGATGCCGAGCGGCGCGGCGATCACGATGCGCTTGCCGAGCCGGCGCAGCGCCGCCTCGACGCACTCGCCGACGTCGTCGAGGCGCACCCGGGCGCGTCAGCCCGCGACCAGCTGGTCGTAGAGCGCGCGGAACTCCGCGGCGGCGCGCGGCAGGTTCGCGGCCCAGTCGTTGTGCGCGGCATGGTCGCCGCCGTCGGTCACGTACTTGACCGCCATGAAGTCGGCGTCCTCGCGGCGGCAGACCTTGGCGAGCGCGTAGGCCTCCATGTCGACGACATCGCACTCGCCGACGTCGTGGCCCGACACGAAGTGGTCGGCGCTGCCGCAGGTGGCCTCCGGCAGCGCGGGCCAGCGGCGCGGCACCTCGAGCACCGCCGGCAGGTCGTCGAATGGCGTCGTGCCGAGCGGCACGCCAAGCGGCCGGACGTCCATGTCGCGCTGCACGAAGCGCGTGCACTCGACGAGCGCATGGGTCGGCAGGCGCGGGCTGCCGACGGTGCCGAAGCCGAGCACCAGCCGGGGCCGGCTGCGCACGAGCGCGCGCGTCAGCGCCCACGCCGCGTTAACCTTGCCGACGCCGGTGTACAGCACCGGCGAGGCGACCGCGGCGAAGCGGCCGCCGGCCTCCTCGTGCAGGGCGAACACGACGAGCACGTCGGCAGGGGCGATCGGTTGCACGGTTCTTCTTCCGGGATTGCGGCCGGAGTCTAGCAGCGGCCGCGCGCGCGCCGGGTCGCCTCGCCGCAGTCGCGTTCGCTGCGCCGGCTGCGCGCCGGCCGGGCGTGCGCCGCTGGCCGCCGAGCGCATGCGCCGGCCGTCGCGCCGGCGGTCCCGGCCGGCGCCGCTACCGGCTCGACGCGGCGCGCTCGGACGTGCGCATCCTCGTCTACCGCGCCGGCGCCCTGGCGCGCCTCGGCCACAACCACGTGCTGCGAGTGCGCGGGCTCGAGGGGCGAGCTGTGGCTGCCGGCCGATCCCGCGGCGGCGCGCTTCGCGCTCGCGTTTCCGGTCGCGGCACTCGCGATCGACGAGCCGGCGGCGCGGCGCGAGGAGGGGCGGAGTTTGCGGCGACCCGAGCGCCGAGGACATCGCCGGCACCCGCCGCAACCTCGAGGGCCCCGCCGTGCTCGACGCCGCGCGCCACCCGGACGATCCGCCTCGAGGGCGCCGCGGCACGCGGGGCACCGGCCTCGTAGTCCGCAGGCCGCATCACGGTCCGCGACGGCGGCGCGGATCTCGAGGTGCCGGTCGCGGTCACGACGCGCGGCGAGGAAGTGGTAGTCCGCGGCGGCTTCCCGGTGACCCAGAGCGGCCTCGGGCTGGTGCCGTTCAGCGTCGCGCTCGGCGCCCTGCAAGGTTCGCGACGAACTCACGGTACGCTTCCGGCTGGTCGCGATCGCCGACCCCGCCGGCGGCGGAAAACCCCAGCCATGACAGCCACTTGGCCGCTTCGGTTTGTGCGGTCCGTATTTTCTGTAACTGGCGCCGTGTCAGCCGGCGCGCTAGGATCGCCCAATGAACGAGCAGCCCCTGTCGACCGACACCATCTTCGACGCCGACCTCATCCGTCGCTACGACCGGCCGGGTCCGCGCTACACCTCCTACCCGACGGCGGTGCAGTTCCACGCGGGCTTCGGGGTCGCCGAGTACGAGGCGGCGGCGCGCGCGAGCAACGCGGGCACGCCGAGAGCCGCTGTCGATCTACGTGCACGTGCCGTTCTGCGAGAGCCCGTGCTTCTACTGCGGCTGCAACAAGGTCATCACCCGCGACCACGGCCGCGCGAGCCCTACCTCGCGCGACCTGATCGCCGAGATCGCGCGCGCAGGGCGCGCTCTTCGACCGCAGCCGGCAGGTCGAGCAGCTGCACTTCGGCGGCGGCACGCCGACCTTCCTGAGCGACGACGAGCTCGAGCGCGCTGATCGACGAGCTCGGCCAGCACTTCACGCTGAGCGACGACCCGGACCGCGAGTACTCGATCGAGATCGATCCGCGCACCGTCGATCGGTGCGCGCCTCGAGCAGGCTGGTCGCGCTCGGCTTCAACCGCATCAGCCTCGGCGTCCAGGACTTCGACCCCGGCGTGCAGGCGGCGGTCAACCGCATGCAGTCCGGCGCGGACACGCTCGCGCTGATGACGGCGCGCCCGCGAGCTCGGGCTTCGAGTCGATCAGCGTCGACCTGATCTACGGCCTGCCGCGCCAGACGCGCGACGAGCTTCGCGCGACGCTCGAGCAGCGTGATCGCGGCGCGGCCCGACCGCATCGCCGTCTACGGCTACGCGCACATGCCGCACCTGTTCAAGCCGCAGCGGCAGATCAAGACCGCGGACCTGCCGACGCCGGCGACGAAGCTCGCGCTGCTCGGGCTCGCGGTCGAGACGCTGACCGCGCGCCGGCTACGTCTACATCGGCATGGACCATTTCGCGCTGCCGACGACGAGCTGGCCGCGCGCAGGCCAACGGCACGCTGCACCGCAACTTCCAGGGCTACACGACCGCACGCGAACCGCGACCTGGTCGCGCTCGGCGTGAGCGCGATCGGCCAAGGTCGGCGACATCTACGTCGCAGAACGCAGAAGTCGCTGCCGCGAGTACTACGAAGCGCATCGACGCGCGGCGAGCTGCCGATCGAGCGCGGCGTGACGCTGACGCCGAGGACGTGCTGCGCCGCGACGTCATCCAGCAGATGATGTGCGCACGGCGACTCGACTTCGCGGCGATCGAGCGGCGCCACGGCATCCGCTTCGAGGAGCATTTCGCCGCGAGCTCGAGCGGCTGCAAGCCGCTCGAGGCCGACGGCCTCGTCGTGCAGCGAGGGCCGGTCGCATGCGGCTCACGCCGCGCCGGGCGGCTGCTGATGCGCAACGTCGCGATGGTGTTCGACGCGCGGCTGCGGAGGGTCGGCGCCGGTCGCCGACCAGCCGCGCTTCTCGCGCGCCGTCTGAGCCCTCAGGCCGGCGGCGGCCCGACCAGCAGCCGCGTGCCCTCCGGCGCGACCAGCAGCAGGTGCGCGTCGCGGGTCGAGCGAGCGCGGCAGCCGCGTCTCCGGCTCGACGCCGGCCTCGGCGAGCCGCTCGCGCAGCGCGTCGCCGTCCTCGGGGCTGAACACCAGCGTCGGCTGCGGCAGCTCGCGCGTCAGGTAGCAGGCCGATGTTGAGCGTATGGCTCGTCAGCGACAGGTGCGGCCACGGCTCCTCGCCCTCGGCCGCGGTCACGAAGCCGAGCCGCTCCCAGTAGCGCGCGCGGCGTCGTCGAGATTGGCCGAGACCGGCAGCGCGAACTCCTCGAACCAGCCGAGCCGGATGAGCGCGGCGCGGTCCAGGCGGCGAGAAGGTGCGCGCCTCGAGGAGCCGCACCTGCTGGCCGTCCGGGGCGGTGAACGCGGCCCCGTTGAAGGCTGTCGTCGGCGAGCTGGCGGCGGTCGAACTCGATGCCGAGCGCCTCGAGCGCCAGCGAGCTCGCGGGCGAGCTCCGGCAGCACGTAGCTGAGCGTCGGCGCGGTCACCGCGCCCTCGTCGTGCAGGCCGATCGCGAGCCGGCCGTCGGTGATCGCGGAGTAGCGGTGCGACCAGGTCTCGCCGACGATCGCCGTCGTGAAGCCGAGGCGCTGGTAGAATTGCCACGACTCGAGGATCCGCGGCGTCGGGAGCGAGACTTCCAGGAACCGGCCGAGCATGCCCCGAGTCTAGCCCGGCGCGGCGGCGCGCGCCTCAGGTCATGCGGCCGGCCGAATCGGAGCGTGACGAGCGCGGCGGCGGCGGCGGGCGGACCGCGAAGGCCGTCACCGGCCCCGCCGCACCGCGGGGCGGCCGCCCGCCGTGGCCGCGGCGTCGGTGTTGACGCCGCCGAGGCAG
>CAVSGY010000009.1:0-340000 GCA_963727685.1 uncultured Pseudomonadota bacterium
CATCAGTCCCGCGCACCGGCAGCGGGGCGCCGTGGCAGGAGCCGTGCTCGCCCTGCTCGGCGCGGTCGCGACGCCGTCGGCACGAGCCGCCGAGGCCGGCGAGCCGACACTGCCGGATGTCGTGGTCGGCGCAATGCCGCTGCCCGGGACCGCGGTCGCGACCGACGCGCTGCCCGGCGAGGTGCACTCGCTCGACGCCGCCGCCCTCGCCGGCGCGCCGGCGCAGGACCCGACCGCAGCGCTCGCCGGCCGCTTCGCCGGCATCGGCCTCGAGGACACGCTCGGCGACAGCCTGCAGTCGAGCCTCGCGTATCGCGGCTTCGCCGCCTCGCCGGTACTCGGCGCGCCGCAGGGCCTCGCCGTGTACCAAGGCGGCGTGCGGCTCAACGAGGTCTTCGGCGACGTCGTCAACTGGGACCTCGTCCCGTCCTTCGCGGTCCGCCACATCGACGTCACCTCCGCCAACCCGCTGTACGGCGCCAACGCGCTCGGCGGCGCCGTCATCTTCACGATGAAGAACGGCGTCACCGACCCGGGTCTGGCAGCGGATCTCGAGGGCGGCTCGTTCGCCGCGCGCGCCGCCACCGTCGAATACGGCGGCCGCGCCGGCGAGCTCGCCTTCTACGTCGCCGCGCGTGCGCTCGACGACGATGGCGCGCGGCGCTTCTCCGCCAACTCGCTCAGGCAGCTGTACGCGGACCTGCGCTACGCGACCACGCGCGACACGATCGCGCTCAGCCTGAGCGGCGCCGACAACCGGCTCGACGGCCCGGGCGCCGCGCCGCTGCAGGAACTCGCGCTCAGCCGCTCGCTGACCTTCACCGGGCCGCAGCAGACCGACAACCGGCTCGGCCTCGCGGCGCTGAGCGGCGAGGCGCGGCTCGGCGATGCGCTGTCGCTGGCCGGCGTCGCCTACTACCGGCGCTTCCGCCAGGAGCTCGCGAACGGCAATACCACCGACTATCGGCCCTGCACGTCGGCTGCGTCGCAGGGCCTGCTGTGCCAGCCCGACGGCACGACGCCGCTCGCCACCCTGGACGGCGCCGCGGTGCCGGACCCGACCGGCGGTGGCGCAGTGCCGCTCGGCGAGAACGACTCCGAATCGGTGCAGACGCTGAGTCGCGGCGCGAGCGTCCAGCTGGCCGGCCGCGCGACGCTCCTCGGCCGCCCCCACGCACTCGCACTCGGCGCCGGGCTCGACGCCTCACGGGTCGACTTCGCGACCGCGGCGCAGCCCGCCGTGCTCGATCCGCAACTGCAGGTCGAGGCCGGTGGCCCAGTGATCGCAACGCCCGAGGGCACCGCGTTCCAGGCAACGCCGATCGACCTCGGGGTCGTGAGCCGCACCGTCGCCTGGCACGCGAGCGACGCGGTGACCGTGACGCCCGCACTGACCGTGACCGGCGGTGCCGAGTACGCCCGCGACGACATCGAGCTCGCCGACCGGCGCGGCACGGCGCTGAGCGGCACCAGCCGCTACGCGCGGCTCAACCCGGCGCTCGGCGCCACCTACCATTGGGACGGCGGGCCGACCGCCTACGCGGGCTACGCCGAGACGACGCGCGCGCCGAGCCCGAGCGAGATCGAGTGCTCGGATCCCACCCGGCCGTGCCTGCTGCCGTCGACCCTCGCCGGTGACCCGCCGCGGCTGCATCAGGTGGTCGCCCGGACCGGGGAAGCCGGCCTGCGCCAGGCGAGCGGCGCCTTCGGCATCGCCGGCGCCGCCTTCAGCGCCGCCGTGTTCCGCGCCGACCTCAGCGACGACATCTACGGCATCGCCACGACCGCCGGCACCGGCTACTACGCCAACATCGGAGCGACCCGCCGCCAGGGCGCATCGCTCGACCTGTCGTACCGCGACGGTCGCTGGAGCGGGTTCGTCAGCGGCGCGCTCATCGACGCGACGTTCCAGTCGACGCTCGCCATTCCAGCGCCCCAAAACCCGCACGCCGACGCGAGCGGCAACATCGAGGTGCGGCCCGGCGCAGAGCTGCCGGGCATCGCGCGCGCGCGCGCGACGGCCGGCGTCGAATGGCAAGCGACGGTGGCGCTCGCCGTCGGCGCGGCCGTGAGCGGCGTCGGCCCGGCCTACTTCCACGGCGACGAGTCGAACCAGAACCCGACCCTGCCGGGCTACGCGCGCCTCGACCTGCACGCACGGCTCGCCTGCGGCTCGCGCGTCGAGCTCATGCTCGCGATCGACAACCTGCTCGATGCGCACTACGCAACCTACGGCCTGTATGCCGACCCGACCGGCGTCGGCGCCCCGGGCGTGCCGGCGGCGGGCAGCGGCGCGGTGGACCACCGTTTCGAAAGCCCCGCGGCGCCGTTCGCGCTGCGCCTCGGGCTGCGTGTCCGCCTGTAGAGGCACGCCGCAAGGTGCCCATCCCTGCCGATCCGTTGTACCCTCGGCGCCGAACCAGTCGCGCCCGCCACCGCCGATCGGCCGCCCGATGCGGGGCGGCCGGGGCACGGGCGCCCTCACCCACCGACGGAGTCTCCACGATGCGCCGACCCTATGCCTGGCTGCTCGCGTTCATCCTGACGGTCCCCGCTGCAGCGTCCCTCGGCGCCGACGCGCCCGGCGGCGAGCGGCCGGCCGGCAAGCCGGAGCCCGCCAAGGCGGAGCCCTTCAAGCCCGAGCAGCAGACGAGCAAGGGCTCGGTCACAGTCGAGGGCCGGCGCATCGATTACGACGCCGTCGCCGGCACGCTTGTCGTGCACACCCGGGACTGGGACGACGTGCCGCAGAACGCCGACAAGGACGACAAGACCGGGCCCGCCGAGGCGAGCATGTTCTACGTCGCCTACTTCGCCACCGACCCGAAGGGCGGCCCGCGGCCGGTGACCTTCATCTACAACGGCGGTCCGGGCTCGGCCACCGTCTGGCTGCACATGGGCGCTTTCGGGCCGAAGCGCGTCGTGACCGCCGACGACTCGCCGACGCCCGCCGCGCCGTACGCGATCGTCAACAACGACTACAGCCTGCTCGATGCCAGCGACCTCGTCTTCATCGATGCTCCCGGCGCCGGCTTCAGCCGCGTCGCGGGCAAGGACCACGACAAGGCCTTCTACGGCGTCGATCCCGATGCGCAGGCCTTCGCCGACTTCATCTCGCAGTTCCTGGCCAAGTACGGGCGCTGGAACTCGCCGAAATACCTGTTCGGCGAGAGCTACGGCACGACGCGCTCGGCGGCGCTCGTCAACATCCTCGAGACCGAGCGCTCGATCGACTTCAACGGCGTGATCCTGCTGTCGCAGATCCTCGCCTTCGACGGCAGCGTCGACCGCGCCGAGTCCAATCCCGGCGTCGACCTCCCCTACGAGCTCGCGCTGCCCACCTACGCGGCCACTGCCTGGTACCACCACCGGCTGCCGGACGCGCCCAAGGAGCTCGCGCCGCTACTGCGCGAGGTCGAGCACTTCGCGATGAACGAGTATGCGCTGGCGCTCGCGGCGGGCACGGCGCTGCCCGACGACCAGCGCCGCGCGCTGGTCGCCAAGCTGCACCGCTACACGGGACTGCCCGAGGACTACCTCGAGAAGGCAAACCTGCGGGTCAACGGCGGCGAGTTCCGCAAGACGCTGCAGGCCGACACCGACACGACGACCGGCCGGCTCGACACGCGCTTCAACGGCCCGACGCTCGACCCGCTCGCCAAGACCGCGGACTACGACCCGCAGTCGGCGGCGCTGCGCTCGGCGTACGTATCCGCGTTCAACGACTACGTACGCAAGGAGCTGCACTACGGCGATGGCAAGAACTTCAAGCCGTCGGTGGCGCTGTTCCGGACCTGGGTCAGCGCCCACCAGCCGCCCGGCTCGAGCTTCCCGGCCGCGCACGCCACCAACGTGATGCCGGACCTCGCCAACGCGATGAAGAACAATCCCAACCTCAAGGTCATGCTGCACGCCGGCTACTACGACCTCGCCACGCCCTATTTCCAGGGCATCTACGAGATGCAGCACCTGCCGATGCCGGCGAACCTGCAGAAGAACATCGAGTACCAGTTCTACGAGTCCGGGCACATGGTCTATGCGCACGAGCCGGCGCTGAAGACGCTGCACGACTCCGTCGCGGCGTTCATCCACCGCACCGACAACATCAAGGGACGGTAGCGCCGACGGCCGGCGCGCGGCTCAGCGGCGCGCCGCGGCGAAGCAGCGCTGCTGGTGGTCGTCGACGATGCCGACGGCCTGCATGAACGCGTAGCAGGTCGTCGAGCCGACGAAGGTGAAGCCGCGGCGCTTGAGCTCCTTGCTGAGCGCGCCGCTCTCGGCCGTCGCGACGGGTATGTCGGACAGGAACCGCGGCCGGCGGCGCCGGCCGCGCGGCTGGTACGACCAGACGAGCCGGTCGAGGCTGGCGCCGGCGTCGCGGAGCGCGAGGTAGGCACGCGCGTTGGTGACGAAGCCGTGCACCTTGAGCCGGTTGCGAACGATGCCGGGGTCGGCCAGCAATGCCGCCTCGCGCCGCGCCGTGTAACGCGCCATCCGGGTCGCGTCGAAGCCATCGAAGGCGCGCCGGTAGTGCTCGCGCTTCCTGAGCACGGTGATCCAGCTCAGGCCCGCCTGCGCGCCCTCCAGGCACAGCATCTCGAAGAGCGCGCGCTCGTCGTGCAGCGGCACACCCCACTCGGTGTCGTGGTAGCGCACGTAGAGCGGGTCGGTGCCGCACCAGGCGCAGCGCCGCCGGCCGTCCTCGTGCGCGAGCGCCGCCCGGCGACGCGGGTCAGGCGTCGCGGCCATCGCCTGCCCTGCGCTCAGATCCCGAGCGCATCACGCAGCCGGTAGCCGACGATCGCCGCCGGCAGGAACCAGGGGTTGCCCGTGTAGAACGGCCGGCTGGGAAACGCGAGACCGGCGAGCGCAGTCTCGCCGCCCGGACGGCCGGCGATCGTCAGGCCGATCTTGCGGCCGTAGTAGGTGGCGCTCGGCAGCCCCTGGCCGCAGTAGCCCATGCAGTAGTAGAGGCCGTCCTGCTCGCCGAAGTGCGGCAGCGTGTCGAAGGTGAAGCCGACGAAGCCCATCCACGCGCGGCTGACGCGCACGCCGGCGAGCGCCGGGAAGACCTCGGCGAGCATCGAGCGCAGCCGCGGCACGCAGCGCCGGACGTCGGTCTCGTGGGCCGCCGCCCGGCCGCCGAACAGGATGCGGCGGCCGTCGGGCGACGGCCGGTAGTAGACCACCACGCGGCGCGTGTCGCCGACGTTGCGGCCGTGCGGGATCAGCCGCCGGACGAGCGCCGGTTCGAGCGGCTCGGTGGCGATGATGTAGCTGCCGATCGGCACGATCCGGCGCCGGTGCCACGGCGCGAAGCTGCCGGTGTAGCCGTTGGTCGCGATCAGGACCTGGCGGGCGCGGACGGTGCCCAGCGTCGTGCGGACCTCGAAGCCGCCCGGCGTGCGCGCGATGGCCTCGACCGCGCAGTGCGCGCGGAACTCCGCGCCGGCGGCGGCGGCGCGGGCGTGCAGCGCCGCGACGAGCTTGGCCGGATGCAGCGCGGCATCGCCCGGGTACACGATGCCGCCGTGGTAGAGCGGCGTGTCGATCTCCTCGGCCTGCCGTGCGCGCGGCACGACCCGGAACGGGATCTCGAGGCCCTGCGGCTGCGACTCGGCCTCGTGCACGAGCGCGCCGAACAGCCGCGGGGTGTGCGCGCCGACGAAGCAGCCGACGTCGCGCCAGTCGCAGTCGAGCTGCTGGTCGCGGGCGAGCGTGCGCAGGTTCGCCACCGCCTCGAGCGCTTCCTGGTAGATGCGCGTCGCGACGCGCGCACCGTGGCGCGCCGTCAGCAGGCCGTGGTCGGGCTTGATGCTGAAGGCGACCTGGCCGCCGTTGCGCGCCGAGCAGCCGCCGCCGATCGGGCCTGAGTCCAGCACCAGCGTCGCGCGTCCGGCGAGCGCCGTCTCGCGCGCGGCCGCGAGGCCCGTGTAACCGCTGCCGACGACGACGACGTCGGCCGCTGCCGGCGGCGGCCCGGCCGGCGCGGCGGGCGCCGGCGAGTCGAGCGTCCAGTAGCACTCCGGCGCGAAGTCGGCGGCGTACATCAGCCGTGCGTCCCCCCGCCCGGCGGCTTGCGGTCGCGGTACGGGAAGAACCACGGCTTGCGCTCCATCACGTAGTCGAGGTGCACGTGCTTGGACTCGCGGAACGCGTCGAGGCCCTCGGCGCCGAGCTCGCGGCCGATGCCGCTGTGGCGCATGCCGCCGAACGGCGCCGCGTCGTTGTCGGTCAGCGGGTCGTTGATCCAGAAGGTGCCGGCCTTGATCGACTCCATCGCCCGCATCGCGGTACCGAGGTCCTTGGTGTAGATCGAGGCGCCGAGGCCGAACTCGGAGTCGTTCGCGAGCCGAATCGCCTCGTCGGCGTCGGCGACCGTCGTGATCGCCAGCACCGGCCCGAAGATCTCCTCGCGCGTCGCGACGCCGCCGTGGCGTACGTCGGTCAGGATCGTCGGCTGGAAGAAGTGCCCCGGCAGCCCGGACGGCCGGAAGCAGCGGCCGCCGAGCTTGAGGTGGGCGCCGTCCTTGACCGCGCGCGCGACTTGATCCTCGACGCGGCGCGCCGCCTCGTGCGAAATGAGCGGCCCGAGGTCGGTGTCGGGCTTCGACGGGTCGCCGACCTCGAGGAAGGCGACGTACTCGTGCATCCGCTCGGCGAACTCCGCCGCGATCGGCTGCTCGACGTAGATGCGCTTGCTGGACGTGCAGACCTGGCCCGAGTTGAGCAGCCGCGCCCAGGCGACGCCCGGTACGGCGACGTCGAGGTCGGCGTCCTTGCAGACGATGAACGGGTCGATCGAGCCGAGCTCGAGGTTGACCTTCTTGAGCTGGGCGCCGGCGGCCGCGGCGATCTTGCGACCGACCGCGGTCGAGCCCGTGAAGGCGACCAGGTCGACGTCGGGATGCTCGACGAGTGCGGTGCCGGTATCGGCGCCGCCGGTGACGACGTTGACGACGCCGGGCGGCAGGAGCTCATAGACCTCGGCGAGCTTCAGGTTCGCGAGCGGGTTCTGGTGCGGCGGCTTGCAGACCACCGTGTTGCCGGCGGCGATCGCCGGCGCGACCTTCCAGGCCATCAAGAGCAGCGGGAAGTTGAACGGCACGATCGCGGCGACGACGCCGAACGGCTCCTTGATCGTGAAGTTGAGCTGGTGCGGGGCCACCGGCGGCACGGAATTGCCGTAGCTCGAGCGCGCCACCTCGCCGTAGTACTCGAAGCAGGCCGCGACCCAGTCGATGCAGTCGTGCGACTCGCACAGCGGCTTGCCGGTCTCCTGCGTCATCAGCGTCGCGAGCGCGTGCTCGCGGGCGCGGATGCGCGCGCCGATCTCGCGCAGGAGCTTCGCCTTCTCGACGCCCGGCACCTTCCACCAGTCGTGCTGCGCGGCCCGGGCCGCCGCGACCGCGCGCGCGACGTCGGCGGCGCCGCAGTCGGGCACCATGCCGAGGGGCTTCAGCGTCGCCGGGTTCTTGATCTCGCGGCTCGCCTCGGTGAGCGCGTCGACCCACGCGCCGTTGATCAGGATCTGCTGCACGCCATGGCCCCCCGCTGCAAAGCCGCGCCGCTATGATGCCTGAGCGGATCGGCCGGCCGGTAGCGCCGCGCGCAGCCGCCACGGCAGAATGCAGCATGCCTGCCACGCCCGCCGCCGCACCGCTGCTCGTCTGGCTGGCGCCGTCGCTGGCCGCGCTTGTGCTGTACGGCATCGGCCAGGGCCTGGTGAAGCGCTGGATCGGCGAGGTGCCGCCGGCACGCTTCTGCCTGTACTTCGTTCTGGCCAAGTCCGTCGTCAACCTGGGCTTTTTCCTCACGCAGGACCACCCGCCGCTGGCGGCGGCCGACGGCCGCGAGTTCCTCGCGCTCGGCGTACTCGCCTACCTGTTCGACGGCACCGGCTGGATCCTGTACTTCGAATCGATCGTCGCCGGGCCGATCACGATCGTCGGTACCTTGTCGGCGGCCTACCCGGCGCTGACGGTCGTGTTCGCGTGGTTGTTCCTCGGCGAGCAGCTGGGCGCGCTGCAGTATGGCGCGGTCGCGCTGGTCATCGGTGGCTGCCTCGGGCTCTCCTACGCGCCGGCCGACGGCACGGCCCGCGTCACGAGCCGACGCTGGATCCCGCTGTCGTTCCTCGCGCTTACCTCGTGGGCCGCGGCCGGCACGCTCGTCAAGCACTCCTACTCACTGGCAGGCGCCAGCGAGGTCAACCTCGCGCTCTGCAGCACGCTCGGCGGCGCGCTGACGCTCGGCAGCTACGGCCTGCTGCGCGGCCGGCGCGGCGGTCACTCGCTGCGCGCGTGGGCCCACTCGTTCGTGCCGATGGGGATGATGGCCGGCGGCGACCTCGGCGTGATCATCGCCGCGCGCCACGGCCCGATCTCGATCGTCACGCCACTGACCGGCGCCTACCCGGTCGTGACGCTGGTGTTCGCCGCGCTGGTCCTCAAGGAGCGGATCACGCCGCTGCAGTACGGCTGCATCGCCATGATCATCGGCGGCATGCTGCTGTGCCCGCCATGAGGGGCAACCGGCCGCGAGCTCAGTAGGCGCCGACATGGCGCGTACCGGCCGCGCCGGCCATAGTACGGGTGCGATCAGCGAGGGACCGCGCCGGCGGTAACCGGCATGCGACGAGGCATACGATGCGAAAGGACTATTTCGGCAATCCGGTCACCGCCGACAGCGACGCGACCGTTCGTGGTATCGACGATTTCATCGGCGGCTTCCTCGGCTACGAGGAGCGGATGCTGAACATCCTCGCGGCGGCCGACGCCGACCCCGGCTGCTGCCTTGCGAACGCTTACGCCGGCTGGCTGTGGATGTTCCTCGAGGCCCCGGAGGCGCCGGCGCGGGCCGCCGTCTACCTCGCGCGCGCGCTCGCCGCCGCGCCGCGGGCCACGCGCCGCGAGCAGCAGGTGACCGCGCTGCTGCGCGCCTGGGCGGTGGAAGATATCGCTGGCGCCACGCGCCTCGCCGACGAGATCCTCGCCCTGGCGCCGCGCGACCTGGCGACGCTGAAGCTGCACCAGTATCTCGACTTCAACCGCGGCCTCTGCCCGAGCATGCTGCGCGTCGCGCTCGCGGCGCTGCCGCATGCCGCCGACGTGCCGCAGCTGCACGGCATGCTGGCCTTCGCCTACGAGCAGTGCCACCTCTTGGCCGACGCCGAGGCAGCGGCGCGGCGCGCGCTCGCGCTGCTGCCGCGCGAGCCGTGGGCACAGCACGCACTCGCCCACGTGATGCTGACGCAGGGACGCGTCGCCGAGGGCATCGGTTTCCTGGAGAGCGTGAGCCATACGTGGCAGGGGCTCACCTCGTTCATGTACACGCACAACTGGTGGCACCTCGCGGTGTTCTACATCGACGAGGGCCGCTTCGACGCGGCGCTCGCGATCTACGACCAACACTGCTGGGCGCGCGATCAGAGCTACTCGCAGGACCAGATCGGCGCGGTATCGCTGCTGGCGCGCGTCGAGCTCGCCGGCGGTGACGTCGGTGCGCGCTGGCAGCCGCTTGCCGAGCGCCTCGCGGCGCGGCGCACCGACACCGTGCAGCCGTTCCTGACGATGCAGTACCTGTATGGGCTGGCGCGCGCCGGGCACGCCGAGGCCGATACGCTGCTCGCCGCGGTGCGCGACCGCGCCGCGAGCGCACCGGCCGCGCTCCAGGAGGCATGGGCCGATGTCGCGCTGCCCGCCTGCGAGGGCCTGGTGGCCTACCTGCGCCGCGACTACGATGCCGCCCGGCGCCGGCTCGGACCGACGCTCGGGCGCATGCTCGAGATCGGCGGCAGCCACGCGCAGCGCGACCTGTTCGCGCAGGTCTACCTCGACAGCCTGGTGCGCGCCGGGTGCCTCGTCACCGCCCAGCAGCTGCTCGAGCAGCGGCGCTCGTTCGATCCCGACGGCGTGCCGCTCAACCGCACGCTCGCGCAGGTGTACGCGGGCCTCGGCCTCGCCGACGAGGCGGCGCGCGCCGCGCAGCGCGCGCAACGGCGGCCGGCGGGAGTCGCCCCGCTCTAGGGAGCCGGCGCGCGATGCGCGGCGAGGAACGCCGCGACGTCGCGCGCCGAGCGGTCGGGAATCTCGATCTGCGGCAGGTGCCCGACGCCGGGGTAGATCGTCAGCGTCGCGCCGGGTATCGCGGTCGCGAACCTGCGCGCGCTGTCGACGTCGATCAGCGGATCGCTTGCGCCGTGCAGCACCAGCGTCGGCACGTGGATCCGCGCCAGCGCGTCATCCGACGCGGTGGCGAACGATGCCGGGCTGATCGACATCAGGATCGCGCGGTGGCCGGGCGCGCGCTGAAACTCCGCCCAGCGGTCGATGAGCGCCGGCGTGATGACCGCGGGGTCGTGTACGTCGGTACGCAGCCCCTCGGCGATCAGCGGCCGGTTGTCGATGTGCGCGAGCAGCCAGCGGCCGGCGCGGTAGCGCAGGATCCGGAACGCGAGCGGCACGGGTCCCGACGGCTTCTGTGGCCAGCCCGCCGCATCGACCAGCACCAGCGCCGTCAGCCGCTCCGGGTGCCGGAGCGCGTAGCTCCAGGCGACGCCGCCACCCATCGAGTTGCCGGCGAGCGCGAACCTGGTGAGGCCCGCAGCGGCCGCGCAGCCCTCGACCGCGTCGACGAGGCCGGCGGTGGTGAGCACGTAGCCCTCGGGCGCCCGGCTGAGCCCATGCCCGGGCAGGTCGAGCGTGACGACGCGGTAGTCGGTGGCGAGTACCGGCAGCCACTTCTCCCAGGACGTGAACGAATCACCGAAGCCGTGCAGCAGCACGATCGCCGGTGCCGCCGCGGGTCCGCTCGCCTGGTAGTGGATCCTGAGGCCGCCCGGTACGGCCACGTAGCCGGAGCCCTGGCCCTGATAGCGCGCTTCGAGCTCGGCGTACGGGATGTCGGGGCCGCGCAGCGCCAGCCAGGCGGCGAGCAGCGCGACCACCAGCACGGCGGCGACGATGGCGAGCACCTTGAGCATGGCGGCGGCTCCTGATCGGGATGTGAATGGCCCTCAGAGCTTCCAGTCGAGGTGCAGGCCGAAGGTCGCCGGCTGGCCGGCCGCGCCGATGTTGTTGCCCGGCAGGAAGAAGTTCTTGGTCAGGTAGTACTGCTGGTTCGTGACGTTGTGCGCCCACAGCGAGACCGTCCATGGCGTCCCGGCCGACGGTGCCAGCGAGATGCTCGCGTTCGCGAGCCAGTAGGCATCGACCTGGAACTGCGGCGGACCGACGATCTGGCCGGTGGTCGCGCTCAGCGTCTCGAGCAGGAACAGCTGGTCGTACTTGTCGTGGTAGCTGTAGTTGACCTCGCCGCGCAGCCGGTAGCCGCCGACCGGCACGCCGTAGGCAACCATGCCGCCGTAGCTCAGCTTCGGAAAGTCGATGTCCTTGCCGTTGAAGTTCACGCCCGAGCTGTTGTCGACGTCGGCGGTGAACTTGCCCTGCTTGTAGCCCAGGTACTGCGACAGTTCGAAGCCGTTGCCCGGCACCCAGTCGAGCTCGACCTCGCCGCCGTCGATGCGCGACTTCGGCGCGTTGATGAACGAACCGATGTAGCTGCCGCTGACCGGGTCGAGGAACTTCGACAGCACCTGCTGATCGGTGTAGTCGTAATAGAAGACCGACGCGTTGACGCGCAGCGACCGGGTCACGTCCGCCTTCACGCCGAGCTCGTACGCCAGCAGCTTCTCCGGCGCAAACGACGGGCTGGCCGCGGTCAGGTTGTGCGCCGTGAAGCCGCCGGATTTCACGCCGCGGCTGATGCTGCCGTAGAGCAGCTGGTCCTTGGCGATCGTGTAATCGAGCTCCGCCTTGCCGGACAGGCTGTCGTTGGAGATCGACTGCGAGTTGGGACCGGACGCGATGCCGCCGCCGAAGATCGTCTCGAGGCCCTCGAGCTGGCGCGTCTCCCGGTCGGGACGCAGGCCGAGGATGCCCTTTAGGTTGTCGCTGAACTGGTAGCTAGCCTGGCCGAACACACCGTAGGACTGGGCGTTCTGCTGGTACACAGTGCCCGCGGAGGCGCCATAGATCTGGCTGAAGTCGCCGTAGAAGCTCTCATGCAGCTTGTCGTTGCCGTAGAACGCGCCGGTCACCCAGCCGAACGGTCCGCTGCCGGTCGAGGCGAGCCGCAGCTCCTCGGAGAACACGGTGACGTCGTCGTGGAAGTAGACGTCCGACTCGCTGTACTGCGTCGCGTCCCAGTCCACCAGCTCGCGCCGGATGAACTTGTCGTAGGAGGTGATGCTGGTCAGGCGCACGCCGTCGAGTTCGGCGTTGACGGCGAGGTCGGCGCCGTTGTTCGAGTTGTCGACCCCCGGCTTCGACGACGGCGAGATGCCGATGACCTGTGCGAACGCCGGCGTCAGGCTCCAGCCGGTGACGTGCGGGTCCGTGTCGGCCGGAATGACCGCGCCGCCGCCGGCCGGCGTGAATGGGCTGATCAGCTGCGTGCCGTAGGCATCGGACTTGTCGGTGGCCGAGTGCAGCGTCAACCGCACGCTGGTGCCGGGCGCCGCGTCCCATTCGAGCTGGGCGCGGCCGCTGATCTTGTCCTTGTCGCCGAGCTTCTGACCGGTGAGCCGGTTCCACTGCCACGCGCCGCCCTGCTCGGTTGCGAGCGACAGCCGGCCGAGCAGGTTCTCGGCGATCGCGCCGGAGACGAAGCCCTCGGCGCTGACGGCGTTGTACGAGCCGTAGTCGACGCTGATGCCGGCGTGCGTATCGGCGGTCGGGCGGTTGATCACGAAGTTGACCGCGCCGCCGGTCGTGTTGAGGCCGTACAGCGTCCCCTGCGGGCCGCGCAGGACCTCCACCCGGCTGATGTCGAAGATCTGGCCCTGCGTCTGGATCGGGAACGGCAGCGGCACCTCGTCGACGGTGACGCCGACCGCCGAAGTGTTGTTCGACGTGTAGTCGATGAAGCCGACGCCGCGCAGCCGGTACTGGGGCTGGCCGCTGCCGAACGCGGGCTCGACCTCGAGGCTCGGGGTCAGGTTCTGCAGGCCGTTGACCTTATCGACGCCGGCGTTCTCAAGCGCCGTCGGCGACAGCACGGTGAGCGCGATGCCGACGTTCTGCGCGGACTCCGAGCGCCGCTGCGCCGTGACGACCACCTCTTCGAGCTTGCCCGTGTCGGCGGCGCTCTGCCCAACCGGGGCGTCGGCGCGGGCGGCACCGAGGGCGCTCGCGACGCCGAGCGTGAGGATGAAAGACAACTGCGTTGAGCGCTGCATGAGTAGACTCCGGTGGACCGCGCCCGACCACAGGACTGCCGCCGCGGGCGCGAACGGACACAGGCAGCCCCACCTCAACCGCGCAGGACCGTTGCGAACCCGCAACGGCCGTCCTCGGAGCCTAGCCCCGGCGGGATAATCCCGCAATTACGCTGTTGTGGCTAACGTACCACCGGCCGCCGCCGCGGGCTCATCACTTAAGGTATGGCCGTCATTACTTCATCGTCGGCATGACGAAGTCGGCGCGCACCGCCTCGGGCTCCGGCCAGCGCTGGGTCACGGTCTTGAGCCGCGTGTAGAAGCGCACGCCCTCGGGGCCGTGCATGTGGTGGTCGCCGAACAGCGAGTGGCGCCAGCCGCCGAAGCTGTGGAAGGCCATCGGCACCGGGATCGGCACGTTGACGCCGACCATGCCGACCTCGACGTCGCGCGTGAACGCGTGTGCGACCGCGCCGCTCGTGGTGAACACGGCGGTACCGTTGGCGAACTCATGACTGTTGACGAGTTTCAGCGCCGCGGCGTAGTCCGGCGCGCGCACGACCGACAGCACCGGCCCGAAGATCTCCTCGCGATAGATGCGCATGTTCGGCCGCACGTGGTCAAACAGCGTCGGCCCGATGAAGAAGCCGTCGTCGCAGCCCGGCACACGCACGCCGCGGCCATCGACGACCAGCGTCGCGCCTTCCCTGACGCCATCGTCGATGTAGCCGCGCACGCGCTCGCGCGCCGCGGCGGTGACGAGCGGACCCATGTCGACGCCGGCCGCATCGCCGGCGCCGGTCTTGAGTGCGCCGGCGCGTTTGGCGAGGCGCGCCACCAGCGCGTCGGCAGTCGGCTCGCCGACCGCGACCGCGACCGAGATCGCCATGCAGCGCTCGCCGGCCGAGCCGTAGGCCGCGCCGATGATCGCCTCGGTGGCGGCGTCGAGGTCGGCGTCCGGCATGATGATCGCGTGGTTCTTGGCGCCGCCGAGCGCCTGCACGCGCTTGCCGTGGCGCGTGCCCTCGGCCTGGATGTAGCGCGCGATCGGCGTCGAGCCGACGAAGCTCACCGCGGCGATGCCCGGGTGCTCGAGGATCGCGTCGACCGCGGCCTTGTCACCCTGGATCACGTTGAACACGCCGTCCGGCAGCCCTGCCTGCCGCAGCAGCTCGGCGAGCATCAGCGACATCGACGGATCGCGCTCGGAGGGCTTGAGGATGAAGGCGTTGCCGCAGGCGAGCGCCACCGGGAACATCCACATCGGCACCATCGCCGGGAAGTTGAACGGCGTGATGCCGGCAACGACGCCGAGCGGCTGGCGGATGCCGAAGCTGTCGACGCCGGTACCGACGCTCTCGCTGAACTCGCCCTTCAGCAGCTGCGGCGCGCCGCAGGCGAACTCCACCACCTCCATGCCGCGGGTCAGCTCGCCCTCGGCGTCCGGCAGCGTCTTGCCGTGCTCCTGCGACAGGGTGCGGGCCAGCGCCTTGGTGTGCTGCACCAAGAGCTCCTTGAAGCGGAACAGCACCCGCGCCCGCTGCAGCGCCGTGGTCCGCCCCCAGCCGGGCTGCGCCGCCTGGGCACTCCTGACGGCGGCGTCGACGTCGGCCCTGTCGGCGAACGCCACCTCGCGCACCGGACGGCCCAGCGCCGGGTCGAACACCGGCGCGCGGCGCGTGCCGAGCGACGGCACGATGCGGCCGTCGATGTAGTGGCTGACCACCGCGGCCGGCGCCGGGACTCCGCTGGTCTGCAGCTGCGCGCTCATGAGCGTGCGCCTCAGGCCGGCACGGCGCGCAGCGCGCGCCGCACACCCTCGACCATGTTCTCGACCTCGGCGACCGAGCTGACGAACGGCGGCGCGAGCGCGATCGTCTCGCCGCTGAAGCGCACCATGAAGCCGTCGTCGAGCGCGCGCTCGAACACCTTGATCGCGCGCAGGCCCGGCTGCCCCGCGATCGGCGCGAGGTCGATGCCGGCGGCGAGCCCGAGATTGCGGATGTCGACCACGTGCGGCTCGCCCTTCAGCGAGTGGACCTTCTGCTCGAGCACCGGCGCGAGCTCGGCGGCGCGCGCGATCAGCTTCTCGTCGGCCATCACGTCCATCGTCGCGTGCGCGGCGGCCACCGCGAGCGGGTGCGCCGAGTACGTGTAGCCGTGCGCGAACTCGATCATGTGCGCCGGGCCGGTCATGAATGCCTGGTAGATGTCGTCGCGCGCGATGACGCCGCCGAGCGGCACGGTCGCGTTGTTGACCGCCTTGGCGAAGGTCGTCAGGTCCGGCTGGACGCCGAAGAAGTCGGCGGCGAAGGGCGTGCCCAGCCGGCCGAAGCCGCTGATCACCTCGTCGAATATCAGCAGGATGCCGTGCCGGGTGCAGATCTCCCGCAGCCGGTCGAGATAGCCCTTCGGCGGTAGGATCACGCCGGTCGAGCCCTGCATCGGCTCGACGATGACCGCGGCGATCGTCGAGGCGTCGTGCAGCTGTACCAGGCGCTCGAGCTCGTCGGCCAGGTGCGCGCCCCAGGTCGGCTGGCCGCGGCTGTAGCGCGTCTCGGCCGGGTTGTAGGTGTGCGGCAGGTGGTCGACGCCCGGGATCATCATCGACGCGAACATCTTGCGGTTGGCCACCATGCCGCCGACCGAGATGCCGCCCATGCCGACGCCGTGATAGCCGCGCTCGCGGCCGATCAGCCGTGTCCGCGAGGCCTCGCCGCGGGCGCGGTGGTAGGCGACCGCGATCTTGAGCGCGGTGTCGACCGCCTCGGAGCCCGAGTTGGTGAAGAACACGCGATCCTGCGGCCGGCCGGCGAGCGCCGCGATGCGGGTCGCGAGCCGGAAGGCGGGCTCGTGGCCCATCTGGAAGGACGGCGCGTAGTCGAGCGTGTCGAGCTGCGCCTTGACGGCCTCGACGATGCGCGGGTGCGAGTGGCCGCACGGCGAGCACCACAGGCCCGAGAGGCAGTCGAACACCCGCCGGCCGTCGGCCAGCGTGAAGTAGCAGCCCTTCGCGGAGGCGATCAGGCGCGGCGCCGCCTTGAACATGCGGTTGTGAGTGAACGGCATCCACCAGGCGCGCAGTTCGGCTTCGCGGGAATCGGGATGCAGGTTGCTGACGGCGCTCACGGGCCTCTCCTCGCCGGGCGGTGCCCGGCCTGACGGGATCATCGGGGCGCGCCCCGGGGGCGCGCGACTGCCGGCAGATTGCGCCGGAAGGCGCCGGGGGGCCAGACACGGTGACCGGCATTTCAGCCTATACTGTACTGATGTCTGTACCTGTACGGCCGGACCCGAACAGCCGCCCGCCCCGCTCGCTGCGCGCCCGGCTCGCCGACGAGCTGCGCGAGCGCATCGCCAGCGGCGCGCTCGCGCCCGGCATGGCACTGCCCTCGGTGCGCAGCCTCGCCCGCGAGCGCGGCGTCAGCGCCTTCACGGCCGCCGAGGTCTACAACGTGCTGACCGCCGCGGGCCTCGTGGAGGCGCGCCGCGGCAGTGGCTACTTCGTCGCCGGCACGCGTGCGGCCCTGCCGCCACGCCCGGCGAGCGGGGCGTCCTCCGACGCGCTCTGGGAGCGCCGCCTCGAGGCGCACACTCAGCCGATCCTGGTCGACGCCGGGGGCGGCTGGCTGCCGGGCAGCTGGCAGTTCGGCGAGGGCATCCGCGCGGGCCTGAGGAGCCTCGCCCGGCTGCCGCTGCCGAGCGACGGCTACGGCTCGCCGCTCGGCCTTGAGGCGCTGCGCGCCCACTTCGCTATGCAGCTACAGGGCCGCGGCCTCGCGCTCGGGCCGGAGCGGCTCGTGCTGACGCAGGGCGCGAGCCAGGCGCTCGACCTGGTGGTGCGCGCGCTCCTCGAGCCGGGCGACCGGGTCGCGGTCGAGGACCCCGGCTACCCGCCGCTGCTCGAGCTGCTGCGCGCCCGCGGCGTGCGGCTGGTCGCCATCCCGCGGCTCGCCCACGGTCCCGATGTCGCCGCGCTCGAGGCGGCGCTCAGGCGTCGCCCGCTGCGCGCGTTCTTCACCAACACGACGCTGCAGAACCCGACCGGCACGACCACCGAGCTGCCAGTCGCGCGCCGCATCCTCGAGCTCGCCGACCGCCACGGCCTGCTGGTGGTCGAGGACGACATCTTCGCCGACCTCGCGCCGACGCCGGCGCTGACGCTGGCGACGCTCGACCAGTGCCGCCGCGTCGTGTACGTGTCGAGCGTTTCCAAGACGATCTCGCCGACGCTGCGCGTCGGCTTCCTGGCCGCCCCGCCGGAGGCGGCACCGCGCCTCGCGCGCCTGAAGGCGCTGTCGGCGCTCGCCTCGAGCGAACTCTCCGAGCGGCTGGTGCTCGAGGTGCTGACCCTGCCGCACTACCGGCGCCACCTCGAGGCGCTGCGCCGGCGGCTCGCGGCGACGCAGCAGCGCGTCCAGGAGGCGCTGCTTGCGCGCGGCGTCGAGCTCGCGTTCCGTCCGGCCGCCGGCATGTTCCTGTGGGGACGGCTGCGCTCGCGCGAGACCGTGAGCAAGCTGTGGCGCTCGGCGGTGGCCGCGGGCGTGCTGCTCGCGCCGGGCGAGCTGTTTCGTCCCGACGGCCGCGCGACGCCCTACTGGCGCTTCAACGTCGCGCACTGCGACGGCGGCGCGCTGAGCCGCTTCCTCGACGGGCTCGCCGAGCGCGACGCCTCGGCCGGCTAGCCGGCCGGGCTCGCCTCACTCGAGCGGAAACGACGCGAGCGGCGGCGTCCGCTGCCGCCGCACCGCCCGTGCCAGCGCCTCGAGCACGGCGCGAACCGGCGTCGCGACCCACGGCGTCGACACCATCACGTCCTCGTCGAGGTGGGCGCCGAGCAGGGGCACGCTGATCGACGCCGGCTCGACGATGATGATGGCGGCCGACGATAGCGCGGGCGCGTCTAGATCACGAGGCCGAACGTCGGCCGGCGGCGGAACCAGCCCGTCAGGCTCAGGCGCGCGCGGTGGGCGATGCGCACCTCGTGCTCAAGGCGCTGGCTTAGAAAGGTGACCAGCGTGCCGCCGCGCGGCGCGACGACCACCTCGCCGCCCTCGGCCGCGAGCACGAGCTCGCCGCCGTCGGCCGCCTGCCAGTCACCGTTGAGGTAGAGCACGACCGACACGACGCGCTCGGCGCCCTTCGGCGAGCGATCCAGGTGGCGCGCGTAACGCGCGCCGGGGCCGTAGATCGCGTAGTGGCACTCGAAGTCGACCAGGCCGAGCATCAGCTCGCGGTTGAGCGCGCCGCGCAGCTGCTCGAGCCGCCCGAGCAGGCTGCGCTCGGCCGCACTCTCGGGCGCCATCAGCCAGCAGATTCGGTCGCCGCGGATCTGCGGCCGGACCGCGCGGTTGGGGCCGGCACCGACCGCCGCGGCGCGGAATTCCCCGGCCGCATCGCGCCGCGCGACGTCGGCGGCGAGCGCGCCGACGAGCCCGCCGTCCGCGAACCCGGGATCGACGCCCCAGCCGGGACCCGCCAGCGCCGCGACCAGCGGCTCGGTCCGCGGCGCGTCGTCCGGCGCCGGCATCGCTAGGCGCGCTTGCGCGCCGCGGGCCGCTCGTCGCGGCGCGCCGGACGCCGCGCCGGTGGGCGCCGGGGCGGCAGCAGCATCGTGCCGCGGCAGCCGTCGGCGCCGCAGCGACAGCCGAACACCTGCTCGATGTTCGGCGGGTCGTCGGCGTCGCGCTCGATCATGTAGTCGTAGGCGAGCTCCTCGCCCGGCGCGATCTCCTTGATCGCCTCGATGAAGATGCGCCGCTCCTCGACCACGGTCTCGCAGTTCGGGGCGCAGGAGTGGTTGATGTAGCGCGCTGCGTTGCCGCCGACGCCGGCGTCGATGACCGTGCGCGCATCGACCGTGAACAGGAAGGTGTGGTTATCGTCGTCGGCCTTGCCGGCATAGCGGCGGTCCGCCTCGGCGTGCGTGATGCGCTCGCCGAGGTACTCGACGATGCGGGTGCCCTTGGCGATGCGGCGCGTCGCGAACACGCCGGTACCGTGAATCTTCGAACGACGGACTCGATAGGGCGGCGAACCGCTGGAATTGGTCATGCAGGGTCGGTCCTCAGGGCGCGTGGGTACGATGGCAAGGCGGAGGCGGGATCAGACGGCCACCGGCGCCTTGATGGCGGGGTGGTGGCGATAGTCGAGGACCGCGAAATCCTCGTAGGCATAATCGAACAGCGTCGGCGGGCGGCGCCGGATCTCGAGCCGCGGCAGCGGCAGCGGCTCGCGCGCCGAGCTGCAGGTCGACCTGCTCGAGATGGTTGCGGTAGAGGTGGCAGTCGCCGCCCGTCCAGACGAAGTCGCCGACGCCGAGGTCGCACTGCTGCGCGACCATGTGCGTCAGCACCGCGTAGCTCGCGATGTTGAACGGCACGCCGAGGAACAGGTCGGCGCTGCGCTGGTAGAGCTGGCAGCTCAGGCGGCCGTCGGCGACGAAGAACTGGAAGAACGCGTGGCACGGCAGCAACGCCATGCGCTCGAGCTCGCCGACGTTCCAGGCGCTGACGATGATGCGGCGCGAGTCGGGATTGGTGCGCAGCGTGTGGATGGCGGCCGCCATCTGGTCGATGTGCCGACCGTCGGCCGCGACCCAGTCGCGCCACTGCTTGCCGTACACCGGGCCGAGGTCGCCGTTGTCGTCGGCCCACTCGTCCCAGATCGTCACGCCGTGCTCGCGCAGGTAGCGGACGTTGGTCTCGCCGCGCAGGAACCACAGCAGCTCGTGGATGATGCTCTTCAGGTGCAGCTTCTTGGTCGTCACCAGCGGGAAGCCGGCGGCGAGGTCGAAGCGCAGCTGCGCGCCGAACACGGCGAGCGTGCCGGTGCCGGTGCGGTCCTCCTTGCGCGCGCCGTGCTCGCGCACGTGGCGGAGGAGGTCGAGGTACTGGCGCATTGCCTGCCCCGTCAGCCGGCGGACGGCTGGACGTTGCCGGACGGCACCGGCCGCGCGTAGGCGTAGCCGAGCAGCGCGAGGCCCGCGGCCAGCATCGGCAGCGACAGCAGCATGCCCATCGTCAGCCAGCCGCCGGCCAGGTAGCCGAGCTGCGCGTCCGGCACCCGCACGAACTCGAGCAGGATGCGGAACACCGCGTAGCACGCGAGGAACAGGCCGGACGGAGCCCAGCGCGGCCGCGGCCGCGACGTGAACCACCACAGGATCACGAACAGCAGCACACCCTCGAGCGCCCCCTCGTACAGCTGCGAGGCGTGCAGCACCTGCACCGAGCCGTCGGGCTGGTGCACGGCGAAGCCCCACGGCACGTCGGTGGGCTTGCCCCACAGCTCGCCGTTGATGAAGTTGCCGAAGCGCCCGGCGGCGATGCCGATCGCCGGCAGCGGCGCCGTGAAGTCCCAGACGTCGCCCAGCGCGCGGCCGCGCCGCACCGCGAACACCGAGATCGCGATCACGACGCCGATCAGGCCGCCGTGGAAGCTCATGCCGCCCTGCCAGATTTTGTACCAGTAGCTCGGGTCGCTGGCGAGCGCCTCGTGGCCGTAGAACAGCAGCCAGCCGAGGCGCCCGCCGAGGATCACGCCGAAGCACCGTAAAGAAGATGAAGTCGTCGACGTCGAGCGCCGTCCAGGTCGAGCCCGGCCGGCGGGCGCGGTGCCGCGCGAGGACCCAGCCCGCGACGAAGCCGACGACGTACATGATCCCGTACCAGCGCAGCTTGACCGGGCCAAGCGCGATGGCGACGGGGTCGAATCCGGGGTAGTTCAGCATGGCCGCCAGTCTAGCGAAATCCCGCCGCCGGACCCATGTCAGCGGCCCCGGTCAAGTCGCGCGACGGCTTCGCCGGCGAGCTCGTAGAGCGCATCGCCGCTGCGCGCGAGTGCCGAGGACTTCGGCAGCCAGGCCGTGAGGCCCTGGCCGACGGCGAGCGTGCCGCCGACTGGCGCCGGGATGACCGTGACGCCGGCCGCCTCGAACTCGGCGGCGGCGCGCCGCATGTGGACCGCCGAGGTCACCAGCACCACGTTCTTGATCCACGAGTGGGCGAGCAGCGCGGCCGTCTCGCGGGCGTTCTCGCGGGTCGTGCGCGAGCGGCGTTCGAGGTAGCGCGCCTCGAGGCCAAAGTCGCGCTTCAGCGTCGCCTGCATGACGTCCGCCTCGGCCGGGCCCGCCTCGACGCTGCCGCCGGACAGGACCAGCGGCAGGCCGGTGCGGCGCGCGAGCGCCGCGCCGCCGGCCAGCCGCTCGAGACTCTGCGGCAGCAGCACGGCGCCGGCCGGGTCGGCGCCGTTGCGGCGGATGCCGCCGCCGAGCACGACGATCGCGCCCACCGACACCGGCTGCGCGGCGCCGAGCGGCGGGTACTCCTCGACCGCCAGCGTCAGCACGTCGCTGACGACCGGCAGCGACAGCGTGAGCAGCACCATCAGGCCGGTCGCGACCAGTGTCCGGCCGATGCGCGGCCAGCGCCGCCACAGCGCGAGGCCCAGGAGGCCCAGCAGGATCGGGCCGCCCGGTGGCAGCACCAGCGCCCGGCTCACGGCCCGCAACGCCAGATCAGCGTCCATCGCCCGGCCTCAGTCGTGGGTCACGCGGCACAGGAAAGCCTTCAGGTAGCGCGTCTCGGGAATCGCCGGATGCACGGGGTGGTCCGGCGCCTGGCCGCCACTGGCGAGCACCTGCACGAAGCGGCCGAGGTGCCGGCCGGCCTTCTGGATCGCGTCGAGCAGCGCCTCGGGCTCGAGGTGGTAGGAGCAGGAGCACGACACGAGGAGGCCATCGCGCGGCAGCAGCTGCATCGCCAGCTGGTTGAGCCGCTTGTAGGCGGCCTCGCCCTTGCCGGCATCCTTGCGCCGCTTGATGAAGGCCGGCGGGTCGACGATGACGACATCGAACTTTTCGCGTGCCCCGTGCAGCTCCTCGAGCGCGACGAAGGCGTCGCCCTTGATCGCGCGCAGCTGGACGCCGTTCGCCGCCGCGTTGCGCGCCGCCGCCTCGAGCGCGCCGGCCGACGAGTCGATGCAGGTGACCTCGGCGCCGGCCCGCGCCGCCGCCACGGCCCAGGCGCCCACGTAGCTGAACACGTCCAGCACGCGCTTGGCGCCCTTGGCGAGCGGCAGGAACTGGTGGCGGTTGGCCGCCTGGTCGTAGAACCAGCCGGTCTTCTGCCCGCCCTCGAGCGGCGCGCTGAAGGTCAGGCCCGCCTCGACCACCGTCACCGTCGCCGGCAGCTCGCCAAGCGCCGCCTCGACGTACTTCGGCAGCCCCTCGAGCTCGCGCGAGCCCGAGTCGTTCTTGAACACCACGACCCTCGGCTTCACAACCTTGTCGAGGGCGGCGACGATCGCGTCCTTCTGGGCCTCCATGCCGGCGGTGGCGATCTGCGCGACCAGCACGTCCCCGTAGCGGTCGACCACGAGACCCGGCAAGCAGGTCGGATTCGCCGTGCACCAGCCGGTAGTACGGCTGCGCGTACAGGCGCTCGCGCAGCGCGAGCGCGACCCTGAGCCGGTGCACGATCAGGCCGGGCCCCGGCGCGAAGCCGGCCTGGCGGCTCAAGATCCGCGCCGCGATCAGCGCGTGCGGGTTGACGTAGGCATAGCCCAGGAACCGGTCGCGGTCGGAGCGCACGGCGACGATGCTGCCCGTGGCGAAGGCGGTCAGCGGCGTCGCGGCGGTGTCGACCTCGTTGGAGAAGATCCACAGGTGGCCGGCGGCGACCCGCCGCTCCTCGTGGCGCTTCAGGCGCAGCACCGGCACGTCCGCCGCGGCGGTCTCGGCGGGGGGCTGCTCGGTGTCGACGTCGTCTTCGTGGGTCATCGGCTCTCGGGTCGCGGCCGGCGCGCGGGCGCGCGACGGTCGCGTATAGTCGCGGGGCCGGCATTCTAGCCGACGCGACCGTCCCGGCCCGGAACTTTCCACGATGCATGCCCCGCCCGTCACCCCGCGCAACCGCCTCGCGGCGGAGACGAGCCCGTACCTGCAGCAGCACGCGGCCAACCCGGTCGACTGGTACCCCTGGTCCGAGGAGGCGCTGGAGCGAGCGCGCCGCGAGGACAAGCCGATCCTGCTGTCGGTCGGCTACTCGGCCTGCCACTGGTGCCACGTGATGGCGCACGAGTCCTTCGAGCACGAGCCGACCGCGGCGCTGATGAACGAGCTGTTCGTCAACATCAAGGTCGACCGCGAGGAGCGGCCGGACATCGACCGCATCTACCAGATCGCGCAGCAGCTCCTGACGCAGCGCGGCGGCGGCTGGCCGCTGACGATGTTCCTGTCGCCCGAGGACCGCATGCCGTTCTTCGGCGGCACCTACTTCCCGCGCGAGGCGCGCTACGGCATGCCCTCGTTCGGCGACCTGCTGCAGCGCGTCGCCGCGCACTTCCGCGACCACCGCGACGCGATCCGCGAGCAGAACGGCCGGCTGGCGGCGGTGTTCGCCGACCTCGTGCCCGGTGCCCCGGCCGCGGACACGACGCTCGGCGCGGCGCCGCTCGAGCGCACGCGGGCGGCGCTCGAGGAGGACTTCGACCCGCAGTTCGGCGGCTTCACCGGCGCGCCGAAGTTCCCGCACCCGGGCTTCATCGAGCGGCTGCTCAGGCACTGGGCGGCGAGCCAGCATGGCGAGACGCCCGACCTCAAGGCGCTGTACATGGCGAGCCTGACGCTGACGCGCATGGCCGAGGGCGGCCTGTACGACCACGTCGGCGGCGGCTTTGCCCGCTACTCAGTCGACGCCTGGTGGATGATCCCGCACTTCGAGAAGATGCTGTACGACAACGGCCCGCTGCTCGCGCTGTATGCCGACGCCGCGGTCGCGACCGGCGATCCGTTGTTCCGGGCCGCGGCCGGCGGCGCCGCCGACTGGCTGCTTGGCGAGATGCAGGCGCCGGCGGGCGGCTTCTACTCGAGCATCGACGCCGACTCCGAGGGCGAGGAAGGCAAGTTCTACGTCTGGGACCGCGACGAGGTCCAGGCGCTCCTCACCGCCGACGAGTACGCCGCACTCGCCCACCGCTTCGGGCTCGACCGCGAGCCGAACTTCGAGCACCGCCACTGGCATCTGCACGCCTTCGCCTCGCTCGAGGCCGTCGCCGCGCACACCGGCGCCGATGTCGCGCTCGTCGAGGCACGGCTCGGGACCGCCCTTGCCAAGCTCGCCACGGCGCGCGCCAAGCGCGTGCCGCCGGGCCGCGACGAAAAGATCCTGACCGCGTGGAACGGGCTCGCGATCCGCGGCCTCGCGATCGGCGCGCGCGCGCTCGGGCGCCCCGAGCTCGCCGTCGCCGCGACGCGCGCGGTCGAGTTCCTGCGCCGCGAGCTGTGGCACGGCGGCCGGCTGTACGCGACGCACAAGGACGGCCACTCGCACCTCGCGGCCTACCTCGACGACTACGTATTCCTGGCCGAGGCGCTGCTTGAGCTCCTGGCCACGCGCTGGCGCTCGGCGGACCTCGAGTTCGCCGTAGCGCTCGCCGAGGCCGCGCTCGCGCACTTCGAGGACGCGGAGGCCGGCGGCTTCTGGTTCACGGCCGACGACGCCGAGGCGTTGATCCACCGCTCCAAGTCCTTCGCCGACGAGGCGCTGCCGGCCGGCAACGGCGTCGCGGCGCGGCTGTTCGGCCGGCTCGGCTACCTGCTCGGCGAGCCGCGCTACCTGGCGGCGGCCGAGCGCACGCTCAAGGCCGCGTGGCGCGCGATCGACCGGTACCCGCCGGCGCATGGTTCGCTGCTGGATGCCCTCGAGGAGCGGCTTGCGCCCACCGAATTCGTGATCCTGCGCGGCCCGGCCGAGCTCGTCGCGGCGTGGCACGGCGACCTCGCGCGCCTGTACGCGCCGCGGCGGATGGTGCTCGCGATCCCGGACTCGGCGACCGGCCTGCCGCCGGCTCTCGCAGCGAAGCCGGCCGCGCCCGGCGGCGTCGCCTACGTCTGCGTCGGCAGCGTCTGCGAGGCGCCGATCACCGAGCTGCCGACGCTGGTGCGCCGACTGCGCGACGGCATCGGCGCGCCCTAGCGGCGGCGCGGCGGCGGGGCCGCCGCCGCGAAACGCGCCCGCAGGCGTGCGAGCAGCGCGCCGTGGACGGCGGCGTCGAAGCGCGGCGCATTGTCCCAGTCCCAGGCCCACGGCTGCGCGGTCGCCAGCGCCGCCGGCTCGTCGCCGCGGCGCGGAAACAGGTGCGCGTGCAGCGCCGGCTCGACGTTGCCGAAGATCGCATAGTTGATCCGCCTCGCGGCCATCAGCTCGAGCAGCACGTCGCCGGCCGCGGCCATGTCGGCGAGGAACGCTGCCCGCGGGCCCGGCGCAAGCGCGTTCAGGTCGGGCACGACGGGGTCGGGCAGCAGCAGGCAGTAGCCCGGGATCACCTGCGGGTCGCCGAGTACGAGCCAGCCGCTCGGCAGCCGCGCGACCAGCGTCGGATCGGCGCCGGCGCGTAGCGCCGCGACCCGCCGGTGGATCACGGTCGGCGGCGCGGCGCTCATCCCTGGCTCCGGAACATGAAGTACACGGCGCCGAGCATGCACAGCGACGCCCACAAATAGTCGAGCTTGAGCCCCTGCCTGAGGTAGAGCAGCACGAACGGCACGAATACCACGAGCGTGATCAGCTCCTGCAGGATCTTGAGCTGCGGCACCGTGAGCACCGTGTAGCCGATGCGGTTCCCCGGCACCTGCAGCAGGTACTCGAACAGCGCGATGCCCCACGAGACCAACGCCGCGATCCACCACGCGCGGTGGTTCAACGTCTTGAGGTGTGCGTACCAGGCGAAGGTCATGAACACGTTCGACAGCGACAGCAGCACGATCGTCTGCGCAACGGGTGGCATCGCAATCCCTCCTCGGCGCCGCGTTCAGGCGTCGATGCGCTCCAGCGCGCGCACGCCTTCGGCGTCGGCCGCTGCGAGCCTGAGCACGAAGTCGAAGCGGTCGACCGCGGCGCACAGCTCGAAGTCGGCCTGCGGCGCCCAGGTCGCGGCCGGATCGAAGAACTTCGCCGCCGCCGGCGCGGCCCGCAGCCGCGCCGCGACCCCGCTCGTGTCGTAGTCGCGCCCGGCGAGGCGCGTCGCGAGGATCTCGGCGCACAGGTCGTCCTCGACCGAGCGCTCGCGCGCCTCGAGCCCCATGCGCACGATCGACACGACCGCGGGCGCGCGTTTGCGGAGGTAGCGCACGATCGCCGCGGCATTGACGAGGCTGCCGGTCAGTACCTCATCGGCCGCGTCGGCCTGCGTCAGTCCCTGCGTGCCGGCGTGCGTCGTGTGCACCAGCGTGCGGCCAGCGAGCGGCGCGGCGGCGATGCGCGCCGGCGAGTTGCCGAAGTGGAAGCCCGGCAGATCCCGCCCGTGCCGCTCGCCCGCCAGCAGCCAGTCCGGATGGCGCAGCCCCAGCGCCCGCGCCACCTCAATGTCGGCGACCGGCACGACGCGTGCGCCGCCCGCCACCGCGTAGCAGGCAGTCGTGAAGGCGCGGAACACGTCGATGACGACCACGCTGCCGCGCGCCGCGCGCGCGCCCGCCACGAAGTCGAGGATCTCGATCTGCATCGGGTTCAGCGTTCGCGGTGTGCCGCGCGCACGGCGGCGACCGTCGCCGGCGTGATCGGGGCGGCGTGGTTGCCGAAGCTCGACCGCACGTAGCTGAGCAGCGCCGCGAGGTCGTCGTCGGACAGGTAGCCGAACTGCGGCATCACGCCCGAGTACTGGCCGCGCGGCAGCGCCGCCGGGCGCTCGCCGAACATCACCCAGCGCAGCAGCACGTCGGGGTCACCGCCCGGCAGGGGCGTGCCGGCGAGTGGCGGCTGCACACCGGGCACCCCGGCGCCGTCGCCCAAGTGACAGGCGAGGCAGTTGTTGACGTACAGCCGGGCCCCGGGGCTCGGCGGCGCCGGCGGGTGGTGGCCCGCACCGCAGGCCGCGAGCGCCGTCGCGACAGCGAACGCGGCGAGCACGGCGCGGACTGGACCCATGGTCAGCCTTCCGTGAAACACGCGCCGGTCGATACCATTGCTCAGCCGACCCAGGTGCGCACGCGCCCCGTGTCGAGGTGCACGAACTGCGGCCCGCGGTAGAAGCCGACGCCGCCGCGGCCGAGCGCGAGGCCCGCGTCGCGCAACCGCGCGAGGTCGCAGCCGACCAGCCGCACATCGATCGCGCGGCCCTCCATGTGCAGGCTCTTCGCGGCCACGCCCGGCGAGCGGGCGTGCATCGCGGCGTTGCTCTCCGGGGAGCGGTAGCCCGAGATCACCTCGAACTCCGCGTCGCGCTCGCAGTGCCCGGCCACCGCGTGCAGCACGTCCAGCAGCTCCGGATCCATCCGGTGCACCGCGCCGTTGCGGTGGTCGCGCAGCACCTGGTCGACGGCCGCGAGCGCCGGAGCGCAGTAGCTGCCGTCGCGGCAGTATTCGACCGACAGCGACTCGAGGGTGTGCGTGTTGTGCAGCACGAGGCGGCGGCTCGCGCCGGCCTCGGCGCGCGCCGCGCGCGGCACGGCGAGCAGCGTGAGCGCGCCGGCGCTGCCGCCGGCGAGCGCCCGCAGGGCATCGCGCCGGGTCAGGCCGGTGACGGTCGGAAAACGGGGCGCGCGATTGCGGAGCATGGTCGCAGTGTTCCTCAGCGACCGGCAAAACTCAAGTAAAAACAGCGCTCAGGGCTCGCCGTCTGTGACGGCCGTCGCGTCCGCCTCGGTGGCGTTGAGGGCCACGACGCGCGCCCGGCGGAAGAAATTGAAGTCGGTGGCGCAGGCCGCGGTGTAGGCGCCCATCTGCCGGCCGACGACGAGGTCGCCGGCCTCGAGCAGCGGCAACTCGAGCGCGTCGTCGATGACGTCGATGCTGTCGCAGGTGGGGCCGGCCAGCACCGCTGGGACGCGCTCGCCGTCATCGCGCAGCGCCGCGACCGGGTAGCGCATGTGGTCGAACAGCTGGCCGCTGAACGAGCCGTACAACCCGTCATCGAGGTAGAACCACCAGCGGCCGTCGCGCAGCGCCCGGCCCATGACGGTCGCGACGCAGGTGCCGGCCGCCGCGGCGATGTAGCGGCCGGGCTCGGCGATGATCCTCAGGCCCGGCGGCAGCGCCGCGAGCGCGGCACGGATCGGCGCGCAGAACGTCTCAATCGGCGGTGCCGGCTCGCGGTAGTCGGCCGGGAAGCCGCCACCGATGTCGATCGTCGTCAGCCCCTCGTGGCCGGCGGCGCGCGCGGCCGCGATCAGCGCACCGCACGCCTCGATCGCCCGCACGTGCATCGCCGGCGTCAGCGTCTGCGAGCCGACATGGAACGAGAAGCCCGTGACCGGCACGCCGAGGCGGCGCGCGACCTCCAGCAGGCCAGGCACCGCCGCGAGGTCGCAGCCGAACTTCTTCGACAGGTCCACGACCGCGTCCGCGGCGCTGAAGGCGACCCGCAGCAGGACGCCGACGCGGCGCCGGTGGCGGACGAACTTGCCGAGCTCGTCGACGTTGTCGGCGACGAAGGTGCGGACGCCGAAGCGCAGCGCGTCGCGGATGTCGACGTCGCGCTTGATCGGGTGGCTGTGGATGCAGCGCTCGGGCGCGATGCCCGCGTCGCGCACCAGCTCGACCTCGCCGCCGCTCGCGAGGTCGAAGTAACCGCCGAGGCCCTTCAGCGCCGCGACCACAGCGGCGTCCGGCAGCGGCTTGAGCGCGTAGTGCAGCTCGACCCCGGGCAGCGCCGCCTGCAGGCGCCGGTACTGGGCGCGGATCACGTCGCAGTCGACGAGCAGCAGCGGCGAACCGTAGCGCGCGACCAGCGACTCGATCTCGGCGCGCGTGTACGGCGCGACGAGCCGCGCCGAGGGCAGCGGCTCGCGGCGGCGGACGGTCGAGGCGAGTTTCATAGGTGCACGGCTCCGGTGGAAGAGGCGCGGATTCTAGGCCGAATCCTCCGCACCGCAAGCGGCCGCGGCGCGCCCGAGCCGGTCCCGGACCGCTTCCCACTCGGGGCCCTCCGGTACCGCCTCGACGACGATCGTGGCGGCGGCCGCCTGATCGAGGCGCCGCAGGTTGGCGTACAGGTCGTGCGCGTACGCCGCCGCCGCCGCCGCCGCCTCGAGCCACAGCACGCCGCCAAACGCCGCCGGTGCCGGGCGGCGCGCGAGCACCGCGGTGGCCGGCCCTGCGGCAGGGACGAGCGCGGCGGGCGCGACCACGACCAGCCGGGTCGCGGGCGCGTAGTGGGCCAGCGTCGTGCCGGGCGCGCGCGGCCCCTCGCCCGCCGCCGCCCGCCGCAGCGGCCCGATCACCGCCTCGAGTGCCGGCACGGCGATGCCTCCGGGGCGCAGCAGCAACGGCTCGCCGACCAGGCTGACGATCGTCGACTCGAGGCCGACGCTGCAGTCGCCGCCGTCGAGCACGTAGGGGGCCTCAGCGCCGAACTCCGCGCGGACGTGCGCGGCGCTCGTGGGACTCACGCGGCCGTAACGGTTGGCCGAGGGCGCCGCGATGCCGCCGCCGAACGCCGCCAGCAGGCGCTGCGCGAGCGGATGCGCCGGCACGCGCAGGCCGATGCTCTCCTGCCCGCCGGTCAGTGCATCGGCCACGCCGGCCGCGCGCGGCAGGATCAGCGTCAGCGGTCCGGGCCAGAAGCGCGCCGCGAGCCGCCGCGCGGCGTCGGGCACCGACGCGGCCCAGTCGCCGAGCGCCGCGGCGCTCGCCAGGTGAACGATCAGCGGGTGCCCGGCCGGGCGGCGCTTGAGCGCGTAGATCTTGGCGATGGCGAGCGCGTTGCGCGCATCGGCGCCGAGGCCGTAGACCGTCTCGGTCGGGAATGCCACCAGCTCGCCGGCGCGCAGCAGCGCGACGGCGTGGGCGATCTCGGCCGGCGCCGTCATGCCGCCGGCGCCGGCTCGCGGGCGCGCCGCTCGAGCTCGCGGGCGAGCCCGAACAGCGTCAGCGGCGCACAACCCTCGGCTTTGTTGTTGGCGATCACGATCGTCTCGTTGCCGCGCGCGAGGATGCGCGCCAGCAGCGTCGCGACCGCGGCGCGGTTGACCGGGTCCGGGTCGACGATCCGGTCAAACGGGAAGTAGCGCTCGCGGGCCGCCTCATAGTCCTGCTGCGGGTGCAGCATCCAGCGCAGCACGACCATGCCGGACAGCCACGCGCTCTCGCCGACGATCTCGGCCTGCTCGAGCACGCTTGGCATGCGCGGGTGCACGTTGAAACAGTGCGTCGCGCCATGGCGCGCCAGGGCGTCGCTGTAGGCCGGGCCGAGCACCTCGCGGTTCCTGAGCTCGACCGCGTACTGCGGACCGCGCGGCAGCGCGCCGAGGAAGGCGCCGAGCGCGTTGACGAACAGCTGCGGATCGCGAGCGTACGGCAGACCGAACGGCGGGAACTGGAACAGCAGCGCGCCCAGGCGCTCGCCGAGTCCCTCGACCACCGGCGTGACGACCCGCTCGATCGCGTAGCGGACGTCGAGGAAGCGATCGACGTCCGGCGTCACGGCGACGTTGCGCGCCTGGCGGTCGATGGGCGTCGTCAGCGCGGCGTGGGCCTTGACGACGAAGCGAAAGTCCGGCGGCACCATGCGCGCGTAGTGCCGCAGCTCGTCGGCCGCGAGCGGCGCGTAGAAGGTCCGGTCGACGCTGACCGCGCGCAGCAGCGGGTGCCGCGCGTAGGCGCCGAGCCCCTGCCGCGCGAGCAGCTGCTCCCCGGCACGCTGGGCGTAGACGATGCCGGCCCAGCCCGGGAAGGCCCAGCTCGAGGTGCCGAGCCGCAGGCCGGCCGGCAGCTGCGCCGGAACGCCCTCGAGTTCCGCCGGCAGCGCCGCGGTGCCGATCAGGTCGGCATCCGACCCGCCCGTCGCGAACAGCTCGAACTGGGTGGAGGGATCGGGGTTCACGGCGACCATCCGCGCGCTGGGGCCTGCAAGTTAATGAATGGTGGCCGCGACGGCAACCGACTCCGTCACGGCCCCGGCGCCGTCAGTCCAGCGCGCGTCGTTCCCAGCCGGCCGGGCCGCGGCGCAGCTCGTAGGTCGGCCAGTACTTCTTGTCGAGCTTGAGCGTAATGACCTCGACCGAGTTGTTCCAGGTGACGGTCTTCAGGCGCAGCGATGCCCGGTCCTCCTTGCCGCCGACCGCGGCAAGGAAGGCGTCCAGGTCGGGCGTCGGCTTGCCGTCGACCGCGACGATCCGGCGCCCGGCCCACAGCCCGTAGCGGGTCGCCGGGGAGCCGTACAGGAAGATCGCGACGAACACCCCGTTCGGCGCGACGCCGCGCTGCGCCGCCAGTGCCCGGTGCGGCTGCTGCAGGATCGCCCCCGCCCAGACCAGCAACCGGTCGATGTCGGCCCCGCCGAGCGCGGTCGTCGCGAGGTCGAGGTTGAGCTCGGCGCCGTTGCGCCACACCGTGACGCGCACGGCGGGCTGCTGCGTGGCGCGGTCGACCTCGCGGAAGCGGTTGACGAGGTTGCCGTCGATCGCAAGCACGAGGTCGCCGGTCTGCAGCTGCTCCGCGGCGGGCGTGCCCGCCACCACTCGCGCCACGCCGAGCACCTGGCGGCGGCCCGGGCTGTGCGCCTCGATGCGGCGCACCCAGTCCTCGCTGAGCCCGAGCTTGCGCGCCACCGACAGCGGCACCGCCTGCAGCTCAGCCTCCATCGAGCGCAGCGGACGGCCGCTCTTGACCACGTCGAGCATCGTCGTGACCACCTCGGCCGGCACGCCGAAGTTCTGCTGCTGCAGCTCCCGCCCGCCGTCGAACGCGAAGCTCGACCACAGCGCGCGCACCTCGCCGCTCTTGTCGGTGATCACGCCGTCGAAGTCCGGGGGGCCGTTGACGAGGCTGACGACGTCGAGGTTCGAGTCGCGGAACGCCAGCGTCCGCGACAGCGGGAACTGCGCCGGCTCGACCGCCGCCACCTTGCTCTCGAGCGACGCCAGGCGCTGGTCGGCGCGCAGCCCGACGACCCAGACGGTGTCGCCGGGCACGAGCTCCTTGGTCGAAAAGCGCGCCGCGCGCACCGGCGTCGTGCCGATCAGCTTCGGGTCGTAGGAGATCACGGCGAGGTTGTGCAGCGGGTGGATGTACTCGACCCGGCCCGGTACCTCGATCGTGCCGGCGAAGGTCAGGCGCACGTCGCCGAGCGCGACCGGCACGGTGTTGCGGTCGGTCACAATCAGGCCGCGCGCGGCGTCGACCACGACGCCGGTGCCGCGGTAGCTGCGCTCGGTGACGCCGGAGACCGAGTACGGCATGTCGAAATTGATGATCACGAGCGACGGCGCGATGCGGTCGGCGCGCGCATCGCCGCTCTCGCCGAAGGTCGTGCTCGCCGGCTGCGGCGGCGCCGGCGGCGGCCCGGCCGCGAGCGTGCGGCACGGCCAGAAGCCCTGCGTGTCGTCGCGCTTGCAGCGTCGGGCCGGGAACCACTGCCGGTCGATCCGCACGACCCGCACCTGCTGCGAGCGCGTGTCCTCGAGCGTGAAGAAGCGCACCGTCGCGCGGTCGCCCTGGGCCTCCTCGGCGAGCGCCTGCTCGAGGTCATCGAGGTCGCCGAGCGGCTTGCCGTTGAACGAGGCGAGCACCGCGCCGCGCGGCACGCCGGCCGCGCCGAACAGGTAGCCGGGGTTCGCGACATAGACGCCGCGGATCGGCACGTTCATGTGCCGCGCCATCTGGTAGGAGAGCCGGTTGAGGACCGCATCGCCGAACTCGAGGTACTCGTCCGGGGTGATCGCATGCAGGTCCTCGACCGGCACGTCGCGGGTAAGCACCTGCCCGCCGCGCTGCAGCTCGAGGTGGACGGTCTTGCCGACCGACTCGTCGAGTATCCCCTCGAGCGTCAGGAACTCGGTGACGTAGCGACCGTCGACGCGGACCAGCACGTCGCCCGGCTCCAGCACGCCGTCGCTGGCGGAGCCCGGCTGGACTTCCTTGGCGACCAGCATGCCGACCTGCTTCGGGAACGCGCGGCGCACGTCGACCTCGGTTTCGGGCTTGAGGCCGAGGCGGCGCAGCTCGTCGTAGGGCGTGTACTCAAAGACGATCTCGAGCGTGCCGCGCTGCACCGGCTTGCCTTCCTGGATCAGCTTCAGCGCGCGCACGACGCGATCGAGCGGCAGGTAGAAGCTGGACGCCGCCTGGCTCGAGCCGCCGGCGTTGAGCGCAACCGCGCGACCCTTGACGTCGAGCACCGGCGAGCCCGAGGACCCGCCCGAGGTGCTCGAGGCGGCCTGGTAATAGAAGGTGTTGAAGTCGTTGTACTTGCCGATGCCGTAGGCCGGCGCGTCGCGATCGAGGCGGGCAAGCGTGCCGGCGAGGATCGACAGCTGCTCGCCGGCGTCGTTGCCGACCACCCGGATCTCGGTGCCGACCTTGGCGCCCTCGGGCGCGAGCGGGATCTGCTGCGGCTGGATGAAGCGGAGCTTGGCCGGGTCGTAGCGATAGATGCCGAAGTCGTGCACCGGGTCGCGATACACGGGGTAGAGCTGCACCTCCTCGCGGTTCATGAACACCGCCTGCGAGGTCACCGGGCCCGGCGCCACGACGTGGCGGTTGCTGAGGATCAGGCCACGCTTCGCGTCAACGACGAAGCCGGTCGCCTGGGCCGACGTGTTCCACTCGGTATCGAAGGCCCGTGTCTCGTCGATCTGGATCGCGACCACGCCGTTGGCAATGCGCTCGAGCGTGCGGGCCCACTCCGGCCGCTCCTCGATCGCGTCGGCGGCGACCGCGGCCGCGGCCACCGGGCCGCTGGCGGGCGCCCCCTGCGCGAGCGCGCCACCCGCGGCCAGGCCGAGCAGCAGGAGCAGCGCCGCGCGCGCGCGTACGTCGATCAGCATGGGTCTCTACTCCGTCGAACGAATCAGAACCGGTAGCCGAAGGCGGCGTGGAAACGCTCGCCGATCTCGTTGAGGGTGCAGCTGTGCGACTGGGTGCCGTGGTGGGCGACCTTGATCGCGCCCAGCAGTGATGCCAGCCGGCCGGTCGTCGGCCAGTCGAAGCCGCGCGTCAGGCCGAGGATGAAGCCGGCGCGGTAGGCATCGCCGCAGCCGGTGGGGTCGACGACGCGCTCGGCGCGCACCGGCGGGATGTCGGTCGTTGCGCCGTCGGCGTAGATGCGCGAGCCCTCGGCGCCGCGCGTCACGACGTAGGCCCGGCAGCGCGCCGCGATCGCCTCGGGGCCGAGACCGGTGCGCTCCTGGATCAGCTGCCCCTCGTAGTCGTTGACGATCACCCAGCTCGCCTGGTCGAGGAAGGTCGCGAGATCGTCGGCACCGAACATCGGCAGCCCCTGGCCGACGTCGAAGATGAACGGGATCCCGGCCTCGGCGAACTGGCGCGCGTGGCGGATCATGCCGTCGCGGCTGTCGGGTCCGACCAGCGCGAGCGAGATGCCGGCGCCGCGCGGCACCTCGAGCTCGCCGGAGTGCTGCATGGCGCCGGGATGGAATGCCGTGATCTGGTTGTCATCGAGATCGGTCGTGATGAAGGCCTGGGCCGTGTAGGTGTCCGCGATCCGCCGCACGTACTCGAGACTGAGACCGTGGCGGCGCATCCAAGTTTCGTACGGATCGAAGTCGTCGCCGACCGTCGCCAGCACCTGGCTGCGCACGCCGAGCAGGCCGAGGTTATAGGCGATGTTGCCGGCGACTCCGCCGTAGTTGCGGCGCAGCTGCGGCACGAGGAACGCCACCGACAGCATGTGGATGCGATCCGGGAGGATGTGGTCTTTGAAGCGGCCGTCGAACACCATGACCGTGTCGTAGGCGAGCGAGCCGCAGATCATCACTGTCATCGAGGCCGACCTCCGCGCAAAGCGGTCACCATACCGCCCGACGGCAGGCACCGCCACCGGCGACTTCGAGAGCGTGACGTGGCGCCCGGCCCTGGTGCCGGCTCAGTGGCCGAGCAGCACCAGCGCCCAGTTGGCGGCGAGCAGCACGAACGAGACGAACACGGCCGCCGAGCCGAGATCCTTGGCGAGGCCGGACAGCGGGTTGCGCTCGGTGCCGATGCGGTCGATCGCCGTCTCGATCGCGCTGTTGAGCAGCTCGACGATCAGGATCAGCAGCATCGGGCCGATCAGCAGCGCCCGCTCGACACCGTTCGCGCCGAACCACAGGCCTGCCGGGATCGCGGCCACCGCGAGCAGGCACTCCTGGCGGAATGCTGCCTCCTCGCGCCAGCAGCCGGCGAGGCCCTTGAAGGTGTTGCCAAACGCCTTCAGCAGCCGCGCCAGGCCGCGCGGCTTCGCGCCGGGGCGAACGGCGCCGTTGCTGGCTTGCGACGAACTCATGCGGCGGGCTTCCAGGTCAGGTCGAGGTGCTTGGCGGCCCGCACGTCGTCGAGCCGCCGCACCGGCAGCGTGTACGGCGCCCCCTTGAGCTGGCCGGCGTCCGCGGCTGCTTCGCGCTTGATCGCGACCATCGCCTCGACGAAGCCATCCAGCGTCTCCTTCGCCTCGGTCTCGGTCGGCTCGATCAGCAGGCACTCCGGCACGAGCAGCGGGAAGTACGTGGTCGGCGCATGGTAGCCGAAGTCCAGCAGTCGCTTGGCGAAATCCATCGCCGTCGCACCCTGCTCGCGCGCCTCGCGCTTCATCGTCAGGATGAACTCGTGCGTCGCGCGCCGCGTCGGGTAGGCCGGCTCGAAGCCCGCCTGCCGGAACCGCGCCAGCAGGTAGTTGGCGTTCAGCGTCGCGAACTCGCCGATGCGCTGCATGCCCTCGCGGCCGACCATGCGCATGTAGATGTAGGCGCGCAGCAGCACGCCGGCGTTGCCCATGAACGCCGACAGCCGGCCGATCGATTCCGGCAGGTCGCGCTCGTCGAGCCAGCGGTAGTGCTCGCCGTCGCGGCCGACGATCGGGATCGGCAGGAACGGCAGCAGCCGCGCGCCGACGCCGACCGCACCGGCGCCGGGCCCGCCGCCGCCGTGCGGCGTCGAGAACGTCTTGTGCAGGTTCATGTGGATGACGTCGAAGCCCATGTCGCCGGGCCGGACCTTGCCGAGGATCGCGTTCAGGTTGGCGCCGTCGTAGTAGAGCAGCCCGCCGGCATCGTGGACGAGCGTCGCGATCTCGGCGATGGTCCGCTCGAAGACGCCGAGCGTCGACGGGTTCGTCAGCATGATGCCGGCGGTGTTCGGGCCGACGACCTGGCGCAGCGCGTCGAGATCGACAGTCGCCGGCGGCGTTGACCGGGATCTCGATGACCTTCATGCCGCACATCGACGCCGTGGCCGGGTTCGTGCCGTGCGCGGCCTCCGGCACGATGATCTCGTTGCGCGCGAGGTCGCCGCGGCGCGCGGTGGTAGGCGCGGATCATCGCCACCCCGGCGAACTCGCCCTGCGCGCCCGCCATCGGCGTCAGCGACACGCCCTGCATGCCGGTGACCTCCTTGAGCATCTCCTGCAGCTCGTACAGGCATGCGAGCACGCCCTGGCCGAGCGACACCGGCGCGAGCGGGTGCCGGCCGAGGAACTCCGGCAGCATCGCGTACTGGTTACAGCCGCGCGGGTTGTACTTCATCGTGCACGAGCCGAGCGGATAGAACTGCGTGTCGATCGAGAAGTTCATCTGCGACAGGCGCGTGTAGTGCCGCACTGCCTGCAGCTCCGACACCTCCGGCAACAGCGGCCGGCGGCGCCGGCGCAGCTCGGCCGGCACGTCGCGCCGTCATCGGCGGCGGCATCTGCGCGGTCGCGGAGCGTCCGGTGCGCGACAGTTCGAAGATCGTCGGCTCGCGCGGCGCGGCGGTCAGGTTTGTGTCAGTCATCGAGCTGTCCTCCTCAGGCCGCGCGCGCGGCGCCGAACGCCGCGCGCAGCGCCGACGCGTAGGTCGCGATGTCGCCGCTGGTCTTCGTCTCGGTGGCGCAGACGAGCAGCGCGTCGCCGAGTTCCGGGTAGTCCGCCGAGGTGTCGCAGCCGCCGGCGATGCCGCGGCGCGCGAGCTCCTCGAGCACCGGGGCCACGGGGCGGTCGAGCTGCAGCAGCGCCTCGTGGAAGCGCGGCGCCGCGAACGCCTGCGCGCACGCCCTTGATCTGCGTCAGCGCCGCGACCAGCTCGGCCGTGCGCGCCATCGACGCCGCCGCGACCCGCTCCAGGCCCTCGGGACCGACGATCGCGAGGTAGATCGTCGCCGCGCTCATCAGCAGGCCCTGGTTCGTGCAGATGTTCGAGGTCGCCTTGCCGCGGCGGATGTGCTGCTCGCGCGCCTGCAGCGTCAGCGTGAATCCCGGCCGGCCGTCGAGGTCGAGCGTGCGACCGACGATGCGGCCCGGCATCTGCCGCACGTGCTCCATGCGCGTCGTCATGAAGCCGAAGTACGGTCCGCCCGCCGCCAGCGGCACGCCGAGCGGCTGGCCTTCGCCGACCACGATGTCGACGCCGTGCTCGCCCCACTCGCCCGGCGGCTTCAGCAGCGCGAGCGAGGTCGGATTGACGACGGCGATCACGAGCGCGCCGTGCTTGTGGCCCCAGTCGGTGAGGCGGTCGACGTCCTCGAGCGTGCCGAAGAAGTTCGGCTGCTGGATCACGAGCGCGGTGATGTCCTCGCCCGCGTGGCGCTCGACCGCGTCGAACGCGGTCTGCCCCGACGTCGGGTCGAAGCCGATCTCCTCGAAGCGCAGGTTCTGGTTGCCGGCGATGGCCTGTACGCACTTGCGGTACGTCGGATTGACAGCCCTCGGCAGCAGGACGCGCAGCGACTTGGAGCGGCGGTTCGCACGCACCGCCATCAGGCACGCCTCGGCGAGCCCGGATGCGCCGTCGTACAGCGACGCGTTCGAGACCTCCATCGCCGGTGAGGCTCGCGATCATCGTCTGGTACTCGTAGATCGTCTGCAGCGTGCCCTGGCTCGCCTCGGCCTGGTACGGCGTGTAGGCGGAGTAGATCTCGCCGCGGGTCACGATCGCCCAGACCGCCGCGGGGATGTGGTGCTCGTAGGCGCCGGCACCGATGAAGTTGAGCGGGCGGCCGTCGCGCGCGGCACGCTCCGACATCAGCCGGCCGATCTCCATCTCGGACGCGGCCGGCGGAATGCCGGTCAGCGGCCCGGCGCGCAGCGCCTGCGGGATCTCGTCGAACAGGTCCTCGATGCGTCCGACGCCGATCGTCGCAAGCATCTGCCGAACGTCGTCGTCCGTGTGCGGGATGAAGGCCATGATCTCTCCAGGTGAGCGCGTCTGAACCGAGGCCGGGGCTACTCGGCGGTCGCGGCGAGGAACTTCTCGTAGCCGCCGGCATCAAGCAGCGGCTCGAGGTCCTTGGCGTCGGCGGGCTTGAGCTTCCACAGCCAACCCTCACCGTACGGGTCGGTGTTGATCTTTTCCGGGGCGTCGGCGAGGCCGCCGTTGCCCTCGAGGACCGTGCCGGCGATCGGGGCGTACACGTCGGAGGCCGCCTTGACCGACTCGACGACGGCGCAGGCCTCGCCGGCCGCGACCGCGCGACCGGCCTCCGGGGTCTCCGCGAATACGAGGTCGCCGAGCGCGTGCTGCGCATGGTCGGTGATGCCGATCGTCACCGTGCCGTCCGGGTTCTTGCGGACCCACTCGTGCGATTGCGTGTAGCGGAGCTCGGCTGGAACGTGGTTGCTCATCGGGAAATCCTCGCCACTGTGTCAGTTAAGGGAATAGCTCGACGGATGCCGCGCGGCGCTCACAGCGTGATCTGCGGCCGGCCATGGCGGACGAACGGCGGCCGAACGACGCGCGCTTTGAGGCGCTTGCCGCGGATGTCGACCTCGACGGCGGCGCCCGCGGCGGCCGGCACGCGCGCCAGCGCGATCGAGCGCTCGAGGGTCGGCGAATAGCTGCCGCTCGTGGTCTCGCCCTCGCCCGCGGGTGCCGCGTAGACCTTCTGGTGGCTGCGCAGGATGCCCTTGTCCTCGAGCAGCAGGCCGACGAGCTTGCGCGGCACACCCGCCGCGCGCTGCGCCTCGAGCGCGCCGCGACCGATGAAGTCGCGGCCGGCGCTGAACGCGACCGTCCAGGCGAGCCCGGACTCGAGCGGCGTCGTGGTCTCGTCCATGTCGTTGCCGTACAGATTCATGCCGGCCTCGAGCCGCAGCGTGTCGCGCGCGCCGAGGCCGCAGGGGCGCACGCCCGCACCGAGCAGCCGGTCCCACAGCGACACCGCGTGTTCCGCCGGCAGCATGATCTCGAAGCCGTCCTCGCCGGTGTAGCCGGTGCGCGCCACGAACACGGTGCCGTCGAGGACGCCGAGGCTCGTGCCGAAGAATGCCTCGAGCGCGAGCGCCTTGGTCGCGTCCGCGGCGGGCAGCAGGCCGACGGCCTTGGCGCGCGCGGTCGGGCCCTGCACCGCGATCATCGCCAGGTCGCCGCGCGGTCGCACCGAGACGCCGAACGTGGCGAGCTGGCGGCCGATCCAGGCGAGGTCCTTGTCGGCGGTGCCGGCGTTGACGACGAGCCGGTACCGGCCCGGCCCGCGGAAGTAGACGATCAGGTCGTCGATGACGCCGCCGGTCTCGTTGAGCATGCAGCTGTAGAGCGCCTTGCCGGGTACCGTGAGGCGCGCGACGTCGTTGGCGAGCAGCCGGCGCAGGAAGTCGCAGCTGCGCGCACCCTCCAGATCGACGGCCCGCATGTGCGAGACGTCGAACATGCCGGCGTCGCGGCGCACCGCGTGGTGCTCCTCGAGCTGCGAGCCGTACTGCAGCGGCATGTCCCAGCCGCCGAAATCGACGAGGCGCGCGCCGAGCTCGACGTGCCGCGCATGCAAGGGGGTCTTCTGGGGCATCACGGTCTCCGCTGCGGACGCTTCCGGCGGACCGTCACCCCAAATGCAGGAGCGACAGGCCACCGCCTGTCGCCCCTCTGTCCTGTGACCTGAGAGATCAAGCGTAGCTCGCGCCGCGCCGCACCCCTTCGGTGGGTCGGGCGCTTCCGCGCCGGACCGCTCTCCAGAGTTCGCGAGATGCTGCCGTACTGGTGCCTGAGCGTTTCCGGGCGGGTTGCGCCTTCGGCGCCGCGCCGTCGTCGGCGAGCAGTTGCTCGCCCTCGGCGGCCCGGTCTCTCCGGACAGATCTTGTCGCGAAGTCGCCATCATAGCGGCCGGCGGGCGCGACGCCCAACAAAAATATGCAGCCGGCCCGGCGCGCGCAATAATCGCCGCCCCGCCCGCCGCCCCGGAGTCGCCGTGGACCGTCACTCGCTCGTCCTGTTCGCCGCACTGCTCGGGCTGCTCGGGCCCGGAGCCGCGACGGCCGCCCCGGGGAGCGCGCCCACCGCCGCGCTGCACCAGTTGTTCGACAGCGCCTGGGAGCAGGACCTGCGCGACAACCCGCTCGCCGCGACCTACTACGGCGATACGCGCTTCAACGATCGCTGGCCGGATCTGAGCCGCGCCGGCCTCGAGCGCGGCCACGCCCACGACCGCGAGGCGCTCGCGCGCCTCGGCAAGATATCGCGCGCGGCGCTGCCGCCCGCCGAGCAGCTCAACTACGACCTCTTCAAGTTGAAGTACGACGAGCGCATCGCCGCCTGGCCGTTCCACACCGAGGCCTACAGCATCGATGCGCGCGGCGGGGTGCAGACGCTGAACGAGCTGGCCGAGGTCATGCCCTTCGAGACGGCCGCCGACTACGAGACTTGGCTCAAGCGGCTCGCGACGCTACCCGCGCACCTCGAGCAGACCGCGGCGCTGCTGCGTGAGTCGGCGCGCGACGGGCGCACGCAGCCGCGGATCCTGATGGAACGGGTCGTGCCGCAGCTCGCGATGCAGCTCGTCGACAAGCCCGAGGACAGCCCCTTCTACCAGCGCTTCCGGCAGTTTCCGGAGCGGATCCCGGCCGCCGAGCGGGAGCGGCTCGGCGCCGCGGCGCGCGATCTGATTGCCAACACCGTGGTGCCGGCGTACCGGCGCTTCGACCAGTTCTTCCGCGACCAGTACCTGCCGGCGTGCCGCACCACGGTCGGCATCTGGGACACCCCGGACGGCGACGCTTACTACCGCAACCGCATCCGCCACTACACAACCACCGGCCTCACTGCCGCCGAGATCCACGCGATCGGCCTGAAGGAAGTGGCGCGCAACCGCGCTGCGATGCAGAAGGTGATGGACGAGGTCGGCTTCAAGGGCACGCTGCAGGAATTCTTCGAGAAGCTGCGCACCGACCCGCAGTTCTACTACGGGACCCCGGACGAGCTCTACCGCGCCTACGTCGTCACCGCCAAGCAGATTGAGCCGGAGCTGCCGAAGCTGTTTGGTCACCTGTACCGCACGCCGTTCGGCGTTCGGCCGATCCCGGCAACGTCCGCGCCGAACACGACGACCGCCTACTACAGCGGGCCGTCGGCCGACGGCCGCCGTGCCGGCTACTTCTACGTCAACCTATACCGCCCCGAGGTGCGGCCGAAGTACGAGATCGAGGTGCTCACCTCGCACGAGTCGGTGCCGGGGCACCACCTGCAGATCGCGATCGCCCAGGAACTCGGCGAACTGCCGGCGTTCCGGCGCATGGCCGGCTACACGGCCTTCGTCGAAGGCTGGGGCCTGTACGCCGAGCGACTCGGCTACGACATTGGCCTCTACAAGGACCCGTATTCGCGCTTCGGCCAGCTGACCTACGACATGTGGCGCGCGGTCCGGCTCGTCGTCGACACCGGCATCCACGCCGAGCACTGGACGCGCCAGCAGGCGATCGACTATTTCAAGGACAACGCCGCCAAGACCGAGACCGACATCGTCAACGAGATCGACCGCTACATCGGCTGGCCCGGACAGGCGCTCGCCTACAAGATCGGCCAGCTCAAGATCCTGGAACTGCGTGCCACCGCCGAGCGGACACTCGGCGCGAACTTCGACGTGCGGGCATTTCACGACGCGGTGCTCGCCAACGGCGCCGTGCCGCTCGACGTGCTCGAACAGAAGGTGCAAGCCTGGATCACATCGCAGCGCAGCATGACCGCGCAGTAGGGCGCGCACCGGCGACGGCTGAACGCGCGTTCAAGTGTGTTGCGTGGCGCGTACAGATGGAGCGTGCGCGCCGCCGCCGTAAGCTAGTGTCTTGTTTTGATAGGTGGCAGGGGCGTATCCGTGGGGTTCTTGCTTCCAACACGTCGTTGCGACAAACTGGAATCGAGCGCCTGAGGCGGCGGTATTGACCGCGCATTCAATAGAATGCCGCGGCGCCGCCAGGCGCCACTCGACCAAATTAATTCTAAAGCGAAGGGGAGCTGCAATGGGGATCGTCAGGTCGCGGGATCATTCAGTCACGCCGAAGCTCTCCTACGCCATCGCAGCCATCCTCGGAGGCGCGTCGGTCGGCTCGACCGCGGCCACGCCAGGCGCCAGTAACGACGCCAGCCCCGACTCGCTCGGCGAGATCATCGTCACGGCCACGCGCCGCTCCGAGAGCATGCAGGACGTGCCGATCTCGATGCAGGCCTTCACATCGACGGCGCTCGCCGAACTCAACATCTCGACGTTCGACGATTACATCAAGTACCTGCCGAACGTGTCGTCGGCCAACAATGGCCCTGGCCAGAACGAGATCTTCATGCGCGGCCTCAGTGCCGGCGCACAGCCCAGCCAGGGCAGCGGCTCGACGGCCGTGTGGCCGAACGTCGCCGTCTACCTCGACAACCAGTCCGGCCAGCTGCCGGGCCGCAACCTCGACATCTACGCGGCCGACCTCAATCGCATCGAGGTGCTGGAGGGCCCGCAGGGCACGCTGTTCGGTTCCGGCGCCGAGGCCGGCGTCATCCGCTACATCACCAACGCGCCGAAGCTCAACGTCACCGAGGGCAGCGTCAAAGCGGGCTACGGCACGACCGCGCACGGCGACCCGAACAGCGACGTGACCGCGGTGCTGAACCTGCCGCTGATCACCGACACGATGGCCGTGCGCATTGTGCTGTACAACGACCGCCGCGGCGGCTACATCGACAACGTGCCGGCGACGTTCACCCGGGCGAACACCGATATCGGCATCCACTACGCGAATTTTCCGGCTGTGAACGGCGCGTGTCCGAACGGCAAGCCGCCTGGCGTGGCTCCGCCTCAGATCGGGGGCTCGTGGTGCGTGCCGCCCGGCAGCCCGACGCTCAACAATTACCAGGTCGCGGGCAATGCGATCAACCCGGCGACTTACCAGGGTGGGCGCGCCGAGCTGCTGTACCAGATCAACGACGACTGGGACGTGCTGCTCGCGCAGACCTACCAGACGCTGAACACGCAGGGCGTGTTCTACCAGCAGCCGAACGCCTCCGACGGCGCGGCGCTGGCGCCGCTTCAGGTCACGCTGTTCAACCCGTCCTACGACAAGGACCAGTTCGAGAACACCTCGTGGACCGTGAACGGCAAGATCGGCGCCCTCAAGGCCGTCTATACCGGTGGCTACCTGGTGCGCAAGGTCGAGCAGGTCAGCGACTACACCAACTACTCGCGCGGCGTGTACGCCGACTACTACCAGTGCTACGGCCCGACGGCCGGCCCCCTGAATTACCCGTCGACCTGTTTCTCGCCGAGCGCGATCTGGCGCTCGGTCGAGCGCAACGAGCACCTGCAGAACGAGATCCGCCTGAGCACGCCGGACGACTGGCGCCTGCGCGGCATCGTCGGCGTGTACCTCGAGGACAACAAGCTGTACGACCAGTCGGACTGGCGCTACAAGAACGTCCCGTCGTGCACCTCGAGCGGCACGCCGGGCACGGATCCGGGCAACACCGGCTGCTTCTCCAACATCGGCACCGACCCCAACGCGACGGTCGTCAACCCCGGCGTCCGCGACTCGAACAGCTCGTTCTACCAGGACGACGTCCGGGAGACCAAGCAGACGGCGTTCTTCCTCTCCATCGACTACGACCTGATCCCGAAGGTGCTGACCGCGACCGTCGGCACGCGCCACTTCAAGTTCGACAACTCATTCCAGGGCAGCGTCGGCGGCAGCTTCTACTGCTACCAGCAGGGGGTGTCGGCGACCGGCTGCCTCAACGACAACTACCATCTGCAGGAGCAGAACCTCAGTGACTCCGAGTCCGGCTTCAAGAGCCGTGGCAACCTCACCTGGCACGTCATGCCGGACCTGATGCTGTACTACACGTGGTCGCAGGGCTTCCGGCCGGGCGGCTTCAACCAGAACGGCGGCACGTCGCACGCGTTCGGCCCCGACCAGCAGGCGCAGTACATCCTGCCGTCGTCCTACACGTCGGACAAGCTGACCAACAATGAGATCGGCTGGAAGGCCGAGTTCTTCAACCACCGGCTGCAGTGGAACGGCGCCTTCTACCGGGAGAACTGGGACAACGTCCAGGTCGCGTTCTTCGACCCCGGCCTCGTCGGCAACGTCTTCTACGACACCAACGGCCAGGACTTCCTGCTAAAGGGTCTCGAAACATCGGTGGTGGCCAAGCCGATGCGCGGGCTGATGCTGCAAGGCGCGGCCTCGTGGAACCACAGCGAGCAGACGAACTCGCCGGTGCTGCTCAACAACAATCCAGCCGACACCGCGAACTACGGCAAGCCGATCACGCAGAGCTGCGGCGGAACCTACTACACGGGCCTCTGCAGCCCGATCTCGAACCCGTTCGGCCCGGTTGGCTCGCCGACCGCCAACTCGCCGCCGATCCAGTTCAGCCTGCGGGCGCGCTACGACTGGAGCGTCGGCGACCTCGGCGCGTTCGTGCAGGCCGGCGCGGTCCACACCGGCCATTCGTTCACGCAAGCGGGCTCGAACCCGACGCTGGCCGAGGCCGGGGCGATCTCGACCGGACGCTTGCGCTTCGAGGACCCGGCATATACGACCTACGACGCCTCGCTCGGCGTCAGCAAGGATGCATGGACCGCCTCGGTGTTCGGCGAGAACCTCAACAACTCGAACGCCGCGGTGTTCACCAGTACCGATCAGTTCATCGTCGCACAGACGCCGCTCCGGCCGCGGGTGCTCGGCGTCAACTTCAGCTACAAGTTCTGAGGCCGCGATCCCGCGACGCTGAACGCGAGATCGGCCCGCAGGGAACGGGCACGGTGCGCTCGGCTGTCCGAGCGCACCGCCCTGCGCCGCTCGCGGCGGGCGTCGGGGCCGGGCCGCGCCGGCCCCGGTGCCGCGCCGGACGTGTATTCTTGGGCGAACATGCGCAGCACCCCCCCGCCGGTCAACCGCGCCGGAGATCACCATGGCTGAGCGGTCGCTGATCGAAAAGCGCTCGATCGACTACGTGCCGCTCGCCGAGCGCCACGGCAAGGTCTGGCACCTCTGGCCGACCTGGTTCATGGGGGATGCGCACCTCGCCACCGTCGCGACCGGCTTCGTCGGCGTCGCGATGGGCGGCAACCTCGCCTGGATGGCGATCGCCGTGACGGTCGGCAGCGCCTTCGGCACCTTCTTCATGGCCTTCCACTCGACCCAGGGCCCGCAGCTCGGCCTGCCGCAGATGATCCAGTCGCGGCCGCAGTTCGGCTACGTCGGCGCGCTGCTGGTCTGGGGCGTGGCGCTCGTGACCTACGTCGGCTTCAACGCCTTCAACCAGGTGCTCGCGGCCGACACGCTCGAGACGCTGTACCGCACCGACCCGCGGCTGACGATGCCAGTCGTCGGCGTGCTGGCGGCCGTGCTCGCGATCTTCGGCTACGACTGGATCCACCGCGCGCAGCAGGTACTGACCGTGATCCTGATCGCCGGCCTCGCGGTCATGACGGTCGCGGTCGCGAGCGTTCACTTCCCGGCGGCGCAGCTCGACCTTGGCGACTTCCGGCTGGTGCCGTTCCTGACGCAGCTGTTCGCCGCGGCTGCCTACCAGATCTCCTGGTCGATCTACGTCTCGGACTACTCGCGCTACCTGCCGAGGAACGTCGGCGTCGCGGCGTCATTCTGGTGGACCTACCTCGGTGCGTTCATCGGCGGCACGTGGACGATGCTGGTCGGCACGGTCGCCGGCGCGCTCTTTCCGAAGCTCGAGCTCACGCCGGCGCTGCGGGCGGCCGCGAACTCGATGCTGCCTGGATCCGGCGAGCCACTGCTGATCGCCTCGCTGTTCGGTCTCGTTACCATCACGACGCTGAACTTCTACGGCGCCTCGCTGACTCTGCTCAGCGTCGCCGACTCGCTGAAGCCGATTCGGGCGACGCTCGCCAAGCGCATCGCGACGATCGTGGCCTGCCTCATCGTCGCCTGCGCCATCGCGCTCACCGCCTCGCGCGACTTCGCGCACGACTTCGGCGAGTTCCTGTCGATCCTGCTGTACCTGTTCACGCCGTGGACGGCGATCAACCTGGTCGACTTCTACTACGTGCGCCGCGGCCACTATTCGGTGCGCGAGATCTTCAATCCGCACGGGCTGTACGGGCGCTGGAACTGGCGCGGCCTGACCGCCTACGGAGTCGGATTCGTCTCGATGATCCCGTTCTTCAGCACCGGCATCTACACCGGCCCGGTCGCGCGCGCGCTCGGCGGCGCGGACCTCGCGATGCTGGTCGGCCTGCCGGTGTCGACAATCGTCTACGTGCTGGCGTGCCGCTCGATGGACATCCCCGCCGAGATCCGTCGCGCCGCCGCGGCTGACGTCGGCCTCGAGGTCGAGGGCTGACGGCGGAGCCACGCTCAGCGCTGGCGGGTGCGCCGGTGGGAGGCCTCGTAGAACGGCGCCGCCGCGGCCGGCAGCAACGACTTGCCTACGATGTGATCGGCGGCCTTCTCGGCGAGCATGGTTGCCGCCCACCAGCCGGTCCCGCTCAGTACGGGGACTCGACGTCGCCGAGCGCCACGTAGACGCTCTTCAGCTGAGTGTAGTGCTCGATCGCCGCGCGGCCGTTCTCACGGCCGAGGCCGGAGCGCTTGTAGCCGCCGAACGGCAGCTCGATCGGCGTCACGTTGTAGTGGTTGATCCAGCACGTGCCGGCCTCGAGCCGCGCGATCACCCGGTGCGCGCGCGTCAGGTCGTTGGTGAACACGCCGGCCGCGAGCCCGAAGTCGGTCGCGTTGGCCCGCGCCACGACCTCGTCCTCGTCGTCGAACTCGAGCACGGTCATCACCGGCCCGAAGATTTCCTCGCGCACCACGGCCATGTCGTCGTGGCAGCCGTCGAACACCGTCGGCGCGACGAAGAAGCCGCTGGCGAGATCACCGCTCGTGACGCGATGGCCGCCAACCAGCACGCGCGCGCCCTCGCTGCGGCCGCGGGCGATGTAGCCGAGCACCTTCTCCATGTGCGCCTCGGAGATCAGCGCGCCGACCTGGGTGCGCGGGTCCAGCGGGTCCCCGACCCGCATCGCCTCGACCCGTGCCTTGAGGCGCTCGAGGAACGCCGCCTTGACGCGGCGGTGGACGAACACGCGCGTGCCGTTCGAGCACACCTCGCCGGCCGAGTAGAAGTTGGCGAGCAGCGCGCCGCCGACCGCATTATCGAGCTTGGCGTCGTCGAACACGATCAGCGGCGACTTGCCGCCGAGCTCGAGCGTGACGTACTTGAGCGTGGCCGAGGCGTCGCTCATCACCGCCTTGCCGGTACCGACCTCGCCGGTCAGCGACACCTTGCGGATGCCGGGATGGCGCGTCAGCAGCCGGCCGGTGTCGGCGAAGCCCTGCACCACCTGGAAGACGCCGGCCGGCAGCCCCGCCTCGGCGTAGATCTTGGCGAGTTCGATGGCCGTCAGCGGCGTGAGCTCGGCCGGCTTGAACAGCATCGCGTTGCCGCAGGCGAGCGCCGGCGCCGACTTCCAGCAGGCGATCTGCAGCGGGTAGTTCCAGGCGCCGATGCCGGCGACGACGCCGAGCGGCTCGCGCCGCGTGTAGCCGAAGGCGGCCGGGCCGAGGTCGAGGTGCTCGCCGGCGATCGTCGCGGCGACGCCGGCGTAGTACTCGAGGCAGTCCGCGCCCGACATCACGTCGACGACGCTCGTCTCCTGGATCGGCTTGCCGGTGTCGCGCGTCTCGAGCTCGGCGAGGGCGCCGTTGCGCGCGCGCAGCAGATCGGCGGCGCGCCGGAGGATGCGGCCGCGCTCCGCGCCCGTCATCGTCGCCCAGCGACGCTGCGCCGCGGCCGCCGCCTTATAGGCGGCCTCCACTTCCTCGGGCCCGTCGATGCGGATCTCGGCGAGCGTCGCTCCGGTCGCGGGATTGATGGTGCGGAAATGGCCGGGCCGCGCGCCCGCGGCGGCGACCGGCTGCCCGGCGACCGGATTCGCGCGCGGCGCGAGCGCCCGCTCCTTGAGGCGCCCCTCGACGAACGCCGTTAACAGCGCCCGCGCCCCCTCGCTGTCCGCCTCGCGCCAGTTCGACAGCGCCGCCCGCAGCCACACGCCGTCGATCATCGCCGCGATCATCGCCGCGAGCGTCGTCGCCTCGTCGTCGGGCAGCAGCTGCCGCAGCGCGTGACGCAGGTTCGACAGCATCCGCCGCTGGTAGGCGGTCTGCACGCGCTTCAGACGCTCGACATGCAGCAGCTGGCCCCAGAACGCGAGCCAGGCGTTGCCGCTGCGCTGGTTGAACTCCTCCGGCCCGAGGTTGGCGTCGATGATCGCCTGCACGCGGCCGCGCGGCGTGTGCGCGAGCCTGAGCTTGGCGCGCACGTTGAAGTGCACCTGCCGGCTCAGGTGTCGGAACGCCGCTTCGAGCAGGCCGTCCTTGTCGCCGAAATAGTGCGCGATCAGGCCGGGCGAGACGCCGGCGCGGCCGGCTATCTGCGCGAGCGTGCTTCCCACGAAGCCGAGTTCGGCGAGACAATCGAGCGCGACCTCGATCAGCTGCTCGCGGCGGTCTTCCTCGAGGCGCTCGGCGGGCGCGGCGCGCACGCCATCCGGATCACCGGCGCCGCCATCGTTTGACTGCGTGTTCAGCGTGCTGCTCCCTGCGGACCGTCCCCGTCGCGCCAGGACGCAGCTGCGGCACTGGAACGCGGGCGGCCGAGATTCGAACCTTGAGGCCCCGAGACTTGTTTATCAAAAACTTAGCTGATTTCACCGCCCTTGACAGCAAGGCGATTGAACAGCTATTCAGTCGACTCCGGGGGAATGATGCCGACCCGGCATCAACGGGGTCAAGGGAGCACGCGCTGAGAGTCGCGCCGCTGCGCCGCAGCACACTCGTCCGCGGCGCATCTCGCCTGCTCGCGGCGCTATGGCTATCGGCCGCGCTCGTCCCCGCCGTAGGCGCGGCGGCGGCGGACGGGCCGGCCTGCCGCGCCGTGCGGCTCGCCGACATCGGCTGGACCGACACCACGGCGACCACGGCGTTGTTCGGCCACCTGGTCCGCGAGCTTGGCTACCAGCCGGCGATCACGGTGCTGTCGCTACCGGTCACCTACGCCTCGCTCAAGAACCGCGACCTCGACATCTTCCTGGGCAACTGGATGCCGGCGCAGGGGGGCGACCGCAAGCCGTACGTCGACGACCACTCCGTCGACGTGATCGGCGCGAACCTCGAGGGCGCCAAGTACACGCTCGCGGTGCCGGACTACACCTGGGAAGCCGGGCTCAAGGACTTCGCCGATATCGGTCGCTTCGCCGCGTCGCTCAAGCACACGATCTACGGTATCGAGCCGGCCAACGACGGTAACCGGCTCGTTCTCAAGATCATCGAGGAGAACCGCTTCGGACTCGGCGGCTTCAAGCTCGTCGAGTCGAGCGAGCAGGGCATGCTGTCCGAGGTCGAGCGGGCCGTGCGCTTTCACGAGCCGATCGTGTTCCTCGCCTGGGCGCCGCACCCGATGAACATGCGCTTCAGCCTCAAGTACCTCACCGGCGGCGACGATACGTTCGGCCCGAACTTCGGCGGCGCTGCGATCTACACCAACACCCGCGCCGGCTACGTCACCGACTGCCCCAACGTCGGCCGGCTGCTGAAGAATTTCAAGCTGACGGTGGACGGGCTCAGCGAACTCGAGGCGCGGATCCTCGACCGCCACGAGGCGCCGGACGCCGCCGCCGCCGCCTGGATCGCGGCGCACGCCGACGCGGTCGCGCCGTGGCTCGAGGGGGTAACCGCCTTCGACGGTACCCCGGCCGCCGGCATCCTCGCCGCGCAGACGAGCCGCCAGCCGGTCGCGGCGTTCGAGTCCTGGGTGATGACCCACAAGATCCCGGTCGGCGACACCGTGACCGTTGCCGTCGAGTACGTCAAACGCCACGGCACCGGGTTTTTCGACGGCATCTCGACCGCGGTGCGCACGAGCACCGGCCTCGTGCAGACGCTGCTGGAGGCGACGCCGGCGCCGTTGGTGATTGCGGCGGTGGCGCTGCTCGCGCTGTGGATCCGGCGCTCGTGGAAGGTCGCGCTGTTCGTCGCTTTGGCGCTGCTGTTCATCGTCAACCAGGGCTACTGGGCCGCGACGCTCGAGACGACCACGCTCGTGCTCGTCGCCGCGTCGGTGTCGACCGCCATCGGCGTGCCGCTCGGCATCCTCGCGGCGCGGCACCCGCGCCTGTACGCCGTGATGCGCCCGGTGCTCGACCTGATGCAGACGCTGCCGACCTTCGTCTACCTGACGCCGACGCTGGTGCTGTTCGGTCTCGGCGTCGTGCCGGGCCTCCTCTCGACAATCATTTTCGCGCTGCCGGCGCCGATCCGCCTCACGCACCTCGGCATCTCGTCGGTGCCGAAGGCGCTCACCGAGGCCGGCGAGGCCTTCGGCGCGACGCGCCTGCAGCTGCTCCTCAAGGTCGAGCTACCGAGCGCGGCGCCGACGATCGTCACCGGCATCACCCAGTGCATCATGCTCAGCCTGTCGATGGTCGTGATCGCCGCGCTGGTCGGCGCCGGCGGCCTCGGCGTGCCGGTCGTGCGCGCGCTCAACACGGTGCAGGTCGGCATGGGCTTCGAGGCCGGCATCGCGATCGTGCTGCTGGCCATCATCCTCGACCGCATCGCGCGGCCTGCCGACGACGGAGAACAGAAGTGAGCGCCGCGCTCGAATTCCAGCACGTCGACATACTGTTCGCGCGCGAACTCGGCCGCGCGGGTGATGCACGCATCAAGGCCGCGCTCGCGGCACTCGACGCCGGTCGCACCCGCAGCGAGATCGCCACCCAGAACGGCGTCGTGCTCGGCGTCGCCGACGCGAGCCTCGCGGTCGAGCGCGGCCACATCTCGGTGCTGATGGGCCTGTCGGGCTCCGGCAAGTCGACGCTACTGCGGGCCGCCAACCGCCTGAACGCGGTGACGCGCGGCAAGGTGCTGCTGCACGACGGCCGCGAGGTCGTCGACGTCGCGAGCTGCGACGCGGCGACGCTCAGGCGCCTCAGGCGCAGCTGCGTGGCAATGATGTTCCAGCAGTTCGGCCTGCTGCCGTGGCGCACGGTTCGCGACAACGTCGGTTTCGGGCTCGAGCTCAGAGGCGAGCCGGCCGCGGCGCGCCGCCGCACGGTCGACGAGAAACTCGAGCTCGTGGGGTTGTCGCAATGGGCCGACCGCTACGTCAGCGAGCTGTCCGGCGGCATGCAGCAGCGCGTCGGCCTCGCGCGCGCCTTCGCGACCGACGCCGACATCCTCTTGATGGACGAGCCGTTCTCGGCGCTCGATCCGCTGATCCGCACCAAGCTGCAGGATGAGCTCGTGCAGCTGCAGGAGCGGGTCAAGAAGACGATCCTGTTCGTGACCCACGACCTCGACGAGGCGCTGAAGCTCGGCGACCAGATCTCGGTCCTCGAGGGCGGCCGCATCGTCCAGACGGGCGCTGCAGAGGACATCGTGCTCAGACCCGCCAATGCCTACGTCGCGGAGTTCGTACAGCACATGAACCCGCTCGGCGTACTGACCGGCCGGATGGTGATGGCCGGCCGCGGCGTGCTGTGGGAGCAAGACGGGGCGGTCTGGCTGGACGCCGACGGCCGCTACCGGCTGGTGCTCGGCACCGCCGGCGAGCCGGCCACGGTGCTCGCGGCCGGCGCGCAGTTGCCGCTCGCCGCGGTCGGCGAGTCGGGCGGGCCGCTGCCGGCGGCGCCCGCCGTGGCGGTGGCACCGGTCGACGCGCCGCTCAAATGGCTGATCCAGTTGCTGCGCCAGACCGGCCACCCGGTACTGCTGACCGAGGGCGGCGCGTTCTGCGGCGTCTGCGGTCCGAGCGACGTAATTCGGGCGCTCGCCGGGGCGGATGGCGCGGCCAAGCAAGCCAATGCCGCAAACTGATCAGCCCGGCGCGGGGCGCGTGACCATACTGAAATCTGTCGGCAGGAGAGCGAGCCCCTATGGATGACCAGCAGGCCAGTCAGGCGCGGCGCAGCCGCGGCGGCGGGCGCGAAGCGAAGCGCGCGGCGCGTGCCGCGCGCTCGGCCGTCACGATTCCGTACATCACACGGGCGCTGCCCTACTACGAGGTCCTCGGCGAGGAGGGCCTCGCGATCATCGAGCGCAACGCCGAGACGATCCTCGCCGAGGTCGGCATCGACTTCCGCGACGATGCCGAGGCGCTTGCGATCTGGACGGCGGCCGGCGCCGACGTCAAGGGCGAACGGGTGCGTTTCCCGCGCGGCCTGTGCCGCTCGCTCGTGCAGCAGAGCGCGCCGCGCGAGTTCGTGCAGCATGCGCGCAATCCGGCGCGCAGCGTCGTCATCGGCGGGCCGCGCACCGTGTTCGCGCCGGCCTACGGCTCGCCGTTCATCCGCAGCCTCGACGACGGCCGCCGCTACGCGCGCATCGAGGACTTCCGCAACTTCGTCAAGCTCGCCTACATGGCGCCGTCCCTGCACCACTCCGGCGGCACGATCTGCGAGCCGGTCGACCTGCCGGTCAACAAGCGGCACTTCGACATGGTCTACAGCCACATCAAGTACAGCGACAAGCCGTTCATGGGCTCGGTGACCGCGCCGGAGCGCGCCGAAGACACGGTCGAGATGGCCAAGATCGTCTTCGGCCCGGACTACCTGGACCCGGCGACCGGCCGGCCGAAGACCGTCATCGTCAGCCTCATCAACGCCAACTCGCCGATGACCTTCGACGCGACCATGCTCGGCGCTCTCAAGGTTTACGCGCGCAACAACCAGGCGACGATCGTGACACCGTTCATCCTCGCCGGCGCGATGTCGCCGGTGACGGTGGCCGGCACCGCCGCGCAGACGCTTGCCGAATCGCTCGCCGGTATGGCGTTCGCGCAGCTCGTCAACCCGGGCGCGCCGGTGATCTTCGGCAGCTTCGCCTCGTCGATCTCGATGCAGTCCGGCGCGCCGACCTTCGGCACGCCAGAGCCCGCGCTCGTGCTCTACGTGATGGCAGCCCTCGCCCGCCGGCTCGGCGTGCCGTTCCGCTCCGGCGGCGGCCTGTGCGCCTCGAAGATCCCCGACGCGCAGGCGGCCTACGAGTCGGCGAACACGCTGCTGCCGACCTGCCTCGCCGGCGTCAACTTCGTGCTGCACACGGCCGGCTGGCTCGAGGGCGGCCTCGCGATGGGCTACGAGAAGTTCATGATGGACGTCGACCAGGCCGGCATGATGCAGACCTTCCTCGCGGGCGTCGACATGTCGGAGAACGGCCAGGCGATGGACGCGATCCGCGAGGTCGGCCCCGGCAAGCACTTCCTCGGCTGCGCGCACACGCAGGCGAACTTCGAAAACGCGTTCTACCGCTCCTCGCTCGCCGACAACAACAGCTTCGAGCAGTGGGAGGCCGAGGGCGCACCGGACATGGCGAAGCGCGCCAACGGCCTCTGGAAGCGCCAGCTCGCCGAGTACGAGCCGCCGCCGCTCGACCCAGCGATCGACGAGGAACTCATCGACTACATGACGCGCCGCAAGTCCTCGTTCGCCGACTCGAACGTCTGACGCCGGCTGTCGGTGGTCAGGCGCGGCGCACGCGGCCGCACAGGTATGTCCAGACGAAGTTCGCGGCGGCGTTGCTGGTCAGCTCCGCATGGTCGTAGGCCGGGGCCACCTCGCACAGGTCCATGCCGACCCAGTTGAGGTCGGCGAGGTCCTCGAGCAGCGTCAGCACCTGCCCCGAACTAAGGCCGCCCGGCTCCGGCGTGCCGGTGCCCGGCGCGAAGGCCGGATCCAGGCAGTCGATGTCCAGTGACAGGTAGGTGGGCGGATAGCCCGCCCGCGCCAGCCGCTCGCGCACGGCCTGCACCACCGCGGCGAGCTGCGCCGGACTCTCGAGTCCGCGCAGGTCCCGTGCCGTGTAGATCAAACCGCCACGATCGGCAACGTACCGGCTGATGTCCGGGCTCGCGGCCGAACGGATGCCGAACTGGACGGTCAGCGCCGGCTCGACCAACCCTTCCTGGAACGCCTCGTGCACCCACGTGCCGTGCCCCGAGGGCTCGCCGAAATGGTCCGGCCAGGTGTCGCAGTGCGCGTCGAAGTGCACGAGCGCGAGTGGCCGGCCGAAGTGCGCGCGGTACACCCGCAGTAGCGGCAGCGTCACCGAGTGATCGCCGCCGAGCCACGCCATGTGGTGCGCGGCGACGAGGCGCGCGGCCTGCGGCTCGAGCGCCGCGCGCATCGCGGTCAGCGAGGTGTTCGGGAAAGTGAGGTCGCCTACGTCGGCGAGGCGCTCGAGCGGCGAGACGCCCCACAGCGGATGAATGCCGTCGCAGAGCATGTGACTCGCGCGGCGGATCTGGTACGGGCCGAAGCGCGCGCCGGGGCGGTTGGTGACCGAGCCGTCCCACGGGATGCCGGCGACGACCAGGCTCGCGTCGGGCCGCACGGCGAGCGGCGGCGCCTTGAGGAATCCGGGATGGGTGGTCGAGGTCTCGAACGCGAAGGTGTAGTCGGTCATGGTGCGCAGGTCTCCTCGCGCCGACCGGCAGCTCCGCTCGCGCTGCGAGCGGGGCTGCGGACGACGCCCTGGCTGCCTAGCCTACCCGACAACGCGCCGATCCGCGGCGGGCGATGGCGCCACCGAATGTTGCGTCAAACCTCCGCTTGCGGCGCATCAGTCTTTGTGGTCACCGCGTGCGACGCCAGCGTGCCGATGTGATGGCGGCCTTTGACTGCGTACCAACCCAGACCTGCGCCGAGAATCACGGCGATGTACACGAATGCACCCCAGGTGTTGTACCAGGGTAGGCCGTAGACGGCTTCGCGCGGCCAGGCCAAATTGAGCGCCATCCCCGCGCCCCATAGCACCGCAACGATGTTGACGAGCATCCCCCACTTACCCATGGTGAAGTAGCCACCGGCCGCGAGATCTGCGGGAGGCCACTGCCCTTGCAGCCGTTTCTTCAACAGTGGGCCCGTCACCATCAAGTACGCCAGGTAGATCATGATGATGGCGATTGACGTCAGCACCGTGAAGATCTTCGGTTGCCCGATGTTGACGACCAAGATCAGTTCGGCGATCAGCCCGATCACGATGGCAGGAACAATAGGTGTCTGGGTATCGGGATTCACGTGCGCGAGCCGCTCCCCGAACGGCAGTGCGTTGTCGCGCGCCATAGCGAAGGTCAACCGGATGGCCGCGGTGTGCACGGCCAGCGAGCACACCGTCACCGCGACTACGATGCACACCAGAAAGATCTTGCCGAGCGGGCCCCACATCACTTGCTCGACGATGTATTGCAAGCCGCCGCTGCTGCTACCGATCATCGGATCATCCAGATTGGGGGCCGACATGACCGCGAACACCAGGATTCCACCGCCAATGACGAACGACGCCAGAATGGCCCGCAGAATGGCCTGGGGCGCAGTGCGTCGAGGCTCCAACGTCTCCTCACCCAGTGAACTGGCGGTGTCGAAACCGTACATCACGTATCCGGAGGCTAGCGACGCGACGAGGAAAGCGCCCAGATAGCCCCCGCTCTGGCCGGCACCGTAGCCGTGAGTCGAGAAAAACACCTCGGGGCCGCGCGTGGTGTGGAGAGCCAGGATGATCACAATGAGACAGGCGGCAATCAGCTCGATGAAGACGCCCGCGCTGTTGATCATCGCCATCAACCTCACTCCGAGCGCATTGATGACGGTGGTGATCACGATCAGGACCGTACCGAGAACCACGGCGTTGGTGGCGAAATCGTAGGTACCACTGCCGTCGCCGATGATCTGAAAGCCGCTCCACAGCCGCGGCAGGTTGAGTTGCAGTGCAAGCACCACGGCCGAGAGGGTGACGATCGACGCGGTGAGCATCAGCCAGCCCGAAGACCAGCCTACGATCCGGCTTCCCAGTAGCTTGGACCAGTTATAGACCGATCCGGCGATCGGGTATTTGGCGGCCAACTCCATGAAGCACAGCGCGACTGCCAGCTGACCGATGAGTACCACTGGCCAGGACCACAGATAGGCCGGTCCGGCGGTGCCGAAGCCAAAGTAGAACAGCTGGAAGGTGCCGGTGAGAATCGAGATGTAGCTGACGCCCGCCGCGAAGCTGCCGAACGCCCCAATGCTGCGATCGAGCGACTCCTTATAGCCGAAGTGCTCCATGCCGCCGTCGGTCCGTCCGCTAGCCTCGTTCTTGATCACGCCTATGTCCTCGATGAAATGGGTCGTCGCTCGGCAACCAGACTCGCTCTCAGCTGATCCAATTCGGCACACACGCGGGTATCCCGATCACCGGTACGCCCGCGTTGGGCCGCCTGCTGCCCCACGTTCCGCTCCAGACTGGTCATTCGGACAACATTAGCAGGGCCAACCGTGGATTCGGTAATTGCGCGTCCTTGCGCACCGATCGCGTCGTGCCGATCCTATACCCGCGCCACTCCGTCAACGCGTTCCCTGCACGGCGGGGATGCTCGATTGGCGCGCCGACGGCGCGCTCGGCGTCGAGCCCCGCAAAGGCCGGCGAAGTCACCCAGCAGCGCGGGGCGAACGGCCTGGGGCACCGGCGGCCACCGGCAGTGCCCGGCCGGCGAAGTACAGCCAAACTGCCATCGCGACGCAGCCGGCGACCGCGAGCGCGGCCCCGGCTGTCGGGCCGAGGACGAATGCGAGCGCCGCGAGCAGCACGAGGCGCAGCGCCTCGAGCCGCACGAAGCCGCCCCGGCCTTCGGCGAGGCCGCCGATGATCCACAGCGAGGCGGCGACGGCCCCGAAATAGGCGAGCGCCGCCTGCCGGCCGAGCGCCGGCTCGACCGCGAGGAAGTGGCTGCCGAAACCGAGCACCACGACGAACTGCGCGAGGCAGTACGGACCGAGCAGGCGCGACAGCGGCGGCGCGTACTTGCGCAGCGGCAGCCGGAACTCCGGCTTCGGGAACCGGGCCGCGACGTCCGCCGGGCGCCACCCTGGCCGCGCGAGGAACACCCGCAGCTTGTCGACCCAGGAACCCGCGTGGATCGCGTCGCGCACGAGCGCGGCGTACGTGTGCAAGTTCGCCCACAGCGGATCCCAGGAGCGCAGCGGATCGCGCGTGCCGTACACGCACGGAACGTCCGCGAGTTCCGGCTGGAACGTGCCGAACAGCCGGTCCCAGAGGATCAGGATGCCGCCATAGTTGCGGTCGAGGTACACGTCGTTAACCGCGTGGTGGACGCGGTGATTCGACGGCGACGCGAAGATCCGGTCGAACACTCCGAGCGAGCGGATCTGCTCGGTGTGGATCCAGAACTGGTACAAGAGGTCGATGAGGCTCACGACCAGGAACACTTCCGGCGGGACGCCTGCCAGCGCCATCGGCAGGTAGAACACCCACGACAGCAGGTAGCTGCTGCTGGTCTGCCGCAGCGCCGTCGAAAGGTTGTACTCCTCGCTCTGGTGGTGGACGACGTGCGCCGCCCACAGCACGTTCACCTCATGGCCGAGCCGGTGATACCAGTAGTAGAGGAAGTCATAGGCGACGAGCGCCGCGACCCAGACCCACCAGGCGCCGGCGTCGAGGGTCGCGAGGCGCGCCTCGCGGTACGCCAGCACGTAGATGCCGAAAGTCAGCAGGCGCGCGAACACGCCCACGTAGGTCGACAGCGCCCCGAGGCTGACGCTCGTGACCGCGTCCGCGAGCCGGTATTCGCTCACGTGGCGCAGCCGCGCCACGAGGCACTCGAGCAGCATCAGCACGATGAACGCCGGCGTCGCCCAGAGGAGGACAGTCTCGTACATCGGCGACTCGCGCCCGCTAGGTGCGCGCCGCACCGCGCCGGTTGCGCCGCTCGCGACCATCGGTCTGCGTCGCGGCCTTCGGCTCCGGCAGGTCGACGACCTTGCGCAGGTTCGGGTACTCGGCGGTCTTGTGCGGGATCGCCATCGACTCGACGAAGTGCGCCTGGAATCGCGGCTCGATCGCCGTCTCGACCTTCTCGACGCGCCGCACGATCTCCTCGATCGTGGCGCGCGAGCGCGAGTCGAGGAGCGCGATCCGCGCGCCCGTGCCGGCGGCGTTGCCCGCCGAGGCGACCTTGCTGAGGTCACAGTCCGGAATCATGCCCAGCACCATCGCGTACTTGACGTCGATGTGGCTGCCGAAGGCGCCGGCGAGGCGGATGCGGTCGACGCTCGCGACGCCGAGGCGCTCCATCAGCAGCTGGATGCCGGCGTGCAGCGCGGCCTTGGCGAGCTGAATCGCGCGCACGTCGGTCTGCGTGATCGCGAGGCGCTGCTCGCCGTCGCGGAGCACGTAGGCGAAGGTGCGGCCGTTGGCGACGACCCGCGGACTCCGTGCCGCGAGCGCGCCGTCGACCACGCCGTCCTGGTTGATGATGCCGGCCAGGTACATCTCGGCAATCACCTCGATGATGCCGGAGCCGCAGATGCCGGTGACGCCGGTCTTCTGAATCGCCGCGGCGAAGTCCGGGTCGTCCGACCAGAGGTCGGAGCCAATGACCTTGAAGCGCGGCTCGAGCGTCGCCCGGTCGATGCGCACGCGCTCGATCGCGCCGGGCGCGGCGCGCTGACCGCAGCTGATCTGCGCGCCCTCGAAGGCGGGCCCGGTCGGGCTCGAGCAGGCGACCAGCTTCGCCTTGTTGCCGAGCACGATCTCGGCGTTGGTGCCGACATCGACCAGCAGTGTCATCTCGCTCAAGAGGTCCGGGCGCTCGGCCAGGATCACGCCCGCGCAGTCCGCGCCGACGTGGCCGGCGATGCACGGCAGCACGTAGACGCGCGCGGTCGGGTGCAGGGCCAGGCCGATCTCGGAGGCCCACACGGTCAGGCCGCGGTCAATTGCGAGCGCGAACGGCGCGCCACCGAGTTCTACCGGATCCAGGCCGAGCACCAGGTGATGCATGATCGGGTTGCCGACCAAGGTCACCTCGAGGATCGCGCCCGGGTCGACGCCGGCGCCGCGCGTGACTTCCACAGCGAGCTCGCTGATCGCCGTACGCACGGCGTTGGTCATCTGCGCCGCGCCGCCGGAATTCATCATCGCATACGAGACGCGGCTCATCAGATCCTCGCCGAACCGGATCTGCGGGTTCATGAGGCCGGCCGACGCGACGACTTCGCCGCTGGTGAGGTCACACAGGTGAGCCGCGATCGTCGTCGAGCCGATGTCGACCGCCATCCCGAATATGCGCTCGTGGAAGCCCGGCCAGATCGCGATGATCCGCGAGTGGTCGTGCACGGCGACCGTGACCTTCCAGCCGCCGGCGCGCAGCACCGGCTGCAGCTGCTGCAGCACCAAGAGGTCACAGCCGAGCTTGTGCAGGTTCCACTCCCGCGCGAGCGCCTCCTCGAGCCGCACCAGATCGCCGGCCTGGTCGTGCATGTCGGGCTCGTGCACTTCCACATAGTGCAGCGTGACCACCGGATAGAGCTCGATGTCGCGCGCCTCGGCGGCCTTGCGGACGACCTGGCGGTGCACCTGGCTGGTCTCGGGGACGTCGACCACCACGTCGCCCTGCACGAGCGCCTGGCACGAGAGCCGTCGACCGGCGGCCAGCACCTGCCGGTTGGCAAGCCGCTGCTCGGCGGCCGACATTTCCGAGAGGTGCCCGGCGGAGGAGCGCACGCCGTGCTTCGCGAACTCGCCCTCGGCGATCAGCACCTGGCAGCGCGTGCACATCGCGCGCCCGCCGCACACCGAGTCGATGTCCACGCCGAGCGTGCGCGCAGCCGAGAGCAGCGGCGTCCCCATCCGGAAGCGGCCGCGCTTGCCGGACGGCGTGAAGACGACGAGCGCGGTGGGATCGGCCACGCGACCCGTCTCAGACCGGCCGGCGGCGGTGGCCGCCCTCGCGCCGGCCGCGGCCCGCACCCTCCGCCGGCGCGCCGGCCGGCGGCACCTCGCGGAACTTGCGGATCCAGCGCGCGCAGTCCGGGTCGTGGCCCATCATGACGTCGGCGCCCATGACCGCCTCGATGACCTCCGGATGCAGCGGGTTGGTAATCGCCGAAGTCATACCGGAGCCGATCGCCATGGTCAGGAACGCCGCGTTGACGCCGTTCCGGCGCGGCAGGCCGAAGCTGATGTTCGAGGCGCCGCAGGTCGTGTTGACCTTGAGCTCGGTCTTCAGGCGGTGCAGCAGCCGCATCACCTGCACGCCCGCCTGGTTGATCGCGCCGATTGGCATCACGAGCGGATCGACGACCACGTCGCAGGCCGGTATGCCGTAGTCGGCTGCCCGCTGGACGATCTTCTTGGCGACGGCGAAGCGCACGTCCGGGTCCTCGGAGATGCCGGTCTCGTCGTTCGAGATCGCGACGACGGCGGCACCGTACTTCTTGATCAGCGGCAGCACCGCCTCGAGGCGCTCCTCCTCGCCGGTCACCGAGTTGACGAGCGCCTTGCCCTTGTAGACGGCGAGTCCCGCCTCGAGCGCGGCGACGATCGACGAGTCGATCGACAGCGGCACGTCGGTGATCGACTGCACGAGCTGCACCGCACGGGCGAGGATCGCCGGCTCGTCGGCCAGCGGTATGCCGGCATTGACGTCGAGCATGTGCGCGCCGGCCTCGACCTGCGCGCGCGCGTCGGCCTCGACGCGGCTGTAGTCGCCGGCGGCCATCTCGGCGGCCAGGATCTTGCGGCCGGTCGGATTGATGCGCTCGCCGATGATGACGAACGGGCGGTCGAAGCCGATGACGACCTCGCGGCTGGCGGAACTGATCACGGTATCGGTCATGATGCTTTCCTGTCGGCAGAATTCTGGTCGCGTCCCGGGTACCAGGGCACGCGTCCCTCGAGGACGCCGGATGCGCTGATGATCTCGGCGACGGCCTCTTCCTGGCGGTACGCCATGACGTGCACGCCGTGCACGCCCTTGATGGTCGCGGATCTCCTGGATCAGCTCGATGCAGATGTTGCGCCCCTCGCGCGCCTGGTCCTGGGCGCCGGCGAGCCGCGCGACAAGCGCGTCCGGGACGTACAGCCCGGGCACGTTCTTGCGCATGAACTCGGCGCCCTTGGCGGTCTTGAACGGGCCGACGCCGATCAGCAGGAACACCTTGTCGAGCAGCCCCTGGTCCTCGACGGCGCGCATGAAGGCCCGCAGCCGGTCGAGGTCGTAGCAGTACTGCGTCTGGATGAACTGTGCGCCGGCGGCGATCTTCTTGCCGAGCCTCAGCGCACGGTGCTCGAGCGGCGGCACCATCGGGTTCTCGGCGGCGCCGAAGAACACCCGCGGTGCGAAGCTGATCTTGCGGCCGCTCTGGAAACGGTGCTCGTCGCGCAGTGTGCGGCCGATCTCGAGCAGCGACAGCGAGTCGAGGTCGAACACCGGCTTCGCCTGCGGGTGGTCGCCGGCCTGCACGCCGTCGCCGGACAGGCACAGCACGTTGCACACGCCCATCGCCGCGCCGCCGAGGATGTCGCCTTGGATCGCGATCCGGTTCTTGTCGCGGCAGGAGATCTGCATCACCGGCGCGTAGCCGACCCGCGTCAAGAGCGCGCACACCGCGAGGCTCGACATGTGGCAGTTGGCGCCCGAGCCGTCGGTCGCATTGATCGCGTCGACGTAGCCATCGAACACGCGCGCGCGCCGGTACACATCGTCGGGATCGGCCGAGTCCGGCGGCGCGAGCTCGGTGGTCACGGCGAAGGCGCCGGCGCGCAGCACGCGCTCGAGGCGGCCCGGCGAGACGTGGCCGGGCAGGATCGGCAGCGGGTAGCCCGGTACCGGTTCATCCTCGAAGATCATTTCTTGGCCTCCGGCTGCGGCGGGTCGGTCTTCTCGCGCACCACCTTGAGCCACGATGAGCGCCCCTCGAGACGCCGGTCGACCGGCGCCTGGACGACGCGGATCCGCTCGAGCCCGCCCGCGATCCGCTCGGCGCCGGCGAAGGCCTGTACCCAGACGCAGCGCATCTCCGGCTTGACCTCGCAGTGGCCGTTCGCACGCACGCCGCCGCAGGGCCCGTTGCGGATGTTCTTCGGGCAGTTCATCGGGCAGGACATGCCGGTCGAGCTCAGCACGCACTGGCCGCACATCTTGCAGTCGAACAGCAGTCCCTTGACGCCGCGCTCGACCGCGGCGACCGGACCCTCGAGGCGCTGGTAGCCGATCGCGCGCAGCAGCGGCGCGAGTGCCACCAGCACGCGCTCGAAGCCGTTGTAGAAGCGGTTCAGTCCGCGCGCGTGGCGCACGGACCATAGCCGGACGCCGTACATCAGCCGGCCTCCGGCGTGCCGGCGCCGGTCGCCGGGCGCTGGATGCGCTCGTCGACACCCTTGTTGCGGATGATGCGGTCTAGATCCGCGTCGCTGTAGCGCGCCTCGATGGCCGCGGCTTCGGCATCGGCGATCGCCTGGAGCTCGTCGCCGCACGGGCGCGGCGCGCTGCGCTGCCAGTCGGCAAGGTAGGCGTCGGAGCTGCCCTTGCCAGCGCGCATGGCGGCCCGGTCGACCGCTTCCTGGAAGCGGTGCGACAGCTGCACCTTGGCCACGTCGCGGCCGCGCTTGACGAGCACCTGCGCCGGGATGTCGCGCCACGAAATGACGATCAGTTGAGCCATGCGCTGCGTCCCTTAGTCGCCGGCGTGCCGACCTCAGCCGCCTCGTCAGCCGCGCCGCCCGCGCGGCGGACGACGTCGGCGAGGCTGCGGCCGAGCTCGCCGTAGCCGGTCAATCGCTGCTCGAAGGCGAGCCCGAGGCGTGCTGCAATCGCCTCGGCCTGGCGTGCGAGTTCGGCGTCCGCCACCTGCGCAAGGTAGACGACCTTCTTGTAGTGGCCGAAGTACTGCGCCTGGAGCTGCGGGTGGCGATCGAGGCCGAGCCCCGCCCAGACCAGGCGCTCGAAGTGGCGCACCAGGAAGTCGGTCAGGTAGAAGGTGCCGATCTCGGCCTCGCCGAGCGCCGCGAACGCGGCGGGCGTGGCGTAGAACTCGTAGCAGTGCGCGCCCGGCAGCCGCTCGATGCCCTCCGCCGCGAGCACGCGGTCGAGCGCGCCGCCGGTGCCGCAATCGGCGTAGGCGACGAAGATCCGGTCGTAGCTGCCGCGCGCCTGCTCGATCGCCGCCTGCACGCTGCCGGCGATGCGCTCCGGCCGCATGTGCAGTTCCGGCGGCAGGCAGGTGACCTCGAGCGCGTCCCAGCCGCTGGCGCGCTTGAGCGCCGTGATCTCGCGCGCCAGGGCGCCGCAGGCGATGACGAGCACGCGACCGGCGCGGTCCACGGCCGTCCGCCCCAGGCTCAGCGCGCGGCCCGGCGCGTCGCGATCATCGACTTCGCGGTCTCGACGGCGATCGCCGCATCGCGGCAGTAGGCGTCGGCACCGACCGCCTTGCCGAATTCCTCGTTCAGCGGCGCACCGCCGACGAGCACGATGAACTTGTCGCGGATGCCCTTTTCCTTGAGCGTGTCGATGACGACCTTCATGTAGGGCATCGTCGTCGTCAGCAGCGCCGACATGCCGAGGATGTCCGGCTGGTGCTGCTCGAGCGCCGCCAGATACTTCTCGACCGGGTTGTTGATGCCGAGGTCGATGACCTCGAAGCCGGCGCCCTCGAGCATCATGCCGACGAGGTTCTTGCCGATGTCGTGGATGTCGCCCTTGACCGTGCCGATGACGATCTTGCCGATCGGCTCGACGCCGGTCTCCGCGAGCAGCGGCCGCAGGATCTCCATGCCGCCCTTCATCGCGTTCGCGGCGAGCAGCACTTCGGGGACGAACAGGATGCCGTCGCGGAAGTCGATGCCGACGATGCGCATGCCCTCGACCAGCGCGTCGTTGAGGACCTTCTCGGGCGACCAGCCGCGCTTGAGGAAGATATGGGTGGCTTCCTCGACCTCGGCCTTGAGGCCGTTGTAGAGGTCGTCGTGGACCTGCTCGGCCAGCTCCTGATCGTTCAGGCTGTTGAGGTCGAACTCTTCGTTCTGGTCGTCGGGCATCGACGTACTCCCAAGGCAATTTTTGCAAGCCGCGGCCTCAGCTTGCACACGCACGGCACTGGTTCGCGATGGTACGGGCTGGCGGCAGACTGGAGTGGCGGTTTCGCGACCGACACATGCCTCAACGCGACATCCTTCCTCCCGGCGATGGTCGCTGTCAATGGCCAGGCTGCGCCGGCGGTCGATGTGCCTTTATTCGCTAGACCCATGAGTAAATTTAGTTTTGCGCCCGCGGCGGGATTCTAACCGGACGGCCCGCCGGCGTCGGCCTGTGGGACACCGCAACGAGTCGCATTCCGACAACCCCGGGGCGGGCACCCGCCGTAGCCGACCCCGCCGGCGCTCAGCCAACGGCGGCGCGCCCGTCCTCGACCGCTGCGGCGCGGGCCCGCGTCTGACGCTCGACGCTCGGCGGGTGGCCGAACTGCTTGCGGTAGCACTTGGAGAAGTGCGGCGGCGACTGGAAGCCGCAGGCGGTCGTGATGTCCATGATCGGCATCGCCGTCTGCAGCAGCAGCTCGCGCGCCCGCTTCAGTCGCAATTCGAGGTAGTAGCGCTTCGGTACACAGTTGAGGTGGCGTTTGAACAGCCGCTCGATCTGGCGCCGCGAGAGGCCCGATCTCCGTCGCGATCCGCTCGAGCGACAAAGTTCGCTCGATGTTCGCCTCCATCAGCTCGGCGACCTTGATCAGGCTCTGGTGCGACACGCCGACCTGCGCGCGCAGCGGCACGTACTGCCGCTCGCGATCGCTGCGGATGCGGTCGACGATGAACTGCTCGGACACCCGCTGGGCGATCTGCGTGCCGAGCTTGCTCTCGATCAGATTGAGCATCAGGTCGAGCGGCGCGACGCCGCCCGAACAGGTGTAGCGGTTGCGGTCGATCGTGAACAGCTGGTCGGAGATCAGCACCCGCGGGAACTCCTCGCGCAGCGCCGACAGGTTCTCCCAGTGGATCGTCGCCCGGTACCGGTCCAGCAGGCCCGCGCGGGCGAGGGCGTAGCCGCCGGTACACAGCGCGCCGAGCGCGAGGCGCTGCTCGCCGAGCCGCCGCAGCGCCGCGAGCAGCGCGGGCGAGACGGCCTCGCGGATGTTGATCCCGCCGCAGACGAAGACGATGTCGGCGCGGCCGATCTCGGCGAGACCGACGGTTGGCGACAGCGCGAGGCCGTTGCTCGCCGGCACGGGCTGGCCGTCGAGACTGGCGATGACCCATTCGTAGGCCGTCATCGCCGACAGGCTGTTCGCCATCCGCAGCGGCTCGACCGCGTTCGACACCGCGATCGCCGAGTAATTGGGCAGCGTCAGAAAGGCGAACCGGCTCTTGCGGATCTCGGGCGCGGGCTTCATGGGCATCCCCCGGCGGCGACCGTTTAAGGGTCTACCGAAGTATACGACTGGCTGGCGCATTTGCGTCAGACATTGTCGCAAATGGAGCTGTGGCCGCTCGACCGGCGGTTACACTGCGCGGCGATCGACCGCCCGTTATAGGTCCGGCAGCCGCCGGTCGTCCGAGCGGCCCGAACGGAGAAATCCCAGATGAAGACGCATGCCCGGGTGGTTGTGATCGGCGGCGGTACTGTCGGCGTGAGCACGCTCTATCACTTGGCGAAGAAGGGCTGGTCCGACGTCGTGCTGCTCGAGCGCTCCGAGCTCACCGCCGGCTCGACCTGGCACGCCGCGGGGCTGCTGCCGCTCTTCAACATGAGCTACACGGTCGGCCAGATCCACAAGTACTCGGTCGACCTGTACAAGCGCCTGCCCGCGGAGACCGGCCAGGAAGTCAGCTTCCACGTGACCGGCAACCTGCGCCTCGCGACCTGCAAGGCGCGCATGGACGAGTACCAGAAGTACTGCGGCACGGCCAACACGATCGGCGTGCCGTTCCAGGTCATCTCGCCGCGCGAGGTGAAGGAGCTGTGGCCGCTGGTCAACCTCGGCAACGGCGGCGACACGCCCGACATCATCGGCGCCCTCTACCACCCCGACGACGGCCACATCGCCCCGGCCGACCTGACGATGGCGCTGCGCAAGGGCGCGCGCATGGGCGGTGCCGAGATCTACGAGCAGACCGCGGTCACCGCCGCGACGCGGACGCCGCAGCGGCGAGTGGAAGCTGACCACGACCAAGGGCGAGATCACCTGCGAGCACGTCGTCTGTCGCCACCGGCAACTACGCCCGCGAGACCGGCCGCATGTTCGGTATCAACGTGCCGGCGATCCCGGTCGAGCACCAGTACATCGTCTATGACGAGTCGCCGGAGCTGAAGGCCTACCGGCAGGGCGGCGGGCGCGAGCTCGCGGTGCTGCGCGAGTCCGACAAGTCCTACTACCTGCGCGAGGAGCGCCTCGGCTGGATCCTCGGGCCCTACGAGGCCGGCGCGCCGGCGCGCTTTGCCGACGGCGTTCCCGACTGGTTCGGCAAGAGCCTGTTCGAGGGCGACCTCGAGCGGCTGCTGCCGCACGTCGAGGCGGCGCAGCGCCGTGTCCCGGCACTCGAGCACTGCGGCATCAAGGATATCGTCAACGGACCGATCTCCTACACGCCGGACGGCAGCCCGCTGGTCGGCCCCGCCTGGGACGTGCGCAACCTGTGGCTCAACGAGGGCCACAGCTTCGGCATCACGGCGGCCGGCGGCTCGGGCTGGCAGCTGGCGGAGTGGATCGTCGAGGGCGAGCCGGGCATCGACATGCTCGCGGTGGACCCGCGCCGCTTCGGTCCGTACACCTCCAAGCGCTACGTGGTGCAGAAGAACGAGGAGACCTACCGCAACGTCTTCACGATCCATTTCCCCGACGAGGAGCGCGCGGACGCGCGCCCCGCCAAGACGAGCCCGATCTACGACAAGCTGGCGCGGATGGGCGCGGTGTTCGGCCAGCGCTACGGCTGGGAGCGCGCCAACTGGTTCGCGCCGCCGGGCGTCGAGCGCAAGGACGTGTGGAGCTTCCGGCGCTCGAACTACTTCGAGCACGTCGGCAACGAGGTGCGGCTGATGCGCGAGAAGGTCGGCGTCATCGACCTGACGCCGTTCACCAAGCACGAGGTCACCGGCCCGGGCGCCGAGGCCTGGCTCGACCACCTGGTCGCCAACAAGGTGCCGACCAAGACCGGGCGGATCGCGCTGTGCCACGCACTGACCAAGCGCGGCGGCATCCGCTCCGAGTTCACGATCACCAAGCTTGGCGAGCACCACTACTACGTCGTCAGCGCCGGCGCCGCCGAGCGCTACGACAGCGACTACCTCAAGCGCCTGCTGCCGACCGACGGCTCGGTCGGCTTGCGCAACATCACGACCGCGCGCGGCTGCTTCGTGCTCGCCGGGCCGCGGACCCGCGAGCTGCTCGCCAAGCTCACCGACACGCAAGCTCGACAACGCCTCGTTCCCGTGGCTGACGAGCCAGGTCATCGAGGTCGGGCTCGCGACCGACGTCTACGCGCTGCGGGTGAACTTCGTCGGCGCGCTCGGCTGGGAGCTGCACTTCCCGATCGAATACGCGCATCACCTGTTCGACGCGATCTTCGCCGCCGGCGCCGAGTTCGGCATCGGCATGGTCGGCATGCGGGCGATGGAGTCGCTGCGTCTCGAGAAGTCCTACCGGATGTGGGGCAGCGACATGACGCGCGACTACACGCCGTTCGAGTGCTCGCTCGATCGCTTCGTGCGCATGAACAAGGGCCCCTTCATCGGCCGCGAGGCGCTCGAGAAGCAGCTGGCGGCCGGCGTGCCGCACCGCTTCATCACGCTCGAGGTGCACGGCGTCGTCGACGCCGACCCGCTGGGCAACGAACCGATATTCGACGCCAAGGGCCAGATGATCGGTCGCGCGACCTCCGGCTACTATGGCCACGCGCTGAAGAAGAGCCTGGCAATCGGCTACGTGAAACCCGAATATGCAAGCGTCGGGTACTTCGCTTGAAATCCAGATCCTCGGCGAGCGCAGGAAGGCCACCGTGCTGATCGAGTCGCCGTACGACCCCGACAACAAGGATCTGAGGGCCTAATGCAGAAATACTCTGCCTGGTCGCTCCTCAAGGAAGCCTTCGGCGGCCACCAGGGCTGGAAGCCGCAGTGGCGCCGCGCCGCACCGAAGGCGTCCTACGACGCCGTGATCGTCGGCGGCGGCGGACACGGGCTCGGCGCGGCCTATTACCTCGCGGCCGAGCACGGCCTGACGAACATCGCCGTCGTCGAGAAGGGCTGGATCGGCGGCGGCAACACGGGCCGCAACACGACGATCATCCGCTCGAACTACCTGTTCGACGAGAGCGCCGCGCTGTACGACCACTCGCTGAAGCTGTGGGACGGCCTGTCGCAGGTTCTCAACTACAACCAGATGTTCTCGTCGCGCGGCGTCATGATGCTCGCGCACACGGTGCACGACATCCAGGTCATCAAGCGCCACGTGCACGCCAACCGCGGCAACGGCGTCGACAACGAGTGGCTGACGCCCGAGGAGGCGAAGGCGTTCTGCCCGATCCTCAACATCGAGAAGAACATCCGCTACCCGGTGATCGGCGCGGCGCTGCAGCGTCGCGGCGGCAATGCGCGCCACGACACGGTCGCCTGGGGCTACGCCCGGGCCGCCGACGCGCTCGGCGTCGACATCATCGAGAACTGCGAGGTCACGGGCATCCGCCGCGACGCCGCGGGTGCGGTCGAAGGCCTCGAGACGACGCGCGGCGTGATTCGGACGCCGCAAGGTCGGTGTCGCGGCGGCCGCCCATACCAGCGTCCTGCTCGGCTACGCGGACATCGAGCTGCCGCTCGAGTGCTTCCCGCTGCAGGCGCTGGTCTCCGACCCCGTCAAGCCGCTGATGCCCTGCGTCGTGATGTCGAACACGATCCACGCCTACATGAGCCAGTCCGACAAGGGCGAACTCGTGATCGGCGCCGGCACCGACGCCTACAACTCCTACACGCAGCGCGGCGCCCTGCACATCAACACGCACACGCTCGAGTCGATCTGCGAGCTGTTCCCGATGGTCCGGCGCATGAGGATGATGCGCAACTGGGGCGGCATCGTCGACGTCACGCCGGACCGGTCGCCGATCGTCGCCAAGACGCCCGTCAAGGGCCTGTACGTCAACTGCGGCTGGGGCACCGGTGGCTTCAAGGCGACCCCGGGCTCGGCACACCTGTTCGCCTGGACGATCGCGCACGACGAGCCGCACCCGATCAACGCCCCGTTCACGCATCGAGCGCTTCCGCGACGGACTGCTGATCGACGAGGCGGCGGCCGCGGCCGTCGCGCATTGAAGGCACCCGCATGCTGATCATCGACTGCCCCTACTGCGGCCCGCGTCCGGAACTCGAGTTCGCCTACGGCGGCCAGGCGCACGTCGTGCGCCCGGCCGACCCCTCCAAGGCGACCGACGACGAGTGGACGGAGTACCTGTACTTGCGCAAGAACACCCACGGCGTCTACGCCGAGCGCTGGCGCCACGCGCGCGGCTGCGGCCGCTTCTTCAACGCGCTCAGGGACACGACCACCGACCAGTTCGTCACGACCTATCGCTGCGGCGAGAAGCCACCGGTGGCAGCCGCGGGCGGCGCGGCGCGGGGCGCTCCATGAGCGGCCTGCGCACCCCGAGCGGCGGCCGCATCGACCGCAGCCGTCCGCTGCGCTTCACGTTCGACGGCAGGAGCTACCAGGGATACGCCGGCGACACGCTCGCCTCGGCGCTGCTCGCGAACGGCGTCCACCTGCTCGGCCGCTCGTTCAAGTACCACCGGCCACGCGGCATCCTCGCGGCCGGCTCCGAGGAGCCGAACGCGCTCGTCGCGGTGATCCGCGACGCCGCGCGTCGCACGCCGAACGTGCGCGCCACGCAGATCGAGCTCTACGACGGACTCGTCACCGAGAGCCAGAATCGCTGGCCGAGCCTGGCGTTCGACGTCGGCGCCATTAATGGTCTGCTGTCGGCGCTCATCCCGGCCGGCTTCTACAACAAGACGTTCATGTGGCCGCGCGGGGCCTGGCGCGCGCTCTACGAGCCGGCGATCCGCGCCGCCGCCGGCCTCGGCGTCACGCCGATGCGTGCGGACCCCGACCGCTACGCACAGCGCTTCGCCCACTGCGACGTGCTCGTCGTCGGTGCCGGCCCCGCGGGGCTCGCGGCCGCGCAAAACGCCGCCGCCGCGGGCGCCCGGGTGATCCTGTGCGACGAGCAGGCCGAGTTCGGCGGCTCGCTGCTGGCCGAGAGCGATGCGACGATCGACGGTGCGCAGGCGGCCGAGTGGCTGGCCGCGACGATCGCTTCGCTCGGTCGCAACGCGCGGGTGACGCTGCTGCCGCGCACGACGGCGTTCGGCTACTTTCCGCACAACCTGATCGGCCTCGCCGAGCGGCTCACGGACCACCTGGCGGCACCGCCGGCCTCGGCGCCGCGCGAGCGCCTGTGGCAGGTGCGGGCACGCGAAGTCGTGCTCGCCACCGGCGCGATCGAGCGCCCGCTGCGTGTTCCCGGGCAACGACCGGCCGGGCGTCATGCTGGCGTCCGCGGCGCGCACGTATCTCAATCGCTACGGCGTACGCGTCGGCAACCGCGCGGTCGTCGCGGCCGGCAGCGATGCCGCCTACCAGGCGGCGCTCGAACTCGCCACCGCCGGCGTCGCGATCGCCGCGATCGCCGACGTCCGCGCCGCCGACCACGCGCCTGGCCCGGCGGAAACCGCTGCGCGGAGCGCAGGCCTGCCGATCGAGGCGGCCGCGACCATCCTCGGCACGAGCGGCGGGCTGCGGGTCAGCGGCGTGCAGCTCGGCCGGGTTGCGGCCGACGGCACCGTCAGCGCCGGCGCAAGTCATGCCTGCGACGTCGTGCTGATGTCCGGTGGCTACACGCCGAGCGTGCACCTGCACTCACAGTCGCGCGGCAAGCTCGCCTACGACGAGACGCTCGGCGCCTTCGTGCCGGCCGCGGCTGCCGAGCGCACGCGCTCGGCGGGCACCGCGCGTGGCGTCAGTGGCCTCGCCGCCGTGCTCGGCGATGGCGCCGCCGCCGGCGCCGCAGCGGCGGCCGCGGCCGGCCACGCCGGGGCGCCGGCGCGCTATGCGGCGCGCGCCCTCGATGCCGGCATCGCCGGCCAGCCCGGAGCGCTGCCGCAGCTGCCCGGCCCGACACCGCCGGCCAAGGCCTTCGTCGACTTCCAGAACGATGTCACGACGCGCGACCTCGCGCTCGCGCAGCGTGAGGGCTTCGAGTCGATCGAGCACATCAAGCGCTACACGACACCGGCATGGCGACCGACCAGGGCAAGACCTCCGGCCTCAACACGCTCGGCTTCGTCGCCGCGGAGTCGGACCGGCGTATCCCGGTAGTCGGCCTGACGACCTACCGCATGCCGTACACGCCGGTCACCTTCGGCACTTTCGCCGGCTTCGCGCGCGGCGAGCTGTTCGATCCGGTGCGCAAGACGCCGAGTCACGCCTGGGCCAGCGCACGCGGCGCAGTGTTCGAGGACGTCGGGCATGTGGAAGCGCGCCCGCTACTTCCCGGCGGCCGGCGAGGACATGCAGGCGGCGGTCGACCGCGAGTGCGTCGCGGTGCGCAACCGCGTCGGGATGTTCGACGCCTCGACGCTCGGCAAGATCGAGGTCGTGGGCAGGGACGCGGCGACCTTCCTCAATCGCCTGTACGTCAACAACTGGGCCAACCTCGCCGTCAACCGCTCGCGCTACGGCATCCTGTTGCGCGACGACGGCTTCGTCTACGACGACGGCGTCATCGCCCGGCTCGCCGACGACCGCTTCCACGTCACGACGACGACCGGCGGCGCGGCGCGCGTGTTTGCGATGATGGAGGACTATCATCCAGACCGAGTGGACCGACCTATCGGTCTGGATCACCTCGACCACGGAGCAGTGGGCCGTCGTCGCCGTGCAGGGCCCGCGCGCCCGCGACGTGCTCGCGGGCCTCGTCACCGGCGTCGACCTCGCGCCCGGTGCGCTGCCGCACATGGCAGTCGCCCGTGGCCAGATCTGCGGCGTGCCGATGCTGCTGTTCCGGGTCAGCTTCAGCGGCGAGCTCGGCTTCGAGGTGAACGTCCCGGCCGACTACGGCGCCGAGGTCTGGGCCGCGATCCACGCCGCCGGCCAGGCGCACGGGATCACCCCGTACGGCACCGAGGCGATGCACGTGCTGCGCGCCGAGAAGGGCTACATCATCGTCGGCCAGGACACCGACGGCACGATGACTCCGGATGATGCCGGCGTCGCCTGGGCGATCGGCAAGACCAAGCCCGACTTCGTCGGCAAACGCTCGCTGGAGCGGCCGACGATGAAGAGCGCCGGCCGCAAGCAGCTGGTCGGACTCGCGACCGTGGACCCGAAGATCGTTCTCGAGGAGGGCGCGCAGGTCGTCGCGACGCCCGGCCAGGCGCCGCCGATGAAGATGATCGGCCACGTCACGCTCGTCCTACCACAGCGCCGCCCTCGGCCGCTCGATCGCGCTCGGCGTCGTCGCCGGCGGCCGTGCGCCGCATGGGCGAGACGCTGTACGTGACGATGCCGGGTGGCGACATCGCGGTCAAAGTGGTCGCGCCGCGTGTTCTATGACCCGCAGGGGGCCCGACTCAATGGCTGACACGCTCAAGAGAACGCCGCCACGCATCGACCGCCCGTGGCTGGCTCGAGCCGCTGCCCGCGGCGACGCGCTTCAGCCTGCGCGGCGCCGCCGACGCCCGCGCTGCGGCCGCGCGCGCCTTCGGCGTCGAGCTGCCGACCACCGCCTGCCGCGCGGCCAGCAGCGGCGGCCGCGCCGCGCTCTGGCTCGGCCCCGACGAGCACCTGCTGATCGCGCCTGAGACCGAGGCCGAGGCGGTCGCGGCCGCCCTCGGCGCGGCGCTCGCCGGCGTCGCGCACGCGCTCGTCGAGATCAGCCACCGCCAGGTCGCGTTCGCCGTCAAGGGGCCGCATGCGGCGTGGCTGCTCGCCAGCGGCTGCCCGCTCGACCTCGACCCCGCCGAGTTCCCGGTCGGCATGTGCACGCGCACCGTGTTCGCCAAGGCCGAGATCGTGCTGTGGCGCAACGCCGCCGACACCTTCCGCATCGAGGTGTGGCGCTCCTTCGCTGACTACGTCGTCGCTGTGCTCCACGAGACCGCGTTCGAGCTGCCTGCGTGATGGCCCGCCGCGTCGCGGCCGCTCTCGCACTGACCGTTCTCGCTGTGACGCTCGCCGGCTGCGGTCACGGTACCCCGACGGCCGCGAAGCGCGACCGACACCTGTCGATCTACAACTGGGTCGACTACATCGGCAAGACCACGATCGCCGATTTCGAGCGCGAGACCGGCATCAGGGTCGAGTACGACACCTTCGACTCGGACTCGACGCTCGAGGCGAAGATGCTGACCGGCGGCTCCGGCTACGACGTCGTCAGCACCTCGGAGAACTTCTTCAGCCGGCAGATCAAGGCCGGCGCCTACCGCGCGGTCGATCGCAGCAAGCTTCCGAACTGGAAGTACATCGACCCGCAGGTGCTCAAGACCCTCGAGCCCTTTGATCCGGGCAACGCGCACGCGGTTCCGTACCTGCACTCCTACAACGGCTTCGCCTACAACGTGCCGATGATCCGCGCGCGCATGAAGGATGCACCGGTCGACAGCCTGGACCTGCTGTTCAAGCCCGAGGTGCTCAAGCACTTCGCCGACTGCGGCGTCACGTTCCTCGACTCGCCGGACAACGTGATCCAGCTTGCGCTCCTGTACCTGCACCTCGATCCGAACAGCGAGCGGCCGGAGGACTTCAAGGCCGCCGAGACGCTGCTGCTCGGTGTCAGGCCCTACGTGAAGACCTTCGACTCCAGCGAGTACATCAACGCGCTCGCCAACGGCGAGGTGTGCATCGCGATGGGCTGGTCGAGCGACTACGCGGTGGCGCTCGATCGCGCGCGCGACGCCGGCATCGACCTCAAGCTCGCCTTCACGATCCCGAAGGAAGGCACGAGCAACACGATCAACGGCTTCCTGATCCCCTTCGACGCGCCCAACGTCGAGGAGGCGCACGAGTTCATCAACTACATGCTGCGGCCCGACGTGATCGCCAAGGTCACCAACGACATCCACTACCCGAACGAGAACCCCGCGTCGCGCCCGTACGTCAACCCGGCTATCCTCAACGACCCGACGCTGTACCCGCCGCCCGAGCTGCGTGCCGGGATATTCATCCCGGGCGAGATCAAGGCGTCGGGCGAGCGGCTGCGCACCCGTACCTGGACCCGTATCAAGACAGCGCTGTGACCGCCGCCGGGGGCGGCTCTCCCCGGCGCCAGAACAAGAGCAGCTGACCGGCGATGACGATGCCCACTTTCCGAACGCGCGACCCGCAGCGCCCCGCGCCGTGGCCCGCCGCCCTTGCCGCCGCCTGCGTCGCGCTCGCCGGCTGCGGCGGCACGGCCGACAAGACGCTCGCCGGAACGCGTCGTGAGCGTCTACAACTGGGCCGACTTCATCGGTAAGACGACCGTGGCCGACTTCGAGAAGACCAGCGGCATCAAGGTCGACTACGACACCTTTGACTCCGACTCGACGCTCGAGGCGAAGCTGCTGGCCGGTGGCTCCGGCTACGACGTCGTCGGCACGGCGACCAACTACTTCAGCCGCGAGATCAAGGCCGGGGCGTTCCGCAAGCTGGACCGCTCCAAACTGACCGGCTGGGGCAACCTCGACCCGAAGGTCCTCGCCATGATGGCGGAGGCCGATCCCGGCAACCAGTACGCGGTGCCCTACCTGCACGCGATCAATGGCTTCGCCTACAACGTCGCGATGGTGCGGGAACGCATGCCGAACGCGCCGATCGACAGCCTCGCGCTGATCTTCGAGCCGGAAAACCTCAGGCACTTCGCGGACTGCGGCGTTACCTTCCTCGACTCGGCCGAGGACGTGCTGCAGCTTGCGCTCGTCTATCTGCACCTCGACCCGAATACGACGCGCGCCGCGGACTACGCGGCCGCCGAGGCGCTGGTGCTCAAGGTGCGGCCGTACATCAAGACCTTCGACTCGGCCGAGTACCTGAACGCGCTCGCCAACCAGGAGACCTGCATCGCGATGAGCTGGTCGAGCGACTACGCGGTGTCGATGGCGCGCATGCGCCAGGCCGGCATCGACGTCAAGCTCGCCTTCACGGTGCCCAAGGAAGGCGCGAACGCCACCTACTCCGCGATGCTGATCCCGGTCGATGCGCCGCACGTCGCGGAGGCGCACGAGTTCCTGAACTACCTGCTGCAGCCGGGGGTAATCGCGGCGATCACCAACGACACGCACTACGCCAACGACAACCTCGCCGCGAGCCGCTTCGTCGACCCGACGATCCTCAGTGACCCGACGCTGTACCCGACGCCCGAGATCTCGAAGCGCCTGTACCTCACCAACGAGGTCAGCGCTGCGACGGAGCGGGTGCGGACGCGCATCTGGACCCGCATCAAAACGGCGCACTGACGGCTCGCGCCGGCGGCACGGAACGGCGCTCAGGCCCTGAGGCGCACATTGTCGGGTCGTACAGCGGCTCGCTGCCCACGACCGCGCGGCGCCGCTCGCCGAGGATCTCGACCTCAAGCACCTTGCCGGGGACCGCGAGGTCGGTGCGCACATAGGCGAGCGCGATGCTCTTCTTGAGCCGGTAGCCGTAGCCGCCCGAGGTCACGAGGCCAACCGACAGCTTGCCGTCGTAGACGATCGACACGGCGGCGGCGTCGGCATCCGCCGCGTCGACGATGAGCGGCACGAAGCGCTCGCGCGGTCCGGCGGCCGCCTCCCGCTTGAGCGCCTCTTGGCCGATGAAGCCGCCCGCCTTGTCAATCCTAACGAAGCGGTCGAGCGAGGCCATGTACGGCGTGTACTCGGTGGTCAGGTCCGCCTTCCACGAGCGGTAGCACTTCTCGAGCCGGAGGCTGTCCATCGCATACAGGCCGTAGTCGCTGATGCCGAAGGCCTCGCCCGCCTCCCAGATCAGGTCGTAAACCGACAGCAGGTGCTCGACCGGGATGTGCAGCTCCCAGCCGAGCTCGCCGACGTAGTTGACCCGCATCGCGTAGGCTTTCGCATAGCCGATGTCGATCGTGCGCACCGTGAGCCACGGGAACGTGGCATTCGACAGGTCCGCCCGCGTCAGCTTGGCCAGCAGTTCGCGCGACCTTGGCCCGACGACGATCAGCGAGCCGTAGCGCGTCGACAGGTTCTCGAGGCGCACCTCAGGACCAGCGGGCAGGTGCTCGCGAAGCCAGTGTTCGTCGTGACGCTCGCCGGCGGCGGCGCTGATCAGCCAGAAGCGGTCCTGGCCCATGGCCGTGACCGTCATCTCGGTGACGATGCCGCCGTTCGGCGCGCAGAAATAGTTGAGCGCGCTGCGACCTTCCTTCGGCACGACTCCGGCGACCATGTGGTCGATCCAGGCGCGGGCTCCGCTGCCCGCGACCTCGAACTTCGTGAAGCCCGGCAGGTCCAGTACCGCGACGCGCTTCTCGACCGCCTCGCACTCGCGTGCCACGGCCGTGTGCCACGCCGGCCGGCGGAACGAGAGCTCGGGCTCGGTCGGGTCGCCGGCCTTCGGGAAGTAGACCGCGCGCTCCCAGCCACCGCGGGCGCCGAAACGCGCGCCCTTGTCCTTGAGGCGCTGGTAGACCGGTGAGGTCTTGGCGGGGCGGCCCGCCGGGCGCTCTTCCGCCGGGTAGCCGATGCCGTACTCGTGCTGGTAGGTCTCGACGGCCTTGGCGAGCGTGTACTTGTCGTTGGCGAACTCGAGGTAGCGACGCGAGTCGAGCGGCCACACGTCCCACTCGGGCTGGCCGTGCGCCGCCCATTCGGCGATCACCTTGCCGGCGCCGCCCGCCTGCGCGATGCCGAACGTGAACGAGCAGCAGTGAAAGAAGCCCGGCAGCCCCGGTGCCGGGCCGATCAGCGGGTTGCCGTCCGGCGCGTAGGGGATCGGGCCGTTGATGACGGTCTTGATGCCGACCGAGCCCAGGATCGGCACGCGCGCGCAGGCCGCCTCGATGTACTTCTCGAGCCGGCCGAGGTCGTCGTCGAACAGCTGGTGCGCGAACTCGTCCGGGATCCGGTCGAGCCAGTGCGCGGCGGCCTGCCACTCGTACGGTCCTAGCAGCAGCCCCTGCCGCTCCTGCCGCAGGTAGTAGCTGACGTCGGGGTCGCGCAGCAGCGGCAGGCGCGCGGCGCCGCGCTCGACGAGTTCCGGGATGTCCTCGGTCACGAGGTACTGGTGCGACATTGTCACGATCGGCAGGTACTGGCCGACCAGCGCCGCGATCTCGCCGCCGCGGTAGCCGGCGGCGTTGATGACCTTCTCGGCCACGATCGTGCCGCGGTTCGTGACCACCCGCCACTCGCCCGAGGCCGTGCGCTCGATCGCCGTGACCTTGGTGCTGCGATGGACCTCCGCGCCCTTGTCGCGCGCGCCCTTGGCGAGCGCCTGGGTCATCTGCGCCGGGTCGATGTCGCCGTCGTACGGATCCCAGAGTCCGGCCAGCAGCCCGTCCGTCTCGATGAACGGATAGCGCGCGCGGATCTCGGCCGGGCTCAGCATCTCGAACTCGGTGCCCTGCGCCTGGGCCTGTGCGACGACATGCCGGAACTCGTCGACGCGATCGCGCGTGTGCGCGAGCCGGATCGAGCCGGTGATGTGGTAGTTGATGTCGTAGCCCGTGCGGCGCGCGAGGTCGGCGTACAGGCGCGTCGTGTAGCGCTGCATCTTGAGCAGGTTCCACGAGGTCGAGAAGTTCGGCACGTTGCCCGCGGCGTGCCAGGTCGAGCCCGCCGTGAGCTCGTCGCGCTCGACGAGCACGGCGTCGGTGACGCCGAGCTCGGTCAAGTGATAGAGGGCGCTGCAGCCGACCGCACCGCCGCCGATGATGACTACCCGCGCATGCGTCTTCATTTCGTTCGGTTCTCCGCTTCCGTCATGTCGGGGCCGCGACGCGCGCGGCCGCCGGCCGCTCAGGACTTGATCCGCTCGTTCTTCGGGTCGTACCACGCCTCGAGCTGCACGCGCGCCGCGTGGCGCCGGCACGCCACCTCGACCTCCCAGCGCCCCGACTGCAGCCAGTCCTTCGAGACGCCGTCGGGGCAGGTCACGTAGCCCATGCCCAGCGACTTGCCGACGCGATGGCCCCAGGCGCCGGACTTGATCGAGCCGACGATCGCGCCGTCCCGGACGATCGGCTCCTCGTGGTACAGCAGCGGCGCCCCGGCCGAGTCGTCGACCAGCATCACCTGCACGAGGCGCTTCGCCAGCACGCCGCCGGTGCGCTGCCGCAGCAGCGCCTCGCGGCCGGTGAAGCCGCCGGGCTTGTCCCACGCGACGGTGAAGCCGAGCCCCGACTCGAGCGGCGTGTCCTCGTCGGCGATGTCGTGGCTCCAGTGCCGGTAGCCCTTCTCGACGCGGCAGGCACCCATCGCGTGGTAGCCGGCGTGCGCGAGCCCGAACGCCGCGCCCGCCTCGACGAGCCGCTCGTAGACATCGAGGCAGTGCTCCGCCGACAGGTACAGCTCCCAGCCGAGCTCGCCGACGTAGGTGATGCGGCTCGCGCGTACCCGCGCGTAGCCGATCTCGAGCTCGCGCGACCAGCCGAAGGGGTGCGCGGCGTTCGACAGGTCCGCCCCCGACAGCGCCTCGAGCAGCTGCGCGGCTCTTCGGTCCCATGACGCCGAGCATCGCGATGCCGGGCGTAACGTCGGTGACCGTGCAGCGCAGGCCCTCGCGTGCCGCGATCTGGCCCCGCAGCCAGGCGAGGTCGCGCGTCTGGCAGATCGCCGAGGTCACGACCATGAACTCCTGCTCGGCGAGCCGCGTGATGGTCAGATCCGCCTCGATGCCGCCGTGGTCGTTGAGCCACTGGGTGTAGACGATGCGCCCGGCCGGCACGTCGACGTTGGCGGTCGAGACCTGGTTGAGGAGCCGCGCTGCCTCCGCGCCCTGCACCAGGAATTTCGCGAAGCAGGTCTGGTCGAACAGCGCCACGCGGTCGCGCACCGCCTCGCACTCCGCGCGGCAGGCGTCGAACCAGTTCTGCCGTCCGTACGAGTATCGGTATGCGGGCTGCGAGCCCGGGGCCGCGAACCAGTTCGGCCGCTCCCAGCCCGCCGTCTCGCCCATGCAGGCGCCGGCCGCGACCAGCCGGTCGTGCAGCGGCGTGCGCCGTGCACCGCGCGCGCTGCGGTACTGGTAGTACGGCCAGTGCATTGCGTACAGCAGGCCGAGCGTCTCGACCGTGCGGTCGTGGAGGTAGCGGCGGTTCGCCTGGAACGGCATCACGCGCCGCACGTCGACGTCGCACAGGTCGAGCGGCGGACGCCGGTCGACGATCCACTGCGCGAGCACCTTGCCCGCGCCGCCGCTGGCGGCGATGCCGACCGAATTGAAGCCGGTCGCGACGAACAGGTCTGCGGACCTCCGGGGTCTCGCCGACGTAGTAGCGGTCGTCCGGCGTGAAGCTCTCGGGCCCGTTGAAGAACAGCTGGATGCCGGCGTTGGCGAGCGCCGGCACGCGCTTGACCGCGGCCTCGAGGATCGGCTCGAAGTGCTCGTGGTCCTCCGGCAGCGTGTCGAAGCAGAACTCCGCCGGGATGCCGGCCATGCCCCACGGCTTGGCGACCGGCTCGAAGCAGCCCATCAGGATCTTGCCGGCGTCCTCCTTGTAGTACGCGCACTCGTCCTGCACCCGCAGCACCGGCAGGTTGCGCGGGATGCCCGTCGATCGGCTCGGTGACGATGTAGAAATGCTCGGCCGCGTGCAGCGGCACCGCGGCGCCGGCCTCCGCGGCGAGACGATGCGACCACATGCCGCCGCACAGCACGACCGTGTCGGCCGCGGATCTCGCCGTCGGCGGTCTCGACGCCGATTGCCCGCCCCTGCTCGACCAGGATTCGCCGGACCGCGGTGTTCTCGAGGATGCGGGCGCCGCGCTGCTTGGCGCCCTTGGCGAGCGCGAGCGTCGTATCGATCGGATTCGTCTGGCCGTCCTTCGGCAGGAAGATCCCGCCGACCACGTCGCCGACCTCGAGCAGCGGCCAGCGCTCCTTGATCTCGCCCGGCGTCAGCTCGTCGACCGCGAGACCGAAGGTCTTGCCCATCGAGGCGCCGCGCTGCAGCTCCTCGAGGCGCTCGGCCGTCTTGGCGACGCTGATCGAGCCGTTCTGCTTGAAGCCGGTAGCCTGGCCGGTCTCCGCCTCGAGCGAGTGGAAGAGGTCGGCCGTGTACTTGGCGAGCTCGGTCAGGTTGCGGGTCGCGCGCAGCTGGCCGACGAGGCCGGCGGCGTGCCAGGTCGTGCCGCAGGTGAGCTGCTTGCGCTCGAGCAGCACGACGTCGGTGACGCCGATCTTGGTCAGGTGGTAGGCGACCGAGCAGCCGGCGATGCCGCCGCCGACGATGATCACGCTTGCATGGCTAGGAACTGACATCCGGATGGATCCTTCAGAATGACGCGGTGCTGATCAGTATCTCGGCGGCGCGACGACCCACAGCGAGACCGAGGCGACGGCGCCCGGGTTGCGGACGCTGAACGACTCGGCGCGGCCGATGCGGAAGCTGTCGCCGGCCCTGAGGCTGAAGCGCTTGGCGCCGACGTGCAGCTCGAGCTCGCCCGCAATCACGTAGCCGGACTGTTCGGCCATGCGCGACACCTGCTCGTCGCCGCTGCGGGCGCCGGGCGCGAAGGTCGACAGGATCAGCTCCGCCTCGCCGGTCAGCGTTGGCGACAGCAGTTCCTCCTCGATGCCGGCGCCGGGGAAGTCGAGCCGCCGGCGGTGCTCGCGCCGCACGACGTGGCCGTGTTCGGCAGGCACGCGCGGGTCGTAACCCTGGAAGAACCAGCTGATCTGCACGCCCAGCGCCTCGCTGATGGCCTTCAGCGTCGAGATCGAGATTTCCGAGCGGCCGCGCTCGATCTGGCTGACGTAGCCGATCGACTTGCCGACGGCCTTGGCGAGCGCGGCGAGGTTCATGCCGCGCGCCGCGCGCAGGTCGCGGATCTGGCTGCCGAGCGGGCTCGGTGCCGCCGCCGCGGCGCGCCGCGCGGGGCTGCGCTTGGCCGCCACGCCCGCGGCCGGCGCCGCGCGCCGCGCGCGCGCTGTGCTTTTGTTGGCCACCGCCGTACCTGCCCGTCCGCCCCCCAGGGAAGTTTCACGAATATAACGGATGGCGGGCCAGTATTCATCATGGTGAAATTCTGGCGTTATTGTTCACCGTGGTGCGCTGCGGTCGGCGGCGTCGCCCGTGGCCGGCCGGTGCCCGGCGAACCCCGCCATCGGCGACAATCGGCTCGCCGACGCCCCGCGCCAAGGAACACGTCCATGCCGCCGAAGCTCATGCATGCGGTGCTGCTCACCGGCCACGGTGGCCTCGAGCGGCTCGCGTACCGCGACGACGTCGCGGTGCCGGAGCCCGGCCCGGGCTGCGTCCTGCTGCGGGTACGCGCCGCGGGCGTCAACAACACCGACATCAACCTGCGGACGGGCTGGTATTCGAAGGCGGTGAGCGAGGCGTCGGGCGTCGCCCACGCCGCGGCGCAGGCGGCGGATGCCGGCTGGACGGGTGAGACGCTGACCTTCCCGCGCATCCAGGGCGCGGATGCCTGCGGCGAGATCGTCGCGGTGGGCGCCGGCGTCAGTCGCGAGCGGATCGGCGAGCGCGTGCTGGTCGACCCGGTGCTGCGGCCGGCGGACGGCAGCACCGCGCGCGCGCGCTACTTCGGCTCCGACTGCGACGGCGCCTTCGCCGAGTACGCCGCCGTCCCGGCGGGCAATGCCCACCGCATCGCCACCGCCCTCTCGGACGTCGAGCTCGCCTCCTTTCCCTGCTCGTACTCCGCGGCCGAGAACATGCTGACGCGGGCCGGCGTCGCTGACGGGGAGACGGTGCTCGTGACCGGCGCCTCCGGCGGGGTCGGGTCGGCCGCCGTGCAGCTCGCCCGGCGGCGCGGCGCGCGGGTCATCGCACTCGCGAGCCTCGCGAAGGCCGCGGCGGTGAGCGCGCTCGGTGCCGAGCGCGTCCTCGCGCGCGACGCGGACCTCTCCACCGACCCCGGTCGCGAGTCGGTCGACGTCGTCATCGACGTCGTCGGCGGCCGGCAGTTCCCGCAGCTGCTCGAGGTGCTGCGCCGCGGCGGACGCTACGCGGTGGCCGGGGCAATCGCCGGGCCGGTCGTGGAGCTCGACCTACGGACGCTCTACCTCAAGGACCTGCGCCTCTACGGGTGCACGATCCCCGAGCCCGCGGTGTTCGATAACCTGGTCGGCTACCTCGAGCGCGGCGAGATCCGCGCGGTCGTCAGCGCCACCTACCCGCTCGGCGAGATCGCCGCCGCCCAGCGTGATTTCCTTGCCAAGGGGCACGTCGGCAAGATCGTGTTGGTGCCGTGAGCTTGAGGCCCGTCAGCGCGGCGTCGCCTCCGAAGGGGGGCGGATTCCAGCCTCGCCGTTGCGGCGAGACACTCGGTTCGCGTTGCGGTCGGCGCCTGCGGGGGCGGGCGACGCGCCGTCGCCCGCCAGTCCGCGGTCAGGCACGCTTGCCCTGGAGGTCGAGGATCTTTGCGGCCGGCGCACCGCCGCCGGGCAGCATCCCTGCGCGCGGCAGGCGCACCGGGAAGCGCCCGCGGATCGCGGCATCGACGGCCTCGGAGACGTGACTCGGGTAGTGGCTCGCGAGAATCTCGCGGACCTTCTTCGCGGCGCGCGCGATCACGTCCATCGAGCCCTGCTCCGCCCACTCGGTCGGGCTCTTGCGGTCGCCCACCGACGGATACAGGTAATCCGTCTGCATCAGCTGCAGCGTCTGGTCGGACCCCAGGAAATGACCGGGCCCGTTTAGGCACACGTCCTTGATCGTCTCGAACGACAGCTTCTCTTCCGACACGTCGATGCCGCGAATCGTGCGTTGCGCCATGCCGATGATGTCGTTGTCGATCACCAGGCTCTCGAGCGAGTAGCCGAGCAGGCTCGCGTGCATGCCGGCCGACTCGTAGATCAGGTTGGCGCCGGCATTGCCGACGAGCGCATGGTTCAGGCCCTTCTCCGCGCCCGACTGGCCGTCGGCCACCTTGGAGTCGGTCATGCCGGAGGCCGTGCCGCCGGTGAGGTCGTAGAAGTGGGCCATCTGGCCCGCCGCCGACGACAGCAGCGCCTGCTCGGGGCTACCGCCCGACATGGCGCCCGTCCGCAGGTCCGACACGAAGCACCAGGTGCCGAAGATGGCCGGATGCCCCGGCTTGATCGCGTTGACGTAGACGAGCCCGGCGAGGCACTCGGCGACCTCCTGTGCGAGCGCACCGGCGAGCGCGGCCGGCGCGGTCGCGCCCGCCTGCCCGGCCGACAGGAGCAGCACCGGCATGCCGCCGCGGACCGCGACCTCGAGGCACTTGCAGGCATCGGTCGCGAATTTCATCGGCGGCACGACGAAGCAGTTCGACTGGCTGACGAACGGCCGCTCGCGCCACTTGTCCTCGCCACCGGCGATGCTGTGCAGCATCTCGAGCGAGGCCGTGACGTGCTCGGGCTGCACCCAGCTGCTGCCGACGTGCTTGGTCGTGCTCGAGACCGCGGCATAGCAGGTGTTGAAGTCCATCTCGAAGGGATCGGAGATGTCGCGCGGCACGACCGCGCGCTGGAAGAAGTGGATGTGCTCCATGACATCGACGATGCGGCCGATGTCGTACAGGTCCTGGATCGTGGACTCGCGGTAGGTGCCGTCCGGGCCGACCATGTTGACGGCGGCGCCGGCCGTGCCGAAGTACGTCTTCTTGCCCCACGGCTCCATGTCGAAGCGCGGGTTCTGGGCATGCAGCACGAAATGGCGCGCCGCCTTGGAAAGCGTGTCCTCGACGAGCGCCTGCGGGAACAGCAGCCGGCCGCGGTCGCTGAGCGTGCAGCCGGCCTTCGTCAGGATCTCCACCCCCGACGGCGGGGCGTCGCCGAGGCCGACCTCGGCCAGCAGCCGCAGCGCCGTCCGGTGGATTGCGAGCACGTCGGCGTCGCTGAGCGGCCGGTAACGACCACCGGCCATGCCCGGCCAGACCGGCCGCAGATTGTCCGGGAGTGGCCCCGCGCGCAACGCCCGCCGTGCCTCGCGCCCGGAACGCCGGGCCTTCGTCTCACATTCGCTCACGCTACTGCTCCAGTGGGCATCCGCTCCCCGGAGCCTCCGCCAGGGGTGACGGAAAGGCCGCCGGCCAGTGCGCGGCGATCACGGGGGATGGTCCGCGGTCAGGTTCGCACGCCAACACCTGATGCGCCCGGAAGATTTTCTACCAATCGGAAAAATTTGCCATCGACGGCGGGTGGGGTGCTCCTGTCGGGCCCCACGGCCAGCCCGGTAACGCTCGCCGCGGCCAAACACAGGGGCACGGGCCTGCTACGTGTGGCCAGACGTCGAAATCCCCGCTCTCCTGCGGCGCCGTCGGTGGCCGTCCTTTTGCGATGCAGTAAGCGTGGCGCGTGAACGAGAGCCACGCGTCGCGAACTGCTGTTGAGCCGCAGTGGGTCGCGTCCGCTCCGGCCAATGTCTTTTTGAGATGCCTGCAATCCAATTTCTCGGCTTGGACCCGGCCGCCAACTATGGAAGTCTCCGGCGCTAAGCAAGAGAGGGAGCGATGGATCGCCGGGGGAACAAGCGCGGCACCGTGCCGAACGATGGCAGCGGCCCCCTCTGGCCGCGCATCGAGAGGCAAGCCAATCTGTTGCGTGCCCGCCACTTTCGCCGCACCGGGGCCATACGGTAGGTTAAGCTTCGGATCTGGCCGATTTATGGCGGTTACAAGCTTTCCGCCGTCGCGCCAACGAATCGAATTTGTGACGACGCAACGGCTCTGCAGACACTCAAGATCCAGCGACCGGTGCATCTGGCGTTCGAAGACGATCGGGGAAAATTCATCCACGTGGGGGACCGCAGCTTGAAAACGAATCAGAAACTGTCTTACGCGATCATGGCTGTCCTGAGCGCGCATGCCGCCGCCTCATACGGCGCGCCGCCAGACGCGCCCGCCGCTACGGCCGGAGCCGGCGAGATCGCCGACATCGTCGTCACCGCGCAGCGCCGGGTGGAGAGCATCCAGAACGTTCCCATCACGATCCAGGCGCTCACCAGTGAGTCGCTCAAGCAGCTGTCCATCACGACGTTCGACGACATGGCGAAGTACCTGCCGAACGTCTCGCTGTCGAGCAACGGCCCGGGGCAGGGCAACATCTTCATGCGCGGCCTCGCGCTCGGATCGGCCGGCACGCAGTCGTCGGGCACGATCGGCCTCTACCCCAACGTCGCGGTCTACCTCGACGACCAGTCGGGCCAGTTCCCGGACCGCAATCTCGACATCTACGCCGCCGACCTCGAGCGCGTCGAGATCCTCGAGGGTCCGCAGGGCACGCTGTTCGGCGGCGGCGCCGAAGCGGGCGTCGTGCGCTACATCACGAACAAGCCGAAGCTCAACAAGTTCGAGGGCACGGCCGAGGGCATGTACGGCACGACCGCCCACGGCGACCCGAACTCGGGCTTCACGGCGGTACTCAACCTGCCGCTGATCACCGACACGCTGGCCGTCCGCGCGGTGTTCTACAACGAGGACCGCGGCGGCTACATCGACAACGTGCCCTCGACGTTCACGCGCCGCAACAGCGACCTCGGCATCTATTACGCGAAGTACCCGTGTCCGGGTAACCCGGCCTCCTCCTGCGTGCCGCCGGGCAGCGCCTCGATCAACAACTTGGGTATCGCCAAGAACGCGATCAACCCGGTCAAGTACGAGGGCTTCCGCTTCTCCGCCCTGTGGCAGATCAATGATGACTGGAGCTTCCTGGCGCAGCAGATGTACCAGGACATCCACGCCGACGGCGTCTTCTACCAGATGCCGGTGGGCTCCGACGGCCAGCAGCTGCAGCCGCTGCAGGTGACGCTGTTCAACCCGTCCTACAACGACGACAAGTTCGAGAACACGTCGTGGACGCTGAACGGCAAGATCGGCTGGCTGAAGGCGGTGTACACGGGCGGCTATCTGGTCCGCAACATCGACCAGGTGCAGGACTACACGAACTACGCGCGCGGCGTCTACGCCGACTACTACCAGTGCTATGGCCCGGGCTCGGGCAAGTACAGCGCCGCCGGTAACTACGCGATCTACGGCACGGGCGACAAGACGCTCACGTCGCACTGCAACTCGCCGAGCTCGACGTGGCGCGAGCAGGTAAAGAACACGCACCTGACCGAGGAGCTGCGCTTCAGCACGCCGGACGACTGGCGCCTGCGCGGCCAAGGCGGCTTCTACTGGGAGGACTACCGGGTGTTCGACAACACCGAGTGGGACTACAAGACGCTGCCGAACTGCACGGGGACCCCGGCGGCCAACGGCGTTTACATGGGTACCGGCTGCATGGGCGACCTCGCCACCCCGCCCGGGGTGACGGCGAACAACCCGGGCCAGCGCAGCGACGCGGCCGGCTTCTACGAGGACGCCAACAAGGGCACCCGGCAGACCGCGGTGTTCGCGTCGGTCGACTACGACATCATCCCGAAGGAGCTGACGATTACCGGCGGCGGCCGCTGGTACGACTACAAGCTCGACCAGCGCGGCTGGGTCGGCACGTCCTTCGGCTGCTTCGAGGCCTCGGCGCCGTGCTACGGCTACGGCCACAACATGGACAAAGAACACCTCAATGCCGAGTACAAGGGCACGAAGTGGCGCGGCAACCTGACGTGGCACATCACGCCGGATGCGATGGTGTACTACACGTTCTCGCAGGGCTATCGGCCGGGCGGCTTCAACCGCACGGGCGGCGGCGCGCTGCCGTACGCCGTGCCCGGCACCGTGGCGGGCACTTACACGAAGGGCGCCGACCAGTACGACAAGCCGCTGACGTTCTCGGACGACTCGCTGACCAACAACGAGATCGGCTTCAAGACGCTGTTCTGGAACCGCCGCATCCAGATCGACGGCTCGATCTACAAGGAGGACTGGAAGAACGTGCAGTCGGCGCTCTTCAATCCCGGCGTGCTCGGTAACCTGACGCTCGCGGTCAACGGCGCCGACTACGAGGTGAAGGGCGCGGAGCTGCAGATCACGGCGCGCGCGACGGAGAACTGGACGATCATCGCGAACATGTCCTACAACGATGCCAAGCAGACGGACTCGCCGTGCCTGCGCAACAACATCGCGGGGGATCCGAACAACGGCCAGTGCATCACGAGCTACTACGCCGTCGACACCGGAACGCAGAAGGCGGTGATCAACGCGCTGGGGAGCCCAGGGACCCCGACCGCGTACTCGCCGCAGTTCCAGGGCAACCTGCGGGTCCGCTACGACTGGACGATGAACGACTACAACTGGTTCGGCCAGGTCGGCATGGTCTACGTCGGCTCGATGTACAACAACGTCAACACCGACCCGACGCTGAACGGCGACAACCCGGCGAACCTGCAGTCCATCAACACGACCTTGTTCCGCTTCGAGCAGCCGTCGTACACGACGTACGACGCGTCGTTCGGTGTCGGCAAGGACGCCTGGATGGTGACGATATTCGGCCAGAACATCACCAACGAGAACGCGAGCACGTTCACGTCGACCGCGCAGTTCATCGAGACGCAGATCCCGCTGCGGCCGCGCATTCTCGGCGCCCGAGTCTCGTACAAGTTCTGAGCGAAGACGAGGCGACCGGCCGGGCCCCACCCGGTCGATCGCGCTAGAATCGAAGGCGGGCAGCGATGCCCGCCTTCTTTTTTTCGGGACGATACGCATGGCAGCCGAGCCCGCCGCGGGCCCTTCCCCGATCGAGGCCGAGGTGACCCGGATCCGCGCGGCCATGGAGCGCCGCGAGTTCCCGGCGGCGCTGGCCGCGGCCGAGGCGCTCAGCCTCAAGGTGCCGGACAACCGCGACGTCAACTACATGCGGGCGGTGTGCCTGCGATTCCTGCAGCGCATCCCCGAGGCGCTCGCGGTGCTCGAGCACCTGCAGAAGACCCACCCGGGCTTCAGCCGCCTCTACCAGGAGCGCGGCCACTGCTACGTCGCGCTGCGCGATGCCCCGCGGGCCATCGAGGCATATCTGCGGGCGGTGAACCGGAATCCCGCGCTGACCGCGAGCTGGGCGAAGCTCCAGGTGCTCTACCGGATGGTCGGCCAGCCGCAGGACGCCGCCAATGCGGCCGGGCACGTCGAGATCTCGGGCAAGCTCCCGCCGGCGGTGCTGGCGGCGACCGACCTGCTATGCGACGGCGACGTCACCGCGGCCGAACGGATCATCCGGCCGTATCTCCTCCAGCACCCGACCGACGTCGAGGCGATGCGCGTGCTCGCGAAGATCGCCCTCGCGCGCGACGTCGTGCACGACGCCGACCTGCTGCTCGAGGCGGTGCTGGAAATCGCCCCGGACTACACGGCCGCGCGCTTCGACTACGCCCGCGCCCTGATGGCGCGCCACAAGTACGGGCCGGCGCTCGCGCAGCTCGAGATGCTGCTCAAGGCCGCGCCCGACAACCGCGCCTACCGCACGACCTACGCGACCGCCTACGTCGGGCTCGGCGACCACGAGCGCGCGCTCGAGCTCTACCGGCAGCTCCTCGCCGAGACCCCGGACCATCCCGACCTGCACCTGTCGGTCGCCCATACCCTGAAGACCCTCGGCCGCCGCGACGAGTCGATCGCGTCGTACCGCGCCGCGGCGGCCGCGCGGCCGGACTTCGGCGATGCCTACTGGAGCCTCGCCAACCTCAAGACCTACCGCTTCACGGACGCCGAGATCGACGCGATGCGCAAGCACGAGGCGCTGCCCGACACGGCGCTCGAGGACCGCTATCACCTGTGCTTCGCGCTCGGCAAGGCGCTCGAGGACCGCGGCGACTACGAGGGCTCGTTCCGCTACTACGAGCGCGGCAACGCGCTCAAGAAGTCGGAGTCGCAGTACACGCCGGACTACGTCGAGACGAACGCCGAGCAGCAGCAGCGGGTGTGCACGGCCGAGTTCTTCGCGGCGCGCCGCGGCGTCGGCTGCCCGGCGCCGGACCCGATCTTCATCGTCGGCCTGCCGCGCTCCGGATCGACGCTGCTCGAGCAGATCCTCGCCTCCCATTCCCAGGTCGAGGGCACGATGGAGCTGTCCGAGATCGCGACCTACACGGTCGACCTGGAGGGCCCCAACCGCGACGCCACGCAGCGCCGCTACCCGGCCGTACTCGCCGAGCTCAAGCCCGAGGACTTCACCCGCTACGGCGAGCGCTACCTCGCCGACACCCGCGTCTACCGCACCGGCAAGGCGTTCTTCATCGACAAGATGCCGAACAACTTCCGCCACATCGGCTTCATTCACCTGATCCTGCCGAACGCCAAGATCATCGACGCTCGCCGCGAGCCGATGGCCTGCTGCTTCTCGAACTTCAAGCAGCTGTTCGCCTCGGGGCAGGAGTTCACCTACAGCGTCGAGGACATCGCACGCTACTACCGGATGTACGTCGACCTGATGGCGCACTGGGACCGCGTCCTGCCGGGCCGGGTGCTGCGCGTCCAGCACGAGGACGTCGTCGCCGACCTCGAGGGCAACGTGCGGCGCATCCTCGACTTCTGCGGCCTAGGATTCGAGCCGGCCTGCCTCGAGTTCTACAAGACCGAGCGCAGCATCCGCACGGCGAGCTCCGAGCAGGTGCGCCAGCCGATCTTCAAGGAAGGCCTCGACCAGTGGCGGCACTTCGAACCGTGGCTCGGCCCGCTCAAGGCCGCCCTCGGCGACCTCGCCGGGACCTGAGCGCGGCGGGCCGTCGCGAGGCGAGCCCATGACCGACGTGCCTGCACACGCCCGCCGACGCGACCGCAGCCGCGGCCCCCGCGCCACTGGCCCGTCGCTTGAGCCGCTGCCGCGGCTCACCGTGCCGTGGTCGCCGCTCGAGATCCTGACGCCTGAGCAGGTCGAGCGGATCCTCGCAGCGGCCGCCCGCGTCCTCGAGGAGGCCGGGCTCGAGATCAGGAGTGCCGCCGCGCGCGAGGCCTACCGGCGTGGCGGGGCGCTCGTCGACGAGGCCGGGCAGATGGTACGCCTGGGACGCGAGGTCGTCGTCGCACACCTCGCGCACGTGCCTGAGCGCTTCGTGCTGCACGCGCGTAACGGCGAGCGGCACCTGCACGTGGGCGGCAACGTCGTGAACTTCGGGCCGGTCAACGGCGCGCCGAACATCGCCGATCTCGAGGGCGGCCGCCGCTACGGCGACCTGGAGTCGTTCCGCAACATCCTCAAGCTCACGCACCGGCTCGGCATTCTGCACTGGCAGGGCGGGATCGTCGTCGAGCCGGTGGACGTGCCGGTCGGCATCCGTCACCTCGCGGCCTACCAGGCGCATATCGAGCATGCCGACATCGTCTGGGCAGCGCGCGGTGTCGGCCGCGTGCAGGCCGAGGACGCGATCGCGCTGTCGGCGATCGAGCACGGCTGCTCGATCGAGGACCTCGCCGCGCGGCCGACGCTGATGACGGTCACGAACGTCAACTCGCCACGGCGCGTGGACGAGGAGATCCTCGACAACATCATGGTCATGGCACGCCACGGCCAGTGCGTGGTCATCACGCCGTTCACGCTGATGGGGGCGATGGCGCCGGTGACGCTAGCCGGCGCGCTCGTGCAGCAGACCGCCGAGGCCCTCGCCATCGTCGTGCTGTGCCAGATGCTGCGCCCGGGCACGCCGTGCGTGATCGGCAGCTTCACCTCCAACGTCGACATGCGCACCGGCGCCCCGGCCTTCGGCACGCCGGAGTACGTCAACGCGGCGCTGGCGAGCGCGCAGATCGGCCGCCGGCTGCGCATCCCCGTGCGCACGAGCGCCGTCAACGCCTCGCCGGCGGTAGACGCGCAGTCGACCTACGAAACCGCCTTCTCGCTGCAGGCCGCCGTGCTCAGCCACAGCCACCTCATCAACCACGCGGCGGGTTGGCTGGAGGGCGGCCTCACGGCCTCGCTCGAGAAGATCATCGTCGACGCTGAGCTGCTGCGCTGCTGGGCCGAGCTGCTCAAGCCGGTCGAGTTCGGCGACGACGAACTCGCGGTCGACGCCATCAAGGGAGTTGCGCCGGGCGGCCACTTCTTCGGCACCGCGCACACGCTCGCTCGCTACGAGCGGGCCTTCTACCGCCCGCTGCTCTCGGACTGGTCTAACTTCGAGAACTGGACCGACGCCGGCGCCCGCGACGCGACCCGGCGCGCGACCGGCATCTGGAAGCAGCTGCTCGCCGACTACGTGCCCCCGCCGCTCGATCCCGCGGTCCGCGAGGCCGTCGCTGCCTACGTGGCCCGCAGGACCCTGGAGCTCGCCCGCCCGTGACCGAGCGGATCATGAACGCGCGCATGTACGCGGTGACGCCGGAGGTCGAGGCCGGCTGGCGGGGGCTGCTCGAGCGCGTCGCGGCCGAGGCCGGCGTGTCGCTCGGCTACCTGCCCTACCCGGCGCCGCAGCCGCTCGAGGCGCTGTGGAACCGGCCGGACCTGGGGTGCGTCTTCATGTGCGGCTACCCGATCGCGCTCGGCCTCGCCGCGGTGACGCCGATCGCGGCGCCGATACCACGCGCCGCGTGGGCCGGCGGCCGGCCGGTCTACCGCTCGGACCTGATCGTACGGGTGGACGCTCCGTACCGCACGCTCGAGGACACCTTCGGCGGCACAGCCGGCTGGACGGTCGAGCACTCGCACTCCGGCTTCAACGCCTTCCGCCACCACCTGCTCGCCTACCGCTCGGCGGCACGGCCGCGGCTTTATGCGCACATGGTCGGGCACCTCGTGACGGCGCGCGCGATCCTCGATGCCGTGCGCGAAGGCCGCATCGACGTCGGCCCGCTCGACGCCTACTGGCACCTGCTGATCGCCCGCCACCAGCCGGACCTGATCGCCGGGATCCGCGTGCTCGCCTCGACCGAGGTCGCGCCGATTCCGGCGCTGGTCGCCGCGGCCGGCGCGCCGCCCGAGCTCGTCGCACGGCTGCGTGCGGCGTTACTGGGCGCGGCAACGCGCAGCTGGTTCGCCCCATACCGCGAGCAGCTGCTGCTCGCGGGCTTCGCCGAGGCGAACGCCGCGCATTTCGCAACGACGCTGCAGTGGGACCGGGAGGCGAAGGCGGCCGGCTACGACCTGCCCGCCTGATCCGCCGGCCGCCGCCGATGGAGTGTGCGATCGGCAGACCCGCGGCTCAGGCCGCGCGGGTCCGCGGGATGCCGCCGGTGGGATGCAGCGGCGTGTCGTGCGGGCGGAACAGGAAGCGCCGCGCGACGTCGAAGTAGGTCGTGTACACCAGCCCGCCGTTCGCCGCGATCAGGCGGTCGCGCAGCTGGCGGTAGCGGGCGTTGTAGTCGTACCAGGGCATCAGCGGCTCCTCGTGGTGCAGCGAATGCAGGTTGTTGAACAGGAACAGCGGCCCGAGCAGCCACGACCCCTCGACGATCGCCGTGCGTTCGTGCATCGCCGGCCGCGCGCGATGCTCGGCGAAGGAGCGGATCAGCAGGATGCCGTTGCCGGGGAGCACGAGCGCGACGACGTAGAGCCAGAAGGGCATGCCGCAGACCTGCGTCACCCACAGCACCACCGGCACGCACCACAGCAGGTGCGTCACCCAGTAGCGGCGCGCCCGGTGCTCGTCGTGGATGATCCAGCGCACCTCGCGGCGCAGGAAGCGCGGAATGCGCCACAGCGGTCCGATCAGCACCCGGCCGGCGAGCGTCGACTGGATCCACACCAGCGCACGGCCGGCGCGGCCGAGCCCGGCCCAGTCCTCCGGCATCCAGTAGGCGGACTCGGGATCGTCGCGCGGATCCGTGAGGCGATCGTTGATGTGGTGGGTCAGGTGCAGGTCGTGGTAGCGCTCGTAGGGCAGCCACAGCGACAGCGGCACGATGCCGAGGAGGCGGTTGACCCGCCGCCAGCGCGTCGGGTGGCCGTGCAGGATCTCGTGCTGCAGCGAGCTGTGCAGCGTGAGCACCACCGCGCCGAGCGGCGCCACGATCCACAGCGGCCAGACCCCGTAGGCGTAGGTGATCGTGAGCCACCACGCGTAGGTGCCCAGGATCAGCACCAGCGTCGGCACCTCGACCGCCGGCAAGCCAGGCGCGCGGCCCGGGTCGGCCACCGGCGCGTTCCGGTCGGGGATCATGGCGGGCATGAGGCGAGTCCGGCGCCGGAAAATCTCATGGCGCGATTCTAGCCAATCCCGCCGGCGACCGCCCGCGCCGCGGTGGCGGCCGCTTCTGCACGCGCCGCCTCAGGCGACGTGCGCTGCACGCAGCATCCGCCGCTCGACCGCGGCCATCGCGTCGTACAGCAGCATCGCCATGAGGCCCGTGACCAGCCCGCCCTGCAGGATGAACGCGGTGTTGTTGGACAAGAGGCCCGCGATGATGACCTCGCCGAGCCCCTTGGCCGCGACCGTCGAACCGATCGTCGCCGTGCCGACGTTGATGACCACGGAGAGGCGGACGCCCTCCAGGATCAGCGGCATCGCGAGCGGCAGTTCCACGGTGAGGAGCCGCTGGCGGGCGCTCATGCCCATGCCGTCGGCGGCCTCGAGCACCGACGGCGGGCACGACTGCAGCCCGCTGATCGTGTTCTCGAACACCGGCAACAAGCCATAGGCGAAGAGCGCGATCAGCGTCGGCGTCTCGCCGAAGCCGACCAGCGGCACTGCGATCGCGAGCACCGCCACCGGCGGGAAGGTCTGGCCGACGTTGACGAGCGTGCGCGACAGGGGCAGGAACGCGGCGCCGCTCGCGCGAGTGACCAGGATGCCGAGCCCGACTGCAACCACGGTGCTCGCGGCCGCGGCGAGGAACACGGTGCCGAGGTGCGCCAGCGCGAGCATCCAGAGGCTCCCCTGGTCGTAGATCGGCGGCGCGCCGTACTCGGTGAACGGCGCGAACAGCGGCGCGAAGCGCTGCGGCACGGTCAGGAACGCGACCAGCAGCGCGAACGCCGCCAGTCGTAGCAGCCACCCGAGCCGGCCCATCAGCCGGCCCTGCCGCGCGCGAGGATGCCGGCCAGCGTCAGCCGCCCGCCCGGGGTCCCGTCGGCGTTGACGACCGCCGCCGCCGACGCGCCGCGCCAGACGAGGTCGGCGAGCACCTCGCGCAGCGAGGTGGCGGCGGGCACCGGCGCGCCCTCAGCCAAGCCCGGCTCCGCCGCCTCGCCGGCCGTCACCAGCGACAAGAGCTTGAGCGCGCGGTCCGCCGTGCCGGTCAGGCGCGACACGAAGGGATCCGCGGGTCGGGTCAGGAGCACGGCCGGCCGGTCGTACTGCAGCAGCCGGCCGTGGCTCATCACGGCGACGCGGTCGCCGAGCCGGAAGGCCTCGTCCATGTCGTGCGTCACGAGCACGACGGTCGTGCCGAAACGCCGCTGGATGTCGCGCAGATCGTCCTGGGCCTTGCTGCGAATGATGGGGTCGAGCGCACCGAACGGCTCGTCCATCAGCAGCACCGCGGGCTCGGCCGCCAGCGCGCGCGCGACCCCGACGCGCTGCTGCTGTCCGCCGGACAGCTGGTGCGGAAACTTGTGCGCGTACTCGCCGGGCTCGAGCTGGAAGATGCGCATCAGCTCCCCGACGCGGGCGGCGATACGGGCGCGCTCCCAGCCGAGCAGCGTCGGCACCGTCGCGATGTTCTGCGCGACCGTGCGGTGCGGGAACAGGCCGTGACCCTGGATCGCGTAGCCGATCTGGCGCCTGAGCACGTGCACCGGCGTGCCGGTCGTGTCCCGGCCGTCGAGCAGCACGCGGCCGCGGCTCGGCTCGACGAGGCGGTTGATCATCCGCAGCAGGGTCGACTTGCCCGATCCCGACGTGCCGACGATCACGGCGATCGAGCCGCGCTCGACGGTCAGCGACACATCGTCGACGACCCGCGCCGCCCCGTACTCCTTGGTCAGCGACTCGACTGTGATCATGACGTGGTCCTGTTCATGGCGTCGACGACGGCGTCGAGCACGACCGCGGAGGAGAACGCGAGCGCAACGGTTGGAATCGCGCCGAGCAGCACCAGGTCGATCGCCGTCTGCCCGACCCCCTGGAAGACGAAGGTACCGAAGCCGCCGCCACCGATCAGGGCGGCGACAGTCACGAGGCCGATGTTCTGCACGAGCACGATGCGGATGCCGGTGACAATCACCGGCAACGCCAGCACGAGCTCGACCTGCAGCAGCACCTGCCGGTCGGTCAGCCCCATGCCGCGCGCCGCGTCGACGACGGCCGGGGAAACGCGCCCGAGCCCGACGGTCGTGTTGGCGACGACCGGCAGCAACGCGTACAGAAACAGCGCCACGACCGCCGGCGCCGCCCCGATGCCGCTGACGCCGAGCGCCGCGGCGAGCGGCACCGCGCTCGCCAGCGCCCCGAGCGGCACCATCAGGATGCCGAACAGCGCGATCGAAGGAATGGTCTGGATGAGGTTCAGGATCTGCAGGATGGCGCCGCGCACCCGCGCGACTCGGTGACAGAGGATGCCGAGCGGCAGCCCGACGAGGACGGCGGCCGCCAGCGACCCGAGCGCGAGCAGCACGTGCTGGCGCGCCTCGCGACCGAAGCTGCTCGCGTTGACCGCGTACTCGCGCATGACCGAGAGGTTGTCGAAGGTGCCGTGCGCCAAGGCCGCGTACAGCGCGGCGGCGGCGAGCGCGAGGCAGGCGACGCGCGCGCGCGGACCCGGCCGCAGGCGCGCCAGCGCGTCGGTGGCGATCAGCGCGACGCTGACGAGCAGCACCCAGCAGCCGACCCCGGGCGCGACCCGCACGATGCGATTACCGGGCGGCGTCAGCGCATCGGCCGCGGCCGCAAGGGCGAACCCGACGACGATGATCCCGGTCAGCGCCACGAACAGCCGGGCGCGGGAGTTCGCGACCAGCGCCGCGGTCGCGGCAACCAGGGTCACGACCGCGGCCACGGCGAGCGCCGTGCCCATTGGCAGTGCCTCGCCGAGCGACCGGGCGGTGCCGGACGCGATGCGGTTCGCTTTGAACACCACGAACGGCATCCAGACGAGCGCCGCCAGCGCCGCAAGACCCAACAGCACGCCAAGGCGGTCGACGCGTGGCGCGGACGGCGGTCGCGGAGTCATGGCCGGTAGAACCCTCGGTGTGCCGGACGGCGCCGCGGCGTCGCCTACTTCAGAAATCCCCTGCTGCGCAGGTAGTCCTCGGCCACCGACGCCGGTGGCTCGCCGTTGATCTGGATGCGCGCGTTGAGCTGCTGGAGCGTGTCGCGATCAAAGCTCTGCATCAGCGGCCGCACGATCTCGGCGATGCGCGGATGGGCCCTGAGCGCCGCCTCGCGGATGATCGGTACCGGCGCGTACATCGGCTGGTCGTGCCGGTCGTCGTCGAGTACCTGCAGCTGCGCGGCGACGACGGCCCCGTCCGTGCCGTAGACCATCGCCGCGTTGGTGCCGCTGGTGCGCTCGGCCGCGGCGCGAATAGTGGCCGACGTGTCGCCACCGGCGAGCACGATCATCTGCGAGGGGGCGAGCGTGAAGCCGTAGGTCTTCTCGAGCGAGCGCAGCGTCGCGGAGTTCGCGAACTCCGCCGAGCAGGCGAGCACGACCTGGCCGCCGGCCGCGACCCAGCGGCCGAAGTCGGTCATCGTCCGCAGCTGGTTGGGCCGCGCCACGTCCATGCGCACGGCGATGGCCCAGGCGTTGCTGGCGTCGGCCGGGGTCAGCCAGACGATCCGGTTCGCCTGGTAGTCGAGCCGGGCGCCGAGCGCGTAGCCCTGCTCGAGGTCCTTCCACGCGGGATCGGCGGCAACATTGAAGAAGAACGCCGCGTTGCCGGTGTATTCGACGTACAGGTCGATCATGCCGGCGACGATCGCCCGGCGCATGATCGGGGTCCCGGCCAGCGTCATGCGATCGACGGTCTTGATGCCGTTCGCCTCGAGCAGCAGGCGGATCATGTGGCCGATCATCGCCGACTCGCTCGACAGCTTCGAGGAGACGACCACGGCCGCCTGCGCCGGCGCTGGCGCCGGCGCCGCGAGCACGAGCGTCGCCGCCACAGCGATCGACCTCAGCAGCTTTCCCACCGGACACCTCCGCGCCGCCGCCGGCGCCTGCCGCTGGCGCCGACCGCCGGCCCTGCACCCACGTTGTCGGTTGCCGCCCGGCCCGTCAAGCCCGCGACTCGACACGGCGCGCCCGGTACGCACTTGAAAATGCGGATACGCCGTGATGACATGCTTTTTGCCGGCTGGCGAACCTCACGGCAGCGTCTTCAGACCGGTCTGCGGCTCCCGCCCCTCCACCGATGCCACTCGCGGATATAGCCTGTGCTTCAATTCTGCCCGATGCCGCCGCCCGCGGGCTGCAGGCCTAGCGCCACGCGCCGGCGCCCCACCCGGTCGCTCGGAGTGAGTGATTCATGAAGGCTTCCGCGAGAGCCGTCGTCATCGGCGGCGGCGTTGTCGGCGCGAGCACGCTCTATCACCTGGCGAAGATCGGCTGGTCGGACGTGCTGCTGATCGAGAAGAGCGAGCTGACCTCGGGCTCTACCTGGCACGCCGCCGGCGGCATGCACACGTTTAACGGCGAGGCGAACATCTCGCGGCTGCAGAAGTACACGATCGACCTGTACCGCGAGATCGAGGCGCTGTCCGGCCAGTCGTGTGGCCTGCACCCGAACGGCGGGCTGATGCTCGCGGCGACACCCGGTGAGCTCGACAGCCTCAAGCTCATCTGCTCGCGCGCCCGCTACCTCGGCATGGAAACCGAGATGATCTCGCTCGCCGAGGCCGCGAGGCTCAACCCGCTGATCGAGCCGCGCTACTTCATCGGCGCGCTGTGGCGCGCAGACGGCGGCCATTGCGACCCGTCGGGCACGACGCATGCCTATGTCAAGGCCGCGCGCGCCCTCGGGGCATCGGTCGAGCGCTTCACGCGCGTGCTGTCGCTTAAACAGCGCCGCGACGGCTCGTGGGACGTCGCCACCGACAAGGGCACGGTGCACGCGGAGCACGTTGTCAACTGCGCCGGCCTGTGGGCCCGCGAGATCGGCCAAATGGTCGGCATCGAGCTGCCGGTGCTGGCGATGGAGCATCACTACCTGCTCACCGAGGACATTCCCGAGCTCAAGGGCCGCGACCGCGAGATCGTCAACACGACCGACTACGCCGGCGAGATCTACATGCGCCAGGAGCGCGGCGGCGCGCTGATCGGCACCTACGAACCGCACGGCGTCGTCTGGGCACCCGTGAAGACGCCGGACGACTTCTCGATGCAGCTGCTCCCGGACGACTTCGAGCGGCTCGCGCCGTATTTCCAGGTCGGCTTCGAGCACTTCCCGGCGCTCGGCCGGGTCGGCATCAGAAAGGCCGTCAACGGGCCGTTCACCTTCGCGCCCGACGGCAACCCGCTGGTCGGCCCGGTGCGCGGACTGCGCAACTACTGGGTCGCCTGCGCGGTCATGGCGGGCTTCAGCCAGGGCGGTGGCATCGGCCTCGTGCTGTCGCGCTGGATGGCGCAGAACGACCCCGGCCAGGACATCCTGTCGATGGACGTGGCGCGCTTCGGTAGCTTCGCGACGCCGAAGTACACCTCCGTCAAGGTGCCCGAAAACTACGCCCGGCGTTTCCGCCTCACCTATCCCAACGAGGAACTGCCGGCCGGACGACCAGTGCGCCGCTCGCCGATCTACGACGCCCTCAAGGCGGCGGGCGCCGTGATGGGCGCGAACGTCGGGCTGGAGCACGCGCTGTGGTTTGCTCCGCCAGGCGTGCCGCCGGCCGAGACCCCGACCTACCGCCGCTCGGAGGCGTTTCCGCACGTGCGCGCCGAGTGCCAGGCCGTGCGCCGCGCCGTCGGCCTCTACGAGACCAGCAACTACGGCAAGTACGAGGTCACCGGCCGCGGCGCACGGGCCTGGCTCGACCGCGTGTTCGCCTGCCGCATCCCGCGGCGCGGGCGCCTCGGCCTCGCGCCGATGCTGAACACGGCCGGCCGGATCGTCGGCGACCTGTCGATCGCCTGTCTCGCCGAGGACCGCTACCTGATCGTCGGCTCCGGCTTCGCCGAGGAATTCCACCTGCGCTGGTTCTGGCAGTCCGCGCCGCCGGACGATGTCTTCGTGCGCTCCGCCGCCTCGACGCTGAGCGGCGTCTCGATCGCCGGGCCGCGAGCCCGCGAGCTCGTGCAGCGCCTGGTGCGCGACGACCTGTCTTCGGCCGCATTCCGGCTGTTCGACGTCCGCGAAACCGCGGTCGGCTTCGCGCCGGCGATCCTGACGCGCGCGGGATTCACCGGCGAGCTCGGCTACGAAATCTGGACGACGCCCGACTACTGCGCGACGCTCTATGATGGCCTGCGGGGCGCCGGCAGCGACCTCGGCCTCGTGCATTTCGGCGGACGCGCGCTGTCGTCGCTGCGGCTCGAGAAGGGCTACGGCTCTTTCAACAAGGACTTCCGCCCCGACTACACACCGGGGGAAACCGGCCTCGACCGCTTCATCGACTTCGCCAAGCCCGACTTCGCCGGCCGCGCCGCGGCGCTCGCCGAGCGCGCGATCGGCCCGAAGCGGCGCTTCGTCGTCATGGAGGTCGAGGCGCGGGACGCCGACGTCATCGGTTACGAGTCGATCCTCCAGGATGGCGTCGCGGTCGGCTATGTGACCTCGGGCGCGTACGGCCATTGCATCGGCAAGAGCCTCGCGGCCGGCTACGTTCCCACCGCGATGGCACGCGACGGCGAGCGCTTCGAGATCGACATCCTCGGCGAGCTGTGCGCCGCGACCGTCCGGCTCGAGCCGCTTTATGATCCGCAGGGGACTCGTCTGCGCAGCTGACGCGACGCGCCCGGACCTCAGCGCGCCCCGGCGCCGACGCGCGGCGTCCGCACCGACTCGAGGCCCTGGAACTCGACGAAGCGCGTCACCGTCGCCCACCGGTAATCGCCGAACACGAACGGCTCGAAGGAGGGCCCGGCCACGAGCGGCAGCGGCGCGATCATCGCGTCGACGCGCGGCTCGTAGAAGAACGGGATCGAGAAGCGCTCGCGATCCGAGCCCAGCACGCGGTGCTCGGTGGCGCGGATCCGCCCGCCGGTCCAGCGTCCGAGCAGCGCGCCGAAGTTGACGACCACGGCGTCGCTCGCGGCCGGCACGTCGAGCCAGGATCCGTCCGCCGCCCGTGCCTGCAGCCCGTCGACACCGTCCTGCGCAAGCAACGTCATGCAGCCGGAATCGACGTGCGCGACGCCGATCGTGTAGCGCCGCCCGCCACTGTGCTCGACCCACGTCTCCGCCTCGGGCGCCCCGGCGAACGACTCGGCCGGCCGCGGCGGGTAGCGGATCAGGCGCAGCGTCGACAGGCCGCCGCCGGCGAAGATCGGATCGAACGAGCGCTCGGGGATACCGAGACCGCGTGCCAGCGCGCGGGTCAGCGCCTCGGCGAGCGACTCCATGCCGAGGTAATAGCGCGCCACCGCCGCGCGCCAGCCGGGCAGCTGCGATTCCGACGGCAGTGGCGTCGGCTCCGTCAGCGGATCGGCGGGATCGACCGCGAAGTCCGCGTGCGCGACGTCGGGCCCCATGTCGATGCCCTCCTTGAACGTCGCGGCCCCGCCCTGCGCCGGGAACCAGCCGCGGTAGACGTTGGAGTGCCCGGGGGCGAACTTGCGCCGCCAGAGGCGCCGGCGCACCGCCTCGTCGGCCGCGAAGATCCGCTTGAGGCCGGCGCGCACGGCCGCGGTCGGCGCGATCGCGTCGGGCAGCTCCGTAACGGTGAGGAAGCCGACCGCGGATGCCGCCCGGTAGAGCTCCGCGTCGCAGCGCGCCCGCGCCGCGCCAGGTCCCGCGAACAGCGCACCGACCGGAATCGACGGGATCGCGACGCCGGCGGTGGTCACGGTGTTGCCCGGTCGCTGCGGCCGCGCGCGGCGCTCAGACGGGGCGACCTGCCATGTCGAGGTGCAGCATCGTGCCTCGATACGGGTAGTCCTTGATGAACTCCTCGTTGAGCTCGACGCCGAGCCCGGGCTCGGTCGGCGGGATGATGTAGCCCTCCTCCCAGCGGATCGGCTTTTTGAGGATGTCCGAGTGGAAACCCTGCCAGCGCTCGATGCTCTCCTGGATCAGGAAGTTCGGGCTGCAGGTCGCGAGCTGGATGTTGGCCGCGCCAACGACCGGGCCGCAGTAGAGGTGCGGCGCGATCTGCACGTGGTGAACCTCGGCCATGCCGGCAATCTTCTTCGCCTCGAGGATGCCGCCGACCCGACCGAGGTTCATCTGCAGGATCGCCGCCGACCCCGCGGCGAGCAGGCGGCCGAAGTCGTACTTGGTCGCGAGCCGCTCGCCGGTCGCGATCGGGATCGTCGTGCCGCGCGCGACCCGCGCCATCTCCTCGGGCGCGTCCGGCGGCACCGGCTCCTCGAACCACAGCGGGTCGTACGGCTCGAGGCGGCGTGCGAGACGGATGGCGCCGGCGGCGGTCATCTGGCCGTGCGTGCCGAACAGCAGGTCGGCTTTGGAGCCGACCGCCTCGCGCAACGTCTTGCAGAAACGCTCCGACAGATCCAGCGCCGCCAGCGCCAGCTGGCGGCCGTCGAACGCCGAGTACGGCCCCGCCGGGTCGAACTTGATCGCCGTGAAGCCCTGGCGGACGTACTCGACCGCGCGCTCGGCCGACAGCTCCGGGTCCTGGTAGACGTCGACCTTGTCGTCCGGGCGCGCGTAGATGTAGGTGTACGAGCGCAGGCGCTCGTGCACCCGCCCGCCCAGCAGCTTGTAGACCGGCTGACCCGCCTCCTTGCCGACGATGTCCCAGCACGCCATCTCGAGCGCGCTCAGCACGCCCATCACCGTCAGGTCCGGGTGCTGCGTGAAGCCCGCCGAGTACACGCGCCGCCACAGCTTCTCGATGTCGTGCGGATCCTCGCCGCGAACGTAGCGCTCGAAGACATCCTCGATCATGCGCGCCACGAGGTGCGGATCGAAGGGCACGCAGTAGGCCTCGCCCACCCCGGAGACGTTGCCGTCGGTCGTGAGCTTGACGAACACGAAGTAGCGCCCACCGTAGTGCGGCGGCGGATTGCCGACCACGAAGGTCCTTATGTCGGTGAGCTTCATCGCGTCGCGCTCCGCTCAGGCGGCATAGAAGCCGTTGATTGCCTTGTACTCGAGGAACTCCAGCAGCCCGTATACGCCCCACTCGCGGCCGTTGCCGGACTGCTTGAAGCCGCCGAACGGCGCATCGTAGTCCTGCGCTGCACCGTTGAGGGAGACGCTGCCGGCCCGCAGCCGCCGCGCCACCTGGCGTGCCTTGTCGAGGTCCTGCGTCTGGACGTAGGCGGCGAGGCCGTAGGGCGTGTCGTTGGCGATCTCGATCGCCTCGTCGAGCGTGCGGAAGCGCAGCATCGACAGCACCGGGCCGAAGATCTCGTCGCGGGCGACGCTCATGGTGTTGGTGACGTCGGCGAAGATCGTCGGGCGGACGTAGTAGCCGACCTCGAGGCCGTTCGGCCGGCCGGGACCACCGAGCGCGAGTCGCGCGCCCTCGGCGATGCCCTTCTCGATGCAGCGCTGGATCTTGTCGAACTGCATGCGCGAGGACACCGGTCCAATGTGCTTGCCGGGCTTCGACGGGTCGCCGACCTCGACCGCGGCCCCGACCGCGACCGCGATCCCGACCGCCTGGTCGTAGACCGAATCCTCCACCAGCATCCGCGTCGGTGCGTTGCACGACTGGCCGCTGTTGTTGAAGCAATGCAGCACGCCGCGCTTGACCGCCGCTTCGAGGTCGGAGTCGGCGAACACCAGGTTCGGCGACTTGCCGCCGAGCTCCTGGGCGACGCGCTTGACGGTATCCGCCGCAGCCTTCGCGACGCTGACGCCGGCGCGGGTCGAGCCGGTGAACGACATCATGTCGACGTCCGGGTGCACCGCGAGCGCGTGGCCGACGACCGGGCCGGTGCCCTGCACCATGTTGAACGCGCCCGCCGGGAAGCCGGCCTCGTCGACGCACTCGGCAAACAGCTGCGCCGACAGCGGCGCCTGCTCGCTCGGCTTGAGCACGACCGTGCAACCCGCCACCAGCGCCGGTGCCACCTTGGCGCCGATCTGGTTCATCGGCCAGTTCCACGGCGTGATCAGCCCGCACACGCCGACCGGCTCGCGAAGCACGGCGGTACGGCCGCGGGTCCGGACTTCCCAGTCGAGCGCGAGCGCCGCGGCGATGCTCTCGCGGATATGGCCGGTGCCGGCCGCCGCCTGCGAGCGCGACGCCAGGTCGTGCGGCGCGCCCATTTCGGTGGTGATGGCCTCGACCATTTCGGCGTAACGGCGCTCGTAGACCGCGAGCAGCCGCTCCATGAGCGCGATGCGGGTCGCGACTGGCAGCGCCGCGTAGCCGGGGAACGCCCGGTGCGCTGCGGCGACGGCCTGGTCGGCGTCGGCGGCGCTGCCCAGCAGGATCTCGGCGACCTGTGCCTCGGTGGCGGGGTTGATCACGGCAAAACGCCCGGTGTCGCTGGCGGGGGCCACCCAGCGGCCGGCGATGTAATGCTGCAGAGTCTTCACGCAGGAACTCCAGGGTGGTGATGGGTCATTCGAATCGGGCGCACTGCTGCTGCAAGCGCCCCGCCGGCGCGGCGAACGGCCGGTGGCAGCCGGTGATGCGGCCGCCGCCCACGGGCCGCGTGCTAGTGCTCCACGGGTACGCCGGTCGCTCGTTCCTCGTTCGCCACGATGTCGCGGATCGACCAGAAATAGTGCGCGGTCGCCCAGAATCCTAAGGGCGCGACGCACAGCATCGCAAGCCGCAGTGATTCGGCATTCGAGACGTGACCGGGGCCGAACCAGTCGCTGAGGCCGCCGATCAGCGGCGGTGCGATCACGAGGTTGCCGACGTTGGCGACGAACAGCGTCGTTGCGCAGAACATGGCCCGCATCGGCGGCGGCGCCAGGTTGTTGAGCAGGCCGAAGCACGGACCGATGTAGAAGTAGATCGACGGCACAAAGATCCAGAGGCAGACCTGTGCCCAGAACAGCGAGTGCGTCCAGTAGACGCCGATCGAGGCGATCGTCGCCGCGCCGATCCAGTAGCCCATCAGGCGCACCACGCGGCGCGGGTCCCGCATCGGCTTCAGCGCGATCAGCCACCCAGTGAAGACGGTCGCTGCCGCGCCGCCCCACAGGTGCATGCTGCCGGTGATGTCGCCGGCCTGGCCCGGCGTCAGGTTGAACGTCAGCTGCAGGTACGTCGGCGTCCAGTACATGAGGCCCCAGCCCCACAGCGCGGTCAGCGCGCTGCCCGCCATCACGTGCACAGCGGCCCGCTGGACCCAGAGGAACCGCATCGTCTCGAGGAACGGCGGAGCGACGATGTCGTCCTTATGGTCGAGCTGGCCGCGACGCGGCTCCCGGACCGTCAGCCAGACCGCAAGTCCCGCCAGCACGCCCGGAATGCCGAGCACCATGAAAACCTGTCGCCAGCCGTAGCGGTCGGCGATCTGACCGGCGATCTGGTAGGCGACGAACGCCCCGATCGGGGCCCCGAGCGAAAATATCGTCAGCGCCATCGGGCGCCGTGCGGCCGGGAAGTAGTCCGACAGCAGCGAGTTCGCACCCGGCGTGCCGCCGGCCTCGCCGACGCCGACCCCGATGCGCGCCAGCACGAATAGCAGCTGACTGCGCGCGAGGCCCGTCACGGTCGTCATCACCGACCAGGCGATCATGGAGATCGAGATGATATTGCGCCGGCTGTAGCGGTCGATCAGCGCCGAAATCGGGAACCCGAGCGCCACATAGAAGAAGGCGATCGGCCAGGCGGTGACCAGCGACACGCCGAGATTGGTCAGCTTGAGTTCGGCCCGGATGGGCTCGAGCACGGTCGAGGTCACGTAGCGGTCGGCGATGCTGAGCGTGTAGACGAGGCACATCATGGTCAGCACGTACCAGCGCGCTGCCATGGACGGCATGTGTCGCGCCACTTCCGCCTGAATCGTCTCGGCGTTTGCCGTCATGTGAACGTGCCCCCTCGGCCGCGCTACCGGAGTTATAGCAGCTTCGCGCGATTCCCCGTCGCCGCCGCCAGCGCTCGGCACGCCCTGCGGCGCCATTATGGCCGCGGCGCCGGACGCCCCGCCGGGTATTTTGGCCGGCCCGGCGTCCGAAAATGTCTTTGCCGTTTGGCCCAAAAAAATTGACTTGCTGGGCGTTTTCCGGAGCCGCTAGCCTGATCCGCAACCGGGGTTGCCGCGCGGCCGGCCCCGTCCATGGTCGCGATCCTGCGCCGCCGCCGGCGGTACCCGCGACCGCCAACTGGGGTACCACGTGAACAGCACCCGGATCGGATTCATCGGGCTCGGCAATGTCGGTAGCAGCCTGGCGGGCAATCTGCTGCGCCACGGCGTCGATCTGATGGTCCGGGACCTCAACGAGGACCTGGTGGCGAAGTTCGTCGCCCAGGGCGCCAAGCGCGGCAATTCGCCCAAGGAGATGGCCGAGCAGGTCGACATAATCATCACCTGCCTGCCGTCACCGGCCGCGACCGCGGCGGTTATGGAGAGCCCGGACGGGATCCTGGCCGGCCTGAGCGCCGGCAAGATCTGGCTGGAGATGAGCACGACCGACGAGGCCGAGGTCAAGCGTCTCGCGCCGCTGGTCGAAGCGAAGGGCGCGACCGCGATGGACTGCCCGGTGTCCGGCGGCTGCCATCGCGCCGCGACCGGCAACATCTCGATCTTCGCCGGCGGCACGCGCGCCGCGTTCGAGCGGGTGCTGCCGACGCTGTCGATGCTCGGCTGCCAGATCCTGCATACCGGGCCGCTCGGCTCGGCGTCGGTGCTCAAGGTGATGACCAACTACCTGTGCACGGTCCACCTCGTGGCGCTGACCGAGGCGCTGACGACGATGAAGGTCGTCGGCATGGACATGAACACGGTCTACGAGGCGATTCGCATCTCCTCGGGCAACTCGTTCGTCCACGAAACGGAATCGCAGGTCATCCTGAACGGCAGCCGCGACATCAGCTTCACGATGGACCTGGTCATCAAGGACGTCGGCCTGTTCGACCACATCGCGCGCGAGCATCACGTGCCGCTCGAGCTGTCGCCGCTCGTGCTCGGCATTTTCAAGGACGGCCAGCGCCGCTACGGGCCGCGCGAGCTGTCGCCAAACATCATTCGGCGGCTCGAGGATGCCTGCTCGGTGCATGTGCTCGGCACCGGCTTCCCGGCGCAGATGGTCGACGACAAGCCCAAGGAGCCCGGCTACGAGGTCGTCCCGCGCGGCCGCACGCGGCCGGTCGCCTGAGCCGGGGCGCCGTCAGGCTGCCGCGGCGTCCGCGACCAGGAAGTCGATGAAGCTCCGGACCTTCGGCTGGTCGCGAACGTCGCGGCGGCAGATCAGGCCCCAGCCACCCGGGCACTTCGCCTGATGCGCCACCGGGCGCACCAGGCGGCCCGACGCCAGCTCCGCATCGACGAACGGGCCGTTGACGAGCGCGACGCCACTGCCGCCGAGCGCGAACTCGAGCGCCAGCGCAAGTGTGTCGACTACCACGCTCGCGTCGGGCACGTAGGGGACGTTGGCCGACTCGAACCACAGGTCCCAGTTGCGCGCCTCGGAATAGATCACGACGAGCGGCAGCTGCGTCAGGTCGCGCGGTTCCGGCCGCTCGCCGAGCATCGCGCGCAGCGACGGGGTGCAGACCGGGAACAGGCGGTAGTCGAACAGCGGGATCCAGCAGTATTCCGGTCCCGGCTCCGTCTCGCAGTAGACGAGGCCGACATCGCCGAGCGACTCGTCGAACTCCCAGTCCGGTGCGCAGGTCGACAGCAGCAGCCTCACGTCGGGGTGGGCGGCGACGAAGCGGGGAATGCGCGGCGCGAGCCAGCGCAGCGATGCCGTCACGTAGGTCTGCACACGCAGCGGCCGCTGCGACTGCGCGCGGCGGACCGTCTCGGAGCCCTCGATCAACAGGTCGAGTGCCTTGCGCGCGTAGCTGTAGAACAGCCGGCCCTCGGGCGTCGGCACGATGCTGCGACCCTCGCGGGAGAACAGCGCGACGCCGAATTCCTCCTCGAGCAGCTGGATCTGGTGACTGACCGCGGGGTGCGTCAGGCACAGCTCCTCGGCTGCTTCCCGTACACTCTGCCGACGGGTGGTCGCCTCGAAGCCCTTGAGGGCATTGAGTGGCGGCAGCTTGCGGAGATCGATCTTGCCTGACAAGAACCCTCCTGCGTGGCGTCAAGGCGCGCTTCGGCCAACCGCGGATCCGCGTCCGGCGCCGGGCGCTAGCCTAGCAGGCCGGCACCCGCCGCCACAGCGGCCGCCGGGCGGCCCGGCCGGGCCGTGATGACCGAGCACGACTACGTCATCGTCGGCGCCGGCTCCGCGGGCGCGGTGCTGGCCGCGCGCCTGACCGAGAGCGGACGCCACAGCGTACTCCTCCTCGAGGCCGGCGGATCAGACCTGCGGCCGTCGATCCAGATGCCGATCGGCTACGGCCTGACCTACAACAACCCGCGCTACAACTGGATGTACGAGGCCGAGGCGGACCCGGCAATCGCCGGCCGCACCACCTACGTGCCCCGCGGCAAGGTGCTCGGCGGCTCGGGCGCGATCAACGCGATGGTCCACGTGCGCGGCGCGGCCGGAGACTTCGACGACTGGGCTGGCGCCGGCAACCCGGGCTGGTCGTGGCGCGACGTGCTGCCGTACTTCATCAAGTCCGAGGATCACGCCTTCGGCGCCTCCGCGTACCACGGCGCCGGCGGCCCGATGCACGTCGCGGACGTATCCGGCGCGGTGCATCCGCTCTGCCAGACGTTCATCGCCGCGTGCGCGACTCTCGGTGTCCGCCCGACCCGCGACTTCAACGGCAGCGAGCTCGAGGGCGCGGGTTTGTGGCAGGTATTGATCAAGAACGGCATCCGCGTCTCGAGCGCCTCGGCGTTCCTGCGGCCGGCGATGAAGCGCCGCAACCTGGAGGTGCGCCTGCACGCACAGGCGACGCGCCTGCTGGTCGACGGCGGCGAGGCGCGCGGCGTCGAGTACCTCAAGGGCGGCAGCCGCCATACGGCCCGCGCGCGCCGCGAGCTGATCCTCGCCGCCGGTGCGATCAACTCGCCGCAGCTGCTGCAGCTGTCGGGGATCGGCGATCCGGCGCTGCTCACGCCGCTCGGCATCCCGGTCGTGCGCGCCGCGCCGGCCGTCGGCCAGGGCCTGCAGGACCACCTGGCAGTCTCGTACTTCTACCGTTCCCGCGTGCCGACACTGAACGACCAGCTCGCGCCGCTGTGGGGCAAGGCGTGGGCGGGACTCCGCTATCTGCTGACGCGCGGCGGTCCGCTCGCGATGAGTGTCAACCAGGCGGGTGCGTTCCTGAAGAGCCGCCCGGGCCTCGCGCGCCCCAACCTGCACATCTATTTCAACCCCATCAGCTACACGACGACCAAGGGGCCGCGGCGCAAGCTCATGAAGCCGGACCCGTTCCCGGCGTTCCTGATGTCGTTCAACAGCTGCCGGCCGACGAGCCGCGGTTCGGTCGCGATCCGCTCGGCCGATCCGATCGCGCCGCCGGTGATCCGCACCAACTACCTGTCGACTCCGGAGGACGTGGCCGACGTCTGCGACGGCGCGCACGTCCTGCGCCGGATCGCCGCCGCCGAGCCGCTCGCCGGCGTCATCGACAGCGAGTACCAGCCGGGGCCCGTGGTCCAGTCGGACGCCGACGTGCTCGCCGACTTCCGCGCGCGCGCCGGCTCCGTGTACCACGCCTCGTGCACCTGCGCGATGGGGCCCGATCCGGCGCGCGCCGTCGTCGACGCCCGCCTGCGGGTGCACGGCATCGGGCGGCTGCGGGTCGTCGATGCCTCGGTGTTCCCGAGCGTCACGTCGGGCAACACCAACGCGCCGGTGATCATGGTCGCCGAGCGGGCCGCGGACCTGATCCTGGCAGACTAGGCACGTACGCCGCCGCAGCGCCTCGGGAGACGCAGATGCACACGTCCGTCAGCTTTCGGCAGATGAAGGACAGCACGGCCGAGGACTACCGGCTGCTCGAGCATTACGAGCGCGACTACCTACGCACCCTGCCCGATCGGCTGCTCGCGGCGCTCGCCAAGCTCGACACCGGCCTCGCCGGCTACCCGGTCAGCCGGCTCGAGCACTCGCTGCAGACCGCGACCCGCGCGCTGCGCGACGGCGCCGACGATGAGCTCGTCGTCGCGGCGCTGCTGCACGACGTCGGCGACGACCTGGCGCCCTACAACCATGCCGAGCTCGCCGCGGCCATCCTGCGCCCGTACGTGCGGCCCGAGGTCACCTGGATCGTCGAGCAGCACGGGCTGTTTCAGAGCTACTACTACGCGCATCACTACGGCCGTGACCGCAACGGGCGCGATCGCTTCCGCGGCCACCGCTGGTTCGACGCCTGCGCATCGTTCTGCGAGCGCTGGGACCAGGCGTCCTTCGACCCCGACTACCGCAGCGAGCCGCTCGAGCGCTTCGTGCCGCTGGTACGGGCGATCTTCAGCCGGCCCGCCCACGACGCCGCCTACGTCGGCGTCACCGGCGCGTAGCGCGCCCGCGGCTCAGCCGGCCGCCAGCTGGCTGTCGAGCAGCCGCTGCCGCTCGGCGCGGCGCACGACGTAGCCGGCGACGAGCACGCAGCCGCCGACGGCGGTGATGATCAGGCTCGCGAGCGCGTTGATGTCGGGGCTGACGCCGAGCTTGACCTTCGAGTAGATCACCATCGGCAGCGTGCTCGAGCGCGGGCCCGAGACGAAGCTCGAGATCACGAGGTCGTCCAGCGACAGCGTGAAGCTTAAGCAGCCAGCTCGACACCAGCGCCGGCGCGATGATCGGCAGCGTCACGTCGACGAAGGCCTGGAACGGCGTCGCACCCAGATCCATCGCCGCCTCCTCGAGCGAGCGGTCGGCGCTGGCGAGACGCGACTGCACGGTCACCGTCACGTAGGCGGTGCAGAACGCGACGTGCGCGAGGATGATCGTCGTCATGCCGCGGCTCGGCCAGCCGATCAGCTGCAGCATCGAGACGAACAGCAGCAGCTGCGTGATGCCGGTGATGATCTCGGGCATCACCAGCGGCGCGTTGACCATGCCGGTCAGCAGCAGCCGGCCGCGGAACTTCGCGAAGCGCACCAGCGCGATCGCGGCGAGCGTGCCGAGCAGCAGCGCACCGGTCGAGGCGAGCGCGGCGACCTCGAGCGACAGTCCGGCGGCGCTCGAGGATCTGCCGGTTGTGCACGAGCGCGACGTACCACTCCGTCGAGAACCCGCCCCAGACGCTGGCCAGCGCCGAGGCGTTGAACGAGTACGCGATCAGCACGACCATCGGCAGGTACAGGAATGCGATGCCGAGGCACAGCACCGTGATCAGGAAGGCAGACGCGCGCCCTTCCATGGCTAGTGCTCGAGCTGACGGACGCGGTAGTGCTGGTGCACGGCGATCGGGCCGGCCAGCAGCACCAGGAACGCGATCGACACGGCCGCGGCGACCGGCCAGTCGTGGTTGGCGAAGAACTCGTCCCACAGCACGCGGCCGATCATCAGGTTGTCGGGGCCGCCGAGCAGCGCCGGGATCACGTACTCGCCGATGGCCGGGATGAACACCAGCATCGAGCCCGCGATCACGCCGGGCATCGACAGCGGCAGCGTGACGTCGAGAAAGGCCTGCCACGGCTTGCTGCCGAGATCGGAGGCGGCCTCGAGCAGGGTCTGGTCGAGCTTCTCGAGGGTCGCGTACAGCGGCAGGATCATGAACGGCAGGTACGAGTAGACGATGCCGAGGTACACCGCGAAGGTCGTGCGCATGATCTTGAGCGGGTGGTCGATGACGCCGAGCCAGAGCAGCGCGGTGTTCAGCAGGCCCTGGTCGCGGATGATGCCCTCGAGCGCGTACACCCGCAGCAGGAACGAGGTCCAGAACGGGAGGATGATGACCAGCATCAGGATGCTCTGCGTGGCCTTCGACGCGCGGGCCATCGCCAGGGCCATCGGGTAGCCGATCAGCAGGCACAGCAGCGTCGAAAAGAACGCGGTCTTGAGCGAGTAGAGGTAGGAAACCGCATACACTTCGTCGGTCAGCAGGTACTTGTAGTTGGCGAGGCTGAGCACGATGTGCAGCTTGTGGTCCGGCGAGGCGCTGACCACGTCGCTGAACGGCGGTATCCTGAGCGCGGCCTCGGCAAAGCTGATCTTCAGCGCGAAGCCGAACGGGATCAGGAAGAACACCAGCAGGAACAGGAGCGGCGGCAGGATGATCAGCCAGCGCCCGTACCGGTCGACGAAGGCCGCGAGGCCATGCCGCGCGTATGGCGGCGGCGCGCGCTCGGTCCCCTGCTCCACCGTTCCGGCCGTCACGCGCTCGCCACTCCCGGTCACCTGATGCGATACGACGCGTCAGTCTGCCCGAGGGCCGCGCGATCTGGAAGAGCGCGCGCCGCCGCCGCGGGCGGCCCCGGCCGATGAGCCGGCCGCGACGGCGCAACGAGCCCGCGCCCGTGCCCGCCCGGCCGCGGGCCTCGCGCGCCCGCCAGCGCCAGCGGCTGATCGACGCCTGCATCTCGGCACTGCACGTCCACGGCCCGTCGAAGACGACCGTCGAGAAGGTCGTCGCGATCGCCCGCATGTCGCCCGGCATCGTCCGCTTCTACTTCGACTCGAAGGACGCGATGCTGGTCGCCTCGCTCGAGTTCCTGGCGGCGGAGTTCGAGGAGCGGCTGCTCGTGCCGGTGGCGGCCCTCAAGTCAAAGCCGGTCGAGGCCCTCGAGCGGCTCGTCGACCTGTATCTCGGCCCCGAGCTCGCCAGCGCCCGCAAGGTCTCCGTCTGGTACTCGTTCTGGGGCGAGGCGAGCTCGCGGCAGGAGTACTACGACATCTGCGGCGCCCGCGACAGCAAGTTCGAGACGCCTGGTCCTCGACCTCGTCGAGCCGCCTGATCGACGAGACCGGCGCCCGCCACCTGGACGCCGATGCGATCGCGCTCGGCCTGATCGGCGTGCTCGAGATGCTGTGGCAGGGCTTCGCGTTCCAGACCGAGTCGACCATCGACCGCGGCGCGGCCACGCGCCGCGCGCATGGCCTACCTGCGCTCGGTGTTCCCGGGCGCCGTTCAGCCGCGTCCTGCCGGCCACCGCGCCCGCGTCGCTGCCGGCCGGCGCCTACGCGAGCGCGTCATTGCTCGAGGCCGAGCGCCAGCTGCTGTTCCGCCACGCCTGGCAGTTCGTCGGCCTGGAGCGCGAGTTGCGGGCGGCGGGCGACTTTCTCACGCTCGACGGCCCGGCGGAGCGCGCGCTGGTGCTGCGCGACGCCGCGGGCACGCTGCAGGGCTTTCGCAACAGCTGCCGGCAGCGCCCGCACGCGCTCGCGATGGACCGCCACGGCCGCTTCGCCGGCGCCGTCGCCTGCCCGCTGCACGGCCTGCGCTACGGCTTCGACGGCGAGCCGCTCGACGGCACCCCGGGCGGGCCGCTGACGCGCCTCGAGCTCGCCGTCGTCAGCGGCTTCGTGTTCGCGCGCGCCGCCGGCGCGGAGCCGGCGGCGCCGCCCGCACCGATGGCCGCCGTGGCCGCGACCTCGCTGCCGCTGCAGCCAAGCGCGGTGCGCGAGCACGAGGTGGCGGCCGACTGGAAGGTGCTGGTCGAGCAGTGGCTCGAACGCCCGACGACCGGCACCGAGTTCGAGGACCCCGGCGCGGGCGCCGGCGGCTGGAGCGCCGGCCGCTACCGGACGCTCGCGGCGCACGGCGGCGGTGCGCAGCACCGCTCGAGCTTCGTCGCACCGAACCAGCTGATCGACGCGGGCGCGGGTGGCGTGCTGGTGCTGCAGGTCGTACCGGTGGCGCCCGGCCGCGCGCGGCTGCGTGCATTCCACTATGCCCGCGAGGCGCGGACGCGCGAGGAGCGCGCCCTCGGCTTCCTCGCCGCACGGCTCGCGGCGCGCCGCACCGCCGCCGAAGCGAGGCTCGCCGAGTCCGTGCAGCGTGGACTAGAATCGCCCGGCTACCTCGCCGAAGCGGTCGCGGCCGCGCCGCCCGCCCTCGTCGCCTTCCGCCAATCGATCGCCCGCCTCCTGCCCGGCGGCGCTCGCGACCCTGGAGATCCGGCATGACCACCGAACTCAGCACCCGTGACTGGCACTCGCGCGCCGCGGCGCTGCGCTATGCGACCGGTCACTTCATCGACGGCGCGCACGTCGACTCGCGCGCCAAGGGCCGCTTCACCGTGACCAACCCCGCGACGCAGCAGCCGCTGTGCGAGGTCGCCGCCGGCACGGCCGAGGACATCGACCGGGCCGTGGCGTCGGCGCGGCGCGCGTTCGCGAGCGGCGTGTGGCGGCGCATGGCGCCGCGCGACCGGCTGGCCGTGCTCAGCCGCTTCGCCGGGCTGATCCAGGCGAACGCCGAGCGCTTCGCGCTGCTCGACACGCTGACGATGGGCAAGCCGATCCGCGACATGCTGGCGATCGACGTGCCGTCGGCAGTGCAGACCTTCAGCTACTTCGCCGAGCTCTGCGACAAGATCGACGGTGCCGTGACCGCGACCGCGGCCGACGCCTTCCACTACATCCTGCGCGAGCCGCTCGGCGTGGTCGGCTGCATCGTGCCGTGGAACTACCCGCTGCTGATGGCCGCCTGGAAGGTCGCGCCGGCGCTCGCCGCCGGCAACTCCGTGGTGCTCAAGCCCGCCGAGCAGTCGCCGCTGTCGGGGCTGGTGATGGCGGAGCTGTTCGTCGAGGCCGGCGGGCCGGCGGGCGTGTTCAACGTCGTCAATGGCCTCGGCGAGGCTGCCGGCGCCGCCCTCGCGCTGCACGGCGACGTCAACAAGATCGCCTTCACCGGCTCGACCGAGGTCGGCAAGCTGATGCTGGTCTACGCCGGCCAGTCGAACATGAAGCGCGTCAGCCTCGAGTGCGGCGGCAAGTCGCCGCAGATCTTCCTCGCCGATCTCGAGGACCTCGACCGCGCGGTCAACTACGCGATCAACGGCATCTTCGGCAACATGGGCGAGGTCTGCAACGCCGGCTCGCGGCTGCTGATCGACAAGCCGATCGCCGAGGCCTTCGTCGCGCGCTTCGTCGAGCTCGGCAGGACCGCGTACCAGGCCGGCGACCCGCTCGACCCGGCGACCAACCTCGGACCACTGGTGACTGCCGGCCACCGCGCGCGGGTCGTGTCGTACATCGAGCGCGGCAAGACGGATGGCGCCCGCGTCGAGTTCGGCGGCGACACGCCGGCGCTGCCGGGCAGCTACGTCAACCCGACGCTGTTCTCGGGCGTCAACAACCGCATGACGATCGCGCGCGAGGAAATCTTCGGGCCGGTCGCCGCGGCGATCACCGTCAACGGCATCGAGGAGGCGCTCCGGGTCGCCAACGACTCGATCTACGGCCTGGCCGCCTCGGTCTGGACGCGCGACCTCAGGACGGCCCATACGGCGATCCGCGATCTAGAGGCCGGCGTGATCTGGGTCAACTGCTTCGACCACGGCGACATGACGCAGCCGTTCGGCGGCTACAAGCAGTCGGGTCAGGGCCGCGACAAGTGCCTCGAGAGCCTGCTGTCGTACACGCAGACCAAGTCCGCGTGGATCCACCTCGGCTGACCCGCCGCCGCTAGGCGGGCGCGAGCGCGCCGCGCACCCACTGCTGGAAGCGGTACACGTCGTACTCCTCCGGCATCAGAAAGCCGCGCTCGTGCGGCGCGGCGTGCAGCCCGCGCTGGGTCAGCTCGCACGCGGCGCCGTCCTCGTCGAGCACCTCGGCCGAGAAGCGGCAGACGCGGTCGATGTCGACGCTCGGGTCCTCGAGCGTCGCCTTCGGGAACAGCCACTCGAGCGTGAGCTCCGTCTCCTCGGGACCGAGCGGCAGCAGCCGCGTCGAGCGCACGTGGTCGACGTGCAGCACCATGTAGTGCGATGGCAGGCTCGTCATGTAGTGGTAGCCGACGCGGCGCTCCTCGGCGCTGAGCGCGAACTCGTGGCCGAGCGAGCGGCCGTCGACCGACCAGGTCGCGGCGCCGCGGCGCAGGCCGCCACGGTACAGCGGATCGTCGCTCGCTGCGTGCGCCTGCCAGTCGGGGTCGTCGCGCTGCTCCATGATGCCGCGCTTGTAGATCGGCACCAGGCTCGACAGGTTCGGGTGCACGCCCGGGCAGTGCAGGCACTCGTTGTAGTTCTCCCAGAACACCTTCCAGTTGCAATGCAGGCGCGTCACGCGCTGGCGGCCGGGCACGAGCTCCTCGAGCGGCCAGTTCGCGAACTGCTCGGTGTTGGCGTTGAAGTTGTCGGCGAGGCCGCGTCCCGGATCGCCGAGGTTGACGTAGACGAAGCCGCGCCAGACGCGGATCGGCACCGCATACAGCGACGCTTCGCCCGGCTGGACGTGGTGCGGCCGGCCGAGCGAGGGGATGCGGGCGAGCTCGCCGTCGAGGCGGTAGCTCCAGGCGTGGTACGGGCAGGTGATCGCGGCGGTCGGCAGCCGGCCTTCCGGCTCCCGGCACAGCGTCGAGCCGCGGTGCCGGCAGGTGTTGAAGAACGCCCTGAGCTCGCCGTGCTCGTCGCGCACGACGAGCAGCGGCTGGCTGCCGAGCGTGAAGGTCCGGTAGGCGCGCGGCTCGGGCAGCGTCGCGGCGCGGCCCAGGTAGATCCAGTTCCGGTACCAGATGGCGTCGAGCTCGCGGGCGTAGTGCGCCGGGTCGTAGTACCAGCTGCTCGGCAGGGTCCGCTCCAGGCGCTTGAGGCCGTTGAAACCGCCGCTGGTCGGGTCGTCGTCGGGTTCGGCGCTCATCAGTACTCCTCGTGCCGGAGCCTCAGGCGAAACGGGCCGGCGCGGCCGGCAGGCGCACTTCCGGGATGTGCCGCTCGAGCAGCGCGTGGAACTCGGTCATCCACGTCTCGATGTGGGACAGCGGTCCCGGCGTGTAGCTCGGCGAGGCGAGGCCGCGCTGCACGCGCTCGCACAGCCAGCGATCCTCGTTGTTGACCTGGTTGTTGATGCGGTTGCTGAGCTTCCTCAGCACCCGCATCTCGCGCCGCTCGTCCGGCAGGCCGAAGATCGCGTAGCGGATCACGCACTTGCCGGGTCCGCGCGGCAGCACCTGGAAGAAGTCCATGAGCTCGGGGTAGACATCGATGCCGAGGTTCGGCAGCGCGCTGTAGAAGCGCCAGCAGCGCCTGTAGTCGTCCGGCAGGTGGCCGATCGTCGGCCCGACTAGCTTCTGGTAGTGACGTTCGCTCCAGCGTGGCGACGGCTGCTCCTTGAGCCAGCTCGTGCCGCGGGCGATGCCCGGCGCGCCTTTCTGGTCGTCGTAGTCGGGCGTGAACATCCGGTTGAGGCCGGGGTGGCCGATCGGCACGTGGTAGGACTCGAGGTAGTTGTCCATCGCGACCTTCCAGTCGACGTCCCACTCCTCGTACGACACCTGGGTCAGCGGCACCATGTCCTCGAAGCGGTACGGCGCGAGTTCCTCGAGGAACGGCGCCCACTGCGTCGCGCACCGGCGGTGGGTCGCCGGCGAGGCAGACGAAGACGAAGCCGAGCAGGACCTCCACCTTGACCGGCTTGAGGCCGTGCGCCGAGCGGTCAAGGCCGGGGAAGCTGTCGCGCGACGGCACGCCGAGCAGGCTGCCCTCGTAGTTGTACGACCAGCCGTGGTACGGGCAGACGATCGTGCCCGGGCAGTGGCCGCTGTCGTCGAGCAGCCGCGCGCCGCGGTGCCGGCAGACGTTGTGGAAGGCGCGGACCTGCCGCTCGCGGTCCCGCAGCACGACGATGCTGTCGGGGCCGAGGTCGAAGGTGACGAAGTCGCCCGAGTTCGGGATCGAACTCACGTGGCAGCCGATCTGCCAGCTCGGGCGCAGGATGCGCTCGAGCTCGAGCCGGTACATCTCGGCGTTGTTGTACACCCACGCAGGCAGCGCCTTGAAACTGCGCGTCGGCGCCGTCGCATATCGGTCAACAGCCGGAATGCTGGCCATAGGCATGTCCCCCGTGGATGGAGCTTATATCTGCATTCAATCTACCTTGCGCTCGGGCTGCTCGGCAAGTCTTTGAAAACTCACGCGGGGGGCTCTTGTCAACCTCATTTTGATATTGTTTTTCATACGCTTACGGATATTTGACCGCCGTTTACAGCGACCGGCCCCAGGCCTCCAGGAATGCTGCGCCGCGATTTGAATTCACGTTATATGAATATATAAATTCCGTGGACTCGGGCCCCGGGCCGATGGTAGTTTCCCGGCCACGACAGCACGCGACGAAGGGGAACGCGCCATGCCTCGGGACCTCACCAAGAGCAACGCACACTGGAAGAAGGCGGTCACGCGACTGCCGCTCGGGGTCGCCTCGAACTTCCGCTTCTGGGGCGAGGACCGGACGATCTACGTCAAGGAAGGCCGCGGCGCGCGGATCACCGACCTCGACGGCAATCGCTACGTCGATTACCGGCTCGGCTACGGCCCGGCGATCCTCGGCTACGCCGACCCGCGCGTCGACGCCGCGGCCCGCGAGGGCATGGAGGTCGGCGGCGTGTTCGCGCTGTCGACCGAGCGGGAGTTCCGCGTCGCCGAGCGGATCGCCAAGATGGTCCCGGCCGCCGAACTCGTCCGCTTCTCGAATTCCGGCACCGAGGCGGTGATGGCGGGCCTCGGCTCGCGCGCGCCTACACCGGCAAGGACGACTACATCATCCTCGAGGGCAGCTACCACGGCCTCTTCGACGCCGCCATGTGGTACACGCCGATGGAGAAGTGGTCGCAGCAGGGCGAGCCCGAGGTCGTCCCGTACAGCCAGGGCATCCCGCTCGGCGCGCGCAGCTTCGCGCACTTCGTCCAGGCCAACGACATCGAGCAGCTCGAGCAGACCTTCAAGCGCACTGCCGGCAAGGTCGCCTGCATGCTGATGGAGCCCATCATGGGCAACTGCCTCGGCATCGCCGCGGAGCCCGAGTACCTGAAGGCGGCACGCGCGCTGTGCGACAAGTACGGCGTCGTGCTGCTGATCGACGAGGTCAAGACCGGCTTTCGCGTGGCGCGCGGCGGCGTGCAGTCGCTGCACAACGTCAAGCCCGACCTGACGCACCTTCGCCAAGGCGGTCGCCAACGGCTACCCGATCTCGGTGCTGGCCGGCCGCGAGGAAATCATGCGCAAGCTCGGCAAGGGCGTCGCCCACGGCGGCACCTACACGGCGCACTCGGTGTCGCTCGCGGCCGCCGAGAAGTGCCTGGAGATTCTCGACGAGACCGATGCGCTCGAGCGCATCGCCGACTTCGGCACGCGGATGATGAAAGGCATGAGCCAGATCCTGTCGGCGCGCGGCATCGCCCACAGCTTCGTCGGCCATGCGTCGATGCCGGGCCTCTACTTCGACGCCAAGCCGCCGCGCAACTACCGGGACTGGAAGGGCAGCGACTACGCCTTCTACGACGCGATGGCGCAGGTGCTGCACGACGAGGGCGTGCTGTGCGAGCCCGATTCGCGCGAGCCGTGGTTCATCTCGGCGGCGCACGACGACTCCTGCCTCGCGGACACGTTGCGCGGCTTCGAGATCGCGGTCGACGCGACCCTCAAGTCGCGCGTCGCCGACAAAGTCCGCGCCTGAACCGCGGATCCCGCCGCCGATGACCGCCGCGAGTCGTAAGCGCCACGACGTCATCGTCGTCGGCGCCGGCCACAACGGGCTGGTCGCCGCCTGCTACATGGCGCGCGCCGGGCTCGACGTGCTCGTGCTCGAGCGCAACGACTACATCGGCGGCGCGGCGGTCAGCCGCAAGCTGTACGAGGACTTCACCTACTCGAACTGCTCGTACGTCTGCAGCCTGCTGCGCCCGGAGATCATGCGCACGCTCGAGCTGCCGCGCTTCGGGCTGCAGATCATCCCCTACGAGGGCGGCTGCACGATGATGCGTGACGGCGGCCACCTCGCGCTGTACGACAACCACGACGCGCTCAGGCGCGAGATCTCGCGCCACTCGAAACGCGACGCGGAGGCCTACGACCGCTTCTCGCGCGACATCATCCGCCAGTGCAAGTTCATCAAGCCGCTGTTGATGCGCGAGCCGCCCGACCCGACCTCGTTCAAGCCGCGCGACCTCGCGGAACTCCTCTACCTCGGCCAGCGCCTGTACAACGTCGGCGAGGCACGGATGTACGACACGATCCGCTTCTGGACGATGAGCGCCGCCGACTTCCTCGACGAGTACTTCGAGAGCGAGATCGTCAAGGCGCACTTCTCCGGCAGCTCGATCATCGGTACCGCGCTCGGGCCGCGCTCGCCGGGCAGCGCCTACGTGCTGCTGCACCACTACATGGGCGACATCGACGAGACGGTCGGTGCCTGGGGCTTCGCCCGCGGCGGCATGGGCGCCGTGACCGCCGCGCTGACGGGTTCTTTGCAGGCGAGCGGCGGCGCGGTGCGTACGGCGGCACCAGTCGAGCAGATCCTGGTCCGCGGCGGGCGCGCGCGCGGCGTGGTGCTCGACGAGCGGCGAGGAGATCGAGGCGGCGACGGTCGTGTCGAACATGGACGTCAAGCGCACCTTCCTCAACAGCGTCGCGCCCGAGCACCTGCCCGCGGACTTCCTCCAGGCCGTGCGGCGCTTCAAGATCCGCGGCTCGTCCGGCAAGCTCAACATCGCGCTCGACGGGCTGCCGACCTTCCCGGCCATTCCGGCCGGCGCGCCGTGTATCCGCGGCGACCTGCACATCACCGACACGATCGACGATGATGGAGCGCGCCTACGACGACTGGAAGGAGGGCCGCTGGTCGGCGGCGCCGTACGTCGACATGCTGCTGCCGTCGCAGATCGACCCGACGATGGCGCCGGACGGCAAGCACTACATGTCGGTGTTCGTGCAGTACTGCCCGTACGAGCTCGCCGACGGGCCGTGGACCGACGCCAAGCGGCAGGCCTTCGGCGCGACCGTCATCGACGCGATCGCCCGGCAGAGCCCGGACTTCAAGAGCCTGATCCTGCACGCCGAGGTCCGCACGCCGTGGGACATCGAGAACGAGGTCGGACTCACCGAGGGCAACATCTTCCAGGGCGAGCTGACGATGGACCAGCTGCTGTTCAACCGCCCGGTGCCCGGCTACGCCCAGTACCGGACGCCGGTCAAGGGCCTGTACCTGTCCGGGTCGAGCACGCACCCGGGCGGCGGCGTCATGGGCGCGCCGGGCGCCAATGCCGCGCGGCGCGTGCTCGCCGACCTCGGCCGGGGGTCCTGAGGTGGCGACACCGGCCGCCAACACCCGCTACGACGCCATCATCATCGGCGCCGGCCACAATGGCCTCGTCTGCGCCACGACCCTCGCGCGCGCCGGCCGTTCGGTGCTCGTGCTCGAGGCCGGCGCCGCCGTCGGCGGCTGCGCGGTGACGCGCGAGTTCGCGCCGGGCTTTCGCGTCTCGGCCGGTGCCCACCTGCTGCACCAGATGCCGGCGGCGCTGATCGCCGAGCTCGGCCTCGCCGGCCACGGGCTCGAGTACGCCGCGACTGCCCTGCCCACCACCGCGCTCAGCGCCGGCGGCGCCGCGCTCGCGATCGGCGACGTCGAGGCGCTCGGGGGCCGTTCGGCGGCCGACGCGCGCGCCTGGCCCGCGTTCGACGCGCGCCTCAAGCGCTTCGCGCGCCTGCTGCACGGACTGCTGGCCGCGCCGGCGCCGCGGCTCGGCACCCGGGCGTGGTCGGACAAGCTCGCGCTCGCCACGCTCGGGCTCAAGGTGCGGCTGCTCGGCCGGCGCGAGATGCGCGAGTTCCTGCGCATCATCGGCATGAATGCCTACGACCTCGTCGCCGACGAGTTCGAGACCGAGCTCGTGCGCGGCGCACTCGGCTTCGACGCAGTGCTCGGCACGAACTTCGGACCGCGCGCGCCCGGCACGGTCCTGACCCTGCTCTATCGGCTCGCCGCCGAGTCCGCGGCCGGCCCGCAGGCCCTGGCCCAGCCGCGGGGCGGCATGGGCGCTCTGACCCAGGCACTGGCCCGCGCCGCCGGCGCCGCCGGCGCGACGATCCGCACCTCGGCACCAGTGGCCCGCATCCAGGTCAGCGAGGACCGCGCCGCGGGGGTCGTGCTCGAGTCGGGCGAGGAGATCGCCGGCCGGACCGTGATCTCCAACGCCGATGCCAAGACGACCTTCCTGCGGCTGCTCGGCGCCGAGCATCTGGACACCGGCTTCGTGCGCCGCGTCGACCATTTCCGCAGCCGCGGCGTTGCCGCCAAGCTGCACCTGGCGCTCGACCGGCTGCCGGCCTTCGCCGGCACCACGCCGCGCGCGCTCGGCGGCCGGCTGCTGGTGGCCCCGTCCGCGGACTACGTGGAGCGCGCCTGGAACCACTCGAAGTACCTCGAGTGGTCGGCCGAGCCGGCGCTTGAGATCACGTTGCCGACCGTCAACGACCCGGGCCTCGCGCCCGCCGGCCGGCACGTGCTGTCGGCGATCGTGCAGTACGCGCCGTACGCGCCGGCAGGAGGCTGGGCGGCGCAGCGCCACCCGTTCACCGACGCCGTGCTCGGCGTGCTCGAGGCGCACGCCCCGGGCCTCAAGGCCAGCGTGCTCGCTGCGGAGCTGCTGACGCCGGCCGACCTCGAGCGCGAGTTCCGCATGAGCGGCGGGCACTGGCACCATGGCGACCTGGCCTTCGACCAGTTCTACATGGTGCGCCCCGTGCCGGGCGCCGCCCAGCATGCGACGCCGCTCGCCGGGCTCTACCTCTGCGGCGCGAGCTGCCACCCGGGCGGCGGGGTCATGGGCCTCGCCGGCCGCAACGCCGCGCGCCGCGTGCTCGCCGAGGCTGCACGATGACTGCCCCACGCCCGCCGCTGCCGCACTTCAGGAAGCCACTGCTCGAGACGCCGTTCCACGAGCGCGCGCGCGAGCTGCAGCAGAACGACCATTTCGTCGCCTGGGCCGGCTACAGCACCGTCGACGTGTTCACGACCGTCGAGCAGGAGTACTTCGCAGTCAGGAACGCCACGACGCTCTACGACCTCACGCCGATGGTCAAGTACCGGGTCGCGGGCCCGGACGCCGAGCGCTACCTCAACCGCCTCGTGACGCGCGACGTGCGCAAGCTCAAGGTTGGCCGGGTCAGCTACGTCGTCTGGTGCAACGACTCGGGCCACATCATCGACGATGGCACGATCTTCCGGCTTGGGCCGCAGGACTTCCGGATCTGCACCGCCGAGCGGCAGCTCGACTGGTTCAGCGACTCGGCGCTCGGCTTCGACGTCACGATCGAGGAGGTGACCGGCGACATCGCCGCCCTCGCCGTGCAGGGGCCGACGTCGTGCTTCGTGCTCAAGCGCTTCGGCCTCACCGGCATCGAGCGCCTGAAGCCCTTCGAGCTCGGCGAGTTCACGGTCGCGGGGCGGCCGCTGATGGCGTCCCGCACCGGCTTCACCGGGGACCTCGGCTACGAGCTCTGGATGCGACCGGAGCACGCGGCGCTGGCCTGGGACGAGCTGATGGCGGCGGGCAAGAGCCGCGGCATCCGGCCGATCGGCTCGCAGGCCCTCAACATGGCGCGCATCGAGGCCGGCTTCCTGCTGCCGAACGTCGACTTCATCTCGGCCGAGCACACGATCCGCGTCAACCGCGACCGCACGCCGCTCGAGCTCGGGCTCGGCTGGCTCGTGGACTTCGACAAGCCGCACTTCAACGGCCGGCGGGCGCTGCTCGCGCAGCGCCAGCAGGGCGTTACAGCGCCTGCTCGTCGGCCTCGACGTCGCCGGCAACAAGCCGGCGCACAACGCGCTGCTCTACGCCGAGGAGGCCGGCCGGCACGAGGTCGGCAGCGTCACCTCGGCGATGTGGTCGCCGACCTGCAAGCGCAACATCGCCCTCGCGATCGTCGATGCGCCCCACCACGCGACCGGGACGACGGTCTGGGCCGACATCTACCTGAACCGCGAGCTGGTGTGGGAACGGCGCATGGCGGCCGCGCGGGTCGTCGAGCGGCCGTTCTTCGCACCCGAGCGACGACGGGCGACGCCGCCCGCCGATCGGTAGGCCCGGGTTTCCGCCTTGCCTCAAGGTCAGCTACGCTTGTCACGGAATCGTCACTCACGGCCGTCGCCGGGAGCGTCTTGAGGTGATCTCTTCGCAACGACAGAACGTCGCCGAACGGCCGTGGCTGGACCCGGCCGCGAAGCCGCAGATCGTGCTCGAGGGCCTCGGCAAGAGCTACGGCGCGTTCGCCGCGGTCGGCAGCGTCAACCTGTCGATCTACAAGGGCGAGATGTTCGCGCTGGTCGGCGCCTCGGGCTGCGGCAAGACGACCCTGCTCAGGATGCTGGCCGGCTTCGTCACGCCGACTGCCGGCCGGGTGATCATCGACGGCGCCGACATGACCGAGGTGCCGCCGTACGAGCGCCCGGTGAACATGATGTTCCAGTCGTACGCGCTCTTCCCGCACATGACGGTCGAGGACAACGTCGGCTACGGGCTCAAGCGCATGAGCGTCGACGCCGCGACGCGCCGCAAGCGCGTCGCCGAGGCGCTCGAGATGGTGCAGCTCGGCGGCCTCGGCCCGCGCAAGCCGCATCAGCTGTCGGGCGGCCAGCGCCAGCGCGTCGCGCTCGCCCGCGCGCTGATCCGCAGGCCCAAGGTGCTGCTGCTCGACGAGCCGCTGTCGGCGCTCGACAAGAAGCTGCGCGAGAGCACGCAGTTCGAGCTGATGGACCTGCAGTACGAGGTCGGCATCACCTTCATCGTCGTCACCCACGACCAGGACGAGGCGATGGCGCTGTCGAGCCGGATCGCGGTCATGGACCGGGGCGCCGTGGTGCAGGTCGGCACGCCGGCCGAGGTCTACGAGTTCCCGAAGACGCGCTTCGTCGCCGACTTCTTCGGCAACGCCAACCTGCTCGAGGGCACCGTGACGGCCTGCGAACCGGGCCTTGTGACGGTGCGCAGCCACCAGCTCGACTCCGACCTCTACGTCGATGACCTCGGCCGCTTCAACGTCGGCCAGCACGTGTGGGTCGCGGTACGCCCCGAGAAGATCCGGCTCAGCAAGGCGGCCGCCGACGGCGCGCGCCGCAATCAGGTCAAGGGCGTCGTCTGGGAGCTCGGCTACCTCGGCAACCGCTCGACCTACCAAGTCAAGACCGCGAGCGGTACGCTCGTCACCGCCTTTGCGCAGAACGAGCGGCGCACGCTCGACTGGTCGATCGACTGGAGCGACGAGGTCTACCTCAGCTGGGACGCGGACGCCGCCGTCCTGCTGCAGGCCTGACGAACGGCGAAGACGGGCCGGCGCCGGGCGACGGCCGCAGTGATGATCAATTCAACCTGAAGCCTTGGGGATGCACGCCATGCTGAACTCCACACGCTACCGAGGATCCGCGCTGAGTCTGGTGTTCGCCGCGGCCGGCGCCTGCGCAGTCGCCGCCCCGGCAGCGATCGCCGACACGCCGGCCAGCACCGGCGCCAGGCAGTCGGGCCAGCTCGAGGAGATCGTCGTCACGGCGACGCGCCACGAGGAAAGCTTGAGCAAGGTACCGATCAGCGTCACGGCAATGAACCAGGAGACGCTCGACCAGAAGGGCATCAAGGACTTTCAGGACGTGGTGCGCTTCACGCCGGGCGTCACGATCGACAACTCGGGCACGAACGCGATCTCGATCCGCGGCATCTCCTCGTCGGGCGGCGCCGGCACGACCGGCATCTATATCGACGACACGCCGATCCAGATGCGTGCGCTCGGCTTCAATCCGGATGACACGCTGCCGAAGACCTTCGACCTCGACCGCGTCGAGGTGCTGCGCGGGCCACAGGGCACGCTGTTCGGCGCGGGCTCCGAGGGCGGCACGGTACGCTACATCATGACGCAGCCGAGCGTCACCAAGGAATCGACCTACCTGCGCAGCGAGCTGTCCTTCACGCAGTACGGCGAGCCGAGCGAGGAATTCGGCATCGCGCACGGCGGGCCGATCATCGACAACGTGCTCGGCTACCGCGCCAGCGTCTGGTACCGCTACGACGGCGGCTGGATCAATCGCGTCGACCCGAACACGGGTGCGCTCATCGACAAGAACGCCAATCACGCCAACACGCTCAGCGCGCGGCTCGCGTTCCTGATCCAGCCGACCGAGTCGCTGCACATCACGCCGAGCATCATGTACCAGAACGCGCGCAAGCACGACGAGAGCGACTTCTGGCCGGCCTACTCGAACCCGTCCGCGGGCCAGTTCAACAACGCGACGCCGGAGCGCATGCCGGTGCCGGACGAGTACTACCTGCCGGCCCTCAAGATCGAGGCGGAGGTCGGCAAGACCAAGATCGTTTCGAACACCTCCTACTACCACCGCGACGAGCTGAGCGCGTATCAGGGTTCGGTGTACAACGCGGCCTACTTCCAGAGCCAGAGCTGGCTGATCGGATCCTGCGGCCCGGCGTCGACCACGCCCGTGCCGCCGTGCTCGTGGTACCCGCTGATCAACGCGACCGGACTGCACACGGCGCAGGCGGGCCTGGCGAACTTCTCGACCCCGAACCAGATGACCAACCAGCAGCGCACCTGGACGCAGGAGCTGCGCTGGCAGTCCGACGACCCGTCGAGCCAGTGGACCTGGACGGTCGGCGCGTTCTGGTCGCTGTCGCACGAGTTGAGCATTGAGGAGCTGCGGGACCCGAACATCTTCAACGAGTTCTATCAGCTCTTTGGCCTGACCGATCCGGCGCAGTGGTTCGGCACCAACAACTACACCTGCAACGGCGCCAACCCAGGGGTCACGCTGACGTTCAACGGCTGCGACATCTACTACAACTACAACGTCGCGCACGATCGCCAGCTCGCGGGCTTCGGCGAGGTGACGTACGCGTTCAACGACCAGTGGAAGCTGACGCTCGGCGGCCGGTACGCCAAGATGAGCTTCGACCTCAACCACTACTCCGACGGTTACGAGAACTACGGGCCGAGCTACGCGAGCGCGGCCACCAAGGACACCGCCTTCACCCCGAAGGTCAGCGTCTCGTTCCAGGCCGACCCGAGCGACCTCTACTACGCCACCTACGCCAAGGGCTTCCGGCCGGGCGGCGGCAACCCGCCGCTGCCGAGCTACTGCAACGGCGAGACCGGCGGCCTCGCCGAGGTCGGCTACCCGAACGGCGCGCCGCTGACCTACGGCCCGGACTCGACGCAGAGCTACGAGATCGGCAGCAAGAACAACTTCAGCAACCGCGTCCGGATCGCGACCAGCGTCTACTACATCAAGTGGAACAACATCCAGCAGAGCGTCTACGTCGCCGGCAACTGCGGGCTGCAGTTCACCGATAACCTTGGCACGGCCGTTGCGAAGGGCTTCGACATCCAGGCGGAGATGGCGCTCGGCGGCGGCTTCTCTGTGGATGCGGCCTTCGGCTATACCGATGCGCGCTACTCGAAGTCGACGATCCTGTACGACACGACGTTCACGCCACCCGTGCCGCACGCACTCGCGCTCTCGGGTGATGCGATCTCCGGCGAGGCGGCCATCGACGGCGGCCCGGGCACGAATCCGCCGTGGACGCTGTCGATCGGCGCCCAGTACAACTTCACGGTCGCCGACAAGGACACCTTCGTCCGGATGGACTGGGAGTACACGGCGCGCAACACCTGGCTCGCAGCGACGCAGGATCCGAACTCGGCGCAGTACAGCCCGTTCACGACCACGCTGTCGTCGACGTCCTTCGCCTCGCTGCGCGGCGGCGTGACGCTGGGCGGCTGGCAGGTCGCGGCATTCGTCGACAACCTGTTCAACTCGCACACGATCACGAACTACCAGATCTCGCAGCTCGACTCCAACAACCCGGCGTGGGTCGCGAACCCAGGCGTCGTACCCACCGACCCGTCGCAGTCGCCGCAGCAGAATGCGTGGACCTGGCGCCCGCGCACCTTCGGCGTGACGGTGACGATGCGCATGTGATCCGGGCCGCCCGGTCCGCGGGGGGCGCCCTCAGCGGATCGGGACGAGGCTCGTGCAGAAGCGGCGGATTCGCGCCGCGGCGTCGCGCAGCACCGCCTCCTCGGCCGCGTAGCAGGCCCGCGCGAAACCCTCGGTCTCGCGGCCGAACACGGCGCCGTCGAGCAGCGCCACGCCCTCGGCCCTGAACAGCCGGCGAACGAACTCGTCGGCCGCGAGCCCGGTCGCGCGCACGTCGATCAGCATGAACATGCCGGCGTCCGGCCAGCACGGGCGGATGCCGGGGATGTCCTTGAGCTCGGCGTACAGCAGCTCGCGGCGGCGGCGGCAGTACTCGCGCACCGCGCCCTCCGACTCCTCGGCCATCGCGAGCGCGGTGATCGCGGCCTCCTGCACGAAGCCCGGCAGCCCGTACAGCATGCACTGCGCGACCTCGTCGGCGTGGTGGATGAAGGACGTCGGCCCCACGATCCAGCCGGCCCGCCAGCCGGTCATCGCGTGGGTCTTCGACAGGCTCGCGATCGTCAGCACCTGCCCCGGCAGCCGCGCGCCGAGGCTCGGCACGCGCCCGCCCTCGGCGAGCCCGGCGTACACCTCGTCCGAGACGATCCACAGGTCGTGGCGCCTCGCGATCGCCGCCAGCGACTCGCACTCGGCCTCGCTCAGGATGACGCCGCTCGGGTTGTTGGGCGTGGCGACGAAGATCGCGCGCGTCCGCGGCGTCACCGCGGCCTCAAGCGCCTCGAGGTCGGTGTGGAAGCCGGCGGCCGCCGGCATCGGCACACGCACCAGCGCGGCGCCCGAGGCGCGGATCGTCGACGGGTAGGTCGCATACATCGGATCGAGGGCGATGATCTCGTCGCCGGGGCCGGCGAGGCACAGCGAGGCGACGAACAGGCCGTTCTGGGTGCCGGACAGCACGATGACGTTGTCGGCCGTCACGGGCTGGCCCGTGCGGGCCGCGTGCCGGGCGGCGATTGCCGCCCTGAGCCGCGGCCGGCCGGAGCTCTCGGTGTAGTGCGTGTCGCCGCCGCGCAGGCTCGCGACCGCCGCGTCGACCACCCGGACCGGCGTGTTGAGGTCGGGGTCGCCGACGCTGAGCACGATGACGTCCTTGCCGGCGGCCGCGGCCTGGCGGGCCTCCCAGTGCAGCGCCCAGGGATCGGCACCCTCGTGGGCGACCCGGTCGACGAACGGCGCGAAGCGCGGGCTCATTCGAACACCTCGGCCCGGACCTCGAGCACGACGACCTGGCGTCGCCGGCCAAACTCCCGCAACGCCGCCTCGAGCGCCGGCAGCGAGTCGATGAGCCGGTGGCCGTAGCCGTAGGCGCGTGCGAGGTCGGCGAACTCCGGCGGGCGCACGTCGACACCCTCGGGCTCGATGCCGACCGCCACCATCGATGACTTGATCTCGCCGTAGCCGGCGTTGTTCCAGACGACGATCGCCGTCCAGGCGCCGACGTCCCGCGGCACTGCGAGCTCGCCGAGCGAGAACTGGATGCCGCCGTCGCCGGTCAGGCACACCACCGGCCGGTCGGGCGCGGCGAGCCCGGCGCCGGTCGAGGCCGGCAGCGCGTAGCCGAGCGTGCCGTAGCCGGTGGCGCTGTTGAACCACGAGCCGGGCGTGGCGGCGGCGAAGGCGAGGTTGCCGGCGTACACGGGCTGGGTCGAGTCGCCGACCAGGATGGCCTCGGGCAGCGTGTCGCGGATCGTCTCGAGGAAGGCGATCTCGCGGTGCATCGCCGGGCTCAACGCGCCGAGCGTCGCAGTGCAGGTCGCCGCGGCGCGCCCCGCCCCGCTCGCGGACCGTGGCGGCCCGAGGTCGTGGCCGAGGAGCGCGGCGAGCGTCGCCCGGGCATCGCCCAGCAGTCCCAGCTCCGGCCGGGCGTTGCGCTTGAGCTGCACCGCGTCGATGTCGATGCGGATCAGGTGCGGCGGCTGCGGGAAGTCGCTCACCGAGTACATGTCGTAGTCGGTCGGCCCGAGTTCCGTGCCGACGGCGAGCACCGTATCGGCAGATGCGATCAGTGCGCGCACGGCCTCGAGCGAGGGGCTCATCGGCACGCCGAGCGGGTGGCCGGGCGGCAGGAGGCCGCGGCCGTTGACGGTCATCACCACCGGCGCGCCCAGGGTCTCGGCGAGTCGCCGCAGCTCCGCCGCGGCACCGATGGCGCCACCGCCCGCGAGGATCACCGGCGCCTGGGCCGACGCGAGCCGCCGGGCCGCCGCCGTCACGGCACCGGACTCGGCGACCAGCCGCGGCGGCCGGCGGCCTGCCGTGGGCCGCGGCAGCCCGCTCGCGTCGAGCGCGATCACGTCGCGCGGGATCTCGATGTAGGCCGGGCGCGGCCGGCCGGCCACGGTGCCGCCGAGCGCGAGGTCGAGCGCTTCCGGCAGCTGCTCGGGGGCGGTGATCCGGCGGCTCATGCCCGAGACGCGCGCGGCGACGCCGAGCTGGTCAGGCATCTCGTGCAGGAAGCCGCGGCCGCTGCCGAACTCGCCACGCCGGTTCTCGCTGGCGATGACGACCAGCGGGATCGAGTCGCCGTAGGCCTGGGCCATCGCCGTGACGATGTTGGTCAGTCCCGGCCCGGTGATCGTGAAACAGACGCCGGGGCGGTGCGCGACCCGCGCGTAGCCGTCGGCCATGAAGCCGAGGCCCTGCTCGTGCCGGGCGGCCACGTGGCGGATCCGCGAGGCGGCCAAGCCCCGGTAGAGCTCGAGGTTGTGCACGCCCGGAATGCCGAACACGTGCTCGACGCCGTGCGCCTCCAGTGCCTCGATCAGGTACGCTCCGAGCGTCTGCTTCATGAAATCACCCCCGCGAAGCCGAGTATCCCACGCCGCCGGGCCGTCCGGGTCGGGCTCCGGGGCGCGGTGGTGTAAATATTATGGACGCGATAATATGATGATCCGCAGCCTTGGGGGAGTGCCATGAACCACGACGTGATGATCACCTGCGCCATTACCGGTGACGACACCAAAGTCACGAAGAGCCCGCACTGCGCCGTGACCCCCACCGAGATCGCCGCCGCCGCGGTCGACGCCGCCAAGGCCGGCGCCGCGATCGTGCACATCCACGTGCGCGACCCCGACACCGGCGCGTTCAGCATGGAGACCAAGCACTACCGCGCGGTCGTCCAGGCGATCCGCGAGAGCGGCACCGACGTCATCGTCAACCTGACCTGCGGCATGGGCGGGTACATCGTCATCGGCGAGCACGGCCTCAAGGACACCCCGGCCCCGGGCAGCGACTTCTGCACCCAGGAAGACCGCATGCGGCACGTCATTGACCTGTGCCACGAGGGCAAGTACCGACCCGACATCTGCACGCTCGACTGCGGCAGCCTCAACTTCGGCGACGGCAACCGCGCCTACGTGTCGACGCCGAACTACCTGCGCAAGGGCGCGGCGATCTGCAAGGACCTGGGCGTCAAGCCGGAATTCGAGATCTTCGACACCGGCAACCTGTGGTTCGTCAAGCAGATGATCAAGGAAGGCCTCGTGCTGCCGCCGCCGCTCGTCCAGCTGTGCATGGGCATCGCCTGGGGCGTGCCGGCCGACACCGCCCACCTGCTGGCGATGGTCAATACGCTGCCCGCGGACGCCGTCTGGACCTCGTTCGCGATCAGCCGCATGCAGATGCCGTGGGCGGCGCAGGCGGTGCTGGTCGGCGGCAACGTCCGCGTCGGCCTCGAGGACAATCTTTACCTCAGCAAGGGCGTGTACGCGAGCAATGCGCAGCTCGTGACCAAGGCCCGCGGCATCGTCGAGGCGATGGGCGCGCGGATCGTCGGCCCGGCCGAGGTCCGCGAACGGCTCAAGATCGGCTGACGCCCGCGATGGCCGGCACGACGATCTACCGCTCGGCAATCAAGCCCGAGTGGATCGACTACAACGGGCACCTGCGCGACGCCTACTACGTGGTCGTGCTCAGCGACGCGATCGACGCGCTGATGGAGCGGGTCGGCATCAACGAGGCGTACCGCGCGCGCACGCGCAACACGCTGTACTCGCTCGAGATGCACGCCCACTGGCTGCGGGAGGTCAAGGGCAACGAGACGCTCGAGATCGACGCGGTCGTGCTCGGCGCCGACCAGAAGCGGCTGCACATCGGCTGCGACGTCCGCGTGCCCGGCCGGGCGGAGCCGGCGGCCACGGCGGAGTTCATGCTGCTGCACGTGCACCAGGGCGACCAGCCCGGCGCCGCGCCGTTCCCCGCCGACATCCAGGCGGCGATCGAGCGGCTGCGGGCCGAGTTTGACGGCAACGCCTGGGCCGGGCCGCGCTCGCGCGAGCTCGCGCTCAAGAAGCGCTGAATGAGCCTCGGACGCCTGGAGCGCCTGCTCGCGCCGCGCACCGTCGCGCTCGTCGGCGGTGCGTGGACCGACGGCGTGGCGGCGGCGGCCCGCCGCATCGGCTACCGCGGCGAGACCTGGCGCATCCACCCGACGCGCCCGTCGGACGGCGAGACGCACTACTACCGCTCGGTCGACGAGCTGCCGGCGGCGCCCGACGCGGCCTTCCTCGCGGCGCCGGCGGCCGATGCGCCCGGGGTCGCGGCGGCGCTGGCGCGCCGCGGTGCCGGTGGCTTCGTCTGCTTCGCCTCGGGCTTCGACGAGCTCGGCACCGACCGTGGCCGCGCGCTGACGCAGGCGCTGCTCGAAGGCGCAGGGACGCTGCCGTTCACCGGGCCCAACTGCTACGGCCTCATCAATTTCTTCGACCGCGTCGCGCTGTGGCCCGACCAGGTGGTCGGCGGCCAGCCGGAGCGCGGCGTGGCACTGCTGTGCCAGAGCGGCACGATCTCGCTGACGATGACCTTCAACGGCCGAAGCTTGCCGATCGGCTACCTGATCTCGGTCGGCAACCAGTCGCGGCTCGCGGTCGAGGACCTGATCGAGGTGCTGTGCGAGGACCCTCGCGTCACCGCCTTCGGCCTGTACCTCGAGGGCGTCAAGGACGTCGCCCGCTTCGCCCGCGCCGTCGACAAGGCACGCGCCGCCGGCAAGCCCATCGCGCTCTTGAAGGCCGGCCGCACCGCCGCCGCGGCGCAGACCGCCGCGACCCACACCGGCGCGCTCGCCGGTGCCGACCAGGTGTTCGACGCCTACTGCCGCCAGGCCGGCGTCGCGCGCTGCGACACGATGGCGGCGCTGTGTGAGACGCTCAAGGTGCTGCACCTCGGCGGGCCGCTGCCCGGGCGGCGCACGCTGGTGTTCGGGCACTCGGGCGGCGACATGGCGATGATCTCGGACGTCGCGCGCCATACCGCGCTCGAGTTCCCGCCGTTCAGCGCCGCGGCCACCGAACGGCTGCGCGGCGTGGTCGGCGACCGCGTCACGATCGCCAATCCATTCGACGTGCACACGTACGCCTGGTTCGACCGCGCCGTGCTGCGGGCGACCTTCGATGCGGTGCTCAACGCCGGCTACGACGTCGCGGCCTACATGCTCGACTGCCCGCCGGACGACCGCGCCGACCCGTCGACGTTCATCATGCCGATCAGCGAGTTCATCGCCGCGAGCCAGGGCGCGCCGACGCGCGCGGCGCTGCTCGCGGCGCTGCCCGAGACGATCTACATGAAGCTGCGCGAGCAGCTGCTCGCCGGCGGCGTCGTGCCGCTGCAGGGTCAGCGCGAGGCGCTCGAGGCACTCGACCTCGCTTCGCAGATGGGGCTCGCCTGGCGCGCGGGACCGGCGGTCGAGCTCAGGATCCCGCGCCGCGACCGGGGACCCGCGACGACGCTGGCCGAGAACGCCGGCAAGGCGGCGCTCGCGGCCTTCGGCCTGCCGGTCCCGGCCGCGCGCGCGGTCGCGCCGGCCGAGGCCGCGGCGGCCGCCGAGGCGATCGGCTTTCCGGTCGTGATCAAGGCCCTGTCCGCCGACCTCGCCCACAAATCGGACGTCGGCGGCGTCGTGCTCAACGTGCGCACCGCCGCCGAGGCGACCGCGGCCGGGCAGCGGCTCGCCGCCCTCGCCGACCGCGTGCTGGTCGAGCAGATGGTCAGCGACGGCGTCGCCGAGATCCTGGTCGGCATCACCGTCGACGCGCAGTTCGGCCAAGTGCTCGTGCTCGGCGCGGGTGGCGTCATGACCGAGTACCTGCGCGACAGCACGAGCCTGCTGCCGCCGTTCACGGCCGACTCGGTCCGCGCCGCGCTCGGCCGGCTGCGCGTCGCGAAGCTGCTGGCGGGCTTTCGCGGCAAGCCGCCCGGCGACGTCGAGGCACTGGTCGCGGCCGTGCTCGCGGTCGGCCGCTACGCCGAAGCGCGGCTCGAGACGCTCGCCGAGCTCGACGTCAATCCGATCATCGTCCGCCCGTCCGGCCGCGGCGTCGTGGCGGTCGACGTGCTGATCCGCCTCACCGAAGGACCCTGACATGACCGACGGCGTACGAACCGAGCGCAAGGGCGCGATCCTCGAGGTCACCATCGACCGGCCCAAGGCCAATGCCATCGACCGCGCGATGAGCCTGAGGCTCAACGACATCTGGACCGGCTTTCAGCGCGACCCGGAGCTGCGCATCGGCATCCTGACCGGCGCCGGCGAGAAGTTCTTCTGCCCGGGCTGGGACCTCAAGGCGGCCGCGGCCGGCGAGCCGACCGACTCGGACTGGGGCATCGCCGGCTTCGGCGGCCTCAACTATCCGCGCAACCTCGACAAGCCGATCATCTCGGCGGTCAACGGCATCGCCTACGGCGGCGGCTTCGAGATGGTGCTCGGCACCGACCTGATCGTCATGGAGGAGCACGCCCGCTTCGCGCTGCCCGAAATCAAGGTCGGCGTCGTGCCGGACGCGGCCGGCATCAAGCTGCGGCGCCGCATCCCGTACCACATCGCCGTCGAGATGCTGTTCACCGGCCGGGCGATGGAGGCCACCGAGGCCAAGCACTGGGGCCTGTGCAACTGGGTGGTGCCGAAGGGCCAGTCGATGGCCAAGGCGCGCGAGGTCGCGCAGATGCTCGCCGAGGGCCCGCCGCTCCTCTTCCCGGCGCTCAAGCAGCTCTTGCAGCACACCGAGATGGTGAGCACGAACGCGGCCTTCGAGGTCCACGACGCGCTCAACGCCGTCATGAAGGTGGCACGCTCCGAGGACCTGCTCGAGGGCACACGCGCCTTCACCGAGAAGCGCAAGCCCGAGTGGAAGGGCCGCTAGTTTGAGCACGCGCTTCACGCGCGCGCTGCTGCGCCTGCCCGGCGAGAACTTCGCCGCCGGCATCACGACCTCCGCCGAGGGCACGCCCGTGCTCGCGCGCACGCTCGAGCAGCACCGCCGCTACGCCGCCGCGCTCGAGGCCTGCGGCCTCACGACGACCACGCTGCCGGCCGATCCTCGCTATCCCGACGGCACCTTCGTCGAGGACACGGCGATCGTGACGCCGAAGGGCGCGATCGTGACGCGGCCCGGCGCCGCCGCGCGGGCCGGGGAGACGGAGGTCATCGCCGCGGCGCTCGCGGCGCACTACCGCACGCTCGCTCGCATCGTCGCGCCCGGCACGGTCGACGGCGGCGACATCTGCGAGACCGACACCGGCGTGCTGATCGGCATCACCGCCCGCACCAACGAGGACGGCGCCCGGCAGCTGGCGGCCTGGCTCGGCGACCTTGGCTATGCCGCGACGCTGGTGGACATCCGCAGCGTGGCGGGCCTTCTGCACCTCAAGACCGGAATCTCCTACCTCGGCGACGGACGGCTCGCGGTCGCGGCCGGCCTGCCGCCGCTTGCGGCGCTCGCGCGCTACGAGCACGTCACGCTCACGCCCGAGGAGAGCTACGCGGCGAACTGCATCCGCGTCAACGACCGGGTGCTGGTCGCGGCCGGCTATCCGCGTTTCGCCGACGCGCTCGCACGGCTCGGTTACGACGTACTGCCGCTCGAGATGAGCGAGTTCCGCAAGATGGACGGCGGTCTCAGCTGCCTGTCGCTGCGCTTCTGAAACCCGCTACGATTCGGGCGATGAACACCCCCGCCCCCTGCCGCCACCGCCTGCTGGCGGCCGCCCTCGTCGCCTGCCTCTTGCCGATCGCGCCGGCCGTCGCGGCAGCCCCCGACGCGACCGTCCTGCCGCCGACGACGCCGGCGGCGGTCGGCCTGTCGGCGGAGCGGCTGGCCCGCCTCGACCGCTACCTCGACGGCGAGATCGCCGCCAAGCGCAAGGCGGGCGCCGTCGTGCTGATCGCCCGGCGCGGCAAGCTCGCCTACCTCAAGGCCTACGGCGAGGCGGATGTCGCGAGCCACCGGAAGATGCCGACCGATGCGCTCTTTCGCATCCACTCGATGACCAAGCCGATCGCCAGCGTTGCGCTCCTGACGCTGTACGAGCAGGGCAAGTTCCAGCTCTCCGACCCGCTCGAGAAGTACCTGCCCGCGTTCAAGGGCGTCAAGGTCTACAAAGGCACCAGCGCGGACGGCACGCTCGAGGTCGAGGACCCCAAGCGCCCGATCACGATTGAGGACGTCTTTCGCCACACCGCCGGCTTCACCTACGGCTATTTTGGGGACACGCCGGTCGACCACGCCTACCGCAAGGCGGGTGTCGGCTACGCCGAGGCGGACTCCGTCGGGGAACTCACCGACCGGCTCGCGACGATGCCACTCCTGTTCCAGCCCGGCACGCGCTGGCACTACGGCTTCGCCCACGACGTGCAGGCGCGCCTCGTCGAGGTGCTGGCGGGCATGCCCTTCGACGCCTACTGCCAGCAGGCGATCTTCGGGCCGCTCGGCATGAAGGACACGGTGTTCGGTGTGCCGAAGGCGCTCCGGGCGCGCTTCGCGTCGATCTACCATCCCGACGCCGCGGGCCGCCTCCTGCCGGGCGACGGCATGGCCGCCGATGGCGACTTCTACGCGCACGCCACCGGCCGGCCGTTCGGCGGCACGAGCGTCGCGACGACGGCGCAGGACTATGGGCGCTTCGCGCAGATGCTGCTGAACGGCGGGCGCCTCGGCAGGGTGCGCATCCTGTCCCGCAAGACGATCGAGCTCATGACCGCAGACCACCTAGCGCCGGCGATCCCGCCGGTCGCGCCGGGCGAGGGCTACGGCCTCGGCGTCGGCGTGGTCACGAGCCCGGCGCAGTACGGCCAGCTGAGCTCGGCGGGCGAGTTCCGCTGGAGCGGCTACGCGACCACCGGGATGTTCGTCGACCCGCAGGAAGAGCTGGTGGCGATCGTGATGGCGCAGTACCAGCCGGAGGACTACGCCCTGATCGAGCACTGGACGACGCTGGTCTACCAGGCGATCGTCGACTGAGTGCGGCCGGCGTCAGCCGGTGCGGGTGCGCGTCAGCATGTCCTCGTCGAGCGCGTAGCCCATCCCGGGCGCGTCGCCGAGGTCGATCCAGCCGGCGGCGTCGACCCTAAGCGGCTGCGCCAGCATGAAGTCGCGCCGCTCGAGGCCCCATTCCGGCGGGTCGTAGGGGAACTCGATCCACGGCGCGTCGGTGAGGCCGCCGGCGAGGTGGGCGTTCGCGGTGACGCCCATGCCGTTGGTCCAGGTGTGCGGCGTGAACATCAGGTTGTGCTCCTGCGCCATCAGCGCGACGCGCCTGAGCCCCGTGATGCCGCCGACCAGCGCCGCGTCCGGCTGCAGCACGTCGAGGCAGCCGCCCGCGATCAGCTCGCGGAACTCGTGCAGCTGCCGGGTCATCTCGCCGCCCGCGATGCGCACGTCGGTCGCCTGCCGAAGCGCGCGCATGCCGGCGTGGTCGCCGCGGTGCAGCGGCTCCTCCATCCAGTAGACCTTGAGCCGCTCGAGCTCGCGGGCGACCGCGAGCGCGTCCTTGAGGCCCCAGGGTGCCTCGGCGTCCCACGGCATGCGCCAGCCCTGGTTGCAGTCGACCATCAGCTCGAGGCGCGCCCCGACGCGGGCGCGGACGGCCTCGAGCGCGCGGATGTCCTCGCGCCAGTCGCCACGATGGAAGCGGACCTTCATCGCCGGGAAGCCCTGCGCCAGCATCTGCTCGGCGCAGTCGGCCATCGCGCCGGGGTCGCGCAGCGTACCGGACGATGCGTAGGCGCGCACGCGGCGCGCGAGTCCGCCGAGCAGCCTCCAGCACGGCTGGCCGGTGATCTTGCCGGCGAGGTCCCACAGCGCCAGGTCGAGCGGCCAGCAGCGCCCGTAGTGGAAATCAATGTTCGCCAGGATCCGGTAGTGGCGCTCGAGGGCGAGCGCATCGCGGCCGGTGAACAGGTGCTCGTGGCCGGCGAAGCCGACCATCAGGTCGCCGGAACCGAGGCCGACGAGGCCGGTGTCGGTGCGCACCCGCACGATGGTCGCGTCGAACTGGACGCGCGGCTTGGTGTCCCAGCTGGCGTGGAACGGCGGCTGGAAATGCAGCCGGTGCTGCGTCACCTCGATCGACGCGATGCGGTGCTCGATCGCAGTTACCGGCCGCGGTTCGGGCTGGGCGTTCACTGGTAGGCCGTCCAGATGGTCTTGAGGTCGGTGTACTTGTCGATCGCGTGCGGCGAACGGTCGCGGCCGAAGCCCGACTGCTTGAAGCCGCCGAAGGGCGTGGCGAGCGAGGAGCGGTCGTAGGTGTTGACCCAGACGGTGCCGCCGCGCAACGCGTTCGACAGCCGGTGCGCGACATTGATGTCCGAGGTCCAGACCGCGGCCGCGAGGCCGTAGATCGTGTCGTTGGCCTCCTTGAGCGCCTGGGCCTCGTCGCTGACCGCCGAGACCGTCAGCACCGGGCCGAAGATCTCCTCGCGCGCCACGCGCATGTGCGTCGAGACGCCATCGAGCACGGTCGCCTCGACGTAGAAGCCGCCGGTGTCGGCCAGCGCCTGCCGGCCGCCGAAGGCGATGCGCGCGCCCTCGGCGACGCCGGAGTCAATGTAGCCGAGCACGCGGCCCATATGGGCGCGGTCGATTAGCGCGCCCATCTGCGTCGCCGGGTCGAACGGGTGGCCGAGCGTGATGGTGCGCGCGACGCGCTCGATGCCGGCGATCAGCGCATCCTTGACGCGCTCGTGCACGATGACCCGCGAGCCCGCGTGGCAGGTCTCGCCCATGTTGTAGTAGATGCCCCAGGCGATGCCCGAGGCGGCCGCCTCGAGGTCGGCGTCGGCCATCACGACATGCGGGCTCTTGCCGCCGCACTCGAGCGCGACGCGCTTCAGGTTCGACTCGCCCGCATAGCGCATCATCAGCTTGCCGACCTCGGTGGAGCCGGTGAAGCTGATCATGTCGACGTCGGCGTGCAGCGCCAGCGGCCGGCCGGCCTCCTCGCCGAAGCCAGGCACGACGTTGAGGACGCCCGGCGGCAGGCCCGCCTCGAGGCCGAGCTGGCCGAGGCGGATCGCCGTCAGCGGCGACTGCTCGGCGGGCTTGAGCACCACCGAGTTGCCGGCCAAGAGCGCGGGCCCGAGCTTCCAGGCGGTGATGATCAGCGGGTAGTTCCACGGCACGATCGCGCCGACGACGCCCAAGGGCTCGCGGCGGATCAGCGCCGTCTCGTGGTGGCCGGTCGGCGCGATCTCGTCGTAGAGCTTGTCGGCGAACTCGGCGTAGTAGGCGATGCAGTCGGCCGCGAATGGCACGTCGACGTTGACGGAATTCAGGATCGGCTTGCCGACGTCCAGCGTCTCAAGGAGCGCGAGCCGCTCGAGATCGGCACGGATCAACTCGGCGAAGCGCAGCAGCACGCGCTTCCTTTCCTTCGGGTCGGTGCGCCGCCAGTCGCCGCGCTCGTAGGCAGCGCGGGACGAGGCGACCGCGGCGTCGACGTCAGCGGCCTGACAGCGCGCCACGCGGGCGACCACCCGCCCGTCGATCGGGCTGACGTCGTCGAAGGTCTGGGCACCGAGGCTCGCGACGTAGCGGCCGTCGATGAAGGCGCGGCCCTCGATCGCGAGGGCCGCCGCACGCGCCTGCCACGCCGCGCGATCGCGGCCCTGAAGAGTGTCGGTCACGGGATCACCGTGCGGTCAGTACCGCGGTTGCGAAGGTCAGGAGGTCAGCGTCGGCCACCGGGCGCTTGTTCGAGCGGCGCATCGCCTCGTTCTCGGGCCGGGCCATCTGCCGCGCGAGCTCGGCGGGCGTCACGTGGTCGTGGCCCTCGCCGGCGAGCGACACCTTGACGCCGGCGCGGCGCAGCAGCCGGTCGAAGGCGCCCGGCAGGCGCTTGGCGTCGGCGCCCTCGCCGAGCAGCGCCGCGACCGCCGCGAAGCGCCCGTCGGCATCCGCCTCGGCGTTCCAGGCGAGCGTCGAGCGCAGCGCGAGCCCGACCGCCCGGCCGTGGTGCACGGGCCTGAGCGAGGCGAGCGCGTGGCCGATGTTGTGCGCGATCGCGGTGCCGCAGTTGTCGATGCCGATGCCGGCGAGCGTTGCCGCCCACTGCAGACCCGCGCGCGCCTCGAGGTCGCGCGGCGTGTCGACGGCCCGCACCAGGTGCTGGACGACCAGCCGGATCGCCTGGTGGCAGTACAGGTCGTTGGCGCTGTTGGCGTTGGCATTGGTCGACGCCTCGATCGCGTGCACCAGCGCATCGATGCCGGTGGCGGCCGTGAGTGCGGCCGGCAGCCCCGTGGTCAGCGCCGGATCGAGCAGGATCAGCACGGGCTTGAGCTCGTCGCCCCACAGCCAGACCTTGGCACCGGCCGCATCGGCCAGCACCGCCGTGCGGGTCGCCTCCGAGCCCGTCCCGGAGGTGGTCGGGATGCACACCGACACGAGCCGGGTGGCCGGAAAGGGGTTGGCGCACAGCCCGTAGTGCGCCGCGCCCGCGGTCCCGCCGGCAATGCCGGCGATCGTCTTGCCGACGTCCATCGCCGAGCCACCGCCGAGCGCGACCACGGCCGTGGCGCGCTCGCGGCGCGCGAGCGTCACGGCCGCATCGACCTGGGCCATCGTCGGGTCGCTCTTGATGTCGCCGAACAGGACGACGCCGAAGCCGGCGCCGGCCAGCGACGCGGCGGCGGTGTCGGCGAAGCCGCTGGCCTTGAGGCCGGGGTCGGCGGCGAGCAGCACGGGACTGCCGCGCGGCACGCGGCCGGCGAGGCTCTGGCCGAGCGTCTCGAGGGCGCCGGCGCCCTGGACGATGTCGGGGACGCGGGCAAGGGATACGGTACTCATGGCTTCCTCGGCGACACAGTGCGCGGTCGCGCCATTGACGGGCGGGCCCGACGCCGCGGCGGGGCACCGGCATCGGGCGTCGGTCCGGGGTCGGCTCCCCCGCGCCGCGCCGGCCAGCGCCGCCGGCCTCGCGGCCGCGGCCCGGCCGCACGAAGACTTCCACAGTCTGCCGGGCCGTAGAAGCCGAGAAATTGGATCACGGGCATCGGAAAAAGGCATTGGCCAGCGCGCGGCCCTTGCCGCACGCTCCGAGGCCCCGGACGGGGCCGCCGCGCCCTGCCGCCGCGCCGCCCGACGTAGAATGACGGCGCCGCGATGCGCCCGCGTGAGCACCCGCGCGCGCCCGAGGAGAGGAGCCCATGGACCGAGTCCGGATCGACCGACGCTGGCTGCCACTGAACGCGCTCAGGGCCTTCGAGGCGGTCGCCAAGCACGGCAGCTTCACCGGCGCCGCCAATGCCCTGCTGATCTCGCAGAGCGCGCTGTCGCGCCACGTGATCTCGCTCGAGAAGCTGATCGGCGTGCAGCTCTTCGAGCGGCGCCCGCACGCGCTCGTGCTGACCGCCGCCGGCCAGCACCTGCTGCCGGTCGTCACCAAGTCGCTCGACCGCCTCGAGTACTCGCTCGACGAGATCCGCCACGCCGGCGCGCCGACGCTGCGCACGCTGCGGGTGCAGATGCCGCCGAGCTTCGCGGTGCACCTCGCGGTGCCGATCCTGCGCGACTTCCGCCGCGCCAACAGCGAGGTCGAGATCGACCTCGTCAGCCCCTACGGGGTCGGCCCGCCGCCCAACGACGTCGACGTCGCGGTCGTCTACTCCAAGCCGACCGTCACCGACATGATCTCCGACCTGCTGTGGCCGGTACGGCTCGGCATCCTCTGCCACCCGGACCTCGCCGCACGGCACGCCGGCAAGGACCTCGCCAGCTTCATCCGCGACAACGAGCTCATCCACGTGCGCATCGCCGACCTGCCGCGGCACCACATGTGGGCGCAGCTGGTCCGGCAGGAGAACCTCGGACCCGTGCCCTATGAGCGCGGCCTGGTGTTCGACACCGCGCTGCTGGCCGTGCAGTACGCGTTGTCCGGCGAGGGTCTGGCGCTCGTCGACCTCAACCTGTTCCGCGAGGACGTCGCCTCCGGCCGGCTGGTGCGGCCGTTCGACGTGACGCTCGACGAGGGCTACGGCTACTACCTGATCACCCAGCCGGAGGCGCTCAGCGACACCGCGATCGCGCTCTTTCGCTCGTGGCTGATCGAGCATTTCGGGCCGCGCAAGCCCAGCGAGGAGCCGCCGGTGCGGCTCGCCGTATCGAATGACTGACGCGCGCCGCCGGCCGCGGCGCGGTCCGCCCGACCCCATTTCGCACCCGGAGCAGCACCGACATGAGTGAGCGCGGCGATCGACTCGAGCGTCGCGGCCGCCGCCGCCCGGCGACCGCCGCTGCCGCGGAGCCGGCGGTCGACCGTTCGCGCGGCTACCGGCACCTCACCAACCCCTTCGAGCCGCTCAAGGTGTTCTCGGACGACCACGTCGCCGCGATCCACGAGGCCGCGCTCACGATCCTCGAGACTCAGGGCATGCGCGTGCTGCTGCCCGAGGGCCGGGCCCGCTACGCCCGGGGCGGCGCGACCGTCGACGAGTCGAGCCAGATGGTGCGCATCGACCGCGGCCTGGTCGCGGCCGCGCTCGCGACCACGCCGCGCGAGTTCACGCTCAACGCCAAGGATGCAGCCTGGCACCTGCCGATCGGTGGCAAGAACGTCGTGTTCGCGCCGACCTCCGGGCCGCCGAACATCATGGACATCAAGGGCGGGCGCCGCGCCGGCACCTTCGCGGACTTCGAGAATCTGATGAAGCTGTGCCAGAGCTTCAACGTCATCCACTCGCTCGGTGGTGCCGTCGAGCCGCAGGACGTGCCGATCCACGTCCGCCATCTCGAGACGACGCGGGCGATGCTGCTGCTGACCGACAAGGTGCCGCTCGTCTACGCGCGCGGCGCCGGCCAGATCGCCGACAACTTCGAATTGATCCGCATCGCCTACGGCCTCAGCGAGGAGGAGTTCCGCTCGCGGCCCCACGCGAGCTGCGTGATCAACACCAACTCGCCGCTGCAGCTCGACATCCCGATGGCCGACGGCATCATCAACTTCGCTGCGGCCGGCCAGGCCTCGATCATCACGCCGTTCACGCTTGCGGGCGCCATGGCGCCGGTGACGGTCGCCGGGGCGCTCACGCTCGCGCACGCCGAGGCGCTCGCCGGCATCACGCTCGCGCAGATCGTCCGGCCGGGGGCGCCGATCATCTACGGCAGCTTCACCTCGAACGTCGACATGAAGTCCGGCTCGCCGGCCTTCGGCACGCCGGAGTACGTCAAGTCCTCGTTCGGCGCCGGGCAGCTGGCGCGCCACATCGGCGTGCCGTGGCGCTCCTCGAACGCGACCGCCTCGAACACGCCCGACGCGCAGGCGGCCTACGAGTCGCAGATGAGCCTGTGGGGCGCGCTGATGGGCGGCTGCAACTTCGTGCTGCACGCGGCCGGCTGGCTCGAGAGCGGGCTCAGCACCTCCTACGAGAAGTTCATCCTCGACATCGAGATGCTGCAGATGTTCGCCGAGACCTTCCAGCCGCTCGGCGCGACGCCGGCCGACCTCGCGCTCGAGGCGGTCGCCGAGGTGGGTCCCAGCGGGCACTTCTTCGGCTGCGCGCACACGATGGAGCGCTACCGGACCGCGTTCTACGCGCCGCTCGCGTCGGACTGGCGCAACTTCGGCCAGTGGACCGAGGCCGGTGGCCACACGGCCACCGAGCGCGCGCACGCCATCTGGCAGGACACGCTCGCGCGCTACGTCGCGCCGGCGCGCGACCCGGCCGTCGTCGAGGCGCTCGACGCCTTCGTCGCGCGCCGCAAGGCCGAGGGCGGCGCGCCGCCGGTGAGCTGACGCACGCGGCAGGACGGTTCGAGGGCGGGGCCCGCGCGGCCCCGGGTTCATTCTTCGCACGGTGACACGGGGATCGGTATGCGGACGCACGTGAAGGTGGCGGTGATCGGCGGTGGCGTGGTGGGCGCGAGCGTGCTCTACCACCTGACCAAGGCGGGCTGGAAGGACGTGCTCTTGATCGAGCGCGCCGAGCTCACCTCGGGCTCGACCTGGCACGCGGCCGGCGGCATGCACACCGTCAACGGCGACCCGAACGTCGCGAAGCTGCAGCAGTACACGATCAAGCTCTACGAGGAGATCGAGAGGATTTCCGGGCAGTCCTGCGGCGTGCACATCACCGGCGGCGTCATGCTCGCCGGCACGCCCGAACGCATGGACTGGCTGAAGATGGCCAAGGCGCGCGGGCGCTACCTCGGCATGGAGCTCGAGCTGATGTCGGCCGCCGAGGTGAAGAAGATCTACCCGCTGATGGAGGAGAAGCATTTCGTCGGCGCGATCTACGACCCGATCGAGGGCCACGTCGACCCGTACGGCGTCACCCATGCCTACGCCAAGGCGGCGCAGATCGGCGGCGCCGAGATCGTGCGCCAGACGCGCGTCGTCGACTGCCAACCGCGCCCGGACGGCAGCTGGGACGTGATCACCGACAAGGGCAACGTCCACGCCGAACACGTCGTCAACGCCGCAGGCCTCTGGGCCCGCGAGGTCGGCCGGATGGTCGGCCTCGAGCTCCCCATCCTCGCGATGGAGCACCAGTACCTGATCACCGAGGACATCCCGGAGTTCAAGGGCCAGAAGGAGCAGCTGCACTGCATCGACTTCGAGGGCGAGATCTACATGCGCCAGGAGCGCGGCGGCATGCTGATGGGCACCTACGAGCGTGCCGGCGTGCCGTGGTCGCCGCACACGACGCCGTGGGATTTCGGCCAGGACCTCCTGCCGAACGACCTCGAGCGCATCGCGCCGTCCCTCGAGGTGGGCTTCCAGCACTTCCCGAGGCTCGAGAGCGCCGGCATCAAGAAGATCGTCAACGGGCCGTTCACCTTCGCGCCCGACGGCAATCCGCTGATGGGCCCAGTGCGCGGCCTCCGCAACTACTGGGTCGCGTGCGGCGTCATGGCCGGCTTCAGCCAGGGCGGCGGCGTCGGGCTCGCGCTGTCCCACTGGATGGTCGACGGCGACCCGGGCGCGGACATCTGGGGCATGGACGTGGCGCGCTACGGCGACTGGGCCACGCTCGCCTACACCAACGCCAAGGTCCGCGAGAACTACTCGCGGCGCTTCCGCATCCGCTTCCCGAACGAGGAGCTCGAGGCGGCCCGGCCGCTGCGGACCACGCCGATCTACGATCGCCTGACCGCCGAGAACGCCGTCTGGGGCGACTACTGCGGCCTCGAGCACGCGCTGTGGTTCGCGCCCAAAGGCACGCCGCCGCACGAGGAGATCGCCTTCCGCCGCTCCAACGCGCACGCACACGTCGCCGCCGAGTGCCGCGCGGTGCGCGAGGGCGCGGGGCTGCTCGAGATCTCCAACTACGGCAAGTTCGAAGTCACCGGCCCCGGCGCCGCCGCCTGGCTCGGCAAGGTCATGGCGAACCGCGTGCCGGCGATCGGCCGCATGGTGCTGACGCCGATGCTGAACGAGCGCGGCCGGCTGATCGGCGACTTCACGATCGCGCGCCTCGGCGAGGAGCGGTTCTTCGTCGTCGGCACCTACGCGGCCGAGGTGTTCTACATGCGCTGGTTCGAGCGCACGCTGCCGCCGACGGGCGTCACGGTGCGGCCCTGCGCGATGGAGTACGTGGGCCTCTCGGTCGCGGGCCCGCGGTCGCGGGAGCTCCTGCAGCCGCTGGTCGCGACCGACCTCGCGACGGCGGCCTTCCCGTTCATGTCGTTCCGCAAGGTCGACGTCGGCATGGTGCCGGCGTTCGTCGGGCGCGTGTCGTTCACGGGCGACCTGGGCTACGAGATCTGGGTCACGACCGACTACCAGCGCGCGCTCTACGACCTCCTGACCGCCGCCGGCAAGGGCGCGGGCCTGAAGCTGATCGGCGGCCGCACGCTCAACTCGCTGCGCCTCGAGAAGAGCTTCGGCACGTGGGCGCGCGAGTTCCGGCCGATCTACGGGCCCTACGAGGCGGGCCTCGGCCGCTTCGTCGACCTCAAGAAGGGCGACTTCACCGGCCGCGCGGCGGCGCTCGCCGAGCAGGCGAGCGGCGGCGAGCGGCGGCTGATCACGCTCGACGTCGAGGCGAGGGATGCCGATGCGATCGGCGACGAGCCGATCTACCACGCGGGCAAGGTGGTCGGCTGGGTGACCTCCGGCGGCTACGGCCATAGCGTCGGCAAGTCGCTCGCGCTCGGCTACGTCGACAAGGCCGTGGCCGAGGCGACGGCGGGCTTCGAGGTCGAGCTGATCGGCGAGCGGCGGCCGGCGACGCGCCTCGCCGGCGCCGCCTTCGACCCCGAAGGCAAGCGCATGCGGGCCTGACGTTCCCGCCGCGGCCGGCCTTTTGACGCCGGCCGCGGCGCGACGCCAGAATCGACCCCGCTCCCCTCCCGGGCGCGGAGGTCCCTGCGATGAAACTCCCGGCCGAACACGTCGCGGCGCTCAGCGCCATCGTCGGGCCGTCCGGCGTGCGCTCGGCCGCCGACCTCGCGGCGCGCGACCCGGGCGTCGATCCGCGCAACTTCGGCGCCGCGCTGATGCTGCGGCCGGCGACCACCGCCGAGGTCGCCCGCGCCCTCGCCTACTGCAACCAGGCGCGCATCGGCGTCGTGCCGCAGGGCGGGCGCACGGGGCTATCCGGCGGCGCCGAGTCGGGCGGCGGCGAGGTCATCCTCTCGCTCGACCGCTTTGATCGCATCGAGGTGCTGGACCCCGTGAGCCGCATCGCCGTCGCCGGCGCCGGCGTGACGCTCGGCGCGCTCGCGACGGCGGCGGCCGCGCACGGCCTCGCGCCGGGCATCGACCTCGGCGCCCGCGACAGCGCCACCCTCGGCGGGCTGGTCTCGACCAATGCCGGCGGCAACGATGCGTTCCGCTACGGCACCATGCGCCAGCGCGTGCTCGGCCTCGAGGCGGTGCTCGCCGACGGCAGCGTGCTCGCGGCGCTCGGGCAGGTCCGCAAACGCAACGAGGGCCTCGCGGTCGAGCAGCTCCTGATCGGCGCCGAGGGCACGCTCGGCGTCGTGACGCGCGTCGCGCTCGCGCTGGTGGCGGCCGACGGGCCCGTCGCGACGGCACTCGCGGCGGTCGCCGACGCCGCCGCGGCGGTAGCGCTCGGCGACGCGCTGCTTCGCTCGACCGCGCTCGCCCCGGTCGCGATCGAGCTCATGTCCGGGTCGCACGCCCGTGCCGCGTGCCGGGCCAGCGGCGCGCGCGAACTCGAGTCGCTCGCCGCCGCGCCTTACCTCGTGCTACTCGAGGCGACCGCGGCGACGGCGAGCGGGGCGGCCGAGGTGCTCGTCGCGCTCGTCGCCGACGCCGTTGAGCGCGGCCTGGTCACGGACGCGATCGTCGCCCAGAACGAGGCCCAGCGCCGCGCCATGTGGCAGCTGCGCGAGGACTGGGCGATCGACCGCGAGCGGCCCGGCGCACTCTGGTACGACGTCTCGGTGCCGCTCGCAGCCGTGCCGCAGTACCTCGACGGCTGTGGACGACGCCTCGCGGCGCACGATGCCGCCCTCGACCTCGTCGTGATCGGCCACCTCGGCGACGGCAACCTGCACGTCACCGTGAACGCCGCGCAACCGATCAGCGCTCGCTACGAGGAGATCGCGCCGCTCGTCACCGACAGCCTCGCGAGCCTCGGCGGCTCGTTCTCGGCCGAGCACGGCATCGGGCTCGAGAAGAAGGCGACGCTGGCGCGGCTCGGCAGCCCCGTGCGGCTCGCGCTGATGCGGCGGATCAAGTCGGCGCTCGACCCCAACGGCATCCTGAACCCAGGCAAGGTCCTCTAGGTCGCGGTCGGCGGCCCAGCCGCGGCGGTCCCGGCGTGGTGGCCGTGCCAGCGGATGGGTTCGATCTTCGGCAGCACGAACACCCAGCCGACGAAGCCGACGAGGTTGATGAGCCCGGCGAGCACGAAGGCGCTCTCGTAGGAGCCCGTCGCGTCGATCAGCACGCCGGTGATGAACGGCGCGATGATCCCTGGCAGGTTGCCGCAGCTGTTCTGCACCCCGACCCAGCGGGCCGCCGCGGTCGGTCCCGCCATGATCTGCGGGATGCCGAAGTAGCCTGGCGACGAGAAGCCCATGAAGAGCTCGAAGACGAACAGGCTGGCGATGCAGCCCTGGATCGGCAGCACCGCCATGCCGACCATGCAGGCGATCGAGATCAGGTGCGACACGCCCATTGGCGTCTTGTAGCCGATCGTCGCCGAGCGTCCGGACTTGACCCAGCGGTCGACTCCCCAGCCGGCGGCGAGCGCCGCCGCCGCGTTGATCGCGTATGCCGCGGTCGCCACCCAGGCCATCTCGTCCAGCGAGAAGCCGCGCACCTTGACGAAATAGGTCGGCAGCCACGCGAGGATGAAGTAGAAGGTGTAGTTGCCCGAGAAGTGACCGATGACCGCACCCCACAGGCCGCGCTGCCGCAGGATCTCGCCCATCGAGGGCGGATCGACGCTCGCCGCGTGATGGGTGATGGTCGGCTCCGCGATGACCACACGTCGCCAGGGGATCAGCCACAGCAGCGACAACACGCCGAAGATCACGAACACCGGCCGCCAGCCGAGGCGCGCCGTCAGCATCGCGCCGACGAAGGTGCCGATCGCGGGTCCGAACAGGTAGCCGAAGCCGGTGACGCCGTTGGCGATGCCGATGTGCTCGCGCGCGACGCCGGTGGCGATCAGCTTGGAGGTCGCGGGGAATGCCGGTGACTCGCCGATGCCGAGCAGCAGCCGCAGCGCGAGCAGGCTGGCGAAGCCGCCGGCGAAGCCCGTCAGCAGCGTCGCCGTCGACCAGATCGCGGCACCGACGCCGAGCACGAGCTTGGCGCCGTAACGGTCGGCGAGCCAGCCGGCCGGGATCATCGCGAGCACATAGGTGACGAAGAACGCCGAGCCGAGCGCGCCGAACTGGCTCGCCGACAGGTGGAACTCGTCGATGATCAGCGGGCCGGCGGTGGCGAGGTTGCCGCGGTCGACGTAGTTGATGAACACCGACACCGCCATCAGCAGCACGAGCCGCACCGGCGAGGTCGGCGCACGCGGCGCGCGATCATTGGCCAACGCTATCTCCCCCTACCCGCGGCCGATGCTACGTCAGGGGCACTGCGGGCGCCACGGGGGCGCCGCGACCGGCCCGCCCGACGCCAGCCCGGCGCTCAGCCGCCGAGCGGGCGGAGCATGCTGCGCGAGATGATGTGGCGCTGGATCTCGCTGGTGCCTTCCCAGATGCGCTCGATGCGCGCGTCGCGCCAGATGCGCTCGAGCGGCAGGTCGGCCATCAGCCCCATGCCGCCGTGGATCTGCAGCGCCTCGTCGGCGACCATCGCCAGCATCTCGGTGGCCTTGAGCTTCGCGATCGCCATGTCCATGTCGGTCGCGACCTTCTGGTCGAACTTCCACGCCGCCTCGAGCGTCAGCAGCTCGGCGGCCCTGAGCTCGACCGCCATGTCGGCGAGCTTGAACGACACGCCCTGGAACTTGCCGATCTGCTGGCCGAACTGCTTTCTTTCGACCGCCCACTGCTCGGAGAGCTCGAGCGCGCGCTCGGCGCGGCCGAGGCAGGTCGCGGCGACCTGCAGGCGGGTCGCGCCGAGCCAGGAGTTCGCGACCTCGAAGCCCTGGTGGACCTGACCGAGCACGGCCGACTTCGGCACGCGGCAGTCGCTGAACTCGAGGATGCAGTTGTTGTAGCCGCGGTGCGAGACGTTCTTGTAGCCGGGACGGACCGCGAAGCCCGGTGTGCCCATGTCGACCAGGAACGCCGTGATCAGCTTCTTCGTGCCGCGCGGTCCCGATTCCTCGCCGGTGGCGGCGAACAGGATCACGAAGTCGGCGTGATCGGCGTGACTGATGAAGTGCTTGACGCCGTTGATGACGAAGTCGCCGCCCTTCTCGACCGCGGTCGCCTTCATGCCGCGCACGTCCGAGCCCGCGCCGGGCTCGGTCATTGCCAGGCAGTCGACCCGCTCGCCGCGCACCGAGGGAAAGAGGTAGCGGTCGCGCTGCTCGCCCTCGCAGGCGCAGAGGATGTTCGAGGGCCTGCCGACGCAGTTGTAGTGGAGCGCATAGCCGGTCCGGCCGAGCTCCTTCTCGTAGAGCACCCAGGTGACGGTATCGAGGCCGGCGCCGCCGACCTCGGCCGGCATGTTCGCCGCATACAGGCCCGCCTCGATCGCCTTGGCCTTGAGCTCGCGGTGCAGCTCCGGGCGCAGCACGCCGCTCTGCTCGATCTCGGCCTCGTGCGGCATCAGCTCGTTGGTCACGAAGTCGCGCGTGGTCTTGATGATCAGGCGCTGCTCGTCGCTCAGTGAGAAGTCCATCGTCGTCCCCCTCTCGCTAACCGGCCGGCGCCCGCGCCCGGCCTGGCTTTCTCGCGAGCCGCGCCTCGACGGCGCCGCCGCCCGTGCGGGCGGCCTCGACCGCCCAGGCGCGCCACAGCTCGAGCTGCAGCGCGAGTTGCCCGAGCAGCCGGTCGGCCGGCCACTCGGCCGGACTCAGCACCGCACTCGGCGTGAGTCCGTTGATGAAGGTCGTGATCGCACCGAGCACCTGGTCGCGGACCGGCTGCGGCCAGAGCGGCCACTCCGGCCAGTTGGTGGCGAAGCAGCGCTCGTAGAGGCGCATGTACTCGCGGTGCACCCAGGCGTTGATGCGCTTGAGGCGCTTGTCGGCCGGCACCTGGCCCCAGAAGCCGATCCAGAACGCGCACTCGGTGCTGCGCTGCTCGTCGAGCGGCAGCGACTCGGCCAAGAGGTCGAGCAGCCCGAGCTCGGCGCCGGCCGAGTGCGCGTCGAGGCGCTCCTCCATGCGCTTGAGGATCAGCCTGAGCGCCGCGAGGATGATCTCCTGCTTCGAGTCGAAGTAGTGGGCGATCATCCCGGTCGTGTAGCCGGCCTCGCGTGCGATCTTGACGACCGTCGCCTGCTCGAAGCCGTGCTGCGCGACCACGCGGCACGCGACGAGGGCGATCTCGTCGCGTCGCGCCGCATGGTCGACGATCTTCGGCATCCGCGTCTCAGCCGCCCTGCATCGAGATGCCGCGGCCCGCGGCAGCCGGCCGCGGCAGTTTCGCGTGCAGCGCCGCGAGCGCCTCGAGGGCGCCCTGCTGCGCCGGCGGCATCGCCGCGGTCTTGCCGGCCTGGGTGTCGACGTGCAGCCACATCTGCTCGGCGGTCGCGGCGACGGCATCGTCGCGGGTCCGGTGCAGGCAGTGGAACAGCCGGAAGCGCTTGGCGTCGACGTCCAGCACCTGCGTCGTGACGTAGATCGACTCGTTCTGGCCGACCTCGGCGAGGTAGGTGAGGTGAGTCTCGGCCGTGTACGGCGAGCGCCCGGCCGCCCGGTACGCCTCGTCGATGCCGATGCGGCGCAAGAGCACGTCGACCGCATCGCCGAACACCTGGAGGTAGCGCGCGTCCGTCATGTGGCCGTTGTAGTCGATCCACTCCGGGCGCACCGTCGTCTCGACGAGCCTGAGCGGGCCGCCGCTCGCAGCCGGCCGCGCCGCGCTCTTCGCGGCGGCATCGTTGTAGAGCCGCGTCTCGAGCGCCTTGAGGGTGCCGCCGGCGCCGATGTCGAATTGCCGCAGCACCTGCTGGATCGCGACCAGGTAGTCGTCGCGCAGCCGCTCGAGCTCGCGGATCGAGCGCCCGGCGGCCTGCTCGGCGGTGCCCTCGACCATGCGGTCGATCAGCTGCTCGGTGAGTTCCGGTGCCTCGAGCTTGGTCCACGGCCACTTCAGGCACGGCCCGAACTGGTGGAGCATGTGGCGCATGCCCGGCTCACCGCCGGCGAGGTGGTAGATCTGGTTGGTGCCCATCGCCGCCCAGCGCAGCCCCGGCCCGTAGATGATCGACTCGTCGAGCTCGCCGGTGGTCGCGACGCCGTCGTTGACCATGTGCAGGATCTCGCGCCACAGCGCCTCCTGCAGGCGGTCGGTCAGGTGGCCCGGGATCTCCTTGCGGACCTTGAGGGCGTGCATGCCGATGTAGGTGTAGAAGCGCTTGGCCGCCTCGATGCTCGCCGCCGCGGTCTTGGCCCCGCCGACCAGCTCGACGAGCGGCAGCAGGTACACGGGATTGAACGGGTGGCCGACGATCAGCCGCTCCGGGGCGACCATGTCCTTCTGCAGGTCGGACGGCATCAGGCCCGAGGTGCTCGAGGCGATCACGACATCGGCCGGGGCGTGGCGGCTGACCTCGGCGAGCACGCGCTGCTTGAGCGGCAGCTGCTCGGGGATGTTCTCCTGGATGAAGTCGGCCTGCGCGGCCATCGCGTTCAAGTCGGTGGTGAAGCTGAGCTTGCCCTTCGGCGGCAGCGGCGCCGAGGTCAGCCGCGCGAGCGCGGGCTCGGCGTTGGCGACCGCGCCGCGGATCCACCCTTCCATCTCCGGCTTGACGTCCGCCGCGATCACGTCGATGCCGAAGTGCAGCGCGCGCGCCGCCCAGCCGCCGCCGATCACGCCGGTCCCGAGGAGGCCCAAGGTCTTGACTTGCCGCATGTTGCGTACGCTCCGGCGGCGCCCGGGCGGGCCCGCGTTTTTTTAATCTGACGACAATAATATAACACGGGCGGCGCGCCACGCGCACTGCGCGGCCGGCTCGACACTCGCTCGGGTGGTTGCGGCCCCGGGGCCGCGCGCCCCGCGCCCGGCCGGACGGCCGGGTGGGGCGGCTGGCGGGCCGGACGGCCCGCCAGCACGGCGCATCGCTCTAGAACTTCTGGCCGAACCTGATCCCGATCGTGCGCGGCTGTGACGGGATGATGTACGGCTGCAGCGCGCTCGCCGACTGCACGAAGCGCGTCAGCTCGGCGCGCTTGTCGGCGGCGTTGGTGATGAACAGATCGACATGCAGGGCGTCCTTCTGCACACCCGCATTCAGGTCGAGCAGCCCATACGCCGGCTGCATGCCCACCACCGCCACCGTCGCCGGGCGCAGATCCGGCGCGGTCTGCGTCTGGTAGACGTACGCCGCCTGCAGGTTCGCATCCCAATCGTTCGCGAGCGCAAAGGTCTCGCGCGCCACCGCGTTCGCCTTGAACTTGGGCGACAGCGGCAGGTTCATCCCCGAGGCCGCCTGCGGAGTCGCACAGTTGGTGATCGGGTTGCCGTTCGCGTCGAGGGTGCCGCAGTAGTTGGTCGTGGTCCGCGCGTCGAGCATCTGGCCATTGAGGGACAGCATCAGCCCGCCGCCCACCGCCCAGTCGAGGCTCGACTCGACGCCCTTGATTTTCGCGTCGCCGCCGTTCTCGATGATGGTCAGCGAGTACTGGCCGAGGAACGAGAACTGGAAGTTGTCCCACTTCTCGAGGAACACCGCGCCGTTCCAGCGCAGGTGGTGGTTGAGCCACTGCGTCTTCCAGCCGACCTCGTAGTTCTTGAGGTAGTCCGCCTGGTACGGCGGCAGGTCGCCGTTGCGGTTGACGCCGCCCGGACGGAAGCCCTTCGAGTAGGTCGCGTACAGCATCTTGTCCGGCGTGAACTTGTACGTCAGGTTGACGCGCGGCACGTTGCCGGTATCGGAGACCTCCTTGTTGAGGTTCGAGCAGGGCTGCGACGCATCGGTCGTCGGCCCGCCGGGCACGCAGGCGCCGAGGTTCGGCCCGCCGTTCGGGTTGGGGATGCCCGACATGCCCGGCCCGCCGTAGATCGCCTCGTAGTTCGCCGAGTAGCCGTAGAAGCCCTGCAGCGAGTTGTCGTATTTGAAGTGTCGCATGCCGACCGTGGCCTGCAGCTGCGAGGTGATGTCCCAGCTCACCTGCGCGAACGCCGCCTGGTCACGGTCGACGCGCTGCTCGTCCGTCAGCCACACGGTGTTGTTGAGGGTCGGGATCGACAGGTACTGGGCGAAGCCGTTGGCGTTGTTCTCGAAGGGATCCGAGAACCCGTAGCCGGGCATGATGTACTGCTCGTAGATGTCGTGCAGCTGGCGCTCGACGAACAGTCCGACCGTGCCCTTGACCGGGTATTCCTGCGGCGTCGTCAGGCGCAGCTCGTGGCTGAACTTCTCGAAGTAGCCGTGCGTGTAGACGAGCTCCTGCGGCATGATCGGGTTGCCGCCGGCCGGATTCGCCGGGTTCGACGAGTTGCCGCGCCAGTACGAACCCGAGCCGAACAGCGTGTCGTAAAAGAACGAGTAGTCCGAATAGTCGGCGATCGAGTGCGTGTTGCGCTTCATGTACGCACCCGCGTAGACGAGGTCGAAGTTCGAGAACTTGCCCTCGACGGTCAGCGCGCCCTGCACCCACGAGTCCTGCGAATTCTCAGGACCGAAGTGCACGAGCGACAGGTCGCCAACTGCCGGGTCGTAGCCGAAGAACCCGTCCGACGTAGCCGACTGGCCCATCACCGTCGGCGTCACGGTCCAGTTGTCGCCGAGGTCGATCTTCATCGCCGCGCGCGCGCCCTGCGTGTCGGCCGTGTTGTAGTCATTCTGGACGTAACCGGCGTTGCTGATCGAGCCCGAGCCGATCGAGCTCTGGGAGTACGGCGTGCACTCGTTCGCGGCGCACCACGTCGGGAAGGTGCGGATGCCGTTGACGATGCCGGCCGCCTGGTTCGTGCCGGCGACGTTGCTGATGAATCCGGCCGCGTGGTTGTCCCAGGCGACGATGCGGATCGCGGCGATCGGCGACAGCGGCAGGTTGACGAAGCCCTCCGCGCCGTAGTTGACGCCGCCGTGGTAGGTGTTGCTCACCGTGAGGTCATAGCCGGCCGCGAACTTGGTCGGGTCCGGCTTGTTGGTGATGATCCGGATCGTACCCGCTTCCGAGCTCGCGCCGTACAGGGTGCCCTGCGGTCCCTCGAGGACCTCGACGCGGGCGATGTCGTAGACGTGCACGTCGACGGTGCCGTCGATGGTCGTCACCGGCTGCTCGTCGAGGTACATGCCGACGCTCGGCTGCGAGCCCGAGTGGTTCTCGTTCGGGCTCGAGACGATGCCGCGCATGTAGACGTGCGATGCGCCCGGCTGGCCGTTGCTGCCCTGACCGTCGCCGCGGCTGAAGTTCACGCTCGGCAGGTACTTGACGTAGTCGTCGAGGTTCTGGATGTTCAGGTCCTCGAGCTTCTCGGTGCCGAACGCGGTGATCGCGACCGGCACGTCCTGCATGTTCTCGCTCTTCTTCTGCGCGGTCACGACGACCTCTTCGAGGCCGCCCGTGCTCTCCGCCTTCTGGGCGTAGGCCACGGGTGCGCCGGCCAGCACGGCGGAAATTGCCGATGCGAGCGGCAGGTGCCTCAGCACGCGCCTGGTGGCGGCCGCGTCGGCGGTCTTGCCGGCCCGCGAATGGGTTGGTACTCGGCTACGGTTCATGTCGTCGCTCCCCTGCTCATTGAGATAGGACCAAAGTGGCGTCGTCGTTCTCGACAGACTCTGCAAAATCCGGGACCGCCGGATATTGATCGAGGACCGGCCCGAGTGCCGCCTTGAGCGGCCCGAGCCAGGGTTCGTAATGCTTCCAGTGATCCACGCCGTCGCGGAAGATCGGTAGCCGCACCTGCTCGGAACTCGCCGTGCGCACCGCACGGTCGTTCTCGTAGAAGCGCAGGCAGCGCTCGTCAAACGGCAGCCCGCAGTAGCCGAGCGCCGCCCGCACGACCGCCTCCGGGTCGTCGATCAGGCGCTCGTAGATCACGCGGTGCACGCGCCCCGGCAGCACCGCATCGAAATGCGCCATGAGCTCGACGTAGTCGCGGTAGTAGCGGCCGACGTCGTCGAGCGAATACGAAAAGCTCTGGCCGCGCGCGAAGTGCTGCTTGAAGTTCGAAAAACAGCAGCCGAGCGGATGGCGCCGGGCGTCGATGATCTTCGCGTTCGGCAGGATCAGGTGGATGAAGCCGACGTGCATGAAGTTGTTCGGCATCTTGTCGATGAAGTACGGCGCGTCGGTCTTGCGCTGCACTCGGGTCTGCGCGAGGTAGCGCTCGCCGAGTGCACGCAGCTCGCCGGCCGTCAGCGGCTCCACGACCTGGGGGTAGTGTGGCCAGTCCTCGTGCGTCCGCGGCGCGACGAGTTCGCGGACCATCGCCGCGATGTCCGGCAGCTCCATCGTGCCCTCGACCAGCGGGTGGCTCGCGAGGATCTGCTCGAGCAGCGTCGAGCCCGAGCGCGGCATGCCGACGATGAAGATCGGGTCCGGCGCCGCGGCGCCGCTCCCGGTGCGGGCGGCGAAGAACTCGCGCGTGTAGAGCGTCTTCGAGCGCCTGAGGAAACCGGTCGTTTCGCGGGCGTCGTACGGCGACAACGTGCGGCGGATCGCACTGCCCGCCGCGTAGTGCGCGAACGACTCCTCGTACGCGGCCGCGTCCTCGAGCGCCTTGCCGAGCGCGAACTCGAAGTGCAGGCGGTCCTCGTCGCCGAGGTCGCCGCGCCCGAGCGCGGCGCGCATCGCCGCGACGTCGGCGTCGGCGAAGCGGAAGGTCTTGAGGTTGGCGAGGCTCCAGTAGGCCTCGCCGAGGGTCGGCGACAACGCGATCGCGCGCCGGTACGCGGCGATGCTGTCCTCGGCGCGGCCGGCGGTCTTGAGCGCGTGGCCGTAGCTCATCCACACCTTGGGTTGTTCGGGGAATTCCTTGAGTACCGCGTCGAATACCTCGATCGACTCGGAATAGTCGCCGAGGTGGGCGCGGATCGCCGCCTGCAGGTTGCGGTAACCGGGATTGCGCGGCTCTTTGGCGAGCAGCTGCTCGATCTGCGGCAGCGCCGCCGCCACCTTCGCCTGCCGGAACAGCACGACCGCGTAGTTGTGCCGGGCCGCATCGAAACTCGGCGCGAGCTCGAGGCAGCGCGCCAGCAGCGCCTCGGCGTCGACGTACCGTCGCAGCCGCGCAGCGACCTCCGCGAGCATGCGCAGCGCGGCGACGTCCGTCGGGAACTGCGTCAGGTGGGCGCGCAGCAGCGCCTCGGCATTCGGAATCTTGTTCTCGACGAGCGCCGCCGCCGCCGCCATGAGCCGCGGGTCGCGGTTCGCCGCCTTGATGAAGTGCGCGCGGGCCTGATCCGCGGCCGTGGCATCGCCGCCGGCGTCACGCTGGTCCGCGAGTCGCCGCCAGGCGTCGGGCAGCTCGGGATTGAGCTGCGTGGCGCGCTCGAGCGCCGCGATCGCCGCCGCGGTGCGGCCGGCGTCGCCGAGCGCGGCACCGAGCTCGAGATAGGCGGCGGCCCAGCGCGGCTGCTCGCGCGCCAGGGGCTCGAGCACCTCGAGGGCCGCGCCGGTGTCGCCGACGATGCGCCGCGCCATGCCGAGGATCAGCCGGGCGGGCGGGTGGCCGGGCACGGCCTTGAGGATCTCAGCCGCCTGCTCCGACGCTCGCGCCGGCTGCGTCTCGAGCAGCCTCGCGGCATGCGCGAGCGCAACTTCCAGCGTCCCCACCGGCTCCGAAGCGGTACCCAATAGACAATCCTTACGCCGCGAGGCGCAGCCCCACGCCGATCAGAAACCCACCGCGCGTCATTGTCAATTAAGCCACGCCGTTACGCCATCATTTGCGCGGCCGGATTGGCGTTGTTGCAATTGTACAACGGGCCGCTCCGACGTGCCCCGGCCGCATGGCCGGGGCGCAGGGGGCCCTTCCCCGCACCCGTCCCGCGGGCGACCGCGGGCCGGCGACGACCCCTGTGGCCGGAGGCCGCCCCGGGCGGCCGGGCGGGAGTGCGGCAGGGCACGGGGCGCTAGAATCATGGGCCGCCGAGCAGAGCAGCCCCATGCCACCGATCGCCCGCCGCCCGTCCGTTCCCGTCCGCGTCGGCCCTGTCACTGTGGGCGGTGCGGCGCCGATCGTCGTGCAGTCGATGACCAACACCGACACTGCCAACGTTGCCGCGACGGTCGCGCAGGTGCGGGAGCTGGCGCGCGCCGGCTCCGAACTCGTGCGGGTCACCGTCAACGAGCGCGAGGCGGCCGCGGCGGTACCGCGGATCCGTGACGCGCTCGACCAGCTCGGTGTCGCGGTGCCGCTGGTCGGGGATTTCCATTTCAACGGCCACAAGCTCCTCAAGGAGGAGCCCGCCTGCGCCGCCGCGCTCGCCAAGCTGCGCATCAACCCGGGCAACGTCGGCCGGGGGGCGAAGCGCGACCCGCAGTTCGCCGAGATGATCGAGATCGCCTGCCGCTACGACAAGCCGGTCCGGATCGGCGTGAACTGGGGCAGCCTCGACCAGGACCTGCTGACGCGGCTCATGAACGAGAATTCCGAGCGCGCGACGCCGTGGGACGTGATGGACGTGGTCCGCGAGGCGACCGTCGTGTCGGCGCTCGAGAGCGCGCAGCGCGCCGAGGCGGTCGGCCTCGGCCACGACCGCATCATCCTGTCGGCGAAGGTCAGCGGCGTGCAGGACCTGGTGTCGATCTACCGTAACCTCGCGGCGCGCTGCGACTACCCGCTGCACCTTGGACTGACCGAGGCGGGCATGGGCTCGAAGGGCATCGTCGCCTCGTCCGCCGCGATGGCGGTGCTGCTGCAGGAGGGGATCGGCGACACCATCCGCGTCTCGCTGACGCCCGAGCCGGGCGGCGACCGCACGCGCGAGGTGATCGTCGCCCAGGAGCTGCTGCAGACCATGGGGCTGCGGGCCTTCACGCCGATGGTGATCTCCTGCCCGGGATGCGGGCGCACGACCAGCACCTACTTCCAGGAGCTGGCGCAGCGGATCCAGTCGCACATCCGCGCCCGCATGCCGGAATGGAAGCGCGCGCATAGCGGCGTCGAGGAGATGACGGTGGCGGTCATGGGCTGCGTCGTCAACGGACCGGGCGAGAGCAAGCACGCCAACCTCGGCATCAGCCTGCCGGGCACGGGCGAGCGCCCGGTCGCGCCGGTCTACGAGGACGGCGAGAAGACCGTGACGCTGAAGGGCGACCGCATCGCCGAGGAGTTCCAGGAACTGGTCGAGGCGTACGTGGCGCGGCGCTTCGCGCGCCGGGAAGGCACGACATGAGCGAGCCGCTCGCCGACCGCCGCTGCGTCCCCTGCGAGGGCGGCGTGACGCCGTACACGGAGGCCCAGGCCCGCGCCGCGCTCGCCGCGCTCGACCCGGCCTGGCGGCTCGATGCCGCCGCGCATCACCTCGAGCGCGCCTACCGCTTCAAGGACTTCTACCGGGTCATGAGCTTCGCCAACGCGGTCGCCCACATCGCCAACCGCGAGGACCACCATCCGGACCTCGAGCTCGGCTACGACTACTGCCGCATCCGCTACACGACCCACGCGATCAAGGGCCTGTCGGAGAACGACTTCATCTGCGCGGCGAAGATCGATCGGCTCTGAGCGGCGCTCAGCTCGCGGGCCGGCGGCGCAGGCGCGCGGCGACCTGCGCTCGAAACGCAAGGTACGCGCCGAGCAGGAGGCCGCAGAACAGCAGCGCACCCGCCCCCTCGAGCGCCTGATAGAACGGGTCGAGGTACTGCGCGCGGCGCGCCGCGAGCGCGGCCAGCCCGGCCGCGAGGCGCTCGGGCGGCAGTCCCGCCGACCACAGCTGCGCCTCGTAGCCGCCGTAGCGCGCCGCGAGCAGCGCGGGCTTGAGGCGCACGTACAGCAGGTAGAGGCCGAGCCCGTCGACGCAGGCGACCAGCGTCGCGATCAGCGCGGCCGCGGCGAGGCGCGCGCCGAAGCCGGTCCCGGCCACCGCCGCGGCCGCGCGCGCGCCGAGCTGCACCGCGATCAGCGTGACCAGGATCGCGGCATAGAGGCCGAAGCGGCCGTCGGCCGCCGGCGTGAGGAATGCCGGCAGGATGCCGACCAGGCTCGCGAACAGCCCGCCGACGAGGCCAGCCGCGGCGGCGCGAGCGAGCGAGCCGCGCCTCACGGCACGCCGAGCGCGCGATCGATCAGCAGGCGCTTGAGCGGCTGCGCGCGGTTCACGAGCCGCAGCGACAGGCGCCGGCCCGTGCGCACCGCGGCGCGCGTGTCGGTGAACACCCGGAAGATCCCGTCGAGCGCCGCGCCCATCAGCGCGTTGTCGGCGCGGCGCGCGCGCGCGTAGCGGCCGAGCGCGCGCGGATCGCCCGGATCCTCGCCCGCGGCGATCGCGCGACCGAGTTCGGTCGCGAGCGCGAGCACGTCGAGCAAGCCCTGGTTCACGCCCTGGCCGGCGAGCGGGTGCACGGTGTGTGCGGCGTCGCCGACCAGCACCAGCCGGGTCGCGACGTAGCTCAAGGCGTTGAAGCGCTTGAGCGGAAAGCGGGCGCGCGGCGCAGTCACGGTGAGCGCGCCGAGCACGCCGTCGCTCGCCGCCGTGACGGCGGCGCCGAAACCTGTCTCGTCGAGCGCGGCCAGCCGGGCAGCCTCCGCCGGCGAGGTCGACCAGACGATCGACACCCGGCCGTCGGCCAGCGGCAAGAGCCCGAGCGGGCCGGTGGCGAGAAAGCGCTGCCGCGCCGCTCGGGCGTGCGGCTCGGCGGCGGCGAGGTGCGTGACGATCGCCTCCTGCGGATACGGGCCGCCATAGCCTGCGAGGCCGGCGAAGGCGCGCAGCGGCGAGTCGGCACCGTCGGCGCCGACCACGAGGCCGGTGCTGACCGTGCGCCCGCCGAGCGCCGCGTGCGCCGCATCGGCCGTCAGCTCGAGCCCGGTGACCGGGCTGCGTAGCAGCGTGACGCCGAGTGCAAGCGCTCGCTCGATCAGCGCCGCCGCGACCGCACGGTTCTCGACGATGTGACCGAGGTTCGGCTCGCCGGCTTCGGCGGCGTCGAACACCAGCGTCTCCGCGCCCCCGGGCCGCGACGCCTCGTCCCAGACGATCATGCGCTCGTACGGGCACGGCTGGCGGGGCGCCAGCAGCGGCCAGGCGCCGACCGTGACCAGCAGCCGCTCGCCGGCGCGCGACAGCGCCGAGACGCGCAGGTCGAGCGGATCCGCCGGCAGCGGCGGCAACGCCGGCTGCGGCTCGACGAGCGCCACCCTGAGGCCACGGGTCGCCTCGCCGGTCGCGAGCAGCGCGGCGAGCGCGGCGCCGACCATGCCGCCGCCGGCGATCAGCACGTCGAAGTCGCGGCGCGTGCTCACGGCAACGGCGCCCCGGCGCGCGGCGCGCTGCCCGCCAGCAGCGGCAGGCCACGCGCGAGGCGCGGCAGCCGGCCGGCGAAGCCGAGCGAGAGGCGCGACAGCGCCGACTTCGCGGTCGGGCTCAAGTCGAAGAGCACGAGGCCGAGGCCGCGCGCCGCGCGGACCGGCGCGAACGGGCTCGCGAACAGGCGCACGAGCCCGTCGGTGAAGGCGATCAGCGCGCGCCGATCGGTGCGCCGCCAGGCGCAGTAGCGCTCGAGCACCGCCGCAGCGCCGGGATCCGCCGCAGCGCCCGCGTCGGCGAGCACCTCGGCGAGGGTCGCGGCATCGCGCAGGCCGAGGTTGAAGCCCTGCCCGGCGATCGGGTGCAGCCCCTGCGCGGCATTGCCGATGATCGCCGTGCGCGGTGCGCTCTGCGCTTCCGCCTGCGTCAGCGCCAACGGGTAGGCATGGCGCGGGCCGACCGCGACCAGCCGACCGAGCCGCCAGCCGAACCGATCCTGCAGCTCGCTGAGGAAGGGCGCGTCGCCGAGCGCGGCCACGCGCGCGGCGTCGGCCGGTGCCAGCGTCCAGACCACGACCACGCGACCGTCGGGCGCAGGCAGCACCGCGAGCGGCCCGGTGGGCGTGAAGCGCTCATAGGCGACGTGCTCGTGGAAGCGCTCCGGCGTCACCAGGCTGATGATCGCCGTCTGGCCGTAGTCCCAGCGCTCGGCGCCGACACCGACCGCGCGGCGCACCAGCGAGTCCGCGCCGTCCGCGGCGACCACGAGCCGGGCGCTGAGCGCGCAGCTCCCGGTCGGTCCCTCGACCGCGAGCCGAATGCGTGCCTCAGCGGGGCTCACCGCCGTGACGCGGGCGGGCGCGATCAGATGCGTGCGTGGCGCGGTCCTGAGGCGCCGCCACAGCGCCCGGCCGATGACGCGGTTCTCGGCGACGTAGCCGAGCGCCGCCACGCCCTGGTCGGCCGCGTCGATCAGGGCGCTGCCGAAGCGGCCGCGGTCCGAGATGTGGATCTTGCGGATCGGCGCCGCCTCGCGCGCGATCTCGTCCCAGACCCCGAGGCCGCCGAAGATCCGCCGCGTGCCGTTCGACAGCGCGATCGTCCGCGAGTCGAAGCTCGGCTGGGAGCCGTCCTCCGGCTCGACCGCCTCGACGACGACGACGTCGAGCGGCAGCGCGGCGAGCGCAAGCGCCAGGCTCGCGCCGACCATCCCGCCGCCGACGATCGCGACGTCGCAGGCCTGCTCGGCGGCGGGTGCGGTCACGCTGCCGCACCGCCGAGGAAGCGCTCGACGTCGTCCGGGTCCTTGACGAGCGCGTCGGTGAGCACCTCGGGCGCGCCGCGCGTGACGGCGACGTCGTCCTCGATGCGGATGCCGATGCCGCGGAACTCCTTCGGCGCGTGACGCGAGCCGGGGGCCACGTAGATGCCGGGCTCCACGGTCAGCACCATCCCGGGCTCGAGCACCCGCCAGGCATCGCCGACCTTGTAGTCGCCGACGTCGTGGACGTCGAGGCCGAGCCAGTGCCCGGTACGGTGCATGAACCACTGCCGGTAGGCGCCGTCCTTGACGAGCTTGGCAACCTTGCCCTTCAGAAGACCGACCGAGACCAGCCCCTGGGTGATGACGCGCACCGCCGCATCGTGCGGGTCGTTCCAGTGGTTGCCGGGCACGCAGGCGCGCGATCGCGGCGTGCTGCGCCTCGAGCACGATCTCGTACAGGGCCCGCTGCGCCGGGCTGTAGCGGCCACCGACCGGGAAGGTGCGGGTGATATCCGAGGCGTAGTAGTCGTACTCGCAGCCGGCGTCGATCAGCACCAGATCGCCATCCTTCAGCGGCGCGGCATTGGCGCGGTAATGGAGCACGCAGGCATTCGCGCCGCCGCCGACGATCGGCTCGTAGGCGATCTCGGCGTGGTGGCGGTGGAACTCGTGCAGCAGCTCGGCGGCGAGCTCGTACTCCATGATGCCCGGCGCCGCGAGGCGCATCGCGCGCCGGTGCGCCTCGACGGCGATCGCCGCCGAGCGGCGCATCGTGTCGAGCTCGGGGCGGCTCTTGTAGAGCCGCATGTCGTGCAGCAGATGGTCGAGGGCGAAGAACTCCTGCGGCGTGTGCAGCCCCTGCTTCGCCTGGGCCCTGAGGCCGTTGACCCAGCCGATCACCCGCTGGTCGAACTCCGGATGCAGCCCCATCGTGTAGCAGACCCGGGCGCGGCTCTCGAGCAGGCCCGGCAGGATCTCGTCGATGTCGCCGATCGGGAAGGCATCGTCGGCGCCGTAGCGCTCGGTCGCGCCGTCCGGGCCGGCGCGGTCGCCGTCCCACAGCTCGCGGGCCGGATCGCGCTCGCGGCAGAACAGCACGTACTCCCCTTCCGGCCGGTGCGGGATCAGTACCGCGACCGCCTCCGGCTCCGGAAACCCGGTCAGGAAGTGGAAGTCGCTGTCCTGCCGGTACGCGTACTCGACGTCGCCATTGCGGCGGCGCACCGGCGCGGCCGGCAGGATCGCAATCGCGTCGCGGCCCATCTCCCGCATCAGCTGGCGCCGGCGGCGCGCGAACTCGTCCTTCTTCATGGCTCCCCGCCGGCGGCACGCTGCGGCGCCAGTTCCTCGTACGTCAGCTGCGTCGCGGCCCGCAGGTACTCGACCAGCTCCGCATAGGACGTCTCGTTCGACTCCTCCGACTCCTCGGGGTCGATCGACGCGCGGCTGATCTCGCCGAAGTCGCGCACGACCTCGTGGACCGCCTCGGGCGCGGCGCCGCCCGCCACCGCGAGCCCGCCGGTGCCGAGTCCGTAGAGGAACCCCGCGCACCATTCGCCGAGCGCGGCGACGCGCCGCTCGAGCGGCTCGTCGTCGCCGGGCAGCAGCGGCTCGAAGTCCATGTCCTGGCCGATGAGTGCCGTCTCGGTCTCCGCGGCGAGCGTCTCGAGGAGGTTGCGCGTACGCAACGCATCGGCGGTATCGGCCCGATCCGCCATCAGGCCGTCGACCCAGGCGGCCGCATCAAAGCGCGCGACACCGGCCAGCGAGCCGCACAGCGAGCCGTGCGCCTCGGCAGCCGCCAGCGGCGCCTCGCACGCCGCCAGGGCTTCTTCGAGCTCGTCGAATGTAACGGTCAACATAACTGGGCGGCGATTCTACCGCGTTGACCCGTGGGACGGGCCGCGCCTATAGTGCGGCCATGACTGAGGGCACCGCACGTTCGGCGCTGGATCTCGAGCTCAAGCGACTCGAAAAGCGCCTTGAAGAGCTGATGGTCACGGTCTCCCACCTCAAGGAAGAGAACCGTGCGCTCAAGGCCCGCCACGAGAGCCTGTCGGCCGAGCGCTCGGCCCTGCTGCAGAAGAACGAGCAGGTGCGGGCGCGGGTCGAGGCGATGATCGGCCGGCTCAAGTCCATGGAGCACGGCGCGTGAGCGACACCCCGCTCGCCCGGGTCAGCGTCCGGATTCTCGAGAAGGAATATCAGTTCGCCTGCGCCGTCGAGGAGCGGGCGGCGCTGCTCGACTCGGCCGAGTATCTGAACGCCGAGATGAAGAAGATCCGCGACAGCGGCAAGGTCATCGGCCTCGACCGGATCGCCGTGATGGCCGCGCTCAACATGGCGAACGAGCTCCTCAAGGGCCGCTCGCGCGATACCTCGCTCGAGACCGACGTCGTGCACCGGGTGCGACTGCTGCGGGAGCGCGTCGAGGCGACACTCGAGCGGGGCCAGCAGCTCGAGCTCTGATCGAGGGCACGATTCGTGCCAGCGCCTTGCGGCACACCCTCCCCCAGCGGCCCTTCCGTCCATCACAACGGATGCGGTAGTCTGATGTCGGCGCCGCCTGCGGTGTTCGACTCGGGTTGTGAGTACCTCTCGACCCTAATGCGTTAACCCCGGGGCATCTGTTTGCGACAACAGTGTGCAAGTCCGTCTCGAACGGAAAGCCTAAAGTGTTGCAGCACGCCCCACTTGTTGCTCTGGCTCGAGAGCAACGGCCCTTGACGGCACAGGCGGGTGGCGCCACTTCTTCCCAGCGGCCGGCCGCGTCCGGCGGGCCGCCAATCCCCGTGTCGTCCTCATGAACCATTGGCTGATGAAGAGCGAGCCGAGCACCTTCGGCATCGACGACCTCGCGAAGGCGCCGCGCCGTCGCTCCCACTGGGACGGCGTGCGCAACTACCAGGTCCGCAACATGCTCCGCGACGAGATGAAGAAGGGCGACCTCGCCTTCTTCTACCACTCGAGCTGCGAGGTGCCCGGCATCTACGGCGTCGTGCGGATCGTCCGCGACGGCTATCCGGATCCGACCGCCTTCGACCCGCGCCACGCGCACTTCGATCCGAAGAGCGACCCCGCGGCGCCGACCTGGTACATGGTCGACGTCGCGCTCGAGCGGCGCTTCGCGGCGCCGGTCACGCTCGAGAAACTGAAGGCGAATGCGCGCGCGCTCGGCGACCTCGTCGTGCTCCGTCGCGGCAACCGTCTGTCGATCACGCCGGTCACCGCGACGCAGTGGCGCAAGGTGCTCGCCCTCGCGTGAGGACACGCATCGCGCGCACATCACGCGCGCGATCGTGATGCGTCGCGGCGGTGCGAATGGTGCGCGGTGCTAGCACAACGACGTTGCGCTTGCTTGTAATTTGACTTTTTGTGTATATACTCCGTCCCCGGACTAACCCGACATGGAGAACTACTATGGCGACGAAGAAGAAAGCTGCTAAGAAGAAGGCGACGAAGAAAAAGGCTGCGAAGAAGAAGTAAGCCTTCGAAGCAGCCGGGGATGGAGGTCGGAAGGCCTCAGGGTCACCGACCAAGTCCCCGCTCTTCACTGACTGTGCCCGCGAAAGCGGGCACAGTCGTTTCTGGATCCAGCACTTTCGCGCGCCGCCCGGCGCGGCCGCGCGAGGCCTGAAAACAAGGGGTTTCGCACCAATGGCTGCTGACGATCAGAAGCGCGCGGCCGCCGAGGCGGCAGTCGCGTACGTACCGGAGGGCAGCGTGCTCGGCGTCGGCACCGGCTCCACCGTCAACCACTTCATCGCCGCGCTCGGCCGCAGGCGCGTGCCGATCGCCGGCGCCGTGTCGAGCTCGGAGGCGAGCACGCGCCTGCTCAAGGCCGCCGGCATCGACGTCGTCGACCTCAACTCGGCCGGCGACCTCGACGTCTACGTCGACGGCGCCGACGAGGCGACCCGCCACCTCGCGCTGATCAAGGGCGGGGGGGCGGCACTGACCCGCGAGAAGATCGTCGCGGCGGCGTCGCGGCGCTTCGTCTGCATCGTCGACCGGTCGAAGGTCGTCGACGTGCTCGGCCGCTTCCCGCTGCCGGTCGAGGTCATCCCGATGGCGCGCTCGTACGTGGCGCGCCAGCTGGTCAAGCTCGGCGGCCAGCCGGTGCTGCGCGAGGGCGTGGTCACCGACAACGGCAATGCGATCCTCGACGTACACAACCTCAGGATCGCCGACCCGAAGGCGCTCGAGACGGAGATCAACATGATCGCCGGGGTCGTTGCGAACGGGCTGTTTGCGCGGCGCGGCGCGGACCTGCTGCTCGTCGGCACCGACACCGGGGTCGAGGTCATCAAGCCCTGACGCCGCGGAGCTTCAGCTGCCGGCGCCCCTGAGGATGTCATCGAGGCGCGCGTCCTTCGCCGCCCACAGCGCGGCGAGCCACTCCTGGAAGCGCCGGCGGAACGCCGCGTCCTCGGTGTAGTCGCCCTCGGACAGCCACGCCTCGAGTGGCCGCCGGCCGACCTCGATCACGATGTGCCGGATCCGCCCGCAGCACAGGTCCCAGAAGCCGCCCGCCCCCGCCGGGTAGGCGATCGTCACGTCGAGGATCTCGTGCAGGATGGGGCCCATGGCCCCGAGCACGAAGGCGATGCCGCCGGCACGCGGGTTCAGCAGGTGCCGGTAGGGTGACCCGCTACGGTCACGCTTCACCTCCGTGAAGCGTGTGCCCTCGACGAAGTTGATCACCGAGGTCGGCAGGGCCCGGAAGCGCTCGCAGGCACGGCGCGTGGTCTCGAGGTCGATGCCCCTGAGCTCCGGCCGGCGCTCGAGCTCCTCGCGCGAGTAGCGCTTCATGAACGGCATGTCGAGCGCCCACCAGGCAAGCCCGAGCACCGGCACCCAGCGCAGCTCCTTCTTGATGAAGAACTTCAGGAACGGCACGCGCCGGTTGAGCACCGCCTGCAGCGCGAGGATGTCGACCCACGAGCGGTGGTTCGCGATCACGAGGTACCAGCCGTTGCGGTTCAGGCCCTCGAGGCCGCGCAGCTCCCAGCGCGTCTCCTGCATCCGGCGCAGCAGCAGCGTGTTGAACGCGATCCAGCTCTCGGCAATGGCCGTGAGGACCCGCCCCATCGCACGCCGCCCCGCCGGCCACGGCACGCCGAGCTTGAGGAGTGCGAGCGCGATCAGCGGCAGGCCGTGCACCAGCGTGTTGGTGACGATCAGCAGCATCATCACTGCGCCCCGGAGGGGGCCGGCCGGCAGTCGAAGCACGGATGCGACCTCGTTGGCTGCGACCATTCTGCCCGACAGTGGCCGGTGCCGGGATGTGGTCTCTACGATCGGCGCCCCCGGGGCCCGCGGTCACGCCTCCGGCGGCAGCCGGCCCGTGTAGCGGTCGCGCAGCTCGCGCTTCAAGACCTTGCCGATGGCGCTGCGCGGCAGCGCCGGTGCGAGCGCCACCGCCGCGAGGCGCTGGGTCGCGCCGAGCCGCTCGTTGGCCCAGGCACGCAGCTCCTCGGCCGCGACCTCGCGCCCGGCCTGGAGCACGACCACCGCGAGCGGCGTCTCGCCCCAGCGCTGCGACGCCACGCCGACGACCGCGGCTTCGGCCACCGCCGGGTGCGCGTCGAGCACGGCCTCGAGGTCGCTCGGGTAGACGTTGAAGCCTCCCGAGATGATGACGTCCTTGCGGCGGTCGAGCAGCGTCAGAAAGCCGTCGGCGTCGAAGCGGCCGATGTCCCCGGTGCGGATGAAGCGCGTGCCGCTCGCGTCGCGCCACTGCGCCTCGGCGCTCGCCTGCGGCCGGCCGTGATAGCCGGTCATCATCGCCGCCGAACGGCCGACCAGCTCGCCGGCCTCGCCGGCCGGCAGCTCGCGGTCCTGCTCGTCGATCACCCGGAACTCGCTGCCCGGCGCCGGGCAGCCGACGGTATGCAGCTTGTCGGGCCGCTCGTGCGCGGCGAGGACACAGACGCCGCCGCCCTCGGTCAGGCCGTAGAACTCCGTGAGCCCGCCGGGCCAGCGGGCGAGGACCTCGGCCTTGAGCGCGGTCGCGAACGGTGCGCTGGTCGCGTACTTCATGCGGAAGCTCGACAGGTCGTAGCCGTCGAAGCCGGGGTGCGCCATGAGCCTGCGGATCTGGGCCGGCACCAGCATCGTGTGCGTCGCACGGTGCCGCTCGGCAAGCTCAAGATAGCGCACGACGTCGAAGCGCTCCATCAGCACCGCCGTGCCGCCGCGGGCCAGCGTCGGGATCACCGACACCAGGGTCGTGTTCGAATAGAGGGGCGTCGAGATCAGCGTGACCGCGTCCGCGCCGTAGTCGACCCGCTGGATGTGCTGCCAGCGCATGCCGTGCGGCTGCACGATGCCCTTCGGCGTTCCGGTCGTGCCGGAGGAATAGAGGATGTTGAACGTCCAGTCCGGCCCGATCTCGACCGGCCGCGGCACCGCCGGCGCGGCCTCGAGCCACCTGTCGAACGGCACGCCACCGGCGCCGCCGCCGAGGGACACCGAGCGGCCCAGCCACGCCGGCGCGAGCGCCGCACCGAGGCCCGGCACCGTCGCGTCCGCGATGAGCACCGGCGCCGCAGCGTCGGCGGTCATCCGCGCCAGGGTCGCGGCGGTCGCCGACACCGGCAACGGCGTCGCCGCCGCGCCGGCGCGCAGCGCACCGACGAACACCGCGAGGTACTCCATCGAGGTGGCGGCGCAGATCGCGACCGCGTCGCCCGGCCCGGTGCCGTCGCGCTGCAGGGCGGCCGCCACGCGGTCCGCGAGCCGGTCGAACTCGGCGTAGGTCAGCGCGCGCTCGCCGTGCACGAGCGCGACCGCCGCCGGCCGCTCGGCCGCGACCGCGGCGATCAACGCGGGCAGCGTCGCGAAGGACTGGCCGAGGAGCGAACTGGCGGACATGCGCGGACTCCAGTGGAGCCCGTCCGGCGTCGGCATGCTGGCGGCTGTTTCGTGGTGGCGCGCCGATCGGGGCGGGTGCGTTCACGACCATAGTCGCGGGCCGGCCGCGGCAGCAAGCGCGACGACCCGGGGACGAATCGGTCCACCGCGGCAATGGCAATGGTGCCGACGGTGCCGGACGCCCGCAAAGGTCTCTCGCTCCCGGACAATTCACGGCTTGCGATGGCCGGCGCCTGATCGGCCGCCCGACCGCACTTCGGCGACAGCCGGATCCGGGCGCTCCACAAGATGGCCTCCCTCCCGCGTTCAGAATGGCACGGACACATCCAGCCTGCCGGTATTGACGCGCAGCTGGTCGGAGAACGTCCCGACGTAGCCGATCCGCAGGGTGCTGCCCTTCTTCGACAGCAGCGTCAGGCCGACTTCGACGTCGGCGTAGGTCCGGTCCAATGCGCCTGTGACTGTGAACGGAGGCACTCCGGTCGGCGCACCCTGGAACGACGCGTGCAGCACCGGTGCGCTGCCGGACACGAGCCAAGTGGCACCGGCTCGCGCGTACGGGTTCAACACCGTGCCATTTGCCATGCGCATCTCGCCGCCGAACTCGATGTTTGGCGCCACGTGGACGAAGGTGCTGTCCTGGCCCGCGACACTGAGGCTCAGCACGCCGGCTCCATGTTCCTCGAATCCGGGCAGGCGGATGTCGGTCACGCCGACGTCCAGCATCGGCCGCAGGTACCAGTTCGGGCGTGCGGCGACGGTTCGCGCGAGCCGCAGGTCGGCGGCCAGGAATTGCGCATCCTGGCTGCCGTGCGCAGTCACGCCCGGCGTCGGCAGGCCGACCTGGCGATCAATGTCGTAACTGCCGGTTCCTGCCGCGAGATCCGCGGTCAGCGATGTCGCGCCGTAGTCCTTGCGGAGGACAGCACCCAGCTGGACCTGTTGACCGGAGCCGCCTGCGAGCCCATCGACGTTCATGGTCGTGTGCTCGAATGCGAAACCGGCGCCGACATGCCAACTATCGTCGGCCAGCGCGCCCTGCGCGCCACCCGACACGAGGTCGGACGACCGCGTGAAGCCCATGTTGGCTGCCGTGTCGCGCTGCCGGACCTCGGCTCGCGATACACCGAACCAGCCGCAAGTCCCGTCGGTCGCAAACGGCGCGGGCCCGTCCGCGCGCCCGCAGCCCTGCAACGCTTCTCGGAACGCACGGCTGGAGAACAGCGTACCGGTCTCGGTGGCGAGGTAGGGTTCAGGACTCAGACGGTCGTACGCGGTCGCCAGGCTGCGGACGTCGGGCAAGGCGGCGAGCGCCGCAATCACGGGCGTGAAGCCCGTCGGGGCTCCAGCGAGCCCGATGCCGTTGAAGTTCTGGCCGATGGCCGCCTCATTGCGGTTGAGGCCGGCCGGCGCGAAATCCACAAGGTAGCTGAGCGTCAGGTCCGTGGCATCCGGGGTCCCGAGCCCATACTGCACGACCGCCGACACCGGAGCGACGAGGCCGAGGCCGTCGTCCTCGACGCCGCCGGCACTCGACAGCACGACGAGCGAGTGAGCGCCGGGAACCAGCTGGCCGGGATTCAGCGTCGTGACCATCACGTGTCCGGCCAGCTGCGTGACCCCGGTGACGTCGACACGGTCGGCGGCATTGGTCGCGAAGTCGAGGTTGACGAGATACACGCCCGAGGCCGACTGCTGCAGGTTGCCGGTCACAGCGGTCTGCAGGACTGCGCTCGCGCCACCCGGCGAGAGCGTCCCATCGTTCGTGAACGTGCCGGCCGCTCCGAGCGAGAACGTCGTCCCGGCGTGCAGAATCGACCCGCTTTCGTTGTGGAACGAGTTCGCGCCGCTGCCGAGGTCGACGCCGCCCACGACGGTCCCGAAGTTGTCGACCGCCAAGGTGCCGCCACTCGCGCTGATCGCCGTTCCTGCGATGCCGTTGACCGATGTCACCGTGCCGCGATTCACGAGCGAGTTCGCATCGCCGCCCTCCACACGCACGCCGGAGGCCGGCACCGTGCGCACGGTGCCGTCCGCGGCGATCTCCTGGATCGAGCCCGTGCCGCCCGTGACCAAGCCCCCGATCGTGATGGTGATGTTGCCGGCTCCCCCGCCGCCGGTGCTCTGCGCATAGACTCCGTGCGAGCCCGTACCGCTTGCCGTAATGCTACCGTTGACCGTGATCGAGACCGACCCTCCGGTGCCCTCGCCGCCGGCACTCTGCGCGAGGATGCCGTTCGCCTGCGCGCCGAGCGTCGTGATCGTGCCGCTCTGGACCACGGTAACGCTGCCGCCGGAGCCGGCGGCGCCGACGCTGCCGGCGAAGTCGATCGGCAGCACGTTCTGCGGGCCGACCCCGAGCTCGCCCGCGAGCCCACCGCCGCCGCCGACGCTTTGCGCGAAGATCGCGTTGGCGCCCGCGCCGCGCGTGATGAGCGTGCCGTCCGCCATGACGCTGACAGTGCCGCCGTCGCCGCCGCCACCGCCGCTGCGGCCGAAGGCGAGACCGAGCCCGAAGTCGAGTGTCGGCTGCGACTCCGAAAGTTTCGGCAAGCCGCGCTCGATGCTGCCGGCGACGCCGCCGCCACCGCCGACGCTTTGCGCGAAGATTGCGTGGGCGTCGTCGCCCGACGTGTCGATCGTCCCTTGCGCAACGACCCGGACCGTCCCGCCGTTGCCCGCCGCGCCGGCGGCGCCGCCGATGCCGACCTTGCCGGCGATGCCCACCTCCGCCTTACCGCCGGCGCCGACCTGATCGCTCTCGGCGATACCGGTGATCGCGGCGACACCGCCGCCGCCGCCGACGCTCTGCGCGAGGATGCCGTCGGACTCGAGGCCGAGCGTCCGGATAGTGCCGGAACTGGAGACGGTGACGGCCGCGCCGTTGCCGCTGTTGGCACCATTGCCGCCGACCGTCACCGAGAGGTTCGTCGGCGAGAAGAAGTCCGTGAGCTCCTTGAGCAGCACGATCGAATCCACTACCGGGTTGACGCCAGACAGGCCTTCGCCGCCCGCGCCACCACCGCCGCCCACGCTCTGCGCGTAAATGCCGCTCGCGACGGCACCGGTCGTCTGGATGTTGCCGCGGTTGTCGACGCTCACGGCGCCGCCGTCGCTCGCGGTGCCGGCGTTGCCGCCGACGCTGACCTTGAGCTCGAGGTCCGTGGCAGAAGACACCTCCTCGGGGTTGGGCTTCTCGAACGACAGCGCGAGCGCGCGCGAGGTTCCGCCGTCGCCGCCGCCACCGCCGACGCTCTGCGCGAAGATGCCGCGCGAGTAATCGCCGGACGTCATGATCGTGCCGGTGTTCGTCACCGTCGCCGCCTGGCCGATGTTGCCCGCACCGCCTGTGCCACCAATCGACAGGTCGACGGTCGCGCTCGAGCCCGGCTTGTCGCTCGTAACGAGGCCGAGGTTAAGGGCGAGGCTCGAACCCCCCTTACCGCCGCCGCCGCCGACGCTTTGCGCAACGATGCCGTCGGCATCGCCGCCCGTTGTCGCGATCTGCTGACTGTTGGCGACGATCACGTTACCACCGACATTGCCGCTGCCGCCGGCTCCGCCGATCGCCGCGCTCGCGTTGAACTTGCTGTCCCCCACGCTGAGGCCGAATGTGGCGCTCAGGCCGCCGTTGCCGCCGCCACCGCCGACGCTTTGCGCGAAGATCCCGGCCGAGCCGGCCCCAGCGGTCGCCAGTGCCGCGCCGTTGTTGACCGTGACGTCGCGGCCGATCCCGCCCGAGCCGCCGCTGCCGCCCACCGAGATGGCGAATTGCGCGGTCTCCTCGGCAAAGGAGCCGGCGAAGCTGAACGCGCCGTTGCCGCCGCCGCCGCCCAGGCTCTGCGCGAGAACCGCCGTGGATTGATCGCCGGTCGTCGCGATCGTGCCGGCCGTGGTCGTGACGCTGACGACGCCGGCATTGCCGCCACCGCCACCGAAGCCGCCGATGCCGAGCGTGCCAGCGCCCTTGCCCGCGCCGCTGCCCGCGATGCTGAACGCACCGTTGCCGCCGCCGCCGCCGACGCTCTGCGCGAGGATGCCGCCCGCGGCCTGGCCCGACGTTGCGATGCCGATGGCGCTCGTGACGTCGACCCGGGCTCCGTCGCCGCCGCCGCCGCCGAAGCCGCCGATGCTGAGTGTGCCGGCACCGGTGCCGGCGCCCGTGCCGGCGATGCTGAAGCCGCCGCCGCCGCCGCCGCCGCCGACGCTCTGCGCGAGGATGCCGATCGACTCCAAGCCCCCGGTCGCGATGCCGCCGGCCTCGGCGCTGACGTTCACGGTGCCCGCAGCCCCGCCGTTGCCGCCCGCGCCGCCGATGCCCAGAGTTCCCGCGCCCGTGCCGGCGCCGCTGCCGGCGATCGTGAAGCCGCCGCGCCCGCCGCCGCCGCCGACGCTTTGCGCGAGGATGCCGTCCGCGCCGTCGCCGCCGGTCACGACCGGCGCGCGGCTCGTGACGACGACCGCGTCGCCAGCGCCGCCGCCACCGCCGTAGCCGCCGACGCTGAGGGTCCCGGCACCGGTCCCGGCACCGGTCCCGACGATGCTGAAACTGCCGTTGCCGCCACCGCCGCCGACGCTCTGCGCGAGGATGCCGGTGGAGCCGGTCCCGCGCGTAGCGATGGCGCCGGACAGGGTGTTGACGGTCACCGTGCTGCCAGCGCCGCCGTCGCCGCCGTAGCCGCCGAGGCTGATGGTACCGGCGGCCGTGCCGGCGCCGCTGCCGGCGATGCTGAAGCCGCCGTTGCCGCCACCGCCGCCGACGCTCTGCGCGAAGATGCCTTCGGAAGCGTCGCCGTCGCTCAGGATGCTCGCGGCGCTGTCGACGACCACGGCACTGCCGGCCCCGCCGCCGCCGCCGTGGCCGCCGAGGTTAAACGTACCCGCCGCGGTGCCCGCGCCGCTGCCGGCGATGCTGAAGCCGCCGTTGCCCCCGCCCCCGCCGACGCTCTGCGCGAAGATGCCGCGAGCGCCGGCGCCGCTCGTCTCGATCGTCCAGGCACTGCCGTCGAGATTGTTGCCGCAGTTGCCTGCGACGTGCGTGCAGACGTCGACGGTCACCGCGCTGCCGTTGCCGCCGCCGCCTCCGGAACCCCCAATGCTGATCGTCCCGGCCGCCGTGCCTGCGCCACTGGCGGCGAGACTGAAGCCGCCGCCGCCGCCGCCGCCGCCGAGACTCTGCGCGACGATGCCGGACGCGTCGACGCCGCGCGTGAGGATGCTGCCGTCGCTCGCCACCTGGACCGCGGCGCCGGCGCCGCCACCCTGGCCGGAGCCGCCGAGGCTGAACGTCGCGGCGCCGGTACCGGCGCCCGCAGCGCTCACGCTAAAGCCGCCGGTTCCGCCACCACCGCCGACGCTCTGCGCATAGAGTCCGACCGCGCGGTCGCCGAGGGTCACGATCGAGCCGGCACTCGCGACGTTGACGGTGCTGCCGGCGCCTCCCGCCGCGCCGCCGCCGCCGATGCCGATGCTCGCGGCGCCGGTCCCGGCGCCGCTCGCGACGACGCTGAAGCCGCCCTGACCGCCTCCGCCGCCGACACTCTGGGCCAGGATCCCGAACGAGTCGTCACCGCGCGTCAGCACCTGCGCGACGGTGCTGACCTGGACCGCGCCGGCGTCCCCGCCGATGCCACCCGTGCCGCCGATGCCGAGGCTGAGTGCGCCGACGCCCGCGCCGGAGGCCGCGACGCTGAAGCCGCCGCTGCCGCCACCGCCGCCGACGCTCTGCGCGAGCAGTGCGATCGAACGGTTGCCCGTGGTCACGAGCGTGCCCCGGTTGGTCACGTCGACGGTCTTGCCCGTCCCGCCCCCGGCCGCGGATCCGCCAATCGTCAGGCTGGCATCGCCGAGGCCCGCGCCGCTGCCGCCGATGCCGAACCCGCCATTGCCGCCGCCGCCACCGACGCTTTGCACGAGCAGCCCGGCGGCATCGTCGCCTTGCGTCGCGACGTTACCGGAGTTGGTGACGCTGACGGCGCCGGCGTTGCCCCCGCTCTGGCCTGAGCCGCCGACGCCGATCGCCGCGGCACCGAAGCCGGCCCCGGCGCCGCTGATGCTGAAGCCGCCGCTGCCGCCGCCGCCGCCGACGCTCTGCACGAACAGTCCGCTGGCGCGGTCGCCGAGCGTGGAGATCGCGCCGCTGTTCTGCAGCGTCACGCTGCCGCCCTGACCCGCCGGCGTCCCGGTATCGGCGCTACCGCCGATACCCAGGCCGATCGCACCGCCGCCGGCACCGGCCGCAGCGACGCTGAAGCCGCCGTTGCCGCCGCCGCCGCCGATGCTCTGTGCGATCAATCCGAAGGCGTCGGCGCCAGCGGTTTCGATGCGGCCGCCGTTGTCCACACTGACGCTGCCCGCGCTGCCGCCGCTCCCGCCCCGGCCGCCGACACCGAGGCTGATGGCCCCGAGGCCCGCACCGGAGGCCGCGACACTGAAACCGCCGTTGCCGCCGCCACCACCGATGCTCTGCGCCTGCAGCCCGGCGGACCGGTCGCCTTCTGTCCGGATCGATCCGAGGTTCTGGACACCGACGGACTGGCCGGTGCCGCCGCTGCCGCCCTTGCCGCCGAACGTGAGGCTGATGGCGAGCCCGTCCGAGGCGGCACCGGCGATTGCGAATCCACCCACGCCGCCGCCACCGCCCACGCTCTGGGCGAACGCGCCGGTGGCGTCGTTGCCCTGCGTGAGAATGCCGGACGAGTTGATCACGCTGACGCTGCCCGCAGTGCCGCCGCCGCCCGCCTGGCCGCCGACGCCTACGGACACGGAGCCGCCAAGGCCCACCGAGGCTGCCGCCGCAAATCCGCCGTTGCCGCCGCCACCGCCGACGCTCTGCGCGAACAGGCCACTCGAGCGGTCTCCGCTCGTCACGATCGAACCGGAGAGGCTCTGGACGCTGACATCAGCGCCCGTGCCGCCGGCAGCTCCCTGTCCGCCGATCGCGAGACTGACGAAGGCACCGACCGCGACGCTGTTGCCGCCCTTGCCGCCACCGCCGCCGACGCTCTGCGCGAACACGGCGGTCGCGTCCGCACCGGCGGTCGCGAGGCTCGAGCCGTTGTTGACGACGGACACGGTGCCGGCGTTTCCGCCGCCGTTGCCCTGGCCGCCGATCGAGAACCAGCCGGTGCTCGATCCTCCGCTGCCGCCGCCGCCGCCGACGCTCTGCGCGAACACCGCATTGCTGCCGCTGCCTTCGGTCGTGATCACGCCGGCATTCGTGACCTTGACGTCACCACCGTTTGAAGTGCCGCTCGCGTTGCCACCGACGGCCAACAGGCCGGCGGCGTTGCCGCCGTCCCCACCGCTGCCGCCGACGCTCTGCGCGTAGATGCCGCGGGCGTCGTCGCCTTGGGTCTCGATCAGGCCATCGTTCACGACCGTGACGGTGCCGCCGTTGCCCCCGGCCGCCCCCGCGCCGCCGAAGCCGAACACGGCCGCGGCGCCGCCGCCCGCGCCACCGCCGCCGCCGATGCTCTGCGCAAGGATCGCGTGCGCGTCGGCCCCGAAGGTCCTCACGGTCCCGCCCGCGATGTTGGTGACCGAGACCGTACCGCCGCTGCCCGCGCTTGCGGCGCTGCCGCCCCGACCATAGAAGATGCTGCCGGCAGCGCCCCCGCTGCCGCCGAAACCACCGACGCTTTCGGCGAACAGACCGTAGGCCCCGGTCCCGTGCGTCGTGACCGCGCCGCCACTCGTCAGCGTCACGGCGCCGCCGTCGGTGGCCTGACCACCGCCGCCGGGCTTGCCGGCGGCCCAGCCGCTGCTGCCGCCGGATCCGGCATCGCCGCCCACGCTCTTGGCCCAAATGCCATAGGCGTCCGCGCCCTGGGTCGTGATCGTCCAGTTGCCCGAGACCGTGACCGGACCGCCCTGGCCGCCGGCGCCACCCGCGCCGCCATTGCTGACGAAGTGTCCCTGCCCGCCCGCACCGCCGTTGCCACCTTCGCTGACCGCGAGGATGCCGGACGCGTAGGCACCGTCTGTGTCGATCACCGCGCTGCCGTAGACCGAGACCTGACCCGCGTTGCCGCCGGTCGCGCCAGTCTTGCCGCTGTAATAGAGGCCGCCGTCACCACCGGCGCCGCCGGCGCCGCCGGCGCTGTGGGCGAAGACGCCAACGCTCGCCAGCGCGGGAGTGCTGACGGAATTCTGGTACGTCGTCGTGATGTGACCGTCGACGGTGACCGTGACATCGCCGCCACCGTTGCCGGCGCCGCCGTCGCTCGGCGGCACCAGGCCGAAGGTCCAGAAGCCACCGCCCGCCGCGCCGTTCGTGCCGGCGCTGCCGGTACTATCGGCGAGGACGCCGTGGGATGCGGCGCCGGCGGTCGTGATGGTGCCCGAGTGGCTCGAGACGATCACGCTGTTTCCGGCCCCGCCCGCACCCTGGGCAGCGCTGAGCAGTCCGCCGACGTAGCTGGCGAGATCGGGGATCGCCAGCGTGGCGGCCTGCGGGCTGCTGCTCGCGCCGAATCGCGCGAAGTCGGCGCCGAGCGTGTACTGCGGGCCACCCGTCGTCATCGTCACTTGCGCGTACAGCGTGCCTGTGATGCCGCTGTCGGCGAGCACACCATCGCGGTAGCCGTTGACGGTCACCGTCGCCTGCACGGTCCGCGATGCGCCGACGGCGAGATCATTGAAGTCCGTGCCGGGGTCGAACGCGACGCTCCCGTTCGCTGCGACCGTGAACTTGCCGGCGGAACCGGCCAGCCCCGTCTCGGCGCCGCTCGAATCGAGCAGCAGGATCTGGCCGCTGACCGGGCTGCCCACGGTCCCCGGAGTGCCCCCGGCGCCGGCGACGCCGGTCACCGTGAAACTGATCCCGCTGCTCGAGAAGCTCTTGAGGCCGTTGATCACGTCGGATCCATAACCGGTCGTGTTGCTCTGCGCGACGATGCCGTGGCTGTTCTGGCCGCTGGTCGTGATGTCGCCGTAGCTGTCGACGCGCGTCGTGCCGCCGGAAGCGCCGTTGCCCGGGACCTTGATCCCGAGCAGCGGGTCTAGCGACGCTGCGGCCGGCGTACCGGTGTTTTGAACCGCGATTCCCGCGGCGCCGTTCGTCTCGATCGTCACGGGGCTCGAGGGGCTGCCGCTCGTGAGCGCGAGATCGAGTGCGCCGGAGCTGCCGAAGCGGATCCCGGCGACGCCCGCCGCAGGCTGGATCTTGCCGGTCAGGCTCGTGACGGTCAGCGACGCCGGTGGCGCCGACACATCGATGCCCTGAGACTGGTCGCCCTGGCACGAGCCGTCGACGCAGGGGTCCGGACCGGCAAACGCGCCCACAGAACAACCGGCCAGGATGGAGGACACGGCAACCCGTAGGACCGCATGGCGGTCGGAGTGCGCGGCACGCATTGAGGAACTCCCTGGCGCTGCGTCGCGCCTCGCGCTCGTTTGCCGGCTGGCGAACTACAAACCAAGCTATGCCTGGCCGTACGGAGGGACAATACGGAATGCTCAGTACCTACAGATGCGAAACGGTGCAGTGGCGCCGCTTCGTCGTTGTTCTATTTTTGAACCTGCCGGTACCGGCAGTCTTTGAATCGGACCGTGCGCGGGCTACCGAGCGGCAGCACTGCGGGCGCAGAGCGGCGGCGCGGAATACCGCTCCTTGAGCGCGGCGATGACGTCGGCTGAGTCGCCGATGGCGCTCGCGTACCGACGAGGATTGATCGGTGTGCCGCGTCCGGTCGCACGCCAGGCGCGAATCAGGCCGCTCTGGCCTGCTCGCTCTCCTGGGCCCATCAGGCGATTGGACAGCGGCGCGAACAGCCGTGCGGCTCGGTCGGCCGTCAACGCAACCACGCCGATGTGAGGCGTTTCGCGACCGTGTCGAGCCGGCGGGATGACCGGCGGTTGAGCGCTGCCGCCCGAAGACGGGCACGTCGAGCCGCTCACTACTGCGCCGAGCGCTCGCGACGACGCAGCCGCACTCGCGGACAGCTCGCAACAGCACGCTCGCGAGCATCGGGAAGCGTATCTGCGAGCGGTGATCGACTCGCCCGCGGCAACGCCCGCAAATGTCCCGCGCGATCCCAACGCGGACGCAACCTGCCGACCGTTGCTGTCCGAGTTCCGGCGCCCGAGCGGCGACGAGGCGTCGGTCACCGGACAGCGCGCCGCCGCGAACGCAGCCCAGCGACCGGGCGACCAGAACTCGCGCGGTCGCATCAGGCGGACGTCCTCGGTGAAAACTCCGTCGCCAACGGCACGTTGGTAACGGTGCCGTTCGCCATCGAATGCCGGCGGGCCGCCTGAGGCCATACCTCTGGGCAAGCGCCAGCCCCGCGGCGGTGTCATCCGTCGTTCGCGATCACGCCGGCGCTGCGGCAGGCCGACTGAGGACTGCCCCGAGCATGCACGCCGCAACCGGGCGCCGATGCTCGCCGGTGCGCGTGGCCAGGGTCTGGCCGGACGAAGGCGCCCGCGCGGTCGCGGCGCAGCGACGGACTCGAGCATTTTCTGGCCGCGCTCGAATTCCCGCACCTGTTGGCCATGGCGGCCAATCGATGCCGGTAGAAACAGAAGGGCCCGCTCGCGCGGGCCCTTCGGTTTGGCTGGGGGACTAGGATTCGAACCTAGATTGACGGAGTCAGAGTCCGCTGTCCTACCGTTAGACGATCCCCCAAGTTCGGGAGAGCCAGTCCTCGGGGGTAACGCCGGTCCAGCGGAGACCGGCGCCGCCGGGCGTAACCGCCCGGCCGGACCCCATGCGCGTCAGCGCTTCGAGAACTGCGTGCCGCGACGTGCCTTGCGGCGGCCCACCTTCTTGCGCTCGACCTCGCGCGCATCGCGCGTGACGAAGCCGGCGACGCGCAGCTGCTTGCGCAGCGTCTCGTCGTACTGCATGAGCGCGCGGGTGATCCCGTGGCGGATCGCGCCGGCCTGGCCGGTAATGCCGCCGCCGTCGACGGCGACGTCGACGTCAAAGCGGCTCGCCATCTGCACGAGCTCGAGCGGCTGGCGGACGATCATGCGGCCGGTCTCGCGGCCGAAGAACTCCTCGATCGTGCGCGCGTTGATCGTGATCTTGCCCGAGCCGGGCTTGAGGTGGACGCGCGCGGTCGAGGACTTGCGGCGGCCGGTTCCGTAATACGTAGGTGCGGGCATTGTCTAACCTTGAAAGTCGGATTCGTCAGGCGAGTTCGATCGCCTTCGGCTGCTGCGCGGTGTGCGGGTGCTTTCCGCCCGCGAACACGTGCAGCTTCTTGAACATCTTCCGGCCGAGCGGGCCCTTGGGCAGCATGCCCTTGACCGCGATCTCGATCGCGCGTTCCGGGTGCTCCGCCAGCATCTTGCCGAGCGCGATGCTCTTGATGCCGCCGATCGCGCCGGTGTGGTGGTAGTACATCTTGTCGCGCAGCTTGTCGCCGGTGACGGCGACCTTCTCGGCGTTGACGACGATGATGTTGTCGCCGCAATCGACGTGCGGCGTGTAGGCGGGCTTGTGCTTGCCGCGCAGGCGCATCGCGATCGCGCTCGCGAGTCGGCCAAGCGTCTTGCCCGAGGCGTCGACGACGAACCAGTCGCGGCGCACTGTCTGGGAATTCTCGAAAACCGTCTTCATGGGGCGACTCAGGGGATCGGCGAAAGACCGCGAAGTTTACTCATTGGGGACGCGCTTGGAAAGGCCGGTGTTGCATTGCGCCGCTGGCGCCGTCAGCCCGGTCCCGGCCCGGGCGCGGCCCATATAATAGAGGCCCAATGACCGACACCGTGCGCTCCCACAGCCTGCTAGATCGCGCCTTATCTGTTTTAGATCAAGGACTTAGAGTATCGTTCGGGGGCCCAGCCGCGATCGGCGGAACGGGCCGGCCGACGCCACGGGCCGCCGCCACCGAGGTTTCGCCCGCGCTGGACCCGTCCGCGGCCGGGACGTCGGCGCGCCTGATGCGGGTCAACCACGCCGGCGAAGTCGCGGCCCAAGCGCTCTACCACGGCCAGGCGCTCGTTGCCCGCGAGCCGGCGGTGCGCGATTTTCTGCTCAGCGCGGCGCGCGAGGAAGGCGATCACCTGATCTGGTGCGCCGAGCGCCTCTCGGCGCTGCACTCGCGCCCGAGCCTGCTCAACCCGCTGTGGTACGCAGGATCCGTCGCGATCGGCGCGCTCGCCGGACTCGCCGGCGACCGGATCAGCCTCGGCTTCATCGCCGAGACCGAGCGCCAGGTCGAGGGGCATATCGACGAGCACCTCGCGCGGCTGCCCGCGGCGGACGACGCGAGCCGGGCGGTGCTCGAGCAGATGAAGGCCGACGAAATCCGCCACGGCGCGCACGCGCTCGAGCGCGGCGGCGAGCCGCTGCCGCGTCCCGCGGCCGCCCTGATGCGCCTGACGGCGAAGCTGATGACCCGCAGCGCCTACTGGATCTAGCGTGCGCCGCGAACGTATTCCGTCTTTGGCTTGCGATTCAGAGCGTTATGATCTATATCTGCCGAGTCGCGAATCGCAGAGCGCGGTGCAACGAGGGACCGACTGATGGAAGAACAAATAAAGCCGTTAAGCGATCTGCCCGCGATCAACCGTTTCCTCAGCTACTGCCGCATCCGCACGGTGCCGTCGAAGACGGTCATCATCCACGCCGGCGACCTGCCCGACGTCCTCTACTACATCATCAGCGGCTCGGTCGAAGTGATGATCGAGGATGAGGAAGGCAACGAGATGGTGCTCGCCTACCTCAACAAGGGGCAGTTCTTCGGCGAGATGGGCCTGTTCCACGAGACGCCGACCCGCAGCGCCTGGGTGCGCACGCGCCAGAGCTGCGAGCTCGCGGAGATGACCTATCCGCGCTTCCGCCAGATCGCCGCGGAAAGCCCGGGACTCATCTTCGAGCTTGCCACCCAGCTCGCCACCCGCCTCGACCGCACCAACAAGAAGCTCGGCGACCTCGCCTTCGTCGACGTCACCGGCCGGGTCGCGCACGCGATCATGGACCTGTGCGGCGAGCCGGATGCGATGACCCACCCGCAGGGCATGCAGATCAAGGTGAGCCGCCAGGAGCTGTCGCGGCTGGTTGGCTGCTCGCGCGAGATGGCCGGCCGGGTGCTCAAGGTGCTCGAGGAGCAGGGGCTGCTCAAGGCCACCGGCAAGACCATCGTCGTGTTCGGCGCGCGTCCCAAGATGAAGACCCGGCCGGTCATCGTCCCGACCAAGGAGATGCGCGACAAGCTCGCCAAGGCGCGTGTCGAGGCGGAAGACGACGACGACGAGTAGCTTCGACCGGCCCGCAGCGATCGCCACGACGCCCCGCCCGCGCGGGGCGTCGTCGTCTCGGGCCTCAGGTCCGCACGGTGCCGGCGGCGGCAATCTCCTCGCGCATGCGCCGGATCGTCGCCGCGTAGTCCTTGGAGCCGAAGATCGCCGAGCCCGCGACGAAGGTGTCGGCGCCGGCGCGGGCCACCGCGCCGATGTTGTCGACCTTGACCCCACCGTCGATCTCGAGGCGGATCTCGCGGCCGGAGTCGCGGATCCGCTCGCGGACCGCGGCGAGCTTGGCGAGCGCGCTCGGGATGAACTTCTGGCCGCCGAAGCCGGGGTTGACCGACATCAGCAGGATCATGTCGACCTTGTCCATCACGTGGTCGAGGTAGGCGAGCGGCGTCGCCGGATTGAGCACGAGGCCGGGCCGGCAGCCGTGCTCGCGGATCAGGCCAAGGGTGCGGTCGACGTGCTCGCTCGCCTCCGGGTGGAACGTGATCCAGCTGGCGCCGGCCGCGGCGAAGTCCGGCACGATGCGATCGACCGGCCTGACCATCAGGTGCACATCGATGGGCGCCGTGATGCCGCGCTTCCTGAGCGCCTCGCACACCAGCGGCCCGATCGTCAGGTTCGGGACGTAATGGTTGTCCATGACGTCGAAGTGGATCAGGTCGGCGCCGGCGGCCAGCACGGCCTCGACCTCCTCGCCGAGGCGCGCGAAGTCGGCGGACAGGATCGACGGGGCGATGAACGGCTGCATTCGGTCGGCTCCGGCGGTTGTGGAAGGGATGTTCAGCGCCCCGACAGCAGGTGGGCGACCGCGACCAGCGCGTCGACGCCGCCGTCCATCATGTAATGGACCGGGGTCTCGCCCTTGAACGGCACCTCGCGGCGGGGCTCGTGGATCCAGCGGAACGCGCGCTCGCCGGACACGCCGTTCTTCGACAGCGCGGCATGGATGCCGGTGATGATCTGGATGCGCTTCTGCTGGGCCGGCGTCAGCCGCGGCCCCTGGCCGACCCGGTAGCGCCGCAGCACTGCCGAGGACGGGCAGCGCAGCAGCTTGCACTGCTGGATCTCGGACAGCTCCCAGGCGTCGGCGACGCGGAAGAACGACGCGAGCGCCGCCGGCACGCGCCCCGGCTGCGCAGCGGCGGGGGCCTTAGCGAAGGCCGCGGGCTTCGCAGATGACTTCGTAGGCTTCACGGATGCGCTGCGTCTTTTCTTTCGCCAGGTCCTGCATCGACTCCGGCAGCCCGCGCGCGACGAGCTTGTCCGGATGGTTCTCGCTCATCTGCCGACGATACGCCATCTTGACGTCCTCGTCGCTGGCCGACTGTGCGACGCCGAGAACGTCGTACGCGCTCGCGAGCCGGGCCCCGGGGGCCGGGGGCGGCGCGGTCCAGCCGCGGCCCTGCTGCAGCCGCAGGGCAGCCTCCAGGTGCGCCACCTCGAGGCCGCTGAAGCCGAGCCGCTCGGCGACGCCCATGATCAGGCCGCGCACCGGGCCCTGGAGGTCGTTGCCGGCGAGCGCCGCGCGCACCTGGATCTCGAGGAACACCCGCAACAGGTCGTGCCGCGGCCCGCACAGCGCCCGCAGGCGGGCGAGCTCGGCCTCGATCGGGTAGTCCGGCTGCTTGCCGCGGCTGAAGGCGGCGATCGCGCGCCGGACGTGCTCCTCGTCCAGGTGCATCTGGCGCATGATCACGCGGGCGGCGTCGATTTCCGCCTCCGACACCCGGCCATCGGCCTTGGCGAGGTAGCCCATGACCGCGAACGCCGTCTGGAACAGCGTGCCGCCGATCAGTGCCGGATCGTCGCCGGCCGCGCCGCCGCCGGCACCGCCCGCCGGCTCCTGCGACAGGTCGAAGCCGTGGCCGATCAGCGCGCCGACCGCGGCACCGACCGGTCCCGCCGCGAGGCCGATCAGCGCACCGATAATCTTTCCCGTCCAACGCATCGAGTTTCTTGACCCTGCTTTCCGCGCCTTGCAAGAATGCCGGGCCCCATGGCGGACCCGCCGATCATGGTAGCAGCGACGAGGCGCCAACCGTCCCATGAACCAGCTCCCCACTGATCCGGTCTTCGAAACCAAGCTCGCCGGGCTGCAACTGCTCCACCGCGGCAAGGTCCGCGACGTCTACGCGATCGACAGCGACCTGATGCTGATCGTGACCACCGACCGGCTGTCGGCGTTCGACGTGGTGCTGCCGGACCCGATCCCGGAGAAGGGCCGGGTGCTGACGGAGATCTCGAATTTCTGGTTCGGGCGTACCCGCCACATCATCGCCAACCATCTCGCCGACCGCCGGGTCGAGGAGTTCGTCAGCGATCCCGCCGAGCGGCAGATGCTGCGCCACCGCGCGGTGGTCGTGCGCCGCCTGCGCGCGCTGCCGCTCGAGGCGGTCGTGCGCGGCTACCTGATCGGCTCCGGCTGGAAGGACTACCAGCGCACCGGCGCGATCTGCGGCGTCGAGCTGCCGGCCGGCCTCAAGCAGGCCGACCGGCTGCCGGCGCCGATCTTCACGCCGGCGACCAAGGCCGCGGCCGGCCAGCACGACGAGAACGTGTCGTTCGCCGCGGTGGCCGCGACGATCGGCCAGCCGCTCGCCGAGCAGGTGCGGCGCGCAGCGCTCGCGCTCTATGCCTTCGCCGCCGAGCATGCGCTCGCCCGCGGCATCATCATCGCCGATACCAAGTTCGAGTTCGGCGTCGACAGCGCCGGCTCGCTCGTGCTGATCGACGAGGTGCTGACCCCGGACTCGTCGCGCTTCTGGCCGGTCGCGAGCTATGCGCCGGGCCAGAGCCCGCCGTCGTTCGACAAGCAATACGTGCGCGACTACCTCGAGACGCTCGACTGGAACAAGCGCGCGCCCGGCCCGCGGCTGCCGGCCGAGGTCATCAGGCGCACCAGCGAGAACTACCTCCAGGCGCTCAAGCTCCTGACCGCCCCCTAGGACGGCGCGCGGCGCCGCGCCCAGCGTTCGATCAGCGCCGCGATGGCCGCGACGCCGTCGGTCAGCGCCGCCGGACCCGGCTGCAGGATCAGCGCGGACTTCACCTCGTGCAGCTCGGCGTCGCGGACCGCCGGCACGTCCTGCCAGCCGGGCCGCGCGGCGACCTGCGCGGCGCTGAACTTCTTTCCGCACCACGAGCCCATGATGATGTCGGGGCGGCGGCGCGGCACCTCGAGGCGGTCGGCGATGATGCGGTTCCGGCCGAGCGACTCGCGGGCGAGCTCCGGGAAGCAGTCGTCGCCGCCGGCGAGCCCGATGAGCTCCGATACCCAGCGGATCGCGGAGATCTGCGGCTCGTCCCACTCCTCGAAATAGACCCGCGGCCGCCGCGGCAGGCGCGCCGCCGCCGCGCGCACCGCGGCGAGGCCGTCCTCGAGCTGGGCGACGAGCGCCGCAGTCTTCGCCTCGCAGCCGATCAGGCCACCGAGCGTGCGGATCATCGTCAGGATCTCGGCGACGCTGCGCTGGTTGAACACGTGCACCGCGGCGCCGGCACGCACGAGCTCCGCGGCGATGTCGGCCTGCAGGTCCGAGAAACCGAGCACGAGGTCGGGCGCGAGGGCAAGGATGCGGTCGATGCGCGCGCTGGTGAAGGCCGAGACGCGCGGTTTCTCGCGCCGCGCACGCGGCGGGCGGACCGTAAAGCCCGAGATGCCGACGATGCGCCAGTCCTCGCCGAGCAGGTACAGCGTCTCGGTCGTCTCCTCGGTGAGGCAGACGATCCGCTCGGGAAAGCCGCTCGCAGCGCGCACCGGACCTCCGCTGACCGACGACCGAACCTAGAACGCGCCGCGCCCGACTTGCCAGCCCGAGCCGCGAGGTGCAAGTCTAGCGGCAGGATGGTGCCGCAACTGCACAAGTTCGAGGGGCTGCTGTTCGAGCCCCACAAGGCCCCGCTCGGCCGCGTCGGCGGCGCGGTGCTCGGCGTGTTGCGCTACGTCTACGCGCTGATCCGCGACCTCGTGTTCGGCGATCTCAACATGCGGGCGATGAGCCTCGTCTACACGACGCTGCTGTCGGTCGTGCCGCTGCTCGCGTTCTGCTTCTCGATCGTCAAGGCCTTCGGCTTCCACCACGAGTTCGAGCCGCTGATCGCCCAGTTCTTCAGGCCGCTCGGCGACAAGGCCCCGGAGCTCACCGCGCGCATGATCGACTTCGTCGACCACCTGCGCGGCGGCGTGCTCGGCACCGTCGGCCTCGCGGTCCTGCTCTGGACCGTCGTGTCGGTCGTGCAGAAGGTGGAGGAGTCGTTCAACTACGTCTGGCACGTCGAGCGGCCGCGCAGCTTCGCGCGCCGCTTCAGCGAGTACCTCTCGGTGCTGATCGTCGGCCCGATCCTGATGGCCGCGGCGTTCGGCCTGGTCGCGTCGATCGCGACCCCGTCGCTGCTCGCCTGGCTCGACGCGCACCCGCCGTTCGGCGCGCTGCTGTCGGCGGCCGGCGAGCTCGGCCCGCTGGCGATCGTGACGGTGGGCTTCACGTTCCTGTACTCGTTCGTGCCCAACACCCGGGTGCATTTTCGCGCCGCGGCGCTCGCCGGGCTTGCCGCCGGCGCTGCCTGGGTCGCGGCCAGCTTCGGCTTCACGCAGCTGGTGGCGTACTCGACCCAGATGATGGCGGTGTACGCGGGCTTCGCGATCGTGCTCTTGGCGCTGATGTGGGTCTGGCTCAACTGGTTGATCCTGCTGACCGGCGCGCTGCTCGCGTTCTACCTGCAGAACCCGGCGTACCTGCGTTCCGGCGAGCGCGACGTCGTGCCGACGGCGCGGCTGCGCGAGCGGCTTGCGCTCAGCGTCATGTACCTCGTGACGCGGGCCTTCGCCAGCGGCGGCGAACGGCAGCGCATCGCGACGCTCGCCGAGGCGCTGGCCGTGCCGAGCATCGCCCTCGGTCCGATCGTCGACGCGCTGGAGAACGCCGGGCTGCTGCAGACCACCGACGCCGAGGCGCTGCTGCCGGGCCGCGACCCGGGGCACATCACGCTCGACGAGGTGCTCGCCGCGGTACGCGACGGCGACTTCGGCCGGGCGATGACGCTGCGCCAGGCCGCGATCGTCGCGCCCGCGGAGGCGGTCTGCGGCCGCGTCGACGTGGCGGTCCGCCGCGAGCTCGGCGGCCTGTCGCTCGCGGACTTCGCAGCCGCGGCACCGCCCGCGGCCGGCGCTGGCGCGCGCGGCTAGACGCGTTCGAGCGCCTGGCGCACGTCCTCGATCAGGTCGTCCGGGTTCTCGATGCCGATCGAGACGCGAATCATCGACTCGGAGATGCCGAGCCGGCCGCGCAGCTCGATCGGCACGCCCGAATGCGTCATCGCCGCCGGGTGGCTCGCCAGGCTCTCGGTGCCGCCGAGGCTGACAGCAAGCTTGATGACCTGCAGCGCGTCGAGGAAGCGGAACGCGCCGGCCTCCCCGCCCTGCACGTCGAATGAGAACGTCGAGCCCGCCGCCCGGCACTGGCGCTCGAACACCGCGCGCCGCGGGTCGCCGGCGGCGAGCAGGCCGAGGTGCCTGACCGACAGCACCTTCGGCTGCGCGGCGAGGAACTCGGCGACGCGCTGCGCGTTCTGGTTGGCGCATTCCATGCGGAGCTTCAGCGTCTCCATCGAGCGCAGCAGCATCCACGCCGAGTTCGGATCGAGCTGCGTACCCATCGCGCCGCGCAGCAGCCGGATCGGCTGGACGCACTCGCGCCGGCCGCTGACGCCGCCGGCGACGAGGTCCGAGTGGCCGCCGACGTACTTGGTCAGCGAGTAGACGTTGAGGTCGGCGCCGCACTTGAGCGGGTTCTGATAGAGCGGCCCGAGCAGCGTGTTGTCGGTGACGACCAGCGGCCGGTAGCCCTGCCGCAGGCCGATGTCGTCGGCGACCGCGGCCATCAGCGCGAGGTCGACGAGCGCGTTGGTGGGGTTCGCCGGGGTCTCGGTCATGATCATCGCGACGCGGCCCTGCGCCAGCGCCGCGGTCGCGGCCGCGGCGATCGCCTCGCGCGACAGGCCGTCGCTGAAGGCGACGTGGCGGATGCCGTAGTTCGGCAGCGCCTTGGCGATCAGCGTCTCGGTGCCGCCGTACAGCGGCTCGCAGTACAGGAGCACGTCGCCCGCCTTGAGGTGGGCGAGGAAAGTGGTCGCGATCGCCGACATCCCGGACGAGAACACCACCGCCGCCTCGGCCTCGTCCCACAGCGCGAGGCGGTCCTCGAGCACCTCGAGGTTCGGGTTGTTAAAGCGCGAGTACACGAGGCCGCCGGCGGTGCCGGCCGGCAACGGCTTGCGGCCCGAGGTGTAGTCGAAGAAGTCCTTGCCGTCCTGCGCAGTGCGGAACACGAACGTCGAGGTCAGGAACACCGGCGGCTTGAGCGCGCCCTCCGACAGGTGCGGCTCGTAGCCGTAGCCCATCATCTGGGTCTCGGGCGAGAGCGTCCGCTTGCCGATCGTGCGCTTGTGGTAGGTGTCGACCATGAGCAGTGTCCTCTGTGTAACGCGCGCCGCGCACGCGCCGGCGCGCGGCTACTCGCCGGCGATCGTCATCTCGGCGACCAGGATCGAGCCGGTGCGGATCGAGCCGCGCTCGTCGATGTCGCGGCCGACGGCGACCAGGTCGCGGAACACGTCCTTGAGGTTGCCGGCGATGGTGATCTCGCTCACTGGGTAACGCAGCTCGCCGCCCTCGACCCAGAAGCCGGCCGCGCCGCGCGAGTAGTCGCCGGTGACGCCGTTGACGCCCTGGCCCATCAGCTCGGTGACGACGAGGCCACGGCCCATGCGCCGCACGAGCCCGTCGAGGTCGTCCTCGCCCGGGTGCACGGTCAGGTTGTGCACGCCGCCGGCATTGCCGGTGGTCCTGAGACCGAGCTTGCGGGCCGCGTAGGTGTTGAGCACGTAGCCCTCGAGCACGCCGCCGGCCACGAGCTCGCGGTCACGCGTCGCGCAGCCCTCGCCGTCGAAGGGCGCGCTGCCGAGGCCGCGCTTGACGTGCGGCCGCTCGGAGATACCGAAGAATTCAGGGAACACCCGGGTACCGGCCGCGTCGAGTAGAAACGAGCTCTTGCGGTACTGCGCGCCGCCGCGCACCGCCGCGATGAAGTGGCCGACCAGCCCGCGGGCCAGTTCCGGGACGAACAGCACCGGCGCGCGCGTGGTCGGGATGCGCCGCGCGCCGAGGCGGCGCACGGTGCGCTCGGCCGCCTGCCGGCCGACCGCCTCGGCGTCCTCGAGCGTGCGCCAGTCGCGCGAGGCGGTGTACCAGTAGTCGCGCTCCTGCTGGTCGCCCTCCTGGCCCACGACGACGCAGCTGACGCTGTAGTACGTCGACGGGTAGCCGCCGAGAAAGCCGAGCGAGTTGCCGTACATCCTGAGCGAGCGGTGCGCGCTGACGCTCGCGCCCTCGGAATTGGTGACGCGCGGGTCGAGTCCGAGTGCCGCCGCCTCGCAGCGCTTGGCGAGCTCGATGCCGGCCTCCGCCTCGAGGTCCCAGGGATGCGACAGGTCGAGGTCCGGGACCTCGCGCGCGAGCGTGTCGGGCTCCGGCAGCCCGGCGCACTCGTCGGCGGCGGTGAAGCGGGCGATCGAGACCGCCTTGCGGACGGTGTCGGCGATCGCGCCGGAGGACAGGTCGCCGGTGGTCGCCGTGCCCTTGCGCTTGCCGACGTAGGCGGTAATGCCCATGCCGCGGTCGCGCTGGTACTCCAGCGTCTCGACCTCGCCGAGGCGCACGCCGATCGACAGGCCCGTGTCGACGCTGACGCCGACGTCGGCCTCGGTGGCCCCGGCGGCGCGCGCCTCGGCGAGCGACTGCTCGACCAGGGCGGCGAGATCGGCGTGCGCGAGTACCGGCGTCTGCATGGGGCTCCCGGAGCGGGGATCGGAGCGTCATTCTAGGCTAGGATGGGCCATGGCGGCGCGCGACGAAGAACCCGAGCTCAACGAGCCCCCCAGCAAGAGCCAGCGCAAGCGCGACGCCGAGGATCTGAAGGACCTCGGCGACGAACTGGTGGCGCTGCCCGCGGCCGACCTCGAGGCGCTGCCGCTTGCCGAGAAGCTGCGGGACGCGATCGACCTCGCCCGGCGGATCACGGCACACGGCGCGGCGGCCCGGCAGCGGCAGCTGATCGGCAAGATCCTGCGCAAGGTCGACGTCGAGGAGATCCGCGCCGCGCTCGCGGCGCGGGCGCTCGCCCGCAAGCTCGAGGCGCGCGAGTTTCACCGCATCGAGGTCTGGCGCGACCGGCTGCTCGCCGAGGGCGAGCCGGCGCTCGCCGCGCTGCTCGCGGCCGAGCCCGCGCTCGATGCCAAGCGGCTGCGCGCGCTCCTCGCCCAGGCACGCGCGGAGGCGGCCGCGGGCCGCCCGCCGGCCGCCGCCCGCGAACTTTTCCGGTGGCTGCGCGACGCGCTCGCGGCCGCCGGCGCCAACGCGTAAAATCCCGGCATGAAGCCACTCGTCGGAATCATCATGGGCTCGTCTTCCGACTGGGAGACGATGCAGTCGACCGCCGATACCCTGACGCGGCTCGGCGTGCCGCATGAGGTGCGCGTGGTCTCCGCGCACCGCACGCCCGACCTCCTGTTCGAGTACGCGTCGACGGCCAGGAGCCGCGGCCTAGAGGTCATCGTCGCCGGTGCCGGCGGCGCGGCGCACCTGCCCGGCATGACCGCGGCCAAGACCTCGCTGCCGGTACTCGGCGTGCCGGTGCAGTCCAAGACGCTCTCCGGCCTCGACTCGCTGCTGTCGATCGCGCAGATGCCGGCGGGCGTTCCAGTCGGGACGCTCGCGATCGGTACCGCCGGTGCCATCAACGCGGCGCTGCTGGCCACGGCGATCCTCGCCAACAAGCACGCCGCGATCGGCGCTGCGCTCGAGCGCTTCCGGGCCGAGCAGACCGAGACGGTGCTCGCCAAACCCGACCCGCGCGCGGGCACCGCGACGTGAAGGTCGCCGTCATCGGGGCCGGCCAGCTCGGACGGATGCTGGCCCTGGCAGGCTATCCGCTCGGCGTGCGCTGCGAATTCTACGACCGCACCACCGACACGCCGGGCGGGCAGGTCGGGCCGATCGTCACCGGCGAGTTCGACGACCTCGCCAAGCTCAAGGGCCTGGCGCGGCGCGCGGACGTCGTCACCTTCGACTGGGAGAACGTCCCGGTCGAGTCGCTCGCGCCGCTGGCGCGCCTGGCGCCGGTCTATCCGCAGCCTGCCGCGCTCGCCGTCGCCCAGGACCGGCTGCTCGAGAAGACCCTGTTCCGCGATCTCGGCATCCCGACGCCGCCGTTCGCGCCGGTCGACCTGCGCCGCGACCTGACGGCTGCGGTCGAGCGCATCGGCCTGCCGGGCATCCTCAAAACGCGCCGCTTCGGCTACGACGGCAAGGGCCAGGCGCGCCTGAGAACGCGCGCCGACCTCGACGGCGCCTGGCGTGCGCTCGGCGGCGAGCCGCTGATCTACGAGGGCTTCGTGCGCTTCAGCCGCGAGGTATCGCTGCTCGCGGCGCGCAGCACGCGCGGCGAGCTCGCCTTCTACCCGCTCGCCGAGAACGTCCACGAGCACGGCATCCTCGCCCAGACGCGCGCGCCGGTGCGCGCCGCGTCGCTGCAGCGCGAGGCCGAGCGTCACATGCGCGCCGTGCTCGCGCACTTCGGCTACGCGGGCGTGCTGGCAATCGAGTTCTTCGTCGCGGGCGGGCGGCTGGTCGCCAACGAGATGGCGCCGCGGGTGCACAACTCCGGCCACTGGACCATCGAGGGCGCCGTCACCAGCCAGTTCGAGAACCACCTGCGGGCGATCCTCGGCCTGCCGCTCGGCTCGACCGCGGCGCGCGGCCATGCGGCGATGGTCAACTTCGTCGGCCACATGCCGGACCGGCGCCGGGCGCTGGCCGTGCCGGGGCTGCACCTGCACGACTACGGCAAGCGGGAGGCCCGCCCCGGCCGCAAGCTCGGCCACGCGACGGTCGTGGCCGCGACCGCCGGGGCCCGCGACGCCCTGCTGCGGCGCCTCAGGCGCCTGACCTGAGCCCGGCCCGCGCCCCCCGGGCGCCGGGCCGCCATCCGGCCGCCGCCGGCCGCCTTTGGCGGTGCTCCGGCGGTACCGTATAGTGTTAAATGAAGGAGCCGTACACCGGCGCCGCAGGCAGTTTGGCGATGTATCTCGACCTGTTCCGGCTGAAGGAGCTGCCCTTCCGGCTGAGCCCGGACCCGCAGTTCCTCTACCTGTCGAAGCACCATGCGCGCGCCAAGGCGTACATGGAGTCGACAATCTGGTTCACCGACGGCTTCGTCGTGATCACCGGCGAGATCGGCTCGGGCAAGACCACGCTGATCGAGAGCTTCCTGCGCGAGCTCGACCGGGACGTCGTCGTCGCCCAGATCAACCAGACCCAGATCAGCCCGCTCGGCTTCCTGCAGGGCCTCCTGGTCCAGTTCGGCTTCTCGCCGTTCAAGATGAACAAGGCCGAGCTGCTGGCGACGATCAACAACTTCCTGATCGAGCAGTACGCCGCCGGCCGCAAGGTCGTGCTGGTCATCGACGAGGCGCAGAACCTCTCGAACCGGGTGCTCGAGGAGGTCCGGCTGCTGTCCGGGGTCGAGACCACCAAGGACAAGACGCTCAGGATCATCCTCGCCGGCCAACCGGAGCTGTGCGACAAGCTCGACTCGCCGGAGATGATGCAGCTCGCGCAGCGCATCCGGCTGCGCTTCCACCTGACCCCGCTCGGCCGTGAGGACTGCAATGCCTACGTCCTCCACCGCCTCGAGGTCGCCGGCGCCGCCGGCCGGCAGATCTTCAGCGACGCCGCGCTCGCGCTCGTGCACCGCTACACCGGCGGCGTGCCGCGGCTGATCAACACGCTGTGCGACACCGCGATGATGGGCGCCTTCGCCATCGACAAGGACACCGTCGACGAGGCCGAGGTCCGGACGGCGATCGAGGAGCTGCAGTGGGTCGAGTACGCGGCCCGCACCAACCGCATGGCGCGTGCCGAGATGGTCGTGCCGGTACTGCGGCACGTGTCCGCCGACACCGTGCTCGGGCGGATCTACATCTCGACCGAGGGCCGCACCGTTGCCGAGCACGAGCTCAAGCTCGGGCGCCTGCTGATCGGCCGCACGCCGGAGAACGACGTGCAGATCGACTCCAAGTACGTCAGCCGCCACCACTGCCAGATCACCGTGGCGGTCGAAGGCACGGTCGTCGAGGACCTCAACAGCACCAACGGCCTGGTCTACCGCGGCCGCCGCGTGCGCCGGCACCTGCTCAAGGACGGCGACGAGATCGTCATCGGCCAGCACTCGCTGACCTACATCGACGAGCGGCCGAGCACGCCGCGCGCACCGAAGGACACCGGCGCCGGCGATCCGAACGCGACCGGCCCGCACGAGTCGCTGGCCGGCACCATCGCCCCGGAGACGGGGTCCGGGCCGCATTGACGGCCCGGGCGGGCTACTCGTCGAGCGACCGGCTGTCGTAGCGCGCCGCGTCGTCGCGGTAGGAACGGCGGCGCAGGATCAGCACGCAGCCGCCGACGATGCCGACGACGCCGGCGGCGAACGCGGCATTGCTCCACACGGCGTCCCGGCCCGCGTAGGAGGCCAGGCAAGCGCCGGCGCCGGCCGCGAGGTAGGCGTACGGAAGTGCTTCGTAGATGCCGCGCGGCAGGTGCATCGCGCAATTCCCCTGAGGCGGCGCCGGTCGGGGCGCTGCCCCGACACGGTGTCAGCCGGTGCCGCCGACTGTCAACCCTTCGACCTTCATCGTCGGCTGGCCGACCCCCACCGGGATCGTCTGGCCCTCCTTGCCGCAGTTGCCGACCCCGGCGTCGAGCTTGAGGTCGTTGCCCAGCATCGACACCCGCTGCAGCACCTCCGGGCCCGAGCCGATCAGCGAGGCACCCTTGACCGGCCGCGTCACGCGCCCGTCCTCGATCAGGTAGGCCTCGCTGGTCGAGAATACGAACTTGCCGCTCGTCGTGTCGACCTGCCCGCCACCGAAGTTCACGGCGTACAGGCCCTTCTTGACCGAGCGGATGATCTCCTCGGGATCGTGCGGGCCGGCCAGCATGTAGGTGTTGGTCATCCGCGGCAGCGTCGCGTGGGCGAAGGACTCGCGGCGACCGTTGCCGGTCGGCGCCACGCCCATCAGGCGCGCGTTCAGGCGGTCCTGCATGTAGCCCTTGAGGACGCCGTTCTCGATCAGCGTCGTGCAGCGCGTCGGCGTGCCCTCGTCGTCGATGTTGAGCGAGCCGCGGCGCCGCGCCAGCGTACCGTCGTCGACGACGGTGCAGAGCGGGCTCGCGACCGTCTCGCCCATCCGCCCGGCGAAGGCCGAGGTGCCCTTGCGGTTGAAGTCGCCCTCGAGCGGGTGGCCGACCGCCTCGTGCAGCATGACGCCCGGCCAGCCGCTGGCGAGCACGACCGTCATCGTGCCGGCCGGCGTCGGCACCGCCTCGAGATTGACGCTGGCGGCGTGCACCGCCTGCCGCGGCAGGTCGTGCACGTCGGGGTGCGCGAGCAGTTCGGCCATCGTGTAGCGCCCGCCCATGCCGACGTAGCCCTGCTCGCGCCGGCCGCCGTCCTCCATGATGACGCTGACATTGACCCGCACCAGCGGGCGCACATCGGCGGCGAGCGTGCCGTTGGAGTTCATCACAAGGATCACCTCGTGGATGCCGGCGAGGCTCGCCATCACCTGCTTGACGCGCGGGTCGAGCCGTCGCGCCTCGCGGTCGAGCACGCCCAAGAACGCCACCTTGTCGGCGTCGGCCACCGTCACGATCGGGTCGGCCGGCAGGTAGAGGCGATGCCCGGTGACCCGGTGCGCGGCCCTGATCCCTGGGCCGCCCGCGCCGGCGCTGCCGTGCCGAGCGATCGCGCGGGCGGCGCGCGCCGCCTCCTCGAGCGCGGGCAGGGAGACCTCGTCGGAGTAGGCAAAGCCGGTGCGCTCGCCGCAGATCGCGCGCACGCCGACGCCCTGGTCGATGCTGTAGCTGCCCTCCTTGACGATGCCGTCCTCGAGCGCCCAGGTCTCGTCGCGCGCGAGCTGGAAGTAGAGCTCGGCCTCGTCAAGCGCGTGGGCATGCATGCTCGACAGGATCCGCTCGAGCGCGGCGAGGTCGAGCCCGGAGGCGTCGAGGATGCTGTGCCGGGCGATGTCGAACGGGTCGGATTCTTTGAGTACGGCGGCCATGGGTGTCCTGTCAGGCAGTGAGGACGCGGTTCTTGAGCGCCGGGAACTCGGCACGCACACGCTTGAGCGCCTCGCGGTCGATCGGCGCGCTGACGAAGCCGGTGCCGCGTGGCAGGCGCGTCAGCACGCGCCCCCAGAAATCGACGATCAGGCTGTCGCCGTAGGTCTCGCGGCCACTCGGGTGCACGCCCGACTGCGCCGCCGCGACGACGTAGCAGAGGTTCTCGACGGCGCGCGCGCGCAGCAGCATCTCCCAGTGCGCCCGCCCGGTCGGCACCGTGAACGCCGCCGGCATCACCAGGATCTCGGCGCCGTCGGCCGACAGGCGCCGGTACAGCTCGGGAAAGCGCATGTCGTAGCAGACCGACAGGCCGACGCGGCCGGCGGGCGTGTCGACGAGTACGACGTCGCGGCCCGGCGCGACGTGCGTGCTCTCGCGGTAGCTCTCGCCGGGCTTGCCCGGCACGTCGACGTCGAACAGGTGGATCTTGTCGTAGCGCGCGACGCACCGACCGGTCGCGTCGTAAACGAGCGAGCTGTTCGTGACGCGCCCGTCGGCGGCCTCGCTGCGAAGCGGCTGCGTGCCGGCGATGATCCACAGTCCGTGGCGCCGCGCGGCGGCGGCCAGGAAATCCTGGGTCGGACCGCCGCCGAAGGTCTCGGCGACGTTGCGCTTGTCGGCGTCGCGCCGGCCGATGAAGTTGAAGTTCTCGGGCAGCAGCACGACGCTGGCGCCAGCGCCGGCCGCGCCCTCGATCAGGCTGCCGGCCGCGGCGAGGTTCGCGGCGACGTCGGGCCCGGAGGTCATCTGCACTGCGGCGATAGTGGTCACGATCGTCTCCTCAAGGCGGCGGTGCGCCCTCGGCCGCGGCGTTCTCCGCCGCCTCCTTGGCCTGGCTCGAGCCGATGCGCTCGATCTTGGGCTGGTCCCAGCTGCCGGTGATGCGATAGTAGCCGCGCGTGAGGCCGGACAGCGGCTCTTTGAACACGGTCGAGAACAGGAGCACCGCCGCCCCGATGACGGGCCCGCTGAGTACCGCCGCGGCGGCCGCGACTGGCCCGCCGATGTGGCCGGTCACCTTGGCCGTCTGGTCGTAGTCGCGGGCCTTGAGCCCGGTCCGGCCGACGATGCCGATCTCGGCGGCCGGGCCCTTGAGCACGAGGTTGCTCGTATAGGCGTTGCCGTCGCGCAGGTCGAAGTCGCCGTGGATCGTGTCGAAGGCGTAGCCCTTGTCGGTCAGGTCGCGGAAATCGAGGGTCAGGCGCCTGGGCAGGGCCGCCACCGACAGCAGCCCAAGCACCCGGCCGGCCCCGGGGTCGACCGACATCACCTGGCCCTGCTCGACCGAGAGCTTCACGTGGCCGGCGATGCGGCCGAAGACGTCATCGTCGATGCCGCCGCGCCAGTGCAGGTCCGCGGTCGCGTGGCCGGCCTTGCCGGTCAGGGTCGGCGCGAAGCCCCAGGCGTTGAGCGTGTCCAACAGGTCGGTGCTGTCGAGCGTCAGCGACACCGCCGTCGCCTGGCCGCTACCCGCGAGCGACCAGCTGCCGCGGCCGGAGGCCTGGAAAGAGTTGCCCTTGAGGGTCGCGCGGTCGAGCTGCAGCCCCTCGGCGGTGCGCGAGATGTGCGCCTCGAGCGAGCCGAAGCGACGCTTCTGGATCTCGAGGTTCTTGACCTTGATCGTCATCGCCGGCAGCTGCGTCGGGTCGCTCGGCTCCTCGCCGTCGTCACCGCCGCCCGAGCGCTCGCCGAGCACGAGCCGCTCCATGTCGAGCGTCAGCGCCTCGCCGCCCGGCAGCTGCCACGGTACGACGATCAGTCCCTGCGCCGAGGGTCCCGCGACCGCCGCGTGCCACGCGTCGCCACGGCCCTCGAGCGTCAGCGTCACGTCCGGGAACTCGAAGCCGAAGATGCCGAAGCGGTCGACCGCGACCGTGCCGCCCTTGAGGACGTCGGACAGGCTGCGGTTGGTGCTGTCGGCGAGCTTGACGCGCAGCCACGCCGACAGGTCGTACTCCGCCATCCGGCCCTCGATCCAGACGCCCGGCGAGTCCCTGAGCTGCGCGCCGCCCGCGCCCATGTGCAGCGTGCCGCGCGCCAGATGCCACTCGTCCTCGCGGCGCCACTCGAAGGCGCCGCTGTCGTCGCCGAGGGCGAGGTGCGCGAGGATGCTCGGCGGGCGCGGCAGATCGTGGCGCCGCAGCGCCGGCGGCGGCCGCGGCGCGTCGGCGGCGAGTCCCGGATCGATGTTGAGGTCGACGCGCAGCGGCCGGGTCTCGTCGGCGTCCTTGGCGAGCGGCTCGGGCAGGTTGATCTCGAGCCCCGCGAGGCTCGCGTCGAGACGCACGCTGACCGGCAACGGGCGGATCTCGACGTCCTTGACGTTGGCCACCGCATCCGGGGGAGCATCGGCCGGCAGCGGCTCCGCGGCGGGACGCCATTCGACCCTGGGCAGGCGCGCCTGCACGCGCCAGTCGGCGCCGCCGGTCAGCCAGCGGCCGCGCGTGATGCCGAGCAGCGGCTGCAGCTGCGAGGCGGCCGCCCGCCCCGCGCCGTCGACGATCAGCACGCGATCGCCGGCGAGCCCCGAGGGGCCGGCGGCGGTGTGCGCCCGGACGCGCAGCGGCCCGTCGAGCACCGTGCCGGTCAGCTGCGGCACGTCGAGCTCGAGATCGTGCAGCGAGAACGACCCGGCGAGGTCGTGGAACTCGTCATCGAGGCCCGGGACACGCGCGCTCGTGCGCTCGATCTTGCCGTCGACGCTGATCCGGCGCAGGGCGAACTGGCGGAACGGCAGGTCGAGCGCGACGTGCGCGCTGAGCGGGCCCTGGCCCCAGATCCGCATGAAGAACTCGCCGAGCTTGGGGCCGACTGGCGAGGCCTGCAGGAAGTGCAGCGCGTCGCGCACGTCGCCGTCGGCGCGGGCGTGCGCGACCAGGTCCGCGTCGCGGAAGTCGGGCATCTCGACCACCGGCTCGCTGACCGCAAGCCCGGCGATCCACGCGGTCGTGCCGTGGACGCTGAAGCCCTGGTTCTTGAACTCGGCCTCGCCGGCGGCGTTCTCGATGTCGCTGAAACCGTCCTGGTAGTGCAGGCGGATGCCCTCGTACTTGAGCCGCACGCGGAACAGCCCGCCGCCGTCGCGGAACGGGAAGCGGCGCGTCTCGCCGGCGAACTCGAGGCGCGCTTCCGGCACGTGCCCGGCGAGGAAGGCGTGCTCGAGCCAGCTCATCGGCCCCGGCGGGATGCTCTTCGCCGGCAGGTACTTGGGCGCCGCGCGCGCATCGACGTCGCTGATGTGGAAGTCGAGCACGAGGCGCGGCGACTCCTCGGCGTCGGCCGGCAGCCACAGCCGCCCGAAGCCGCTCGCCGCGCCGTCCGGCGTGCGCGCGCGCACGCCGTCGGCCGCGAAGCGCCAGCCGTCGGGGCGCCACGACCAGTCGACGGTCGCGGCGACCGAGTCGGCGCCCACCGGGCCGGCGAGCACCTGCGGCAGCGCCAGCGTGAAGCGCTCCGAGCGCACGTGCACGCGCCCGCTCGGGCCCTGCGCGACGACATCGCCGTCGACGCCGGCGATGCCGGGCACCGCGCGCCACGCCCCGAAGCCGAGCCCGGTGAAGCGTAGCCCGCCGTTGATCTGCCACTCGCCCGGGCCGGCGCCGCGCGCCGCCTTGAGGTCGACGAGCGTGAGCGCACCGCGGGGGCTGAGCGCAGTGCCGGCCTCGCGGACCGTGCCCTGCGGCAGCAGTGGCACGAGCGCGGCAAGCCCCTCGAGCCGGATCGCAGGCGAGCGCAGCGCGACGCCGGAGAGCGCCCCGCCCTGCCAGTCGGTCGTCAGCTCGAACTCGCCGCGCCGCCATGCGTCGTGGCCGGGATCGATCGTCAGCTCGCGTCCGGACGCGCTCCAGCGCTCGCCCTCGTGGCTGACGCTGACGACGCCGGCGATGGCGGCCAGAGGCGCCGGCGCCGTGCCGGGCGCGGCGGCCGGCGCGACGTCCCGCAGGTCGAAGCGCGCCGCGAGGCGCGCCAGCGCCGCGCCACGGCCGGCGGCCGTCACCGCGAGGTCGCCGTGGCCCGCCACCGGCAGCCACGCCCACTGCGGCACGAGCGCCGTCCAGCCGGCGAGCGAGGCGCTCTGCAGCGTGACCTCCGCGCGCCAGTCGAGCGCCGCGAGCGCGCCGAGGTCGCCCTTGAGCTCGGCGTCGACGTCGAGGTGCGCACCGAGCGCGTCCGGCAGGCGCACGCGCCCGGCGAGCTTGAGCGCGGTGGGGTCGCGCTCGAGGTCGAGGCCCACGCGGTCGACGCGCCACGGGTGGCCGGCGCTGCGCAGGTCCTGGACCCACACGGTCGCGTCCTCGATGCGCACGTGCCCGACCGGCAGGTCGCCGAGCGCGAGGTGGGCGCCGCCCTCGGCCGCCGACAGCGCGCCCTGGCCGCGCAGCTCGACGCCGCCCGAGGTCAGGTAGACGTAGACGCGCGCGCCGTCGAGCACGACGCGCCCGGAGGCCAGCCGGCCGGTGCGCAGCGAGCGCCACAGGTCGAAGCCCACGCGCCCGGCGCTCGCGGTGATCAGCGCGTCGTGCTGCCCGGGCACCGTGACGCGCGCGTCGCGAAACACGAGCTCGGGCCCGTAGAGCCCGAGGCGGGCATCGAGCCGGGCGAATGAGAACTCGAGGCCGGTGAGGCGCTGCACGCGCGCGACGAGCTCCGGGCCGATCTCGGGGGAATGCTCGAGCCACAGCCGCAGGGCGCCGACGGCGATCGCCAGCAGCACGACCAGGCCGCCGAAGATCGCGGCGCTCCACTTCCAGATCGTGCGTGCCCGGCTCATGGACGCGTGCCTACAGCAGCACCACGTCGTACTGGTCCTGCGAGTACAGCGCCTCGGTCTGCAGCCGGATGGGCTTGCCGACCAGCACCTCGAGCTCGCCGAGCGCGGCCGACTCCTCGTCGAGCAACAGCTCAATGACGTCCTGGTGCGCCAGTACCATCAGCCCCTGCACCTCGAACTGGCGCGCCTGACGGACGATCTCGCGGAAGATCTCGTAGGCGACCGTCTCCGGCGTCTTGACGTAGCGCCGCCCCTCGCAGGTCGGGCACGGGCAGCACAGCAGGTGCTCGAGGCTCTCGCGGGTGCGCTTGCGCGTCATCTCGACGAGGCCGAGCGGCGAGACCGAGGAGATGTGCGTGCGCGCGTGGTCGGTCGCGAGGCTCTTCTCGAGCGCCTGCAGCACCTGGCGGCGATGGTCCTCGTCCTGCATGTCGATGAAGTCGATGATGATGATACCGCCGAGATTGCGCAGGCGCAGCTGGCGCGCGATCGCCACCGCCGCCTCGAGGTTGGTGCGGAAGATCGTGTCCTCGAGGTTGCGGTGGCCGACGAAGGCGCCGGTGTTGACGTCGATCGTCGTCATCGCCTCGGTCTGGTCGATGATCAGGTAGCCGCCGGACTTGAGCGGCACCTTGCGGTCGAGCGCCTTCTGGATCTCGTCCTCGACGCCGTACAGGTCGAGGATCGGCCGGTTGCCGCGATACAGCTCGATCTTCGCCTCCGACTCCGGCATGAACGTGCGCGCGAACTCGAGCATCTTCGCGTGCGCGGCCGGCGCGTCGACCTGCACGCGCTCGACGTCCTGGCCCAACAGGTCGCGCAGCATACGCACGTGCAGCGGCAGGTCCTCGTGGACGAGCTGCCCGGCGGGCGCGGCGAAGCCCGCCTGGCCGACGAGCTCCCAGAGGCGCTGCAGGAACAGCATGTCGGCCCTGCAGCGCCTCCGGTGCCACGCCCTCGGCGACCGTGCGCACGATGTAGCCGCCGGGCCGCTCGGCCGGCATGAACGACTCGACCAGCGTGCGCAGCCGCGCGCGCTCCGCCTCGTCCTCGATGCGCGCCGAGACGCCGACGCCGCGGCCCTGCGGCATGTACACGAGGAAGCGCGACGGCAGCGTGATGAACGTGGTCAGGCGCGCGCCCTTGGTGCCGAGCGGATCCTTGAGGACCTGCACCAAGAGCTCGTCGCCCTCGCTGACGGCGGCGCGGATGTCGTCGGTGGCGGGCGCCTCGAACTCGGCGTCGACGTCCTCGCGGCGGGCGATGTCGGAGACGTGCAGGAACGCCGTGCGGTCGAGGCCCACGTCGATGAACGCCGCCTGCATGCCGGGCAGCACGCGCGACACGCGGCCCTTGTAGATGTTGCTGGTGATACCGCGCCGGTTGGCGCGCTCGATGTGCACTTCCTGCAGCACGCCGTTCTCGAGGAACGCCGCGCGGCTCTCGCGCGGCGTGACGTTGACGAGAATCTCGGCGGTCACGCGGCCTCCTCCGTGTTCCACAGGCGCACGCCCGCCCGGGCCAGCAGCGCCGCGGTCTCGGCGAGCGGCAGGCCCATGACGCCCGAGTAGCTGCCTCGCAGGCAGGTGATGAACGTCGCCGCGAGCCCCTGGATCGCGTAGCCGCCGGCCTTGCCGCAGGGCTCGCCGGTCGCCCAGTAGCGCCGGCACTCGGCCGTCGTGAGCGCGCGGAACGTGACTTCGCTGACCGACAGCGCCGCGCCGAGCCCACCGGCCGAGCGGACCGCAACCGCCGTCAGCACGCGGTGCGTGCGCCCGGCGAGCGCCGACAGCATCCGCACGCCATCATTGAGATCCTCGGGCTTGCCGAAGAGTTCCGCGCCGAGCGCGACCGCGGTATCGGCGGCGAGCACCGGCTCGCCAGCGGCGGCGGCCCAGGCAATTTCGGCCTTGGCCGCCGCGAGGCGGGCGACGTAGGCCTCCGGCGCCTCGCCGGCGCGGGCCGCCTCGTCGATGTCGGTGGCGCGGACGCGGTGGCGCACGCCGATCTGCTCGAGCAGCTGGCTGCGGCGCGGCGAGGCGGAGGCGAGGGTGATCGAGTCGTACAGGGTCATGGCAGCGCCGCCCGGGCGCGACGGTGGAGGGGCTGCGAGCATAGCTTGGGACGCGGCCGGCGGGCAGGTAATTTGCCACAGATTCCATGGCTTACGAGCGCCGCCGCCCGCCCCTGCCGGCACGGCGCGGGCCTACTCGCGATGGTACGGATGGCCCTTGAGCAGGCTGCTCGCGCGATACAGCTGCTCGGCGAGCAGCACCCGCACTAGGCCGTGCGGGAAGGTCAGCGCCGACAGCGACAGGCGTTCGTCGGCCCGGCCGAGGCAGCCGGCGGCGAGCCCATCGGGGCCGCCGATCAGGAACGCGAGGTCGCGCCCGTCGCGCAGCCGTGCCGCCCACCAGCGGGCGAGGCCCGCCGTGTCGAGCGCCCGTCCCGTCACGTCGAGCGCCACCACCCACGCCCGGGGCGGCAGCGCCGCCAGCATCCGCTCGCCCTCGTCCTTGACGGCGCGGCCGGCGGCGCCCTGCGCCGTACCGCGCGTGACCGCGATCTCAACGAGCTCGAGCGGCGTCTCCGGTGGCAGGCGCCGCTGGTACTCGGCGAAGCCGGCGCCGATCCACGCCGGCAGGCGCGTGCCCGCGGCGATCAGCCGCACCCGCACCGCGCCCGGCCCTACGGCAGCGCGGCGCGGCCGCCGGAGCGCACGTCCCAGAGCTTCTCGAGGGCGTAGAACTCGCGGATGCGCGGCAGCATGACGTGCACGATGACGTCCTGCAGGTCGACGAGTACCCACTCCCCCTCGCGCTCGCCCTCGACACCGAGCGAGCGGAAGCCAGCCTCCTTGGCGCGCTCGAGCACGCGGCCGGCCAGCGACTTGACGTGCCGGTCGGAGGTGCCGGAGGCGATGACGATCGTGTCAGTGACGTCGGTCAGGTCACTGACATCGAGCACGGCGACGTTCTGGGCTTTGAGGTCGTCGAGTGCGGCGGCCACGAGCTCGGCGAGCCGTGGTCGGGTCGGCTTCTTGGCCCGGGCGGGACGCGCGGCGGGCCGGGCTGCGGTCTTGACGGTGGTCTTGGTGGCGGTCTTACGGGCAGTTTTTCTGGCGGTCATCCCCTTGCTTCTTCCTTCCGGGCGTAACAGCCCGATTCCAGGATGATATGACGTACGTCGTCCGGCATCAGGTAGCGCGGGTCGCGGCCGGCGTGGATCAGCGCGCGCACGTCGGTCGATGAGATCTCGAGCTGCGTCACGGCATGAATGTAGATGCGGCCGGCGACGCTTTCATGAAGGTCGAGCACGGCGCCGGTGCCGCGGTCGACGAGCATCTCGCCGAGCGGCCCCATGGCCGGCGCGCGCCAGCCCGGGCGGTGGGCGACGACCAGGTGCGCGAGCGTCAGCAGCTCGCGCCACTGGTGCCACTTCGGCAGCCCGAGGAACGCATCCATGCCGACGATCAGGCACAGCGGCCGGGTCGGGGAACTCGGCGCGCAGCTCGGCGAGCGTCTCGACCGAGTACGACGGGCCGGTCTTGTGCATCTCGCGGTCGTCGACGGTGAAGCGCGCGCTGGCCGGCGGTCGCGGCGCGCACCATCTCGAGCCGCTGCGCGTTGCTGGCGACCGTGTGCTCGCGATGCGGCGGGTTGCCCGCCGGCATGAAGCGCATCTCCGGCAGCCGCAGCGTCTCGAGCAGCTCGAAGGCCGTGCGCAGGTGGCCGTAGTGGATCGGGTCGAAGGTACCTCCGAAGATACCCATCGGACCGCCATTCGCCGCGCCCGCCGCGGGCGGTGCGCTTGGTCGCGGGGTCGACATCGGTACTCACCCTGCCCGATTTCGCGCTCGCGATGCAAAGCTGCGGTGGCAATCCGGGCGAGCTCGCCCCAGGCCTCGTCCTTGCGCGGCCCCTTGATCAGGCCGTCGGTGCGGGCCGCGGCCGTCAGCAGCTCGATCGCCGCGCGCCGCGGCACGCGCCGCGCCGCGCCGGCGAGCAGCTCCTTGCGGCGCCGCCCGCCGCGGTACAGCCGGCGCGCGCCGCCGGAGGCCTGGCCGGTCCACTGCAGGATCGAGCGCAGCTCCTCGGCGATGCACCACAGCACGAGCGTCGGCTCCTCGCCCTCGGCCGCGAGGCCGTCGAGGATCCTGAGCGTGCGCGGCGCATCGCCCGCGAGCAGCGCCTCGCCGAGCTGGAACACGTGGTAGCGCGCGCTCGTCGCGACCGACTCGGCCACCGTCTCGACGGTCACGGGGCCCGGGCCCGCGAGCAGCCGCATGCAGCTCGATCTCCTGGTGCGCGGCGACGAGGTTGCCCTCGCAGCGCTCGGCGAGCAGCTGCACGGCGTCGGCCTCGGGGACGAGCCCGATGCGCCGCATGCGCGCCTCGACCCAGGCCGGCAGCTGCTCCGGCAGCAGCTGCTCGGCGTCAATGCAGCAGCCGTGCTCCTCGAAGGCCTTGATCCAGGCGCTCGAGCGGTCGGCGTACTCGATCTTGTCGGTGATCACGAGCAGCAGCACGTCCGGCGCCGGGTCGGCGAGCGCGGCGACCAGCGCCTTGCTGCCTTCGACGCCGGGCTTAGGCGTCGGCATCCTGAGCTCGACGATGCGTCGCTCCGCGAACAGCGACATCGAGCGCAGGCCGGCGGCGAATTCGTCCCAGTCGAAGCCGCGCTCGACGAACAGCACGTCGCGGCCGCTGTAGCCGAGCGCCCGGGCACGGGCGCGGATCGCGTCGGCGGTCTCGCCGACGCGCAGCGGCTCGTCGCCGGCCACCAGCCACGCCGGCGCGAGGGCCGCCTCCAGCGCCCGCGACAGCGTCTCCGGCACGAGCCGCATCAGTCGGCGGCCGCGTGCGTGCGGCGGATGAACGCCGCGACGTTGGCCTCGAGCGAGGCGAGCGCGGGCTCGTGCGCGTAGACCATGTGGCCCGACGGGTAGAGCTGGATCTCGATGTTCGCTGCGATCGACGGCGGCAGCTGCAGATGGTTGAGCTCGTAGGTCGCCGCGAAGTACGGCGTTGCGAGGTCGTAGTAGCCGCCGTTCATCATCACCTTGAGGTTCGGGTTCTGCTTCATCGCGGCGGCGAGGTCCGGCATCACGTTGGCGGCCTGCGGCACCTTCTGCGACGCGCCCGGTGGCTGGTGCAGGTAGTCCCAGCTCCGGTCGAAGTCGAGCTCGTACTTGTAGGTCTGGCCGTCGCCGAACTTGAGCTCGCGGCGCACGTAGTCGTTGAACGCCGAGACGTAGGCGGACGAGATCGCCGCCGACTGCGGGTCGTACTCGGCCTCCTTGCTGAGCGGGTCGATGGTCGGGCCGGTGAAGCGCGTATCGAGCCGGCCGGCTGCCAGGCCGTCGCCGAGCACGTGCTGGTTGAACACGCCGACGTTGATCCGCAGGTTGGCGCGCTCGATGTAGTCGGTCGGCAGGCCGGTGTAGGCGTGCAGCTTGGCGACCACCGCCGCCCGGCGCGCCGGCTCGAGCTGGTTGCCGGCGGCGAGCGCCGCCAGGTACTCGCCGAGCGCGAACTGCTCGACCTCGGCGAGGAACGGCTCGAGCGCCGCTGGCATCGCCGGCAGCTGCTTGTGGTACCACGCCGTCGCCGCGTAGGTCGGCAGCGCGAGCACGTACGGCTGGTCGACGCTCGGGTTGAACTGCGGCGCGTCGGCGCTGTTGTCGAAGCACAGGATCTGCGACAGCAGGATGACGCCGTTGAGGTCGAGACCCTTCTCGTTTTGCAGCACGTAGGCGAGCGCCGCGGCCCGCGTCGTGCCGTAGGACTCGCCGAACACGTACTTCGGCGAGTTCCAGCGGCCGTGCCGCGTCAGGAACTCGGTGATGAACGCGGCAAAGGCGTGCGCGTCCTGGTCGACGCCGAAGAAGGCCTTCTCCTTGTCGGCGCCGCGCAGGTGGCTGAAGCCGGTGCCCGGCGCGTCGACGAACACGAGGTCGGAGTCGCCGAGCAGCGTGTAGGCGTTGTCGACGATGTGGTACGGCGCCGCCGGGCCGTGGCCGGCGTCGGGCGCCAGCACGCGCTTCGGGCCGAAGGCGCCCATGTGCAGCCATACGGTCGAGGAGCCGGGGCCGCCGTTGAACAGGAACGTGATCGGCCGCTTCGGGTTCGGCTCCTTGCCGAGGAAGTAGGCGGCGTAGGACATGCTCGCCTCGGGCATAGCGGCCGCCGGCGTCGCTGCGTGCTCACCGCCAGCGGGCGCCGGATCGTCGTCGAGCGGGTCCTTCAGATGGACGACCAGTACGCCGGCCTCGGTCTGGTAGGCGAGCGGGCGCCCGCCCACGGTGATGCTCTGCGCGGTGCGCTGTGCCTCGTCCTTGAGGCGGCGCGGGGACTCGTGCTCGTCGTAGCTGTCGGCGCCCTTGTCGAGCTTGTCCTTGGCGGCGGTCGCGGTCGCGGCCGCGGCCAGGCCTGGTCCGGCGAGGCCGAGCGCTGCGGCGAGGATCCAGAGCGAGACTCCCTTCATCAAGCGTTCTCCACGCGGCACCCGGGCCGCGGACCGGAGTCTCACACCGCGGCGGGGGCGCGGCAAGCCGTCTGGCCGGCGATTCGCGCCGACTGCTAAGGTGGCGCCATGCCGCCGTCCCCGGCCATCGACCTCGAAGCGATCGAGTACGCCTGGCGGCCCGGGCGGCCGGTACTCGACGTGCCGCGCTTCACCGTCGCCGCCGGCGAGCGGCTGTTCCTCACCGGCCCGAGCGGCAGCGGCAAGAGCACGCTGCTGGGACTCGTCGGCGGCGTGCTCGCGCCGGCCCGCGGCCGCGTCCGCATCCTCGGCACCGACCTCGCCGCGCTCGGCGGCGCGCGCCGCGACGCGTTTCGCGCCGCGCACGTCGGCTTCATCTTCCAGATGTTCAACCTGCTGCCGTATCTGTCGGTGCTGGAGAACGTGCTGCTGCCGGCGCGCTTCTCGCGCGAGCGCCGGGCGCGTTCGGGCGAACCGCGCCGCGAGGCGACGCGACTGCTCGCCGCGCTCGGCCTCGAGGACGCCGAGCTCCTCGGCCGCGGCGTCACGGAACTCTCGATCGGCCAGCAGCAGCGGGTCGCGGCTGCGCGCGCGCTGCTCGGCCGGCCGGCGCTGATCGTCGCCGACGAGCCGACCTCGTCGCTCGACTGGGCGACCCGGCAGTCGTTCCTGACGCTGCTGATGCAGGAATGCCGCGCGGCCGGCAGCACGCTGCTGTTCGTCAGCCACGATCTCACGCTCGGCGCGCAGTTCGACCGCACGGTCGCACTCGCCGACCTCAACCGGGCGGCCGCCCCATGAGCGCACTGCCGCGGCTTGCGCTGCGCAGCGTCTGGAACCGGCGCGGCACCGCCGCGCTGACGGTGTTCTCGATCGCGGTCAGCGTCGCGCTGCTGCTCGGCGTGCTGCACCTGCGGGAGGACGCGCGGCGCAGCTTCGCCAACACGATCTCCGGCACCGACCTGGTCGTCGGCGCGCGCGGCTCGCCGCTCAACCTGCTGCTGTACGCGGTGTTCCACGTCGGCGAGGCAACCCAGAGCGTCTCGTACGCGACCTTCGAGAAGGTCGCCCGCCACCCGGACGTCGCCTGGGCGGTGCCGGTCGCGCTCGGCGACTCGCACCGCGGCTTTCGCGTGCTCGGCACCGACGCGTCGTACTTCGAGCACTGGCGCTACGGGCGCGGCCGCGCGCTCGCCTTCGACGCCGGCGGCCCGTTCGCGGACCTGTACGACGCGGTGCTCGGGGCCGAGGTCGCGGCGCGCCTCGGCTACCGCCTCGGCGACCGGATCGTGATCGCCCATGGCCTCGGCGAGGTCAGCTTTGCGCAGCACGACGACAAGCCGTTCCGCGTGGCCGGTATTCTCGCGCGCACCGGCACGCCGGTGGATCGCGCCGTGCACGTGAGCCTGCAAGGCCTCGCGGCGATGCACGTCGACTGGCAGTCCGGCGCACAGGCGCCGCCGGGCGAGCGCCTCTCGGCCGAGGCGGCGCGCGGCGCCGACCTGCGGCCGCAGCGCATCACCGCGTTCATGGTCGGCATGCGGTCGAAGTCGACCGTGCTCGTGATGCAGCGCGCACTCAACGAATACGCCGGCGAGGCGCTGACGGCGATCATCCCCGGCGTCGCGCTCGCGCAGCTGTGGGAGCTGGTCGGCGTCGCGGAGGCGGCACTGCTGGTGGTCGCGGCCTGCGTCGTCGTCGCCGGGCTGCTCGGCATGCTGACCGCGATCCTGACGAGCCTCAACGAGCGCCGCCGCGAGATGGCGATCCTGCGCAGCGTCGGCGCGCGACCGGTGGACGTGTTCGCGCTGCTGCTGCTGGAGGCGGCGCTGCTCGCCGGGGCGGGCGCCGCGGCCGGCGTCGCACTCATGTACGGCGCGCTCGTCGCGAGCGCGCCGCTGCTCGCCCAGCGCTTCGGCGTGGTCCTGGAGATCGGCCCGCTGACGCCGTACGATGCCGCGCTGCTGGCCGGCGTGGTCGGCGCGAGCCTCGTGATCGGCGCGGTGCCGGCGCTGAACGCCTACCGCCGCTCGCTGGCCGACGGCCTGACGATCCGCCTCTGAGGCCGGAGGACTGCCGATGCGACGCCCACGATCCACCCTTGCCACCGCCGCCGCGCTCGGCCTCGGCGCCGCGCTGCTCGCCACCGCCGTCGCGGCGGCCCCGTCGGCGGCGCCGCCGGTCGGCACGCCGGCGCCGCACCCGGCGCCGGCCGCGGCCGAGCCCGGCCGCCCCGCGACGCTCGGCTGGGAGGAACTCGTGCCGCCGGGCGAGCGCGCCGGCTACAAGGCCGGCCCGCCGCCGCCGCTGCATGACTACCTGTCCGGGGAGGACGGGCTCGCCGCGCAGCAGCCGCAGGACTTCGCGGTCAACACCGCGCTCGAGGGCAGGAGCGTGCGCATCCCCGGCTTCATCGTGCCGCTCGAACTCGACGCGGACGGACGGGTCACGGAGTTCTTCCTGGTGCCGTACTTCGGCGCCTGCATCCACGTGCCGCCGCCGCCGCCGAACCAGATGCTGTTCGTGACGCTGCCGCACGGGCTGACACTCGACTCGATGTACGCCGCGTACTGGGTCTCGGGGCGGCTGTCGACGCACACGCAGAAGACCAAGCTCGGTTCGGCGGCCTACTCGCTCGCGGCGAGCGGCGTCGAGGAATACAAGTACTGACCGGCGTCGGCGCGGCCGCCGCCCTCAGCGCGGCGGCCGCGCGGCGCGCCGCTCGGCGAGGCGCTCGCACAGCGTCGCGGTGCCGAGGCCGATCCGCGGCCCCATGCGGTTGACGAGGTCCGGATCGAGCGTGATGACGTTGCCGCTGGTGACCGCCCGTAGCGGCGCGCGGGTGCGCCAGCGGCCCAGCCACTCGCTGTCCTCGGCCGGCGTGCCGGCGAGCGCGATGACGTCCGGATCGCGGGCGTAGACCGCCTCCTCGTCGACGACGAAGGAGCTCACCGGCTGGTCGGCGAACACGTTCTCGGCGCCGCAGACGCGCAGCATCTCGGTCAGCACGTGGCGGCCGCCGAGCGTGTACAGCGGCATGCTCCAGACTTGGTAGAAGACCCTCAGCCGCCGCTCGCCCTGGTAGCGGCTGCGCAGTGACTCGATCTGCCGGCGCAGCGCGTCGGCGGCCGCGCGCGCCACCGGCTCGGTGCCGAGGACCGCCCCGAGCCGCTCGAGCGACGCCGGCACGTCGGCGAGCGCGTGCTGCTCGAGGCTCAGCACCGGTAGGCCGAGCCGCGCCAGCAGCTCCCGCTGCGCCGTCGGCGAGCCGTCGCCCCACAGCAGCACGAGGTCGGGTCGCAGCGCCACCAGCCGCTCGGCGTCGAGCCGGTCGACGTCGCCGACGCGCGGCACGAGGCGCGCCGCGGGCGGATAGTCGCTGGTGTCGAGCGTGCCAACGAGCCGCCCGCCGGCGCCGGCGGCGTAGACGAGCTCGGTCAGGTGCGGTGCGAGCGTGACGATGCGCTGCGGCGTGGCGGGCGCCGCAGGCGGAGGACCGTCGCGCACCTCGAGCACGGCCTCGACCGGCGCAGCGCGCTGGAAGCGCAGCGTCAGCGGCACGCGCTCACCGGCCATGAGCGGCGCACTCAGGCCGACCAGCATCAGGTGCAGACTGCCCGGCTCGAAGCGCACGCTCGCGCCTGGCGCGAGCGGCAGGCTCGCCACCGGTCGCATCCGCGCCATGCCGCCGTCGATCCGCGACTCGTGCATCTCGACGCGCGCCGCGCGCGGCGAGCTCACGCCCACGAGCCGGTCGGCCTCGTTGCCGCGGTTCGTGACCACGAGATAGCCGGCACCGACCGTCGCGCCGGCCGGGTTCGGCGGCGCCCACGCCGACGCGACCACGATCGGCGCCTCGGCGGCCTGCGCCCACGGCAGCGCCAGCGTGAGCGCGAGCCCGGCGGCCGCGGCGAGGCGCGCGCGAGCCATCAGCCCGCCCGCCGCGGCGGCGCCGCGCAGCGCCGCACGCATCAGTCGCGCACCCGGCCGGTCAGGCGGCCGGCGTCGTCCAGCAGGCCGTGCTGCACGAGCCACTGTCGCGCGTCGTCCGCTTCGGACTCGAACCAGCGGCGCGCGGTGCCGAGGCGGAACGTGTAGCCCCAGCGGTCCATATCCTCGAGCAGCCGCGCCGCGCCGACGCCGGGCAGCTCGTCGGCGAGCAGGATCTGCAGGCAGCAGACGGCGTTCTCCTCGTCGAAGTCGCCGCCGGCGTCGCGTGCGAGCGCGGCGCGGCGCGCGCCGTCCATGCACAGCGCGTGGCAGGCCTCGTGCAGCACCGAGTGCAGCGGCGTGTCGGCGCGCACCCAGACGCGCCGCCCCTCGAGGCCGGCCTCCGACTCGCCGTGGTAGCTGAATGGGATCGGCGTGCCGTCGGCGACGGCGGCGAGCTCGAGGCCGTAGCCGGCGAGCAGCGTCCCGACCGCGCCCGCGAAGCCTGCGCCGAGGCGCAGCACGTCGGCGCCCGAGGCCGCGGCGTCGGCCGGCGTCGCGCTCACGGCGTGAGCGCCGTCAGCCGGCGCATCACGAGCGCGGCGAGCTCGCGGGCGAGTGCCGCGCGGATCTGCTGCTGCTCGGCCTCCTTGGCGAGCACCGCCGTCTCGTTGAAGCTGTAGTCCTTGGTCAGCGTCAGCGCCTTGGGCGACAGCACTTCCTTGTCGCCGATGCGCACGCGGTAGCGGACCGTGTAGTAGACCTCGTACTCGGTCGGCGTGTTGAGCGCCGACACCGACAGCACGCGCTGGCCGCTGTCGTCGGCCAGCACCTCGACGGTCGCCGTGGCCTCGGCGGGGCTGCCGGTCAGCTGCACGCCGGCGGCGTGCAGCGCGTCGACGAGCGCGCCGTGGAAGCTCGTGTAGCGGTCCACGGCGACGAGCCGCGTGGTCGCGAACGCCGGCGGCAGGCGCGAGACGCCCTGCAGGTGGAAGCCGCAGGCGGCGAGCATGGGGCCGGCCGCGAGCGCCAGAGCGGCGAGACGCAGCGCTGTCACGAGGCGACCACGCTGACGAGCTTGCCCGGCACGACGATGACCTTGCGCACCGCGAGCGTGCCGACGAAGCGCTGCACGGTGGCGTCGGCGAGCGCCGCCTCGCGCACGGTCGCCTCCGCGGCGTCGACCGCGACCGTGATCCGGCTGCGCAGCTTGCCGTTGACCTGGACGACGAGCTCGACGGTGTCCTGCTGCAGCGCCTGCGGGTCGGCGGCCGGCCACGGCTCGTCGATGACCGCGCGCGCGTGGCCGAGCGCGAGCCACAGCGCGTGCGCGGCGTGCGGCACGACCGGCGAGAGCGTCAGCACCGCGATCTCGAGCGCCTCGTGCACGACCGCCCGCCCCTGCGGCGAGCCGCCGTCGTGGCGCGTCACCGCGTTCAGCAGCTCCATCACCGCGGCGATGGCGGTGTTGAACGTGCGCCGCCGGCCGTAGTCGTCGCCGACCTTGGCGAGGGTCTGGTGCGCGAGCCGGCGCAGCTGTCGATCGGCGGGCCCGAGCGCGGCCGGCTCGAGCGCGACGCGCGCGCCGGCGGCGACGTGGCTGTGCACCGCCTTCCAGAGGCGCTTCAGGAAGCGGAACGCGCCCTCCGCGCCCTCGTCCGACCAGTCCAGCGACAGCTCCGGCGGCGCCGCGAACATCATGAACAGGCGCGCCGTGTCGGCGCCGTAGCGGTCGATGAACGCCTGCGGGTCGACGCCGTTGTTCTTCGACTTCGACATCGTGCCGATGCCGTCGCTCTCGACCGGCTCGCCGTCGCTCTTGAGCCGCGCGCCGGTCGGCTGGCCCTTGCCGTCGGTGACGATCTCGACGTCGGCGGGGTTGTAGTACACGACCCGGCCGGAGGCGGGCTTGCGGAAGTAAATGGCGTTGCGGACCATGCCCTGCGTCAGCAGGTTCTGGAACGGCTCGCTGATCGCCACGAGGCCGAGGTCGCGCATGACCCGCGTCCAGAAGCGCGAGTACAGCAGGTGCAGGATCGCGTGCTCGATGCCGCCGATGTACTGGTCGACGGGCAGCCAGTAGTCGACGCGCGCGTCGACCATCGCGGCGTCGTTGCCGGCTGCGGCGTAGCGCAGGAAGTACCACGAGGAATCGACGAAGGTGTCCATCGTGTCGGTCTCGCGGCGCGCCGCTGCGCCGCAGCGCGGGCAGGCGCACTCGACGAAGGCCTTGAGCTTGGCGAGCGGGTTGCCGCTGCCGTCCGGCACGAGGTTCTCGGGCAGCAGCACCGGCAGGTCCGCCTCCGGCACGGGCACGGCGCCGCAGGTCTCGCAGTGGATCAGCGGAATCGGGCAGCCCCAGTAGCGCTGACGCGAGATGCCCCAGTCGCGCAGCCGCCACTGCACCTGCAGCGAGCCGCGGCCCTGGGCCTCGAGGTCGGCGGCGATCGCCCGGATCGCCGCGTCGTAGTCGAGGCCATCGTAGCGGCCCGACGCGATGCAGCGGCCATGGTCGGCGTACCACGGCTGCCAGGCGTCGAGCGAGTAGGCGCGGCCGTCGACGTCGATGACCTGCACGATCGGCAGGCCGTACTTCTTGGCGAACGCGAAGTCGCGCTCGTCGTGGCCGGGCACGCCCATGACGGCGCCCTCGCCGTAGCCCATCAGCACGTAGTTGCCGACCCACACCGGCACCGCCGCGCCGGTCAGCGGGTGGCGTCACCGACAGTCCCGTCGGCATGCCCTTCTTGTCCATCGTCGCGAGGTCGGCCTCCATGACGCTGCCGCGCTTGCACTCGTCGACGAAGGCGGCGAGCGCCGGGTTCCGGGCGGCGGCGTGCGCCGCGAGCGGGTGCTCGGCTGCGACCGCGACGAAGGTGACGCCCTGGACGGTGTCGGCGCGCGTCGTGAAGACCTTGAGCAGGCGCCGCTCGCCGTCGAGCACGTACGGGAAGGCGATCGTGACGCCCTCGCTCTTGCCGATCCAGTTGGCCTGCATCGTGCGCACGCGCTCGGGCCAGCCGTCGAGGCCGTCGAGCGCCGCCAGCAGCTCCTCGGCGTAGGCGGTGATGCCGAGGTAGTACATCGGGATCTCGCGCTTCTCGACCAGCGCGCCGGTGCGCCAGCCGCGGCCGTCGATGACCTGCTCGTTGGCGAGCACCGTCTGGTCGACGGGATCCCAGTTGACGGTGCCGGTCTTCTTGTAGGCGATGCCCTTCTCGAGCATGCGCAGGAACAGCCACTGGTTCCAGCGGTAGTAGTCGGGGCGGCAGGTCGTGACCTCGCGCGCCCAGTCGAGGCCAAAACCGAGCGCCTTCAGCTGGCGCTTCATGCTCTCGATGTTGTCGTACGTCCAGCGCGCCGGCGGCACGCCGTTCGCCATCGCTGCGTTCTCGGCCGGCAGCCCGAACGCGTCCCAGCCCATCGGCTGCAGCACGTTGCGGCCCTGCATGCGCATGAAGCGCGAGATCACGTCGCCGATCGTGTAGTTGCGCACGTGCCCCATGTGCAGCCGCCCGGAGGGGTACGGGAACATGCTCAGGCAGTAGTACTTCTGGCGCGCCGGGTCCTCGACGGCGCGGAACGTGCCGGCGTCCTCCCAATGACGCTGGGCCGCGGCTTCGACGGCGGCGGGGTCGTAGTGTTCTTGCATCGGCGGGAAATCGCGGCGGCGGGGGGCCGCCAAGGATACCGGATCGGACCCCGGCTGCCCGGCCCGGGGCGGCCGCAACCGGGGCTTCCTCGGGCCGGCCCCGTGGCTCGCTGTCAGGTTTTCGTCAGCTTCCAGTGCCGCGGCGGGCCCGGCCATCCCATCCTTAACATTCCTTAACGTGGTCAACGACTGCGACGCGATGCCGTTCCTGCCCATGGGCACTCGGCTAGAGTGCCCGCCGCGCAATACCACCCATCGACGGAGACCCGAACATGCGTATCTCGAACCTCGCCCTCGCCAGCGTGCTCACGCTCGCCGGCGGCGCCGCGCTCGCCCAGACCCCGGCGCCGGCGACGACCCCCACGGCGCCCGCCGCTGCCGTCGGCCAGGTCCGCCAGGACAATCGCGACATCCGCCAGGACACCAAGGACATCAAGGCGGACCGCAGCGACATCCACCAGGACAAGACCGACCTCGCTCAGGACCGTGCCGCGCGCAATGCCGATGCCAACCGCGCCGCTGCCGACGCCAAGAAGGGCGAGATGAAGAAGGCCGACCGCCAGATGAAGGCGGCCAACCGGCAGCAGAAGGACATCAATGCCGACAAGAAAGATCTCAAGGCGGACAAGAAAGACCTGAAGGCGGACAAGAAGGACCGTCGCCAGGACGTCAAGAAGCGCAACAAGGCCGCCAGCCAGATCTGACCCCGGCCCTGATCCTGCACTGCTGCGCGCGGCGGCCCCTCGGCCGCCGCGCCGGTCTCAGGCCCCCCAGACCTCGGCGAACAGGCGGGCGAAGTTGCCGCCGACGAGCTTCTCGATGCGGCTCGCCGGCCAGCCGCGCCGCGCCAGATCGTCGGCGAGCAAGAGGAAGCGCCGCGGCGCGTTGTACTCCGGGATCACGTTGAATACGTCCGGCGACTCGCCCGGCGCCGAGATCCCGGCCTTGACGCGCCGCTCGACGTCAGCGCGATGCGCGGCGCGGAACGCCTCGTCCATCGGCGCGGCCGAGATCGGCCCGTCGGTGCCGAGGCCGACATGGTCCTCGCCACAAACGTCGACGGCGTGCTCGATGTGGCGGATCAGGTCGGCGGCGTTCGGCTGACCGGAGCTGCGCAGGAAACTCATCCAGTAGATCCCGGCGACGCCGCCTTTGTCGGCGAGCGCGCGCAGCGAGGCATCGCTCGTGTTGCGCGGCAGGTCGGCGAGCGCGCGGCAGCCGGTGTGGGTGATCGCGAGCGGCCCGCGCGCCGCGGCGATGCCCTCGGCGATCGTCCGCGGGCCCGCGTGGCTGAGGTCGAGCAACAGACGCTGCCGGTCGAGCTCGGCGATCAGTGCGCGGCCGAGCAGGCTCAGGCCGCCGTCGGCGGGCTCGAGGCAGCCGTCGCCCATCAGGTTGCGGCGATTGTAGGTCGGCTGGACGATGCGCACGCCCAGCCCGGCGAACAGCTCCAGTCGCCCGAGATCGCCCTCCAGCATGCTCGTGTCCTGGAAGCCGTAGACGATCCCCAGTCGGCGGCTGTCCTTTGCGGCGCGCAGGTCGCGCCCCGCGAGGACCCGCACGAACGTGTCGGGGTGCAGCGCAAACTCGCGGTCGGCGCGCGCGATATTCGCAATGGTTGCCTCGAACTTGCCCGGCCCGTTGCCGACGGCGCTGACGGTCAGGTTGACCGCCGTGAGCCCGGAGGCGCGCGCGTCGGCAACCGCGTGCGCCGACAGCGGCGCGTCCTCGGCGGCGCTCGCGTCATAGTCGCCGGGGCCGCCGAGCGCGTCGATGACGATCGCGCGGCCGTAGGCGGCAGCCGGGTAGCCGGGCGCCGCGGCGCGCGCCACGAACGGTGCCGCCGCGGCGGCGGCAGCGGCGAGGCGCAGGAACTGCCGTCGGTCGACCATCATCGAGTCCCCCCGGGGCGGCCTGGCCCGCGGTGCAGTCGAGCGTTGCATCCGGCTCAGCCGGCGACCGCCCGCAGCGTCCGGGCGAGGCGTCCGATCTGCGGCTCGGGGAGCCCGGCAATGTTGATGCGACTGTCGCCGGCAATGTAGACGTGATGCTCGCTCGCGAGCGTGCGCACCGCCTGTGCGTCGAGCCCGAGCAGCGAGAACATGCCGCGCTGGCCGGCAATGAAGTCGAAGCGCGCGCTGCCGAACTCCGCCCGCAGCGCCGCCGCGAGCTTGAGCCGCTGCGCCGCGACGCGCTGGCGCATCTGCTCAAGCTCGGCGGCCCACTGCGCCTTGAGCGCGGGGTCGGCGGCGATCGCCGCGACGATCGCCGCGCCGTGATCCGGCGGGAACGACCAGATGCGCCGCGCCAGCAGCTGCAGGTGCCCCATACAGATCTCGGCCTCGCGCGCGCCTGACGCGACCGCGATTACGGCGCCGGTGCGCTCGCGGTAGAGGCCGAAGTTCTTCGAGCAGGAGGCCGCGACCAGCACCTCCGGCAGGCGCTCGGCGAGCAGCCGGACCGGGCCCGCGTCGGCGTCGAGCCCGTCGCCGAGCCCCTGGTAGGCGAGGTCGACGAGCGGCAGCAGGCCGCGGCGGCCGAGGAGCTCGGCGAGGGCCTGCCACTGCTCGCCCGTGAGGTCCGCGCCGGTCGGGTTGTGGCAGGAGCCGTGCAGCACGACGACCCCGCCCGAGCCGAGGCGCTCGAGCGATGCGAGCATCGCGTCGAAGGCGATCGTGCCGCTCGGGGCGTCGTAGTACGGGTAGGTGTCGACGTTGAGGCCGGCGCCGCCGATCAGCGGCATGTGGTTCGGCCAGGTCGGGTCGCTGACGACGACGCGGGCGCCGCGTCCGGCCAGCCCGATCAGGTCCGCCGCGAGCCTGAGCGCGCCGCAACCGCCCGGCGTCTGCAACGTCACGACCCGCCGGGCCGCACGCGCCGGATGTGCCGTGCCGAGCACGAGCTCTTCGATGAAGGCCGCGAACGGGCGGTTGCCGCCGAAACCGACATAGGCCTTGGTGGTCTGGCGGGCGAGCATCGCGGCTTCTGCCGCGCGCACCGCCGCCATAACCGGCGTCGTGCCACTCTCGTCGCGGTACACGCCGACCCCGAGGTCGAGCTTGGCCGGATCCTGGTCGGCGGCGAAGGCCGCCATGGTCGCCATCAAGCCCTCGGGCGCCTGTGGCTGCAGTGTCTGAAACACCTCAGATCACCCCGCGTCGCATCTGGTCGAGCTCAATCGACTCGAACAGGGCGCGGAAGTTGCCCTCGCCGAAGCCTTCGTTGCCCTTGCGCTCGATGATCTCGAAGAATATCGGACCGATGACGTTCTTGGTGAAGATCTGCAGCAGGATGCCAGTCTCGCGGCTGCCGTCGATGAGGATGCGCCGCTGCTTGAGCGCGGCGAGATCCTCGGCGTGGCCGCTGACGCGGGCGTCGACGCCGTCGTAATAGGTGTCGGGCGTGTCCTGGAACTCGACGCCGCGCGCGCGCAGCACGTCGACTGTCTGCAGCATGCCGTGGGTCAGGAGCGCGATGTGCTGGATGCCCTCGCCGCGGTACTCCGACAGGTACTCCTCGATCTGGCTCTTGTCGTCCTGGCTCTCGTTGATCGGGATGCGGATCTTGCCGCACGGCGAGGTCATCGCCTTGGAGAACAGACCGGTCTTCTTGCCCTCGATGTCGAAGTAGCGGATTTGGCGGAAGCCGAACAGCCGCTCATAGAACCCCGCCCAGACGCTCATGTTGCCGCGCCGGACATTGTGCGTGAGGTGGTCGATGACCTCGAGGCCGGTGCCGGTCGCGTGCGGGGCGCCCGGCAGCTGCACGAAGTCGACGTCGTAGATCGTGTGCTCGCCGTAGCGATCGACGAGGTACACGAGGCTGCCGCCGATGCCCTCGATGCACGGGATATTGAGCTCCATCGGGCCGGCGGTGGCCGGCCCCGGGCGCGCCCCAAGCTCGAGCGCGCGGCGGTAGGCGAAGGCCGCGTCCCGCACCCGGAACGCCATCGCGCACGCCGATGGCCCGTGAGCGCGCGCGAACTGCTGGCCGAAGCCGGCGGGCTCGGCGTTGATAATGAAGTTGATGTCGCCCTGGCGGTGCAGCGTGACGTTCTTCGAGCGGTGCCGCGCGACAGCCGGGAAGCCCATCCGGTCAAACAGCCGCCGGAGCAGCTCGGGATCAGGTGCCGTGTACTCGACGAACTCGAAGCCGTCCGTGCCCATCGGATTATCGGTGGTCATGCGGAGCCCTCCGGTTGGCGACGATCATAGCGGGGCGTGGCGTGCGTGCCCCTGCGGCGGCGCAGCACGCCGACCGCGAGCAGCACCGTGGCGGCCCCGAGCACCGGCCAGTTGCGCACGACCGCATAGGGCGTGAGTCCCGTGTACGGCACGACGCTGCCCTTGAGCAACTCCGGCTCGAACTGCCGGGTCCGCGCGACGATCCGGCCGTGCGGGTCGATCAGCGCCGAGATGCCGTTGTTGGTCGAGCGGATCAGCCAGCGCCCGGCCTCGAGCGCACGCATGCGCGTGATCTGCAGGTGCTGGTGCGGCGCCGTCGAGTCGCCGAACCAGGCGTCGTTGCTGACGTTGACGAGCAGCGTCGCCTGCCGAAGCACCGCGAGCTGCTCGACCCCGTACGCGTCCTCGTAGCAGATCGTGGCACCGAGCTTCTGGCCGGCCGCATCGAGCGGCCCCTGGTCGGCGGCGCCAGCCATGAAATCGACATAAGCCAGGCTCTTGAGGCGCATCCAGGCGCGGACGAACGGTGGCACCGGAAAGAACTCGCCGAACGGCACGAGGCGGCGCTTGTAGTACCACTGCTCGTCGTCGCCGAGCGCCACCAGCCCGTTGCGGTACTGGCCGTTCTGGAAGTCGTAGCGCACAAGCCCGAGCACGAGGTCCGAGCCGCGCGCACGGGCGTCGCGATAGATCCCGGCCAGCACCGGTACGGCGTCGTGGTACAGCATCGGCAATGCCGACTCGGGCCAGACGATGAGCCGCGCGCCGAGCGCCTGTTCGGTCATCCCGCGGTAGACGTCGAGCGTGTGCGCGCGGTTGTCCTCGAGCCACTTCTGGTCCTGCGGGATCGCGCCCTGGACGATCGCCACCGACAGCGGTGCGCCGGCCGGCCGGGTCCAGTCGACGTGCGCCAGGCCGAAGCCGCCGGCCCACAGCACCGCGATGCCGGCGAGTGGCACGGCGCGCGCCGCGCCGCGTGCGTCGAGCGCGACGATCAGCGCGCCGGCCGTGAGCCCGGTAGCAAGGCTGATGCCGTAGACGCCGACCAGCGGCGCGTAGCCGGCGAGCGGCGTGTCGAGCTGGCTGTAGCCGACGGCGAGCCACGGAAAGCCGCTCAGGAACCAGCCGCGGAACCACTCCAGCAGCACCCACGCGGCCGGCAGGATCGCGAGCTCGCGGGCGTGGCCGCGCGCCGGCGCGAAGCGTGCGACCAGCCAGGCGACCGCGGCGGTATAGGCGCCCATGATCGCGACCAGGCCGAGCATCAGCACGATCGCCACCGCGAGCGGCGCCTTGCCGAGCACGTGCACGCTCGTGTAGAGCCAGTAGGTGCCGGCGAGAAACAGTCCGGCGCCGAAGCCGAAGCCGATCCACGCGGCGCGGCGCGGCGGCACGCCGCGCCACAGCAGCCACAGCAGCGCGAGGCAGCCCGGGCCGAGCGGCCACAGGTCGAAGGGCGCGAAGGCGAGCGACTGCAGCGCGCCGAGCAGGAACGCCGTCCACGGCGCGTAGCGCGCGAACAGGTCGGCGCGCCCGGCGCGTCTCGCGCGGCCCGCCATCAGCGGCCCGCGTCCTCGGCCGGGCGCACGTCGCGCGGCGCGATCACCTTCAGCAGGTCGATGCGCCGCCGGTCGGCGCGCAGCACGCGGAACTCGAAGTCGGCCAGCCGGACGGTGTCGCCGCGGCGCGGCACGCGGCCGAAGCCGTGCGCGACGAGCCCGCCGATGGTGTCGAACTCCGCGTCGCTGAACTGGCTGCCGAAGTAGTCGTTGAACTCCGCGATCCGCGTCAGCGCGCGCACCGTGTAGTGGCGCTCGGTGTCGCGGCGGATCGGCTGGTCCTCCTCGACGTCGTACTCGTCGGCGATGTCGCCGACGATCTGCTCGATGACGTCCTCGATGGTCACCAGCCCGGCAACGCCGCCGTACTCATCGACGACGATCGCCATGTGGTGGCGGTTCTTGCGGAACTCCCGGAGCAGCACGTTGAGGCGCTTGCTCTCCGGCACGAACACCGGCGGGCGGATCACCTCGCGGATGTCGAAGTCGGCGGGCGCATTCTCGGCGTAGTAGCGCAACAGGTCCTTGGCGAGCAGGATGCCGATCACCTGGTCGCGGTCCTCGCCGATGACCGGGAAGCGCGAGTGGCCGGACTCGACCACGATGGGCAGCAGCTTGGTGGCGCGGTCGTCGCGCGCCACGACCGTCATCTGCGAGCGCGGCACCATGATGTCGCGGACCTGCAGGTCGCCGACCGCGATCACGCCCTCGAGCATCTCGAGCGCGTCGGCGTCCAGCAGCCCGCGCTCGGTCGCCTCGCGCAGGTCCTCGAGCAGCGCCTCGCGGTCCTGCGGCTCGCCCGACATCTGCTGCTGCAGGCGCTTGAGCCAGCCGCGTCGCAGTTGACGTGGAGCCTCGTCAGCCACCGCGGCGGACCCGGTATGGATTCGGGAAGCCGAGCCGCTTGAGCAGCACCGTCTCGCGGCGCTCCATGCGGCCCGCGTCGGCCGCGACCTCGTGGTCGTAGCCGACCAGGTGCAGCACGCCGTGCACGACCATGTGCGCCCAGTGGGCGGCCAGGCTCTTCTTCTGCTCGTGCGCCTCGCGGGCGACGATGCGGGCGCAGATCGCAAGGTCACCGAGCGGCGTCGCCCCGTCGGGCGCGGCCGGCGCCGTCTCGCCCGCCGGGAAGCTGAGCACGTTGGTCGGGCGGTTCTTGCCGCGGTACTCGCGGTTGAGGCGCTGGCTCTCGGCCGGCGTCACGATGCGGATCGCGAGCTCAGCGCGCGCGGCACGGCGTCCGCCGGCAACACGCGCCCACTCGATCAGCAGGCGCGCCGGCGGCGCCCACGGATGGCGCGTGGCGAACTCCACCTCGACCGCGAGCGTCACGTGCCGTCTCCGGCGCGCTCGTAGGCCTGCACGATCCGCTGCACCAGCGGATGGCGCACCACGTCGCGCGACGTGAAGAAGGTGAACGCGACGCCGCTGACGCCCTCGAGCACCGTGATGACGTGGCGCAGCCCCGAGACGCGGTGCGACGGCAGGTCGGTCTGGGTGACGTCGCCGGTGACCACGGCCTTGGAGCCGAAGCCGATCCGCGTCAGGAACATCTTCATCTGCTCGATGGTCGTGTTCTGGGCCTCGTCGAGGATGATGAAGGCGTCGTTGAGCGTGCGCCCGCGCATGAAGGCGAGCGGCGCGATCTCGATGACGTTGCGCTCGATCAGCCGCATGACGCGGTCGAAGCCCAGCATCTCGTACAGCGCGTCGTACATAGGCCGCAGGTACGGGTCGACCTTCTGCGTCAGGTCGCCCGGCAGGAAGCCGAGCCGCTCGCCGGCCTCGACCGCCGGCCGCACCAGCACGATGCGGCGCACGCGGTCCGCCTGCAGCGCCTCGACCGCGCAGGCGACCGCAAGGTAGGTCTTGCCGGTACCGGCCGGGCCGATGCCGAAGGTGAGGTCCGCCTCGCGGATCTGCGCCAGGTACTGGACCTGGTTCGCGCCGCGGCCGCGGATCAGCCCGCGGTGGGTGTGGACATGCACCTCGTCGTCGCCGGCCATGGCGGTCGCGGCCGGTGGCACCGGTGCACCGCTCGTCATGCCCGTCTCCTGGATCGCAAGGTGGACGTCGCGCGGCGCGATGCCCTGCGCCGCGCGCGCGTACAGCTGCTCGAGCACGTGCGCCGCATCGCCGGCGCGCTCGCCGCTCAGGCGGAAGCGGTTGCCGCGGCGGTTGACGCTGACCCCGAGGCGCGACTCGACCTGGCGCAGGTTCTCGTCGAGTGGGCCGCACAGCGCCGCGAGCCGCTCGTTGTCCGCCGGATCGAGCACCAGGTCGCGGACCGGTCCGGGCGCGTTCAAGCGGCGCGACCGGCGCTCGGCGCAGCGGGCGTCGCCGGAGCGGCTTCGCGGAGCCGGCCCCGCAGCGAGTTCGGCATCGCCTCAGTGATCGTCACCTCCGCAAACCGGCCGATCAGCGCGGCTGGTCCTTCGAAATTGACCCAGCGGTTGCACTCGGTCCGCCCGGCAAGCTGGCGGCCGTCGCGGCGCGACGGCCGCTCGACGAGCACCTGCATGCACGGTGCCGACGAGGGCCCGGCTGCGCGCCCCGGCCAGCGCGTTCAGGCGCTCCTGCAGGATCTCGAGCCGCTGCTGCTTGACGGCCTCGGGCACCTCGTCGGGGAGCGCCGCGGCCGGCGTGCCGGGCCGGCGGCTGTAGATGAAGCTGAACGACTGGTCGAAGCCGACCTCGGCGATCAGGTCGAGGGTCGCCGCGAAGTCGCGGTCGGTCTCGCCCGGGAAGCCGACGATGAAGTCCGAAGTGACCGCGATGCCGGGCCGCGCACGCATGCAGCCGCCGGATCTTCTGCTTGTACTCGAGCGCCGTGTAGCCGCGTTTCATCGCCGCGAGGATCCGGTCGGAACCCGACTGCACGGGCAAGTGCAGGTGGTTGACGAGCGCCGGCACGCGCGCATAGGCCTCGATCAGCCGGTCGGTAAACTCGAGCGGGTGCGAGGTCGTGAAGCGGATCCGCGCGATGCCGTCGATTGCCGCGACGTGCTCGATCAGCAGCGCGAGGTCCGCGCTGTCGCCGTCCTCGAGCGCGCCGTCGTAGGCGTTGACGTTCTGGCCGAGCAGCGTCACCTCGCGTACGCCCTGCGCCGCGAGCGCACGCACCTCGGCGAGCACCTGCGCGAACGGGCGGCTGATCTCCTCGCCGCGCGTGTACGGCACGACGCAGAAGCTGCAGTACTTGCTGCAACCTTCCATGACCGACACGAATGCCGTGGCGGCGGAGGCCGCCGGCAGCGGCAGCTCGTCGAACTTCTCGTTCGCCGGGAAGCTGACGTCGACCTGCGGCCGTCCGCTGCGGCGCACCTCGCCGAGCAGCTCCGGCAGCCGATGCAGTGTCTGCGGCCCGAACACGACGTCGACGAACGGCGCCCGCGCCAGGATCCCCTCGCCTTCCTGGCTCGCGACGCAGCCGCCGACGCCGATGATGACGCCGGGTCGCTTGCGCTTGAGTTCCGCGTACACGCCGAGGTGCGAGTAGACCTTGTCCTCGGCCTTCTCGCGGATCGAACAGGTGTTGAGCAGCACGACGTCGGCGCGCGCCGGGTCCTCGGTGAGTTCGAGACCCTCCGCGGCCCGGAGCACGTCCGCCATGCGGGCGGAGTCGTACTCGTTCATCTGGCAGCCAAAGGTCTTGAGGTAGAGGTAGCCGGGCATGGGGCAAGGGAGGCGCGGGGTCGAAAGCGTACCGCTTCCGATCCCGCACATAAAGGCGGCACGGGAGCCTGGCCTTCGTTAAGTCCTTTTAATTCAATTGGTTAGACTGCAACGCCCAACGCGGCTAGAACGGTATGTCGTCGTCGAAGGCCTCGTCCTTGCCGCCGGCGGTCGCCGGCGCCTGGGAAAAGTCTTCCGTCGGTGCCGCCTCGCGCCGGGAAGCACCAGCGGCCGGCGCCGCGGCGCCGGCCGAGCCGCCCGCCCGCCCACCGAGCATCTGCATCTCGTTGGCCACGATCTCGGTGGTGTAGCGGTCGTTACCGCTCTTGTCCTGCCACTTGCGGGTGCGCAGCCGGCCCTCGACGTAGACCTGGGAGCCCTTGCGCAGGTACTCGGCGGCGATCTCGGCGAGCCGGTCGAAGAACACGACGGTGTGCCACTCCGTCTGCTCCTTCTGCTCGCCGCTCTGCTTGTCGCGCCAGCTGTCGGTGGTCGCGATGCGGACGTTGGTGACGGCCTTTCCGCTCGGCATGGCCCGCGTCTCCGGGTCCTGGCCGAGATTGCCTACGAGAATGACCTTGTTGATGCCGCGCGCCATGTCATCGACTCCTGTTGAGTGCCGGGCCGGGCCAGCCGCGGGCCCGGGTCGCTGCAGGGCGAGAGTGTACGCCGCCCGACGCCCGGCGCACCTCGAGAATCACGCCTGTCCGGCCGGAAACGCGCCCCCGTCAGTCGTGGCGCGGGCGGGTCAGCAGCAGCCAGACGAGCGCCACCAGCGCGGCCCCGCCAAACACCCCGGCGAGTCGCATCGGGCTGCCGTAGAGGGCGCCGGCGGCGACGCCGCCGGCGAAGGCGCCGAGAAATTGCGACGTCGCGAAGATGCCGAGCGCCGCGCCGCGCACGCCGGGCGCCGCGGCCTGCGACAGCCGGGCCGGCAGCCGGGCCTCGAGGTAATTGAAGGCCGCGAAGAAGGCGACGAGCGCGGCGCACAGCCCGAGGTAGCTCGTGTGGAAGAAGGCGAGGCAGCCGAGCGAGACCAGCAGCAGCGCGACCGTGAAGCGCATGACCTGGCCGGGTGTCGCCGCGCGCTCGGTCAGCAGCACGAGCGGGACGGTCAGCGGGATGGACAGGGCAAACACGCCGAGATAGGTCTTCCAGTGCTCGTGGAGCTCGATCCCGAGCACGTCCCGGAGCGCATGCGGCACGCCGAAGAAGGTGGCCCGCAGCACGAAGTTGAGGGCGAACATGCCGATGTAGTAAGGCGCGAGCTCGGCGGTGAGCGCGTCCCGCAGCCGCGGCCGGGCGCCCGGGTGCGCCGGCAGCGGTGGCGGCGGCGGCACGACGCCGTACAACAGCACGATGCAGACGCCCGCCAGCCCCGCCATGATCCAGAAGATGCCCGGCACGCCGATCAGCGGCTCGAGCATGGGCGCCGCGACCAGCGACACCACGAACGAACCGCCGATGCTGATGCCGATCACGGCCATCGCGCGCGTGCGCACTTCGCTGCGGGTCAGGTCCGCGAGCAGCGCCGTCACCGGCCCCGAAATGGCCCCCGCCCCCTGCACGAGGCCCGCGACGATCACCCCCCAGATGGTCGTGGCGAGCCCGCCGATCGCGGAGCCGGCGACGTACAGGATGAGCCCGGCCAGGATGACCGGCCGCCGCCCGATGCGGTCCGACAGGGCGCCGAAGGGGATCTGCAGGCAGGCCTGGGTGAGCCCATAGGCGCCCATCGCGAGGCCGACCAGCAGCGGCGTGGAGCCTGCAAGCCCGGCTGAATAGAGCGCAAGCACCGGAAGCAGCAGGAAAAGCCCGAGCATGCGCGCGGCGTAGATCGCCGCCAGGGCGCCGAGCGAGCGGCGCTCGACCGGCTCCATGCGTAGTCGGACGGTCGGGGTCCCGGAGTCTGGTCCGGGCCCGGGCGGGGCAGGCTGCATGAGGGTGTCTTACCTGAAGGGGAACGCCGGTTGTATTCTAACGAATTCGCCCGAATTTCCCGGACTCACGATGCAGCAGATCAGTATCCGCGGCGCCAGGACCCACAACCTCAAGGGTATCGACCTTGACCTGCCGCGCGACCGGCTGATCGTGCTGACGGGCCTGTCGGGGTCCGGCAAGTCCTCCCTCGCCTTCGACACGATCTACGCCGAGGGCCAGCGCCGCTACGTCGAGTCGCTGTCGGCCTACGCGCGGCAGTTCCTGTCGATGATGGAGAAGCCCGACGTCGACTCGATCGAGGGCCTGTCGCCGGCGATCTCGATCGAGCAGAAGTCGACCTCCCACAACCCGCGCTCGACGGTCGGCGACGGTGACGGAGATCTACGACTACCTGCGCCTGCTGTACGCGCGCGCCGGCATCCCGCGCTGCCCGGACCACGGCCTCGAGCTCGCCGCGCAGACCGTCAGCCAGATGGTCGACCAGGTGCTCGAGCTCGGCGAGGGCACGCCGCTGCTGCTGCTCGCCCCGGTCGTCAAGGACCGCAAGGGCGAGCACGCCCAGGTGCTCGACGAGCTGCAAGGGCAAGGGCTTCGTGCGTGCGCGCATCGACGGCCGGGTCGCCGAGCTCGACGACCCGCCGGCGCTCGACCTCCGGCGCAAGCACACGATCGAGGCGGTCGTCGACCGCTTCAAGGTGCGCGCCGACATCGGCCAGCGGCTCGCCGAGTCGTTCGAGACGGCGCTCAGGCTCGGCAACGGCATCGCATCGATCGCCTTCATCGACGAAGCGAAGCGCGCCGAGCTCGTGTTCTCCGACAAGTTCGCCTGCAACGTCTGCGGCTGGTCGCTCGCCGAGCTCGAGCCGCAGGCTGTTCTCCTTCAACAACCCGGCCGGCGCCTGCGCCAACCTGCGACGGTCTCGGCGTGAAGCAGTTCTTCGATCCGGCGCGGGTCGTGACCCAGCCGCAGCTCGTCGCTCGCCTCCGGCGCGGTGCGCGGCTGGGATCGGCGCAACGCCTACTACTTCACGATGATCCAGTCGCTCGCGCGCCACTACAAGTTCGACGTCGAGGCGCCGTGGCGCGACCTCGACCCGCAGCGTGCAGCGCGTGCTGCTGAACGGCAGCGGCGAGGAGAGCATCGAGTTCCGCTACTACGACGGCCGTGGCGGCACGACGCGCCGCCGGCACCCGTTCGAGGGCATCCTGCCGAACCTCGAGCGGCGCTACCGCGAGACCGACTCGATGATGGTGCGCGAGGAGCTCGCCAAGTACCTCGGCAGCAAGCCGTGCCCCGACTGCGGCGGCACGCGGCTCAACACCGCGGCGCGCGCACGTGTTCGTCGCCGGCCACAACATCGCGCAGGTCACCGGCCTGTCGGTCGGCAAGGCGCTCGACTTCTTCCGCACGCTCGAGCTGCCGGGCTGGCGCGGCGCGATCGCCGTCAAGATCGTCAAGGAGATCCGCGACCGCCTCGGCTTCCTCGCCAACGTCGGCCTCGACTACCTGACGCTGGACCGCAGCGCCGAGACGCTGTCCGGCGGCGAGGCGCAGCGCATCCGGCTCGCGAGCCAGGTCGGCTCCGGGCTGGTCGGCGTGATGTACATCCTCGACGAGCCCTCGATCGGCCTGCACCAGCGCGACAACCAGCGACTGCTCGACACGCTCGTGCGGCTGCGCGACCTCGGCAACACGGTCATCGTCGTCGAGCACGACGAGGACGCGATCCGCCAGGCCGACTACGTCGTCGACCTCGGCCCGGGCGCCGGCGTGCACGGCGGGCGGATCGTCGCGCAGGGCAACCGTCGCCGACATCGAGGCGAGCACCGAGTCGCTGACCGGCCAGTACCTGTCGCGCCGCGCCCGCATCGAGGTGCCGGCGCGGCGCGTGCCGAACGACCCGCGCCGCCAGCTGCAGGATCGTCGAGGCGTCGCGGCAACAACCTGAAGCGCGTCACCGTCGACATCCCGCTCGGCCTCATGACCTGCGTGACCGGCGTGTCGGGCTCCGGCAAGTCGACGCTGGTCAACGACACGCTGTACCGGCGGGTCGCGCAGGCAGCTCAACGACTCGGGCGAGGAACCGGCGCCGTGCGAGCGCATCGAGGGCCTGGAGCACATCGACCGCGTCATCGACATCGACCAGAGCCCGATCGGGCGCACGCCGCGCTCGAACCCGGCGACCTACACGGGCCTGTTCACGCCGATCCGCGAGCTGTTCGCGCAGACCCCGGAGGCGCGCGCCCGCGGCTACGAGCCGGGCCGCTTCAGCTTCAACGTCAAGGGCGGCCGCTGCGAGGCCTGCCAGGGCGACGGCGTGCTGCAGGTCGAGATGCACTTCCTGCCGGACGTGTACGTGCCGTGCGACATCTGCAAGGGCAAGCGCTACAACCGCGAGACGCTGGAGGTGCGCTACAAGGGCCGGACCATCCACGAGGTCCTCGACATGACGGTCGAGGACGCCTACGTGTTCTTCCAGCCCGTGCCAGTGGTCGCGCAGAAGCTCAAGACGCTGCTGGACGTCGGCCTGTCCTACGTGCGGCTCGGCCAGAACGCGACCACGCTGTCGGGCGGCGAGGCGCAGCGGGTGAAGCTCGCGAAGGAACTGTCGAAGCGCTCGACCGGCCGGACGCTGTACATCCTCGACGAGCCGACCACCGGCCTGCATTTCCACGACATCGCCCAGCTGCTCGGCGTGCTCGAGCGCCTGCGCGACGAGGGCAACACCGTGGTCGTGATCGAGCACAACCTCGACGTCATCAAGACCGCGGACTGGATCGTCGACCTCGGGCCCGAGGGCGGCGACGGCGGTGGCCGCGTGCTCGGCGTCGGCACGCCCGAGCAGATCGCCGCGCTGCCGGAGTCGTACACCGGCCAGTACCTGAAGACGGTGCTCGCCCGGGCCCCGGCCCGCGACCGCAAGAGCGCCTAGCGCGCCGCAGCCGCGGCGCCGCCCGGCGCGGTCCCGGCGGGCCACTCGCGCAGGCACTCGATCCGCGTGCCATGCGGCGCCAGCGCACTGACGCGGAACTGCGCGCCGACCAGCTCGGCCCGTCCGCGCATGATCCTTAGGCCGAGGCCGGCCCCCTGGTCCGCGCCCGGGGCGAGGCCGTGGCCGTCATCGTCGATCGCGAGCCGCACCGCGGCCGGCGAGTGTTCGAGCCGGACCGCGATGCGGCGCGCGCCGCTATGGCGCACTGCATTGCTGATCGCCTCCTGGGCGATGCGGTACAGATTGTCCGCCAGCAGCGGCTCGAGCTCGTCGGTGCCGCTGCCGCTCAGCTGGTAGCTCACCTGCGGGCCGCCGTGGCGCTGGACGCGGTCCACCAGGTCGCGCAGCGCCTGCGCGAGGCCGCCGTGCTCGCGGCCGACCGGCGACACGCCGCGCGCGACCGCGCGGCTGGTCGCGATCGCGCCGCTCGTGTAGTCGAGCACCTCATTCAGCGGCCGGACCAGCCCCGGAGCCTCCTTCGCGGCGCGCCCGACCAGCGTCTTGAGCAGCAGCGAGATGCCGGTCAGTTCCTGGCCGAGGCCGTCGTGCAGATCGTGCGCGAAGCGCCGCTGCTCGGCCGTCACCGCGTCCAGGAGGTCACGCTCGCGGTTGCGCCGCTCGGAAACGTCGAGGATCACCGCGGCGATGGCGACGACCCGGCCATCGTCGATCACCGGATTGGCCCAGATCGCGATCGCCCGGCCATCCTTGAGCAGCATCGTGTGCGTCTGCGGGAGGGCAGTGCGCATCACTTCCAGCCGCATCGCCTCGATCCGCGCCGCCTCCTCGGCGCCGGCGCCGAGCACGGTCACCGGCCGGCCGCGCACCGTGGCCGGCTCGATGCCACGCGTCGGCAGCGGCCGGTTCAGGAACTCGATGACGCCATCGGCGTCGGCGAGGATCATCCAGATCGGCGCAGCCGCAGCGAGCGCCTCGAGGTTGCGCCGGCTGCGATCGAGCGCCGCCTCGGTGCGCTTGCGCTCATCGACGTCGACGCACACGCCCATCAGGCGGCGCCGCTCCCCGCCGGGGCCGCCGTTGACGACGTAGCCGCGGTTGCGGATCCAGCGCCAGCCGCCGCTCAGCGTCAGGACGCGGTACTCCGCCTCGTAGCGGTCGCGTCGCCCGGCGACGTGTTCGTCGTACTCGCGCCGCGCGCGCTCACGGTCGTCGGGATGCACGCGCTCGCGCCAGCGGCGGCCGTGCTGCGCGCCCTCGCAGGGGTCGATGTCGTACTGGCGGCACCAGTCGTTCAGCCAGCGCACGCGGTCGGTGGTGATGTCCCACTCGTAGGCGCCGAGGTCCGCGGCCCACACCGCCGCGGCAAGCAGGTGCTCGTCGTCGCGGTGTTGTTTCGAGCGTGGCCTCTCGGTCATGGTGCGTCCCGCGGACCGTGACGGTCCGGCGTCGCACGATAGGGCCCGCGACGGGCCCACGCAAGCCCGGCCGCGCCGCACGGCACCGGCCGCTAGTTGCCGAGCGCCTGCCGCAGCGCCTCGATCTCGTCGCGCGACTCGGCGAGGATCTCGGCACAGTTGGTTTCGTCGAGCCCCAGCAAGCGGAAGCTCTTCACGCCCGTCATGTTGAGCACGAGGTCGGTCGGCGTGTCGATGTAGGCCGCCATCATGTTGGCGCAGACCAGGATGTCGGTCAGGTCGGCCGGCCCCTCGTGCTCGCGGCCGATGTCGTCCTGCTCGGCGACGGCCTGGACCAGCTCCTCGTTGAGCTCCCAGTTCTCGAGGACCGCCTTGGCGATGTTGGCATGCCAGTTGCGCATGATCTCGTCGAGTGAGGCGGCGTCCCCGAGCAGCGCCGGGAAGCGCGGCGTGCGCGTCAGGATGTAGAGCCGTCCGACGCCGTGCAGCAGCCCGGCCAGGAACGCCTCGTCGGCGTTGCGCGCCGAGTGGCTCTTGCCGAGCACGTAACAGAATGCGGCGACGTAGGTACTCTGCCGCCACAGCGCCTCGAGCGGCTGCTCGAGGCCCTTGAGACCCGAGCTCGCGCGGATCTGCGCCATCGCGAACGAGATCGCGGCGCTGCGCACCATGTTGTAGCCCATGCGGGCGATCGCCGTCCGCAGCTCCGTGACCTGCCTGCCGCTGCGGTTGAGCGCGGCGGAATTGGACATCTTCAGCAGCCGTGCCGCGAGCGCCGGCTCCGAGCCGACGATGCGCACGACCTGGTCGATCGAGGTCTTGTCGTCGCCGAGTGCGCGCCGGACGCGAATGGCGACGTCGGGAAAGGACGGCAGGTCGATCTTGCCGGACGAGAGCTCGGCGGCGAGGGCCGCCACGAATTCGAAGGCCAGCGCGTGCTGGGACTGTGCGCTGGGTGCTGCGCCTTGCCGTGCCGGATCCATCCTCGTCTCCGTCAGGTGCTGAGCACGGCGAGCGTTCCCGCGCCGTACTTCGGAACGGTCAGTTCGAAATCGACCCGGTTGTGGGCACCGCCGAGCAGCGCCGTCAGCGCCGGCGGCATCGCCTTGGCGGGATACACCTTGTCGAGCTTGAGGTGGGCGGAGCTGTCGCTCATCAGCAGGCGCGAACAGATGTTCATGATCTCCTGCAGGTTCTGCACCATGACGTCGGTCAGCTCCTTGGTCTTGGCGGCGTCCTTGGCCACCGCCGGCGGCAGCATGGACAGCGCTGCGCTCGAGTTCGCCGCGAGCGCGACGTCGACCGCGCACGCCGCGACGGCCTTGCCGTCGTCACAGACGTACAGCCCGATCCAGCTGCCGGACGGCGGCACGATGTCGAACTTCTTGCCGAGCTTGACGTCGAGCCCGTCGAACAGCAGTCCGAGCATGACCTTGACCTTGGCCGAGTCGGGCAGCGGATAAGTGGTCGCCATGGGTCTGGTCCGTCAGTTGATGAAGGGGCCGAGCGCGTCCTTGAACGACTCCGGCGTGAACGGCTTCGAGATCAGGAACTTCGCCCCCGCCGTCGTCGCGCGGGCGCGCATGTCCGCGGTCGCCTCGGTGGTCACGAAGCCGAACTTGACTTTGCTGCCGCTGGCCGCGAGCTTCTCCAGCAGCTCGATGCCGGTCATGTTGGGCATGTTCCAGTCGGACAGCACGAGGTCGGGAGTGGCGCTCTGGATCGCCGCCAGCGCCTTGGCGCCGTCCTCGGCCTCCGTGATCTCGTGCCCCTCGAAGCCGGCCTGGCGCAGCGTCTTCTTGACGATCATGCGCATCGCGGCGGAATCATCAACGATCATGATTTTCATCGGTTCACTCCGAAAATGGTGGATACGTCCCGGCCAACGCACCCACTGGCCTGGCGCCGCCTGCGCGGCGGCACCCCATGTGGGTTGTCGGCGCCGGGTTGCTGAATCTTGAGGGCGCGGCCTGCGGCGCCACGCGACGCCCGCGAGCGCCCCGGACAACTGTGAACTGCATCACGCGGCGTCGTGGCGCGCGCCGCTGCGCTCGCCGGCGAGCTGCATGATCTTGGCGGCGATCGCCGCCAGCGGGTGCAGCGACTCCACCGCGCCGACCTCGTAGGCCGCCCCGGGCATGCCCCAGACGACGCTGCTCGCCTCGTCCTGGGCGATGCAGGCAGCACCTGCGTCGCGCATCTCCTTCATGCCCTCGGCACCGTCGCGGCCCATGCCGGTCAGCATGACGCCGATCGCGTTGGGACCCGCGTTCTGGGCCACCGAACGGAACAGCACGTCGACCGACGGCTTGTGGCGCTGCACCGGCGGGCCGTCGTTGAGCCGGCAGCGGTACTGCGCGCCATCGCGCACCAGCAGCAGGTGCTGGTCGCCGGGCGCGATGTACACGTGGCCGGGCAGGATCTGCTGGCCATCCCGCGCCTCGCACACGGTCAGCGGCGAGACCGTGTTCATCCGGGTCGCGAACGCACCGCTGAAAGCCTTCGGGATGTGCTGCGTGATGACGATGCCGGGCGCATCCGGCGGCATCCGCACCAGCACCTCGCGGATCGCCTCGGTGCCGCCGGTCGAGGCGCCGATGGCAATGATCTGGTCGGTGGTGCGGAAATGGCGCGGCTGGGCGCTCCGCGGCAGAACCGCATCGGCGCTCAGCTTCTCGATCACCTTGATGGTCGCCACCGACGCCGCGGGCGTGGCCGCCGCGGCCGCGGTCGGATCCACGGTCAGCGCCCGCACGCGGGCGCGTGCCGCCGACTTGACCTTGGAAATGATCTCGTGGGCGTAGTCCTCGAGCTTGTAGGCGAGGTCGACCTTCGGCTTGGTCACGAAGTCGACCGCACCCAGCGCCAGCGCATCGAGCGTCACGTCGGCGCCGCGGTCGGTCAGCGACGAGCACATCACGACCGGCATCGGCCGCAGCCGCATCAGGTTGCGCAGGAACTGTATGCCGTCCATCTTCGGCATCTCGACGTCGAGCGTCAGCACGTCCGGGTTGAAGCGCTTGATTTTCTCGCGCGCCATGTAGGCGTCCTGCGCCGTGCCGACGATCTCGATCCCGGGGTCAGCGCCGAGGATCTCGGTCAACAGCTGCCGCACCAGCGCCGAGTCGTCGACGATCAGCACCTTGATCTTCCTGGGCGTTGCACGTGTGGCGTCCACGGCCATCTCCTAGAAAAGCTCGACGTCGCCGGTCTGCGGCGTCGTGCTGACCTGCTGCAGGTAGCTGCGCTCGCGGGCGAAGATCGTATCGTTGCGTGTGGACAGCAGCTTCTTGACGCGCACCCGTCCGGTGTGCGGGTAGAAGTGCACCTTGCGCGGATAGACGTCGCCGAGATCCTCGCCGGACACCGCGAAGCCTTCCATGCGCATGTAGTTGCGCACGAACTCGATGTTGCCGGCACCGACGTCGGTCATGGCGGCGAGCACCTTGCCGCCGCCGACCAGCTTGAACTCGAGGTTGGAGCGCTTGGCCCCCGCCTTGAGCAGGTCATTGATCAGCCGCTCCATCGCCACGTTGCCGTAGCGGGTCGCGGCGCTGGTCGCGTCGGCCCAGGCGCTCTCGCCGTGCGAGCGGTCGAGCGGCAACATGAAGTGGTTCATGCCGCCGATGCGCAGCACGCGGTCGCGCACGCAGGCCGAGACGCACGAGCCGAGCACGGTGCAGATCATCTCGCCGTGTAGCGTCACGTAGTACTCGCCCGGCAGCAGCTTCGCGGCGAAGACGTCGTGCTGCGGGTCCCAGTAGCGGCGGATGTGGCCGAACTGCGTCAGCCCCGGCGGCGGCGATGGCGTTGCCGCCGTCGCAGCCGACCGCGTGACGGCGGGCCCGGTGGCGCTCATCGCACCTTCCTGTAGATCGTCTTGCCGATCAGCTGGTAGCGCTCGCTGACCTTGAACAGCGACTCCGAATGGCCGATGAACAGGTGATCGCCGTCGTGCTGCAGATCGGCCATGCGGCCGAACAGCTCGCGCTGCGTCTCCTTGTCGAAGTAGATCACGACGTTACGGCAGAAGATGACGTCGAACGGGCCCTTGAACGGCCACGGGTGCATCAGGTTCAGCTGCCGGAACGAGATCAGCGACTTCAGATCCGCCGACGCGCCGAACAGGCCCGGTCGCGACTCGTCGAACCAGCGCGCGCGGCGGGCGGCGGGCATCTTCTCGAAGCGCTCGACCTTGTACTCGCCGGCCTGGGCGTGCGCCACGACGTTTGAGTCGAGGTCGGTAGCGAGGATCTTCACGTCCCAGCCGCGGAAGCGGGCCATTGCCTCCTGCAGGGCGATCGCGATCGAATAGGGCTCCTCGCCCGTCGAGCAGCCGGCCGACCAGATCCGCAGGCGTCGCGCCGCAGCGTTGCGCTTCTCGAGCGCGGGGAAGACGGTGTCGCTGAGGAACTCGAAGTGGTGGCCCTCGCGGAAGAACGACGTCAGGTTGGTCGTGATCGCGTTGGTGAACTCCTCTAGCTCGGCGGGCTCGCCGCGCGCCAGCAGCGCGAGGTACTCCGCAAAGGACCCCAGTGACAGCCGGCGCAGCCGCCGCACGAGGCGGCTGTAGACCAGCTCGCGCTTCGAGTCGGCGAGCGCGATGCCGGTGTGCTCGCGCACCAGCCGGCGCAGCTCGTCGAACTCGCGGTCCGAGAGATGAAATTCGCGATCAGCAGCGATACTCATCTGCACGGCTGGGCGCCTAGAACAGATCGACGTGGCTCGCGGCCCCGTTCGTCCGCATTTCGGCCAGCGCCTGGAGCACTTGATCGGGCGATGCGCCGCCGATCAGCAGATCGAACATCACCCGCTCCTGCTCCATGCTGTACTGGCCACGGATGTCGGCGCGCAGCCGATCCCAGTTGCTGCCCGGGCCGTAGTGCGAACGCTCATCGAGAAACTTCGCGACCGAGGCGAGCGTGTCGCGCACGTGCGTCAGGCGCTGGGTCAGCCGGTCGTGGAACTGCAGCGCCGTGGTTGCGGTCGCGCCCTCGCTGGTCGCGCCGAGCCGGGCGACGATCGCCGCGAGCTCCGCGACCGGCGGCTCCGCTTCCTTGAGCGCAACCTCAATCTGCGACGCGGCCAGACCAAGCAGGCTCACGAGCTCCTCGTCCCCGGCGCTGGCCACCGGGTTGGGGCCACCGTCGCGTGGCGCACGGTCACCCATCTCAGCCGGCCCTTGCCAGACCGAGGATGCCGGCCACGCCGAGCTTGCTCGCGGCCTCGATCAGCGTGCTCGAGGCGCCTTCCCAGCGCAGCGCGCGACCGTGCGCGGCCGCCAGGCGCCCGGCGGCGAGCAGCAGCTGCAGGCCGGCCGTGTCGACGCTCGCGACGCGGCTCGCGTCGATGCGCTCGGCGCCGCCGACGACGGCGGCGTGGAGCAGGCCGGCGGTTGCCTCGGCGTCGCGGATGTCCAGCTGCGGCGGCAGCGAGGGCAGCGACGGCATGGGGTCGGCCACCGGCGCGGCGACGGCGGCGACGGCGATCGCGGCCGGCCCGCTGGCGTGGGCGGCCGCCGCCTGGCGCGCCGGTGCGGCGGGCCGCTTGGCGCGTCGCACCGGGCGCTTGCTGGTAATGACTTGGCTCACGGCTATGACCTCAGGCGGCAGCGCCGACTCCGTCGAGGATGCTGGCGTTGATCAGCCGGTCGATGTCGAGCAGGATCAGCATCTTGTTCTCGACGGTCGCCAGGCCCTTGACGAAGGCGGTGTCGACGCTCGAGCCAACCTCGGGCGGTGCCTTCACGTCGGCGTGGGCGACGTTGTAGACCTCGCAGACGGCGTCGACGACCATGCCGACCGTGCGCTCGCCGTGCGCGCTCGTCACCTTGACGACGATCACGACCGTCGTCGGCCCGAACTCGGTCGACTCGAGGTTGAAGCGCTTGCGCAGCTCGATGATCGGCACGATCGCGCCGCGCAGGTTGATGACGCCGAGGCAGTAGTCCGGCGCGTGCGGTATGCGGGTCGCGCGCTCCCAGCCCTTGATCTCCTGCACGCGCAGGATGTCGACGGCATATTCCTCGCGCCCGAGCTGGAAGGTCAGGTACTGGCCCGCGTCCTCCGCCGCCTCGAGACGCTTGTCGCCGTTGGTCGTTCCCGTGCTCATCGCTTGCTCCCGGGACGGCGGCCCGCCGTCCGAAATGTCTGTCCCGTTACCCGTCGCCGCCGCGGCCTCAGGCCGCGAGCGTGCTGCTGCCCGCAAATGACTCGTTGAACACCTGCACCAGCCCCGGCACGTCGATGATCAGCGCGACGGTGCCGTCGCCGAGGATCGTCGCGCCGGCGACGCCCGTGACCTGCCGGTAGTTCGTTTCGAGCGTCTTGATGACCACCTGCTGCTGCGCGAGCAGGTCGTCGACCAGCACACCGAAGCGGCGGCCCTCGGCCTCGACCACGACCAGCAGACCGTCCTCGACCGCGCGGCTGTCGGGCTCGACGCCGAACATCTCGTACAGGCGCACCACCGGTATGTACTCGTCGCGCAGCCGGAACAGCTCCGCGCCGCCCGGCACCGCATTCAGCCGGTCCTTCTGCGCCTGGATCGTCTCGACAATTGCCACCAGCGAGATCACGTAGGTATCGGCGCCGACGCGCACCAGCTGTCCGTCGAGGATCGCGAGCGTCAGCGGCAAGCGGATGCGGATCGTGCTGCCGCGGCCTTCCGCCGAGGAGATCTGCACCACGCCGCCGAGGTCCTGGATGTTCCGGCGCACGACGTCCATGCCGACGCCGCGGCCGGAGACGTCGCTGATCGTATCGGCGGTCGAGAAGCCGGCGGCGAAGATCAGGTTGTGGATCTGGTCGTCGGTCAGCTCGGCGTCGGCCGCGACCAGCCCGCGCTCGCGCGCGCGCTGCAGGATCTTGGCCCTGGGCAGCCCGCCACCGTCGTCCTTGACCTCGATGATGATGTTGCCGCCCTCATGGAAGGCGGCGAGCTCGATTGTGCCGGTCTCCTGCTTGCCGGCGGCGAGGCGCACTTCCGGCGTCTCGAGCCCGTGGTCGAGCGCGTTGCGGACGAGGTGCACGAGCGGATCGGCGATCTTCTCGAGCACCGTCTTGTCGAGCTCGGTGCCCTCGCCGGACAGCTTGAGCTCGACCTTCTTGCCGAGCTTGCGCGACAGGTCGTGGACCAGGCGCGGGAAGCGGTTGAATGCGAAGCTGATCGGCAGCATGCGGATCTGCATGACGCTTTCCTGCAGCTCGCGGGTGTTGCGCGTCAGCTGCGTCAGCCCCTCGCGGAGCTTCTCGAGCTCGTCCGGCGAGCAGCCATCGGCGAAGCGCGACAGCATCGACTGGGTGATCACGAGCTCGCCGACCAGGTTAATCAGGTGATCGACCTTGGTCGTCGAGACGCGGATGGAGCCCGCGTCGGGCGCGCCGCCTTTGTGCGCCGCCGTGGCCGCGGGCTGCGCCGCGAGCGGCAGCGCCGGCGCGACCGGGGTCTCCGCGGCGGCGGCCGGGAGCTGGGCCGGCGGCGGCCCCTCAGCGTGCACGGCGACCCCCGTCTCCGGCGTCAGCAGCGTCGCGACGGCCACCTGCGCCGCGCCGCCACCGGCATAGTGCTGGTAGCTGATCGTGCTGTTGGCGTCGACCCAGTCGAACACGTCCTCGATCGCCCGCTTGTCGATCGTCCCCGCCAGCTCGAGCCGCCAGCGCAGGTAGCAGGCGTCGGGCTGCAGGTCGCCGAGCGCCGGCAACTCGCCGACGTCGGCGACCGCGTTGAGTGCGCCGAGACGCTCGAGCTCGGCGAACATCCGCAGCGGCTCGTTGTTGGTCTTCAGCATGTCGCGGTGCGGCTGGAACTCGATGACCCAGCCCGGCCCGCCAGCGAGGAACTCGGGCGCCGCGCCGGAGGCGGTAGCCGCTGGCGCCGCCGGCGCGGCGGGCGTAGCGGCGGCAGGCGGCGTGATCGCGGCGGCCGGGGCCACCGGCGCGGCGGCCGTCTGGCCGGGATGGCGCGCGAGCAGCTGGGCGATCTCATCGGCGAGCAGCGCAATCCGCTTAGCGTCGATCGCCTGCTTGGCCTGCACGGCCTTGACCATCTCGCGCAAGCCGTCGACGGACTGCAGCAGGAGCTGGATCGCGTCCGGCGTCACCGGCCGCTTGCCGTTGCGCATCTCGTCGAGCAGCGTCTCGACGCCATGCGTGAAATTCGACACCTCCATGAAGCCGAAGGTCGCCGCACCGCCCTTGATCGAGTGCGCGGCACGGAAGATCGTCGCGATGGTCTCGCGGTCGGCGTTGATGTCCAGATTCAGCAGGCTCGACTCCATGACGTCGAGGCCTTCGAAGCTTTCCTCGAAGAAAATCTTGTGGATTTCCTCCATTTCCAAATCGAGAGACATCGCGTTCCCCTTGCGAATGCCCGATCTAAAGTACGCGCGCGATCGTCGCGAGCAGCTGATCCGGGTTGAAGGGCTTGACGATCCAGCCGGTCGCGCCGGCCTGCTTGCCCTGCATCTTCTTGTCCTGGCTCGACTCCGTCGTCAGAACGAGCATCGGCGTATAGCGGTACCCCGGCAGCGCCCGCAGCTCCTTCACCAGCGTGATGCCGTCCATGCGCGGCATGTTCACGTCGGTCAGCACGAGGTCGACGCTGTGCTGGCGTGCGTATTCGAGTGCCTCGACGCCGTCGATGGCCTGCACGACCTCGTAGCCGGCGCCTTTGAGGGTGAAATTCACCATCTGCCGCATCGAGGCGGAGTCATCGACCGCCAGAATTACGCCTGCCATACGCGTCTGCTCCGTCCGTTAAACCGGCCCGCGCACCGATAATCGGCGCGGCCGGTGGGAAATTGAGTCAAGTCACAGCGGCGAGCGGGCCAAAAGCGAGAATTGGCGCTCACTTCCCCGGCATTGAGGATTTCCCTCAAGCGCGCACGGCCTCCTGCCGGTGCAGGGCCGCGGGCGCGTAGGGCCCCCGGGCCCGCGCCGTGCCGGCAGCGGCGAAACGCGCCGGCGTTCCTGACCGCGCGGGCGACCGGCAGCGTCCTGGAAAAGCTCACTGTCGCACCGGACCTATCGTCCGGCGGCTGTGGATCTTGAGAGGGGCCCGGAGAGCGCCGCGCGGCCATTCCGCGGGGCCGAAGTTCCGCGGGCCTGCCTGACCGTGCCGCAGCGCGGCGTCAGGCGCGGCCGAGGCCCGGAGAGTTGCTGGTCTGGAAGCGCTGGCGAACCTCGCCGTCGCGGACGCGCTCGTCGTAGTGACCGCGCGTGTATTCCATGACAGTGCGGCGCCAGAAGCGGACGGCGTGGTCGTTCGCGGTGGCTTCGACGATCTCCCAGCGCCCCGCAAAGCGGCTGAAGATCAGGCCCGCCGCCACACGGCCCACGCCCCGCCGCCGGCAGGTGCGCCGGACGTAGAACTCGGCCATGCGGTACTCGGCGGCGTTGGCGGCGGCCGGGATGGCCGGCGGTCGGGCCACCAGTGCGAAACCCGACGCCCGGCCGCTGTCGAGAATCAGCAGCGGATGGGAACGATCATCGCGGAACCACCGGGCGAGCAGCTCCGCGTGACGGGCACCGTGCTCGCCGAGCACCGGGAACACGCCGGTTCCCGAACGCGACACCTCAGCGAGCTCGTCGAGGTACTCGGGATAGATGCTCTGGATCCAGAGCTGGTCCTCGTCGGACCTCTTGGCGTCGCGTAGCGTGACGCTCATCGGGACGCTTCACCTGAGGCGGGCAACACGCGGCCCCCGCAGATTAAAAAACCGGGCGGACCCACCAGCACAGCTGGGGACCCGGCCCGGTTCACATCGCAAACGCTTGCGCGTCGCGATTACTGCTTCGGAGCTTCCTTCGGCGCTTCGGCCGGGGCAGCAGCCGGGGCAGCACCCGCAGCCGGAGCGGCGGCATCGGCAGCCGGAGCAGCGGCCGGAGCAGCGGCCGGAGCGGCACTTTCGGCAGCGGGAGCAGGAGCGGCCGCCGGAGCCGGGGCCTCTTCCTTCTTGCCGCCGCAAGCGGCGAGCACCAGCGCCAGAGCGCCAGCGCCAAGGGCGATTTTCACGTTCATCTGTCGATACCCCAAATTCCAGGTGTGGTTAGAAATCGCGGCCGGGCTGGCGGCGGATCTGAAGGCCCGTCCCGGTCCACGGCGTGCGATTGTACAGGCTTTCGGGCCCAATGCGCGCAAAGTTTGGCCGTGGCGCTCGCCCGTCGGGCCCGTCTAAACTCGCGCGCTGTGGACGGCCAGATTCGGCCTGTCCGCGGGGGGGGAACAACGATGGCCACGCCCGACGCTCTCGACGCTTTGTTCCCGGCCCATCTGGCCGAGCTCGCCGCCACGACCGGGCGGGCACTCGCCGCCGCCGGCGCCGGCGCGCTCGTCGTCGGGGCGGGCTTCGCGAAACTCCGCTTCCTCGACGACCAGCCGGACCCCTTCGTCGTCAACCCACACTTCAAGGCCTGGGCACCCGTACTCGATGCACCAGGATCGTTCGTCGTCTACAGCCCCGGCCGCCGGCCGACGCTGCTGTTTCACCAGCCCGAGGACTACTGGCACAAGCCTCCGGCGCTGCCGACCGGGGCCTGGCTCGAGTCGTTTGAGGTCCGGGTGCTGCGCAACTCCGCCGAGGCGCGCGGCCAGGTGCCGGGCGGGGCGGTGTATGTCGGCGAGCCGTTCGCCGGCAGCGAGGAGTGGGGCTTCGCGGCGTTCAACCCGCCGGCACTCGTCAACCGCCTGCATTTCGCGCGCGCCACCAAGACCGCCTACGAGCTGGCGTGCATGCGGCGCGCGGCCGCGGCGGGCGCGCGCGCCCACCAGGCGGCGGCAGCGGCCTTCGTGGCCGGCGCGAGCGAATACGAGATCCACCTCGCCTACCTCGAAGCGACCGGGCACACCGAGGCGGAGCTGCCGTACCCGAACATCATTGCGCTGAACGAGGGCGCCGCGATCCTGCATTACACGGATCTCAAGCGCTCGAACCCGCCCGTCCGCCGCTCGATGCTGATCGACGCCGGGGCGCAGTTCCGCGGCTATGCCTGCGACATCACCCGTACCCACGCCGCCGCCACGAGCCCCTTTGCCGACCTCGTGGCCGGCGTCGAGGCGCTGGAATTGCGGCTCTGCGCCATGGTGCAGCCCGGCGTGCCCTACCCCGACATCCACCTCGCGGCGCACCGGCTGGTCGCCGAGCTGCTGGTGGAACAGGGCATCGTCACCTGCACCGCCGACGCCGCCGTCGAGACCGACGTGACGAGCGTGTTCTTCCCGCACGGTGTCGGCCACCTGCTGGGCCTGCAGGTGCACGACGTCGGCGGCCACCAGGCGGCCGCCGAAGGCGGGAGCGTGCCGCCGCCCCCCCGCCATCCGTACCTGCGCCTGACGCGGCGCCTCGAGGCCGGGACCGTCGTCACGATCGAGCCGGGCGTCTACTTCATCGACCTGCTGCTCGACCGCGCGCGGCAGGACGGCCGCGGCCGCAGCATCGACTGGGATACCGTGGCCGACCTCGCGCCGTATGGCGGCGTGCGCATCGAAGACGACGTCGTCGCGACCGCCGCCGGCCCCGAAAACCTGACCCGGTCCGCGTTCACGGCGCTGGACGCCTGACGCCCGAGAGCCCGACAAGGAGCTGCCGATGCCCGACGAGAAACCCCGGCTCAGCGCCGACCCGATGTATCTGCTGATCCGCGAGGGCCGGGTTGAGGAGTTCAACCGCCGCAAAGCCGCCGGCGAGAAGTTCGACCTCAGGGGCTGCAACTTCCGCGGCCTGGACCTGCGCGAACTCGACGTCGGCGGCGGCCTCGACCTGTCGAACGCCTATCTGCGGCAGGCCGATTTGCGCGGCCTCAACCTCTCCAAGTGCCGGCTCGAGGGTGCCAGCCTGCACGCGGCACACGTCTCGGGCGTGCTGTTCCCGGTCGAGCTCGATCCTGCCGAGATCGAAATGTCGGTGCGGATCGGGACGCGGCTGCGCTACCGGCCCTGATAAAAAAAGGCCGGGGGGTTACCCCGGCCTACTACTATGGCGACCCGGTGCTCGCGTGGAGCCACCGGAATTCGCCGGACTAATCGTTGCCGCTCAAGCCGCCGCCTTCTTGCGACGCGGCTTCTTCTCGGCAGGCGCCGCCTCGGCCTCCGCAGCCGGGGCCGCCTTGCGCGAACGCTTGGCGGGCTTGGCCTCCGGCACCGGCGCGGCCTCGGTCTTGGCCACGGCCTTGTCGACGAGCGCCACCAGCGCCATCGGCGCCGAGTCACCCGGCCGCGGCTCCATCTTCAGGATCCGCGTGTAGCCGCCGGCGCGTGCCTTGAAGCGCGGACCGACGTCGGTGAACAGCTTCTCGACCAGCGCCTCGTCGCGCAGCTGCGCGAAGGCGCGACGGCGCGCGGCGATGCTGTCGGACTTGCCGAGCGTGATGATCGGCTCGACGACGCGGCGCAGTTCCTTGGCCTTCGGCACCGTCGTCCGGATGGTCTCGTAGCGCAACAGCGCGACCGCGAGATTGCGCATGAGCGCGTGGCGGTGCGAAGTGTTGCGCGACAGCTGGCGACCGGAAAGGTGATGACGCATAGAGTTCTATATCCGCTTAGGACCAGACGCGTGCGTCAGGCCGTCTTGTATTCGTCTTCGCGCCGCAGGGTCGGCGGCGGCCAGCCCTCGAGCCGCATGCCGAGCGACAGGCCGTGGCTCTCGAGCACTTCCTTGATCTCGGTGAGCGACTTCTTGCCGAGGTTCGGCGTGCGCAGCAGCTCGACCTCGGTGCGCTGCACCAGATCGCCGATGTAGTGGATGTTCTCCGCCTTGAGGCAGTTCGCGCTGCGCACCGTGAGCTCGAGCTCGTCGACCGGCCGCAGCAGGATCGGATCGAACTGCGTCTCGACGGTCTTCGCGGCGCCCTCTTCCTGGCCCTGCAGGTCGACGAACACCGACAGCTGGTCCTTGAGGATCGCGCCGGCGCGGCGGATCGCCTCCTCCGGATCGATCGTGCCGTTGGTCTCGATGTCGATGATCAGCTTGTCGAGGTCGGTGCGCTGCTCGACGCGGGCCGACTCGACGTTGTAGGTCACGCGGCGAACCGGGCGAGAACGAGGCATCGAGCTGCAGGCGGCCGATCGGGCGGGTCTGCTCCTCGAAGCCGCGCGCGACGGCCGGACGATAGCCGCGGCCGCGCTCGATCTTGAGCGTCATGTTGAGCTCGCCGGCCTTGGTCAGGTTGGCGATCACGAGCTCGGGGTTCAGGATCTCGACGTCGTGGTCACCCTGGATGTCGCCGGCGCGGACCGGGCCCGGGCCCTTCTTGACGAGCCGCAGCTCCGACTCGTCGCGCGCGTGCATGCGCACCGCCACCTGCTTGAGGTTCAGCAGCACGTCGACGACGTCCTCCTGCACGCCCTCGATCGAGGTGTACTCGTGCAGCACGCCGTCGATCTCGACCTCGGTGATCGCCGCGCCAGGCAGCGACGACAGCAGCACGCGCCGCAGCGCGTTGCCGAGCGTGTGGCCGAAGCCGCGCTCGAACGGCTCGATGACGACGCGCGCGTGCCGGGGGCCCTGCTCGGTCACCTTGACGACGCGGGGCTTCAGAAACTCAGCGACTGATCCCTGCATGTGCGGCACCTGGGTCTGAAACTGCGGCCCGCCGGTGGATCCGGCGGGCCAGGGGTCCGATTACTTCGAGTACAACTCGACGACGAGGTTCTCGTTGATGTCGGGCAGGATCTCGTCACGATCCGGAATCGACTTCAACGTGCCCGTCATCTTCTTCTCGTCGACCAGCACCCAGTCGGGGAAGCCGGCCGCGCGGCGATCGCGAGCGCGCCTGCGATGCGCTGCTGCTTCTTGGCGTGCTCGCGCACTTCGATCGTGTCGCCCGCGCTGCACTGGTACGACGGGATGTTCACGACCTTGCCGTTGACGTGGATGCCCTTGTGGGACACGAGCTGGCGGGCCTCGGCACGGGTCGAGGCGAAGCCCATGCGGTAGACGACGTTGTCGAGGCGGCGCTCGAGCGACTTCAGCAGGTTCTCGCCGGTCGCGCCCGGACGACCAGCGGCCTGCATGGTAGTAGTTGCGGAACTGGCGCTCGAGCACGCCGTACATGCGGCGCAGCTTCTGCTTCTCGCGCAGCTGCACGCCGTAGTCCGACAGCCGCTGCTTGCGCTCGCCCTTGATGCCGCCGGGCGGCACCTCGAGCTTGCACTTCGACTCGAGCGACTTGACGCCGCTCTTCAGGAAGAGGTCGGTGCCCTCGCGGCGCGAGAGTTTGCACTTGGGTCCAAGATACCTTGCCATTGCGTTCCTCGAATTCGGTCGCGTGCAGCGCCGGTCAGACGCGCCGCTTCTTGGGCGGGCGGCAGCCGTTGTGCGGAATCGGCGTCACGTCCGCGATGCTCGTGATCTTGAGTCCGCAGGCGTTCAGCGCACGCACCGCCGACTCGCGGCCCGGGCCCGGGCCCTTGACCTGCACCTCGACGTTCTCACGCCGTATTCCTGCGCCGCGACGCCGGCCTTCTCGGCGGCGACCTGCGCGGCGAACGGCGTGCTCTTGCGCGAACCGCGGAAGCCGCAGCCGCCCGATGTCGCCCAGGACAGCGACGTTGCCCTGCCGGTCGGTGATCGTGATGATCGTGTTGTTGAACGACGCGTGCACGTGCGCCACGGCGTCGCTGACCTGGCGACGCGCCTTCTTGACGCGCGGCGCCTTCTTGTCGCCACCGGCGCCTGCGCCCTGCTGCTGCTTCTGTTCGGCCATTCGCGAGTGTTCCTAATTAAAGAGGCTCAGACCTTGCCCGGGGGTGCGTTCAGCTTGACCGCCTGCTTGCGCGGGCCCTTGCGGGTGCGCGCATTGGTGCGGGTACGCTGGCCGCGCATCGGCAGGCCCTTGCGATGGCGGATGCCGCGATACGAGCCCATGTCCATCAGGCGCTTGATGTTCATCGCCGTTTCGCGGCGCAGGTCGCCTTCGACCGTCAACGCGCGACAGGAACGAGCGCAGCGCCGCGACCTCGGCCTCGGTGAGGTCCTTGGTCTTCGTGGTCGGCGCGATGCCCGTGGCCTCGCAGGCCTTGGCCGCGGTCGTGCGACCGACGCCGAAGATATGGGTCAGCCCGATGACAATGTGCTTGTTCATCGGGATGTTGATGCCGGCAATACGCGCCATGTGCTGCCCTGGAAAAGCTCTGGGAAAAGTTCAGTACTTTAGCAAAAAAACCGATTTCTCTCAACTTCCTCGGCGGTGGTCGCCGCCGCCGGACCCCGGGGGGAACCGCCGGCCGTCCTCGGACGACCCGCCGTTCCCGCGCCCGCAGGCCCGGGCCGCCTCAGCCCTGCCGCTGCTTGTGGCGGGCATCCGAGCAAATGATGTAGACGATGCCGCGACGGCGCACGACTTTGCAGTTCTTGCAGATCTTCTTGACGGAGGGACGAACTTTCATGGACGGGAACCTCGGATAGACGCCACTTGGCCGCCGCTCAGCGCGACGGACCCGGACGGCCCGCGCCGCGCAGGTTGGCTTTCTTGATCAGACCTTCGTACTGGTGCGACATCATGTGGGCGTTCAGCTGGGCGATGAAGTCCATGACGACGACCACGATGATCAGCAGCGACGTGCCGCCGAAATAGAACGGCACATTGCCCCACGAAATCAGGAATTCGGGCAGCAGGCACACCAGCGTCACGTACGCCCGCACCCCACAGCGTCAGGCGCGTCAGCACCCGGTCGATGTACTCGCCGGTCTGCTGCCCCGGCCGGATGCCGGGGATGAAGGCGCCGGCCTTCTTGAGGTTGTCCGCGGTCTCGCGCGAGTTGAACACGAGGCCGGTGTAGAAGAAGCAGAAGAACACGATCAGCGCGCTGTACAGCAGCATGTGCAGCGGCTGGCCGTAGCCGAGCGAGGCGGCCAGGTTCTGCATGAACGTCTTCAGGCCGCCGCCGATGCCGCCCTCGCCAGCGCCGGTGCCGGCGAAGTTGGCGAGCGTCGCCGGAAACAGCAGCAGCGACGAGGCGAAGATCGGCGGGATGACGCCCGACATGTTGAGCTTGAACGGCAGGTGGCTCGACTGGCCCGCCACCATGCGCCGGCCGACCATGCGCTTGGCGTAGTTGACCGCAATGCGCCGCTGGCCGCTCTCGACGCGAACAACGAAGAACGTCACGCCGAGCACGACGATGGCGAGGATGATCGCGAACGCCGGGTTCATCTCGCCATTGTTGATCTGCGAGAACGTGTTGCCGAGCGCCGCCGGCAGCCCGGCGATGATGCCCGACAGGATGATCATCGAGATGCCGTTGCCGATGCCGCGCTCGGTGATCTGCTCGCCGAGCCACATCAGGAACAGCGTGCCGGTCGTCAGCGTGATGGTCGCGACGATGATGAAGTACCAGCCCGGATTGAGGACGACGCCCTGGTTCTGGAACGCGTACGACGCACCCATGCCCTGGAAGATCGCGAGGAAGATCGTGCCGTAGCGCGTCCACTGCGTGATCTTGCGCCGGCCGGCCTCGCCTTCCTTGCGCAGCTCCGCCCACGGCGGGTACACGACGGCGACCATCTGGATGATGATCGAGGCCGAGATGTACGGCATCACGCCGAGCGCGAAGATCGACAGCCGCGACAGCGCGCCGCCGGAGAACATGTTGAAGAGCCCGAGGATCGTGCCCTCCTGCTCCTGGAAGAACTTGGCGAGCGCGATCGGATCGATGCCCGGCGTCGGGATGAAGGTGCCGATGCGATAGACGATCAGGCCGCCGAGCAGGAACAGCAGGCGCTGCCGAATCTCGGTGAAACGCGTTGCGTCCCCGAGCCCGGCCATCGGATTTTGTCCCGTAGCGACCACTGTCCGTTACTCGATGCGGCCGCCGGCCGCCTCGATCGCCGCGCGCGCGCCCTTCGTCGCGGCGAGGCCGCGGACGACGACGGCGGCGGTGACGCTGCCCGACAGGATGACCTTGACCTTCTCGATGCCGGCCGGGACCGCGCTCGCCGCTTTCAGCATGGCGAGGTCGACGGCGCCGCCGTTCTTGGCGGCGATCTTGCCGAGCGTCTCGAGGGTGATCTCGCCACGGGTCGGCTTGACCTTCGAGCGGAAGCCCATCTTCGGCAAGCGGCGCTGCAGCGGCATCTGGCCGCCCTCGAAGCCGACCTTGTGGTAGCCGCCCTTGCGGGCCCGCTGCCCCTTGACGCCGCGGCCGCAGGTCTTGCCCTGGCCGGCGGACGCGCCGCGGCCAACGCGCCGATGCGTCTTCTTGCTGCCCTCGGCGGGGCTCATGGAATTGAGTTTCATGACGCTTGAGTCCTCAGGCCTTCTCGACCGCGAGCAGGTGCGAAGCCGCGTTGATCATCCCGCGGTTCGGCGCGGTGTCGAGCACGACCACCGAGTGGCCGATGCGACGCAGGCCGAGCCCGCGCACCGACGCCTGGATGTTCTTCAGCTGCCCGGCGGTGCTCCGCTTCTGCGTGACTTTGATGTTGCCGCTCATGCTCGGTTCCTTGCAGCGAGTCCCCGGCCTCAGGCCAGGATCTCTTCGACCGTCTTGCCGCGCTTGGCGGCGATGGTGTCGGGTGACGCAATGCGCGACAGCGCATTGAACGTCGCGCGCACGACGTTGATCGGGTTACGCGAACCGTAGCTCTTGGCAAGCACGTTGCGCACGCCCGCACACTCGAACACTGCGCGCATGCCGCCGCCGGCGATGACGCCGGTACCGCCCGAGGCGGGCTGCATGTACACACGCGTCGTACCGTGCGCTCCCTTGACCGCGTAGTGGATCGAGTCCTCGCGCAGCGGCACGCTCAGCATGTTCTTGCGCGCCTGCTGCATCGCCTTCGCGATCGCGGTCGGCACCTCGCGGGCCTTGCCGTAACCGAAGCCGACGCGGCCGGCACCGTCGCCGACCACGGTCAGCGCCGTGAAGCCGAACTGCCGGCCGCCCTTGACGACTTTCGCCGTCCGGTTGACCGCGACCAGCTTCTCGATCAGGTCGTCGCCGCTGGCCGTCTTTTCGGGTCTCGCCATGGTTGGATCCCTGCCTGGAAATCGTGCCTAGAAAACGAGCCCGCCCTCGCGGGCAGCATCGGCCAGCGCCTTGACGCGGCCGTGATAGCGGAAGCCCGCGCGGTCGAACGCAACCGTCGTGATGCCGGCGGCCTTGGCGCGCTCGGCGATCGCCTTGCCCACTGCCACCGCCGCCGCGACGTTGCCGGTGGACTTGAGATCGCCCTTGACGGCGTCCTGCACGGTCGAGGCGCTCACCAGCACCTTGCCGCCATCGGCGTCGATGATCTGCGCGTACATGTGGCGCGGCGTGCGGTGCACCGTGAGGCGCGCAACGCGCAGCTCGCGGATCTTGGCCCGGGTACGGGTGGCACGCCGCAGGCGCTGAGACTTTTTGTCGATGATCTTCTTCATGGCGGCCTACTTCTTCTTGGCTTCCTTGAGTTCGATCTTCTCGCCCGCGTAGCGGACACCCTTGCCCTTGTACGGCTCGGGCGGGCGGAAGCCGCGAATCACCGCCGCGACCTGGCCCACCAGCTGGCGGTCCACGCCCTTGACGATGATCTCCGTCTGGCTCGGCGTCTCGATCGTGATGCCCTCGGGCACCGCGAACACCACCGGATGCGAGAAGCCCAGCGTCAGGTTCAGCGTCTTGCCCTGCACGGCGGCGCGGTAACCGACGCCGACCAGCTCGAGCTTGCGGTCATAGCCCGTGCTGACGCCGGTGGCCATGTTCGCCAGGTGCGCCCGCGTCGAGCCGGCGATCGCGTCGAGCTCGGCGGCGCCGGCCTGCACCGTAAGCGTCTGCTTGTCCTGCGCGACCGACACGCCGCTGACCAGCTTGAGCGACAGCGAGCCCTTGGCACCCTTCAGCGTCACGGCGTCGGCCGCGACGGTCGCGGTCACGCCCTGCGGCAGCGGAACGGGTTTCTTTGCAACTCTGGACATGGTCGATCCTCTACGAAACCACGCACAGGACTTCGCCGCCCTGGCCGACGCGGCGCGCCTGGCGGTCCGTCATGACACCCTGCGAGGTCGAAACAATCGCGATGCCGAGGCCGCCGAGCACCTTCGGCAGCGCTGCCTTGCCGCGGTAGGACCGCAGTCCCGGGCGGCTGACGCGCTCGATGCGGTCGATGACCGGGCGGCCCTCGTGGTACTTGAGCTGCACGGTCAGCGTGGTCTTGCCACCCTCGCTGCTGGTCGTGAAGCCCGCCACGTAGCCTTCGTCGCGCAGCACCTGCGCGATCGAGACCTTGAGCTTGGAGCTCGAGCAGCTGATCTCGCTCTTCTTCGCGGCCTGGCCGTTGCGAATACGCGTGATCAGGTCGGCAATCGGGTCGGTCATGCTCATCTATGCACCCTCACCAGCTCGCCTTGCGCAAACCGGGAATCTCGCCCTTCATAGTGGCCTCGCGCAGCTTGGTGCGCGCCAGACCGAATTTCCGGTAGACGCCGCGCGAGCGCCCCGTGACCGAGCAGCGGTTGCGCTGACGGTTCGGGTTCGAATCGCGGGGCATCTTCTGCAGGCTCTCCTGAGCAGCGTCGCGCTGTTCATGCGAGCTCTTCGGATCGCGGATGATCGCCCGGAGCTTCGCGCGCTTGGCGGCGTGCTTCTTGGCGAGAGCCTCGCGGCGCTTCTCGCGCTCGAGCATGTTGGTCTTGGCCATTGCCGTTACCTTTGCAGACTGCTTGCGACTTACTTGCGGAACGGAAAGCTGAACGCGCTCAGCAGGGCCTTGCCCGCCTTGTCGTCCATCGCCGTCGTCGTGATCGTGATGTCCATACCCCGGACCTTGTCGACCTGGTCGTACTGGATCTCGGGGAAAATAATCTGTTCCTTGACGCCGAAGTTGTAGTTGCCACGGCCGTCGAAGGCGCGCGCCGACACGCCGCGGAAGTCGCGGATCCGCGGCATCGCGATGCTGATCAGGCGATCCAGGAACTCGTACATGCGTGCGCCGCGCAGCGTGACCTTGGCGCCGATCGCGAGTCCGGCGCGCAGCTTGAACGTCGCGATCGACTTCTTCGACTTGCAGATCAGCGGCTTCTGGCCGGTGATCTTGACGAGGTCGCCGACGGCGTTGTCGATCAGCTTCTTGTCCGCCACAGCCTCGCCGACGCCCATGTTGACCGTGATCTTCTCGATCCGCGGTACCTGCATGGGGTTCTTGAGGCCCAGCTCCTTCATCAGCTGGGGCACGACTACAGCCTGGTAGTGCTTCTGAAGCCTGGTCATGATGCTCGGGTCCTGTGTCCGGTTGGGTAAGGTCCGACGCTCAGGCGTCGATGACCTCGCCGTTCGACTTGAAGACGCGCACCTTGCGGCCATCGTCGAGCTTCTTGAAGCCGATGCGGTCGCCCTTCTTGGTCGCCGGGTTGAACAACATCACGTTCGAGATGTGGATCGGCGCCTCCTTCTGCACGATGCCGCCGGGTGCGCCCTGCTGCGGATTCGGCTTCTGGTGCTTCTTCACCATGTTGACGTTCTCGACGACGACGTGCTCGTCGTCGAGCACGCGGATCACGGTGCCCTGCCGGCCCTTGTCGCGCCCGATCGTCACGATGACCTGGTCGCCTTTGCGGATTCGATGCATGTCTGTCCCCGTCTCTATGCCGAGCGTCCCTTACAGGACCTCGGGCGCGAGAGAGATGATCTTCATGAACTGCGCGGTGCGGAGCTCGCGCGTCACGGGCCCGAAGATACGGGTGCCGATCGGCTCGAGCTTGTTCGTCAACAGCACCGCGGCGTTGCCGTCGAAGCGGATCAGCGAGCCGTCGGCCCGCCGTACGCCGTGGCGGGTCCGCACGACGACCGCGTCGTAGACCTCGCCCTTCTTGACCTTGCCGCGCGGGATCGCGTCCTTGACGCTAACCTTGATCACGTCGCCGACGCTCGCGTAGCGCCGCTTCGAGCCGCCCAGCACCTTGATGCACATCAGGCTGCGTGCGCCGCTGTTGTCGGCTGCCGCGAGCAGGGTCCGCATCTGAATCATGTCGGTATCCCCTTAATTCTTCAGCGAGCGCCGCGCTCGACCACGCGCACGAGCGTCCAGCTCTTGCGCCGAGACAACGGGCGGCACGGCGCGATCGCGACCATGTCGCCTTCCTTGCACTCGTTCTTCTCGTCGTGCGCCAGCAGCTTCGTCGTGCGCCGCACGTACTTGCCGTAGCTCGAGTGCTTGACCAGGCGCTCGATGGACACCGCGATGGTCTTGTCCATCTTGGTGCTCGTCACGCGGCCGGTAAGGGTGTGCTCGGCTTTGGCCGCCGGCGTCCCAGTGGAAATCTCTGTGGACATCAGACCTTACCTCCAAGGCGCTGCTGGCTGAGCGCCGTCTTCACGCGCGCGATGCTCTTCTTGACCTTGCCGAACTGGTCGGGCTTGGCGGGCTGGCCGGCGGCCGACGCCATCCGCAGGTTGAACTGCTCGCGGCGCAGCTTCAGGAGTTCTTCCTGCAGCTCGGCCGGCGTGCGCTTGACGATATCCTTGAAGCTCATGAGCGTTCCTCGTGCATCCGGCTCAGCGCACCTGGCGCTTCACGAACACGGTCGGCAGCGACAGCTTGGAGGCGGCGAGCCGGAAGGCCTCGCGCGCGTCGGTCTCGCTGATTCCCTCCATCTCGAACAGCACCTTGCCCGGCAGTACCCGCGCGACCCAAAACTCGACATTGCCCTTGCCGCTGCCCATACGTACCTCGAGCGGCTTCGCCGTCACCGGGATGTCCGGGAACACGCGAATCCAGATCTGGCCACCGCGCTTGACGTAGCGCGTCATCGCACGCCGGGCGGCCTCGATCTCGCGGGCGGTCATCCGGCCGCGGTCGGTCGCCTTGAGCGCATAGGTGCCGAACGCGACGGTGCTGCCACGGTAGGCGGCGCCCGAGTTCGAGCCCTTGAACTGCTTGCGATACTTGGTTCGCTTTGGCTGCATCATGGTCGTAATTCCGGTTCGCGGGCTTAGACGGCCGGTGCCGACTCGGGCTGCGCGGCGGCGATGGCGGCGGCGTCCGCGGCCTCCGCCTCGAGCGTGGCCTTGTCGAACACCTCGCCCTTGAAGATCCAGACCTTGACGCCGATGACGCCGTAGGTCGTGCGCGCTTCGGCGAGGCCGTAGTCGATGTCCGCACGGAAGGTGTGCAGCGGGATCCGGCCCTCGCGGCTCCACTCGGTGCGCGCGATCTCGGCGCCGTTCAGGCGGCCCGACGCGCGGACCTTGATGCCGAGCGCGCCGCTGCGCATCGTGTTGGTCACGGCGCGCTTCATCGCGCGGCGGAACATGACGCGCTTCTCGATCTGCTGCGCGATGCCCTCGGCGACCAGCTGCGCATCGAGCTCGGGCTTGCGGATCTCGGCGATGTTGAGGCGCACGTCCTGCACCGGCAGCTTCAGGCGGCGCGCGACTTCGGCGCGCACCTTCTCGATGTCCTCGCCCTTCTTGCCGATCACGATGCCCGGCCGTGCCGTGTGGATCGTGATGTTAACGCGGCGCGCGGCGCGCTCGATCTGGATGCGGCTGACCGAGGCCTCGGCGAGGCGCTTCTTCAGGAACTCGCGCACCAGGTGGTCGGTGTGCACGAGACCCGCGAAATTCTTCGAGTGGGCATACCACTTCGAGGTCCAGTCCTTGGTGATGCCAAGGCGGATGCCGGTCGGATGTACTTTCTGGCCCATGTGTGTCTAGTCCTCGGCCTACTTGGCCGCATCCGCTACGTAGACCGTGATGTGGCTGTTGCGCTTCACGATCCGGTTGCCGCGACCCTTGGCGCGCGCCGTGAAGCGCTTCAGCGTCGGGGCCGTGTCGATCTCGATCCGCGACACCTTGAGCTCGTCGATGTCGGCGTTGTGGTTGTGCTCGGCGTTCGCAATCGCCGACTCGAGCACCTTGCGCACGTGCTCGGCGCCCTTCTTCGGCATGAACTTGAGGATCGCGAGCGCCTGACCGACGGGCTTGCCGCGCACGACGTCCGCCACGAGGCGGCACTTCTGCGGGGAGATGCGCGCGTGGCGCAGCTTGGCGAAAGTCTGCATGGCTTTACTCCGTCGCCGCCTTCTTGTCGCCGCCGTGCGCCTTGAAGGTGCGCGTCGGGGCGAACTCACCGAGCTTGTGGCCCACCATGTTCTCGGTCATCAGCACCGGCACGTGGTTGCGGCCGTTATGGACCGCGATCGTCAGGCCGACCATGTCCGGCGTGACCATCGAGCGGCGCGACCAGGTCTTGATCGGGCGACGGTCGTTCTTCGCGGCCGCGATCTGCACCTTCTTGGCGAGCGGCAGATCGACGAACGGACCTTTCTTCAGTGAACGTGGCACGTTGGGACCCTCGATTTACTTGCGGCGCGACACGATCGACGAACTCGTGCGCTTGTTGTGGCGGGTCTTCTTGCCCTTGGTCTGCCAGCCCCACGGCGACACCGGGTGCGGGTTACCCTGGCCGGACTTGCCCTCGCCACCACCGTGCGGGTGGTCGACCGGGTTCATCACCACGCCGCGGACCGTCGGCCGGATGCCGCGCCAGCGCTTCGCGCCGGCCTTGCCGTAGACGCGCAGGTTGTGCTCGTCGTTGCCGACCTCGCCGATCGTGGCGCGGCAGTCGATGTGCACCTTGCGGATCTCGCCGGACTTGAGGCGGATGAGCGCGTGCAGGCCTTCGCGGGCCGTGTACTGCGCCGAATTGCCGGCAGCGCGAGCAATCTGGCCGCCCTTGCCGGGCTTGAGTTCGATGTTGTGGACCGAGCTGCCGACCGGGATGTGCCGCAGCTGCATGGAGTTGCCCGGCTTGATCGGCGCCTCGGCGCCCGAGACGACCTCGTCGCCGGTCTTGAGGCCCTTGGCCGCAAGAATGTAGCGGCGCTCGCCGTCCTTGTAGAGGACGAGCGCGATGTGCGCCGTGCGGTTCGGGTCGTACTCGAGCTGCTCGACCACGCCGACGATGCTGTCCTTGTCGCGGCGGAAGTCGATGACCCGGTACTTCTGCTTGTGACCACCGCCCTTGTGGCGCGTGGTGATGCGGCCGGAGCTGTTGCGCGCGCCGGTCGAGTTCTGCGAGACGAGCAGCGGCGCGAAGCCCTTGCCCTTGTGGAGGTGCGAACGGTCGGGCTTCACGACGAAGCGTGTGCCCGGTGACGTCGGCCTCATTTTGATCATTGCCATGGCTCTTGCCCTTTACAGTCTCGAGGCCGCTCAGGCCTTCGCCGTGCCGCTCAGGTCAATCGTCTGACCCGTCTTGAGGCTCACGTACGCCTTCTTCCAGTCCGAGCGCCGGCCGAAGGACGCTCCAAAGCGCTTCTTCTTGCCGCCGACGTTGACGACCTGGACGGCCTCGACTTCGACCGAGAACATGAGCTCGACGGCCTTGGCGATCTCAGGCTTCGACGCATCGAGGCGGACGCGGAACACGTACTGATTGTGCTTCTCGCTGGCCCGCGCGGCCTTCTCCGACACGTGCGGCGCGAGCAGCAGGTTGATCAGTCGCTCGCTCGGCTGAATGGCGGCTTTCACGACCTGCGGCGCGGCGGCCTTCATGGCAGCTTTCGCAGCCTTCTTGGCCGTGGCGGTCTTGGGCGTCTTCGGCGTCTTGGCGGTCTTCGCGGTCTTCGCGGTCTTGGGCGTGTCGGCTGCGCTCATGCCAGTCGCTCCTCGAGCATCTTGAGTGCGCCGACGGTCACCAGGACCTTGTCGTGGCGCGCGAGGCTGACCGGATCGAGCTGCGCGACGGTGAGCACCTCGACCGACGGCAGGTTGCGGGCGGCGAGGAACAGTTTCTCCTCGAAGGCCTCGACGACGATCAGTACGTTCTCGAGCTTGAGGTCCTTGAGGCGGACGGCGAGCAGCTTGGTCTTCGGCGCCTCGAGCTCGATCGACGGGATGACGACGAGGTGGTCGGTCCGCGCGAGCTCGGAGAGCATCGAGCGCAGCGCCCCGCGGTACATCTTGCGGTTGACCTTCTGCGTGAAGTCGCGCGGGCGCGCGGCGAAGGCGCGGCCGCCGCCGACCCAGATCGGGCTGCGGATGCTGCCGGCGCGCGCGCTGCCCGTGCCCTTCTGGGCGTGCGGCTTGCGGCCACCGCCGCGCACTTCGGCGCGGGTCTTCTGCGCCTTCGTGCCCGCCCGGCCGCCGGCCATATACGCCGTCACGACCTGGTGCACGAGCGACTCGTTGAATTCGCGCGCGAAGGTGGCGTCGGCCACCTCGACTTCGGCGCTGCCTGCCCCGGCATTCACGACCTTGAGCTTCATGGGGGTGCCTCGGCTTTACTTCTTGGCCGGCTGGACGCGCTTGCGACGCGCCTGGCCCTTGACCTTGACCGACGGGCGCACGATGACGGTGCCGCCCTCGGTGCCCGGGATCGCGCCGCGGATCAGGAGCAGGTTGCGCTCGGCGTCCACCTCGACGACCTTGAGGTTCTCGGTGGTGCGGCGCTGCACGCCCATGTGGCCCGACATGCGCTTGCCCTGGAACACGCGGCCCGGCGTCTGGCGCTGGCCGATCGAACCGGGCACGCGATGCGAGACCGAGGCGCCGTGGGTGGCCATGCCGCCCGCGAAATTGTGGCGCTTCATGACGCCGGCGTAGCCCTTGCCCATCGTCGTGCCCGTGACATCGACGACCTGGCCGGCACTGAACATATCGACCTTGAGCTCGGCGCCGGACTTGAGCTCCGCGCCCTCGCTCGCGCCGAGGCGGAATTCCATCAGCGACTCGCCCGGGGCCACGTTGGCCTTGGCGTAGTGGCCCGCGACGGCCTTCGTGACGCGCGACGCGCGCCGGCTGCCGACCGTAACCTGCACGGCGCGGTAGCCGTCGGTCTCGGGGCTCTTGATCTGGGTTACGCGGTTGGGCAGCGCTTCGATGACGGTGACCGGCACCGTCTCGCCGGCGTCCGTAAAGACGCGCGTCATGCCGCGCTTGCGGCCTACCAGCCCCAAGCCATGCTTCAGGCTCATTGGGTCTTTCCCTCTTTACGTCCACCCGCTGCAATTGGCGGCTGGCACTTCGCAACCACCCCCACTTGCGGCCGTCTACCGCGCGCGGGGGCATCCATAAGTCATTGACACATCAGCTCGTCCCGGTAACCGGACCGTGGTTTCGACCCCGCGCCGGCGTCACGGCCCTTGCCGCGACGGGCTGTCTGGATCGACCTTCGGACGGCGCGCCCGGGAGGGCGAGCCAAAGTGAGCCGCCTATGTTAGTAGGCTTTTTTCGCCGATGCAAGCATCGCGCCCCCGTAGGGGGCCCCGACCCCGGTCAGTTCAGCTTGATCTGGACATCCACGCCGGCCGGAAGCTCGAGCTTCATCAGCGCGTCGACCGTCTTGTCGGTCGGGTTCAGGATGTCCATCAGCCGCTTGTGGGTGCGGATCTCGTACTGGTCGCGCGCATCCTTGTCGCCGTGGGGCGAGACGAGGATCGTGAAGCGCTCCATCTTCGTCGGCAGCGGCACCGGGCCGCGGACCGTGGCGCCGGTGCGCTTGGCGGTTTCGACGATTTCGCGGGCCGAATTGTCGATCAGGCGGTGATCGAAGGCCTTCAGCCGGATGCGGATGTTCTGGTTAGCCATGTCAGGACCTCTTGGTCAAAGAGCGGCAGAAACGTTCAGGATCTGCCTGGGTTGCCCGCCGAAGGTCGGCGGGTCGCGCAGTCTACGCGACCCGCCGGCGGATTACTGCAGGATCTTCGATACGACGCCGGCGCCGACGGTCTTGCCGCCCTCGCGGATCGCGAAGCGCAGCCCTTCCTCCATCGCGATGGGGCTGATCAGCTCAACCACCATCTTGATGTTGTCGCCGGGCATGACCATCTCGGTGCCTTCCGGCAGCTGCACGTTGCCGGTCACGTCCGTCGTGCGGAAGTAAAACTGCGGCCGGTAGCCCTTGAAGAACGGCGTGTGCCGGCCGCCCTCCTCCTTGGTCAGCACGTACACCTCACACTCGAATTTCGTGTGCGGGTTGATCGAGCCCGGCTTCGCCAGCACCTGGCCGCGCTCCACTTCCTCGCGCTTCGTGCCGCGCAGGAGCACACCCACGTTGTCGCCCGCCTGACCCTCGTCCAGGAGCTTCCTGAACATCTCAACCCCGGTGCAGATCGTCTTCGTCGTCGGACGAAGCCCCACAATCTCCACCTCGTCGTTCACCTTGACGATGCCACGCTCAATGCGCCCCGTCACCACCGTGCCGCGGCCCGAAATCGAGAACACGTCCTCCACCGGCATCAGGAACGGGCCGTCAATCGCCCGCTTCGGCACCGGGATGTAACGGTCCATCTCGTCCACCAGCTTGATCACCGACGGCACACCGATCGGGCTCTGGTCGCCTTCCAGCGCCTTCAGCGCCGATCCCGTCACAATCGGCGTCGCGTCGCCAGGGAAATCGTACTTCGACAGCAGCTCGCGAACCTCCATCTCCACCAGCTCCAGCAGCTCCGCGTCATCCACCATGTCCGCCTTGTTCAGGTAGACCACGATGTACGGCACGCCCACCTGGCGCGCCAGCAAAATGTGCTCGCGCGTCTGCGGCATCGGCCCGTCCGCCGCCGATACCACCAAAATCGCACCGTCCATCTGCGCCGCACCCGTGATCATGTTCTTCACATAGTCCGCGTGCCCAGGACAGTCCACGTGCGCGTAGTGCCGCAGCGGGCTCTGATACTCAACGTGCGCCGTCGAAATCGTAATGCCGCGCGCCTTCTCTTCCGGCGCCTTGTCAATCTGGTCGTATGCCTTGAACTCACCACCGTGCTTCTCGGCCATCACCTTGGTCAGCGCCGCCGTCAGCGTCGTCTTCCCATGGTCCACGTGCCCAATGGTCCCCACGTTCACGTGCGGCTTCGTACGCTGGAATTTCTCCTTGGACACGACTCTTACCTCGGCGGGATGATGGGGTGGATACGAACGGTTCGGAAACGGTACGGGCGGCCCCAGGGCCGCCCCTGCAGACGGGTCAGCTGGCCTTCTTCATGATCGCGTCGGCGACGTGGCTCGGGACTTCCATGTACTTGCCGAACTCCATCGTGTAGTTCGCGCGACCCTGGCTCATCGAGCGCATGGAGGTCGAGTACTGGAACATCTCGGCGAGCGGCACCTCGGCGGTGACCACCTTGCCCATGACCGACTCTTCCATGGACAGGATCTGGCCGCGGCGGCGATTGAGGTCCCCGACGATGTCGCCGAAGTAGTCCTCCGGCGTCACGACCTCGACCTTCATGATCGGCTCGAGCAGCACTGGGCGGGCCCTCTTGAAGCCCTCCTTGAAGCCCATCGAGGCCGCAATCTTGAACGCCATCTCGTTCGAGTCGACGTCGTGGTACGAGCCGTCGAACAGCGTCACCTTGACGTCGACGATCGGGTAGCCGGCGATCACGCCGCCTTCGAGCGCCTCGCGGATGCCCTTGTCGACGGCCGGGATGAATTCCTTCGGCACCGAGCCGCCGACGACGCCGTTGACGAACTCGTAGCCGGCGCCGGACTGCAGCGGCTCGATCTTGAGCCAGACGTGGCCGTACTGGCCGCGACCGCCCGACTGGCGGACGAACTTGCCTTCCTGCTCGACAGTGCCGCGGATGGTCTCGCGGTAGGCGACCTGCGGCTTGCCGACGTTGGCCTCGACCTTGAACTCCCGCTTCATGCGGTCGACGATGATCTCGAGGTGCAGCTCGCCCATGCCGGAGATGATCGTCTGGCCCGACTCCTGGTCCGTATGGACGCGGAACGACGGGTCCTCCTTGGCGAGGCGCTGCAGCGCGAGACCCATCTTCTCCTGGTCGACCTTGGTCTTGGGCTCGACGGCGACCGAGATCACCGGCTCCGGGAATTCCATCTTCTCGAGCACGATGACCTTGTCCGGATTCGACAGCGTGTCGCCGGTGGTCACGTCCTTGAGGCCGACGGCCGCGGCGATGTCGCCGGCGCGGACCTCCTTGATCTCGGTGCGCTCGCTGGCGTGCATCTGCAGCAGCCGCCCGATGCGCTCGTTGCGGCTCTTGGCCGGCACGTACACCTGGTCGCCCGAGTTCAGCACGCCCGAGTAGACGCGGAAGAACGTCAGATTGCCGACGAACGGGTCATTGAGGATCTTGAACGCGAGCGCCGAGAAAGGCTCGTCGTCGAGCGCCTGACGCGTCATCGGCTCGCCGCCCTCGCTCTGGCCCTTGACCGGCGGCACCTCGACCGGCGACGGCATGAACTCGATGACCGCATCGAGCACCGCCTGCACGCCCTTGTTCTTGAAGGCCGAGCCGCAGGTGACGAGGCAGATCTCGTTCTTGAGCGCGCGCGCGCGCAGGCCCTTCTTGATCTCCTCGACCGACAGTTCCTCGCCCTCGAGGTACTTCTGCAGCAGCTCCTCGCTGCCCTCGGCCGCCGCCTCGATCAGCTTGGTGCGCCACACCTTGCACTCATCGAGCATCTCGGTCGGGACCTCGCGGTACTCGAAGCGCGTGCCCTGCGTCGAGTCGTCCCACCAGATCTCCTTCATGCGGATCAGGTCGACGATGCCGACGAAGCTGTCCTCGGCGCCGATCGGCAGCTGGATCGGCACCGGGTTGCCCTTGAGGCGCGTGCGGATCTGCTCGACGCAGCGCAGGAAGTTGGCGCCGGCACGGTCCATCTTGTTGACGAACGCGAGGCGCGGCACGCCGTACTTGTTCATCTGCCGCCACACGGTCTCGGACTGCGGCTGCACGCCCGACACCGCGCAGTAGACCGCCACCGCCGAGTCGAGCACACGCAGCGAACGCTCGACCTCGATCGTGAAGTCGACGTGCCCCGGCGTGTCGATGATGTTGATGCGGTGCACGGGGAAGTTGTTTTCCATCCCCTTCCAGAAGCAGGTGGTCGCGGCTGCGGTGATCGTGATCCCGCGCTCCTGCTCCTGCTCCATGTAGTCCATCACGGCAGCACCGTCGTGCACTTCGCCGATCTTGTGCGAGACGCCCGTGTAAAACAGGATGCGCTCAGTGGTCGTCGTCTTGCCGGCGTCGATGTGCGCCGAAATGCCGATGTTCCGGTAGTGCTCAATCGGGGTGGTGCGTGCCACTTGACGAACTCCAGAAAAACTCCGGCGGACCTGAGGTCCGCCGGATCAGAAACTCGCTTGGGACGAGGATCCGGCGGCTACCAGCGGTAGTGCGCGAAAGCCTTGTTGGCCTCGGCCATGCGGTGCGTGTCTTCACGCTTGCGCACCGCGGCACCGCGGTTCTCGGACGCCTCGAGCAGCTCGTGCGCGAGACGCATCGCCATGGACTTCTCGCTGCGCGCGCGCGCCGCCTCGATGACCCAGCGCATCGCCAGCGTCTGGCGACGGGAGGCCCGGACTTCGACCGGCACCTGGTAGGTGGCGCCGCCGACGCGACGCGACTTGACCTCGACCGCCGGCTTGACGTTGTCGAGTGCCGTCTGCAGCACCTGCAGCGCCTGGTCGGCGGGGCGGCTGGTGCGCTCCGCGATCCGCTCGATTGCGCCGTAGACGATGGTCTCGGCGACGGACTTTTTGCCGCGCTCCATGACCATGTTCATGAACTTGGCGAGCATCTCGCTCCCGAACTTCGGGTCGGGGAGCACGGTACGTGTGGGGGCCTGTGCACGTCGGGACATGACTCGCTACCTGTAATTATTTCTTGGCGCGCTTGGCGCCGTACTTGGAGCGGCTCTGCTTGCGGTCGGCAACGCCGGCGCAGTCAAGCGTGCCGCGCACGGTGTGGTACCGGACACCCGGCAGATCCTTGACGCGGCCGCCGCGGATCAGGACCACCGAGTGCTCCTGGAGGTTGTGGCCTTCGCCGCCGATGTAGCTCGTGACCTCGTAGCCGTTCGTCAGGCGCACGCGACAGACCTTGCGAAGGGCCGAGTTCGGCTTCTTCGGCGTGGTCGTGTACACGCGCGTGCAGACGCCGCGCTTCTGGGGGCTGGCCCCGAGGGCCGGCACCTTCGACTTGAACGGCGGGTCGTTGCGGCCGTCGCGGATCAGCTGGTTGGTCGTTGCCATGAAAATTTGCGCCCAAACCGGCACTTAGCGCCGGAGAAAAGCGGGCCGCCTCGCGGCGGCCCGGTGTTCAGTGGTCCTGCGCCGCGCCCTGAATAGCAAGGGCGAGGCCTATAAAGACTTCGAATTCTAGGGTCTTACGTCCCAAAGTGTCAATGTCCGCCCCGGTCCGGCACCCCCTGAGCGGGGTCGCCGGGCCGGGATTTTGGGACTCGTCCCTACTCCGCCGCGTGCACCTCGGCGCTCTCGCTCCCGCCGCCCTCGTCGACCTCGGGCAGGGAGCCGCTCATGTCCATGAAGCTGCCGCGGCCGGTTTCATCCTCCGGCCGGCGGCGACGCGCCGCGTGGTAGGCAAAGCCCGTGCCCGCCGGGATCAGGCGGCCCACGATGACGTTCTCCTTGAGGCCCCGCAGGTCGTCCTTGAGGCCCCGCACCGCGGCCTCGGTCAGCACGCGGGTGGTCTCCTGGAACGACGCCGCCGAGATGAACGACTCGGTCGCCAGCGAGGCCTTGGTGATGCCCAGGAGCAGCGGCTCGTACTTGGCCCCGACCTTGTCGTCCTTCTCGATGCGGTTGTTGAGTTCCATGACCCGCGCCCGATCGAGCTGCTCGCCGCGCAGCAGGCCCGACTCGCCCGGCTCGGTGATCTCCGCCTTGCGGAGCATCTGCCGGATGATGACCTCGATGTGCTTGTCGTTGATGCGCACACCCTGCAGGCGGTAGACGTCCTGGATCTCGCGGACGAGGTAGTTCGCGAGCGCCTCGACGCCCTGCAGGCGCAGGATGTCGTGCGGGTTCGGCTCGCCGTCGGCGATGACCTCGCCCTTCTCGACCGACTCGCCCTCGAACACGTTGAGGTGCCGCCACTTCGGGATCAGCTCCTCGTACTTGTCACCCGCCTCCGGCGTGATGATCAGGCGCCGCTTGCCCTTGGTCTCCTTGCCGAACGAGACCGTACCCGAGCGCTCGGCGAGGATCGCCGGATCCTTCGGCTTCCTGGCCTCGAACAGATCCGCGACGCGCGGCAGACCGCCGGTGATGTCGCGGGTCTTCGAAGACTCCTGCGGAATGCGCGCGATGACGTCGCCGACCGAGACCTTGGCGCCGTCCTCGAGGCTGACGAGCGCGCCGGCCGGCAGCGCGTAGATCGCCGGGATGTCGGTGTGGGCGAAGGTGATCTCCTTGCCCTTGGCGTTGACGAGCTTCACGACCGGTCGCAGGTCGCGGCCGCCGGCGCCGCGCTGCTTGGGATCGAGCACGACGGTCGAGCTGAGGCCCGTGATCTCGTCCAGCTGCGTCGTCACGGTCAGGCCGTCGACGAAGTCCTGGAACTTGATGAAGCCCGCGACCTCGGTGACCACCGGGTGGGTGTGCGGATCCCACTGGGCGATGACCTGGCCGGCAACCGCAGTCGCGTTCTCGTCGACGTTGATGATCGCGCCGTACGGGATCTTGTACCGCTCGCGCTCGCGGCCGAAGTCGTCGACCACGCCGAGCTCGCCGGAGCGCGACGTCGTGACGAGGTGGCCCTTCTCGTGGCGCACCGCCTTGATGTTGTGAAAGCGGATCATGCCCTTCGACTTGACCTCGACGCTCGAGGCCGCCGCGGCCCGCGAGGCCGCGCCGCCGATGTGGAAGGTCCGCATCGTCAGCTGCGTGCCCGGCTCGCCGATCGACTGCGCGGCGATCACGCCGACCGCCTCGCCGATGCTGATGCGCCGGCCGCGCGCCAGGTCGCGACCGTAGCACTGCGAGCAGACGCCGTAGCGGGTGGCACAGGTGATCGGCGAGCGGACCTGGATCTGGTCGACACCCGCCTGCTCGATCATGCGCACCAGCTTCTCGTCGAGCAGCGTGCCGGCCGGGACCAGTACCTCGTCGGAGCCGGGCCGCGGCAGGTCGATCGCGACGACGCGGCCGAGCACACGCTCGCCGAGGCCCTCGACGACGTCGCCGCCCTCGACGATCGGCGTCATCGACAGGCCGTTGGTCGTGCCGCAGTCCTCCTCGTTCACCACGAGGTCCTGCGAGACGTCGACCAGCCGGCGGGTCAGGTAGCCCGAGTTCGCGGTCTTGAGCGCCGTGTCCGCCAGGCCCTTGCGCGCGCCGTGCGTCGAGATGAAGTACTGCAGGACGTTCAGGCCCTCGCGGAAGTTCGCCGTGATCGGCGTCTCGATGATCGAGCCGTCGGGCTTGGCCATCAGGCCGCGCATGCCGGCGAGCTGGCGGATCTGCGCCGCGCTGCCGCGCGCGCCGGAATCGGCCATCATGAAGATCGAGTTGAACGACTTCTGCCGGGCCTTCTGGCCCTTGAGGTCGGTCACCTCGTCGGTGCCGAGCTTCTCCATCATGGCCTTCGCGACCTGGTCGTTGGTGCGCGACCAGATGTCGACGACCTTGTTGTAGCGCTCGCCGTCGGTGACCAGACCCGAGGCGTACTGCTCCTGGATCTCCTTCACCTCGCGCTCGGCGCCACCGAGAATCTTCTCCTTCTGCTCCGGCACGACCATGTCGTCGACGCCGATCGAGACGCCGGCGCGGGTCGCGTAGGCGAAGCCGGTGTACATCAGCTGGTCGGCGAACACGACCGTGTGCTTCAGACCCAGCGTGCGGTAGCACTCGTTGATCGTCGCCGAGATCGTCTTCTTGGTCATGTCGCGGTTGATCAGGTCGAAGGACAGTCCCTTCGGCAGGATTTCCCCGAGCAGCGCGCGGCCGATGGTCGTCTGCACCGTGCGCTTGCGCTCGATGTCCGTGCCGTCGAGCTGGCGGTTCCACTCGACCAGCCGGACCTTGATCTTCGCGTGCAGGCTGGCGTGGCGTCCCTCGTAGGCGCGGTGCACCTCGGCGACGTCGGAGAAGGACATGCCTTCGCCCTTGGCGCCGATCCGCTCGCGCGTCATGTAGTACAGGCCGAGCACCACGTCCTGCGACGGCACGATGATCGGGTCGCCGTTGGCCGGCGACAGGATGTTGTTGGTCGACAGCATCAGCGCGCGCGCCTCGAGCTGCGCCTCGAGCGACAGCGGCACGTGCACCGCCATCTGGTCGCCGTCGAAGTCGGCGTTGAACGCCGTGCAGACGAGCGGGTGCAGCTGGATCGCCTTGCCCTCGATCAGCACCGGCTCGAAGGCCTGGATGCCGAGGCGATGCAGCGTCGGCGCGCGGTTCAGCAGCACCGGATGCTCGCGGATCACCTCTTCGAGGATGTCCCACACCTCCGGGCCCTCGCGCTCCACCATGCGCTTGGCAGCCTTGATCGTGGTCGCTTCGCCGCGCAGCTGCAGCTTCGAGAAGATGAACGGCTTGAACAGCTCAAGCGCCATCTTCTTCGGTAGTCCGCACTGGTGCAGGCGCAGCGTCGGTCCCACGACGATGACCGAGCGGCCCGAGTAGTCGACACGCTTGCCGAGCAGGTTCTGGCGGAACCGGCCCTGCTTGCCCTTGATCATGTCGGCGAGCGACTTGAGCGGGCGCTTGTTGGTGCCGGTGATCGCCCGGCCGCGGCGGCCGTTGTCGAGCAGCGCGTCGACGGCCTCCTGCAGCATGCGCTTCTCGTTGCGCACGATGATGTCGGGCGCGTTGAGCTCGAGCAGGCGCCGCAGGCGGTTGTTGCGGTTGATGACCCGGCGGTACAGGTCGTTGAGGTCGGAGGTCGCGAAGCGGCCGCCGTCGAGCGGCACGAGCGGCCTGAGGTCGGGTGGCAGCACCGGCAGCACGGTCAGCACCATCCACTCGGGCTTGTTGCCCGAGTCGATGAACGACTCGATCAGCTTCAGGCGCTTCGACAGCCGCTTGATCTTGGTCTCGGAGGTGGTGTTGCCCATCTCCTCGCGAACCCGCGTGACCTCGGCCTGCAGGTCCATCGACTTCAGCAGCTCGTGCACGGCCTCGGCGCCCATGCGGGCGTCGAACTCGTCGCCGTGCTCCTCGATGGCCTCGAGGTAGGCCTCGTCGGTCAGCAGCTGGCCGCGCGTCAGCGACGTCATGCCCGGGTCGATGACGACGAAGGCCTCGAAGTACAGCACGCGCTCGATCTCGCGCAGCGTCATGTCGAGCAGCAGTCCGATGCGCGACGGCAGCGACTTCAGGAACCAGATGTGCGCGGTCGGGCTCGCGAGCTCGATGTGGCCCATGCGCTCGCGGCGCACCTTGCTCTGCGTGACCTCGACGCCGCACTTCTCGCAGATGACGCCGCGGTGCTTCAGGCGCTTGTACTTGCCGCACAGGCACTCGTAGTCCTTCACGGGCCCGAAGATCTTGGCGCAGAACAGCCCATCACGCTCCGGCTTGAAGGTCCGGTAGTTGATGGTCTCCGGCTTCTTGACCTCGCCGTACGACCACGACTTGATCATGTCGGGCGACGCCAGCCCGATGCGGATCGAGTCGAAGTGCTCGACCGGAACCTGCTGCTTGAAGAGCTTGAGAAGATCCTTCATGTCCACTCCTGCCGTCTCGTCAGTGACCAATCACCCACATCAACACGTGCCGCCCGCGCGGCCGGGGAGGGCCGTCAGCCCTCCGCCTCCAGTTCCATGTTGATGCCGAGCGAACGGATCTCCTTGACGAGCACGTTGAAGGACTCGGGCATGCCCGCGTCCATCTGGTGATTGCTGTCGACGATGTTCTTGTACATCTTGGTGCGCCCGTTCACGTCGTCCGACTTGACCGTCAGCATTTCCTGCAACGTGTACGCCGCGCCGTAGGCCTCGAGCGCCCACACTTCCATCTCGCCGAAGCGCTGGCCACCGAACTGCGCCTTGCCACCCAGCGGCTGCTGCGTGACCAGCGAGTACGGACCCGTCGAGCGCGCGTGCATCTTGTCGTCGACGAGGTGGTTCAGCTTCAGCATGTACATGTAGCCGACCGTGACCGAGCGCTCGAAGCGCTCGCCGGTCCGGCCGTCGAGCAGCGTCGTCTGCCCCGAGGTCGGCAGGTCTGCCAGCGCCAGGAGGCGCTTGATCTCGTCCTCGGTCGCGCCGTCGAACACCGGCGTCGCCATCGGCACGCCCTTGGTCAGGTTCGTGCAGAGCTCCACGACCTCGGCGTCCGTCAGCGACTTGATGTCGGCGTGCTGGCCACCGGACTTGTTGTAGACCTGGTCCAGGAAGCCGCGCAGCTCGACGACCGCCGCCTGCTGCTCGAGCATCTTGCCGATCTTGAGGCCGAGGCCGCGTGCCGCCCAGCCAAGGTGCGTCTCGAGCACCTGGCCGATGTTCATGCGGCTCGGCACACCGAGCGGGTTCAGCACGATGTCGACCGGCGTGCCGTCTTCCATGTACGGCATGTCCTCGACCGGCACGATCGTCGAGATCACGCCCTTGTTGCCGTGCCGGCCGGCCATCTTGTCGCCCGGCTGGATGCGGCGCTTGACCGCCAGATACACCTTGACCATCTTGAGCACGCCGGGCGCGAGGTCGTCGCCGGCCGTGATCTTGGCCTTCTTGTCCTCGAAGCGCTTCTCGAAGGCGCGCTGCTGCGCCTTCAGCCGCTCGGCGACCTGCTCGAGCTGCGAGTTCGCCTCGTCGTCCTGCAGGCGGATCTCGAACCACTGCTCGCGGCTCAGATCGTCAAGGTACTCGGCGCTGACCGCCGACTCGGCCTTCAGCTTCTTCGGCCCGCCCTCGGCGGTCTTGCCGATCAGCATCTGCCGGACGCGCGAGAACAGGTCGTCCTCGAGGATGCGGCGCTGATCGTTGAGGTCCTTGCGGACCCGCTCGATCTCGGCCTTCTCGATCGACAGTGCGCGCGAGTCCTTCTCGACGCCGTCGCGCGTGAACACACGCACGTCGATGACCGTACCGTCCATGCCCGGCGGGACGCGCAGGCTCGTGTCCTTCACGTCGCTGGCCTTCTCGCCGAAGATCGCCCGCAGCAGCTTCTCCTCGGGGGTCAGCTGCGTCTCGCCCTTCGGCGTGACCTTACCCACCAGGATGTCGCCGGACTTGACCTCGGCGCCGATGAACACGATGCCGGCCTCGTCGAGCTTGGCGAGCGCGGCGTCGCCGACGTTCGGGATGTCGGCGGTGATCTCCTCGGGGCCGAGCTTCGTGTCGCGCGCGACGCAGGTCAGCTCCTCGATGTGGATCGTCGTGAAGCGGTCCTCCTGGACCACCCGCTCCGAGATCAGGATCGAGTCCTCGAAGTTGTAGCCGTTCCACGGCATGAAGGCGACCAGCATGTTCTGGCCGAGCGCGAGCTCGCCGAGGTCGGTGGATGGTCCATCCGCCAGCACGTCGCCGCGCGTCAGCCGGTCACCGACCTTCACCAGCGGCCGCTGGTTGATGCAGGTGTTCTGGTTCGAGCGCTGGTACTTGGTCAGGTTGTAGATGTCGACGCCCGGCTCGCCGGCGCTCGTCTCCTCGTCGTGCACGCGCACGACGATGCGCGACGCATCGATCGAGTCGACGATGCCGCCACGGCGTGCGATCACGGTCACGCCGGAGTCGATCGCGACCGCGCGCTCCATGCCGGTGCCCACCAGCGGCGTGTCGGCGCGGAGTGTCGGCACGGCCTGGCGCTGCATGTTCGAACCCATCAGCGCGCGGTTGGCGTCGTCGTGCTCGAGGAACGGGATCAGCGACGCGGCCACCGACACGATCTGCTTCGGCGACACGTCCATGTAGTCGATGCGCTGACGGTTCATCAGCGTGAACTCGTTCTGGTGACGGCACGAGACGAGCTCGTCGACGAAGCCGCCCGACGCGTCGAGCTCGGCATTCGCCTGCGCGATGACGTACTGGCTCTCCTCGATCGCCGACAGGTAGTCGATGCGCTCGGTGACCCTGTTGTTGTCGACCTTGCGGTACGGCGTCTCGAGGAAGCCGTAGTCGTTGGTCCGCGCGTACACCGACAGCGAGTTGATCAGACCGATGTTCGGTCCTTCCGGGGTCTCGATCGGGCAGACGCGGCCGTAGTGGGTCGGGTGCACGTCGCGGACCTCGAAGCCGGCCCGCTCGCGGGTCAGGCCGCCGGGGCCGAGCGCCGAGACGCGCCGCTTGTGCGTGACCTCGGACAGCGGGTTGTTCTGGTCCATGAACTGGCTGAGCTGCGAGGAGCCGAAGAACTCCTTCACGGCCGCCGCGACCGGCTTGGCGTTGATCATCTCCTGCGGCATGATCGGCTCGCTCTCGGCAAGCGTCAGGCGCTCCTTGACGGCGCGCTCGACGCGCACCAGGCCGATGCGGAAGGCGTTCTCCGCCATCTCGCCGACCGAGCGCACGCGCCGGTTGCCGAGGTGGTCGATGTCGTCGACGACGCCGTTGCCGTTGCGGATGTCGATCAGCGTCTTGAGCACGTCGATGACGTCCGACGCGGTGCCGTGCTCCGCCGCGAGCCGCTTGCCGAACTCGTCGGTGCGGCGCGAGAAGTACAACCCGTCGTACAGGATGCCGGAGCCGGTCGCCGCTTCGCGGCCGACGCGGCGGTTGAACTTCATCCGGCCGACCGGCGACAGGTCGTAGCGCTCGGGATTGAAGAACAGGTTGTGGAACAGGTTCTCGGCGGCGTCCTTCGTCGGCGGCTCGCCCGGACGCATCATCCGGTAGATCTCGACCAGCGCCTCGAGGCGGGTGCGCGTCGGATCGATGCGCAGGGTGTCCGAGATGTACGGGCCGCGGTCGAGGTCATTGACGTACAGCGTCTTGACGTCGGTGATGCCGGCATCGACGAGCTTGGCGACGGTCGCCACGGTCAGGATCTCGTTGACCTTGGCGAGCACCTCGCCGGTCTCCTTCGAGAACACGTCGTGCGCGAGGATCTTGCCGGCCAGGTACTCGTTCGGCACCGGCAGCTTGTTGACGCCGGCGTCCTCGAGCTGACGGACGTGGCGCGCGGTGATGCGGCGGCCTTCCTCGACGACGACCTGGCTGCCGATGCGGATCTCGAAGCCGGCGGTCTCGCCGCGCAGGCGGCTCGGGATCAGCTCCAGCGACGCGCCCTGCTTGGACAGGAAGAAGGTGTTCTTCTCGAAGAACAGATCGAGCATCTGCTCCTCGTTGTAGCCGAGCGCGCGCAGCACGATCGACACCGGCAGCTTGCGGCGGCGGTCGATGCGGGCGAACAGGCAGTCCTTCGGGTCGAACTCGAAGTCGAGCCACGAGCCCCGGTACGGAATGATGCGCGCCTGGAACAGCAGCTTGCCCGACGAGTGGGTCTTGCCCTTGTCGTGGTCAAAGAACACGCCCGGGCTGCGGTGCAGCTGCGAGACGATGACGCGCTCGGTGCCGTTGACGATGAAGGTGCCGTTGTCGGTCATCAGCGGCAACTCGCCGAGATAGACCTCCTGCTCGGCGATGTCGCGCTTGAGCTTGCGCGCACCCGACGGGTCCTTCTCGTAGACCTTCAGCTGCACCTTGACGCGCAGCGGCGCGGCGTAGGTCAGGCCGCGCATCTGGCATTCCTTGACGTCGAACACCGGCTCGCCGAGCCGGTAGCTCAGGTACTCGAGCGTCGCGTTGCCGCTGTAGCTCGAGATCGGGAATACGCTCTTGAAGGCGGCGTGCAGGCCTACGTCATCGCGCTTTTCCTCGGCCGCGTCGGCTTGCAGGAATTTGCGGTACGAGTCGAGCTGGATCGCGAGCAGGTACGGCACGTCGAGAATGCTCGGACGCTTGCCGAAGTCCTTGCGGATGCGCTTCTTCTCGGTGAACGAATAGGCCATGAGCTCACCCTCTGCGGTTCACGCGGCCAACCCGGCCGCGTGTTGCGGAACCCATTGAGATGGGGTCCGCGCGAAAACAAATCAACCCGGCAAGCACCGGCGCCCGCCCGTCGCAATCACGACGGGCGGGCGCGGGATGCGAGCCGCTGGTCCTGCGGGCATCTGGCGCGGTATGCAACCCGCGCATGGATGCCTTACTTGACCTCAACCTTCGCGCCGGCGTCTTCGAGCGCCTTCTTGATCTTCTCGGAGTCGGCCTTGTTGATGCCTTCCTTGATCGTCGAGGGCACGCCCTCCACGAGATCCTTGGCCTCCTTGAGGCCCAGGCCCGTGTGCTCGCGGACGACCTTGATGACGGTCACCTTCTTGTCGGCCGGGTACTCCTTGAGGACGACGGTGAACTCCGTCTTCTCCTCAACCGGCGCGGCGGCGGCGGCGGCGCCGGTGGCAGCCGCGGCCATCGCGACCGGGGCGGCGGCGGTGACGCCGAACTTCTCTTCCATCATCTTCACGAGATCCACGACCTCGAGGATCGTCATGTTCGCGATCGCGTTGAGGATCTCTTCCTTGTTCGCAGCCATTGCAGTGCTCTCCAAAAAAGTCTTTCAGTGATGAGTGTTTAAACCCGAAACGTTCGACGAAGTGCGTCAGCCCGCGGCGGCCGCCTTCTGGTCCTTCACCGCAGCGACGGTGCGGACCAGCTTGGCGTGCGGCTCGGCGAGCGTGCGCACGAACTTCGAAATCGGCGCCTTGAGCACGCCGAGCAGCATCGACAGCGCCTGCTCCTTGGTCGGCAGGCTCGCGATCTGGTCGAGCGACTTGGCGGGCAGTACCTGCCCACCGAGCGACACCAGCGTGGCGACCAGCTTGTCGTGGTCCTTGGCGAAGGCCTTGATGACGCGCGCGGCGGCACCGGGATCGTCCTTCGAGAACGCCAGGATCAACGGACCCTTGAGCTGCGGGCCGATACATTCGAAGGTCGTGCCGGAGACCGCTTTGCGAGCCAGCGTGTTCTTCACGACGCGCATATACACACCAGACTTCCGCGCCTGCGCGCGGAGGTGGGTGATCTGCGTCACCGTGAGGCCACGGTACTCGGCGGCCACGACCGACTGCGCGGAACGCGCAATCTCGTTGACCTCGGTCACCAGCGCCTTCTTCTGCTCGATATTGAGTGACATTTCCAGCCTCGCAGAAGATCAACCCACGGATGCGGAGTCCCGGTCGCCCGGTCGCCCGCATCCACCCTTGTCGCGCCGCCCGCCCGCGCGGGTGGCGCTCGCCGTGATCGCCGCGGGAGCCCCACAGGGCGCGCCCCGACACCACGGTCGACGGTGACCTTCAGCCGGCCCTCGCGGGCCTTGCGTGGCGGTGCGCCTCGCGGCACTCCGTCACTCGCTTCGGGTGACACCATCTGCGCAGGCCGCCGGCGAGTCACCTCGCCGGCCCTTCATTGAGCGGTCTCGTGAGCCCTGCGGCTCCCGACCGCGCCTGCGGTCTTGGATGGCTGCCGGAGCTCGCGCCCCGGCGGTCATCATCAACAAATTCAATAAATCAAAGTCCCAGCGTCGAGCGGTCGACGGGCACGCCCGGACCCATGGTCGACGACAGCGTGACCTTCTGGATGTAGACGCCCTTGGCCGCAGCAGGCTTCGCCTTCTGCAGATCCGCGAGCAGCGCCAGCAGGTTCTCCTTGAGCTTGACGCCGTCGAAGCTCGCCCGGCCGATCTGGCTGTGGACGATGCCGGCCTTGTCGCAGCGGTAGCGGACCTGACCGGCCTTGGCGTTCTTGACCGCGCCAGCCACGTCCGGCGTCACGGTGCCGACCTTCGGGTTCGGCATCAGGCCGCGGGGGCCGAGGATCTGGCCGAGGCCGCCGACGACCCGCATCGCGTCCGGGCTCGCGATCACGACGTCGAAGTTGATCTCGCCGGCCTTGACCTTCTCGGCGAGGTCCTCGAGACCGACGATGTCGGCGCCCGCGGCACGCGCCACGTCCTGGTTCTTGCCGCCGGTGAACACCGCGACCCGCACCACCTTGCCGGTGCCGTGCGGCATCACGGTCGAGCCGCGGATCTGCTGGTCCGACTTGCTGGCGTCGATGCCCAGGTTGACCGCGACGTCCACCGACTCGTCGAACTTCGCGGTCGCGAATTCCTTGATGAGGGCGAGCGCGGCGTCGACGTCGTACTGCTTGCCCGGCTGGATCTTGGCGGTCCAGCCCTTCATCCGCTTCGGCAGATTGCTCTTGATCTGTGCGCTCATGGTCAGCCCTCCACGTCCACGCCCATGCTGCGGGCGCTGCCGGCGATCGTGTTCACGGCGGCATCGAGTCCCGCGGCCGTCAGGTCAGGCATCTTGACCTTGGCGATGTCCTCGAGCTGCTTGCGCTTGATCTTGCCGACCTTCTGCGTGTTCGGGCGGCCGCTGCCCTTCTCGATGCCGATCGCTTTGCGGATCAGCACCGAGGCCGGCGGCGTCTTCATGATGAACGTGAAGCTGCGGTCGCTGTAGACCGTGATCACGACCGGCGTCGGCAGGCCCTTCTCGAGCGACTGCGTCTGCGCGTTGAACTGCTTGCAGAACTCCATGATGTTCACGCCCTGCTGACCGAGCGCAGGACCGACCGGCGGGCTGGGGTTCGCCTGCCCGGCGGGGATCTGGAGCTTGATGTAGCCCGTTACTTTCTTAGCCATTACCTACCTCAGTGGGTACAAACGCCTTGCGGCTCCCCGGTTGACGCCGGCCGCTGCCGCGGCCGGCCACAATTCAAGCCTTCTCCACCTGCGAGAACTCGAGCTCGACCGGCGTCGACCGGCCGAGAATCTGCACGGCCACGTGCAGCCGGCTCTTGTCGTAGTTGACCGACTCGACGACGCCATTGAAGTCGTTGAACGGGCCATCGACGACACGGACCACCTCGCCGGGCTCGAACAGCACCTTCGGCTTCGGCTTCTCCGCGCCTTCCTCGACGCGTCGCAGGATCGCGTTCGCTTCCTTGTCGGTGATCGGCGCCGGCTTGTCCGGCGTACCGCCGATGAAGCCGAGCACCTTCGGCACTTCCTTGACGAGGTGCCAGGTGTCCTCGTCCATCTCCATCTGCACGAGCACGTAGCCCGGGAAGAACTTGCGGTCGCTGCGGCGCTTCTGGCCGTCGCGCATCTCGACCACTTCCTCGGTCGGTACCAGGATCTCGCCGAACTTGTCCTCGAGGCCGCGCATCTTGACGCGGTCCTTCAGACCCTCGGCCACTTTGTGCTCGAAGTTCGAATAGGCGTGAACGACGTACCAGCGCAGCGCCATGAATCAGCTCCCCGTACCGAGCAGGTGACGGGTGGCCCACGCGAAGAATGCGTCGACGCCCCAGAAGAACAGGCCGAGGATGACCACGAACACGAACACCACCAGCGTCGTCTTGCGAGTCTCTTCGATCGTCGGCCACACCATCTTGCGCAGCTCGACCCGCGAGCCGAGCGCGAACTGCCAGACCAGCCGGCCGAGCGCGCTCATCGCGAAGGCGCCGGCGCCGAGGCCGATGCCGGCCAGCACGGCGACCACGCGCACCGCCGTCGGCTGCGTGGTCAGGCCGTAGTACGCCGCCAGGCCGCCGACGACGAGCGCCAGCGAGGCCCCGAGCCAGAGCCAGTCGAGCGCGCCGCCGCCGGCCGTTTTGTCAGTTTGTTCCGTCATGACTTCCTGAAAAGGCCCACCCACGAGTGGCAGGCCAGGAGGGAATCGAACCCCCAACCTGCGGTTTTGGAGACCGCCGCTCTGCCAATTGAGCTACTGGCCTGTGTCGCTCGCGACCTTGAGTCCGGTGAATGCCCGATCCCGCTCAGGCCAGGATCTTCGATACGACGCCGGCGCCGACGGTCTTGCCGCCCTCGCGGATCGCGAAGCGCAGCCCTTCCTCCATCGCGATGGGGCTGATCAGCTCAACCACCATCTTGATGTTGTCGCCGGGCATGACCATCTCGGTGCCTTCCGGCAGCTGCACGTTGCCGGTCACGTCCGTCGTGCGGAAGTAAAACTGCGGCCGGTAGCCCTTGAAGAACGGCGTGTGCCGGCCGCCCTCCTCCTTGGTCAGCACGTACACCTCACACTCGAATTTCGTGTGCGGGTTGATCGAGCCCGGCTTCGCCAGCACCTGGCCGCGCTCCACTTCCTCGCGCTTCGTGCCGCGCAGGAGCACACCCACGTTGTCGCCCGCCTGACCCTCGTCCAGGAGCTTCCTGAACATCTCAACCCCGGTGCAGATCGTCTTCGTCGTCGGACGAAGCCCCACAATCTCCACCTCGTCGTTCACCTTGACGATGCCACGCTCAATGCGCCCCGTCACCACCGTGCCGCGGCCCGAAATCGAGAACACGTCCTCCACCGGCATCAGGAACGGGCCGTCAATCGCCCGCTTCGGCACCGGGATGTAACGGTCCATCTCGTCCACCAGCTTGATCACCGACGGCACACCGATCGGGCTCTGGTCGCCTTCCAGCGCCTTCAGCGCCGATCCCGTCACAATCGGCGTCGCGTCGCCAGGGAAATCGTACTTCGACAGCAGCTCGCGAACCTCCATCTCCACCAGCTCCAGCAGCTCCGCGTCATCCACCATGTCCGCCTTGTTCAGGTAGACCACGATGTACGGCACGCCCACCTGGCGCGCCAGCAAAATGTGCTCGCGCGTCTGCGGCATCGGCCCGTCCGCCGCCGATACCACCAAAATCGCACCGTCCATCTGCGCCGCACCCGTGATCATGTTCTTCACATAGTCCGCGTGCCCAGGACAGTCCACGTGCGCGTAGTGCCGCAGCGGGCTCTGATACTCAACGTGCGCCGTCGAAATCGTAATGCCGCGCGCCTTCTCTTCCGGCGCCTTGTCAATCTGGTCGTATGCCTTGAACTCACCACCGTGCTTCTCGGCCATCACCTTGGTCAGCGCCGCCGTCAGCGTCGTCTTCCCATGGTCCACGTGCCCAATGGTCCCCACGTTCACGTGCGGCTTCGTACGCTGGAATTTTTCTTTCGACACGGCAGCTTCTCCTTACTAGGGGGGCCCTTTCGCCCCGTCTCAACGCCGTCCCCGCCCGGCGGGGATGGTCATCATTTGATACGACCCTTCTCTCTACCCTGCTCGCCAGCGCCGCAGCCCGGCGTCATCTGGTGCCCACGTCCGGGATCGAACCGGAGACCTCGTCCTTACCAAGGACGCACTCTACCGACTGAGCTACGTGGGCCTAAGTCTGCGTCCCAACAGGGTTTTTCCCCTGTCTGCCATCCGCCCTTGCCACTCCGGTCACCCGCGATCCCCGCCGTGGGGCTCTGGAGCGGGTGATGGGAATCGAACCCACACCATCAGCTTGGAAGGCTGAGGTTCTACCATTGAACTACACCCGCCTCGACCAACCTGCCGTTCCGACCGCGCCGGTATATATAAGAGAACCCACACCCACCGGGGACCCTGGCCCTGGCCGTCCCATCGACCACCCTCTCGGCCCCGAAACTGGTGGAGGGGGAAGGATTCGAACCTTCGAAGGCATAAGCCGGCAGATTTACAGTCTGCTCCCGTTGGCCGCTTGGGTACCCCTCCGGCAAATGAGCCGCGTATTTTCGCGACCAAGTGACAGCGTGTCAACGTTTTCCGAGCAATTGGTCGCACGCCGGGGGGCTCCGGCGGGCTCCGGACCCGGACTGCGGGTCCAGGGCGGGCGAAAGCGGGGCTGGAGGGCCCCGCCGGGCGGTCAGCTGGCCTTGCGCCGGCCGTGCACGAGCGCCACGAGGTCCGCCTCGCCGCGGCTCAGGCCGAAATGCGCGACCAGCCGGTTGGCGTCGGCGCCGTGCTGGACGAGGGCGATCGCGTGATCGTAGGGGCGGCCGTCGCCGCGCAGCTCGAGCTGGCCGAGGCGGTCGTTCAGCTGGGCACTGATCTGGTCGAGGCGCCGCAGCCGCTCCCCGACCCGTGCGCCGATGCCGGCCGTGGCGGCCACTTCGCCGCGGAAGGCCGCCAGGTCCCGCTCGAGCGCGCCGAGGCGTCGCGCGAGGCGCCGCGACCGGACCGCAAGCGCCGCCGCCCAGACCGTGAGCGCCAGGGAGGCGCCGGCGGCGATCGCCGCGACAAGCCATGGTGTGTCGAGAATCATGTCGGGTCCTTCCCCTGGTTATTGGTTCGCTGCACGAGCACGGTCGGCCCTTCGTGGTCCGCGGCCGCGGCGGCGCCCTGCAGCGCCTCGTCGACCGGGTCGGTGCCGCCATCGGCCACCTTCTGCTCCATGACGACGATGACGACCCGGCGGTTGGTGTTGCGGCCCTCGGCGCTGTCGTTCGCGACCGCCGGGCGGAACTCGCCGAGGCCGAGTACCTGCATGCGCAGCGGGTCCACGCCGGCCTTGGTGAACAGCTGCACGACGTTGGCAGCGCGCGCCGCCGACAGCTCCCAGTTCGACGGGAACACCGAGGTGCTGATCGGGCGGTTGTCGGTGTGGCCCTCGACCCGGATCGCGTTCGGGAACGGCTTCAAGATCGCGGCAATCTTGGTGAGCACCGGCACGGCGCCCGGCGACACCGCGGCGACACCGCTCGGGAACAGGATGTCGGTCTTGATCTCGACTTCGAGCGAGAACGCCGTCTGGCGGACGTGCACGATGTTCTGGTCGATCAGGCCCTGCAGCGCCTTCTTGACCTCGTCGGCCATCTTGTAGAGCGCGTACTTCGGGTCCGTGCCGGCACCGTGGGCCTCGCCGTGCTCCTGCGCTCCCTTCTGGTCGGCGGCGGGATCCTTCTCAGTGCGTTCCATGCCCGGGATGGTCGGGCGCGGATCGCGCAGCTTCATGAGTGCGGTCGGACGCACGCCGGTCAGCCGCTGGTCGCCGCCCTTGCCGGATGAGGCCTTCTCGACGGTGATCGGCGTCGTCGTCTTCGGCGCCCCGCGGAACGCTGCGACCAGCGAGTCCGACAGCACGCGGTACTTGCCTTCGTTGACCGAGGACATCGCGTACATGACGGTGAACAGCGCGAACAGCAGCGTCACGAGGTCGCCGTAGGGGATGGCCCACGCCTCGTGGTTCTGGTGTTCTTCGTGCTTCTTCTTGCGCGCCATGCTTCCGGCGCCTAGTGATGCAGGTAGGACTTGAGTTTCGCCTCGATGTTGCGCGGGTTCTCACCCTGCGCGATCGAGATGATCCCCTCGATGCACATCTGCCGGACCTGGGTCTGGCCGTGGACCACGGACTTGAGCTTGGCGGCCATCGGCAGGAAGAACAGGTTGGCGAGCCCGATCCCGTAGATCGTCGCAATGAACGCCGCCGCGATGCCGTGGCCGAGCTTGGAAGGGTCGGCGAGGTTCTGCATCACGGCCATGAGGCCCATGACCGCGCCGATGATGCCGAGCGTCGGCGAGTAGATGCCCATGCCCTCGAACACCTTCGCCGCGGCCGTGTCGGCGTGCTCGCGCACCTCGAGCTCGATCTCGAGGAGGTTGCGGATCGCGTCCGGCTCGCCGCCATCGACGAGCGCCTGCAGCCCCTTCTTCATGAACTCGTCCTTCTCGGACTCCACGGCCGACTCGAGGCCGAGCAGGCCCTGCTTGCGGGCGATGTTGCTCCACTCGACGATCTTGCCGATCGTCGCGTCGGGATTCATCGACGGCGGCTTGAACACCCAGCCGATGATTTTGAGCGCGCGGGTGAAGGTCACCATCGGCGTCTGCAGCAGGATCGCCGCGAGGGTGCCGATGACGACGATAACGAACGCGGCCGCACCGAGCAGCGCCTTGACGCCGCTGCCCTTGAGGATGCTGCCGCCGATGATCGACACGAAGGCGAGCACGATGCCGACGATGCTGAGGATATCCATGGCTCAGGCTGCAGCTCGGCTCAACGCCCCTGCCGCCAGTCGTCCATGCGTGCACGCAGCCGCACCAGTGCCTGGCCGTGGATCTGGCAGACGCGCGATTCGCTGACGTCGAGCACCGCGCCGATTTCGCGCAGGTTCAGCTCGTCGTCGTAGTACAGCGACAGCACCAGCTTCTCGCGCTCCGGCAGGCCCTCGATCGCGCCGGCGAGCGCTTTGCGGAAGTCCTCCTCCTCCAGGTCGTCCTGTGGCCCGGGATTGTCGGCGCGGGCGCGGGCCACCGGCCCGTCGTCGTCGCTCGACCCCATCTGGTCGAAGCTGAACAGCCGGCAGCTGGCCGCGTCGGCGATCGCCCGGTGGTAGTCGTCGACGCTGATGCCCAGCGCCTCGGCGACATCGCCGGCGCGCGCCTCGCGGCCGGTCTCGTTCTCGATGCGCCGCACGACCTCCGACATCTCGCGGACCGTGCGATGCACCGAGCGGGGCGTCCAGTCGGACTTGCGGACCTCGTCGAGCATCGCGCCGCGGATGCGGATCCCGGCGTAGGTCTCGAAGTTCGCGCCCTTGCTCGCCGTGTAGTGACGCGCCGCGTCCAGCAGGCCGATCATGCCCGCCTGAATGAGGTCGTCGACCTCGACGTTGGGCGGCATCCGGCTCACGAGGTGGTACGCGATCCGTTTGACCAAATCGGCGTGGCGCAGGACGAGTTCGTCCTGCGAAATATCGGCCGGGCCGGATCCCGCAGGGGGGCGCGCGGCCTCGGCGTACTGCTGTTTTGCTCTCATTGCAAAGCGCCTACGCCCGTATTCGCCATGACCAGGCGTTCGACGAAGAACTCCAGATGACCGCGTGCTCCGCCGGGCACGGCCCATGTATCGGCCTTGGTGGCCAGTTTCTTGAATGCCTGGGAGGCGACCGAGCCGGGGAAGGCCTCGACGACGGCCGACTGGCGCTGGACGGCCCGCCTCAGGAACTCGTCGTAGGGGACGGACCCGGCATACTCGAGCGTCACATCGAGAAACCGGTCACAGACCCGGGCCAGCTTTTGGTACAGGTCGCGGCCCTCGCCGGGGCTGCGCGTCTGGTTGGCGAGCACCCGGAAGTTCTGCACCCGGTGATCGCGGCTCATGACCTTGATCAGCGCGTACGCATCCGTCAGCGAGGCGGGCTCGTCGCAGACCACGACCAGGACGTGGTGCGCGGCCCGGGCGAAGGTCAGCACGCTGTCGTGGAGCCCGGCGGCGGTATCGATCAGCATCACGTCGACGCGCTGGCCGAGGTCGCTGAACGCGCGGATCAGGCCCGCGTGCTCGAGCGGCCCGAGGTTGGCCATCTGGCGGATCCCCGAGCTCGCCGGCACCACGCGGATACCGCGCGGCCCCTCGACGATGACTTCCTCGAGCGAGCGCTCGCCCGACAGCACGTGGCTCAGGTTCCAGCGCGGCTGCAGGCCGAGCACGACGTCGACGTTGGCGAGGCCAAGGTCGGCATCCAGCAGCAGCACCGACTGGCCGCGGTCGGCGAGCGCGACCGCCAGGTTCGCGGTTACGTTGGTCTTGCCGACCCCGCCCTTGCCGCCAGTGACGGCGATCACCTTGACGGGGCGGCTGGCCGCGGGACGCGGCGGGTCGAAGGGTTTCCAGTTAGCCATGCGTCGCCACCTTGCCGAAGTGAGCTGCGAGATAGGCGTCGTCGACGCCGATGAGCGCGCGACCGCGCGCCGCGAGTTTCAAAGCCTTCTTGACCAGCCAGACGCGCTTCTGCGGCGCGGCGTGCAGGTCGTCCGGGACACGCTGACCGTCGGCGAGCCAGGCGAGCGGCAGCGCATGGCGCAGCGCCACTGACAGCGCGCCGCCGAGGCTCGCCGCCTCGTCGAGCTTGGTCAGCACCAGCGCGTCCGGCCGCGCCCGCGAGTACGAGCGGATGATGTCGTCGAGCGCGACCTGCTCGCTGTTCGCGGCCAGCGCCAGCAGCGTCTGGATCCGCCGGCCCGGCACCGCGAGCGTCGCGAACTGCTCCTGCAGCCGCTCGTCGCGCGGGCTCATGCCGGCCGTGTCGATCAGCACCAGGCGCCGCGTAGACAGGCCCGCGAGCACCGCGCCGAGCTCGCGCGCCGTCGTCGCAACGTGCATCGGCACGCCGAGGATGCGCGCGAAGGTCATCAGCTGGTCGCGCGCGCCGATGCGGTAGTGATCGGCGCTGACGAGGGCGAGGTCCTGTGCGCCGTGCTTCAAGGCCCAGCGCGCGGCGAGCTTGGCGATCGTGGTGGTCTTGCCGACCCCGGTCGGGCCGACGATGGCGACCACCCCGCCGGCCTCAAGCGTGCCGAGGTCGACCGCCGGCAGGTGCTTGAGGAGCAGCGCCGGGGCGAGCCGGCCGGCCGCCGCCGGGTTGGTCCGGGGCGGCACCTGGTCGGCGAGCGCGCGGGCGATGTCCGGCGCGACCCCCAAGACGCTCAGGTCCTTGAGCACGAGCGCCTTCAGCGGCTCGCGTCGCAGCCGGTCGCTCCAGGCGAGGCTCGCCAGCTGGTCCTGCAGCAGCGTGCGCAGCGACTCGACCTCATGGCGCATCGCCAGCAGGCCCTCGTCCTGCGACGCGACGACCCGCGGCCGCTCGGCCGCCGCGGCCGGGGCCGTGGCCGGAGCACGCCGCGCGGCCGGCGCGGCGGGCGCGACCGGCGCTGGCTCCGCGGCGGCCGCGACGGGCGCGGCGCTCGGCCGGGCGCGCTTCAGCGCCTCCTCGATCAGCGTCTCGTCGTAGTCGACCGCGGTGATCAGCTCGATGCCGCCGTCGATCCGCCGGTTCGAGATGATGACGGCGTCCGGACCCTGCTCGAGGCGCACGCGCTCGAGCGCCTCGCGCATCGACTCCGCTACGAATCTCTTGATCTTCATCTGTCCTCCCGTCGTCGCTCGGTGCGCCGGGCGTCAGCGCCCGACCGCCGAGACGACCCGGATGCGCCGGTTCTCCGGCACCTCGTTGTAGGCAAGTACGCTCAATGTCGGCACGCCGTGGCGCAGCAGGCGCGCCAGCCACGGTCTCAGTTTCGGCGTCGTCAGCAGCACGGCCGGCTCGCCGGCGAGCTCCTGGCGGCGCGCGCTCTCGGCGAGCGCCTGCACCAGCCGGTCGGCCAGGCCCGGCTCGAAGCCCGGGCCGTCGCCGCCGCCGAGGATCGAATCGCCGAGCACCTGCTCGAGCTGCGCATCGAGCGTGATGACCGGCAGCTCCTGCCGCAGGCCGGTGATCCCCTGCACGATCGACCGGCCGAGCGCGATCCGCACCGCGGCGACGAGCTGCGCCGGATCCTGGGTGCGGCCCGAGTTCTCGGCGAGGGTCTCGGCGATGACGCGGAAGTTGCGGATCGGCACGCGCTCGAGCAGCAGGCTCTGCAGCACCTTGACGACGACGCTCATGGTCAGCGCCTTCGGCACGAGCTCCTCGACAAGCTTCGGCGCGACCTTCTGCAGGCGGTTGAGGATCTGCTGGACCTCCTCGTGGCCGAGCAGCTCGTGGCCGTGCGCTCTGCAGCAGCTGCGACAGGTGCGTCGCGACCACCGTGCCGGCGTCGACGACCGTGTAGCCCTGGGTCTGCGCCTGCTCGCGCCGCGTGCGCTCGATCCACACGGCGTCGAGGCCGAAGGCCGGGTCCTTGCCGGTGATGCCGGGGATGGGGCCGGCGACGGTGCCGGGGTTGATCGCGAGGTCGCGGTCGGGATACACCTCGGCCTCGCCGACCGGCACGCCCTGCACCGTGATGCGGTAGCTGGTCGGGCCGAGATCGAGGTTGTCGCGGATGTGGACCGCCGGTACCAGGAAGCCGAGCTCCTCGGACAGCTTCTTGCGCACGCCCTTGATGCGGCCCATGAGCTCGCCGCCCTGCGCCTTGTCGACCAGCGGGATCAGCCGGTAGCCGACCTCCAGCCCGATCGGATCGACCGACTCGACGTCATCCCACGACAGCTCGCGCTGCTCGGCCGGCACGGCGCCGGGCGCGGCCGCCTTCGCCGCCGGCGGCGGCGTGCGCGCCGCCGCGTCCGCCTTGAGCTTCAGCAGCCACGAGCTGCCACCCGCGAGCGCGGCCATCACCAGGAACGAGAAGTTCGGCATGCCGGGGATCAGCCCCATGAGGCCGAGGATGCCGGCCGCCACGGCCAGCGCCTTCGGCTGGCCGAGCATCTGCTTGGCGACCTGCTGGCTCATGTCCGACGAGCGCGACATGCGCGTCACGATGATCGCCACCGCGACCGACAGCAGCAGCGCCGGGATCTGCGCCACCAGGCCGTCGCCGATCGTCAGCAGCGTGTAGGTGCGGCCGGCGGCGCTCAGGTCGAGGCCGTGCTGCAGGGTACCGACCGCGAGGCCGCCGAAGATGTTGATGAACACGACGAGGATGCCGGCGACCGCATCGCCGCGGACGAACTTCGAGGCGCCGTCCATCGCGCCGTAGAAGTCCGCCTCCTCGCGGACCTCCTGGCGCCGCAGGCCGGCTTCGGCCTGAGTGATGATGCCGGCGTTCAGATCGGCGTCGATCGCCATCTGCTTGCCGGGCATCGCGTCGAGGGTGAAGCGGGCGGTTACTTCCGAAACGCGCCCCGCGCCCTTGGTGACGACCATGAAGTTGATGATCACGAGGATCGCGAACACGACGAGGCCGACCGCGTAGTTGCCGCCGATCACGAAGGAGCCGAAGGCGTGGATCACCTGGCCGGCCGCGGTCGGGCCGGTGTGCCCTTCGAGCAGCACGATGCGCGTCGTGGCGACGTTGAGCGCCAGGCGCAGCAGCGTCGCGCCGAGCAGCACCGTTGGGAACACCGCGAAATCGAGCGGTCGCTTGATGTAGATGACCGCCAGGATCACGACCAGCGACAGCGAGATGTTGAACGTGAAGAACAGGTCGAGCAGCACCGGCGGCAGCGGCAGCACGATCATCGACAGCATGACCAGCAGCAGCACCGGGACCGCGAGCCCCTGCCGGCCGAATTCCATCAGCGTGTCGCTGATCGGGCGCGCGGCGCTCATTCAGCCATCTCGCCGCGGTCGTACTTGGCGCGCAGCTCCGGGTCGACCTGCGGCGTCGGCCGCTTCAGGCGCGCCGCGCGCGTCGCGCTCAGCGTCCTGATCTGGAACAGGTACGACAGCACCTGCGCGACCGCGAGGTACAGGCCGGCCGGGATCTCGCGGCCGAGCTCGGTGCTGCCGTACAGCACGCGCGCGAGCACCGGCGCCTCGAACAGCGGCACGCGCGCCTCCTCGGCGCGGCGCCGGATCTCGACGGCGATCAGGTCGCGGCCCTTGGCGATCACGCGCGGCGCGCGCATGCGCGCCGGGTCGTACTTGAGCGCCACCGCGTAGTGGGTCGGGTTGGTGACGACCACGTCGGCCGTCGCCACCGCCTGCATCATTCGCCGCTTCGAGAGCTTGCGCTGCATCTCGCGGATGCGCGCCTTGACCTCCGGCCGACCGTCGGTCTCCTTCGACTCCTCGCGGATCTCGTCGCGCGTCATCTTGAGCTGGCGGCGCACCATCCACCACTGGAACGGCGCGTCGACCGCGGCGACGATCAGCAGCCCGCAGCTCATCAGCACGAGCGCGAGCGCGAGCAGGTGCACCGCCCGGCCCATGCCCGGCACCGTCGGCATCGCGCCGAGCGCCACCGTGTCACGCGCCAGCCACAGGCCAACCGACACCGCGACCGTGCCGACGACCGCGAACTTCAGCAGCGCCTTGATGAGCTCCGACAGGCCGCTCAGGCCGAAGATGCGGCCGAGGCCGGTGACCGGATTGATGCGGTTGAGGTCCGGCGCAAAGGCCTCGGCGCTGAACACCCAGCCGCCGAGGCCGAGCGGCGCGATTACGGCGGCGGCCGTCACCGCGGCGAAGAACGGCAGCATGACGACGATCGCTTTGACGGCCGTGACGCCGAGCAGGTGGGTCATCGCCGACTCGTCGACGAGCGTCGCGCGATCGAGCATCAGCCCGCCGCGCATCAGCTGGCCAAACGAGCCAGCGAGCGCGCCGCCGCCGAGGAGCAGCGCGCTACTGCCGACGATCATCACCGCCGCGCTGCCGAGTTCCTTCGAACGCGCGACCTGACCGCGCTCGCGGGCGTCCTTCAGCCGCTTGGCAGTGGGCTGTTCGGTTTTTTCGGCGTCTGAGTCTTCGCTGGCCATGGCGGTCTCAGTGCGTCCCGCTGACGTAGCGCGCGGTCTCGAGCGCCTCGTAGAACAGCCGCTCGAGGTTGCCCTGCAGCGTCGGCAGGCTGAGCATCATCATCGCGAAGCCGAGCAGCATGCTGATCGGAAAGCCGACGGCGAACAGGTTGAGCTGCGGCGCGGCGCGGCTGACGACGCCGAGCGCGAGGTTGATCAGCACGAGGCCGACCACCGCGGGCAGCGCGATCAGCGTGCCGGCCTCGAACACCTTGCCGCCCCAGCGCACGACCGCGAGCAGCGCGTCGTTGCCGAGCGCGCCCGGGCCGGGCGGGAGCGCGCGGACGCTGTCGGCGAGCACTCCGAGCAGTGCGATGTGGCCGTCGAGCGTGAGGAAGATCAGCGTGCCGAGGATCAGGTAGAACTGGCTGACGACCGTCGTGCTCGCGCCGCGGTTCGGATCGATCAGTGTCGCGAAGCCGAGCCCCATCGTTGTCGCGACAATCTGGCCGGCGAGGATCAGAGCGTCGAACACGACCTGGACGACGAAGGCGATCGCCACGCCGATCAGCAGCTGCTGGGCCGCCGTCAGCAGCGCCGTCGCGCTGAGCGGCTCGATCGCGGGCGTGACCGGCGCGAGCGGCGCCAGCACCAGCGTCAGAAACACCGACAGGATGACCTTGATCCGCGCCGGCACCAGCGGCGCGCCGAGGATCGGCGCGAGCAGCATGAACCCGGTGACGCGCAGGAACGTCCACCCGTAGCCTTCCAGTCCCGCCAGCAGCTTTGCAAAGTCGATGGTCAGCATGGCGGTCAGCCGATCACCGATGGAATGCTCTCGAACAGCGTCCGCGTGTAGTCGATCAGCGTCTGCAGCATCCAGTGGCCAGTGACGAAGATCGTCGCCACCAGCACCAGCAGCTTCGGGATGAACGACAGCGTCATCTCGTTGATCTGGGTTGCCGCCTGCAGCATGCCGATCACGACGCCCGCGACCAGGGCGGCGAGCAGCAAGGGCGCCGCGATCATCGAGGTGACGACGAGGGCGCGTTCGCCGATCGAAATGACAGTCTCGGGTGTCATCGTGGGCTCAGGTGGCGAAGCTCGCGGCGAGCGTGCCCATCAGCAGCGTCCAGCCGTCGACGAGCACGAACAGCATCAGCTTGAAGGGCAGCGACACCAGCATCGGCGACAGCATCATCATGCCCATCGACATCAGCACGCTCGCGACCACGAGGTCGATGATCAGGAATGGGATGAAGATCATGAAGCCGATCTGGAACGCGGTCTTGAGCTCGCTGGTGATGAAAGCGGGGATCAGCACGCTGATCGGCACTGCCTCGGGGCCGGCGAACGGGCCCTGCCCCGAGATGCGACCGAAGCTCATGAGGTCCGAGTCGCGCGTCTGCTTGAGCATGAACTCGCGCAGCGGCGTGATGGTCTTGGTCAGCGCCGCCTCGCTGGCGAGCTGGCCGTCGAGGTAGGGCTTGACGCCGTCGTTCCAGGAGCGGGTCAGGACCGGACTCATGACGAACAGCGTCATGAACAACGCGAGGCCCACGATCACCTGGTTGGGCGGCGTCGTCGGCGTGCCGAGCGCCTGGCGCAGGATCGACAGCACGATGACGATGCGCGTGAACGCCGTCATGCTGAGCAGGATCGCCGGCAGCACCGACAGCAGCGTCATCAGCACCAGGATCTGCACGGTCAGCGAGTAGGTCTGGCCGCCGCCCTTCGCCTCGACGGTCAGCACCGGCAGCCCGGCGACCTCGGCGGCCGAGGCGAGCACCGGCAGCCCGACCGCGAGTAGCGCGAGCAGCAGGGTGGCCGGGCGTCTCACGCTTTCGGCCCCCCGCTCATCAGGCTCTTGAGGCGCTCGGCGAACGCGCCCGGCCCCGCGCTGTCGACCGGCAGTGTGACCACGCGGTCGAGCAGCGCCAACGAGCGGATGCCGTCCGCGCCGACGCCGACCAGGGCCTGGGCGTCGCCGACCTTGAGCAGCACGACGCGCTCCTTCGGCCCGACCGCGACGTCGGCGATCACTTTCAGGCCGCTGGAGGCGGCGCGCGGCGTGAGCCGCAGGCGGGTTGCGAGCCAGGCGAGCGCGACGATCACGCCGACGATCAGCAGCAGGCTCGCCGCGACCTGGGCGAAGCCGGTCGCGGCGCCGGCGGGCGCGGCCGCGGTGGCGAGCGCCGGCGCGAAGGCGGCGATCGCGGCGGCACTGCCGACGACGGACGCCGCTCGCGTCACTTCACGCGCTCCAGGCGCTCGCCCGGGCTCACGACCTCGATCAGCCGGATGCCGAACTTCTCGTTGACGACGACGACCTCGCCGCGCGCCACACGCACGCCGTTGACGAGCACGTCGAGCGGCTCGCCTGCCAGGCGGTCGAGCTCGAGTATCGAGCCCTGCGTCAGCTGCAGCAGGTCGCGCACGGTGATGCGGGTGCGGCCGACCTCGAGGGCGATCGTGACGCCGACGTCGAGGATCAGGTCGAGACTGACGTCGCCACCGGCCGCGGCCGCACCGTCCGGGTGCAGGTCGCCGAACTGTGCGCGCGCGTATCCGGGATCGCCGGCCGCGGGGGTCGTGGGGCTGTTCATGGGTGGGTACTCCGCCGATCAGGGGCTGCGGCGCCGCAGCGGTTTCAGAATCTTGAGTGCGTTGCGGCTGCGCGAGACGCCGAACTTACCGCCGTAGAGCGGCTCCTCGCCGGCGTACAGCGTGACCTCGCCGGGCGCGTCGATCGGCAGCACGTCGCCGGGCTTCAGGCTCTTGAGGTCGCCGAGCGTGATCTCGACCTCGGTCAGCACGGCGCGCACCTCGAGCGACGCGGTCGCGAGGTGGGCGGCGAGCGTCGGTCCCCACGCCTCGGTGCTGCCGGAGCGCGCGACGATGCCCGCGGTCAGCACCTCGCGCAGCGGCTCGATCATCATCGACGGCATCACGAGGTCGAGCGCACCGCCGCCGGACGGCAGCTCGATGTTGAAGCGGTTGACGAGCACGGTGTCGGTCGGGGCGGCCACCGATGCGAACAGCGGATTGGACTCGTGCTTGACGAGCTCCACCTCGACGTGCGCGACCGGTGTCCACGCCTGCGCGAGGTCGGTCGCCGCCTGTCGCAGCACCAGCTGCACGAAGCGCACCTCGGTCGGCGTCAGGCCGTGGTCGCCGCCGCGCTCGAGCGCCTTGCCGGGGCCGCCGAAGTACGTGTCGACCATGAGGAACACGAGGTTGGTGTCGAACACCAGCAGCGCATTGCCGGGCAGCGGCTTGATGCGGCAGATGTCGAGGCTCGCGGGGGTCGTGATCCCGGCGAGGTAGTCGCCGGCCTTCTGCGTGCGCACGCCCTCGAAGGTCACCTGCGGCTCGCGCTGCAGCAGGTTGAACAGCGCCACGCGGAAGCTGCGCGCGAAGGTCTCGTGGATCGTCTCGAGCGCCGGCAGCCGGCCGCGCGTGATGCGCTGGGTGCCGACCAGGTCGTACGGCTTGACCTCGCCCTTGGCGTTCTTCTCAAGCAGCGCGTTGACCTCCTCGTCGGAGATCAGCTTCTTTTCTACTTCTGCGCCTTCGGCCGCCACGTCCGTCTCCGTCACTGCACGACAAAGCTCGAGAAGTACAAGTCCTCAACACCGGTCGAGCCGGTCTCCTTCTTGAGGATCTTCTGCACTTCCTTGAGGCACTCCTGACGCAGCGTCTCCTTGCCCTCGCGGGTCATCAGCGTCTTGTAGTCACGGTTGTTCATCAGCATGAGCAGGTTGTTGCGGATCGCCGGCGAGTTCTGCTTGACCGCCTCGATGACCTTCTCGTCGCGGGCCATGACGTCGATCTGCACCTGCAGGAAGCGCACCGCCTGGGTGTCGTCGAAGTTGACGACCAGCGGCGGATCGAACGAGAAGTACTGCGCCGGCTTGCCGGCCGTATCGGCCTTGTGCTCCTCGGCCACCGGCTTCGGCTCCTGCTTGAGCGTCAGCTTGCCGTCCGCCCCGAGCACGTATTCCTGGGTCGGGTGCAGCTTGGCGTTGATGAAGCCGCCGATCAGCACCGCGACGAGGGTCGCGGCGAACACGACCGCGACGCTGATGATCTTGCCGACGATGCCGCTCGGGGCAGCTTTCGGCTTCTCTGGGGGCTTCTCGGGGGCTTCGGCCATGGCGAACTCCTTGCAGCTGGGCAGGTATCTGTCAGCAACTTCCGTGCCACGACGAAACCTCCAGCACTTTCAATAACTTGCGGTATCGGTACCGATCCGCCTGCCAATGCTTTGACCTGCGGGCCGCGCATCGTCGGGCGTGAGGCGTCGGAAATTTGGCGGTAGAGTGCCGCCATGCAGCAACGCCAACTGGGATCGGGTGGGCTCCGCGTCTCGGCACTCGGGCTCGGGTGCATGGGCATGTCGGGGAGCTACGGCAGCCCGGCGACGCGCGACCCCGTCGAGGCGCTCGCGACGCTCGATCGCGCGCTCGAGCTCGGCGTCACCTTCGTCGACACCGCGGAGGTCTACGGGCCGTACGCCAACGAGGAACTGGTTGGGCAGGCGCTCGCCGGCCGGCGCGAGCGCTTCGTCGTCGCCTCGAAGTTCGGCTTCAGGATCGGCCCGGATGGCTCGATCAGCGGCTGCGACGGCAGCCCCGCGAACGCCCGCCGCGCCTGCGAGGCCTCGCTGCGACGACTCGGGATCGAGACGCTCGACCTGTACTACCTGCACCGCGTGGACCCGGCCGTGCCGGTCGAGGAGACCGTCGGCGCAATGGCCGAGCTGGTCCGCGAGGGCAAGGTCCGCCACCTCGGGCTGTCCGAGGTCGGGCCCGTGACGCTGCGGCGCGCCGCTGCCGTGCACCCGATCGCCGCGCTGCAGTCGGAGTACTCGCTGTTCGAGCGCGGTGTCGAGCGCGAGGTGCTGCCGGCGTGTCGCGCGCTCGGTGTCGGCTTCGTGCCCTTCTCGCCCCTCGGCCGCGGTTTCCTGGCCGGCGCCGCGCGGCGCGCCGAGGACTACGAGGCGGGCGAGGATTTTCGCCGTTCGCTGCCACGCCTGCAGGGCGAGAACTTCGACCGCAACGTGGCGCTCGCCCGGGCACTCGAGCGTCTCGCCGCGCGCAAGGGCTGCACGCCCGCGCAGCTGGCGCTTGCCTGGCTGCTGGCACAGGGCCCGGACATCGTGCCAATTCCGGGCGCCCGGCAGCGGACGCATTTGGCCGAGAACGCCGCGGCCGTCGGCCTCGCGCTGCCGAGCTGCGACCTGATGGCGCTCGAGGAGGCATTCCCGCGTGGTGCGGCCGCCGGCGAGCGGTATCCGGCGAGCTTCCAGCGCCTGCTCGCTCCCTGATCATCGCGCCGCGCCGGACGCGCCGGCGCGGCCCCCATCGGAGACCCCATGTCCGTCAAGATCATCGTCGCCGCCGCCGCGTTCCTCCTCAGTCTCGGCCTCGCGCTGTGGCTCGCCAGAATGCGGCGTGAGCGGCTGGCCTTCGCGGCGATCGTCGCCGCACCGCTGGTCGCCGCGCTCGCCTTCGCGGCCGTCGCCGCTCTGCAGCCGGCTGCGCCGGGCGACGGCATGCACGCCGACCCACACGCGGCGGCGACGGCATCCTCAGCCGCGCGGGCCGGCACATCGGGCACCGACAGCCTGCGGCGCAGCGCCGAGGACCTGTATCGCGCCAAGCGCTACGCCGAGGCGCGCGATGCCTACGCGAGGCTCGTCAAGGCAGTGCCGGGCGACGTCGATGCCTGGGCGGACTTCGCCGACGCGTCGGCGGGCGCCGCCGGCGGCGATCTCAAGGCCGGCAGCGACGCGATCGACCGGGCGCTCGCCATCGATCCGAACCATCTCAAGGCGCTGTGGCTGAAGGCCAGTCTCGAACTCCAGGAGAAGCGCTACACCGACTCCGCCCAGGTCTGGGAGCGGCTGCTGACACTGCTGCCGCCGGCGTCGAGCGACGCCGAGGTCGTACGCGCCAATCTCGAGGAGGCCCGTACGCTCGCGAAGTCGCAGGCGGCGAATCGCTGACCTGCGGCGCAACCGCGGGCCGGTGACCGGGGCGGTCAGGCGTACGCGTCGAGCCGCAGCGATGCACTCGCGGCGCTCGCGACCCGCGCCAGCGACGCAGTGGAGCTCGCCGCGCCGCTCGCAGCGAACGACGATTCGGGCTCGTACCGCGTCTGCTGCGGCTGCCGGAACTGCTGCTGCGCGACGTCAACGTTGACGCTGCTGTAGCCCTGCCCGCCCAGCGCCTCCTGCAGGCGCGGTGCCGCAGCCTGCAGCGCCTCGCTCGTCAGGGTGCTGTGCGTCGTGAACGAGATGTTCGCCTGGCCGTCGGTCAGCGAGATCCGCACTTCGATCGGCCCGAGGTCGGCCGGCGACAGTTTGATCTGCGCGTGCGTCAGGTTCTGGTTGACGAGGACGCTGACTCGGTCGCTGAGCTCGTTGCCCCAGCCGGGACTGCCGACCGGCGTGTTGACCTGCGTGACGGTCGGGGCTGCCGCGCCCTGCGTCCCCTGCAGGTTCGTCTGCGGTACGACGGCGCCGGTCATGTCGGTCGCTGCCTTGGGCGTCGTGACCGCGGCGCCGTCGGCCTGCGTGCCGGCAGCCAGCATCGCGGCCACCGCGTGCTTGAGATCGGTCGCCACCGGCGGCGCGATGCTCGTCGGATCCGTCGTCGCGGCATCGACGCCCGTCGCGGCGGCGCCCGCGCTCGACGTCGCCGGCGCCACGGCGACGGACACGGCGGGTGACGACGCGCCCGGCGCAACCGCCGGGCTGGCAACCGCCTTGGCAACCGACGACGGCGCGTCGGCCCGCGCCGCCGCGACCGCAACCGCCGCGTCAGTGGCGCCGTCGGCGGCCGCCACCGAAGCCGCTCCCGGCGCGCCGACGGCTGGGTTCTGCGGTTGGGCCTCCGTCTGCGTCGTCCGCGACTTCGCCAGCGCTGCCGTCACGGAAGCCAGGTCCGGCGTGCTCGCGCCCGTATTGGCCGACGCGCCGGCCGGCGGGCCCGGCGCCGGATCGGTGCCGGCCGCAAGGTCCGGCTGACCGGCCGCCGCGAGTGCCGTCGCGGTCTGCTCCACGGCGCCGGAGGCCGCCGCGGCCGTGGCAGCGGTCGCGGGCGAAGCGGCCGAAGTGGCAGCGCTTGCGGTGGCGCTGGCGGCCGCGCTGGCCGCGGCTGACACCGGTACCGGCAGCGGCAACCAGACCGGCAAGACGTTGCCGTCGACCGGCGAGGCGCTTCCGCCCGCGTCCACCTTGGGTTTGGTCGCGGGCTTCGTCGCGGGCTTGGCCGTGCTGGCCGTATCGCCCGCGGCCTGCGTCTGGCCCGCGGTCGCCGTCGCGGAGGCCTGTGGCGCCGTTGTGGCGCCCGTGGCCGCGGCATCACCCTTGGTGGCGGGCTGCTCGTGGGCGAGCGTCGCGGCGAACGAGCGGTTCGGTCCGCTTCCGGACGCGCCGGTGGCCGGCGCGCTCGATACGGCCGGTGTTGCGGACGGTGTCGCCGGGGGAGCGGCCGGTGTGATCAGCGAGGCGTTGGCAGTGTCCATGCCGGACAGTTTGCAAGGCCCGTGCCAATACCGGCGCCGACGCCTGCGGTCAGGGGCGGTCGCGGGCCCGGTTGACGTTCTGCAACGCCCGGTCGTCGGACTCGCGCTGCAGCCGCCGGTCCTCGACCCGCCGCTCGCCGGTCGCGATCCTGTCGACGGCGCGGCCGATCGAGGCCGCCTCGATGCGCCGCTCGCGCCAGGCGTCGGTGGCGCGCTCGAGCGCGGCGAGCGCGTCGGCGACCGCGCGCTCCTGCTGGGCGATCGCATCGCTGAGGCGGCCGAGAAAGGCATGGAAGTTCTGCAGCCGCGCGACGTCCGGCGCGGCGCTCTTGGCGACCTGCGCGGCGTAGTCGGCGCGGTACTCGCGCAGCTGGACGAGTTTGCGTTCCTGGTCGTCGAGCGCACGGCGCGCCAGCTCCATCTGCGTTGCCGCATCGCGCTCCCGGTCACCGGCGAGCTGCTTGATCGGTTCCATTCGCTTCGATCGAGTCATTCGTCAGCCTTGTTCTTGTGATCCGGTCGCATCGCCGCCGTCGCCAATCTCAGCGCGGCGTCGTTCCCAGCAGCGCGCCCAGCTGGGCGCGCGCAGTCTTGATGTCGACCGCTTCGTACATGTCCTGGCGCAGGAAATCGAGTAGTTTCGGCCACATGTCTATTGCGTGATCGATGCGCGGATCGCTGCCGCGCCGGTACGCGCCGACGCTGACCAGGTCACGATTGTGCTGGTACAGCGAGTAGACCTGCCGGAAGCGGACCGCCAGCTCCATCAGTTCGCGGTCGGCAATCAGGTGCATCGCGCGGGAGATCGACTGCTCGACGTCGATCGCCGGATAGATGCCGGACTCGGCGAGCGTGCGCGACAGCACGATGTGGCCGTCGAGGATCGCCCGCGCGGCGTCGGCGATCGGATCTTGCTGGTCGTCGCCCTCGGCGAGCACGGTGTAGAACGCGGTGATCGAGCCGGGACCGCGGTCGCTGTTGCCGGCCCGCTCCACGAGCTGCGGCAGCCGCGCGAACACCGACGGCGGGTAGCCCTTGGTCGCCGGCGGCTCGCCGATCGCGAGCGCGATCTCGCGCTGCGCCTGCGCGAAGCGCGTCAGCGAGTCGAGCAGCAGCAGCACCTTCAGGCCGCGGTCGCGGAAGTGCTCCGCGATCGCGTGCGCGACCCAGGCGCCATGCAGCCGCATCAGCGGCGGCGTGTCGGCCGGCGTCGCGACGACGACGGCGCGCTTGAGGCCGTCCGGGCCGAGCGTGTTGGCGACGAATTCCTGCACCTCGCGGCCGCGCTCGCCGATGAGGCCGACGACGATCACGTCCGCGTTCGTGTAGCGGGTCATCATGCCGAGCAGCACCGACTTGCCGACGCCGGAACCCGCGAACAGGCCGATGCGCTGCCCGCGGCCGATCGACAGCAGCCCGTTGAGCGTGCGGATGCCGACGTCGAGCGGCTCGCGGATCGCCCAGCGCTTCAGCGGATTGAGCGGCTCGCCCATCAGCGGCTGCGTCGGCCTTGCAGTGGACGGGCCCCAGGCCGTCCAGCGGCCGGCCGGTGCCGTCGAGCACGCGCCCGAGCAGCTCCTCGCCGACGTGCGACCTCGGACACCGACGCCGCGGGCCGCACCCGCGCGCCGGGCATCAGGCCGCGCATGTCGCCGGTGGGCATCAGGAACAGGCGTTCGCCCGAGAAGCCGACGACCTCCGCCTCGACCGTCTGGCCCTGGCGGCCGTCGATCAGGCAGCGGCTGCCGACCGCCGCCTCGCAGCCGACCGCCTCGAGCGTCATGCCGACCATCCGCGACAAGCACGCCCTCGACCTGCAGCGGCCGCAGTTCCGTGACGCGGTCGCGCACCTTGGCGAGCTCGCCGCCCCAGCGCTGCTGCAGCTCGCGCAATTCGGCGGTCGTGGTCATGAGCGCTCGTTCGGGCGCGAGTCCGGGTCGCGCTCGCTGCCCATCAACTCGGACAGCAGCGCGCCGAGCCGCTTCTCGAGCCGCACGTCGATCCGCGAGCTGGCCGACAGCACCTGGCAGCCACCGCGCATCATCATCGGGTCCTCGACCAGCATCCAGGCCCGCTCGTTCTCGACCGGCGCGAGGTGCTCGCGAACGATCGCGGCATCCTCCGGATGCAGCTGCACGCGCACGTCGCGCGCCGCGACCGGCAGCTGGGCCATCGCCTCGCGGACGATGCCGATGATCTGCGTCGGGTCCTGGCGCAGCTCGCGGCGCACGATCTGGCGGGCGAGCGCCATCGCCAGCGCCAGCAGCTCGCGCTGCACCGCCTCGTCGACCTCGGTGAGCGGACGCGCGAGGTCGGTCAGGAGCTGGTCGACCCGCTCCACCTGCGCCCGGACCTGCTCGCGGCCGGCGGCCGTGCCCTCGCGCAGGCCCTGCTGGAACGCCTCGGCGTACGCCTCGGCCTGCAGGTCGGCGAGCACGCCGGCCGTGACCGGCCCGCCACCGGAGTGACGACGCGTACCGCCCTGTACCTCGACGGTCGGCGGTCCCCACGTGGCGACGGCGCCGACATCCGCGGCCGGAATGACTCTAGACATACTCGCCCGCGCTGGCGCCGAGGATGATCGTGCCGTCCTCGGCCAGCTTCTGCGCGATCGTGATGATCTCGCGCTGCGCCGCCTCGACCTCGGTGAGCTTGACCGGGCCGCGCGCCTCCATGTCCTCGCGCAGGATCTCGGCCGCGCGCTTGGACATGTTGCCGTAGATCTTTTCCGCGACCATCGGATCGGCACCGCGCAGCGCGACCGACAGGATGTCGCTCGACACCTCGCGCAGGATCGCCTGGATGCCCTTGTTGTCGATGTCGACGAGGTCGTCGAACACGAACAGCAGCTCCTTGATCTTGGTGTGCAGCTCGGCGTTCTGCGCTCTCGATCGCGCCCATGACGCTGTTGCTGGACTCGCGGTCCATCGCATTGATGATGTCGGCGACCGTGCGGGTGCCGCCGATCTTGCGCGAGGTGACCTGCGCACCGCTCGCCGCCCGCTTGCCGACGATCTGGTCGAGCTCCTGCAGCGCCGACTGCGGCAGCTCCTCGAGCGTGGCGATGCGCATCAGCACATCGGCGCGCTGCTTCTCCGGCAGCAGCGGCAATATCTTGGCCGACAGCTTGCCGTCGAGCTGCGCGAGCAGGCTCGCGATGACCTGCGGGTGCTCGTCGCCGACCAGCTGCGCCACGGCCCGCGGGTCCATCCACTTCAGCGCATCGATGCCGGCGCCGCCGCCGCCGCCGGACAGGATGCGGTCGACCATGAGCTCGCCGCGCTGCTTGCCGAACGACGCCGCCATGACCTTCTTGACGAAGTCCGGCTTGTCGTGGCCGAACGCATCGCCCGAGTCGAGTTTCTGCAGGAACGCCTGGACGACGTTCTCCGCCTTGTCCTTGGTGACGGACGGCAGGGCCGCCATCGCCAGACCGACCGCCTCGACGTCGCGGGGGTCCATGTGCTTGAGGATCGCGGCCGCATCCTGCTCGCCCAGCGACATCATCAGGATGGCCGCCCGTTCCGGCCCGGACAGATCTGAGCCCCGCTCAGCCATTGGTCGTCACCCAATCCTTCACCACCTGCGCAGCACGCTTGGGATCCTGCGTGATGACGCTGCGCGCCGCTGCGACGTGACTCTCATAGTTAGGCAGCGCCTTCGCACCGGCGCCGGCGCCGCCGCCGGATAGCGTCACTTTGTCGCCGGCGAGGTCGCCGGCGCCACCCTCGAGCCGCGCCAGGGCCGTGCGGGGCGGCGCCAGCAGCGTCTTCATGATGGGCCTGAGCACGACCAGCGCGAGCACCAGCACCGCGAGCACCGCGACGCCCTGCCGGCCGACCTGCTTGAGCAGCGGATTGGCGTACCACGGCTCCGCGGCGACCGTCTCGGTCCCCGGGATGGCCGCCGAGAACGAGGCGTTAATCACCTCGACCCGGTCACCGCGCTTCTCGTCGAACCCGACCGCCTCGCGGACGAGGTTCGTGTAGCGCTCGATCTCCTTGTCGGTGAGCGGCTCGCTGGTTGCCTTGCCTTCGGCACCGACCACCTGCTTGTTGTCGACGATCACCGCGACCGACAGCCGCTTGACGATACCGGTGGGCTGCACGACGTGGCTGACGGTGCGGTCGATCTCGAAGTTGCGGGTCGCGCGGTTGTTGGTGGCCACCGGCTGCGGCGGGGTCGCGGCCGGCTGCTGCTTCGGCGCCGGCGGCGCCGGCGTCGTCTGCGGCGGCTGGTTGCTGAGCGCACCCGGGATGCCCATCGCGATGTCGCCCGCCATGCGCTGCTCGTTGGCGGTCTGCTCGCTGCGCACGACCTGCTTCTGCGGGTCGTAGTTCTCGCTCGACTGCTCGGCGACGGTGTAGTCGATGTCGGCCGTGACCCCGGCGCGCACCCGTCCGGCGCCGACCAGCGGCGTCAGGAGCTGCTCGATCCGCCGCGTGTAGCCGTCCTCGACCGAGCGCGTGTATTCGAGCTGCTTGGCCGAGACTGCGAGCGCGTCGTTGCCGTCCGGCGACGACAGCAGGTTGCCGCTCTGGTCGACGACCGTGATGTCCTTGGTCTCGAGGTCGGGGACCGAGGAGGCGACGAGGTGCGTGATCGCGGCGACCTGGCCCGGATCGAGGCGCCGGCCCGGGTAGAGCTGCAGCATGACCGAGGCCGTCGCGTGCTGTTTGTCGCGGATGAACGCCGACTGGTGCGGGAGCGCGAGATGCACGCGCGCGCCCTGCACGCCCTGGACCTTGACCACGGTGCGCGCAAGCTCGGTCTCGATCGCCGACTGATAGCGGGCCGTCTCCATGAACTGGCTGGTGCCGAAGCCGCTGTCCTTCTGGATCATCTCGACACCGAGCGCGTCCGACTGCGGCAGGCCCTGCGCCGCGAGGCGCATGCGCGCCTCGCGCAGCTGCGGCTCGGGCACGAGGACCGTGCCGCTCGGCCCGTCGAGCTTGTGCGCGATGCCGGCCGCCTGCAGTGCGTCGACGACCTGCGCGGTCTCGCGCTCCGACAGCTGGCTGTAGAGGGTGGAATAGTTCTGGCCCTGCGACCAGAACACCAGCCACAGGCCGGCGGCGATCGCGCCGGCCAGGCCAACGAGCAGGAAGAGCTGCCGCAGTCCGGGCAGCTCCAACACGCTACGTGTTGCGGTGGCTTCAGCCATTCGTCACTCCGTACTTACCTGCCGACCGTCAGATCGACATGTTCATGATGTCTTGGTAGGCGCTGACGAGCCGATTGCGCGCCTCGGTCATTGCCCGGAATGCGAGCGTCGCCTTCTGCGCCTCGACCATCACGCGCGTGATGTCGACGCCCGGGACTCCCTGCTCGAACGCTGCAGCGAGCGCGGACGAGCTCTGCTGCATGCGGTCCACCTCGCCGATCGAGGTCTTGAGAATGCTGGCGAAATCGGACGGCGCGGCCGCCCCCGCGGCGGTCGGCGCGGCGCCGACGCTCGGCGTGCGCTGCGCCTCGGCGGCCATGGCGCGCAATTCCATCAGCAGGCGGTTCGTATCGATGGCAGGCATGGGATCCTCGGCGGTCAGGGCACGGCGACGCCAGCGGCGCGCAGTTCGGCGAGTTTGTAGCGCAGGGTCCGGGCGCTGATCCCGAGCCGGACGGCGGCGTGCTTGCGGCTGCCGCCGCTCGCGGTCAGCGCGGCGATGATCAGGTCGCGCTCCCGGTCGCGCAGGCCGTCCTCGAGCGGCGCGGCGGCGTCGCGCGCGGCCACGCTTGGCGGCGCGGCCGGCGCGGGTGCTGCCGCGTCGGACTCGAAGATGATCTCGGCGGCCGTCAGCGTCGCGCCGCCGGCGAGCACCGCGGCGCGCTGCATCACGTTGTCGAGCTCGCGGACGTTGCCCGGCCAGGCGTGGCCCTTAAGGCGTGCGGCCGCCGCCTCCGACAGCGCCAGTGGCGCCTGCCCGGGTGCCGCGAGCCGCGTCAGCACGCGCTCGGCGAGCGGCAGCACGTCCAGCGGCCGGTCGCGCAACGGCGCGAGCTTCAGCGGCATGACGTTCAGCCGGTAGTAGAGGTCCTCGCGGAAGCGGCCGGCCGCGACCTCGGCGGCCAGCTGGCGGTTGCTGGTCGCGATGACGCGGACGTCGAGCTTGACGGTGCGGGTGCTGCCGATGCGCTCGACCTCGCGTTCCTGCAGCACCCGCAGCAGCTTCGCCTGCAGCGACATGCCCATCTCGGAGATCTCGTCGAGCAGCAAGGTGCCGCCCTGCGCCTGCTCGAACTTGCCGGTGTGCGCGGTGCTGGCGCCGGTGAACGCGCCCTTCTCGTGTCCGAACAGCACCGCCTCGAGCATCGATTCGGGGATCGCCGCGCAGTTGATCGCGACGAACGGGCCCGCGTGGCGCGCCGAGCGTGCATGCAGATAGCGGGCGTAGACTTCCTTACCGGTGCCGCTCTCGCCGGTCACCAGCACGGTGACGTCGGTACGGGCGATGCGGCGCGCGAGCGTGAGCGTCTCGACCGAGCGCGGGTCGGCCGCGACCGGCGCGTCCTCCTCGCCGCCGCTGTCGCCGCTGCGGCCGATGCGGTCGACCAGGCCGATCAGCGCATTGGCGTCGAAGGGCTTGACGAGGTAGTCGGCGGCGCCGTCGCGCATCGCTGCCACGGCGCGTTCGATCGTGCCGTAGGCGGTGATCAGCACGACCGGCACTTCCGGCCAGCGCGAGCGCACGCGCTTCAGCAGCTCGTGGCCATCGACCGGCGACATCTGCACGTCGCTGAGCACGAGCCCGGGGCGCTCGACCTCGAGCGCCGCGACCGCGGCGTCGCCGTCGGCGACCGCCGTGACGCGAAAGCCGGCGAACTGCAGCGTGTCCACCAGCGCCTCGCGCAGCGCCGCGTCGTCTTCCGCGACCAGCACGTGGCGCGCCGCGGCCGCCGGCGGGTTCTTGTCCCAGCAGGGCATTGCAACCGCATTCATGCGTCGGCTCCCAGCGCGGGCAGTTCCAGGACGAAGCACGCCCCGACCGCCACGTCCTCGACGCGCACCGATCCGCCGTGCGCGAGCGCCACCGACTTCACGACCGCGAGTCCGAGACCCGTGCCGGACGACCGGGTCGTGAAGAACGGCTCGAAGATCTTGCAGTGGAACTCTGCCGGGATGCCGGGGCCGTTGTCGCTGACGCGGATCACGGCGCGGTCGTCGCGGGCGCTCGCCTCGATCTCGACGTGCGCGTCGCCGTCGCCGACTGCATCGAGCGCGTTGATCGCGAGGTTGACGAGCGCGCCGACGAGCGCCTCGGCGTTGCCGACCACGGCAAGCCCCGGCGCCAGCGTGCGGATCGTCAGCTGCGCCCGCGGCCCGAGCCGCGACGCGATGCTCTGCGCGGTGCCCTCCAGCAGGGCGCCGACGTCGCAGCGCCCGACGCGGCCGCCGCTGCCGCGCGCGAACGCCAGCATGTCCGCGACCAGCCTCTCGAGGTGGCGCAGGCGGCCGACGATCTTGCCGGCGACGTCGCGCCGGTCGGCGTCGCTGATGCCGTCGAGGCCGAGGCGCGAGGCGTAGAGCAGCGCGGCGGCGAGCGGCGTGCGGACGTCGTGCGCCAGCCGCGCCGCCATCTCGCCGAGCGTCGCGAGGCGTTCCTGGCGGACGCGCTCGAGCCGCGCCTCGGCGAGCTCGGCGTTGAGGCGCGCCACCTGCCCCTCGAGGTCGCGGTACGACTGCTCGAGGGCGCCCGATAGGGCGCTGAAGGTCTGGAAGGCCTCCGTGAGCTCTTGTGCTGCGAGTGCCGCTGCCATCGTTTGATTCCCAAAGACACCAACCCAGGGCAGGAGAAAGCAAGTTCCATGCCGCCGTGCGGGTCCCTGTGGAATCAGTGCGTTACGCGCAGGCTGCGCGCCGACGTCAATTTCCCGACGTGTGGTATGGGCGCCGGGCAGCGCCGGCCGTCGAGATCTCGACGCCGCTCAGGCGACGTCGGCCGCGGCGAGGCGGTACTTCTTGAGCTTCTCGACCAGTGTCGTGCGCTGCATGCCGAGCAGCCGGGCGGCGCCGGCGATCGTGCCGTCGGCCCGCGTCAGCGCCTCACGGATGTAGCGCTGCTCGAGTTGCGTCAGATGATCCTTGAGATCGATGCCCTCGTCCGGCAGGGCGGCGGCGGACGGCGCCGGCAGCCGTGCCACGGCCGGGACGTTGCGCCGGTAGCGCTCCGGCAGATCCGCCGCGTCGACGCGACCGCCGCGGTGCAGGATCACCAGCCGCTCGAGCAGGTTTGCCAGTTCCCGCACGTTGCCGGGCCAGTCGTAGGCGGCGAGCGCTTCCGCGGCCCGCGCAGTCAGCTCGATCCGCGTGCCGGTCAGTCGCTCGATGCGGACCAGCAGCTGCTCGGTGAGCGCCGGCAGGTCTTCGATCCGGTCCGCGACGCGCGGCATCTGGATCGGGAACACGTTCAGGCGGTAGTACAGATCCTCGCGGAACTGCCCGGCCTCGATCGCGGCCTCGAGATTGCGGTGGGTCGCGGCGATGATGCGCACGTCCGCCTTCAGCGTGCGGTTGCCGCCGACGCGCTCAAAGGTGCGCTCCTGCAGCACCCGCAGCAGCTTCACCTGCATGTGCAGGCTCATGTCGCCGATTTCGTCGAGAAACAGCGTGCCGCCGGCCGCCAGCTCGAAGCGACCGAGGCGTGCGCTGATGGCCCCGGTGAAGGCGCCTTTCTCGTGGCCGAACAGCTCGCTCTCGAGCAGATCGGCCGGAATCGCGCCGCAGTTGACCGGCACGAACGGCCGCGCGGCGCGCGGCGACAGCTCGTGAACGTGCCGCGCGACCATCTCCTTGCCGGTGCCGGACTCGCCGAGCACGAGCACGTTGGTGTCGTACGGCGCCACCTGCTCGACGAGGCGGTGCACGGCGCGGATCGCCGGCGAGGCACCGCTCGGGCGGAATGTCGACAGCAGCGGCGGCACGTCGTAGGGCCGCGCGGCGACCGTCTCGGCCTCGGCGAGCGCCTTGGCGAGATCGCGGTACCGGACCGGGGACGGCAGGCTCACACAGGCGGCGGCGCCGAGCGTCGCGGCGGCGATGAGCGCATCGGGCACGAGCAGCGGCAGCGGCGTTGAATAAGCGGTGCTGCGTCCGGCGATGGCGCGCAGCTCGCCGCTCGCGACGCCGTCGCCGATCAGCACCGCGGTCCAGCGCAGCGCCTCCGGCAGCGGCCAGTCGACGTCCTCGACGCTCGCGACGAGCTCCGAATCACAGTCGAGGAAGTGCAGCGCGGCCTGCCACTCGAGTGCCCGAGCCGCCGACGGCTCGATGATCAGCACCTTTCTGTCCGCCACCCTGCGGTGCCCCTTAGGCCGGATCGCCTGACGCCTGCATTCAGTGCAGTCGTTTTTAGGTTGTTTCCGTAACCACCTGAAACAGCTTAACTGTCTCAGCCTCGCGACGGATGCTACGGAATTGCGGCCCCGGCTCGATATAGGCGGAGCCCCCGTTATTGACTTGGGGGAACCCCTTAACGGGGCGTGCATCCGACCCTGAGTCGGCTGCCATCAAAATCCCGCACCGGCCTCGCGTTATGGGCGCGGCGAGCTGCGGGTACCGGCCACGAGTCGCCGGTGGTGGCGGAAGATCAGGCGCTCGAGCAGATCGACGACCAGCGGCGAGAGACCCTCGAACGAAAACAGGACCCAGCGGCCCTCATTGTCGTCGCGCACGCCGAGGATCCTGCCCGGCAGCACGATAGGCTGCGGGAAATGCCGGCTGACGTGCAGCTGCACGAGACCCACGCCCGGCTGCACCTCCTCGTCTTCGATGCGCCACTCCAAGCCCTGCGCGTACAGCCGGACGCTGCGTACGGCCGGTAGGTCCGCCCCGCGGGCCAGCAGGCGCGCGACCAGCTGAATCAGCACGTTGATCTTGAGCTCGAGGCGCTGCACGTCCTCGGCGAGCTGCGGCTCCTCCTCGGACTTCTTCTCCTGATGCGGCCGCTGCTCGTCGAGCGAGGCGTCCGCGACCAGCACCGGCTGGTTCTCGAGGTTGATGCCGGCGAGCGCCGCGCCCTCCGGCAGCTTGTCGAGGCGCTGGAAGCCGAGCGGCAGCGTATCCGCGTAGCCCAGCCCCTCAAAGCCCTTCGTCACAAGTGCGGACCACGACGCGGCGCGCCCACGCTGCGGTAGACGTTCGCGGCTCGGGTGCCGAGCGCCACGGTATCGAGCCTGCGACCGAGCGAGCGCCGGCGGTGCTCCGCGAGCCCGATCAGCTCGTCGTTGAGTCGGACCACTTCGCGCAGCGCCGCGGTGACGCGCGGTAGCTCGGCCGCGGTCGGCCGCTCATCGAACACGCGTTCGATGAGCGCTCGCCGCTCGGCCTCGAGTTCGGCGGCCCGCGCCCAGTCCTCGCGCTCGAAGTCGCTCCGCAGCTGCTGCGTGATCGCGAGCAGCCGCTCGAGATCCGCCGCCCGCTCGGTGCCGGCCTGCGCGGCCGCGCTCACTCGCCGTTCGGCCGGGCGCCGCCTCTGGCGGCCTCGCCGATGCCGTCCCAGCCTTCCTTGACGGTCCGGATGATGTGCATGACTTCCTCGAAGCCCTCGGGCTCGTTCCTGGAATTGGCCATGGCGAGCCGCACCGCGCAGTAGTCGTACAGCAGCCGGAGGTTGGCCGCAACTTCTCCGCCCGCCTCGAGGTTAAGGCTGGCGTTAAGCGCACCGATGACGCGGATAGCCTTCGACACCTGCTCGCCCTTGCGGGGGATCTCGTTGCGCTCCATATGGCCGCGCGCCGCGGCGACGCGCTGCAGGATGTTCTCCAGCATCAGCTGGACCAGGCGGTAGGGGTCCGCCGCGGCCACCGCGGCGTGGGCGCTGACCGACTGGTATTTCTTGAGCGCGTGCTCTGCCGCTACACTCATATTCAAGCGACTCCGTTGCTGCTCGTAGTTACGGGACAGGCGTCTGCGCCTCGCCCGGGTAGTAGATCGAGTTCAATTGCGCCTGCGTCTGCGTGCCGGTCTGCTTCAGCTGCGCGACTAGCGCGTCCATCGCGTTGTACTGCGCCAGCAACGTCGCGGTCTCGGTAGACAGGTGCTGGTTGAGCGCCGTCGTCTCGTTTGCAATGTTTGTCAGCCCGGCCTTCAGTGACGTGTTCTCGGTCGCGAACACGCCATCAGGCTGGGTGAACTGCGTCAGCGCGTTGTTCAGCTTGGTCGCGATGCCGCCGGTGCCGGAGAACAGCTGGGCGACCGCTGAGAAGTTGTTGGTGAAGGCGGCGTTGAGTGTCGTCGCGTTCGACGACAGCGTGCCATCGGTGTTGGCGGTGATGCCGATCTGTGCCAGCGAGTTGAAGGGACTGCCGGCCGGCATTGTCGCGTTGGAGTCGATCGCCTGGTTGATCTGGTTAACCAGGTTGTTGAGCAGCGGGTCGCCGAGCAACGTGCCGGCGGTACCGGAGGTCGCGTCGTAAGACGAGAGCGAGGCGATCGTCTGCTGCAGCGCGTTGTAGCTCGTGATGAACGTCTGGATGGCCGTCTGGGCGGCGGATGGGTCGGCCGACACGGTGAGCGTCGTCGGCGTCGTGCCGGTCGAGACTTTGGTGAGATTGAGCGTCACGCCCGTCAGGAGTCCGGTCACGACATTGCTCGCGCTGTTGTAAGCGTTGCCGTTCAGCTGGACGATCGCGTCCTGCGCCGCCTGCAGGCTCTTGAGCTGCGCGGTCGAAGTGCTGGTGGGGTCATACGTCAGACTCGCAAGTCCGGTGCCTCCATCGGTCTCCTTGACGGTCAGCGCGTTCGCCGCGCCGGTGGTCGCGCTGTTGAGGACGAGGCGCACGCCGTCGTTCGCCGTGACGAGCGAGGCGGACACGCCGGCGCCGGCGCCGGCCTGGTTGATCGCCGAGGCGATGCCGGCGAGCGTGTCGTTCGCCGAGGTGATCGCGACGCTAAACGTGCTGCTGCCGACGGTGAACGCCAGCGTGCCCGTTCCGACGGCGCTGGTCGAGCTCGCAACGGCCGCGGACGACTCGAGCTGCGTGCCGGTCGCGAGCTGCTGGACGAGCAGGCTGTAGCTGCCGGCGGTCGCGGTGGAATCGGTCGTCGCGCTCGCCAATGTCGTGTCGCCGACGGTCGCGGTCGTCCCTTCGAACTGCTGCGGCGTGGACAGCGCGGCGAGCGCAGCCTCGACGGCCGAGACGCTCGCCTGGAGCTGGCCGTACGCCGAGATCTGGGTGTTGATCTTGGTCTGCTGATTGGTCAGCAGAGTCTGCTGCGGTGTACCGTCGGCGGACACCAGCTGTTGCACAATGCTGTTGATGTCGAGACCGGAGCCGAGTCCGGTCGAGGTCACGGTACCCTGGTTGCCGAGGCTCGACACGACGCCTTGGCCCAGGCTGGCGAGGCTCGAGGTGCCCGACGAGTTGGATCCGGACGACGTCGTCCCGGTCGAGGTCGTCGGGGTCGTGGAAAGAACGCTGCTCATCCGCTCACCTCTGGCGCTACCGCTCTACTAGCAATATCCGTACCAACGGGCCTGGTCCGGCCTGGGGGCGTCAGGCGCTCTCGTCGAGGAACAGCCCCGGCATCAGAATTCCGGCCTGCTGCAGGTTCTGGGCAGTCGAGACGACCTGCGCGGCTGGAATCTGCCGAATCACTTCACCGGTCGCCGGGTTGACGATCGTGACCGACTCCTTGTCGGTCTGCGGATCAAACTGAAACACGATCTGCCGCTGGCTGTCCCGCAGGAACCGGTTAACTCCCTCGACGACCGCCTGCAACTGAATCAGGTCGCCCTGGGCGGGCGGCACCGTCGGCGCGCTTGCCGCCGGCAACGACTGGCCGCTCGGCGGCGGCGAGTTGCCGCCGTTCGCCGCTGCTTGCGCCGGCGGTGTCGGCGCGACCCCGGCCACCGGGATCGACGGAACGTGCACTGCCGGTGTCGCCGCGGCGGGTGTAACCGCCGGCGTCGGCACCGCCGCGCTCACCGATGAAATCACGTTGGCCATACCCGCGCCCTCTGCCTTCTCGACAGGGTCGGCGGCGTGAGCCTCCGCCTCAGCTGCCCGGGCTGTCCGTGCCCGGGGCGCCGTGCTGAGGCGGGGTCACCCGCCACTTGGCTGTATCTATCCCGACGGCCTCCTCTTGAAGCCGGACTTTCGCGTATCCCGAACTTACTGCAGCAGCTTCAGCACGCCCTGCGGCAGTGCGTTGGCCTGCGCCAGAATCGACACACCGGCCTGCTGCAGGATCTGCGCACGGGTCAGGTTCGACGTCTCCGAGGCGAAGTTCGCGTCCTGCACACCGCTGCGCGCGGAGCTCAGGTTCGTCACCGCCGTTCCGATGCTCGCAATGGCCGAGTCGAAGCGGTTCTGGATCGAACCGAAGGTCGCCTGCAGGGAGTCGATCGACGTCAGCGCCGAATCGACCGACAGGATCGTCGCGTTGGCACCGGCCACCGTCAACACGTTCTGCTGCGACAGCGAGCTCGACGCCTGCTGGTTCGTGGCCGTGACACCGAGCGCTGTGCCCGCGCCCGCGCTGAGCGTGAAGCCCGAACCCGACTGCAGCGTGACTTGGCCGCCGTAGTTAGCCGTGGATGTGCCGGCCGCCGCGTTCGTATCCGCCGTGGTCGCCGTGATCGTCGACAATGCGGACTTGACGACCGTCTGCCCGCCGGTCGCGGTCGTGTTGGCCGTGCCGGTGACTGACTCGGACAGCGTGATGGTGCGCCCGTCGGCCGCCGTCAGCTGCAAGCCGCCGTTCGCGTCCGCGGAGGCCGTGACACCGGTCTGCTCGCTGACCTGGTTGATCTGCGTGATCGCACTCTGCACCGTCACGGCCGTCGCGGCCCCGGCACTGCCGAGGGTGACGCTGCCCGAGGTGACCGCCTGCACGCCGTTGATCGACAGCGAGTATGTCTCCGTGCCGTCGGTGGCGCCGGTGGCACCCGTCACGCTGACGAGCGTGCCGGCGGTGCCGTTGGAACCGACGTCGAGGACGTTGGTCGCGAGCGCAGATACGCCGGCGATGCCGGAGCCGTTGATCGCCGCCGCCTTCGCGTAGGCGCTGGTGGCATCCTGACCCGTCAGCGTGCCGGCGTAGGCCGACGAAGCCTGGATCGACGTCGCGGTGCCGCCCTGCGGGGTCACCGTGTAAGTGTTCGAGCCGTCGAACGACGCATTTGCGCCGGTCAGAATGACACCGGTCGGCAGCTGCGTCTGGTGGCCTGCGCCGACCGCGAACGCGGTCGCCACGGCCGTGGAGGTAGCGCCGGGCGTGTACGTTCCCGTCGGGGCGTTGCTGGCGTTGCCGGTCGTGTTGACGTACGAGCCGATCGCACTCGTCTTGGTGCTGGTGTTCAGGTTGACGCCGATCGTCTGGCCGACGTCCGCGCCGACCTGGAAGGTCGCGTTGCCGAAGGTACCGTCGAGCACGTTCTGGCTGTTGAACGAGGTCTGCGTCGCGATGCGGTTGATTTCGGCGATGTCCTGCTGGACCTGCTGGTCGAGCGCCTGGCGGTCCGAGGTGCTATTCGTCGAGTTCGCGGCCTCGACGGCCAGCTGGCGGATCGTCTGCAGGTTGTTGGTCACCTGCTGCAGCGCGCCACCGGCGGTCTGCGCCAGCGAGATGGCATCGCTCGCGTTCTGCGAGGCCTGGTTGAGGCCGTTGATCTGGGTCGTGAACCGATCCGCGATCGCGAGGCCCGCCGGGTCGTCGGCGGCGCTGTTAATGCGCAGACCGGACGACAGGCGCTGCAGGGACGTCTGCAAGCTCGCCTGGCTGTTGTTGAGGTTCTGCTGCGCGGTCAGCGAAGCAATGTTGGTGTTGATAACAAGTGACATGTGTTGGCTCCTGGTGACGATCCGGCCGCGGTCATTCCGTTGGGCTCGGGTGTTGGTCCCTAGGCCCGCCGCGCGGGCCGAAATATCGACTCGGACGATTTATCGGTATCGGGGCGGGGATCTTTAATCGGTGACCTCTGGTGCCTCGAAACTGTGAGTCGGATCACTGTGAGCGGGCTTGCGAGGTGCTACGCGGGGCCGGGTCCGGCCAAGCCGCGTCTGTACCCTCTATCGGGCGCGCCCGGCCGATCTTTAGGCGGCGGCGGGGCTTTTTCGGGCTGCGGCAGCCCCAGGCGTTGAACTCCGCCGGCTGCGGCGCCAGATTGGCCGGACGTGGACATCGAATGCGACTGGGTCGAGGTGTACTGGTCGCCGGAGCCGCGCGCCGGCGACGAACGGGCGCTCGTGCTGCTGGCGGTCGGCATTCCGGCCGTCATGAGCGCCGCCGCAGGCATCTACCGGCTCTGGGTCAGCCCGGCCGACGCCGCCCGCGCGACGGCCGAGCTCGGACGCTATGCGCTCGAGAACCGCCCGCGGCCGCGGCCGGTGCCGCCGAAGCTGCATCCCGGCGCGCTCTGGGGCGCCGCGGCCTACGGCCTCGTGCTGTTCCTGTGCGCGATTGCCAGCAGCCGCTCGCTCGGGCATCTCGACTGGTTCGACGCCGGCGTCCTCGACGGCGCGCGCCTGCGCGGCGGCGAGTGGTGGCGGGCGATCACTTCGCTGACGCTGCACGCCGACCTCGCCCACCTGGGCGCCAACGTCGGCTTCGGGGCGCTGTTCGGCGGGCTCGCCGCCCGCCTCTACGGCGCCGGCGTCGGCTGGCTGCTGATCGTCGTCGCCGCGATGGCCGCGAACCTGGCGAACGGCGCATCGATGCCCGTCGGCCGCGTCTCGCTCGGCGCATCGACGGCGGTGTTCGCGGCACTGGGGACCCTCGCCGTGCACCGCTGGCCGGCGGCAACCCGCCGAGCGCGGGCTGGACTGCGCGGTGGCAGCGTCGTGGCCGCACTCGTGCTGCTCGCGTTGCTCGGCACGGGCGACGCCCATACCGACGTTACGGCGCATGCCATGGGCTTCGCGGCGGGCGCGCTGCTCGCGCTGCCGCTGCGCCGCTTTGCGCCACGCCGGGGCCGCTCGCAGCGCGTGGCCGCTGCCGCCGCGATCCTCCTCGTCGCCGCCGGCTGGGCCGTGGCGTTGCTGCGCGCGCCTGGCGGCTGAGAGCGGCTACTGGATGTAATTGAAGAGCGACAGCCCCTGGATCTTGGCGAAGCTCTCCTGCGCCGCCTGCAATGCCGTCATCTGCTGGTTGAGCGTTGTGATCGCCGAGGCGTAGTTGAGATCCTGCAGGTTCGACAGGTCGCTCTGGACCTGCAGCGTGTAGGAGCTGTTGGTCGAGTTCTGGGCGTCGATGGCCTGTAGCCGCGTGCCGACCTCAGTCTGGACGTTCGAGACGCTGGTCTGCGCCTGGTCGAGCGCGGCGATCGCCTGGTTGATGCTGTTGGCGATCGGCGTCTGTCCGGCCGCGCCGGTCGTCGACGTCAGCGCCGTCACGAGATTCTGCAGCGTCGTGAACACGTCCTGGTTGGTGCTCGCGGCCACCGTGAAGCTGTCGTTCGGGTTCGGCGTACCGCTCATCGTCAGCTGCGCGCCGTTGATCGTGATCGACTGGCCGTCGGTGTAGGTCGTCGCCGGCACGACCGTGGCGCCGGTCGAGTCGGTGACCGTGTACTGCAGCGTCGGCGGGGTCGTCGCCGGCACCGCATCGGCGAAGCCGATCGTGTACGGCGGATGGCCGGCGGCCCAGGCGGCGGCATTGGTTACCGAAGTCGCGCCGATCAGGCCGCTGCCGGTATTGCCGGCACCGGCGCTCGCCGCAAACGTGCCGTTGCCATTGGGGATCTGCTGGAAGACCCGCGCGCCGCTGTCGCCATCGGCGACCTGGGCATCGGGCCCGATCTGGATGAGGCGCTGGTTCTGGGTGCCGTTGTAGGTGACGGCTCCGCCCGCCACCTGGGCGAACGGCACGGTGCCGGTCGCGGTGCCGCCGAAGATGTACTGTCCGGTGCCATCCTGAGTATTGGCGAGCTGCAGCAGGCTCGCCGAGTCGGCCTGGATCTGCTGCGCGATCGACGCCCGCGTCGCCGCGGTCGCGGTCGCCGTGTTCGCCGACAATGCGAGCGTGCGCACCGACTGCAGCGTGTTGATGACGCTGGTGAGGGTGGTGGACTCGATGTTCAGCCGGCTCTGCGCCAGACCCGCGTTCGTGCCGTACTGCGTCGTCTGGCTCAGCGTGGCGTTCAGACCGAGCACCTGGCTCGCCGCGGTCGGGTTCTGCGACGGCTCGCTGAACTGCAGTCCGGAGGAGATCTGCTGCTGGGTGGCCGCGAGCGCGGTTTCCTGCTGGTTCTGCGAGGCGACGAACAGCTGTGCGAGGTAGCTCGAGGAGATGCGCATGGTCAGCCCGCCTGTATCGCGGTGATGAGCGTGTTGAACATCGCGTCGGCCGTCGAGACGACCTTCGCCGCGGCCGAGTAGGCCTCCTGCCACTGCAGCATCTGTGCCGCCTCCTGATCGAGGTTGACGCCCGAGATGTTCGAGACCGCCGTCTGGGCCTGCGTCACGACCGCCTGCTGGGCGCTCTGCGCGTTGGTGGCCTGCTGGGTCTGGGAGCCGACGATGCCGACCAGATTCGCGTACTGGGCGCCGATGCCGATCGTACCGCCGGCGAACACGCCGCCGGACTGCAGCGCCGCGATCGCGAGCGCGTTCGAATTGTCACCGGACGTGGCGCCGTTCGGCGTGACGCTGAACGAATCGCCGGGCACCGGCGTGCCGGTGATCGTGACGCTCCAGCCACCGCCGGAGCCGGCGACGCCCGCCACCGCCGGCGCGGTGATGACACCGCTCGGCGGGAGCGTCTGCGCCGCCGAGGTGACGGTGGTGCCCGGCGCGGTCGTGGTCGTGACCGTGTAGGTCGTCGGCGAGGTGAAGTTGATCGTCGCCGGCATCAAGAGGCTCGGGTCGGCGACGTTCGGCACCGTCGCGTTGCTGATCGTCGCGCTGCTCGAGTTGGACGCGCCGATCGCGGTCTGCAGCGGACTCGCCGAGGCGAGGCCCGCGGGATTGATGAGCGATACCGCGAACGTGCTCGCCGCCGCGGCGGTCGGCTCGACCTGGAACGAATCGCCGTTGGCCGGCGCGCCGCTCGCGACGGTGAACGTCACGCCGCCGAGCGTTAGCGTCGTCTGGCCGCTGCCGTTGGTGCCGGCCGTGACCGGGGCCGACTGGCCGCTGCCGACGACGGTCGCGCTCCACGTGCCGCCCGAGTAGCGCAGCGTGTAGGCATTGCCGGTCAGCTGGCCGACCGTGGCGACGCCGGCGTTGGTCGCCGGAATGGCGCTGCCGACCAGGGATGCGGTGCCGGTGTTGGTCGAGGCGGCCAGCGCCTCGGGCGCGCCGATCGAGAACAGCGGCTGGCCGAACTGGCCGCTCTGATTGAATCCCTGCGCCTGCTGGCTGTTGACCGCGACGGCGAGGCCGGTCGCGATCTCGCCGAGCGACCGCAGCGCCGGCTCGATCAGCTGGCTCTGCGCCGACAGGAGCCCGCCGAGCTGCCCGCCCGTGATGTTGCTGGTGATGACCTGCTGGCTCGCGCCGCTGCCGATCGCGACGTCGTACTGGCTCGCGTCGTATGCGTTCGGCACCACCGACAGCTGCGTCGCCTGGCCGCCGACGACGATTGGCTGGCCGGTGCCGACGAACACGTCGACCGAGCCGTTGGTCTCGGTGCTGGTCGTGACGTTGGTCAGCGAGCTCAGCTGCGTGAGCAGCTGGTCGCGCTGGTCGAGCAGGTCGTTGGGCGGCTGGCCGCCGGCGTTGGCGGTCTGCACCTGGATCGTGTAGTTGAGCTGCGCGATCTGGCTCGACAGGCTGTTGATGCTGCCGACGGTCGACTGCACCTGGTTCGCGACGTTGCCGGTCAGCTGGTTGAGCTGCGTGGCGGTCTGGGTGATCGAGGTCGCGAGCGTCTGCGCCTGTGACAGCACCTGCTGCTGGCTGCTCGAGGAGGTCGGGTTGCTGGCCAGCGTCTGCCAGGCGTTGAAGAAGCTGGTCAGCGCGGTCGACACGCCGTTGGTTGAGCTGCCGATCGCGCTGTCGACCTGGCTTGCGATGCCGACGAACGCCGACTGCTGGCCGAGGCCAGCGCTCGCGGTGCGCAGCTGGTTGACGGCGAACTGGTTGAAGGCGCGGCTGACGCCGGTGACGTCGACGCCGTTGCCGATGTAGACGCCCGAGGCGGTATCGCCCTGCCGCGAGGTCAGCGTCGGCGCCTCGACGCTGTAGCCGGGCGTATTGGCGTTGGCGATATTGTTGCTCGTGACCGCGAGCGCGTTCTGGAACGCGACGAGGCCCGAGACGGCGGTATTAAAGATATCGCTCATAACATTGCGCCTGTACGGGAGGTGCGGCAGCCCCCGGCCACCGTCGCCCCCTTGTCAGCTAAAAGATCGGCTCATCCGCCCCGTTCTTGAGCGCGGCAACCGCGTCGCGGAGCACGGGAGATCTCAGAACTGCGTTGATCTTCGTCGAATACGCTGGGTCTGTCGCGTAACCTGCGCGATGTAGCGCCGATATGAACGCGCCGCCATCCCGACCCTGCTGCAGCGCGTCAGAGTAGCGGCTGCTCCCCTGCAGAAAGGCCACGTAGTCCTGGAAGCTGTGGGCGACGGAGTCGTAGGCGCGAAACGGCTCGCGCCGGCGTTCGGCGATGCCGTTTGCGTACTCGACCGTCTCCTTGACCGTCCGGCGGCCGTCCCAGCCGGCATCGGCCTTGATGCCGAAGAGGTTGTAGCTCGAGCCGCTCTCCGTCGCCGGAATCTGCCGGCCCCAGTTGCTCTCGACCGCGGCCTGCGCCACGAGCGCGAGCGGGTCGACGCCGAGGGCGGCGCCGGCGGCCTGCGCCTCGGGCAGCACGAGCGACACGAACTCCGTCGGGGTCGAGGCGAGCGCAGCGGGCACCGCGGCGCTGTCGGTGGCCGGTGCCGGTGCGGCGGCGCCCATGGCCGGGCTGGCCGGGACCGCGCCCACGGTCGGGCCCGGCGCGGTCCGGCGCAGCGACTTCGTATAGCTGCTGTGGGCGGCATCGGCGGCGGCGGTGTGCGGCGTGAGGCTCCGTACCAGCAGGTCGGCGATGCCAATGCCGCGGCCCTGCGACATGGTGAGCGCGAGCTGCTGGTCGAGCATCTCCTGGTACATGTCGCTCTGGTTGCTGTCGAGCAGGCCGCTGCCGAGCTTGGCGTCGCGCATCGACTTCATGACCATGCCGATCATCAGCGCCTCGAACTGCTGCGCGACGGCGCGCAGCGTCGCCGGGTCGTGCGGCGAGCTGCCGGCCGCGGCCTTGAGCCCGCCGAGGCCCTGGACGTCGAGGAAGTCCTGCGCGGCGGCGCCGCCGGGCGGCGGCGCGAGCGGCGTGGTCGGGGCGATCGGTGCGGTGGGCGCGATGGGGAGACTCGCGGTCATGGCAGTCCTAGATGACGATCAGCTGGGCGTGCAGCGCACCGGCCTGCTGCAGCGCCTCGAGGATCGCGACCAGGTCGCCCGGCGCGGCACCGACCTGGTTGACGGCGCGCACGATCTCATCGAGCGACACGCCCGGCTCGAACAGGAACATCCGCGTCGCCTTCTGCTGCACGTCGATCGCCGAGTCGGGCACCGTGACGGTCGTCCCGCCGGACGAGAACGGCGTCGGCTGGCTGACCTTCTGTTCCTCCTTGATGGTGACGGTCAGCGAGCCGTGCGACACGGCCGCCGGCGTCACGCGCACGTGGTCGCCGATGACGACCGTGCCGGTCCGCGAGTTGATGATGACGCGCGCCGAGGCCTCGCCCGGGTCGACGTCGAGGTTCTCGAGGGCCGACAGGAACGCGACCCGCTGGCCGGCGTCGGCCGGCGCACGGACCGTGACCGAGACCGCGTCGACCGGCGTCGCGGTGTCCGCGCCGAACTCCTTGTTGACGCGCACCGCCAGATGCGTGGCCGTCGTGAAGTCGGCGGTATGCAGGCTGAGTGTCAGCGTGTCGCCGTTCGCGAAGCTCGAGGGCACGACCTGCTCGACGGTGGCGCCGTTCGGCACGCGCCCGGAGGTCGGCACGTTGACCGTCACCTTCGAGCCGTCGTTGGCCTGGGCGCCGAAGCCGTTGACGATCAGGTTGCCCTGGGCGACCGCGTACACCTGGCCGTCGAGGCCCCGCAACGGCGTCACCAGCAGCGACCCGCCGCGCAGGCTCTTGGCGTTGCCGATCGAGCTCACCGTCACGTCGATCGTCTGCCCGGTCTTGACGAACGGCGGCAGCTCCGCGTGCACCGACACCGCGGCGATGTTCTTGAGCTGCGGATTCGTGCCGGCCGGCAGCGTGACGCCGAGCTGCTTGAGCCAGTTGTTCAGGCTCTGGATCGTGAACGGCGCCTGGCTCGTCTGGTCGCCCGAACCGTCGAGTCCGACGACGAGGCCGTAGCCGACCAGCTGGTTGGTGCGCACGCCCTGCACGCTGGCGATGTCCTTGACCCGCTGCGTGCCCGTGTCGGCGAGCGCGACCGCGGCGGCAGTGAATCCCACGAGCAGGGCGGCGAGACGCATCAGCGGCGCGTGCATGGCGGGCCTCAGTACGGCGAGACGGGCGAGTTGAAGAAGCGCGCCAGCCAGCCCTGGCGGTTGCTGGCGTCGATCACGCCCTTGCCGTTGTAGCTGATGCGGGCATCGGCAATGCGATCGGAGGTCACCGAGTTGTCGAGCTGCACGTCGGCGACGCGGACGACCCCCATGACCTTGACGAACTCCTCGCCCTGGTTGAGCTGCAGCGCGCGCTCGCCGGCGATCAGCAGGTTGCCGTTCGGCAGCACCTCGGTGACGACCGCGGTGATGCTGCCGGTGAGGGCGTTCTGCTGCGTGGCCGTGCCGTTGCCGGTGAAGCCGCGCTTCGCCACCAGCGAGGTATCACCGATCGGGTTCCAGCTGCCGATCACCGGCGCGTTCATGACCGAGCTCTGATCCTTCTCGGTCTGGGTGGTGGCGGTCTTGCTGGCGTTGAAGGCCTCGGTGAGGCGGATCGTGATCACGTCGCCGACGTTGTGGGCGCGCGGATCCTCGAAGAACGCGAGCGCGCGGCCGCTCTGGTAGATGCCGCCGTCGCCGGCCGCCGCGACCTGGGTGGACGCACGGTAGGCGGGCCCCATCGCGGCCGGCGGCAGCGGCGGCGAGCTGAAGATCCCGAGGCCACAGCCGGCCAAGGCCGGAACGGCGGCGAACGCGACGAGCGCGCGGCCGAAGCGGGTGAGCCTGTGCAGGGCGCGGGTCATGGCGGTGCTCACAGATTTGTGTCGAGGAACTGCAGCATCTGGTCGGTCGTCTCGATCGCCTTGGAATTCATCTCGTAGGCGCGCTGCGTCTCGATCATGTTGACCATTTCCTGCACGATGTTGACGTTCGAGCCCTCGACGCTGCCCTGCAAGAGCGTGCCGAGCCCGTTGACGCCGGCCGTGCCGGTCTGCGGCGCGCCGCTCGCCGCCGACTCGGCCATCAGGTTCTGGCCGAGCGGCTGCAGGCCGCCCTCGTTGATGAAGTCGGCGAGCTGGATCTGGCCGATCGTCGTCGTGGCCGAGGCGCCGGCGAGGATCGCGCTGACGGTGCCATCGGTGCCGATCGACACCGAGGTCGCGTTCGCCGGGATCGTGATCGCCGGCTGGATCTGGTAGCCGGAGCTCGTCACCATCTGGCCCTGCGAGTTGAGCTGGAACGAGCCGTCGCGGGTGTAGGCGAGCGTGCCGTCCGGCATCAGCACCTGGAAGAAGCCCTTGCCCTGGATGGCGACGTCGAGCGAGTTGCCGGTCTGGGTGAGGCCGCCCTGGGTGTTCAGCTTCTCGGTCGCGACGATGCTGACGCCGGTGCCGAGGTACAGGCCCGACGGCAGCTGCGTGTCCTGGGTGTTCTGCGCGCCGACCTGGCGGACGTTCTGGTAGAGCAGGTCCTGGAACACGCCGCGGCCGGCCTTGAAGCCGTTGGTGCTGACGTTGGCGATGTTGTTGGAGATCACCGCCATGCGCGTGTCCTGCGCATCGAGTCCACTCTTGGCTGCCCAAAGTGCGGGGGTCATGTTCTAGGTCTCGGTGGGTCGGATGGTTATGAGGGTATCGGCCGACTGCGTTCAGTTCGGCGACAGGAGTTTCTGCGACGACTGCTCGTTCTGGTCGGTCGCGCTCATCAGCTTCGTCTGCATGTCAAAGAGGCGGCTGAGCTCGATCATCTCGACCATCGCGCGCGGCGCGTTGACGTTGCTGCTCTCGAGCGAGCCGCTCTGCACCAGCACCGCGGCGTCGGCCGGCGCGGTGGTGCCGTTTTTGAGGCGCACGAGCCCGTCGGCGCCCTTGACGAGCTGGGCCGCCGGCGGGTTGACGAGCTTCAAACGCGCGACCGGGCCCGCGCCCTTGGCGCCGACGCCCTGCGGCACGACCGTGATCGTGCCGTCGGTGCCGATCGAGACGGTGTCCGCCGGCGGGATCGAGATCGGGCCGCCGTCGCTCAGCACCGGCAGTCCGGTCGCCGTCACGAGCGAGCCGTCCGGCGTCAGGTGCAGGTCGCCGGCGCGGGTGTAGGCCTCGGTGCCGTCCTTCGCCTGGACCGCCAGCCAGCCGTCGCCGCGCACCGAGACGTCGAGCGGCGCGCCGGTCTGCGTCACCGCGCCCGTCTCGGTGGAGAAGCCGCTCGACTGCGCGACCGCGTTGATGCGCGTCGGAAAGCCCGGGCCGTCGACCGGCGCCGCCGTGAACGCGTACTCGTCGCCGCGAAAGCCGTTGGTACTGACGTTCGCCAGGTTCTGGGCGACGACCGCCTGCGCCTGCAGGATCTGCGAGGCCCCGGTCATGCCGACGTAAAGTGCGCGGTCCATGGCGTGCTACCAGTTACGCCCGGATCTGCAGGATGGTCTGCGTGATCTGGTCATCGGTCGTGATCATCTGCGCGTTGGCCTGGAAGGCGCGCTGTGCCGTGATCATGTTGACGAGCTCCTTGGTCAGGTCGACGTTGGAGCTCTCGAGCGCGCCGGACTGGATCGAGCCGAGGTTGGCCGACTGCGCGGTGCCGTGGATCACGCCGCCGGAGGCGAAGGTCTGGCTCCAGTTCGAGTTGCCGATCGGCGCGAGCCCCTGCGGGTTCGGGAAGTTCGACATCGCGAGCTGGCCGAGCTCAAGCGAGCGGCCGTTGGTGTACTTCGCCGAGACGACGCCGGTGCCGTCGACCGAGATCGTGGTCAGCTGGCCGGTCGAGTAGCCGTCCTGAGTGATCGAGTTGACGCCGAACTGATTGCCGTACTGCGTCGTGCCGGTCATGTTGACGGTGAGCTGCAGCGGATTGGCGCCGGCGATCGGATCGGCGGGGAACGCGAAGGTGCCGTTGGCCGGCGTCGTCAGGGCTCCCGCCGCGGAAAAGTCGAGCGGCTGCAGGCCACCGACCTGCGTCCCGTCGATCGTCATCGCGACGTTCCACTGGTTCGGGACCGCGGTCGCGATGTAGTAGAACGTCGCCGTGTGCTGGTTGCCGAGCGAGTCGTAGACGGCCGTCGAGGTCGTATTGTTGTAGCTCGTCGGGTCGGTCGGGTTGAACGGCATTGACCGGCGCGGTCGAGTTCGCCGGCAGGTTCAGGTTGACCGCGACGTTGGCGGTCGGGTTCGGCGCGCTCTGCGAGGTGTTGAGCTGCAGGTCCGAGAGCGCGCCGGTGTTGAAGCCGCCGGTCGCGAGTGCCGGGTACACCTGCACGCGCTGGTCGGTCTCGTTGACAACGAAGCCCTGGTTGTCGACGCTGAACGAGCCGTTGCGGGTGTAGGAATAGCCGCTGGCGTCGTGCAGCGTGAAGAAACCCTGGCCGCTGATCGCGAGGTCGAGGTTGTTGCCGGTCTGCGTGATGTTGCCCTGCGTGAACTGCTGGGCGATGCCGGCGATCGTCACGCCCTCGCCGGTCTGCAGCGAGCTCAGGTTCAGCGAGCCCGTCGCGTAGACGTCGGCGAACTCGGCGGTCGAGGTCTTAAAGCCGGTGGTCTGCGAGTTGGCGATGTTGTTGGCGACGACGTCGAGGGAGCTGGCGCTGGCGTCGACGCCGCTGAGCGAAATCTGAAATGGCATGGTGGTAGGTCTCCGACTGCTGTGCGGTCAATTGATGAAGAGATCAGCCGATCTGCTGGACGCTGCTGAATGGCACCGGTCCGATGCCGTTCACCTGCAAGACGAGCCCGCTCGATCCACTGCTGTTCAAAGTGATGCTGCCAACCTGGCCCTGCAGCAGCGTCGAGAACTGCTGGCCGGCGCCGTTGACGCTGCCGGAGGCGACGATGCTGTAGGTGCCGGCCGGCGCGGTGCCGCCACCGGCGAGCGTGCCGTCCCAGGTGAACGGCACCGTGCCCGCCGCCTGGTTGCCGAGCGACAGCGTCTGCACGGTGGCGCCGGCGGAGTTGACGATCTGCACGTTGACCCCGGTGGCCGAGGCCGGCACGGTGACCGCGCCGCTGAGGCCACCGCCCGCGGCGAGCGCGGCGCTCGAGCCCGGGACCAGCACGTAGTTGCCGAGCAGGCTCGAGGCCTGCAGCGCCTGGTTCGACACCAGCTGCGAGGACAGCGTCGAGAACGACGTGTTGAGGTTGTTGATGCCCTCGACCGTGCCGAACTGCGCGAGCTGGCCCATGATCGCGGAGGCGTCCATCGGCTGCGTCGGGTCCTGGTTCTGCAGCTGCGTCATCATCAGGTTGAGGTAGTCGAGCGTGCTGATCTGCGTGTTGCTGTTCGCGGTCGAGGCGCTCGAGCCCGAGCTCGACGAGCTGCTCGTGCTGGTCGTGCCGTTGAGCTTGGCCAGCAGCGCGGAGCTCAGGGTTCCAATGGGTGAAACGGACATGGTGGTGGTCCCTAGCGGTTAGTTAGTGGCCGAGCGCGAGCGTCTTGACGAGCAGGTCGCGGGCTGTGGTCATGACGTCGACGTTGCCCTGGTAGGAGCGGGAGGCCGACAGCATGTTGGTGAGTTCCTCGACCGGGTTGACGTTGGAGCCGTAGACGTAGCCGCTGGCGTCGGCGAGCGGGTGGTCCGGCTGGTAGCGCTTGATCGGCGCGGCGGCCGACTGGATGACGCCGAGCACGCGGACGCCGACGCCGGACTCGTCCGTGGCCGGATCCGCCGACAGCTGCCTGAGCTGGGTCGCGAACACCGGGTGGCGCGAGCGATACGCGGCCTGCTCGTTCGGCGCGACCGACTCGGCGTTGGCGAGGTTGGACGCGGTCACGTTGAGGCGCAGCGACTCGGCGTTGATCGCTGAACTTGAGATGTCGAACACACTGAGCAGGGACATGAAGCGCACCTTTGGGCCGCGGTGGCGGCGTGTCGATTGCGGATTGCGGTTACTGGCCGACGATCGCGAGCTGGATCAGGGAGGCCTTGCGGCTGATCGCGTCGAGGCTCATCTGGTAGCGCACCGCGTTCTGCGCGAACTGCGCTTCCTCGACCGGCGCCTCGACCGTGTTGCCGTCGAGCGAGGGCTGGAACGGGATCCGGTACTTGAGCTCCCCGCCGGCCGTCGCGTCCGCGGGTGCCGCCAGGTGACCGGCACTGGTGCGGGTCATCACGAGCCCGCCGTCCGCGGTCTCGCCGGCCAGCGCCGCGGCGAAGTCGTAGTCGCGCGCCTTGTAGTTCGGCGTGTCGCCGTTGGCGATGTTCGCGGCGAGCACGCCGACCCGGTCCGCCGCGGCGTAGAGGGCGCGCTCGTGGATGCCGAAGATCTTGTCGAACATGGCCTGGGTCCCGAAGTGACTGCTGGCCATGACTAAGCAAGACGCGTGCCAGCGCTCGGTGACAGCGAAATCGGCCGACCGGACGCGGTCGGGCCCCGAAAGCGGCAATGGCCGGCCCGTCCGGCCCACGACAGCGGCAAGAATCGGCCGCATGGCCGCCGGTCGCGGGCCGGCGCACGCCGCCCGCCGGGCGGCGCTGGTTACGGCCGCGAGGCGCCGACGGACTTTTGACGCTTCGGATCCGGCCGACGGCCGTCCGGGGTCTGGATCCGGACCCGGGGGCCTCCGCGCAGCGGGAATTTCCCGTGCCGGCAATGGCTTGACGACTACGGCGTCAGTGGCACGAAGCATGCAGCGCATGCAGGCCATGACCCTGCGCTACGCCCTCTTCGCCGCAAGCCTGCTCGCCGTCGCGGTCGCCCCGCACGCCCGCGCGGCCGACGGCGTCGAGTCGGTCGAGCGCATCGCGGAAATCGCCCGCGCGACCGCCGCCGCCAGCACCGGCCGGCCACCGGGCGAGCTCGAGGTCGCGACGATCGATGCGCGGCTGCGCCTTCCGCAGTGCGCCAGCACGCCGGCCGGCCATCTCGCGCCCGGCACCCGCTCGCCTGCGCAGCTGACGATCGAGGTACGTTGCCGGGCACCGGCGTGGCGCCAGTACGTCGCGGTGCGGGTGCGGGCGGAGGAGCCGGTGGTGATCGCGGCGCGGCCGTTGTCGCGCCTGCAGGTCGTCGATGCGGACGACATCACGGTCGTGCCGCGCGACCTCGCGACGCTGCCCGGCGGCTACTTCCGGCGGGCGGAGGACGTGCTCGGCCACATCGCGCAGCGCAACGTCGGCGCAGGCGAGATCCTCGACCCGCACAGCGTACGCGCCCCGCCGCTCGTCCGGCGCGGCCAGACGGTGACGCTGATCGTCCGCAGCGGCGGCCTCAGCGTCCATGCCGCGGGGGTCGTACTCGGCGATGCCGGCCTGGACGAGCGGGTGTCGGTGCGCAATGCCGCGACCTCGCGGCTGCTGCAGGGCGTCGTGCGTTCCTCGGAAACCGTCGAAGTGCTGCTCGAATGATCCTCGCCGCAGCCTTCAGCGGCGGCGGCCGCGGCCGCTATCCGGGGCTGGCCCCGGACAATCACTGCGCGAGTTCACATATTTCACTAAAGTTCGGCGCGGGCCGGACGATACGATGCGTGAGGAGCTGCGTGCTCCGGGAGTTAATGTCATGAGCAACAAGATTTCGGGCTACGGACCGACGACGACGGTAGTGACGGGCGGGACCCGCACGCCGGGCGTGGCCGGTTCCGGTGGGGATGCCCCTAAGACCGGCGGCGCTGCGGCCGCGGGCGATTCGGTCACGCTGACGAGTTCGGCGCGGACGCTGCAGAAGCTCGGCGAGGCCGTCGCTGCGGCACCGGTCGTGGACGGCGCGAAGGTCGAGGCAGTCAAGAGCCAGATCGCGCAGAACACCTACAAGGTCGATTCCTTGAAGGTGGCCTCGAAGCTCCTGATCGCCGATGGCGAACTGCCGAACTGAGGACGCATGGACGCGACCGCCGTTGCCGCGCTCAACGCCCTGCTCGACCGCGAGGTCGCGGCAGCCCACACGCTGCTGTCGGCACTCGAGGCCGAGCGCGCCGCGCTGACCGGCTTTGAGGTCGCCGCGCTCGACGCGGCAACCATCGAGAAAGAGCGCCTGGTCGCTGATTTCGACCGCCTGGAAGCTGATCGGCAGCGGCTGCTCGCGCGCTTCGACTTCGGTCCGGCGCGCGCCGACATGGTCGCGCTGATCCGCGCGGTCGAGGATCCGCTCTACAAGGAAGATTCCCGCAAGGCCGGGCCGCTCGCCACCCGCTGGCGCCGGCTCGTGGCGCTGATCGAGCGTTGCCGGGACAACAACCAGCGCAACGGCATGATCATCGGCCTGCAGACGCGGCGGGTGGCGCAGACGCTCAACGTCCTGCGCACCGGCCGGCCGGACAAGCTGACCTACGGCAAGGCCCCGTACGATGGACTCGGTGCCGCGGCCCGGGCCCTCGGCCGGGTCTGACGACACCGCGAGGCCCTGCACGCCATGCTGGTACTCAGCCGCCGCGCCGACGAGTCGATCGTGATCCAGCCTGCGGACGGCACCGACACGCGGATGACGCTGGCGGAGCTGTTTGCGAACGGCCCGATCCAGATCACGCTCCTAGGCGGAACGGGCAAGCGTGTCAAGATGGGCATCAATGCCCCCACTCAGCTCGCGATCCGTCGCAAAGACGACTAGTTCGCCCAAGCCCCTGATCTATTGACGATTTTCATCCCGTTGGGCGCCCGCCCCGGGATGCTGCAGTGCGATTTTTTGCCGCGCCGCCCCGCGACGCGTTGGTCGACCCCGGGCGCTGAGGCATACTGGCCTTCGGCTGGCGATCGAACAACAAGCTCTAGACGGGGATTCCGATGGAACGGCGGCTGCACACGCGCCACCGGGCGCGCACGACGGTGTACGTTCAAATTCCGGGTCGCCGCGGCAAGCTGTGCCGCGCCCGCAATCTGAGCGCCAACGGCGTCTTCGTGGAGACCGACAACCTGGGGCTCCAGAAGGGCACCGTGGTCGAGCTCGCGTTCGCGATCAACCTCGGGGCCATCACCAAGATTCACCGCCGGACCGCCGTCGTCGCGCACGTCTCGCGCGGCGGCACCGGGTTGCGTATGGAGAGCTACGTCGGCCGCTAGGCACCGACGCAGCCACAACGACCTTCCATGTCGGTGGCGCCGCAGTCGCAAGGCTCGGCGCCTCTTTTATTTCCGGGCCAGCCCGCGGCCCGGTAGAGGCCACGCATGACCAGCGCCGACGCCGCGCCCCGGCCGGGCCTGCGGACCTTCAAGTACTACGACTTCATCATGGCTGGCTACGTGTGCATCCTGCTGTGCTCGAACCTGATCGGGCCGGCGAAGGTGTCGACCGTGCACGTGCCCGTGTGGGGCGACGTCACCTTCATGGCGGGCGTGCTGTTCTTCCCGATCTCGTACATCTTTGGCGACATCCTCACCGAGGTCTACGGCTATGCGCGCGATCGGCGCGTCGTGTGGGCCGGCTTCGGCGCGCTGGTGTTCGCCTCGGTGATGGCGGCCGTCATCGTCGCGCTGCCGCCGGCCGACTGGTGGGCCGCCAAGCAGCCGGCGGTCGAGGTGGTGTTCGGCAACACGCCGCGGATCGTCGCGGCATCGATCATCGCGTTCTGGTGCGGCTCCTTCGTCAACAGCTACGTGCTCGCCAAGATGAAGATCTGGACGGCCGGACGCTGGCTGTGGACCCGGACGGTCGGCTCGACGCTGTGCGGGGAGCTGGTCGACTCGGCCCTGTTCTACGTGATCGCCTTCTACGGCCTGTGGAGTTCCGTGCAGCTGGTCGAGGTGACCTTCACGCAGTACGTCCTCAAGAGCGGCTGGGAGATCCTCGCGACCCCGGCCACGTACAAGGTCGTCGCCTTCCTGAAGCGCGTCGAGCACGAGGACTTCTACGACCGCGACACCGACTTCACGCCGTTCTCGCTGCGCTCCTGAGCGGGCGGCGGGCGTGACGGCCGCACGCGCGGCCGCCCGGCGCCATCAGGCCGCGGCGGCGCCGACGTAGTCGCGCCAGGCGCGCCGGTAGGCGGCCTCGAGGCCGCGCGTGAAGCGCTCCGCCGCCATCAGCGGCGAGCGCTCGAGCCGGCCCCTGAGCTCGCCCCGGAGGCGCGCGAGCGCGCCTCGGTCGGCCGCGAGCGCGACGGCGGCGGCGGCGAACCCCGCGTCGCTGTCGGCGGCGAGCTCCGGCAGGCCGAGGTTGACCAGCTGGCTCAGCCCGGCGCGGCCGACGCAGGTCGCGCCGACCCGCGTGACCACCGGCACGCCCATCCAGAACGAGTCGATGCTCGTCGTGTGGCCGTTGTACGGAAAGGTGTCCAGGCCGACGTCGATCTGGTGATAGGTGGCCAGGTACTCGGCGCGCGGCCGAAACGGCACGAAACGGACGCGCGCCGCCGCGACGCCCTGCGCCGCCAGCCGCTCGAGGAGCCGCGCGCGATGCCGGCCCGGCGGTGCGAGCAGCAGCAGCGTCGCGTCGGCGCACTCGCCGAGGACGCGGCCCCAGAGGCGCAGCGTCGCGTCGGTCAGCTTGCACGGATTGTTCAGGCAGCCGAAGGTCAGCGAGCCGGTCGCGAGCGCCGGCAGCGCACTGACCGCGGGCGTGTCGGTGAGCGGGTCATAGCACCAGAACGTGTCCGGCAGGCGGATGGTGCGCTCGCTGTACTGGCTGTCGTAGCCCTCGGGATCGAGGCGCGGATCGCTCAGGCGGTAGTCGATCGCGGCGATGCCGGTCGTGCCCGGATAGGCGAGCCAGGCCACCTGTACCGGCGCCGGCTTGCGGGCGAACAGCAGCGGCCGGCCGTAGGACATGTGCATCGTCAGGTCGACGAGCACGTCGATCCGGTCGTCGCGAATCCGCGCGGCGAGCGCCGCGTCGTCGAGCAGCCGGACCTCGCGCCACACGTCGGCGTACCCGGCGAGCCGGCGCGTATACCGGTCGGGCCGCTGCACGCTCGAATAGCAAAACACCTCGAAGGCGCCGTGGTCGTGATGCCTCAGCGTCGGGATCGTGAACAGCGACTGGCAGTGATCGCGAAAGTCGGGCGAGACGTAGCCGATGCGCAGCCGCCGGTCCGCGCTGCGGTCGTTGTCGTGGGGCCGGATGTCAGCGGCGAGCGGCCGCGCGAAGCGGTCGTTGAAGCGGCGGCACTCGGCGAGCGCGACCTGCCCGTCCAGTGCCTGGAATGTCAGCGAATAGGCGAGGTTGCTGTGCGCCTCGAGGTAGTCCGGGTCGAGCGCCAGCGCCGCGCGGAAGCAGTCGATCGATGCATCGAGCTCGCCCGCGTCCTTGAGCGCGTTGCCGAGATTGTTCAGCAGCGGTGCGTGGCGCGGGTCGAGCGCGAGCCCGCGGCGGAACAGCGTCTCCGCCTCGTCGAGGCGCCCCCGCGAGCGCAGCAGGCAGCCGGCGTTGTTGAGCGCGACGACCGAGCCCGAGTTGGCGGCGATCGCCGCGTCGTAGGCAGCGAGCGCGTGTTCGAACTCGCCGAGCTCGTTGCAGGTGTTGCCGAGGTTGATCAACGCGTCCACGTGGCCCGGCCGCAGCGTCGCCGCGTCCCGGTAGGCGGTCGCGGCCTCGCGCAGCTGACCGAGGCCCTGCAGCGCGATGCCCAGGTTGAAGGCGGCATCAGCATTGGCCGGATCGCGCCGCCGCGCAGCCGCGAGCCGTGCCGCCGCCTCGGCGAATGCGCGCTGCCGGCAGAGTGCCGCGCCGAGATTCACCGCCGGCTGCACCGCGTCCGGCTCCTGGTCGGCCGCTTCTCTCAGCAGCGCAAGCGCCGCCTCCGTCTGGCCGAGATCCATCAGTATCGCGCCGAGGTTCGAGCGCGCACCGGGATAGTCCGGCCGCAGCGCCAGAACGCGGCGATAGGCCGCCTCGGCCGCGCGCGGCCGGCCCGCGCGCTGCTGGCAGTAGCCGACGTTCATGAGCGCGTCGGCGAGCTGCGGGTCGATGCGCAGCGCGCCCTCGTACGCGTCAATGGCGCCGGCGTAGTCGCCCCCCGCCTGCAGGGCGGCGCCGAGCGCGAGGTAGCCATCCGCGGCGCCGGCGTCGAGCGCGATGACCCGCCGGTAGGCGTCGGCTGCCTCACCCCAACGTTCGAGCGCGACGAGCACCTGGCCGCGGCCGGACTGGTAGCGACTTTCCTGCGGGGCCGCGTCGATCGCGCGCTCGATCAGTGGCAACGCCGCCGCCGGCCGCCCCTCCTGCAGCTCGAGCAGGCCGACCCGAAACAGCGCGAGCGGATGGGCGGGCTTGGCGGCGAGCAGCTGCTCATAGAGACCGCGCGCCTCGGGGAGCCGCCCGGCGCGGTGGTGTTCGGTCGCCTGTTCGAGCAGCTGATCGAGGTCCATGGCTCGCGGTTCCGCAGGCTGCGCCGAGGTCCGGGCCCGCGCGACAGCGCCGGGAGCCGCGGTCGCCGCGCTCAGGGGTAGACGGGACAATATAGCCGCGCGCCGCGACGGCCGGCTATGGCGGCCGGCGGCTGCCGGCGAAACTCGGCCGACCGTCGTGGGGACGGTCCCACGCCGGCGCGTCGCCCATCCAGATGTGATCGACGGGCGCGGCGGCGGCCGGCTCGTCGAGGCTGCAGACGGTCACGTCGATCTCGCCACTGCGGGCGTTGGCGCGGTAGGTCAGCGGCGTCCCGCAGTGCGGGCAGAAGCTGCGGAACACGCCGGGCGAGGACTCGTACTCCCGGATCTCGCCCTGGGTCCAGGCGAAATCCGCGGTCGCAACCGTCAGCCAGGCGACCGCGGGGGCGCCGGCCGCGCGCCGGCAGGATTCGCAGTGGCACAGCGTCGGCGGGTACACGAGCGGCCCGCCGCGGTAGCGCGCCTGGCCACAAAAGCAGCGTCCGGTCAGCGGCTCGCTCATCGCGGCCTCTCCGCGGCCGCGCCAAGGTGGCGCGGCGTGATGCGCTCGTCGACCCATTCGATCCAGTGACGCACCGGCAGCGCGGCGCCGCCGGCCAGGTGCGCGAGGCAACCGATGTTCGCCGACAGGATCACCGCCGGCTCCCCGGCCGTGAGCCCCGCGAGTTTCCGGGCGCGCAGCTGCGAGGACAGCCCGGGCTCGAGCAGCGAGTAGGCGCCCGCCGAGCCGCAGCACAGGTGCGGATCGCGCACCGGCGCGAGCTCGGCACCGAGCGCGGTGAGAATGGCCTCGACCGACCCGCGGATGCGCTGGCCGTGCTGCAGCGTGCACGGCGCGTGGAAGGCGACGCGCGCCGCCGCCGCCGGCGCCACGGCGCGCGCCGCGAGCGCCGGCACCTCCGGCGACAGCCATTCGGCGAGGTCGACCGTGCACGCGGCGACGCGCTGCGCCCGCGCGGCGTACGCCGGGTCGTCGGCCAGCAGCCGGCCATAGTCCTTGACGCGCAGGCCGCAGCCCGACGCGGTCATGACCAGCGCCTCGACGCCCTGCTCCAGATGCGGCGTCCAGGCATCGACGTTGCGCCGCGCAGCGCTGAGCCCGCCGTCGCTGTCGCCGAGGTGCTCGCGGACCGCCCCGCAGCAGCCGGCCCGCGGTTCGGCGAACGCCTCGATGCCGAGCGCGGCCAGCACACGCGCAGCGGCGCGGTCGATCGCGGGCATCAGCGCGTCCTGCGTGCAGCTCGTCAGCAGCAGCACGCGGCGCGCCTGGCCGCGCGGCGGCACCGGCCCTGGCTCGCGGTGCGCGATGAGCTTCGCGCGCAGTGCCACCGGCAGCAGCGGCCGCATGGCGCGGCCGACGCGCAACGCGGCGCCAAACAGCGCCGGCCGGCTGAGGCCGGCGCGCAGCGCCGCGCGCGCCAGCCGTTCGGCGAGCGGGCGCGGCACCCGCGCGTCGACGACGTGCCGGCCGATCTCGAGCAGGCGGCCGTAGCGGACGCCCGACGGGCAGGTCGTCTCGCAGCCGAGGCAGGTCAGACAGCGGTCGAGGTGCACCTGCGTCGAGCGCGTCGCCGGCGCGCCCTCGAGCACCTGCTTGATCTGATAGATGCGCCCGCGCGGTCCGTCGAGCTCGTCGCCGAGCAGCTGGTAGGTCGGGCAGGTCGCGGTGCAGAAGCCGCAGTGCACGCACGCGCGCAGGATCGAATCGGCCTCGCGGCCCTCGGGCGTGTCCTTGATCCAGTCGGCGAGGCGCGTCTCCATCGTCGGCCTCAGAGCCCCGGCACCAGGCGGCCGCGGTTGAAGATGCCCTGCGGGTCGAACGCGGTCTTGAGGCGGCGGTGGATCGCGAGCAGCGCCGGCGGCAGCGGCTCGAACATCGCTGCACGGTCGCCGCCGTGCCAGAGCGCGGCGGAACCACCGGCGCGGCGCGCCGCTTCGCGGACGTCCTCGGGCGCCGCCGAGGTGCGGAGCCAGCGCAGCGCGCCGGCCCACTCGACGAGCTTCGTGCCCGGCAGGCCGAGCAACGGCGCCGTCGCCGGCACCGACACGCGCCACAGCGGCTCGCGCGCCGCGAGGAACGGGTGCGTGTGATGGCGCAGCCCCGCCCACAGCCGCTGCGCCGCGGCGGCATCGAGTGGCGTGCCACCGAGCGTGGCCGCGGCGGCCGCGACGACGGAGGCGGCGCCCGACAGGCGCACGCTGGCCAGCCCGCCGTGCCAGCTGGTGGCCGACAGCGGCAGCGGCCGCCGCGACCAGCGGTTGAAAGCCTCGATCGCGTCCGCCGCGCCCATCTCGAAGGTCAGCGTCGTGTCGGCCGCCGGCCGCGGCAGCACCTTGACGGACACCTCGACGATGAGGCCGAGGATACCGAGCGAGCCGCAGGTGAGCCGCGCCACATCGAAGCCGGCGACGTTCTTCATCACGCGACCGCCGAACGACAGCAGCTCGCCACCCGCCGACAGCAGCTTCACGCCCAGCACGAAGTCGCGGACGGCGCCCGCCGTCGCGCGCCGCGGGCCCGACAGGCCCGCGGCGACGATGCCACCGAGCGTCGGATCGCCGCCGAACGCGGGGGGCTCGAAGGCGAGGAACTGGCCGCGAGCGGCGAGCAGCGACTCGAGCGCGGACAGGGTCGTGCCGGCGCGCGCCGTCACGACCAGTTCGCTCGGCTCGTAGTCGACGACGCCGGCGAGCGGGCGGGTATCGAGCAGCTCGCCCGTCGAGCTCCGCGCCGAGGAAATCCTTGGTGCCGCCGCCGCGGATCCTGAGCCGGCCGCCGTCGCGCCCGGCGGCGAGCACCCGTTCACGAATGGCCTCGAGCGCGGCGTCCACGGCGGCCCTCAGAATCTCGGCAGGTCGGCGAACGGCAGCGCGCCGCCGTGGACATGCATCCGGCCGTACTCGGCGCAGCGATGCAGCGTCGGGATCAGCTTGCCCGGATTCAGCAGGCCCGGCGGATCGAAGGCGCGCTTGACCGCGAAGAACGCCGCGCGCTCGCCCGCGGTGAACTGGACGCACATCGAGTTGAGCTTCTCGACGCCGACGCCGTGCTCGCCGGTGATCGTGCCGCCGAGCGCCACGCACAGCTCGACGATCGCGGCGCCGAAGCGCTCGGCCCGCGCCCACTGGTCCGGCTCGTTGGCGTCGAACAGGATCAGCGGGTGCAGGTTGCCGTCGCCGGCGTGGAACACGTTCATGCACCTGAGGCCGAGGCGCTCCTCGAGGCCGGCGATCTCCTCGAGCACGCGGCCGAGGTGCTTGCGCGGGATCGTGCCGTCCATGCAGTAGTAGTCCGGCGAGATGCGCCCGGCGGCCGGAAACGCGTTCTTGCGGCCCGACCAGAAGCGCAGCCGTTCGGCCTCGGTGCGCGACACCGCGGTCGCGGTCGCGCCGTGCTCGATCAGCAGCTGCTCGAGCCGCGCGATCTCGACCTCGACCTCCTCGGGCGTGCCGTCCGATTCCGCGAGCAGGATCGCCGCCGCCGTGAGGTCGTAGCCGGCCTTGACGAACGGTTCGACGGCGACCGTCGCGCGCCGGTCCATCATCTCGAGTCCCGCGGGGATCAGCCCGGCGGCGATGATCGCGGCGACCGCGTCGCCCGCCCGGGTGACGTCGCCGAAGGAGGCCATCACCACGCGCGCCAGCGCCGGGCGCGGCAGCAGCCGCACGCTGACCTCGGTGATGACGGCGAGCAGCCCTTCCGAGCCGATCATCACCGCCAGCAGGTCGAGGCCCGGCGCATCGAGTGCGTGGCTGCCGAACTCGACCTGCTCGCCGTCGATGGTCAGGCCGCGCACCCGGAGCACGTTGTGCAGCGTCAGCCCGTACTTGAGGCAATGCACGCCGCCGGCGTTCTCGGCGACGTTGCCGCCGATCGTGCAGGCGATCTGCGAGGACGGGTCGGGCGCGTAGTAGAGGCCGAACGGGGCGGCGGCGTCCGAGATCGCGAGGTTGCGCACGCCCGGCTCGACGCGCGCGATGCCGGCGACCGGGTCGAGCTCGAGGATACGGTTGAGGCGCGCGAGCGAGAGCACGACGCCCGAGGCGTGCGGCATCGCGCCGCCCGACAGCCCGGTGCCGGCGCCGCGCGCCACGACCGGCACGCCGAGCCGGTGGCAGACCGCGAGCGCCGCCGCCACCTCGCGGGTCGATGCCGGCAGCACGACCGCGACCGGCAGCTCGCGGAAGTTCGCCAGGCCATCGCATTCGTAGGGCGCGAGGTCGTTGTCCTCGGCGAGCACGGCGCCCGCCGGCAGTGCGGCCCGCAGCGCCGCGACCAGCGCACGGCGCTGGCCGTCGTCGGCACGCTCAGCAAAGTCGCTGAAGCGCGGCTCGGCGGCTGACATTCCCGCGGGCGTGTTCACGGCGCCAGCGCCCGGCGGCGGGCGTCGGTCACGGCTGTGGGCGGCTCCGGCACGTACGCCCGGCAGGCCGCATGGGCGTGGCTCGTGTGCTGCTGATTCGCGACCAAAGCGCTCCTGCCGGCAGGCGTGCCCTTAAAATCGGGCTGCGCATCGAGCATACCGCATCCTGCACTGGCCACGGCTTTCGCCCTGCGCAGGCGCGTCGCGCGCTACGACCGAGCGCCGCCGTCGGTGCTGTCGAGCGACGCCTCGCGCCCGTCGCCGCGGCTCGGTCGCAGCGCAGCATGCCTCTGCCACTGGCAGTCCGCGCGCCCGCGAACGGCTCTCGATTCGCCCGCTCGTCGAGGCCGCGCCGGCGCGCCACACCGGGGCCGGCCGGCGAGCGGCGCACGCGCGTCAGTAGCGACGCGGGGCCCTGTCGTGGCACCCTTCGCGGGTCCGTGATCCGGGGGCAGGCCGTGCGATCGCGGCGCGCGCTTCCCCGTCGCAAGCGACTCGCGCTACCGGCCGACGAACGAGGAGAACAAGAATGTACCAGCAGAGCTACGACCCGATCGGCAACCCGATCCTCTCCACCACGGTCGCCGCGATCCCCATTCTCACGCTGCTCTACTTCATCGCGCTGCATCCGCATCGCGACCAGAACGGCGTCCGCCATCTCGGCATCGCGGCACCCTACGCCGCGTTCTACGGCGTCATCGCCGCCTTCCTCGTCTCGTGCGTGGCATTCCGGATGCCGGTGGAGTCGGCCGTGTCGGCCTTCGGGCTCGGCGTGCTGTCGGGCTTCCTGGGAATCATCTGGATCGTGCTCGCCGCGATGTTCCTCTACACGATGACCGTCATTTCCGGCAAGTTCGAGATCGTCAAGGAATCGATCGTCCACATCTCCTTCGATCGCCGCCTGCAGTGCGTGCTGATCGCCTTCTCGTTCGGCGCGATCATCGAGGGCACGTCGGGCTTCGGCACGCCGGTCGCCATCGCCGGCGCGGTGATGGTCGGGCTCGGCTTCAAGCCCTTCCAGTCGGCGGTGCTGAACCTGCTGGCGAACACGGCGCCCGTCGCGTGGGGCGCGATCGGCACGCCGATCGTCACGCTCGCCGCGGTGAGCGGCCTCGACCAGGTGACGCTGTCCGGCATGGCCGGGCGCCAGCTGCCGTTCGTCTCGGTGCTGGTGCCATTCTGGCTCGTCGCGACCTTCGTCAAGATGGAGGGCGGCACGTGGAAGGAGGCCTTCGAGGTCTGGCCCGCGGCGCTGTGCGCCGGCGCCTCGTTCGCCATCATGCAGTTCCTCGCATCCGGCACGCCCGAGTTCCACCTGATGACCGACGTCGTGTCCGGCGTGTTCTCGGTGGTCTGCACGGCGCTGTTCCTGCGCTTCGTCTGGCATCCGAAGACCCGCTTCCTGCTGCGCTCGGAGCGCGATGCGCTCGCGCAGGCCGGCAAGAGCACGGCGACGGCGACCAGCGACGCCAGCGCGTGGACCTACCGCTACACCGCCAAGGAGACCATCTACGCGTGGCTGCCGTGGGTGATCCTGATCCTCTGCTGCGCGCTGTGGGGCATGCCGGGCTTCAAGAAGTACCTGAACGAGCTGTTCTCCGGCATCCAGTTCAGCACGACGCTGCTCGGCTCGAAGTTCGCCGGCACGCTGTCGCTGCCGGCCTGGGACATGCCGGCGCTGCACAACCTGGTGCAGCGGATGCCGCCGGTGGTCGCGGCCAACGCCAAGCCGGAGGCGGCGCGGTTCACGATCAACTGGCTGTCGGCCGCCGGCACCGGGGTATTCGTCGCCGCCGTGCTGACCGGCCTCGTGCTGCGCCTGGACGGCCGCCAGTGGCGAGACACGGTCGGCCAGACACTGCATCGGATGAAGACGCCGGTGCTGGTGATCGGCCTGGTGCTCGGGCTCGGCTTCCTGACCCGCTATTCGGGCACCGACGCGGTGCTCGGCCTCGCATTCACCGGCGCGGGCTTCATGTATCCATTCTTCGCCGCGTATCTCGGCTGGCTCGGCGTGTTCCTGACCGGATCCGACACCGCCTCGAACGCGCTGTTCGGCAGCCTGCAGCGAATCACGGCGCAGCAGCTCAACCTCAACCCGATCCTGATCGTGGCGACGAACTCGACCGGCGGCGTGATGGGCAAGATGATCGACGCCCAGTCGATCATGGTTGCCTGCGCGGCCTGCTACGACAAGCCGCAGGAGCGCAGCCACGCGCTCGGGCCGATCTTCCGCACGGTCTTCTGGCATTCGATCGCCGGCGCCGGAGCGATCGGTCTGATCGCGCTGCTGCAGGCCTACGTCTTCCCGGGCATCATCCCGATCCCGCCGATCGGGAAATGACCGGAGGAACGCCGCACTCGCCGCCGCGCAGCGCGAGCGCCAACCGGTGGGCGCCGGCCGCAAGGGTGAGGTGGCGGCGCCCGGGCGTGGCGCGCGGCGGCCGACGGATCTGTTGCACTGCAAGAGATCGACGCGAGCGGCGCCGCCACGCGATCCGGTCGCCATCGGGTTATGCTTCCGGCGTATCTAGCACTCGATAACAATAGGCCGAACCGCCAAGGCGGCCGCGCCACCGGGTATGCCTGAAGACGTCATCCTCGAAACACATGGCCTGACCAAGGAGTTCAAGGGCTTCGTCGCCGTGAGCGACGTCGGCCTGCGTGTGCGCCGCGGCCAGATCCACGCCCTGATCGGCCCGAACGGCGCCGGCAAGACGACGTTCTTCAACCTGCTGACCAAGTTCCTGATCCCGACCAGCGGCCGGATCCTCTACAAGGGCGAGGACATGACGTTCGAGAAGCCCGCCGCGGTCGCGCGCCGCGGCATGGTCCGCTCGTTCCAGGTGTCGGCGGTGTTCCCGCACCTGACGGTGCTCGAGAACGTGCGCGTCGGCCTGCAGCGCACGCTCGGCACGAGCTTCCACTTCTGGCGGCCGGAATCGAGCCTTGCGGTGCTGGACGCCCGCGCCATGGAGCTGCTCGACAGCGTCGGGCTCGGCCCGTTCGCGCGCATGGTCGCGGTCGAGCTGCCGTACGGGCGCAAGCGCGCGCTCGAGATCGCGACGACGCTGGCGATGGACCCGGAACTGATGCTGCTCGACGAGCCGACCCAGGGCATGGGCCACGAGGACGTCGATCGCGTCACGGCGCTGATCAAGATGGCGGCGGCGAACCGCACGGTCCTGATGGTCGAACACAACATGAACGTCGTGGCGACGATCGCCGACACGATCACGGTGCTGCAGCGCGGCCAGATCATCGCCAGCGGAAGCTACGCCGAGGTGTCGCGCAACCCGCTGGTCGTCGAAGCCTACATGGGCTCGGCCGACACCGAGCTCGCAGGCGCGCAGCGATGACGGCGGAATTCCTGCGCGTCACCGACCTGCACGCCTTCTACGGCGAGTCGCACATCCTGCATGGCGTCGACTTCACCGTGAACCGTGGCGAGGTCGTGACGCTGCTCGGCCGCAACGGTGCCGGGCGCACGACGACGCTGAAGGCGCTGCTCGGCCTGGTCGGCAGCCGCTCGGGCTCGGTGATGGTCAACGGCCGCGAGGCGATCCGGCTGCCGCCGCACCGGATCGCGCACCTCGGCGTCGGCTACTGCCCGGAGGAGCGCGGCATCTATTCGTGCCTGTCGACCGAGGAGAACCTGCTGCTGCCGCCGCTGGTCGGCTCGGGCGGCATGTCGCTCGAAGAGATCTACGCGATGTTCCCGAACCTCAAGGAACGGCGCGACACGCAGGGCACGCGGCTCTCCGGCGGCGAGCAGCAGATGCTCGCGGTTGCGCGCATCCTGCGCACCGGCGCGCAGCTGCTGCTGCTCGACGAGATCTCCGAGGGTCTCGCGCCGGTGATCGTGCAGGCGCTGTCGCGCACGATCCACGCGCTGCGCGACCGGGGCTACACGATCGTGATGGTGGAGCAGAATTTCCGTTTCGCGGCGCCGCTCGCGGACCGCTTTTACGTCATGGAGCACGGCCGGATCGTCGAGGGCTTCGCGGCGTCGCAACTGCCGGACAAGATGGCGGTGCTGCGCGACTTCCTCGGCGTCTGATTCTCGAACAGCCACTGAAGGGGACGACCATGAAGCTGAGGGCCTTGGCGATTGGACTGGCGCTGGCGGGCCTGGCGGGCGTGCCGGCGCGCGCGCGCCGCGGACGTCGTGATCGGCGACATCGACGACCTGTCGGGCCTGTATTCGGACGTCAGCGGCCCGGGCGCGACCGAGGCCATGAAGATGGCCATCGCCGACTTCGGCGGCACCGTGCTCGGCCGCAAGATCGTCACGCTGGTGGCCGACCACCAGAACAAGCCCGACATCGGCGCCTCGAAGTTCCGCGAGTGGGCCGACCAGAACGGCCTCAACATGCTCATCGGCGGCTCCAACACCGGCGTCAACATCGCGATGTCGAAAGTCGCGGCGGCCAAGAAGATCCCGTTCTTCCCGGTCGGCGCCTGGCGGGGCGTCGCTGACCAACGAGGACTGCACCGCCTACTCGGTCCACTACGCCTACGACACGACGGCGCTGGCCAACGGCACCGCCACCGCGATCATCGCCGCCGGCGGCAAGAGCTGGTTCTTCCTGACGGCCGACTACGCGTTCGGCACTCAGCTGCAGGACGCCGCGTCCAAGGTCGTCGACCGCCAACGGCGGCAAGGTGCTCGGCGCCGTGCGGGTTCCGCTCAGCGCCTCGGACTTCTCGTCGTTCCTGCTGCAGGCCCAGGGGTCGGGGGCGCAGGTACTCGGCCTCGCCAACGCCGGCGAGCGATTTCACCAACTCGCTCAAGGCGGCCAACGAGTTCGGCATCACCAAGACGATGAAACCGGCGGCGCTGCTCGCGTTCATCAGCAACATCCACAGCCTCGGCCTCGAGACCGCGCAGGGCCTGTACCTGACGACCGGCTGGTACTGGGACCTCAACGACGAGACGCGGGCCTTCGCCAAGCGCTACTTCGCGAAGATGAACAAGATGCCGACGATGGACCACGCCGGCTACTACTCGGCGACGCTGACGTATCTCAAGGCCGTCAAGGCCGCCGGCACGACGGACTCGGACAAGGTCATGGCCGAGCTCAAGCGCATGAAGATCAACGACCTGTTCACCAAGGGCGGCTAGATCCGCGCCGACGGCGTGATGATCCACGACATGTACGTCATGCAGGTCAAGTCACCGAAGGAATCGAAGTATCCCGTGGGACTACTACAAGATCGTGAAGGTCATGCCCGGCGAGCAGGCCTTCGGCCCGATCACCGGCCTGTGCCCGCTGGCGCCCAAGCGGTGACCGGCCGGGCGCGCCCCGCGGCTCCGCGGGGCGCGCCGCCCGACCGCCCCGTGCGACCACCGACCGCGGACCTTCCGTGACCACCATCTTCGGCTTTCCCGTCGTCGTCATCCTCGGCCAGCTGATGCTCGGCCTGGTCAACGGCTCGTTCTACGCGATGCTGAGCCTCGGCCTCGCGGTGATCTTCGGGCTGATGCGGGTCGTCAACTTCGCGCACGGCGCCTTCTACGCGCTCGGCGCGTTCGCGGCGCTCGTCGGCCTCAAGTGGCTCGGCATCAACTACTGGGTCGCGCTCGCCGCTCGCGCCGCTCGCCGTCGGGCTCATCGGCATCGTCGTCGAGCGCCTGTTCCTGCGCCACCTGTACCGGCTCGACCCGCTGTACGGCCTGCTGCTGACCTTCGGGCTCGCGCTCGATCATCGAGGGCTCGCTGCACCAGCTGTTCGGCTCCTCGGGCGAGTCCTACCCGGTGCCCGAGCGCGCTGGCCGGCGCGATCAATCTCGGCTTCATGATCCTGCCGCGCTACCGCGCCTGGGTCATCGTCGCCTCGCTCGTCATCTGCTTCAGCACCTGGTTCGTCATCGAGCGCACGCGCCTCGGCGCGACGCTGCGCGCCGCAACCGAGAACGCGCCGCTGCTGCAGGCCTTCGGCGTCAACGTGCCGCTGCTCGCCGCCGCGACCTACGGCGGCGGCGTCGCGCTCGCGGCGCTGGCAGGCGTGCTGTCCGCGCCCGTCATCCTCGTGAACTCGCAGATGGGCAGCTCGCTCGTCATCGTCGTGTTCGCGGTGGTCGTGATCGGCGGCATGGGCTCGATTCTGGGCTCGATCGTCAGCGGCCTCGCGCTCGGCGTGATCGAGGGCTTCACCAAGGTGATCTATCCGGAGGCATCGAACATCGTCGTCTTCATCATCATGGCGCTCGTGCTGATCCTCAGGCCCGCGGGCCTGTTCGGCAAGGATTAGCCGGGTGCGCCTCTCGCGCCTGTTCTACGCGTTCGCCGGCCTGTTCGCGCTGTGCGTGCCGCTGCTCGGCATCTACCCCGTGTTCATGATGAAGCTGCTGTGCTTCGCGATGTTCGCCTGCGCCTTCAACCTGCTGCTCGGCTTCAGCGGCATGCTGTCGTTCGGCCATGCGGCGTTCTTCGGCTCGGCGGGCTACGTGACCTCGTGGCTCGTGACGGCGCACGGCTGGGGCGCGGCGCCGGCGATCCTGGCGGGGACCCTGGCGGCGGGCCTGCTCGGCGTCGTCATCGGCGCGATCGCGATCCGCCGCCGCGGCATCTACTTCGCGATGATCACGATGGCGCTCGCGCAGCTCGTCTATTTCGTCTGCCTCGAGGCGCCGTTCACGGGCGGCGAGAACGGGCTCCAGGGCGTGCCGCGCGGCAGCCTGCTCGGCGTGCTGCCGCTGAAGTCCGACGTTGCGATGTACTACCTCGTGCTGGCGACGTTCCTCGCGGTGTTCGTGTTCATCCGCCGCGTCGTGCACTCGCCGTTTGGCCAGGTGCTGAAAGCGATCCGCGAGAACGAGCCGCGCGCGATCTCGCTCGGCTACCAGATCGACCGCTACAAGCTGGTCGCCTTCGTGCTGTCGGCGACGCTGGCCGGCCTCGCCGGATCGCTGAAGTCCCTGGTGCTCGGCTTCGCGACGCTGTCGGACGTGCTGCAGGCGAACTCGGGCGAGGTGATCCTGATGACGCTGCTCGGCGGCACCGGCACGTTCTTCGGCCCGGTGGTCGGCGCCGCGGTCATCGTCACGCTGCAGGAGTACCTGTCCGACATCGTCGGCGGCTGGGTGACGGTGATCATCGGCGCGGTGTTCGTCGCCTGCGTGCTGCTGTTCCGGCGCGGCATCGTCGGTGAACTCGCCGCGCTGCGGCTGCGCCGCTGACGGGTCGCCGCAGCGCACCGGACAGCCGCTCAATCCCGGCACGAGGCGAGCGCGACCCGAACCACCCACCCGAAAGGGCAGCCGATGAACAGCGCCGACGCGAATGACCGACTGCTGCGGTCCTTCATCGAGGAGATCTGGAACCGGGGCGAGGCGGACGCCGCCGCGCAGTTCATCGCGCCCCTGTACACGGTGCGCCATGACCCGGGCGACCCGTGGCACGGGCGCGATCTCGATCTCGCGGAATTCCAGGAGCGCGTGCGGGCGGGGCGCGCGCCCTTTCCCGACCAGCGCTTTGTCATCCGGGAACTGCTGGCGGATGACCGCAAGGCCGTCCTCAGCTGGACCTGGACGGGCACGCACCTCGTTGCGATCGGCGATTTCGCGGCGACCGGGAAGGTCGTCTCTACGTCGGGGCTCACGCTGTACGACTTCGAGGCCGGCCGGCTGCGCGGCCACTGGCAGGTCGTCGACCGGCTGAGCGTGTTCCAGCAGCTGATGCGCAACCGGCAGGGCTAGCGGCGACGGCGGCCATGCTCCGACGGCCCGCGGCCGGCCGCGGCCGGGAAGACCTCCGCGAAGCCGAAGCTGTTGGTGCCGGCGGAGGGAATCGAACCCCCGACCTTCTGATTACAAATCAGTTGCTCTACCAACTGAGCTACGCCGGCGCACTCGGCAGTTTAGCGGGCGCCGCGCCCGGTGAGGATGGATCCGGGGTCGCTTTGGGCGCCGGCGCGGGGGACGCGGGGGGTGCGGCCTCGGCCGGTGCCGCCGCCGGGGTCCGGGCCGGGGTCTCCTTCGGCGTCTGGCCCTGGGCCTGGCACGGCAGCGTCGTAACCCCGGCCGCGCCGGTCACGGCCAGGGCGAGCGCCGCAGCGTTAAGCGGCGGATCGCCCGGTCGCAGCGTGACGTCGAGCCACCACTGCGTGACCTTGTGCTGCTGCTCGACGATCGCCGGGTCGACGCCGAATCGACGCAGGTCGCTGACGCGGTGCTCGGCGCGCTCGCGCTCGGAGTAGAGGCCGAGCGACACCGTCGCGTCGGTCTGGTTGCTCGCCGGGGGCGTGACGTCGATGTCGCTGACGCCGGCCGCCTTGAGGCGCATCGAGATGCGCGCCGCCTGCTGCAGCGTCTTGGTCGTCAGCGCCACCCAGTAGGTCGCCGGGCCGTCCGCCTCGGCGCTGCGCTCGCGGGACAGGTGGTGGCCGTTGCGCAGCCACGCGCCGGCCTGCTCGGCGACCGCGCGCTCGGCGAACGGCCCGATGCTGAGGCAGCTCGGGCCGGCCGGCGTCTTGAGTTCGGAGACGAGCGCGAGCCTCGGCACCGGCGCGCCCGTCTCGGCGGCGCCGGGTGGCGCGCCGGGCTCCGCGACGAAACGCGCGTAGCCGAAGTAGGCGAGGTTCACGAGCGCGAGCAGCAGCAGCACGCGCCTCATGCGACGACCTCCGCGGCGAGCAGCGCCAGGCCCCGCAGCACGAGATGCGGCACGATCTCCACCGAGCGCGTGACCAGCGGCCCGATCTCCCCGGCCGCCCCGCCGACGACGAAGATCCGCGGCGTCGTGCCGCCCGCCGCCTCGAGCGCGCGCGCCGCGCGATCGACCAGCGACGCGAGCGCGAGCCGCGCACCCTGCTGCACGGCACCGGCGGTATTGATGCCGAACGCGCCGTCGACCGCCGCGTGGTCGAGGAGCGCCGCGGCGGCCACGCCGCTCGTCTGGGCGTGCAGCGCCTCGCGCATCAGCCGCTCGCCCGGCACGACGCAGCCGCCGCGGTGCAGACCGTCGCCATCGACGACGTCGACCGCGAACGCGGGGCCGGTGCTCGCCACCACGAGCGGCCCGGGAGCGATCTGCCACGCCGCGAGCATCGCGAGCCAGCGGTCGACGCCGAGCGCCGCCGGCCGCGCATAGCCGTTGCGGACGCCGGGCCCCTCGGCCAACGCGGCCACGAACTCGGCGCTGACCCGCCACTGCCGCTCGGAAAAGCGGCGCAGGCGCGCCGCGAACGCCGCCCCCGCGACGTTGGCGACGACGACGCGCCGCGGCGGCGGCGCGAGCGCCGCCAGTCGCTGCTGCCAGGTCTCCGGCTCGACACCGCGGTGCGTCGCGGTCTCGATCGCGCCGAGCCGGCCGTCCTCGTCGAGTCGCGCCCACTCGAGGCCCGTGTGGCCGGCGGCGAGCAGCAGCGTCATGCGACCGCCCGCAGGGTCACTTCGCCCGAGGTCAGCGACTCGATGCGCTCGCCGATCTCGACCTGCAGCGTCCCGTCGGCGCCGATGCCGCGAGCGATGCCGTCGCGGACGCGATCGGCGCCGTGGACGCGAACGCGGCGGTTGCAGAGCGCGTCCGCGGCGCTCCACTCGGCGCGGAACGGCGCGAAGCCACGCGTCTCGAACTCGGCGAGCGCCGCGACGAGCTCGTCGACGAGCGCCGCCGCGAGCAGCGTGCGCGACGGCAGCGGCCCGGCGCCGCCGGCGAGGTCGGCCGGCGCCACGCCGGCCGCGCGGGCGATCGTCTCGCGCACCGCCGCGGGCAGGCGCACGTTGAGGCCGACGCCGATGACGACGTAGGCGGGGCCGGCGGCCTCGAGGCGCAGCTCGGCGAGTATGCCGCCGAGCTTGCCGCCGTCCTTGAGCACGTCGTTCGGCCACTTGAGCGCGAGGCCGGTCACGCCGAGCCGTCCGAGCGCGCGCAGCGTCGCGACGCCGGCGGCGAGGCTCAACGCGCCGAGCTCGGCGGGCGGGGTGGCAAACAGCCAGGCGAGCGACAGGCACAGGCCACTGCCGAAGGGCTGCAGCCAGTCGCGGCCGCGGCGGCCGCGGCCGTGGCTCTGGTACTCGGCGATCGCGACGCACACCCGCCCCGCGGCGAGGTCGGTCGCGCCGAGCAGGCGCGAGTTGGTGGAGTCGAGCTCGTCGTGTACCTCGAGCCGCTCGAGCCGCGCGCGCGTGGCCGTGCCGAGCGCGGCCTCGAGGCGCGGCGCGTCGACGAGCTCGAGCGGCGCCGCCAGCCGGTGGCCGTCGGGCGCCGCCGGCACCACCGCGAGCCCCCAGTCGGCGAGGCCCGCGAGCTCCGCCGCGAGCGCGGCCGGTGTCAGGCTGAGCGCGCCCGCGAGTGCTGTCGCCGGGTGCGGCTCGCCGTCGGCGAGCAGCCGCAGCAGGGCGCCGCGCGTGGTCATCCGCGGTTGGCCGGGCGCGGGCGCAGCAGCCACAGCCGGCGCGCGCGGTTCTCGGTGCCGGCGCGCATGCGCGCGATGTTCCCGCGGTGGGTGTAGACGACGAACGCCGCCATCGCGAGCGCAAAGGCCAGGAGCGCCGCCTGCTGCGGCAGCAGCACATGCACCACGAGCGGCAGCGAGGCGACCGCGAGCATCGTGGCGAGCCCGACGTAGCCGGTCAGGATCACGACCGTCAGCCACACGCCGAGCACCGGCGCGAGCAGCCGCGGCTCGAGGCCGAGCAGCACGCCAATGATCGTCGCCGCGCCCTTGCCGCCGCGGAACTCCCACCAGACCGGATAGACGTGGCCGAGCGTCGCGCCGGCGGCGCAGGCGACCGCGAGCCAGCTGCGGCCGAGCGCGGGGTCGATCCCGACGCCGGGCAGATCGAGCCCGGGCAGCACGCGCGCGGCGAACCAGCCCTTGCCGATGTCGATGACGACGACACCGAGTGCGAACAGCTTGCCCTGGGTGCGCAGCGCGTTGGTGCCACCGGCGTTGCCGCTGCCGAGGGTACGGATGTCGACGCCCTTGAGCGCGCCGAGCAGCAGCGCGCCCAGGAGCGATCCGAGCAGATACCCGATCAGCGACTTGACGGCGAGCTCAAGCATGGAAGTCCTCGCGGCTCTGCGAGTCTAGCATCGGCCGGCCGCGGCCCGGGCCGCGCGGCCGGGGCCGCGCTCAGGCGCTGCCGGGCTTGGTGACCACTACAATATGTTCGCGCCCCGAGACGACGACCCCGCCCGGCTGCTCGGCGGTGACGGCGAACAGCACCGGCCGGCCGACGCCGACCCACGCGCTGAAGGGCACGCTCACCTCGGCCGGCGATGCCGGCACGTCGAACACGCCGCCGTCGACCGGATAGCGGTCGTCGCGCGTCGCATCACGGCTGGCCGCGGGGCCCAACGCCGCCGGCCCCGGCGAGCACGGCGGCGAGTGCCGTGACGTGCTCGGCCGAGTCGTTGAGCGCCGGCACCAGCGTGAAGCGCTCGCCGCCCGCCGCGAGGAACCGGCTGCGCGAGGTGACGGCGATCTCCTCGAGCGTCTCGAGGCAATCGACCGCGAACGACGGCGTCACGACCGTGACGGCGCGGACGCCGGCCCCGGCAAGCTCCCGGAGTCGGTCGTCGGTATAAGGCGTCAGCCACTCGGTTGGCCCGAAGCGCGACTGGAACGCCTGCGAGTAGTCATCCGCGCCGAGGTCGAGGGCGGCGGCGAGCAGTGCGTTGGTGCGCTCGACCTGCTCGCGGTAGGGGTCCGACGCGGCGACGTACTTGACCGGGATGCCGTGGTTCGAGAGCACGAGGTGCGAGCGGCCGTGCTCGGCCCAGCTCGCGCGCACACGCGCGGCGAGCGCGGCGATGTAGGCGGGATGGGCGTGGTAATCGGAGACGAAGTGCAGCTCCGGCACGTAGCGCAGGCGCATCAGCTCGCGTGCGACCACGTCGAATACGGCGCCGGTGGTGCTGCCCGAGTACTGCGGATAGAGAGGCAGCACGATCAGCCGGCGGATCCGCGCCGCCCCGAGGCGCTCGATCGCGGCGTGCACCGACGGCTCGCCGTAGGTCATCGCGAGCTCGACGCGCACTTGGGCCGGGTCGCCAAGGCGCGCCTGCAGCGCCGTCGCGAGCCGCCGCGATTGGACGAGCAGCGGCGATCCTTCCGGGGTCCAGATCGCCTGGTAGAGCCTGGCGGTCTTGAAGGGCCGGAACGTCAGGATCGGCCCGTACAGGATCGGGTACCAGTAGGCCGGGCAGGCCTCCACGACCCGGCGGTCGCCGAGGAACGCGCCGAGGTAGCGGCGGATGGCAGCGTAGGTCGGCGCGCTCGGGGTGCCGAGGTTGACGAGCAGCACGCCCGTCTCGGATGCCGCCTCAGCCGCCCCGCTCGGTCCCCGGAACCAGGCCATCGTGCTCCCCCGCTGATGCAGGCTTTCCCGCCGCCATCATAGCGGCAGCGGCGCGCGGCAAAGAAAAAGGCCCCGGAGACATGTATCTCCGGGGCCTTCGTTGGGATCCTGGCAGTGACCTACTCTCACATGCCCGAAGGGCACACTACCATCGGCGCAGAGCGTTTTCACTTCCGAGTTCGGAATGGG
>CAVSGY010000009.1:345000-678670 GCA_963727685.1 uncultured Pseudomonadota bacterium
TTAGCCCGAGTTTCCCCGGGTTGTCCCCCACTGATGGGCAGATTCCCAAGCATTGCTCACCCGTCCGCCGCTCGCCGCCAGGATTGCTCCCGCGCTGCCGCTCGACTTGCATGTGTTAGGCACGCCGCCAGCGTTCAATCTGAGCCAGGATCAAACTCTTCAGTTAAATATCAATAACTCGAAGACGCTTATCCCAAGCTCCATGAACAACTGACTCTCGCTGCTTTCGTACCAGCGAGAATTATTTGCTTGGATACTTAGAACTCGCTATGCGTCGTACGACGCTTGACGCGAGTCCCCACACAAATTACCTGCTGATTTTTAAACAACGCCTCGAGCGCGGTGGCTCAAGGAGATCCGGCACGCTGCTGAGCAGCGTCGCCAGTGGAGCCGCCTAGTATAGACGGCTTTTCAGGTCCGTCAACACCTCAACTCCCCTTTTTCGGCCGATGGTGCCCTCGGCCCGGAGGGGCCGCGACAGGTCGGTCGGGAGTCCCTGACGAGGCGGTCTCGGCAGGGGGCGCGCAGTATATCGCCGCGCCCGGTGGTGTCAAACGGGGGCCGGCCGCAAGCGCCGGCGCCGCGGCAATCCTAGGGTTTCGCGCGCAGCGTGACGGCCGCGAAGCCGCGCTTGCCCACCTGCAGCAGGTGGCGCTGGCCGGGCGCGAGCGTGGCGTCCCGGTCCGCGACCCGCTCGCCGTCGACCCGCACGGCACCCTGCTCGATCATCCGGTAGCCGGCCGAGGTGCTGGCGACGAGCTGCGCCTCCTTGAGCACGAGCGCGAGCTTGGCGCCGCCGGCCTCGATCGCGAGCTCGAGCTCGGCGACGTCGGTCGGCACCGCCCCCTCCCGGAAGCGCGCGATGAACGCGTCGCGCGCCGCGCTGCCCGCCCCCGCGCCGTGGAAGCGGTCGACGATCTCGACGCCGAGCTCGAACTTGACGTCGCGGGGATTGCGCCCGGCCGCGACGGCCGCCTTCAGCGCCTCGACCTCGGCGAGCGGCCGGAATGACAAGAGCTCGAAGTAGCGCCACATCAGCGAGTCGCTGATCGACATCAGCTTGCCGAACATCTCGCCGGCCGGCTCGGCAATGCCGATGTAGTTGCCGAGCGACTTCGACATCTTCTGCACGCCGTCCAGGCCCTCGAGCAGCGGCATCGTCAGCACCACCTGCGGCTCCTGGCCGTAGGCCTCCTGCAGCGTGCGGCCGACCAGCAGGTTGAACTTCTGGTCGGTGCCGCCGAGCTCGACGTCGGCCTTGAGCGCCACCGAGTCGTAGCCCTGCACGAGCGGATAGAGGAACTCGTGGATCGCGATCGGCTGGCCACCCTTGTAGCGCCTCGAGAAATCGTCGCGCTCGAGCATCCGCGCCACCGTGTACTGCGAGGCGAGGCCGATCAGGCCCGCGGCGCCGAGCTCGGTCATCCAGCGCGAATTGAAGTCGATCCTGGTGAGCGCCGGATCCAGGATCTTGAAGATCTGCCGCCGGTAGGTCTGCGCATTGGCCTCGATCTCCTCGCGCGTCAGGCGCGGCCGGGTCGTGTTCTTGCCGCTCGGGTCGCCGATCATCCCGGTGAAATCGCCGATCAGGAACAGGACCTCGTGGCCGAGCACCTGGAACTGGCGCATCTTGTTGATCAGCACCGTGTGGCCGAGGTGCAGGTCGGGCGCGGTCGGGTCGAAGCCCGTCTTGATCAGCAGCGGCTTGCCGCGGGCGAGCTTGCGCGTTAGATCCGCCTCGAGCAGGACCTCCTGCGCTCCACGCTTCAGCTCCTGCAACTGCTCGGCCGCGCTCAACATGCATCGCTCTCCGGCTCAGCCGTGGCCCGCCAATTTAGGTGCGGTGCGGCACGAGCGCAAATCCGAACCAGGGTACGACCCGCCTCAGGGTGTGCGCCAGTTGGCCGACAGCCGGGAAACACACCCGGAAAATGCTGGCCAGTCCGGGGGTTGACCCCCGGGTACCGGGCCCGTAGCCTCTCGGCCGTTTAACGTAAGGACGATGGTGCAGTGCCGCAAGCCTCTGCCGAACTCGAAGCTGCAACGCCAGGCGTAGCGGCCGCTGCACGCGGCCCGCGCCGATCGCTCGGCGTGCTCGTGATCGGCGCGGTGGCGGGGCTGTGCTTCGCTGGCGCCGTCTGGCTGTCGATCGTGGGCGCGCCGCCGTTCGCCGCCGGCGACGATCCCCGGGCCCCGGCCGCGGCCGATGCCGCAGCGCCGCCGGCCGCCGCGGCCACCGCCACGGCCAGCCAGAACCCCGGCGAGTTCGCCGCCGCCGCCGCCGCCGCGATCAAGCCGCTCGAGTCCGCCGTCGAGGTCATGGTCCGGCGCAATGACACGCTCGACGCGATCTTCCGGCGCCTGCAGCTGTCGATCCAGGACCTCGCCGCGGTCCGCAGCCTGCCGGGGATCCGCCAGAGCCTCGATTTCCTGAAGCCGGGTGATGTCGTCAAGCTGACGAGCCTCAATGGCGAGCTCACCTCGCTCACGCGGCGCATCAGCGACACCGACACGCTGACGGTCAAGCGCGATCCGGGCGGGGAGTTCGCGGCGAACATCGTCAAGAACACGCTCGAGGTCCGCGTCGCGCCGCTGCACGGCACGATCACCTCGTCGCTGTTCAAGACCGTCGACGACCTGGGCGCGAGCGACCAGGTGGCGCTGCAGCTCGCCGAGGTGTTCCGCTACGACATCGACTTCGCCCAGGAGCTGCAGCCCGGCGACAGCTTCACGATGGTGCTCGAGAAGGTGTGGCGCGACGGCCAGTTCCTGCGCGACGGCGAGATCCTGGCCGCCGAGTTCGTCAACAACGGCCACGTCTACCGCGCGGTGCGCTACACGCTGCCCGACGGCCGCCACGAGTACTACACGCCGCAGGGCAAGAGCCTGCGCAAGGCGTTCCTGCTCGCGCCGGTGCAGTTCTCGCGGATCAGCTCGGGCTTCGGCCTGCGCTGGCACCCGGTGCTGAACCGCATGCGCGCCCACCGCGGCATCGACTATGCGGCGCCGATCGGCACGCCGGTGCGCGCCGCCGGCGAGGGCCGGGTGGCGTTCCGCGGCACGCAGGGCGGCTACGGCAACGTCGTCATGGTCACGCACCCCGGCGGCGTCGAGACCGTCTACGGCCACCTGTCGAAGTTCGCGCCGTCGCTGTTCGTCGGCAAGCGCGTCCAGCAGGGCGAGCTGGTCGGCTTCGTCGGCATGACCGGGCTCGCGACCGGGCCGCACCTGCACTACGAGTACCGCGTCGGCGGCGTGCACCGCAACCCCGCCTCGATCAAGACCCTGCCGGCCGAGCCGATCTCGCCGGCGCTCGCGGCCGACTTCGATGCCAAGGCGGGCGTGCTGCTGGCGAGCCTGGACGCCGCGACCCGCAGCGCCGAGGTCGCCGCGGCGCGCTGAACCCCTACCGCCGTCACACGGCGCGACGCGGCGCCGTGCTATGTTGCCGTTCCGGGACGGGCGTCGAGCATGGATGACATCAATCTCAGGGCCCCCGCCTACTACATCAACCGTGAGCTCTCGTTCCTCGAGTTCAACCAGCGCGTCGTGGACTTGGCCCAGGACGCCGCGGTGCCGCTGCTCGAGCGCGTACGCTTTCTGGCCATCGCCTCCTCGAACCTCGACGAGTTCTTCGAGATCCGCGTCGCCGGCCTCAAGGAGCGCCAAGAGCGCGGCGCCACCGGCGTCGGCGCGGACGGCCGCTCGATCACCGAGCAGCTGGTCGCGATCCACAGCCGCGCCCGCGCGCTGGTCGTCGAGCAGTACCGGATCCTCAACGACCAGCTGACGCCGGCGCTGGTCGAGGCCGGCATCCAGCTGCTGCGGCCCAACAAGATCTCGCGCGCCGACTCGGCGGCGCTCGAGCGCTACTTCACCCGCGACGTCGAGCCCGTGCTGTCGCCGCTCGGGCCTCGACCCGGCGCGGCCGTTCCCGCGGATCCAGAACAAGAGCCTCAACTTCATCGTCAAGCTCGAGGGCACCGACGCCTTCGGCCGTGACACCAACCTCGCGATCCTGCAGGTGCCGCGCTCACTGCCGCGCGTCGTGCGGGTACCGGCCGTCGACGGCGACGCCGGGCCGCTCAAGCTCGTCTACCTGTCGACGGTCGTGCAGCGCTTCGTCGGCAAGCTGTTCGAGGGCATGAGCGTGGTCGGCTGCTGGCAGTTCCGCGTCACCCGCAACAGCGACCTGTTCGTCGACGAGGAGGAAGTCGACGACTTGAGGCGCGCCGTCGAGGGCGAGCTCGCCGAGCGCCGCTACGGCGACGAGGTGCGGCTCGAGACCGCGCACGACTGCCCGGCGGACCTGACGCAGTTTCTGCTGCAGCACTTCCAGCTCGGCCCGAACGACCTGTACCAGGTGCCGGGGCCGGTCAACCTCAACCGGCTCGCGTCGGTCTACGACCTCGTCGACCGGCCCGACCTCAAGTACCCGCCCTTCACCGCCGGGCTGCCGGGGCGCTTCGCCGGGCATGCCGATCTGTTCGCCGCGATCCGCGAGAAGGACGTGCTGCTGCACCACCCGTTCCAGTCGTTCACGCCGATCATGGACTTCGTGCGCCAGGCGGCCCGCGACCCGCAGGTGCTGGCGATCAAGCAGACGTTGTACCGCTCCGGTTCCGATTCGGCGATCGTCGAGGCGCTCGTCGAGGCGGCGCGCAACGGCAAGGACGTCACGGTCATCATCGAGCTGATGGCGCGCTTCGACGAGGAGGCCAACCTCGAGCTCGCGACGCGGCTGCAGGAGGCCGGCGCGCACGTCATGTACGGCGTGGTCGGCTACAAGACGCACGCCAAGCTGATCCTGGTCGTGCGGCGCGAGGACGGCCACCTGCGCCGCTACTGCCACGTCGGCACCGGCAACTACCACCAGCGCACCGCGCGCGCCTACACCGACTACGGCCTGTTTACCTGCGACGACGCGATCGGCCAGGACCTGCACGACCTGTTCCTGCAGATGACGAGCCTGACGCGCACGCCGAGCCTGAGGAAGCTGCTGCAGTCACCGTTCACGCTGCACGAGGCGCTGATGCAGCGCATCGCGCGCGAGGCCGCGCACGCGCGTGCCGGCCGCCCGGCGCGGATCATCGCCAAGATGAACGCGCTGATCGAGCCCAGGATCATCGAGGCGCTCTACCAGGCCTCCAACGCCGGCGTCGAGATCGACCTGATCGTGCGCGGCATCTGCGCACTGACGCCGGGCGTGCCGGGCGTCTCCGAGCGGATCCGCGTGCGCTCGGTCATGGGCCGGTTCCTCGAGCACTCGCGCGTCTACTACTTCAACAACGACGGTGCCGACGAGCTGTACTGTTCGAGCGCCGACTGGATGGAGCGGAACTTCTTCCGCCGCATCGAGGTCGCCTTCCCGATCGAGCGGCCGAAGCTCAAGGAACGGATCGTGCGCGACCTCGAGACCTGGCTCGCCGACAACACCAACGCCTGGCTGCTGCTCGCCGACGGCACCTACGCGCGCAGCGAGCCGGGCCGCGAACAGCCGTTCTCGGCGCAACAGGCGCTGCTCGAGCGGCACGCCGAGATTTAAGCGGCGGGCATCAGCACACCCGCAGCCGGAATCCCACGGCCTTGAGGAAATCGACCTCCTGGGCGAGGTCGGCGCGCGTCAGCGCCCGCTCGCGCAGCCAGCCGCGCGGGAAGCGCATCTCGAGCGAGCGGCCTTTGGCCGTCAGTCGGATCAGCGGCAGCGGCGCGCGCGAACGGCCGCGGTGCAGCAGCACCGCGAGCCGCATGACCACGACCAGGTAGAGCGCGAGCGTGTGCCACGGCGGCACGAGTTCGTCGGCGCGCGCGAGCGCGACCTTGCGGCGGTGCGAGCCGACGACACAGGCCAACAGGCGCTGCTCCTCGCGCGGAAAGCCCGGCAGGTCGGCGTGCTCGAGCAGGTAGGCCGCGTGCTTGTGGTGGCTCGAGTGGGAAATGTCGAGGCCGATCTCGTGCAGCCGCGCCGCCCAGCGCAGCACGCCCTCGGCGAGCGGGTCGGTCAGGCCCCAGGCCGACTCGACCTGCCGCAGGAAGTCGATGCAGGTGTGCTCGACGCGGCCGGCCTGGTCGCTGTCGACGTGGAAGCGCTCCGCCATCGAGCGGATGCTGCGCTCGCGGGCATCCTCGTCGGTGTAGCGGCCGATCATGTCGTACAGCAGGCCCTCGCGCAGCGCGCCGTCGGCGACGCGCATCGACTCGACGCCGAGCGAGTTGAAGATCGCGGTCAGGATCGCGAGCCCGCCGGCGAACACCGGCCAGCGCTCCTCGCCGATCGCGTTCAAGCCCGCGCCGCGCACGCTGCCGGCGCGGGTCAGGAAGTCGGTGAGCTCGGCGAGCCCCTCGCGCGTGATCGTCTGCGCGGCCGGATCGAGCTCACGGATCGCCTCGCCGACCGCGCGCACGCTGCCCGAGGAGCCGACCGCGTGCTCCCAGCTGATGGCGCGGAACGGCACCTGGATCGGCTCGAGCTCGACCTCGCACGCGACCACCGCGCGCTCGAAGCGCTTCAGGGCGAAGCGGCCGTCCGGGAAGTGCTCGGCGGAGAGCGCGACGCAGCCCATGTACAGGCTCTCGAGGATGCGCGGCTCGTTGCCCTCGCCGATGATGCACTCGGTGCTGCCGCCGCCGATGTCGACCACCAGGCGCCGGCCAGGCTCGAGCGGCATCGTCTGCGTGACGCCAGCGTAGATCAGGCGCGCCTCCTCGATGCCGGAGATGATCTCGATCGGGTGGCCGAGCGCCTCGCGCGCCCGCTCGAGGAAGCCGGCCTTGCGGCGCGCCTTGCGCAGCGTGTTGGTGCCGACCACGCGCACGCTCTCGGCGCGCATGTCCCTGCAGGCGCTGGCCGAAGCGCGCCAGCGCCGCGAGCGCCCGGTCGGTGGCCTCCTTCGACAGCCGGCCGTGCTCGTCGAGGCCGGCGGCGAGGCGCACCATCTCGCGCAGGCGGTCGACGATCGTCAGCTGGCCGTGCGAGTAGCGCGCGACCACCATGTGGAAGCTGTTGGATCCGAGGTCGACCGCGGCCAGGACGTCGGGGATGCGCTGGGACTGGGGCATGACGCAGCCGGCGGCCGGCGGGCCGCCTCAGGAGGCGGGACGGGTCAGGCCGAGAACGACGAGCCGCAACCGCAGGTGGTCTTGGCGTTCGGGTTGCGGATCACGAACTGCGCGCCGTCGAGGCCCTCGCGGTAGTCGATCTCGGCGCCGATCAGGTACTGGAAGCTCGTCGGGTCGATCAGCAGCGTCACGCCCTGGTTCTCGACGGTCATGTCGCCCTCTTCGACGCTCTCGTCGAAGGTGAAGCCGTACTGGAAGCCCGAGCAGCCGCCGCCCTGCACGTAGACGCGCAGCTTGAGCGCCGGGTTCGCTTCCTCGCGGATCAGCTCGCCGACCTTGAGGGCGGCCGCATCGGTAAACAGCAGCGGCGCCGGCGGCGGCAGGTCGCCCGCATCCATCACGCCGTGCTCGCCCGAGGTCGTTGCGTCGCTCATAAGGGCATCCTAAATCAATGACTTAACGCATTTTAGACCGGCCACGGACGCCGGTCAAAGCGACCCGGGCGCACCGCTGGCCCATCGTACTCCTCGCCCCTAGACGGCGTATCCGTACTGTTGCGCGAGCAGCTTGCCGGGCGAGGCGTGGCCGAGCGCGCGGGCGGCGTGGTAGGGCCAGTGCGGATCGTCGAGCAGCGCCTTGCCGAGCACAACGACGTCGAGCTGGCCGCCGCGCACGAGCTCGTCGGCGAGCTTGGGGTCACGGATCAGCCACGAGGCGCCGGTCGGCAGGCCCGTCTCGCGGCCGATGCGCGCCGCGATCGGCGCCATGAACCCGGGCGTGCCCCACGGCACGGCGCGGACGTCCGGCGTGTTGAAACCGAGTGAGACGTCGACGAGGTCGAGGCCACCGGCCTTCATCCGCCGCACAAGCTCGATCGACTCCTCGAGCGGCTGCTCGCCGGCGACGTAGTCGATGACCCCGACGCGCGCCGCGAGCGGCAGCCCGTCGGGCCATACCTGGCGCACCGCGGCCAGAGTCTCGAGCAGGAAACGGGCGCGGTTCTCGAAGCTGCCGCCGTAGCGGTCGGTGCGCTGGTTGGCGAGCGGCGAGAAGAAGCTCTGGCCGAGATAGCCGTGCGCGAAGTGCAGCATCAGGCACTTGAACCCGGCCGCGCGCGCGCGGCGCGCGGCACTGACGAAGTCCGCCTGCACGCGGGCGATGTCCGCCGCGGTCATCGCGCGCGGCACGCGCGGCAGGTTGCCGCCGAAGGCGTTGGCCGAGGGGCCGAGGATCTCCCAGCCCCGCGGGTCGTCGGCCGGCAGGTGCCGATCGCCCTCCCACGGCCGGCTGGCGCTCGCCTTGCGGCCGGCGTGCGCGATCTGGATGCCGGCCACCGCGCCCTGCGACTCGACGAAGCGGGCGATGCGGGCGAAGGCCTCCGCCTGCGCGTCGTTCCACAGCCCCGTGTCGCCGTCGGTGATGCGCCCCTCCGGCGACACGGCAGTCGCCTCGGCGAACACGAGCGCGGCGCCGCCGGCGGCGCGCGAGCCGAGGTTGACGAGGTGCCAGTCGCCGGGCACGCCGTCGACCGCGGAGTACTGGCACATCGGCGACATCACGATGCGGTTGCGAAGCGTGACGCTCTTGAGGCAAAACTCGCTGAACAGGTCGGGCACGGGGCGGTCCAGTCGCGGCGCGGCCGGTCGCCGCGGCGCGATTGTAGCGGCCTCAGGCGGCGGTCAGCGTTGCGGGACGCCGCAGCCCGACGCGGGTCGCCAGCTCGAAGGCGTGGGCGAGCTCGAGCACCCGCCGGTCCTCGAGCCGGCGCCCGACGATCTGCAGGCCGACCGGCAGCCCCTGCGGCGTGAAGCCCGCCGGCACCGAGATCGCCGGCGCCCAGGTGGTCGTGATGAAGTAGGCCGACTGCATCCACTCGATGTAGTGCGTCATCGGCACGCCGGCCACCGACTTCGGCCAGTCGAGGCGCGCATCGAACGGCGCGACCTGGTTGACCGCGCAGGCGATGAAGTCGTAGCGCTCGTGGAAGCGGCGCAGCCGCTCGAGCAGCGCCGCGTGCGCCGCGAACGCCGCGGCGAGCCCGGCGGCGGTGACGCGGGCGCCCGCCTCGGCCTCGTCGATCGCCTCCGGCTTGATCGCGCCGCGGTGGCGCTCGAGCAGCGGGCCGAGCCAGGTCCACGTGCGCCAGCGGCGCAGCGTCAGGAATATCTCGTCGGCCTGGGCGAGGTCGGGCGCGGCCTCCTCGACGATGCAGCCGAGTGATTCGAGCGTGGCGCGCTGGGCGTCGATCACCGCGCGTACCTCGCGCTCGAGCGGCAGGCCGCCGAGGTCGGGGCACCAGGCGACGCGCGCGCCCTGCCGCTTGCGGCCGAGCGCGCGGCGAAACGCGGCCGGATCCGACGGCAGGCAGCCGGGGTCGCGCGCATCGGGCCCGGCGATGACGCTCATCAGCAGCGCCACGTCCGCAACCGTCCGGCCGAGCGGTCCTTTGACCGCGAAGCCGAGGAAGGGCATCGGCTCCGGCGCGAGCGGCACGAGCCCGACGCTCGGCCGGAAGCCGACGACGTTGTTGAAGTTGCCGGGATTGCGCAGCGAGCCGCCGAGGTCGCTGCCGTCGGCGAGCGGCAGCATGCCGGTCGCGAGCGCGGCCCCTGCGCCACCGCTCGAGCCGCCGGCGCTCTTGGTCAGGTCGTAGGGATTGCGCGTCGTGCCATAGACGCGTGTTGTAGGTGTGCGAGCCCATGCCGAACTCGGGCACGTTGGTCATGCCGATCGGCACGACGCCCGCCGCGCGCAGGCGCTCGACCAGCAGCGTGTCGGCCGCCGGCCGGTCGTCCTGGTAGATCGGCGAGCCGGAGGTGCACGGCAGGCCGACCGCGTCCTCGAGGTCCTTGAACGCCCACGGCAGGCCGGCAAGCGGCCCGAGCGGCTCGCCGCGCGCGCGCCGCTGGTCGACGTCCGCGGCGAGGGCGAGGCACCGCTCGTCCGGCAGCTTGCCGACGATGGCGTTGACGCTCGGGTTCACGCAGCCGATGCGCTCGAGGTGCGCGGCCATCAGCTCGCGCGCCGACACCTTGCGCGCCGCGAGCAGCCGCAGCTGGTCGCGCGCATCGGCGTAGCACAGGTCCGTGGGCGTCGGCAGCGCGGCGCCGGCACGGCGGCGCGCAGGCGCCGCTGCCGCGCCTTTCGGTAACCCGCGTCTGTTGCGCGCCATCACATTCTCCGTTGCGGCGCCTGCGGGCGCCGACTGGCGAGCAGTCTAGAACGTCCCGGCGCGCGCGCAACGCCGCGGGGTGGCCGGGGCAGCACCGATCGGGGATCATCGGCCGATGCCAGAAAGCGGCGGCCCTCCTGTCCACGCCCGGGCCCGCGCCCACCGCGCCGCGGTCGTCGCGGCGCTCGCGGCGGCGGTGCTGTTCGGCCTCGGCACGCCAGCGGCGAAGGAGCTGCTGGCCGGCCTCGATCCGGCGCTGCTCGCGGGGCTCTTGTACCTCGGCATGGGCGGCGTGCTTGCGCTCGTGTACGCCGCGCGCGGCGCGCCACGGCCGCGCTTCACCACCGGCGAAGCCGGCTGGCTCGCGGTCTCGGTCGTGCTCGGCGGGGCGCTCGCGCCGTGGCTGCTGTTCTGGGGACTGGCGCGCTCGGCGGCGACCGCGACCTCGCTGCTGCTCAACACCGAGGTCGTGTTGACGGCGCTGATCGCCCGCTTCCTGTTCCGCGAGCACTACGGCTCGCGGCTGTTCGCCGGGCTCGGCCTGATCGCGCTCGGCTCGGCCACGCTCGGCGGCGCGGCGACTGCGCCTGCCGACCTCGTGCCGACGCTCGCCGTGCTCGCCGCGTGCCTGTGCTGGGCGATCGACAACAACGCCACGCGGCGCATCGCGCACGCCGACGCGAGCTTCGTCGGCCTCGCCAAGGGGCTGATCGCCGGCACCTGCAACACGCTGCTCGCGCTCGGCGCCGGCGCCACGTGGCCTTCGGCCGGCCCGCTCGTGGCGGCGCTCGCGATCGGCGCGGTCAGCTACGGGCTCAGCTTCGGGCTGTACATGCGCGGCCTGCGGGAGCTCGGCGCGGCGCGCACGGGCGCGCTGTTCGCGACCGCGCCGTTCGCCGGCGCCGCGCTCGCGGTCGGCGTGCTCGGTGAGCCCGTCACGCCGCGGCTGGTCATCGCCGCGGTGGCGATGGCGGTTGGCGTATGGATCCACGTCCGCGAGCGCCACAGCCACGCGCCGGGCGGCTGAGCGGCTGAGCGGCTGAGCGGGCGCGAGTCGCCATAATCGGTACGCGCTTCACAGTCACGCACCACCGGCCGGTGCTGAACTCAGGCCGGTCCCGTTCCGCGCGGCCGGCGAGCGGCCGGCGGGACGAGCCGCCCGGCACCGGCATCAGGAGATGCATGCATGCGCGCCTTGAAACCCGCGACCACGACCGGCCGATCGGAACCTGCGGTCGCCGCGACGCCGGGCCACGCGGCGCCGGCCGCGAGCCGCGCGGCGGCGGGCGCGCGCTCGGCGCTGCGCTCGCCGTGGTGGCCGTGGCCGCGCTCGCCTGCCTGGGCGGGCTGGCCGGCCTCCGGCAGCACGCGCAAGAAACCCGCCGACTGACCGCGATCGCCGCCCGGGGAAGCCCGGCGCTGGCGAGCGCTGCCGAGTCGTGCCATCGTGGCCGCCCGCCCGCCGCCGGCGGCGCGCAGCCCGGGGACGCACGACCATGGCGAGCATCTACGACTTAAGCGCCAAGACCATCGACGGCAGGGAGCAGCCGCTCGCCGCCTATCGCGGCAAGACGCTGCTGGTCGTCAACGTCGCGAGCAAGTGCGGCTTCACGCCGCAGTACGCGGGCCTCGAGGCGCTCTACCGCAAGCTCGGCCCGCGCGGGCTGGTCGTGCTCGGCTTCCCGTGCGACCAGTTCGGCCACCAGGAGCCGGGCGACGAGGCGGAAATCAAGAAGTTCTGCACGCTCAACTACGAGGTGAGCTTCCCGCTGTTCGCCAAGGTTGCGGTCAACGGGCCAGACGCCCATCCGCTGTACCAGCGGCTCAAGAAGGCCGCGACCGGCGTGCTCGGCACCGAGGCAATCAAGTGGAACTTCACCAAGTTCCTGATCGACAAGGACGGCAACGTCGTGCGCCGCTATGCGCCGACCGACAAGCCCGAGCGTCTCGAGAAGGACGTCGCCGCGCTGCTCTGAGGCGCGGGCCCGGGCCCGCTAGGAGCGGCCGGGCTCGGCGGCTGCGCCGACCGCGGGCGCCGCGGAAGGCACCGTCGGCGCGACCAGCCGCCCCTGGATCACGGCGCCCGCGGCCATCTCGATGACCCCGTAGCTGACGTTGCCGGAGACGCGGGCGCCGGCGCCCAGCTCGACCTTGTCCCGGGCACGGATGTCGCCGCGCACCTCGCCGTGCACGATCACCCGCGGCACCTCGACGATGCCCTCGACGACGCCCTGCGGCCCGATCGACAGCACCGCCGCTCCGTCCGGCCCGGTGCTGACGTTACCCTTGACGTAGCCCTCAAGGTGCACGCCGCCGGTGACGATCAGGTTGCCCTCGATACGGGTGCCGGCACCGATCAGCGTCTCGATCTTTGCGGGCGCGGGCTTCTTCTTTCGGCCGAACATCCGGACTCTCCAGGGATCAGGTCGTTTCGATCTTCCAAGGGTAGGCTGCCCGGATCGGCGATGCACCCTTGGCCGGCCGCACCTCGATCTGCACGTTCTGCGGCACGAAGTCCGCCGGCAGCTCGATTTCGGTCTCCAGTTCCTGAAAATAGCGGAACGAGAAGTTGAGCACCCGCGACGACGTTCCGATTTCCGACAACGGCAGGCTCGCCGCGTGGCCGCCCTGCAGGCCCTCGACCGTGAAATCCGCGGTCGCGGCGGTGATCGCGTCCTGGCGGGCCGCCTGCACCAGCACCAGCCGAATGCGATAGTGGCGGGGCGCGAGCGCCGGCTGCACACGCAGGCGTTGCACCCGCATGCCGAGGATGCCGTCGCTCGGGTTGACCACGCTGCGATAGAAGGCGAGTTCCTGCGTCGCCTCGCCGAGCCTGGCCTGCAGCTCGGCGAGCGACTTCTCGACCTGCGTCTCGGCCTCGTGATCGACGCGGCGCGCGACCTCGGCCGTCGCCAGTCGCGACTCGGTCGCGCGCAGCTTGGCGGCGAGCGCATTGACCTCGGCATTGAGCGCGAGGCGTTCGCGCTCGGCGCTGATCACCGAATAGCCGGCCAGCATCCGGCCCGCCTCGAAGGTACCGGCGAGGCACAGCAAGGCACCGACCAGCGTGCCCGCCCAGACGAGCACGGCGCGCCGCGGCGCGTGCGGCTTGACGACGAGGCGCTGGGTCTCGCTCGGCATCCGGTAGCGCTCCGCCACCTAGCGCGCCCGCCGTCGGGCGCGCAGGCCGGCGGCGGCCGGCGGCTGGAACATTGGCTCGGGGCTGTGCATGTCGTCTTGCTGATCGCCTGTATCTTGCGGGCCCGTAGTCGCTGCGGCGGCGCGGCCGGCGTGCCGCGCGGCCAGCACCCGCGGCGGTCTTGCCACCGCCCCGTGGCGGGCGCGCCGTCCGGACCTCGCCGGACTCGCTGTGTACCACATCCGGCGGGTCCGCCTGCTGTCGGGGATCGGCGACTGCCACGGCCGCTCCGCACCGCGGGCCGGCCGCGCGACCGGTCGCCGCCTACTCCGAGACCACCACCGCGCCGGCGTCGCCGGGCCCGCCGTGCAGCCCCTCCACCTCCCACCACGGGGGGTACGGCGGCAGCCCCGCCGGGAAGGCCAGGCGGCCGAGCTCGTGCAGCGCGCGGTGGTACACCTCGCGCTTGAAGAAGATCACCTCGCGGACCGGGTCCCAGAATTCCGCCCAGCGGAACCGGTCGAACTCCGGCGGCTCGTCGGTCGCGTCGAAGCGCAGGCGGTCCTCGCTGCCGCGCAAGCGCAGCAGCGCCCAGCGCTGCTTCTGGCCTATGCAGCGCCGCATCCCGCTGCGCCGTACGTACTGGCGCGGCAGCCGGTAGTGCATCCAGCCGTGCGTCTCGCCGACCAGGTCGACGTCGGCGGCCGCGAGCCCGATCTCCTCCTCGAGCTCGCGGTACAGCGCGCTCGCGAAGGGCTCTTGCGGACGGATGCCGCCCTGCGGGAACTGCCAGCCGCGGCCGCCGGTCCGGCCGCCGAGGAATACCCGCCCGTCGTCCCGCATCAGGACGATGCCGACGTTGGCCCGATAGCCATCCTCGTCGATCCAGTCGCTCATTGGACTCCACGGCGGCGGAGGCGGAGCCGATTCTTTCACACGTGTCCCGGCCGGCCAACCTGCCGCCGGCATCTGGTTCGGGGTAGGCTCACGCGCCCCGGGTCGACTCAGCCGAGATTCCTTGCCGTGCTCCCCTTCCTCGCCCGCCGGCCGGCCCTGACGCTGGCCCTGCTCGCCGCCGCCGCCGTGGCGGCGCTTGTGACGTCGATCTCGTTCGGCAGTGCCGGACCCGGCCCGCTGGCACTGTGGCACGGCCTGTGGTCAGGCGACGACCCGCTGGCCCGCGCGCTCGTCGTGACGCTGCGCCTGCCGCGGGCGCTGACGGCCTTCGGGGCCGGGGCGCTGCTCGCGCTCGCCGGCGTCTGCATGCAGGTCCTGCTGCGCAACCCGCTCGCCGACCCCTACGTGCTCGGCCTGTCCGGCGGCGCAGCGGTCGCTGCGCTCGGCGCGATGCTGCTCGGACTCGGCGCGTTCGGGGTGCAGTCGGCGGCATTCCTCGGCGCCCTCGGCGCGACGCTGACCGTGTTCGCGCTCGCCCAGGGCCCCGGCGGCTGGACGCCGACGCGCCTGCTGCTCACCGGCGTCGTCGTCGCCGCGGGCACGGGCGCGCTGGTGAGCCTGCTGCTCGCGGCCGGCGATCCGACGGTGCTGCGCGGCATGGTGTTCTGGCTGATGGGCGACCTGTCGTGGGCGGGCTCGCCGGTCGGCCTGCTGGCGCTGACCGCGCTCGCGGTACCGGCCGGCATCGTCGCCGCCAGGCCGCTCAACGTGCTCGCCCGCGGCGACATGCAGGCCCGCCTGCTGGGCGTCGCCGTCACGCCGCTGCGTGGCGGGCTGTTCGTCGTCGCGAGCCTGCTGACCGCAGCGACGGTCACGAGCGTCGGCGCGATCGGCTTCGTCGGCCTCGTCACGCCGCACCTCGTGCGGCTGGCACTCGGCTCGGATCACCGCCGCGTCGTGCCGGCCGCGGCGCTCGCCGGCGGCACGCTGGTGGTGGTCGCGGACCTCATGGCGCGCACGCTGCTCGCGCCGCGCCAGTTGCCGGTCGGCGCGCTGACGGCGCTGGTCGGCGTGCCGCTGTTCCTCGTGCTGATGCGCCGCGCCCAGCCGGCGACCTGAGCCTGCGCTCAGCCGCCGCTGACGGCGACCCGGTCGCGACCGGCCGCCTTGGCGGCATAGAGCGCGGCGTCGGCGTCGGCGAGCAGCCGATCCGCCAGCGCCTTCAGGTCCTCGCCGCCGCGCCGGCCGGTCAGCGCCGCGACGCCGATCGACAGCGTCGCCGTATGCCGGAGGCCGTGGCCGACGTCGATCGGCTGCTGCATCGCGGCGCGGATCCGCTCCGCGAGCCGCGTCGCGTCGGCAAGCGAGGTGTCCGGCAGCAGCAGCGTGAACTCGTCGCCGCCGAAGCGCGCCGCGGTATCGCTGGCGCGGATCTGCGCGTCGATGCGCGCCGAGATCTCGCGGAGCGCCTCGTCGCCGCCAACGTGGCCGTAGGTGTCGTTGAGCGCCTTGAAGTTGTCGACGTCGATCATCAGGCAGGCGACCGACGCGCCGGTGCGCTGCGCGCGGGCGAGTTCCTCACGCAGCCGCGCCGTCAGGTAGCGGCGGTTGTGCCAGCCGGTCAGGTAGTCCGACAGGCCGCTCCTCAGCACGCGCGCGCGGTTGCAGGCGTTCTCGAGGCAGATCGCCGTGACGCTGGCGAGGTGCTGCAGGAAGTCGGCGCCCAGCCGGTGGCTGAAGCGCTCCGGGTCGCGGCTGCCGAAGCACAGCGCGCCGGCCGTGCGTTCCTGGCGACGCAGCGGCAAGCAGCGCGAGCGTCTTGAGGTCCGTCGTGCCCGGGAACAGCAGCTCGTGGTCGGCGCGCTTGTAGACGCCGAGCCACGGCCGGCGCAGCGTGCCGAGCTGCGGCGCGAGGCCCGACCAGCGTGTCGACGAACGCCACCCCCGGCAGCTCCTCCGGCCGGTCGCCCATGCCGAGCAGCAGGTGCTGGATCTCGTGGTTCGGGTCCTCGATCACGAGCTGCACGGCGTCGAGGCCGTAGGACGGCGGCGAGCCCGCGCGTCACCGCCCGGATTAGCTCGGGCAGCGTATCGGCGCGCAGCAGCTCGAGCTCGCGCTCGAGCGTGCGCTGCCACTTCTGCTCGTTGGCGGCGGCTTCGTCGCGTGAGCCGCTGCAGGCGCGCGCGCAGCTCCGCCGCCTCGGCCGGGCCTGCGGCGTCGGCGCTCACCCCGGCTCCTGACCCGGCTGCGGACGCGTGTGCAGATAGGTCCGGCCGCGCTCCATCATCTGGCGGAACCCGGCCGCGTCGTGCGGCGCGCACCGTGGCCCGCAGCCGCTCGACGGCGAACAGCAGCGCCGTCAGCGACTCGGTGCCGTACTCGTTGAGCGCCTGGATCTCGAAGTACAGCGCCGGCGAGTCTTCGGCGACCCGGCGCGCGACGTCGAGCTGGGCGTCGAAGGTCGTCGACGACATGCGCGCGAGGCGCGGCGCCGCCTCGCCGCTCTCGGCGAGCGCGGTGAAGAAGGCGATGTTGAGCGCGTGCGAGAGCCCCAGCACGTAGGCGATCAGGCGATCGTGCTCGTCGAGGCCGGTGACCACGCGCTCGGCCATCGTCGGCGCGAACAGCTCCTGCGCCTCGGCGAGCGCGGCCGGGTCGCCGAGGTCGATGTAGATCACGTGGCGCCCGGACAGCAGGTCGGTGTCCGGGCCGAACATCGGGTGGATCGAGGCGGTGCGCACGCCGGCGGCTACCAGCGCGCGCAGGCCCTCGCGCAGCGGCGTCTTGACCGACGCCAGGTCGAACACCAGGCCGCGCGGCCGGCGCGCCGCGAGGCCCTTCAGCACCTCGGCGGTGATGCCGAGCGGCGAGGCGACCACGATCACGTCGTGGTCGAGGGGCGAGTCCTCCCAGCGCGCGCGGTGCGGGTAGCCCTCGACCGGCCCGGCCGGGTCGGCGACCTCGACGTCGAAGCCCTGCGAGGCGAGGAAGTCGACGAACCAGTGGCCCATCTTGCCGCGCCCGCCGATGACCAAGCGCGCGCTTGCCCGTGCCATGGCGCTCGGCGGCGACGCGCGCCTGCTCCTGGGTCGCAAGCGAGGTGCGGATCAGCAGCCGCAGGATCTGCTCGGCGACGTCCGGCGAAACGCCGACCCGCGCCGCGTGGGTGCGCGCGCCGAGGATCACCTCGCGCTCGCGGCGAAAATCGCGGGTCGGGTGGCCGGTGGCGCGCTTGGCGCGCGCCACCTCTTGGGACAGGCGCTTGCGCTCGGCGACGAGCTCGACGAGCTCGCGGTCGATCTCGGTCAGGCGCTCGCGCAGTTGCTCTAGGCTCAGCGGCTCCGGCACGTCAGCTCCCCATCGGCCCCGGAGACGACCGGGGCAGACGGGGATTTTGTCACGTCAGAGCGAAACCCGGACCACGACCGGCGCGGGGGCCCGGCGGCAGGGGTAGCGGCGACGGCGGCAACGGCCGGACCGCGGGGGCGGCGCGCCGCCGACCCAGGCCGCGCGCCAGACGGGCGCCGCGCAGCCGCCGCCCGGGCCGCCGCGACGCTGCCAGAGGCGTTCGTGGCCGCGCCAGCCGTGATCGTGGGCCTCGGCGGCGCTGGCGCCGAAGCAGCCGATCGCGACCGCGGCGGCGATCAGCGTGGACCGGTAGAGCGAGGGGCCCGTGTGCATCGACGTGATCCGGTGGCGGGTACGGCTGCATGTTCCGCCACAGCGGCTGAATACGTGCTGAATCCGTATTACCCCGACGGCGGCCGAAGCCTTAACATGGCTCCATGAACCCCGTACCCGGAGAGTGGCTGCCCGATCCGCTGCCACACGACCCGCTGCAGGTCGCCGAGACCTGGCTGCGCCAGGCCTTCGACGAGCAGGCCCAGCCGAACCCGAACGCGATGACGCTCGCGACCGTCGCCGCCAGCGGCCAGCCGTCTGCGCGCGTGGTGCTGTGCAACGACATCGTGTTGCCGGAGGGGTACCTGCTGTTCTTCACCAGCTACGAGTCGCGCAAGGGCGCCGAGCTCGCGGCGCATCCGCGCGTGGCGGCGGTGCTCCACTGGGACGCGCTGCACCGCTCGGTGCGGGTCGAGGGCTTCGTCGTGAAGTCGCCGCCGCGCGAGAGCGACGATTACTTCGCAAGCCGGCCGTGGCAGAGCCGGGTCGGCGCCTGGGCCAGCCAGCAGAGCCGGCCCCTCGGCACCCGCCACCAGCTGATCGAGCAGCTGCGGACCGTCGGCCGGCGCTTCGGCACGCCGCCGGTCGGCCCGGACGGCAACGACGCCGACGACTCGCCGGCCGGCGTCGAGGTACCGCGGCCACCGCACTGGGGCGGCTACCGCCTGTGGGTCGAGGCCGTGGAACTGTGGGTCGAAGGCGAGTACCGGATCCACGACCGCGCCCGCTGGACCCGGTCGCTGACTGCGATCGGCGACGGCCACAGCTTCGCGGCGACGCCGTGGCACGTCCAGCGTCTGCAGCCCTGAGCCCCGCCGACCTTGAGTTGCTCGGCGCCACGTCGCTCGACGTCGCCGTCGCCGGCCGCCGGCTGGTCGCCGGGCTGACGTTCGCCGTACAAGCCGGCCAGTTCGTCTGCGTGCTCGGCGCCAATGGCGCCGGCAAGTCACTGACCTTCCACACGCTCGCCGGGCTGCGACCGGCGGCCGGCGGCAGCGTGCGGCTGTGCGGCCGCGCGCTCGGCGACTGGCCGCGGCGCGAACGGGCGCGGCGGCTGGGTCTGCTGACCCAGATCAGCGAGGATCCGTTTCCCGGCACGGTGCTCGACGCGGTGCTGGTCGGGCGGCACCCGCACGTCAACCTGTGGAACTGGGAGAGCGCGGCCGACGTCGAGGTCGCGCGGGCCGCGCTCGCCGCCTGCGACCTCGCCGGACTTGAGGAGCGGGCGATCGACACGCTGTCCGGCGGCGAGCGGCGCCGCGTCGCGCTCGCCGCGGTGCTGGCGCAGGACCCCGACGTGCTGCTGCTCGACGAGCCGCAGAACCACCTCGATCCGCACCACCAGCTCGACGTGCTCAAGCTGTTGCGGTCACGCGCCGACAGCGGTCGCGCGGTGCTGGCGACGCTGCATGACCCGTCGCTGGCCGCGCGCTTTGCGGACCACGTACTGCTGCTGTACGGCGACGGCCGCTGGGCCTGGGGCGACACGGCGACGACGCTGACGGCGGCCGCGCTGTCGGCGATGTACCAGGTTGCGGTCGAGGAGGTCCTGGTCGGCGGCCGGCGGCTGTTCCTCAGCGACTGACGCTGTCGTCCGCGGGCGGCGCGCCGCGCTCGTCGGCGCTGAACAGCGCCTCGAGCTGCGCGGCGGACTCCTTGGTGGTGGCGACCATTTTCGCCTCGTCCTCCTTGACCGCGTGCTGCGCGAGCAGCGTCTGCTCGTCGTGCACGCGGAAGGTCTGGATGCTGGCGCGCGCAGCGCCCGGCGCGACGCCGAGCGCGACCAGCGCCTCGCGCGCAACCTCCAAGCTCGAGGCGTAGGTCTCGCGGAACACGGCGGTGATGCCGAGGTCGAGCAGCCGGAAAGCGTGCTGGCGGTTGCGCGCCCGCGCCAGGATCCTGAGGCGCGGGAAGTGCCGGCGCGCCATTGCGACCGTGCGCACCGACGCCTCGACATCGTCGATCGCGACCACCAGGAGCTCGGCGCGCCCGGCGCCGGCCGCGTGCAGCAGCTCGAGGCGCGACGCGTCGCCGTAGTAGAGCTTGTTGCCGAAGCGGCGCACGAAGTCGACCTGCGCCTGGCTGATCTCGAGGGCCGTGAAGCGGATGCGCTTGGCGCGCAGCACGCGGCCGACGATCTGCCCGAAGCGGCCGAAGCCGGCGATGATCACGCGCGGCTCGTCGGACTCAGGGCGGTCGAACGGCGCCGGCGGTGGCGCCGGGTGCAGCCAGGCCTCGAGCCGGGCGTGCGCGCCGATCAGCAGCGGCGTCGCGAGCATCGACAGCGTGACCACGATCACGAGCAGGTCGGCGGTCGGCGCGTCGACCAGCCGGCCGCGCGCCAGCAGCGCGACGAGCACGAAGGCAAACTCGCCGCCGCCGGCGATGTCGGTCGCGAAGCGGCGCGCGCCGCCGCCGCTCAGGCCGCCGAGCCGCGCGACGAGCCAGCCCGCCGCGGCCTTGAGCGCCAGCAGCAGCACCAGCCCGCCCAGCACCGCGAGCGGCCGCTCGGCGAGCGTCGCGACCCGGGCCGACATGCCGGTGGCGACGAAGAACAGCCCGAGCAACAGCCCCTTGAACGGCTCGATGTCGGCCTCGAGCTCGTGGCGATACTCCGAGTCGGCGAGCAGCACGCCGGCGACGAACGCGCCGAAGGCCATCGACAGCCCGGTGGCGCTGAACAGCAGCGCGGTGCCGACGACGACCAGCAGCGCCATCGCCGTGAAGGTCTCGCGCACGCGCGTCTCGGCGACCACGCGCAGCAGCGGCCGCAGCGCGTAGCGGCCGAAGGCAAGCACCAGCGCAACCGCGCCGAGGCCAAAGAGCTCGCGCGCGCCGCCCCCGTGCGCCGCGCCGGCGGTGCCGAGCAGCGGCAGCAGCGCCAGCACCGCCATCGCGGCGATGTCCTGGAACAGCAGCGTGCCGAATGCGGCGCGCGCGTGGTTCGCCTTGAGCTCCTCGCGCTCGGCGAGCACCTGCAGCACCAGCGCGGTCGACGACAGCGACAGCGCGAAGCCGACGAGCGCGGCGCTGCGCGCCTCGATGCCGGCCAGCCAGGCGGCGAGGCCGAGCGCCGCGGTCGAGACGAGCACCTGCGCGAGCCCGGTGCCGAACACCGCGCGGCGCATCGCGATGAGGCGCGACGGCTGCAGCTCGAGGCCGATGACGAACAGCAGCAGCACCACGCCGAACTCGGCGAAGTCGAGGATCCGGCCGACGTCGGTGATCAGCCCGAGGCCCGATGGCCCGACCACGATGCCGGCGGCGAGGTAGGCGAGCACGGCGCCGAGGTGCAGGCGCTTGAACAGCGGCACCGCGACGACCGCCGCGGCGAGGAACACGGCGATCTCGGCGGTGGCGCCCACGACCGGCTCAGCCGAGCGCGACGCGCAGTTGCGTATGCAGGCGCGGGTTCGCGGCGAGCACGCTGGTCGTGTCGAGCCCGACCGCGGCACCGTCGAGCGCGGTGAACCGCCCGCCCGCCTCCTCGACGATCGTCACGAGCGCGGCGATGTCGAGGATGTTGACGTCGGATTCGAGCACCGCGTCGATCTTGCCGGCAGCCAACAGGTGGTAGTGCAGAAAGTCACCGTAGCCGCGGATGCGGTTGACGCGCGCGACGACCGCCCCGTAGCGCGCCCAGCCCGGGCCGGAGGCGAGTGTGCGCAGGTTGCCGGCCGACAGCGCCGCCGCCTCGAGCGTCGCCACGTCGCTGACCCGCAGCCTGCGGCCGTTGAGCCACGCGCCCGCGCCGCGCTCGGCGCAGGCGAGCTCGCCATAGAGCGGCGCCGACGACACGCCCAGCACCAACCGGCCGGCGCGCATCAGCGCGATCTGCGTCGAGAACATCGGGTACTCGCGCACAAAGGCCTTGGTGCCGTCGATCGGATCGACCAGCCAGAGCGAATCGCCGCCGCCGCTGCGGCCGGTCTCCTCGCCGTAGAACGCGTGCGCGGGGAAGCGGGCAGCGAGCACGGCACGGATCGCCTGCTCGGCGCGCACGTCCGCCTCGGTCACCGGCGAGCGGTCGGCCTTGACCCGCACCGCGAGGTTCCTGGCGTAGCACTCGCGGATCACGCGCGCGGCGGCTTCGGCGGCCTCGAGCGCAGCGGCCAGTTCGGGGCTCGGCGTCATGCAGCCTTTATCCGAACGGCGGGGCCGGCTGTCAAATGCTTGACAGCGGATGGGACGCTCTTCACGATGCCGCGCGTCAGGTGACCCCGGGCGCGCCGCGAGGCGCGGCCGGGGTGAAACGGGAAGTCGGTGACGTCGTCGTGCGCGGGCACGGCGGCCATTCCGACGCTGCCCCCGCAACGGTAATCGAGTCGAGGATCCGTCCGCCGCGCCCTGCGCGGCAGCCACTGCAGAAGCCGGGCCATCCGGCGGACGCGGGAAGGCGACGGGTTCCGGCCACCCCCGAGGTGGCCCGCTCGAGAGCCCGGAGACCGGCCTGGCACTCGATCCGCAGCGCGGTGGGCGCAGGCGAGCCAGGTTCCGTCCGGGACCTTCGCTCCTCATCCACGTGCCGCGGCTTTGCCACTAATCCATGCGGGCGAGCATGGAGGAGAGCACATGCGCCGTTTCGATCTGTCTTGGCCATTCCTGTTGCTGGGCCTGCTCGCGGCGACCGCGTCCGCCGCAGCGGCCGCCCCCGACGCTGGCAGCGCCGGCCTGCTCGACCCGATCATCGTTACCGCGAGCCGCGAGCCCGAGCCGCAGCTGGAGGCGCTGGCGCCGACCCTCGTCATCGACCGCGACACGATCGAGCGCTCGCCGGGCAGCGACGTCGGCGACCTACTGCGCTTCAACGCCGGCATCGACGTCGTGCGCAGCGGCGGCCCCGGCCAGCAGACCTCGGTGTTCGTGCGCGGCACGAACTCGAACCAGACCATCGTGCTGTTCGACGGCGTGCGCATCAACCCGGGCACGCAGGGCGACGCCGCGATCCAGAACATCGACCCGGACTTCATCGACCACATCGAGATCGTCAAGGGGCCGCGCTCGGCGATCTACGGCAGCGACGCGATCGGCGGCGTCATCAACGTCGTCACGCGCCAGCCCAAGGGCTCGGGGCTCGACGTGGTCGCCGGCTACGGCCAGTACGACACGCGCCAGGCCGGCGCCGGCGGCTACGCCGGCGGCGACGCGGGCTCGGTCACCGCGAACGTCGACTGGCTCGAGTCGTCGGGCTTTCCGACGCAGGTCGGCGACCCGACCGACCGCGGCTACCGCAACGTGTCCGGAGCCTTCGCCGCGCGCACCAATCTCGACGGCCTCGAGCTCGGCGCGCGGCTGTGGGGCGCGCGCGGCAACACGCAGTACTCTGACTTCTTCTCGACGCCGATCGACGAGGACCAGAACTTCCGCAATTCGACGCTCGCGGTCGACTTCGGCGGGCAGATCAGCGACGCGCTGCACACCCGCTTCCTGCTGTCGCAGTTCATCGACGACCTGCGGCAGGTGCAGACGCCCGACTACGAGACCACGCGGCGCAACACGCTCGACTGGCAGAACAGCGCCGACCTCGGCGCGCAGAAGCTGACTTTCGGCGGCCTGCTGTCCGGCGAGAACACCCGCTCGTCGGTCTACGGCACCGACTTCGACGTCGACACCTGGTCGCAGACCTGGTACGTCGAGGATCGCGCGACCTTCGGCGCGCACCGGCTGCTGGCCGCGCTCGGCTACACGCGCCACGAGACCTTCGGCGACCACGTGACCTGGAACGCCGAGTACGGCTACGCCGCCGGCGCCGCGACGCTGCTGACGGCAAGCTTCGGCACGGCGTTTCGCGCCCCGGACAGCACCGATCGCTACGGTTACGACGGCAACCCGGCGCTCAAGCCGGAGAGCTCGCGCAACCTCGAGCTCGGCCTGCGCGAGCGGGTGACGGCGCAGCAGATCCTGACGCTGTCGGCGTTCGAAAACCGCATCGACGACCTGATCCAGTACGTCGCGATGCCGACGCTCGACAACCCCTACAACGGCGTCAACGAGAACGTCGACCGCGCCCGCATCCGCGGCCTCGAGGCCGGCTGGGACTACGTCGACCAGGACTGGCGGGCGCGGCTTGCCGGCAGCCGCCAGGAGCCGGTCGACCGCGCCGACGGCTCGACGCTGCTGCGCCGCGCAAAGGCGAGCGGCACACTGTCGCTCGCGCGCCTGCTCGGCTCCGAGCAGCTCGGCCTCGACGTGCTGGCGAGCGGGCCGCGCGCCGACATCGACAACTCCGGCGACCCGGTCCACGACGGCGGCTACACGCTCGTCAACCTGTTCTGGCGCGCGGTCGTGAGCCCCGGCCTGTCCCTGCAGCTCAAGCTCGGGAACGCGCTCGACAAGCGCTACCAGGTCGCCTACGGCTACAACACGATGGGCCGGGGCCTGTTCGGCTCGATGCGGTACGATTTCCACTGACGGCGGCCGCACCGCACGGGAGCCTCGCGATGGGCAATCGACTCAGCCGGATCTACACGCGCACCGGCGACGACGGCACGACCGGGCTCGGCGACGGCACGCGCGTTGCCAAGGACGCGCCGCGCGTCGAGGCCTACGGTACGGTCGACGAGGCGAACTGCGCCGTCGGGCTCGTGCTTGCCGTGCCGGACCTGCCGGCGGCGGTCGCCGCCTGCCTCACCGAGGTGCAGCACGACCTGTTCGACGTCGGCGCCGAGCTGTGCATCCCCGGACACCGCGTCGTCAGCGACGCCTATGCGACGCGCCTCGAGGCGGCGCTCGACGCCTTCAACGAGGCGCTGCCGCCGCTCAAGGAGTTCATCCTGCCGGGCGGCGGGCCGGCCGCAGCCGCCTGCCACCTGGCGCGCACGGTCGTGCGGCGGGCGGAGCGAGGAGTCTGGGCGCTGGCGCGGGTCGAGCCGGTCGCCCCGGAAGTGCCGCGCTACCTCAACCGCCTGTCGGACCTGCTGTTCGTGGTGGCGCGCGTGCTCGCTCGCCACGAGCGGGGCGGCGAGGTGCTCTGGCGGCGCGAACGCGGCGCCTGAGCGGCCGGTTCAGCGCCGCCAGGTCGAGTCGTCGGCGCTCGCCGCGGCCTCGGTCACCCGCTGGGCGACTTCCTTGGCCAGCAGCTGCGGGTCGTAGGCGATGTCCTCGCCGAGCTTGAAGTCGGACGCCTCGGCCGGCGTCTCGTTGAGCGGCACGATCAGGTTCTCGTCACCGTACTCGACGCGCCAGTCGGTGACTGTCGAGCCACCGGGCACGTGCGTGACGGAGCTGTCGAAGCGGTGAAACGGCGGCACTGGCCACTTCGCGCGCTCGAAGCCGGCGAGGCTGCACAAGAGCTTCCAGTCGCCACGGAACAGCGCCGAGTCCTTGAACCGGCACACGAGCGCCGCCTGCTGCGGGTGCAGGCCGTTCAGCCAGTCGTCGCCCGGCGCCGAGTTGCGCCGCGGCCCGAAAAAGTAGCCGAGCAGCACGCCGCCGCGCCGCGGCATGCGGGCGATCAGGCCGACGGCGTACTGGCCGCGCTCGACCGGCAACAGGAAGAACTGACCTTCTTGGAACCGCACCGTCATACGTGAGTGTCGCCTGCAGTTTTGGTCAGCCAGCCGTCGCCTGCTCGCAGCGCCTTGCCGCCTGCGTCAGCCGCGGCGGGCGGGCGGGCGGCGCATCGCACCGCGTCATGCGCGCTTGCCCCTCCACAGGGCAATCGTACCGCACTCGGCCTGTCCCCAGCCTTGCATCGCGCCGCGGCGGCCGCCGCGGCCGGCGGCGGCACCAGGGGCTGCGCCGTCAACCGGCCGTCAGGCGAGCCACTCGACCAGGGTCAGCAGCGCCAGCACCACCAGCCAGACGTAGAGCGCGGCGTCCGCGAGGGCGAGCGCCGCGCGGGCGCGCTCGGCCTCGTCCCGGGCCTGTTCCCAGCCGACCCCGAGCGCGCCGCGGCCGGCGTGCACCAGCAGGCGGTCGTTCTCGTCGAAGAAGTGGTCGGACTCGGAGGCCAGGTACGTGCGCCAGCCGCTGAAGGACTCCTCGAAGCTGCCGGCGACGCCGTAGGTCAGCGCCAGCAGCCGTGCCGGCAGGAAGGCGATCACGCCGTGCAGGCGCTGGCAGACGTCGCTGACCGCCTGCGCCGCCGCCGCGGCATCGCCGCGCTCGGCGCGCAGGATCGCCTCGCGCCGCATCAGGTCGGTCGTGCGGAACACGAGTGCACCGAAGGGGCCGAGGATCGTGAACCAGAACAGCACGCCGAACAGGCGGTTGTTGGCCTGCACGAACACCGCCTCGCCGACCGAGCCGAGCCCGGGCCCGCGGCGCTGGCTGGCATCGGCATCGAGCAGCTCGGCCGCCAGCCGGCCCGCCTCGGCCGCGTCGCCGCGCGCCGCCGCGGCGCGGTACTCGGCGATCTCGCGCCGCAGGTCGCGCGGCCCGAGCGAGAAGAACAGCACGAGCGCCGCGAGCAGCACGTAGACGATCCCGTGCACGACCGCGCCGAGCACCTCGGTCGCAATCGCCACCGCGAGCCCGGGCAGCAGCGCCGCGAGCACCGCGGCGGCGAGCGCCCGCCGCTCGTCGCGCGCGATCAGCCGCAGCGCGCCGCGCACGTAGGCTAGCAGCGCGCGCGGCTCGCGGACCTCGTGGCGCAGCGACACGAGCCGCTCGCAGGCCAGCGCGATGATCAGCGCCAGGAAGTTCATGCGGCAGCGCCCGCGTCGCGCGCCGCGGCGAGTCCGGCGCGCAGCAGCGGCCAGTCGAACAGCGGCCCCGGATCGGTCTTGCGCCCCGGCGCGATGTCGCTGTGGCCGGTGACCGCCTCCGCCGCCAGCGTCGGGTAGGCGCGGCCGAGCGCGGCGATCGCGGCCGCGAGTCGCTGGTACTGGGCCTCGGTGTACGGGACGTCGTCGGCGCCCTCGAGTTCGATGCCGATCGAGAAGTCGTTGCAGGCGACGCGGTGGCGCCACACCGAGGCGCCGGCGTGCCAGGCGCGCGCGTGGAACGGCACGAACTGCACGAGCTCGCCGTCGCGGCGGATGAAGAGGTGCGCCGACACCTTCAGGTCGCGGATCGAGGCGAAGAACGGGTGCCGCTCCGAGGGCAGCGTGTTCAGGAACAGCTGCTCGACCCAGGGCCCGCCGAACTCGCCGGGCGGCAGGCTGATGCCGTGGACGACGACCAGATCGATCGACGCCCCCGGCGGCCGCGCGTCCTGGTTCGGCGACGGCACCTGCCGGGCGGGAGCGATCAGGCCCCGGCCGACGTCGATCGAAAGTGGCGCGCCGCGCTGCATGGCCGCCAGCTTACGGCACCGGCGGGCGGCGCGGAATCCGCGCCATCGGTACACTGCGCGCGGAACCACACCCCCGATGCCAGTGCCGCCCGCCACCGCCGCTCCCTCGCGCCGCGACCCCGCCGCCGCCCGGCCGGCGGGCCTGCGCGCGGCCGCCGCGTGCCCGGCCGGGCCCGCCGCACCCGCCCGCCCGGCGGCCGCATGCGCCTGACCCGCGTGCACGTGCCGGGGCCGCTGGCCGCGGGCACGACCGTCGAACTCGAGGCCGGCGCCGCCGCGCACCTGGTGCGGGTGCTGCGGCTCGCGCGCGGCGCGCCGCTCGCCGTGTTCGACGGTCGCGGCCGGGAGCACGCGGCGACGATCGCGGCGGTGCGCGACGCGCGCGTCGCGGTGCTGGTCGGCGAGCCGCTCGCGCCGGCCGCCGAATCGCCGCTTGCGATCACGCTCGCGCAGGGCGTGTCGCGCGGCGAGCGCATGGACTACGCGATCCAAAAGGCGACCGAGCTCGGCGTCGCCCGCGTCGTGCCGCTGCTGTGCGAGCGCAGCGTCGTCAAGCTCGACGCCGGCCAGGCGGCGCGCAAGCTCGAGCACTGGCGCGGCATCGCGGCCGCCGCGGCCGGGCAGTGCGGCCGCGCGGTCGTGCCTGAGATCGCCGCGCCGTGCCGCCTGCTCGATCACCTCGCCAACGCCGTGCCGGTGGCGGCCGGTGCCTGCCGGCTCGTGCTCGCGCCGCAGGCGGCGCAGGGCCCGCGGCAGCTGCCCGCCGCGGTCACGGCCGTCGAGCTGCTGATCGGCCCGGAGGGCGGGCTGACCGACGGCGAGCTGCAGGCGGCGGCGCTCAGGGGCTACGCGGCGCTCAAGCTCGGGCCACGCGTCCTGCGCACCGAGACCGCGGCCGCCGCCGCGATCGCCGTGCTGCAGGCGCTGTACGGCGACCTCGGCTGAGCCGGCCGTGAGCCGCTCCCGCACGCGCCGGCGCCTGTGGTGGATCCTCGGCGGCACGCTGCTCGCCGCCGTCGCCGCGGTCGCCGGCTGGGTCGTCTACCTCGATCACGTCGTGACCCGCGAGTTTCAGGGTCGGCTGTGGTCGGTGCCGGCGCGCGTCTACGCCGAGCCGCTCGAGCTGTACGCCGGCGCGCCGGTCAACGGCGACGATCTCGAGCAGGAGCTCAGGCGCCTGCACTACCGGCCGGGCGACCCGGCGGCGGGGCCTGGCTTCTACCGCCGGCGCGGCGGTGAGTTCGAGCTCAACGCGCGCCGCGTGCGCTTCGTCGACGAGCTGCGGGCGCCGGTGCGCGTCACGGTGCGCACCAGCGCCGATGCCGTCACCGGCCTCGCCACCGCCGACGGCGGCGATCTGCCGCTGTTCCGGCTCGATCCGCTGCTGGTCGGCAGCGTGTTCCCGGTACACGGCGAGGACCGCATCGTGCTGGCGCCGGGCGAGGTGCCGCCGCTGCTGCGCGCGGCACTCAAGACGATCGAGGATCGGCGTTTCGACGAGCACCACGGCGTCGACCCGCGCAGCATCCTGCGCGCGCTGTGGGCGAACCTGCGCGCCGGCCACATCACCCAGGGCGGCAGCACGCTGACCCAGCAGCTCGTCAAGAACTACTTCCTCAGCGACGAGCAGACCTTCGGCCGTAAGCTCACCGAAGCGGTGATGGCGCTCCGGCTCGAGGCGCACTTCAGCAAGGACGAGATCCTGGTCGCCTACGTCAACGAGGTCTACCTCGGCCAGGACGGCGAGCGCGCGGTGCACGGCTTCGGCCTCGGCAGCCAGTTCTATTTCGGCAAGCCGATCGACGAGCTCGACGCGGCCGAGCTCGCGCTGCTGGTCGGCATCGTCAAGGGGCCGTCGTACTACGACCCGCACAAGCATCCCGACCGCGCCCGGGCACGGCGCAACCTCGTGCTCAACGAGCTCAGCGAGGCGCACCTGCTCAGCGCCGCCGACGCGGCGCGCGCCGCGGCACAGCCACTGCTGCTGCGGCCACACGGCGGCGGCTACGTGCCGGCCTTCCTCGATCTCGTGCGCCGCCACCTGAAGCGCGACTACGCCGAGGCGGACCTCGCCGCCGCCGGGCTCACGATCTACACCACGCTCGATCCGCGCGCCCAGGGCGCCGCCGAGCGTGCCCTGACCCACGGCCTGCGCCGCCTCGACGCCGCGAGCCACGTTCGCGATGCGCACCTCGAGGGCGCGGTCGTGATCGCCGAGCCGCAGAGCGGCGACGTGCTGGCGGTCGTCGGCGGCCGCGATACCGGCAGCGAGGGCTTCAACCGCGCGCTCGATGCGCGCCGGCCGATCGGCTCGCTGGTCAAGCCCGCCGTGTACCTCGCCGCGCTCGAGACCGGCCGCTACACGGCGGCGAGCGTACTCGAGGACGCGCCGCTCGAGCTCAAGCTCGGTGACGGCAGCCTGTGGACGCCGCAGAACTTCACGCGCGAGACCTACGGCAGCGTGCCGATGGTGCGCGCGCTCGCCGAGTCGATGAACCTCGCGACCGTCCGGCTCGGCCTCGACGTCGGCCTGCCGAAGGTCGCCGACACACTGGTCAAGCTCGGCCTCGAGCGGCCGCCGGCGCAGAACCCCTCGCTGCTGCTCGGCACGGTCGAGATGACGCCGCTCGAGGTACTCGAGGTCTACGCCTCGCTCGCCAACGGCGGCTTCCGCGCACGGCTGCGGGCGGTACGCGCGGTGCTCGATGAGCACGGCGCGGCGCTGCGCCGCTTCAAGGTCGAGGTCGCGAGCGCCGCGCCGCCGCCGCTGGTCTACGCGCTCGACCGGATGCTGGCGCAGGTCACCGAGCGCGGCACCGGCCGCGGTGCGACCGCGCGCCTGCCGCGCGGCATCGTCGCCCCGGCCAAGACCGGCACGTCCTCCGATACCCGCGACAGCTGGTTCGCCGGTTTCACCGGCAGCCACCTGGCCGTCGTCTGGGTCGGCTACGACGACAACCGGCCCACCGGCCTGACGGGCGCCGCGGGGGCGATGCCGGTGTGGGCCGACACGATCGCGAGCCTCAGGCCCGCCTCGTGGGAACCCGCGCCGCCGCCGGAGGTCGAGGAGCGGTGGATCGAGTTCTCGACTGGCCTTGCGACGAGCCCCGCCTGCAGCCCCGACGCCGTCAAGGTCGCCGTGCCACGCGGCGCGGTCCTGCCGGCCAAGGCCGGCTGCGCCGGGACCGCCGTCGGCGAGACGATCACCGACAAAGTGAAGACATGGCTACAGAAAGTACTGCACTGAGGCGCCTGCCGCTCGCACTGTGCGGCGCGCTCGCGCTCGCCGCCTGCTCGCTGCCGCAGCCCTACCAGCCGCGCGCAGGCGGCGCGCCGGTGCCGGCGCGGCCGGCCGCGCCGGTCGGTGGCACGGCGGAGGTGCCGCCCGGAACGGCGCCCGCGGCCGAGGCCCCGTCCGCCCCGCCGCCGCCGACCCGCGACTATCGGCTCGGCCCCGCGGCCCAGTCGCTGGTCGCGCAGGCGCGCGTGCAGACGGCGCGCGGCGAGCTGCCCAGCGCCTCGACGACACTCGACCGGGCGCTACGAATCGAGCCCGGCAACCCGCTGCTGTGGATCGAGGTCGCCCGGCTGCGGCTCGCCGAGAGCGACGCGCGCCAGGCCGAGGCCTGCGCCCGCAAGGCGCTCGCGCTGTCGAGCGGGGATCCGAACGCGCGCGCCCAGGCGGGGCGGGTGCTCGCCGATGCGCTGCGCGCGCAGCAGCGCACGCGCGAGGCGCGCGAGCTCGAAGCGGAGCCGTGGATGCACTGAGCGCGTCGCGCCCGGGCCTCAGGCGGCGACCGAGGTCTCCTCGGCGATCATGGTCTCGAGGTACTCGAGGTCCGGCACGAGCGGCGCCTCGTTGACCATGCGCAGGCCGCACAGCACCGGACTGCGGTCCGGGAACGAGCGCGTCGGATCGGGCTTGACCACGTCGGGGTTGAGGCGCACGAGCTGCGGGAAGCCCTGCGTCAGGATGCCGAACGCGCCGGCGGCGAGCCGCGAGCCGAGGCAGTGCAGCACGACGATGCGCGTCCGGCCGCTCGGCGCCGGGATCGTGCGGCCGAGCGTGCCTTCGAAGGACACCACCGGCACCGTGCGACCGCTCCAGGCGACCGTGCCGACGTACCAGGACGGCGCGCCGGTCATCGGTACCGGATCCTGCCAGGCGACGACCTCCGCCACGCAGCTGCGCGGCACGATCAGCCGCTCGTCGGCGAGCGGCACCAGCAGGCCGTAGAACTCCTCGGCGACGGCTTCGGTCATACGGCCTCCCGCCGGTTGGCGACCAGCGGCTCGATCGCGTCGAGCAGCTGGTTTTCCTGATACGGCTTGCCGAGGTAGTCGTTGACGCCGAGCTCGATGGCCCGGGCGCGGTGCTTCTCGCCGACGCGCGAGGTGATCATCACGATCGGCACGTCCTTGAGGCGCGCGTCGGCGCGCACGTGGGCGGCGACCTCGTAGCCGTCCATGCGCGGCATCTCGATGTCCAGCAGGATGACGTCCGGCAGGTGCTCCTCGAGGATCGACAGCGCGTCGACGCCGTCCTTGGCGGTCATGACGCGCATGCCGTTGCGCTCCAGCAGCCGCTGGGTGACGCGCCGCACGGTGATCGAGTCGTCGACGACCAGCGCGAAGGTGCGCCGGTCGCTGCGATCGCGGGCCACCTCGGACGCCGGCCGCGCGCGCCAGTCGGCGCGCACCAGCGTGCCCATGTCGAGAATGATCACGATGCGGCCGTCGCCGAGGATCGTCGCGCCGGCGATGCCGCGAATGCCGGAGATCTGCGGGCCGACGCTCTTGACGACGATCTCGCGGCTGCCGACCAGCTCGTCGGTCACGAGCGCGGTGGAGCTGTCGCCGGCGCGGATCAGCACGACCGGCACCGGCACGTCGTTCTCCGGCAGCTGCGACGCGGGACCGCCGACGAAGCTGCCGAGGTGCTGGAAGCGGTAGCGCTGGCCGCCGTACTCGAAGCCCGCTGCGCCCTCGGCGAGGTGGCGCTGCGACCTCGGCCTTCGGCAGGCGCACGACGCTCTCGACCGTCGGCAGCGGCAGCGCGAAGAACTCGTCGCCGGCGCGCACGATCAGCGCCTGCGATACCGCCAGCGTGAACGGCAGCCGGATCGTGAACTTGCTGCCCTGGCCCGGCGTCGGTGTCCATCTGCAGCGCCGCCGCCGAGCCGCTTGATCTCGGTGGCGACGACGTCCATGCCGACGCCGCGGCCGGCGGCCTGCGTCACGCTGCTCGCAGTGGAGAAGCCGGGCTCGAGGATCAGCTGCATCGCCTCCTGGTCCGACAGCGTCTGCTTCGGCTCGATCAGGCCGAGGGCCATCGCCTTCTCGCGGATCGCGCGCAGGTTCATGCCGCTGCCATCGTCCTGCACGACGATGACGACCTCGGCGCCCTCGCGCTTCAGCGACACCTCGATGCGGCCGAGCTCGGGCTTGCCGCGCTGCACGCGCTCGAGCGGCGGCTCGATGCCATGCACGACGGCGTTGCGCAGCATGTGCTCGAAGGGCGGCAGCATGCGGTCGAGCACCTGCCGGTCGAGCTCGCCGGTCGCGCCCGACACCACGAGGTCGACCTTCTTGCCGGTCTCCGCCGCCACCTGCCGCACGGTGCGGGTCAGGCGCGGCACGTGGCGCTGGAACGGCACCATGCGCGTGCGCATCAGCCCGTTCTGCAGGTCGGTGACGATGCGCGCCTGCTGCATCAGCAGGTTCTGCGCCTCGCGGGTCTGGCTCTCGAGCAGGCCCTGCAGGCTGGCGACGTCGCTCGTGGACTCGAGCAGCGCGCGCGAGTACTGCTGCAGCGAGGAGTACTGGTCCATCTCGAGCGGGTCGAAATCGTCGCGACGCCGGTCGTCCTCGTGGCGGTGCAGGATCTGCGCCTCGGTCTCGATCTCGAGCTTGCGCAGCTGCTCGCGCAGGCGCTGCACGACGCGCGCGAGCTCGGCGAGGTTGAACTCGACCGACGACAGCTGCTGCTCGAGCCGCGCGCGGTGGATGCTGACCTCGCCGGCGCTGTTGAGCAGGCTGTCGAGGAGCTCCGCATCGACGCGCGCGAGCTCCTGGCGGTCCTCGCGACCCTGCGACTCGCGGCCGGGCGGCAGCATGAACGAGCGCGACTCGTCCATCGAATGCGGCTCAGCGGGCGGCTCGGCGGGCGGCGCGACGGTCTGGGGCGGCGGCGGCGGTGTGACGGTCTGGGGCGGCGGCGGCGCTGTGACGGCCGCGACCGGCGCCGCGGGCGCGGCGGTCTCGGCCGGCGGCGGCGGCGGTGCGACGGTCGCGACCGGCGGCGCGGGCGCGGCGATGTCGGTGACGACCGGTGGCGGCGCCGCCGGCGGCGGGGCGGTCGCCGGCGAGGGCTGCGGCAGCGGCTGCTCCGGCGCGGGGCTCTTCAGCACCGGCGGCGCCGTGATGCCGCGCGACAGCGTCCGCAGCCGCGTCACGAGCTCGCGCGCCGGCGGGACCGGCCGGCCGCTCGAGACCGTGTCGCGCATCCGGTTGAGCTCGTCGAGGCTCGCCTGCAGCACCTCGATGGTGCGCGGCTCAGAGGAGGTACCGGCGGTCTCGCACTGCGTCAGCAGCGACTCGACCTCGTGCGCGAGGTCGCCCATCGCCATGACGCCGGCCATGCGCGCGCCGCCCTTGAGCGTATGCAGCACACGCTTGAGCTCGGTGACCTTGGCGCCGTCGCGCGCGTCGGCGCGGAAGGCGCTGAACGCGCGCTCAGCCCCCTCGAGCAGCTCGGTGGCCTCCTCGCTGAAGATCACCGCGATCTCGGCGTCAAACTCGTCGCCGGCATCGGTGCCCGCCGCGCGCGGCGCCGCCGGCGCCGGCGCCGGCGCCGCCACCGGCTCCGGCGCCGCGTCCATCATGTCGTCGGCCGCGAGCAGCTCCTCGCCCATGCCGGGCGCGAGGCTCGCCTCGCTCGACTCGGACGCTGGCGTCAGCCCGCGCGCGGCGATCTCGCGGTTGGCGTCGGACTCGAGCCACTGCAGCCGTGCAAGGATGTCGGCGTGCGTCTTGAAGAACGAGGTCGGCTCCTCGAAGTTCGAGGCGATCTCGTCCATCGCCGTGACGATGTCGGCGAGCACGCGCCGCCCCGCCTCCGGCAGGCCGAGACCGTGGTCGTGCAGCTTGCGGACGTACAGGTTGAGCGGCTCGGCGAGCTTGATGCCCTGGCGCGCCTCGGCCATCTTCGAGGCGCCGGCGAGCGTGTGGCAGGCACGGTGCAGCGCCTCCGTGACCGGGAACGGCGCGAAGCGACCGACGCAGGTGTCGAGGAACTGGCGGATCGCGGCGACGTGGCCGCCGACCTCGCCGCGGTAGATCTCGACCAGGGCGGGATCCGAGGTCGCGGCGCTCGTGTCCGGCGCGCCGACGGTGAATTCCGAGCCGGACGGCGGCGGTGGCGGCGGCACGGCCGAGACCCGCTCGGCCTTGGCCGGCTCGTCGGAGGTGATGCGCACGAAGCGCGACGGCACCTCGAGCACCGGACCGCCGCCGCGCGGCAGCTCGGCCGCACGCTTCGGCGGCGCGGCGGCCTGCGGCACCTCGGCGGCCGGCGCGGGCACCGACGCCGCGGCCGTCGGCCGCTCGGGCTGGCGCGGCGGCGAGGGCCGCGGCAGCGCCGGGTCGTCGGTCATCAGGATCGCGGTGGCGATCAGCGACGGCGAGTCCGGCTCGCCCGGCGCGGGCGCGGCCGGGAACAACGGCGCCACGGCTGCCGGCGCGGCCGCGGCGGGCCTGGCCCTCTCGGGCGCGGCGGCGAGCGCCTGCTCGAAGTCACGGCCCTCGGCGTAGCCGTGCGCCCGGCCGATGATCAGGCCAACCTCGGCGGACGGCGCGCGGCCGGTTTCGAGCTGGTCGACGAGCTGCGGCAGCGTGGCGACCGCCTCGCGCAGCAGGCTCAGCGCGCCGGGCGTGCGCGACAGCGTGCCGCTGATGATGCGGTTGAGGAGGTTCTCGACGGCCCAGGCGAACTCGCCGATCTGGCGCGCGCCGACCATGCGGCCGCTGCCCTTCAGCGTGTGGAACGAGCGGCGGATCCGCGTCAGCGCATCCACGTCCAGCGGGTTCTCGTCCCACACCGGGAACAGCTGCTGGATCTTGGTCAGTTCCTCGCGCGCCTCCTCGATGAACAGCGCCACGAGCTCCGGATCCGGCGCGGCTGAGCGCCGCGAGCGTCGCGGCGCCCGGCGCCAGCACGGCGGTGCGGGCGGGCAGCACATCGGTGCCCTCGCCCGCAGCCTCGGTGGCCGGCGCACGCTCGAGCAGCAGCGTCACGTCGTGGATGCCGGTCTCGCCGGTCGCCGCCACCGGCGCCGGCGCGGCGCCCGCCGCGTCGTCGAGCGCCCGCAGGCAGGTCTCGGCGTTGTCGAGCATGTACCACGGATCGCTGCGACCGCTCTGCAGCGTCTCCATGTAGTACTCGACCGAGACGATCGCGTCGGCGAGCCGGTCGAGGCGGCTCGCGCTGAGGCCGCCCGGCCGTCGCGAGCATCGCCTCGACGTGCCGGCCGATGCCTTCGAGGATGTCGACGGCGCGACTGCGGCCGAGCATCAGCAGGCCTGCGGTGATGCCGCGCAGCAGCGCCGGCACCTGCTCGGCGCCCGACGGCTCCTGCTTGGCGATCGCCGCGCCGATCGACTCCTTGATTCGCGCCAGATTGACGATGCACTCGCGCAGTACCGCGTTCTGCACGCGCTGGAACTCGGCGTCGGGCTCGCCCTCGGTGGCCGCCGACCGGTTCGGCATGATCAGCCGCACGAGCTGCGCGTCGAGGTTGTCCTCGACGCTGATCAGCGTCGCGGCGATATCGACCAGCACGTTGTCGTTCGGCGGCAGCTTCTTGGCGACGATGTCCTTGAGCCGCTGGATCTGCGGCCTGCACCTTGCCGCGCAGGTCGCCGAGGCCGAGCACGCCGAGCGTGTCGCTGATCTTGCGCAGCATCTCGAGCTGCACGCCCAGCTCCTCGACCTGCGCGCCGCCCTTGCGGACGAAGATGTCGAGCACGTCCTTCACCCGCGACAGGTCTTCCTTGATCGCGCCCGCCACCGTCTCCATCAGCTTGACCGAGGGCGCCGAGAGGCTCTCGCGCTCCTGCTCGACCTGCTCGGAGACCGGCAGCAGCTCCTGCAGCTTGAACGACGCGCGCACGGCCGCCGTGCGCGGGCCGGTGGTGCCGGCGCGCGCCACGTAGTAGAGGAGATTGTTCAGCAGATCGAGCGGCGGCGCTTCCGCGTAGCGCGGCTCGCCGGTCTCGTACAGCTTCTTGAGCTCGCGGTCGGCCTGGCCGAGCAGGCGCTTGATCGTCGCCGTGCCCTCGAGGCCGCCCTCGCGCAGCGCCTCGATCACCGCGCCGACGACCCACCACAGCTGGAACACCGGCTGGCGCGTCGCCACCTGCTCGAGGCGCTCGGCGACGACCGACAAGGATCTCGAGGTGCTGCGCCGGCCGCTCGCCGCGGATCCAGCCCAGCAGGCCGACCTGGAAGCGCGGCCGCAGGCGCCGCGCCCACTGCGCGACCGTCAGCGGCGGCTCGCCGGTCTTCTGCGCCACCGGCTGCGGCTGGCGGTCGGAGGTCAGGTTGAGCAGCAGCAGCGTGCCTTCGGAGAGCAGCGCGTGGCCGCGCACCGCCCGCAGGTCGTTGAGCAGCGGCAGCAGCACGAGCGCGAGGTCGCGGCCGCCGCCGAGCACGCGCTCGAGGTACGCCGGCAGCTGCACCATCGCGCGCATCAGCGCGTCGAGGCTCTCCGGCTGGTTGCGGTTCTCGTGTGCGTTCTCAAGCAGGTAGTGCGCGACGTGCTCCATCTCCTCGGCGAGCAGCGCGGCGCCGTAGACCTCGACGAGCCGCAGCACGCCGTGCACCTCGTGCAGGCGCGCCGCGCAGGTCTCGAGCAGGGCGCGGTCGTCCGGATGCTCCGCGTACGCCTCGATCGCGGCGCGCGCCTCGCTGAGCGTCGCCGTCAGTTCCTTGGCGACGACATGCAGCGTCTGTTCGGCGACCTCGGTCATCGCTTAGACCTTCGCGCCACTCGCCTTGCGGGCCGCCGCTGGCGGCGCCGGGCTCGGCTTCGCCGCGGGGACAGCCGCCACGGCGGCGGCCGGGGTGGCGGCCGGCGCCGCGGCCGCGCCGGGGGTGGCCGGGCGGCCCGCCTCGTCCGCCTTGAGCGGCTGCACCTTCGAGCCGCGCGGTCCGGGGGCGGCCGGTGCGGGGCGCTCGGGCAGGCGGAAGCCTGCGACCGACTTGCGCAGCTGCGCCGAGAGGTCGGCGAGCTTGCCGATCGACTGCGACATCCCGGTCGTGCCCTCGGCGGTCTGCGTGCTGATCTCGCGCAGCACCTGCATGCTGCGCGAGATGCTCGCCGAGACGGCCGCCTGCTGGCGGGCGCTCGCCGAGATGTTCTGCATCAGGCTCGCGATCTGGTTCGACACCTGCTCGATCTCCTCGAGCGCGGCGCCGGCGTTCTCGGCAAGCAGCGCGCCGCCGACCACGTCGGTCGTGCTGCGCTCCATCGACACGACCGCCTCGTTGGTATCCGCCTGGATCGTGCGCACCAGCACCTCGATCTGCTTGGTGGCGTTGGCGGCGCGCTCAGCGAGCCGCTGCACCTCGTCGGCGACCACCGCGAAGCCGCGGCCGGCCTCGCCGGCCATCGACGCCTGGATCGAGGCGTTGAGCGCCAGGATGTTGGTCTGCTCGGCGATGTCGTTGATCAGCTCGACGATGTTGCCGATCTCCTGCGAGCTCTCGCCGAGGCGCTTGATGCGCTTGGAGGTCTCCTGGATCGTCTCGCGGATCGCGTTCATGCCGTCGATCGTGCGGCGCACGGCGTCGCCGCCCTTGTGGGCGACGTCGACCGAGTGGCGCGCGACGTCGGCGCAGCGCTCGGCGTTGCCCGACACCTCCTCGATCGACGCGGCCATCTCGGCCACCGACTCGGTGGCGGCCGCCACCTGCTTGGACTGCCCGGCGCTCGCCTTGGCGAGGTGCGCCGCGGCCGCCTGGGTCGATTTGGCGGCGGCGTCGAGCGAGATCGCCGAGGCGTTGATGGTCGTGACCAGCTCGCGCAGCGCCTCGATCGCGTAGTTGATCGAGTCGGCGATCGCGCCGGTGATGTCCTCGGTGACCGTCGCCTGCACGGTCAGGTCGCCGTCGGCGAGACTCGACAGCTCGTCGAGCAGCCGCAGGATCGCCTCCTCGTTGCGCTCACTTTTCCGGGACGCCTGCGCGGCCACCTGGCGGAGGTTCGCGGCGCGGGTGTTGCCGGCATAGGCGAGGCCGATCGCGGCGCCGGCGCCGAGCAGCAGCAGCAGGCCGAGCCACTGGCTGGTGCCCGCCCCGACCAGGTCGAGCGCGCCCAGCAGCAGCAGCAGCGCCGCGAGCGCGATGGCGCCGACCGCCAGTGCCAGGATCTTCGGCAGGCGTGCGATGGCTTTGTCAGTTTCGACCGTCGAATTCATCACTCACTACTCCGGCGCATCAGGGGCACCGCGGCTCCGGGCGCCACGCTCACGACGCCTGCAGGAAACTAGGATTCTCGACCAGCAGCTTCAGGCTCAGCACCGGCCACGCCTCGCCGCCGCGGCGGAACGCCCCGGCGAGGTAGCGCTCGCAGCGCACCAGCGTCGGCGGCGGCGTCGTCACGAACTCCGAGTCGGCGAAACGCCGGAAGCCCAGCACCTCGTCGACCATCAGGCCGGCCGGGATGTCCCGGTGGTTTACCACCAGCACCCGCACGTTGCGCCCCGGCTGCGTTGCGCCGCTGCCGAGGTACTGGCGCAGGTCGATCACCGACAGCAGCTGGCCGCGGACGTTGGCGAGCCCGCGGATCCAGCTGCGGGCGCCCGGCACCCGCGTCAGCCCGGGCGGCAGCGCCATGACCTCGCGGGTCTCCTCGCGCGCCACCAGAAAGCTCTCCGGGCCGAGGCGGAACGCGACCCCGACCCATTCGCGGCCCTCGGCGGCGTCGCGGCCGCCGGCCGCGGCGCGCCCGCGCCGCTCGAGCTCGCGCAGCAGCTCGAAGGGGCGGTCGCGAAGCTCGCGCAGGCTCGCCGGCGGCATCGAGGCGCTCACCCGGCCAGCGCCGCCTGCGCCTTCTCGACCAGCTGCTCGGCCGAGACCGGTTTGACGAGGTAGTCGATTGCGCCCTGCCGCATGCCCCAGATGCGGTCGGTCTCCTGCGCCTTGCTCGTGACCATGATGACCGGGATGCGGCGCGTCTCCGGGTCCTTGGCGAGCGCGCGCGTCGCCTGGTAGCCGTTCACGCCGGGCATCACGATGTCCATGAATATGAGGTCCGGCTTCATCGACTTGGCGAGGCGGATGCCCTCCGCGCCGTCGGCCGCGGCCGCGGTCTGGTAGCCGTGCTTCTCGAGGGCCTTGCGGATGACGTGCACCTCGGTCGGCGAGTCGTCGACGATCAGGATGAGTGCCATGGACCCGCCCCCGCTCAGGTCGCCGCCGCTGCGGCCGGGCTGACGTGCTGCTCGATGGCCGACAGGAGTTCGTCGCGCGTGAAAGGCTTGGTCAGGTAGTGCTCGGAGCCGACGATCCGGCCGCGGGCGCGGTCGAACAGGCCGTCCTTGGACGACAGCATGATTACCGGGATCGAGCGGAACACCTTGTTGTGCTTGATCAGCGAGCAGGTCTGATAGCCGTCGAGCCGCGGCATCATGATGTCGACGAAGACGATGTCGGGCTGGTGGTCGGCGATCTTCGACAGCGCGTCGAAGCCGTCCACCGCGGTGTAGACCTCGCAGCCTTCCTTCGACAGCAGCGTCTCGGCCGTGCGCCGGATTGTCTTGCTGTCGTCGATCACCAGCACCTTCAGGCCCGAGAGCCGGGATTTGGGAGCCGTTTGCGCTGCGTTATCCATCGCTTGCACCTGGGTTCGGACCGGCCGCCGGACTGCGCGCGCGCCCTGCCCGTGACGAAACGGCTGGGGCCGAACAACCGACCGGTTTTAACATATCAAGCCGGAGGTGACCATGTCGGCGCTCCTACGTAGTTCACAGTTCGGGGCGTCTTCGACACGATCCGCCCGGCTCCGCCCAACCGGCAGCGGCGAGGTGCAGGTGTACTATGGCGCGGCACCCCCGCGAGGGTGATCCGCATCACAAATACGAGCATCGGTTGCCCCGCGGCGGCCGCTGCGCCCCATCGGAGAGTGCTGCATGCCTGCCCCGGTTCGCCTCGGCGTCGTCATGGACCCGATCGGCCAGATCAAGCCCACCAAGGACACCACGCTCGGCATGCTGCTGGCCGCGCAGGCCCGCGGCTGGGAACTGCACTACGCTGAGCAGCGTCACCTGTGGCTGCGCGACGGCCAGGCGATGGGCCGGCTCGCCCCGCTCACGGTCAAGAACGACCTCGCCGGCTGGTCGACCCTCGGCGCGACCGTCGACCGGCCGCTCGCCGACCTCGACGTCATCCTGATGCGCAAGGACCCGCCGTTCGACACCGAGTACATCTACACCACCTACATCCTCGAGCGCGCCGAGAGCGCCGGCACGCTGGTGGTCAACCGGCCGCAGGGGCTGCGGGACATGAACGAGAAGGTCTACACGGCCTGGTTCCCGCAGTGCTGCGCGCCGACCCTGATCACGCGCGACATGGGCGACATGCACGCCTTCCTGCGCGAGCACGGCAAGATCGTCTGCAAGCCGCTCTACGGCATGGGCGGCCGCTCGATCTTCGTCATCGACCGCGGCGACAAGAACGCCAGCGTCGTATTCGAGACCCTGACTGAGTACGGCAGCCGCTACGCGATCGTGCAGCGCTACCTGCCGGAGATCGTCACGACCGGCGACTCGCGCGTCATCCTGATCGACGGCGAGCCGGTGCCGTACGCACTCGCGCGCATCCCGACCGCGGCGGACAATCGCGGCAACCTGGCCGCCGGCGCCCGCGGCGTCGGCCGGCCGCTCAACGACCGCGACCGCTGGCTCGCGGCGCAGATCGGTCCCAGCCTGCGCGAGCGCGGCATGCTGTTCGTCGGCCTCGACGTCATCGGCGGCTTCGTCACCGAGATCAACGTCACGAGCCCGACCGGCATCCGCGAGCTGGAAAAGGAGTTCCACGTCGACATCGCGGGACTGCTGGTCGACGCGATCGAACGGCGCCTCGCGAACCGGGGCCGCTGACCCGTGCGCTGGGCGGCGCCGGTCCGGGCCGCGCTCGCGGCCATCGCGCTCGCGCCGGCGGCGCTCGCGACGGCGCCGACGGGCGCCGCCGCCGCCGTCGAGACCGTGCCGGTCGCCGGCCTCAAGGCGCCGGTCGACATCCTCATCGACCGCTGGGGCGTGCCGCACCTGTACGCGAAGAACGAGCCGGACCTGTTCCTCGCGCAGGGCTGGAACGCCGCCCGCGACCGCCTGTTCCAGATCGACCTGTGGCGGCGCCGCGGGCTCGGCCAGCTCGCCGAGGTGTTCGGCCGGGCGTACGTCGAGGACGACCGGGCGGCGCGGCTGTTCCTGTACCGCGGCGACATGCGCGCCGAGTGGTCGGCCTACGGCGCCGACGCGAAGGCGGTGGCGGAACGCTTCACGGCCGGCATCAATGCCTACGTCGACTGGCTCGCGCTGCACCCCGAGCGGCTGCCGCGCGAGTTCCGGCTGCAGAACTACCAGCCGGCGCACTGGACGGCGGATGACCTGGTGCGGATCCGGGCGCACGGGCTGTCGCGCAATCTCGAAAGCGAGGTCGCGCGCGCGCAGGTCGCCTGCCGCGGCGACCTCGCCGCCGACCGCGTGCGTGCGCCACTCGCGCCGCCGTGGCGGACCGAGGTCCCGGCCGGCCTCGATCCGTGCCTGCCGCGCGACGTGCTCAGGGCGTTCACGCTCGCGACGCGCGAGTTCCGCCTCGAGGCGAGGCCACCACCGCGCGCCGTCGCCCTCGCCGCGGCCGGCAGCGAGGTGCAGGAAGGCAGCAACAACTGGGCGATCGCGCCGGCCCGGTCGGCGACCGGACGCCCGATCCTCGCCAACGACCCGCATCGTGCCTTCGTCGAGCCGAGCATCCGCTATCTCGTCGGCCTCGACGCGCCGTCGCTGCACGCGATCGGCGCCAACGAGCCGCAGATCCCGGGCATCTCGCTCGGCCACAACGACACGATCGCGTTCGGCTACACGATCTTCCCGATCGACCAGGAGGACCTGTACGTCTACGAGCTCGATCCGGCTTCGGCGCACGCCTACCGCTACCGCGGCCGGTTCGAGCCGTTCCGCACGGTCCGGGAGACGATCAACGTGCGCGACGCGGCGCCGGTGCCGGTGGAGCTGGAGTTCAGCCGGCACGGCCCGGTCATCTACGTCGAGCCGGCGAAACGGCGCGCGTTCGCGGTGCGCAGCGCCTGGCTCGAGCCGGGCACGTCTGTCTACCTCGGTGCGCTCGGCCACCTCAGAGCACGCACGCTCGGCGACTTCGAGCGCTCGCTGAGCCACTGGCGCGCACCGTCGCTCAACCACCTGTACGCCGACGTGCACGGCACGATCGCCTGGCTGCCGGCGGGCCTCGCGCCGCGCCGCCCGAACTGGGACGGGCTGTTGCCGGTGCCCGGCGACGGCCGCTACGAGTGGCACGGCTTCTGGTCGCGCAGCGACCTGCCGCGGCGCGTCAATCCGCACGACGGCTACCTGACAACGTCGAACGAGATGAACCTGCCGGACGGCTACCCGTATGCCACACGCAAGCTCGGCTTCGAGTGGACGGCGCCGTGGCGGCATCGGCGCATCGACGCGGTGCTCGCGGCGCTGCCGAAGGTGTCGATCGAGGACTCCGAGCGGCTGCAGACCGACCTCGTATCGCTGCCGGCGCGGCGGATCACCGCGGCGCTGCGCGAGCTGTCGACCGACGAGGCGGACGCGCGGGCGGCGCAGGAGCTGCTCGCCCGCTGGGACGGCGCCGTCACCGGCGATTCGGCCGCGGCGGCGCTCTACGAGACCTGGTTCACGCGCCACCTGCGCATCGCCGTCAAGAACGCGATTCTCGACCCGGCGATCGCGCCGGCCATCGAGGCGGCGCATGTCGATGTCGTCGTTGACTTCATCGAGCACCCCGAGGCATGGCTTGGCGACCGCGCCCGCGAGCGTCGCGACGCGCTGGTCGCGACGACGCTCGGCGCCGCCTATCGCGAGCTGCTGACGCACCTCGGCGCCGATCCCGGCCGCTGGCGCTGGGACGTGCTGCACTACAACCTGTCCGAACATCCGTTCGCCGCGGTCGTCGACGCACAGGAGGCCGCGCGCCTCAACGTCGGCCCGCTCGCGACCGGCGGCGACCCGTACGTGCCGAGCCAGTCGAGCTATCGCGCGGCCGACTTCCGCGACCTGACGGGGCCGTCGGTGCGGGTCATCGTCGACGTCGGCAACTGGGACGGGTCGGTGGCGGTCAACCACCCCGGACAGTCGGGCGTCCAAGACGATCCGCACTACCGCGATCTCGCCGAGCTGTGGCGGCGTGGCGAGTACTTCCCGCTGCTCTACAGCCGCGCCGCCGTCGAGCGGGCGACGGAGCGCACGCTGCGCCTGGTGCCGGCCCGCTGAGCGCGCGCCGGCCCGGCGTATAATCGGCGCGGTGACGGACTCGACGCTGCTCGACGAGATCGCGCGCCACCGCGAGGCGGCGCCGCCGGTGCGCGACCGCCTGATGACGACGCTGTTCCTCGTCGGCGCCCTGCACGCGGTGGTGATTCTCGGCGTCACCTTCGCCCCACGCCAGATCTCCGGCTCGACCGACGCCCCGTCGCTCGAGGTGCTGCTGGTCCACAACCCGGTCGCGGAGGAGCAGGTCAACACGCGCGCCGATTATCTTGCCCAGGTCAACCAGCGCGGCTCGGGTACCGCGGAGGACGTGCGCGGCGCGGAGTCGCCGCACAGCCAGCCCGCCGACCCCGGCAGCGAGGGCCGCCAGGACTCGGCGGGCGAGACTGGCGACAGCGCCGGCGAGAGCGGCGACAGCGACCTCCTGGCCAGTCGCGCGAGCTCCAGCGACAAGCGCTACTTCGCCCACGGCGCGCCGACCGCACCGCTGGGGACGCCGCTGGTGCTCGAGCCGCTGTCCCCGGAGGCCTCCGGCGCCGACATGGGCGACGAGCTCCGGCTGCGCGGCCGCACCGAGCGCGAGTTGCTGGTCACCGCCAACACCCGCGAATCGAGCGTCGCGGTCTACCTGCACGGCTGGCGGCGGAAGATCGAGCGGATCGGCACTGCCAACTACCCGCTCGAGGCCGTGCAGCGGGCGGGCCTGACCGGCAGCCCGGTGCTCGAGGTGCAGATCCTCGCCGACGGCCGCCTCGGCGGCGCCTGGATCAAGGCCTCCAGCGGCCACCCGGAGCTCGACCAGGCCGCGCTCGAGATCCTGAAGCTCGCCGCACCGTTCGAGCCGTTCCCGAAGGCGCTCGCGGCGCGTCACGACGCGCTGCGGCTCGTCTACGAGTGGCAGTTCCTCGGCGGCGAGATCCGGGATTCCACGGTCCGCATGCCGGCGGACACCCGCTAGCCGGAATCCGTCTTGTGGCGGGCGGGCCGGCGGTCGATACTAGCTCTATGGGCGGCGCTTACCTCACGAACCAGCTGCTGGTCGCGATGCCTTCGCTCGCGGACCCCAACTTCGCGCAGACCGTGACGCTGATCTGCGAGCACACCGACAAGGGTGCGCTCGGCATCGTCATCAACCGGCCGCTGACGATGGCGCTCGGCGAGGTGTTCGAGCAGCTCGCGCTGAGCCCGTCCGACCCCAGCCTGCGCGACCGGCCGGTGCTGCGCGGCGGCCCGGTGCAGCAGGACCGCGGTTTCGTGCTGCACCCGCCGGCGGCCGCCGGCCTCGATCCCTGGGACCAGACGCTCAAGGTGTCGCCGACGCTGCACGTGACGACCTCGCGCGACATCCTCGGCTCGATGGCCCGTGGCCAGGGCCCGGCCCAGGCGGTGGTCGCGCTCGGCTATGCCGGCTGGGACGCCGGCCAGCTCGAGGAGGAGATCCGCTCCAACGCCTGGCTCAACGTGCCGGTCGACGACGCAATCATCTTCGCGACGCCTTTCGAGCAGCGCTGGCACGCGGCGGCGCGCCTGCTCGGCGTCGATATCGGCCGGCTGTCGAGCCTGGCCGGTCATGCCTGACCGCCCGGCCGGCGCGTCGGCGCCCGGCCGCCCCGCCCCGTTGCTGGTCGTCGGATTCGACTACGGCTCCCGCCGCATTGGCGTCGCCGCCGGTGACACGCTGACCGACGGCGCCCGGCCGCTCGGCGTGATCGCCGCCGCCAACGGAGTACCCGATTGGCCGGCCGTCAATCGTTACATCCGCGAGTGGGGTCCGCGCGTCCTGGTGGTCGGCGTCCCCTATAATATGGACGGCACGCCCGGACAGCTGACCGATGCGGCGCTCGAGTTTGCCGCCGAGCTCGGCCGCCGCTTTCCGCTCGAGGTCGTCACCGTCGACGAACGCCTGTCGTCGCGCGAGGCGGAGGACATCCTGCGCCGCCAGCGCGCCAGCGGCGCGCGTCCGCGACGGGTGCGGCACGGCGATGTCGACGCCGCGGCGGCGTGCGTGCTAGTGGAACAATGGCTGCGCGGACGCGCCCGCGAGCCCAGCGAAGAGTGAACCGCATGCTGCCATTCAGCCAGTTCGACAGCCACGGCCGCCTGCGCCACCTGATCACGCTCGAGGGCCTGTCCAGCGACCAGGTGCGCGAGCTGCTCGACCGCGCGCAGGGCTACCTGCGCCGCCCGGGCGAGCCGCCGGCGCGCAGCCGCGCGCTCGAGGACGTCACGGTCGCCAACATCTTCACCGAGCCGAGCACCCGCACGCGCTCCTCCTTCGAGCTCGCCGCGCGCCGCCTCGGCGCCAACGTGCTGAACCTCGAGATCATGCTGTCCTCGCGCGTCAAGGGCGAGACCGTCCTCGACACGATCTACACGCTGCAGGCGATGGCGGTGGACGTGTTCGTGATCCGCGATGCCGAACCCGGCGTCGGCCAGTACGTCGCCGAGCACGTCCAGGAGCACGTCAGCGTGCTGTCGGCCGGCGAGGCGCACCTGTCGCACCCGACCCAGGGCCTGCTCGATGCGCTGACGATCCTGCAGTACAAGGGCGGCTTTCGCGACCTGATCGTCGCGGTGGTCGGCGACGTGCGCCACTCGCGGGTCGCGCGCTCGGCCTACCAGGTCTTCACGGCGCTGGAGGTCGGCGAGCTGCGCATCGTCGCGCCGGACATCCTGATGCCGGACGCCGGCGAAATGCCAGGCGCGCGCCGCTGCAGCTCGCTCGAGGAAGGCATCGCCCACGCCGACGTCGTCATGATGCTGCGCATCCAGAAGGAGCGCATGACGGAGGCCGCGATCCCGGATCAGCACGAATTCTTTGCGCGCTGGGGCCTGACCAAGCAGCGCCTCAAGCTCGCGCGCCCGGAAGCGATCGTCATGCATCCGGGACCGATGAACCGCGAGATCGAGATCGCGAGCGAAGTGGCCGACGGCCCGCACTCGGTGATCCGCCAGCAGGTCACCAACGGCGTCGCGGTGCGCATGGCGGTCCTCGACACGGTCATCGCCAACCGCCACCGGCGGCGCGGCGCGCGATGACGGTACGCCACCCGGCGCACCGCGGCTCGATCCTCCTCGAGGACGCCGAGGTCGTCGGCCAGCAGGCCTGGCCCGGTGGCCAGCACGTGCTGACGCTGCGGGCCCCGCAGTGCGCAGCGCGCGCGTCCGCCGGCAGCTTCGTGCACTTGAGCTGCAGTGCCGACCTGCCGATGCGCCGACCGCTGTCGATCCAGCGCGCCGACGCGGCGGCCGGCACGATCGAGATCCTCTACAAGATCGTCGGCCACGGCCTCGCCCGGCTTGCCGAGGCGCGCGCCGGCGACCGGCTGTCGTGCCTCGGCCCGATCGGCCGCGGCTTCGAGCCCGACCGCGCACGGCCGCGCGCACTGCTGATCGGCGGCGGCGTCGGCATGCCGCCGATGGTGTTCCTCGCCGAGGCCCTCACGGCCCGCGCCGCCGACGGCTTCCGACCGCTCGGCCTGTTCGGCTCGGAGATCCCGTTCCCGTTCCGGCCGCGGCCGTCGACGATCCTGGTGCCGGGCATGCCGGAGGGCACGATCGCCTGCCACCCGCTGCTCGAGCAACTCGGCGTGCCGAGCCGGCTGGCGAGCCTCGCGGGCTTCGCCGGCTGCTTCAACGGCTACGTTACCGACCTTGCCACCACGTGGCTCGCCGGCCTGCCGGCCGCGACGCTGGCCGAGGTGGCTGTGTACGCCTGCGGGCCGACGGCGATGCTCGCCGCCTGCGCCCGCGTCGCGCGCCGCTTCGGCGTGCCGTGCCAGGTGTCGCTCGAGGAGTTCATGGCCTGCGCCGTCGGCGGCTGCGCCGGCTGCGCGGTCGAGGTCGCGACGCCGCAGGGCCCGGCCATGAAGCGCGTCTGCGTCGACGGCCCGGTGTTCGACGCCGACGCCGTGTTCCCGCCGGCCGCCTGAGCGTCGCTGGAGCCCCGATGCAGATCACCCTGACCGCCGTCGAAGCCCGCGTCATCGGCGCGTTGATCGAGAAAGAGATCACGACGCCGGACCAGTATCCGCTGTCGCTCAACGCGCTGACCAACGCCTGCAACCAGAAGACCAACCGCGACCCGGTGCTCGAGCTCGACGAGCGCAGCGTGCAGGACGCGCTCGACACCCTGTCGCGCCGCCACCTCGTCATGGAGCGCAGCGGCTTCGGCAGCCGCGTCGTCAAGTACCGCCACCGGCTGTGCAACGGCGACCACAACCCGCTGCAGTTGTCGCCGCAGGAGGTCGCGGTCGTCTGCGAGCTGCTGCTGCGCGGGCCGCAGACCCCCGGCGAGCTCAGGAGCCGCGCCCAGCGCCTCGCGCCGTTCACGAGCCTCGGTGACGTCGAGACGACGCTCGAGCTGCTCGCGACGCGCGCCGACGGTCCGTTCGTGCTCAAGCTCGCCCGCCAGCCCGGGGCGCGCGAGGCACGCTACGCGCAGCTGTTCACCGGCACGCCGGAGACCGGCGCGGAGCCGGACGCCGCCGCCGCGACGCACGCGCTCGCCGCGGCGCCCGCCGACGCGGGGCTCGCGGCGCGCGTCGCCCGCCTCGAGGACGTAGTCGCGGCGCTGGCGCGGGACATTGAACGGCTGACGTCCGGGCGCGGCCCGGACGCGGGCGGCTGAGCCGGCTCAGCCGAAGTTGATCCGCGCCTCGAGATTGTGGCGCGAATCGGCGTTGTTGAGCGCTTCCTCGAGGTCGATCCGGCCCTGCTTGACCAGCGCGTAGAGCGCCGCGTCGAAGTTCTGCATGCCGCGCTCGGTCGTGGTCCTGAGCGCCTCCTTGATCGCGACGACGTCACCCTTCTTGATCAGTTCCTGGATGTGCGGCGTGTTCAGCAGCACCTCGACGGCCGCGACGCGCTTGTTGTCCTTGGAGCGCACCAGGCGCTGCGACAGGATCGCCTTCAGGTACTGCGACAGGTCGAGGAAGATCTGGTCGTGCTGGTCGCGCGGGAACATGTTGATCAGCCGGTCGAGCGTCTCGGCGGCGTTGTTCGCGTGCAGCGTCGCGATGCACAGGTGGCCGGTGCCGGCGAGGCCGATCGCCGCCTCGGTCGTCTCGCGGTCGCGGATCTCGCCGATCAGGATCACGTCGGGCGCGGCCCGCATCGCGCTGCGCAGCGCGCGGTGGTAGGACTTGGTATCGAGCCCGACCTCGCGCTGGTTGATGATCGACTTCTTGTTGGTGTGCAGGAACTCGATCGGGTCCTCGATCGTCAGGATGTGGTCCGACGAGGACTCGTTGCGATGGTTGATCATCGCCGCGAGCGTCGTCGACTTGCCGGCGCCCGCCGCGCCGACCATCAGGATCAGCCCGCGCCGCAGCATCACCAGCTCGCTGAGGATCTCCGGCATGCCGAGCTGCTCGAGCCGCGGCATGTCGGCGGTGATGTACCGCAGCACGATCGCCGGGTAGCCGCGCTGGTGGAACACGTTGACGCGGAAGCGGCCGAGGCCGGGCTCCGAGATCGCGAAGTCGATCTCCAGCTCCTCCTCGAAGTATTCGATCTGCTCGGCGTTCATCAGGCCATAGGCGGCCTGCTTGACCATCACCGGCGATAGGATCTGCTTGTTGACCGGGTAGATCTGCCCCTCGATCTTGATCTTCACGGGCGCATAGGAGGTGAAGAAGAGGTCGGATGCCTTCTTCTCCACCATCAGCTTGAACAGCGGCTTGGTGTTCAGCCGCGGCGAGCCGGTCTCGGCGGCGATTTCCGCCCCGACCAGATCGACCGGCTCAGTAAGCTTGGCCTTCGGACTCATCTGCGATCCTCAGGCTGCTGGCCTGTTCGTGGTTCAGCTTATCCTCACGGTGGCTCTCAAGCTTGATTCTAAGTCGCAGTTCGTTCTTCGAGTCGGCGTTGCGAGCGCCTCCTCGTAGGTGATCTGGTTCGACTCGTACAGCTCGAACAGCGACTGGTCGAAGGTCTTCATGCCGATCCGGGTCGAGCGCGCCATCACGTCCTTGATCGCCGCGACGTCGCCCTTGAAGATCAGGTCGGCGATCAGCGGCGAGTGCAGCATGATCTCCATCGCGGCGATGCGGCCGGCGGCCGCCCTCGCGCGGTATCAGGCGCTGCGACACCAGCGCGCGGATGTTCAGGCTGAGGTCCATCAGCAGCTGCTCGCGCTTCTCCTCGGGGAAGAAGTTGATGATGCGGTCGAGCGCCTGGTTGGCGCTGTTGGCGTGCAGGGTCGCGAGCACCAGGTGGCCGGTCTCGGCGAACTGGATGCCGTACTCCATCGTGTCGCGGTCGCGGATCTCGCCGATCAGGATCACGTCCGGCGCCTGGCGCAGCGTGTTCTTGAGCGCCGCGTGCCAGCTGTCGGTGTCGACGCCGACCTCGCGGTGCGTGACCACGCAGCCCTTGTGCTGGTGCACGTACTCGACCGGGTCCTCGATCGTGACGATGTGGCCGCGGGTCTTCTCGTTGCGGTAGTCGAGCATCGCGGCCAGCGTCGTCGACTTGCCCGAGCCGGTGCCGCCGACGATGATCACGAGGCCGCGCTTGGTCAGCGACACGTCCTTGAGGATCAGCGGCAGCTCGAGATCGTCGATCGTCGGGATCTTGCGCGTTGATCGTGCGGATCACGCAGCCGGTGAAGCCCTGCTGGATGAAGGCGCTGGCGCGGAAGCGGCCGATGCCCGGCGGCGCGATCGCGAACTGGCATTCCTTGGTTGAGTCGAAGTCGCGCGTCTGCTTGTCGTTCATGATCGCGCGCGTCAGGGTCGCGCTCTGCTCCGGCGTCAGCGCCTTGTCGGTCTGCGGCCGGATCTCGCCGTCGATCTTGATCGCCGGCGGGAAGCCCGCGGTGATGAACAGGTCCGAGCCCTTGCGCTCGACCATTCGGCGCAGCAGATCCTGCATCAGCTTGATGGCTTGATCGCGATCCATGTTGGCGTCTCAGGGTGCTGGGTGCCGCGGGCGCACGTCAGATCGATTCCTTGTTCTGGGCCTTGTAGCGCGCTTCTTCCTTGCTGACGACGCCCTTGGTGACCATCTCCTGCAGGCACTGGTCCAGCGTCTGCATGCCGACCGCCTGGCCGGTCTGGATCGACGAGTACATCTGGGCGATCTTGCCCTCGCGGATCAGGTTCCGGATCGCCGGCGTGCCGATCATGATCTCGTGAGCGGCGATGCGGCCGCCGCCGACCCGCTTCAGCAGGGTCTGCGAGATCACCGCGCGCAGGCTCTCGGAGAGCATCGAGCGCACCATCTCCTTCTCGCCGGCCGGGAACACGTCGACGATACGGTCGATGGTCTTGGCGGCCGAGCTCGTGTGCAGGGTGCCGAACACGAGGTGGCCGGTCTCCGCGGCGGTCAGCGCCAGGCGGATCGTCTCGAGGTCGCGCATTTCGCCGACCAGGATGATGTCCGGGTCCTCGCGCAATGCCGAGCGCAGCGCCTCGGAGAAGCCGAGCGTGTCGCGGTGCACCTCGCGCTGGTTGATCAGGCAGCGCTTCGACTCGTGCACGAACTCGATCGGATCCTCGATCGTGATGATGTGGTCCGGCCGGTTGTCGTTGCAGTGGTTGACCATGCCGGCGAGCGTGGTCGACTTGCCCGAGCCGGTCGGGCCCGGTGACCAGCACGAGGCCGCGCGGCAGCATGCACAGGTCCTTGAAGACCTTCGGCGCGTTCAGGTCCTCGAGCGACAGCACCACCGACGGGATGTTGCGGAACACGGCGCCGGCGCCGCGCTTCTGGTTGAAGGCGTTGACGCGGAAGCGCGCAAGCTTGGGAATCTCGAACGAAAAGTCGGTTTCGAAGAACTCTTCGTACGCCTTGCGCTGCTTGTCATTCATGATGTCGTACACCATGCTGTGCACTTCCTTGTGCGCCAGAGGTGGCATGTTGATGCGCTTGACGTCGCCGTCGACGCGGATCATCGGCGGCATGCCCGCGGACAGGTGCAGGTCAGACGCGTTGTTCTTCACCGCGAAGGCGAGCAGCTGGGCGATGTCGACGGCCATGAAAACTCCCGGGACCGAAGCCGCCGGACAGGTACCGACGGCAGTATAGCCGCGGGTATCGGCCACCAATATGTTAACCGGTCCGCAGTTTTTGGCCGCGAATATCGAAGCCGTACGCAGTCGCATCGCTGCGGCGGCGCGGGCGGCCGGCCGCGCCCCCGAATCGGTCACCCTGATCGGGGTCACCAAGGGACAGCCCGTCGAACTGGTGGCCGCCGCGCGCGACGCGGGCCTGACCGACTTCGGCGAGAACTACGTCCAGGAGGCGCTCGCCAAGATCGCCTCGGTGCCGCGGCCGGGCCTGACCTGGCACTACATCGGCCAGCTGCAGGCCAACAAGACGCGCACGGTCGCCGAGCAGTTCGACTGGGTGCACACCGTCGACCGCCTCAAGCTCGCCGAGCGGCTGTCGGCGCAGCGGCCGTTCCACGGCCCGCCGCTGACGGTCTGCCTGCAGGTCAAGCTCGCCGACGAGGCCGCCAAGGGGGGCGTCACCGCCCGGGGAGCTGCCGGCGCTGGCGCGCGCGGTCGCCGCCCTGCCGCGCCTGCGCGCTGCGCGGCCTGATGTGCGTACCGCCGGCGAGCGACGACCTCGCGGTGCAGCGCGGCTACTTCGCGCGCCTGCGGGAGCTGGCCGAGGCGCTGCGCCGCGACGGTCTCGCGCTCGATGTGCTGTCGATGGGCATGAGCGCCGACCTCGAGGCCGCCGTACTCGAGGGCGCGACCCACGTGCGCATCGGCACGGCGCTGTTCGGACCGCGGAGCGTCCATGTACGAGCAGACTGAGACATGGCCGCGGATCGCGCTGATCGGCGGCGGCCAGATGGCGCGCGCGCTGATCGGCGGCTGGGTGGCGCGCGGCGCACCGGCGTCCTCGATCGCCGTGGCCGACCCGGTCGCCGCGCAGCGCGACTGGCTGGCCGCGGCCTATCCGCGGGTGCGGCTGTACGCCGAGAACGAGGCCGCCGCGCAGGAGGCCGAGGTCTGGGTGCTGGCGGTCAAGCCGCAGCTGCTGCAGGCCGGCCGTCGCGGCGCTCGCGCCGCTCGCCGCGAGCACGCGGCCGCTGGTGCTGTCGATCGCCGCCGGCATCCGCGCCGCCGACATCAGCCGCTGGCTTGGCGGCGGAGATCGGCATCGTGCGGGCGATGCCGAACCGGCCGGCGCTGATCGGCGCCGGCATCAGCGCCCTGTACGCGGACCCGGCCGTCGATGCCGCGGCCCGCGCGGTCGCCACGCGCCTCATCGAGGCGGTCGGCAGCGTCGTCTGGGTCGGCGCCGAGGCCCACCTCGACGCCGTGACGGCGGTCTCCGGCAGCGGCCCGGCGTACTTCTTCCTGCTGATCGAGCTGCTCGAGACGGCGGCGATGGCCGAGGGACTGCCGGCGGCGGTCGCGCGGCGGCTCGCGATCGACACCGCCGTCGGGCGCCGCGGCGCTCGCCCAGACCTCGGCCGACGACCCGGCGACGCTGCGCGAGCAGGTGACCTCGGCGGGCGGCACCACCGCCGCGGCGCTGGCGGTGCTCGAGGCCGCGGACGTGCGTGGTATCGTCGCCCGCGCCGTCGCCGCCGCCGCCGCAGCGCTCGCGCGAACTGGCGGACGAATTCGGCCAAGACCGTACGGACTGAGAGGCCCTGGCGCACCATGCGTGAGCTGCACTACATCGCCGGCTGGGTGTTCACGCTGGTGGTCGGCGCGTTCCTGCTGCGGCTGCTGTTCCAGCTGGTGCGGACGGAATTCCGCAATCCCCTCGTCCAGGCGCTCGTGCGGCTGACGAACCCGGTGATCCTGCCGCTGCGCCGGGTCCTGCCGCCGCTCGGTCGCATCGACACGGCCTCGGTGGTCGCGGTGCTGCTCGCGCAGGTCCTGGCCACGGCGCTGCTGCTGCTGCTCGCCGGCTTCGGCCTGCCAGCCGCCGTGCCGCTGCTGCTGCGCGCGCTGATCGCGCTCGCCGACACGACCCTGTCCCTGTACGTCGTCGCGATCATCGGCTACGTGCTGCTGAGCTGGGTGGCGCCGGACGGCTACAACCCCGCCGCCCGGGTGCTCAGCGACCTCGTCGGGCCGGTGCTGCGGCCGCTGCGGCGCGCGCTGCCGACGCTCGGCGGGCTCGACCTGTCGCCGCTGGTCGCGATCTTGCTGCTGACGGTGCTGCAGATGGTTCTCAACGACCGGATCGCGCCACTGCTGTTCGGCCTCGGATGACGGACTGGCACCGCTGGGACGGGGCCGACCTCGTGCTGACGGTACGCGTGCAGCCGCGCGCATCGCGCGACGAGCTGCTGCTGGAGGGCAGCCGCCTCAAGGCCCGCATCACCGCGCCGCCGGTCGATGGCGCTGCGAATGCCTACCTTTTACGGTTCCTGGCGGCGCAGTTCGGCGTCGCGCCATCACGCACCGCACTCGTGCGCGGCGCGACGGGCCGCGAGAAAGTCGTGCGAATCGCGGCGCCCAAGGCGGTTCCGGCCGCGCTCGCCGCCCACCTCGCGCGTCGACCCTGAGCAAAAAACATCGGAAAACGTAGTGGAATTGCGCGATTCCTGTGGTATTGTCGCGCGCGGTCGAGACAAGAGGGCAGTCGCTACACACTGGTTTTTCAGCTTTTCGCCGCGATCTGAGCCGGACACTGGACGGCTCGAAGCTAGGAAAGGCGCGAAGATCCTGCGCTAAGACGACGGTCCAAATCGAAAACCCACAGGAGATCACAATGGCGAAAAAGAACGCGGCACCGACCAAGTCCGAAATTCTCGCGCACATCGCGAAGGACACGGAGCTGGCGAAGAAGCAGGTCGGAGCTGTCTTCGAGTCGCTGAACGGCATCATCAAGAAGAGCCTGCGCAGCGGGGGCCTGTTCACGATTCCGGGCCTGCTGAAGCTCCGGGTCGTCAAGAAGCCGGCCACCAAGGCCCGCGAAGGCGTCAACCCGTTCACGGGTCAGAAGATGATGTTCAAGGCGAAGCCGGCCTCGAAGAAGGTCCGCGCCGTCGCTCTGAAGTCGCTCAAGTCGATGGTGAACTGAGCGATTTGCGCGCCGGGCCAGGCCCGGCGCCCGCGCAAAAGCCGGGGCCAGCGCCCCGGCTTTTTCGTTTCTGCGCCGCGCCCGCCGCTCAGCCGGGCGCGAGCGGCGCCTGCACCGCGTTCTTGAGCTCGTTGAGCCGGCCGTGGAAGAAGTGTTCGGCGCCAGCGATCGTGACCACCGTCGGCGGCGGTACGGCGGTGCGGGCCCAGTCGAGCACCTGGGCGTGGTCGACGAGCTCGTCGCGATCGCCCTGGATCACGATCCAGGGGATGTGCGGCGCCGGATGCTCGGCGAAGTTGAAGCGGCCGACCGGCGGCGCGATCGTGTAGAGGCGCGCGGCCGGCCGCAGCGCGGCGGTCTGGTAGGCGACGAAGGCGCCGAACGAGAAGCCGGCGAGCGTCAAGCGGGCGCCAGGCCAGCGCGCCAGCGCGTAGTCGCAGGCCGCGACCGCATCCAGCGTCTCGCCGCGGCCCTCGTCGAACGCGCCGGCGCTGGCGCCGACGCCGCGGAAGTTGAACCGCAGCGTCGCGAAGCCCCGCTCCTGCAGCGCCCGCGCCGTCGAGTGCACGACCTTGTTCTGCATCGTGCCGCCGTACAGCGGGTGCGGGTGGCAAACGAGCGCGCAGTCCCGCCCGGCGTAGCCCTCCGGCACCTCGCAGATCGCCTCCAGCGGCCCGGCGGGACCGGCGATCACGACCTTCTCCGGCGACGGCGGCCGGAACGGCCGCGGCGCGGCGGGATCCGTGCCGGGCGGGCTCACGGCTGGCGCACGTCCTGGTACGCCTTGCCTTCCTTCATCACGAACCGCACGTGCTCGAGCGTGCCGATGTCGGCGAGCGGGTCGCCCGGCACGGCGACGAGGTCGGGCACCGTCGTGAAGCCGGCGTTCAGCATGCGCTCGGCACAGAACGCGCACTGCACGGCGACGTCGCCCTCGTTGAGCGTGAACCCCTCGGGGTGCGCATTGCGGTTGTACTCCTGCGTCAGCTGCACGTGCATGTCCCAGAGGCCCGGCGGCACGGTCGCGTCCTCGAGGTCGACCACCGCGTCGCCGCCGGCCGGCGCCCGGTAGCCCGCCTCGACGGCCCTGATCTCGGTGCCTTCGACGACGATCGTGACCGCCGCCCGTACGGCGTTGCCCACGCCGTCGATCAGGTGCCCGGCGTATACCGGCGTGGCAGCAGCGGCAACGGCCGGCAGCAGCGCGGCGGGCGTCGCCGCGAGCATGGACCTCAGCATCGTGCCATCCCCCGGACGTTCGTCGTGTGGTGCGGGACGGCGCCGCGGCGCATCACGGTGTCGACCGGAACTCGAGCAGCTCGACGTCGAACAGCAGCGTCGCCTGCGGTGGGATGACGCCGCCCGCGCCGCGTTCGCCGTAGGCGAGCTCCGGCGGAATCACGAGGCGGCGCTTGCCACCGGCGCGCATGCCGGCGACGCCGAGGTCCCAACCGCGGATCACGCGCCCCTGGCCGAGCTGAAAGACGAAAGGACCTCGCTGCTTCGAGCTGTCGAACTGCCGGCCCTTGCCGTCCGGCGCGGCCGGATCGTGCAGCCAGCCGGTGTAGTGCACCCGCACCCAGGCGCCGGCCGCGACTGGATCGCCGTGCCCGGGCGCAAGCTCGGTGACCTGCAGGCCCGGCGCGGCGGCGCTCTGCGCTGCCGCCGTGGCGCTCGCCGGCACGTCGTCACCACAGGCGGGGAGTGCGGCGAGCAGCAGCACGGCGAGCGATGCCGATGCGAAGCGGGACATGGGCACGGTCGGTTCCCCCGGCGGCGCGCACGAAGGCGCCGCCGCCATTATGACGCGATCGCGGCTCAGCTGCCCGCGAGCAACAGCCGGTTGAGGCGGCGCACGAAGTCGGCCGGCTCCGCGAGCTGGCCGCCCTCGGCGAGCGTTGCCTGGTCAAAGAGCAGCAGCGCGAGGTCGCGGAACTGGTCGCCATCCGGCAGCGCCTCGAGGCGCACGACCAACGGATGGGACGGGTTGATCTCGAGCGTCGGCCGCTTCGCCGGCACCGCCTGGCCGGCGGCCTCGAGGAGCTTGCGCATCTGCGCGCCGACCTCGTCGGCCGCGCGCACGAGACAGGCCGCCGACTCGGCGAGCCGCTGCGTTGCGCGCACCGCCTCGACCTTGCCCGACAGCGCCTCGCGCAGCCGGCCGCACAGCGCGAGCGCCGCCTCGGCGTCCTTGTCCTCCGCGCTCTTCTCCTCGGCGCTCACGAGCTCGCCGAGGTCAAGGTCACCGCGGCTCGCGTCCTGGAACGTCCGGCCCTCGTACTCGCCGAGGTAGCCCATCATCCACTCGTCGATGCGATCGTGCAGCAGCAGCACCTCGACGCCCTTCTGCTTCAGCCGTTCGAGGTGCGGGCTCTGCCGGGCGGCGTTCCAGGTCTCGCCGACGACGTAATAGAGATGCTTCTGGCCGGGCCGCAGCCGCCCGATGCAGTCGTCGAGCGACTGGTCCTGGAGCTCGCGGTCGGTCGCGGTGGTCGCGAACCGCAGCAGCTTCGCGACGCGGTCGCGATTCGCCGGGTCCTCGGCGATGCCCTCCTTGAGAACCTGGCCGAACTCCTTCCAGAAGGTCGCGTACTTTTCGGGCTCATCCTTGGCGAGCTTTGCGAGCAGGTCGAGCACGCGGCGCGTGATGCCGGAGCGCATCGCCTCGATCTCCGGGTCCTGCTGCAGCAGCTCGCGCGAGACGTTCAGCGACAGGTCGCCGGAGTCGACCACGCCCTTAACGAACCGCAGGTACAGCGGCAGGAATTGCTCGGCGTCGTCGAGGATGAAGACGCGCCGCACGTACAGCTTCAGCCCGCGAGCCGCGTCGCGGTGCCACAGGTCGAAGGGCGCGCGCGACGGCAGGTACAGCAGCGTCGTGTACTCGCGCTTGCCCTCGACGCGGTTGTGCGACCAGGCGAGCGGCGCGCTGACGTCGTGCGACACGTGCTTGTAGAACTCGACGTACTCCTCGTCCTTGACCTCGGTGCGCGCCCGCGTCCACAGCGCCTGCGCGCTGTTGACAGCCTCACGGCGGTCCGCGTCCGGCTGCTTGGCAGCGTCGCCCCCCGGCAGCACCGGCATCCGCACCGGGAAGGCGATGTGGTCCGAGTAGCGCTTGACCAGGCCCCGGAGGCGCCAGGCGTCGGCGAACTCCGTGGCGTCCTCCTTGAGGTGCAGCACGACGCGCGTGCCGCGCCGCTCGACCGGCACGTTCTCGACGCTGAACTCGCCCGAGCCGTCCGACTCCCAGTGCACGCCCTCGGCCGGGTCCGCGCCGGCCCGTCGCGTGTAGACCTCGACCCGGTCGGCGACAATGAACGCGGAGTAGAAGCCTACGCCGAACTGGCCGATCAGCTGCGCGTCCTTCTGCTGGTCGCCGGACAGCTGGGCGAGGAACTCGGCGGTGCCGGACTTGGCGATCGTGCCGAGGTGCTCGGTGACCTCGGCGCGGCTCATGCCGGCGCCGGAATCAGTGACGGTGACGGTGCGCGCGGCGGCGTCGAAATCGATGTCGATCGCGAGCTCCACGCCGCCCTCTAGCAGCGCCGGCTCCGCGAGCGCGCGGAAGCGCAGCTTGTCGCAGGCGTCGGAGGCGTTGGAGATCAGTTCGCGTAGGAAGATCTCGCGGTTCGAATACAGGGAATGGATCATCAGGCGAAGCAGCTGCTTCACCTCGGCCTGAAAGCCGCGGGTCTCGCGCTGCGTGGCGGTCGTCATCTGGCTGTGCCCCGGTCGGTGGATAGGGAGCGCGGCGCCGGGCCGCGGCCCGCCGATCCGCGGCGGGCGCGCTCACTCTAGGGGCATCAGCCCAGGATTCAAGGGGGGTGCCGGCGGCATCCCCGGCGGCATCACTCGAGCAGCATGCTCGCCCGCTGCCAGACCATCAAAACCAGGTCGTCGATCTCATCGAGCAACTGCAGCAGGACTTCCATGGCGACCTCGCGGGGGGGGCACGGGGTGTTCGGGGAAGGCCACTCTAGGCCGCCGCCAGCGGCCCAACCTTGCGCCGGATCACAGGACGGGCGGCCGACCGGCGGGATCTGTTGCTTGCGTGGACTGGGTACGGTGCGTACGCTAGCGGCAGCATGGCAGCGGCCACGCCGCACCGCGGCGGCCGGGGACAGCGGATGACGCGAAAGATAGTCGTCCTTAATCCGAAGGGCGGCTCGGGCAAGACCACCGTCGCGACCAACTTGGCCGCGTATTACGCGTCGGCGGGATTCAGCACGGTCCTGGTCGACCACGACCCCCAGGCGTCGAGTGCCCGCTGGCTGCGCAAGCGCGCCAGTGACCTGCCGTCTATCCACGGCATTGCGGCCTTCGACAAGAATGCGCGCGTGACGCGCAGCTTCCTGATGCGGCTGCCGCCCGGGACCGAGCGCGTCGTCGTCGACACGCCGGCGGCGGTCGCGGCCCAGGACATGCCGGAACTGGTGCGCGACGCCGACGCGGTGCTCGTGCCGGTGCTGCCGTCGGACATCGACATCCACGCCGCGTCGAAGTGCATTGCCGACCTGCTGCTGGTCGCGAAGATCAAACGCCGCGAACACCGCATTGGCGTCATCGCCAACCGCGCGCGGCGCAACACGCTGGTGCTGCAGACGCTGCTGCGCTTTCTCGGCACCCTGGAAATCCCGGTCATCGCGACGCTCAGGGACTCGCACAACTACCTGCGCGCCGCGGAGCACGGCCACGGCGTGCACGAGATGAAGAGTTACATTGCGCGCGACGACGTCGCCACGTGGCAGCCGCTGATCGAGTGGCTCGAGACGCGCTTCGCGGACGGGGTGCCCGCCTCGGCTGGCGGGCTCGAGGCCGCGGGCTGATCAGCCCTTCGGATCCTTGCCCGGCTCCCAGCTGCTCTTGACCTTCTCGGCCCAGAGCTTGTAGCTGGCGTAGTTTTGCAGATTCCGAGTGATCGCCGAGTGACGGCTCGTCCCGGTACGGCTTGCCGGCCGCGGCAGTACACCGCGTTCGACTCGGCCGGTCAGTGCCGCGGTCGCCGGCCGGGCCGGAGCCGCTACATCGAGCGGCTTTCGGTTCGGCGGGCTGCGCGGGCTTTTGCTGTCGCTCATGCCACACACCTGCAAAGGTGACACGGGCAAGGTACTGCCCGGGCCGGCGCCCCTCACAGGAACTGCGTCACAGCGGACCCGGTATTAGGTCAAGGATTCGGGCAACGCGTCGCGATTTCAGCCGACGACGCGATACACCGGGCGGTACTCGCCGGAGATCTTCATGCGCCGCTGCGCGATGAACGACGCCAGCAGGCCGTCGAGCGCCTGCATCAGGCGCGGCGCGCCGCGGATCTCGAACGGCCCGTGCGCGGCGATCTGGCTCATGCCGTGCTCCTTGATGTTGCCGGCGACGATCGCCGAGAACGCGCGGCGCAGATTCGCGGCGCGCTCGTGCACCGGCTGGTCGAGATTGAGGTCGAGCGCCGCGACGCTCGCGTGCGACACCTCGAACGGCAGCTGGAACGCCGGCGCGATGCGCAGCGTCCAGTTGAAGTTGTACGAGTCGCCGGTGTGCTTGCGGTGGCGGCGGACCTGCTCCATGCCGGCGACCATCACACGGGCGGTCTCGGCCGGGTCGTCGACGATGATGCGGTAGCGCGCCTGCGCCGCGGGCCCGAGCGTGAGTCCAATGAACTCGTGGACGCGCTCGAACCACGGCGCCGAGCGCGCCGGCCCGCTTAGCACCAGCGGTGCCGGCTGGCCCGCGTTCGCCGGATCGAGCAGGATGCCGAGCAGGTAGAGCAGCTCCTCGGCCGTGCCGACCCCGCCGGGGAAGATGATGATGCCGTGCGACATGCGCGCGAAGGCCTCGAGGCGCTTCTCGATGTCCGGCATGATCACGAGGTGGTTGACGATCGGGTTCGGCGGCTCGGCGGCGACGATGCCGGGCTCCGTCAGGCCGATGTAGCGGCCGTTGCCGATGCGCTGCTTGGAGTGGCCGATCGTCGCGCCCTTCATCGGGCCTTTCATCGCCCCCGGCCCGCAGCCGGTGCAGACGTTGAGGCCGCGCAGTCCGAGCTCGTAGCCCACCTGCTTGGTGTAGTCGTATTCCTCGCGCGAGATCGAGTGCCCGCCCCAGCAGACGACAAGGTCCGGCCGGGCATGCGCCTCGAGCACGCGCGCGTTCCTGAGGATGCAGAACACGGCGTTGGTGATGCCCTCCGGGGCCGTCAGGTCGAACTGGCCGCTCTCGACGATCTCGTTGGCGATGTAGACGATGTCGCGCAGCACCGCGAACAGGTGCTCCTTGACGCCGCGGATCATCTGTCCGTCGACGAAGGCGACCGCCGGTGCGTTCTTCATCTCGAGCTTGACGCCCCACGACTGGCGCACGATGCGGATCTCGAAGTCGCGGTACTTGTGGAACAGCTCGGTCGCGTCGTCGCTGTGGCTGCCGGAATTGAGCACCGCGAGCGCGCAGCGGCGGAACAGCGGGTACAGGCCGCCCTGGCCGCGGTCCTGCAGCTGCTCCATCTCCCGCTGCGACAGGTTCTCGAGACTGCCGCGCGGCGCGACGCGCGCGTCGACGAACTCGCTGGCGTCGACCTCGACGTCGGTGGTGCTCAAGGCCGGATCTCGATCGGCGTGTTGGCCCGCGTCAGCAGCCACACCTCGAGCATGTCGTCGTTGGCGAGCGCGATGCAGCCGTCAGTCCAGTCGGCGCTGCGGTAGTAGTCGATCGATCGCTTCGGCACATTCGGCAGGCCGTGAATCATGATCGAACCGCCCGGGCGCCAGTGATGGGTCCTGGCGCGCGCGGCGTCCTCCGAGCTCGGATATGACAGATGGATCGACAGGAAGAAGTCGCTCGCGGTGTTGCGCCCATCGAGCAGATAGCGGCCCTCGGGCGTGCGGAAATCGCCCTCGCGCTCCTTGTGGCCGACCGGGTTGAGTCCGAGCGCGACCTTGTAGCTGCGAAACGGCTGGCCGTCCCGCATCAGGTACAGCCGCCGCTCGCTCTTGACGACCAGCACCTGGTCGGCGGTCGCGAGCTCGGCGCTCGTCGCGCGCCCGACGGCCGGCAGTACGCCGAGCAGCAGCGCCGCGAGGACCCAGGCTGCACGGCGCGGGGTGGACGGTCGTGGCGATGAATTGAACATATTGGGATTATACGGAACCGCTCGCTGCGCCGGCCGCGACGCGGATCACGGCCCGGCGCGACCGTCGCCGGTCACCCAAGGTCGACCCGGATCAGGGCCACGAGCCGGCGCAGCGCCGCCTCGACGACGGCGCTGTCGGTGTGCCGCAGGATCACGTGCCCCACCCCCTCGTAGCCGGCGCCCTGCGACGTGCCGGGCTCGGGCAGGCGGGCCTCGACGACCAGCGGCCCGAGCTCGCGCTGCGCGACCTCGAGTCCCGTGATGCGCCGCACCCGCCCGCTGCCCTGGCCGCGGACGTAGGCGGCGCCGACGGCCCAGCGGCGCGGCGGCGGGTCGAAACGGTCCTCGACCACGAGCCGCGGCCACGCGGAATAGAAATCGACGTCGTGGGCGTAGGACAGCAACGTCGTGAACTGCGCGCCGGGCGGCCGCGCCGCGACCTCGGAGACCGCGATGCTGCCGTCCGGACGCCGGAACCACTCCATGTGCGTCATGCCGCTCGTGAGGCCGAGCGCCGCCAGCGCCGTGGCGCCGACAGTGCGGATGTCCTGGTAGCCGTCCAGCTCGCGCGGCAACAGCACGCACCACTGGATCCACGGGTTCTCCATGACCGTCAGCGGCGAGGGCAGGTAGCGCGACACGGACCAGAACACGAGCCGGCCGTCGAGCACGACCGAATCGAACGAGTGCTCCTCGCCGCCGAGGAATTCCTCGCACAGCGCCGGTTGCGCCGCGACCGGCGGATGGGCGGCAAGATAGCGTTCGAGCGCCGCGGCGTCGTCGAGGCGAAAGGTACCGACGGCGCCGGCGCCCGCGGGCGGCTTGACGACGATCGGAAAGCCCACCGTCGCCGCGAAGCGGCGCGCCGTCGCGGCGTCGCCGGCGAGTTCGTGCCGCGCACACGGCACGCCTGCCGCACGCAGCACGTCCTTCATGTGCGCCTTGTCGCGGAAGTTGCGCGCCGCGGCCGCCGACAGCCCCGGCAGCCCGAGCCGCTCGCGCGCCAGCGCGAGCGGCTCCTGCAGCTGCTCGAGCGAGCCGATCAGACGGGCGACGGGACCGGCGGCGCGCTCGAGCGCGGCGGCCGCGTGGACGAGCTCGGCCGGATCGAACGCGTCGCGCACCTGCCAGTGGGCGGCGAGCCGCGCGCGCAGTCCGGCGGGGACCTGCTGCAGCGGATCCTGCGTGACCAGCGACAGCCGCACCCCGGGCAGGCGTGCGGCGCCGTCGATGAAGCGCAACGTCGCCTCCATCAGGAACGGCGCCACGAAGGCGACATGCACCGTCAGCGCTCCTCCACGCGGACGGCGCCGCAGCGCTGGTTGCCAGGCGCGCTGTCGGCTTCCAGCACGTAGCGTCGCCCGGCGTAGGTCTCGATGCTGAGCTCGAAGCGCGTGGTCGTGTGCGTCGCGGACATCACGCAGTCGACCAGCACCCGGTGCGTGCCCGGCGCCAGCGCCACCCGCGAGTGGCCGAAGCGCACCACGCGCTCGTCGACCTTGCGTATGACCGGCGCGAGCGGCAGGCCGGCGTTGACGCTCGGCGCACCTTCGATGATGGCGAGCTCGTCCGCCGGCAGCGCCGGTCCCTCGTAGAAGCGCTCGGTCGCGCATCCGCCGAGGAGCGCGAGCGCGAGCGTCGCGGTGCATGTGCGTCGCATCAGTGTCCCCTTCCCGGGCGCGTGCCCGGCGTCGGCGGCGCAGCCGGCGGCGCTACCGCCGGCGCGGTGCGTGCCTCCACCTTCGGCAGCACGATCTCGGTGCCGATGCGCACGGTCGTGAAATCGGTCTCCGGGTTGTACTGCCTGAGCAGCCACACCGGCACGCTCGTCTTCTGCGTCAGGGTCCACAGCGACTCGCCGGACTTGAGCCGGTAGCGCTCCTGGCCGGCGATGCGGAAGCGCTGGAAGAAATCATCCTGCAGCTGGCGGTGAAATGCCACGCGGTGCTCCTCGAAGGTGGCGGCGTCGACGTGCGACAGGTCGAGGCGGATGCGCCGGCCGAGGGTCAGCGTCGCCCCGGGCCGCATGTGGTTGAGCTCGCGCAGCCGGTTGGCGCTCACGCCGCACCATTCGGCGAAGTGGCCAAGCGTCTCGGCGCCCTGCACGATCGCGCTGTCGTTCGACACCGTGTAGTCGCTGGGATCGGCCGACGCGGCGCTTTCGATGCCCGGCATGAGGCCGGGACCGGACTCGACCGCCTCCTCGCGCGACACGGGCTGCGGCTTCGCGCGGGCCGACTCGGGCTTCGGCCCCGCCTCCTCCGCTGCCGCTGCATCGTGCAGCGACGCATCGGCGATCGGCGCGGCCGGCGGCGGCCCGGCGGTCTTGGCGACCTTGAGCTTCTGGCCCTCGAACAGGAAGTTCGGGTCCTTGATGGCGTTCTGCGTCATCAGCAATTTCTCGCTCAGGCCGTAGCGCTTGGCGATCTCGGACAGCGCGTCGCCGCTGCGGACCACGTACAGCTCCTCCGCCGGAGCCTCGGCGACCGCCGCCGCCGGGGGCGGCGCCGCGCCCGCGGCGGCGACCACGGCAGCGCCGAGTGGCTGCGGTGGCGGGATCTTGAGCGTGGTCCCGGTCCGCACCTCGTCGACGGCGACGTGGTTGTAGGCGGCGAGCTCGCCGGCCTTGAGACCGTAGGCCGCGGCGACGCGCTCGAGCGTCTCGCCGCGCCGCATCCGGTGGCTCGCGTCGCGCTTTTGCCCGTCGTAGCGTTCGGCGCCGGCGAGCCGCAGCAGTAGCTGGTCCGGATCGGCGCCGCCCGGCACGCGCAGCTCGAAGCCGCGCGGCACGAAGCGCTGCCCGTTCCAGACCGGGTCGAGCAGCGACAGGTTGAGCGCGCGCAGCATGTCGCGGTCGGTGCCGAGCGCGCGCTCGAGTGCCTGCGCCGGCACGTAGTAGGGCAGCTTGACGACCCGGCTCGCGTCGGGCGGCGCGCGCTCGATGCGGCCGAAGTAGCGCTCGGCGTTGCGGTCGATCTCGAGTGCGGCGAGGAACGACACGTAGAAGTTGCGCGACGCGAAGCCGAAGGTCCGGCTCTGGTAGTTGCGCACGATGGTCACGATGTCGTCCGTTCCCATCAGCTCCTTGGCGCGGCGCATGCCGCCGGCGCCGTGATTGTAGGCGGTCAGCGCCAGCGGCCAGGAGCCGAGGATCGAGTAGTTGACGTTGAGGAACTGCGCCGCGGCGATGGTCGACTTGTACGGGTCGAGCCGCTCGTCGACGACGCTGTCGACGCGCAGCCAGCGCCGGCCGGTGGAGCGCATGAACTGCCAGATGCCGGCAGCGCCTGCCTTAGAGTAGGCGCGCGGGTTAAACGACGACTCGACGTGCGGCAGCGCCGACAGCTCCGCTGGCAGCCCCTCCTTGCGCAGCGTCTCCTCGACGTGGCGCTCCCACGCCCCGGCGCGCACCAGTCCCTCGCGGAAGCGGTCGGCCTGGCCGAGCTGGAAGCGCACGCGGTCGGCGGCCTCGCGCAGCGCGGCGTTGCTGACGTTGGCCGGGAAGAGCGCCAGCACCCGCTTCTCCTCGTCCGACAGGCCCTCGTGCGGGCCGCCGCCGAGCTTGCGCAGGATGCGTTCGTACTTTTCGCGCGCAGCGTCGACGACCGCGGCGCGCTCGCGCGGCGACATGGCCGTCGGGAACATCAGTTCCTCATAGACGACGTCCAGATAGCGGTCGTCGTGCAGCAGGCCGCCCTGGGTCGTCACCTTCGAGTAGACGCGCTGCCAGAACTCGACGTCCGGCTCGAGCTGCGGCGGCCGCGGGAACTGCGCCGCATCGGCGGCAGCAGGGGGCGAGGCGAGCAGCGCGGACAGCAGCACGGCTCCGGGCACGAGCGCCCGGATCAACCCGCGTATGCGTCCGGCGCCATCGTGCATCGCTCCTCCGCCTGATCGTGCCCAGTGTCGCAAAGTCTTACACTCCGGGGCCCTGTCATTATACAAGCTATTGATTCCATTGGATGGCACGGCCTTTGCTTCTTGACCTGCAGGGTTCGGCGCGCACCGTTCGCGCCCAGGGGCTGCTAGGGGATAACGGCACGGGATCGCTGGCCTGCCGGCCATCTGTCGGCGGGCGAACAACGACAACCAAAGGCGACCCGGCTGTTTTGGGTGAGCTTGGCGGAGCACTGCTCCGCATCGGGAGCCCCGCGAAAGCGGGGCTTCACTTTCGCCGCGCGAAACCGCCCGTACCTACGTCACAGAATTCGCATCGGCCTCTTCCATAATGCGGCCGGGTCCTTATTTTGGTATCGGTCGTGGCCGATCCAAGCAATGAAGCACGGTAGGATTCAGGCGTGTCACAGCAGCCTCGCAAAGACTCGAAGACTCCAGCGCCGCCGGCCAAGGCCGACGAAGAGCGCAAGTCCGGTCGTGTGCGCTTCGACGAGCGCGGCCAGGCGGTCTGGGAGTGGGCGGTGCAGACGGGGATGTTCGACCGCAATGCCAGCACGCAGCGGATCCGCGCACTGACCGAGACGCCGGTCAACCTCGAGCTTACCGACGCGCCGGCGACGCCCCCGAAGCCCATCGTCACCCAGCCGGTGACCGGAAATCCCTACGAGCGCGCCTCGACCGCGCGGCCGAGCGGGAAGGAGTCGAGCGGCGGCGATCCGTACAGCCGCGGGCCGGCGCGCAAGCCCGAATCGTTGACGTTCAATCCGTACGACCGGAACCCGACGCGCAAGCCATAGCGCCCCGGCGACCCGCGGCTCAGTGCAGCCCGGGCATCTGAAACAGCGCCTTGATCTCCTCGACCGCGTCGCGCGCGCCGGCCGCGACCGCGAGCACCTGCTCACGACCGAGCGCGGTGACCTCCCAGGCCACCGGTTGGACCTGCGGCGCGTCCTCGAACTCGTCGCTCTCGACCTCGGCGAGCACCGCCGCGGAATTGGCGATGTGCACGATCGCGACGTCGAGCGGGTGCGACTGCGCCCGCGCCGGGTCGTGGTGGAACTCGATGCACTCGACCAGGCTCGCCGGCAGCCGCCAGCGCCGCGCCAGCGCGCCGCCGACCACGGCGTGGTCGAAGCCGAGGATCTCGCGCTCGCACAGGTGCAGGTCCGGCTCGTTCGGCGCGTCGATCGTCATCAGCAGCGCCCGACGGCTCTCGTCCGGCAGCTTGTTGAACATCACGAGCTGGCCGATGTCGTGCAACAGCCCCGCGACGAAACTCGAGTCCGGCCGGCCGCGCGCGCACTCGCCGGCGAGGGCGCGTGCGGTGACCGCGCACAGCACGCTGTGGTGCCAGAACGAGCCCATCGACACCAGGTCGTTGGGGATGCCGGTGAACGCGCGCACCGCCGACAGCCCGAGCGTGAGGTCCCGGACCTGCCGGGTGCCGAGCACGGCGATCGCGCGGCCGACCGTGTCGATCTTGCGCTGCATGCCGAACATGGCGCTGTTGGCCAGCGTCAGCAGCTTCGCCGTCAGCGCCGCGTCCTGGGATACGATCCGGCCGATGTCGTCCGCGGAGCTCGTCGGATCGTCGACGAGCTCATTGATACGCACCACGACCTCTGGCAGCGATACCAGGGTCGCGACGTCGCCGACGAGCTTCTCCGGGTCAAGCATGGGTCTTCCGGCAGTCCGAGTCTTCCGTAGAGTCGGCAGCGGCGCCACAGACTTGAGTCTGTAGAATCGGCCGGTGGCCCGTAGGATCAACGCCCGCCTGTTCCGCCACCTGATGAACTGGTGGCCGCCGTACCGGGGCGCAGGCATCCACGTCGCGCTGATCAGCCCGGACTGGCACGACGTCAGGGTCGAGCTGCGCCCGGGGCTGCGCAACCGCAACTACCTCGGCACCCACTTCGGCGGCAGCCTGTACGCGATGGCGGACCCGTTCTGGGTCCTGATGCTGATCCACGTGCTGGGCGAGGATTACCTGGTCTGGGACCAGGCGGCCGAGATCGAGTTCCTGAGACCGGGTCGCGGCACCGTGACCGCGGAATTTCACCTCGACGCCACGCTCATCGAGCGACTGCGGCAGGACGCCGCCGGCGGTGGGAAGCTGCTGCCGGAGTTCATCACCGAGATCACGGACCCGGGCGGCGAGGTCGTCGCCCGGGTAAGGAAGCGCGTCTACGTGCGGCTCAAGAAGCACGCCCGACCCGCCGCCGCGACACCACAAGGACCCGAATGATGGAAACGACCCCGGTCGAAGTCGCGAGCATCGCCCACTCGATCCAGCTGTCGGTCGCGCCGGTGTTCCTGCTGTCGGGCATCGGCGTGTTCCTCGGCGTGCTCACCAACCGGCTGGCGCGGGTGGTGGACCGGGCGCGACCGCTCGAGGAGCGCCTCGCGGGCGCGGAGCCCGCGGTGGCGGCCGAGCTGCGCGAGCGGCTACGCGGCTTCGCAAGGCGCGCGCGGCTGATGAACGCGGCGATCACCCTGAGCACGATCTCGGCGCTGCTCGTGGCAATCGTGGTGGCGCTGTTGTTCGGCAGCGCCTTCATCCACTTCAATCTCGCCGTGCCGGTCGCGGCGCTGTTCATCGGCGCGATGACCGCGCTGGTCGGCGCGCTGCTCGCGTTCCTGATCGAGGTGCGGATCGCGACCCGCACCATCCGCATCGGGCCGCCCGAGCGCTGACGACCGTGCCCGGCGCCGGCGAAAAAAAAGGGCCGCCCCTTGCGGGGCGGCCCGGAAGGCACGCGCCTTGCCGCTTGCGCGGCGCCGGACTCAAGCCCGGACAGCGCGTGTCGACGGGTTCGTCAGCTCCTGCTCAGCCGCACTTCGAATCGCCGCAGTTGAGGCACGTCATGCAGCCGTCCATCATCACCACCGCCGCGGTGCTGCACTTCGGGCACAGCTGCGCGCCCTCCGGGTAGTGGCCGCGCGAGAACGCGTCCTGCTGCTTGTTGCGCGCCTCGAACTCCTCGCGCTTCTCCTCGATCAGCTTGCGGCGATGCGGGTCGAGCTCCGGCCGCGGCATCAGGCCGATCGTCTGCAGGTGCTTCTCGATCACGTAGCCGAGCTCGGCGATGATCGACGGCATGAACTTGCCGCCGGGCTGCCAGTAGCCGCCGCGCGGGTCGAACACGGCCTTCAGCTCCTCGACCAGGAAGGTCACGTCGCCGCCCTTCCGGAACACGGCCGAGATGATCCGCGTCAGCGCGACGATCCACTGGAAGTGATCGAGGTTCTTCGAGTTGATGAACACCTCGAAGGGCCGGCGCTGCTCGTGCTCGGTGCCCTCGTTGAGCACGATGTCGTTGATCGTCACGTACATCGCGTGGTCGGACACCGGCGTCTTGATCTTGTAGGTCGAGCCGATCAGCACCTCCGGACGCTCGAGCTTCTCGTGCATCCAGATGACCTTGTTGCCGTCCTTGCGGTACTCGGCGACGTCGGCCTTGCGGTCGGCGGCGGGCTTTGCGGCCGGCTCGGCGGGCTTGTCGACCCGGAACTTGGTGATGCGCTTGTCGATCTTGATCATGTCAGAACTTCCCGTAATAGCCTTCTTTGAGCGCATCGAACAGGTTCGCGGCCGTGTGCGTCTCGCCGTCGTACTCGATTTCCTCGTCGCCACGCACCTTGACCTCGGTGCCGTCTTCGAGGACGAACACGTAGAAGGTGTTCTTCAGGTCCTCGCCCTTGACGATCACGCCCTGGAAGGCCTCCGGGTTGAAGCGGAAGGTCGTGCAGCCCTTCAGGCCCTGCTCGTAGGCGTACAGGTAGATGTCCTTGAAGGCGTCGTACTTGAAGTCGGTCGGCACGTTGGCGGTCTTCGAGATGCTCGAGTCGACCCATTTCTGCGCGGCCGCCTGGATGTCGACGTGCTGCGTCGGCGAGACGTTGTCGGTCGTGATGAAGTAGTCGGGCAGCTGCTCCTCGGGCTTGGTGGCGCCGGGAACCGCGCGCGGGTTGACAAGTGGCGGTAGGCGAGCAGCTCGTACGAGTAGACGTCGATGCGCTCCTTGCTCTTCTTGCCCTCGCGGATCACGTTGCGGAAGTAGTGATGCGCGAACGACGGCTCGATGCCGTTGGAGGCGTTGTTGGCCAGCGACAGCGAAATCGTGCCGGTCGGCGCGATCGAGCTGTGGTGCGTGAAGCGCGCGCCGCTCGTCGCCAGCTGCTCGACGAGCTGCGGTGCGACGCTGGCGATGCGCTGCATGTAGCGGCTGTAGCGCGCGTGCAGGATCCGGCCCGGCACCTTCTGGCCGATCTTCCAGCCGTCGCGCGCCATCTCCGGTCGCTGGCGCAGCATCTTCGCCGTGACCGCGAACTCCTCGTTCATGATCGGCGCGGGGCCCTTCTCGCGCGCCAGCTCGAGCCCCGCCTCCCAGCCGGCGATCGCCATCTCGCGCGATACGGCCTCGGTGAACTGCACCGACTCCTTGGAGCCGTATTTCATGCCGAGCATCGTGATCGTCGAGCCGAGACCGAGGAACCCCATGCCATGGCGGCGCTTGCGCATGATCTCTTCGCGCTGCCGCTCGAGCGGCAGGCCGTTGATCTCGACGACGTTGTCGAGCATGCGCGTGAAGACCTTGACGACCTCGCGGTACTCATCCCAGTCGAAGGCCGCCTCGGCGGTGAACGGGTGGAGCACGAAGCGCGTCAGGTTCACCGAGCCCAAGAGGCACGAGCCGTACGGCGGCAACGGCTGTTCGCCGCAAGGATTGGTGGCGCGGATCGTCTCGCACCACCAGTTGTTGTTCATCTCGTTGACGCGGTCGATCAGCACGAAGCCGGGCTCGGCGAAATCGTAGGTCGACGTCATGATGACGTCCCACATGCGCCGCGCCGGCACGGTCTTGTAGACCTTGCAGCAGACGAGACCGTCATCGCGCGTCACATAGCGGTCCGTGGTCGGCCACTCGCGCCAGATGAACTTGCTCGCCGTCAGCGAGATCCGGCTGCTCGGTCTCGAACTCCTTGCACCGACAGCGGGAAGGCGAGCTTCCACGGCGCATCAGCCTTGACCGCCTCGATGAACTCGTCGGTGACCAGCAGCGACAGGTTGAACTGCCTCAGCCGCCCGGCCTCGCGCTTGGCGCGGATGAACTCCATCGCGTCCGGGTGACCGATGTCGAAGGTGCCCATCTGCGCGCCGCGGCGGCCGCCGGCCGAGGACACCGTGAAGCACATCTTGTCGTAGATATCCATGAACGACAGCGGCCCGGACGTGTAGGCGCCCGCCCCGGAGACGTACGCGCCGCGCGGCCGCAGCGTCGAGAACTCGTAGCCGATGCCGCAGCCGGCCTTGAGCGTGAGCCCGGCCTCGTGCACCTTGTTCAGGATGTCGTCCATCGAGTCGATGATCGTGCCCGATACGGTGCAGTTGATCGTCGAGGTCGCGGGCTTGTGCTCGAGCGCGCCGGCGTTCGAGGTGATGCGTCCGGCGGGGATCGCGCCCTTGCGCAGCGCCCACAGGAAGCGCTCGTGCCACTCGGCGCGCGCCTCGGGGGCCTCGACGTCGGCGAGCGCGACCGCGACGCGCTTGTAGGTGTCGTCCATCGACTGGTCGATCGGGGTGCCGTCTTTGGCGGTCAGGCGGTACTTCTTGTCCCAAATGTCGATGGAGGCTTCCTGGAAGGGAACGTCCCCTTCGCGAGGCTCCATCTTGTAGGCCGTGCTCATCTTGACGTGGTGCTCCGTTGAGCCTGATTGGTTGTTGTCGTCGTTATTAATGGAAGCGAAGGACCCGGCAGCTGCAGGCAGCGCTCCGTCGCCCTCCCTCCGAAACGTGTCCTGCCGGCGTCCCCGACCCGACACAAGATCTTGTATCGGGGGCACCTAACTTATTTTTAGCCTGCCCCTGAGTCAAGCCTTTATTTTGGGATCCGAGGGTCGGATTTTTCCCCTGTTTATACAGAAACTTAGGAAAATCACTTAAGCGCCTTTCGGGCAGATCGCCGACGCCGCCATGTCAAGGTCTTTCGGAAGCCCGCACACAACATCTTGTATGCACTGCGCACGCACACTCCATCCACCGGTCGTCCACATCTTGTCCACCGCTTCGCTCTGTGCCGTACGTCCGCGCTCCTCCGTTCTTGAAAAGCGGCGGACGACCCTTACTCAAGGGTCACCACGTTTCCAGCCGCAAGGAGACCCCGATGAGCCTCGCTCGTTACGAACCCTGGTACCTCGTTAATCGCCTGCAGCGCGACCTCGATCGCCTGTTCACGAACTCGGCGCTCACCGACGAACCGCAGCAGTCGGTCGCCGACTGGGTGCCGCCCGTCGACCTGCGCGAGGAGGACGCGCAGTTCGTCATCCACGCCGACCTGCCGGGCGTCGAGCCAAAGAACATCGACGTCACGCTCGAGAAGGGCGTGCTGACGATCCGCGGCCGCCGCGACCTCGAGAGCCGCGACGAGAAGCAGGGCTTCCGCCGCGTCGAGCGCACGAGCGGCGCGTTCTACCGCCGCTTCAGCCTGCCGGACACCGCCGACTCGCAGGCGGTCAAGGCGCGCTTCACCAACGGCGTGCTCGAAGTCGCGATTCCGAAGCAGCAGCAGGTGCTGCCGCGCCGGATCAACGTCGAGGCCGCCTGAGGCCCCGCCTCCCGCGGCCGGCAACCGGCGGGCCGGTGCCCGCCGGCGGCCGGCCGGCGGAACTTTTCCGCTCGCGCGATGGTCCTCCGCGACGGGCCGTCCACTCGACGGGTTAGCATGACCGGCCGCCCGCGCGGCCGGCCGCCTCTCATTCGACCGCTTCGCTCCACCAGACCTCAAGGGCCTGCCATGCACACTGCCTCCCCCGCTCGCCGCGTCCGCCTGACCGCCATCGCCACCGCGCTCCTCGCCGCGGTAGCGCTCGCCCCGCATGCCGCCCTCGGACAGGCCGGCCGCCTGCCGGCCGACGCCAATGGCGTGCCGATGCCGTCGCTCGCGCCGATCGTCAAGCGCGCCTCGCCGGCCGTGGTCAACATCGCCACGCGCGGCACCGTGACCGAGCGCGGCCAGCGCAACCCGCTGCTCGAGGACCCGTTCTTCCGCCGCTTCTTCGACGTCCCCGAGCAGGGCCCGCGCCAGCACCAGTTCCAGAGCGCTGGCTCCGGCGTCGTCGTCGACGCCAAGCAGGGGCTGATCATCACCAACGCGCACGTCGTCGAGAACGCGACCGAGATCACCGTGACCACCATCGACGGCCGCGACTACAAGGCGACCGTCGTCGGCGCCGACGCCGCCTCCGACGTCGCGGTCGTCAAGGTCAAGGACGCCAAGCTCGCCGAGATCGCGCTCGGCGACTCGAGCAAGGCCGAGGTCGGCGACTTCGTGCTGGCGATCGGCAACCCCTTCGGCCTGCAGCACACCGTCACCTACGGCATCGTCAGCGCCCTCGGCCGGTCCGGTATCAACCCCGATGGCTACGAGGACTTCATCCAGACCGACGCCTCGATCAATCCGGGCAACTCGGGCGGCGCGCTCGTCAACCTGCGCGGCGAGCTGATCGGCATCAACTCCGCGATCCTGTCGCGCTCCGGCGGCAACATCGGTATCGGCTTCGCGATCCCGTCCAACATGGTGCGCTCGGTCATGGACCAGCTCGTCAGGTACGGCGAGGTCAAGCGCGGCATCCTCGGCGTCAACATCCAGACCGTGACGCCCGACCTCGCCGACAAGCTCGGCGCCGCCGATCTGCAGGGCGCGTTCGTGCAGCAGGTCGTCGAGGGCTCGGCCGCCGACAAGGCCGGCATCAAGTCGGGCGACGTGATCACCGCCGTGAACGGCTCGCCGGTGCGGTCGGCGGCCGAGCTGCGCAACCGGATCGGGCTCATGCGCATTGGCGAGAGCGTCGATCTCGGCCTGGTCCGCGACGGCAAGGGCAAGCACGTGACCGCCGTCGTCCAGTCGCGCGCGACCGGCAGCGGCGAGGAGACCGGCGCCGCCGGCGACCTGCCGCACGCGCTCGACGGCGCCGACCTCGGCGACGCGCCCGGCGGCGGCGTGCTCGTGCGCTCGATCGAACCCGGCAGTCCGGCCAGCCAGCAGCCGCTCAAGGCCAACGACGTCATCACCGCGGCCGACCGGCACAGCGTCGCGACGCTCAAGGACCTCAAGGCCGCCGTCAAGGACCAGACCTCGGTGCTGCTGACCGTGCGCCGTGGCACGACGACGCTGAAGCTGCTGGTGCACTGAGCGCGACCTGCCGCGCGCCGAGGCGGCTATAATTCCGGCTCTCGCATTGCGCGAGCCGGACTCCCCTCATGCGGCCACTTTCGATCTGCGTCCTCGGCGGCACCGGCTTCGTCGGCACGCACCTCGTCAGCCGCCTCGTGCGCGACGGCCACCGCGTGCGGGTGCTGACCCGCAACCGTGATCGGCACCGGGCCTTGCTGGTGCTGCCGGGGCTCGAGCTGCAGAACTTCGACGTGCACGACGGCGCGATGCTGCCGGAGGCGCTGCGCGGCCATGACGTCGTCATCAACCTGATCGGCATCCTCAACGAGGCCGGCGGCGGCGCCCGCTTCCGCCGCGTGCACGCCGAGCTCACGCGCAAGGTGGTCGTCGCCGCGAAGTCCGCCGGCGTGCCGCGCCTCTTGCAGATGAGCTCGCTCAGGGCCGACGAGGCCGCGCCGAGCCAATACCTGCGGAGCAAGGGCCTCGCCGAGCGCTACGTGCGCGAGGAGGCCGGCCCGGTCGCGTGGACGATCTTCCGGCCGTCGGTGATCTTCGGGCCCGGCGATGGCTTCGTGAACAAGTTCGCGTCCCTGCTGCGGGCGTTTCCCGTACTGCCGATCGCGCGCGCCGGAGCCCGCTTCGCGCCGGTCTACATCGGCGACGTCGTCGAGGCGATGGTGCGGGCCATCGGCCGGCGCGCCACGCACGGCGCCGTCCTCGAGCTGTGCGGGCCCGAGGTGCTGACTCTCGCCGAGCTCGTGCGCTACGTCGGCGCGGTGCTCGACAAGCCGTGCCTCGTGGTCGGCCTGCCCGGCCTGCTCGGCTGGCTGCAGGCGCTCCTCATGGGCTGGGTGCCGGGCAAGCCACTGTCGCTCGACAACTACCGCTCGCTCAAGCTCGACAGCGTCTGCACCGAGAGCGGCCTCGCCCGGCTCGGCATCACGCCGACGGCGCTGCGGGCGATCGTGCCGGGCTACGTCGGCAGCGGCCGGCGGGCCGCGCAGCTGGACGCCTTCCGGCGCGCCACGCAGGGCCGCGGCGCCGGGCCGTGACCCACGTCGCGGCCCGGGGGACGCGAGAAGCGGAGACTCGGACCATGCGCCTGACCCACCTGCCGCTACTCGCTGCGCTGCTGCTCCTGACCGGCGCCGGCGCCCCCGCCGCGCCAGCCCTGTCCGAGGGCGAGGTACGCGCCTTCATGAGCACGGTCGAGTACGCCGCGCGCGCCCGCGACGTGCAGCGGCTCGCCGGCACGCTGGCCGCCGACTGCCGCATCGAGCTGCGTACGCAGATCAACGGACGGGAGCGCGTGACGCTGATGACGCGCGACGAATACGTCGAGATGCTGAGCAACGGCTACGCCTCCTTCAAGCAGCTCGAATCGTACGACTACGAGGTCACCGGCCAGGCGATCACGCTCGAACGCGACGCACCGGCCGCGACCGTCGTCAGCCAGGTGACCGAGACAGTGGTGTTCGCCAACCAGCGGCTGGTGACGCACAGCGAGGAGACCGCGCGTATCGAGCGCCGCGGCGGTGGCCTCGTGATCGTCGCCGTCTCGGCGCTGACCACCGGCAGCTAGCGGTCCGCGGGCGCCCCCGCGCACACCGCCGCGCGACGCGCGGCGGGCTTGAGACGCGCGAGCGCGCGCGCCGCCGCGTAGAACCGCGGCAGATCGCCCCCGACCGCCGCGAGGCGTGCCTCGAGGCCCGGCACGCAATCCTGGTAGGTGGCGACCGCCAGCAGCCGCGCGTTGTTGAGGCCGGCGCCGAACAGCCAGGCGTAGCCGTCGCCGAGCGTCGCACGGCGGCTCTGGTACTCGGCGCGCAGCCGCGCGAACTCCTCCGCCTTGGCGGCGCGCATGGCCGCCGGCGGCAGGTCGCGCGCGTACAGCTCCCGCAGCCGCACCCGGCTCGCGGCGACGAGCGCGGCGAGCTCGAGATACTGGGCCTGCCGCGTGCGGAACTCGCCAAGCGCCTCGGGCCGCCCGGCGGCCTCGAGCCAGCGGCGCACGCCGTCGCGCTCGACGACCGTCGCGAAGGCCTCGTTGAAGGCGGTGTCGCCCTTGACGTAGAGCAGCTGGTGCGCAAGCTCATGGAACACGAGCGCGGCGATCTCGGTGTCGTCCCAGCGCAGCATCGTGTTGAGCAGCGGATCCGCGAAGTGGCCGAGCGTCGAGTAGGCGGGGACCCCGGTGACGGCGACGTCGTCGCCGCGCGCCTCGAGGCCGAGCGCGTAGTCGCGCGCGCGCCGCTCGCTGAAGTAGCCGCGGTAGGCGACGCAGCCAACCACCGGGAAGCACCAGGTCCGGGGGTCGACGCCGAACTCGGGCGCCGCGAACACGTTCCACACGACGTACGGACGGCCGACGTCGGCGTACGAACGGTAGCTGTCGTTATCGGGCAGCGCGAGCTCGCGGCTCGCGAAGTCCCGCACGCGGCTCGCGAGCGCAAGCCGGCTGCGCAGCTCGGGGGCCGTGTCCGGGGCGGCGAGCAGCTGCGCGATCGGCACCCGGCGCGCATTGAGGTCGAGCTGGCCGCGCGCGCTCTCGAGCACGTAGCAGCCGGCGAGCGGCCCGAGCGCGACCAGGACCATCAGGAGGCGAAGCTGCATGCAGGGGCCATCGCGGGCCAGCGCCCGGTGCGCGGCGCGAGTCTAACCCGGCGCGCCCCGGCCGCGCCGCGCCGCTAGAATCCCCCCCATGCAGACCTACCTCGTCGGCGGCGCGGTGCGCGATGCGCTGCTTGGGCTCCCGGTCCGGGAGCGTGACTGGGTCGTCGTCGGCGCGCGCCCCGAGGAGCTCGCCCGCGACGGCTACCGGCTGGTCGGGCGTGACTTCCCGGTGTTCCTGCACCCGACGACCCACGAGGAGTACGCGCTCGCCCGCACCGAGCGCAAGACCGGGCCCGGGTACCGGGGTTTCGAGACCCGCCATTCGCCGGACGTCACGCTCGAGGACGACCTCAGGCGCCGCGACCTGACGATCAACGCCATGGCGCGCGACCCGGACGGCGCGCTGATCGACCCGTACGGCGGCGCCCGCGACCTCGAGGCGCGCGTGCTCAGGCACGTGTCGGAGGCCTTCGCCGAGGACCCGGTGCGGATCCTGCGCGTCGCGCGTTTCGCGGCGCGCTTCGCGCCGCTCGGCTTTCGCGTCGCGCCGGAGACGATGACGTTGATGCGCGGCATGGTCGCCGCCGGCGAGGCCGGCGCGCTGGTACCGGAGCGCGTCTGGCAGGAGACCGCCAAGGCGCTCGCCGAACCCGCACCCGAGGCTTTCGTCGCGGTGCTGCGCGAGGCCGGGGCGCTCGCGGTCGTGTTCCCCGAGCTTGACCGCCTGTATGGCGTGCCGCAGCCGCCGCGCTGGCACCCGGAGGTCGATACCGGCGTGCACGTGGGCCTCGTGCTCGCCGCCGCGGCGCGCCTCACGCCGCTGCCGCGGGTACGCTTCGCGGCGCTGGTGCACGACCTCGGCAAGGGCACGACGCCGCCGTCCGAATGGCCCAAGCACGTCGGCCACGAGGAGCGCGGCGCACGGCTGATCGTCGCGCTCGCCGAGCGGCTGCGTGTGCCGAACGCCTTCCGCGAGCTCGCCGTGCTGGTGGCCCGGCACCACGGGCTCAGCCACCGCGTGCTCGAGCTGCGGGCGTCGACGGTGCTCGAACTGCTCGAACACTGCGATGCGCTCAGGCGCCCGGAGCGCTTCGGCGAATTCCTGCTCGCCTGTGAGGCCGACATGCGCGGCCGCACTGGCTTCGCGGACTGCGACTATCCGCAGGCGGCGTTCCTGCGCCTGGCGCTGACGCGCGTCCGGACCATCGAGCTCGACGCGGATGAGCGCGCCGGTCTGGACGGCGCCGCGATCGGCGCCCGGCTGCGGGAGAAGCGCCTCGCTGCGCTGCAGGCGCTGCGCGCGGCGCCGGGCCGCTAGAGCGTGGCCGTGAAGTCCCTGAGCGCGAAGCCGGCGAGCGGCGCCTCGTAGCCGCGCGCGAGTGCGATGCACTTGAAGCGCTCCCCCATCTCCCCCGGCAACACGAGCCTGAGCGCCGCGCGCGCCGCCAGCGGCTCGCGCGCCGGGTCGAGGGTCGCGCGCAGCGCCGCAAGGTGCTGCTCGAAGCCATTGGCGAGCAACAGGTGCGCCTGCGTCGTGTAGCCGGCGACACCGAGTCCGGCAGCCAGCGCCGCCTCGGCGACGCGCGTGAAGTCGACCCAGGCGGTCAGGTCCTGCAGCCCGACGTTGACGAAGGGATCCTCGTGCCGGCGCTGGCGGTGGAAGCAGGCGAGCGTGCCGCCGGCCCGTGGCGGGCTGTAGTACTCGGCCCGCGTGTAGCCGTAGTCGAGGAGCAGCGCGACGCCGGCCGCGAGCGGGGCCATGACCGCGGCCAGCCACGGCGCGACCCGCGGGCACAGCTCGCTCTCGTAGCCCGCCGCGAGCTCGACCCCGAGCTCGGCGACGGCCGCCGCGAGCGCCGCGTCCGCCGGCCGCGCGGCCCACGCGAAGCGTTCGCCCGCGAGCGCAACGCCGAGCGCCTCGACGCCCGCGGCGCCGATGCGGAAGCGTTCGACCGGCAGCGCGTCGAGCACCTCGTTGGCGAGGATGACGCCCCGCAGCGGCTCCGCCGGCGGTCGCTCCAGCCAGCCGACGCGCGCGGCCAGCGTAGCCGGCAGGCGCGCAAGCGCCGCGCGCTGCCGCTCGCGCAGGTCCGGGCTGGTCTCGAGGATCAGGTAGCGCCCCGGCAGGCGCCCCTGCCGGTCGAGCTCGGCGAGCAGCTCCGCCACGAGCGCGCCGCTGCCGGCGCCGACCTCCAGGAGGTCGCCACCGCCGAGCGTCGCGAGCACCTCGCCCGCTTGGCTCGCGAGGCAGCGGCCGAACACCGGCGAGAGCTCGGGGGCGGTGACGAAGTCACCGCCCGCGCCGAGCTTGTGGGCGCCGGCGGCGTAGTAGCCGAGCCCGGGCGCGTACAGCGCGAGCTCCATGTAACGCGAGAACGGCAGCCAGCCGCCGGCGGCGGCGAGCTCGGCGCGGATGTGCGCCACGACCCGCGCCTCGTGGGCGGCCTCGTCGGCGCTGAGCGGCACGAGTGGCAGCACGCTCATCGGCGCGTGCGCCTGCGCGGTACGGCGGGTATCCTCGGCACATGACCACCTCGACGCCACTGCCGCTCGCGGGCCAGGTCGTGCTGGTCACCGGCGGCGCGCGGCGCCTCGGCGCCGCCACCGCGCGACTGCTGCACGCCGAGGGCGCGCGCGTCCTGATCCACCACCGCGACTCGGCGGCCGCGGCGGCGGCCCTCGCCGCGGAGCTGAACGCCGCGCGCGGCGACTCGGCCGCGACCCACGCCGCCGACCTCATGGACCTCGCCGCGCTGCCCGGTATCGTCGCCGCCGCGATCGGCGCCTTCGGCCGGCTCGACGTGCTCGTCAACAACGCCTCGACCTTCTACCCGACGCCGTTCGGCGAGATCACGGCCCAGGAGTTCGACGACCTCGTCGGCACGAACCTGCGCGCGCCGCTGTTCCTGACCCAGGCCGCGGCGCCGGAGTTGCGTCTGCGGCGCGGCCTCGTGCTCAACATGATCGACATCCACGCCTTCCGGCCGCTGAAGCGGCACCCGGTCTACTGCGCCGCGAAGGCGGGGCTCGCGATGCTGACGCAGTCGCTGGCGCGCGAGCTCGGGCCGCACGTGCGCGTCAACGGCATCGCGCCGGGCCCGGTGCTGTGGCCGGAAGGCGAGATGGACGGCGACCTCAAGGCGCGGATCCTCGACCGCACCGCGCTCAAGCGGATGGGCTCGCCCGAGGACGTGGCGCGCGTGGCGCTGTTCTTCGTGCGCGATGCGCCGTACGTGACCGGCCAGGTGCTGCCGGTCGACGGCGGCCGGACGGTCGGCGGCTTCTAGCGCGCGGCCGGGCCCGGTCATGGCCGCGCGGCGGGCCAGGGCAGGGCGATGCGCTGCATCGGGTGGGCCGCCTGGTCGAAGCGCGACCAGAGCTCGGCGATCGTGGCGCCGAGCGTCGGGTGCACGGCGCCGGGCGCGATATCGGCCAGCGGCCCGAGCATGAACGCGCGGCGCACCAGGTCCGGCCGCGGCAGCTTCGCGCCCGGGTAGTCGCCGACGAGGTCGCCGTACAACAGCACATCCAGGTCCATGCGACGAGGCTCGTATTTCGGCGCACCGCGGCTACGGCCGCACAGCGCCTCGACCGCATGCAGCTCCTCGAGCAGGCCTGCAAGTGGCAGGCGCGTCGTGAAGCCGACGACGAGGTTGATGAAGTCCTCGCCCTCGAAGCCGACCGCGGCGTTGCGGTAGGCCGGCGAGACGACGAGGTCGGGGAAGCGCTCCTTGAGCGAGGTGAGCGCGCGCACGAGGCTCGCAACGGGCGCGACGTTCGAGCCCGCCGCGACGTACGCCGCAAGCGGGCCGTCGGGCACGCGCCGCTCGGGCGCCTCGTTCACGGCAGGTCGAGGTCGGCGCGCGAGCGCTCGATCGTGACGCCCACGTCGCGGCTGCCGCGCACGGCACCGGGCTTGTTGAGGTTCACCTTGACCCACTCGACCGAGAATTCCTTGAGGATGAGCCGCGCGACCTCCTCGGCCAGCGTCTCGACGAGGTGGTACTCGCTGGCCTCGACGAAGGCGAGCACGCGCTTGGCGACCGACTTGTAGTTGAGGGTATCCTCGATCCGGTCGGACTTCGCGGCGCGGCGGATGTCGACCGGGAACTCGAAGTCGAAGCTCACCGTCTGGCGGATCTTCCGCTCCCAGTCGTAGATACCGATGATCGTCTCGGTCCGCAGATCACGCAGATAGATTCGGTCGTCCATCGGATCCCCACGTCGCCGCACGATCCCGTCGCGAGGGGCGCACCCTACCAGCGACGCGGGCCGCCTGCACGGTCAACCACCCGGAACCGCAAGGTCTGCGAGCGGCCAGCGGGCGCGCGCGACGATCGCGAGGTCGGCGCGCTCGCCCGCCGCGAGCCGCGCCTCGCCGGCGAGCGCAATCATCGCCGCGTTATCGGTGCAGAACTCCGGCCGCGGGTACGCGGTCCGGGCGCCGGCGGCCGCCGCGACCTCGGCGAGGCGCGCACGCAGCCGGGCGTTCGCACCGACGCCGCCGGCGACCACCAGCATCCGGCGCCCGCTGGCCGCGAGCGCCCGGGCGCTCTTCGCCGCCAGCGTCTCCACGATGGCCTCCTCGAAGCCGCGCGCGAGGTCCGCCCGCGCCTGTGGCTCGGGCCCGGCGGCCCTGAGGGCGAGCAGCGCCGCCGTCTTCAAGCCGCTGAAACTGAAGTCAAATCCTGGCCGGTCGAGCATCGGCCGCGGGAACGTGTAGGCGCCGGCGCGGCCGGACTCGGCGAGCCGTGCGAGCTTGGCGCCGCCCGGGTACGGCAGGCCCAGGAGTTTCGCGGTCTTGTCGAACGCCTCCCCCGCGGCATCGTCGAGCGACTCGCCGAGCACGCGGTAGCGGCCGACGCCCTCCACGTCGACGAGCATCGTGTGGCCGCCCGAGACCAGCAGCGCGAGGTAGGGGAAGGCTGGCGGGTCACGCTCGAGGCGCGGCGCCAGCAGGTGCCCCTCGAGGTGGTGGACGCCGAGCGCCGGCAGCCCCCAGGCATAGGCCAGGCTGCGGCCGACCGCGGCCCCGACGAGCAGCGCGCCGATGAGGCCTGGTCCGGCGGTGTAGGCGATGCCGCCGAGGTCACCGTGGCCGACGCCCGCCTCGGCGAGGGTCGCCCGGATCATCGGCAGAAGCCGGCGGACGTGGTCGCGGGAGGCGAGCTCGGGGACGACCCCGCCCCAGATCTCGTGCAGGTCGGTCTGCGTATAGACGCGGTGGGCGAGGAGTCCTTGCGCGCCGTCGTAGACGGCCACCGCCGTCTCGTCGCAGGAGGTCTCGAGCCCGAGCACCCTCACGGCACCCCCCGGGGGGGCGGCCGGCCGGAGCGGAACCGCGGGTTTTTGATTTTCAGGAGGGACATCCGTAGACTACCCGGCTCTGCGCCCGGCAATTGGTCGGGTCAGTCACCCGAGGAAGGTCGATCTCAATGCCGAGCGTACGTGTCCGCGAGAACGAGTACTTCGACGCCGCCCTGCGGCGTTTCAAGCGCGCCTGCGAGAAAGCCGGTGTGCTCACGGAGCTCCGGCGCCGGGAATTCTACGAGAAGCCGACCCAGGAACGTAAGCGCAAGAAGGCCGCCGCCGTGAAGCGGCACCTGAAGCGCCTGTCCCGCGAAGGCATGCGCGCCCCGCGCTGAGCCTCCCCCTGGACCCTGCGATGACGCTTCGCGAACGCATCACCGAAGAGATGAAGACGGCGATGCGCTCGGGCGACAAGGATCGCCTCGGGCTCATCCGCATGCTGCAGGCCGCCATCAAGCAGCGCGAGGTCGACGAGCGCATTACGCTCGACGACGTGCAGACGCTCACGGTCATCGAAAAGATGATCAAGCAGCGCAAGGAATCGGTGGTGCAGTTCGAAGCCGGCCACCGCGCCGACCTCGTCGCCAAGGAGACTGCCGAGATCGCAGCGCTGACGGCGTACCTCCCAGCCCAGCTCGGCGCGGCCGAACTCGATGCGCTGATCAAGGAGGCGATCGCCGCCACCGGTGCCGCGTCCGTCAAGGACATGGGCAAGGTCATGGCGATCGTCAAGGGCAAGGCCGCCGGCCGCGCCGACATGGGTGCCGTCGGCGCGCGCGTCAAGGCGCTGCTCGGCGGCTGACGCTGCTCGCGGGCCCGCCCACATGGCCGGCCGGATTCCACGCGCCTTCATCGACGAGCTGCTCGCCCGCACCGACATCGTCGAGGTGATCGGCAGCCGCGTGCCGCTCAAGAAGGCCGGCCGCGAGTGGAAGGCGTGCTGCCCGTTCCACGGCGAGAAGACTCCGTCGTTCACAGTCTCGCAGCAGAAGCAGTTCTACCACTGCTTCGGCTGCGGCGCGCACGGCACCGCGCTCGACGTTCCTGATGGAGCACGACCGGCTGCCGTTCCCGGAGGCGGTCGAGGACCTCGCCAGCCGCGCCGGCCTCGAGGTGCCGCACGAGGGCGGCGCGGGCCCGGACCCGCGCGACCGCATGCTCGACGATCTCTACGCGCTGACGGCGAACGTCGACCAGCACTTTCGTGACGCGCTCAAGGAGTCGGAGCGGGCTAAGGACTACCTGAAGCGCCGCGGCCTCGTCGGCGAGACCGCGGCCCGCTACCACCTCGGCTACGCGCCGGCCGGCTGGGACGTGGTGCTGAAGAAGTTCGGCGCGACCGACGCCGGCCGGCAGGCGCTGGTGGCGGCGGGCCTGATCATCGAACGCAGCCCCGACCAGCAGAAATCGAGCGGGCCGGGCTTCTACGACCGTTTCCGCGACCGGATCATGTTTCCGATCCGCGATTCGCGCGGGCGCGTGGTCGGCTTCGGCGGCCGCGTCATCGATCAGGGCGAGCCGAAGTACCTGAACTCGCCCGAGACGCCGCTGTTCCACAAGGGTCGCGAGCTCTACGGCCTCTACGAGACCCGCCAGGAGCTCCGCAACATCCCGCGCCTGCTGGTGGTCGAGGGCTACATGGACGTGGTGCGCCTCGCGCAGGCCGGCATCCACTACGCGGTCGCGACCTTAGGCACCGCGACGACGCCCGAGCACCTGAACCGGCTGTTCCGGGTCACCGGCGACGTCGTGTTCTCCTTCGACGGCGACAGGGCCGGCCGCCAAGCGGCGTGGCGTGCCCTCGAGACCTGCCTGCCCTTCACCAAGGAGGGCCGCCAGCTCAAGTTCCTGTTCCTGCCCGAGGGCCACGACCCCGACACTCTGGTCGCCGAGGAGGGCCGTGAGGCCTTCGAGGCGCGGCTCGAGGGCGCGCTGCCGCTGTCCGAATACCTGGTGCGCCACCTCGCCGCCGAGACCGACCTTGCGAGCGTCGACGGCCGCGCGCGGCTCGCCGAACTGGCCAAGCCCCTGATCGCGCGCATCCCGGAGGGCGTCTACCGCGAGCTGCTCATCGACCGGTTGGCCCGCGAGGTCCGCATGCCGGCGTCCCGGCTCGCGGCGCTGCTCGGACTCGGCGACGGCTCCGCCCGCGCCCCGGCCCACGGCCCGGGCCCCGGCCCGGAGCAGCGGCGCAGCCGCCCGGCCCGCAGTACCGGGCGCGGCTCGCTCGTCAGTCAGGCCATCGCCCGGGTGGTGCAGCAGCCGGCGGCGGCCCTCGGCATTGCCGACCCCGAGGCGCTGCGGCTGTCGGGTGACCGCGGCCTCGACGTACTTGCCGAACTCATTGAAATGGCGCAGGCGGAACCTCATCTCACCTCAGCGCAGCTCGTCGAGCGCTGGCGCGACCGCCCCGAGCACGACCGGCTGGCCGAACTCGCGGCGCTGCCGTTCCCGGAGCTCGAGCCGAGCGCTGTCGCCGCCGAGCTCGCTGCCGGCGTCGCCCGCCTGGCCGCCGAGGCCGGCCCCGAACGGCGCCTGGACGAGCTGATCGAGAAGGCCGGCTCCGAGGGCCTCAGCGACGAGGAAAAGCGTGAATTGCGCGAGCTGCAGGTCCGGCCGCGCCCGCCGGGCTGAGCCGGCCCGCCGGCCCGGATGGCCGGTCCGGCACGATTCTTGACTTTGGCTCCGATTTACGCCTTGAACCTTGGGTTGCAACGCGGGTCTGTGTAAAATGCGCGGCTCTTTTATGCCCCGCGCGAGGGTATCCATCTTGAGCGAAAAGAAAGCGGCGGCACTGGCGCTGGGCGTGCCCGACGAGCGGCAGTCCCAGCTCAAGCGGCTCATTGCCAAGGGCAAGGAGCAGGGCTTCCTCACGTACGGCGAGGTCAACGACCACCTGCCGAGCGAGATCGTCGATCCGGAGCAGATCGAAGACATCGTCAACATGATCAACGACATGGGCATCCCGGTGTACGAGAAGGCACCGGACGCCGAGTCGCTGATCCTCGCCGACGGCCCGGTCGCGACCGACGACGAGGCGGTCGAGGAAGCGGCCGCCGCGCTCGCCACCGTCGACGCCGAGTTCGGCCGCACCACCGACCCGGTGCGCATGTACATGCGCGAGATGGGCACGGTCGAGCTGCTGACGCGCGAGGGCGAGATCCGCATCGCCAAGCGCATCGAGGAAGGCCTCGACGCGGTGCGCTCCGCGCTCGCGAACTTCCCGGCCACCTACGAGTACCTGCTGAAGGCCTACGAGCCCGTCAAGGGCGGCCAGGGCCGCCTGATCGACATCATCGTCGGCTTCGTCGACCCGAACGCGCCGGACGAGATCGCCCAGCCGCAGAACCCGAAGCTGATGGCGCTCGAGAAGACCGAGGCCGAGAACGACGACGACGACAGCTCCGACGAGGAGGAGGCGCTCGAAACCGGCCCGGATCCGGAGGAGGCGGCGCGCCGCTTCCTGGCGATCGCCAAGCTGCACGCACAGGTCGTCAAGGCGCTCGACGGCCCGGGACCGAAGGACCCGAAGACGCAGAAGCTGCGCAAGAAACTTGCCGGCCAGATGATGGAGCTCAAGCTCGCGCCGAAGATGTTCGACGCGCTGATCGTGAACCTGCGCGAGCACGTCGCGACGATCCGCGGGCTCGAGAAGGAGATCATGCAGATCTGCATCAAGCAGGCCGGCATGCCGCGCAAGGACTTCATCGCGATCTTCCCGAAGAACGAGACCAAGCCCGGCTGGATCGACAAGCAGATCAAGCTCAAGCGCAAGCACTCCTCGTCGCTGACGCGCCTGAAGCCCGAGATCCTCGCGCGCCAGCAGTTGATCAAGGACCTCGAGAAGGTGCTGCACCTCTCGATCCACGACATCAAGGAGATCAACCGCGAGGTCGCCGTCGGCGAGGCGCAGGCGCGGCGCGCGAAGAAGGAGATGGTCGAGGCCAACCTCCGGCTCGTGATCTCGATCGCCAAGAAGTACACGAACCGCGGCCTGCAGTTCCTGGACCTGATCCAGGAGGGCAACATCGGCCTGATGAAGGCGGTCGACAAGTTCGAATACCGCCGCGGCTACAAGTTCTCGACCTACGCGACGTGGTGGATCCGCCAGGCGATCACCCGCTCGATCGCCGACCAGGCGCGCACGATCCGCATCCCGGTGCACATGATCGAGACGATCAACAAGCTGAACCGCATCTCGCGGCAGATGCTGCAGGAGATGGGCCGCGAGCCGACGCCCGAGGAACTCGCGGTGCGGATGGAGATGCCGGAGGACAAGGTCCGCAAGGTGCTCAAGATCGCCAAGGAACCGATCTCGATGGAGACGCCGATCGGCGACGACGAGGACTCGCACCTCGGCGATTTCATCGAGGACACCTCGGTGCAGTCACCGCTCGACTCGGCGACGATGGAGAGCCTGCGCGAGACGACCCACGCTGTGCTCGCGCAGCTGACGCCGCGCGAGGCGAAGGTGCTGCAGGATGCGCTTCGGCATCGACCTCAATACCGACCACACGCTCGAGGAGGTCGGCAAGCAGTTCGACGTCACGCGCGAGCGGATCCGGCAGATCGAGGCGAAGGCGCTCCGCAAGCTGCGCCACCCGAGCCGCTCGGAGCAGCTGCGCAGCTTCCTGATGGAAGACTGAGCGCGCGGCGGCCGCCGCGGGGCTGCCTGCTCGCAACTCAGGGCCGCGCATTGCGCGGCCCTTTGCTTTTCAGGCGTACAGCCTGAGCAGCGTGAAGATCGCGAGCCCCGCCGCCATCGACCACAGCATGCTGCGGCTCTTCCACATTACGAGTGCCGCCACGATCGCGGCGAGCAGCCGGTGGTTGCCGGGCGCGAGGTCGAGGCGGCCGTCGGCCAGCAGCAGCGCCGGCGCGATGATCGCGGCCAGCGCCGCCGCCGGCGCGTGCTTGAGCGCGCGCTCGGCGAGCGGCGGCAGGCGCAGGCGCTCGCCGAGCACGAGGAAGCTGCAGCGCGTGACCACGCCGGTGAGGCCGATGCCGACGATCGCGAGCCACAGGTTGAGCGTCGGGCTCACGCGCGCGCCTCGCGGCGGTAGTCGGCGGCGACCGCGACCGCGATGCCGGCCAGGATCGCGATCACGAGGCCGCTGCGCAACGGCAGCCGGTCGAGCGCGACGCTGAGCGCGGCGGCGACGACGCTGCCGGCGAGCGTCGGCCGGCTCGCCAGCGCCGGCACCCACAGCGCGAGCAGCGCCAGCAGCCCCGCGAAGTCGAGACCCCACTCGCGCGGGATCGCGGCCGCGGCAAACAAGCCGACCAGCGAGCCCGTGTGCCAGACGGCGAACATCGCGAGCCCGACGCCGAGGAAGTACCAGGCGCGCGCCGCCGGGTCGCGCCATCTGGACTCATGGCGCATGTAGACGACGAAGCTGATGTCGCCGAGCAGGTAGCCGAGCGCGAGCCGGCGGCGCAGTGGCAGGGCGCGCAGCGACGGCGCGACCGCGGCGCTGTAGATTACAAAGCGCAGGTTCACCATCAGCGCCGTCAGCACCGACACCGCGAGCGGCGCACCGGCCACGAGCAGTGGCAGCGCCGCAAGCTGCGCCGAACCCGCGTAGGCGATCAGCGACAGACCGACCGACTCGGAGAGCGCGAGCGCGGACTGCGCCATCGCAACGCCGGTGACGAGCGCCCAGGCGGCCACCGCCGGCGCGACCGGTACCATGTCGGCCACGCCGCGCCGGAACGCCGCCCGGGCGTCCGCCGCCGCTGTGCTGGCCACCCGCCCGCCCGCCGTCAGCCGGCCGCGGCCCGCGCCCAGGGCGCGGCCGCGGGTGCGGCGGCGACCGCGCGCGTCCAGCCAAACGGGTCCGGCGCGCGCCGCTCCTGGATCGCGAGCAGCGCCTCGCGCAGCTCCGCTGCGATCCGGTCGACCTGTGGCGCCCGGTGCTCCGTGCCATCGGGCTCGGCGAGCGTGCCAACCGGCGCGACGATCGCCGCCGTGCCGCAGGCAAACACCTCGCTGCAGGCGCCGCTGCGCATCTGGGCGAGCAGGTCGTCGAGCGCGATCAGCCGCTCGTGCACCACGTAGCCGCGGTGGCGCGCGAGCGTGATCAGCGAGTCGCGGGTGATCCCCGGCAGGATCGCGCCGTCGAGCGCCGGCGTGTGCAGCTCGCCGTCGATGACGGCGAACAGGTTCATGCCGGACAGCTCCTGGATGTAGCGATGCTCGTGGGCGTCGAGCCAGAGCGCGATCGTGTAGCCGCGCGCGACCGCCGCGCTCGATGCCCTGAGCGAGGCGGCGTAATTGGCGGCGGCCTTCGCGTAGCCGACGCCGCCAGGCATCGCGCGCACGTCGGTGCGCTCGATGGCGACGCCGATCGGGCCGGTCGCGTAGGCCTCGACGGGGTTCGCGATCACCATGAAGCGGAAAGTCGTGGAATTGCGCAGCAGGTAGCCGCTCTCGGTGCCGAACAGGAACGGCCGCAGGTAGAGCGCGCGGCCGGACTGGTCCGGCACGAACGGCGCGAGCGCGCCGGCCATCGCGTCGAGCGCCTCGAGGAACAGCGGCTCCGGCACCGCCGGCATCGCCAGGCGCTCCGCCGAGCGCGCGAGGCGCCGGCAATTGTCGAGCGGCCGGAACAAGTTCGGCCACGGCCGCCCAACGCGGTAGGCCTTGAGGCCCTCAAACACGAGCTCGGCGTACTGCAGCGCCCGCGCGCCGGGCAGGATCTCGATCGGTCCGTACGGCAGCAGCCGGCCGCGGCCCCAGGCGCCTTCGGCCCAGTCGACGCTGTACATCAAAGGCGCCGTCACCAGCCCGAAGCCGAGGCGTTCCGGCACCCGGAAGGCCTTCAGCGCCGCCTCGACGCCGGGGGCGATCGCGTAGCTCATCGCGCTACTTCCGCAGGTACGCGTCAGTGCCGCTCAGCCAGTCCTGGCGCGGCGGATTGAAGGCGTCGAGGTCGAGGGTGTCGGCGAGCGCCAGCGCGCGGTGCGGGACGTTCGACGGAATCACGAGCACCTCGCCGGCGCGCACCGTCACGGTGCGCTCGTCGTTCGCGCCGAGCCAGAATTGCAGCGCGCCCTCCAGCACGTACGTCAGCTGCTCGTTCTCGTGCGCGTGCCGCGGCACGTCGTCGCCCTTCTTCAGGTACACGTGCGCGAGCATCACCCGCTCGCCGCTGACGAGCCGGCGCGAGATCGTGCCCTTGAGCGGCTCTGCCGGGATGTCCTCCCAGCGATGGTGGGTCACGCGGTTCACGTCGGGGGTAGGCATGCTGGCGTCCTCGGGGTCGGTGGGGCGGCCGCCGCCCGCGGCGGCGGCGCGGATCAGAGGAACTGGGCGTCGACCGGCACGTCGAGCGCGGTCACGAGCCGGTTGGTCTCGTTGGCGAGGCCGACGATGGCGAGCAGCTCCGAGTACTGCGCCTCGCTCATGCCCTTCTTGCGCGCGGCCGCGCCGTGCGAGGCGATGCAGTAGCGGCAGCCGTTGGAGGCACTGACGGCGACGTACAACAGCTCCTTGGTCAGCGGGTCGAGCGCGCCCGGACCCATCACGTCCTTGATGTTGGCCCACAGGCGCCGCAGCGTCGGCGGATCGTGCGCCAGCACCTTCCAGAAGTTGTTGACCCAGTCGGTCTTGCGCGTCGCCATGATGTCGTCGTAGACGGCGCGCACCTCGGGCGAGGCGTCGGCGTATTCGATCGGGTCGCGCCGCGCGCTCATGGCACGATCGCGATCACGCGCGCCGGGAAGCCCGAGCCGTCGAGCGGCTTCGGGAAGCTGACAATCACGACCCCGCCCGCCTCCGGCACCAGGTCGAGGTTCGCCAGCAGCTCGATCTGGTAGTGATTCGTGCCGAGGATGTACGACTCGAGCGAGTAGTCGTCCTTGGTGGTTGCGAGGCCCGGGTCGGTATCGGTCGTCTCGTGGCCGGAGGCCGTAATGCCGCGCTGCTCGTACAGCAGCTCGAGAACCTCCTTGCTCCAGCCGGGGTAGTGGTACACGCCCTGCGCGTCGCGATTGGCGAGCGCCGCGTCATCGGGCCAGCGCTTCGACCAGTCGGTGCGCATCGCGACGAACGCGCCCTTCGGGATACGCCCGTGGCGCTTCTCCCAGGCGCGCACGTCGTCGAGCGTCAGCACGTAGTCGGGGTTCTTGGCGACCTTGGCGTGCACGTCGAGCACCACGAGCGGCATGATCATCTCGCTCGGGTCGATCTGGTCGACCGACCGCAACCCGGCGTGGAAGTGCGCCGGCGGATCGACGTGCGTACCCCACTGGCCGACGTGGCAGAACTGCTCGATGTGGAAGCCGTCCTTCTCGACCGTGTAGAGCGTCTTGACGCTCTCGTCCGGCGCACCCTTCCAGTGCGGAATGCCGGGCGCGAAGCTGTGCGTGAGGTCCACGAAGCGATGCGCCTTCAGCACCGCGAGCGCGGCGCCGAGCGAGGCGGGCTTGGCCGGCTCGGCGGCAGCCGGGACAGCGATAGCGAGGCAGGCGACGGCAGCGAGCGAGCGGGCCCAGGCGTACATCAATGACTCCTTCGTGCGGGGCTTTTTAGGCTAGCACGCGGCAGGCAGGCCGGCGACGCCGCGACGGCGCACGCGCGCCAAGCCTTGGCCGTGGCGCGACGCCTCGCCTTCTCGACCGCGGGCGCGCCGCGCCGGGCGCGCCGTCCCGACGCGGGCGGGCCCCCTGCGATTCGCTAGTGCGCGCCGGGCGGGCGCCTGGCGATTACCCCGCCCTTCATGACGAACGACACGCGCTTGAGCGCGCCGATGTCCTCGAGCGGATTGCCGCCGACCGCGATGACGTCCGCGTAGAACCCCGGCTTCAACTGACCGATCTGGTCGCCCCAGCCGAGCAGCTTGGCGCCGTTCAGCAGGTCCGCCTGCAGCACCGCGAGCGGGGTCATGCCGTACTTGACCATCAGTTCGAACTCGCGCGCCTGCGTACCGTGCGCAAACGGCCCGACGTCGGAGCCGACCGCCATCGGCAGTCCGGCCGCGACCTGCTTGCGGAACTCGCTGACCTTGTACGCGAAGATTTCCGCCTGCAGCTGGTTCTCGGCGGCCGTCGGCGAGTGCTCGGCGAAGTACTCGTACCAGGTCAGCGTCGGCACGGCATAGATGCGCCGCTCGCGCATCAGGCGCATCGTCTCGCCGCTCAGCTGGATCGCGTGCTCGATCGAGGCGACGCCCGCCTCGGCCGCATAGCGCACGCCCGGTTCGCCGGTGGCGTGCACGGCCACCGTGGTCCCGAGCCGCGCAGCCTCGTCGACCGCGGCTTTCAGTTGCGCGATCGAGTACTGGTACGGAGTGTGCAGCGTGCCGCCGCCCATCGTGTCCGGGCCCGTCTGGTAGATTTTGACGAAGTCGGAACCCTCCTTGTGCTGCGCACGAATCGCCGCGACGAGTTCGTCGGCGTTGTTCGCGTAGGTCGCGTTCGACAGCACGTGCTGCGCCGGGTTGAAGGCGATCGCGTCTTCGTGGCCGCCGAGAATGTCGATCGCGTTGCCGCTGATTCGCAACCGCGGCCCGGGGAACAGACCATCGTCGATCGCGTTGCGCACGGCGGTGTCGGCGGAGCCCGCGCCCTCGGTGCCCATGTCGCGTTCCGCCGTGTAGCCCGCCAGCAGGTCGTCGCGGGCGGCGACGAGCGCGAGCGCGGTCCGCTGCGGGACCGACTCCTGCACCGTCTGCAGGTCCTCGGCGCCCGGATGCAGGAACAGGTGGACGTGCGCGTCGATGAGTCCGGGCAGCAGCGTCGCGTCGCCAAGATCAATGATCTCGGCCCCCGTCGGCCGTCCCACGGATGCGCCGGCCGCCGTGATCCGCTCACCCTCGACCAGCACTTCGCCCGGCGTGACCAGCCGGCCGGCCGCGACGTCGACGAGGTGCGCCGCGTGCAGTACGAGCGGATGCGGTGCCGCCGGACCGGCCTGCGCGACGGCCGCGTAGCAAGCCCAGCCCGCCAACACCACGTCTCGCCACCAGCGCCTTGCGTTCGTCATGACCCTGTCTCCCCGATGCACGGCCAGCGAGTCTGAGGGATCGGGGCGGTCCAGGGCCAGTCGTCGACGGAGGCGACGGCGCCGCGGCGCCAGTCGCGGCGCCGCAACGCTGCCAGTCGGTGCCCGACGTGCACTGATGCAGTGCACCAATCGACGCGACCGCACTGCAAGAGTGCGTTCCGCGGGCGGCTAGAACCGCGCGGCACCGGACTCTGCATTCGAGGCCTGCGATAAGGATTTTTCGTTGATATGCTTGCGCGAGCAGCGCTTCTCGAAACACGACAACCAGGGGATGTTCGAATCATGGAACTCTCGTCACTCGACGCGACGGTAACCGCCGCGGATCACCCGACTGTTGGTACCGCGATACAGCGCCTGCTGCGCGCCGCGCCGCGCGCCGTTGCAGGGTTCGTGGCCACGACGTGCCTCATGCAAGGCGTGCCGACGGCGCACGCCGCAGCACCGGCTGCTGCGGCCGGATCGACCGAGGACAACGGCCTCGCCGAGATCGTCGTGACCGCGGAGAAGGTCCGCTCGACCGTGCAGGACACCCCGATCAGCCTGACGGCCGTCAGCGCCGCGCAGATCAGCGCCGCCGGCATCACCAGCGTCGAGCAGATCGCCCGCGACGTGCCGGGCCTGTCGATGCGCTCGGCGGGCCCGGGCCTCACCGAGTACGAGGCCCGCGGCCTCGCCTCCAACGGCGGCGCCGCACCGACCGTCGGCTTCTACCTCGACGAGATCCCGCTGTCGCCGCCGGCGCTGTCGCAGTCCGGCAAGGTCGTGATCGATCCGAACCTCTACGACCTAGAGCGGGTCGAGGTGCTGCGCGGCCCGCAGGGCACGCTGTACGGCTCGGGCTCGATGGGCGGCACCGTCAAGGTGGTCACCGCGCAGCCGAAACTCGACCTCTTTGAGGGCTCGGTGCAGGGCACGCTGTCGAACACGCAGGGCGGCGGCGGCAACTGGAGCGGCAACGCGATGCTGAACCTGCCGTTCGGCGACCGGCTCGCGGTCCGGCTCGTCGGCAGCGACACCTACCGCAGCGGCTGGATCGACCAGGTGAATCTCGGCACGGCGAACTTCCCGCTGACGCTCGGCGTGCCGACCTTCGGCCCCTTGAACGCCGTGACGCCGGTCAGCGTCATCAAGGACGCGAACACCGAGCGGGTGTGGGGCGGACGGGCGACGGTGCTGTTCAAGGTCAGCGATGACCTGTCGGTCACGGCGATGGCGTTCAAGCAGTCGATGGCGCTCGGCGGCTACGACCTGCTCGACAGCCAGCCGACGAGCCCACAGCCGGGTCCGGTCTACGACGCCCACTACAGCGCCTTCCCGTTCCGCGAGGGCGTGCACGACGACATCCAGATCTACAGCCTGACGATCAACGCGAATGTCGGTTTCGCCGACCTGACGAGCGCGACCTCGTACTTCGACCGCCTCGGCTGGCAGACCCAGGACGCCTCCGAGTCGATCTACTACACGAACAACGGCGGCTCGCCGTTCGTGGCGATCCCGTATTCGGAACGTGATCCGTCGCGGCAGTTCAGCCAGGAGCTGCGGCTGACCTCACACGAGGGCGGAGCGCTGCGCTGGGTCGCGGGCGCGTTCTACAGCGAGCTCCACTCGGCTTGGGAGGAGATCAGCAACAACGCGGCGATGGTGCCCGGGTACCTGCCGCCGCCGGCGCCGCAGCCGTCGGCGCAGACGATTTTCTCGGAAGGTTCGTTCTTCACGTCGTACAACCCGTACACGGTCTCGCAGATCGCGCTGTTTGCCGACGGCTCGTACAACATCGCCGAGCACTGGAAGCTGGCCGCCGGCCTGCGCTGGTACAAGTACGCGAGCCGCCAGGATGAGATCTCGTGGGGCTTCGACGGCCCGAACCCCAATGAGGCGGCCGCGTTCGCTAACGCGACGACGACGCGCGCCAGGGACACGGGCTACAACCCACGTGTCAACCTGTCCTACGAACCGACCAAGGACCTGAACCTGTACGCAACCGCCTCGAAGGGCTTCCGTCCGGGTGGCGCCAACCAGATCCTGCCGCCGCCGAGCTCGCCGCCGTACTGCGCGCTGGCGGGCCCGCTGTCCTTCGGCCCGGACAGTGCGTGGAACTACGAGATCGGCGAAAAGGCGCGGATGTTTGACAACTGGCTCACCGTCAACGGCGACGTCTACTACATCAAGTGGAGCGGCGTGCAGCAGGTGTTCACGCTGCTGTGCGGCTACCAGTTCTACAACAACGCGGGCGACGGCCGTTCCTTCGGCCCGGAACTCGAGGTCAACGCGAAGCTCGCCGAGGACTGGACGCTGTCGCTGAGCGGCGCCTACACCGACGCGAAAATCACGAGTCCGAGCGCGGCGTACCTGACGTACCTGACGTCGCAGGCGATCGTGGCGCCGGGCCCGAACGCGTATTGCCAGACGGCCGCCGGCTGCACGGCGCCGATCCTGAACGTCGCGAAGGACACCGCGAGCGTCACGCTGATGTACTCGACGACGGTCGGCGGGGACTACAAGCTGAGCGCACGCGTTTCGGACAGCTTCACGGGCACGGCGACGGACGTGGCGTTCTTCTACGGCTACCAGCTGCCGTCCTACAGCATCGCGAACGCCCGCCTGACGCTCGCGCACAGCAGCTGGCAGGCACACCTGTTTGTCGACAATCTGACGAACAAGCAGGCGCTGATGACGGCCAACAACACGAGCTTCCAGTTCAACATCCCGCAGCTCGTACGGTACTCCACCAACCAGCCGCGCACGTACGGCACGACGATCGACTACAAGTTCTGACCGCAGCGTCCCCCGCGCCCTGTGGCGCGGGGGATTTCCCGCGCGCGGCGCCCTCGACTAGACTCGGGTCCTGGCCGGCCTGCGGGATAGCGAAGGGTGACCGGCGCGGCCCCTGCACCCGATCGGGCACGGATGAGGAGCGCTCGGATGAAGTTCCCCTTTGGCTGGCTCGTGGCGGCGGGCATCGCCACGGCTACGCCGGCAGCCGTCCCGGCGGCGCTGGGAGCCGAACCGGACGACCTGGACCCCGGCGCCAAGCTGCAGCTCGCCGAATCCCACGTCACCGCGACGCTGTCGCCGACGCACGCGCGGCGCCTCTACGTGCTCGACACTGCGTTCCCGGCCGCGCAGGCGGCCAAGACGTACGTCCTCGACGGCGCGAGCGGCGCAATAGAGGGCATGTTCAACCAGGCGTACTGGCCGAACTTCGCCGTCTCGCCGGACGGCAGCGAGCTGTACGCCGTCGACTCGTACTGGGAGAAGCACACGCGCGGCAAGCGCAGCGACTACATCGTCGTGCGCGACGCGCGGACACTGGCGGTCAAGGAGGACATCCCGTTGCCGGCCGGGCGGCTCTTGATCGTGTCGAAGAAGTACAACTTCGACGTGACGCCCGACGGGCACTACGGCCTGACCTACAACCTCGCGCCGCAGACCGCGGTCACGGTCACGGACCTCAGGGCGCGCACCTCCGTCGGCACGATCGGCATTCCCGGCTGCGGCCTGATCTTCGCCCAGGGACCGAACCGGTTCTCGACGCTGTGCGCCGATGGGGCGGTCGAGACCGTCACCTTCGACGAGTCGGCCAAGGCCAGCATCAAGCGCACCGCGAAGGTGTTCGATGCCGTCCACGACCCAGCCTTTGAGCACTCGGCGTGGGACAAGCGCCACCAGATGCTCTACCTCGTCACCTACCAGGGCATGGTCGTGCCGGTGGACCTTGCGGGCGACCAAGCGGTCGCCGCGACGGCGTGGTCGCTGACGACAGACGCCGAGCGCGCCAAGGGCTGGCGGCCCGGCGGCTGGCAGGTGAGCCACTTCCACGCGGCGCGCCGCCGGCTGTACGTGCTGATGCACGTGGGCCGCAACTGGACGCACAAGAGCTCCGGCACCGAGGTGTGGGAGTTCGACGCGACGAACGGCAAGCGACTGCAGCGGATCAAGCTCGCGGAACCGGCGCAGGGCGTCGCCGTGTCACAGGACGACGACGCGCTGCTGTACGTCATCGGCGACAGCGCGCGGATCTACGGTTACCGGGTCGCGACGGGACGGCAGCTCTACAAGACCGAGCCGCTCGGCTTCACGCCGCAGCTGCTGACCGTCTGGGGCGATTGAAATGCTCGATCCGCTGCCGCAACTGACGATCGCCTGGGCGCTCGCGGCGCTGCTTGGCGCCGCGGCGCTGCACAAGCTGCTGGCGTGGCGCGAGTGGCCCGGGGTCGTGCGCAACTACGCGCTCGTGCCCGATGCCGTCGCGGGCCTCGCCGCCGGCTTCCTGCCGTGCGCCGAGGCGCTCGCCGCCGGTGCGCTCGTGTGGCCGCCGGCGCGGCCGGCGGGGGCCGCGGTGGCGGCCACCCTGCTCGCCGGCTACGCCGCGGCGCTGCAGATCAACCTCTGGCGCGGCCGGACGATGATCGACTGCGGCTGCTTCGGCGCGCGTCTGCGACAGGGTATCGCGCCATGGATGGTGTGGCGCAACGTGCTGCTCGCGCTGCTGGCCGCGCTGCTGTGGCTGCCGGCCGGCAGTCGCGCGCTGACGGCCGGCGACCTCGCCGCGGCCGCCGCGACCGTGGCAACGCTCGCGTGCCTGTATCCGGTGCTCGCCGTGGTCGCGCGGCCCGCGCCGCCGACCTTCGAGCAGAACTTCCACGCTGCCCGGCCCCGGCCGGGGCGCTAGGCCGAGCGCCATGGCCGCTGCCCTCCCCTACGTCGTCATGATCCAGCTCGTGCTGACGCTGGTGCTCGCCGTGCTGCTGTTCGGACTCGCCCGCCAGGTCGGCGTGCTGCACGAACGCGTCGCACCGATGGGCGCCATGAGCAGCGACCAGGGCCCGGCCGTCGGCGAGCAGGCGCCGGTGCTCGTGGCCACCACCCTGGGCGGCGAGCCCATCGAGATCGGTGCGCCCAGTGCGCGCGGGCGGAGCCGCCTGCTGCTGTTCGTCTCGCCGACCTGCCCGGTCTGCAAGAAGCTGCTGCCGATCGCGCGCTCATTCATGAGCGCCGAAAAGCTCGAGCTGCTGCTGGTCGGCGACGGTGACCTCGCCGAGCAGCGGGCGATGATCGGTGCGTTCCAGCTCGAGCGCGTGCCGTACGTGAACGCCCCTGAGGTCGGCATGACCTTCCGCGTCGGCAAGCTGCCGTACGCGGTACTGATCGATGCCGACGGCGTCATCCGTGCCAAGGGGCTCGTCAACAGCCGTGAGCACCTCGAGAGCCTCGTGTTGGCGGAAGAGACCGGCTTCGGAACGATTCAGGCGTATCTGGCCGCCAAGGGCATCGTCGCCGGCGATGCGTCGCGGCCACCGAGCGACGCAACTGCGCCGGCGCGCAACCCGCAAGAGATCAGTCCCACATGAAGCCGATCTCCAAGAGTCCGTTCGACCGGGTGTTTGAGCGCTTCACGCGCCGGTCCGCCCAGCACACCTCGCGGCGCAGCTTCCTCGCGCAGTGCGGCCTGTGGCTCGTCGCGGCCTCGACACTGCCGGTGCTGCCCGTCGCGCGACGTGCGCAGGCAGCCGAGCCTGCCGGCAAGCCGAAGCCGGCCGGGAAATTCGCATCCGAATTCGCCAACCACGCACAGACGAAGGATCCGACGCAATGCAACTACTGGCGCTACTGCTCGAGCGACGGCTACCTCTGCGCCTGCTGCGGCGGCGGTCCGAGCACCTGCCCGCCGGGCACGTCCCCCTCGCCCACGTCGTGGATCGGCTCGTGCATCAATCCCGACGACGGCAAGACGTACCTGATCGCCTACCGTGACTGCTGCGGCCAGGACTCCTGCGGCAAGTGCGCGTGCCTCGGCCAGGAGGGCGACATGCCGTCGTACCGGCCGCAGGTCAACAACGACATCATCTGGTGCTTCGGCGCCTCGAGCATGGTCTACCACTGCTCGAGCGCGGGCCTGGTCGGCCTCGCGGAGTAGGGGAGGCAGCGCGTGCGCTGGCGTCGCAGCCTAGGATCGGTGGCCGCGCGGCTCGCAGTCGCGGCGCTCGCCTGCGCCGCGTCGGCCTCGGTCGCAGCCCAGACGCCGGTCAGCAACGTGCCGGACGTGGTGACACAGCGGTCGGGTCTGCGGCTCGCGCCGATGTCGCGACCTGCGCAGACGTACGCGACGAACTGCCAGGGCTGCCACGGCGAGCTCGGCAGCTCGGCGAGCGAGATACCGCGGCTTGCGGGCCGGGTCGGCTATTTCGCGCGCACTCCAGCCGGGCGCCGCTACCTCGTGCAGGTCCCCAATGTCGCGCTGAATCCGAGCTCGGACGACGACATCGCCGCAGTGCTGAACTGGCTGCTCAGGACCTACAGCCGGGCGCAATTGCCACCGGACTTCGAGCCCTACACGGCTGCCGAGGTCGCGGCGCTGCGGCAGGCGCGCATCGACGTCAATGCCGTGCGCGCGCGCGTCATCGAGGAGCTCGTGGCGACAGAGCAGATCCCGTCCGCCGACGCGCTCGCGCTCGCGCACACGTCCCTCTACTGACGACGCCGGAGAACCAGCCGTGGCCGCGCCCGTTGCACCGCTCATTTCCCTGCCGGCCATCGCCGCCGCGACACTCATGCTGCTCGCCGCGCCGGCCGCGGGCGCCGGACCGCCCACGCCGACCGAGCTCGGCCGCGAGAAGTTCGTGCAGTGCGCCTCGTGCCATGGCTCGGACGGGCGTTCGACGGTGATTCCGCAGTATCCGAAGATCGGCGGCCAGTCGGCGCTGTACGTGGTCAACGCGCTCAAGGCCTACCGCGACGGGCGCCGCATCGGCACCTTCGCCGCGATCATGGCCGAGGTGGCGAAGCCGCTGTCGGACGCCGACATCGAGAACCTGGCCGCCTACGTCGAATCACTTGACACGCAACAATGAGTGGCCGCCCCGCGCGTCGCCCACGACTGCCATTGCAACAGCGAGGTTGCCTGCGATCATGCCAAAGCTCATCCACTCGATGATCCGGGTCCGGGATCTGGACCGTTCCGTCGCGTTCTACCGGCAGGCCTTCGGGATGACGGAGTCGCACCGGCTCGAGTTTCCGACCTTCACGCTGCTGTACCTGCGCGAGCCGGAGAGCGGCTGCGAGATCGAACTCACCTGGAACCAGGGGCAGGCCGAGCCCTACACGCATGGCAGCGGCTACGGGCACGTCGCCTTCTGCGTCGACGACCTCGAGGGCCACCGGCAGACGCTGCTGGCGAAGGGCTACGCAGCCGGCGACATCAAGTCACTGAACGCGCCCGCCGGGTCGGCGCGGTTCTACTTCACGACCGATCCCGACGGCTACAAGATCGAAGTGCTGGAACGCGCCGGCCATTACGTCTGAGCGGGGCCGCGGCGCACGATCAGAGGTAGTCGGGCAACGGTGCCCGCGCCACCGCCGGGCGCGCCGCCATCACGAGCCAGGCGCTCGCGATCCACGCGGCCGTGACGTACGGCCAGAGGTTGTTCGGATACTCCGGCACCGGATAGACGTTGCGGAACAGCACCCACACGAGCAGCAGCGGCCCGAGCGCGCAGGCGACGGCCCAGATGGGCCGCCCTTCGCGGTGCGACTCGACGATCTCCGCGCCACCGACGGCGATGTAGTTGAGCATCAGCGCGAGCACGGCGATCGTGCTCGTGTAGCTGTAGTAGTTGCCGGCGCCGACGAACGGCGCCCAGAGCACAAACGGCAGGATGTTGAGAATGGCCGCCACCGCGATCGCCGGTGCCGGCGTGCGGTGCACGGGGTGAATCTCGGCGAGCTTGGCCGATAGTCCGCCACGACCGAGCGCGAACAGCACGCGACCGGCAGCGGCGATGGCGCCGATGGCCCCCGAAAAGCACGTGGTCGCGGCGGCGAGGTCGAGGACAATCGAGAGGCGCGGCGATACGTAGCGCTGCGCGAGGTCGTCGAGCGGTGCCTCGGAGTTCGCCAGGTCCTTGATGCCCTGCGAGCCGAAGCCAACTACCTCGCAGTAGGAAACGAAGACGAAGAACAGCGCGCAGACGAGCACCGTGCCGAACAGCGCGATCGGGATATTGCGGCGGGGATTCAATGTCTCCTCACCGAGCGTCGCCGAGCCTTCGAACCCCGAGAACGACAGGATGCTGAACACCATCCCGAATCCGAGCCCGACCCAGCCGCCGAAATCGGCCGACGGCGTGAAGCTCGCGCTGACCTGCGCGGCGCCCGGATGGACGGCGCGCAGAATGGCGACGCACAGGATGAGGATGGCCACGACCGCGAGTCCCTCGAGCGCCAGCATCAGCCGGCTCGCCAGCCGCATGTCCTGATAGGCGAGCCACCAGGCGACCAGCAGCGCGGCGACACCGACGCCGATCCACGTCGAGCCGGGCTGGACCCCGAAGCCCTTGAGCGCCGCGGCGACGAAATTGCCCACCAGCGCCGCAAAGCCCGTGCCGAAGCACACGTACGTCAGCAGCAGTGCCCAGCCGGCGACGAAGCCGAGGCGGCTGCCGAAGGTGTGGGTCACGTAGGCGTACACCGAGCCCGCGTGCGCCACGCGGTGGGTGAAGGCCATGAAAGACAGAGCCACCAGCGCCGTCGCGACGGCGCCGATGGCGAACGCAAGCGGGGCGGCGGGTCCGGCCGACTGCACGACGAGCGTGATGTTGAAGGCAGCCGTGACCGTTGGCGCCACGACCGCAAGGGACAGGCCCACAGCCTCCACGAGGGTCAGGCGCGCGAGCAGTTTGACCATCTAGCCTCGATCGGCAACCGCGCCGGACCCGGATCCCGGGTCTGCGGGATGATAGCTCACCACATCATGAACGGCGCCACGTCGGCATCGGACACCGCGCCCGCGCTGACATCGGTCAATGCCCGGTCGATGATCGCAGCACCCTCCTCGGCCTCCGCCTCGGTCAGGGTCAGCGGCGGCGTCAGCTCGAGCACGTTGCCGCGCAGGCCGACGTAGAAGAACACGGCGCCGAGCTGCCAGGCGCGGAAGATGATCTTGGCCGTCGTCGTGACCGGCACGGGCGCGCGCGACGCCGGATCAGCGACAAGGTCGACACCGACCGTCAGGCCGCGGCCGCGGACGTCGCCGATCAGCGGCTGGCGCCGAGCGATTGCGCGCAGGGCGCCGGCCAGAACGCCGCCCACCCGCTCCGCCCGCTCGCTCAGCCCCTCGCTCGCAATGGCCCTGAGTACGGCGCGTCCGGCGGCCGTCGCGACCGGGTTGCCGGCGGTCGTCTGCAGGGCGAACGCCGGCGCATGGTCCATCACGGCCCGCGGCCCGACGACCGCCGACAGCGGCAGGCCGCCGCCGAGGCCCTTTCCGAAGACGACCACGTCCGGCTCGAGGCCCTCATGCTGGAAGCAGTGCAGCCGCCCGCTGCGCGCGAGCCCGACCTTGACCTCGTCGACGATGACCAGGATGCCGTGGCGCCGGCAGCGGTCCTGGATCGCTTTGAGGAACCCGGCCGGCGGCACGATCAGGCCGCCGTCGGACATCAGCGGCTCGATGAAGATCCCGGCCACCTGCTGCGGCGGGCAGGTGGTCGCGAACTGGTAGTCGAGCAGCCTGAGAACGTCCTCGGCGCTGAACTGGGGCCGGTACGGCTCGGGATACGGCAGCAGCAGCAACCCCGCCTGCGGCAACGTGTGGGTCATCGCCGTGTGCCCGCTGATGCTCATCGAGCCGGACAGGTTGCCGTGATACGAGCCGATGAACGAGATGAATCGCGGCCGGCCGGTTGCGGCCCGCACGACGCGCATCACGCAATCGTTGGCGTCCGAGCCCGAATGGCCGAACCAGACGCGCCGCTCGCCGCTGCCGGGCGTCAGGCGCAGCAGTTCCTCGGCGAGCGCGACCGCATTCTCGTTCGGGAACGCGAGCAGGCTCGCACCCGCCATGCTCGCACTCGCCTCACTGATGGCTGCCGTGATGGCGGGATGGCTGTAGCCGAGGATCGCCGGGCCGAACGAGGCCGACAGGTCCAGCAGCTCGCGGCCACCCTCCTCGATCAGCCGGTTGCCGCGCCCGCCGACCAGGCTGAGCGGCGAGAAGCGCAGGCGCCCGATGTTCGCGATGGCCCGGGCATCGCGCTCGCCGAGCGACGGCACAGGTGGCGGGTGGCGCGGCACGTTCGCGACGGCGTCAGATGGGCGCCAGGGCCTGATCGAGGTCCGCGAGTAGATCGCGCGCGTCTTCGATACCGGCCGAGTAGCGGATCAGGTTCTCCGGAATCCCCGCCCGCGCCCGTTCCGCGGCGGTCAGCTCGACGTGGCTGGTGACCGAGGGCGGCCCGGCGGTGGTCGCGACCCCGCCGAGATGCGCGGCGCGCTGCGCGAGCCGCAATCCGCCGAGCACGGCCGCGAGCTCCGTGGTTCCACCGCGCGGCACGAACGACAGCACGCCGCCGCAGCCCTGCATCTGGCGGCGCGCGATCGCGTGGCCGGGATGGCCAGCCAGGCCCGGGTAGTAGACCGCCGCCACCTTCGGGTGGCGCGACAGGTGCTCGGCGATCGCCTGGGCGTTCGCGTTGTGCCGCGCCATCCGCAGGCCCAGTGTCTTCATGCCGCGCAGGATCGAATACGCCGCATCCGCGTGCAGCGTCGCGCCGGCGATCTCGCGGAAGTGATGCACCTTGCGCACGAGGTCCGCGCGGCCGGAGACGAGCCCGCCGAGCACGTCGGAGTGGCCGGCCAGGAACTTGGTGGCGCTGTAGACGACGAGATCACTGCCGAGCGCCGCGGGCCGCTGGTTGCAGGGCGTCGCGAAGGTATTGTCCGTCACGACCACGGCGCCCGCGCGGTGGGCGGCGCGGCTCAGGCGCTCGATGTCGACGACCTTGAGCGTCGGGTTGGTGGGCGTCTCGAGGTAGAGCAGCTGACAGCCGCGGGCGATCTCGGCCTCGATGGCGTCGGCATCGCCCGTCTCGCACAGCGTGGTCTCGATCGAGAAGCGCGGCAGGAACTCCTCGAACAGCACGTTCGTGCCGCCGTAGGAGTCGCGGATGCTGACGAGGCGGTTGCCCGGCGACAGCAGCGCGAACAGCGTCGAGCTGATCGCGGCCATTCCGGTCGAGAAGCCGGCGGCCGCCTCGGTGCCGTCCATCACGGCGATCTTGTGCTCGAGCACGTCCAGCGTCGGGTTGCTGTTGCGCGAATAAATATAGCCCTCGCGACGACCCAGCGCGACGGCCTGCCAGCTATCGAGATCGGGATAGGTGAACGTCGCCGACTGCACGATCGGCACGACCGCCGCACCATACGGGAACGGGCCCGACTCCGCCGCCCAGACGGCCTGCGTGTCCAAGCTCCAGCGTGCAGCGTCAGCGTCGCTCATGGGTCCGTTCCTCTCGATGTCCGGCGGTGCGCGCGGCGCCAGCGGTCAACCCGCGGAGATCGGCGCCGAGCATAAGGCTTCCCGCCGTGGGGCGCACGCCCGCGGGGCGGAGCGCGACCCGGTGTACGATCGCATCCATCGGGCGCCCGCGGTCGTGGCGCCGGGCGATCCGTTCAAGAGCCGATGGAGGCCGCGCGCACGATGGCATCACCCCCTGGATCCTGGAAGACATCCTTTCGGTCGATCTACTACCGCGACGCGCCGGAGCCCGACGACCCGGTCCTCGTGCGGGGCAGGACCGCGCTGCTCGTGATTGACGTCCAGAACGTCTACCTGCGCCGACCCGATCCGGCGACGCTCGATGCCGCCGCTCGCGCCTCCTATGACGCCTGGACGCCGTTCCACGAACGCATGCACGCCACCGTGCTGCCGTCGATTCGCAGGCTCCAGGCCCGCTTTCGTGCCGGCGGCCACGAGGTCGTGTTTGCGCGGATCGCCTGCCACACGCGCGACGGGCGCGACCGCTCGCTGAGCCAGAAGCTGCCCGGCTGGAACAACCTGCTGCTGCCGAAGGACGAGTGGGAGTCGCAGATCGTGCCGGACATTGCGCCGCAGGGCGACGAGATCGTCGTGACCAAGACCACCGACAGCGCGCTGACCGGCACCAATCTGCGGCTGATCCTCGGCAACCTCGGCGTGGCGCACGTCGTCTGCTGCGGAATCTTCACCGACCAGTGCGTGTCGTCGACGGTGCGCAGTCTCGCCGACGAAAGCTTCGCGGTTACCGTCGTCGAGGACGCGTGCGCGGCCGGCGCGGAGACGCTGCACCGTCAGGAGCTCGAGATCATCAACATGATCTACTGCCACGTGATGAGCTCGAGCGAGCTGCTCGGCTATCTGCCATGAGGCGGCGCGCCGTTGGCGAGCGCGCCGGCGCGGCGCACTAGCGTCGCGTCAGGCGGCCGATCTCCTCCAGCAACTCGCGCGTCGTGCGCTGCCGGCAGTAGCCGCGGTTGTTCCGCAGCGACCACTCGTGCCGCTCGAGCGTCAACGTCGCGCAGGCGTCCGTCGGCACGGTCACGAGGTAGCCCAGGTCGCAGGCGTCGCGCACCGACGAATCGACGCACTGATCGGTGAGCACGCCGGCGATGATGAGGTACTTGGTGCCGAGGTTCCGCAGCACGTAGTCGATGTTCGTCGAGATGAACACCGACGAGGACGTCTTCGGAAACACGATCTCGTCGGCGGCGGGCTGCAGGGCGTCGACGACCTTCGCGTCGGACGACCCCTTCGGCACGTGGAAGCCCGTGATCTTGTAGTCGAGCGACCGGTCGCGGCCGTCCGCCGTCAGGCTCTCGACGACGGTGTAGGTCACCTCGATACCGCCGCGCCGGCAGGCCTGCTGCAGGGCGACCATGTTCGGCAGCGCGGTGTCGCGCATCGTCCGGAAGAACCCGCCGTAGCGACTGTCGCGCGTGGCGGCGTCGAGCTGCGTGTACTCGCCCCCCTCCGGGACGCAGTTGTAGTTCTGCACGTCGACGAACAGCAGCGTCGTGTGCTTGGGCTCGATCTCGACCTCGCGACTCAATGTCTGGCTCACCGTTGCGCTCCCCACATGGCCTGCTCGGCCGCCCGCAGCACGCGCGTGATGCGCGCACCCCACTCGTCCTGTCCCGTCGCCGCGGTGATCAGGTCCTGGCGTATCTCGATCTCGACGTGCGGCAGACCACGCGCCTCGCCGTGCACCGGAATCGAATAGTCCGTGTCGTCGCTGACGAAGTACGGCTCGTTGTCTCCGACCAGCGTCAGCGCCGGCTCCTGGCGCAGCGCATCGAGCACCAGGCCCGCGAAGCGGCGGTCGCGGTTGTAGAGCACCGCGGCCTGCATTTCCCGGCGCGACCCTTTGAAAACGTCGGTCATGCTGTGCTGGGTCACGAGGATCGTGCGCCGGCCCGCCCGCTGACGCTCATCGAGCAGCGCGCGCAGTGCCGCGTGGTACGGCTCGAAGATCTCTGCCCGGCGCGCCGCCCGCTCCTCGGCCGTGATGCCGATGTTACCGGGTATTTCCGTGTGCTCGCCGAGAACCGGGATCGACGTTGCGACGCTGGGGTCGCGGTTGCAGTCGATCACCAGGCGCGAATAATTACTGGCGAGCAGCGGCGCGTCGAGCGCATCAGCGACCCGGCGCGCGACCTCGAGGGCGCCGATGTCCCATGCGATGTGACGCGTGAGCTCGGCCGCCGGCAGCCCGAGACTGCCCAGCCGGCGCGGTATCCGTGCGCTGGCGTGGTCGACGGCGATGACGAACGGCGATGGCCGGTCGCGGCCGACCTCGAGCACGGCCGGCGGCTCGTCGGCGGCGAGCAGGCGGAAGCTCACGGCGACCTCGCGCACGGTCGACTCAGTAGACCTCGGCGTAGCGACGGCACACCTCGTCCTCCGGGAGATTCTCGAGAGCGGCCAGTTCCGCGCGCTTGAACAGCAGGTAGCCGGCGAGCAGGTCCGAACCGAGCGCCAAGCGACCAAGGGGCGCGTTCTCGAGCAGCTCGAGCGCGTCGCGAAGGCTGGTCGGCAGCGGCTGCCGCCTGCCGGCGTCCAGCTCGAGCTGCTGCCGCACGCCATCGAGGCCCGCCTGCACCAACATCGCGAGCGCAAGGTACGGGCTCGCGGTCGCGTCGGCGACGCGGAACTCGATGTTGCACTGTTTGGCGCGCTGCACCGGATCCGGCGCGTTGAGCGGCGCGATCCGCAGCGCCGCGCCGCGATCGAGCGCGCCGACGTCGGCGTACACCGGGGCCCAGCGGTTCGGGCGGAGCCGGTAGTAGGACGCGACCGAGGGCGTGGTGACCGCGCACAGCGACGGCAGGTGCTGGAGGATCCCGGCAACGAAGCGGCGGCCGACGTCCGACAGCTGCAGGGGCCTTCGCTCGTCGTACAGCACCGGCACGCCGTCGCGGTCGAGGAAGCTGAAGTGGATGTGGGTGCCATTGGCGACGCCGCTCGGCGTCGGCATCGGGGCAAGGCTCGCGGACTGGCCGAACCGATAGGCGACGGCGCGGACGAGCTCGCGCGTGATCACGGCGTCGTCCGCGGCCCGCAGCCCGACCGCCGGCGCCGTCGTCACCTCGAACTGTTGCGGGCCGTACTCGGCGAGGAAAGAATCCGGCACGACGCCCGCCTGCCGCAGCGCCGCGAGCAGCATTTCGCCGAACAGCCCCTGGCGGCGCAGGCCATCGAGCTCGTACGGCCGCCACGGCTGCGCCGGCACGCCGCTGTAGGTGAACTCCTGCTCGAAGGTCGCCAAGACGCTGAGGCCCGTCTCGCTTTGCAGGTCCTCGAGCGCGCGGCGCAGCACCTGGCGCGGACAGAAGCCCCAGGCGCCGCCGTCGGCCGTCTTGATGTCGGCGATGAAGAAGTGCTCGGTCGCCGTACCCTCGAACGGGACGAATACGCGCGTCGCCGGATCCGGTACCAGGAACACCTCGCCGACCGTGCCGAAGGTCGTCACCTGGATCGGCCCGAACGCGCCCATGTAGATGTTGGTGGGCGCAGCGCCGACACCACGCTGCATGCGTCCCGGCAGGTCGGTGGCCGGAAAGCTCTTGCCCCGGAAATGCCCGGACAGGTCACTCGTTCCGACGAAGACAATCTGGTCTCGTTGCATCCACGGCCTCTCAGGCAGCCGCCCGTCGCCGGTGCCGCGGGGGATTCCCGCGCCGGGCCGGCGCGCTGGAACTGCGCATCGGATTCACGGCAAGCTCGCGTGCGGCTCTTATACCAAATGCGCCGCGATGCAGCGAATGGCGGATCGCCCCGGGGCCGCGCTGGTGCCGCTAGCCCGTGGCAGGCGGCAGCGGCGGCCGGCCGTAGCGGCGCATCACCGCCAGCAGTGCGTCGTGATCGATCGCGCGGAGCACGCGCCCGGGCGGCTTGATCGTCGCTACCGATTCCGCGGCAAGCAGCGCATTCAGAACCGACTCCTCGATCGCCTCGGTCGCGGCGCGATAGAGGTCGTCGAGGTGCGGATCGTTCAGCCACTCGGTCCGGAAGCTGTGAGGTTGCGGCTCACCGATCGCGGGCAGGTAGAGTTCATTCGCGACCGAGAACGCCAGCATCAGGTCACCCGAATAGTGCCCGCCGCTCGTGCCGGTGCGACCGATGCCGACGGCGCCGCGCTTGGCCAGCCTCTGCAGCTGCGTCGGCGCGAGTGGCGCATCGGTGGCGATCAGGACGATGATCGAGCCCTGTTCACGATGCTCGTCCGCCTCGAGGACGACGCCGTCGGTCAGGTGCGTGCCGACGGGCACGCCGAGCACGGTCAGGTCGCGACGGGCGCCGAAATTCGACTGCACGAGCACGCCGACCGTGTACTCGCGCTCGCCGAGCAGCACTCGCCGCGAGCTCGTGCCGGTGCCACCCTTGAAGTCGTAGGTCTGGTTGCCCGCGCCGCCACCGACGTTGCCCTCTGCGACCGGGCCACCGCGGGCACTGCGCAGGGCCTCGAGCGCGTGTCGCTCCTCGACGTGCAGGCCGCAGATGTCGTTGACCATGCCGTCGTAGGTCTCGGCGACCACCGGCATGGCCCAGGCGTGGTGTTCGCGAAAGTGCGCGGCGTAGTGCTCGACCATCCAGCGCACGGCGGCGTGATGCACGATGCCGACCGAATGCGTGTTGGTGAGGCAGATCGGACCGACGAAATAGCCGGCGTCGGCGATCCAGTGGGTCCCGGTCATCTCGCCGTTGCCGTTGAGGTCGAACTGGCCGGCCCACACCGGCAGCGGCCGGCGGGCGTGGCCGCGGGGCAGCACGGCGGTCACGCCCGTGCAGACCTGGGCGTCAGCCGCGCTCGCCGCGAGCGACTTGATGGTCGAAAACCCCACCGCCACGCCCGGCACGTCGGTGATGGCGTTGAAGGGGCCCGGGTTCCCCGGCAGTGGCAGCCCGAGGTCGCGGGCTCGTGGTCGATGTCTCAACGGTCGCCCCTTCGTCCGGGCCCCGCCGCCAGAGCGGCCGCGGGCGCGCGCAGCGCACATGTCGGACGCGACACTATACCGAACGGCAATTCGCGCGAAGCGGCGCGGCGCGCCGCAACGCTAGCGCGGCGCGGGCGCCGGCGGCCCTTCGGCGGAGGGCGTCGCGAGCTCCTCGCTGGTCGCGCGCCGGTACAGAGAGTGGACCGTCAGCGACTTGAGGCCATTCGCCTTGAACTCGACCGTCAGCTCGAGCCGGTCGTCCGCCCGCCGGTGGTAGCGCTCGACGACGGTGAGGCGCGAGCCGTCCTCGCTGTCGACCACGAACTCGTCACGGCGCCAGCCGGCTCTGACCTTGCGCGAGCCATAGCGATCGGTGACGCTGAACGGCTGCTCGTCGCCGGGCTCGAACTCGCGGCGACGTGCATCGCTCGTGGCGAGACTGACCCGCTGCGGCTGCTGTTCGACAGAGAGCGTCGGTGGCGGCACCGCGAACGCCGAAATGAAGTCGACCGGCCGCACCTTGCCCCACGACGTTGGCTGGTCCGACGTCGGGGACGGGTTGCTGCTCTGCTGGTTGCGCTGCCCGCCGCGCCCGCCGCCCCGCCCGTTGCCACCCTGGCCCTGCTGCTGCTGCGGCGGCAGCTGTCCCGACTGCTGGTCCTGGGGCGGCCGCGGACGCGGCTTGGGCAGGTTCGCGGCGATCATCTTCGCCGCGTCGTCGCTCGCGGCGGGATCGAGTATCCAGTGCCCGGACAGGTCAGCCGCGGGTTGAGGCGTACCGAGGAGCCGTGGTGTCCCGCAGCCCGTGAGCAGGAGCGCGGAGGCGAGCAGCGCGCCGAAGCAGCGCCCGCCGACCGCGCCGCTGCTCCGCAAGGGGATCACTTGACGTTGTAGCCCCGCCCCTCGAGGCAGGCCGTCATCGCACGGAAATAGTCGCCGCGCCTGGCGGCAGTATCGCCGCTGGCGGCGCCACCGTCGGGTTGCGTCGGATCGAATGCCGATTGGTCGGCCGCCCAGCGGTGGCACTCGTAGCGGTCCCGCGCCTGCTGGTCGGCGCTCTGGCCGTTGCTGGGATACATGAAGACATCCTCCGGCGCCGGCGGTTCGGTGCTGGCGGCCTCGCCCGGGGGCGCGACCACCTCGTATCCGCGCTCTGGGTCGCGCCACACATAGTATGCGTCATTCGCATAGTAGTAGGGCACGCCGCCGAACCAGACCGTCGTGTAGACCGCGGGCAGGAACGGCACGAACACGCCGAACGGCGGCCCGACCACGACCCAGCGGGGGCCACGCGCCGCCCACCACACGCCGCCGCCGTACCAGTAGCGCCCGCCGGCGTGGTTGATCGCCACGCCGCCGGCTGGCAGCGCGCGCGTCGCGTAACCACGGGTCGGGTAGTACTGGTTGTGAGAATAGCGCGCGTCCAGATGCGTGTGCGCGCCGCCGAAGTTGGCTTCGGCGGCGTACGCCGGCGCCACGATGCCCGCGAGCAGCACAGTGGTCGCCAGCATCCGCACCAGCGCGCGCCGGGCCAACATCGTGGCGCTCCTCGTCAGCTACTTGACCGTGTAGCCGCGCCCTTCAAGACACGCGCTGATGGCGCGCCGGTAGGCGCTGGCGCGCTGCTCCCAGGCAGCCGACGGCGCCTGCGCCTGGGCGATCGCCCGGTCCTGCGCATCGCGCGCCGCGTCCCGCTGCGCGGATTCCGCCACGCCACCGACCGCGGCGCCCGCGACCGCGCCGACCGCCGCGCCCGTACCCGAGTGCCACGGTCCGCCGACGATCGCGCCAAGCACGGCGCCGGTGATCGCGCCGGCCGCGACGCCCGAGCCCGGCGGCGGCGGCGGCGGGCCCATCACGACGACGCGCTGGCGGGCCGGCACGCCAGGCGCGCTCGGATCGAAGCCGGTCTGCTTGACCGCCCAGTTGTGGCACTCGTAACGGTCGCGGTCGAGCTGCTCGGGCGGCTGGCCATTGGCCGGGTACACGACCACCTGAGTCACCTGCTCCGGCGGCGGGACCTGCTCGACGACCCGGTGGGGCCGCGGCGGCGGCGCCTCGACGCAGCCGGAAAGCATCGCGCCAGCGGCGATGAGCGGGAGCAGAACAAATGCACGCATGGGAACTCTCCAGAACTTAGGCCAAGTCTTGTTAACGTTCGGGCCCGGGGATCGCTGACGCGACGGCGGACGGAAAATCTCCATCAAACCGAGGCATTTGCGCAGCCCTCCTGCGCATCAGATCACCCCGCGCGGCCCGAGTTCAGCACTTTTGCCCTTCTTGACGTTGGGGCGCAACAGCGCTCCGGCAAGGCCTTTGCCGATCTTAACGCCCCTCGGGCCCCGGCCCGGTGATGGTCGGGCGGCCGGACGCCCCCAATCTGCGAACCGCGTCATAGATCGGACCTAGGGCCGGCGCAGCGCGACCTGGGCCATTTGCGGGCGTCGGCCGAGCCTTTAGAGTCTGGCCGCTAGTGACGCCCGCAGGAGGGCCGACATGCTTCGACAGGCGTTCTTGGTGCTGCTGACGCTTGCCGCGCTCCCGGCGACGGCCGCACCGGAATGGAACCCCGTGCCCGTCCGCGCCAACGTCGAGGCACCGGTCGAGCGCCTGATCATCAAGCTGCGGCCGGCGGCCGCGACCGGCACCGCGGCCGCGCAGGTCGAGGCGCTCGGCACTCGCGCCGGCGTCTTGCTCACGCACACACACAGCGTCACGAGCCAGATCCACGTCGCGCGCCTGTTGCGCGGCCAGCAGGGCGCCGAACTCGCGGCCACGCTCGCGCGCCTGCGCGCCGACGCGGCGGTCGCCTACGCCGACCCCGACCGCCGCAAACAGGTGCACGGCGTCGTACCCAACGACCCGCTGTACGTCGGCACGCCCGGCCTCGCCGGCCAGACCGGCCAGTGGTACATGCAGGCGCCGCAGTCGACGCCGGCCGGCACCACGACTGCGGCCGTCAATGTGGCCGGCGCCTGGAACATCGCCACCGGCTCGGACGGCGTCGTGATCGCCGACCTCGATACCGGCATCCGTTTCGACCACCCCGACCTGCTGCCAGCGGGCCTCGGCGGCAAGCTGCTGCCTGGCTACGACCTCGTCGGCTGCGACGGCGGCGGCGGTAGCAACTGCCCTGCGGGCAGCACCTACAGCACCGCCAACAACGGCCACGGCTGGGGTCCGGATCCGTCGGACCCGGGCGACTGGGTGTCGGCCTCGGACCTCAAGTTGTCGATGTTCGCCAAGTGCACGGAGGAGAACAGCTCGTGGCACGGCACGCGTACCGCCGGCATCCTCGGCGCACTGACCGACAACTTCGCCGGCATCGCGGGCATGGCCTGGAACTCGTGGGTGCTGCCGGTGCGGGTACTCGGCAAGTGCGGCGGCTACGACTCCGACATCATCGCCGGCATGCTGTGGGCGGCCGGCCTGCCGGTCGAGGGCGTGCCGGCCAACCCCTACCCGGCCAACGTCCTCAACATGAGCCTCGGCAGCGCCAACGCCTGCGGCTCGGGCTACCCGGACGCGATCAGCCAGGTCGCGGCGCGCGGCGCGGTCGTGGTCGTCTCGGCCGGCAACGAGGGCGGCCCGCTCGACGAGCCGGCGAACTGCCCCGGTGCGATCGGCGTCGTCGGCGTCCGCCACGTCGGCAGCAAGGTCGGCTACTCGAGCCTCGGCGGCCAAGCGGCGCTGGCCGCGCCGGCCGGCAACTGCGTCAACAACGCGCCAGGGCTGCCGTGCCTGTTCTCGATTGACACGACCACGAACCTCGGCACGACGACGCCGGGTACGAACAGCTACACCGACCAGATGAACTACAACGTCGGCACCAGCTTCTCGGCGCCGATCGTCTCGGGTATCTCGGCGCTGATGCTCAGCGTCAACGGCAACCTGTCGCCGTCGCAGCTGCTCGCGCGGCTGCGGGCCGGTACCGATGCCTTCCCGGCGATCGCCGGCGTGCCGATGTGCCAGCTGCCGACCGGCTTCAGCGACACGTCGCAGGCGATCGAGTGCAACTGCTCGACGACGACCTGCGGCGCCGGCCTGGCCGACGCGCTCGGGGCGGTCGACCAGGCCCTGCGGCCGATCGCCGCGATCGCGGCGCCGGCGACGATCGGTGCCGGTCAGACCGTGCAGCTGAACGCGGCGGGCAGCGCGGCGGCCTGCGGCCACAGCGTGGCGAGCTACGCCTGGGCGATCACCGCGAACAGCTCCGGCGGCGCCGCCGCGCTCACCTCGGCAACGTCCGCCGCCACCTCGCTGAGCGCGCCGGCGAGCGGCACGATCACCGTCCGGCTCGTCGTCACTGACGATGCGGGTGCGCAGGACACGGCGACGATCGTGGTCGGGCCGAGCGCGGCGACGAGCACCGCGCCGGCCAGCGCCGGCTCACGGGCGTGCCTCGCCGCGGTCTCGCCGCCCGCCCCGACCGTGGCGATCAGCATCGCACCCGCATCGATCACGCCCGGCCAGAGCGCGACGCTCACCTGGTCATCCAGTAACGCGATCGCCTGCACCGCCAGCGGCTCGTGGAGTGGGAGCGAGGCCACGAGTGGCTCGCAGTCGCTGACGCCGAATGCGACCACCAGCTCGCTGAGCTACTCGCTCGCCTGTACCGGCTCCGGCGGCACAGCGACGGGCCTGGCGACGCTGTCGGTCAGCGCGCCGGCCAGTGGCGGCGGCGGCGGCGCGCTCGACGCCGGCACCGTCGCGCTCGGCGCGCTGCTCGGGCTCGCCGCCCGCCGGCGGCGCCGTACGCCGGTCGCCCCGAGCCGGTAGGCCGCGCATCGGTACACTACGGGCCCCGACGTCGCCGAGGCCCGTGATGGCGCAGCGCCCGCAAGCTCTCCCGACCGTTGCCCGCCGCGCGCGCGGCCGGCGGCCCGCCGCGCCGGCCGCGGCCCGGCGCTAGCCACGATGGCCGACTCCGCCGCCGACCGGCCGAAGGCCCGGTCGCTCAAGCCGCTCGCCGCGCTGCGGCCGTTCGTCCGCCCGTACCGGGCCCGCGTCGCGCTCGCGCTCGGCGCGCTCATCATCGCCGCGGCGGCGATGCTCGCCCTGCCGGTCGCGCTCCGCCAGCTCATCGACCACGGCCTCGCCGCCAACAGCGCCGCGACGATCAACCGCTATTTTCTCGGCTTCCTCGCCGCGGCGGTCGCGTTCGGCGGCTTCGCGGCACTGCGCTTCTACCATGTGACCTGGATCGGCGAGCGGATCGTTGCCGACATGCGTGACGCCGTGTACCGGCGCGTGATCCGCATGGACCCGACCTTCTACGAGGTAACCCGCACCGGCGAGGTGCTGTCGCGCCTGACGACCGACACGACGCTGGTGCAGTCGATCGCCGGTTCGTCGCTGTCGATCGCGCTGCGCTCGACGCTGAGCCTCGCCGGTGCGCTCGTGATGCTGGCACTGACCAGCCCGAAACTGACCGCCGCGCTCGCCGTCATGCTGCCGCTCGTGATCGTGCCGCTGGTCGCGGTCGGCCGCAGCGTGCGCCAGCTGTCGCGCGCCTCGCAGGACCGGATCGCCGACTCGAGCGGCCTCGCCGGCGAGACCTTGAACGCCGTGCAGACGGTGCAGGCCTACACGCTCGAGGAGCTGCAGAGCCGGCGCTTTGCGCAGGCGGTCGAGGCGGGCTTCGTCACCGGCGTGCGGCGCACGCGGATCCGCGCGCTGCTGACAGCGCTCGGCACGACGCTGGTATTCGGCGCGATCACCGTGGTGCTGTGGCTCGGCGCGCACGAGGTGCTCGCCGGGCGCATGAGCGGCGGCCAGCTCGGCCAGTTCCTGCTCTACGCCGTGTACGTCGGCGCCTCGGCGGCCGCGCTCAGCGAGACCTGGGGCGAGGTGCAGCGGGGTGCGGGCGCCATGGAGCGCCTGTCGGAGCTGCTGCAGGCGACGCCGGCGGTGGCCACGCCGCCGGCGCCGGCGCGCCTGCCCGACTGCCGGCAGCGGCGCATCCGCTTCGAGCACGTGAGCTTTCGCTATCCGTCGCGCCCCGAGACCGCCGCGCTCGACGACTTCACGCTCGAGATCGCCGCCGGCGAGACGGTCGCGCTGGTCGGCCCGTCCGGTGCCGGCAAGAGCACGGCGTTCCAGCTGCTGCTGCGCTTCTACGATCCGGCCGCGGGCCGGCTGACGATCGACGGCGTCGACGTCGCGACGCTTGCCCCCGAGCAGCTGCGCCGCCAGATCGCGCTCGTGCCGCAGGACACGGTGCTGTTCGGCGCCAGCGCCCGCGAGAACATCGGCTACGGCCGGCCGGGTGCGACCGACGCCGAGATCGTCGCGGCCGCGCAGGCCGCGGCCGCCGACGGCTTCCTGAGCGCGCTGCCGCAGGGCTACGACACCTTCCTCGGCGAGCGCGGCCTGCGGCTCTCGGGTGGCCAGCGGCAGCGGCTCGCGATCGCGCGGGCGATCCTCAAGGACCCGCCGATCCTGCTGCTCGATGAGGCCACCAGCGCGCTCGACGCGGAGAGCGAGCGCCTCGTGCAGGAGGCCGTCGAGCGCCTGATGCGCGGCCGGACGACGATCATCATCGCGCACCGGCTCGCGACGGTGCTCAAGGCGGACCGCATCGTCGTCATGGATCACGGCCGCATCGTCGGCAGCGGCACGCACGCCGAGCTCGCCGCCGGCAACCCGCTGTACGCGCGGCTCGCGGCCCTGCAGTTCAACGCGCCCGAGCTCGCCTGACCGTCGCCCTCAGGGCACGCGCGCGATCAGCTCGAGCACGGCGGGTGTGATCATCCGGGTCTCGGGCCGCGCCTCGGCGGCGCGGACCGCTGCGGTGAGTTCGCGCGCCTGCGGCACCGTCATCAGGCCGAGCTCGACGAAGCGCTCGGCGCCGACCTCGACGTAGGCGATCGGCCAGCGCCACAGCGGATCGCCGGGCTCGAGGATCTCGATGTGCAGGCGCGTGCTTTCGACGCGAAAGCCCGCCTCGAGCAGCTCGGCGGCCAGGTAGCGACCGACGTCCGGCTCGCCGCCGTCGGCGCGCCAGCTCGCGATCACCTGCTCGACGAAGCGCTCGTGCGGCGGGCACGGCGGCGTCAGCACCCAGCCGCGGTAGTCGATGTACTCGTGGAACACGGCGACGCCGCCGGGCCGGAGCGCGGCGCGGATGCGGCGCAACACCGCGCGGCGGTCGCTGACGAAGCACAGCAGCCAGCGGCACCACGCGGCGTCGGCCGCCAGCGGACCGAAGTCGCCGCTGACGACGTCGATCTCGACCGCCTCGAGCTGCGCGAGGCCGCGCGCCGCGGCGCGCGCGGTGAGCGCATCGAGAAAGCGCCGCGAGCGCTCCAGCGCGACCACCCGGCCGCTGCGGCCGACGATCTCGGCGAGATCGACCGACGCGTAGCCGGGCCCGGCGCCGACATCGACTACCGTCTGCCCGGCGCCGATGCGCGCGCGGCGCCACGCGTCGAGCATGCGCGGCCGCCACAGGCGGTGCTGCAGCCCGAGGCGCTCGAGCTCCGCGTCGTGGGTACCGAGCACGTAGTCGCGTTCGCTCATCGCCGCGCCTCAGCCCCGCCCGCTAGGGAAGCTCTGCACAGGCGGCTGTGCGAGCGAGGTTTAGGCAGTTGATCATTCGTTTCGAGCGCGGAAGGCGCGGATTCGGCATCGCCCGCGGCGAACCGCGGGTATTTGGCCGATCAGCTGTCGCTCGGTTCGGATCTGCACCGACACGTCTCCTACGCCGGTGCCAAGCGGCGTCTGACCAGGTACAGGTTCGCGAGCGCGAACATCGTAAACAGCCGGGCGGTGTTCTTCGCCAGGCCCCGGTAGCGAACCTTGGTGAAGCCCCACAGCCGCTTGACCACATGGAACGCGTGCTCGCCGCGGGCCCGGGTCGCCGAGCGCAAGCGGTTCAATTTGCGGTCGTACTCGGTCAACGGTCGGGTCGGGTGCGGTCGGCGGTTCACGCGGTAACGGACCCCACGTTCCTTGGCCGCGTGCCGATGCATCTCACTCCAGTAGGCCTGGTCGCCGTACAGCTCCCGCTCCTTGCCATGCAGCAGCTTCGGCAGCTGGCTGACGTCGGACTGCGCCGCATCGCTCGTCACCAGGCTGTGCACCAGGCCGTTCGGGTCGGTGCCGACGTGCGCCTTCATGCCAAAGTGCCAGTCCTTGCCCTTCTTCGTCTGGCGCATCTCGGGATCGCGCGCCTTGGCTTCATTCTTGGTCGAGGGCGGGGCCTCGATGATCGTCGCATCAACGATCGTCCCGGACTTCAAGCAGCAGCCGCTTCTGCTCCAGAAGCCCCCGCACCAGGCCAAAGATCCGCTCCGTCAGCTTGTGCTGCTCCAGCAGGTGCCTAAAGCGCAGGATCGTCGACTCGTCCGGCACCGCATCATCCACCAACTCGATCCCCGCAAAGCGCCGCATCGACTCCGAGTCGTACAGCGCATCCTCCATCGCCGGGTCCGACAGGTTGAACCACTGCTGCATGAAGTAGATCCGCAGCATCATCCCCATCGGCGTGGGCTGCGTGCCGTTGCCGGCCTTCGGGTAGTGCGGCTCGATCAGACGCCAGGATCCCCGCCCACGGAACCACCCGGTCCATCTCCTGCAGGAACCGCTCCCGGCGCGTCACCTTGCCCTTCTTGTCCCACGCTGCCGACGCAAACGTCGTCTGCTTCATGCGAATCCTCGCAACCTGACGGCAACTGCCTTCTGCACGCAGTATCCTTCAGCCAACGTCACCTGTGCAGAGCTTCCCTAGCGGCCGAAGGGTTTGCTGAGTCCGACGTAAAGTGTGCGCCGCATGCCCCACTGCGGCGCGCCGACGCCGACGCCGCTGCCGTCGCGGAGCTCGTAGACGCGGTCGAGCAGGTTGAGCACCGACAGCTGGGCGTCGAGCGCGCCGACACCGCCGATGTTGAAGCTGCGGTGGGCGGCGAGGTTGGCGGTGACGTACGACGGCAGATGATCGCCGTTGATGTAGCCACGCCGCAGGCCGCTGCCAAACAGCGCATCCGCGGTCAGCATCGTGCCGCGCCACGTCTGCGACAGGCCGCCCGAGGCGGTTAGGCGCTGGTCGTGGTCGAGGTGGATGTACTGGCCGGCGATCGCCGCGAGCTCGGCGGGCGCGAAATTGTACTGGCCGCTGACGATGTCCTTGCCCTTGGCGGAGCCCGAGGCGACGTTCAGGTAGGCGCTCGTGCCGTCGGCACGCCAGTTGGCCGTGAACTCGACGCCTTCGATCTTGCCCTGCGCGTAGTTGAACGGCGCGAAGATCAGCGCACTGCCGAACTGGCCCTCGTCGATGAGATTGCGGACCTGGCGGTAATAGCCGTCAAGGCCCAGCGTCAGCGCCGAGGTCACCTTGGTCAGCAGACCGATGTCGTAGTAGTTGCTGCGCTCCGACAGCACCGGGCTGTTGCCGGTTGAGGGCGGCGCGCCGGTGGTGCCCTCGAACAGCGCCACGGTCTCGACCTTGATCTTCTCGGTCGGCGGCGGCGTGAAGTAGCGCGCGTAGCCGGCATGCAGCGTCGTGCCGCCGCCGAGCTCGTCGACGAGCCCGAGGCGCGGGCTCAGCTGGTCCTCGGTGGTGAGCCCGAGGTAACGGTCGTAGCGCGCGCCGTAGTTGACGGTCAGCGGCTCGAGCGGATGCCATTCGTCCTGCAGGTAGGCGCCGTAGACCTGCACGCGGTCGTCGGCCACGTCGATCAGCGTCTCGGGCGTGTAGACGACGGCGCCGGACGAGTCGAGCGGGTAGACCGTCGTGCGGGTGTTGGAGATCGCTTCCTCGTCGTTGTACGTCAGCCCGAAGCGCAGGGTATGGGCCTCGTTCGCCTTCCAGGCCGCGTCGGACTGCAGCCCCCAGCGCTGGTTGCTGCGCGCCACGTCGCCGGCGGCGCCCGAGTAGTTGAGGTCGCCGACCGGATCGGGACGGTAGTGGACGTCGGTGAAGCGGTCGTAGATGGCGACCTGGTAGTGCAGCGCGTCGGTGACCGGGTTCTCGTAGGCGAGTATCGCGAAACGGTTGCCCTCGTGCTGGTTCTGGTCGAGCGCCGCGGAGGGCGGCACGACGACGCCGGGCGGCTGATAGGCCGGCACCGTGCCGACGACATTGGGGATCTGGAAGGTGTCGTTCGACTCGCCGAGCATCAGCGACAGGCGCGACTCGCCGGGCAGTACGTAGGAGAAGTAGCCGAAGCCGTTCCACTCGTCGGTGTGGTCGTGCAGCGCGCTTGTGGTCGGCATCGGGTTCTCGATGCCGAGGTTGTCGCCGACGTAGCCGGCGGTGGCGTAGAACGACAGCGCGCCCTCGTTGCCGCTCGCCTCGCCGCTCAGTTCCTCGTGCTGCTGCGAGCCGACGAGCAGGTTGAGCTGCCCGCCCTCCTTGTAGTCGCTGCCCTTGGTGTGGATGTCGACGACGCCGGCCGTGCGGTAGCCGTACTGCGCCGGCAGCGCGCCGGTCATCAGGTTGATCTCGCTCGCGAAGCGCGGATTGAGCGCCTGGCCGAACAGCGAGATCGACTCCGGGATCACCACGTCGTTGATGCGGTACTGGATGTTGGCGTGGTCGCCGCGGATGTGCAGCTGGCCGAACGAGTCCTGCGTGACGCCGGGCGCGCGCAGCAGCACCTGGTTGAGGGGCGTCGAGTCGCCGAGCGGCAGATTCTTGATGTCGTCGACGTTGAGCCGGTACTCGCTCGCGCCGATCTCCGGCATCAGGGCGTTGCGCGCCGCGTCCAGGCGGCGCGCGGTCACCTGCACCTCGGTCAGCAGCGCCGGCTCGTCGTCGCTCGCGGCCGGTGCCTCGGCGAGGGCGACGCCGCCGATGGTGAGGGTGAGCAGGCTCCCGACGGCCAGGCCGGCCATGGGGCGAAAACTGAGCATGGTGCGAGACTCCGAAATGATGCGGAACGCCTCACGGCCGCCCGCGGGCGGCCGATCGGTCGGCGGTCAGATCAGAGTCGGGGGCGGGGCCCTGGAGCGGTAGGCGGTGACGAGCGCCTCGTCGCGCCGCGGCAGCACGGAGCGCACCGGCATGGCGTCGGTCGGCGCGAGCAGCGCCGGAACCGCCAGCGCGCTGACCGGCGCCGCGCCCGCATCGGCCGAGGCGACGCAGTCGCCGCAGACGAGCGCGTGCGGCGCCGCGTGGTCGCGGCCGAGGTGGCTGACGAGGTGGGAGAGTCCCTGCAGCTGGGCGATCCAGAAGATCGCGCCCAGTGCCAGGAGGCCCGCCCACCGGCGCCTTGCCGCCCGGTTGGAGGTGGCCCGGCTGTTCACGGGGGCGACCTTACCGGAGCGCCCCCCGCCGCCACAAGCGCGGCGGCCGCAGCCCCTGACAAGGTTCAGTTTTTCTGAACGAGGCTTCAGGCCTTCGAATTCCGCGCCCCGTGCCCTGGCTCATGCTCTGCCGTACCCGCCGGGCGGCGGCCAGCAGAGGAGCCCGCCGCCGCCCGCGGACCGCCGGCCTCCCCACCATCGAGCATCACGCCATGAGCCACCACACCCTGCGTCGCGTCTAGCTCGCCGCCGCTGCCCTCGTCTCCGTCGCCGCCCCGCTCGGCGCCCACTCCCCGGCGCTGCTCGGCGCTCCGCCCGGCACCGCCGCGTACCCACCGCGCAGCTGATCGACCTCGACCCCGCGGTGCGGGTAGCATTCGCCGACGCGCGGCGCCGTCGGGCTGCCGCGTATCGAATTCAGGGGGCGCATGACGACGCTCAAAGTGAACGGCCAGACTCTCGAGACCGACGCGACGCCAGAGACGCCGCTGCTATGGGTGCTGCGCGACCACCTCGGGCTCACCGGCACCAAGTTCGGCTGCGGCAATGTCAAGCAGTCCAACTTCGACAACTACCGCGTCCTGCGCCTGAACCAGATGCCCGAGCTCGACCTCGGGCTGCTCGACAGCAGCGAGGCGCCGGGCGGCATCGGCGAGCCTTCGGTGGCGCTCGTGGCCCCGGCGCTCGCCAATGCCGTGTTCGCGGCCACCGGCAAGCGCGTCCGCGCGCTGCCGCTCGCCTCGGCCGGGCTCGCCTAGCGCGTGCGGCACCGCGATCCCGCCTGGAGCCCGTCGAGCCTCGGGGCCGGCGCGCGACTGCCGCGCGTCGCCTCGGGCAAGGGCGCCTACGTCTACGACAGCGCCGGGCGCCGCTACCTGGACGCCTCCGGGGGCCCGGCCGTGTTCTGCCTTGGCCACGGCAACGCCGAGGTCAACGCCGCGATCACGCAGCAGCTCGAGCGCATCGCGCACGGCTACCGCTACTCGTTCACCAGCGACCCGCTCGAGCAGCTTGAGGCGCTGATCACCGCCGCGGCGGGCCCGCGCTACGGCGCGATGGTGTTCGTCTCGGGCGGCTCGGAGGCCGTCGAGTCGGCACTCAAGATCGCCCTCCAGTACCACAGCGCACGCGGCGAGCGCACGCGCCGGCGCTTCATCGCGCGGCGCCGCTCGTGGCACGGCAACACGCTCGGCGCGCTCGCCGTGTCGGACTTCCTGGTGCGGCGCGCGCCCTTCGAGGGCGCGCTCGTGGAAGCCTCGTTCGTCGCCAGCGTCAACGCCTACCGGCCGCCCGCCGGCGTCGCCCCGGCCGAGCTCGCGCGCCACGCGGCCGCGGAGCTCGAGGCAGAGATCTTGCGGCTCGGTGCCGAGCGCGTCGCGGCGTTCATCTTTGAGCCGGTGGTCGGCGCGGCCGGCGGCGCCGTGCCCGCACCCGACGGCTACGCGGCGCTGGTGCGCGAGGTCTGCGACCGCCATGGCGTGCTCATGATCGCCGACGAGGTCATGTGCGGCTCGGGCCGCTGCGGCAGCTGGCGCGCGCTCGCGCACGACGGCGTGGAGCCCGATGTCTTCTCGATCGCCAAGGGCCTCGGCGGCGGCTACCTGCCGCTCGGCGCCGCCGTCTACCACCGGCGCGTCGCCGAGGTCATCGATGCCGCCGACGGCGGACCGCTGACCGGACACACCTTCACCGGCCACACCGCGGCCTGCGCCGCCGGCGTCGCCGTACAGACGATCGTCGCGCGCGACCGGCTCGTGGAGCGCGTCGCCGCCGAGGGCCCGCGCCTGATGGCGGCCCTCGGCCGCGAGCTCGGCGACCTTGAGGCGGTGGGCGACATCCGCGGTCGCGGCTTCTTCATCGGCATCGAGTTCGTGGCGGACCGCGCCACGAAGGAGCCGTTCGCGCCCGCGCTCGGGCTCGCCGGCCGCATCGGCCGCGCGGCGGTCGACGCCGGGCTCATGTGCTACCCGCTCTCGGGCAACGTCGACGGCGTCCGCGGCGACGCGATCCTTCTCGCGCCGCCGTTCAACGCCACCACCGCGGAACTCGCCGAGATCGTCGATCTCGTCGGCCGCGCCATCCGTACCGCGCTCGGCGGGCTGCCGCTCCGCTGAGGCGCCGCCGCTCGGCCGCGACCCGGCCAGGCGCGCGAGCAGTTAGAGAAGGGGACCGAGCATGTTGCCAGGGCTGCAGATGGACGTGCCGCTGCTCTTGTCGGCGATGATCGACCACGCATCGACGTACCACGCGGACACCGCGATCGTCGCGCGCACGATCGAGGGCGACGTGCACCGTACGACGTACGGCGAGACCGGCCGCCGCGCCAAGCAGCTGGCGCAGGCACTGGCGCGCCTCGGCGTCGCCGCCGGCAATCGCGTCGGCAGCCTGGCCTGGAACACGCATCAGCATTTCGAGCTGTTCTACGGCGTGTCGGGTACCGGCGCCGTGCTGCACACGATCAACCCGCGGCTGTTCGCCGAGCAGCTCGTCTACATCATCAACCACGCCGAGGACCGGCTGCTGCTCGTCGACGCGGCGACGCTGCCGATCGCCGAGCAGCTCGCGCCGCGCCTGACGAGCGTGCGCCACTACGTGATGTTGACGCCGCGCGAGCGCATGCCGGCCAGGACCACGCTCGGCGGCCTGCTCTGCTACGAGGAGCTGCTCGCCGCGGAGTCGGGCGACTACGCCTGGCCCGAATTCGACGAGCGCGCGGCCTCGACGATCTGCTACACGTCCGGGACCACCGGCAACCCGAAGGGCGTCGTCTACTCGCACCGCTCGGCGGTACTGTCGTCGATGCTGGTCAACGGCATGATCGGCGTCGGCGCCCGCAACGGCTCGCGCGAAGCGATGATGCCGATGGCGCCGATGTTCCACGCCAACGCCTGGCACATCCCGTATGTGGCGCCGATGGTGGGTGCGAAGCTCGTGTTGCCCGGCCGCCACTACGAGCCCGAGAAGCTCTACGAGCTGATCGAGGGTGAAGGCGTCACGATCACCTGCGCCGTGCCGAGCATGTGGATCATCCTGACCGAGTGGCTCGACCGCACGCGCCAGCGCTTCTCCAAGCTGCGCCTGACGGTGTCTTCGGGGTCGGCGCCGTCGCGGTCGCTGGTGGAGAAGCTCGAGCACGATTACGGCGTCGAGCTGATGCAGGCGTGGGGCATGACCGAGGCGGTCGCCGGGAGCTTGGCGACCATGGAGCCCGGCAGCGCCGACCTGCCCTTCGAGCAGCGCATCGACCGGCGCATGAAGTCCGGGCGGGCGTTGTGCGGAGTCCGCTACCGGATCGTCGACGGCAACGAGCGGCCGCTGCCCCACGACGGCGTCGCCTTCGGGCACCTGCGCGTCAAGGGGCCGTGGGTCGCCTCGGGCTACTTCAAGGGCGAGGGTGGCGATGCGCTCGACGCGGACGGCTGGCTGAAGACCGGCGATGTCGCCACGATCGATCCGCACGGCCACATCGCGCTCACCGACCGCTCCAAGGACGTCATCAAGTCGGGCGGCGAGTGGATCAGCTCGATCGCGCTCGAGAACATCGCCGCCGGCCACCCCGAGGTACTGCAGGTGGCGGTGATCGGCGTCAGCCACCCGAAGTGGCAGGAACGGCCGCTGCTGATCGTCGTCCGCAGGCCGGGCAGCACGCTCGACGGCGCCGCGCTGCTCGACTTCATGAAGGGCAAGGTCGCGGGCTGGTGGCTGCCGGACGACGTCGTGTTCGCCGACTCGCTGCCGATGACCGCCACCGGCAAAGTCCACAAGCTGACGCTGCGCGCGCAGTACAAGGACTACGTACTGCCGGCGGCGGCGCCTGGGCGCGAGCGCGGCTAGCTGTGGAGTCTCAACAGGTTGTTCCTGTTGAGGCGGAGTTTATGGATCGGGGGCTGACCGGCGAGGCTCATGTGGGGTCGATGCCAGTTGTAGCCGTGTAGCCAAGTTGGGAGGGCATCCCGACGTTGGTACGAGTGGTGATAGGCACGAGCATAAGCCCACTCGCGCAAGCAGGTTTGGATGAAGCGCTCGGCCTTGCCGTTGGTGCGAGGGGTATAGGGCTTGGTGTAGTGATGGCTGAGGCCGAGCTGGGCACAGGCGTTGGCGAAGTCGTGGCCACGGTAGGCCTTGGCATTGTCGGTGTAGACGCCCTTGATGCGGACGTTGAGGCCGGCGTAGTACGCCACCGCAGCTCGCAGGAAGGCGACGGTGCAGTCGGCGGCCTCGTCGGGCAGGAGCTGGACGTAGGCCACGCGTGAGGCGTCGTCGATCGCCACATGCAGATACTCCCAACCCTTGGCCGGGCCGGTGTTCGAGCTTTGCCTGTCGCCGGTGATGCGATGGCCGACCTTGATGATGCGACCCAGCTTTTTCACGTCCAGATGCAACAGCTCACCGGGTTCGGCGCGCTCATAGCGGCGATAAACCGGTGCCGGCTCGAGCTTTGACAGGCGGTCCAGCCCCGCCGCCTTGGCGATCCGTGCGACGGTCGCGCGTGACAGGCCCAGCTGCGTGGCGATCGCGATCAGCGTCATCCGCTGCCGGCGTAGCGCCACCACCGCCGTTCTGAGGACCTCTGCGGTGGCTGATGGCGATCGATGCGGACGAGAGCGGCGATCGTGCAGGCCGTCTCGGCCCAGCTCCCGATACCGCCTCAGCCACTTGTCTGCCGTCTTGGTCGAAATCCCCAGCTCCCGAGCCGCCTGGACCTTCGGGCGGCCCGCCAACACCCGCTCCACGAGCAGGACTCGACAGGCAAACGTCAGCCTTGCATTCTGATGCACGTCCATTCGGGGCTCCTTTGTAACTTTCGGCCTGGTAACCAAAAGCTTCATCGGATGTCCCCGAATGGGCAACCCTTCAACCAGGAATAACGTCCTGAGACTTCACAGCTAGCTGAACGCGCGGCCGCCATCTGCGGGGTGACGAATCGAAGCCTGCTCGCGGCCGGCCGTCACATGATCTTGAGCGAGACCATCCATTCGTCGCCGCTGTGCCGGGATCCCTGGAAGCCAGCGGCGACTCCCGCCGACAGCGTCATCGTATAGCGGTGCAGCACGCTGAAGCTCAGGTCCACCTGCGCGCCTGTGCTCGTATAGCGCGCGCGCTCGGCCGCATTGCCGGGGTCCGACCACAGGCCCGCCGCGAACAGCGACGTTCGCAGCCACGTCAGGTAGAAGCCCGGCGTGCCCGCCGACTCGAAGATATACGGCGGCAGGTCCCACTCCGCCATCTCGCGCACGAAGTTGAGCGCGCTGAGCTCGTCGATCTGGAATCCCGGCAGCGAGTCGTAGTCCCGGAAACGCTTGATCGACTTGTCGTCGAGGTAGTTGTTGCCGAAGCCGCCGAAGTAGAAGTTGGCGATCGCGCTGTCGCGCTCGCCGTTGGCGGCGCCGGCGGCGCTGCGCAGCCACAGCGACGAGTGCGGCAGCGGCAGTGCGAAGCCCAGATTGAGGTCGCCGCGAACCTGCGGCGCTGACTCGCCTGGCACGTGGCTGTCCTGGTAGATGAGTGCCCAGGTGAGGCCCTTCTCGTCGTCGACCGCGCCGAGCGAGCGCTGCACGTTCGTGTAGTGCAGCCCCACCTTGGCGGTCTCGAGCACCGTGAAGTTCGTCATGACGTTCTGCGCGCCCGGCAAGGTGTCGATCTTGTCGTAGTAGGCAACGTCGAACAGCAGATGCAGCTCCTGCGGCAGGTCCCAGATCAGGATCTTGTCGTAGCCGAGCTTGGCGGCGAAGCCCTTGCGGCTGCGCTCGGTCGGGCCGAACAGGTCGTAGAAATCGGGCCGGTTCCACGCCAACTCGGCGTGCCAGAACTGATAGCGGCCGGTGATGTCCACGTGGGCGCGCTCGTCGCCCGGCAGCTTCGCTTCGGGCGTGTAGGCCGCGGTGATACCGAGGTTCGCGAACTCCAGCGGATCGGCGATGTTGGCGTGGTAGCCGAATCCGGCCGTGTTCTTATAGCCCTGCAGCACGGGATAGGCACCGTCGAGCTCGAGGCTGCGCAGCGGCACGTACGGCCCTCGCGACGTCACGAGCGTCTCGTCGTCGACCGCACCGGGCGCCGACACCTGCCACGTCTTGACGACGGGGTACTTCTCCGCGAGCTCGGCGCCGAGGAAGGTGATCGCGCTGACGTCCTTCAGTGGTTGCGGCTCGATAATCGTCGGCACGAAGCCTGCACCGGTTGACGTCAACACGATGAGCCGGCCGTCGGCGAGCGGCACCGGGCGGAAGAACCCGGTCTCGGCGTTCGATACCGCCTCGACCTCGCCGGTCGCGACTTCGTAGCGAAAGATGTTCGAGACGCCGGTGTAGTAGCTACTGCCGTACAGGTACCGGCCGTCGGGAGAAAACACGAATCCCTCCGGAATCGACTGGCCGAACCGGTATTCAGAGATCGGCTTCACGTCACCGGCCAGGATCTTGTCGAGCTGCCACACGCGAAGATACTGGTCACCGTTGTCCTCGCTCATGGTCGCCGACAGCAAACGTCCGTCGGGCGAGATGTCGAGATCGGTCGGCACGTGCTCGTACGGAAACGTATACACGCGAAACCAGCGGGTATAGGGGTATGGAATGCGGACGAGCGTCGCGAGGCCGTTCTCCTGGCGGACGCCGAACAAAGACCTATCGGCCGGGTTGAAGACAATGTCACCGATCCGCACGTGCTGCAGCAACATCCGCTGCCGGCCGGTTTGGACGTCGACCGCAAGAATGGATCGACCACCTTGCAGCGAAAGATTGTCGTTGACGAAGAAGACCGTCTTGCCGGCCGGGTCATAGGCCAGCGACGTGACCCGGTAAGACATGCCGCCCTTGATGTCGGCCAGCCGTCGAATGCTTCCGTCGCGTATGTTCAGCGCCGCGACATGCTCGAGGGTCCCTGGGTAGCGGACGCCTGCATACAGCGTACCGGTGGACTCTTCGTAATACATCCGCGATACCGACCCGAGGGAGTGCCCGACCAGCCGGTGGTCCGGTGTGATTGGGAATTTGCGGACCTCGGTGAGGTTGCGTCGCTGGAAATCGTGCTCGAATGCGATCCAGTCCTGCCAGGCCTTATCCAGCGAGGTACCGAAGATCTGCTGGAATTGGTCGGCGTAGTAGCGCTTGCTGCCTTCGTCGCGCCGGGTCCAGGCGACGACCTTCTCCGGTGTATAGGTGTAGGCAAGCCAACTCGTGAACCGCGTGCCGTAGAGGTACGCGGTTCCCATGCCCTGGAAATCGACCTTTGACGCCTGTGAGGCGAGTCCCAGCGGATCGTAGAAATGGGTGTCGTCGCGCACCATCGCCCTAAACACCGTCTCGTCGTAGCCGCCCTGCGCGCGCCCGAGACCCCCGCTCATCCAGGTCTCGAAGAAGACGGCGCTGCCTTCTGCCCACCAGCGCGGCGCCGTGTAGCGCGGGACGGTGAGATAGCTGTAGAGCAGCGACTCGGGATTACTCCCCTGCGCGGCAATCTTGCCGAGAAAGAGCTTTCGCCAACGTCGATCCTGCTCGCTGGCGACGTCGCCTTGGGCCATGTGAATCATTTCGTGGTTCATGAGCGAGTACATGCGCTCACTCGCGGGAAAGGTCTCGAAGGTGTGGGCCAGCGGCGCGACGTCGAACATCAGGCGGTCGTGCGGCGCGGAATCGGCGTAGGCGTTTCCGTAATCGGCGAAGTCCCGCAGCCAGATCGTCTGGCGCTCGGAAGGGACCCATTCGAACATTCGCCGCTGCCACTCGAGCGAGTTGGTGAACGTGCGCACTGCGTGCGGCTCGAGGTAGCTCAAGCCGTCGTAATAGAGGAGCCGGAGATCCTTGGTTTCGACGCCTGAGATGCCGACGGGGCTGCCATCCGCGGCGGCTAACGTCGCTACCAAGGTCAGCGAAAGGCACCAAAGGCGGCCTCGCATTCAGTTCCTCCGAACCCAGGTCCCCGTAACTGTCGCCAGGACAGGATCCAGTATCCCCCCAAGAGCAAACCGCCGGCTCGGAAGCCGGCGGTCATTGTGTGTTGAGGGCTGTCACGGGGCCGCGGCGTTCCCGCGCCCCCTCATGACTCAACGCGTTATTTTGGAGTTGTTCGCTGTTAGTGATTAGCAGCCGAGTTGGCACCGGAGTTAGCACCGGAGTTCGCACCCGAATTAGCGCCCGAATTAGCGCCCGAGTTCACACCGGAATTGGCACCCGAGTTCGCACCCGAATTAGCGCCCGAGTTGTGACCCGAGTTCACACCGGAATTGGCACCCGAGTTCGCACCTGAATTAGCGCCCGAGTTGTGACCCGAGTTCACACCGGAATTGGCACCCGAGTTCGCACCCGAGTTCGCACCCGAGTTCGCACCCGAGTTCGCACCCGAGTTCGCACCCGAGTTCGCACCCGAATTAGCGCCCGAATTCACACCGGAGTTGGCGCCCGAGTTCGCGCCCGAGTTCGCGCCCGAGTTCGCACCCGAGTTCGCACCCGAGTTCGCACCCGAGTTCACACCCGAGTTCACACCCGAGTTCACACCCGAGTTCGCACCCGAGTTCACACCGGAGTTGGCACCCGAGTTCGCGCCGGAGTTGGCACCCGAATTAGAGCCCGAGTTGGTAGCGGCGTTGGCCGCATTGGCAGCATTGCCCGCACCGGGCAGTCCGGACTGCGAGCCCTGCATCGCGCTGCCCGACCCTGCGCCGTTTACGTCGCCAGCTCCGGGCTGCGCGGCGCGAAATCGCTGCGCGGGCACGATCGTGCCAGCCGTATCCAGCGCGGGCGGCACGTCCAGGTACGCGACCACGGCGACAACGACTGCCGCTGCGACACCGGCACCGACCCAGAGCTTTCGGTTGCCGGAGAATCCCCACTTCTGTGCGCTCATGTGTTCATTCCTTATGGACGATCCAAACCCGTTATCTCGCGAAATTCTGTGTGTTCGATCCGGGGGACTCCCCCGGGCGCTTGTCGAATATGGACTAAGTACACGCCGCCGCGAAAAAAGTTGGGCCAGCCGAGCGCGCCTCGGGGTCCCGCCGGGCGTTCTGGCCATGACCGCGGCGACCAGCGCCTCCGGCGGGCAGGCCTTCGGCATCGCGTTGAGCCCGTCGAACAGGCGCCGCAGCTCATCGAACTGGGCGCGGGCCGCCGGCTCTGCCGCCATCAGTCGATAGAGCTCGCGCGACTCGTCCTCGGAAGCAGCACCGTCGAGGACCTCGTGCATCAGGCGCGTCAGCTCGGAGTGGTTCATGTCAGTTCGTCCGTAAGTCTGCAAGCGAGCTGCGCAGGCGCTGTCGCGCCTCAAACAAGCGCGATTTCACCGTCTTCTCGTCCAGATCCAGGATCTGTCCGATCTCTTCGTAGCTGCATTCGGAAAAATGCCGCAGTGCGAGCACGGTCCGGTCGTTCGCTGTCATGCGCATGATTGCGGTCCGGATGCGCTGGGAAAGCTGCGCATCGCCCGCCTGCCGCTCCGGGTCGTCGCTGTCCGCTGCCGGGAGCTCGAGCCCGTCATCCAGCGCTTGTTCCCGGTTGTTGCGGCGCAGCAAGTTAAGTGATTCATTGACTGTGATCCGGTAGATCCAGCTGAAGAACTTGAATCGCGGGTCGTAGTCATCCAGCCGCTCCGCAACCTTGAGAAACACTTCCTGGGTGATGTCATTCGCATCTTCGGCTCTGCGCAGCACCCAGAACGCCGCGTTGTAGACCTGCCGCTGGTAACGGATCACCAAGTCCGTGAAGGCGGCTCGGTCGCCGCCCCGGCAGCGCTCCACCAGGTCCAAGTCGCTGTACTTATCCACAATTACACGCGACGCCCAGAAAAGTTGGGCCCGGCCGGACGCATCAGGCTCGCGTACGCCATTGCGGCGCACCCGGTCGCGGGAATTTCCACCGTCGCCCCCCGTCTGACGCCGCTTGCCCGGTGGATCGTCGCCCGGTTCGGGCCAGGCAGCGTTGTCGAATGGTCCACATCATAGTGGAATGGCAGGGGGTCGGCTGCACGTGGATCCAGAGGTCCCCGGGGCCTTCACGCAGAGTCCGGGAATTCTCCCGTGCCCTCCGTCTTGGCCTGTGGGTCGGACTCGACCGGGCTACTGCCGCAGCAGCTTGAGCTGCCAGATGTCCTTGCCGGTCGCCATCATCAGTGGACGCAGCGCGAGCATGCCGGTTCTGCCAATCGCCCGTTCGAGCTGCGCGAGCTCGGCGAGCTTGTCGCGCGTCTCCTCGTCCAGCGGCGGCTCGTCCATGCCGGTCTCGCGCAGCAGCAGCACGCCTTTGGCGCGCAGCGCGAGTTCGCCATGCAGCCGCAGCAGGCACAGCATGTCGGCCAGGTCCTCGCCACGGAATCGGTCGCGCAGCGACTGCAGGTAGCGGCCCTTGTGGCTGTCGAGAAAGGTACCGCTGTTGATCAACTCGAGCAGCTGCACCTTGGAGTCGAGGTCCTCGTCGAGCCAAACTCGCAGCGTGCGCTCGCTGTGCTGGAAGACGAGATAGATCACCAGCGGCAGCACCAGCAGAGTCGCGAGCGTCGCGACCTTCGGTTGCCCCAGCAGGTAGTTGAATCCGGTGTGCAGCGCCACCGCCGCCAGGAAGCCCGGCAGCAGCAGCTGCACGCCGCCGTTCGGCCGCCGCTCGTAGAGCGTGACGGAGACCATCGCCAGCACCGTCGCCGTGCCGCCGTGCATGATCGCCGTGCCGAAGCCGCGGATGACCTGCACCGCGAGCGCCGTCTCCGGCCGCGACCCGAGGTAGTAGAGATTCTCGACCAGTGCGAAGCCGGTGCCGATCGCAAAACCGGCGATGCCGGCATCCACCGGTAGCCCGACGCGCCGCGTGCGTATGAGGTACACGAGCACGACCGCCTTCAGCGATTCCTCGATCCACGGCGATACGGTGCGTGCGTAATCCTGGAGGTCCCCGGCGAACCGCGCGTACGCATAGATGTTGGCGACATACCCCGCGCCGGCCGCGAGTGCGCCGGCAGCAACCATGGCCAGCACCGTCCTCAGCCGCAGCAGCTTGTAGCTGTCGCCATGCATGAGCGCCGCAAGGAACAGCAGCACCGGCACGAGCGCGATCGGCGCGCGCACCAGCAGCGCGACGCTCACCGGCGGCCCCAAGGGTCGCGCCAGCAGAGCAGGATCCTCGCGACAACGAGCTTCGTAGGGTCGGCCTGCATCGGGTCGCGGACGCCGATCCGCTAGCCCGCCGCCCGGGTGATGTCGATGATCCGGTCGAAGCCAGCGTAGCGGAAGATATCGTGGATCTGCGGGCTGACGTTGATCAGCGTGAGGCCTGCGCCGGCGCCCTTGACCCGCTTCTGCGTCAGCAGGAACACCCGCAGTCCGGCGCTCGCGACGTACTCGAGCCGGGCGAGATCGATGACCCGCGGCTCGGGAAGCCCGTTCAGGAAACCGAGCGCGGCATCGCACTGGCTGGCGTCGAGCCGCCCCGTCATCACGACCTCGCCTGCCGGGCCGAGCGAAATTTCGAACATGTGCCTGTTCTTCTCAGCTGAGGTCTGGGCGTGACCCGCACGGCGGTACGGGCCGCCGTCGTTGATCGATCCGTGCGCCCCGTGGCCGCACCGCTGACCATCACGCTACGCGAAATCACGGCCGCTTGCATCGGGTCCCGGGTCGGGCGGGCCCGCCACGGTGGCTGACTCGGCTAGCGCGCCAAGTGTTTGGTCATGCTCAGCCGGTTGCGGGCCCCGACGCGGCTGTAGCTGACCGCGTCCATCATCTGGCGTACGAGATACACGCCGAGCCCGCCGACCTGGCGCTCATCGAGGCTCGCGGTGACGTTGGGCGCCGGCACCGACAGAGGATCGAACGCCGGGCCGTCGTCCTCGACCGTTAGGGTCAGGCCGCCGTCGGCGAGCGCCAGCGACACCTCGACCTGCGGCACCTGCCCCGGCGGCGAGCCGTGCGCCACCACGTTCATGAAGACTTCCTCGAGCGCGAGCTCGAAGCCGAATGCGTCGGCGGCCGGCAGGCTGGCGGCCGACCAGAACTCCTGCATGAACTGCGTCAGCACCGGCAGCTGCGCCGCGTCGCTCGGCACCGTTGTGCGTCGCTCGTTCACGCGGGTCGAGCTGACGGCTGCGCGAGGGCCGCGGTGCGGTCCGCGTGTACCGTAATGATCTTGTTGAAGCCGCTCAGATCGAACACGTCGCGGACCGCGGGTTTGAGCGCACACACCGCGAACGAACGGCCGGTGCGCTGCGCGGCACGCGCAGCCAGCAAGAACACGCGCAGCCCCGCGCTCGAGACGTAGTCGAGCCCTGCGCAATCGAGGATCACGGCCGCGGGCGCCGTTGCAGCGCCCGCCAGCAGCTGCTCGATCTGCGCCTGAAAGGCGGCGGCGGCGGCGAAATCCAGCCGGCCCTCCGCGATCACGAGCGTGGTCGGGCCAAGTGTTTCGAGGCGGATGTTCATGCGCGTACCCCGGACCCGCCGTCCGCGCCCAGCGGTCGACCGACCGCGGCAACGGCGGGCCTGAAGCGGGACGAAAGCATGCCGACGGAACTCACGGCGCGTGCCACGCGAGCACGGTGAGGGTGATGTCGTCGGATTGCGGCGCTGCCCCGGCGAAGGTCGTCACGCTCTGGCAGATGCGTTCGACCAGGGCGGCGGCGGGCCCGTCGCCGTGCGCCCCGACCTCGGCGATCAGCCGCTGCAGGCCATAGGGCTCTTCGAGCTGATTGAAGGCCTCGGTCACGCCGTCGGTGTAGAGCACGAGGCGATCGCCCGGTCGGAGCTGCACCGTGTGGTCCGGGTACTCGCTGCCGGGCATCGCGCCGAGCACGAGCCCGCCCGCCCCGCCGAGCGCCTCGACCGAGCCGTCGGCGCGCCGCACTAGCGGCGGGTTGTGGCCGCCATTCGCGTAGCGCAGCACCCCGGTCGTCGGGTCGAAGATGCAGTAGAACACCGTCACGAACAGATCCATCGGATTCTGCGCGCACAAGACCTCGTTGGTCCGTGCCAGACAGGCGCCGGGATCGGCATGGTGTGCGGCCGTTTCGCGCAGGTTGGTACGCGACACTGCCATGAAGAACGCCGCCGGCACGCCCTTGCCCGACACATCCGCCATGACGAGCCCGATCCGCGCGTCCGGCAGCTCGATGAAGTCGTAGAAATCCCCACCCATCGTGGTCGCCGGGATCATTCGCGCCGCGCCGTCGCAACCCGGCCGCACCGGGAACGTCGACGGCAGGATCGCGATCTGCAGCGCGCGGGCGACGTCGAGCTCGGCATTGAGTTGCGCCTGGGCCCGCTGCAGCGCGGCGTGCCGGTCGGCGAGCTCGCGGGTACGCTCTGCGACCGTGGTTTCGAGGATGCGCCGCTGCAGCTTCAGGACGCGCAGCACCCGCAGCACCCGCAGCGTGCGCAGATAGCGCAGGTCGAGGCCCGTCAGGTAGAAGGGCGCGATCGCCAAGAGGTCGACGAGGCCGTAGAAGCTGAAGACGAACGCGACCTTGTTCTCCGCTGCCACGATGCGCAGCAGGTACTCGAACGTGAAGACCGCGACAACGACGATCTCCTCGATCCGCAGCGCCTGTATCGCCCATCCGGGCAGGCCGCCCACGGCCTCCATGCCGACGGACAGGATGCTGAGGGCGATCAGTGCCAGGATGAGGTTCTCGAAGGCGCGGGCGTGCGGCCCGTCGCGCCGCACCAGCAGGTCTGCCAGCGCCCGGACCGGTGCGCCGGCCGTCTGCACTGCCCGCGGTGCCCACGCCATGCTCATCGGCCGGTGCCGCTCGCGCTCGCGGTGCATTTGCCGATCGTGCACGCCACTGCCGAGCTCCTTGCGACCCGGGCGATGACCCGTGATCGATGTATGGTGGGCCCGCTGGGATTCGAACCCAGAACCAAGGGATTCACTCTGCCCCGCGGTTTCCCGCGGGAGTGGACTATCTCTTCACCCTCGCTCGGCCGCCCCGTCCTGCGGCGCGTCGTTCGGGTGCGGGACGCTCCTGCCTGTTATCAAGGGCACTCGGGCGAACCCAGCCCCCAGGTAGTCTCTGCACCTTCCGGCGGTGCACCGCCGGCTTGGCTCAGGGTTGCCATCAGATCCGCGCGGACCCGGTCAGGGTTCCCTGAATTCATCCCGTCCACTTCGCGCGTTACCGCGCGAAGGCACCTTCCCGACCCGTCGGGTCGATGAGTCCCCTGCTCTAACCGTTGAGCTACAGGCCCGGAGGCGAGTCTAGCAAGCGAGCGTCCGCGGCGTACGCCACGGCGCCCGGCGCCCGGTCAGGCGGTTAGCGCGTCCCGCAGGCCGTTGATTTGCGGGGCGGTCGCGGCGAGCAGCCCGTTGCAGTCCTCGGTCGTCAGGCCAAGGCGCTTGAACGGCGCCACCGAGGTCACCGTGTCGTCGAGCAGCTGGCGGTAGAAGACGCACGGCACGAGCGAGGTGGCGGCGATCAGCACGTCGGTCAGGCGGCTGCCGCCGGCGGTCGGCCGGTCCCAGGCATTTTGGTCGGCAACTGCCCTGACGATGCGCTGCGGGAACTTCCAGTGCTCGAGGATGGCGCTGCCGATGCGTGGGTGCCAGTCGTGCAGCACCTGGTCCCACATGTCGCTCTCCGCGACCGCCATCGACAGCGACTGGCCGCGCACCACCAGGTACAGGCGGCCGATGTTGTGCAAGAGGCCCGCGACGAGCGCCTCGTCGGGGCTCGCCGCGTGCGTCTCGCGCGCGACCACGTAGCCGATCGCGGCCACGAGCGTGCCCTTGCGCCACAGCTCCTGCAGCTGCGGGCGCAGCGCGCTGTCGGCATCGACGATCTTCATCTGCCTGAGCGCAAAGGACGTCGCCGCGCAGCGCACGAGCTCGTAGCCAAGCCGGCTGACCGCGGTCGGAAGGTCCGTGATGGGCTTGCCCGACGGGTTGAAGACGGCCGAATTGGCGATGCGCAGCACGCGCGCGGCGAGCGCGGCGTCGGCGCCGAGGACCTTGCCGATCTGCGCCGGGGTCGCCCGCTCGTCCTCGAGCACCCGCTGGACGCGCTCGGCGACATCCGGGAACGACGGCAGCCGGACCTCCCCCGCGGCGAGCTCGGTGGCGAGCTTGCGGGTCAGGTCGAACGGCGTCAGCGTCGTCGTGGTGAGGTGCGGCGCGGTCGGAAGCGGATTGGGAGTCGACATATCCTGCGGGCCTTGCTTGCGGAGGTTCCCTGCGGCGGTTATCGGCCGGACCGCCCGGGTCTTGAGCGCCCGGCGCCCATGCCGGCGCCCGCGCCGCAAAGTACACTGCACCCATGACCTCGCTCCTCTTGATCGCCCTCGCCGCCGCCCTCGCCGCAGGCACCGTCGGCTACCTGCTCGGCGGCGCCCGTCGCGCCGCCGCGCTCGAGGAGCGCCTGCTCACCGAGACCGGCCTGCGCACCGCCGCGGAGGCCACCGCCCGCCAGCTCGAGGGCCTCAAGGATGACGTCGCCAGTCGCGACGCCGAGCTCAGCGCGCTGCGCGCCGAGACCCGCCGACTCGGCGAGGCGCGCCAGGCGCTCGACACCGAGCTTACGGCCCAGGGCCGGGCGCTCGTCGAGCAGCGCCAGCTGCTGGACAGTGCCCAGGCGCGGCTCACCGACGTGTTCCGCGCGCTCGCCGCCGAGTCGCTCAAGGCCAACAACCAGCAATTCATCGACCTCGCGCGCTCGCAGTTCGAAACCCTGCAGCAGGCGGCGCGCGGCGACCTCGAGAAGCGCCAGCTCAGCATCCAGCAGCTGGTCGAGCCGGTGCGCGAGTCGCTCGACAAGGTGCAGAACCGGATCGCCGAGATCGAGAAGGACCGCGTCGGCGCCTACGGGCAGCTGCTCGCGCAGGTCGAGGCGCTCGCGACCGGCCAGCAGGCGCTGACCCGCGAGACCGGCAACCTGGTCGGCGCGCTGCGCCGGCCGAGCGTGCGCGGCCGCTGGGGCGAGCTGCAGTTGAAGCGCGTCGTCGAGCTCGCCGGCATGGTCGACCACGTCGATTTTCTCGAGCAGGAGCACGTCGCAGGCGAAGCGGGCGACCTCAGGCCCGATCTCGTCGTCAAGCTGCCCGGCGGCAAGAGCCTGGTGATCGACGCCAAGGTGCCGCTCGAGGCCTACCTCGAGTCGCTCGAGCTTGGTGACGAGAAAGCCCGCAACCTCAAGCTAGCCGACCATGCGCGCCAGATCCGCGACCACATCGCGCGGCTGTCGCTGAAGCAGTACTGGGACCAGTTCGAGAACACGCCCGACTTCGTGGTGCTATTCATCCCGGGCGAGGTGTTCTACAGCGCCGCGCTCGAGGCGGACCCGGGGCTGATCGAGGCCGGCTTCCAGAAGAAGGTGATCCTCGCGACGCCGACCACGCTGATCGCGCTGCTCAGGACCGTGGTCTACGCCTGGCGCCAGGAGGCGCTCGCGGACAACGCGCGCCGCATCGCCGATCTCGGCAAGGACCTGTACGAGCGCATCCAGGTCATGGGCGGCCACTTCGCTGCCATGGGCGGCGGCCTGAAGCGCGCGCTCGGCGCCTACAACGACGCCGTCGGCTCGCTCGAATCACGCGTGCTGCCGGCGGCGCGGCGCTTCCGCGACCTCAACGTCGGCAGCGAGGCCAAGGAGATCGAGGTGCTCGCGCCGCTCGACACGGTGCCGCGCGAGCTGCAGGCCGAGGAGGTGCGGCCCGCCGCGCTGACGCGGCTCGGCACCGCCGACCCGGACCCCGAGCGGCACTAGCCCGGCGCGGCGGCTACTTGGTCAGCCGCCGGCGCGCGATCCACGCCGCCACGCACACGCCGACGAACCCGTAGGCGAGCAGCACCGCGACGCTCAGCCATGGCCACGGCATCGGGTCGTTGAGCGTCAGTCCCCGCGCCAGCGAGGCCGCGTGCGCGAGCGGCAGCAGCCACGAGACGTCCTGCACCGCCTGTGGCAGCTGGTGCAGCGGGAAGAACACGCCCGACAGGAAGCCCATCGGCGTGACCAGCAGCGTGAAGTAGTAGGTGAAGAAGTCGTAGCCCTTGGCGAGCGTCGTCATGATGAGCGCGACACCCGAGAAGCACAGGCCGACGACGAACAGCACCGGCACGACGACGAGCGGCGCGAGGCCGTGCACGAAACCGAAGCCGTACATCACGACGAGGATCGCCGTGCCCGACAGCGTCGCCTTGGCGGCTGCCCACAGCCACTCGCCGACGACGACGTCGGTGATCGTCATCGGCGCGTGCAGGATGCCTTCCCAGGTGCGCTGCACCTTGAGGCGCGAGAACGCCGAGTAGAGTGCCTCCGCCGAGGCGCTGTTGAGCGTCGAGTAGCAGAGCATGCCGCCGGCGAGGAAGGTGCTGTACGGGCGGCCGTCGACCTTTCCGACCAGCGCGCCGAGCCCGAAGCCAAGGCCGAGCAGGTAGATCAGCGGATCGGCGAGGTTCGCGATCAGCGACGGCACGAGCAGCTTGCGCCAGACCAGGAAATTGCGCTCGACGAGGTACGAGAAGCGGCGGCTCACGGTCAGTCCCGGATGTCGCGGCCGGTCAGCTTGATGAACACGTCCTCGAGGTTCGCGGCGCGGCGCAGCACTTTCAGGCCGGGCTCGGCCCGCGTCAGCGCGAGCAGCGGCTCCGGGTCGTGCATGTAGCAGAACGCCGTCTCGCCGGTGACCTCGAGACGGTCGACGACCGGCCGCGCGCGGCTCGCGGCCCACTCGGCCACGCCCTCGCCGTACACCTCGACGACCACCGGCTCGATCAGCTTCTCGATCAGGCCGCGCGGCGAGTCGAGCGCGATGATCGCGCCGTCGTTCATGACGCACAGGCGGTTGCACAGCCGCTCGGCCTCGTCCATGAAGTGGGTCGTCAGGATCAGCGTCTTGCCGCCCGCGACCAAGCGCTTCAGGCCGTCCCAGATCAGGTGGCGGGCCTGCGGGTCGAGTCCGGTCGTCGGCTCGTCGAGGAACAGGATGTCCGGGTCGTTGACCAGCGCGCGGGCGAGCGTCAGGCGCCGCTTCATGCCCCCCGACAGCGCGTCGATACGCGCGGTGGCGCGGTCGGCGAGGCCGGCGAACTCCAGAAGCCGCGGCACGCGCTCGCGCGCCACGCGGCCGGGGATATCGAAATAGCGCGCGAACATCACCAGGTTCTCGGTGACGGTGAAGTCCGGATCGAGGTTGTCGAACTGCGGCACGACGCCAACGCGGTAGCGCGCGAGCCGCGCGGCCTCCGGCACCGGTAGCCCGCCGAGCTCGATCGCGCCGCCGTCGGCGCGCGTGAGCCCGAGGCAGCAGCGCAGCGTTGTGGTCTTGCCCGCGCCGTTCGGCCCGAGGATCCCGAAGCACTCGCCGCGGCGCACGCTGAAGCTCAAGTTCCGGACCACCTCGCGCCCGCCGTAGACCTTGCGCAGCGACTCGACCCGCAGCACCGGCGGCGGATTCGTGGCGGGGGTCGGGGAGGCGGCCGGCGCCGACGCCGCCTGCGTCATCGGACGGTGGCGCCGCCCGGCAGGGCCGGCGACTGGGCTGGGGTCGGCATGGGCGCGCGCTAACAGCGGGGACGGGCGCCCACGGTAGCCGAACCGAACCGGCGCGGAAAGTGCCGGGTCGGACGGCCAAGGCCGCGCCTCGGCCGGCCCCAGCGACCGGAGCCGGCCGGCCGGGGTATCCTTGGCCACTCGATGGTCACCCTCAAGCTGCGTCTGTCCGCGCTCCTGATCGCGCTCGCTTTTGCGCTCGTGACGATCGGCACGTGGGCCTGGTTCAACCGCCCCGAGACCGAGCCGGAGTGGCCGCACAAGGTCTGGGGGTTCGCGCTCTCGCCGTACCGGCCCGGCCAGAATGCCATCAAGGAGGAGTACCCGACCCGCGAGGAGATCGCGGCGGACCTCGACCTGCTGAAGGGCAAGACCCAGGCGGTGCGCACCTACACCGTCGCCGGCACCATCGGTCTCGTGCCCGAGCTCGCCGCCGAGCGCGGGCTCAACGTCGCCATGGGCGTCTGGATCGACGCGCGCGCCGAGCGCAACCAGGAGGAGCTCGCCAAGGCGATCGACCTCGCCGCCAAGCACCGCAACGTAGTGCGCGTCATCGTCGGCAACGAGTCGGTGCTGCGCGGCGACCTGCCGTTCGCCGACTTCCTGAAGCTCCTCGACCGGGCGCGCGACGCGATCGAGCAGCCGATCAGCACCGCCGAGCCCTGGCACGTGTGGCTCAGCAATCCCGAGCTCGCCGACCACGTCGATTACATCACCGTGCACCTGCTGCCCTACTGGGAGGGCGTGGACGTCGAGAAGGCAGTCGACTACTCGATCCACATGTACCGGGAGGTGCAGGCACGCTTCCCGAACAAGCCGGTCATCATCGGCGAGGTCGGCTGGCCCTCGAACGGCCGTACCCGCGAGAAGGCGGTCGCGAGCGACGCCAATGAGGCCTTGTTCCTCAGGCGCTTCCTGGCCTGGGCCGAAAAGGAGAAGGTCCCGTACTACATCGAGGAGGCCTTCGACCAGCCGTGGAAGGCGCAGAGCGAGGGCGGCGTCGGCGCGTACTGGGGCGTCTGGGACGCCGAGCGCCGGCCGAAGTTCGAGTTCCTGAAGCCGATCGTGCGTGTGCCGCAGTGGCAGATGCTGGCGGCCGTGTCGGTCGTACTCGCGGCGGCGATGCTGTTCTGGTTCTACATGTACAGCGGCTCGCTCAAGAACCGCGGCCGCAGCTTCCTCGCGATCATCATCTATGCGACCAGCGCGCTGACGACCTGGGTGATCTACAGCTACTCGCAGCAGTACCTGACCGTGACCAGCATCACGGTCGGCGTGCTGCTGTTCATCGGCATGCTCGGCGTGATCGCGGTGCTGCTCGCCGAGGCCCACGAATGGGCCGAGGCGCACTGGGTGCGCCTGCGGCGCCGGCTGCTGGTCGGGCCCGCCGCGGAGGGCCTCGACGGCGGGTACCGGCCGAAGGTGTCGATCCACGTGCCGGCCTACAACGAGCCCCCGGACATGCTGGTCGAGACGCTCGATGCGCTGGCGCGGCTCGACTACCCCGACTTCGAAGTGCTGGTGATCGACAACAACACCAAGGACGAGTCGGTCTGGCGGCCGGTAGAGGCGCACTGCGCGGTGCTCGGGCAGCGCTTCCGCTTCTTCCACGTCAGCCCGCTCGCCGGCTTCAAGGCCGGCGCGCTCAACTTCGCGCTCAAGCAGACCGCCGCCGATGCCGAGATCGTGACGGTCATCGACAGCGACTACGTGGTCGAGCCCAACTGGCTCAAGGACCTCGCGCCGGTGTTCAGCGCCGCCAAGATCGCGATCGTGCAGGCGCCGCAGGACTATCGCGACGACCAGCAGAGCGCCTTCAAGGCGATGTGCCACGCCGAGTACCGCGGCTTCTTCCACATCGGCATGATCACGCGCAACGAGCGCAACGCGATCATCCAGCACGGCACGATGACGATGGTCCGGCGTCGCGTGCTCGAGGACCTCGGCGGCTGGGCGGAGTGGTGCATCACCGAGGACGCCGAGCTCGGGCTGAGGATCTTCGAGGCCGGCTACGAGGCGACCTACATCCCGCACAGCTACGGCAAGGGGCTGATGCCGGACACCTTCATCGACTTCAAGAAGCAGCGCTTCCGCTGGGCTTACGGCGCGATGCAGATCCTGCGCGCCCATGGCGCGCAGCTGCTCGGCCGCGCGCCGTCGCAGCTGACGGCCGGCCAGCGCTACCACTTCCTCGCCGGCTGGCTGCCGTGGCTGGCGGACGGCCTCAACGTCGTGTTCAACCTGTTCGCGCTCGGCTGGTCGCTGCTGATGGTGACGATGCCGGCCAGCTTCGATGCGCCGATGGCGATGTTCTCGGTATTGCCACTGTCGCTCTTCGTGTTCAAGCTCGCCAAGCTCATGCACCTCTACCGCGTGCGGGTCGGCGCAGGTCTCCGCCAGACGATCGCCGCCTCGATCGCCGGGCTCGGCCTCGCGCATACGATCGGCTTCGCGGTGCTAAAGGGCATGCTGACGAAAAACGAGCCGTTCTTCCGCACGCCGAAGCATGCCGACACGCAGCGGCTGTGGGGCGCGCTGCAGGCCTGCCGCGAGGAGGCGCTGATGGCGGTCGCGCTGCTGGTGAGCGCGTGGGCGGTGACCAAGAACCTCGAGAACGCGAGCCTCGACCGGATGCGTATGGACAGCCCCGACCTGCGTGCCTGGGTGCTGGTCATGGTCGTACAGGCGATCCCCTACCTGTCCGCGGTCGTCGCCTCGATCGTGAGCGCGCTGCCGATCCCCGCCCGCTGGATCGGGCACGGCTACCGGATCGTCGAGACCGACGAGGAATACGCGACGATCGTCGACGCCGCGCCGAAGCGCCCCGCTGACGAGCCGCCGAAAAGCGGCTGAGGCGCGCGGTGCAGCTCGAGGGTGAGCTTCTGAGCGTGCCGGCGAAGGTCGTCGCGCTCGCCGGCGCGCTACCGGCGCTCGCGATTGCCATTGCGACCGCGCCGTGGCGCAGCTGGCTCGGCCGCACCGACCGGCAGCACGTGTACCTCGGCGGCCTGGTGCTTCTGGTGATCGTCTGGTCGCTGCGCGCCGGCGTCACGCCGGGGCTGACGCTGCAGTTCCTGCTGGTGAGCACGGTGACGCTGATGCACGGCTGGTCGCTGGCGGTGATCGGCATCGGCGTCGTGCTCGGTGTCGACGGCCTGCAGCACGGCGATCTCGCGGCCTGGCCAGCGAACCTGTTGTGCTTCGGCGTCGTGCCGGCGACGACCACGATCCTCGTCCACCGGCTCGTCCAGGACCACCTGCCGCACAACTATTTCGTGTACTTCTTCGGCACGGTGTTCGCGGGCTCTGTGCTGGCGTTCTGCCTCGCCTCACTGGCACGCCTCGCGCTGCTGTGGTTCGCGGGCTCCTTGCCGCATGCCCAGGTCGCCGAGGAACTCTTTCTGCTGCTGCCGATGATGGGCCTCGCCGAGGCATTCCTGAACGGGCTGATCATGGCCGTTGCGGTCGTGTACACGCCCGAGTGGGTGCGCAGCTTCGACGACCGCCTGTACCTGCGTAGCTGAACCCGCCCGCCATACAAGAATCATTCGCGTCCCCCCCCCTTCAGGCCCGGTTCAGCGGCGTGGCGCGACGATGTGGCCGCGCAGCTGCGGCCAGCCCCGGGGCGACACGATTGCGCACGGCGGGCGTAGAATCCGGCCGCGCGTCTCGGCCTCGAGGCGTGAGGCGTGCGTGTGCCGCACCGCCAGAATGCTCTAGGTGCCTATCTAAGGAGTGAGACGATGTTCGACCAGAAGATGCCGCGCCGTTCCGTACTGAAGGGCGCTCTCGCCGCGCTCGCCGCGATCCCGGTCGTGGGCCTCGCGACGCGGGCCGAGGCCGCGCCGGTCAAGCTCGACGTTGCCGATCCGATGGCGAAGTCGCTCGCCTACGTCACCGACACGACCAAGGTCGATGACAAGGCGTTCCCGACCCACAAGCCGGATCAGAAGTGCGCCAACTGCGCGCAGTACCAGGGCAAGGCAACTGACGCCGCCGCACCCTGCACGATCTTCGCCGGCAAGGTCGTCGACAGCACCGGCTGGTGCAAGGTCTGGGTCAAGAAGCCCGGCTGAGCCGCGCCACGATCGGCGGGGCGCGACCCGGTCGCGCCCCCGCCGAGCCGCCGCCGGGCGCCGAGGCGCCGCGCGGCCGCGGCCTTTGCGGCCACCCATCCGGGGTGGCGCGCCCGGCCTCAATCGAAGCCCGCGGCCCGCCGCGCCGTCGCCAAACGCGACCGCCGCTGGCATAGTGCCTGCCCCGCGCGTCGTGCGGCCGGCCGCCCGCGCCCGTCCATCGAGGTCGCGATGATTGGCACGCAGTCCCTGAGCAAGCTCGCCGCCGGCCTCGCGCTCGCCGCGCTCGTCGGCGGCGCCGCGGCCGCCGCCGCTCCGGCACCCGCGATCGGCCGCTACGGCCTCGATCTCGTCGGTGGTGATCCGGCCGTGCCGCCGGGGACCGACTTCTACCGCTACGCCGGCGGCAAGTGGCTCGCGACGACCCCAGTACCCGCCGACCGCACCAGCTGGGGCACCTTCGCAAAGCTGCGCGAAGAGTCCGACGCCCACGTGCACGAGATCCTCGAAGCCGCCGCGGCCGACCAGGCGCCGGCGGGCAGCCCCGCGCGCAAAATCGGCGACTACTACGCGAGCTTTCTCGACGCCGCAGCCATCGACGCGCAGGGGCTCGCCCCGGCGCAGCCGGCGCTCGCCGCGATCGCCGCCGCGAACTCGCCCGAGGACATCGCGCGGCTGATGGCGCGGGCCGATCTCGGCCTGCCGGCGCCGATCGACTTCGGCATCACGGTCGATCGCAAGAACCCCGATCGCTACGTCGTCACCGCGCACCACGGCGGGCTCGCGCTCCCGGACCGCGACTTCTACCTGCGCGACGACGCCCAGTTCGCGAAGATCCGCAGCCAGTACCGCGAGCACATCGAGCGGCTGCTGGCGCTCGCCGGCGAGGCGGATGCGGCAGCGAGCGCGCAGACGATCCTCGCGCTCGAGACCGAGATCGCGAAGCTTCACTGGCCGCGCGCCGAGCGTCGCGATCGCGACAAGACCTATAACCCCGAGACGCGCGCCCAGCTCGCGGCCCTCGCCCCCGGCTTCCCGTGGGATGCCGCGCTCGACGCGGCCGGGCTCGGCACGGTCCCGGAGGTCATCGTCTCCGAAGTGACGGCGATGCGCCCGCTCGGCGAGCTGTTCCGGACCACGCCGCTGGAGTCGTGGCGCGCGTACCTGCGCTACCACTACCTGCGCCAGCACGCGGCGGTGCTGCCCGCGGCGCTCGACCAGGAGGTGTTCGCATTCTTCGGCCACACGCTCAACGGCCAGCCGGAGCAGCGCGTCCGCTGGAAACGCGCGGTCGAGGCCACCAACGGCGCGCTCGGCGAGGCGGTCGGCCAGCTGTATGTGGCACGCTACTTCCCGCCGGCCTCGAAGGCCGCGATGCTGGCGCTGGTCGAGAACCTGCGCCGCGCCTACGCCGAGCGGATCGCCGGGCTGACGTGGATGAGCGCCGAGACCAAGCGCGCCGCGGCCGAGAAGCTCGCGACCTTCCGCCCCAAGATCGGCTACCCCGACCACTGGCGCGACTACTCGGCGCTCGAGGTGCGCCGCGGCGACGCGTTCGGCAACGCGATGCGGGCGGCGCTGTTCGAGTGGCGCCGCGACGTCGACCGCCTCGGCAAGCCGACCGATCGTGACGAGTGGCACATGACGCCGCAGACGGTCAACGCCTACTACAACCCGACCTTCAACGAGATCGTGTTCCCCGCCGCGATCCTGCAGCCGCCGTTCTTCGACCCGGCGGCAGACCTCGCGGTCAATTACGGCGCCATCGGCGGGGTCATCGGCCACGAGATGGGCCACGGCTTCGACGACCAGGGCGCCAAGTCCGACGCGCACGGCGTGCAACGTCCGTGGTGGAACGAGCGCGACGTGGCGGCATTCCAGCAGCTCACCAGCCGACTCGCGGACCAGTACTCGGCCTTCGAGCCGCTGCCCGGCATCAAGGTCAACGGCAAGCTGACCCTGGGCGAGAACATCGGCGATCTCGGTGGGCTTACCGTCGCGCACGAGGCCTACCACCTCGCGCTCGGCAAGCGCCGCGCGCCGGTGCTCGAGGGCCTGACCGGCGAGCAGCGGTTCTTCCTCGGCTGGGCCCAGGTCTGGCGCGAGGTCGACCGCGACGAGAGCCTGCGCAACCGCGTCCTGTCGGACCCGCACAGCCCCGCTCAGTACCGGGTCAACGGCGTCCTCCGCAACATCGACGCCTGGTACGAGGCCTTCGGCATCAAGCCGGGCGACGCGCTGTACCTGCCACCCGCCGAGCGCGTGCACATCTGGTAGCCGGGCGCGGGCCGGCGCAACGAAAAAGGCCCCGGGCGGCAATCGCCGCCCGGGGCCACTGACTCGAGCGAGTCAGACGATCGGCGCGCTTACTTGGGCGCAGCGGCGTCCGTCTTCGCAGCCTCGGTCGACTTGGCCTTCTTCTTGTGGTGCTTCTTGGCCGGCTTGGCATCCGAGGACGCGGCCGGGGCCGAAGCAGCCGGGGCGGTCGTGTCGGCGGCGAACACCGGCATCGCGAGCGTCAGGGCGGCAACGAGCAGAGCGAGCTTCTTGAACATGAGAACTAACCTCCAGAGGTTTTCAGGGCGTCGCGCCCAACTGGGCGTCGCTGCCTAATGTTGCGGCGCGGAGGGCCGAACGCGGCAAGTATGAAGCACACTTAATTCGCTGCGCCGCAACGTGCCGGGCCTGCAGTCACCGCAACAGACCTGTGGAATGCGCGAATGTCCCGGCTCGCATCCGGTTGCGAGGCTGCGCCACGCTCCGATGGACTTGCATGGCGCGCCCACACATCGATTACCTGCAGTCGCAGACCGTGCCGTGGCAGCCCAGCCACTGGCCGCACCTGCCCGGCTGCGAGCTCAAGATCCTCAGCCGCGACCCCGGCAGCGGCGCCGCGAGCGTGCTGGTCCGCTATCCCTCGGGCTGGGCCGCGCCCGGCGCCGGCTTCCTCGGCACCGGCGAGGAGCTGCTGGTGCTCGACGGCCTGCTCGAACTCGACGGCCGGCGCTGCACGCAGGACACCTTCGGCTGGTTCGCCGCCGGCCACCGCCATGCGTCGCGGGCCGCGCCCGACGGCGCGGTGGTGCTGGCGTTCTATGACGCTGAGCCCGTCTGGACCGAGGGCGACCCGCCGGCCGGACGGCCGCCGGCGGAGGCGAGCCTGATCGATACCTTTGAGCTCCCTTGGTCCATGGACGACGGCGAGCCCGTGTTCGGCGGCCGCGAGCACCGCTGGAAGGTACTGCGCGGCTCGCCGCACGCCGCCTCCGCGACGATGCTGATCGCCTCGCCCGCGCACCTGCATCCGCCGCGCTGGCGCGCGCCCCAGGAGGTCCACCCGTGTGCCGAGGAGATGTTCCTGCTGTCGGGCGACTTCCTCAGCAACGTGGGCCAGCTATTCCCGGGCGCCTACTTCTGGCGGCCGGCGGGCGTCGCCCACGGACCCTACGGCTCGCGCGGCGGGGGCCTGGCGCTGCTGCGCACGCACGGGGCACCGCTGGCGAGCACCCGCACGGCCCACGAGATCACGCTGTCGCGCGCGCCGCAGTACCAGCCGATCCTGCCGCCAGGCCTGATGGCGCCCGGACCGCATCCGTGGCACCCGCGGCGCTACTGACGGGCGCCGGCCGGCGCGTCACCGCCTGCGACGCGTCGCCGGGGCGGCGGCCGCCTTGAGCATGTCGGCCGGGGCAGCCTCGATCCAGTGCTGCCACCACTGCGCGGCGCGCGGCGCGAGCCGCTGCGGCCGCTCCTCGTAGAGCCGGGCGCCGATCGCGAAAGCGCGGGCGCGCAGCTGCGCGCGGCGCCGCGTCAGCGCGGCCACGAGCCGGCGTCCCTGCCCGCGGGGCAGCGGCGTGGCCCCGAGCCGCGCGGCCAGCAGCGTGCAGTCGTGGTGCGCGCCGAGCACGTCGGCCAACCGGTGCGCCTCGCCGGCGAGCGCGGTCATGAGCCGCGGCCAGGCCGGCTCCAGCGCCTCGAGCGCGTGCCAGTAGCGCTTGACGTGCTTGCGCCACTCGTGCAACCGGGCCGCACGCGGCACCTCGCGCGCCGCCGCGAAGGCGCGCCGGCCGCGGCGGTAGATGCGCACGAAGCCGGCGGCGAGCATCGCCCCGTCGCCTTCCAGCCGGGCCGCGAGCAGCCGCGCGCGGGCGATGCGCAGCTGCGCGCGCGCGCCGGGCTTGTCGATGCCGGCCGTGCGCACGCGCCGCTCGCGCTCGAGGCGCACCGTCAGTGCGCGCAGCTCGCCGGCCGGCACGCCGGCCGTCGCCGCCGTCTCGCGCAGGAGCTCAGCCATCACCGCCGCATCGCGTGCCGCGCCGAGCGCGCCGCCGACGTCGCGCAATACCGCGTCGGTCGCCGCGTAGACCTCCGGCGGGAACGCGGCGCGCACCAGCCGCAGCAGCGCCCGCGCGCGCTTCAGCTCGCGCCTGGCGAGGTGCACGGCCGCATCGGTCGGACTGCCGCCGAGTGCGCGCCCGGCCGCGGCGACCCGCGCCGCGCACAGGCGCCGCGCCGTCCGTACTGCCGTCGAGTTGACCCTGCGCACCGCGCGCTCCCGCCACCTGCAGGTCGCGAAGCATGCGCGCCACCGCGCGCCGGCACCACTGCGGCAAGCCCGAACGCCGCCACCGCCTGGTGCGGTGGCGCACGCGCTACCATGCGCGCATGCGCCTCGCCCCGCTCCTCGTCGCCCCGTGCCTGTGGATGGGCCTCGCCGCCGGCGCGCTCGCCGCGGACACCGCCGGCGGCGCGCCGGCCGAGCAGCTGCGCGCGCGACTCGCGACGCTCGCCGCGGGCGGTCGCGTCACGATCGCGGGCGAGGAGCTGGTCTCGCACCTCGCCGTGCCGCGCGTCTACGCGGCGACGGGCCTCAGGCTGCTGTGGCAGGACCCGGCCAGGCGCGGCGCGCTGCTCGCCGCGATCGGCGAGGCGGCCGACGATGGCCTGCGGTCGGAGGACTACCACGCCGGCGCGCTCGGCCGGCTCGCGACCGACGCCGACCACGGCGTCGACGCCGACCTGCTCGCGACCGACGCCTACGTGATGCTGCTGTACGACCTCTACCTCGGCAAGGTCGACCCGCTGACGATCGAGCCGAACTGGAAGCTGCCCGGCCGGCCGGTCCGCGAACAGCAGGCGCTCGACTTCGTCATCGGCGCGCTCGAGAGCGGCCAAATCCGCGAGGCGGCCGCGCGCGTGCGGCCGCACCACTGGCTCTACGAGCACGGTCGCGCGGCACTCGCGCGCTACCGCGACATCGCCCGCGCCGGCGGCTGGGGCACCGTCGGCAAGGGGCCGAAGCTCGAGCCGGGCGCGCGTGACGCGCGCGTGCCCGAGCTGCGCCGCCGGCTCGCCGCGAGCGGCGACTACACCGGCCCGGGCGGGGACTCGCTCGAATATGACGCCGCGCTGGTCGCGGCGGTGCGCGTCTTCCAGCGGCGGCACCTGCTGACCGACGACGGCGAGGTCGGCGCCTCGACGCTGCGCGAGCTCAACGTGCCGGTGGCGGCGCGCATCGACCAGCTCAGGATCAACCTCGAGCGCGGCCGCTGGGTACTGTACGAGATCGGCGACGAGGACCACGTCGTCGTCGACATCGCCGGCTACGGCGTACGCTACTTGCGCAACCGCAAGGTCATCTGGCGCGGCCGCGCGATCGTCGGCCAGCCCTACCGGCAGACGCCGGTGTTTCGCGCCGAGATCGAGGATGTGGTCTTCAACCCGACGTGGACGGTCCCACCCGGCATCCTCGCCAAGGACGTGCTGCCGCAGATGCAGCGCGGCCAGGACGTGCTCGCCCACAAGAAACTCAAGGTCTTTGACCGCAACGGCGCGCCGGTGGATCCGGCGAGCGTGCGCTGGTCGCAGTACACGGCGGCGAATTTCCCGTACGTGCTGCGCCAGGACGCCGGCGACGACAACTCGCTCGGCCGCGTGAAGATCAACTTCCCGAACCCCTACCTCGTCTACCTGCACGACACGCCGGCGCGCGCGCTGTTCGAGCGCAGCCAGCGCACCTTCAGCTCCGGCTGCATCCGTATCGAGCGGCCGCTCGAGCTCGCCGAGCTCCTGCTCGCCGACCCCGTCAAGTGGAGCACCGCGGCGATCGGCGCGGCCGTAGACGCCGGCACGACCCGGACAGTGCTCCTGCCGCGCAAGGTGCCGATACTGCTCATCTACTGGACTGCGGACGAGGATCCGGACGGCCACGTCGTGTTCAAGCGCGACGTCTACGGCCGCGATGCGCGCCTGTTGCGCGCGCTCGACGGCCGCTTCCGCTTCGGCACCCGCATCAAGGCCTGAGGCGTCGCCACCCAAAAGAAACGGGGCCGCTCGGGGCCCCGTCGATCGTCGCGCGAACCGGCTCGCCGCTCAGGCGGTCGCCTGGCGGCGCCGTGAGGCGAAGCCGGCGCCGAGCACGCCGAGGCTCATCAGCGACAGCGTCGCCGGCTCCGGCACGTTGACCGTGATGTATTCCTGGCTCGCGTCGAGGTACTTGCCGTCCGGGGGCAGGACGTTGAGCGCGTTCGCCGTATAGACGTTGACGTTGCCGTACGCGCTCAGGTCAGCGTTCTGCGCTATGCCGTACGCCGTTTTGTAGTCGGCGAGCGCCGCGGCCGCATCGCTTGCGTCGATCCCGCTCAGCGCATTGGCGCCGCCCTGCGCGCCGTCGAAGACGTACCAGATCGCGTAGCTGAGCTGCTGCGCGTTGGCCGAGCCCGGGGTCGCCGCGACGAGGTCCTGCGCGAGCTGCGCGGCGGTCTTGTAGTACTGCTCCTGCAGCGCGTTGCCCTGGTCGAACTTGAGGGCCGACACGTCGCCGGACGGACTGAAACCAGTCGCCACGTTCGTCACGGTCGCCTGCCAGACGAGGCCGGCGCTGACGTCGGTCGTGAAGTCGTCGCAGATGATCGGCGACATGAACGAATTGCCGGGGTTGAATTGGCTCGCGCTCGTCAGTCCGCCGGCGGGGGCGATCGCCGCCACGTACGGGCTCGTGTAGACGCCACCCAGCACCGGCGTCGTGGGCTGCTCCAGCAGCATCGACACGTTGCTGCCCGAGGCAGGCGTAAACGTCAGGGCGTCGGCGGCCATTGGTGCCGCAAGCGCCGCGGCGATGAGACATCCGAGCGCGGTGAGCTTCTTCGTGCGTTGCATTTCTCGGTCGACTCCCAACGGCGATTCGGAAAATAGGCCCGTATGCCGTCGAGAAGAAGCAAAAAGCGGGCCAGACCAAAATTCTCATGCCGTCTCAGAGGCTTATGAGCATTTGATATAACCGTTGCGTTTGCCGGGCCGCAATTTGTAACGCATCTTGACGGTCGGGCGATCGAGCGGTCGCTGACGCCGACGGCGGATGTGGGAAACCGTCGGTGCCGAGCGCTCCGCCTTCGCAATGCGTGACACACGTCACGCTCGCGCCAGGCCGGAGAAGTCCCGTGCGCGCGTTGCGACCTGCCGCCGCCCGCCGGCAGCCAGCACGCTGTAAAGCTTTTCGACAGCCGGCGCCTCAGGCGCGAATGAGATTTGCTACCGCAGGCACGCGCTCGCCGCCGGGGAACACCTCGCCGAGCGCGCGCGCCGGCAGGTGCAAATGGTCCGCGAGCACGCCCTTCGCGATCGCGCGCAGGTCGGTCGTCGGCCGCAGGTCGCGGCCCTCGTGGCGATCGCGCGGCGCGAGCCCCGGCCAGTCGGCGAGCACCCGGCCGCCGGCGACGGCGCCGCCGACCAGCAGCGCCGCGGCGCCGGTGCCGTGATCGGTGCCGCGCGTGCCGTTGATCTCGACCGTGCGTCCGAACTCGGTGCAGACGAGCACCGCGCTGCACGCCCAGGCGTCGCCGAGGCCGCTTCGCAGCGCGGCGAGCACCTCGTCGAGGCCGTGCAGGCGTCCGGCGAGCGCGCCCTCGGCGCCGCCTTCGCCGGCGTGCGTATCCCAGCCGCCCGCGTCCATCACCGCGACGCGCGGCCCGTCGGCGGCCGCGAGCATGCGGCCGGCGGTCTCGGCGATCGCCTTCAGCCGCTCAACGTTGCCGCCCCTGGTCATCTGCCGTTGCGTGCCCGCGTCGGCGCCGCCGTCCTCGTCGACCAGCGCGCCGATACGCGTCGCCTCGTCGAGCCGCGCCGCCAGCGTCGTGTCGTTTGAATACAGGTCGCGCAGCCGCGTCACGAGCTCGGGCTCGACCTCGGGCAGCTGCGACGGCGCCCACGAGGCCACCGGCGCCGGGCCACGCAGGATCAGCGGCACGTTCTGGCCGAGCGCGAGGCCCTGGCCACGCGCCGCCGGCAGCGCGCCGAGCGCGCGGTTGAGCCAGCCGCTCGCCGCGCCGGACGGGCGCTCGGCGCCGTTCTCGAGCACGTTCTGGCCGTCGAAGTGCGAGCGCTCGCGGTACGGCGAGGCAGTCGCGTGCACGACCACGAGTTCGCGCGCCTGCCAGCGCTCGTGGAGATGCACGAGCGCCGGATGCAGGCCGAAGAAGCCATCGAGGTCGAGCGCGCCCATCGCCGCACCGGGGCGCGCGATCGCGAGCGGTCCGCGCGCGGCGGCGTAGCCGGCATCGCCGAACGGCGGCACTGCGGCGAGGCCGTCGAGCGCGCCGCGCAGGATCACGACGACGAGGCGCGCATCGCCCGCTGCCCCGGCGGCGAAGCTGACGCCGGGCAGCGCCGCGAGGCCGAGCGCGACGCCGGAGCCGACGCCCATCCTGAGGAAATCGCGCCGGCTGGTCATGCTCATCTCCTCTGGAACTCGGGGCTCATCAGCATGAGCGCGAGCGCCTGCGAGCCGGACGCGGCGCGCGTCAGCGCCGTGCGGGTGTGCTCGCCGGCGCGCGGGCCGAGCGTCGCGTCGAGCGTGGCGAGCGCCGAGTGCGACTCGCCGACGCGGTCGGCGAGCGCGACGCTCCACTCAATCCGCTTCATGAGCGCATCGGCGCCGTCCCAGTCCTGCGCACGGTCCGGCCAGCCGGCCGGCGAGCCGGGGCTGTAGTGACGCTGGCCGAGCACCTCGAAGCCGGCCAGCAGCGCCTTCGGCTCCCGTGGCACGACCTCGAGCGCGCGCAGCGACGAGTAGACGAACTCCGCAGGCGTCTTGAACTTCTGCGGCGCCGGCGCCCACGCGCCGTCCCAGCCGACGAGCGCGGCGTAGACCGCCGGCAGGTCGCCGTCGGACGTGCGGTAGGCACGCGCCAGCCGCTCGACCAGCGCCGGCGGCGGCTCGTCGGCGACGAAGTGGCGCGCGAGCTTGACGGCCAGGTGCTGCGCCGTCGCCGGCTGCGCCGCGAGGTCGCGCAACAGCGCCTCGCCCTGGCCGAAGCCGGCCTCGGCGTAGCGGCGGCCGAGCACGGACTTGGCGCCCGGCTCGTGCAGTGCCGCGCGGAACTGGAAGCTGCCGGGCGCGCCCTGCGCGAGGCGCCCCGTGCCGCCGCCGATCGACCAGCCGGTCAGCACCGCGGCGAAGGTCGTCACGTCCGCCTGCGTGTAGCCGCCGTCGACGCCGAGCGTGTGCAGCTCGAGGATCTCCCGCGCCAGGTTCTCATTGAGGCCGGCTTTGGCCTTCGGCGCGCCGGCGCCGAAGGCGCGCCGGCGGTTGGCGCGCTCGCCGAGCTCCGAGTTCGGGCCGACCGACTGCTGGTTGTCGAGGTAGGTGATCATCGCCGGGTGCGTCTCGACGGCGAGCAGGAGGTCGACAAAGCGGCCACAGACGTGCGGCCGAATCGCCTCGTTCTCGAGCGCGCCGGCCGTGCCGAGGCAGATCGGCTTGTCCACCGACACCGCGAAGTGGTTCGTCCAGAACTGGACCAGCCGCTCGCGGAAGCTCGCCGGCGAGCTGAGCGCGATACGGGTGCGCGCGGCGGCTTGCGCGAGATAGTGAGGCAGCAACGCCTCGCGCACGTTGTTGACGAGCGGCTGGACGGGATCCGAGCCGCGCGCCGCGGCGCGGCGCGCCGCCGCGCGCTCCTCGCGCGCGGCGAGGAAACGGCCGAGGATCTCGGCGCCGGGCGCGAGGCCGTCGAGCTCGGCCGCTGCCGGCGCGCGCCTGGCGAGCTGGGCGAGCAGCCAACCGCGCGGGTCCGCCGCCGCCGTGGCGAGCTCGCCGGGCCGGGCGCCGAAGCCGAAGCGACCGGTCGCGATCGCGCCAAGTGTCTGGTCCGAGCCGGTCATGGGTGTGACGCGACCTCCTCATCAGCCGAACGCCGCACGGCGCGCATCGTTGACACGGCCGCCCCGGCCGGCCTGTGCGCTACGTCACGGCGCGGCGACGCGGCCGCCGCCCGCGTAGCCGAGGATGAAGTACGGCGAGTCGAGTCGCGCGCGCTCGACCGTGCGTCCCGCGCCGGGCGCGTGCACGAACTCGCCGTTCCCCACGTAGATGCCGACGTGGTCTGCGGGCGTGGAGAAGAACACGAGGTCGCCCGGCGCGAGCTGCTCCCACGGCACGCGCGGCAGCGCTGCGCGCTGCTCGGCCGCGGTCCGCGGCACGGCGACGCCGAGCTCGTGGTAGACGTAGAAGACAAGGCCGCTGCAATCGAAGCCGTCCGGCGAGCGGCCGCCGGTGCGGTATGGCGTGCCGATCAGGCGCGCCGCGAGGCCGGCGGCGCGGGTGCCGAGCGCCCCTGCCGTGGCGACGGGCACGGCCGCGGGCCGCCCCGGCCGCGGCGGCGCACCGGCGCAGCCCGCGAGCGCGAGCACCAGCGCGACGACGACGGCAACGCGCATGGCCAGCGAGTGTAGCGCAGCGCCCGCGCGCCGCGGGCGCGGCGCTGGCTCAGGCGCCGACCGCCTCGGGCGGCACTACCGCGCCGCGCGCCTCCGCAGGCGCGAGCGCGAGGCGGATCAGCTCGTCGACACGCTCGACGAAGTGGAACTCGACCAGCTTGCGCACGCTCGCCGGCACGTCCTCCAGGTCCTTGCGGTTGCGCGCCGGCAGCAGCACCGTGCGGATGCCCGCGCGGGCCGCCGCGACGGTCTTCTCCTTGACGCCGCCGATCGGCAGCACCAGGCCGCGCAGCGAGATCTCGCCGGTCATCGCCAGATCGCTGCGCACCGTGCGGTGCGTGAGCAGCGAGACGAGCGCCGTGTACATCGATACGCCGGCGCTCGGCCCGTCCTTCGGGATCGCCCCGGCCGGCACGTGGATGTGGATGTCGCTCTTCTCGAAGGAGCCCGGGTCGACGCCGAGCGCGCCCGCGTTCGCCTTGACGAGCGACAGGGCCGCCTGCGCGCTCTCCTTCATGACGTCGCCGAGCTGCCCGGTCAGGATCAGACGGCCGGAGCCCGGCGTCTGCGTCGCCTCGATGAACAGGATGTCGCCGCCGACCGGCGTCCAGGCGAGCCCGGTCGCAACGCCGGGCACGCTGACGCGCATCGCGACCTCGTTCTCGTAGCGCGGGCTGCCGAGGATCTGCTCGACCTCGGCGGCGTCGATGTGCACGCTCCCGACCGCGCCCGAGGCGATCTTGACGGCGGCGTTGCGCATCAGCGCGCCGATCTCGCGCTCGAGGCTGCGGCAGCCCGCCTCGCGCGTGTAGTCGCGCACCGTGCGCCCGAGCGCCTCGTCGGTGATCGTGATCTGTTCGGGCTTGAGGCCATTGGCCTCGAGCTGGCGCTTGATCAGGTAGCGCTTGCCGATCTCGACCTTCTCCTCCTCGGTGTAGCCGGTGAGCTCGATGATCTCCATGCGGTCGCGCAGCGGCCCGGGGATCGTGTCGAGCTGGTTGGCGGTGGTGATGAACAGCACCTTCGACAGGTCGAACGGCACGCCCAGGTAGTTGTCGCGGAAGGTCGAGTTCTGCTCCGGGTCGAGCACCTCGAGCAGCGCCGCCGCCGGGTCGCCCTGGAAGCTGCGGCCGAGCTTGTCGATCTCGTCGAGCATCAGCACCGGGTTGCGCGTGCCGGCCTTGCGGATCGCCTGGATCACGTTGCCGGGCAGCGCGCCGACGTAGGTGCGCCGGTGGCCGCGGATCTCCGCCTCGTCGTGCGTGCCGCCGAGCGAGACGCGCTGGAACTTGAGGCCGATCGCGCGCGCAATCGACTGGCCGAGCGAGGTCTTGCCAACGCCGGGCGGTCCGACAAAGCACAGGATCGGGCTGCGGCCGTGCGGGTTGAGCTTGCGCACGGCGAGATACTCGAGGATGCGCTTCTTGATCTTGTCGAGGCCGTAGTGGTCCGTCTCGAGGACCTCGCGCGCCTTCTCGATGTCGATGCGCTCGGCGTCGAGCTTCGACCACGGCAGCGCGGCGACGAGATCGAGGTAGGTGCGCAGCATCGAGTATTCAGCGCCCTGCTCGGGCATCCGCTCGAGGCGCTTGAGCTCCTTGTTGACCTGCTCGAGCGTCTCGGCCGGCAGGCCCGCCTTGGCGATTGCCTCCTTGAGCTCGGTGAGCTCCGCGGCGCCGTCCTCGCCCTCGCCGAGCTCGTGCTGGATCTGCTTGAGCTGCTCGCGCAGCACCGCCTCCTTCTGCCGCTCGTCAATCGCCTCGCGCGTCTGGGTTTCGATCTGCTTGGAGAGCTTCAGCACCTCGATGCGCTGCGCGAGCAGGGTCGCGACGCGCTCGAGCCGCGTGCGCAGGTCGGTCGTCTCGAGCAGCGCCTGGCGGTCGGCGGCCTTGACGTCGAGGAAGCTCGCGATCAGGTCGCCGAGCGCCTCCGGGGACTCCATCGACTGCAGCGCGGTCGCGAGCTCCTGCGGCACGGACGGCAGCAGCTCCAGCGCCTCGAGCGCGAGGCGCTTGAGGTTGAGCACCCGCGCCTCGACGTCGGCGCCGGCGGCCGGGGCGTCCGGCAGGTACTCGACGCGCGCGAGGTGGAACGGCAGGCCCGGCTGGAAGTCGAGCACGCGGAAGCGCCGCTCGCCCTGCACCAGCAGCTGGCCCGCGCCGCCGCCGCCGGGCGTCGCGTAGCGCAGGATCGTGGCCACCGTGCCGATCGCGTGCAGGTCGGCCGGCGTCGGGTCGTCAATGTCCGGCTGGCGTTGCAGCAGGAGGCCGACCTTACGCTCGGTACGCACCGCCTCCTTGGCGCCGGCGACGGTCTTGGCGCGGTTCACGGCGACCGGGGCGACGACGCCCGGGAACAGCACGAAGTTCCTGACCGGCAGGATAATCAGCACGTCCTCCGGCGCGTCGGTGCGCGCCGGAGCCGGTGCGGCCTGCATCTCCGAAGGCGTCTTGTCGTTCATGAAGGTGTCCTGGCAGTCGTGGAGGGGCGCCTGTCCTGGATGGGGCCGGCGGGCACGGTTTCAACGGCGCGGGCCCTGCGGTCGGCGCCGCCGCTCACCGCGGATGTGGGGTCGGCGGGTGGCCGCTTAAAGGGCGGCCGGCGGGCGCCGGGCCCAGAATGCCGCCAGCGCCGAGCCGCTCAGGTTGTGCCAGACGCTGAACAGCGCGCCCGGCAGCGCCGCTGCCGGCGTGAACAGCTTGAGCGCGAGCGCGACCGCAAGCCCGGAGTTCTGCATGCCGACCTCGATCGCAATCGTGCGCGCGCTCGCCTCGTCGGCGCGCGCGAGGCGCGCGAGCCAGTAGCCGGCGGCGAGCCCGATGCTGTTGTGCAGCACGACGGCAGCCATCACCGCCGGCGCCGCGCGCGCGAGCCGCGGCGCGTTGAGGCCGACGATCACCGCGATCACGACCGCGATCGCGAGCGCCGACAGCACCGGGAAGGCGGGCTCGAGCCGCCGCACGCGCGCGCCGAGCAGCCGGCGCAGCAGCATGCCGGCCAGCACCGGCCCGACCGCCACCTCGGCGACCGCGAGCATCATCTCGCCGGCCGGCACCGCGACGCGCTGGCCGATCAGCAGCCACGCGATCGCCGGCAAGAGCACCACCGCGAGCAGCGTCGAGCAGGCGGTCATCGTCACCGACAACGCGACGTTGCCGCGCGCGAGGTAGCTGATGACGTTCGAAGCGGTCCCGGCGCTCGTCGCGCCGACGAGCACGACGCCGACCGCCGTCTGCGCATCGAGGCCGAGCAGCCGGATCACGAGCCAGGCCGCGGCCGGCATGACCGTGTAGTGGAGCGCGACGCCGAGCGCGACCAGCCGCGGGGCGCGCGCGATCGCCGCGAAGTCCCGCGTCGTCAGCGTCAGCCCCATGCCGAGCATGACGACCATCAGCAGCGGCACGATCGCCGCGCCCGCGGCCGCGAACGGGCCGGGAACGGCGTAGGCGAACGCGGCAAGGGCCACGACCAGCAGCGGGAACAGGCGGGTGACGAGCAGCGGCACCGCCGCATTGTCGCGGATCCGGGCGGCGGACGGCAGGCGGGGCCTTGGCAGAGCGAGCGTCCTTGGCGCACGATCCGCCGGCGGCGTTCGCCGCGGTGGAGGCCTACGACATGCAAAGACTACTGCGCCTGGCCGTCACCGGCCTGTGTCTCGTCCCGCTCGCCTCGCCCGCCGCCGACCACATCGCGGCGAAGCCGGGCCTGTGGGAGTTCACCCACCAGAACACGAATTCCGGCATGCCGCCGATCCCGCCCGAGGCACTCGCCAAGATGCCGCCCGAGGCGCTCGCGCGGATGCAGGCACAGATGCAGCATCCGGGCGCGATCACCAACCGCTCGTGCATCACCGAGCAGGACCTCGATCGCGGCTTCAACCCGGACGACCGCCCGGGCAGCCATTGCAAGACCAACGTCGTGTCGCGCTCCTCGACGGCGATGGAGATCGCGATCGACTGCGCCGACCTCGGCAAGGACCACGGCAGCGGGCACGGCACCGCCAAGTTCCAGGCGGCGGGCCCGGAGGCGATGAATGGCACGGTCGACATGACGATCACGATGGGTGACAAGACGATGACGCACCACTCGCAGATCACCGGACGCTGGCTCGGCGCCGACTGCGGCGACGTCAAGCCGAACCGGAAGCAGGACTGAGCGTGCGGCGGCTGCGGGCGATCGACTCCCACACGGGCGGCGAGCCGACGCGCGTGGTCATCGACGGCGGGCCGGCGCTCGAGGGTAGCCTCGCCGCACGTCTCGCGTGCCTGCGCCGCGACCACGATGCGTTCCGCGCCGCGGTCTGCAACGAGCCGCGCGGCTCGGACGTGCTGGTCGGCGCGCTCGTGACGCCGCCGGTCGACCCGGCCGCGGCGGCGGGCGTGATCTTCTTCAACAACGTCGGCTACCTCGGCATGTGCGGCCACGGCACCATCGGCCTCGTGACGACGCTCGCCTGGCTCGGCCGCCTCGGGCCGGGCCGGCACCGGATCGAGACCCCGGTCGGCGTGGTCACCACCGAGCTGCACCCGTCCGGTCAGGTGTCGGTGCGCAACGTCCCCGCCTACCGCCACGCGCGCGGCATCGCGGTCGACGTGCCCGGGCACGGCCGCGTGACGGGCGACGTCGCCTGGGGCGGTAACTGGTTCTTCCTCTCGGCCGACCACGGCCAGGTGCTCGAGATGGCCAACGTCGAGGCGCTGGTCGAGTTCGGCTGGCGCGTGCGCCAGGCGCTGACCGCCGCCGGCGTCAGCGGCGCCGGCGGCGCCGAGATCGACCACATCGAGCTGACGGGCCCGCCGAGCCACGCCGGGCTCGACAGCCGCAACTTCGTGCTCTGCCCCGGCAAGGCCTACGACCGCTCGCCGTGCGGCACGGGCACGAGCGCCAAGCTCGCCTGCCTCGTCGCCGACGGCAAGCTCGCGCCCGGCGGGCGCTGGCGCCAGGAAAGCATCGTCGGCAGCGTGTTCGAGGGCAGCGTCGAGATCGAGGCTGGGTCGGTCGTGCCGACGATCACCGGCCAGGCGTGGATCACGGCCGACACGACCCTGCTGCTCGACCCCGCCGATCCGTACTGCTATGGCATCGGCGGCGCGCCGTGAAGGACCTGACGCAGGGCTCGATCAGCGCGCACCTGCTCGCCATGGCGATCCCGATGGCGATCGGCATGCTGGTGCAGACCGCCTACCTGATGATCGACTTGTACTTCGTCGCCAGGATCGGCGACGCCGCGATCGCCGGCGTGAGCACCGGCGGCAATTTCATGTTCGCGGTGATGGCGCTGACGCAGATGCTCGGCGTCGGCACGGTGGCCTTGATCGCGCATGCGGTCGGCGCCCAGGACCAGCCACGCGCGAATCTGATCTTCAACCAGTCGCTGGTGCTCGCCGCCGCGTGTGCGGCGATCACGGTCATCGCCGGCTACGGCCTCGTCGGTCCCTATCTGCACGCGGTCGCCGCCGACGCGGCGACGATCGCGGCCGGCACGACCTACCTCGTCTGGTTCATGCCGGGCCTGGCGCTGCAGTTCGCGCTCATCGCGATGAGCTCGGCGCTGCGCGGCACCGGCATCGTGCAGCCGACCATGATCGTGCAGCTGATCACGGTGGTTCTGAACTGCATCCTCGCGCCGGTATTGATCGGCGGCATCGGCACCGGACACGCGCTCGGCGTCGCCGGCGCCGGGCTCGCCAGCACGCTGTCGGTCGTGGCCGGCGTCGCGATCCTCACCGTCTACTTCCTGCGCCTCGAGAAGTACGTGGCCTTTCACCACGAGCAGTGGCGGCCGCGGCTCAAGACCTGGCGCAACATCCTGAACATCGGCCTGCCGGCAGGCGGCGAGTTCGCGCTGATGTTCGTGTACATGAGCGTGATCCTGTTCGTGATCGCGCCGTTCGGCGCCGCGGCACAGGCCGGCTTCGGCATCGGCACGCGGCTCATGCAGGCCGTGTTCCTGCCGGTGATGGCGATCTCCTTCGCGGTCGCGCCCGTCGCCGGGCAGAACTTCGGCGCCCGCAATGCTGAGCGCGTGCGCCGGACCTTCCGCGACGCGGCACTGCTGGGCGGCGCGCTGATGCTCATGGTCGGGGTCGGCTGCTGGGTGTTCGCACCGACCCTGGTCGGCTTCTTCGCCACCGCGCCGGGCGTGCTCGAGGTCGGCACGACCTTCCTACATTTCGCGTGCTGGAATTTCGTGATGTCGGGGCTGATCTTCACCTGCTCCGGCACGTTCCAGGCGCTCGGCAACACCTGGCCGGCGATTCTATCGAGCGCGACGCGACTCGCGACCTTCGTGCTGCCGGTGCTGTGGATCTCGCGCCAGCCGGGCTTCCGGATCGAGTACGTGTGGTACATCTCAGTCACGACCGTCTGGTTGCAGGCGCTGCTCAGCTACCGGCTCGTGCGACGCGAGATGGACCGGCGCCTGCAGTTCGCGGGCTGATGCGGCGTCGCCCGTGACGGCGCTGCCGCCGCTGCCGATCCTCGAGGCACTGCCGGCGCTCGCGGCCGCGCTCGCGGCACGCCCGGCGGCGGTGCTGGAGGCGCCGCCCGGTGCCGGCAAGAGCACCGTCGTGCCGCTCGCGCTGATGGACGCCGGTTGGCTCGCCGGCCGCAAGATCGTCATGCTCGAGCCGCGGCGCCTCGCGGCGCGCGCGGTCGCGACGCGCATGGCCGCGACCCTCGGCGAGGCGGTCGGCGCGCGAGTCGGCTACCGCATGCGCCTCGACACTCGGGTCGGCCGCGCGACCCGCATCGAGGTCGTCACGGAGGGGATCCTGGCGCGGCTGCTCGAGGCCGATCCCGCCCTCGAGGACACGGGCCTCGTGATCTTCGACGAATTCCACGAGCGCAGTCTCGCCGCCGACCTCGGCCTCGCGCTGTGCCGCGACGTGCAGCAGAACCTGCGCGGCGACCTGCAGGCTGCTGGTCATGTCGGCGACGCTCGACGGCGCCGCGGTCGCGCGCCTGCTCGGCGACGCGCCGCGCGTCACGAGCGCCGGCCGCCAGTTTCCGGTGGCGGTGCGCCACGCGCGGCGCGCGCCCGAGCACGTCGAGCGCGAGGTCGCCAACACCGTGCGCCGCGCGCTCGCCGAGGAGCCGGGCGATGCGCTGGTGTTCCTGCCGGGCGCGGCCGAGATCCGCCGCGTCGCGCAGAACCTTGCGGACGGCGAGCTGCCGCCCGGTACCGTCGTGCTGCCGCTGTACGGCGAGCTGGCGCCGGACGCGCAGGACCGCGCGCTCGCGCCGAGCGCGCCCGGCAGCCGCAAGATCGTGCTCGCGACCAGCATCGCCGAGACTTCGCTGACGATCGAGGGCGTGCGCATCGTGGTCGACTCCGGGCTCGCGCGCCACGCGCGCTTCGACCCCGGCAGCGGCATGAGCCGGCTCGAGACGCTGCCGGTGTCGCAGGCGAGCGCCGAGCAGCGCCGCGGCCGCGCCGGACGCCTCGCGCCCGGCGTCTGCTACCGCGTCTACACCGCGGCCGCCGAGCGCGCGCTGCCGGCCGCCGCGACGCCCGAGGTGCTCGAGGCCGACCTCGCGCCGCTCGCGCTCGACCTCGCGGCGTGGGGCACCGATGCCGGCGCGCTCGGCTGGCTCGACCCGCCGCCGGCTGCGCATCTCGCCCAGGCACGCGAGCTGCTGACCGCGCTCGGCGCACTCGACGCGGCCGGCCGTATCCTGCCGGCCGGGCGGCGCATGGCGCGCCTCGGCCTGCACCCGCGGCTCGCGCACATGCTGCTCGCGGCGCGCGGCGGCGAGGCCAGCGCGCTCGCCTGCCGCCTCGCGGCGCTGCTCGGCGAGCGGGACCTGGCGCGCACGCGCCCGGGCGAGCGCGACGCGGACCTGACCAAGCGCCTCGAGCTGCTGCGCGGCGGCGCGGTCGCCGGGCTCGAGGCCGACCGCGGCGCACTGGCGCGCACGCGCCGCCTCGCGGAGATGTTCGAGCGCGATCTCGCCGCCGCGCGGCGCGGCGCGGCCGCGCCCGAGGGGTCCGCCGCCGCCGACCCCGGAGTCCTGCTCGCCTGCGCCTATCCCGACCGCGTCGGCCGGCGGCGTGGCGACAGCGCCCGCTACCTGCTCGCCAACGGCCGCGGCGCCGCGTTCGCGGGACCCGACGCGCTCGCGCGGCACGAGTTCATCGTCGTCGCCGACCTCGATGCCGGCGAGCGCGAGGCGCGGATCCACCTCGCGGCACCGGTGTCGCTCGCACTGCTGCTCGAGCACTTCGCCGCCGACATCGTGGTCGTCGACCGCGTCGAGTGGGACCGCCGCGAGCAGGCGGTCGTCGCGCGGCGCGAGCGGCGCCTCGGGGCGCTGGTGCTCGAGGAGCTGCCGCTCAGGGGCGCGCGGCCCGAGGCCGAGGCGGCGGCGATGCTCGCCGGCATCGCCGAGCTCGGGCTCGGCGCGCTGCCATGGACGCCGGCGGCCGAGAACCTGCGCGCGCGGGTCGCGTTCCTGCGCCAGGCGCTGCCGCCCGAGGACGCGGCGCGCTGGCCGGACTGGTCCGACGCGGGGCTCGCCGCGACCCTCGGCGACTGGCTCGCGCCGTTCCTGGACGGCATCACGCGCCGCGACCACCTGGCGCGGCTCGATCTCGCCGCGATCCTGCACGCGCGGCTCGCCTACGCGGACGCGCAGGCGCTGGAGCGCCTGGCGCCGACCCACCTCACGGTGCCAAGCGGCTCGCGCGTGCCGATCGACTACGCCTCCGACCCGCCTCGGATCGCGGTGCGACTGCAGGAGATGTTCGGCCTCGCGACCGGGCCCTCGGTGGCCGGTGGCCGCGTGCGGCTTGCCATCGAGCTGTTGTCGCCGGCGCGCCGGCCGGTGCAGCTGACGCGCGACCTCGAGAGCTTCTGGGCGCGCGGCTACGCCGAGGTCCGCAAGGAGCTCAAGGGACGCTATCCCAAGCACTACTGGCCCGACGACCCGCGGCTCGCGGAGCCGACCGCGCGGGTCCGGCCGCGGCGGTGACCCGCGGGCGCCGCTCGGGCACACTGTAACGAACCCGGTAACAGGAGTTCCCCATGCCCCGCCCCGCCCTCGCGCTGTTGCTCTGCCTGACGGCGGCCGGCGCCGCCGCGGCCGACAGCGCCGCCGACACGGCGGCGGACGCCGCGGCCGCGCGCATCCGCGCCCACATCGGCTTCCTCGCCGACGACCTGCTCGAGGGCCGCGCGGCGGGCTCGCGCGGCTACGACCTTGCGGCGCGCTACGTCGCCGCCGAGTTCGACGCACTCGGCCTCAAGCCGGGCGGTGCGGGCGGTGGCTGGCTGCAGCCGGTCGAGCTGATCGAGGCGAGCCCGGTGATCCCGGCCGGCGAGTTCGTCCTCGAGCGCGCCGGGGCGACCACGCGGCTTGAGAGCGCCGTCGACTTCCTGCCGGGGGTCGACTACTCGGCGGCGAAGTCGAGCATCACGGCGCCGCTCGAGTTCGTCGGCTTCGGCGTCAGCGCCCCGGAACGGGGCTACGACGACTTCGCCGGCAGCGACCTCAAGGGCAAGATCGCCGTCATCCTGTCGGGCGCGCCGCCATCCTTCGATTCGGAGTCGCGGGCGCACTACTCGGCGCCGCTGACCAAGCTGCCGGAGCTCGTGCGCCGCGGCGCCGTCGGCGTCGTCTCCGTGCTCTCGCGGGTCGACGAGAAGCGCGTGCCGTGGGAGCGGCACGTGCAGCGCAGCTGGTTCCCGGCGATGCGCTGGATCGGCGCCGACGGTCAGCCGGTCGATGCCTTCGTGGAACTCAGGCGCAAGGCCACGATGGGCCGGACCGGCGCCGAGAAGCTGTTCGCCGGCAGCGGCCACGCGCTCGAGGACGTGTACGCGACCGCGGAGGCGGGCCGGCCGCAGCACTTCGCGCTGCCGGGCACCGCGACGCTCGCCGGGCAGACGATCCTGACCAAGCGCCAGAGTGCGAACGTCGTGGGGCTGCTCGAGGGCGCCGATCCGGTGCTCAAGCACGAGTACGTGGTGCTGTCGGCGCACCTCGACCACCTCGGCCGCGGCGCCGCGGTCGGCGGCGACACGATCTACAACGGCGCGATGGACAACGCGAGCGGCGTCGCCGTGATGCTCGAGGTCGCGCACATGCTCGCCGGCGACGCCCGCCGCCCGCGGCGTTCGGTGCTGTTCGTCGCGCTGACCGCCGAGGAGCGCGGCCTCTTGGGCGGCGACGTGTTCGCGCGCCAGCCGACGGTGCCGAAACAGGCGCTGGTCGCCGACGTCAACATGGACATGCCGGTCGCGCTCGGCCCGATCGCCGACTGGGTCGCCTTCGGCGCCGAGCACTCGACGCTCGGCCCGGTCGCGGCGCGCGCCGCGGCCGCCGAGGGCTACCGGCTCTCGCCCGACCCGATGCCCGAGGAGATCGTGTTCGTGCGCAGCGACCAGTACATGTTCGTGCGCCAGGGCGTGCCGTCGATCTACATGAGCGCCGGCAGCCAGTCGAAGGACCCGGCCATCGACGTCAAGGCGCGCTGGGAGGATTTCCTGCGCAACCACTACCACATGCCGAGCGACGACACCTCGCTGCCGATCCACTATCCGTCGCTCGCCGGCCTCGCGCGGGTCAACGCACGCATCGTGCGCGAGGTCGCCGACGCGCGCGAGCGGCCGGCGTGGAACCCGGGGGATTTCTTCGGCGCGCGCTTCGCGCCGGCGCGCTGATCAGCCGCGCGCCCGCATGTGGCGGTGCACGAGCAGCCAGTAGAGAACGCCGAGCACCGCCACCGCGCCCGCGAGCCACAGCGTCACGCGATGCAGGTCGCCGGCGAGCAGCGCCTGATCAGCACCGGCCACGACGCCGACCGCGCACAGCACCGCCGACCAGATCGCGGAGCCGGCGAGCGTCACCGCGCTGTAGCGGCCGTACGGCAGCCGCACGATGCCGGCCGGGATGCCGATCAGGTGGCGGATCACCGGCAGCAGCCGCGCGGCGAACACCCCGTACGGCCCGAAACTCGCCGCCCAGCGCTCGGCGGCCTCGAGCTTCGGCTGCGTCACGAGCAGGTAACGGCCGAAGCGCACGATGAGCGGCCGGCCGAGCAGCCGTGCCGCGCCGTACATCACGCTCGCGCCGACCCACGAGCCGATGGCGCCGGCAATGACGATGCCGGCGAGGCTCATGCGGCCGGTCGTCACGGCGAGGTGCGCGGCCGGCGGGATCACGAGCTCGGACGGCAGTGGCACGACCGAGCTCTCCACCGCCATCAAGAGCGCGACCAGCCCGTAGCTGCCCGACTCGAGCGTGGCGAGATACCAGTCGATGAACGCCTTGAGCACGCTTTGCGCTCCCGTGTGTCGGCCGGCACCATACCCGATAATGTCGGCGGGGTCAGGCGGCCGGCGCCGCCCCCTCGGCCTGCCCCCGGAGATTCCTGCCATGCACCTCGGTCCGCTGCGCGCACTTGCATTGTCGCTCGGCCTCGCCGCGCTCGTCGCGGCGGCGCCGGCCGGCGCCCAGGAGGACGGCGAGATCCTGGCCCGGCGCCAGGGCGAGGCGCCGGTCAGCTGGCGCGCGCCGCGCCAGCCCGAGGTGACGCTGCCGGTGCGGATCATCGGCATCAATGACCTGCACGGCCAGCTCGAGCGGCACCTGCGCGCCCGGGCCTCGACCTACAGCCGCCCGGTCGGCGGCGCCGCGGTGCTCGCCTCCTATCTGCAGAGCGAGCGGGCGGCGCTGCCGGGCCGCACGCTGACGCTGATCGCCGGCGATTCGATCGGCGCCAGCGCGATCGCCTCGGGCCTGCTGCGCGAGGAGCCGACGATGGCGGTGCTCAACGAGCTCGCCGACGGCGACTGCCCGCTGCTGACGCGCGACTGGCCGTCGCGCGCGGCGCCGGTCGTCACGCGCTGCCGCGTGGTCGCAACGGTCGGCAACCACGAGTTCGACCGCGGCACGGCCGAGCTCGAGCGCCTGCTGTACGGCGGCAAGCATCCGGACGGGCCGGTGCTCGGCCAGGACTGGGCCGGGACGCACATCCCCTACGTCGCGGCCAACGTCGTGCGGCGTGACGGCCAGCGGCCGCTGTTGCCGGCGTCGGTGATCGTCAACCTCGGCGGCGTGCGCGTCGGCGTCGTTGGCGCCGTGACCGACGAGACGCCGGCCCTGGTGGTGCCTGCGCGGATCGCCGACCTGCAGTTCCTGGCACCGGCCGCGCCGATCAACGCCGCGGTCGCGGCGCTCAGGGCGGGCGGCGTGCGCACGATCGTGCTCGTGATCCACGAGGGCTTGCTGGCGCCCGAGGAGCCTCAGACCACGCCCCTCGCCGCCGCCGAACTCTCCGGCGGGCTCGCCGCCGTGCTCGACGGGCTCGACGGCGGCGTCGACGTCGTGGTCGCGGGCCACACGCACAAGTTCAACAACCTGCTCGTGCCGCTCCGGGACGGCACGCTCGCGCTCGTCACCCAGGCGCGCTCCTACGGCACCGCCTACAGTGTCATCGACCTGGACATCGACCCGAAGACCGGTGGCGTCACCCAGAAGTCGGCACGGATCGAGACGACCTGGGGCGATGAGGGCGTCGGCCACGATCCGCAGCGCAAGGTCGCGCGGATCGTCGAGAAGGCCGGCAAGGCCACCGCCGTCGTCGGCGGCCGGCTGATCGGCAGCGCCGAGATCGCGATCCGCCGCGGCCTGCCGACCGACCCGGAGTCGGCGCTCGGCGATCTGGTCGCTGACGCCGAGCGCGCCGTCGCCGGCACCGACCTCGCGTTCATGAACGCGGCCGGCATCCGCAACGACATCGAGGCGGGTCCCGTGACCTTCGCCGTGCTCTACGACGTGCACCCGTTCGGCAACACGCTCCTGCGCATGACGCTGACCGGCGAGCAGGTCCTGCGGCTGCTCGAGCAGCAGTGGTCGGGGCCGTACGCGAGCACGCCGCGCTTCCTGCGCATCTCCGGGCTGCGCTACGTCTACGACCTCGGCAAGCCCGCCGGCGAGCGCGTCGTCGCGGCCGACGACGCGAACGGCGAGCCGCTGGATCCCGCGCGGCGCTACACGGTCGTGGCCAATGACTTCCTGGTCGGCGGCGGCGACCACTACACGGTGCTCGCCGAGGGCGCGGGCGCGACGCCGCTCGTGACCGACATCGCCGCGCTCGAGACCTACCTCCACGGCGCCAAGGGGCCGATCAAGGCTGCGCTCGACGGCCGCGCGCGGCCTTTCGCGATCGAGCGGCGCCGGCCGCCGCCGGTCGCGCCGACGACGACCGACGACCGCTAGCTGCCCGCCGCCGCCGCTTCAGCCGCCGTGCGCCCCGCCGGTCAACCCGTTGCTGCCGTGCTCGCCGTCGCGTGGCTCGGCTCGTTCCTGCCCGCCGCGCTGCCGGCGCTCGCGCCTGGCCGCTGGCCCGGCGAGTGGGCGCAGCACGTCGCGGCCGGCTGGCCGGCGACGGCTGCACTGCTGCCACACGTGCTCGGCTGGCTGATCGCCGGCGCGCTCGCGCGCGCGCTGCCGGGCGCGGCGCACGCGTGGCGCAGCCTCGCGCTGGCGGCAGGCACAGTGCTCGCGCTGCGCTTCACCTGGTTCGCAGCGACCGCCGCCAACGCCGAGATGGTCGGCGCCCTGATCGCGCTCGCCGCCTGGCCGCTCGCCGAGCGGCTGCCGGGCGTCTGGCGCGAGCGACTGCTCGCGGTCGCGGCCGCCGCCGTCGTCCTGTACGCGCATCTCGCGCCGCACGTCGCCGGCGTGCAGCCGCACGGCGTGCACTGGCTACCGTTCACCGACCTCGCGCGCCCGGCGTGGCACCTCGCGGCGCTCAGCGCCAAGGTCTTCTGGTACGGCGGGCTCGTCTGGCTCGTGGCGGCGGCCGGCGTGCGGCCGCTCGCCGCCGGCCTCGCCGTCGCCGCGACGCTGGTCGCGATCGACGGCGTGCGGCTCGTGGCGACCCCCGCTGTCCAGTACGTGACGATGACGGACCCGGCGCTCGCGCTCGTCGCCGGCCTCGCGCTCGCGCTCCTCGCGCGCGGCCACGCGGCGCGCTGAGCGCCGCGGTCGCGCGGCGCTGGGTTCGCGGCGGCGCGGCTGCTACGCTCGGCACCCGATCTGCGGCAACGGCCGGAGACGCCGATGTCCTCGCGCACAGCCCTGAGACTCCTGTTCGCGACGATCCTCGCCGCGATGCTGCTCGTGACCTCGTGGGCGAGCCTGTCGCAGCCGGTCTGGGAATGGGGCGGGCTCGTGCGCCAGCCGGACCGTGCCTGGACGATCGCGACGCTCGCCGACGCCTACTGCGGCTTCCTCACGTTCTACGCGTGGGTCGCCTACAAGGAGCGCTGGCCGGGGCGGATCGGCTGGTTCGTCGCGATCATGCTGCTCGGCAACATCGCGATGGCGTCATATGTGCTGCGCGAGCTTGGTCGCCTCGGTCCCGGCGAGCCGCTCACGCGGCTGCTCGCGAGGACCGCGCCCTGAGCGCGCTCGCGCTGCTCGCCGCCGGCATCGTCGCGGTCGTGCTGGTGATGACCGCGCTGTGGCTGTACGGCATCCGCTGCCGCAACTTCAGCTACGTCGACATCGGCTGGTCGGCGAACTTCGCGCTGCTCGCGCTCGTCTACGGCGGCCTCGGCGGCGGCGCCACCGTTCGCCGCGCGCTGATCGCCTCGATGTTCGCGCTGTGGGGCCTCAGGCTCGCCTGGCATCTCGCGCGCCGCATCGCCGGCGAGCCCGAGGAGGGCCGCTACGCGGAGCTGCGGCAGCGCTGGGGCGCGGCCGGCGAGGCGGCCCTCAACGCCCGCATGTACCGGTTCTTCATGCTGCAGGCCGTGCTCGACGTGTTCCTGTCGCTGCCGCTGCTGGTCGCATGCCAGAACCCCGCCGGCGCGATCCGCCCGCTCGAGTGGCTGGGGCTCGCGATCTGGATCGTCGGGCTCGCCGGCGAGAGTCTCGCCGACCAGCAGCTCAAGCGCTTCAAGGCGGATCCCGGCAATCGCGGCCGCGTCTGCGAGGCGGGCCTGTGGCGCTACTCGCGCCACCCGAACTACTTCTTCGAGTGGACGATCTGGGTCGCGTACGCCACCTTCGCGCTCGCCTCGCCGCCGTGGGGCTACGCGGCGCTGCTGATGCCGGCGCTGATGCTGCATTTCCTGCTGAACGTCACCGGCGTGCGTGCGACCGAGGCGCAGGCGCTGCGCTCGAAGGGCGAGGCGTACCGCGAGTACCAGCGTCGCACGAGCGCCTTCGTGCCGCTGCCGCGGCGCGGCTGAGCGGCCATGGACCGCGCCGCGACCGCCACCGCCGCCTCGCTCGCGCACCGGCTGCTCGAGCGCAACCTCCTGCCGGACGTGCTGATCCGCCGCGGCATCCGCCGGCTGCTCGGCGCGCGGCTCGCCGCCGAGGGCGCCGGCGACCCGGAGGCGCAGCAAGAGCGGCAGGCGGCGTTCATCGAGGCGCTGCGCACCAGCCCGATCGCGATCCACGCCGACGCCGCCAACGAGCAGCATTACGAGCTGCCACCGGAGTTCTTCCGGCTGGTGCTCGGTCCGCAGCTCAAGTACTCGTGCTGCTACTACCGGCTCGACGGCCGCGGCGACCGGGCCACCGCCGGCGGCGACGACCTCGGCGCGGCTGAGGCGGCCATGCTCGAACTCACCTGCCGGCGCGCGCGCCTCGCCGACGGCGAGCGCATCCTCGAACTCGGCTGCGGCTGGGGCTCGCTGACGCTGTACATGGCGGCGCGCTTCCCGCGCGCGCGCATCACGGCGGTGTCGAACTCGCGCCGGCAGCGCGAGTTCATCGAGGCGCGGGCCCGCGAGCGCGGCCTGGGCAACATCACGGTGCTCACCCGCGACGCGAACGTGCTCGAGTTCCCGGCCGGCACCACATTCGAGCGCGTGGTGTCGGTCGAGATGTTCGAACACCTGCGCAACTACGAGCAGCTCCTCGGCCGCATCGCCAGCTGGCTCGCGCCCGGCGGCACGCTGTTCGTGCACGTGTTCGTGCACTGCCAGTACGCCTACCCCTTCGAGGTCCGCGACGCCGACGACTGGATGGCGCGCTGGTTCTTCACCGGCGGCCTGATGCCGAGCGACGACCTCTTGCTGCACTTCCAGCGCGACCTCGCCGTCGTCGGCCACTGGCGCGTCGACGGCCGGCACTACCAGCGCACCGCCGAGGACTGGCTCGCGAACATGGACCGCGAGCGCGGTCGCATCGAGCCGATCCTCGCGGCGACCTACGGCGCGGGCGAGCGGACGCGCTGGTGGGTGCGCTGGCGGGTGTTCTTCATGGCCTGCGCGGAGCTCTGGGGCTATCGCGGCGGGCGCGAGTGGTTCGTGTCGCACTACCTATTCGCGCGACCGCACCACCGGGGCTTGAGCCGATAGGCAGTTGTGTCAGACTGCGGCGCCTAAAAGCCGCCCGGGACCGCTCTGATCAGCGCTCGCCACCATGCCGCAGAGCCCAACCGCCTGGAATACCGCGAGCCGCGGTGCGCCGTCCCGCTTTGACCTGATCGCGCTGCTGCTGGTCGTGGGGCTGCTCGCGTTCTTCGCCGAGGGCAGCCGCGGGGTGCTCGCCCCGCTCGCGACCCTCGAGGCAAGCCCGGTCTCGCTGGCGCCGTCGCACCTGCCCGAATACGCCGCCCGCACGACGTTGCGGATGATCGCCGCGCTGGTGTTGTCGCTGCTCTTTACCTTCAGCTACGCGACCTGGGCCGCCAAGAGCGCGCGCGCCGGCCGGATCCTGGTGCCGCTGCTCGACATCCTGCAGTCGGTGCCGATCCTGGGTTTCATTTCCGTGACCGTGGTGTTCTTCCTGTCGCTCGCGCCGGGCCGGGTGCTGGGCGCCGAGCTCGCCGCCGTGTTCGCGATCTTCACGAGCCAGGCCTGGAACATGGCCTTCAGCTTCTACCAGAGCCTGCGTACCGTGCCGATCGAGCTCACCGAGGCGGCGCGCAGCTTCCGGCTGTCGCCGTGGTCGCGCTTCTGGCGCCTGGAGGTGCCGTTCGCGATGCCGCCGCTGATCTGGAACATGATGATGTCGATGTCCGGCGGCTGGTTCTTCGTGGTGGCGGCCGAGGCGATCAGCGTGGGCTCGACGACCGTGACGCTGCCCGGCGTCGGCTCCTACATCGCGCTCGCGATCGAGAAGAAGGACCTGACCGCGGTCGGCTGGGCGATCGCGGCGATGCTGGCGGTGATCCTGCTCTACGACCAGCTGCTGTTCCGGCCGCTGGTGGCGTGGGCCGACCGCTTCCGCTTCGAGCAGGAGCCGGGCACCTCGCCGCCGCGCTCGTGGGTGCTCGAGGCGCTCGGCGGCTCGCGGCTGGTGGCGCGCTTCCTGCGCCAGCTGCGCCGCACGACCCGCAGCATCGGCGCCGCGATCCGCACCGCGCCGGGCGCGATCCCGTTCGAGACCAAGCAGCACGCCCGGCGGCTCGACCTGCTCGCGACCGGCGTGGTCGCCGTGCTGCTCGGGCTCGCGGTCTGGGAGGCCGGCAGCTTCCTCGCCCCCGAGCTCGGCTGGCGCGACCTCGGCGCGACCTTCGGGCTCGGCGCGATCACGATGCTGCGCGTGTTCCTGCTGATCGCGCTTGCCTCGGTCGTGTGGGTGCCGATCGGCGTCTACGTCGGCCTGCGGCCCGAGGTCGCCCGGATCGTGCAGCCGATCGCGCAGTTCATGGCGGCGTTCCCGGCGAACCTGCTGTTCCCGGTCGCGGTGTTCGGCATCATCAGCTGGAAGCTGAACGCGGACGTCTGGCTGAGCCCGCTGATGATCCTCGGTACGCAGTGGTACATCCTGTTCAACGTGATCGCCGGCGCCGCCGCGATCCCCGGCGAGATGCGCCTGGTCGCCGCCAATCTGCGCATCGGCGGCTGGCTGTGGTGGCGGCGCATCGCGCTGCCGGCCGTGTTTCCCTATTACGTCACCGGCGCGCTGACCGCCTCGGGCGGCTCGTGGAACGCGAGCATCGTCGCCGAGGTCGCGAGCTGGGGCGACGAGAAGGTCGAGGCCGCCGGCCTCGGCGCCTACATCGCCAACGCGACCACCGCCGGCGACTTCCACCGCATCGTGCTCGGCGTGGTGACGATGAGCCTGTACGTGCTACTGATCAACCGCCTGCTGTGGCGGCCTCTCTACTACTATGCGGAACGCAAGTTCCGCCTGTCGTGACGCCATGAACGCCAACGCAAAACCCCTCGCCGACCCGGCGCCGCTGCTCGAGGTCGCCCACGCCCGCAAGACGTTCCCGCGCGGCGATGCCGGCGAGCTGCTGGTGCTCGACGACGTCAGCGTCTCGGTCAAGCCCGGCGAAATCGTCGGCCTCCTCGGCCGCTCCGGCTCCGGCAAGTCGACGTTGCTGCGGCTGATCGCCGGGCTCTCGACGCCGACCGGCGGCGAGGTCCGCTACCTCGGCGAGGTCGTCGACGGCCCGGCCGAAGGCATCGCGATGGTGTTCCAGAGCTTCGCGCTGTTCCCCTGGCTGACGGTCTACGAGAACGTCGCGCTCGGCCTCGAGGCGCTGCGGATGCCGCGCGACGAGATCCGCCGGCGCTCGCTGGCGGCGATCGACCTGATCGGCCTCGACGGGTTCGAGTCCGCCTACCCGCGCGAGCTGTCGGGCGGCATGCGCCAGCGCGTCGGCTTCGCCCGCGCGATCGTCGTGCACCCGAACATCCTGCTGATGGACGAGCCGTTCTCGGCGCTCGACGTGCTGACCGCGGAGACGCTGCGCACCGACTTCCTCGACCTGTGGGCTGACGGGCGCATGCCGATCAAGGGCGTGATCCTCGTCACCCACAACATCGAGGAGGCGGTGCAGATGTGCGACCGCATCCTCGTGTTCGCGACCAACCCGGGGCGCATCGTCTCGACGATCGAAGTGACGATCCCGCGGCCGCGCGAGCGCCTCGACCCCGCCTTCGCGGCGCTGGTCGAGCGCATCTACGTCGAGATGACCGCCAAGCCCGGCCGCGGCGCGCCGCTGCGCGTCGAGCGGCATGCCGGCACCGGCATCGACCAGGCGCTGCCGCGCGTGTCGTCGAACCTGCTGTCGGGCCTGATCGAGACGGTCGCCGCGCCACCGTTCTCCGGCAAGGCCGACCTGCCGGAGATCGCCTCGGAGCTGCAGCTCGAGATCGACGACCTGTTCCCCGTCGCCGAGACGCTGCAGATGCTGCACTTCGCCGAGGTCGCCGGCGGCGACCTCAAGCTGACTCCGGAGGGCATGGCTTTCGCCGACGCGGCGCTCGACGAGCGCAAGCGCATGTTCGCGCGCCACCTGCTCGCACAGGTGCCGCTGGCCGCGCACATCCGCCGCGTACTCGACGAGCGCGCGAGCCACGCGGCACCGAAGAGCCGCTTCCTCGACGAGCTCGAGGACCACATGTCGCCGGAAACCGCCGAGCAGACGCTGCGCGCGATCGTCAGCTGGGCGCGCTACGCCGAGGCCTTCGCCTACGACGACGAGACCGGCTCCTTCAGCCTCGAGAACCCGACCTGAGCGGACCGCGCGGCCGCCGGCCCGGCAGGTGCAGGCCGGTGGCCGGTTTGCGCCGCGTCGATCGGACGCCGGCGCCGACCCGGCCGGCGATGCCGCCCGCCACTCACCACAAAGGCAGCTGGCCGCCGCCCGGTGGCGCGCGGAACTGCGTCGTGTCGAGCGGCGCCTCCCGGCCCGATTCCAGGCCATAACGCCGCAGCGCGCTCGTAAAGCGCCGCCCGATCAGTTCCACGTACGCGCCCTCGCCGTGCATCCGCGAATGAAATCGCGGGTCGGAGTCGCGCCCGCCGCGCGCCGCGCGCAGCAGGCTCATGACCCGCCCGGCGGCGAGCGGCCGGTGCGCCTCGAGCCACTCGACCATGAGGTCGCGGACCTCGCGCGGCAGGCGCAGCAGCACCCAGCCGGCGCGGCGCGCACCGGCGCCGGCCGCGGCCGCGAGCACGTCCTCGAGCTCGTGGTCGTTGATGGCCGGAATGACCGGCGCGAACAGCACCGCGGTCGGGATGCCGGCGGCAGCGAGCGCCGCGACCGCGCGCAGCCGCGCCGCGGGCGAGGCGGCGCGCGGCTCGAGCGTGCGCTTGAGGTCGCGGTCGAGCGTCGTGATGCTGACCGCGACGCGGGTGAGGCCGCGACGTGCGAACTCGGTCAGGAGGTCGAGATCGCGCAGGATCAGCGCGCCTTTGGTCAGCACCGTGACCGGGTGGCCGAACTCGAGCAGCTTCTCGAGGATCTGCCGGGTCAGGCGCGCCTCGCGCTCGAGCGGCTGGTACGGGTCGGTGTTGGCGCCGAGGTGAATCGTCTCGGGGCGGTAGCCCGGGCGCCGCAGCTCGGCGTCGAGCAGGCGTGCGGCGTCGGGCTTGGCGTAGATCTGCGTCTCGAAGTCGAGCCCGGGCGAGTGGTCGAGATAGGCGTGCGAGGGACGCGCGAAGCAATAGACGCAGCCATGCTCGCAGCCGCGGTACGGGTTGATCGACTGGCCGAACGGCACGTCGGGCGAGTCGTTGCGGCTGATGATCGTGCGCGCATGGTCGACGTGCAGCCTAGTCGCCGGGTGGCGGGACGGCGCGTCGTCGTCCGCCGGTACCTCGTCGACGAACTCGGGCGAGGCGTCGGCGGTGCGGCGCAGGAACCGGGAGCTGCGGTTGCTCTGCGCGCCGCGGCCCTTGAGCGGGGAATCCATACTGTATGGATATACAGACCCCGGTCGCGCGTCAAGCCTGCGGGAAGCGGTCGAGGCTGCGCAGCTCCGGGAACCAGCGCCTCCAGAGCCACGCGACCGCAAGCGTCGCGCCGCCGCCGACCACGACCGCGGGCACGAGCCCCCACCACGCCGCCGTCAGGCCCGACTCGAACTCGCCGAGCTCGTTCGACGCGCCGATGAACATCCAGCTGACGGCGCCGACCCGACCGCGCATCGCGTCCGGCGTCTCGAGCTGCACGAGGAGGTGGCGGACGAACACGCTCACCATGTCGGCGGCGCCAAGTGCGGCGAGCGCGACCAGCGACAGCGCGAAGCTGTGCGACAGGCCGAATACGATCGTCGCGACGCCGAACACGGCGACGCCGGTGAACATCGCCCGCCCCGCGTGGCGACTGATCGGCCACAACGTGAGGGCCACGGCCATGATTCCGGCGCCGATGCCGGGGGCGGCCCGCAGCCAGCCGAGGCCGACGACGCCGATCCTGAGCACGTCGGCCGCGTACGCCGGCAGCAGCGCGGTCGCACCGCCGAAGAGCACGGCAAAGAGGTCGAGCGAGATAGCGCCCAGCAGGCTGTGGCGCCGCCATACGAAGCGCAGGCCCTCGACCAGCGTGTGCCAGCTCACCGGCTCCGTCGGCCTTGGCTGCGGCGGGGCGACGATCGAGGCGGTGGCGCCGACCGCGACCGCGAGCAGGGCGGCGACCGCGCCATAGACCGCGCCCGGGCCCGAGTGCGCATACAGCGCGCCGCCGATCGCCGGTCCCGCGATCGTCGCGACCTGCCACATCGCCGAGTTGATACCGACGGCATTGCCGAACAGCGGCAGCGGGACGAGGTTCGGCATCAGCGCCTGGCTCGCCGGCGCCATCGTCGCGCGCGCGGCGCCGAACACCACCATGACCGCAAACACGGGCCACGCGCTCGTGAGCCCGGCGTGTGTCAGCCAGGCAAGCGCGACCGAGCAGGCGAACAGCAGTCCGAAGCACGCGAGCACGATGTGCTTGCGGCTCAGGCGGTCGGCGGCGTGGCCGGCGATCAGCACGAACAGCAGGAACGGCACGACCTGCGACAGGCCGATCAGGCCGAGGTCGAGGGGATTGTGGGTCAACTCGTAGACCTGCACGCCGATCGCGACGGTCTGCATCTGCACGGCGAAGGAACCGGCGAAACGCGCGAGCAGGAAACGGGTGAACGAGCGGTGCGCGAGCACGGCGCGCAGCGAGCCCGCGGCGGGCGGTGGAGCGGCGGCCGTCACGGAGAATTACTGCGCGGCATGGGGGAGGCACCGATTATAGCGGCCCGGTTCACGCCGGCCGCCCGCCGCGGCTCAAGTCCGGCGCCGAGGCGCCGATATAGCGCGCGTAGGGATCGCACGCTCTTCCCCCTTGCGCGATCCCGAATCCCTCGCAGGGCGGACCGACGCGATCGGCCCGCCCTCTTTTTTGGCCGGTCACTTCGTGGCCGCGACGGCCACGCGCCAGCCCGCCTCGGTGCGTACCGTCGTGTAGAGCGCCTCGACCTCGCGCGGGCTCACCTGCCCGGCCCGCTCCTCGGCCAGGATCGCGTGCACGAGCGCGACGCTCTCGCCGACGGGGTCGACGCGCAGCAGCAGGATCCGCCCGCCCGTCACGCCCCGCTCGCGCCGGCCGCGCAGGATGCGGGCCTGCAGCGTCGCAAGCTGGGTCGCGTCGGCGCAGCCGAGCCAGCGCCCGTCGATCCAGAAGCACGCCGGATACACCCACCATGCCGTGAAGGCGGCCGCATCCCCCGCGAGCAGCGCCTCGACGACGCCGCGGATGCACTGCATCGGACCCTCGGTCGACTGCTCGGCCCGCTCGTCGTGGGCGGGCGGCGGCGCGGCGTCGGCGTCCGGCTGGCGACGCCGCGCGGGGCCCTCGTCGTCCTCATCCTCGCCGATCGCCGGCACGCGCTCGTGGCTGTCCGTGGCGCGCACGCGCGGTCCGCTCGCAGCCGGGCGGCCGGGCACGTCCGGGCGAAACAGCGGTATCCGCGCCGTCGGATCGGCCGTGGACGGCGCCCCGGCGCGCCCCGCCTCGCCGCGCAGCCACAGGGCGAGTGACGCCGCGGCCTGGCCGGGCGCCGCGGCCGGCAGCCCCGGGCCGGAACCGGGCACGGCGCCCGGCGGCGCGGGCGGGGCGGCGTTCGGCACGTCCTCGACGGGCGGCGCGAGCGTGGCCGCGGACGGCGTGGGTGCCGCCGCCCGCGCCGCCTCGAGGCCGCGCCCGATCACGTCGCGCGCCCCGGCGAGTGCCGCGGCGAGCGCGGCGGCGTCCGGGCCCTCGGGCAGTACCGAGAGTGCGCGCCCCAGGCCGGCATCGATCGCGGGCTCGAGCGTCGCGAGCGGCACGCCGGCGCGCAGCGCCGCGGTCCGCAGCCAGCCGAGCAGCGCCGCCCCCGCGTTGCCGGGGTCATCCGCGGCGGCAGGCGCGGCGACGAACGGCGGCGCCGCACCGATCGCCGCCGCGACGGCGTTTCTGACCTCGTCGGCGAGGACGCGAAGCGCCAGCGCCTGATCGATCGCGACCGGGGGCGGCGCGGACAGGGTGGCGCCGGCGCCGGTCTCCGCCACCTCCGGCGCCGCGGCCGCCAAGAGCCGCAGCGCGGTCTCGCGCGCGGCCTCGAGCGGGCGCGGTGCGGGTCCGGGCTCACTGCGGGTTGCGGCGAGGCGCTGGAAGGCTTCCTCAACCAGCCCCTTGAGCTCGGCCGCCGCGAGCCCGCCGGGGCCAAGCGCCGTCCGGAACCAGCGGGCCACCGCCGCGTCCTGGCCGCTGCCGCTCTCCGGCAACGGTGGCATGGCACGCGCGGCGGCCGGTACGCGCGCGAGCGCGATCGTCCGCATCTGGTCGATCAGCGCCCGCAGCTCGCGCAGCAGCGCCGCCGGCGGCTCCGGCACCGGCGAGGGCGGCGCGGCGCCGGGCGGCTGCGTCGTCAGGCCCACGACCGTCCGCCCGAAGCCGCGTCGCTGCGCCGCATCAGCCGCTGCCGGACAGGTACGACTCGATCAGGGCGGCGACGGCTTCCGGCTCCTCGTGATGCATCATGTGGCCGGAATCGGGCAGCGTCGCGATCGTGAGGTTCCTGAAGATCGAGCGGAAGTAATCGTCGCTGCCGTCCGCGCCGAGGTGCGCGCGAAACGCCGACTGGCCGCCGAGCACGAGCAGCGTCGGCGCAACGGCACAGCGCCAGATGGCCTCCGCCTCCTCGCGGCGGTAGAGCACCGGGTTGACGAGCTTGTGGGCGGGATCGGCGTTGACCGTGTAGCTGCCGTCCGGGAGGCGCTTCGACCAGCTCCGCGCGATGAACTCGGCCCGCTCGGCCGTCAGGCGCGGGTTCTTGCGCAACAGCACCGCGACGAACCGCTCGAGCCTCTCGTAGGTCGAGAACATCGGCGGCGCGCGCAGCTCGTTGAGCCAGCGCTTGTAGCGCTCGGGCGCCTGCTCGGGCCGGGTGCGGGTCATCCCGAACCCCTCGAGGTTGACGATGCGCGCCACGCGCTCGGGGCGGATGCCGGCATAGAGGCAGGCGATGTTGCCGCCCATGCTGTGGCCGACCAGCGTCGCCGGCACGTCCGGCGAGACCACCTCGAGCAGCGCGTCGAGGTCGGCGAGGTAGTCCGGGAACCAGTACGGCCCCCCCTGCCAGGCGCTGCGCCCGAAGCCACGCCAGTCGGGCGCGACGATCGGGTGCTCGTGCGCGAAGGCGTCGACTACGAACTGGAAGGTGTCGCTGGTGTCGAGCCAGCCGTGCAGCAGCACGAGTGGCGGCGCCGAGCCGCGCCCCCAGTGGGTCAGGTGGTGGTCGAGGCCCCGCAGCCGGATCGTCGCATGGCGGGCAGCACGCCGCGGCTGGTAGCTCATCGGACCTCGAACGAGCGCGCCGCGGGGGCCGGGAGGCCCCGACCGACGGCGCGCGGCCGGCCGCGCCAGAGCGCGGCCGGCCACACGTTGCACCGCGAGCGCCCTAGAGCGTGCCGCTCGGTTCCTTGCCGGGGTCGGAGGTGACCGGGAACGGCTCGGCGATGTGCGCCGGGGCAGGTGCCGGAGCCGGAGCCGGCGGCGGCCAGCTGGCGACCGGGGCGGGCGCGGGCTTGGCGACGGGCGCCGGCTTGGCGACCGGCATCGGCTTCGCGACCGGTGCGGGCTTGGCAACCGGCGCGGGCGCCGGCGCTGCGACGGGCTTCGGTGCCGCGGCGCGCGGCTTGGCAGCCTTGCGCTTGGCCTTCGCCGGGGCTGCCTTCTTCTTGGGCGCAGCCTTCCGCTTGGCGGCCTTCTTGGCGACGCGCTTGACGGCCTTGCGCGCGCCGGCCTTGCGGGCCGCGGCCTTCTTCGTCTTGGCCTTCTTCACCTTCTTGGGCTTCGCTTTCCCCTTCGCCTTGGTCTTCTTCCGCTTCGCCATGGCAACTCCTCAAGAAAAGCCTGCTGATCGTTACAAGTCCCCCGCGCCGCGGCGCGGTCGGGATGCCGAACCTTCTCGCGAATGCACCATCGGACGCAAGAGGGGCCGGCATCGAGGGCCCCCGGGACGATCAACCGCCGAGGAACATCCCGTAGGCCGGGTTGCCGGTCTCCTCGACGAAGTTGAAGCCCAGCTCCCGGAGGTGGCCCAGGAACTCCGGTTCGCTGGCCGGCGGCACCTGGATGCCCGCCAGCACCCGGCCGTAGTCCGAGCCGTGGTTGCGGTAGTGGAACAGGCTGATGTTCCAGCCGGTGCCGATCGCCGTCAGGAACCGCAGCAGCGCCCCGGGGCGCTCCGGGAACTCGAAGCGGAACAGCCGCTCGTGCTCGAGGCCGTGCGCAGGTCCCCCGACCATGTAGCGCACGTGCAGCTTCGCCATCTCGTTGTCGCTCATGTCGCACGGCGCGAAAGCCGGCCGCGGCGATCGCGCCAAGCACGTGCTCCTTCTCCGCGGCGGCACCCGAGCGCGAGGCCGACGAAGATATGCGCGCGGTTACCGTCCTGGTAGCGATAGTTGAACTCGGTGACGCTGCGGGTGCCGACCGTACGGCAGAAGCGCAGGAAGCTCCCCGGCTGCTCCGGGATCTCGACGGCGACCAGCGCCTCGCGCTGCTGGCCGAGGTCGGCGCGCTCGGCGACGTGGCGCAGCCGGTCGAAGTTCATGTTGGCGCCGCTGTTGAGCGTCACGAAGGTCTGGCCGCGGGCCCCCTCGCGCGCCACCCACTTCTTGAGCCCGGCGACGCGCGAGCGCGCCCGCGGGCTCGGCGATCGAGCGCGTGTCCTCGAAGATGTCCTGGATCGCCGCGCAGGTCTCGTCGGTGCTGACCAGCACGACTTCGTCGACGTACTGCTGCGCGAGCCGGAAGGTCTCGGCGCCCGACCCGCTTGACGGCGACGCCGTCGGCGAAGATGCCGACCCGCTCGAGCGTGACCCGCTCGCCGGCGAGCAGCGAGCCGTGCATGCTCGCCGCGTCCTCGGGCTCGACGCCGATGATCCGGATCGAGGGATAGAGCGCCTTGACGTAGCAGGCGATGCCGGCGATCAGGCCGCCGCCGCCGATCGGCACGAAGATCGCGTCGATGCGCTCGTCGTGCTGGCGCAGGATCTCCATCGCGATCGTGCCCTGGCCGGCGATGACCAGCGGATCGTCGAACGGGTGGATGAACGTAAGGCTTTCGTCGCGCGCCAGGCCGAGCGCGTGCTCGTAGGCGGCGTCGTAGTCATCGCCGACGAGGTCGATCTCGCCGCCGAGGTCGCGCACTGCCTGCACCTTGATCTCGGGCGTCGTCCGCGGCATGACGATCCGCGCCCGGATGCCGCGGCGCCGCGCGGCGAGCGCCACGCCCTGCGCGTGGTTGCCGGCTGAGGCGCAGATCACGCCGCGCGCCGCCTCGAGGTCGGTCAGGTGGGCGATCTTGTTGTAGGCGCCGCGCAGCTTGAACGAGAACACCGGCTGCAGGTCCTCGCGCTTGAACAGCACGCGGTTGTCGAGGCGCCGCGACAGGCGCGCGGCGGGCTCCAGCGGCGACTCGATCGCGACGTCGTAGACGCGCGCCTTGAGGATGCGTTCGAGGTATTCAGACTTCACGGGCCGATCTTGCGGGTAAGTTGTGCATTGCCGCAACCCGGGCCGGGCGGCGTCCGGCGGCCGGCGTCTCAGCGGTCGAGGAACCGCCGGACGCGGTCGGCGACCGCGGCCGGGGCCGCGGCGAGGAAGCCCGGGCCGAGCTCCGGCAGCTCCTCGAGCACGGCCGCGCGGACCAGCCGCGCCGCCTCGCGCGCCGCTTCCGCGTACGGCCCGCGCGGCTTGAGCAGCAGCGTCTTCTGGGTGACGAGCGGCAGGCGCGTCGCGCCCGGCCAGGCCGCGGTGGCTCGCCCGGCCCAGTCCGCCGGCGCGCCGTTGCGCAGTTCGTCGTGGAACCCCGCCGCCAGCGCCTCGAGCGCCTCGCCCTCGCCGCGTGCCGCCAGGCTGCGGCGCCATTCGCGCAGCAGGTGGCCACCGTCCGCCTCGGCCGGCAGCGGCCAGGGCTCGGCCGCCGCCGGCGCGCCGGCCGCGAGCGGCAGGCCGGCGAGCACGAGCCGCCGCACGCCCTTCGGCCGCGCGATCGCGAGTTCCGCGGCGATCGCCGCGCCGCTGCCGACGGCGAGCACGTCGACCTCGCGCAGGCGCAGCGCATCGAGGAAATCACCGATCGCGGCGGCGTAGTCGCCGAGCGCCGGTGGTGCCGGCGGCGCGTCGGACTCGCCGCAGCCGGGCGTGTCGCAGGCATAAACCGAGCGGTCGCTGCCGATGTGCGGCAGCAGCGCCGCGAAGGTCCGGCTCGAGCGCGGGCTGTCGTGCAGGCAGACGAGCGTGGTGCGTTCGTCGAAGCCGCCGGTCGACGGGAACGCGGTGCGCACGTGCAGTTGCCCGTAGCGACACTCGAAGTAGGCGCGCCGCAGGTTCACGACCGGGCGCTCGGAGTCTTTGGCCATGGGCATCAGGGTACGGATTCGGCGCTGCGAGTCAAAACCAGCCCGCCGGCGCGCGCCGCTGCGACGAAGCGGGCCCGAGCCGCGACGAAGCGCCGCAACCGGAGCGCGTGGCGGCGCATCTTACTGTGCGAAGGATGCACGAATTCCCCCACCCACGGAGATCCTCATGGCCCATCCCACCCTCGCGCTAATCGCCGCCGGTCTCGGCGGCTGGCTCCTCGCCTCGACCGCGTTTGCCGCCACCGACAGCACGGCCCCGTCGGTCCGCGTCAGCTTCTCCGAGCTCGATCTCACCAAGGACGCGGGCGTCGAGCACCTCTACCAGCGCCTGCAGGCGGCCGCGGAACGCGTCTGCGGCAACGTCGACATCCGCGACCTCGGCGCCTTTGCCCGCCAGCGCGCCTGCGTGCAGCACGTCCTCGACCGCGCAGTCGAGGACGTGCACAGCTCGCGGCTGACGGCCCGCCACCGCGGCGCGGCGGCCGGCGTGCAGTACGCCCGCCTCAACTGATACTCCCTGAGTCTTCGTGACTCGCTCGGCGCGCGGCGTCACCGCGCGCCATTTTTTTGGCCGGCGCCACGCGCCTGCGGCCCGCGCGTGGCCGTGATGCGCGCGACGGCGACGGCGGGCCGGTAGCTCGCTGTCCGCCGACGGCACGGCCAGTTCCAGACCGCGAACGCGCCTCGGCGCGCGGTCGTCGCGCCGCGCCGACGGCTCGCCGGGCAGGCGCAGCCACGGGCAAGCCGCTAGTCGCGCGAATCATTCAGCCGCCGTTGAGCTTGCGGCCGATGCCGTCGTTGCCCGTGGGCAACAGACCGGCCGATGGCGAATCCCGGTCGCGATGCAACGGCGTGCTGTACGCATGGACTTTGCGGCTAACCACAACCGCGGGGCTCCCGAGCTGGTCCAAATACCAATGTCGCCGCTGCGCTGCGGCATTCACACTTCCGCCGCATCCAGAGACGTCTCTCTGAAGGAAGGCGATTATGAAGACGACTACCAAGATTCTCCTCGGCGCCGCCGTCGCGGCGGGCGCCCTGATGTCAATTCCGGCCCAGGCCGACGAGAGCCCGTTCGAGATCCGCATCCGCGCCGTATACCTCGACTTCGCGCAGAAGTCGGATGCCTTCAATCTGCCGATCACCGGCGGCACGACCCCGATCCCGAGCGATGCGATCACGCTCAACAAGAAGTGGATCCCGGACATCGACTTCGAGTACTTCTTCACGCCGAACTGGTCGGCGGAACTCGTGCTGACTTATCCGCAGTCGCAGGACGTGACCGTCAACGTGCCGGCCCTCGGCACCAGCGTCGCCGTCGGCTCGTTCAAGCACCTGCCGCCGGTCCTGACCGCGAAGTACAACTTCATGCCGCAGTCGGACTTCCGCCCGTACGTCGGCGTCGGCATCAACCTGACGCTGTTCTCGGACGTCAACCTGCAGGTGCCGGTCGTTGCGGGCGTTGAGCCCACGGCGATTCCGCTCGATCTGCAAAGCTCGAGCGTCGGCATCGCCGGCCAGGCGGGCTTCGACTGGAAGATGGTCGACCACTGGTTCCTGAACGCCGACGTCAAGTACGTGCAGCTGTCGACCGACGTCAAGGTCAAGGCGACCGGCGCGACCATCACCAAGGTCACGGCCGATCCGTGGCTGTTCGGCGTCGGCGTCGGTTATCGCTTCTGAGTGCCGCGAGGCACCGCGGCAGGCTCTGTCCCCCTTGAGCCTGCCGTGTCCGCTACAGGCCGGGCCCGCGCCCGGCCTGTTTTTTCCTGAACGCCGCTAGCCGGCGTCCCAGTCGAAGCGCCACAGCGCCAGCGCGGCGAACACGAGCGCAGTGCCCGTGAGCACCGCCACCGGCGCGACCGCCGCGGCGAGCGGCAGACCCCGCCAGGTCATTGCATCGAGGCCATCGACCGCCCAGCGTGTCGGCACGAACATCGTCACCTGCTGCAGCCATTCGGGGAACACGAACGACGGCACCCAGGCGCCGCCCAACATCACCAGGATCAGCACGACGAGGCTCGACAGCCCCCGCGTCGCCTGCACCGAACGACCGAGCGCTGCGATCAGCAGCCCGGTCGCCGCGGTGAACAGCGCGAAGGCGACGCACACCGCGGCGAAGCCCGCGACGCTGCCCTCAATGCGCACGCCGAACACGAGCGCTGCGACCAGATAGACGACTGCCAGGATGCCCAGGGCGATCAGCGTGGTCGCCGTGCAACGCGCCGCGAGCAGCACGCCCCGCGACAGCGGCGCGGCCCTGAGCCGCCGCCAGACGCCCTGCTGGCGCTGCAGCAGGATGCTGACACCGGCGTCGATGCCCATGAAGAGGATGAACTGCACGCTCATGCCGGCGAAGGAATGCGCATAGCCGTTGTAGCGCGGCCCGGCGCTGACCGCGATGTCGCTGAGGCCGAACGGCACGGTCATGCCCCCGCGGCCCAGCGCCGCGCCCGCCGCGGGGGCGGCCGCCTGGCGCGCCTGGAAATCGCGCACTGCCTCGAGCAGGCGTGTCAGGTCGGCGCGCCGCTCGGGCGCGATCGCGGGGTTCGCGCGCACGTCGGCGAGCGTCGCCTCGACCGCCTCGATGGAGCCGTTCGCCGCAAAGAGCTCGCGCGTCACCGTCTGCATGACGTGCAGCGTCAGCAGGCCCTCGACCACCGGACGGGCGAAGGATTGCGACGGGTCGTACAACAGCTCGACCAGCGGCTTGGCGGCGCCGCCAAAGAGCGCGCGCGTCGCGCCGGCGCCGAAGCCCGCCGGCAGCACCACGGCGACGCGCACCTTGCCGCGCCGCACGAGTTCGCGGGCGTGCGCCGCGTCCATCGCCTCGGTCGCGAGCGAGGCCTCGCCGGCGAGGCCGGCCACGACCTGGCGCGACACGCGGCTGGCGTCGAGGTCGACGACCGCGACCGCCATCCTCGAGCGGCCCGTTTCGTCGTGGTCGCCGAACAGATAACCGAAGAACGCGGCGATCAGGATCGGCGTCAGCACGCTGACGACGAGCGCGCGGCGGTCACGCACGAAGGCGAGCACGTCCTTGCGCACCAGGGCACGGAAGGCTATCCAGCTGCTGCTCACGTGTCGCGCAGGCTCCGGCCGGTCAGGCTGAGGAACACGTCCTCGAGGTTGGCGTTCTCGCTCGCCAGGCGTCGGCACGACAGGCCGCGGCCGGCCAGCACCTCGAGTATCCGCGGTGCGGTGGCGCCGATGTCGGCAGTCGTCACGGTGAGCGTGCCACCGTCGAGCTCGACCGCGCGTACCCCGGCGAGCGCCGCGACCGCGGCGCAGGCCGCGGCGTCCGGCGGCGGTTCGTACTCGAGCGTCAGGCGGCTCGCCGCCGGCGCGGCGGCGACCAGCCGCGCGATCGTGTCATCGGCCAGCACGCGGCCGTGGTCGATGATGACGACGCGGTCGCAGAGGCGCTCGACCTCCTCCATGTAGTGCGTCGTGTAGACGAGCGTGTGGCCCGCGGCGCGCAGGTTCTCGAGCGTGTCGAAGATCGCGTTGCGGCTCTGCGGATCGACGCCGACGGTCGGCTCGTCGAGCAGCAGCACCGCCGGGCGGTGCAGCAGCGCGCACGCGATGTTGAGCCGGCGCTTCATGCCGCCGCTGAACTCGCGCGGCGGATCGAGCGCGCGCTCGGTAAGGCTCGTCAGCTCGAGCGCGGCGTCGCAGCGCTCGCGCAGCACGCGCCCGGTCAGCCCGTACAGCGCGCCGAAGATCTCGAGGTTCACGCGCGCCGGCAGCTCCTCGAGCAGCGCCAGCTCCTGCGGCACGAGGCCGAGCTGGCGCTTGACGGGATCGGCGTCGCCGCGCAGCGCCGCGCCGCTGATGCGCACCGTGCCGCGGTCCGGCCTGACGAGGCCCGCGAGCATGCTGATCGTTGTCGACTTGCCGGCTCCGTTGGGGCCGAGCAGGCCGAGGATGGCGCCGGGGGCGACCTCGAAGGAGACACCCGCCACCGCGGCGATCGCACCGTAACGCTTGTGCAGATCCTCTGCGACGAGACTCATCCCGCCTGGCTCCCCGCCGTCGGGCAACATTTGCCGGTCGCCGGCGGCGGCCGCAGAATCGCGCTCATTGTGCCTGCCTGGAGCGGCCCATGCTCGTCTCGTTTCTGCGCCCGCGCCGCTGCGCGCTCGCCACGCTCGCGGTCCTGCTGCTGCCGCTCGCGGCGGCGCGCGCCGCGGACCCGGCGCCGCTCAGCGCCGAGACGCTGTGGAAGCTCGTGCACATCGGCGCGCCGCAGCTGTCGCCGGACGGCAGCCGCGCGGTGGTGCCCGCGACGCGCTTCGACGTCGAGGGCAACAAGAGCGTGACCGACCTTGTGCTGGTGCCCACCGGGCCGGCCGGCGGCGCCGGGCGGCAGCTGACCTTTGGCGGCACGAACAACGTCGAGCCCGTCTGGAGCCCCGACGGCCGCTGGATCGCATTCGTCGCCAAGCGCGGCGACGACAAGCAGCCGCAGCTGTACGTGCTGCCGACCGACGGCGGCGACGCGCGCCGCGTGACCGACATGCCGACCGGCGTCGCCGCGCCGAAGTGGTTCGGCGACAGTCGCCGCATCGGCTTCATCTCGCGCGTCTGGCCGGAGCTCAAGAGCCGCGACGAGGTGGCCCGGCGCATGCAGGAGCGCGAGGAGCCGAAGATGACGGCCAAGGTGTGGGAGTCCGCGCCGTTCAGCCACTGGGACCATTTCCTGGACGACCGCGTGCCGCACGTGTTCGTCATCGACGTCGGCGGCGGCGAGCCATTCTCGCCGACGCTGGCGAGCGGCCGCCACCTCGACGTGCGCGAGCCGGGCCGCGACTCTTACGACATCGCGCCGGGCGGCGAGGAAATCGCCTTCGTCGCCGACGTTGACGCGACGCACGTGGCGCGCAACCTCGACCTGTTCGTCGTCCCGATCGGCGGCGGGCCGGCGCGCGACCTGACCGCCGACAACCCGGCCGACGACCTCGAGCCGCACTACAGCCCGGACGGCCGCTGGCTCGCGTACACCAAGGCCACGATCCCGCGCTTCTACGCCGACACGCGGCGGCTGATGCTGTACGACCGCCGCGGCGCGACGATCCGTGCGCTTGCCGCCGACTTCGACCGATCGGTCACGGGTCTGGTCTGGCTGCCCGACTCCTCGGGACTGCTGGGCTCGATCGACGACGCCGCGACCCAGCGCGTCTATGCCTTCGACCTGAAGGGCGCCCGGCCGCGACCGGTCACGGCCGCACACGACTTCACCAGCCTCGCGGTCGCGGGCCGGCCGGCGGTCGTGGTCGCGCTGCGCCAGTCGTTCAGCGAGCCGCCGACGCTGGTGCGCATCGCGCCGCGCAGCGGCGCGGTCGCCAAGCTGTCCGGCTTCAACGACCTGTTGCTGCGCAACGTGCGCTTCGGCGACGTCGAGAGCATCACCGTGCCCGGGGCCGGCGACGCGCTGCTGCAAACGTGGGTGATCAAGCCGCCCGGCTTCGATGCGGCGTTCCGCTATCCGCTGTTGCTGCTGTTGCATGGCGGCCCGCACAACGGCGTCACCGACCTGTGGCAGTGGCGCTGGAACGCGCAGGTGTTCGCAGCCTGGGGCTACGTCGTCGCCTGGCACAACTTCCACGGCTCGAGCGGCTTCGGTCAGGCCTTCACCGACTCGATCACGCGCGACTGGGCGACGCTGCCTTACGCGGACACGATCCGTGCCGCCGACTGGTTCGGCGCCCAGCCGTGGATCGACCGCGAGCGGATGGTCGCCGCCGGCGGCAGCTACGGCGGCTACCTCGCCACCGTGCTGCTCGGCCGGCCGCACCCGTTCAAGGCGCTGGTCGCCCACGCCGCCGTGTTCGACCGCTATGTGGAGAGCGCGGCCGACTTCGGCGCCGAGAAGGCCCGCTACGGCGAGTTCTGGGAGCGGGGCGAGGAGTTCCGTGCGCAGTCGCCGAACCTGTACGCCGCGAACTTCAGGACGCCGACGCTGATCGTCCACAACCAGCTCGACATGCGCGTGCCGGTCGACAACGGCTTCGAGCTGTTCAACATCCTGCAGAACAAGGGCGTGCCGTCGAAGCTGGTCTACTTCCCCGACGAGGGCCACTGGGTGCTCAAGCCGCAGAACTCGCTGTTCTGGTACGCGACCGTGCGCGACTGGCTCGCGCGCTACGCCAAGCCCTGAGCCGGGAGCGCGCTCACGCGGCGGGTTCGAAGCGCAGCACGACGCCGTTGATGCAGTAGCGCAGGCCCGTCGGCTTCGGGCCGTCGGGGAACACGTGGCCGAGGTGGCCGTTGCAGGCCGCGCAGTGCACCTCGGTGCGCGTCATGCCGAAACTCTTGTCGGTGGTCGTGCCGATGGCGCCGGCGAGCGGCGAGAAGAAGCTCGGCCAGCCGGTGCCGCTGTTGAACTTGGTGGTCGACTCAAACAGCGCCGCGCCGCAGCCGACGCAGTAGTAGCGACCGGTGCGGTATTCCTTGTCGAGCGGGCTCGAGCGCGGCGGCTCGGTGCCGTGCTCGCGCAGCACGCGCTGCTGCTCCGGGCTCAGGGTCCCGCAGAAGGCGCCGGCCGGGGCCGTGACATCGTCGGTGGCATCGCTCATCCGCTTCTCCCGTGTCGGGTCCGTCGGGCGCAATTTGATCATGGAGCGGCGCGCCGGGGCACCCCCGCCGCCGGCCGGCCGGGCGGCGCGGCCGCGTCGCTGTGCGACACTAGACCGATCCCGGCCAAGTGAAGTTCCGATGAGCGAGCCCCGCGCCACCGCCACCCCCGGCTGCCGCCCGCGCCGGTCGGCCGCGCTGCTGGCCCTGGCGCTCGCCGCGGGCGCTGCGGCGGCGCCCGCCTCTGACCTGCCGGCAGCGCGGCCGGTGCCGGGCGGCATCGCGATCATCGACCTCGGGCCGGCCGCCGGCCCGGCGCCGGCGGCGTTTCGCGACGCGGCGCGCGTGCTGGTGCGCGCGGACGCCGGCCGCTGGTACGCGGTCGTCGGCATTCCGCTGGCCGCGACCCCGGGGCCGGAGGTGCTGAGCGTGCGGGCCGCCGGCGCGCCGGCGCGCAGCATCGGCTTCGCGGTCGAGGCGAAGGAGTACACGACCCAGTCGCTCAAGGTCGAGCCGCGCCATGTCGACCTGTCGCCGAAGGATCTCGCCCGCTACCAGAAGGAGCGCACCCGCCTCGAGCGCGTGCTCGCGACCTGGAGCGAGGCGCCGCCGGCGACGCTGGCGTTCGCGCCGCCGGTTGCCGGTACGCGCTCGAGCTCGTTCGGCTCGCGGCGGGTGTTCAACGGCCAGGCCCGCAACCCGCACACCGGCATGGACATCGCCGCGGGCGCGGGCGAGCCGGTGGCGGCGCCGGCGGCGGGCCGGGTCATCGACACTGGCGACTACTTCTTCAACGGCAACACCGTCGTCGTCGACCATGGCGAGGGCCTGCTGACCCTCTACTGCCACCTGAGCCGCATCGACGTGCAGGTGGGGCAGGCGGTCGCCGCCGGCACGCGCCTCGGGCTGGTCGGCGCGACCGGCCGGGCGACCGGGCCGCACCTGCACTTCGGCGTGATGCTGAACCGTGCCTGGGTAGACCCGGAACTGCTGCTGCCGCCGCCGGCGCCCTGAGCGCGCCGCCGCGGCGCGGTGTCAGTCGCGCTCGAGCAGCGCGCGGTGCGTAAGACCGGCGACGATCGCGCCGGCGATCGGCGCCACCCAGAACAGCCACAGCTGCTCAAGCGCCCAGCCGCCGACGAACAGCGCCGGGCCGGTGCTGCGCGCAGGGTTCACCGAGGTGTTGGTCACCGGGATGCTGACCAGGTGGATCAGCGTCAGCGCAAGACCAATCGCGAGCGGCGCGAAGCCGGCCGGCGCGCGCCGACCGGTGGCGCCGAGGATCACCAGCAGGAAGAAGAAGGTCATCACGAACTCGCTCAGCAGCGCCGCGCCGAGCGCGTAGCCGCCCGGTGAGTGCTCGCCGTAGCCGTTGGCCGCGAAGCCGCTCGCCACGAGGTCGAAGCCCGGCTTGCCGGTCGCGATCGCGGCCAGCACCGCCGCCGCGGCGATCGCGCCCGCGACCTGCACGATGACGTAGCCGACCGCCTCGCCCGGCGGCGTGCGGCCGGCGGCGACGAGTCCGAGCGTGACCGCTGGATTGAAGTGCGCGCCCGAGATGTGGCCGACCGCGTACGCCATCGTCACGACGGTCAGGCCGAAGGCGAGCGCGACGCCGAGCAGTCCGATGCCGACGTGCGGGAAGGCCGCGGCGAGCACCGCGCTGCCGCAGCCGCCGAGCACGAGCCAGAAGGTGCCGAGGAACTCGGCAGTGAGCTTGCGCATCATGGTCGTTCGTCTCCTTGGTTGACTGGGAGCGGGCGGCCCGGCGCGCTCACCACGGCAGTTCCTTGCCGTCGAACTGCCAGAAGCGTCCCGACTTCTGCTTGGTCAGGCCGGCGATGACCTGGCGCAGCCCGGCGACGCTGTGCTGCGGCCGCACCGGCGCGTTCGGCCCGCCGAGGTCGGTCGCCGCCCAGCCCGGATGCACCGGCACCGCGATGATGCCGCGGCGCGCCAGGTCGAGCGCCATCGACTTCATGATCGCGTTGACCGCGGCCTTGGTGCTGCGGTACGCGTACAGGCCGCCGAGGTTGTTGCTGCCGATCGAGGCGATCAGCGACGACAGGGTCACGATCTTCTTCTGCGCGCTCGCCGCGACGTGCTCGACGAAGGCCTCGGCCATCTTCATCGGCGCGAGCGCGTTGACACGGAAGGTGTAGGTCCAGTCCTCGTAGTCCGAGCCGCCGAAGCGCTGCGCCTGCATGCCCTGGCCGACGAAGCTCTGCTGGCCCATCGTGCCGGAATTGTTGACCAGCACGTCGATCGGCACGCCGTCATAGCGGGCGGCGAGCGCGTCGATCGCGGCGTGGTCGGCGACGTCGAGCGTATGTAGCTTGATGCGGCCGGCGGCGGCCTTGGTCAGCGTGCCGAGCTCGGCATGGCGATCGGGCGTGCGCACGGTCGCGATCACGGTCCAGCCGTCGGCGGCGTACTGGCGCACGAACTCGAGGCCGAGCCCGCGGCCCGCGCCGGTGATCAGAACGGTCGGCATGTGGCGTTCCCTGCGTGCGTCGCGCCGCTCGCTCGCGGCCTGCCGATGTTAGCAGGCGCCCGGCTCACAGCGTCGCGCGCAATACCGCCGCGAGGCGGATCCCGGCGCGCGCGAGCCGCTCGGCGACGATCTCGGCGGCGCCGTCGGCGTAGGCCGGCGGCAGGTCGACGACGCCGGCCGGCGACCGCTCGCACGCGAAGCCCGGCAGCCGGCCGTAGGCATAGCCGCGCGCGAGGTCGTAGGACTCCTGCTCCCAGGCGGCGAGGTCGCCGGCTTCGAGCTTGGCGAGGCTGGCGCGGTGCTCGGCGACCAGCCGCGCGGCGAACGCCGCCTCCGACTCGCCGCGTACCGCGCGCTTGACGAAGTCGGCGTCCCAGGCGGCGTGCAGCGACTTCGGCCGGCCGCGCCGGCCGACCCGCACCTCGACGCCGTTGCCGCCGCGGTCGTCGTGGTCGGCGGCGTGCAGCGGCTGGTGCAGGTCGCCGAGCACGTGCACCATGATGCGCAGCGCCTCGAGCCGCGCCTCGCGCGGCGCGGCACGATCGGCGAGCCGGCCGAGCGCGCGCGCGTAGGCCCGCGAGGCGCAGTTGCCGTCGGCACAGTAGCGCTCCGGCCCGGCGGCGGGGTCGCACACCGGCCGGTTGTCGTAATGCCAGCGCTCCGAGCCCGGCTGCTCGGCCCGCAGCCGGTCGCGCTCGCGGTCCATCCACAGGCCGATGTCGGCCAGGCTCTCGTCGCCGGCGATCGCGCGCAGCGCCGCGCGGGAGCGCGCATCGAGCAGCTGCTCGGCGACGAGTCCCACGATGCGATGCCCCTCGGCGCCCCAGGCGCCGGCCGGCTGCACCGGCGCGAGGCCCAGGACCGCGAGCGTCGCGGCCGCGAGCGCGTGGGGAAAATACCGGTAGCCACGCATGGTCCGCCCACCGATGATGAACAGCTGCGGTACTGTATCCCAGCCACGCGGCGGACTCGCGGCCGGCGGCAGTCCGCGGAGCCTCCGATGCGTCGCACCTGGCCGATCGTCACCAGCCTCGCTCTGCTGCTCGCCGCCGGCGCGGCGCTGTACTGGTGGCGTGCCGGCCCGCTGACCGTCGCGGTCATCGCGCCGACGCGCGGCGCCGCCGTCGACGCGATCTACGCGACCGGCACCGTCGAGCCGACGGTGATGCTGCCGATCGCGCCGCGGGTCGCCGGCCGGATCGTCTCGCTGGCCACCGACGAGGGGCGGACGGTCAAGAAGGGCGAGGCGATGGCGCGCCTCGAGTCCGACGACCTCAACAGCACCGTCGCGGAACTCGCCGCCCGGGCGCGCTACGCACACGCCGAGTTCGACCGCATGCAGACGCTCGTCAAGCGCGGCGTCGCCGCCGCGACCGACCTCGACCGCACGCGCGCCGACGCCGAGGCGGCCGACGCCACCCTCGCGCGCGCGCGCACCGAGCGCGACTTCATGGTGCTGACCGCGCCGGCGACCGGCCTCGTGATCCGCCGCGACGGCGAAGTCGGCCAGTTCATCCCGGTGGGTCAGGCGGTCTTCTACCTGTCGTGCTGCGCGCCGCTGCGGGTCTCGGCCGACGTCGACGAGGAGGACATCCCGCGCGTGCGGGTCGGCATGAAAGTGGTGCTGCACGCCGACGCGCTGCCGAACCGCACCTTCGACGGCGAGGTAATCGAGGTCACGCCGAAGGGCGACCCGGTCGCCCGCACCTATCGCGTCCGGATCCGGCTCGCCGACCCCGACGCGTTCAGCGTCGGCATGACCGTCGACGCCAACCTGATCGTCGCGGTCCGTGAGCACGCGCTGCTGCTGCCGTCGAACGCGCTCGCCAACGGCGCCGTCTGGCTGGTGCGCGACGGCCGCCTGCACCGCCAGCCGGTGCAGGTCGGCGTCACGAGCGCGGCGCGTACCGAGATCCAGGCTGGCCTCGACGACGACGCGCTGGTGCTCGCCGCACCGACCGACGCGCTGCGCGAGGGCCGTCGCGCCCGCGTCCAGTCCCGGCCGGCGCCGGCGACCGCGGCGGCCGGGGCCCCGGCCGGCCGATGAGGATCGAGCTCGGCGTTGCGCTGACGCACCTGACGAGCCGCAAGCGTCAGACGCTCGTCTCGCTGACCGGCGTGGTGCTCGGCGTCGCCTTCTTCCTGGCCGTCTCGTCGCTGATGCGCGGCTCGGAAAAGGACTTCATCTCGCGCCTGATCGACAACAGCCCACACATCACGGTATCGGACGAGTACCGCGTGCCGGAGGTGCAGCCCGCCGAGCTGCGCTGGCCCGGCGCGGCGGTGCGCATCGCGCACGTCAAGCCGCAGAACGAGACCCGCGGCATCCGCGGCTATCGCGAGAAGCTCGCCGTCGTCGAGTCGTTGCCCGGCGTGCGCGCGGCGCCGGTGCTGATGGGCTCGGCGGTGCTGACCTTCGCCGGCCGTCTGCAGGCGGTGACGCTGTCCGGCGTCGTGCCGGCGAAGATGAAGGGCGTCTCGACCATCGAGCAGAAGATGGTCCTGGGCTCGCTGGACGCGCTCGCCGCGAACCCGAACGGCATCATCGTCGGCACCACGCTCGCCGACCGCTTCAGCCTGCGGCTCGGCAGCACGATCAGCGTCGTCGCGCCGTCGGGCGCCAGCCGCGCGATGAAGGTGGTCGGCATCTTCCACACCGGCAACGCCTCCTACGACGAGGAGCAGACGTTCACACTCCTGAAGCGCGCGCAGTCGCTGCTCGACCGGCCGAACCGCGCCAACCGCTTCGTGATCCAGCTCGACGATCCGTACGCCGCGCGCGACGTGGCGCTGCGCCTCGAGGCGGCGTTCGGCTATAAGGCGGTGTCCTGGGTCGAGGCTTCCGAGGACATCCTGAGCGTGCTGCTGGTGCGCAACATCATCATGTACAGCGTCGTCGCGGCGATCCTCGTGGTCGCCTCGTTCGGCATCTACAACACGATCTCGACGATCGTGATGGAGAAGACCCGCGACATCGCGATCCTGAAGTCGATCGGCTTCCATTCCCGCGACGTGCGCAACATTTTCCTGCTCGAGGGCCTGATCGTGGGGCTGCTCGGCAGCGCGCTCGGCGTCGCGCTCGGGCTCGCGCTGATGCGGGTGCTGTCCGAGGTCACGGTTAAGCCGCCCGGCGTGACCGAGGTCGTGCACCTGCCGATCTGGTGGGGCAGCGAGCAGTACCTGCTCGCGACGGCGTTCGCGCTCGGCTCGTGCCTCGCCGCGGCCTACCTGCCGGCGCGCAAGGCCGGCCGCGTCCATCCGGTCGACATCCTGCGGGGCGCGACGTGACCGCGGTGCTGATCGCCGAGCATGTCGTGCGCCGCCTGCCGGCGGAGGTGCCGGTGACGCTGATCGAGGACGTGAGCCTCTCGATCGGGCGCGGCGAGTTCGTCTGCGTCATGGGGCCTTCGGGCTCGGGCAAGTCCTCGCTCCTTTACCTGCTCGGGCTCCTCGACGTGCCGACCTCGGGCCGCGTATTGCTCGACGGTGAGGACACCTCGCGCTACCAGGAGGACGAGCTCGCCAACCGCCGCCTCGAGAAGCTCGGCTTCGTGTTCCAGTTCCACTTCCTGCTGGCCGAGTTCACCGTGCTGGAGAACGTCGTGCTGCCGATGCGCCGCCTCGGCCGGCTCGGCGATGACGCGGCGGCGGCCCGCGGCCGCGAGCTGCTCGAGCGCCTCGGCGTCGGCGACCAGGCCGACAAGCGGCCGAGCCAGCTGTCGGGCGGCCAGCGGCAGCGGGTCGCGATCGCCCGCGCGCTCGCCAACGACCCGCTCGTGGTGCTGGCCGACGAGCCGACCGGCAACCTCGACTCGGCCGCCGCGGCCAACGTCCGCCAGATCCTGCGTAACCTCACCGGCGAGTTCGGCAAGACGGTCGTCGCGGTCACCCACGATGCCGCGTTCGCGGCCGCGGCCGACCGCCGGGTCGGCATCGTCGACGGGCGGATCAGCGCCGGCTGGCGGCCCACCTGAGCGCCAAGCGGGCCGTACAAACCCGGGCGGCGCTTCGGTTTCGCCGGATGCGGGGCCTCGGCTCGCTGCCGTCTCATAATGCCATTGCACGCCAGACGTTCACCGTACCGAAGGGGACCAGTTCCATGAGAATCAGTAAGTTGGCCGTGATGTTCATCGGCCTCGCGGGAACGGCGGTCGCCGCGGCCGATACGCCCCCCGCCGGCGACGTGGCCCGTGGCGCCGCGGTGTTCAAGGCGCAGTGCGCGGCCTGCCATCTCGCCAAGCCCACCGACACCTCGCCCCCGATCGGGCCGCAGCTCTATGGCGTCGTCGGCCGCAAGGCGGGCTCGTGGGACCACTTCAAGTACACCGACGCGATGAAAAAGGCGGGCATCACCTGGAACGCGAAGCTGCTCGACGAGTACCTCGAGAACCCGTACGCGGTGGTGCCGGGCGCGGCGATGGGCCTGCTGGTGCCGGTCGAGAAGAACCGCGCCGACGTCATCGCCTATCTAACGAGCGCGCCTGAGGAGCTCAAGCAGAACGAACGCGCGCCCTAGCGTCACTGGCCGAGCGCGCGCAGGCTGGCGAGGAAGGCCGGATCGTCGCCGACGAGCAGTTCCGTGCGCGCGACCGGCACGCCGTCGCGGTCGAGCAGCGTGATCAGCGACGAGTGGCTGAAGCTGCCGTCCGGCAGCTGCCGGTAGCGGATGCCGAGCGCGGCCGCGATCGCGCGCACGTCGCTGGCCGCCGCGTGCGCGACGATGAACGGCGGCCGCGGCAGGTGGTGCTCGGCGGCAAAGTCCGCGAGCCGCGCCGGCGTGTCGCGCTCGGCGTCCAGCGACACCATCAGAAAACGCACCTGCGTCCGCTGCCGCTCGCCGAGGCCCGCGGCGATGCGCTGCATCTGCAGCGTCAGCATCGGGCAGACGCTGGTGCAGGTGCTGTAGAACATCGTCACGACCACCGGTGCGCCGCGCAGCGAGTCGAGCGCGACGCGCCCTCCGCCGGCGGCATCGAGCGCGGCGCCGAGCTGGTAGAGCGAGTTGCCCGGCAGCGGCGCCGGCGGCTCGGCCGCGTGCACGTGCACGTGGGCCGGCTCCTCGGCCGCTACCCCGCCGCCGGCGGCGAACAGCACCAGGAGCAGCGGCAGCAGACGGCGCGCAACCGTCATGGCGCCGCCCCCCCGGCGCAGCGAAAGCCGAGCGAGCTCGTCGTGTAGCTCGCCTCGAGCGACGACAACAGCGCGATCCGCATCAGGACCGGGTAGTTGTCGCGGCTCTCGGCCGACAGCGCGCCGGCGCCACAGAACTGCAGCCTGTCCGGGTCGCCCTGCGTGCGGCTGTCGCCGCTGACCATCAGGCCACCGAAGTCCTCGACCCACTCCCAGACGACGCCGTGCAGGTCCTGCACGCCGTAGACGTTGGCTGGCGCCTGGCCGACCGGTGGCAGCCGCCCCCCGGGTTGCGCATACCAGGCGAGGATCCGTTCGCGAAACGCCGGGTCCTGGCGCGCGTCGGCGCGCGTCTCGTCGGCGGCCGCCGCGTACTCCCACTCGTACCAGTTCGGCAGCCGCCCGCCCGCGGCCGCGCAGTAGGCGCGCGCGGCGAACCAGCTGACGTGGGTGACGGGCTGGTCCGCACCGACGTCCGGCCCGAGCGCGAGCGGCCCGGCCCAGTGCGCGAGGTACTGGCTGTCGGCCAACAGCGTCGGCGTCGCACCCCGGCGCCACTCCGGCCGGGCCTGCACGAACGCCAGGTACTCGGCGTTGGTGACCGGCCGGCGGTCGAGCGCGAAGGCCGCGAGGTGCAGGCTCTTGACGTCGCTGCCTGGCGCGATCACCGGCGTGAAGTCGGCGGCGGGCAGCGCCACGCGGTCGGCCGCGGCCGCGCCGGCGGCCAGCGCGAGCAGCGCGACGAGCACGAGCGGCGGGCTGCGGTGCATCGCGGTGCCGCTCGCTCAGCGCGCCGCCCCGGCCGGGCGCTTGGTCGTCTTCCTGATCTCGGCGACGTCGGCGGCGCTGACCTGGGCGTCCTGGTTGCCCCAGCTGTTGCGCACGTAGGTCAGGATGTTGGCGACCTCGTCGTCGTTGAGCTGGCTCATCGGCGGCATCACCGAGTCGAAGTTCCTGCCGTTGACGGTGACCGGCCCGGAGCGGCCGTTGAGGACGATGCCGATGGCGCGCTTCACGTCCGCCATCAGGAAGTCGGACTTGGCGAGCGGCGGGAACACGCCCTCGAGGCCCGCGCCGTTCGGCTGGTGGCAGACGGAGCAGGTGCCGGCGAACAGCGTCTCGCCGGCCTTGCTCTGCTCGGCGAGCGTGAGCTTGCCGTGCGCCGCGGCGCCGGCCGCGGTCGCGACCGCCTTCTGGTCGGGGACCGCCTTGTCGCCGAGGTACACCGAGTCGACCTCCTTGCCGGAGTAGATCGCCTTGTTCTCAGGGCCGTCGACCTTGAGGATGCCGAGCGCGCCCTTGTTGAAGGCGCGGAACAGCGCGTGGTCCACCAGCACGTAGCTGCCGGGCACCTGTGCGTGGAATTCCATGATCGTGGCGCCGCCCGCCGGAATCAGCGTCGTCTGTACGTTCTCCTGGTAGTGCGTGCCGCCCTCGAACCAGACCTTGTCGAAGATCGCGCCGATCACGTGGAAGCTCGAGATCAGGTTCGGGCCGCCGTTGCCCACGAACAGGCGCACCGTCTCGCCGACCTTGACCTTGAGCGCCTTGTCGCCGATGAGCGAGCCCTCCGAGCCGTTGAACAGCACGTAGGTCGGCCGCTCGTCGATCGCACGCTGCATGTCGAAGGGCTGCAGGCCCTTCTCGCGGTACTTGCCGACCGTGTAGAAGTCGCCCTGCATCACGTAGTACTCGTGGTCGACCGGCGCGAGGCCCTCCGGCGGCTCGACCAGGATGAGCCCGTACATGCCGTTGGCGACGTGCATGCCGACCGGCGCGGTGGCGCAGTGATAGACGTAGATGCCCTGGTTGAGCGCCTTGAAGGTGAATTGCGACTCGTGGCCCGGCGCCGTGAAGCTCGAGGCGGCGCCGCCACCGGGTCCGGTGACGCCGTGCAGGTCGATGTTGTGCGGCATCTTGCTGTCGGGGTGGTTCTTGAGGTGAAACTCGACCGTGTCGCCCTGGCGGATGCGGATGAAGCTGCCGGGCACGGTGCCACCGAAGGTCCAGAACGTGTAGCGCACGCCCTCGGAGATCTCCTTCTCGACCTCGCGCACCTCGAGATCGACGATGACCTTCGCCGGGTAGCTGCGGTGGGTCGGCGGCGGCACATTGGGCGGCGAGGTCAGCTGCGCGTGGATCGGCTCGCCGGTCGGCGGCCCGAGGTCGCCGTGCAGCGCACCGCCGCGGTCGGCAGGTGCCTCGTCGGCGGTGGCGACCGTGGCGACCGGCGGCACCACGAGCGCCACGAGGGTGCCGAGGAGCACGGTGCGGATGAGCGGTAGCATGAGCGGGACCCCCGGGGCGGACTGCGGCGACGCATCAATGGTCGATGCGCCCCCAAGGGTGGCGGGTGGACCGACGTTACGCCCGCCGGCCCGCGGGAACGACCGTACCCGCGGGGCCGGCGGCGCTCCGTAGGGGGGCCGCCACCGTCAGCAAGTTTGGGTCAACCGGGCGTTCCGCTCCTTGACCCAGGTCAAGCGCGCCCGGGTCGCGGGCTCGTGGAAAGCCGCAGCGGCCGGCGCGGCCTCAGGCGATCGCGCGCAGGCGCGCCGGATCCGCAAGCTCGATCTGCCGGCCGTCGATGCGGATCGCGCCCGCGTCGGCGAGGCTGCGCAGGATCCGCGACAGCGTTTCGGGCTTGATCGCGAGCCGCGACGCGAGCAGCTGACGCGACTCGTCGAGCGTCACGGTCAGCGGCCCAGTGGCGCCCTCGGGCGCGAGCCCGAGCAGGTGCCGCACCAGCCGGTGCGTCGCGCTCTCGAGCGTCAGCTCCTCGATCTCGCGGATCCGCGCGTGCAGCCGCCGGCTGAGGTCGGCAAGCAGCCTGAGGCAGGTGTCGGGGCTCGCCCGCAGCATCGCGAGGAACGTTGCCGTGCCGATCGCGGCGACGCGGCTTGGCTCGAGCGCGACCGCCGCGAGCGGGTAGCGCGGGCTGTCGACGAACATCAGCGCCTCGGCGAAGCTCTGCCCGGGGCCGAGCCGCTCGACGACCTTCTCCTCGCCGGCGCGCGACTGCAGCGCGAGCTTGACCTCGCCCGCGACGACGATGAAGAAGCGCCGCGCCGGCTCGCCGTGCTGGAACAGCAGCTGCCCGGCGCCGAGCTCGACGAGCTCGGCCTCGGCCACGACGCGCGCGAACTGCGCCTCGTCGAGCCCCCCGAACAGGTAGTGCTGGCGCAGTGCCGCCGCGAGCTCGGCGTCGCGTGCCGTCATCGCCGTTCCTGCCCGCGCGCTACCACTGGCCGGTGTTCGGCATCGACTTCCACGGCTCCGCCGGTGCCTGCGCACCGCCCTTCTGCAAGAGCTCGATCGAGATGTTGTCGGGCGAGCGCACGAAGGCCATGCGGCCGTCGCGCGGTGGCCGGTTGATCGTGACGCCGGCGCGCAACAGCCGCTCGCACAGCGCGTAGATGTCGTCGACCTCGTAGGCAAGGTGGCCGAAGGCACGGCCGATCCCGTAGCTCTCCGGGTCCCAGTTGTAGGTCAGCTCCACCTGCGCGCCGTGATCGCCGGGCGCGGCGACGAACGCGAGCGTGTAGCGGCCCGCCTCGTAGTCCTTACGGCCGACCAGCTCCAGACCGAGCTTGTTGCAGTAGAAATCGAGTGAGGCGTCGAGGTCGGTGACGCGCACCATCGTGTGCAGGTATTTCATCGCGGGCCTCCGGTAGCTCGCGCATGATGCCGCGTTCGCCGGCCGCTTTCATCCGCATCGGGGGGGCCTGTGCTAGGCTTTTGACCCGCGTCGCGCCCGCCCCGCCCAAGGACGATCCCCGTGAAACACTGGACTCCCCTGCTGCTCGTCGCGGCAACGCTGCTCGCGGGCTGTAGCCTGCAGCCCGGCATCAGCGGCCTGACCGCCGAGCAGGGCGACGCGATCCTCGCCGAGCTCAGGGACATCAAGCAGCTGCTCGCCGAACAGCGCGGCAAGGCGGCCGAGCCCGCCGCCGCCGCGGCGCCTGCGCCGGGTGCGACCGTGCGGCTCGACGACCTCGCGCCGAACGTGATCGGCGCTGCCGACGCGCCGGTGACGCTGGTGGAATTCACCGACTACCAGTGCCCGTTCTGCAAGCGCTTCCACGAGTTCACGTGGCCGGAGCTCAAGCGCAAGTACGTCGATACCGGCAAGGTGCGCCTCGTGGTGCGGGACATGCCGCTGCCCTTCCACGACCAGGCGCTGCCGGCGGCGATCGCGGCGCGCTGCGCCGGTGAGCAGGGCCGCTTCGCGGCGGTTCACGATGCGCTGATCGCGACGCCGGAGCTCTCGGCCGACGCGATCGGCCGCATCGTCGCGATCGCGGGCGTCGCGCCGGACGCGTTCGGCAAGTGCAGCAAGGGACCGGCGGTACGTGCGGCGATCGACGCCGACACCGCCGTCGCCGGGCGCCTCGGCGTCGACGGCACGCCCGGTTTCGTGGTCGCGCAGCGCAGCGGCAGGGAGCTCGTCGGGACGCTGGTCGTCGGCGCGCAAGCGACCGCGGTGTTCGCCGCGCGCATCGACGCGCTGCTCGCGCCGCCGGCGGCGAAGTGACGCGCCGGCACCGCGCCGCGGCGCCGGCTCTTCAGAACATCTCGGAGGCGCCCGGCGGCTGGCTCGGGCCCTGGCCGCGCGAGACGATGTAGTCGCCGGTGATCATCTCGTCGTAGCACTGTCCCGGGCCGACCATCGGATAGACGCCGGCGTCCGGGTCGATCAGCACCTCGAGAAACGCCGGGCCCTTGAAGCCGATGAAGTCGGCGATCACCCGCGGCACGTCGGCCTTGCGGTCGAGGCGCCGGGCCCACGGAAAGCCGTCCGCCTGCGCGGCCTTGACGAAGTCCTTCTTGTGCAGCGACTTGTCGCTCGCCGACAGCCGCCCCTTGAAGAACAGCTTCTGCCACTGCTTGACCATGCCGTCGCCGAAATTGTTGAGCACCACCACCTTGATCGGCAGGTCGTAGGTGGTGACGGTCTCGAGCTCGCCGAGATTCATGCGGATGCTGGCGTCGCCGTCGATATCGATGACCAGCCGCGACGGGTTGGCGAACTGCGCGCCGATCGCCGCCGGCAGGCCGAAGCCCATCGTGCCCATGCTGCCGGAGGTCAGCCACAGCCGCGGGCTCTTGAAGTCGAAGTACTGCGCTGCCCACATCTGGTGCTGGCCGACGCCGGTGGTGATCAGCGCCTCGCCGCGCGTCAGCCGGTTAATCTCCTCGAGCACGTAGTACGGCTGGATCAGCGCGCTGTCGCGGTCGTAGTTCATCGCGTGCACGCGCTTGAGCTCGGCACAGTGCGCGTGCCACGCCGACCAGTCGCGCTTGAAGCCGTGCGCCCGGCCATGCTCGAGCAGCTGCACGAGCGCATCGGCCAGCAGCCCCACGTGGCTCCAGTGCACGCGCTTGACCTTGTTGATCTCGGAGGCGTCGATGTCGAGGTGGGCGATATGCCTGGCCGCCGGCGCGAACCGGAGCGGTACCGCCGCGACGCGGTCGTCGAAGCGCGCGCCGACCGCCATCAGGAAGTCGCAGTCGTCGACCGCGTAATTGGCGAACGCGGCGCCGTGCATGCCGAGCATCCTGAGCGCGTGCGCCTCGGTAGTGTCGACCGCGCCGATCCCCATCAGCGTGGTCACTACCGGGATCTCGAGCGCGTGCGCGAAGGCCCTGAGCGCCTCCGCGGCGTCGGCGTTGATGACGCCGCCGCCGGCGTAGATCAGCGGCCGCTTGGCCTCACCGAGCATCGCGTAGAACGCGCCGAGCTCGCGCTCGCCGACGCGGTGCGCCTCGACCTGCTTGAGGCGGCTGCGGTAGCCCGGCACCGGCAGGCGGCCATGGCCATGGAAGATCCCCTGCCAGTTCTGCACGTCCTTCGGCACGTCGATGACGACCGGACCCGGGCGGCCGGTGCGCGCGATCTCGAAGGCGGTGCGCACGGTCGCCTCGAGGCGCGCGGGGTCGGTGACCAGGAACACATGCTTGGCGACCGAGCCCATGATCGCCGAGACCGGTGCCTCCTGGAACGCGTCCGAGCCGATCGCGCCGCTCGGCACCTGGCCGCAGATGACCACCATCGGCACCGAGTCGGCCATCGAGTCGCGCACCGGCGTCACCGTGTTGGTCGCGCCGGGCCCGGAGGTGACGACGCAGACGCCGACCCGGCCGCTGGCCCGGGCGTAGCCGGCGGCCATGAAACCCGCGCCCTGCTCGTTGGCCGGCACGATCAGCGGGATCGGCCGGCGCTTGGTGTCGCGGTTGTAGACGAAGATCGCGTCGTAGGTGGGCAGGATCGCCCCGCCCGAGTAGCCGAACACCACGTCCACGCCCTCGTCGGCGAGGACCTGGACGATCATCTCGGCGCCCGACATCGTCCGCCCCGCGAGCGGATGGGAGCTCGTCGCTACAACTTCGTGGCTTTCTCTCACGGCACTCGATCCCCGTCGTCGCAGCTGAGAGTAGCAACGGCGCGCCGCGCCGTCTATGCACTGCAAAAAGAACCGCGTTATGCTGTAAAACTCCCGGTCGGACCTTCGGTTACCCACATGCGGCACATCATCGCCATCCTCCTGCAGAACGAGGCCGGGGCACTCGGCCGGGTCGCCGGGCTGTTCTCGACCCGCGGCTACAACATCGAATCGCTGTCGGTCGCCCCGACCGACACGCCAACGGTCTCGCGCCTGACGCTGGTCACCACCGGCAATGACGCGGTCGTGGCACAGATCGTCAGCCAGCTCCGCAAGCTCGTCGACGTCGTGCTCGTCGAGGACCTGACCCGCGGCGATCACTTCGAGCGCGAGCTGCTGCTGCTCAAGCTCAAGGTGTCGGCCTCGCAGCTCGAGTCGCTGACGGCGATCGTGACCGAGGCGGCCGGGCGCATCCTGTCGGGCGCGCTCGCCGGCTTCGTCGTCGAGCTCACGAGCAGCGAGGCGCAGGTGTCGCGCTTCCTCGCCCAGGCCTCGCAGTACGGCGAGGTGCTCGAGGTGGTCAGGAGCGGCGCGCTCGGCATCCGCCACGGCGCGGCGACCGTGACGCACGTCTCGGCGGCCTGACGTGTACCGCCTGTACGACTACCGGCCGTCGGGCAACGGCTACAAGGTGCGGCTCGTGCTCAAGGAGCTCGCGCTGCCCTACGAGCTCGTCGAGCTCGACATCAAGGTCGGCGCGACCCGCACGCCGGCGTTCCTCGCGCTCAACCCGAACGGCCGGATCCCGCTGCTCGAGGTCCCCGGCCGCGGCCACCTGGCGGAGAGCCACGCGATCATCGGTTTCCTCGCCGACGGCTCGCGGCTCGTGCCGCGCGATCCGTGGCACCGCGCGCTGCTGTGGCAGTGGCTGTGCTTCGAGCAGTACAGCCTCGAGCCCAACGTCGGCACGGCGCGCTTCTGGCTGACCTCGCTCAAGCGCACGCCGGCCGAGCTCGGCGACAAGCTCGCCGAAAAGCAGGCCAAGGGCCGCGAGGCGCTGGCCGTGCTCGAGCAGGGCCTCGAAGGCCGCAGCTACCTGGTCGGCGACGCCTACTCGCTCGCCGACATCTCGCTGTACGCCTACACCCACGTCGCCGCCGACGCCGGACTGCCGCTCGACTCCTACCCCGCGATCCGCGCCTGGATCGCCCGCATCGAGCGCGAGCCGCGCTGGGCGCCGATCACGGCGGCCTGAGCGGCGCGAGCGCCGTGCGGATCACGTCCGGCACCGGCACGACCTTGCGCGTGGCGGCATCGACGTAGACGTGCACGAAGCGGCCGAGCGCGCAGGCCGTGTCGGCGGCGGCGCCAAACAGGCCGATCCGGTAGATGACGCTCGAGTTGCCGAGCTTCTCGAGCACGAGCCCGGCATCGACCGGCTCCGGGAACGACAGCTCCGCGAGGAAGCGGCACGAGGTCTCAGCGACGATGCCGATCGCCGGCAGCCGGCGGATGTCGGTGCCGCTGGCCTCGATCAGGTAGGCGTTCACGGCCGTGTCGAAGTACGAATAGTAGACGACGTTGTTGACGTGTCCGTAGCTGTCGTTGTCCATCCAGCGCGTCGTGATGCGGCGGAAGGCGCGATAGTCGGCGCGGTGGCTGAGGTCCTCGGACACGGGCGCTCCGGCGATGGCGGCGCGGCGGCGCTGGCTAGCGGCGCCGGGCGAGCGGGTTCGGCTTGGAATCCGCGACCCGCACGAGCGTGCTGCGGTCGGTGTGGTGGAAGGGCTCCTGGCGGCCGCGCACCTGCAGCACCGTATCCTCGTCGTAGGCCCAGCTGCCGTCGGCGTTCAGCGTCACGACGATCCGGTACTCGAGCGTCGTGAAGGCGGCCTCCAGGAACGGGCCCGAGGCGATGCCGTTGACCGTCGTGCCGCGCCGCGCCGCGACCTCGAAGCGGGTCGCGTCGGCGCTCGCCTGGCCGATCGCGAGCAGCGTCTGCGCACGCGGGATCGACACCGTCTGATAGAGCCCGCCGGTGGCCGGCTCCCAGAGCCAGTAGCCGACCTGGTCGTGGTAGGTCGCGGCCTCGCCCGGCTTGACGACGTGCTGGTGGTAGCGCAGCCCGTACAGCAGCTGCGGGCCGTTGGTCTGCGGGTCAATCGGCTCGAGGTCGATCGTGTCGATGAAGCTGGCGGTTTCGGGGCCGTCCGCCTTCGGGTTGACGTCGACGCCGCGGGTGCCGCGCCAGCGTCCCGCCAGGCGCGCGAGCGGGCCGAGGTTGGCGAGCGTGTCGACGTCGATGTCGGCGGGCTCGGTGTAGATGTCGTCGTAGTTGTAGTCAGTCATGGCTAGAAGGTGCTCTTGGTCGCGACCGTGACCTCGACCCGGCGGATTCCGGGCGGTGCATCCAAAGCGTAAGACAAATCGACGTGCAGTACATTGCCAAGACCCGAACGGACGTTACCGACGCGGATGCCGAGGCCGACGTCGCGCAAAAGCCCGAGCGGCTCGGCGCCGAGGAAGTCGCGACCCCAGGTGCGGCCGGCGTCGAAGAACGCGACGCCGCCGATCCGCACCAGCCGGAACGGGAACCAGTCCGTATACAGCCGCTGCTCGATCGTCAGCAGCGCGCTCGAGGTGCCACTCTGGAAGCGGATCGGGTAGCCGCGCAGCCCCGAGTCGCCGCCCAGCAGCAGCTGCTGGTCCGGGTCGAGGCGATGGGTCGTCGTGCCGGTCAGCGATGCATAGAACACCTGGTGCGGCGTCAGCCGGTCGAAGAACTGCGCCGCGCTCGTCAGGCTCACGTTGCGCGCGACGCTGTCGTCGAGCCGGCCGGCGAAGGCGCCCGTCAGCAGCAGCACGCGCGCCTCGCCGAAGTGCCAGGCGTCGGTGCCGTTCATCTGCGACAGCACCGAGCTGCCGCGGCTGCCGAAAGCCGAGTCCGAGTAGCCGAGCTCGGCGTACAGCGAACGGCCCACGTACAGGTCCTCGGTGCGACCGATCAGCGTGAGGTTCTCGGTCTTCTCGTAGTGGTCCTCGATGACCTGCCAGCCGGCATACGGGTAGGCGAACTTGCGGTCGGGCAGCAGCCCGAACGGCGGCGGCACGCCGGGGGCGGGACTGAACCTGGACTCGTCGGTGCGCACGCCGGTGTACCAGCGCTGGGTCCAGCCCTGCACGAGGCCGTCCGACCAGCCGTAGTAGACCTGGTTGAGGGTGTGGTGCACGTCGAACTGGTCGGCGATCGCGCCGGTCGAGTAGCGCGACACGCGGCTGGTGCCGTCCGACAGCGTGAAGCCGAGCGCGTCCTTGGTGTCGAGCGAGTAAAACGGACGTTCGACGTCCAGCGACTTGACGCGGCCGTCGCTGTTGTCGGCGTAGTTGAGCCCGACCTGCCACCAGCTGCCGAGCACGTTCGGGTCGTTGAGGCTAAAGAGCGTCGAGCTGCGGTCGACGTTCTCGGCGCGCGCGACCTCGAAATTGATGCCGGTGCCAACCAGGTTCTCCTCCTCGATGCCGACCTGCCCCTGGTTCTGGCCGCCGGCGCGGCCGAGCGAGACGGTCGGGTTCAGCGTCCACACGTCGCGGACCGTGACCGCGACGTCGACGACGTTGTGCTCGACGTCGTAGTGCGCCGCCACGACCCAGGCATCGTTGAGGTAGATGCGCGAGCGCAGCAGGCGCTCGGTCTCCTCGAACTTCTGCGCCGCGACCTTCTGGCCGGGGGCGAACAGCAGCTGGTCGCGGACGGTGCGCTCGCGGGTCTCGAGGTGCAGGTGATTGGCGAGCCGATAAAGCGCTTTGTCCTCGCGCGGATCGCCGACGTCGAAGATGTTCTGCACGTACACGTCGACGCGGCCGATCGTCGCGCCGCGCCGCTCGAGCTCGGCGACCTCCGGGATGCCGGCCGGCGCGACCGCCGTCGCCGGCCGCTCGGTCGCGCCGCCGGCCGCCGCGCCGAGCAGCGCGGCGATCAGGCAGAGTCGTCCGAGCGTTCGGCCGGGCCGGCTCAGGGGATCAGTACCGTGGACCCGGTGGTACGGCGTGCTTCGAGATCGGCGTGGGCCCGCGCGGCGTCGGCGAGCGGGTAGCTCTGGCCGATGCGGATCTTGACGACGCCGGCGGCGACCACGGCGAACAGCTCGCGCGCCGCACGGTGGAGCTCGCCCTTGGTGGCGATGTAGTGGAACAGCGTCGGCCGCGTGAAGAACAGCGAGCCGCGCTTGGCGAGCTCGAGCCCACTGAACGGCGCCACCGGTCCCGAGGCGTTGCCGAAGCTGACCATGAGACCGAGCCGGCGCAGGCAGTCGAGCGAGGCGAAGAAGGTGTCCTGACCGACCGAGTCGTAGACGACCGGCACGCCCTTGCCGCCGGTCAGCGCCTTGACCCGCGCGACGAGGTCCTCGCGCGGCGTCACGATGACCTCGTGGGCGCCGTGCTCGCGCGCGATCGCGGCCTTGGCGTCGCTGCCGACGACCGCGATCACCTGCGCGCCGAGGTGCCGCGCCCACTGCACGAGGATGAGTCCGACGCCGCCGGCGGCGGCGTGCACGACGACCGGGTCGCCCTTCTTCACCCGGTAGGTGCGCCGGAGCAGGTAATGCGCCGTCAGGCCCTTCAGCATCATCGCCGCCGCCTGCTCGTCGGTGATGCCGGGCGGCACGCGCACCAGCCGGTCGGACGGCACGTTGCGCGCCTCGGCGTAGGAGCCGGCGCTCGGCAGCACGTAGGCCACCCGGTCGCCGATCGCGAAGGAGCCGACCTTGCTGCCCACCTGCTCGACGATGCCGGCCGCCTCGCGGCCGAGCACCGCCGGCAGCTTCATCGGGTACAGCCCCGTCCGGTCGTAGACGTCGATGTAGTTCAGGCCGATCGCCGTGTGGCGGACGCGGACTTCGTTGCGCTTGAGGCGCGGCAGCTCGAATGTGGACCACTCGAGCACCTCGGGCCCGCCGTGCGTGCGCAGCAGGATGCCTTGAGTCATGGGACCTCCTTGATCCGACCCGGAGGGTCAGTCTACCAGCCCACCCCGGCGGTGCGGCCTCAGGCGCCGAGCGGGGCGGTGGCGATCACCAGCTCGGCGACCGGTCGCCCGCCGACCAGGTGCTCGGCGACGATGCGCTCGAGGTTCTGCGGCGTGCAGTCCCGGTACCAGGTGCCGTCCGGGTACACGACCGCGATCGGCCCCTCGCGGCAGACGCGCAGGCAGCCGGCCTTGGTGCGCAGCACGCCGCCTTCGACGTCCACTTGATGCAGCTCGCGCAGCCGCTTCTTGAGGAAGGCCCACGAGGCCTCGCTCGCCTCGACCGGGGCGCATTTGCCGCCGCCGACGCAGAGCAATATGTGGCGGCGCGCACCGGCGAGGTGCAGTCCTGCGAGGACCGTCGCGAGATCGTCGGCCGGAGTGCTCATCGGGGCGGGCCTGGCGGCGGCGCGCGCCGCAGCGCGCGCACCGGCTCAGAGCGCCTGTTCGTCGGACTCGCCGGTCCGGATGCGGACCACGCGTTCGATGTCGGAGACGAAGATCTTGCCGTCGCCGACCTTGCCGGTGCGCGCGGCGCCGACGATCGCCTCGACGACCTGGTCGAGCAGCACGTCCTTGACCGCGACCTCGACCCGCGTCTTCGGCACGAAGTCGACCACGTACTCGGCGCCGCGGTAGAGCTCGGTATGACCGCGCTGGCGGCCGAAGCCCTTCACCTCGGTGACGGTCATGCCGGAAATTCCGATCTCCGACAGCGCCGCGCGGACGTCGTCGAGCTTGAAGGGCTTGATGATCGCGGTGATCAGTTTCATGTCAGCAGGCTCCTGTCGCCCGTCTACTCTAGCGAAATTCAGTGGCTCCCGGCGCATTTGCAGCTTCCGTGCCGCCCGCACCCCGGCCCGGAATCATGCACTTAGCGCGCCGCCGCGCCATAAGTACGCACCACCGTGGCGCGGCTGCATGCGCCAGTGCGCGGCTTTGGTGCGCTCGCCGGGCGGCCCGGACGCCGCGCGAACGCGGCGCTGGTAGAGTGTGACGGCCGGGCTTCCGGAGGCGACATGGCAGAGACCATCGTGATCGTCGGCGCCGGCCAGGCGGCGGCCCAGGCCGTCGACAGCCTGCATCGCGACGGCTTCGCCGGCCGGCTGGTCGTCGTCGGCGACGAGCCCTACCCGCCGTACCAGCGCCCGCCGCTGTCGAAGAAATTCCTTGCCGGCGAGCTGCCGCTCGAACGCCTCGCGGTCAGGCCCGCCGCCTTCTACGACACCGCCGGCGCCGAGCTCAGGGTCGGCACCCGCGCCGAGGGACTCGACCTCGCGCGGCGCGAGGTCTCCCTCGCCGACGGCGAGCGGCTCGCCTACGACCGGCTGCTGCTCGCCACCGGCAGCGCGCCGCGCAAGCTCACGATCCCCGGCCACGACCTGGTCGGCCTCCACTACCTGCGGACGATCGCCGACGTCGACCGGATCCGCGCCGAGCTCGCGCCCGGGGCACGCGTGGTCGTCGTCGGCGGCGGCTACATCGGCCTCGAGGTCGCGGCCACCTGCCGCGGCCTCGGCCACGAGGTCGAGGTGCTCGAGATGACCGACCGGCTGATGAGCCGGGTTGCGGCCCCGGCGGTCTCGGCGTTCTTCGCCGCCGAGCACGCCCGCGCCGGCGTCCGCGTGCACGTGGCCACCGAGGTCGCGGCCTTCGTGCCGCGTGCCAGCGACTCGCGCCGCGTCGGCGCGGTCGCGACGCGGGCCGGCGCCAGCATCGCCGCGGACGTCGTCGTCGTCGGCGTCGGCGTGCTGCCGAACACCGGGCTCGCGGCCGCCGCCGGCCTCGCCTGCCACGACGGCATCGCGATCGACGAGCATTGCCGCACCAGCGACCCGGCGGTGTACGCCGCCGGCGACTGCACGAGCCAGCCGAGCCTGCGCTACGGCCGACGCGTGCGGCTCGAGTCGGTCGACAACGCCTTCGAGCAGGCCCGGACCGCCGCCGCCAACATGCGCGGCGGCAACGTCGTGCACGACAAGGTGCCGTGGTTCTGGTCGGACCAGTACGACCTGAAGCTCCTGATCGTTGGCCTCAGCCACGGCCACGACGAGGTCGTGCTGCGCGGCCATCCCGAGAGCCGCAGCTTCGCCTGCTGCTACCTGCGCGCCGGTGAGCTCCTCGCGGTCGACTGCGTCAACAGCCCCAAGGACTACATGGCGGCCAAGAAGCTGATCGCCGAGCGGGTGCGCTGCGACCGCGGGCGGCTCGCGGACGCCGCGGTCGCGCTCAAGGACACCGTCGTCGGCTAGGCCCTGGTGGCGTTTTGCTGCACTGCAAAAAGAGGTCTATACTGCTCTTCTGACCGTCGCTGGAGACGCCGATGAGTTCCGCCAAGCCGTCTGACAGCCCGACCGCCCCCCAGAACCCGCCGCTACCCGGTGGCACCGTGTTGCCACGCGCGCCGACAACCGAGGCGATCGACCGGGCGTTCCGCGCCGCCGTCGGCAAGCTCACCGGGGGCCTCGCGACGACGGCCTACACGGCGGCCTGGACCGACTGGGCCCTGCAGCTCGCGATGTCGCCCGGGCGGCAGGCGGAGCTCGCCGCAGACGCCATGCGCCGCGCCGCCGACAACCTCGCCTTCGCGAGCCGCGCCGCCGGCGCCGACAAGCTGTCGCCGGGCGAGGGCCTGAACGGCGAGAGCGACAACCGCTTCGCCGGCGACGCCTGGCAGCAGTACCCGTTCAACGTGCTCGCCCGCGCCTACCAGAACGGCGCCGCGTGGATGCGGACGCTCCCCAAGGACGTCGAGGGCCTGCGCCACTACCACAGCGAGCTCGTCGACTTCACCGTGCGGCAGTGGCTCGAGGCCCTGTCGCCGAGCAACTTCCTGCCGACCAACCCCGAGCTCCTCGAGCTCACCCGCGCCGAGGGCGGCCAGAACCTCATGCGCGGCGCGCAGAACCTCGTCGAGGACCTGGCGCGCGTCATGGACAAGAAGGGCCCGGTCGGCACCGAGGCCTTCGAGGTCGGCAAGACGGTCGCCGCCACCAAGGGCAAGGTCGTGTTCCGCAACTCGCTGATCGAGCTGCTGCAGTACGAGCCGACGACGCCGAACGTGCACGCCGAGCCGGTGCTGATCGTGCCGGCGTGGATCATGAAGTACTACATCCTCGACTTGAGCCCCAAGAACTCGATGGTGAAGTACCTGGTCGACCAGGGCCACACCGTGTTCATGGTCTCGTGGAAGAACCCGGCGCCCGGCGACCGCGACTTCGCGATGGACGACTACGTGGACCTCGGGCTGCGCGCCGCGATCGACGCGGTCGGCGCGATCATGCCCGGCCGCAAGATCCACGCCACCGGCTACTGCATCGGCGGCACGCTGCTCGCGATCGGCGCGGCGGCGCTCGCCCGCGAGCACGACCAGCGGCTCGCGAGTCTGACGTTCTTCGCGGCGCAGACCGACTTCTCGGAGCCCGGCGAGCTCGCGCTGTTCATCAACCGCAGCCAGCTCGCGATGCTCGAGGCGCAGATGTACCAGGAGGGCGTGCTCGACAGCCGCCAGATGGGCGGCGCGTTCCAGATGCTGCGGCCGCGCGACCTGATCTGGCAGCCGATGCTGCAGAGCTATGTCAAGGGCGCGCGCGACCCGATGGTCGACCTGATGGCGTGGAACGCCGACGGCACACGCATGCCGTACAAGATGCACACCGAGTACCTGTTCCGGCTGTACCTCGACAACGAGCTGTCGAGCGGCCGCTTCCCGGTGCGCGGCGAGCCGGTGCGGCTGTCCGACCTCAAGATGCCGATGTTCGTCGTCGGCACCGAGACCGACCACGTCGCGCCGTGGAAGAGCGTCTATAAGCTCGAGAACCTGGTCCGTTCCTCCGACTACACCTTCCTGCTGACGAGCGGCGGCCACAACGCCGGCATCATCTCCGGCCCCGTGCACCCGAAGCGCAAGCACCGCGTGCGCACGCGCACGCTCGAGGACCGGCACCTCGGCCCGGACGAATGGCTGGCGACGACCCCGCCGCAGGCGGGCTCGTGGTGGCCGACCTGGCAGAAGTGGCTCGCGATGCACTCCGGCGACCACGTCGCGCCGCCGGCGCTCGGCGCGCCCGCGGCGGGCTACCCGGTGCTCGGCGACGCACCGGGCGAGTTCGTCAAGGTCCAGTAGCCGGGCAGCTGGCGGCGCTCAGCGCGCCGCCAGCGCCTTGATGAGCCGGTAGCTGAACTCCAGCGACTCGTAGAACGCGGTCACGCCGACGCGCTCGTCGCGGCCGTGCGCGCGGATGTCGGCCTCGTCGACGAAGGTCCCGGACACGCCGTAGGTGGGCAGGCCGGCGCGCCGGAAATAGACGTTGTCGGAGGCCCCGGACGACATCACCGGCACGACCTTCAGCCCCGGCCACATCTCGCCCGTGACGCGCTCGATCCGGGAGACGATCGCCGGATCGAGCGCCGCTTCCTTGCCCGGCACCGGTGCCCACGCGACCCCGATCTCGACCGCCGGATCGTCGACGACCCGGGCCAGGGTCGCGAGCACCTCGTCGGGCTTCTCGTCCGGCAGCAGCCGGCACTGGATCGTGGCGCGCGCCCGCATCGGCAGCGCGCTCTCGCTCTGCCCGCCCTGCGCCAGCGTCGCCGGGCAGGTGCTGTGCACCTGCGCGTTCAGCACCGGCGCATCGCGCAGCCGGTCGAGCGCGGCCGCGTCGGCCGGATCGCGCAGCAGCGCGTCGATCGCGGCGGCACGCTCGGCCGGCACGCGGCCGCGGACCGCATCGAGGTAGCGGCGCGTCGTCGCGGACAGGCGCACCGGGAACTGGTAGGCGTCGAGCCGCGCGAGCGCGCGCGCGAGGCGGAAGATCGCGTTGTCGCGGGTCGGCAGCGACGAGTGCCCGCCGCTGCCGGTGGTGGTCAGCGTGTAGGTGGCGTAGACCTTCTCGGCGGTCTGGATCGTGTTCCAGAGGCGCTCGCCGTTCAGCGACTGGCCCTTGCCGGCGTCGTGGTTGATGACCAGGCCCGCCTCGATCAGCGGCCGGTGCGTGGCGAGCATCCAGTCGACGCCGTTGGCGTCGCCGCCCGCCTCCTCGTCGGTGTTGAAAAAGACGATCACGTCGCGGTCGGGCTTGAAGCCCTCGCGCCGGAGGCGGATCAGGTTGGCCGTCAGGATCGCGACCTCGTTCTTGACGTCCACGGTGCCGCGACCGTAGTAGAAGCCGTCCTTCTCGGTCAGCGCGAACGGCTCGACGCTCCAGGTCTCGCGGATCGCCTCGACGACGTCGAGGTGGGCGTTGAAGAGCACCGGCGCGCCCTTGCCGCGGCCGTGCAGGCGCACGACGATATTCTGTTTGTCGGGCCGCGGCCCACCGACGTAGATGTCCTCGGCCGGGAAGCCCGCGGCCGCGAAGCGCGCTGCGAGCGCCTCGGCCGCCTTGGCCGAGCCGACGGCGTGGGTCGTGTTGAGGCCGACGAGCTCGGCGAACAGGTCGTGCGCGAGGCGCTCGTCGTCGGCCGGCGAGCGCGGCGCCGCGGCGGGCGCGGCTGCGGCGGTGGCGAGCAGGGGCAGCACGGCGAGGCCGGCGGCGATCAGGCGGCACAGGCGGGTCATGGACACTCCGGTCGGTGGCACGCCCGACGGCGCGGACCGCGACTCTGCCCTGCGCCGGGCGCCGTGACAATTCCCCCGCGACCGCCGGCGGCGCTCGCCTCAGGCGCGCTCGATCCGCGCCGCGTAGCAGCCGGGCCTCGCGTAGTGCGCCTGCAGGTAGGCGATGCGCGGGTCGCCGAGCAGGCGCGCGACGACCTCGCGCTGCTCCCCGCCCGTGGCGAGCGCGGGCGGGATCTCGCCGACCCGGTCGTAGGCGGGCCCGGCGCCCTCGCGCACGAAGATCGCGTGGCTCGCGCGGTACGGGTTGGCCGCCGGCCGGTGCAGGTAGTTGATGAGCAGCAGCGTCTCGCCGGGCACCGCGTCGCGCAGTTCGACGCGGTCGGGAAAGCCGGGCTGCGGTCGGCGACGTGGCGCTCGGCGCCGGCGGCGCCGAGCGCCGCCGCCGGCAGGCCCCACAGCGGGTGGAACGGGGCGGGGTCGAGGCCCCCGGATGCGGAAGGTCATGGCGTCGGCCTCAGCGTGGGATCGGATCCCGACTTCAGCCGATCACGCGGGCCGGAGCGCTCCGTTTCCTGCGCTGCGATCCGCGGCCGCGACCCCGGCGGCTAGACGAGCCGCACCAGCAGGTCCTTGGCGTCGACGTGCTGGCCCGGGCGCACCGCGACCTCGGCGATCTCGGCGTCGCGCTCGGCGCGCACCGCCGCCTCCATCTTCATCGCCTCGAGGGTCACAAGCGTGTCGCCGCGCTGCACCTTCTGGCCGGCCTGGACCGCGACCGTGACGACGCTGCCCGGCATCGGCGCGCCGATCTGGTTGGCGTCGCCGATCTCGGCCTTGCGGGTCGGCGCGCGCTTCGCGACCTGGCTGCGGTCCGGCACCCGCACCGAGCGCGGCTGGCCGTTGAGCTCGAAGAACACCGTGCGCGTGCCGTCCTCGTGCGCCTCGCTGACCGCCACCAGTCGGATGATCAGCGTCTTGCCGCGCTCGAGGTCGACCGACAGCTCCTCGCCGACCTCCATGCCGTAGAAGAACGCCGGCGTCGGCAGCACCGCGACGTTGCCGTACTGGGCGCGGTCTTTGGCGTAGTCGACGAACACCTTCGGGTACATCAGGTACGAGGCGAGCTCCTCGTCGCTGATGGCGCGCGCGACCTTGACCTCGGCCGCGGCGCGCTCGGCGGCGAGGTCGGCCGGCGCCAGCACCTCGCCGGGCCGGCGCGTCAGCGGCGCGCGGCCCTTCAGCACCTTCTTCTGCAGCGCCGCCGGGAAGCCGCCGTACGGCTGGCCGATGTCGCCGTGGAAGAACTGCACCACCGACTCGGGGAACGCGACCTCGTGCTCGGGGTCCTCGACCTGCGCGCGCGACAGGCCGGAAGTCACCATCATGATCGCCATGTCGCCGACGGTCTTGGAGCTCGGCGTGACCTTGATGATGTCGCCGAACATCTGGTTGACCTCGGCGTAGGCGCGCGCGACCTCCGGCCAGCGGTGCTCGTCGATGCCGAGCGAGCGCGCCTGCTCGCGCAGGTTGGTGTACTGCCCGCCCGGCATGCCGTGCAGGTAGACCTCGCTCGCGCCGGCGCGGATGTCGCTCTCGAAGGCGCCGTAGCAGTGGCGCACCTGCTCGAAGTAGGACGACAGCAGCCGCACGTGCTCGCCGCTGAGCCCGGGCGCGCGCGGTGTGTGCTCGAGCGCGGCGACGATCGAGCCCAGGTTCGGCTGCGAGGTGAGGCCGCTCATCGAGTCGATCGCGGCGTCGACCGCGTCGCAGCCGGCCTCGATCGCGGCGAGCACGCTGGCGGCGCCGGCGCCGCTCGTGTCGTGCGTGTGGAAGTGAACCGGGATCGTGAGCTCGTCCTTGAGCGCCTTGACGAGCGTGCGCGCCGCCAGCGGCCGGCACAGCCCGCCCATGTCCTTGATGCCGAGCACGTGCGCGCCGGCGCGCTCGAGCTCTTTGGCGAGGCCGACGTAGTACCGCAGGTCGTACTTGGTCTCGGCGGGGTCGGTGAGGTTGCCGGTGTAGCAGATCGCGGCCTCCAGCACCTTGCCGGTCGCGCCGATCGCGTCGATCGACACCCGCATGTTGTCGATCCAGTTGAGCGGGTCGAAGATCCGGAACACGTCGACGCCGGCCTTGGCCGCCTGTTCGACGAAGTAGCGCACGACGTTGTCCGGATAGTTCGTGTAGCCGACTGCGTTCGCCGACCGGAACAGCATCTGCAAGAGCAGGTTCGGCATCGCCTCGCGGAACTCCGCGAGCCGCTGCCACGGATCCTCCTTGAGGAAGCGCATCGCCACGTCGAAGGTTGCGCCGCCCCAGCACTCGACCGAAAAGAGCTCGGGCAGCAGGCTCGCGTAGTAGGGCGCGATCGCGCTCATGTCGTGCGTCCGCAGCCGGGTCGCGAGCAGCGACTGGTGCGCGTCGCGCATCGTCGTGTCGGTGATCAGCACCCGCTCGGACTCGAGCATCCACGTCGCGAGGCCCTTCGGGCCGCGCTCGTCCAGCAGCTGCTTGCTGCCGGGCGCGAGCGGCGGCAGGTCCATGCGCGGCACGCGCGGGTTCGCGAGGCGCGCCGGCCGCGGTCGCTGCTTGACCTCGGGGTTGCCGTTGACGATCAGGTTGCCGACGAAGGCGAGCAGCTTCGTCGCCCGGTCGCGCCGCTTGGGGAAGTCGAACAGCTCCGGCGTGCCGTCGATGAACTTGGTCGTGTAGTCGCCGTTCTCGAAGCGCGGGTGGTTGATGACCTGGTCGAGGAAGCGAAGGTTGGTGGTGACGCCGCGGATGCGGAACTCCCACAGCGCCCGGTGCATGCGCCGGATCGTCTCCTCCGGCGTCGGCGCCCAGGCCGTGACCTTGACCAGCAGCGAGTCGTAGAAGCGGCCGATGAACGCGCCCGAGTAGGCGGTGCCGGCGTCGAGGCGGATGCCGAAGCCGGCCGGGCTGCGGTAGGCGGTGATCGTGCCGTAGTCGGGGATGAAGTTGTTCTCGGGGTCCTCGGTCGTGATCCGGCACTGCAGCGCGTGGCCGCTGACGCGGATCTCCTCCTGCGGCGGCACGCCCGACGCCGGCGTGCCGAGCGTCGCGCCCTCGGCGATGCGGATCTGCGCCTTGACGATGTCGATGCCGGTGACGACCTCGGTGACCGTGTGCTCGACCTGGATCCGCGGGTTGACCTCGATGAAGTAGAAGCGGCCGCTGTCGGCGTCCTGCAGAAATTCGACGGTGCCGGCATTGCGGTAGCTGGCCGCGCGGCCGATCTTGAGCGCGAAGCCGGTGAGCTCGGCGCGCTGCGCGGCGCCGAGGAACGCGGCCGGCGCGCGCTCGATGACCTTCTGATTGCGCCGCTGCACGGTGCAGTCGCGCTCCCAGAGGTGCACGAGGTTGCCGTGGTGGTCGCCCAGGAGCTGCACCTCGACGTGGCGCGCGTGGCGGATCAGCTTCTCGAGGTAGACCTCGTCGTTGCCGAAGGCGGCCTTGGCCTCGCGCCGTGCGGCGGCGACGAGCTCGGCGAGCTCGGACTCCTGCTCGATGACCCGCATGCCGCGCCCGCCGCCGCCCCAGCTGGCCTTCAGCATCAGCGGGTAACCGACTTGGGCGGCGAGCGCCGCGACCGCGGCCGGGTCCGCCGGCAACGGCCCGGTCGCCGGCATCACCGGCACCCCTGCCGCGGTCGCGAGGGCGCGCGCCGCGACTTTGTTGCCGAGCGTGCGCATGGTCTCGGCCGCGGGTCCGACGAACAGCAGCCCGGCCGCGGCGCAGGCCTCGGCGAACTCGGGGTTCTCGGCGAGGAAGCCGTAGCCGGGATGCACGGCGTCGCAGTGCGCCTCGCGGGCGATGTGCACGATGTCGGCGATGTCGAGGTAGGCGTCGACCGGGCCCTTGCCCTCGCCGACCAGGTAGCTCTCGTCGGCCTTGGTCCGGTGCAGCGAGAAGCGGTCCTCGCGCGAGTAGATCGCGACCGTGCGGATGCCGAGCTCGTGGGCCGCGCGCATGACGCGGATCGCGATCTCGCCGCGGTTGGCGATCAGCAGGCGCTGGATGCGGCCACGCGCCGCGTGTTCGGTCGTCATCGTAGGCCCCCGTCGTGCTGTCGCCCGGCCCGCCGCCCGCGGCGGCACCGCACTGCATCATAGCGGTGCCGCACGGCCTGCTGCGACGATTTGCGCCCCGGGGCGGACGGTTGCAACTCGCCCCCGCCGGCCGAAGCTCGGGGCCTTGCGGGCCCGGGATCTGCGGCTGAACCTGCGCCTCGACCGCCGCCGCTGCCTCGTGCTCGCCGCCGCCGCCGGGCACTGGTCTTGCCCTCGGCCCTGGGCGTGGCTGGCGCCGCGCGCCCAAGCGCCCCGACCCGCGGCTGACCATCGGCGGCGACGACCGCGCGCGGCTGACCGTGCCGTTCAGCGAGCTCGGCCAGGGGACGCTGCTCGGCATCAGCCAGTTCCTCGCCGAGACGCTCGACCTGCCGCCCGCCGCGTTCCCGACCTCGACCGCGCGCGCTCCTGGTGGCCGCCGCCGCCGAGCGCTGGTCGGTGGCGGCCGCCGCCGGCCGCGTGCTCGTGCGCCGGGTGAGCTGCGCGTTCGATTGTCCGGGGCGGCATCACGATGGCGCTGTCGGCCATGCTCCACGAGCGGATCACGCTCGCCGCGGGGCGCGTCCGCGAGCCAAACTTCGACGATTACGCGCTGCTCACGCAGGCGGCGGCGCCGGCCATTGACGTGCTGCTTGTCGACAGTCCGGGAGAGCTGGTCGGCGGCGCGGGCGAGCCGCCGGTGCCGGCCGTCGCGCCGGCGGTGGCCAATGCGCTGTGCCGGCTCACCGCCGCGCGCCACCGGCGCCTGCCGCTGGCGGCCGCCTGAGCGGGCCGCGGCTCAGCCGGCGCTGCGCCGCTTCTTGCGGAAGGAGCCCGTCTCGAGCGAGTCGTAGGCGGCCTCGCTGAACACCGAGCGGTTGCGGCCGTCGGCCTTGGCGTCGTACAGCGCCTCGTCGGCGAGCTGCACGAAGCCCTGCGTGCTGCGCTCGAGCGTCGGCGCGACGTAGGCGACGCCGACGCTGACGGTCAGCAGCGAGGCCACGCTTGAGTCGCCGTGCGGGATCGCGAGCGCGGCGATGTTGGCGTGGATCCGCTGCGCGATCTCCTGCAGGTATTGGCGCGACGGGTCGTAGAGGATGACCGCGAACTCCTCGCCGCCATAGCGCGCGACGAAGTCGAGCGGCCGGCGCGCCGAGCGCGTGAGCGCCGCGGCGACCGCCTTCAGGCACTCGTCGCCCGCCTGATGGCCGTGGTGGTCGTTGAAGCGCTTGAAGAAGTCGATGTCGACCAACAGCAGCGCCAGCGTCACGCCCTCGCGCTGCGCGAGCTGCCAGACCGTGTCGAGGTGCTCGTCGAAACGGCGGCGGTTGTAGATGCCGGTCAGGCCGTCGCGCGCGGCGGTCTCGGCCAGCATGCGCTGCTCGAGGAAGTGAGTGCGGACCTCGGTCTCGAAGGTGAAGGCGGTGGTCGCGCCGATGATGTTGGCGATCAGCAGCACGAGCGCGTTGTAGAGCACGTTGCTCTCGGGCAACGCGCCGACGATGCCGAAGGCGAGGTAGGCGCACCACATGATCAGGTTGGCCCGCAGCGCCTGATAGAACAGCAGCCCGAACAGGTAGTAGATATAGATCGAGGCGAGCACGACGCTGACGAACACCATCTGCACGCCGGCCTGCGCGGCCTTGATCTCGATCGCGATCACGGTGATGCCCGCGATCGGCGCGAGCAGCGGCGCGACCCGCGGATAGGTGCGATGGGCGTTGCGCAGGTACGTGACGCCGATCGCGATCGCGACCACCGGCAGCAGGAGGCCGAACTGCACGAGGCCCATCGGCGTGTGCACGGTGGCCGGGATCAGCAGGCTGTTGAGCAGGCCAAAGCCGATCACGAGCGCGGCGGCGAGGTAGAGGTTGAGGCGGTTCTGCTTGAGGCGCGAGCGCGCCTGCTCGCGGCGGAACTCGCGCTCGAGGTCGTGCTCGAAGCGCAGCCACGGGAACCCGGCGCGCAGCTGCCGTGCGGCGGCGGACTCGTCGATGATGAGCTGCTGCGTCTCGTCGGGATTCAAACTGACAGCCGCGCGGCCACGGCCCACCCTCGGTGACTCGTCAATATGTCCAGTAGACACCGGCATGTGCGCTGCGAACTGCGCACCGGCGCACGGATTGAGCCCCGCGGGCGTCAGTCGGTGGCGGGCCCTTCCGCATCACGACGCGCGTCACGGACGCGCGTCCGCCACACCTCGAAGGGATCCCAGCCGCTCGGCCGCGGCGAAGGCTCGACGGTGGCGGCAGCCCCGGCGGGACGCGCCTCGTCGTTAGCCGCCTCGGTCAGCAGGCGGACGGTGGCGAACTGGGTCAGCGCATCAAGCTGCTTCATGCAGGCGAGCACCTTGTGACGGAGCCAGACGTACAGTGTCTTACTACCGGGGGGCGGGATAGTAAGACATTCCCCTAACCCCGTCTCGCCTAAATGGGCATTTCACTTATGTCAAACGTAAGGTTGGCCCGCGGGGTGCCCCGAACGGCCGGCGGCAGTCGCCGGCGGCGGCGTGAGCCCGCGGAGCCGACCGCCCCGCGGGCGGCCCGGACGCTCAGCCAAAATCGCGATCCGGGGCCGGCAGGGAGCAGGCCGGCACGAGCGGCGCTGCGGCGACCCCCGCCGCCGGACGCCTCGCGAGCCAGCGGCCGGCGAAGAAGCTGCCGCAGACGATCGCAACGACCGCGACCCCGAAGTCGAGCTCCCGGCCCTCGCTCCACGCCGCGAAGCCCGGCGCCAGCACGCGCGCCACGGCGAGCGCCGCGACCGCGAGGCTCGAGATCCCGACCGCGAGGCCCATGACGCGCGAGGCCACGCGCGCGAGCTCGTCCGAGCGGTCGATGAGGCGCGCGATCAGCAGGCCGTTGCAGCCGTCGGTCAGGAGCATGCCGCCGAGGAAGCTCGCGCCGAGCTCGAGCGCGTTCGGCAGGCCGCCGAAGCGCGCGCCGGCGACCGCGAACAGCGCCGCCTGGCTGATGGTGTCGAAGCTGAGCGCGAAGAGCGCGCCGACCAGCAGCACCGCCCACGGCCGTTCGACGCGCGTCAGGCGGCCCAGGAAGCGGCCCTTGACGCCGACCGGCGCGACCACCTCGTCCGGTGCCGCCGCCAGCACCGCGCGCAGGTTGATGACGCCGAGCAGCGTGAGGAAGAACACCGAGATCCACAGGCCGCTGGCCTCGAGCCAGGCCGGGGCCTGCCAGCGCGCCGACCAGGCACCGACCAGCGCCGCGATCGCGAGTACCACCGCGCCGTGGCCGAGCGAGAACAGCGCGCCCGAGTAGCGCGCGTGCGGTGCACCGCGGCGGCTGCCGACGCGGGTCAGGCCGTCGATCGTCGCCAGATGGTCGGCGTCCAGGCCGTGGCGCGCCCCGAGCAGGAACACCACGAGCACCAGGGCGCTGAAGTCGGTGGGCAGGGCCGGCACGCGGGCCTCGGTATGACGATTTTGCCGCGTTTCATACTAGACCCGGCGGCGGCCGCGGCACGACTCGGTTTACCGCAGCGTCAGTAGCGCGGCTTCAGGTGCACGTGCGGCTGGCGCCCGGGTGCGTACGGGGCGTGCGTGTGGCGCTCGGTCTTGTCGACGCTGACCACGTTGAGCGCCCCGTGCCGGACGCCGGGCTCGGCGGTCAGCCGCCCGGCGAGGTCGCGCACCGCCGCGGTCGGCCCCTGCAGGACCACGCTCTCGAGGCAGTTCTCGTGGTCGAGGTGCACGTGCAGCGTCGCCACCGTCAGGTCGTGGTGCGCGTGCTGGTGCTCGGCGAGGCGCTCGGCGAGCTCGCGCGAGTGGTGGTTGTAGACGTAGCTCAGGCTCGCGACGCAGTGGCCGCCGCTCACCGCCTGGCGCTCGGCCTCGAGCCGCGCGCGGATCAGGTCGCGCACCGCCTCGCTGCGGTTCTCGTGGCCGCGTGCGGCAATGAACGCGTCGAAGTCGCGCGCGAGCTCGTCGTCGAGCGAGATCGTGAAGCGTTCCATCCGGGGCTCCTTCGGCGTCGCCGCCGCGCGGCGTCAGTCGGCGAGGTACTTGGCCAGGTACTCGCGGAACGGCTCCTGCTTCGCCGCCTCGAGCCGCGCCTGGGCCTCGAGCGACTGCTCCGCCTCGGCGGCGAACTCGGCGGTGCGCGCCTCGTTCGGCGCGTGCAGGGCCGTGAAGTAGGCCTTGTAGCTGCGCGACATCCGCAGCGCAATATCGAAGAACGACTCGCCCGTGTCGCGCATCTCCCGCAGCAGCCGCGCCGACGGCGTCGCCTCGACGTCGCGCAGCTTGTGCACCTGCACCGCGAGCGCGGCCGCGTACGGCCGCGCCGCGTCGCCGTGGTCCAGCAGCTCGCAGGTGCCCTGCATCGCGTCGAGGATCTCCGCGGCCCAGCTGCGCATGTCGGCGTCGCGGCCGTCGAGGCGCAGTTTCAGGCCCGGCTCCCGGCCGCGGCGCGCGACCGTGACGTGGTTGCGGTCGAGCTCGAGCTGCGCGCCCGCGTCGATCGGCGCGCTCGGCGCAACGGCACAGAACGCGGCAAAGGCCTCGAGGAAGCGCAGCTTGTTCTGGTTGACGCCGACCGGGTCGAGGGCGCTGACGTCGAGCGAGCGCATCTCGACGTACTCGACGCCGGCGCGCTTCAGCGCCTTGGTCGGCCGCTCGCCGGAGCGCGCCACGCGCTTGGGGCGGATGAAGGCGTAGTACTCGTTCTCGATCTGCAGCCGGTTGGCGTTGAGCTGCCGCCACTCGCCGTTGACCTCGACACCGAGGCGCTCGAACTCGGGGCTCGGCGTCGAGATCGCCGCCGTCAGGTCACGCACGTAGTCGGCGAGCGAGTTGACCGAGATTGCGACGTCGGCCTGGCTCTTGTTGCGGTAGCCGAGGTCGCTCATCCGCAGCGAGGTTGCGTACGGCCCGTACAGCGTGCCGCGGCCGAGGTCCTCGAGTCCGTGGTCGCTGCGGCCGGCGACGAACGAGCGGCACACGGCCGGCGAGACGCCGAACAGGTAGTGCACGATCCAGCCGTAGCGGCGGTAGTTGCGCAGCAGCGCGAAGTAGATCTCGGAGATGAAGTCCTGGCCGGCGTCGTGGCGGCCGAGCACGTCGGCGAGCACCGCCCAGAACTGCGGCGGGAACGAGTAGTTGAAGTGCACGCCCGAGATCGCCTGCATGACGCGCCCGTAGCGCAGGCCGAGGCCGACCCGGTAGATGGTCTTCATGCGCCCGACGTTGGACGTGCCGAACTGCGCGATCGGGATGCTGGAGTCGCCCTTGAGGCGGCACGGCATGCTGGTGCTCCACAACAGCTCGTCGTCGAGGTGGCGGTAGACGAACTGGTGCAGGTCGGTCAGGTACGCCAGCAGCTCCCAGCTGGTCCTGAAGGTGGGCGTGACGAGCTCGATCAGCGCCTCGGAGTAGTCGGTGGTGACGTGCTCGTGCGTCAGCGCCGAGCCGAGTGCGCGCGGGTGCGGCCGCTGCGAGACGTCGCCGTCGGGCGTGACGCGCAGCGATTCCTTCTCGACGCCCTTGAGGCCGCCGAGCAGCACCGCGCGCTCGCCGGAGTTGATCAGCCCGGCGAGGTGGCGCTCGTAGCGACGGTCGATGCGGGGGGCTGGCACGCGGCTCTCGCGACGCAAAGGGCGGTCATTGTAATGGAAGCCGGCGGCCCGCTCAGGGCAGCTCGGCGACCGCCTCGATCGCGACCAGGAAACCGGGGTCGACGAGCCTTCGGACCTCGACCCACGTCGTCGCCGGGCGCTGCCGCTCCGGGTAGAAGCGCAGCCGCCGGTCCGACACCTTGAGCAGCGCCTCCATGTCGGTGGTGTAGATCCGCTCCATAACCACCTGCGCAAAGCTGCCACCCTCGGCCTTCAGCGTCGCCTCGAGGTTGGCGTAGACGGCGTCGAGCTGCGCGCCCATGTCGCCCGGGCCGATCAGCTTGCCCTCGCCGTCGACCGCGAGAGTGGCCGAGATGTAGACGGTGCGGCCGATCTTGACCGCCTGCGAGTAGCCGAAGGTCTGCTCGTAGGGATTGAGGTGGAAGGGCTCCGGGATCCGCGCCGGGGGCGGCGACGGCTCGCCTTCCGTGCAGCCGGCCAGCAGCGCGAGCGCCGCGAGCAGCGCGGCCGGGCCGCGCGCCCGGCCCCGCCCGAGTCCCATCGCCGAAAGCCAGTGTCGCATCGCCGTTCCTCCGCCAGCCGCGCCGCCATCTTGCGCCGAGCGGCGCGCGCCCGCCAAGCCGGCGGCGGCGGCCGTCACGTCGCACCGCGCGCCGGCCGCGCGCGGAACTCGACGCGGGCGCGCGTGCCGCGGCCGTCGCGGCCGCTGCCGAGCTCGAAGTGCGCGCCGTGCAGGGCGACGATGTCGTTGACAATCGACAGGCCGAGCCCGGAGCCGGTGCCCGGCGCGCCGGCGGCGCGGTGGAAGCGCTCGAGCACGCGCGGCCGCTCGTCCGGCGCGATCCCCGGCCCGTCGTCCTCGACCTCGAGGAAGGCGCCGTCGCCGAGCGGCCCGCAGCGCAGCGTGACGGCGCCGCCGGCGGGCGTGTAGTTGAGCGCGTTGTCGAGCAGGTTGTTGATGAGCTCGCGCAGCAGCCACTCGACGGCGCGCACCGCGACCGGCGCGGTTTCGGCGCCGAGGTCGATGCCCTTGCCGATCGCCCGGTCGAGGTGCAGCGTCACCGTCTCCTCGATCAGCCGCGGCAGATCGACCGCCACGAAGTCGCGCTCGAGCGTCGCCGAGCCCTCGGCGCGCGCCAGCGTCAGCAGCTGGTGCGCGGTGTGCGCGAGGCGCTTCAGTCCCTCGCGCACGGCGGTCACGCGCGCGCGCACCGGCAGCGCCGCGGCGTCGCGCTCGAGCAGCTCGAGCTGCGCCTGCATGCCGGCGAGCGGCGTGCGCAGCTGGTGCGCCGCGTCAGCGACGAACTTGCGCTGCGCCTCGGCCGAGGCGCGCGCCCGTGCCAGGAGTGCGTTCAGCGAGGTCACGAGCGGCTCGATCTCGACTGGCACGCGGCTCGCGTCGAGCGGCTCGAGCTCGCGTGCCGAACGGCCGGCGAGCTCGTCGCGGAACGCCAGCAGCGGCCGCAGCCCCTGGCGCACGCCGATCAGCACGAAGGCGATCACCGCCAGCATCTGCAGCACGTCGAGCGTCAGCGTCGCCGTCACGAGCGGCCGGGTCGCCGCCTCGCGGTCATCGAGCGGCTCGGCGACCGCGAGGCCGAAGGAGCGCGACTCGGCCTGGAAGCGGTACCAGGCGACGCGCGCCCGGCCGCCGGTGCCGAGGTCCAGCATCGCGAAGCTGAAGCCGGCGCCGGCCGGCGCCGGCGGCGCCGGCAGGCGCGGGTCGCCGGTCACGAACTGGCCGTCCGCCGCGTACAGCGCGTACAGCGGCCGCGAGCCCTGTGCCTTGGCGAGCTGGGTCGCGACCGTGCGCGGCAGCTCCGCCGTCACGCGCCCGCCCGGCCCTTCGTGCACGTAGGCCGCGATCACCATCGCGGCGTCGGCGAGCGAGCGGTCGAAGGCGAGGCGCATCGGCCCGACCACGACCAGGTAGTCGAACAGGAGCGCAATCAGCAGCAGCCCGCCGAGTGGCACCAGCAGCAGCGCCAGCAGCCGCCGCGCGACCGAGGGCGGCCGCCCGGCGTCAGGCTGCGGAGTCATCCAGCCGGTAGCCTAGGCCGCGCACGGTGCGGATCGCGATGGCCTCGCCCAGTTTGGCGCGCAGCCGCGACACGTAGACCTCGACCGCGTTCGGCGTCAGCTCCTCGTCCCAGGCGGCGATGGCGCGCAGCAGCTTCTCCTTGCGGACGACCTTGCCGGCGTCGAGCGCCAGGCATTCGAGGATCGACCACTCGCGGCGCGTGACGTCGAGCGGCTGGGCGTTGAGCTCAGCGGTGCGGCTCTTGAGGTCGAGCGTCAGCGCCCCGATCTGCAGCTGCGCGCTGGTCGCCGAGCGGGTGCGGCGAATCAGCGCGCGGCAGCGGGCCGCAACCTCGGGCAGCTCGAAGGGCTTGGTCAGGTAGTCGTCGGCGCCGAGGTCGAGCGCGTCGACCCGGTCGGCCAGGCCGTCGCGCGCCGTCAGGATCAGCACCGGCAGGTCGCGCCCGGCGCGCCTGAGCTTGCGTACCAGCGTCAGGCCGTCGGCCTTCGGCAGGCCGATGTCGACCACCGCGAGGTCGAACTCCTCAGTGGCGAGCGCGGCCTCGGCCTGCTCGGCGCTGCCGACGCGATCGACCGCGAAGCCGGCCTCGGCGAGGCCGCGCTTGAGCGCGTCGGCCACCAGCTCGTCGTCCTCCACGATCAGGATGCGCATGCGGGGAGCCTAACCCATCGGACGCTCAGGGCGCCGCCTTCTGCGCCGCGATCCAGCGGCTGATCTTGGCGTCGAGCACGTCGAGCGGCAGCGCGCCGTCGCCGAGGATCTGGTGGTGGAAGGCGCGCACGTCGTAGCGGGGCCCGAGCTCGCGCTGGGCGCGCGCCTTGAGCTCCTTGATCTTGAGCTCACCGATCTTGTAGGTCAGCGCCTGGCCGGGTACGGCGATGTAGCGGTCGATCTCGGCGGCCGCGTCGGTCGCGCCGACCGCCGAATTGGCGAGCAGGTAGTCGAGCGCCTGCTGCCGCGACCAGCCCTTGGCGTGCATGCCGGTGTCGACGACCAGGCGGATCGCGCGCCAGATCTCGCCCGACAGCGCGCCGAAGTAGCTGTAGGGATCGGTATAGAGGCCGAGCTCGCGGCCGAGCGACTCGGCGTACAGGCCCCAGCCCTCGACGTAGGCGCCGTAGCCGCCGAAGCGGCGGAAGCTCGGCAGCCCCGGCAGCTCCTGCTGGATCGAGATCTGGAAGTGGTGGCCGGGCTCGGCCTCGTGCAGGTAGACCTCCTCCATGCCGTACTTCGGCCGCGACTTCAGGTCGTAGGTGTTGACATAGAAGATGCCCGGCCGCGAGCCGTCCGGCGCCGGCTGCTGATAGGAGGCGGTCGCCTGCGCCGCGGCGCGGAACGACTCCACCGCGCGGATCTCGAAGTCGGCCTTGGGCGCCTGGTCGAACAGCTCCGGCAGCCGCGCCCGGACACGCGCCTTGAGCGCGGCGTAGGCGGCGAGCAGCTCCTCCTCCTGGTCGAAGTAGAAGCGCGGGTCGGCGCGCAGCGAGTCGAGGAAGGCGCGGCGGTCGCCCTTGTAGCCGAGCTCGGCGATGACCCGGTCCATCTCCGCGCCGATGCGCGCCACCTCGTCGAGGCCGATGCGATGGATCTCCTCGGGCGTCAGCGTGGTCGTGGTCGCGAGCTTGACCCGGTAGGCGTACCAGTCGCGGCCGAGCGGCAGCTCGCTCCAGGCGACCGAGCTGCGGGCGCGCGGCAGGTACTCGTCGCGGATGAAGTCGTGCAGGCGCTGGTAGGCGGGGTTGATCTGCCGGACCACCGCTTCGCGGTACGCCGTGCGCAGCCGCGCCTGGTCGGCCGCCGGCACGCCCTTCGGGAACTCGGCGACCGGCTTCATGAACACGCTCTTGTCGGGATCGGCGGCGATCAGCTGCTCGAGCTGCGGCAGCACGCGCTCGACGACGCTCTTCGGCTGTACGTAGCCGCGGGCCGAGCCGCGGCGCATGTTGACGATCGCCTGGTCGACCCAGACGACGAAGCCATCGACGCGCTTGAGCCAGTTCTCGTAGTCGCGGGTGGTGACGAAGCGCTGCGCGCTCGTGCCGGAGCCGAGCTGGGCGAAGGTCTGCGGCAGGCCGCCGAACTGGTTCACCGGCAGCAGCTCGGCCTGGTAGCGGAAACCCTCCATCTCGAGCTCGCGGCCACGCTTGAACACCGCGTAGGTCAGCAGGTCCTGGCCGGCGAGCGCCTTCTCGTCGATCGCGGCGAGCTTGCCGAGGTAGCGCTTCTCGAGGTCGTACTGGCGGCCGACGTGGGCGGTGCTGATGCTGTTGGGCAGGTCGGCGTCGTAGCGGTGGTCGCCGAGGAAGGTCGCCCGCAGCGGGTTGAGCGCGAGGTGCTCCTGCCAGTAGCTCTCGACCAGCGTGCCGAGCGCGGCGCCCGGTGCCGGCTGCGGCGCGGCGGCGGCCGCGACGCCGGCGGCGCCCGCGGCGACGAGCGGCAGCAGCCATCGGATCCACTCCGGACGATGCTTGCGCATGGGAACCTCCGCGACCGGGGCCGATTATAGGCCGGCGCCAGGCGGCCGCCGCGAGCGCAGCCGATAGCGCAGGTTGAGCGCGAGCGCCGACGCCGTCAGCCCGGCGATCAGCCCCGACCAGACGTAGACCGGGCCGCCGCCGCGCACGAGGCCGAGCACGAACGCGACCGGAAAGCCCACCAGCCAGTAGGCGCAGATCGCGATCGCGAGCGGCACGCGCGTGTCCTTGAAGCCGCGGAGCGCGCCCATCGCCCCGACCTGCAGGCCGTCGGCGACCTGGAACACGGCGACCAGCAGCATCAGCTGCGCGGCGAGTCCCGCGACCGCGGGGTCGGGGCTGTACAGGCCGGCGATCGGGCCGCGCGCGACGGCGAGCGTCAGCGCCGAGACGACCATCAGCAGCGCGCACAGTGCGATGCCGGTGTAGCCGCCGCGGCGGGCCGCGCCCGGGTCGCCCCGGCCGAGCGCGTGGCCGACGTGGATCGTCGTCGCCGCGGCGAGCGATACCGGCATCATGAACGTGAACGAGGCGTAGTTGAGTGCGATCTGGTGCGCGGCGACCACGGTCGCGCCGAGCGTGCCGAGCATGAGCCCGGCAGTGGAGAACAGCGCGTTCTCGGCCACCATGGCGCCGCTGATCGGCAGGCCAAGGCGCAGGATCTCTCCGATGCGCGCCGGCACCGGTCGCGCCGATCCGGCGAACAGCCGGTACGGGCGATAGGCGCGGTGGCGGCGCACGTGCCAGAGCATCGACAGGAACATGACCCACAGCGCGGCCGCGGTCGCGAGTCCGCAGCCGGTCGGGCCGAGCGCGGGCAGGCCGAGCCGCCCGTACATCAGCAGCCAGTTGCCGACCACGTTGGTCGCGAGCCCGATCAGCGCGATCGCCATCATCGGCCGGGTCCGGCCGAGCCCGTCGCTGACGTAGCGCAGCGCATAGAAGCCGAGCAGCCCCGGCAGGCCGAGCGCGAGCGCGTGCACGTAGGCGACCGCGTCCGGCACGACCGCGGGGTCGGTGCCGATCCAGCCGTAGACCGCCCGCGCCGCGCCGAGCGCACCGACCAGCACGAGCCCGAGGCCGGCCGCGATCCACAGCCCCTGGCGCGCATAGACGCCAATGCGGTCGGTATCCCCGGCGCCGTAGGCGTGGGCGACGAGCGGCGACAGCGCCAGCATCGTGCCGTTACCGAGGTTGAGGAAGATCGCGTAGTAGCTCTGCCCGACCGCGACCGCCGCGAGCGCCGCCGAGCTGTAGTGGCCCGCCATCAGCGTGTTGGCGAGCGTCATGCCGGCGACCGACAGCCCGCCGACGACGAGCGGCGCGCCGAGCCGGAGGATGCCGCGGGCGTGGGCGGCGCAGCCGTCGGCGCGGGGCGCGCGGGTCGCGGACATGGCGCTCCTCGTGTTCGCGCTCGTGACGGGCGCAGGCGGCCGGTGGCATTCTAGGAGAGTTCCCCGCCCGTCGCGGCACCCGCCCCCGTTCCCGGAGACCCGCCATGCTCATAGGCCCGCAAGTCCGCCGCGTCGCGATCCTCGGCGGCGCCCGCATCCCCTTCGCGCGCGGCATGGGCGCCTATGCCGACGTCGGCAACCAGGAGATGCTGACCGCCGCGCTGCAGGGGCTCGTCGACCGCCTCGGGCTCGCAGGCCTGCGCCTCGGCGAGGTCGCCGGCGGCGCGGTCATGAAGCACTCGAGCCAGTGGAACCTGGTGCGCGAGAGCGTGCTGGGCACGAGTCTCGCGCCCGAGACGCCGGCGCTCGACCTGCAGCGCGCCTGCGGCACCAGCCTCGAGGCCGCGATCCTCGTCGGCAACAAGATCGCGCTCGGCCAGATCGATGCCGGCGCCGCCTGCGGCGTCGACAGCGTCAGCGACGCGCCGATCGTCTACGCGCGGCCCTACCAGCAGCTGCTGCTCGCGAGCGCCCGCGGCCGCACGCTCGGCGAGCGCCTCAAGCCGTGGCTTGGCCTCAGGCCCGGCTTCTTCAAGCCGGTGGCGCCGTCGGTCAACGAGCCGCGCACGGGGCTGTCGATGGGCCAGAGCTGCGAGCAGATGGCCAAGACCTGGGGCATCACACGCGCGGCCCAGGACCAGCTCGCCTACGAGAGCCACCGGCGTGCGGCGGCCGCGTACGCGGCCGGCTTCTACAAGGACCTGGTGCTCGAGTACCACGGCCTCGCCCAGGACAACAACGTCCGCGCCAACACCTCGCTCGAGCAGCTCGGCAAGTTGCGGCCCGTCTTCGACCGCTCGCCGGCCGGGACGATGACCGCCGGCAACTCGACGCCGCTGACCGACGGCGCCGCCGCGGTGCTGCTCGCGAGCGAGGACTGGGCGCGCGCGCGCAACCTGCCGGTGCTCGCCTACCTGCGCTACGCCAAGGCGCATGCGGTCGACTTCGTGCGCAAGGAGGGGCTGTTGATGGCCCCGGCCTACGCGGTGGCGATGATGCTCAAGGACGCGGGACTCACGCTCGCCGACTTCGACTACTACGAGATCCACGAGGCCTTCGCGGCGCAGGTGCTGTGCACGCTCGCGGCATGGGAGTCGCAGGAGTTCTGCCGCGACCGCCTCGGGCTCGCGGCGCCGTTGGGCTCGATCGACCGCGCCAAGCTGAACGTGGTGGGCTCGAGCCTCGCCATCGGCCACCCGTTCGCCGCCACCGGCGCGCGCATCGTCGCGACGCTCGCCAAGCTGCTCGCCGAGCGCGGCGGGAAGCGCGGCCTGATCTCGATCTGCACCGCCGGTGGCATGGGCGTCACCGCCATCGTCGAGCGCTAGTCGAGCACTGCCGGCGAGCGCCGGCCGGCGAGCGCGCCGCCGGCCGTGGCGGATCAGAGGACCTCGAACAGCCCCGCGGCACCCATGCCGCCGCCGATGCACATCGTGACGACGACGCGCTTGGCGCCGCGCTTCTTGCCGGCAATCAGCGCGTGGCCGGTGAGGCGCTGGCCGCTCATGCCGTACGGGTGGCCGATCGCGATCGCGCCGCCGTCGACGTTGAGCCGCTCGTCGGGGATGCCGAGCGTGTCGCGGCAGTAGAGCACCTGCACCGCGAACGCCTCGTTGAGCTCCCACAGGTCGATGTCCGACACCTTCAGCCCCGCCCGCGCGAGCAGCTTCGGCACCGCGAACACCGGGCCGATGCCCATCTCGGCCGGCTCGCAGCCGGCGACCGCGAAGCCGGCGAAGCGGCCGAGCGGCTTGAGACCGCGCTTCGCGGCGAGCTCCGCGCTCATCACGACGCAGGCGCCAGCGCCGTCCGAGAACTGGCTCGCGTTGCCGGCGGTGACCAGGCCGCCCGGGACCGCCGAGCGCAGCTTGGCGATCGCCTCGACCGTCGTGCCGGGCCGCAGGCCCTCGTCGACGGCGACCGTGACCTCCTTGGTCGACAGCCGCCCGCTGTCCTTGTCCATGAGGGCGGCGGTCACCGTGATCGGCGCGATCTCGTCGACGAACGCGCCCGCGTCCAGGGCGGCGCAGGCCCGCTGCTGGCTGCGCGCGCCGTACTCGTCCATGCGCTCGCGGCTGATCGAGTAGCGCCGCGCGACCTCCTCGGCCGTCTGCAGCATGTTCCAGTAGACGTCCGGGCGGTGCTCGGCGAGCCACGGGTCCTTGATGTAGTGCGTGTTGAGCTCGTTCTGCACGACCGAGATCGCCTCGACGCCGCCGGCGACGAACACCTCGCCCTCGCCGGCGATGATGCGCTGCGCGGCCATCGCGATCGCCTGCAGGCCGGACGAACAGAAGCGGTTGATGGTCGCGCCGGCGACGCTGACCGGGCAGCCGGCGCGCAGCGCAATCTGCCGGGCGATGTTGGTGCCGGTCGCGCCCTCGGGCAGCGCGCAGCCCATCACCACATCCTCGACCTCGGCGGGGTCGACCTTGGCGCGCTCGAGCGCGGCCTTGACGACGTGGCCGCCGAGGGTCGCGCCGTGGGTCAGGTTGAACGAGCCGCGCCACGACTTCGCGAGCGGCGTACGGGCGGTCGAGACGATAACGGCTTCGCGGCTCATGAGCGGGCTCCGACGGAGTTGAACGCCTTGCCGTCGGCGGCGAGGCGCGCGATCAGCGGCGCCGGCGTCCAGAAGCCGGGGTCGCCGTAGGGGTTGCGGGCGAGCTCGCGCATCCGTTGCGCGACCGCGTACACGCCGACTTCGTCGGCGTAGCACATCGGCCCGCCGCGCCACACCGGGAAGCCGTAGCCCGTCAGGTAGACGACATCGATGTCGGAGGCGCGCTGGGCGATGCCCTCCTCGAGAATCTTCGCCGCCTCGTTGACCAGCGCGTACACCAGCCGGTCGACGATTTCGCGGGACTCGAGCTTGCGCGTCTTGATGCCGATCGAGGCGCGGTGCGCGACGACCAGGTCGTCGACGACCTTGGAGGGATAGGCGCTGCGGTCACCCGGCTTGTAGTCGTACCAGCCGGCGCCGGTCTTCTGGCCGAAGCGGCCGAGCTCGCACAGCTTGTCACCGATCGTCGAGTAGACGACCCCGGGGTGCTCGATCGCGCGGCGCTTGCGGATGTGCCAGCCGATGTCGTTGCCGGCGAGGTCGCTCATGCGGAACGGCCCCATCGCGAAGCCAAACTTCTCGATCGCCGCGTCGATCTCGGCGGGGCTCGCGCCCTCGTCGACCATAAACAGCGCCTGCCGGGAATACTGCTCGATCATGCGGTTGCCGATGAAGCCGTCGCAGACGCCGGCGACGACCGCGGTCTTCCTGAGCGTCTTGGCGAGCTTCATCGTGGTGGCGAGCACGTCCTTGGCGGTCGCCTTGCCACGCACCACCTCGAGCAGCTTCATGATGTTCGCGGGGCTGAAGAAGTGGGTGCCGATGACGTCGGCCGGGCGCTTCGTTGTCGCTGCGATGTGGTCGACGTCGAGCGTCGAGGTGTTGGTGGCGAGGATCGCGCCCGGCTTCATGACCCTGTCGAGCGTCGTGAACACCTTCTCCTTGACCGCCATGTCCTCGAACACCGCCTCGATGACGATGTCGGCCTGGCCGATCTCGTCGTAGGACAGCGTCGGCTTCAGCAGCGCGCCCCGCGCCTCGGCGTCGGCGGGCTTCAGGCGGCCCTTCTTGACCTGGCCGGCGTAGGTGTCGCGGATGCGCGCGACGCCCTTGTCGAGCGCCTCCTTGCCGAGCTCGAGCAGCTGCACCGGGATGCCGGCGTTGAGGAAGTTGATCGCGATGCCGGTGCCCATCGTGCCCGCACCGATGACCGCGGCGGACTTGATGTCGCGCGTCGGCGTCGACTCCGGCACGTCGGCGACCTTGGCGGCGGCGCGCTCGGCGAAGAACGCGTTCCTGAGCGCGCGCGACACCGGCGTCATCATGAGCTCGGCGAACAGCTGGCGCTCGGTCGCGAGCCCCTCCTCGAAGGGCTTGCCGGCCGCCGCCTCGATCGCATCGAGGCACTTGAGCGGCGCCGGGAAGTTCGGGTACGTGGCGCCGATGGTGGTGCGCGCGAAGCCGATCAGCGCCTCGGTGTTGGCGCCGCGCACCCTGAGGTCGCGGGCCTTCGGCAGCTTGCCGCCGGCCGCGAGCGCCGCGGCCTTCTCGGCGGCGAGCGCGACCGCCGCCGGCACCGGGTCGCCGGCCACGAGTGCATCGAGCAATGGACTGCCCTTGAAGAGCTTGGCGGGCACCGGCTCGCCGCCGACGATGACGTTGATCGCGTTCTCGACGCCGATCAGCCGCGGCAGCCGCTGCGTACCGCCGGCGCCGGGCAGCAGGCCGATCTTGACCTCCGGCAGCCCGAGCTTGGCGGCCTCGCTCGCCACCCGGTAGTGGCAGCCGAGCGCGAGCTCGAGGCCGCCGCCGAGGCACGTGCCCTCGATCGCCGCGACGACCGGCTTCGGGCTCGACTCGACCGCGGTGATGACGTTGTGCAGGTTCGGGGCGCCGAGCATCGCCGGCGTGCCGAACTCCTTGATGTCGGCGCCGGCCGAAAACAGGCCGTTGCGACCGGCGATCACGATCGCCGTGACCGCGGCGTCGGCGACTGCCGCGTCGATGGCCGCGGTGAGGTCGCGGCGGGTCTGGTGGCCGAGGCTGTTGACCGGCGGTTCACCGAAGCGGATGACCGCGACCGACCCTTCGCGGGCCGTCTGCACAGTGCTCATGGGGGGTTTCCTTGGACGTGGCGCCCGCCGATTATGCCAGCCGGCCGTCGCCACCGGGCCTCGGGGCCTTCCACGACGCCGGTGCGGGCTTGCGGGCGACCGCGGCCGCTTGCCAATAGTTTCAGTTGCAACTACGTTCGGCACAGACCGCCGAGGGAGGCCCCCATGAAGCGCTACATCCAGTACCCGCGCGTCGCAGGCCAGGCGAGCCGCCAGGCCCACGCCGACCTGCCGCCCGGTACCTACGAGCGGGAGATGGGCAAGGAGGGCTTCTTCGGCCCGGCCGCCTTCTTCCACCACCGCCACCCGCCGACCGGCTGGTCGAGCTTCGAGGGCCCCTTGCGGCCGCACGCCTTCGACCTCTCGCTGCTCGCCGCGCCCATGTTCTCCCCGTGGGAGGCGGCGCCGATCCTCGGCAACGCCCACTGCCGGCTGCGCTGGCTGCAGCTCGCGGCGCCCATGGACCACCTTGCGCGCAACGCCGACGGCGACGAGCTGCTGTTCGTCCACAGCGGCGCCGCCGAGCTCTACTGCGACTTCGGCCACCTGACGCTCGCCGCCGGCGACTACGTCGTGCTGCCGCGCGGCACGATGTGGCGGCTCGAGTGCGCGGCGCCCGTCGCGGCGCTGCTGATCGAGGCGACCAATGCCGCTTACGGCCTGCCGGACAAGGGCCTCGTCGGCGCACACGCGATCTTCGACCCGGCGATGCTCGACGTGCCGGCGATCGACGCGGCGTTCCTGGCGCAGCAGGAGCGCGGCCCCCCCGGCGCGCCGCCCGGCAGCCGCGAATGGTCGGTGCGCATCAAGCGCGCGCAGCAGATCTCGATCGCGCGCTTCCCGTGGAACCCGCTCGACGCGATCGGCTGGCACGGCGACCTCGCGGTCTGCCGCATCAACGTGCGCGACTTAAGGCCGCTGATGAGCCACCGCTACCACCTGCCACCGTCGGCGCATACGACCTTCGTCGCGGGCCGCTTCGTCGTCTGCACCTTCGCGCCGCGGCCCTTCGAGACCGACCCGGGGGCCCTCAAAGTGCCTTTCTTCCACAACAACGACGACTACGACGAGGTGATCTTCTACCACGCCGGCGAGTTCTTCTCGCGCGACAACATCCACCCCGGGATGCTGACCTTCCACCCCGGCGGCTTCACGCACGGGCCGCATCCGAAAGCGCTGTCGCGGATGTTGGTGCAGACAAAACCTGCTACGGACGAATACGCTGTCATGATCGATACGCGTGACGCGCTCGAACCCGGCGCCGCGGCGGCCGGGATCGAGTGGCGCGGCTATGTCGACAGCTGGCGGGGCGGCAGCACCTGACGGCGTCGCGCGAGGGGGGACACGAGCGATGAAACTGGCAAGCCTGAAGGGCGGGCGCGACGGGCGCCTCGTAGTCGTCGACGCCGACCTCAAGCTCTGCGCGACGGCCGGCGGCATCGCGGCGACGCTGCAGGACGCGCTCGACGCCTGGGGCCGCTGCGGCCCGCGCCTGCGGGACCTCGCCGCGGTGCTCGAGGCGCACCAGGCCAAGGAGGCGACGCCGTTCGAGCCCACCGCCTGCGCCTCGCCGCTGCCGCGCGCCTATCAGTGGGTCGACGCCTCGGCCTACGTCAACCACGTCGAGCTGGTGCGCAAGGCGCGCGGCGCCGAGATGCCGGCGTCGTTCTGGACCGACCCGCTCGTCTACCAGGGCGGCTCGGACGACTTCCTCGGCGCTACCGACGACGCGCCGTTCACGAGCGAGGAATTCGGCATCGACCTCGAGGCCGAGGTCGCCGTGATCGTCGGCGACGTGCCGATGGGCTCGAGCGCCGAGGAGGTCCGCGCGCGCGGCGATATCCGCCTCGTGATGCTCGCCAACGACTGGAGCCTCAGGAACCTGATCCCGGCCGAGCTCGCCAAGGGCTTCGGCTTCTACCAGTCGAAGCCCGCCACCGCGTTCTCGCCGGTCGCGGTGACGCCGGATGAGCTCGGCGACGACTGGCACGACTGCAAGCTGCACCTGCCGCTCGTGACGCACGTGAACGGCGCGCCGTTCGGCGCGCCGGACGCCGGCGTCGACATGACCTTCGACTTCGCCCAGCTGATCGCGCACTGCGCCCGGACGCGCAACCTCCGGGCCGGCACCATCGTCGGCTCCGGCACGGTGTCCAACTACGACCGCTCCAAGGGCTCGGCCTGCATCGCCGAGCGGCGCATGCTCGAGCAGCTCGAGTCGGGCAGCGCCCGCACGCCGTTCCTGCGCTTCGGCGACCAGGTGCGGATCGAGATGCTAGACCGGCAGGGCCGCAGCATTTTCGGTGCGATCGAGCAGCGCGTCGTCCGGCCCTGGCGGTGAGCGGCTGGCCGGCCGCGCGGCGCCCGGAGGTGGTGCCGGCGCCACGGCGCGCGCAAAATAGCGCTTCGCCGGCCCCGACCGGCCGAGGCCCCCCGCCCGCATGACCAGCCAGACCGACACCGTGGAGCTCAAGGCCGCCGACGGCCATCGCCTCGAGGCATGCCGGGTCACCGCGGCCGGCAAGCCGCGCGGCGGCCTCGTGATCGTGCAGGAGATCTTCGGCGTCAACCACCACATCCGGGCCGTGACCGAGCAGTACGCCGCCGCCGGCTACCTCGCGATCGCGCCGGCGCTCTTTGACCGCGTCGAGCGAAAGGCCGACGTGCCCTACACCGACGCCGCGCGTGGCGTCGCGATCCGCCAGCAGCTCAAGACCGAGCAGTCGCTGCTCGACCTCAAGGCGGCGATCGACGCGGTCGCGAGCGCGGGCAAGGTCGGTATGGTCGGCTACTGCTGGGGCGGCACGCTGACCTACGTCGCGGCCTGCCACCTGCCGCTCGCGGCCGGCGTCGTCTACTACGGCGGCGGGCTGCCGAAGGTCCTCGACCGCACGCCGAAGTGCCCGCTGATGCTGCATTTCGGCGAGCGCGACACGCACATCCCGATGGCCGACGTCGAGCAGGTCAAGAAGGCCTACCCGCTCGGCCACTACTACCTCTACCCCGCCGAGCACGGCTTCAACTGTACCGAGCGCCCGTCCTACGAGCCGGCGAGCGCCGCGCTCGCGCTTCAGCGCTCGCTCGATTTCCTCCACCGCCACGTCGGCTGAACGGCGGGCCCCCCCGGGGCCCGTGCCGCTCCGGCCGCGCGGCCTTTTGTCCGAAGAGAGTGCCATGACGACCAGCTTCACCCTTGCCGATTCCGCGCTCCTCAAGCAGCAGTGCTACGTCGATGGCCGCTGGGTTGGCGCCGACGACGGCGCCACGACCCCGGTCAGGAACAAGGCCACCGGCGCCGAGCTGGGCACGGTACCGCGCTGCGGCGCCGCCGAGACGCGTCGCGCGATCGAGGCGGCGAAGGCGGCGTTCCCGGCCTGGGCGGCAAGGCCCGCCAAGGAGCGCGGCAAGATCCTGAGGCGCCTCGCCGACCTCATGATCGCCAACACCGAGGACCTCGGCCGGCTGATGACCGCCGAGCAGGGCAAGCCGCTCGCCGAGGCGAAGGGCGAGGTCGGCTACGCGGCCTCGTTCTACGAGTGGTTTGGCGAGGAGGGCCGGCGGCTGTACGGCGACCTGATCCCGTCGCCGCAGCCGGACAAGCGCCTGTTCGCGATGCGCCAGCCGGTCGGCGTCGTCGGCGCGATCACGCCGTGGAACTTCCCGGCAGCGATGATCACCCGCAAGGCCGGCGCGGCGCTCGCCGCCGGCTGCACGATCGTCATCAAGCCGGCCGAGTCGACGCCGTTCTCGGCGCTCGCGCAGGCCGAGCTCGCGGCGCGCGCCGGCGTGCCGCCCGGAGTCTTCAACGTCATCACCGGCAAGGCCTCGGCCGTCGGCGGCGAGCTGACCTCCAACCCGCTGGTCGCCAAGATCACCTTCACCGGCTCCACGGCGATCGGCAAGCTGCTGATGCAGCAGTGCGCCAGCACCGTCAAGAAGGTCTCGCTCGAGCTCGGCGGCAACGCGCCGTTCATCGTCTTCGACGACGCCGACCTCGATGCCGCGGTCACCGGCGCGATCGCCAGCAAGTACCGCAACACCGGCCAGACCTGCGTCTGCGCCAACCGGCTGCTGGTGCAGGCCGGCGTCTACGACGCGTTCGTCGCCAAGCTCATCGAGGCGACCCGGAAGCTGCGCGTCGGCGACGGACTGGCCGGCCCCACCGAGCAGGGCCCGCTGATCGACGACAATGCCGTGCTCAAGGTCGAGGAGCACATCGCCGATGCGCTCGCCAAGGGCGCCAAGCTCGTGCTCGGCGGCAAGCGCCACGCGCTCGGCCGCACCTTCTTCGAGCCGACGATCCTCACGCAGGTGACGCCGGCAATGAAGGTCGCGCGCGAGGAGACCTTCGGGCCGGTGGCGCCGCTGTTTCGCTTCGAGACCGAGGCGGAGGCGATTCGCATGGCGAACGACACCGAGTTCGGGCTCGCCGCCTACTTCTACACCCGCGACATCTCGCGCGCCTGGCGCGTGGCCGAGGCGCTCGAGTACGGCATCGTCGGCCTCAACACCGGCATCATCTCCACCGAGGAGGCACCGTTTGGCGGCTGGAAGGAGTCGGGCGTCGGCCGCGAGGGTTCCAAATACGGCATCCTCGACTTCACCGAGCTCAAGTACCTCTGCCTGGGCGGCGTGATGTCTTGACCGGGCGCGCGCTGTCGGAGCGCGCGCTGATCGTGCTGCTCGCGGCCGTCACGGCCACGGGGCCGGTGGCCCTCAGCATCTACATGCCGGTGGTGCCCCTGGCGCGCGCCGCGTTCGGCGTCAGCGTCGCCGCGGCCAGCACCACGGTCAGCGCGCCGCTGGTCGCCTTCGCGATCGGCGTGTTCGTCTATGGCCCGCTGTCGGACCACTACGGCCGCCGCCCGGTGATCCTCGCGGGCCTCGCGATCTACCTCATCGGCTGCACGCTCGCGCTGCTGGCGCCCTCGATCGGCGTACTGACACTCGGCCGGGTCATCAGCGCGCTCGGCACATCGGCCGGCGTCACGGTAGCGCGCGCGGCGATGGGCGACCTGTACGAGCGCGACCACATGGCGCACAAGCTCGCCACGCTGACCATGGTCATGGTGACGGCGAACTCGCTGGCGCCGCCGGGCGGCGGCGCGCTCGCCGATGCGCTCGGCTGGCGGGCGGTGTTCGCGCTGCTGCTGGCGAGCGGGGCCGTGATCCTGATCGTCGCCTGGCGCTACCTGCCGGAGACGCGCCGCGTCGCCGAGGCCCGCCAGCCGCGGCAGATACTGGCCGCGACGCTCTCGCTCGTGCGCCAGCCGCTGTTCCTCGGCTACGCGTTCCAGAACGCGGTGATCTACACCGTGTTCTTCGTGTTCGTGGCGCTGATGCCGTACGTGTTCAGGACGCTCGGCCGCAGCGCCGCCGAGTATGGCCTGTGGTACGTCAGCATCTCGGTGGGCTACTTCCTCGGCAACTGGGTCGTGTCGCGCTACACGTTCCGGCTCGGCATGCAGCGGCTGCTCAGGGCCGGGATCGCGATCCAGGCGCTGGCCGCGCTCGGCGGCTGGGCGCTCGCGGCCGAAGGCCTGTGGCACCCGTTCTGGCTGTTCGCGCCGTGGGCCGTGATCGGCTTCGCGCAGGGGCTCGCCCTGCCCAACCTGACGGCCAGCGCGGTCGCGCTCGCGCCGCGCCACGCCGGCGCCGCCTCGGGCCTTCTGGGGTTCAGCCAGCAGATGTCCGGCGCCCTCGCCGTCCAGCTGATGGCCGTGACCTCGACCGCGACGCCGCTTCCGGTCACCTGCTTCGTCGCCGTGGCCACGACGGTGGCGCTCGCGGTACTGCATCTCGGTCCGGGCCGCGAGCGGCAGACGGGCGCGGCCGGCTCGGGCTAGACTCGGTCCTATGCTCGGTCGTTTCCTCGAATTATCGCTGCCCGCGCCCCGCATCCTCGAGTCGTGGCAGTTCTACCAGCGCCTCGGCTTCACGTCGGCGCTGGTCGGCGAGACCTGGCGGCACGGCTACTCGGTGGTCACCGACGGGCGGCTCGCGATCGGCCTGCATGACGAGGGCGGCGTCACGGCACCGCTGCTGAGCTACGTGCTGCCGGAGCTCGCGCGGCAGATGCCCGCGCTCGAGGCGCACGGGCTCGAGTTCGACCGCCGCCAGCTGGGCGATGACACGTTCAACGAGGCGGTGTTCACGACGCCCGACGGCCAGCAGGTGCGGCTGCTCGAGGCGCGGACCTTCTCGCCGCCGGAGCTGCCGGCGCCGACGCGGCTCGGCTGGTTCGAGGAATACGCGCTGCCGGTCAGCGATCTGGACGGCGCGCGCGCCTACTGGGAGGGGCTCGGCTTCGTGACCGCGGCCGAAGGCAACGACCCGTGGCCGCACCTGTCGCTGACCAGCGATACCTTCGACATCGGGCTGTACCTGACCCGCGAGCTGCCGCGGCCGACGCTGCTGTTCAGCGTCGAGGACGGGGTCGAGCTGCGCGAGCGGCTCGCCGAGATCGGCGTCGAGCCCGAGCAGCGCCTGCCGCGCTCGATCGACCCGGACACCCACGTACTGGTGATCGCCCCGGAGGGCACGCACCTGCTGATCGGGCCGCCGCCGGCCTAGCGCCTCAGACCGCGCGCGAGAAGCGCGGCTGGTCGGCGACCGGCGCGACCTTCGGCAGGTGCGCGTCGAACACCATCGCGACGTTGCGCATCAGCAGGCGCCCCCGCGCCGTGATCCGGAGCGAGCGGCCCTCGCGCGCCACCAGGTCATCAGCCTCGAGCGGCTTGACGCGCTCGAGTTCGTCCGCGAAGTGCTCCTCGAAGCGGATCCCATGTCGCTTCTCGACGCCGGCGAAGTCGAGCCGCGTCGCGCACATCAGCTGCTGGATCACGTCGCGCCGCAGCCGATCCTCGGCGTCGAGCGCGACGCCGCGCTCGATCGCGAGCGTGCCGCCGTTGATGCGCTTGTAGTACTCCGGCAGCGACTTGGCGTTCTGCGCGTAGGTGTCGCCAACCTTGGAGATCGAGCTCACGCCGAGCGCGACCAGGTCGCACTCCTTGCGCGTCGAGTAACCCTGGAAGTTGCGCTGCAGGGTGCCGTTGGCCTGGGCCCGCACCAGCTCGTCGGTTGGCAGCGCGAAGTGGTCCATGCCGATGTAGACGTAGCCGGCCTTGGTCAGGGTCTCGACCGTGAGGCCCAGGAGGCCGAGCTTCTCGGCCGGCGTAATGAGGTCCGCGATCTTGATCTGCTTCTGCGGCTTGAAGAGGTGCGGCAGGTGCGCGTAGCTGTAGGCCGCGATCCGGTCGGGGCGTGCCGCGATCACGATCTCGAGCGTGCGCGCGAAGCTCTCGCGCGACTGGCGCGGCAGCCCGTAGATCAGGTCGATGCTGACCGAGTCGATCTTGAGCTCGCGGGCGCGGCTGATCAGGGCGAGGGTGTCCTCGCGCGACTGGATCCGGTTGACCGCCTGCTGCACGTCCGGGTCGAAGTCCTGCACGCCGAGGCTGATGCGGTTGAGCCCGAGCGCGGCGAGCGTGTCGAGGCGCGCCACCGACACAGTGCGCGGGTCGATCTCGATCGAGTACTCGCGGTCCGGGTCGTCGCGCAGCGTGAAGTGCTGGCGCAGCTTCGCGAGCACGGCGGTGAGCTCGGCGTCGCTCAGGAAGGTCGGCGTGCCACCGCCGAAGTGCAGCTGGTCGACCTGCCGGCCGCGGTCGAACAGCGCGCCCTGGCGCTCGATCTCGAGGAACAGGTGCTCGAGGTAGGCGCTGGCCCGGCCGTGGTCGCGTGTGATGACCTTGTTGCAGCCGCAGTAGAAGCACGGGCTCTCGCAGAAGGGCACGTGTATGTAGATCGAGAGCGGCTTCGGGGTGCCCGCGTTGCTGGCGCGCGCCGCCGCCTCGTACTCGGCGACGCCGAAGCCGGCATGGAACTGCACCGCGGTCGGGTAGGAGGTGTAGCGCGGACCCGGCCGGTCGTAGCGACGCACCAGGTCGGCGTCGAAGATCGTCTCAGTCGACAGGGGCTGCTGGTTCATTAGGGAATCCTACCCGCGCCGGGTGATACGGCGCTAGTTACAGAAAATACGGACCGCACAAACCGAAGTCCAAGGCTCTGTCCGTGCTGGGGTTTTCGGGCCGGCCGGCCGGTCAGCCGGCCGGGTCCGGCACCGCCACCAGCCGAAAGCGCACGGCGAGGTCATCGCGGACGCTGAGCGCTCCGAGGCCGACCGTGAAGGGCGCAAGGCCGAGCGCGCTCTGCAGCACCGTGAACCCGCCGCGCGCAACGAAGGCGCCATCGCCCGCGCGGGCCTCGACCGGCAGCTCCAGCTCGAGCGCGCGCTCGCGCACGCCGATCCGGACGCGCGCCACGAGCCCCGCGGGGCCGCGGCCGGCCGCGCCGTCGAGGCGGATCACGGGATAGCGGTCGGCGTCCAGCACCGCTGGCCCGAGCAGGTTGCGCCGCGTGCCGGCAATGTCCGCCGCGCTCGGCTCGCTCGCGAACTCGGCCCCCTCCTCGCGCCGCGCCGCCGGGTCGTCGACGACGAGCGCCTCGACCGGGAACGACAGCCGAAAGCCCGCCGTCGCCGGGTCGGCCGGCAGCCACAGCTCGCCCTCGAGCCCGCGCACGAGCAGCACGTGGCTGTGGCCGAGCCGCGCGAGAGGGCCGGCGCGGTAGACGAGGATCCGCACCTCGGAGCGTGCCGCGTCGATGCGATAGTGCACCGCGCCCGCCACGACCGGCGGCGGCGCGATCCGCTCGGCCGGCGGCGGGGCACGGCCGACCGGCCCGCAGGCGGCGAGCGCCAGCGCCACTGCGGCGACCGCCGAGACGGCCCCCGCCTGGCCGCTGTTAGACTCGATGCCCTGCCGGGAATCCGAATCGTGCAATCCATCGCTCCCGCCGACGTGCTGGTCGTGTTCGCGCTCAAGGCCGAGGCCGGCAGCTGCTTCGACTCGGCCGCCGCACCCATCCTCTATACCGGCCTTGGCAAGATTAACGCGGCCTGGGGCCTGACGCGCGCGCTCGCCCGCCACCGCCCGGCACTGGTGCTCGGCTTCGGCACCGTCGGTAGCCCGCGCCTGCCGACCCACGCGCTCGTCGAGTGCACGCGCTTCGTGCAGCGCGACATGGACGTGCGGCCGCTCGGCGTGCCGCTCGGCACGACGCCCTTCGACGACCTGCCGGCGGTGCTCGAGGTGCCGCGCCGCTGGCCGGCGCTGCCGGAGGCCACCTGCGGCAGCGCCGATCACTTCGTCGCCGGCCACGACGTCGGCGACTGCGACGTCGTCGACATGGAGGCGTACGCGCTCGCCAAGGTCTGCCGGCGCGAGGACGTGCCGTTCATGGCGATCAAGTACGTCACCGACGGCGGCGACGCGACCGCGCACAACGACTGGGCGGCGAACCTGCCGCGCGCCGCGGCGGCGTTCCGGGCGCTCTACGACCGGCTGGTCGGGGCGGCGGCGCCGTGAGCGCGCCGCTGCGCTTCGACGACGTCGGCGAGTGCGTCGAGGCGACGCTGCGGCGCATCGGCCCGCGCATCGTGATCGCCACGCCGCTCGCGATCGGCAAGCCCAACCTGTTGCTCAACGAGTTCTACCGGCGGGCGGCGCGCGACCCGTCGCTCAGCCTGACGATCCTGACGGCGCTGTCCCTCAACCGCCCGGCCGGCCACAGCGACCTGGAGCGGCGCTTCCTCGAGCCGTTCGTCGCGCGCGTGTTCGGCGATTACCCCGACCTCGATTACCTCAAGGCAACCCGCGCCGGGCGCCTGCCCGGCAACATCCAGGTCCGCGAGTTCTACCTGCAGGCGGGCGCGTGGCTCGGCGTCGAGACGGTGCAGCAGAGCTACATCTCGCTCAATTACACGCACGCCGCACGCGATGCGCTCGCGAACGGCGTCAACGTCTTCGTCCAGCAGCTCGCGACCCGCAATGTCGCCGGCCGCGATGAGTTGAGCCTCAGCTCCAATCCCGACATCACGCTCGACCTGCTGGAGCCGCTCGACGCCGCGCGCGCGCGCGGCCACGACTTCGTCTACATCGGCGCCGTCAACCGCCGCATGCCGTTCATGCTCGGCGGCGCGGTCGTGCCGGCAGAGCGCTTCGACTTCCTCGTCGACCATCCGCGCTACGACTACGACCCGTTCTGTCCGCCGAATCTGCCGATCCGCGACGTCGAGCACGCAATCGGCCTCAACGCCGCGGCGCTGGTGCGCGACGGCGGCACGCTGCAGCTCGGCATCGGCGAGCTCGGCGACGCCTGCGTCTACGCGCTGCAGCTCAGGCAGCAGCGCAACGACGCCTTCCGCCGCGCGCTCGCGGGTAGCGGCGTCGCGGCACGGCACGCGACCGAGATCGCCGCGCTCGGCGCGCTCGCGCCGTTCGAGCGCGGCCTGTATGCCTGCACCGAGATGTTCGTCGACGGGTTCCTCGACCTGTACCGCAGCGGCATCCTGTCGCGGCGCGTCTATCCGCACGCGACACTGCAGCGCCTGCTCGACGCCGGCGAGATCGGCGAGCGCCTCGACCTCGAGTCGCTGGTCGCACTGGCCCGCGCCGGCGTCACCAGCCTCGACGCCGCCGCCTTCGCGGCGCTCGACCAGGCCGGCCTGTTCGCCGCCGGCACACGCTTCGAGGCGCCGGCGACCATCGTCGCGCCGGACGGCACGCGCCTCGCGGCGCGGCTCGATGCGCCGGAGGCGCGCGCCGCGCTCGCCGCGCGCTGCCTCGCGCGGCGCCTCGACGGTGGCCGCGTGCTGCACGCCGGCTTCTTCCTCGGCCCGCGCGGCTTCTACGGCGCGCTCCGGGAGCTGGCCGAGGCCGACCGCGCCTGCTTCGACATGACCCGCATCAGCTACACCAACGACCTGCTCGGGCCCGACTACGAGCTCAAGGTCGCGCAGCGGCGCCACGCGCGGTTCATCAACACGACCATGATGGTGACCGGGCTCGGTGCGGGGGTGTCGGACGCGCTCGCGAGCGGCCAGGTCGTCAGCGGCGTCGGCGGCCAGTACAACTTCGTCGCCATGGCGCACGCGCTGCCGGAGGCGCACTCGATCCTGCTGGTGCGCAGCACGCGCACCAAGGACGGCCGCACCAGCTCGAATCTGGTCTGGAACTATGGCCACACGACGATCCCGCGCCACCTGCGCGACGTCGTGGTCACCGAGTACGGCATCGCCATGCTGCGCGGCCAGACCGACCGCGACTGCGTCGCGGCGCTGCTCGCGATCACCGACTCGCGCTTCCAGCCCGCGCTGCTCGCCGAGGCCAAGCGCGCCGGCAAGATCGAGGCGGACTATCGGATCCCGGACGCGCAGCGCAGCAACACGCCGGCAGCGCTCGCCGCGGCGCTCACGCCGCTGCGCGCGGCGGGACTCTTTTCCGAGTTCCCGTTCGGCACCGACTTCACGGCCGAGGAGATCGTGCTCGCCAAGGCGCTCGAGCGGCTCAAGGCGCGCACCGCGACGCTCGCCGGTCGGGCAGGCGCGCTCGCCGGCGCCGCCTTCGCGCCGGTCGGCGCGGCCGAGATCCGCCCGTACCTCGAGCGCCTGCAGCTCGCGAGCCCCGCGACGCTGCGCGACCGGTTGTCGGCGCGCCTGGTCGCGGCGGCGGTCGGCGAGGTGCTCGCCGGCGACTGAGCGTCGCTCAGCCGCCGGCCGCGGCGAGCAGCCGGTCGATCATCGCGAGCGCCGCGCGGCCGTAGCCACCGCCAAACAGGTGCCAGTGGTTAAGGACGTGGTAGACGTTGTGCAGCTCGAGGCGCGCGCCGGCGCCCGGGTCGAGCGGCCAGCAGGCCTCGTAGGCGGCGTAGAACGACGCGCCGAAGCCGCCGAACAGGCGCGTCATCGCGAGGTCCGCCTCGCGGTCGCCGTAGTAGGGTGCGGGGTCGAACACCACCGGCGTGCCGTCGCCGAGCGCACCACGGTTGCCGCTCCAGAGGTCGCCGTGCAGCAGCGACGGCGGCGGCCGGTAGCCCTCGTAGAACGTGCCGACCAGCTCGAGCAGCCGCGCGCCCCGCTCGGCGAGCGGTGCCGGGTCCCGCCCGGCCGCGAGCGCGAGCTGGGCGCCGAGGCGGCGCGTCGCGACAAACGCGGGGCAGTCGTCGCACCAGCCGTTCGGCTGCGGCGTGCGGCCGATGTAGTTGTCCGCGGGGTAGCCGAAGCGCGGCCCGAGCACCCGGTGCTGCGCGGCGAGTTGCTCGCCGAGGGCTCGCTCGCTCGCCGCGCTCGGCGGTGCGAGCGTGAGCCACTCGAGCGCGAGCCAGGCGGACCCGGCGGCGATCCCCTGGCCGAGCACCACCGGCACGCGGATCGCGCCGGCGGCAGCGAGTCGGCCGAGTCCGTCCGCCTCCGCGGCAAAGAGCGCCGCGTCGGTCGCTTTGCCCAGCTTGACGAACACCGGCCCGCTGGCCGTTGGCCAGCGATAGGCCGTGTGGATCGAGCCGCCGCCCGCGAGCGCCTGCGGGGCGTCTGCGACCGTCCGGCCGAGGCTGGCGGCGAGGGCCGCTGCAACCGCGCCGCAGTCGGCCGTCACGCCGCGGCGGCGCGCGCCGCGATGCGCTCGGCCTGCCGGCGCAGCGCCGGGCCGAAGCCGGCGCGGTCGTAGAAGGCGCCGAGCCCCTCGAGGTCGGGCGGCGCACGGCGCACGCTCGCCGGGCTCGCGGCAAGCGGCATGTCGCAGGCGATCCGGGTCAGCTCGCGCGCGAGGTAGGCGACCGCCCGGTGTGCCTCGAGCCGCGCCGCGAGGCCGCCGCCGCCGCGGATGCCAAGCGTCGCGACGCGCCCGAGGTTGGCATAGAGGTCATCGAGCGACTCGAAGGTCGCGAGCAGCGCAGCGGCGGTTTTGCGGCCAACTCCCGGTACGCCCGGGATGTTGTCGACTGCATCGCCCGTGAGCGCCAGGAAATCCGCGATCCGTTCCGGCCGCACGCCGAAGCGGGCCGGGATGTCGTCGTAGCCGAAGCGCTCCTCGGCCATGTAGTCCCAGAACTCGTCGCCCCGCCGCACCAGCTGCGCGAGGTCCTTGTCGCGGGTCACGAGCGTGGCGCAGAAGCCCTGCGCGCGCAGCCGCGTCGCCAGCGTGCCGATGATGTCGTCGGCCTCGTACTCGGGGCTGCCGAATTCGGCGAGGCCGAGGTGGCGGCAAAGCTCACGGCAGCGCGCGAACTGCTCCTTGAGCGCGGGCGGCGGCGGCTCGCGGTTGGCCTTGTACGCGGGGTAGATGCGACTGCGGAACGAGCCCGCCAGGCTTTCGTCGAAGGCGACCGCGAGGTACTCGGGCCGCTCGCGCTCGACGAGGTCGCAGAGGAAGCGCGCGAAGCCGTACAGTGCGTTGACCGGCCGGCCCTCGCCGTCGGCCATGTGGTCCGGTATCGAGTAGTAAGCGCGAAAGACGAAGAAGCTGGCGTCGACGAGGTGGACCGCCGGCATCGCGTCAGTTGCGCCAGGCGCGCAGCCGCGAGTGCAGCGGGCTCGAGCGCGGGAAGTGTGCGAGGAGGTATTCCATCTGGTCGGCCAGCACGCGCCGGCCCTTGAGGTAAATGTACTCGGCGTAGGTCGGCGTGAACGGCACTGCGAGCAACTGCATGCCGGCCTCCTCGGGCGTGCGCGAGGCCTTGGCGTTGTTGCAGCGGCGGCAAGCAGTGACCACGTTGGTCCACTGGTCCTCGCCGCCGCGGCAGAACGGCCGAATGTGGTCGCGCGACAGCTGCTGCGTCGGGAACCTGAGCCCGCAGTACAGGCACAGGTAGCCATCGCGCTTGAACAGCGTCTCGTTGTTGAGCGGCGGCACGTAGTCGGCGCGCACCGTGCCCGGGTTATAGGAGTGACCCACCGTGGCAACGATGGAGCTGACGTCGACGACCGTGCGCTCGCCGGTACGGGCGTTGGTGCCGCCGCGCAGCCGGAACAGCAGCGAGCCGCAGGCGTAGGCGACCTGGCCCATGTGGTAGAGGCGCACCGCCTCGCGATAGTCGATCCACTCGAGCGGCATGCCGGCGACATCGGTGCGCAGCACCTGCTGCGACAGCCCGGAGGGCGCGGACGGCGCAACAAGCGCCCGCGGCGCGGAATGCGACTTGTCCTGATGTCGCTTAGCAGCAGACTTCGGTTTCATGCCTGTTAAGATACGAAAGCCTTGTGCCATAATCAAACGCTGCAAGGCTTTCAATCACAACGCAAAATCAGGACCCATGAGCCTTGCGTGACGGCGCCGTCGCCGCGCCGCTCGGGGTCCCGTCCGGGAGGCCATCGATGTCCGACGCTCCTCAAGCCGCCGCCGGGATCGTCGTCGGCGTGCCCCGCGAAACGCACCCCGGCGAGCACCGGGTGGCGCTCGTCCCGGAGGTCGCCGCCAAATTCGCGGCCGCCGGCGCGCAGGTGATCATCGAACGCGGCGCCGGCGTCTCGGCGCAGTTCCCGGACGAGCTGTACAAGAACGTCGAGTTCGTCGACGCCGCGGCCGTGTACGCGCGCGCCGACCTGCTGCTCAAGGTGCAGCCGCTGACGCCCGCCGAGGCTGGCCTGGTCAAGTCGGGCGCGGTCCACGCCGGCTTCATGCAGGCCCACAACAACCTGCCGGCGGTGAAGGTGCTGCGCGACCGCCAGATCACCAGCTTCGCCATGGAGCTTGTGCCGCGCATCTCGCGCGCCCAGTCGATGGACGCCCTCTCCTCGCAGGCGGCGATTGCCGGCTACAAGGCGGTGCTGATCGGCGCCAACACGCTCGACCGCTTCTTCCCGATGCTGACCACCGCCGCCGGCACGATCCGCCCGGCGCAGGTGCTCGTGATCGGCGTCGGCGTCGCGGGCCTGCAGGCGATCGCGACCGCCAAGCGCCTGGGCGCAATCGTCGAGGCCTACGACGTCAGAAGCGCCACCCGCGACCAGGTCAAGTCGCTCGGCGCCAAGTTCGTCGAGACCGGCGTCACCGCCGAGGGCGCGGGCGGCTACGCGCGCGAGCTGACGGCCGAGGAGAAGGCCAAGCAGCAGGAGGTGCTCGACGGCCGGATCGCGGTCGCCGACGTCGTCATCACCACCGCCGGCGTGCCGGGCCGGCCGGCGCCGAAGATCATCTCGCGCACCGCGGTCGAGCGCATGAAGGCCGGTGCCGTGATCGTCGACATCCTCGCCGAGAACGGCGGCAACTGCGAGCTGACGCGCGCCGGCGAGACCGTGCAGCACGGCGGCGTACGCATCGTCGGTCCCGTCAACCTGCCGGCGCAGCTCGCCTACCACGCGAGCGAGATGTACGCGCGCAACCTCTACAACCTGCTGAGCCCGGCGCTCAAGAAAGGCGTGTTCAGCATCGACTGGACCGACGAGGTATTCGCGGGCACCGTGCTGACGCACGGCGGCCAGGTCAAGCACGAACCCACGGCCAAGCTGCTCGCGAACGGTTGAAGGAGCGCTTCATGATCGACGGCGTCATCGCAATCTACATCTTCATGCTCGCGGCCTTCACCGGCTACGAGGTGATTTCCCGGGTGCCGACCATCCTGCACACGCCGCTGATGTCGGGCAGCAACTTCGTCCACGGCATCGTGCTGGTCGGGGCGATGTTCGCGCTCTTCAAGGCGGACTCGACGCTCGGCCAGGTGATCGGCTTCATCGGTGTCGTGCTCGGCGCCGGCAACGCGGTCGGTGGCTACGTGGTCACCGAGCGCATGCTCGAGATGTTCAAGTCGAGCGGCCAGAAGAAGCCGGCCGGAGGGCAGCACTAATGTCCTTCCTGAACGCATCGGCGGCGAAGTGGATCATCGACGCCGCCTACATCCTGGTCGCCTTCCTGTTCATCACGGGCCTGAAGCGCATGAGCTCGCCGGTCACGGCACGCGGCGGCATCCTCTGGGCCGGCCTCGGCATGGTGATCGCGACGCTGGTGACATTCCTCGCGCCGGCGATGTCCGGCATCGGCGCCGAGCACGCGGCCACCAACTTCGCGCTCGTGATCGTCGCGATCGCGATCGGCGGCGCGCTCGCCTGGTGGTCGGGCAAGCGCGTCGCGATGACCGACATGCCGCAGATGATCGCGCTGTACAACGGCATGGGCGGTGGCGCCGCGGCCGCGATCGCCGCGGTCGAGCTCTACAAGGGCGAGTCGCACGGGCTCGCGGTCGGCACGCTCGCCGTGCTCGGCGGCCTGATCGGCTCGGTGTCCTTCTCCGGCTCCGGCATCGCCTTCGGCAAGCTGCAGGGCCTGATCAAGAAGTCGTTCCGCTTCGGCGGCCAGCAGTTGCTGAACGTGCTGATCCTCGGCGGGGCGATCGTGCTCGGCGGCCTGATCGCAACCGACGTCAACACCGGCCCGGCGGTCGTGTCGGCGTTCTTCGTGCTCGCGCTCGTGCTCGGCGTGACGATGACGCTGCCGATCGGCGGCGCCGACATGCCGGTCGTGATCTCGCTGTACAACGCGCTGACGGGACTTGCGGTCGCGTTCGAGGGCTTCGTGCTCAACAACGCGGCGATGATCATCGCCGGCACGGTGGTCGGCTCGGCCGGCACGCTTCTGACGCAGCTGATGGCGAAGGCGATGAACCGCTCGCTCGGCAACGTGCTGTTCTCGGGCTTCGGCGACACCGGCGCCGCCGCGACCGGCACCGTCACCGGCTCGCAGAAGCCGATCGACGCCAACGACGCCGGCGTCATGATGGCCTTCGCGCAGAAGGTCATCGTCGTACCGGGCTACGGCATGGCGGTCGGCCAGGCACAGCACAAGGTCTGGGAGCTCGCCCAGCTGCTGCAGCACCGCGGCGTCACCGTGAAGTTCGCGATCCACCCGGTCGCCGGCCGCATGCCGGGCCACATGAACGTGCTCTTGGCCGAGGCCGGCGTGCCCTACGACCTGATCGCCGACCTCGAGGAAGTGAACGCCGAGTTCGAGACGACCGACGTCGCGCTGATTATCGGCGCCAACGACGTCGTCAACCCGGTCGCCCGCAACGACAAGTCGAGCCCGATCTACGGCATGCCGATCCTGAACGCCGACAAGGCCAAGAACGTCGTCGTCATCAAGCGCGGCCAGGGGCAGGGCTTCTCGGGCATCGAGAACGCGCTGTTCTACCTCGACAACACGCGCATGCTGTACGGCGACGCGCAGGGTGCCGTGAACCAGCTGATCCAGGCGGTCAAGGCGATCGGCTGAGGCCGCGGCGGTGCCGCGGCTCGCGCGCTCGCTGTACTTCTGGGTCCTGGTCGCGGTCGTCGCGGGCGCGCTGCTCGGCGTTGTCGCGCCGCCGGCCGGCGTCGCGCTCAAGCCGCTCGGCGACGGCTTCATCCGCCTGATCCGCATGCTGGTCGGGCCGATCGTGTTCTGCACGATCGTGCTCGGTATCGCCCACATGCGCGACCTGCCACGGGTCGGCCGCGTCGGCGTCAAGGCGCTGGTCTACTTCGAGCTCTTGTCGACGGTCGCACTCGCGGTCGGCATGGCGGTCGCGGCGCTGACCCGCCCCGGCGAGGGCTTTCACGTCGATCCCGCGACGCTCGACGCCGCCGCGGTCGCCAAGTACGCGAGCGCGGCGCACGAGCAGTCGGTCGCGGACTTCCTGCTCAACGTGATCCCGACCACGCTGCCGGGGGCGCTGACCTCGGGCGAGCTGTTGCAGGTGCTGCTGGTGGCGCTCCTGACCGGCTTCGCGGTGGCGGTGGTCGGCGAGCGCGGCCAGTTCTTCGTGTCGTTCATCGAGTCGGCGTCGCTGGTGCTGTTCCGCATCGTCGCCTTCGTCATGTGGCTGGCGCCGGTCGGCGCCTTCGGCGCGATGGCCTACACGCTCGGCAAGTTCGGCTGGCACAGCCTCGCGCCGCTGGCGCGCTTCATGGGCGTGTTCTACCTGACCTGCGCGGTGTTCGTGTTCGGCGTGCTGGGCCTCGTCGCGCGCGCCGCGGGCTTCAGCCTGTGGCGGCTGGTCGGCTACCTCAAGACCGAGATCGTGACGGTGATCGGCACGTCGTCGTCCGAGAGCGTGCTCGCGCCGCTGATCGACCGGCTCGAGCGGCTCGGCTGCCGGCGCGCCACCGTCGGCCTCGTCGTGCCGACCGGCTACTCGTTCAACCTCGACGGCACCTGCATCTACCTGTCGCTGGCCGCCCTGTTCCTGGCGCAGGCGCTCGACGTCCAGCTCAGCTTCGGCCAGCAGCTGACGCTGCTGCTGGTCGCGATGCTGAGCTCCAAGGGGGCGGCGACGGTCACCGGCGGCGGCTTCATCACGCTGGCGGCGACGCTGACGGTGGTGCCCAGCGTGCCGGTCGCCTCGCTCGCGCTGATTCTCGGCATCGACCGCTTCATGAGCGAGGCGCGTGCCGTCACCAACCTGATCGGCAATGCAGTCGCGACGATCGTCGTGTCGCGCTGGGAGCGCGAGCTGCCGGCTGCGGAGCTCACGCGCCGGCTCGCGATCGGCGGCGCCGATCCGGTGGGGAGCGACGCCGGCTGAGCGGCGGGCTCGCTAGGACTTCTTCTTGTCGGCCTTGTCGGCCCGCTCGCGCAGCGGCACCGGCACGTTGCAGACGTCGACGCGGCCAGCCGGCACCTTGTACCAGGCGTCCTTGCGGCTGCGCCTAAGCTCGATCAGCTTCTGGAAGATCGGCGCGTCGGTACGCATGATCTCGAACGGCCGGCGCTCGGCGGCCGGCAACTCGGCGGCAACGCGCACGCTCTGGATCGGCACGCGCTCCTCGGGCTGCTCATAGAAACCGAGCTCGCCGGTACCGCGCGGCAGCGACGACAGGAGCTCGATGCCGGCCACCACGCGCCCGACCAGCGCGACGTTGCGATCGAGCTGGCGCGGCGCGTGGCCGATGACGACGTAGAGCTCGGTGCCGATCGCGGTCGCCGGATCGTTGTCGCGCCCGACGCCGACCATGCCATAGCAGTGGACCGGCCAGGCCTCGCCGTCGGCCGAGCTGCGCGCCGCCGGGAAGCCATTGACGAAGCCGACCTCCGGGGCGTAGGTGTCGGGATCCTTAAGGCGCGTGAACGGCAGCGCCGCCGCGCTCCTGGTGAACTCGGCCGGCAGGCGCTTCTCACCGACCTCGGGCTTGGAGTTGAGCGGATCGCCCCACTGCGCGACGAAGTTGTCCTGCAACCGCACGATCGCGAGGCCGTCGTACCAGTGGGCGCGGGCGAGCTTCTCGATGTTGGCGACGTGCCGCGGCGCAAACTGCGGCGCGAGCTCGATGACGACCCGGCCGGTCGCGAATTCCAGGTACAGGGTGTGCTCCGGGTCGAGCGGCCGCCAGTCGCCGGGCTGGGAGCTCGCGATCAGCTCGCGCACGGTGGTCGGCTGCGCGAACTTCTTCGGCGGTGTCTGCGCCTGGGCGCTGAGCGCGAGCAGCGCGGCGAACGCGGCGAGCGGGCGAACGGTCGACATGGTGCGGGGCCTTTTACGCAAGCGTGTGAAAAACCTTCTGTACGTCGTCGTCCTGCTCGAGCTGGTCTATCAGCTCGAGCACCTCCTTGGCCTGCTCCTCGGGCAGCTCGGTCGGCGTCAGGCAGACGAACTCGCGCTCGGCCGACAGCGGCACGATGCCGCGGTCCTCGAGCGCCTTCTGCAGCACGCCGAAGTCGGTGAACGCGCAGCGGATCACCAGCTGCGGCTCGCCCTTCTCCCCGGTGCTCTCGCCCATCTCCTCGAGGCCGTGGTCGATCAGGTACAGCTCGAGGTCGTCCTGGTCGATGCCTTCCGGATTGAGGCGGAACACGCCCATTTCCTTGAACTGGAAGCTGACGCTGCCGGAGGTCGCGAGGTTGCCGCCGTACTTGGCGAACAGGTGCCGCACGCTCGCGACCGTGCGCGTCGGGTTGTCGGTCGCGGCCTCGACCAGGATCGCGACGCCGTGCGGCCCGTAACCCTCGTAAATGACGACCGTGAAGCTCGCCGCGTCCTTGCCCGAGGCGCGCTTGATCGCCGCCTCGACCTTGTCCTTCGGCATGTTGACGGCGCGGGCGTTCTGGATGCAGCGCCTGAGCCCCGGGTTCGAGTTCGGATCGGTGCCGCCCGACTTGACGGCGATGTTGATGTCCTTGGCGATCCGGTGGAACTGCTTCGCCATCCGGTTCCAGCGCGCGAACATGGCGTGCTTGCGGACTTCGAATATGCGGCCCATGGTGTTGTGGCGGTCCTCGGTCCAGCGGCCCGGTGGCCGGGCAGGGAGCCGCTAAGTTTAGTGCCTCGGGGGGCCGGCGTCGCGTCGGACTCGCGCCGGCGTGGCGCGGCGGGCACCTGTCAGCCCGTGGTCCCGCCGGGCGGGACGCGCGCGACGCCGTCCGGCGGCAGGTCGTCGGGCGCGCGGCCCAGCATGTGCCGCACCCGCGGTGGCTCCGGCCCGCGGTGGAGCCGCAGCACGGCCTCCCGGGCCTCCCGGTCGGCGAGCGTCGTGCGGTGCCACTGGCGCAGGTGGTCGAGCCAGGTCACCGCCTGGTAGCGCTCGATGAAGCGGCTCGGGTCGTCGAGGTCCTGCATCAGCGACCAGCGCCGCGCGCCGTCGCGCCGGCGCGTGCGGCCGAGCTCGTAGGCGGCGCGCACGAACGCGGCGGCGTCCTCGGCCGCGACGCGGTACTCGATGGACACCACGACCGGGCCGGCGTCCGGATCGATGCCGGTGCGGACGTGAGCATCGGGCAGCGAACGCAGCGGCCCGAGGTCGACGGCCCCGGCCGCGTGCAGCGGCCAGCGCCGGGCGACGACGACCGAGGCGACCAGCAGGAGCCCGGCCGCGAGCAGCGTCGAGCGCAGGGTGCCGTACTCGGCGCAGACGCCCCACAGCCAGCTGCCGACCGCCATGCCGCCGAAGGCCGCGGTCTGGTAGAAGGCGAGCGTGCGGCCGACCACCCAGCGCGCCGAGGAGATCTGGGTGGTGACGTTGAAGGTCGAGAACGACAGCACCCACGCGGCACCGGCGGCCGCCATCACCGCCATCGACAGCGCGCTCCAGCGCGACAGCGACACGACCACGGTCGCGATCCCGAACACCGCCGAGGCGGCGGTGACGATCGTATCGGCGCCGTAGTGGCGCAGCAGCGTCGTGCTCGCGAGGGCGGCGAGCACGGCGCCGGCGCCGAAGGCGCCGAGCAGGAAGCCGTAGGTCAGCGCACCGCCGGCCAGCAGGTCGCGGGCGACGAGCGGCAGCGTCGCCCACAGGGCGCTGCTCAGGAACGCGAACATGGCGCTGCGCATCAGCACGGTGCGGATCGCCGGCGACAGCCGCGCGTAGCGCAGCCCCGCGCCGATCGCGGCGCCAATGCTCTCGGGTGGCAGCAGCGCGGCCGCCTGCGGCCGACGCCAGCGCGCCAGCACGGCGATCAGGCCGACGTAGGACAGCGCGTTGCACAGGAACGCGACCGCGGCGCCGCCGCCGGCGACGATCGCTCCGCCGATGGCGGGACCGACGGTGCGGGCGATGTTGTAGCCGAGGCTGTTGAGTGCGACCGCGGCCGGCACCTGCATGGCCGGCACCTGCTCGCCGACCGACGACTGCCAGGCCGGGCCGTAGACGGCGCCACCGCAGCCGAGCAGGAACGTGAAGCCGAGCAGCGACCACGGCGTCAGCCCGCCGCGGTAGGCGAGCAGCGTCAGCAGCGCCGCGGCAGCCAGCATCGCGCCCTGCGCGATCAGCATCAGCGCGCGCCGGTCCCAGATGTCGGCGATCGCGCCGGCCGGCACCGACAGGAACATGATCGGCAGCGCGGTCGCCGCCTGCACGAACGCCACGAGGTCCGACGAGCGGGCGATCGTCGTCATCAGCCAAGCCGCGCCGACCGTCTGGAACATCGTGCCGAAGTTCGAGGCGAGACTCGCGACCCAGAGCTCCACGAACAGCGGCGTGCGAAACGGCACGAGCGCCCCGTGGAGCCACGGGGTGGAGGGCGTGGCGACGGCGCGGGTCATGCGCTGATTGTCGCTGCGGGCGCTGCCGATCGCGAGCGGGCGGCCACCGCGACGGCGCCGGGCGCGCGAGGCCCGCTCACGGACGCTCCCCACCCTCGGGGCCGTAGAACATGACCCACACCGCGAGGTCGTCCGAGAAGTGCTCGAAGCGATGCGTCACGCCGGCGGGCACGAAGATCAGGTCGCCCGGGCCGAAGCGCTGCCGCCGCGTGCCGCAGACGAACTCGCCGGCGCCGCTCGCCACGACGTACAGCTCGTCCCGGCTGTGCGGCTGCTGGGTGTCGATGCCGCGCGGCGCGTAGATCTCGACGCTGAGCGTGCCGTGGGTCAGGAGCTCGACGTAGGTCGCGCCTGGTGCGGCGGCGAGGCGGGCGCGCGCCGCGGCGAGCGGCAGCACGCCGGCGTCGGCTGCGGCTTCGGGCGCGCGCGCCGGGGGCGGCACGGCGCTAGCCCGCCTTGCGCAGTTCCTCGCGGAGCACGCGCCGCAAGGTGCGCTCGAGCGGCTCGCCGGAGCGGCACATGTAGTCGCGCAGCACGCTGTTGATCAGCGACTCGTGGTCGCCGCCGGCGCTGCGCAGCGCCATCTCCTGGAACCAGCGCAGCACGTCCGCGTCGAGCGCGATCGGCCGCCGCGCCGCTGCCGGGTTCGACGCCATCGCACCGTGCTGACCGGAGGAGACGTCGGCTTCCTCTGTCATGTGCTGTCCTCGTCGCTGCCTTCGTGCCGCGGGCCACAGTATGGACGCGCGCCGAGGCGCGTCAAGTAGCGTGCGGCGGCCGCGCTCACGGTCGGCGCGCGTCCGCGGCGCGGCGGTCGTGGGCGGCGATCTCGCCCCACGCGGCGAGCACCGCGATCGCGCCGAGGTAGACGAGCAGCGCGCGCCAGCCGAGCCGCGCGACGCGCAGCGCGAGCCACACGAGCGCGAGCACGAGCGCCGCCTGCAGCCAGCGCGGCCGGCGCCGCAGCGCGAGCCAGCGCGCCCCCCACTCGCGCGAGGCGAGGCGCACGACGAGGTACAGCGCCGCGAAGCCGCCGAGCGCGACGACCGCGGTCGGGATCCAGTCCCAGCGCTTCACGTCACGCCACCGGCCCGGGCACGGCCGGCACGGCTAGTGCGACACCGGGTCGTCCCCGGTGCTGACGTCGAGCGTGATCGCGATGTTGAGGTCGGCAAGCGAGCGCAGCAGCGCCGCCGGCATCTCGACGGTGCAGCGATCACGGGTGGTCAGCGTCACGGCCAGCTCGCAGGTGCCGCCGTCGGTGCTGAGCCGGGCGAAGAACCCCTTGTGCGGCGTGAGCAGCCGGATCTGCGCCAGCAGGAACGCCTCGAATGGCAGCTCCGGCGACGGCAGCAGGCCGCGCGGCCACATCGACTCGCCGAGCGGCGCGAACCAGTACGACTCCGCGTGCGGGCTGCGCGCGGGCTCGGCACCGCCGCGCGGCGAGCCGGCCGCCCACGCGTGCGCCGGCTCTATCCCGAGGACGCGGGTGATCTCGCCCGGGTCGATCGACGGATGGCGGACGCGGAGGTAGGCGGTGTAGGTGTTCATGTCACTGGTCCGGCCTCGGCGCAGCACGGCGGGCGGCGGCGGCAGAACTTACCGCGAAGGGGCGGCTGCGGAAAGGCCCGCGGCGGGTCACGCCCGGGCGCGACCTGCCCGGCTGCTCAGCTGCCAGGGCCGGCCGCCGGGCCGCGGGCGAGCCGGGGCAGGCCGGCGGCCAGCGCGAGCCACGGGATTGCGCTGGCTCGCACCAGATGTGCCGGCCGGCCGGGTAGCGGCCCGGCTCGTCCATCGCGCCGACGTTGACGTCGACGGTCCCGGCCGCGGCGGTCCGCCGGAACGCGATCTGCGTGCCGCCGGCGGCGCAGAACTCGCGCGCGCCGCGCGCGGACGACGCATAGCGGCTCGGCGTTTCGCTCGTGTAGGCGAACGCCGCGACCGAGAACGACGCGTACCCGAGCACCGGTGCGCCGGTCGTGCGCTGGCAGATGCGGCAGTGGCAGTGGCCAGTGTCGACCGGGCCGGCTGCCGAGCGAAAGCGCAGGCGCCCGCAGGCGCAGCCACCGACGTGGTTCATGCGATCCCCCGTCCCCGGTCGGGTCCTCGCCACGGCCACGTTGCCGCGCCCGGCCCCGCCGGCCGCAGGCTCAGTGCGGCCGCCGCGTGGCCTGGAGCTTCTCGTAGGTGTCGCGCTGCAGCTGCTGCAGCTTCACCTGCAGGCCGGCCATGCGCGCCTGGACGGCCTGCATCGACGACTGCATCGCGCTCGGCATCTTCGCGATCGCGGCCTTGCCGACGTCGGACTTGTAGAACGCCAGCATGCCGTCGATCTCGTGCTGCGTGAAGGTATGCACGTAGGTGTCGATGAGCACCGGCTCGAGCGACTCCCACGTGAACTCCTCCCTGAACAGGGCGAGGGTGCGCTCCTGCATGTCGTCGATGATCTTGCGCTGCTCAGGCGTCGGCGGCTCGCCGGCCAGCATCCGCTGCGCCGAGGCCTTGGTCATCGTGTCGAGCTGGTTCCACATGCCGTCGAGGAGGTTCTTCGACTCCATGGCCACCAACAGCTCGCGCACCGACGCCTCGCTGGGCGCGGCGGCGGTCGCGGCCAGCGGGCCGAGCAGCACGACGGCGAGCAGCGCGCTCTTGAAGAGCTTCATCACGTGCCTTCTCCGGTGACTCAACGCGGGCGCGGGCCGGGCCCGCGCCGCGGGCTACTTTAGGGAGGGTCGCGAAGCGACGTCAATCGCGCCGGGCGGAGTCTCATGCGCGGCGGCGGGCGCGGTCGACGCGGACGATCAGGTCGTCCGCGATCCGGTTGCGCGCGAACGGGTTGAGCGAGAACGGCGTGATCGGCGCGAAGGCGATCTCGTCGCCGAACCGGCCGGGCGTGACGAGCCGCAGCGTGATCCGCGGTGGATTGACGAGGGTGCTCGCGCTCACGTTCATCACGTTGCCGAGCGGTACGAGTTCCTGCTCGCCATGCATGTGCACCACGAGGTGGTCGCCGCAGTCGAACACCTCGTCGGCCAGGTCCAGCAGCGTCTTGCGCATCAGCGCGTAGCCGAATCCGGCCATGACGACGGGTACGACGAGCGCCACGGGCGCGCGCTCCGCGGCACCGCTGAAGACGCCGGCCAGCAGGATGACGCCGATGATGCCGAACCAGAACACCGGGAACGCCTTCTTGAGGAAGCGCGCGCGATTGGAGGAGATGCGCGTCACGGCGACGACGCGGGCGACGGCCGGGCGCGCCGGTGGGTCGCAATCTGCGAGCGGTCGCCCCATTCGTACTCGATCAGCGCGCGCCGGTCGCCGTACGGGACGTCGCGCGGCACCTCGAGCGGGCGCGCACCGGCGCCGATGGCACTGCGATATGTGTGGCCGGTGTCGGCGACGCAGACATACAGGAACCGGGGGGCAGGACCGCGGTCGCCAGCGTCGCTGACCGTGAGCTGCGAATCGCCGATCTCGAGCACGGCGGGCGCGCCGGGCCGGTACTCGGCCGCGGCATCGGTCACGGCCTTGATGAAGTCCAGCAGCCGGCGCGCGTCGCGGGCCACGATGCGCGGCGTGACCGTCGGCCAGCTGGCCGGCGTGTACTGCGTCCGCTCATCCATGCCCAAGGGTGCACCGCTCCTGACAGCGAACCACGCCAGCCGCTTCCGGGCGGGACATCCGAATCCTAGCGGCCGACGCGCCTCGCGCGATAGCCGCGGCGCGGCACCGGGTCGTGCCACGCGGCGGGCCCGGCCCGCTACCCGGCCCCCGGCCGGGGCCGGCCGAGGTTGAAGACGAGGCCATACGGATCCTCGAGGTAGCAGCGCGGCACGGACGCGTCCTGCTCCCGGATCGTGCAGCCCGCCGCCAGCAGCCGGTCCCGTGCGGCCTGCACATCCGGCACCAGGAATTCGAACACCGGCCCGTGCGCGGTGCCCTGCTCGACATAGAGGCGGAAGGCGCCTGCCTCGAATCCCACCAGCGTGTCGCTGCGGGACACCTCCGGCAGGCCGAGCACTGACCGGTAGAACTCGGTCGCCGCGCGCCACGACTCGGTGCGGATGATGACGTCACGGGTCGACCGGAACATTGCCATGATGGTCCCCCAGGCGGCCGGCGGCCGCTATGGCTTGCGAGCGTGCCGCGCGCCCGCCGCGGCGGTGCTGCGCCGCCAGACGACGTAGAACACGAGCGCCCCGACGAACCCATGGACGCCGAACAGCGCCATGCCCTCGAGATACCGCAACCACGCGTATGGCGTCAGCACGCCGTTGGTCTGGAACTGCACAAAATGGCCGTGCCACCGGCCGGCCGACGAGCAGCTGTCGCAGACCGCCGTCAGCGGCCAGCCGCGGACCGCGGCCGGCACCGTCGCAATCAGCGCGCCGCAGGCGAGCACGGTCGCGCGATCCCTCCGCCCGAGCCAGCCGAGCAGCAGGAAGAGCGGCACCCTCACGACGACGACGAAGGCCCCCGCGACCATGACGCCCCACTCGAGCACGGTCATGAGCGCGGGCATGGCGGCGGGCCCGCCCTGGGCGGGCAGCGCCACGTCGCCCCACAGGACATAGACGAAGGGCTGCACGAGGATCGCGGCGAGGCTGGCGAGCGCGATGGCTCTCATGGACCGGGCGTCGCGGTAGCGCGCGGCGTCGCGCGTTCGACAGCGTACGGCATCGGTCCCGGCCGCTCCACCGCCCGACGGCCGGCCTGCCCGCAGCCCGCCGGGCCGCGGATCACACCGGCGCCGCCGGGGCGGGCGGGCCCTTGAGCTCGAGCGTGTTGCCCTCCGGGTCCGCGACATACAGCGACGGCCCCTCGCCCTCCGCGCCGTAGCGCATGGCAACCTCGCCGGCGCCGATGCCGTTGCTCGTCAGCAGCTCGCGGATCGCCGCGGCGTCGAAGGGCTCGACGCGCAGGCAGAAGTGATCCATGTTGCGACCGCCCGCGGCCGGCGCGGCGCCGCCCGCCGCGCCGAGCGCGCCCCCGACCGTGACCAGGTCGATCAGCGAGCGGCCCGCCCGCAGCTGCACCAGGCCGAGCGCCTCCTGGCGGCGCTCGACGGCGCAGCCGAGGATCCGGCAGTAGAAGTCGAGCATGCGCGGCAGATCGACGACCCGCAGCACGAGGTGGTCGATCTCGCGGATCCGGATCACGGCGGCGTCCTGACGCCGGCCGCGTGCCGCGCTCGGGTGCCGCGCGGTGGCGGGCCGCATTGCTCATTCATCGGTCGATCCGTCGCGCGGCATGCGCATCGCCAGTTCCGTCAGCTCGCTGTCCGAGACGCGGCTCTGCTCCAGCAACCACTCGGCCTGTCGCACGAGGGACACCGGCACGCGCACCGAAAAAGCCGACCCGAGGCCCGGAACGTGTTCGTTGGATGCGATGTAGCACGGCACGTCCGCGCCGTTGAGCAGGCCCACGATCGCCTCCGCCGAGATGCGGTCCGGATAGTCGGCGACGCTGCACCAGCTATCGTCCGCCATCGCCTCGTTCCGTCGCGGCACGCGGGAGGCTCCAGCCGCGGCCGTACCCGACCGGGTTCACGCGCCGCCCGCCGGTAGCGATCGGCGTCATGGGCCGGCCGCGTTCGCCAGCGGCTGCGCCTCGCCCGCGGCCGTGGCCGACCCGGCCAGGCGCCCGCGCACGAAGTCGATGTGCTGCCGCAGGATGTAGATCTGCTCGGCGTGCGATCCCGGCATCTTGCGCGCGATCACCGATTTCTCGATCTCCGCCAGCCGCTCCACGAGCGCCGCCCGCTTGTCGGCGGTCAGGTCCTCCAGCGACTCGCGCTCGAGCGCCATCAGCTCGCCATAGCGGCGGTGGATGCGGCTGTCAATGCGCCACCCGTACAGCTGCGGCAGATAGCGAAGTCCGGGGATCACGACCACGACGATTGGCACGAGCACGACCAGTGCCCGATCCAGCAGCGACGCGAGCCAGAAGGGCAGGTAGCGGTACGCGAAGCTCTTGCCCGACTTGTAGAAGCGCGTGGCGTCGGTGCTGATCGGGAAGTCGTGCACCAGCGGCGCCGGGAACTGGTTGGCGTTCTGGAACAGCGTCGCTCGGCCGTGCACCTCGGTCGCGGCCTCGATCAGCAGGTCCGATAGCGCCGGGTGCAGGTCCGGATGCGCGAGCAGCTCGACCGTCGGTGCGAGCAACGTCGCGGCCGACGCTGGCAGGTTCTCGCCGAGATCGAACGCCCCCGCCGGCACGTCGAGCTTGCTCAGGTAGCGGAAGCGGCGCACGTAGGCATCGCCCTGTCTGAAGTCGTACAGGCGGATGCCGGGCGCGTGCAGCATCTCGCGGATCGTCGCGGTGGAGGCCGAGTCGCCGGTCAGGACGATCGCATCGGCCGCGCGTGACAGTAGCGCCTGTCGGGCCGCCTCCCCTTCGAGGTCGAGCAGCCGCGTCGCGCCGCCGGGCTCGATCTCATTGGCCTTCAGCAGCGCGAGCGACAGTGCGCGCGTGCCGCTGCCCTCGGCGCCGACCGCGATCCGCCCGCCCTGCAGCTGCGAGAGGCGCTCGAGCGGCTTGTCGCGGCGGTAGAAGATCGTGATCGGCTCGTAGAACACGCTGCCGAGCGATACGACGTCACCGGCTGTGCCGGTGCCGGTGCCGGCGACGCCCGACTGAACGAGGCCGATGTCCACCCCGGAATGTGGGTCGCGCAGGCGCTCGAGGTTCTCGAGCGAGCCCTTGGACGGCAGGACCGTGAGCGTGATGCCGCTCTTGGCGAGGATCCGGCGGTACTGCTCGGCGACGGCGGCGAAGGTGCTGCCGGCCGGGCCGCTCGACATCGTCAGCGCCTTCGGCGGCGCGGGCCGCACGTAGTGCAGCGCGAGCACGACCGCGATCGCGCTCAGGATCAGCACCGGGCCGAGCGTCTCCGCGAGATCCCGCCACGACACGAGCGATACCTTCAGCGGCAGCCGGAACGAGACCTTGCGTCGCGCCTTCGGCTTGTGGTCCTTCGCGGAATCGCTCTTGGGCATTGGCAGTCTCGTGGCAGCAAGGATCCGGTGGCGAACGCCGGGTTCGGGGCAGCCCGGCGCTACGGGTCAGTTCAGCATCCCGGCCGGCCGGCGCGCGGCCGTCAGTGCTCGGCGGCCGACGAATCGATCGGCGCGCAGTTGCTGCGGCCCGACATCAGGCAGTCCTCGAGCTGGCCCTGCCGGCGTAGCGCCTGCACGAGGGCGAGCCCGGCCACGACCAGCAGCAGGGCCACGACAAGACCGATGAGCGCGCCGCGGCGCGAGTCGGGCTTTGCGGCGCAATACCGGTCCTGGTCGTTCATGCCTGCCGCCGAGCCCTGCCTCGCGCCCGCCTGCGCGGCGCGGCGCGGCCGGCGGCAGGATCCGTTGCCATATATAGCATCATCCGCGCGTCGATCGGCTCGGCCCGCCGGCCGCGGGTCGATCGCAGCGCCCCCACTACGGCGCCCCGGCGGATTGCAGGGCGACGAACAACGCGAGCGCAACCACGACCAGCACGACCGTCCAGACCAGCCAGCGCGGTGGCGCGGCGCGTGACGGCGCGGCCGGTACGGTCGGCGCGGCACCGAGGCGCACCAGTATCCGCGTCGCGCGCTCGGAGTCGGCCGCCTTGGTCAGAAATACGCAGTACTCCGGCTGGGCCTGGGCGTATGAGCCACGGGCGGGGTCGGTGCTGCCGGTCGCATAGGCGTCGATGCCGCGTTTGATCAGGGCATCTACGGCGGCCTGCGCGAACGCGGCATCGGTTGTCCGGTAGAGAAGCGGCACGACAGGGCACTCCGGCTGTAGTGGCGGACGAACCCCCTCGGCATTCACCCGCTCCCGCGCGATCCTATCCTCTGGCGGCGCGCGCCCCAAGCGCCGCGCGCCGCCACGCGGCGGCGCCGATCACGCGCGCACGAACGAGCCGTCGAGCCAGGTCCGCACGAGCGCGTGGCACGGCGCCCACGCCTGCGACACTGCCGCCGCCCACCGGCGCACCGCGTCGCGATGCGCCTGCGCACCCGAGGCCGCATGGACGTCCGCCACGGTGACGTGTCCGCGGTGCGACGGCGGAGTCCGCGGCACGAACCGCGACTTCTGCGCGGCGATGGTGACTATCGCGGCGTTGGCCTCGTTCGCGCCCAGGCCCCGCTCCAGGATTAGGCACAGCCGGCACAGGTGATATCCAACCGATCGCGCGTTCGCGGCGCACTGCGCGTGCGGGTGCTGGGCCGCGAAGGCATCGACCGGGAGGCGGTGAAGGTCGGCGAAGGCGCCATAGCCGACGTACTCGCGCGCCAGCACCGCGTTGTAGGCAGCCCAGCAACCGGACGATGACAGCATGTAGGCATGTGTCGGGCCGTCGACGTCCGGGAACAACCCGCCACAGCCGCGACAGGGGACCACGTTGCCACGACCTCCGGTTATGGGGCCTCACGCCGCGCTTCGGCGGGCGTGCCGCCGGCCCGTACGGGCGCCACTCTAGTGCGCGCAGGCGCCGCGACCGTGGCCGGCGTACTCGCGCAGTATCGCGCCAACGGCGGATCCGCCCCGTCGAACGCTACCCGGCATCGTGCTCGCCCGGGGCAGCGGCGCGCATGCCCTGGACGCACTTGCCGTCAGACACCGGCGTGCGCCGTGATCGCCGCGTGCACCGTGCCAAAGAGCTGGGCCAGATCCGGACGACGTTTTCGAAAGTCGTGCTCCTCCACGAGCTGCCATGCGCGCTCGGTGGATCCGCTCGCCAGCTGGGCCGTCGCGACCCGCAGATGCCGGTCCTTCCCTTCCCAAGTCACCCGGATGCGGACGCGTCGCCGGCCAGATTCCACTTCCCAGCTGCCGAAGGCATGCGAATGGTAGGTCACCGAATAGATCGTGACACCCTCGTCCGCGAGCCGCGACGCGAGCGCCGCGAGGGCATTGAGAAAGGTCAGTGATTCAGGTGTCTCGGCCACGGATAGCGGGGGTCCAACGCCGAGGTTAAGCCGTCGCAGCACCGGATCGCGCCGCACCTGTGCAAGGTTACTTGACCGTCCGCGGCCGCGCCATGCGGCGATCGGGTCGCGGCCAGCGATCCCGCCGATAACGGCCGATGCCCCCGTCGCGCAGTCGCCCCTCGCCGAGTCCAAGACAGGGCGTCGGTCGCTCTCATGGATCATCAGATCGACGCACGTCGGAAGCCGCGCATCGCCACCCGAATTGCAGCGGCGGTGGCCAGGCAATCGGCCTGGATCTCGACCGGGCGTCGCCAGGGTCCCGGGCCCGTCGCTGGCGATCGCGCGATCGGGCCATGCCTTGCAAGCATGCGCGCGGCGCCCGGTTGGACGGTGCGGTTCTTCGCCTCCCCCGCACGCCTGGGGTCCGCGTTGAGTGGTCGCGCCGCCGCGCCACCTGCAGGCCGCGCCATCGTTCGCGACCCCGCGGTCCGGCCGTCAGGCCGCGTTGCCGCTACCGGAGCGTGCCTTGAGCTGCTGCTCGGCGCACCGGCGGCGCGCACGTCGCAGCGCCAGCCAGACCAGCACGGCGTTCACGGCGGCGGCGGCCAGAATGCCGGCCAGGAAAGTCAGCCAGCCAGCCCGCGACGGCGATGCGACCACGCGCGGCAAGCCGAATACCAGCCCAAGCAGCAGCAGCCATGGCACGGGATGGAGAATCACGGGAAGAATTCCAGGCCGTCGCCGTTGCGGCGACGCCGGCGGCGACGCCGGCGCAGACGATCCGAGCGCCGCCGCCACGATGCGAAGCCATCGGGCGCTCAGCGCGAGGCCGAGCACGCCGGCGAGGAAGCCGAGCGGGAGGAGCCAGAGGTTAAGCCATGTGCCCATGTGCCCTGCCGCAGAGACCGGGCGGTCGCAGCGCGCCGCCATGACTGACTGCGTGATCCGTCACGGCCGCTCCGGCCGGTCACCGCTTGCACCAACGCCGAGGTCGACTCGCACCGGTCCGAACAGCACGGCGGCGCCCTCGATCTGGATGCTCGAGGCCTTGGGCTGCATCGAGGGACTCAGTGGATAACGCCGCCCATCAAAGCGCATCAGAACGTTGCCGCGGTGTCTCGTGGCGACGATCAGTGTGCGCCAGCCGTGCGACGCTTCACGGGACAGTCGTATCGGCTCCAGGGTCAGCGTGCTTCCGCTCACGAAGGTGAATCCGTCCACAGTGCCGCGAAAGATCTCAAGCGTGCAGCCGTCGGATCCGCAATAGGCGCGGTCGGTCACGAGGATGACTGCATCGGGGATGCCGTCGCCATCGAGATCAACGAGCGCGTAGCGATGCTTCGGGACAATCGAGCCCTCAGCCAGGTCGAAGTGGGCCCGCACCGCCGCGACGAGCGGCGCCGGCTCGTCAGCCCGACCCGCTGCCGCAACGCAGATGAGTACGAGCATGGGCCATCCGCTGCGCATTCTATGGCGATCGCGCCGCCAACCCTGAACGGGGCACCCAATGATTCGCTCGAGCGGGGGGAGGCCCGCAGCAGGCACCGGCTGCGGTACCGCCCACGGCTGGCCCACGCTAGATTCGGGCATCGCTCGTCTCCTGCGCTGCGTCCTGGACCGCGAGCTGGGCACCGCACCAGGGGCAGTACCTGATCCTGACATAGGACGAACCGCCGCCGTGAACGTAGCGACCGATCGCGCGGGCGCGGCCGAAGAGACCGACCAGCGCGTGGGGGCGCGCGGCGGGATCCGGGTGGTCCGGGCAGCGCCGGCGGAGTTGCCTGCGCATGTCATCGCAGCAAACCACGTCAGACGCCTTTGCATTGTTGGCGCCTCGGAGGTCGTTGGACGCGATACCTGGGGGCGCCGCGCTGCGATTTTCTGTACTGCCGGCAGACGTCGAGGCTGGGGGCCGCGGCACCGCGCCCGATGCAGGTCATTGAGCCGGTCACGGCCGCTCCAACCGATCGCGAGCAGCCGTCTGGTCGTCCATCGACAAGGCGCGATCCGCAGGGCGTTCAGTTTCCAAGCATGCGGCCTGGCAGCGTCGGGTCGGACAGAGCGAACGTGGATGCCAGGAGCCCGGCCCATAAACTGAACATGAGCCGACTGTACGGCGCTGCGGTTGTCGTCAACAGGACCGCCATCGCTTTCGCGGGATCTAACGACGAGGTTGAGCGGCCACCAGCCGCCGCCGTATACACGGCACCTTATCGTTCACGGCCACTCCGGCCCGTAGTTAGCTCCTGCGCCGAAATCTATCCTAACCAGGGTTCCGGCGGCCGCCGTACCCAGCGTGCGAATGGGATCAGCAAGAACGGGCTGAGCGTACCCCAACGGAGGGTTCTGGTGCCGCCAACAATGAGCGAAGCCCGGCGTGCCAACGTCAAGGATCCCAATTTCCAGGTCTCTTCGAGGAAGCCACCGCATGCTACCGAGTCGCACATCTGCTTCACGCTCTCGGCCGAGAGCGGCAATTGGTCCCACGTGGCCCAGCGGCCGACCTGAAGCGTGAAGTAATCCGAATCGTCTCCGACCCTGATGCGGATCGGAGCAGCACCTTCCCGGGACGGAGCGACCAAGAACCCACCTCCTCCGCCCTTTGTCATTGGCAACGGCGACAAAGTTGCGGTCCCCGCGGGTAGTGAGGCGACCCAGTCTCCCAGCGCAGCGGCAAGCAGTGTGTCGGCTTTCTGCACCGGTACAGCTCTGGATCTAACGAAGAGGTTAAGCGGCCGTAAAGCCGCACCAGCTGGACGTTATTTTACCGTTCACGGCCGCGCCAGCCGATAGTTAGACGCTGATCCCGCGCGCAAGAGGCGCTCACACAGCACTTCCTCTGCCGCCTTAGGCACCGAGGAAGCCTCGGCTTCAACCGAGCGGGTCATATCCGTCAGGATGGAGTCCAACGACGAGTCCCCTGGCAGCTTCCAGCGGAGGGCAGCGGCACTCAGTCTGCTCGCCATCGCGAGGTTCGCGGCGCGCCAAGGAGCGATCTGGGGAGCATACGCAGCATAGATCTTCGGCGCGTGTGCTTCGCACGAGGCGATCTTCCGCTCGGTCAGAACGGCGAGAACGTAGGAGTCGTATTCGTACCGCGACGTGGGTTCCGAGTCCGGCGGCGCGTCCGCCGCGAGCACCGGAGGCGTCGCCATCGCCAACAGCAGCACGATTCCGACGAGGCGCGCCATCATTTCCCGAGCCTCTAACGACTAGGTTGAGCGGCCGTCAGCCACGACAATCCGCAGGCTACTTTATCGTTCACGGCCGCTCCAACCGATAGTTAGCCGTCCGACCGCCGTCGCCTGGGTGTCGAACGCTCTAAGACTTCAGCCATTCGGGTTTGCCACCCGGGACCTGACGCCTTCCAGCGCGCAATGATCTCCGGCGGAAGGCGGAGCGAGAGGAGCTTTCGGGGGTTCGCCAACTTAGGTCGACCGCGACGAATCAGCTTGGCGCCCTCGTAGAGATCGGCACCAGCAATCCAGGCCTCATCAATCTCGGGCGGTTCCGCTCGTTCAGCCGAGGTACGGCCTGAGCCTTTTCGCTTCGCGTTCATGGCAATGTCTCATGCTAATGATGCGTCGGGCTGTTCCCCGAGGAGTCCAAATAAATACTACAAGGCGAGCGTCAATTGACCCAACCGTAACGAAGCGACGTTCGCCATAATCACGTCCGTCGTCGACGCGTGTGAAATGCAGCCCGGCAAATATTTCGCCAGCGCGCTTCATATCGAGCCCGCGTTCCCGCAACGTCCAGGCGCGTTTCGCCGGATCGCAGGTTATGCGCATGATTTATTGTAGCTACAGCAAAGCTACCAGTCAACGCCGGATGTGGCGCTAGCAAGTCAGACGGCTAACGACTAGGTTGAGCGGCCGTCAGCCACCACAATCTGCAGGCTACTTTATCGTTCACGGCCGCTCCAACCGAATTGTTAGCGGTCATTCGCACGGGATCGAAGCCGCGCTCCCGCGAGGCATCCAATGGAACAGGCGACGACGCCAATTCCAAGGAACGCCGCGGCGATTCTGGCGACATCGGCAACGGGCAGGAATTCAGGTCTCAGGGGAACCTCGAAGAGAACCACCAGTGTCGTCAATACACCAAGAGTCACGCCGCCCTTCACGGGCGAAGTCGGCGCCATCAGGCCCACCAACGCGCCCGGGATGAGGTACATCAGCAAGGTCAAGACCAGGCCGAGCGCCTCAGGAGGGTGCAATTGGTACGTCGCTTCGATCCGAAGCAGAGACACGCAAACGAACGCTCCGACGCCGCAAGCGACCGCCAACGCATCGACTCGGGAAAACTGAGCGCGCCGTTCCATGGCTTATGACCTCTAACGACCACGTTGAGCGGCCGTGCGGTACGGCCATATGCAGGGCACGTTATCTGCCACGGCCGCTCCAACCGAATAGTTAGATCTCTACGCTACATCCAGTAGGGCCCGCGGATTTCGATCCGCTACCAGCAATAATGTCCGCGCCGCGCCGGACGGGGCACGACGTCCTTGCTCCCAGTCCTGAAGCGTTCGAACAGAGACGCCGAGCAGGACGGCGAATCTTGCCTGAGAAAGGCCGGTCTTTTCTCGAATGCCCGCTACGGACGGGATGTTGACGATGCGGCCATAGTCGCCGCGCTTGAGTTCGCGAAGCCCGTCACGAATCTCGCGGCCGATATTTCGCTTCGGCTTAGTCATCTTCCACTTCCTTCCGAATCTGTCGGAGCACGTGCGCCGGGATGTTGTCTGAGACGTTCTTCGGGTACATCGTTAGCAACCAGATAACACCGTGCGCTCGGCGCACGTAGTAGATGATGCGATATCCGCCCCTCTTACCGCGTCCGGGAGCAGCCCAGCGCAACTTTCGAACGCCACCAGAACCCGGAATCACCGGCCCGGCGTCGGGATCACGTACCAGCGCTTCCTGTAACGAGGCGTAGTCGTCGTCGCTCAGATACTCAAGGACGAGCTTAGTAAAAAGCCGCGTCTCGATGACGCTGAACATAGACCAACTATACGGCTATGCCGTATGTTGTCAAATGACGCCGCAATGCGGCTGACGAGATCTAACGATCAGGTTGAGCGGCCGTCAGCCGCCACAGTTTGCAGGCTACTTTATCGTTCACGGCCGCTCCAACCGATAGTTAGGTGTGCGCCTCGGATCAGACTGCGCGCTTCAAGGGCAGCGGTACGCGACGCCGTTCAGAATGGTGCCAAGGTGTTCGGCCGTCACAAATAATGTGTTTCCGCCGAGGCCAACGGTTAGGTTCCGAACATCTTCGGGCGCTCCCAAGTTGTGCGTGATGCTCCCGACCACCGTACAGGCCGCAACATCAGCTTCGTTTCGGACTATTCGCACTTGGGCGGCGCCGGGAGCAAGCGCAACCGTAACGCAGCTCGCAGCGAGCGTCGCGGCGGCGATCGCCAGAGCACAGGGGAGAGAATGCCTCATAAGACGCCTCCGAGAAGCGGCGGGAAAGTCATGAAGCTTGAGCGGCAATACTGCGCGTACACCTAACGACGAGGTTGCGCGGCCGTCAGCCGCGGCAATCTGCCGGCCACTTTAGCGTTCACGGCCGCTCCAACCGATAGTTAGATCCATCGGCGCGCGGAGCGTCGCCGGATGAACGGACCGCCGCGGGTGGCTGCGCCCGAGGCGTGGGAGGCCAAGGGGGGCGAACTAGTAGATATCCGAAGAGCATCCCCGCTACCACGAAGTGACTCAACCACGGCGCGATGCCCCATACGTCACGAGTTGTATCGGCTGCGAATAGGCCAACAGAAATAACGATGGCAGCGTAAACGAGCGGGAAGACCCAGACGCGGAGAATGCCGAGGCGTTCCGCCACAAGATAGGTCAGGCCTCCGATCAGAAATTGGAACAGCAAGGAGCCGAGGAAGACAAACGGACCGCCACCGAATACGCCGCGAATGAAGCCGCTTGAGGCCGACGGGATAAAGGGCCAGCGGGTTTGCAACGCCCCCCACGTCACCCAACTTGCTACGAAGCCCACGGCCGACCAGAAGGAAGCGCCTACGAAGATCTGCGCGCGCGTAATCATGGATCTAACGATGAGGTTGAGCGGCCGTCAGCCGCGACCGTATACAGGCTACTTTATCGCTCACGGCCGCTCCAACCGATAGTTAGAAGCCGACTCGCGTGACCGTTCCGCCGGGAGCTTTCGGAATCACAGCGACGATTTGGGGAGCCAATTTCACCAAGTCAGAAAGCCGATTCGATACGGCTTCGACGAGTATTACGGCGATCTGATACTTCGGCAGATGCTGCTGGAACGGCAGGTTGCGGTCCACGGTCAGGAAGACATCGAACTCGAGTGCCGCTCGGCTGAGGAGTTCGCCGTTCGTAATCCCAGCCCACCCGAGATCTGCGACGGTACGAACGTCAAAGGCGGTGAGCTCGCGGGCGAGGCGTCGGTCGACGCACTCATCGAGCAGGACCTTCAAGCCGCCTCTATCACCGCAAGAGTGGCACCGCGTTCAAGGAAGGCGACGACCTTCGCCCGGGACACCGAGGGGAAGCCGTCAAGGAACTCATCAATCGTCTCGCCGCCTTCAAGGTAGTCGAGAAGCGTTTGAACGGGCACGCGCGTTCCGGGGAACACCGGGGTTCCGCCCATTATGTCGGGAGAGCTACTGACGGTTGGCTCGCTCATACGCCAATAACCTAGGACAACGCTCTAGCGGTTGCAAGTTGGCTTCTAACGACTAGGTTGAGCGGCCGTGCGGTACGGCCATATGCGGGGCAGTTTATGGATCACGGCCGCTCCAACCGATAGTTAGACAACAAGACTTCAGTCCGACACGACCACGTATTGCCACTTGCCGGAGACGAAGCAGTAGACGCTCCCGGTCGCCTCAGTCGCTCCGACAATGATGCCGCTGCGAGGGCAGACAATCTCGCCGGGGCGGCCTTGGGCTTCAGGGTCTTCGGCCTCTCCAGTCGCTTCGTACCGACCAGGTGAGACAGTCTTGACGTAGAGGCGTGCGCGATTCGGTATTTCGTAAATTTGCTCGAGGCGCCAGCCACCGCTCTCGAAAGAGGCGACGACAACGACCCCTTCCGGCCCCGTCCGAGACGTTAGTCCGAGCGCGTAGGCTTTGTGGCCGCGTCTGAGGAAATCGCCAGTCGCCACCCCGAGGCATCCAGACCCTCCGTGCGCCAGATCGTCCGCAACGTCGTCGTCGGAATTGTCGTCTCCCAAGGGCGCCCGAAAGTTCTGATAGCGATTCGAAACGGCGTCGAGCAACGAAGGGGGAATCTGTCGCCGGCAAGGATCGGCCGGAACTCCCGCGGAAGTGCCAGCCGCCATCGTCTCGGCTGATCCAGCAAGTAGCAACACCGTACCTAGGATGGCCGGAAACGTCGGCATGTTGTCTAACGATGAGGTTGAGCGGCCACGGCACGCGGCCATATACGGGGCAGTTTATCGTTCACGGCCGCTCCAACCGATAGTTAGACAACATCCCGCTGTCACTGCCCCGCATCGTACTTGGTCACCAGCGCCTTCGGGGCTACCAATCGCCACGCCCGCTCGATTAGATCCGGCAATTCCTTCTTACCGACCGCGGAGAAGCGAACGAGAATCCAAGGGTAGTCGCGGTAGTGGTCGGTGATGAAAAAGGTGTCCGGAGCGGACTGCATCAGAATCTGGCGGTCCAGAAAGTCTGCGCGAAGGACGAGGCAGTCCATGCTTTGGTGCAGCCGCGCCAGAAGCTTGCCACGTACCTTGAGGGCGGGCGTTCCGTATGAGGTCCCGTCCTCCACTCCCGGCAGGGCGTGCGCAGCTTCGCGCACATCGTCGAAGGTCGTGCGGCCAAGCGCTCTCGCGACGCCCCGGGGCTTCCGCGCCGGAGCAGTACGCGAGCGTTGGCGCTGAGTCGTCACGTGTTGTCTAACGACCAGGTTGAGCGGCCGTCAGCCGCGACGATCTGCAGGTACTTTATCGCTCACGGCCGCTCCAACCGATAGTTAGAGGTTACTCGCGACTGCGCCAATAGCCTGGGCGCTGCCGCCGATGCGCGATCGCCAAGATTCGGAGCGTGTCTCCAGCCACTCGGTAAATGACGCCGTAAGGGAAGCGCTGCAGCGGGAATCGGCGACGGCGGTCGTCGAGGCGTTCCCCAATCTCCGGCAGGTCGCACAGGAGAGCGACAACTCTTTCAACCTCATTCAGGAGGTCTCGGCCGAGACCGAGAGCTCGAGCCTCGCCAGTTCTCATCGCAGCCGCCAGTTCGAGTTCGGCTGCTCGATGGAACCGAGGCGTCATTTCTTAAGTGAGGCCCGCAGACGTTCAAACACTTCGGATGCCGGAACGGAATCCACAGACCCGGCTTCCAGTTCGGCGTCGCGACGCTTCGCTTCGTCGAGCCATGCGGCATCAACGCCGGGGTCAGAGGGACCATCCAAGTCCTCCCAGAGGGCACGAAGCAGAGCCTCCTTGTCGGAGGTGCTAAGTTCCCGAATCTCTTCCTGAATTTGCTGCAGCGACCGAGCCATTACCACAACCTACCAGCGGTGGCGGCGGCGTGCAAATTCGCGCCCGGTAACCTCTAACGACCAGGTTGAGCGGCCGCGGAGCCGCGCCACATTCGAGGCACTTTGTCAGTCACGGCCGCTCCAACCGATAGTTAGGGGGCGTTAGCGGACAGCGCTTTGCAGCGAAACTTTCCGAGGGTCTTCGGATCGGTAAGCTTTCCGGCCGCCGCGCACCGGAGGCCTTCGTCGTATCGCACGAAGGAGTATCGGACATCTAATTTCGCAGCAAGTCTATCAATCACGCATCGAGCGAGAGCGTCACCCGCCAATGTCTCGCAACCGGCAGAGTGGGCATTAAGCGTGGGGACGGCGAGAGCTGTATGTTTCGGTCGGAACTCGTCGAGCTGAAGGTTATTGACAAAGTACTGGTGCAAGAACGCGAGATCCCAAAGATCCGCGTCTCTCTCTACACTTCTCCCCGAATAGAAGTCACACACGTCGAAGCAGATCTCTAACGAAGCGGCGCGTCCAATGCGCTTAAATTGCGGTCCCGAGCCCTCAAACGTGAAGAATGCCTGCATCGCTTGGCTCGTCGACGAAGGTGGTTCAGCGAGACCGGACAGCGGCACCAGCAGGACAATGAGCGCGAGGAGCCGACCAATCGTCACGATCGCACCCTAACGACTAGGTTGAGCGGCCGTCAGCCACCACAATCTGCAGGCTACTTTATCGTTCACGGCCGCTCCAACCGATAGTTAGATGGAACCACGCTTTACGCTCGCGGCCCCGAATGAGAGGGCCTCCAACGGATAGGGAGTCCCATCATCGTGCGTGAGGCTGCCGCCGCTTTCGGCAAAGTGCGACAGGAGATCGATCACGAGCGAGAGGGCGAGGCAGATCGACTGTAACGAGGTGCAGCCGGTCGGGTCGCGGAGCCGCTCGTACAGGGGCCGAAGTGAGACCGGGCACCGCCATTCATCTTCATCGACCTTATAGGGAAGGCCGACGCGAACTTCGATGGTGATTCGCTCGCCACTCGGTGTGACGGCCGGGATGTCGTCCGCTGCTACGAGCGTTTCCATGGTGCCATCTAACTACAATTCGACGACCGAAAAGTGACTCGCATTCTTGCGGCCGAAGTATCGGAGGATATTGCGACGTTTCGGCCGGAATATGGAGTGGAGGCGAGCGCAAAATCGTGTTTCGATTTCGCACAAGGGCTCCCTACCGGAACATCTTCGAGACGCCGCATGGCAACCCCAAGATTGCTGGACGTGGTTCGCGATCGTCTGCGCGCGCATCACTACAGCTTGCGAACGGAAACAGCATACATCCAGTGGATCCGCCGGTTCATTTGATTTCACAAAGCTACGCATCCGCGCGAGCTGCGCGGCCCGGCGGTCGAAGCTTTCCTGACGCACCTCGCGGTCGAGCGCCGAGTGTCGGCGTCGACGCAGAATCAGGCGCTCGCGGCGATACTGTTTCTCTACCGGGACGTTTATGACGTGCCGCTCGGGTGGATCGATGGCGTGGTGCGCGCCAGGGCGTCCGAGCACGTCCCGGTCGTTCTGTCGCGCGAGGAGGTGGCGCGCGTGCTCGGCTTCATGACCGGCACCGAGTGGCTCGTTTGCTCGTTGCTCTACGGGTCCGGGATGCGGCTAACCGAGTGCCTGCAGCTGCGCGTCAAGGACGTCGGCTTCGACTACAGGGAGGTGACTGTACGCAACGGCAAGGGTCAGAAGGACCGGGTGACCGTCCTGCCGGACAAGCTCATTGCCCCGTTGCAGGTGCAGCTCGATCACGTACGCGCGCTGTTCGACGCCGACCGCGAGGCGAATCGCGGCGGCGTCGCCGTTCCGTACGCGCTGCAGCGCAAATATCCGGAGGCCGCCATCAGCTGGGGCTGGCAGTACCTGTTCCCGGCGCGCTGGTTACGCCGCGATGCGGCTTCGGGTCGCTGGGTCCGCCACCATACTGACCAGCGCCAGGTGCAAAGAGCAATGCAGGCGGCGGTCCGACAGAGCGGCCTGACGCAGCCGGCGAGCTGCCATACCCTGCGTCACTGCTTCGCGACGCACCTGCTCGAGTCGGGGCAGGACATCCGCACCGTGCAGGAGCTGCTCGGCCACTCGGACGTCAAGACAACGATGATCTACACGCACGTACTGCAGCGCGGCGGGCGGGGCGTGCTGAGCCCGCTCGATCGCTGACCAGCGCCGGGCCCTGCGTCAGAAGCCGACGCGCGCGAACAGCTGCGGCCCGGTCGAACGCAGCTGGAACAGGCCGCTGTCGCCAGATTTCTCCGAGCTAACGTCGACCTTGAAGCCCGAGTAGCCGAGTCCGAACGTGACGTTCGGGCTGAGCCGGTAGAGCAGGTTCGCCTGGAAGGCCTCAAACGTGCCCTTGACAGTCTGCACGTCGGCCTTGACGTACTGCGCGCGGCCCTCGAGGTAGAAGCGGCTGCTGATGCGCAGGGTGCCGTCGAGCCCGCCGAGCGGTGCGGGCGCGGACCGCTGCTCGCTCTCGGTGCGCAGCCGCGCCAGCGCGGTGGCATCGGCCTCGAGGCCAAGGACGTCGAAGCCCAGCGAGGCGCCGAGCTCGACGCGGTCGTTCTTCACGATCGAATAGGTGTAGTTGATCGCGAGCAGATGCATCTTGAGCTTGCTCTGCACGACGTCGTTAACGTTGTACGTGGTATTGCCGAAGTTGATCGTCTTCTGCAGCAGCGTCGTCGCCTGCCGGTCGAGCGGCAGGTAGTAGGTCTGGATGCGGATGCGGTGCCGCTTCCTCATCCGGAACATCAGCTCGGCGTCGCCGATCAGCTTGCGCGGCGGCAGCGCGAGGTCCTTCTCGCCGTCGACGACGGTGCCCGGCGTGCCGGCGGTTGCGTCGTAGCGGACCGTTGTCTGGTTCGAGGAACTGATGATGCCGGCCTGCAGCGTGACGCTGTCGTTAAGCAGGTTGTCGGCTTCTTCGGGCGGCGGCTTCGCGACCGCGGTCGTGGCTGCGAGCAACAGTGCCGCCGCCAGCAGGCGGTCCGACGATCGTGACGGAGTCAGGGGCACGGGGCGCCTCTCACTAGGTGGGCTGGCCCCAGAGTTAACGGTGATCCGCCCGCAAACTCAAGTCGTTGTCGGCTCGCTGCGACAACTCTCGCACGGGAATCTGCGAAAAACGTGATCCGCGGCAGCCTACCGCACTCGCGCTAGCGACCGTGGCGCTCGTGCGCGCGATCCCGGAGCCGTTGGCGCTGCTCGGGCGTCATCTTCTTCCATTTCTCGCGCAGGCGCTGGCGCTGCTCCGGCGGCAGCTGCTTGAACTTGCGGAAGTTCTCGCGGATGTGGGACTGCTGCTCCGGGGGCAGGCTCTTGAACTGCCGGTAACGGTTGCGCATCTGCTCGCGCTGCTCGGGTGCCAGCGTCTTCCATTGCTCGAAGCGCTGCTTCGAGGCGTCGCGCTGCTGCGGGGTCATCGACAGCCAGCGCGACGAGCCCTTGGCGAGCGCCGCCTGGCGGTCAGGGGGCAGCTGGGTCCACTGGCCTTCGAACTTCTTGAGCAGCTGGCGCTGCTGCGGGTTCAGCGTCGACCAGTCGACACCGGCCGCCGGTGGTTCGTCGGCGTACGCGCCACAGGCGGTGCAGGCAAGCGCCAGCGCGCACAGCAGCGCCGCTGCCCACCTCGACCATCCGGTTCTTGCTGCGATCGATCTCATGTCGTCCCGCTCCCGCGCTTCGGCGCCGGTTTCGCGTCCTGTTTCTCGGCCCCGTCGGGCTGTGCGAGGTACTTCTGAAACTCGGGATCGAGGTCATCGCCGCTGCCGAGGTACTCCAGAAAGTCGCTGTCGGGCACGACCGGCTTCGGGTCGGGCGCGCCGGCGTGTGCGGCGAGCCCGGCGAGCGCGCCGAGGCCGACGACGAGCATCCGGCGGCGCACCAGCTCCGGCATCCGCCCCTAGCCCTCGCCGCCCGCGGCGTCGCTGCCGGCCCACTCGTAGAATTCGGCGTCGTCAGCGTAGAGCTCGGGGCCGTCGCTGGAGGCGAGTATCTCGGCGTCCTCGGCGACCATCGCGTCGGCGAGCTGCATGCCGGGGTTCGCAGTCGGCTGCGCGACCCACACGGCGATCGCCAGCACCGCGGCCGCCGCGAGCGCGCCGGCCGGCAGCCAGCGGCCGGGGACGCGGAATGGCCGCGTGCCGGCGTTGGCGGCGAGCTCGGCGAGCGCCGCGTGGCGGGCGTGGTTGAGCCGCGAGCGGATCCGGCCATCCACCGCCTCGGCGCTCGCGAGCAGGAGCTCGCGGCTGTGCCGTTCGAGTGCGTCGTCGTCGACGTTGTTGTCGGGGGTGTTGGGGTTCATGGCCAGTGCTCGCCGAGTTTTTCGCGGAGCGCCTGCAGCGCCCGGAAGTAGTGTGTCTTGACGCTGCCCTCGGAGCAGCCCATCGCAGCCGCGGTCTCGGCCACGTCGAGGCCTTCGAGGCTCCTCAAGAGGAACGCCTGCTGCTGGCGCTTCGGCAGCGCGCCGAGCGCCGCATCGAGCGCGGTCATGGCCTGGTCGTTCTCGAGCTTACGACCGGGCCCCGCCTCGAGCGACGCCGCGTTCTCGATCGGATCAGGGCTGTCGTCGTCTTCGTCGGACACGCCGCCGGTCCACCAGGCGATGAACTTCGACCGCGTGCGGCGCCGGCGCTGCCAGTCGTGGATGCGGTTCTGCAGGATCCGGTAGAAGAGCGGCTTCCACTCGGCCGGCGGGCGCGAGCCGTAGCTCTGGGCGAGCTGGATCATCGCCTCCTGCACGACGTCGAGGGCATCGTCGGCATTGCGAAGCGCGATCTCCGCCATCCGGAACGCACGGCGCTCGACGTCCTTTAGAAATCGATCGAGCTCGCGCGCCGCGTCCAGAACGCCCTCCCGCGCCTCGCTCCGGTCGGTGCCGGCGAGGCTGATCAGCATTTCGCGCGGCAGGGTAGCAGAGCAGTCCATTAACGAGTCCATTGTTGAGCGCACGTAATCTCGAGCGGGCGGCGGTGCGGACGACCGAGCCTCTGGCTGGTCGTTCCGCCCCCTCGCCGGTATAACGTGGCCTCACCGGCAGCGTTGACGGTACTGGCGCACAGCCAGCGCCCTCGCCCGGCCTAGAGCCTGCCGGCAGGCCTGTCCGGCCGGCGCCGGGATGCAACGTAACCAATTGATTTTAATTGCCTAAAGCCCCGCCACCACTCGCCTCCACCGGACCCGTGCTCAAGGTGGCGCTCGATACGCCGCTCAGGCACCTGTTCGACTACCGCGCGCCCGCCGGCCGCGACCCAGCGGCGCTCGTCCCGGGCATGCGGGTCGAGGTGCCGTTCGGCCACCGCACCCTCGTCGGCGTACTCGTCGAGCTCGCCGCGGCCTCGGATCTGCCCGCCGCGCGGCTGCGCGCCGCGGGCGCCGTGCTCGACACCGAGCCCGTGCTCGACGCGACCACCTTCGGCCTCGTGCGCTGGGCAGCCGACTACTACCACCACCCGGTCGGCGAGGCCTTCGCCGCGGCGCTGCCAGCGGCGCTGCGGGCCGGCCGGCCGCTCAACGTCCGCGAGACGCGCTTCCGACTCGTGGCGGGGGGCGCCGCGGCGATCGCGGCGGCCAGGCGCCTCGGGCCGCGCCAGCGGCAGCTCGCCGCCGCGCTGCTGGCACACGACTCGCTCGGTGACGCTGAGCTCGAGGCGCTCGGCACGGGCGCGGGCGAGGTCGTGAAGGCGTTCCTCGCGCGCGGCTGGATCGCGTCCTTCGAGGTCGAGCCGCCGCCCGTCGCGGCGCCCGCCGGCCGGCCGGCGCCGGGACCAGTGCTCACCGCGGCGCAGGTGCTCGCAGTGCGCGAGATCGGTGCCGCGCTCGGCAGCTTTGCGCCGTACCTGCTGCACGGGGTCACCGGCAGCGGCAAGACCGAGGTGTACCTCAGGGTCATCGAGCAGGTGCTGGCGCGCGGCGAGCAGGCGCTCGTGCTGGTGCCGGAGATCGCGCTGACGCCGCAGGCGGTGGCGCGCTTCTCGAGTCGCTTCCCGGTACCGCTCGCCGTGCTGCACTCGGGGCTCGCCGACGCCGAGCGCCTGGCGATGTGGCGCGCGGCCCGGAGCGGCGCCGCGCCGCTCGTCATCGGCACGCGCTCGGCAATCTTCGTGCCGCTCGCGCGGCCGGGCATCGTCATCGTCGACGAGGAGCACGACAGCTCCTACAAGCAGCAGGAGGGCTTCCGCTACTCGGCGCGCGACCTCGCCGTCGTGCGCGCGCAGCGCCACGGCATCCCGGTCGTGCTCGGCTCGGCGACGCCCTCGCTCGAGACGCTGCAGCAGGCGAGAAGCGGGCGCTACCGGCGCGTCGACCTGCCGGAGCGCACCGGCTCCGCCGGCGTGCCGAAGATGGCGATCGTCGACCTGCGCGCCCACGAGGACCGCCACGGCATCGCGACGCCGTGCATGCTCGCGATCCACCGGCACCTCGGCGACGGCGGCCAGGTGCTGCTCTACCTCAATCGGCGCGGCTTCGCGCCGACGCTGTTCTGCCCCGGCTGCGGCTGGACCGCGCCGTGCAGCGACTGCGACGCCCGCCTGACGGTGCACCTGCGCACGCACCGCCTTGTCTGCCACCACTGCGGCGCGACCCAGCCGGTGCCGTTCGCCTGTCCGCGCTGCGGCACTGAAGTGCGTCCCGTCGGCCAGGGCACGGAACGGATCGAGGACGCGCTCGATGAGCTCTTTCCGGGCGTGCCGGTCGTGCGCATCGACCGCGACACGATCCACGGCCGCGGCGAGATCGAGACCGCGCTCGAGCGCGTGCACTCGGGCGAAGCGCGGATCCTGGTCGGCACGCAGATGCTGACCAAGGGACACGACTTCCCGGACGTGACGCTGGTGGTCGTACTCAACGCCGACCAGGGACTCTTTGGCACCGATTTCCGCGCCAGCGAACGGCTCGCGCAGAGCATCGTCCAGGTTGCCGGCCGCGCCGGGCGCGCGACGCGCCCGGGCGAGGTGCTGATCCAGTCGGCCTGCCCCGACCATCCGCTGCTGACGCGGCTGCTCGCGGCCGGCTACGACGGCTTCGCGGAAGTCGCGCTCGAGGAGCGTGCCGCGGCCCGCTGGCCGCCGTTCAGCCGGCTCGCGGTGCTGCGCGCCGAGGCGGCGAGCCGCGAGCAGGCGCTCGCCTTCCTCGTCGCGGCACGCGACGCGGCCACGGCCGCGGAGTGTGGCCCGGTCCGCCTGCTCGGCCCGGCGCCGGCCGCGATGGAGCGGCGCGCGACGCGTTACCGCGCGCAGCTGCTGCTCGAGTCGGCGGACCGCGCGCCGCTGCAGCGGCTGCTCGCGCTGTGGCTGCCGCGCGTCGCAGCACTTCACGAGGCGCGGCGGGTGCGCTGGGCGATCGACGTCGATCCCCTCGAGGTCACCTAGCCGGGAGCGATCCGACGATGCTCGGCATCGGCGCCGGGTGTCTCGTGCACATCCTCGCCGCGACGCTCGGCCTGTCGGCACTGCTGCTCGCCTCCGCGACCGCGTTCACGATCGTCCGCTACGTCGGCGCCGCCTACCTCGTGTGGGTCGGCATCGGGCTGCTCACCGCGTCGCAGACGGCGGCCACGCCGGTCGCGCCGCGGGTCGCCGCGCTCGCCAACCGGCGCATCTTCGTCGGCGCCGCGCTCACCAATGCGCTCAACCCCAAGGTCGCGCTGTTCTTCCTCGCGTTCCTGCCGCAGTTCGTCGCCAGCGCCGGCACGCACCGCGCGGCCTCGTTCCTGCTGCTCGGCTGTCTGTTCGATCTGGGCGGCACGCTGTGGCTGCTGATCGTCGCCCGGCTCGCGGCCCGTGCTGCCGGCGAGCTCGGCTACGCGGCGCGGGCGGCGCACTGGCTCGGCCGGATCACCGGCGCCGTGTTCGTCGCGCTGGGGCTCAAGCTCGCGCTTGTGCGCGGCTGAGCCGAACGCCACCGCCGGCCCCGCGGCACGGCGAATCCGGTAGACTTTGCGGCCCGCTGCGCGGCCCTTTTGCCGCTGGAACACCGCTTGAAAGCGACGATCGAACGACTCGTGAGCACGGCGCTCGCCGCCCTGCCGCCGGAACTGCTGAGCGCCGAGGCACGCACCACCGTGCCCGAGATCGAGCGCACGCGCGACCCGAGCCACGGCGACTACGCGACCAACGTGGCGCTCAGGCACGCCAAGGCCGCGCGCCAGAACCCGCGCCAGCTCGCCGCGGCAATCGTCGCCGCGCTGCCGGCCGACCCGGCGGTCACCAGGGCCGAGATCGCGGGGCCGGGGTTCATCAACTTCCACCTCGCGCCGGCCGCCTACCACGCCGAGCTCGGCGCGGTCCTCGATCAGGGCGACGCCTACGGCCGGCGCGCGCCGGGCCGCGGCGAGCGGATCCTGCTCGAGTTCGTGTCGGCGAATCCGACCGGGCCGCTGCACGTCGGGCATGGCCGGCACGCCGCCTACGGCGCGGCGCTCGGCAACCTGCTGGTCGCCGCCGGCCACGCGGTGGACCGCGAGTTCTACATCAACGACGCCGGCCGGCAGGTCGACATCCTCGCCGTCAGCGTCTGGCTGCGCTACCTCGAGCGCTTCGGCGAGTCGGTGCCGTTCCCCGCGAACGGCTACAAGGGCGAGTACCTGCTGCCGATCGCGGCCGCGCTCGAGGCCGAGGCCGGCACGACGCTCAGGCGTGCCGGCGCCGAGCTGCGCGCCGGGCTGCCGGCGGACGAGCCGGAGGGCGGCGACAAGGAAGTCTTCATCGACTCGGTCATCGGCCGCGCGCGCGCACTGCTCGGCGAGGCGGGCTTCCGGCGCGTCGTCGACCACTCGCTGGCCGGCATGCTCGCCGACATCAAGGACGACCTCGCCGGCATGGGCGTGACCTTCGACAACTGGTTCTCGGAGCGCTCGCTCGCCACGAGCGGCGCGATCGACGAGGCGCTGCGGCGCCTCGCGGCGCACGGCCACACCTACCGCAAGGACGGCGCGCTGTGGTTCCGCGCCACCGCCTTCGGCGACGACGAGGACCGGGTCGTCGAGCGCGAGAACGGCGCGCGCACCTACTTCGCCTCCGACATCGCCTACCACCTCGACAAGCGGCTGCGCGGCTACCAGCGGCTGATCGACGTGCTCGGCGCCGACCACCACGGCTACGTCGCGCGCGTGCGCGGCGGCCTCGCGGCGATGGGCGAGCCGCCGGACTGCCTCGAGGTGCCTCTGCTGCAGCTCGTCAACCTGTTCCGCGGCGGCGAGAAGGTCGCGATGGGCAAGCGCGAGGGCAATTTCGTGACGCTCAGGCAGCTGCGCCACGAGGTCGGCAACGACGCCTGCCGCTTCTACTTCGTGATGCGTTCGCACGACCAGCAGCTCGACTTCGACCTCGAGCTCGCCAAGAGCCGCACCACCGAGAACCCGGTGTTCTACATCCAGTACGCGCACGCGCGCGTCGCGAGCGTGCTGCGCCAGCTCGCCGACCGCGGCCTCGTGCACGACCCGGCGCGCGGCCGGGCCGCGCTCGGCCGCCTCGTCGAGCCACACGAGCGCCGGCTGATGGTCGCGGTGACGAGGCTGCCGGAGGTCATCGAGCTCGCGGCCGCGACCCGCGCGCCGCACACGCTGGTCAACTACCTGCGCGAGCTCGCGACCGAGTTCCACGGCGCGTATTCCGCCGGCAACGAGAACGCCGCATTCCGCTTCATCGTCGACGACGCCGAGCTCCGGGACGCGCGCCTCGCGCTCTTGCTCGCCGCGCGGCAGGCGATCCGCAACGGGCTCGCGATCATCGGTGTGTCGGCGCCGGAGACGATGTGAAGGTGCGGGACTACCGCAAGGGCGCGCCACGGCGGCCGCGGGCCGGCGCCGGCTTCTCCGGCTGGACCGGGCTCGCAATCGGCCTCGGCCTCGGGCTCGTCGTCGCGGCCGGGATCTGGCAGTACAAGTCGCGGCCGCCGGCCGAGCCCGCCGCCGCCAGGACAAAGAAACCCGCGCCGATGTCGGCGCGCGACGAGTCGCCGGAGAAGGATCCCGCGAGCGGCAGCGGCTACACCTTCTATGACCGCCTCAAGAACTTCGAGGTCGTGATCCCGGAGAAGGACAAGGAAGTGCACCGCGACACGCGTCCGGCGCCCGAAACGCGGCCCGGCACCTACGTGCTGCAGGCGGGCTCCTACAAGAACTTCGCCGATGCCGATCGGATCCGTGCGCAGCTCGCGCTCGCCGGCGTCGAGTCAAAGGTGCAGAAGGTCACCGTCGACACCGACACCTGGCACCGCGTGCGGATCGGGCCGATCACCAACCTCGACGAGCTCAACCGCATTCGCACGCGTCTCCGCCAGGCCGACGTCGACGCGCTGGTGATCCGCGTCGGCGACTGAGTCAGCCCGGCGCGACCACGGGCGGCTGCGCGACCTTGAGCGCGATCGCGAATGCGCCTGCGGTCAGCAGCGCCGCGACGTAGAACGGCGCCCCGGGCAGGGCCGCACCACCCGTCGCCGGCGCGATGCCCTGCGCGAAGGCGATCGTGAACAGCCCCGGCCCGATCAGGCCCATGAGGCCCATCAGGCTCGAGCCCGCGCCCTGCAGCTCGCCCTGCTCGTGGGCGCCGACGCGCTGCGTCATCAGCGACTGCGCCGCGGCCGTGTAAAGGCCGGCGAGCGCACCGAACGGGATCGCACACAGGAACCAGAAGCCCGTCGGTGCGGCCGCATAGAGCGCGTAGCCGACGGTCTCGCAGGCGAGCCCGGCAAGCGCCGCGCGTCGCTCGCCGAGCCAGCGCACGGCCGGCCCGATCAGTCCGCCCTGCACGACCGCAGTGCAGACGCCGACGAATGCGAGCGTCAGACCGACCCGCGTCGAATCCCAGCCATAGCGGTAGCTCGCATACAGCACGAACACGCTCGGCAGCGAGTAGTGGGCGACGACGTGCAGCACCTGCATGCTGAACAGGCCCGCGAGCCCCTTGCGGCCGCGCACGAGCCCGAGCGCGCCGAGCGGGTTGGCGCGCCGCCAGCCGAAGGGGCTGCGGCGCTCCGGCGGCAGCGACTCCGGCAGTACGAAGAAGCCGTACAGCGAGTTCGACAGCGTCAGCAGTGCCGCCGCCCAGAACGGCCAGCGCGGGTCGAAGCTGCCGAGCAGCCCGCCGAGCGCCGGTCCGAACACGAAGCCCGCGCCCCACGCCGCGCCAACGTAGCCGAACGAGGCGGCGCGCCGCTCCGGCGGCGTGACGTCGGCGATGTAGGCGGCCGCCGTCGAGTAGGTCGCGGCAGTGATACCGGAGATCACCCGGCCGACGAACAGCCACGCGAGGTTCGGCGCGAGCGCCATCAGCACGTAGTCGAGGCCGAGCCCGGTCAGCGAAATCAGCAGCACGCGGCGGCGGCCGAAGCGGTCCGACAGCACGCCCAGGAGCGGCGAGAACACGAACTGCATCAGCGCCCAGGCGGTCGCGAACACACCGTAGGTCTCGGCGGCGAGCGCGGTGTTGCCGCGCTGGAAGCTCTCGATGAGCTTCGGCAGCACCGGCACGACGATGCCGAAGGCCAGCACGTCGAGCACGATGGTGACGAGGATGAAGGCGACCGCGGCCGGCCGCCCCGGCGCCGCCGCCGCCGGACTCAATCGTCGGCGCTCTGGCGGAAGTCGACGCCCAGCGAGCGCAGCTTGCGGTACAAATGGGTGCGCTCCATGCCAACCCGCTTGGCGAGCTGGCCGACCTTGCCGTTGCACAACAGCAGCTGCTGCTGCAGGTAGGCGCGCTCGAAGGCCTCGCGCGCCTCGCGCAGCGGCAGCGCCAGGAGGTCCTGCTTGACCAGCGGCTCGTCGCGCGGCAACTGGGTGGCGAGTTCGCGTTCGATCTCCTCGAGGCGAATCTCCTCCTCGCCGCCGAGCAGCAGCAGGCGGTGCACGAGGTTGCGGAGCTCGTTCATGTTGCCGGGCCACGGGTAGTTGCGCAGCCGGTTCTGCGCCGCGACGCCGAAGCGGCGGAACGCGAGGCGCTCCTCGTCGACCAGCCGGTCGACGTAGTAGCGCAGGAGCTCCGGCACGTCCTCGGCGTAGTCCCGCAGCGGCGGCACCTTGATGGTCACGAGGTTGAGGTGCGACAGGAGGTCGCGGCGGAACGGCTCGCCATCGGCCAGCTGCTCGAAGCCGGGCTGCGCGGTCGACACGAAGCGCACGCTGAGCGGTAACGGCTGGCGGCCGTCGACGCGCGTGTAGGCGCCGGCGTCGAGGTCGGCGGCCAGCGCCCGCTGCACCGCCGGCGTGAAGTCCTCAAGGCCGGCGAGACACAGCGTGCCGCCGGCGGCCTGGTCGTAGAGGCCCGGCTCGACTGCCCCACCGCGCTCGACGCCGCGCAGCCGCTGCACTGCGTTCTGCTCGTCGAGGCTGCCGCCGGCGACCAGCACGAAGGGTTTGTCGGCGCGCGGGCTCAGGCTATGCAGGTAGCGCGCGAAGGCCTCGCGGCCGGTGCCCGGCTCGCCGAGCAGCAGCACCGACGCGTCGCGGGCCGCGATCTGCTGAATCTGCTCGCGCAGCTGCTGCATCAGGCGGCTCTTGCCGACCGGTGCGATCAGCGGCGGCAAGAGCGCGCGCGTCGCCAGGCGCTTCCTGCGCCCCGACTCGAGCGCGCGCTCGACGACGCGCAGCAGCTTGGCCAGCGACAGCGGCTTCTCGACGAAGTCGAAGGCGCCGAGGCGCGTCGCCTCGACCGCGGTCTCGACCGTGCCGTGGCCCGACATCATGACGACCGGGCAGCGCAGCGCGCCCTGGCTCGACCACTCGCGCAGCAGCGTGATGCCGTCGGTGTCGGGCATCCAGATGTCCAAGAGCACGAGGTCGGGCTCGTGGCGCGCGCGGGCGGCGCGCGCCTGGGCGGCGTCGGCCGCGACATCGACGTCGTGGCCTTCGTCGGTCAGCACCTCCTTGAGGGTGCTGCGGATGTCGGACTCGTCATCGACGACGAGAATGCGCGTTGCGCTCATGCACGCTCTCTCCTCGGCTCCGGCCTGCGGGCGTCTCGGTTCGTCGCGGTCGCCAGCGTCTCACGCGCGGCATCGTCGAGCGGCAGCAGGATGCGCACGCGCGCCCCGCCGCCGCGGGCATTCTCCGCCTCAATGCGGCCGCCATGCTCCTCGACGATCTTCTTGACGATCGCGAGCCCGAGGCCGGTGCCCTTGGGCTTACTGGTCACGTACGGGTCGAACATCTGGCCGATGATCTCATGCTGGAAGCCCGGACCGTTGTCTGACACGACCAGGTCGAGCAGCGGGTGGCCGCCGAGGGCGGTCCGGCGCGTCTCGACCACGACCATCGCGTCCGGCTGGTCCTCGAGCGCCTCGAAGGCGTTGGTCAGCAGGTTGTTGAGGATCTGGCGGATCCGGCCGCGGTCGGCCTCCACGAGGCCCAGGTGCTCGTCGAGGAACAGCTGCACCTTGACCGGCACGCCGCCGGCGCCGTGCGCGCCTTGCGCCCGGTACAGGTCGGCGACCTCAGTCACCAGCTGGTTAAGGTCGAAGGTCGACAGCTCCATCGCCGGCGCGCGCGCGTACTCGGAGAACGCGTTGACCATGCGCTTCATCGCCTCGACCTGCTGCACGATCGTGTGGGTCGCGCGCTCGAGGATCTCGGCGTCCTTCGGGTTCATCTGGCCGAGCAGGCGCCGCCGCATGCGGTCGGCCGACAGCTGGATCGGCGTCAGCGGGTTCTTGATCTCGTGGGCGAGCCGCCGTGCGACCTCGCCCCAGGCCGCATCGCGCTGCGCCTGCAGCAGCGTCGAGATGTCGTCGAACACGACCACTAGCCCCGAGCTCGCGCCGTCCTCGGCCGGCAGCGTCGTGCAGGCGACCATCAGCTCGCGGCGGCCGCTGTCGGTCTTGAGCTGCAGCTGCTCGCGCCACTCGGTCTGGCCGACGTCGAGGTGGCGGCGGCAGGCGGCCAGAAACTGCTCGAGCAGCGGCTGGCCGGCGGCGACGGCCGCGAACGGCTGGCCGACGCCGGCCTCGAGGTCGGCGCCGAGGATGTTGGAGGCGGCCGGGTTCGCGGTACGGAGCCTGAGGTCCGACTCCAGCGAGATCACCCCGGTCGACAGCCGCGCGAGGATCACCGCGAGGCTCGCGCGCTCCTGCTCGACCGCGGCGCGGCTCTTCTCGGCGTCGGCGCGCGCCCGCGACAGGCGCTTGGTCATGTCGTTGAACGAGTGCACGAGGAAGCCCATCTCGTCGCGCGACGGCAGTGCGAGCCGGAGGTTGAGGTCGCCCTTGCCGACCGCGCGCGTGCCGGCGATCAGGTCCTGCACCGGCTTGACCAGGCGGGTCGCCCAGAAGAACGCGCCGTAAACGGCACCGAGCGCCGACAACAGCAGCACGATCGTCAGCGTCAGCGTGAACGTCGACTTCAGGAACGGCCGCTGGTAAATGCGCTGGCCGTACTGCGAGTAGGCGCTCTGCACGCCGTCGGCGAGCCCGCCGAGCTGCTCGGGCACCTCGTAGCTGGCCACCAGCACCCGCGCCTCGCGGCCAGCCGCCGCTGCCAGTGCGGTCGCCGTCAGCACGCGGTAGCCGCCGGTCGGGCCGGGGTCGAGGCTGACGTAGTTGCGCCCCTGCCGCGCGGCGAGCAGCACCTCCTCGGCCGGCAGGCTCGGCAGCGACTCGATCGCGAAGTCGGTGCTGGCGGCGATGATGTGGCCGTGGTCGCCGACCACCAGCAGCTCGGCGGCGCCGGCGAAGCGCCGGTAGCGGTCGAGCTGCGCGCCGAGCTCGAAGTCGCGCACGTCCTTGAGCTCGATGGTCAGCGTCGCGGTGCGGCTGCCGAACTCGCGCATCCGCAGCGACAGCGCGGCGCGCGACAGCGCGAGCGCGTCGTCGAGGCCGCGGCCGACGTTCGGCGTGAACCAGCTGTCGATGCCGCGATTGATCGCGTTGACCGAGAAGAAGTACACGACCAGGATCGGCGCCAGCGCCAGCGCGCTCGACATCAGCACCGCGCGCGCCTTCATCCGCGAGCCCGGCACCTGCGCGCGCCAGTCGCGGGCGAGCTCGTAGAGCTTGCGGGTGATCAGCGCGAGCAGCACGAACACGCCCGAGACGTTGATCAGCAGCAGCCATGGCTGCAGCTCGTTGAACAGGTGCGCGTCCTGCGCGGTGCTCGCGAGCAGCACGAGCGAGGCGACGCTCGCGAGCACGCCGAGCGCGGTCAGGGTCGTCAGCGCGGCGCGCCGCGCGCTGGAGCGCGGCGGCGCGGCGGCGACCGGCCGCGGCTCGGACGACGGCGCCGCCGGCGGCCTGAGCGGCAGTTCGGGCGGCGGCGCGCTCATGGCCGCACCGTCCAGGTGTACCAGTCGGTGGTGCGCTTCCAGTCGATCCAGAAGATGATGAAGCGCAGCGCGTTCGGCAGCCCGCCTTCGACCGCGGCCGTCGCCCGGAGCGAGGCCTCGTAGCGCTGGCCCTTCACGATCAGCGCCTCGTCGATGACCGGCAGACCGCGCACCTCCGACAGCGCGCCGAGCGCCGCCGCCAGCGACGAGTACGAGGTCTGCTGGCCGCTGTTCAAGTTGTTGACTAGGTAGCGCTCCGACAGCGCGTGGTAGTGGATCTGCCAGCGCTGCGCCAGCGAGCCGACCTCCACGTCCGGCAGGTAGCGGCGCTTGCGCACTACGCTCAGGTCTAGCTCGAGCACCACCGGCACGCCCTCGTGGATCGCCTGCTCGGCGTTCTTCGACAGCGCGAGGTCGAGAGTCGCGTTCAGCTGGTAGACGTGCTCGGCGGGCTCGAGGTAGGCCGAGCGCACGTCGAAGCGCGCGCCGTCGTCGATCGTCGGCAGCTCGTCGGCGCGGGCCGCCGCCCCGAGCGCCGCGAGCGCCACGAGCGCGGGCACGGCGAGGCGTCGCCACCGCGGGCCGCGCGTACAGTCGAGGGCGGCGACAGTTCCTTTCATGGCGAGCGAGCAGCGAGTCCCGTCACGTCGGACGATCCGCGAGCGCGCCGCTCAAGGCACGCGTAGTAGAAGCCGTCGGTGCCGGCCAGTCCGGGCAGCAGCGCCAGGCCCGGGCCGGCCGTCGCCGGCAGCGGCGGCAGACCGGGCAGGGCAAGGCTAGCAGATTCCGTGACGTCGACCGCCCCGGGGGTGGCCGCCAGGAAGGCGGCGACGACCGCCGCGTTCTCGGCCTTCAGCACCGAACAGGTCGCGTAGACGAGCCGCCCGCCGGGGGCCAACAGCGGCCACAGGGCGTCCAGCAGGTGGCGCTGGCGGGCGGCGAGCGGCGCCAGATCCTCGCGCCGGCGCAACCACTTGATGTCCGGATGGCGGCGGATGACCCCGGTGCCAGAGCACGGCGCGTCGATCAGGATCCGGTCGTAACGCTCGCCGGCGAGCGTCGCCGGGTCGAGCGCATCACCGACCTTGACGGTAGCCTCGAGCCCGAGCCGCGCGAGGTTGTCGCGGATCCTTGCGGCGCGCCCGGCGTCGAGGTCGAGCGCCACGAGCTCGGCGAGCCCCGCCACCTCCTCGAGCAGGTGGCAGGCCTTGCCGCCGGGCGCGGCGCAGGCGTCGAGCACCCGCTCGCCGGGGCGCGCGGCGAGGAGCGGCGCGGCGAGCTGTGCCGCCGCGTCCTGCACCGAGCAGCGCCCGGCGACGAACGCCGGCAGCTCGCGCACATCGAGCGGGCGCTCGAGCACGAGCGCGCGCGGCGCGAACGACACCGGCCGGCTCGCGATGCCGGCCGCGGCAAGCTCGGCGGCCAGCGCCGCGGTCGAGCCGCGCCGCGCGTTGGCGCGCAGCACGAGCGGCGGGTGCTCGTTGCCGGCCTCGAGGACCTGCCACGCGTCCGCCGGCCAGTCGCGCTTGAGCGCGCTGACGAGCCAGTCCGGGTGCGAGCTGCGTCCGCCGAGCGTCGTGTCGGCCTTGGCGAGCAGCGCGACCCGTTCGCGCTGGAAGCGCCGCAGGCATGCGTTGACCATCCCGGCGGCGCGCTCGGCGCCGACGCGGCGTGCCGCGGCGACCGTGGTGCTGACCGCGGCGTGCGGCGGCGCCTCACCGTACTCGAGCTGAAAGAGGCCCACCAGCAGCAGCGCCTGCACCTCGGGCGCCTGGGTCTCCCACGGCCGCGCCAGCAGTGCCGCGGCGACGCGCGCGAGGCGATGGCCGAAGCGCAGCGTGCCGAACGCGAGCGCCTGCACGAGCGCGCGGTCGGCGGCCGCCGCGCCCGCCGTCGCGAGCGCGGCCTCGAGCGTGTGGCCGGCGCCAATGACCTCGGCGACCGCGCGCACGGCGGCCGCCCGGCTTGCCGAGCCGTCGCTCACGGCGCACCGCCGAGGCGCTCGCCGACGAGCGGCCCGTGGCGTGCCTCGCTGGCGGCGAACTCGCCGGCGCTCACCACGCTGCGCCCGGCAAGCTGCAGGCGCAGCAGGCGCAGCCGGCCCGCCCCGGTCGCGACCTCGATGCCGCCGGCGCCAGCGGCGAGCACCGTGCCGGGCGGGGCGTCGGCGGTGCCGGCGGCGGGCTCGGCGGCGTGGATCCTGAGCTGCGCGCCGCGCAAGCGCGTCTCGGCGACCGGCCACGGCACGAACGCGCGCACCTGACGGTCGAGGGCGGCGGCATCGCGGGCCCAGTCGATCGCTGCCTCGGCCTTGTCGAGCTTGCGGGCGTAGGTGACCCCCTCGGCCGGCTGCGCCGTCGCGACCGGCGCGTCGTGTTCGAGCGCGGCAAGCGTCACAATGAGCGCGTGCGCGCCCACCTCGGCGAGGCGTGTCGTCAGCGCTGCCGAAGTGTCGCGCGGCCCGATCACGACACGCTCGGTGGCGTAGACCGGGCCCGTGTCGAGCCCCGCCTCCATACGCATGATCGACACGCCGGTCAGCTCGTCACCGGCGAGCAGCGCGCGCTGGACCGGCGCCGCGCCGCGCCAGCGCGGCAGCAAGGAGGCGTGGATGTTGATGCAGCCGAGGCGCGGCACCGCGAGCACCGCCGGTGGCAGCAACAGGCCGTAGGCCGCAACCACCATCACTTCGGGCGCGAGCGCAGCGAGCGCGGCGGCGGCCGCCTCGTCCCGCAATGTCGCCGGCTGGCGCACCGGCAGGCCGAGCTCGAGCGCGCGGCGCTTGACCGCTGGGGGGCTCACGGCGCGACCGCGGCCGGCCGGGCGGTCGGGCTGGGTATAGACGGCGAGCAGCCGGTGGCCGGCGGCGACGAGCGCCTCGAGCGCCGGCACCGCGAACTCCGGTGTGCCGGCGTAGACGACCGCGAGCGGCACGCCTCAGATCGCCGGCGCGCGCGGACGGGCGGGATCGGTGCTGCGCTGGCGCTGCTCCCGCTCCAGCTTCTTGCGGATGCGCGTGCGCTTCAGCTCCGACAGATAGTCGACGAACAGCTTCCCCTCGAGGTGATCGATCTCGTGCTGGACGCAGACCGCGAGCAGTCCCGCGGCGTGCATCTCGAACACCTCGCCGTCGCGGCCCAGGGCGCGGACTCGGACCCGGTGGGCGCGCTCGACGTCCTCGAAGAAGCCCGGCACCGACAGGCAGCCCTCCTGCATCGTGCCGGTCTCCTCGCGGCTGAGGATCTCGGGGTTGACGAATATGAGCGGCGCGTTCTTCTCTTCGGACACGTCGGCGACCAGGATGCGGCGATGGACGTTGACCTGGGTGGCGGCGAGGCCGACGCCCTTGGCCGCATACATCGTCTCCAGCATGTCGTCGACCAGCTGGCGGACCGAGTCGTCGACCGTGGCGACTGGGGTGGCACGGGTCCGGAGTCGCGGGTCGGGATATTCCAGAATCGTGAGGCGCGTCATGTTTATGGGTGGGGGATTTCGTGCAACCAGCGCAATAATGCTGCTAAAGTTTGAATGGTATTGGACTTAATGTCGCCTGCCTGGGCTCGACCTGGAGCAATTATAGGGCGGCGGGCCGCATCGGGTCTCAACTGGATGGGCCTCTCGCAGGGTCCGGACGCGGACATGTAACTCCATGAAAAACCTTCGCCATTTTGCAGGCTTCCTCGTGCTCGGCGCGCTGCTCGGTCCGCTGGCCCTGGCGGCCGACCCCGCCGCGCCGGCCGCCGGCCGCAGCACCTCGGTGCCGCTCGCGCCCGATGCGCCGTCGAGCTACACCGTCCAGAAGGGCGACACGCTCTGGGGCATCGCCTCGAAGTACCTCAGCCAGCCGTGGTACTGGCCGGAGATTTGGTATCTGAACCCGGATATCAAGAACCCGCACCGGATTTACCCCGGCGACACGCTGCATCTCGTCTACGTCGACGGCGGCAACGGGCAGATGCGCCCCGAGATCCGCGTCGAGCGCGGCGAGCAGACGCGCCTGGAGCCGCAGGTCCGCGGGCTGCCGCTCAGCGAGGCGATCCCGGCGATCCCGTTCGAGATCGTCGCCGCCTTCATGTCCAAGCCCAGCATCATCGCGAAAGAACAGGCCGACAAGCTGCCGTACATCGTCGGGCTGCGCAACAACCATGTGGCCGCCGGCGTCGACGACACGCTGTACGTGCGCGGCATCACGAGCGCCGAGCCCGGCACGCGCTTCAGCGTCGTGCACGTCGGCGACGCGCTCAAGGATCCGGAGACCCACAAGTTCGTCGGCTATCAGGGCATCTACGCCGGCCGCGCACGACTCGTCTATGCCGGCGGTCCCGGCAAGGATGACCTCGCGAAGCTCGTGGTGGTCGAGTCGGCGCGCGAGATGCTCGACGGCGACCGCCTGATCGCGGAGGCGCTCGACGTGCCGCTCGACTTCGTGCCGCACCCGCCGTCGCGGCCGGTCAGCGGCCAGATCATGTCGATGCTCGGCGGCACCAACGTTGTCGGCCAGTACCAGGTGGTGATCGTCAACCGCGGCGCGCGCGACGGCCTTGAGCCGGGTAACGTGCTCGAGATCTGGCAACGCGGGGATTCTGTCAAGGACCACGGCCCGGGCGGGGTCACCGCCACCAACGCGCTCAAGGACGCGTTCGCCAAGAAGGTCCGGCTGCCGAACGAGCGCGCCGGCACGTTCATGGTGTTCAAGGCCTACGATCACCTGAGCTACGGCCTCGTCATGACCGCCGTCAGCGAAATGCACGTCGGCGACCCGGTCAAGAATCCCTGAGCGACCGCGGGCGGCGGTTGGCCGCCCGCGCCGCCGCGGCCCCCGCGGCGAGCTCCGCCCGCGGGCGCGCCAGCGGGCCCGAGCCGCATCCCGCCTGCCGAATACGTTGAATCGCCGGCCGCGGCGCCCTGCCTGCCGTTGGACAAGGCCGCGGAAATACTGTTAGATGCGCTCGGCTTCGAACCGGCGGACGTCGACACGTTGGTCACCCATAAGGGCTTCACCGCCCAGACCGCGTTCTCCATGCTCCTGCTCCTCACGTCAGAGGAGCGGCGGGCGCCCGGCGCCGGCAGCAACTGCCGCTGCGTCGTGGCCGCGTCCCAGAGGCGCCCGACATGAAAGACCCGATGAACGACAACGTGCTCGATATCCTGATCTATCTGTTCGAGAACTATCTCGAATCCGATGTTGTCCCGCAGCCGAGCCGCGACGTGCTGCGCGAGGAGCTCGAGCACGCCGGCTTCGCCGAGAGCGGCATCGAGCGCGCGCTCGAGTGGCTTGAGGGCCTGTCCGGCGAGGCGCCGCCGGTCGGCGACGCCCACACCCGCTCGTTCCGGGTGTTCAGCGGCTACGAACAGGCGCGGCTGGCACCGGACGTGCGGGGCTACATCCTGCAGCTCGAGAACATCGGCATCCTGTCGAACCAGCAGCGCGAGCTGGTGATTGACCGGCTGCTCGCGCTCGAGGCCGAGGAAATCGACATCGAGCAGGTCAAGTGGGTGGTGCTCATGGTCCTGTTCAGCCAGCCCGGGCAGGAGCAGGCTTACCAGCGCATGGAAGATCTGGTATTCGAGGGACAGTCCGACGCCCTGCACTAGCGGTGGGGCCGCGCGGGCGGCGGTAGCAGAAACGAGCCGCGGCCTTAAGGTCCGCGGTTCAGTTTTTTTGGAGCCATGAGCACGAATCTCGTCATCGTCGAGTCGCCGGCCAAGGCCAAGACCATCAAGAAGTACCTGGGCAAGGACTTCGAGGTGCTGGCCTCCTATGGCCACGTGCGCGACCTGGTGCCGAAGGAAGGCGCGGTCGACACCGAGAACAGCTTCCGCATGCGCTACGAGCTGATCGAGCGCAACACCAAGCACGTCGACGCGATTGAGCGCGCGATGCGCAAGGCCGACTCGCTGTACCTCGCGACCGACCCGGACCGCGAGGGCGAGGCGATCTCCTGGCACCTGTACGAGATCCTCAAGGAGCGCGGCGTCCTCAAGGACAAGCTCGTCCACCGCGCCAAGTTCTTCGAGATCACCAAGAACGAGATCCAGAAGGCGGTCGCCTCGCCGGAGAAGCTGTCCAAGCCGCTCGTCAACGCGCAGCAGGCGCGCCGCGCGCTCGACTACCTGGTCGGCTTCAACCTGTCGCCGCTCTTGTGGAAGAAGATCATGCCGGGGCTGTCGGCGGGCCGCGTGCAGAGCGTCGCGCTCAGGCTCATCTGCGACCGCGAGGCCGAGATCGTCGCCTTCCAGCGCCAGGAGTACTGGACGCTCGAGGTCGAGGCGGAGAAGGACGGTCAGCCGTTCCGCGCGCGGGTCGTGGAGGTCGACGGCCGGAAGATCGAGGCCGACGTCGCCAAGGGCCGCTTCAGCATCACTACCGAGGCCGCGGCGCGCGACGCCGAGCGGCGCCTGGCAACGGCCTGCGGCGGGCGCCTCAAGGTCGCCAGCGTCGAGGCCCGGCCGCGCTCGCGCAGCCCGCAGGCGCCGTTCCGGACCTCGACGCTGCAGCAGGCCGCCGCCAACCGCCTCGGCTTCAGCGCCCGGCGCACCATGCAGCTCGCGCAGAAGCTCTACGAGGGTGTCGACTTCGGCGAGGGGCCTGTCGGCCTGATCACCTACATGCGCACCGACTCGACCTCGCTGTCGACCGAGGCGATCGGCCAGATCCGCGAGACGATCGGCGCTCTGTACGGCAAGGAGGCGCTGCCCGAGGCGCCGCGCACCTACGCCAGCAAGCAGAAGAACGCCCAGGAGGCGCACGAGGGCATCCGCCCGACCCTCGCCGCCAACACGCCCGACAAGCTCAAGGGCCACATCGACGACGACATGTGGCGCCTGTACGACCTGATCTGGAAGCGCACGATCGCCTCGCAGATGACCAATGCGCTGTTCGAGCAGGTTACCGTGACGCTGCACCCCGGCGGCACGCCCGCCGGCGGCGCGCCGGCCGGCGTCGTGCGCGCCAGCGGCTCGACGCTCGTCAAGCCCGGCTACCTCGCCGCCTACGAGGTCGACCGCAACGACGACGACGACGCCGAGGACGGCGGGCGCCTGCCGCCGCTCGCGGCCGGCGACGTCGCGCGGCTCGTGACGCTGAACCCCGAGCAGCACTTCACCGAGCCGCCGCCGCGCTACACCGAGGCCGGCCTCGTCAAGGCGCTCGAGGAGCGCGGCATCGGCCGGCCGTCGACCTACGCCGCGATCATCGAGACGCTGCGCGCGCGCAAGTACGTCGAGGACGAGCGCCGCAACTTCGTGCCGACCGACACCGGCAAGATCGTGTCGAGCTTCCTGGTGCGGTTCTTCCCGCAGTACGTCGACTACGAGTTCACGGCCCGGCTCGAGGACGACCTCGACGACATCTCGCGCGGCGACAAGGAGTGGGTGCCGGTGCTGACGGCCTTCTGGCGCCCGTTCATCGACCGCGTCCGCGACATCGAGAAGACCGTCAGCCGCGAGGAGGTCGCGCAGGCGCGCCAGCTCGGCACCGACCCCGGCAGCGGCCGGCCGGTCAGCGTGCGCATCGGCCAGTACGGCCCGTTCGTGCAGCTCGGCACCAAGGACGACGTCGAGAAGCCGAAGTTCGCCGGCCTGCGTCCCGGCCAGAAGATGGACTCGATCACGCTCGCCGAGGCGCTCAAGCTCTTCACCCTGCCGCGTGCGCTCGGCGAGCTGCCGAGCGGCGAGACGGTGTCGGTCGGCATCGGCCGCTTCGGGCCCTACGTCAAGTACGGCGCCAAGTACGTGTCGATCAAGACCGACGACCCGTACATGGTCGAGTTCCCGCGCGCCGTGGAGCTGATCGAGGAGAAGCAGCGCGCCGACGCCGCGCGCCTGATCCGCGACTACGGCGTCGACAACATCCAGGTGCTGCACGGCCGCTACGGCCCGTACCTCACCGATGGCAAGCGCAATGCGCGCATCCCCAAGGACCGGGAGCCGGCGAGCCTGACGCTCGAGGAGTGCCGCACGCTGATTGCCGCGGCACCGCTCAGGGGCACGAGCCGCTTCGGCCGCCGCAAGGCCGCCGCCAAGACCGCCGCCGCCCCGGCCGCGGCAGCCGCCGCCGCGCCGCCGCCGGTCAAGGGTCGCACCCGCGCCGCGACGACCGCGACGACCGCGGCGATCGCGGCGCCGGCCGCGCCAAAGGCGAAGCCGGCGCCGAGGAAGGCCGCGGCAAAGTCGACGGCCAAGCCGGCCGCGCGTCCGGCGCGCAAGAAGGTGGCCACCGCCAAGCCCGCGGGCAGGAAGCCCGCGCGCTGACCGGACCGGGCCGGCCTTCGGTCATACTTGGCGCATGCACACCGGCAAGACCGCGGTCCGCGACTACCTGCGAGGCCTGCAGCAGCGCATCACCGCGTCACTCGAGAGCGTCGACGGCGGCGGGCGCTTCCGGGCCGACGCCTGGCAGCGGCCCGGCGGCGGCGGCGGCGAGAGCCGCGTGCTGCGCCACGGCCGGCTGCTCGAGCAGGGCGGCGTCGGCTACTCGCACGTCATGGGGCACGGCCTGCCGCCGTCGGCGACGCTCGAACGGCCCGAGCTCGCCGGCGCCGCGTTCGAGGCGATGGGCGTGTCGCTGGTGCTGCACCCGTGGAATCCCTACGTGCCGACCACGCACATGAACGTGCGTTTTTTCATCGCCGAGAAGGACGGGCAGCCGGCGGCCTGGTGGTTCGGCGGCGGCTTCGACCTGACGCCCTACTATCCCGTCGATGAGGACGTGCGTCACTGGCACCGTGTCGCGCGCGATACCTGCGCGCCGTTCGGCGCCGACGTCTACCCACGCTACAAGGACTGGTGTGACCGCTACTTCCACTTGAAGCACCGCGGCGAGGCGCGCGGCGTGGGCGGATTGTTCTTCGACGATCTGTCAGCGTGGGGTTTCGAGCGCTCGTTCGAGTTCCTGCGTGCGGTGGGCGATGCGTTCCTCGCCGGCTACTTGCCGATCGTCGAGCGGCGACGCGACACCGCCTATGGCGAGCGCGAGCGCCAGTTCCAGCTCTACCGGCGCGGCCGCTACGTCGAGTTCAACCTCGTCTACGACCGCGGCACGACCTTCGGGCTGCAGTCGGGCGGTCGCGCCGAGTCGATCCTGATGTCGTTGCCGCCGCTGGTGCGCTTCGAGTACGACTGGCACCCGGAGCCGGGCTCGCCGGAGGCGCGCCTCCATAGCGACTACCTGCGGCCGCGCGACTGGCTCGGCGAAGCCGGCGACTGACAGTTGCCGCCGCCGCCGCGCGCCTCCCCATGACAACGCGATTGCGGAATGGTGACGGCGGCGCGGCACCGTTGCGCCGCCGAGTCGCGAAGGCTTAATGTCGGCAGCCTGCGGCTCGCCGGAATCGCAGGCAGCGGACGCGGCGATGCGCGTCGCCGCCATGGATTGAACATAATAAGGGGACTTCGATGCTCACTCTCTCCGGGCGCTCGATCCACACCGTTCGGCGGGCACTGCGCGGCCATTGCTCCCGCGCCGCGACGCTCGCGCTGCTCGCGGTCGTCACCGCCGGCGCGCTGACCGATGCCGCGCGCGCCGCCGACACCCCGTCGCGCCTCGCGCGCTACGCGACCGGCACGCCCGCCGTCAAGCAGGCGGCGCAGCAGTTCAGCCGCAATGCGCAGCTCAAGATCGTCGTCCGCCTGCAGTCGGACTCCGTCGCCGAAGCGCGCGCGCTGTCGCCGACGCACACGCTGACGGCGGAGCAGGAGAGCGCGATCGTCGCGACGGCGCACAGCGAGCACGTCGCAATACGTCCGGCGATCGAGGGCCTGGGCGGGCGCGTCGTCGCCGAGTACCACCACGCGCTCAACGGCGTCGCGGTGATGATCGAGCGCAGCCAGATTGCGGCGCTCGCCTCGCTGCCGGGGGTGCGCTCCGTGCACCACGTCAACACCTACCGCCTCAGCAACGCCGTCAGCGTGCCGTACATCGGCGCGCCGGAGGTCTGGGTCGGACACCCGCATTTGCGCGGCGAGGGCGTGAAGATCGCGATCATCGATACCGGCATCGACTACACGCACGCCGATTTCGGCGGACCCGGCACGGTCGCCGCGTTCGCGGCCGCCGCCGCCACGAGCACGCTGCCGGCCGATCCGACGCTGTTCGGACCGAACGCGCCGAAGGTCAAGGGCGGCATCGACCTCGTCGGCGACGCATACAACGCCGACGATCCGACCAGCGTGCCGATGCCGGACCCGAACCCGCTCGACTGCAACGGCCACGGCAGCCACGTGTCCGGCACCGCGGCCGGCTTCGGCGTCGCCAACGGCGCCACCTACACGGGGCCGTATTCCCCGGCCGCCTACACGGCCACGCAGTTCGGCATCGGCCCCGGCGTCGCGCCGAAGGCCGACCTGTACGCGGTCCGCGTGTTCGGCTGCACCGGCTCGACCAACGTCGTCACCGAGGGGATCGACTGGGCGGTCGCGAACCACATGGACGTCATCAGCATGTCGCTCGGCGCGCCGTACGGCACCGCCGACAGCGCCGATGCGATCGCCGCGAGCAATGCCGCGAGCGCCGGCATCATCGTGGTCGCCGCCGCGGGCAACGAGGGGCCGGCACCGTACATCGCCGGTACGCCCGCCTCGGGCACGCACGTCATAGCCGCCGCGGCGATGGATGCGCGCTCGAGCCTCGCCGGCACGCGGATCGCGCTCGCGCCGTCCGGCGCGACGGTTTCCGGCGTCGAGGCCGACAGCGCGGCGCTGCCGGCGGGCAGCGTGCCGGTCGTCGTGCTCACGAGCGGCAGCGGGCTCGCGCTTGGCTGCAGCCAGAGCGACTACCCGGCGGGCGGCGCGACCGGCGCGCTGGTCGTCGTCTCGCGCGGCACTTGCACGTTCGTCTCCAAGGCCACGCTCGCCGCGCAGAACGGCGCGGTCGCCATCGGCGTTGTCAACAACGCCGCCGGCTACTTCAACCCGGCGATCCCGGGCGTGACGCTGCCGTTCATCGAACTGCTGCAGAGCGATACGCCGAAATGGCTGGCCGCCGGCGCCTCGCCCACGGCGATGCTGACGCCGGCCAATGTCTCCAACCCCACCTTCGAGACGCTCGCCTCCTTCAGCTCCGGCGGGCCGCGCTTCGGCGACAGCGCATTCAAGCCGAACGTCAGCGCGCCCGGCGTCGCGATCGTCTCGGTCGCCTCCGGCTCCGGCAACGGCGCGGTCACCGAGAGCGGCACCTCGATGGCGACGCCGCACGTCGCCGGCGTCGCCGCGCTGACACGCGAGGCGCACCAGGGCTGGCACGAGCACTCGATCGAGGCCGCGATCGTGCAGGCCTCCAATCCCGGCCTGCTCACCGATGCCGATCCGCGCCTGTCGGGCGCGGGCGTCATCGAGCCGGTGGGCTCGACGGCGACGCAGGTCGTGGCCGAGGACCAGGACGGCAACGCCTCGCTGTCATTCGGCTTTGAGGAGTCGACGCGCAACTACAGCGACACGCGCACGCTGACGATCAGGAACCACGGCGCCAGCCACGTCCGCTTCAACGTCAGCTACAGCCCGGCCGCGACAGCGACCGGCGTGCCGCACACCGTGACGCTCGGCCGCACGTCGCTGACGGTCGACGGCAACGACACGGCCGACCTCAACGTGACGCTGCACGTGCCGGTCGCGACCGTCGGCGCCACGCACGACGTCAACGGCAACGACCTCTACGAGGACGCCGCCGGTTACATCGTGCTGACGCCGGCGGGCGGCTCGAGCGCACCGTCGCTGACGATCCCCTACTACCTCACGACGCGGGCTCGCTCCAACGTCGACGCCGACCTGCAGGGCCACCTCTCGCCGAAACACCCGGGCGCCAGCCTCCGGCTCAGCAACTTCGGCGGCGCGATCACCGGCAGTGCCGACTTCTACGCGTGGGGGCTCGCGAGCTCGCCGACGGGCCTGGCGTACTTCGACACCCGGGCGATCGGCGTGCAGTCGAACCCGTACGGCAGCGACGTCTTCCTGGTATTCGCGATCAACACCTGGACGCGCTTCTCGAACGCGGCGCTTGCCACCTTCGAGATCGACCTGTTCCTCAGCGGCAACACCTCGGGCGTGCCCGACTACGCGCTCGTGACCGGCGACTTCGGCTACTACACGACCGGCACCTTCAGCGGCGTGCCGGGCGTACTGGTCATCAACGTCGCCGCCGGCACGGCGGTCGTCAACCAGGTCGACGCGCCGACCGACGGCTCGACGCTGCTCTTGCCGGTGCTCGCCTCGCAGATCGGCGTGACGGCGGCCAATCCGCTGTTCACCTACTCGGCGTACTCGGGCGACGATGCGACGCAGGTGCCGGGCTCGGCGACGTTCAACGCGTTCTCGCCGTCGATCACGAACGCGCTCTACTTCACCGTGCCGCCGGGTGTCTCGGGCGCGGTGCCGGTGGCGATCGACCCGGTGCAGTGGCAGACCTCGCCGGCACTGGGCCTCATGATCGTGAGCCAGGACAACGGCTCCGGGCCGTCGCAGGCGGCGCTGCTGCGCACCGACCACTAGCGTCGCGCTCGCCGGGGTCCGGCCGCGCGACGCGGCCGGACCTGTGGCCCGGTGGCCCCCGCCAGGCGACCGCCGCCGCCTCTGCCCGACGGTCACGGCGCGATCCGGGACCCGCGCCCGTGCCGCGATGCACTGTCATAGTGCCGCGCGCCCGGGACGCGCGTTTCCGCGATAAAAACGCGACAAAGACTATCGGATTCGATCGGCCCGCTGCAGCGACACCGGATTGCGGCTGCAGGTCCGAGGCGTATTTTGGCGCTGTGGCCGCCTGTATCGGCCATGCGGCTCCGTCCGTGGGGCGGGGGGTTAGGCACATGACAACCGACATCGAACTGCAGGATCAGGTCCTCAATCAGCTGAGATGGGAGCGTCTGGTCGACGTGAGCGCGCTGCGCGTCGCGGTTCACGATGGCTATGTGAGCCTGGCAGGGCAGGTCGACAGCCCGGAAGTCCGGGCAGCCGCTGAATGGGCGGCCGGTCGCGTCGCCGGCGTCAAGGGCGTCGATTCCGAAATCGTCGTCATGGCGCCGTCGCCAGGCATCGTCCAGTAGGTACTCGCGAGCGGGGCGCCGCTGCTGAACGGCGCTCGCGTCCCCCGGCGTTTGCCCGCAGGGACTCCGGCCGGCGCCGCCCGCGCCGCGGGAACCCGGCTCTCCCGGATCGGTGCGGCCGGCATCGGCTGCGCGCGGTAAGCTTCTTCCATGAACTACCGCCACGCTTACCACGCGGGTAATTTTGCCGACGTCCTGAAGCACGTGACGCTGATCGCCGCGCTCGATCATCTAGGCCGCAAGCCGGCCCCGTACTTCTACATGGACAGCCATGCCGGCCGCGGCAACTACCTGCTCGCTGCCCCGGAAACGCAGCGCGCCGCGGAGTACCGGGACGGGATCGGGCGGCTGCTCGACGCCACCGGCGCGCCGCCGGCGGTCGGCCGCTACCTCGACCTGGTCCGCGAGCTCGGCTACGAGGAAGGCCACCTGGTCGCCTACCCCGGGTCGCCGCGCATCGCGGTGTCGCTGCTGCGCGGCGACGACCGGGCGGCGCTGTGCGAACTCGAGCCGCGCGAGGCCGACGCGCTGCGGGCAATGGTCCGCGGCCATCCGCGTGCCCAGGTGCACGAGCGCGACGGCTACGAGGCGCTGACGGCGCTCCTGCCGCCGCGCGAGAAGCGCGGCCTCGTGCTGATCGACCCGCCGTACGAGGCGCCCGACGAGTTCGAGCGGCTCGAGCGGGCGCTCATCGCCGCGCACGCGCGCTGGCCGACCGGCGTGTACGCGGCGTGGTACCCGATCAAGGCCGGCGCCGCGGACGGCCGCTTCCTGGCCCGGATGGCGGCCTCGGGCATCCGGCACCAGCTGGTCGCCGAGCTCACGGTCGAGCGCGACGACTCGCCCGGCGGGCTCAACGGCGCCGGCATGCTGATCGTCAACCCGCCGTGGCAGCTCGACCAGCGGCTGGCCCCGGCGCTGCCGTGGCTGCACGCTAAACTGGCGGCAGCCGGTCGCGGCCGCTGGCGCGTCAGCTGGCTGGTGCCGGAATGAGCGGCCGGCGGCCCCGTATGGAAGCGCGGCGGCGCTTGTGCTGAGATCGCAGGTTGCGGTCGCGGTCCGGCCGAACCGCCCCGGAGGTTGAATATGCGTCCGATCCCAGGCTCCTACCCGCGCGTGCGCATGCGGCGCATGCGCCGCGACGTGTTTTCGCGGCGGCTGATGCGCGAGACCCGGCTCACGACCGACGACCTCATCTATCCGATGTTCGTCATCGAGGGACGCGGGGAGCGCGTGCCGGTGCCGTCGATGCCGGGTGTGGAGCGCGTCAGCATCGACGAGCTGGTCAAGGAGGCCCACGAGCTCGTCGCGCTCGGCATCCCGGCGCTCGCGCTGTTTCCGGTGCCGGACCCGGCCACCAAGTCGCTCGACGGCCGCGAGGCCTGGAACCCGGACGGGCTCGTGCAGCGCGCGGTGCGTGCCGTCAAGGCGGCGACGCCGGCGCTCGGCGTGATCACCGACGTCGCGCTCGATCCGTACACGACTCACGGCCAGGACGGCATCATCGACGCGGCCGGCTACGTCGTGAATGACGAGACCGTCGCCGTGCTCGTCAAGCAGGCGCTGTCGCACGCGGCCGCCGGCGCCGAGGTGGTCGCGCCGTCGGACATGATGGACGGCCGCATCGGCCGGCTGCGCGACGCCCTCGAGGCGGCGGGTCACATCCACACCCGCATCCTCGCCTACTCGGCGAAGTACGCCTCGGCGTTCTACGGGCCATTCCGCGACGCGGTCGGCTCCTCCGCCACGCTCGGCAAGGCCGACAAGTACACCTACCAGATGGACCCGGCCAACAGCGACGAGGCCCTCTACGAGGTCGCGCTCGATCTCGAGGAAGGCGCCGACATGGTGATGATCAAGCCGGGCATGCCGTACCTCGACATCGTCCGGCGGATCAAGGACGAGTTCGGCGCGCCGACCTTCGTCTACCAGGTCAGCGGCGAGTACGCGATGCTGAAGGCGGCCGCGCAGAACGGCTGGCTCGACGAGCGCGCGGTCGTCATGGAGGCGCTCGGCGGCATCAAGCGCGCCGGCGCCGACGGTATCCTGACGTACTACGCGAAGGCAGCGGCCCGCTGGCTCGCGGAGAGCGCCGCGCGGTGAACGCCGCGGCACCGGATCGCTATGCGCTGATGGGCCACCCCGTCAGCCACAGTTGGTCGCCGTTCATCCACGGCATGTTCGCGCGCGCGACGCTGCAGCACATGCAATACCGGCTGATCGACGTGCCGCCGGAGCGGTTCCGCGCCGAGGCGCTGCAGTTCTTCATCGACGGCGGCATGGGCCTCAACATCACCGTGCCGCACAAGCCCGCGGCCGCCGAGCTCGTGAACGAGCTCACGCCGCGCGCTGCCGAGGCCGGCGCCGTCAACACCATCCGCCGCAAGGCCTCCGGCGAGCTCGTCGGCGATAACACCGACGGCATCGGCCTCGTGGCCGACCTCGAGGCCAACCTCGGCCTCGCGCTCGCGGGTATGCGCATCCTGATCCTCGGCGCGGGCGGGGCGACCCGCGGCGTGCTCGGGCCGCTGCTCGAGCGCAAGCCCAGGCTCGTCGCGATCGCCAACCGCACCGTCAGCCGGGCGCAGCAGCTGGTGACCGAGTTCGCGGGCTTCGGCCCGCTGGTCGCGAGCGGCTTCGACAACGTCGAGGCGGCGCCCTTCGACCTCGTCATCAATGGCACCTCGGCGAGCCTCGAGGGCAGCGTGCCACCGCTGGCGCCGGCCGCGATCGGCGCCGGCACGGTGTGCTACGACATGGCCTACAGCAAGGGCGAGACGCCGTTCACGCGCTACGCACGCGAGCGCGGCGCGAAGGCCGCCTACAAGGGCTGGGGCATGCTGGTCGAGCAGGCGGCGGAGTCGTTTCTGATCTGGCGCGGCATCCGTCCGCAGACGCGGCCGGTGCTCGAGCTGTTGACCTCGAGCGTCACGAACCCGGCGTAGCGGCACCGAGGTAGCCATCCTTGATGCGGACGTAGTGCCGCGACAGGTAGGCGAACTGCTCGAGTTCCCGCGCCGTGAGCTCGCGCAGCTGGCGCGCGGGATTGCCGACCCACAGCGTGCGCGATGGCACGCGCTTGCGCGGCGGCACAACCGCGCCGGCGCCGATGATGACCTCGTCCTCGATGACCGCGCCGTCGAGCACGATCGCGCCCATGCCGACCAGGATCCGGTTGCCGAGCGTGCAGGCGTGCAGCGTCGCGTGGTGGCCAATGGTGACGTCGGCGCCGATCGCGAGCGGCAGGCCGCCCGGCGAGTACGGGCCGTCGTGCGTCACGTGCAGCACGCAGCCGTCCTGGACGTTGCTGCGGTCGCCGAGCCGGATCGTGTTCACGTCGCCGCGGAGCACCGCCATCGGCCACACCGAAACATCGTCGCCGAGCGCGACCTGGCCGATCACGCAGGCCTGCGGATCGACGTAGACGCGCGCGCCGAGCGTCGGCAGGACACCGCGGTACGGGCGCAGCACGGGCGCGTGGTCCATGTCAGCGCAGCGTCACGAGTTCTTCGGCGACCGTCGGGTGGATCGCCACCGTGTCGTCGAAGTCGCGCTTGGTGGCGCCCATCTTCACCGCCACCGCGAAGCCCTGCAGCATCTCGTCGGCGCCGTGACCGATGATGTGCAGACCGACGATCCGCTCGTCGGCGCCGGTGCAGACCAGCTTGAGTTCGACGCGGTGCTTGGCCTCGGTGAGCGCGTGGTACATCGGCACGAAGCCGGCGCTGTAGGTCCTGACCGCCGCGCCGTGGAGCTCGCGCGCCGCCGCCTCGGTGAGGCCGACGCTGCCGATCGGCGGGTGCGAGAAGATCACCGTCGGGATCAGCTCGTAGTCAAGGTGCCGCTCGGGCTTGCCGCCGAACAGCCGGTCGGCGAGGCGCCGGCCGGCGGCGATCGCGACCGGCGTCAGCGCCTCGCGGCCGGTGACGTCGCCGATCGCGTAGACGCCCGCGACATTGGTGTTCTGGAACTTGTCGGTGATCACGAAGCCGTCGTCATAGAGCGCGACGCCGGCGTCGTCGAGCCCGAGCCGGTCGCTGGCGGGCTCGCGGCCGATCGCCCACAGCACGCAGTCGAAGCCGCCGAAGGCGCGGCCGTCGGCCAGCCGGAGCTCGTGGCCGGAGGGCGTGCGCGCCAGCGCCGCCGGCACCGCGTGCGGCACAAGCTCGATGCCGGCGGCCGCCATCTCGCGGCCGAGCGCGGCCGACAGCATGACGTCGAAGTTCCTGAGCAGCCGGTCATGGCGCACGAAGGCGCTGACGCGGCTGCCGAGCGCGGCGAACACGCCCGCGAGCTCGGCGGCGATGTAGCCGGAGCCGACGATCGCGACGCTCTGCGGCCGCGCCGGCAGCTCGAAGAAGCCGTCCGAGCTGATGCCGAGCTCGGCACCCGGCAGCGCCGGCACGCTCGGCCGGCCGCCGGTCGCGATCACGATGTGCGGCGCGGTCACCACCGCGTCGCCGACGCTGAGCGTGTGCGCGTCGAGAAAGCGCGCCGCACCCTTCAGCCACGCGACTTTCTTGTTCTCGAGGTTCGCCGCGTAGATGGCGTTGAGGCGCGCGACGTAGGCGTCGCGCGCCGCCTTGAGCCGGGCCCAGTCGTGGCCGTGGACGGCGAGGTCGAAGCCGTAGCCGCGCGCGTCCTCGAGCGCGTGCGCGAGCGCGGCCGCGGTCCACATGAGCTTCTTCGGCACGCAGCCGACGTTGACGCAGGTGCCGCCGAGGCGGCCGGGCTCGATGACCGCGGCGCGGGCGCCATACTCGGCGGCGCGCTGCGCGCTCGCCAGTCCGCCGCTGCCGCCGCCGATCGCGATGTAGTCGTAGTGCACCGGCATCGGGCTGCTCGCTGACCTTGTCTTGGGGGCCGATGCCGCCATCATATACGGACGCAAAACCGCCTCTGCTAGGATCGCCCTTCCGCCCCGGAGCACCGATGCCGAACCCGCTGCTCGCCACCGCCGACCTGCCCGACTACGCCGCGATCCGCCCGGCCGACGCCGAGCCTGCGGTCCGGGCCCAGCTCGCGGCCAACCGAAAGCGCCTTGCCGAGCTCCTCGCCCAGCCCGAGCCCAGCTTCGCCACCCTGGTCGAGCCCTTCGAGGAGCTGCAGCATCGCCTCAACACGGTGTTCGCGCCGGTGAGCCACCTGAATGCCGTCGTCAACTCCGAGGAGCTGCGCGCCGCCTACAACGCCTGCCTGCCGCTGCTCGCCGAGTACCAGACCGAGGTCGGCCAGAACGCGACGCTCGCCGCGGCCTACGAGGCGATCCGCGCGCGCGAGGGCGCGCGCCTGTCGTCGACGCAGCGCCAGGTGCTCGACTCGGCGCTGCGGGAGTTCCGCCTCGCCGGCGTGCAGCTGCCGGAGGCGCCGAAGGCGCGCTTCAAGGCGCTGATGCAGGAGCTGTCGGGGCTGCACTCGAAGTTCGAGGAGCAGGTGCTCGACGCGACGCAGGCGTGGTCACGCGGGGTGGGCGAGGAGTCGCAGCTCGCGGGACTGCCGGCGCACGTCGTCGAGCGCGCGGCGCGCACCGCGCGCGAGCGCGACCGTACAGGCTGGCTGTTCACGCTCGACCAGCCGACCTACGTCGCCGTGCTCACCCATGCGGATTCGGCCGAGCTGCGCCGCGAGTTCTACGAGGCCTGGGTCACGCGCGCCTCTGACCAGGGACCACAGGCCGGACGCTTCGACAACGGCCCGACGATGGCCGAGATCCTGCGCCTCAGGCACGAGGCGGCCGAGATCCTCGGCTTTGGCAACTTCGCGGAGCTGTCGCTCGCGACCAAGATGGCCTCGACGGTGGACGAGGTCATCGGCTTTCTCGAGGAGCTCGCCGCGCACTACGTGCCGGCGGCGCGGCGCGAGCTCGCCGCGCTCGAGGCCTTCGCCGGCCACGCGCTCGCCGCCTGGGACGTGCCGTACTACGCCGAGAAGCTGCGCCTGGCGCGGCACGCGGTCTCGGAGGAGGCGCTCCGGCCGTGGTTCCCGCTGCCGCGCGTGCTCGACGGGCTGTTTGCGATCGCCGAGCGGCTGTACGGCATCCGCCTGTCGCAGCGGCCGGGCGTCGCCGTGTGGCACGAGGACGCGCGCTACTACGAGATCACGGATCGCGACGGCACGCCGCTCGGCGGCTTCTACACCGACCTCTACGCGCGCGAGCACAAGCGCGGCGGCGCGTGGATGGGCGAGGTCACGGTGAGGAAGCGCCTCGCGAGCGGCACGGCGCTGCCGGTCGCGAATCTGGTGTGCAACTTCACGCCGCCGGCCGCCGGCCAGCCGGCGCTGCTGACCCACTCGGACGTCGTGACGCTGTTCCACGAGTTCGGCCACACGCTGCACCACCTGCTGACGCGCATCGACTACCCGAGCGTCGCCGGCATCAACGGCGTGCCGTGGGATGCGGTCGAACTGCCGAGCCAGCTGATGGAGCACTGGGCCTGGCGCCCCGAGGTGCTGCCGCTGGTCTCGGCGCACGTGACGACCGGCGAGGCGCTGCCGCAGGAGCTGCTCACGCGGCTGCTCGGTACGCGCACCTTCCATGCCGGGCTCGCCGCCGCGCGCCAGCTCGAGTTCGCGCTCATGGACTTCAGGCTGCACGCGCGCGCAACGTCCGCCGACGCGGCCGCGCTCGCCGAGGTCATCGCCGCGGTGCGCGCCCAGGTCGGGGTCGTGCGACCGCCCGCCTGCAACCGCTTCGCGAACAGCTTCACGCACGTGTTCTCGGGCGCCTACGCCGCCGGCTACTACAGCTACAAGTGGGCCGAGGTGCTGGCCGCCGACGCCTTCGCGGCCTTCGCCGAGGCGGGCGTGTTCGACTCGGCCACCGCCGACCGCTTCCTCGCCGAGGTGCTCTCGCAGGGCGGCAGCCGCGACCAGATGGAGGCCTTCATCGCCTTCCGCGGCCGGCGGCCCGAGGTGCGGCCGCTGCTGGTGCAGGACGGCATCGCCGCATGAGCGTCGCCGAACTCACGGTCGCGACCTGGAACGTCAACTCGCTCAGGGTGCGCCTGCCGCACCTCAGAGAGTGGCTGGCCGCGACCCGGCTCGACGTGCTGGGCCTGCAGGAAACGAAGCTCGTAGATGCCGAGTTTCCGGGCGCCGAACTCGAGCGAGCTGGGTCTCGCCGGCGCCTGGCACGGGCAGAAGACCTACAACGGCGTGGCGCTCCTCGCGCGCGAGCCGATCGGCGACATCACGCGCGGCATCCCGAGCTACGGCGACGAGCAGGCGCGGGTCATCGCCGGCACCGTCCGCGGCGTGCGCATCATCGACGTCTACGTGCCGAACGGCCAGGCGGTCGGCTCCGACAAGTACGCCTACAAGCTCGCCTGGCTCGGCCAGCTCGCCACCTACCTCAAGGCCGAGCTCGCCCGCTTCCCGCTGCTGGTCGTCGTCGGCGACTACAACATTGCGCCCGAGGACCGCGACGTGCACGACCCGAAGGCGTGGGAGGGCCAGGTGCACGTCAGCCCCGGCGAGCGCGCCGCGCTCGCCGGGCTGCTCTCGCTGGGCTTCAGCGACGTATTCCGGCGCTTCGAGCAGCCGGAGAAGAGCTTCAGCTGGTGGGACTATCGCGCTGCCGCATTTCGCCGCAACGCGGGGCTTCGGATCGACCTCGTGCTCGCCAGCGGCGCGCTCGCCGCGCGCTGCACGGGTTGTCGGGTGGACGCGACACCCCGCCGCTGGGAGCGGCCGTCCGACCATGCGCCGGTGCTTGCGACGTTTGACTTATCGGCCTGACATATCGGCGGGCGCACGTCTCATAGTCTGTCTGACTGAGTAGCGGGCCCGGCGCTGATGCGAATAGACTGCCCGGACTGATGAGTACCGTGACGTCACTGCGGCTCGCCCCCTCGCGCCACCGGCGCAACGACTTCGACGTCACCAACACCGTGCAGGTGAGTTCGACGGCGGCGGTCACGCGCGCGGTTGAGGAGCTGTTTCGTGGCGAATGGCCCGGCCAGCCGTTCCAGCCGATCGCGATGGCCCTCGAGACCTTCGATGCGCTGTTCACCGGCCGGCTGTCCGGCTACAACGGCGTCGACACCGTCTATCACGACCGCCAGCACACGCTCGACGTGGTACTCGCGATGGCGCGGCTGCTGGTCGGCTACGAGCGCACCGCCGCCGTCGACGCGCGGCTCGGCTTCGACCGCGCAGCGATGGGTCTCGTGACGGCAGTGTTCCACGACGCCGGCTATATCCGCGAGCTCGGCGACACAATCCGCAACGGTGCCGAGTACACCCGCTCGCACGTGACGCGCTCGGCGCGCTTCCTGACGCGCTTCATGCCGACCATCGGGATGGGCGAGTGGGTGCCGGTCGCGACGCGGATCGTCCACTTCACCGGCTACGAGATTCCCTACGCGCAGATCGACGTCAGCGACGAGCGCGACCGAAAGGTCGGCCACCTGCTCGGCACAGCCGATCTGATCGCGCAGATGTCGGACCGCTGTTACCTCGAGAAATGCCGCGACCGCCTCTACCCCGAGTTCGTGCTCGCCGGCGTCGCCACCGGCCGGACTGCGGCGGGCGACATCCACGTGCGCTACGGCTCCGGCCTCGACCTGCTCCGGCAGACGCCGGACTTCGTCGCGATGGTGGTCCGCGACCGCCTCGACGGCGCCTTCGGCGGCGCGTACCACTACGTCGAGCCGCTGTTCAACGGCGAGAACCCCTACATGCTGGCGATCCGCCAGCACCTGGCGTACCTGCAGCAGATCCTCAAGACCGAGAACTGGCCGCTGCTCAGGCGCAATCCGCCGTGCTTCACGCACGACCCGAATCCGCTGCCGAACGTGCGGCAGCTGATGCTCGGGCACCTTCGCGAGCTCTGGGGCCGCAGTTGAGCGCCGCGCGGCTCGCCGCGTGGCTCACCGGTCGACGCGCGTTCATCACCGGTGGCGGCAGCGGACTCGGCCTCGCGCTCGCCACGCACCTGGCGCGCGACGGCTGGACGGTCGGGCTGCTCGACCGCGAGCCGGCGCGCCTCGCCGCCGCGGCCGGGGCGCTCACCGCCGCCGGCGCGCGCGCGGTGCACCCCTTCGCCGTCGACGTCACCGACGAGGCCGCCTTCGGCGCCGCGCTCGCCGAGTTCGTGGCGCAGAGCGGCGGACTCGAGCTCATGGTCAACAACGCCGGCGTCGCGGTCGCAGGCTCGATCGAGGCGACGCCGATCGCCGACTGGCGCTGGGGCCTCGAGATCAACGTCATAGGACCGGCGCTCGGCTGCCGGCTGGCGGTGCCGCTGATGCGCCGCGCCGGGCGCGGCCTCATCGTCAACATCGCGAGCGCCGCGGCGTTCTCCGCCGCGCCGCAGATGGCGACCTACAACGCCTCGAAGGCGGCCGTGCTCGCACTGACCGAGACGCTGGCCGCCGAGCTCGGCGGCAGCGGCGTGCGCGCGCTCGTCGTCATGCCGGGTTTCATCCAGACGCGGCTCCTCGAGACGATGCGCGCGCCGCCGATCGCCAGCGCGATCGCGCAGCGCGTCATGGGCAGGAGCCGCTACACCGCCGAGCAAGCCGCCGCCGACATCCTCGCCGCCGCGGCGCGCGGGCGGCTGTACGCGGTGCTGCCCTTCGGCTACGCGGTGCTGTGGCGCCTCAAGCGGCTGCTGCCGCGCCTCTTCGTGCGACTGCTCGCCAGCGAGCGCGCGCGCGGCGCGCTCGCCGATCAGCCGGGTGGCGGATCGACCGAGCGCACGTAGCGCGCGTAGATCGCCGGCAGGCCCTTGAGCAACGCCTCCCGGCCCTCGAGCTCGGCGCCCGCGATCGCGGCCCGAAGGGTCGCGAGCCGGAAACGCCTCGAAGCCTCACGCGCCGTCGGGTAGTGGCTCAAGTGCCACGGCTCCGGCTGCACGCCGCCGCGATCGGTCGCATAGGGCCGGTAGAACCCGAAGCGTCCCATGTGCGCGTCGAGCCACACGGTGAGCCGCGCGAACGGCCCCGCCGGGCCGTACTCGGCGGGCACGAGGCCGAGCGTGGCGCCGGCCGGCAGCGCAGCGCGGTCGTAGACGTCGAAGTCCGTGCCCCAGTGATGGCGGCTCGCGCCGGGCGGCGCCGACCAGGTCAGGATCGCCGCGACCCGCGCCGCGGGCGAAAGGCGCGCCGCGTCGAGTGCGCGGCCGTGCCGGTCCAGGAGCGCCCGCCGGCCGGTCCACTTCTCGTTCCAGATCCGCGCCTGCGTGCCGAAGTCGCGAAACGACGAGGCCGGCGCGAGGTCGATGCCGTCGCGCGCGGCCGCGGCGCGCATGCGCTTGAGCGCCGCGGCGACCGCCGGGTGCAGCACCGCGCGCGGCTCGTCGACGACGACGACGTGGCTGCGGGCGCGGCCGGTGAGCTCGAGCGCGTCGAAGCGTAAGGCGGGGCGCGGGCGGGTACGGGTCACGGTGCAAGGCTACCCGAGCGACGCAGCCGGTGCTTTTGCTGCGGCGCAATAATACAGCCCTTCCCCCGTGCCGATGGCGCGCTGTCGGCGGTCGGCGTCGCAATTACGGCGCCTGCCCCCATCAAGGGAAGTCTATGATCCAGCCCATGTCGCTCAAGGGTCCATACCGTCCTGCCCGGGTCCTCGCCTGGCTCGCCGTTGGCACGCTGATCGCTGCGGCCGGGGCGGCGCTGTTCGCCGGCGCGCTCGGTGCGTTCCAGAACGGTCTGACCGAGCGCATCGCGCTGCTGGTGGCGCTCGGTCTGTGCAGCGGCGTGACCGGCGCCGCCGGCGCGACGGCGCTGGCCCGGCGCTGGAAGCGACCGATCCGCTCGCTGGTCGGCAGCCTCGACCAGCTCGGCGAGGGCGACTACACGCAGCCCGTCGCGGTCGCGGCCGCGAGCGAGCTCGCCGAGCTCGCCGCGGCGATCGAGCGCATGCGCGAGAAGCTGCACCAGACCACCGTCACCCGCAACTACCTCGATGTCGTGCTCAACAGCATGACCGACGCGGTCCTGGTGACGAGCCCCGACGGGCGTATCACCCGCGCCAACGACGCCGCAGTGCAGCTCTTTGGCTTTGGCGAGGCTGAGCTCATCGGCCGCAACGTCGCCTCGCTGATGGCCCCTGACGAGCGGCGCAACTTCGTGCTCGAGCGCGCGGTGCGCGAGACGCGCGAGTTCATGATCCGCACGCAGGACGGCGACACGGTACCGGTATCGCTGTCCGGCTCGACGATCGTCGGCTCCAAGGCGAGCCTCGCGCCGGACGAGAGCAGCGACGGGCCCGAGCCGCGCTTCGAAGGCTGCATCTTCGTCGCCCGCGACATCACCGAGCGCAAGCGCGCCGAGCGGCGCATCCGCTACCTCGCCCGCTACGACACGCTGACCAAGGTCCCGAACCGGATGCAGTTCCAGCATCTGCTGCAGCAAGCGATCGCGCGCGCGCACCGCAACGGCACGACGCTCGCGCTCCTGTACCTTGACCTCGACCGCTTCAAGGACGTCAACGATACCTTCGGCCACGCCGCCGGCGACCGGACGCTGGAGATCCTGAGCGAGCGGCTGACCCGTATCGTGCCAAAAGGCGCGGTGGTCGGGCGCCTGGCCGGCGACGAGTTCGCGGTGTTCATCGAGAGCCTGCCGGCCGGCGACTGCCGCCCGACGCTCGCCACCGTCGCACGCCAGGTGCTCGACGACGTCAGCCGGGCGTTCTTCCTCAACGACACCGAGGTGTACCTGACGCTCAGCGTCGGCATCGCGCTGTGTCCCGACGACGCCGGCAACACGATCGACCTGATCCGCAACGCCGACGCGGCGATGTACCACTCCAAGCAGAACGGCGGCGGCAGCTACGCGTTCTACGCGCCGGAGATGAACGCCGAGGCCGTCGAGCGCCTGATCCTGAAGAGCAAGCTCAGGCGCTCGCTCGAGCGCGACGAGTTCGTGATCCTCTACCAGCCGAAGGTCGATATCGAGACCGGCCGCATTGCCGGCGCCGAGGCGCTGCTGCGCTGGCGGCTGCCCGGCCACGGCGACATCCCGCCGGCGCACTTCATCCCGCTGGCCGAGCAGACCAACCTGATCCTGCCGATCGGCGAGTGGGTACTGCGCCGCGTGTGCGCCGACTACCGCAGCTGGCGCGAGCGTGTGCCGGACCCAGGGCGCGTGTCGATCAACCTGTCGCTCAAACAGCTGCAGCAGGCCAGTTTCATCACGCGCTTCGCCTCGGTGTTCCGCGAGTACGGCATGCCGCCGCGCTGTCTCGAGCTCGAGATCACCGAGACCACGCTGATGTCGAACGCGCCGCGCACGGTGCGCATGCTCGGCGAGCTGCACGACCTCGGCATCAGCCTGTCGATCGACGACTTCGGCACCGGCTACTCGTCGCTGTCGGCGCTGCAGCAGCTGCCGGTCGAGACGCTGAAGATCGACCAGTCCTTCGTCCGCAATGCCGACGTCGACGGCCAGGACGCGACGCTGGTCAAGACCATCATCGAGATGGGCCGCAACCTCGACATGCAGGTCGTCGCCGAGGGCGTCGAGACGCTCGCGCAGCTCGAGTTTCTGCGCGCGCGCGGCTGCCACTACGCGCAGGGCCGGCTGTTCGGCGAGCCGCTGACCGCGGAGGCGCTGCTCGAGCTGTTGTCCGCGCAGCAGCGCGGCCAGAGCCCGTTCGCCGTCGCCGCGCTGCGCCGCGCGCCGCGCGCCAGCGCCTGACCGCGGACGGCGCTGCCGCGACGCGCTAGTATGCGCGGCCGTCCCGCCGGGCAGTTCCGATGCTGAGCCTCAAGAACGTCACGCTGCGGCGTGGCCCCCGGGCGCTGTTCGAGGGCGCCACGCTGACGCTGTTCGCCGGCGAGAAGGTCGGCGTCGTCGGCCCGAACGGCGCCGGCAAGTCGAGCCTCTTCGAGCTGCTGCGCGGCGAGCTCGGTGCCGACGCCGGCGAGGTCAGCGTGCAGGCCGGCTACGTGCTCGCGAGCGTGCTGCAGGACGTCGCGCCGGAGCCGCGCCCGGCGGTCGAGTTCGTGCTGGACGGCGACCGCGAGCTGCGCGCCGTCGAGGCCGAACTCGCCGCGGCCGAGGCGGCCCATGACGGCGCCCGGGTCGGTGCGCTGCACGCGCGGCTGCTGGCGCTCGACGGCTACTCGGCGCGCAGCCGCGCGGCGCGGCTGCTCGCCGGGCTCGGCTTCGACGCCGCCGCGATCGAGCGGCCGGTCGCCGCGTATTCCGGCGGCTGGCAGCGCCGCCTGGCGCTTGCCCGGGCGCTGATGGCGCGCTCCGACATCCTGCTGCTCGACGAGCCGACCAACCACCTCGACCTCGATGCGGTGCTGTGGCTCGAGGAGTGGCTGCGTGCCTACCCCGGCACGCTGCTGGTGATCGCGCACGACCGCGAGTTCCTCGATCGCGTCGTCACACGCATCGTCAGCATCGACGGCGGCCGCGTCGAGTGCTACGCCGGCAACTACTCCGACTTCGAGCTGCAGCGCGCCCAGAAGCTCGCTCAGCAGCAGTCGGCGTTCGCCCGCCAGCAGCGCGAGATCCGCCACGTGCTCGACTTCGTCGAGCGCTTCAAGGCCAAGGCCAGCAAGGCGCGCCAGGCGCAGAGCCGCCTGAAGCAGCTCGAGCGCATGGAGCGCATCGCGCCGGCGCACGTCGACTCGCCGTTCGAGTTCAGCTTCGCCCCGCCCGTCCGCCTGCCACGGCCGCTGCTGGTGCTCGAGCGCGCGACCGCCGGCTACGACGGCCGCGCGGTGCTCGAGGGCGTGAAGATGAGCCTCGCGCCTGGCGACCGCATCGGCCTCTTGGGCCGCAACGGCGCCGGCAAGTCGACGCTGACGCGTGTGCTCGCCGGCGTGCAGCCACTCATGGGCGGCACACGCACCGCGGCGCAGGACCTCGCGATCGGCTACTTCGCCCAGCATCAGCTCGAGCAGCTCGACCTGGCGGCGACGCCGATCGAGCACCTGAAGTCGCTCGGTGGCGAGGCACTGGCGCGCGGCGGCGAGCAGGAGCAGCGCTCGTTTCTCGGCGGCTTCGGCTTCCGCGGCGAACGGGTGTTCGAGCAGGTGGCGCCGTTCTCCGGCGGCGAGAAGGCGCGCCTCGTGCTCGCGCTGATCGTCTCGCGGCGCCCGAACCTGCTGCTGCTCGACGAGCCGACCAACCACCTCGACCTCGAGATGCGCCACGCGCTCGGCATGGCGTTGCAGGACTACGCCGGCGCGATCGTGCTCGTGTCGCACGACCGGTACCTGCTGCGGCTGGTCGCCGACCAGCTGTGGCTCGTCGCCGGTGGCCGTGCCGAGCCCTTCGACGGCGACCTCGACGACTATGCCGCGTGGCTCAAGGCCGCGCCCGGCGACGACGGCGGCGACGCCCACGCCGCGACCGCGGCGCCGCGCGGCGCCGCCGCCGACAAGGACCGCAAGCGGCGCGAGGCCGAGCAGCGCCAGCGCATCGCGCCGCTCAAGGCGGCGGTCGAGCGCCACGAGGCGCTGCTCGAGCGGCTCACGGCCGAGGCGGCGTCGATCGAGGCGCGGCTCGCCGCGCCCGGGCTGCACGTGCCGGCGGCGCGCGCCGAGCTCGTCGCGCTGCTCGCGCGCCAGGGCGCGCTCAGGCGACAGGTCGCGGCGACGGAGGAAGCGTGGCTGGAGGCGTCCGAGGCGCTGGAGACAGCGCGCGCAACCGGCTGAGCGCTGGCGCACCGGCGCGGTCGGCGAAGCGGGCGCGCGCGTCGCGGTAGCGGGGCAGCGTCGCCGCGGCGACCTGTCCCATCGTGATCCGTGGGCAGTTCAAGGCGACACCTCCGTTGTGGCGATTGAACAGAATGGGGACCTGGCCGATCGGGGGCGGCAATCACCGGTCCCGCGTCCGTATCTCCATGTGTATAGTATCTGTACATCATCAAGCACGCCCTGTCCAGGTTTTGTCTGTGCAAGTACTGTACAATCCGCGCCACAGAGACGAGGCACACCGATGTTCACGATCAAGGCCGTGTCCCAGGCGACCGGAGTCAGCATCGAGACGCTGCGGGCCTGGGAGCGCCGCTACCGGGTCGTTGAGCCAAAGCGCGATCCGAACGGCCGGCGCTCCTACGCGCCGGGCGACGTGATCCGGCTGCGCAAGCTGCGCGAGGCCACCGAGCGCGGCCACCCGATCTCCAAGCTCGCCCGCGTCAGCGACGAGGAGCTGGCGGGCCTGCTGGCCGCGCCCGGACGCGACGGCCCGAGCGAGGGGGCCTCGCGCGGCTTCGCCGCACAGCTGCTGCAGGCCGCCGAGCACTACCGCCCGGACGACTGCGACCAGGTGCTGTCGATGGCGCTCGCGCTCCTGCCGCTGCCGCAGGTCGTCGACGAGGTGCTGGTGCCGGCGCTGCTCGAGGTCGGCGAGCGCTGGCACAGCGGCGAGTTCACGGTCGCGCAGGAGCGGATCGTCTCCAACGCGGTCAAGAAACAGGTCGGGCTCGTGCTCGACACCTACAACCGGATCGCGTCGGGGCAGCCGATTGTGTTCGCGACGCTGACCGATGAGCGGCACGAGCTCGGCATCCTGATGTGCGCGCTGCTCACGGCGGCCCGCGGCGTGCGCTGCCAGTACCTGGGCGCCGACGTGCCGCCGGCCGACGTCGCGACCTTCGCCGATCGCATCGGCGCCTCAGCGGTGGTGCTGTCGTTCGTGCGCCGCGAGTCGAGCGCCGCGGCCGAAGCGCTGCTCGCGGAGTTCGTGGCGCGCCTGCCGCGCGCCATCGCGGTCTGGATCGGCGGCCAGGGCGCGGCCGCGCTGGCGCTCGCCGGCGCCGGCGAACGCGTCGCGGTGCTCAGCGACTACCGGGCGCTCGAGCGCGCGCTCGATGCGCTCGTGGCTACGCGCCGCTGACACTGCGTATTGCGCGCCCGCCGGTGCGCCCTATGCTGGCGGCATGAGCCGCGCGCAGCTGTTTGAACGCCCGGGCGAGCCCCTGCGGCTGGTCGAGCGCCCGCTGCCGGCGCCGGGCCCGGGCCAGGTGCTGCTCGCAGTCGCCGCCTGCGCCGTGTGCCGCACCGACCTGCACGTCGTCGACGGCGACCTCGCCAGCCCCGGCCATCCGGTCGTGCCCGGCCACGAGATCGTCGGCACCGTGGTCGCCGCCGGCTCCGGTGCCGGCTACGCGCCGGGCACGCGCCTCGGCGTGCCGTGGCTGGGCTGGACCTGCGGCGAATGCGAGTGGTGCACGAGCGGCCGCGAGAACCTGTGCCCGCGGGCCCGTTTCACCGGCTGGCAGCTCGACGGCGGCTACGCCGATCACGTCGTCGCCGACCACCGCTACTGCTTCCCGCTGCCCGATGCGCTCGACGCGACGCACGCGGCGCCGCTGCTGTGCGCGGGCCTGATCGGCTGGCGCGCGCTGAAGGCGGCCGGGCCCGGCCGCACCCTCGGCCTCTATGGATTCGGCGCCGCCGCGCACCTGATCGCCCAGGTGGCGACCTGGCAGGGCCGGCGCGTGCTCGCGTTCACGCGCCCGGCCGACGCGGCGGCGCAGCGCTTCGCGCTCGGCCTCGGCGCCGTGTGGGCCGGCGACAGCGACGCGCCGAGCCCGGAGCCGCTCGATGCGGCGGTCATCTTCGCGCCCGTGGGCGCGCTCGTGCCACTCGCGCTGCGCGCCGTCAAGCCCGGTGGCACCGTGGTCTGCGCCGGAATCCATATGAGCGAGATCCCGGCGTTTCCGTACGCGTGGCTGTGGGGCGAGCGTGTCGTGCGCTCGGTCGCGAACCTGACCCGCGCCGATGCGCTCGAGTTCCTAACGCTCGTGCCGCGCATCGGCCTCAAGATCGAAATCGACACCCAGCCGCTCACCGCGGCCAACGCGGCGCTCGCGCGCCTGAGGAGCGGCGCCGTCACCGGCGCCGTCGTGCTCGTACCGTAGCGCCGCTCAGTGCGGCGCCGGCGCCTCGGCGGCGAGCGCGGCGGCGTCGGCCGCCGCAATCAGCGAAGCGATCGCCTGGCCCGCCGCCGTCTCGAAGGCCGCCGCGACGTCGCGCTGGTGGTCGGCGGCAGCCCGCACCTCGGCCCGACCCTCGATGCTCGCGACCAGCCGCCGCTCGGCCGCGAGGCCGAGCTCGCCGCGCAGCGTGACCCGTACGAGCGGCGCGCGGCCCGCCTCGGCGTACTCGGCACCGAACTCGGTGATCTCGGTCTGCAGCAGGTAGCGGCCCGGGAACGCGCTGCGCTCGGTGACCACCGCGCGCCAGCCCCCGGCGGCGCGGAACGAATCGACCAGCAGCGCCTCGACCAGGCGCGGCAGCGGCGCACGCCAGCTCGCGCCCGCATAGGCGTCGAGCCGGTGGTCCGGCAGCAGCACCGCGATGCGCTCCGTGTCGAGGCCGGGCCGCGCCGCCGGACGGGCGATGACCAGCGTGGCCGCGACCGCGGCCGGCGCCGGCGGTGGCGGCACGGCGTGCAGCGTGTAGACGACCGGTGCGGCCTCGTGCGTCTGCAGCAGCCCGCCGCAGCCGGCAAGCGCGGCGAGCGCGGCGAGCGCAGGCCAGGCGATCAGGTGCTTCATCGCGGGATCTCGACGCCGGCCTTGGGGGGCTCGTACAGCAGGCGCGACGGCTCCTCGTGCAGCGTCCGCGCGAGCTCGCGGACCTCGGCGGCCGCGTCGCGACCCTCGCGGACCAGCTGGCCGACGTCGTCGAGTCCGCGCCCCGCGAAGCGGTCGATGTCCGCCTCATGGCGCGCGAGCAACGCGTCGAGCCGGCGGCTGATGGCGGCGAGGTTGGTGGCGGCCTCGCTCAGGCGCGCGAGCGTACTGCCGACCTCAGGCTCGGCGCCGCTCACCAGCCGGCGCGCGCTGCTCGCGGCCCCGTGCGCCTCGGCGACCGCGGCGCGGAACTCCGCGACCAGGCGCGCCGCGTCGCGCGTCGCGCCCGGCAGCGGCTCGGTTGCGGCGCGCAGGTTGGCCGCCATCGCGCGCACCGCCGCGAGGTTGTCATCGCCGAGCAGCGTGTTCAGGCGCCGCGTCACGCGCGTCGCGTCGGCGACGAGCTCGGGCAGGCCGCTGACGAATAGGTCAAAGTCCGATGGCATCGAGCGGATCACCGGGTAGCCCTGGCTCGGCACCTCGGGACTGATCGACGCCGCGTTCTTCGGCGCCTGCGACAGATCGATCACGACCAGCCCGGTCAGGCCCTGCATCGTCAGCTTGGCGAGCGTGTCCTTGGTCACCGGCGTCGCCTTGTCGAGGTCGACGAGCGCGAGCACACGGTCGGCGGCGCGCGGGTCGAGGCGGATACGCGCCACCTTGCCGACGTTGACGCCGAGGTAGCGCACCGTGCTGCCTTCGTTCAGGCCGGTGACGCTGCCGGAGAAGTAGACCTCGAAGCGCTGGTACTCGCGCCGCTCCTGCGTGTTGGTGTACCAGAGCACGAACACCGTCGCCATCGCGAGCACGACGATGACGAACGCTCCGACGGCCACGTAGTTCGCGTCGCGATCCATCACTGCCTCCGTACGGCGCGCCCGCGCGCGCCGTGGAAATACTCCTGGATCCAGGGATGCGGGGTGTCGACGATGCCGGCCAGCGTGTCGCTGAACATGCGCCCCTCGACGATGACGCCGACCCGGTCGCAGGTATGGTAGATCGAGTCGAGATCGTGGGTGACCATCACGACCGTCAGACTGAGCGTCCGCCGCAGGTAGAGCAAGAGCTCGTCGAAGGCCGCGGCCGCGATCGGGTCGAGACCGGAGGTCGGCTCGTCGAGGAACAGCAGCTGCGGGTCGAGCGCCAGCGCCCGGGCGAGCGCGGCGCGCTTGACCATGCCGCCCGAAAGCTGCGCCGGGTACTTGGCGCCGGCGTCGGCCGGCAGGCCGACGAGGCCGATCTTGAGCGCGGCCAGGCCCGCGAGCGTGCCTTCGGCGAGCCGGCAGGCCTCGCGGATCGGCAGCTCGACGTTCTCGGCCACCGTCAGCGAGCTGAACAGCGCGCCGTGCTGGAAGGTGACGCCGTAGCTGCGCTTGACCGCGCGCAGCTCGGCGCCGAAGAGCTGGGTGAGCTCGCGGCCCTCGATCTCGACCTCGCCGGCCTGCGGCCGCTGCAGGCCGAGGATGGTCCTGAGCAGCACCGACTTGCCGCTGCCCGAGCCGCCGACGATGCCGAAGATCTCGCCGCGCTCCACGACCATGTCGAGACCGTTGTGCACGACCTGGGTGCCGAAGCGGTTGACGACGCCGCGCACCTCGACGACCGGCGGGCTGGCGGCGGCGGCGGCCATCAGAAGTCGGTCTCCCAGTAGATCACGGCGAACACCGCGTCGACGAACAGCACCATGAAGATCGACTCGACGACCGCGACCGTGGTCAGCCGACCGAGCTCGCGCGACGACTCGCGCACCTGGATGCCGCGGAACGTGCCGATCATCGCGATCACGAACGCGAACACCGGCGCCTTCAGCAGTCCCGCCCAGAAGGTCGTCGACGCGATCGCCTCCTGCATGCGCGCCAGGAACTGGCTGAACGGGATGTCGAGCACGAGCCACGTCAGCACGGCGCCGCCGGCGAGGCCCATCGCGTCGGCGATGATCGCGAGCAGCGGCAGTGCGATTATGAGCCCGAGGATCCGCGGCAGCACCAGTACCTCGACGACATTCATGCCGATCGCGCGCAGCGCGTCGACCTCCTCGTTGAGTTGCATCACGCCGATCTCGGCCGTGAACGCGCTGCCGGAGCGGCCGGCGACGATGATCGCGGTCAGGAGCACGCCGAGCTCGCGCAGCACCGAGATCGTCACCAGGTCGACGACGTACACCTCGCCGCCGAACTGGCGCAGCTCCTCGGCGCCGATGTAGGCGACGATGACGCTGATCAGGAAGGCGATCAGCGCGACGATCGGGATCGCCTGGATGCCGGTCTCGTAGACGTGACGGGCGACCGACGGGAAGCGCAGCCGTCGCGGCCGCACGAGCGCGCTCGCCAGCACGAACTGGATCCGGCCGAGGAACTCGAGCGCGTCGTGAATCGCGCTGCCCTGGCGGACGATCCAGCGGCCGAGCAGGCCGAGCGGCTCGGCGGGCGGCCGCGCGGGGCGCTCGGGCGGCGCGGCGCCGATCAGCTTGGCGGTGAAGGCGAGCGTCTCGGGCCGCGCGCCGCGCCACGCGCTCGCGACGCCGGCCGCGGCGAGCCGGAGCTCCAGCTGGCGCAGGAAATAGGCACCGGTCAGGTCCAGCGCTTCGAGGCCGCTCGCATCGAGCGTGACCTGCGCGGCGCCGATGTCGGCCTCGGCCACCGCGCGCGCGAGCTCATCCGCGTGGCTCGCACGCCAGGCGCCGCGGGCCAGAAGCTCACGGCCGCCGTCGATGCTGCGCGACTCGAGGTACATCTTTGAGTGCCGGCGGAGCGACGCCCGGCGCTCACGGCGTCGGCGGGGCCCGGCGCGACGCGGCGTCGCCTTGCCGGCGGTCGCGCGTGCCCGCCCCGCGAGCGGGCCGCCCCGGGATACTCATCGCCGCGAACGGATCGGCCATCTGTGCTCTCCGGTGACGCGTCGTGCCGGGCGCGGGTCCGGTCATGCTAGCAGGCCGCGCCGCCCCGACCCAAGACACCCCGTTGCCAGCGCGGCCACGAGCATCTACTTTGAGGGCGGGCCCGGAGGCGCGATGGGACCTGAGGGACTCGGAACCGTTCTCGTTCTGCTCGCCGCCGTGGTCGCGGTCGTCGCCGCCATGCGGCGCCTCAAGCTGCCGCCGCTGCTCGGCTACCTCGCGGTCGGCATGGCGCTCGGACCGCACGCCTTCGGCGTCGTGCGCGACTCGGCGACGACCAGCTTCCTCGCCGAGCTCGGCGTCGTGTTCCTGCTGTTCACGCTTGGCCTCGAGTTCTCGCTGCCGCGGATGATCGCGATGCGCGGCGAGGTGTTCGGCTTAGGCGCCTTGCAGGTCGGGCTGACGACGCTGGCCGCCGCGGCGCTCGCCTACGCCGCCGGCACGCCGCCGCCGATCGCGATCGTCATCGGTGGCGCGGTGGCGATGTCCTCGACCGCGATCGTCGTGCAGCAGCTGACCGAGCAGGCGGAGATCAACCGCACTCACGGCCGCCTCGCGTTCAGCATCCTCTTGTTCCAGGACCTCGTGTTCGTCCTGTTCCTCGCGCTCGCCACGGCCACCGTCGCCGGCGGCGCCAGCTTCGCGCCGCGGGCCGTCGCGCTCGCGCTTGGCAAGGCCGGCATCGCGCTGCTCGTCGTGCTCGGCGCCGGCCGCTGGCTGGCGCGACCGCTGTTCTTCGAGATCGCGCGCCACCGCGGCCAGGACCTCTTTACGCTCGCGGTGCTGCTGGTGGCGCTGAGCGCGGCGTGGATCACCAACGCGGTCGGCCTGTCGCTCGCCCTCGGCGCGTTCCTCGCCGGCATGCTGCTCGCCGAGACCGAGTACCGCCATCAGGTCGAGGCAGTGATCCGGCCGTTCCGCGACGTGCTGCTCGGCCTGTTCTTCATCACCATCGGCATGCTGCTCGACCTTGCGCTGCTCGGCCGCGAGTTCCTGCTGGTGTCGAGCCTGGTGATCGGCCTGTTCGCGCTCAAGGCGGCGGTAGTCGCGCTGGTCGCGCGCCGCTACGCGGGCAGCTGGTTCAAGTCGCTGCGCGCCGGGCTCGTGGTCGGCGCCGGCGGCGAGTTCGGCTTCGCGCTCGTGGCGCTGCTCGTCAAGAGCGGCACCGAGGCGGCGATCACCCAGCCGCTGCTCGCGGCGGTGACGCTGAGCATGCTGCTGTCGCCGCTCCTGATCCGCAACAACAAGCGCATCGCGCGGCTGCTGCTGCGCGAGCGCGGCCCGGCAGCGACGGCGCTGGCGCGCGAGGCTGCCGCCGATGCGGCGCTGGCGAAGCGCGAGCACGTGATCCTGTGCGGCTACGGCCGCGTCGGCCAGAACATCGGCCGGCTGCTCGAGCGCCACGGCCACGAGTACATCGCGATCGACGTCGACCCGGCGCGGGTGCGCGCGGCCCGCCAGGCGGGCGACCCGGTCGTGTTCGGCGACTCGGCCGACGAGCAGGTGCTGGGCTCGGTCGGCCTGGCCGGCGCCAGCGTCGTCGTCGTCACCTTCGCCGACCCGGCGATCGCGATCGGCATCGTGCGCGTCGTGCGGCGCCTCAGGGCCTCGGTGCCGGTGCTGGTGCGCACCGCGGACGACTCGTCGCTCGAGGAGCTGCAGCGCGCCGGCGCGACCGAAGTGGTGCCGGAGACCTTCGAGGCGTCGCTGATGCTGGTGTCGCACGTGCTGCTGTGGCTCCACACGCCGATGTCGAAAATCGTGCGCATGGTCGGCGAGATCCGCGCCGAGCGCTACGGCGCGCTGCGCAGCGTGTTCCGGCTGCCCGACGCGGAGCTGCCGGACGCCGGCGAGACCGAGCACGAGGAGCTGCGCACGGTGGTGCTACCGCCCGGGGCCTGGGCGGTCGGCCACACGCTCGCCGAGGTCCGCGGCCGCGGCGCCGAGGTGCAGTTCTCGGCGGTGCGCCGCGAGGGGATCGTCGGCCGCGACCCGGCACCCTCGACGGTGCTGCGCGACGGCGACGTGGTTGTGATCTTCGGCCGGCCCGAGGCGCTCGAGCACGCCGAGGCGGTGCTGCTCGCCGGCTGAGCGCCGCTCAGTGCGGCGCGGCGTGCGCGGCCTTGCCGGGCGGCGCCGGGTCGGGCGTGCAGGCGGCGCACTTGAAGGTGACGCGCCACACCGTGTCGCCGGCGTCGTCGGCGACCAGCAGCGAGCCGTCGCTCGCGACCGCGACGCCGGCCGGCCGGCCGTAGACCTCCCCGGTCTCGCCGTCCTTGATGAAGCCTGTCAGGAAGTCCTCGGCGGGCCCGGCCGGCCGGCCGTCGGCGAAGGGCACGAACACGACCTTGTAGCCGCTGAAGGTCGAGCGGTTCCACGAGCCGTGCAGCGCGATGAACGCGCCGCCGCGATAGCCCTTCGGGAACTGCGCGCGGCCGTAGAAGGCGAGCCCGAGCGGCGAGGCGTGCGCGTCGAGCGCGAAGTCCGGCACGACCGCGCGGGCGACGAGATCGGGCCGCTCGCCGCGCCGACGCGGATCCTCGTGGGGGCCGAAATACGCATACGGCCAGCCGTAGAACGCGCCGTCCGCAACGCTGGTCAGGAAGTCCGGCACGAGCTCGTCACCGAGGAGGTCGCGCTCGTTGACGGTGGCCCACAGCCGCCCGCTCGCAGGCTCGAAGGCGAGGCCGACGGGGTTCCTGAGGCCGCTCGCGTAGATGCGCACGCTCTTGCCGGTCGGATTTGCGACCAGGATCGCGGCGCGCTCCGGCACCTTGGCGTCGACGTGCTCCTCGTCGACGTTGGTGTGCGAGCCGACCGCGATGTAGAGCGCCGTCTCGTCCGGGCTGAAGGCGAGGTTGCGCGTCCAGTGGCCGCGACCGTCCTCATCGGGCAGGTCAATCAGCGCGCGGCACTCGCCGTGCAGGCGCGTCTGGCCGACCAGGAACGGGCAGCTGTACACCGCGTCGCTCGCACCGACGTACAGCCGGTCGCGCCGAAGCGCCAGGCCGTACGGCCGCGGCAGGTCGGCGATCAGCGCGTACTGCTGGTCGGCGACGCCACCGCCGGTGCTGTCGCGCAGCAGCGTGACGCGGTTGGCGCTCGGCCGGCCGGCGGTCGGTGCGTTGAGGCCGCGCGCCTCGGCGACCAGCACGTCGCCGTTGGGCAGCACGAGCAGCGAGCGCGGGTTGTCGAGGCCCCGCGCGAACGCCGTGACGCGGAAGTTGAGCGGCGCGCGCGGCGCGCTGCCGGCGGCCCAGCCGACGACGCGCGCGAGCTTGACGGCCGACGGCGTCGCGTACGGCTCCGGCAGCGCATCCGGCGCGGCGGCCGGTGCGGAAGCGGCACCGAGCAGTGCGGCACCGAGAGCGGCGGCAGGGACGAGTCGCAAGCCTGGGCCTCCGGGGCGCGGGGCGCACAGTCTGCACGGGCGCGACGCCGGGAGGCAACCGCGGCGCGGCGGGCGCGGCAACGCCCGTGGTGGCGCTAGCGCGCCGCGCGCCCGGCCGGCCAGCGCAGGCCGAAGTGGAAGGTGACGTCGGGCGCGTGATCGACCTCGATGTCCTCGATGCAGGCGAATTCGAACACCGTGCCCGAGTCGAACCGGTAGCGGCCGCCCATCGTCATCTGCACCGCCTCGCGCAGGAAGTTGATGTCGGAGCCGCGCGCGATCGCGGAGTGCGCGTCGAACTGCAGCACCGCCGCAAGCCGCGCAGTCCAGTCCCAGCCGACCGTCGCGGTCGCGAAGCCGACCGCGCGCTCGTACGGCAGGCCCGTGACGTCGCCGCCGACGTAGGACGCGCCGGCGCGCCCGGCGAGCGTCCACCGCGAACTCAACCGGGTCTCGCCGGCGAGCCAGGCGGCGGCGTCGAGCGCACCGTCCCCGGTCAGGTGGCTGCGGCTGCCGGTCGGCGCCTCGACCCCGACCCAGCCCTCGAGGCGCCCGTCCGGCGTCACCGCGAGCGGGTACCCGGCCTCGAGCGCGAGATCGCCGAGCGCGGTGCCGGACGGCGCGTTGAGCGTCGGCAGGCCGACGCGCTGGTAGAGGATCGAGTAGGCGTTCTTCGGCACGTACGGGCGGTCGCCCTGCGGCAGGCCGAGGAAGTTGTGCCAGCCGTTGATGAAGCTGTCGAGCACGCCGCCGCCGCGGTTGATGACCGGCAGCGTCGCGCGCAGCTGCCAGTCGCCGACGCCGCGGCTCAGTGTGAGGTCGGCCTCGACCGTCTCCTCGTCGACCACCATGCGCTCGGTCGGCGACTGGCCGAGGTTGACGGTATTGGTCCACTGCACGCCGGCCGCGAAGGCCCAGCGACCATCGGTGGCCGCATCGAGGGCGGCCGGCAGCGGCACGTAGGCGCCGCGTACCAGCGGGTTCTGGTCGCGCACCGGCAGCATCTGCGCCGCCACCGGGCCAGCGAGCGCGAGCGCGCCGGCGAGAATCAGGCCCTTGGGCAGGTAGCGCATCGTCCGGCCTCGTCGCGGGGGACCGGCGCCGACGATAGCAGCCCCGTCAGGCGGATTCGTCGCGGCTTCTCCGTACCCAGATCGCCGCGACGATCAGCAGCGTGCCGACCACGACGCCCACCCAGACGTCGGCCGTCCCGAAGAAGTGGCCCGGCCGCATGGTCTCGACCAGCGAGCGCGGGATTTCCATATGGTCCTGATCGATGACGAAGCCGAAGCCGGTGGCCTGCGACCGGCCGCTGAAGGCGTGCGCGAAGAACGCCATGTTGCCGAACCGCTCGCCGACCACCGCGAGCACGTAATGCGTGCGGAACACAATGAACTCGGCGAGCCCGACCGCTAGCGGCGGCAGCGTCGCGTACATCAGTGGTGACCGCGGCGCCCACGCCGACACCAGCATGCACCAGCCCACGAACGGCAGGTACCACAACATGCTCGCGACCAGCGCGTAGCCCGACACCAGCAGCGAGCCGCCCCACAGCGACGGCGTCCACAGGTGCCCCTGCAGGAGCTGCAGCGGCGCGAGCTTGACGCTGGCGATCGCGAATACCAGCACTTGGCTCGCCACGGCGGCCACGGCCGCCGCCAGCGGCATGACGAGCACCGCGACGAACACCTTGGACAGGACCGTCTCGGTGTCGCTGAGCGGCAGCGACTTCCAGAACAGCACCGCGCGGTCGCGCCGCTCGCCGTACAGCGAATCGATCGTGTAGAAGAACTGCGTGAACAGCACCATGATGAAGAACGGCAGGGCGATCCCGCCGAGCGCGAGGCTGGCGATGCCGTCGAGGTGTTCCGGCGTCATGTGGTTCTGCAGCTTCGCCAGATCCTCGGGACTCATGCCCTGGAACGAGACCGTGCCGGTGCCGAAGGCGGCGATCAGCGCGCCGCCGACGATGATCGCCGCGCAGATCGCCGGCGCGACCCAGACGCTGCGCGCCTCCCACAGTTCGCGGCGGACGAGCCACAGGAACTTGTTCATGCGGCACCCCCGTGGAGCTTGGCGACGAAGAGGTCGGCGATCGACGGCTGGCGCACCTCGCCGAGCGCGGCGAGCGCGGCCGGGTCGGCGTTCTCGTACAGAAACACGTTGCGCCCGAGCAGCTGGCGCTCGGTGAGCGGCTGCAGGGCCCTTGCCGCGTCGAGCTTGTCTGGCGCGGCGAGCAGTTGCGCGTAGTGAGCCGGGATCTCCTCCATCGGCAGGTCGAGCACGATGCGGCCGCGGTCGATGAACAAGAGGTCGGTGAGGATGTTCTCGACCTCCTCGACCTGGTGCGTGGTCACGAGGATGGTCTTCTCGGCGTCCATGTAGTCCGACAGCAGGCTGTCGTAGAACTGCTTGCGCGACAGGATGTCCAGGCCGAGCGTCGGCTCATCGAGCACCAGCAGCTGCGCGTCGATCGCCATCACGAGCGCGAGGTGCAGCTGCGTGATCATGCCCTTGGAGAGTTCGCGGATCCGGCTGTCGCGCTTGATCGAGGTGCGCTCGAGAAACGCCTGGCAGCGCTCCGGGCGAAAGCGCGGGTGAACGCCGGCGACGAAGTCGACCGCCTGCTGCACCCGCAGCCAGCGCGGCAGCACGGCGACGTCGGCAATGAACGAGACGCGCTCCATGAGCCGGTCCCGATCGTGGTACGGGTCGAGGCCGAGCACCTTGAGCGAGCCCTCGCAGCGGGCGAGCCCGAGCACGGCCTTGAGCGCCGTGGTCTTGCCGGCGCCGTTCGGCCCGATCAGGCCGACGATGCGGCCCGACTCGACCTTGAAGGAGGCGCCGTCGAGCGCGGTGGTCTTGCCAAAGCGCTTCCGGAGTCCCTGTGCTTCGATCAGAGTGGCCACGGAATAGATCCTTCGGAATTCTTAGGGTTTTGAGTCATCGACGTCGGCGGCGCCGGCCGCGCCGGCAGCTGCCGGCGGCGCCGGCGCGGCGGCCGGCCGTTCGGCGGGCGCCGCGGGTGGCGTCGCGAGCAGCTCCTGCGCGCTGAAGCCAAGGCGCTGGATCGTCGCGTAGACGCGCGGCCACTCGCCCTCGAGAAAGCGCTGGCGCTCGTCCTTCATCAGGGCGCGGGTCGCGCCCTCGGCAACGTACATGCCGCGGCCACGACGCTTCTCGACGAGCTGCTCGTCGACCAGCTGCTGGTAGCCCTTGAGCACCGTCAGCGGATTCAAGCGGTACTCGGCCGCGACCGTGCGCACCGATGGCAGCGGATCACCTTCCTTCAGAACGCCCTCGAGGATCATCGCCACGACGCGATCGCGCAGCTGGCGGTAGATCGGCTGGCTGTCGTTCCAGGTGGCGTCCATGGGGGGCTCGCTGCCGGCGGGTGATGCGCTGATCATGGTGATCGGGCGCGGTACTGAACTACTCTAGCAGTTCGCCTATTGCACCGCGGCCAGCGTGGCGGCCGCGCCGTCGGCGCGCGTATCGGCCGTGCCCGTGCGCGGCACCGTGACGACCACCTCGGCCAGGTAGGCCCCTTCGACTGGCTCGCGGTGCACGTTGACGAGCACCTCGCCGAGGTCGTGGATCGCAGGGGCGACGTCGCCGAGTGCGGCATGACCGTGGACGATCACCTCGCCCAGGTCACCGCTCGGCACCGGCAGCTGCTCGCCGCGGCCGGCCGGGCCCTTGGCGTGGTGCGTGAGTCCCGCCGCGCTCGCGGCCGTCACGCAGACGATGGCGACGAGACCGAGGGCCACAGCCCAGTGGCGGATCTTGTTGGTGAACATGACTATCTCCTTTGTCAGTCGTGGAGGCCCTGCCTCCGGTCCGAGCCCTCTTCCCGCCCGGGAAGTGGTGTGCTCTTCTGGTGTTGTAGTTAACTACAACACCTATTCAGATGCAAGTACTTTTTGGATGCGTGCCGCAACGGAATGGTTTGTATTTGAAAATTAATGACTTGCGCGCAGCGCCCGGAGGCCGCTCAGCGCCTGGCGCCCCCTCCCGGGCGTCCGGGAGCGCTCGCCATGGCCCCTCAGCTACCAAGCCCTATCGCCTCGCCGGGGAGATCCAAGTCGATCCGGGGCGCCCGCGCACGGTTGCGGCCTTCCCGGGGCGGGTCAGCGGTGCGCTTTCGCTAGAATGCCGCGCGTTCGACACCCCATCCGGAGCTCACGATGAAGCAGCCGATCAACGTCACCATCACCGGCGCCGCAGGCCAGATCGGCTACGCGCTCGCGTTCCGCGTCGCCTCGGGCGCGATGCTCGGCCCCGACCAGCCGATCAACCTGCATCTCCTCGAGATCACGCCGGCGCTGCCCGCGCTGCAGGGCGTCGTCATGGAGCTGTCCGACTGCGCGTTCCCGACGCTCAACAACGTCGTCGCGACCGACGACCCGAAGGTCGGCTTTCGCGACTGCGGCGCGGCGCTCTTGGTCGGCGCGCGACCGCGCGGCCCGGGCATGGAGCGCAAGGATCTGCTGCTCGCCAACGCGCAGATCTTTTCCGCGCAGGGCAAGGTCATCAACGACGTCGCGCGTCGCGACATCAAGGTGCTCGTCGTCGGCAATCCGGCGAACACCAATGCGCTGATCGCGAGCCGGAACGCCAGGGACATCGACCCGCGCAACTTCACGGCGATGACGCGCCTCGATCACAACCGCGCGCTCGCACAGCTCGCGCAGAAGACCGGCTCGCACGTCAACGACATCAAGCGGATGATCATCTGGGGCAACCACTCGTCGACGCAGTACCCCGACCTGCATCACGCGACGGTCAAGGGCAAGCCGGCGCTGTCGCTGGTCGACCAGGCCTGGTACACCGACACGTTCATCCCGACGGTGCAGCAGCGCGGCGCGGCCGTGATCAAGGCGCGCGGCGCCTCTTCGGCCGCCTCGGCCGCCTCGGCGGCGATCGATCATATCCGCACCTGGATGCTCGGCTCCGCGCCCGGTGACTACGTCAGCATGGGCGTGCCGGCCGACGGCAGCTACGGCATCGCCGAGGGCATCATCTATTCGTACCCGGTGACCACCGCCAACGGCAGCTACGCGATCGTGCAGGGCCTGCCAGCGAACGACTTCAGCCGCGCGCGGATGACCGCCACCGACAAGGAGCTGCGCGAGGAGCGCGACGGGGTCAAGGATCTCATTTGACGACGTTCCTGCTCGCGTTCACGGCGCTCTTCTCGATCGTCAATCCGCTGTCGAGCGCCTTCATCTTCTACGGCGCGACGCAGGACCTCGGGCCGAAGATGCGCGCGCAGCTGTCGCGCTGGGTGGCGATCTACGCGTTCTCGATCGTCGCGGCGTCGCTGTACGTGGGCGGCTACGTGCTGAGCTTCTTCGGCATCTCGCTGCCGGTGCTCAAGGTCGCGGGCGGGATCGTGATCGCGATGTCCGGCTGGCGCATGCTGAGCGGTCCGGACACCACCGAGCAGCGGCGCAGCGAGACGGCGAATGCCCTGCCGGTGAGCATCACGCCGAGCCGGCTCGCGTTCTATCCGCTGACGATGCCGCTGACGACCGGCCCGGGCACGATCTCGGTCGCGATCGGCATCGGCGCCAACCGGCCGCCGCATCTCGGTGCCGAGCTTGGCTTCGTCGCCGAGACGGCGCTCGCGGCGCTGCTGCTTGCGTTGCTCGTGTATTTCTTCTACCGCCACTCCGAGCGGCTGGCGCGGGCCATCGGCCCGACCGGTACGACGATCGTCGTGCGCCTGACCGCGTTCCTGCTGTTCTGCATCGGCATTCAGGTGCTGTGGACCGGCGCCGCGCAGCTGCTGAGCGGGCTCACCATCAGCGTCGTGTCGGCAACCAGCTGAGCGTCGCGGCCGACGTGGCGGGCGCCTGCTCCCGAGGCGCTTGCATCGAGCCCTCCCGGTAGCCGGCGACACAGCGTTGCTGCGTCCCGGCAGGGTGAGTGGCGCGAGGCGCTTGCCGCCGGCCGGTGCTTGCAGCCCCTCCTCGGCGATCCTCGCGGCGCGTGCACCGCGGCCATGTCATTAACGACCGGTCCGGCTCTGATCCTCGAAGGCGAACAGGGAGTGGAACAGCCGCCGCTCCATGGCGACGCCCTGGTCGAAAGCGTGGTCTCGTAGGCGGCGTTGACCATCTCCTTGTTCATCATCACCGCGAGCGGCGACTGGGCGGCGATCTTCTTGGCCGCGGCCATGCGCCTCGTCGATCAGCTTGGCGAGCGGCACGACGCGGCTAGACCAGGCCCGCGCGCTCGGCCTCGGCGGCGTCCATCATCCGCGCCGGTCAGGATCATGTCCATCGCCTTGGCCTTGCCGACGAAGCGGGTCAGGCGCTGGGTGCCGCCGATGCCGGGCATGACGCCGAGATTGATCTCGGGCTGGCCGAACTTGGCGTTCTCGGCGGCGATGACGAAGTCGCACATCATCGCCAGCTCGCAGCCGCCGCCCAGGGCGAAGCCGGCCACCGCGGCGATGATCGGCTTGCGGAGCGCTCGACCGCGCTCGCCGCCGCGGGTGAAGAAGTCGCTCGCATGAACATCTCGGCGTAGGACTTGTCGGCCATCTCCTTGATGTCGGCGCCGGCGGCGAAGGCGCGGTCGGAGCCGGTGATCACGATGCAGCGCACCGCCGTCGTCGGCCTCGGCGGCGTCCAGCGCCGCGGTCAGCTCGTCCATCAGCTGGCTGTTGAGCGCGTTCAGCGCCTCGGGCCGGTTCAGGCGGATCAGGGTCACGCCCTCGTCGGTCTCGACGATCAGGGTCTCGTAGCTCATCGCGAGGCGCTCCTTCAGGCGAGGGACGACAGGCGGCCGCGCAGCAGCTCGATCACCGCCGAGAAATCCTTGCGGGCATAGCCCAGGCGGTCGAACAGGGCATAGATCGCTTCGGCCTGGGCGCCCATCGGCGTGGTCGGCGCCGGCCTTGGCGGCGGCGTCCTGGGCCAGCTTCAGGTCCTTCAGCATCATGGCGGTGGCGAAGCCGCCCTCGTAGCCGCGGTCGGCCGGCGTCTGCCGGCCCGACGCCCGGCACCGGGCAGTAGCTGGTCAGCGACCAGCACTGGCCGGACGACTTGGAGGCGATCTCGAAGAAGCGTTCGGCCTCCAGGCCCAGCTTCTCGGCCAGGGCGAAGGCCTCGCAGACGCCCGAGCATGGAGACGCCCAGCAGCATGTTGTTGCAGATCTTGGCCGCCTGCCCCGCCCCGCTGGCGCCGGCGTGGATCACCACCCGCGCCATCGGCGCCAGCGCCGCCTCGACGCCGGCGAAATCGCCTCGGCTCGCAGCCGACCATGAAGGCCAGGGTGCCGGCGTCGGCCGCCGCGGTGCCGCCGGAGACCGGCGCGTCGGCGAAGCGGAAGCCCGGCCGCCGCGCCTGGCGGCGACGGCGCGGGCGCTCTCGACGTCGATGGTCGAGCAGTCGATCAAGAGCGCGCCCTTGGCGGCGTTGGGCAGGATCTCGTCGGCATAGACCGAGCGCACGTGCGCGCCGGCCGGCAGCATGGTGATGACCACCTCGGCGTCCTTGACCGCCTCGGCGGCCGAGCCGGCCGGCTGGCAGCCGGCGGCGGCGGCGCTGCGCCAGCGCCTCGGCGCGACAGGTCGAAGGCGGCGACCTCGTGCTCGGCCTTGGCCTGGTTGGCGGCCATGCCGCCGCCCATGTTGCCGAGGCCGATGAAGGCGATGCGGGTCATGCGGGCGTCTCCACGAGGCTGCGGCAGCGGCGACCATTCCTGGTCGGCCGGCAGGGGGCGAAGATGGCGTCGAGCTCGGCCTCGGTGACGCCGTCCAGGCTGGCCGGGTTCCAGCGCGGGGCGTTGTCCTTGTCGACGATCACCGCCCGCACGCCCTCGATGAAGTCGTGCTCGTGCACCACGCGCGCGCCGATGCGGTATTCCATGGCCATGTTGTCGGCGAAGTCGGTCATCGCGCCGCCCGCGCGCGAGCTGGCGGAAGGCGACCTTCATGGCTGGGGCGATTTGGTCGCCAGGGTCGCCAGCTGGGCCGCTGGCCCAGTCCGAGCCGTCGGCCGTCAGGCGGCGAAGATCGCCTCGACGCTCGTCGCCGGCCGAACAGGCGGTCGATGTCGGCCAGATGGCCGGCGATCGGCGCGCGGCCCGGGATCGACCGCGAAGCGGCGCGAGCGCCTCGACGGCTGTGCCGGGATCGGCGACGAGCGCCGCCTTCAGCGTCGGCGAGCCGCGGCCGCGGCGACCACATGGGTGGCGATCCGAGCGCCAAGCAGTCGGCCGCCTTGATCCGCGCGCCGGTCAGCGCCAGCCAGAGGCCGGCGTGGCCCTGCAGGCGCGGCAGGAACCAGCCGCCGCCGACGTCCGGGAACAGGCCGATGCCGGTCTCGGGCATGGCGAAGGTGGTCCGCTCGGTGGCGATGCGGTAGCGCGGCCGGCATGGAGATGCCGACGCCGCCGCCCATGGTCACCCCGTCCATGATCGCGATCACCGGCTTGGGATAGCCGAACAGCAGGTGGTTCAGCCGGTATTCGGTGAAGAAGAACTCCCGCGCCGCGGCGCCGTCGCCGGCGCCGCTCTCGGCCAGCATGCGGATGTCGCCGCCGGCGCAGAAGCCGCGCTCGCCGGCATGGTCGATCAGCACCGCCGCGACCGCCGGATCGCCGCGCCAGGCCAGCAGGGCGTCGGTCATCAGCCGGCACATGCTGGTGGTCAGCGCGTGCAGCGCCGCCGGCCGGTTGAGGGTCAGCCGGCCGACGCCGCCCTCGACGCCGGACGATGACTTCGGCTCCGGCTCATCGACGCGAACAGCTCCCGGGCGATGATCACCCGCATGATCTCGTTGGTGCCTTCGAGGATCTGGTGGACGCGCAGGTCGCGCACGATCCGCTCCAGCGGGATAGTCCTTCAGATAGCCGTAGCCGCCGTGCAGCTGCAGCGCCTGGTTGGCGACCTCGAAGCCGGCGTCGGTGGCGAAGCGCTTGGCCATGGCGCAGTAGCTTGGTGGCGTCCGGATCGCCGCGCGTCCAGCGCGGCGGCGGCGCGGCGGACCATCAGCCGCGCGGCCTCCAGCTCGGTCGCCATGTCGGCGAGGCGGAACTGCAGCGCCTGGAACTCCTTCAGCGGCCGGCCGAACTGGCTGGCGGGTCTCCAGGTAGCGCCTTGGCCGCCTCGAAGCGCCAGGCTGCGCGCCGCCGAGCGCGCAGGCGGCGATGTTCAGCCGCCCGCCGTCCAGCCCCATCATGGCGAAGCGGAAGCCCTCGCCCTCGGCGCCGATGCGGTTGTCGAGCGGCACGCGGACATTGTCGAAATGGACCATGGCGGTCGGCTGGCTGCGCCAGCCCATCTTGCGTCTCGTTGGCCGCCGAAGCGACAGGCCGGGCGTGCCCTTCTCGACCACGAAGGCCGAGACGCCGCCGGCGCCCGTCGCCGCCGGTGCGGGCCATGACGACGTAGATGTCCGAGACGCCGGCGCCGGAGATGAACGCCTTGGCGCCGTTCAGCACATAGTGGTCGCCCTCGCGCCGGCGCGGTGGTGCGCAGCGAGGCGGCGTCGGAGCCCGGCGCCGGGCTCGGTCAGGCAGTAGGAGGCGATCAGCTCCATGGTCGTCAGCGCGCGGCAGGTAGCTGCTGGCGCAGCTCGGCCGCGCCGAACCGGTCGATCATCCACGAGGCCATGTTGTGGATCGACAGGAAGGCGGCGGTGGAGACGTCGCCGTGGGCCAGCGCCTCGAAGATGATCGCCGCGTCCAGCCGGCGTCAGGCCCGAGCCGCCGACGTCCGGGTCGACATAGATGGCCGGCGAAGCCCAGCGCGGCGGCCTTGCGCAGGGCCTCGACCGGGAAGATCGCCTCCTCGTCCCAGCGCGCCGAATGGGGCGCGAGCTCGGCGGCGGCGAAGTTGCGCGCCGCGTCCTCGATCGCGCGCTGGTCGTCGGAGAGCTGGAAGTCCATCGGACCCGGCTCCGCTACTGCATGGTCGGGATGACGAAGCTGGAATCGGCCTCGCCGCCTTCCGGCCAGCGGGCGGTGACGGTCTTGACCTTGGTGTAGAACTTGCACCCCTTCCATGCCGTGCTGGTTGGTGTCGCCGAAGGCGCTGCGCTTCCAGCCGCCGAAGGTGTGGTAGGCGACCGGCACCGGGATCGGCACATTGATGCCGACCATGCCGACATTGACCCGGGCGGCGAACTCGCGCGCGGCGCGGCCGTTGCGGGTGAAGATGGCGACGCCGTTGCCGTAGGGGTGGTTGGACGGGCAGGGCCAGCGCCTCCTCGAAGCTCTCGGCGCGGACGATCTGCAGCACCGGGCCGAAGATCTCGTCCTGGTAGGTCTTCATCTCGGGCTTGACCTGGTCGAACAGGGTCGGGCCGACGAAGAAGCCCTTCTCGTAGCCCTGCAGGGCGAAGCCGCGGCCGTCGACCACCAGTTCGGCGCCCTCGTCGACGCCCAGCTGGATGTAGTCCTCGATCCGCTTGCTTGTGCGCGGCGGAGACCACCGGGCCGTACTGGGCGGCCGGGTCGGTGGAGACGCCGACCTTCAGGGTCTCGATCTCGGCCAGCACCCGCTCGCGCAGCGCCTCGGCGGTCTTGGCGCCCACCGGCACC
>CAVSGY010000010.1:0-142396 GCA_963727685.1 uncultured Pseudomonadota bacterium
AGTGACTTTCTTTAAGTAGTTGTTTATAAAATAATTTATACATAAATAACCATGAAATATCGGTATTCAAGACCGAAATTTCATGGTAACCTAGTGTCCATGATAGATCGCGAATTGCATGCGCGGCAGATCACGGGCCTGTTGAAGCGATTTCCCGTCGTTGCGATTCTTGGTGCGCGACAGGTCGGGAAAACGACTCTGGCAGCTTCAATAGCCCCCACCTTGAGCGATCGCATCAGTCGCTTCGATCTGGAGAATCCTTCCGATCTCGCTCGGCTCGCGGATCCGATGCTTGCGCTTCAGGAACCGAAGGGCCTCGTCGTGCTGGACGAGGTGCAGCGCCGCCCGGAGCTGTTTCCGGTATTGCGCGTATTGGCGGATCGCAAACCGACCCGCACTAGGTTCCTTGTTTTGGGGAGCGCAGCTCCTGATTTGCTCAGGCAGAGTTCGGAGTCGCTAGCCGGGCGAATTGCTTACTACGAGTTGCCGGGTTTGGCAGTGCGAGAAGTTGGTTTCGAGCATGCGGATCGCCTGTGGGTGCGCGGCGGATTTCCCAAGGCCTTCCTCGCGCGCTCGGACCGCGAAAGCATGGAATGGCGGCAAGCATTCATCCGGACCTTTCTCGAGCGTGATTTGCCGGCGCTCGGCGTCAATATCGCCGCAGACACCATGCGGCGTTTCTGGTCGATGCTTGCGCATCATCACGCCCAACTATGGAACGCATCCGAGATAGGTCGTTCCTTCGGCGTGGCGGATACCACCGTGCGCAACTATCTCGACAAACTGACCGATGCATTGGTCGTGAGGCAGCTGAAGCCCTGGCACGAGAACCTTGGCAAGCGGCAGGTGAAGTCGCCAAAGATTTTCATCCGCGACTCCGGATTACTGCACGCGCTGCTGAATCTTCCCACCAAGCGGGATATCGAGGGGCATCCCAAGCTCGGCGCATCCTGGGAGGGCTTCATCATCGATCAACTGTTGCAACAGTTGGGCGTTTCTCCAGAGGAGACCTATCACTGGCGAACCCATCAGGGTGCCGAACTGGATCTGCTCGTCGTGCGTGGCGGACTCAGGCTGGGCTTCGAGGTCAAGCGTACGGTCGCTCCGACGCTGACACCATCGATGCGCTCAGCGATGAATGATCTGAAGCTCAAGTCGCTGACCGTCGTACATGCCGGCGACCAGACATTTCCTCTTTCCAAGGAGGTCCAGGCGGTTGCCTTTCGGGACGTATTGAATGCAATCAGGCCGCTGCACTAGATATCCAATTTTATTGACAGTGCAAAGCGACGATATGGTTCAACGTAAGGAGAGTTCGAAGAAATGATTCTCTATTCGACTGTTGGCACTTCGGACATGGAGCGCGCGATCAGGTTCTATGATTCGGTATTCGGCGCATTGGGCGTCAGTCGTGCGCCGAACTGGAGCGACGGGTGGGCAGGGTGGGGAGGTTCGTACGACGAGGGGTATGGTTTCTGGGTCTGCAGTCCGTTCGATGGCCGGCCGCCTGCCGCGGGAAATGGCACGATGATCGCGTTCCGCGCCAAGGATGAAATTCAAGTGCAAGCCTTCCACGCCGCCGCATTGGAGTGCGGCGGCACTGACGAAGGGGCTCCCGGTACGCGTCCATATTATGAGCCGAGTTTTTTGTCGCGTACGTACGCGACCCGGACGGAAACAAACTCGCTTGCGTCTACCACAAGCACAAGCCGTAACTGCCGAGCCTTTCGGCATCTATCGCAATCTATCGTCTCCAAGCGGAACATTTTGTCGGTAGATGTGACGGTAAGTTTGGCGTACCCTGCGAAAAAGACGCCAATACTCATGCACTTATGAGTGCCGGAGACAATTGAGTGGGAGTGACGAGGCAGCGTTCGACCGCTGGTGCCCCGAGGCGTCAAGCGCGTGCGATGCCCGGCAGATGATTGTGGTTCGGTAGTCTCCGGATGAGTTGATCACTCGTACCACGGTGCGGGTTCGACTCGGGATGAGGCGCGCGCAATGGAGGGTGATTCTGGATCCGGGCCGGCCGCCGCCAGCGCGCACGACGCGCGGCTGCGATCGCTGCGGGAGCGTGGCGCGGCGATGTTCCGGCAGGGCCGGATCGCCGAGGCCGAAGACGCCTACGCCACGGTGCTTCGCAAACGGCCGGCCGATCTCGAGGCGATCCAGCTGCTCGGTTGTTGCGCCGCGAACCGCGGCCAGCACGGGCGGGCCATCGAGTTCTTCGATCGCTTCCTTGCGCTCGCCCCGCCCGATGCGACCGTGCTCTGCCAGCGGGCTGCCGCGCTCGTGGTCGTCGGCCGGTTCGAGCAGGCGATCGCGGACCTCGACCGCGCGATCGCGCTCGTGCCCGGCCATGCGATGGCCTACGAGCTGCGCGGACGCGCGCGGGCCGCGGCCGGGCGGGTGGTGGCCGCGCGCGCGGATTTTCACCGCGTGTCCGAGCTGACGCCGGTCGGCGCCTCTGTCTATCTCGATCGAGCCAAGGCGCTGCTGGCGCTCGCCTGCGACCAGCAGGCGGTCGAGGCATGCGACGACGCGATCCGCCTCCAGCCGGGTTCGGCCGCGGCACACGCGGCACGCTCCGCGGCGCTGTTCCACCTCGCACAATTTGCGGACGCGCTGGCGTCCGGCCAGCAGGCGGTGGCCCTCGATCCAGGCAACGTGGATGGCCAGTTTGCGGCCGGTGCGGCGCTGCTCGGCGTCGGCCGGCCCGAGGACGCGCTGCGATGCTTCGACACGGTGCTCGCGCGCCATCCCGGCTCGGCGCTGGTCCACGACGCGCGCTGCGGCGCGCTGCTCGACCTGCTGCGGCCGGAGGCGGCACTCGAATGTGCCGAGCGCTCGATCGCGATCGAGCCGGCTTACGCGGAGTCGCACAGCAACCGCGGCCTCGCCCTGGTCGAGCTCGGGCGCATGGCCGAGGCGCTGGCGAGCTTCGATCGTGCGATCGCGCTCGGGCCGCAGTTCGCGCCGGCCCGGCGCAACAAGGCGCTGTGCTGCCTGCTGCTCGGACGCCTCGAGGAGGGGTGGCCGCTGTACGAGTCGCGCGAGCGCATCGGCCTGCCGGACGTCGGCGAGCTGACCGCCGCGCCGCGCTGGTCCGGGCGGCAGGAGCTCGGCGGCCGGACCATATTCGTCCACGCCGAACAGGGGCTCGGCGACACCATCCAGTTCTGCCGCTACGCGCGCCTCCTCGAGGCCCGCGGCGCGTCGGTGGCGCTCGGCGTGCCGAGCCAGCTGGTGAGGCTGATCCGCACGCTCAGCCCGTCGGTCGTCGTGCTGCCGCACACCGAGGCGCCGGGCCGCAGCGACTTCCAGATCCCGGTCCTCAGCCTGCCGCTGGCATTTCAGACGACGCTCGCGACGATCCCCGCGGCGGTGCCGTACCTCCACGCCGAGGAGCCGCTTGTCGATCGTTGGCGGGCGCGCCTCGGCACGCACGGCTTTCGCGTCGGCATCAGTTGGCAGGGCCGGCCAAGCCGGGGTGACCGCGGGCGCTCGTTCCCGCTGCGGCTCTTGCGCGGCCTGGCGGACATCCCGGACGTCCGCCTGATCAGCCTGCAGAAGAACGACGGTACCGAGCAGCTCGAGGACCTGCCCGCCGGGCTGCTCGTCGAGCGGCTCGGGGATGACTACGACGCGGGCCCGGACGCGTTCGTCGACGCGGCAGCGGTGATGCAGAACCTCGATCTCGTGATCAGCTCCGATACCGCGCTGCTGCATCTGGCCGGGGCCCTCGGCCGGCCGACGTGGGCGCTGCTGCGGCACATCCCGGACTGGCGCTGGCTGCTCGAACGCGGCGACAGCCCGTGGTACCCGACGATGCGACTGTTCCGTCAGCCGCAGCGCGGCGACTGGGAGTCCGTGGCGGCCGCCGTGGCGAGCGCGCTGGCCGAAGCGGCGCGGCGCTAGCGAGCGCGAGCAGCCCGAGCCGCGACGGACGCCGCCGGCCGACGCTGGCTCGGCAAGGCCGCACCGCTACGGCGCGAGCCCGTAGACCGTCAACTGGCTGCGGCCGCCGACGTACACGTGACCGTTGGCGACGACCGGAACGGTGAACTTCACCGCATTGCCGGCGGTGTCGGCCGGCGACGCCGAGCTGCTGTACAGGGTCGTCGCGAGGTTGGTCGCATCGTAGGCGCGCAGCACCGCCGGACCCGCGCTCCCGCCGCCATTGCCCGACGTGCCGCTCGCCAGTGTGTCGAGCACCCAGACGATGGCGTTCCCCGCGGGCGACGCGGAGATCATCGGCGTCGGGCTCGGGTAGCCGTAGGCCTGGGCGCTCGCGGAGGAGGCGACTGCGACGGCCTGCGCCGACGCGACGAACTCGCCGTTGACGAGCGGCAGCGCCATGATGGGTCCGTTGCTGATGCCGACATACACGGTGCCGGCGTAGTACGCCGCGGTCGCGAACACGCAGGTGTCCGGGGCACAGCCGCTCGCGTTCGGCAGCGTCAGCATCTGCAGGGCGTTGTTCGTCGTCGGATTGAACTCGCTCATGGCGGTCCGGTCGATCAGCCACAGGTGCGCCTGCTTGTCAGAGCCGACCAGCACGTTGGGGTGGCCGCTCGGCCCCGCGCCGTCCGGCAGGATGAGCACGCCCGCCGACGAGATATCGAGGTCCTGGTCCGACCACATGGCCTCCTGCGAGGGGGCGTAGAAATCCTTGACCGCGAGGCTCGACGGATCGACCCGCAGAAAACTCATGGCGAAGTCGTTGGCGGGAGCGGCCGGCGGGAGGACGCTCTGGACGTCGTCGAAGGTGCCATTGCCGGTCGTCACATAGACGTTGCCGGTGGAGTCGATGGCCGGCGCACCGCCTGACATCCAGATGCCGCCTTCGGAGCCGTTCGGCGTCGTGTTGAGCACGGCCGTCTGCTCGAGCGAGGCCGCGTCGTAGCGCATCAGCCAGCCCCAGTAGGGTCCCTGGTCGCAATGCGACGCCCAGCCGATGTAGACGCCGCCAGCGCCGAGCGCGAGCCCCGCGCGCTGGTTCTGCGTGAGCGGCGCGAAACTGACCGACTGGTTGGCACTGTTGGTCACGCTGGCCGTGATCGCGACCGGGGAGCCGGCCAGTTCGGCGCCGGTCGCGAGGTTCAGGGCATGCAGCCGCTGGAAGTAGCTGCCGCTCTCCTTGGTGTTGGCGACGAAGTAGATCGTGCCGGTCGAGGGGTCAATGACCGGGGTGCCGGTGATGCCGTACTCGACCGGAATGTCGGGCATCCCGTGTCGCCCTGCGGGATCGACGTGGCCCCGCCGGTGAGCAGGCTCGCGTGCCAGTAGCTGATGCAGGTCGGGTTGTCGGCGTCGAACGCGTACACCGAGTCGTGCTGCGTGGCGACGACCACGACGTTGTGCGTGCCACCGCCGATCGGCAGGTTCGCGACGTAGAGCGGCTGGGCATAGACGTCGCCATCGACCGGGCACGCCCACTGCTTGCCGAAGGTGCCGCCGCTGACCGTGGCGGGAGTGAGCGCGTATTCCTGCAGGTTCTGCCCGGTCCGGGCGGCGTCGTTGTGATACGTGTAGATGCCGGCGAGGTCCGTGACCGCGACCGAGGCGGTGCCGGTCTGGGCGGGATTGGCGACGCTCGTCGCGACCACGACGTGGGCGCCGGCCACTGCCGGCGGCGCGTACAGGCCGCTGCTACTGATCGTGCCGACGGCCGCGTTGCCGCCGGGCACGCCGTCGACTGCCCAGGTGGCGGCGCCAGCGCCCGGGACGGTCGCGGTGAACTGCTGCGACTGGCCAAGCGTCAGCGCGGCGTTCCGTGGCGTGACCAGGAACTGGTTCGGGTTCTGGACCGTGACCGTCGCGAACCCGCTGCCGGTGCCGCCGATGCCCGTGCAGCTGAGCGTGTAGGTCGTGGTCGCGCTGACCGCGCCGGTCGAGGCCGTGCCGCCGGTGGGCTCGGCACCGGTCCACCCGCCGGACGCCGTGCAGGATGTCGCGTTCGTCGTGTTCCAGCTCAGCATCGCCGCTGCGCCGCTCGCGACGCTCGACGGGTTGGCGGTCAGGTTGACCGTGGGTTGCGGTACCACGGTCACGGTTGCGGAGCCTTGCCGGGACCCGCCGCCGCCCGTGCAGGTCAGCGTGTACAGCGATGTCGCCGTGACGGCGCCGGTCGAAGCCGTGCCGCTCGTCGGCTGCGCTCCGGACCAGGCGCCGGATCCGGTGCACGCGGTCGCGCCGGTCGTCGTCCAGCTGAGCACGGAGGACGCGCCGCTCGCGATGCTGGCTGGCAGGGCGCTCAGCGAGACGGTTGGCGCCGGGATCGCCGGTGCGGATCCGCCACCGGAGCAGGAGGCGACGGCGAGCGACGTCAAGGCGAGGGCCGCGGCAGTCGGTCGCGTCGGACGCATCGTGGGACTCAAGGCAGCGTGATCCGACTAGTGTAGAGCAATTGCCGAGGCGACCGTCGGCCGGAGTTTCGTCCGCTGCGGCAAGCGAACCGTGATGCACTCGTCACGATCGGACTGCCGAAGCTCGAGCGATCGGCCGAGCCGAGGATCGCTGCTTCCCAAGCCGGGCGACCGCCGGCACCACGACGCGCAGCGCCGCCGCGGCGCGGTCGCCGCTGCACCGGCGCCGGCGCGCGCCTTGCTACGGGCGTTGCGCGAAGCGCCTGTCGAAGCTTCATGAACTGGCTCGTCAGGCCCATCTTCGACATCCGCGTCATCGTCGTCATCGTGCATCGGATCGAGCGTGACGACCATGCCGGACGCGCTCGCCCGCCGCGAAGAACTCGACCCGCAGGGTCGTCTCGTAGGGCGGCACGCCGGGCACGAAGTCGACGATGGTGGTGATCGCCAGACTCTCGCCGGGCTTGAATTCCGTGTACCGGGCGCGAGCAGCGTGCGACGGCGTGCGCCCCAGCTGCCGCATGGCGGCGATCTGCGCGGGGGCGGTCGCGACCATGTCGTAGTGCAGGCGCCCGCCGGCACGGGCCTCGAGCACCTGCACGGCCGCCCGGAAGCCCTCCGGTCCCCACCACGACTCGAAGCCCTGCCGCGTGGTCCACAGGGCCCACAGCTCCTCGACCCGCGCCCGGTAGCTGCGCTCGACGATCATCTTCGCGGTGCGCGCCGCGGCGGCGGGGGACTCACGCTGGTCGCTCATGGGCGCTTCCTCCGCGTGGCGGCGCCACGCTGGCGCTGCTGCCCGAGCGCGGCGCCGAAGCGGTCGAGGCGCGCCTCCCACAGGCCGCGGTAGCGGTCGAGCCAGCCGTCGAGCTCGCGGAACGGCTCCGGCCGCAGGGAGTACAGGCGCAGTTGCCGGTCGGGCCGCACCGACACGAAGCCGGCCGCATGCAAGATGCGCAGGTGGCGCGACACGCCGGACTGGCGCACGCCGGCCGCGGCGACGAGGTCGCCGACCTGGCGCTCGCCGTCGCGCAGTGCCTCGACGATACGGCGGCGGGTGGGGTCGGCGAGCGTCTCGAAGGCATGAGCATGCATTGGCGTGTATATATACATAAGTGAATATATGGCGTCAAGACACGGCCCCGCGGCCGGCATGCGGCCGTGGCGCTGGTCTCAGCCGAAGTCGAAGCCCGCCTGCGGCCCGAAGGCGCCCTCGATCGAGAGCAGGCGCTGCTTGAGCGCCGCGCCGCCGGTCGCGGAGAAGCCGCCGAGTTCGCCGCCGGCGCGCACGACCCGATGGCAGGGGATGATCAGCGGCACGGGATTGTGCCCCAGCGCCTGGCCCACGGCCCGCGCCAGCCCGATGCCGCCGAGTTCGGTGGCGAGCGCGCCGTATTCGAGCGTCTGGCCGGTCGGGATGGCGCGCGTGCGCGCGTACACGCGACGCTCGAACGGCGATACGCGCTCGAGGTCCACCCGGACCTGGGCGAACTCCTGCAGATCGCCGCGCAGGTGCGCGACGATCGCCTCGACGACCGCGCCGATCTCGGCCGGCAGCGGCGCCGCGGTCCGGTCGGCGGTCTGGTCGAAGCGCGCGGCGAGGGCGGCCCGGCTGCGGTCGGGCAGCCCGACGGCATCGATGCCGCGCGCCGTGAAGGCGAGCGCGCAGGGCCCGATGGCCGTGTCGAACAGCGTGTACTGGCGGGCTTCGGTCATGGGCGCCTGCCTCTGCGGCGCCGGCCGCCCACGGCACGGCGCAGGTCGGTCGCTACTATAAGCCGGCCGTACGCCGGCGCGGCGCCGCTCCCCGCCAGTGGCTGTCGGGCCGCTGCATCTGCCGGTAAGATCCGCGGGCCGGGCGGCGCAGCCGGGCCGCAGCGACGGCCCCGCCTCGCCCGCGCACCGCGCGCCGGGGTCCTGCCGACCTTCGCGCACGCGCCGGGGCGCGTCGGACCCGCGCCCATCAGGAGGACACCGTGAGCATCAAGCCCCTGTTCACCGCGACGGCGACCGCGATCGGCGGCCGCAACGGCGGTACCCGAGGCCGAGGACCACTCGGTGGCGGTCGACCTGTCGGTACCGAAGGCGATGGGCGGTCCCGGCAGGCCCGGCACGACGACGCCCGAGCACCTGTTCGCGGCCGGCTACGCGGCCTGCTTCGGCGGCGCGCTCGACTACGTCGGCGCGCAGAAGAAGAAGAACGCGAAGGGCGCCGTCATCACCTGCGGCGTCTCGATCGGGCCGCGCGACGCCGGCGGCTTCGGCCTCGCCGTCAAGCTGCACGTCAAGGACCCGAGCCTGCCACAGGCCGATCTCGCCGCGCTCGCCCGCGAGGCGCACGAGCAGATCTGCCCGTACTCGCACGCGACCCGCGGCAACGTCGCCGTCGAACTCGTCGTCGAGGGCGGCTAGTCGGCGACCGGAGCGCCGCGCGCCGGACGGCCGCGCGCTGACCGCGACCCCGCACGACCGCAACCATGACTGAGCCGCCGCGCCTGGGCGACTGTGGACTACATGCGCCGCGCGCTCGAGCTCGCGCGCGCGGCGGAGGCCGAGGGCGAGGTGCCGGTCGGCGCGCTCGTCGTGGCCGCCGACGGGCGCATCGTCGGCGAGGGCTGGAACCGGCCGATCGCCGCACGCGACCCGACCGCGCACGCCGAGATCCTCGCGCTGCGGGCCGCGGGCCAGGCGCTCGGCAGCTACCGGCTCGGCGGCGCGACGCTGTACGTGACGCTCGAGCCCTGCGCGATGTGCGCGGCGGCGATGGTGCACGCGCGGGTGGCGCGGCTCGTGTTCGGCGCCTGGGACCCGCGCCAGGGCGCGGCCGGCAGCGCCTTCGACCTGACGCGCTCGCGCGCGCCTCAACCACGCGCTCGATGCCTTCGGCGGCGTGCTCGCCGACGAGTGCGGTGCGCTGCTGAAGGCGTTCTTCGTCCGCCGCCGCGCGGTGGCTCAGCCGGCGGGCGACGCGGGCGCGGGCGAGGGTGAAGGCTCCGGCGAGACCCACTCGAGCACGTCGAGGTAGCTGCGGACGTTGTCGACGAAGCGCGCCGCCTCCCAGCCGCGCGCGTAGCCGCGCTTGAGTTGCACGTAGAAGCGCTCCTGCGCCAGCAGCGGCAGGAACTCGCGCACGTCCTGCCACGAGTCCGGGTCCTTGCCGTGCGTCTGCGCCAGCACGCGCGCGTCCTCGAGGTGGCCGTAGCCGATGTTGTAGGCGGCGAGCGCGAGCCAGGTGCGGTCGGGCTCCGGGACGCGCGCCGGGATCGAATCGCGCATCTGGTGCAGGTAGCTCGCGCCGCCGCGGATGCTCTGCGCCGGGTTGGCGCGGTCCTCGACGTCGAGCGCCTCGGCGGTCTCGGCGGTCAGCATCATGACGCCGCGCACGCCGGTCGGCGACACCGCGAGCGGGTCCCAGCGCGATTCCTGGTAGCCGATCGCGGCGAGCACGCGCCAGTCCTCGCCGAACTCGCGGGCGCTGTCCTCGAAGGCCGGGCGCAGCGCCGGCAGCCGGTCCTCGGCGTCGCGCACCAGCTGGCGGGCGCCGGCGTAGTCGAAGCGGTCCGACGGCGCGTAGTAGCGCTGCACGATCGCCGCCATGTCGCTCTCGACCGAGGCGAGGAAGGCGTCGACGCGCGCCAGCAGCGCCGGGTCGCCGTGCGGCAGCGCCCAGGCGAGCGCGCTCGGCGCCGGCAGGTTGAAGGCGATGCGCAGCTCCGGGTGGAAGTTGCGGGTCAGTGAGAACTCGTTGCGGTCGGCGATCGTCGTATCGAGCTCGCCGCTCCACACCCGGTCGAGCAGGTCGAGCGTATCGACGCCCTCGACGAGCTCGTAGCTTGAGGCCCGGCACGCGCGGCGCGAGCTCGGCGAGCGCCGCGGCGTGGGCGCTGCCGGCCTCGACGGCGAGGCTGCGCGAGCCCATCGCCTCCAGCCGCTCGGGCCGCGGCTTGTCGCGGCGGTGGATGAGGTGCAGGCGCACCAGCTGGTAGGGGCGCGAGAACGCCACCTGGCGCTGCCAGGCGGCGGTGATCGACAGCCCCGCCGCGCCGATGTGGGCGCGGCCGCTCTCCACCTCGGCGAGGACCGCGGCCGGCGACGGCAGCGTCACGAACCGTACCGGCACGCCGAGCTCGCGCGCGAAGCGCGAGGCGAGGTCGAATTCCGGGCCCTCGGGCCCGCGGGCGCCGAGGTAGTAGGCGGTGGGGCTGTTGCGGGTCGCGACCTTGAGGACGCCGAGGATGCGCACCTGCTCAAGCACGCCCGGCCGCGCGCTGCAGGTGCCGAGCAGCCCGGCCGCGAGCAGCGCGAGCGCCGGCTTCCACGGCAGGCGGCGCGACGCGCGCGTCGGGGGATCGTCCGGGGTGCTGGTCGGGCCCGCCATTGGTGTAGAATACCCGCCGCGGGACCTGCGACCGGCGCCGCGGAGAGGTGGCAGAGTGGTCGAATGTACCTGACTCGAAATCAGGCGTGGGCTTACGCCCACCGTGGGTTCGAATCCCACCCTCTCCGCCACCTTCTCAGTTACACCGCGATGCACGCGGCGTCGCGCCCGGCGCGTCGCGCGCCCTAGGGCGCCCGGCGCGGATGCGCCGCGGGCCGCTTGTCCTGCTCGGCGAGTTCGGCGAGCGCGGTGGCGTAGGCTCTGGCGAATTCCTCGGCGAAGGCGTGCGGCAGCCCTTCGGGCGTCGTCTGGGCCAGCACCCGGTAGATCTCGCCGTACATCTCCCAGTATTTCTGCCCCGGCTCCGTCGTCAGCGGGCCGCTGCGCGCCAGCGACTCCGCGAACTGCTGCTCGAGCTGGTCGGGCGCGAGGCGCTTGAGGTAGTCGGCGATCGCATCCTGCAGCGCCGTGCGCATCGCCTGCTCATGGCGCTTGAGCTCGGTGAAGCTCGCACGCACCGCCTCGAGCGGCAGCAGGAAGCGCGTCGAGCGCGGGCCGAACAGCCGCGTCAGCGCCTCGTCGACGCTGGAGGCCGCCTTCAGCGGGTTGTGCTCGGCGGCCGTCGCGCCGCTGTCGTCGATGCGAAAGCGGCCGTTGAGCTCGGCGCGCGTCTGCTGGCTCGTCATCAGCCCGAGCACCATCTCCCGCAGCAGCTGGCCGGCGAGTGCGAGCGCCGCCGAGGCCTGCTCGACCGACAGCGGGCTCGGGTCGAGCCCGGCGCCGCGGAAGAAGGACAGCACCGGCGGGCTATGGCCGCCGGGCGGCCGCGCGCCCGTGCGCGCCGGTTGCCGGCTCCCCGGCACCGACACGACCTGGCCGTAGGCGTCCGAGATCCGCAGTGGCTCGAGGCGCGGTGGCACCTGTGGCGCCGGCGGCGGCGGCGCATCGTCGGGCGGCGGGTTCGGGTCCGCGATCAGGCGCTTGAGGTCGAGCTCGGCGCCGAGGTCGCCGTGGGTCGCGAGCGCGAAGTCGGCCTCCGTCGCCATGTCGAGGGCCGCGACCGAGTCGTCGTCCGGTGGGAAGTCGTTTTCCTGGGTGACGGTGACGAGCATGTCGTACTCGCCCATCCGCAACCGGTCGCCGTCGCGGAGCACGTGCGCGTTGTTGCGGCCGAGCGCCGCCGTCGACTGGTTGAGGTAGGTGCCGTTGGAGCTCGAGTCGACGACGAACCAGTGGCCGCCGCGGTGCTCGATCGCCGCATGGTGGCCGGACAGGAAGCGCTCCGGGTCCGGCAGCACCCACTCGTTGTCTCCGGCACGACCAATCCGCCCGCCGTGCACGCCGAACACGCGCGTCGCGCGTTCGCCAAGCACTGCGGCCCGCGGGCCGATGATGCGGAGTCTCAGCGCCATACCCTCTCCCCGGGTAATATGGCAAAAGGCTAGCGCGGTAGCGAGCTTAGCAAATGGCGGCGAGTCACATTTTCAAGGTCCAGTTCGTCCGTGAGGGCAAGGTCTGGGAGATTTATGCCCGGAAAGTGAGCCACGGCGGCCTTTTTGGCTTCATCGAGGTCGAGGACTTCGTGTTCGGCGAGCGCTCCTCGGTGGTCGTCGACCCGGGCGAGGAAAAGGTCAAAGCGGAATTCGGGGCGGTCAAGCGCACCTGGCTGCCGCTGCACGCGGTGCTGCGGGTCGACGAGGTCAAGAAGACCGGCGTCGCCAAGATCACCAGCTACGAGGGCGGCAACGTCAGCCCGTTCCCGATGCCGATGGCGCCCGGTGGCCCCGACCCCGGCAGCCGTAAGTAGTATCCGCAGCGCCCGCCGGGCGCCGCTAGGCGGCCGCCGGGTCGGGAGCGGCCGCGGTCGCCGAAGCGGGCGGGCGCTGGTCGCGCTGCGCGCTCGGCGCGCCGGTCGCGCCGGGTGGGCTGGAACGGCGGGCGTGCGCGCTCTTCGGCGGCCGCGCGCGAGGCGCGCAGGAGGCGGCGATGCAGTGCCTAGAATGCGCGCCCGTGCCGGCGCGCGCCGCGCGTCCCCTCGAGCAGCAGCGCATCCCAGTCGCGCTCGTCGACGCTGGCTGGCGTGGCCCATGCTCTCGACGAGCAGGCGCATCTGGTAGTCGCGACGCAGCGCCTCGTCCTCGGCCGGCGTCGGCGTCGAGCTGAGGATCTCGCAGGCGCACGCACAGCAGCCGCAGCGCCCGCTCGCGCGCGGCGTCGTCGGGACCGGAGGCGGTGCCGGCCCGCGCGAAGCGCCTGCTTCACCGCGGCGAGACCGCCCGCCGGCCAGCGCGGCACGCCGAGCCGATGAAGGCCTCGGCGGCGCAGCCGCAGCGCGCTCGCAGTTCCGACGGCCCGGCGGCGTGCATCACGGCGCGCGCGTACGCGCCGACCTGCCGTCGCGGCCTCGAGCAGGTTCGACGAGGGCTGCCTCGGCATCCTGCTGGCCCTGCTGCGCGAGGTGCGCCTCGTAGCGCGCGAGCGCGCGCTCGAAACGGTCGCGCAGGGCGCGCGCGTCAGCCGACGGCAGCTCGCCGAGCGCCTCGAACGCGGCGCGCCACTGCGCCGAGCGCGCCTTGGCCACCGCCCGCTCGGCGTCCGCCGCACGCGCCGCCTGCTCGACCTGCGTCGCACAGCGCGACGGCCTGGGCCTTGCTGCGCCGACGAGCGCGCTGGCCTGGGCCGCATAGGCCTGCTCGCGCCGCTGGAAGACCGTGTCGCACAGCGCGCGAAACTCCGTTCCACAGGGCCTCGACGTGCTCGCGCGAGGCGGGGCCGGTGTCCTTCCAGCGGCGCCTGCAGGCTGCTTGACGCCGTCGATGGCGCCGGTCGAGTCCTCGGCGGTCGCCCAGTGGCGCGCCTGGTCGATGAGCGCGCGCTTGTCGGCCTCGTTGCGCTCGTAGGCGGCGCCGAGCAGCGCGCGCAGCCGGTCCAGCGAGCGGTTGAACTCGACCTCGGCCGGCCGGGCGGCATCGCGGTCGACCGGCGAATGGCGCGCCACTCGTGCGGCGCCTCGCGCAGCACCTGGATGAGCAGCTGGCGGTCGGCGCCGTCGGCGGCCTGGCTCGCCTCGACCGCCGCAGCCGCTCGAGCACCAGCTGGCGCGCGGCGAGGTTGGCGCGCCGCACGGCGGCCTGCGCGGCGAAGTACTCCTGGCAGGGCTGGAAGGCGGCCTGCTGCGCGTGCTGGAAGCGCGCGGCCTCGGCGGACGCCTCGCTCGCGAGCCCCTTGTTGATCGTGCGCCATTCCTGCTGCAGCGCCCGGATGTGCTCGGCGAGCGCCGACGGCTCCTCGCCGGAGCCGACCAGCGCCTCCATCTCCTCGATGAGCTCGGCGCGCTTGGGGGCGACGACGTAATCCTTCCACTGGCGCAGCTCGTTGAGCTTGTCGTCGAGCTGCTGCAGGCTCGGCCGAGCGCGGGCGGCACGGCGGCGACCGTCTGCGCGGTCGCCTCGATGCGCTAGACGGAAGCGCGCCGCCTTGCGCGTGTTGCCGGCGGCGAGCGCGGCGCGGGCGAGACGGATGAGCCCGCCGATCTCGCGATGGGCCTGCTCCTGCGCGGCCAGTCGCTCGGCCAGAGCCCGCTGCTCCGCCTCGTGCGCCGCGGCGGCCGCGGCGAGTGCCTGGGCCTCGGCCTCGGCCTGCTCGGCGGCCTGTCGGCGGCGAGCTGGCGTTCGGCGTCGCGCGCGCGCGCGCGCGCCTCGAGCGCCTGCTGCCTCCGGCGGCCTGCTCGGCGGCGAGGTGCTCGAGCTGTCGCTCGTGCGCGGTCACGACGTCGCGGCAGCGCGCGAGGGCGGCATCGCCGCGCGGCTCGACGTCCGGCTCCGGACGCACGGCGAGCGCCAGCCAGCGCTGCGTCAGCACCTCGAGCGTCGCGCCGTAGAGCGGATCGTGGCTGCGCGCGCTGTGCCGTTCGAGCGTCGCGCACACGGCCTCGGTCTCGCGGGCGGCGTCCTCGATCTGGCGCTGCACGGCGGTGAGCGCGTCGCACTTCTGCTTGATGAGCCGGTAGACGCTCTTGTCCTTGCCGCGCACCTGCCGCAGCAGCTCGGCGAGCTGCGCGGGATCCTCGATCGCGGCGGCGGCCAGCTGCCGCAGGCGGCTGGAGGCACTGTCGATGACGAGCTGCGCGAGCACGGCCGGGTCGTCGATGAGACCGAGCGCCGCGCGCAGCGGTTCGGGCGCCTGGCACAGCGCGACGACCGACAGCGTCGCTCGAGCTGCTACGGGCTCGTCGGCAGTGACGCGAATTCGGCTGCCTGCGCATCGATGAGCTGCGCGAGCCGCGCCTGCGCGGACTGGAGCACGGCCGCCGGCGGCGCGCCGGCCGCGGCGGCGCTGAGGCCGGCGAGCGCCCGCAGCGGATGGCCGTCCGGCAGCAGGCGGATCGCGGCGATCCGCAGCTCCTCCTCGGCGTCGCCGAGCGCGGTGCTCAGCAGGACGTCGGCGGGTGCGGCCTGAAGCGAGCCCGCCCGTTCGGCGAGGGTCGGCGGCGGAGGCGGAGGTTTTCCGAACAGGCGCGAAAGCGAGGTCATCGCAGCTCCGGCAAGCAGCGATGGTACGCGGCGCGAGCGGGGTCGATTCAGAGACCGACGAGGCGCTGGTCGACATAAACGAGCGTCTTTGCCGTGCGACGAATCGCACAGGATCGCCACCGCGCGGCCGCCGGCGTCTGTGCGTCGGCCCGGAACCGGGATCGGCGCAAGGAACGCGGCCGCGCGCCCCGGCTATAATTTGCTCGATGCACACGCTCGAAGCGGAATACCGGGAACTGCATCGACGCCGGGATCGTCGAGGAGGCTCGCGGCATCCGGCGTGATGGCACTCGAGCGGCGCGACGATATTCTCGGTGTTCGGCGAACTGCGCTTCGCGCTGTACGCGTCGGTCGCCGCGATTACGACGGGGGTCGGCATGGTGCTGCGCGAGCACCTCGACCGGATCGGCCCGCTGACCCTGGTGCTCGGCGTCGGCGTCGCGGCGGCGCTCTGTTACGCGACGGCGATCCGCACGCGGCTGCGTGGCGAGATGCGCTCGCTCGGCGGCGACTACGTGCTGCTGCTCGGCGCGCTGCTCGTGAGCGCCGATCTCGGCTACGCGGAACTGCAGTTCCACTGGCTCGGCGCCGAGTGGTCCTGGCACCTGCTGATCCTCGCGGCGCTGCACGCGCTCACGGCCTATGCGCTCGACTCGCGCCTCGTGCTGTCGGTGTCGCTGACGGCGCTGGCGGCGTGGTTCGGCGTCGATGCGAATTTCAACAGCGTGCTGCAGCATGGCGACGCCGTGCGGCGGACGGGCACCGACGCGCTCGCCTGCGCCGCCACGATCGTCGGCTGGCGCGAGCTCCACCGCCGCCTCGGCGGCGCCATGGCGTTCGTCGAGGTCTTCGAGCACTTCGCGGCGAACCTGGCGTTCTGGGGAGCACTGGCCCTGACCTTCGGCGGCGACACGCGCGTGGCCGGGACGGCGCTGCTGCTCGCGCTCGCGGTGCTGACGATCCGCAAGGGGCTGCGCGCGCGCGACGAGGCCTTCGTCATCTACGGCGTCGGCTACGGCGCGGTCGGGCTGTGCTACCTCGAGTTGCATTTGAAAGACGACCTGCTGGCGGCGGTCGTGCTCGCGCTCGCGACGGTGACGGCGGCGGTGGCGCTGCTGTGGCGACTGCGCGAGCAGATGAAGGCGGCGCGGTGAGCCGCGCCCGACGCCGGGCGAGGAGCGCTGGATCGCGGCGGCGGCGCGCATCGGCGTCGACCGCGCGACGCCCTGGCTGGCCGCGCGGACCGGCGGCTGGAGCGCCGTCGGCAGGATCACGCGCTGCGCGCTGTTCGCGCTCGGCGCGGTGGCCGCCGGCCTGACGACCTGCGATCGCGAGCCTCGTGCGCGCCCGGGGCCGCTGCTGCTCGCCGGTGTCACGCCGTGGCGGTCGCCGAGTGGCTGGCTCGTGGCGGCCGCTTCTATGGCGCGGGGGTCGAGGAAGCGCTCGGTGCCGGCGGCCTCATACTGATCGCGTTCGCGATCGCGAATCCGGTCAACGATAGCCACGGCATCGAGGACCTGCCTGCTGTTCGCCGCGGCGCTGATGGTGGCGGGGCTGCGGTTCCTCAATCCGCTGTTCACGACGCTGGCGCTCGCGGCGCTGTCGCTCGCGGCATAGCTCAGCGTGCAGACGCTGTCGCACGACGGGCAGCCGCACGCCGTGGCCGGCCTGCGTCTGCTTCGCCGCGGCGCTCATCGCGCTGGCCGCCGGCGCCGCGCAGTGCGAGCGACCGTCGCACGATCGGATGCTCGACTGGCTGGTCGTCGTCATGCCGCTCGCGGGCTATCTGTGGCTCGCCGGCGAGCGCCTCGACGAGGGGCCGGGTGGCCCGGCGCCGTTCGTGACCGTCGCCGCCGCGCTTGCGCTGGCCGCGCCGGCGATCCTCGGCGTGCGCGCGCTCGTGGCCGGCCTCGGCCGCCGCAGCCACGCGCCGCTGTTCGCGGCGATGGTCTGCGTCGCTTGCATCGGCTACGAACTCAGAGACCTCAGCGGCCTGCCGCTCGAGGCGCGCCTGATCGTCGTGGGGCGGCGTCGCTCTGGTGCTGGCGGTTGGCGCTCGATCGATACCTGCGCACGCCGCGCGCCGGCATCACCTCGGCGCGGGCCGGCGACGATGCCGAGTCGCTCGCGCGCCTCGAACTCGTCGGCGCGGGCGCGCTCGCGGCGCCGGCGCCAGCGCCGGCTGCGGCAGCGCCCGGCTTCGAGGGCGGTGGCGGACGCTTCGACGGCGGCGGGGCCAGCGGCGGCTACTGAGCGCCGCCGTCGCGCCCGCCGAAGCGCCGCGCGCGCCCTAGGCGGGCGCCTCCGGATCCTCCGGCAGCCGCGCCGGATCCGCGGCCGGGAGCACGTCGCGCGCCCAGTCCATGCGCTTCCAGCCCGGCACCGGCGTGCGTGCGGTCGGGCGCGGTACGAACTTCGATGCCTCGACCCGCTGCAGCTTGTGGATGTACCGCGGGCAGTTCGGGAACACCTGGCGCACGTCCACTCTGACGACGAACTGCGCCTCGGCGTACGGCGGGTCGACCGTACCGGCGGCGGCGAGCTGCGCGGTGCCGTTCACCCGCAGGCGCTTCTGGTTCTCGAAATCGATGAACAGCAGGCCGACGTGCGGGTTCTCCGCCGCGTTGCCCATCGAGATGTACATGCCGTTGCCGTCGTAGTTCGGAAAGACGATCGTCCGCTCGTCGAGCACTCTCACGAAGCCCGGATCGCCGCCCTTGTACGAGCAGTTCGGCCGGCCGGCGGCGTCGGCCGTCGCCAGGAAGAACAGATCCAGGCGCTCGATGAACGCGCGATCGTCGGCCGTGAGCGCCTCGCGAAACAGGCGCTGCTCGATCCGGTCCGCGAGGCGCTCGGTGTCGAACTGGCGCTGCAGGCGCCGCTGACTGTCGCCGAAGAGCTTCGACATGCCGTCCTCCGTCCGGGCTGCGCCCGCCGGGGTAGGGTGCGGGGCCGCCTAGCGCTGCTGGCCGTACTGGCTCGCCCCGAACCAGTCGACGACGACGACGGGCTCGTCGCCGACCACCCACGCGTCGTGGCCGCTGGGCAGCGAGGTGATGTCGCCCGGGCCGGCCACCATCTCGGTGCCGTCGTCCATGCGGATCGCAAGCCGGCCGGCGACGTGGTACTGAAAGTGCGGCGCGGTGCAGCTCGACGTCCGGGCGAGCGGCTTGACGTCGTCCGACCAGCGCCAACCGGGCTGGAACACCAGGCGGCCGACCTCCGCGCCGCCGACGGTCAGGATCTCGGCGCGACCGTTGGGAAAGGCGCGAACCTCGTCGGGCTTCGCGAAAGACTTGTGCTCGGTCTTCTGCTCGTGGCTGTGCATTGCAGTTCCCCCGTATTGAATGGAGATCCCCAATCGCCCGGCATCGACGCCCCCGGCCGTGATCGCCGGGTCGGGCGCCGGCTCCCGGGCGGCGCCCTCGCGGTTGGATTTTACCTACTAGTAGGTTAATATCAACCGCCGATGAAGAACACAGTCAAGCAGGCGCCGCGAGCACGCGGCCCGGGAGCGGCCGCGCGGGCGGTGCTCGACGCCGCCGAGGCGCTCGCGCAGACGCGCGGCTACAACGGCTTCAGCTACGCCGACATTGCCGCGCGGCTCGGCGTGACCAAGGCCAGCCTGCACTACCACTTCGCCTCGAAGGCCGAGCTCGGCCGCGCGTTGATCGAGCGCTACCACGCCGGGTTTGCCGCCGCCCTCGAGGCGATCGACCAGGCGACGGACGAGCCCTGCGCGAAGCTCGAGCGCTACGTGGCGCTCTACGATGCCGTCATGCGCAACGACCGGATGTGCCTGTGCGGCATGCTGGCGCGAACAGGCGACGCTGCCCGAGCCGATGCAGCGGCAGCTGCGCGTGTTCTTCGACGCCAACGAGCGTTGGCTCGCGGCGGTACTCGAGCAGGGGTGCCGCGCCGGCCGTTCATGTTCAGCGAAGGCGCGAGCGAGCGCGCGCGCGTGCTGCTGGGGTCGCTCGAGGGCGCGATGCTGGTGGCGCGCTCCTACGCCGACCCGAAGCGATTTCGCGCCGCTGCCGACTCCCTGCTGGCGTACCTGTGCAAGGCGGCGCCCGGCCCGTCGCCGCGGGCGCGCCTCGCCTGACCCGCGCGGCCGCTGCACGGCGCGCGCCGGGCCCGGCGGGACTGTCTGCGGGGCGCCGCCGAGGCGCCGCTTCGCCAAGCAACGTCCGCCGCAAACCCTTATAATTCCGCGCCCTAGTCGACCCGTACCCGGGTCGAACACGCTGCGAGATCCAAGTCCCTGATGCTGCTGCTGCCCGGAGCTCCGGCCCTTTCCGCCTTCCGCCTCGAGAAGCTGCTCTGCGCGCTGCGCGCGATCGACCCGGGCGTCGCGACCCTGGCGGCCCACTTCCATCACTTCGTCGACCTGGCCCGGCCGCTGACCGCCGACGAGACCCGTGTGCTCGAGCGCCTCGTCGAGTCCGACGTCGCACCGCCGCCGCCGCCGGCCGGGGCGCGCCTGGTGGTCATGCCGCGCCCCGGCACGATCTCGCCCTGGTCGAGCAAGGCGACCGACATCGCCCACGTCTGCGGCCTCGGCGGCGGTGCGGCGCATCGAGCGCGGCACGCTCTACACGCTCGGGCTTGCCGCGCGCCGCTCGGCCGCGAGCGCGCTCGCGCGGCTGGCGGCGCCGCTCGCACGACCGGATGACCGAGGCGGTGGGCTTCGCGCTCGAGGACGCCGCGCGGCTGTTCGACGTCGAGGCGCCGCGGCCGCTCGCGACCATCGCGCTCGGCGCCGACGGGCGCGGCGCGCTCGCCGCCGCCGACGCGCGCCTCGGGCTCGCGCTCGTCGGCCGACGAGATCGACTACCTGCTGGCCGCCTACGCGCGCCTCGGCCGCGACCCGACCGACGTCGAGCTGATGATGTTCGCGCAGGCGAACTCCGAGCACTGCCGCCACAAGATCTTCAACGCCGAGCTGGATCGTCGACGGCGCGCCGCAGCCGAAGTCGCTGTTCGCGATGATCCAGCAACACGCACGCGCAAGAGCCCGGGCGGCGTGCTCTCGGCGTACCGCGACAACGCCGCGGTCATCGAAGGCGCGGTCGCCGAGCGGCTGCTTCGCCGACCCGCGCGGCGGCGCCTACCGCTACGTGCGCGAGCCGGTCGACATCCTGATGAAGGTCGAGACCCACAACCACCCGACCGCGATCTCGCCGTTCGCGGGCGCCTCGACCGGCTCGGGCGGCGAGATCCGCGACGAGGGCGCGACCGGCCGCGGCGCGCAAGCCGAAGGCCGGGCTGACGGGCTTTACGGTCTCGAACCTCGGATCCCGGGCTTCGTGCAGCCGTGGGAGGCACCGGACGGCGAAGTCGCCGCGCGATCGCCTCGCCGCTCGAGATCATGATCGACGGCCCGCTCGGCGCCTGCGCCTTCAACAACGAGTTCGGCCGGCCCGGCATCAACGGCTACTTCCGCACCTACGAGCAGCGCGTCGCGGGCGACCCGCCCGGCGTCACGCGCGGCTACCACAAGCCGATCATGATCGCCGGCGGGCTCGGCAACGTGCGCCGCGACCACGTCGAGAAGGCCGACGTGCCGCCGGGCGCGACGCTGGTCGTGCTCGGCGGGCCCGGCGATGCTGATCGGCCTCGGCGGCGGCGCCGCCTCGTCGGTCGGCAGCGGCGCGAGCGCCGCCGACCTCGACTTCGCGTCGGTGCAGCGCGGCAACCCCGAAATGCAGCGCCGCGCGCAGGAAGTGATCGAGCGCTGCGTCGCGCTCGGCGCCGACAACCCGATCCTGCTGATCCACGACGTCGGCGCCGGCGGACTGTCGAACGCCGTGCCCGAGGCGGTCGCGCACAGCGCGCCGCGGCGGGCGCATCGAGCTGCGCGCGATCCCGACCGACGAGCCGGGCCTGTCGCCGCTCGAGCTGTGGTGCAACGAGGCGCAGGAGCGCTACGTGCTGTGCATCCCGCCCGAGCGGCTCGAGCTGTTCGCGGCGCTGTGCGCGCGCGAGCGCTGCCCGTTTGCGGTGATCGGCGAGATCACCGGCGACGGCGAGCTCGTCGTGTCCGACCGCCTGACCGGCACGACGCCGGTCGCGATGCCGATCGAGGTGCTGCTCGGCAAGCCGCCGAAGATGACGCCGCGAGGCGCGGCGCGTGCGCCGGCCGCGCGCGGCGCTCGACACGGCGGCGATCGACCTCCGCGACGCGCGTCTACCGCCTGCTCAGGCTGCCGACGATCGCCGACAAGACCTTCCTGATCACGATCGGCGACCGCAGCGTCGGCGGCCTGATCAGCCGCGACTCGCTGGTCGGCCCGTGGCAGGTGCCGGTCAGCGACTGCGCCGTGACGATTGCCGGCTACACGACCCACGCGGGCGAGGCGATGGCGATGGGCGAGCGCACGCCGGTGGCGCTGCTCGACGGCCCGGCCTCCGGCCGGCTCGCGGTCGGCGAGGCGATCACCAACATCGCCGCCGCCGACATCGCCCGCCTCGGCGACATCAAGCTGTCGGCGAACTGGATGGCGGCCTGCCGGCGAGCCCGGGCGAGGACGCGGTGCTGTACGACACGGTGCGCGCCGTCGGCGAGGAGCTGTGCCCGGCGCTCGGGATCGCGATCCCGGTCGGCAAGGACTCGCTGTCGATGCGCACCGGCTGGCAGGACGCGGGCGTGGCGCGCTCGGTGTGGGCGCCGGTGTCGCTGATCGTCTCGGCGTTCGCGCCGGTCGGCGACGTGCGGCGCACGCTGACGCCGCAGCTGCGCTGCGACGTCGGCCCGACGCGGCTCGTGCTCATCGACCTCGGCCGCGGCCGCGACCGTACTCGGCGGCTCGTGCCTCGCGCAGGTCTACGGCGCGCTCGGCGATGCGCCGGCCGACCTGGACGATCCGGCGCTGCTGGCGGCGTTCTTCGCCGCGGTGCGCGAGGCGGCGAGCGCCGGCCTCGTCCTCGCCTACCACGACCGCTCCGACGGCGGCCTGCTCGTGACGCTGGCCGAGATGGCCTTCGCCGGCCACACGCGGCCTTGAGATCGACCTCGGCGCCGGCCTCGCCGACCCGGTCGCGACGCTGTGCGCCGAGGAGCTCGGCGCGGTGCTGCAGGTGCGCGAGGCCGATCTCGTGGCGCTGCATGCGCTGCTGGCGCGGCACGGGCTCGCGAGCGAGTGCCGCGCGCTCGGCCGGCCGGTCGGCGGCGGGCGCCTCAGGATCGCGAGCGGCGAGCGCCAGCTGCTCGATGAGCCGCTCGTCGAGCTGCGGCGCGCCTGGTCGGAGACGAGCTTTCGGATGCGCGAGCTGCGCGACGATCCGGCCTGCGCGCGCGAGGAGTTCGACGCGCTGGCCGATGCCGACGATCCGGGTCTCTGCGGCGCGGCCGAGCTTCGATCCGGACGAGGACGTCGCCGCGCCCTACATCGCGCGCGGCGCCCGGCCGCGGGTCGCGATCCTGCGCGAGCAGGGCGTCAACAGCCAGCTGGAGATGGCGGCGGCGTTCGCCCGCGCCGGCTTCGCGCCCGACGACGTGCACATGACCGACGTGCTCGCCGGCCGCGTGACGCTCGCCGACTACCCGGTGCTCGTGGCCTGCGGCGGCTTCTCGTACGGCGACGTGCTCGGCGCCGGCGAGGGCTGGGCGAAGTCGATCCTGTTCAACGCGCCGCGCACGCGACGAGTTCGAGCGCTTCTTCGCGCGCGCCGACACGCTGACGCTCGGCGTCTGCAACGGCTGCCAGATGGTCGCGGCGCTCGCCGAGCTGATCCCCGGCGCCGGGCGCTGGCCGCGCTTCATGCGCAACCGCTCCGAGCAGTTCGAGGGCCGGCTGTCGCTGGTCGAGGTGCTCGGCACGCGCTCGCCGTTCCTCGCCGGCATGGCGGGCTCCGTGCTGCCGATCGCGGTCGCGCACGGCGAGGGCCGGGCGAGCTTCGCGCACGAGGCGGACCTCGCGGCCCTCGAGCGCGCGCGAGGCGATCGCGCTGCGCTTCGTCGACCACCACGGCCGGCCCGCGCGCCGCTACCCCGCGAACCCGAACGGCTCGCCGGCCGGGATCGCCGGCGTCACCAGCGAGGACGGCCGCGTGACGCTGACGATGCCGCACCCGGAGCGGGTGTTCCGCGCCGCGCAGAACTCCTGGCGGCCGCGCGACTGGCACGAGGACAGCGGCTGGATGCGCATGTTCCGCAACGCGCGCGTCGCGCTCGGCTGAGCCGCCGGCGGCGGCGGTCTCGCCCTTGGCCAAGCCCGAATCCCGCGACCTGCCGATCGGCGTGTTCGACTCCGGCGTCGGCGGCCTGACGGTGCTGCGCGCGCTCGAGGAGGCGCTGCCGCGCGAGTCGTTCCTCTACCTCGGCGACACCGCGCGGCTGCCGTACGGCACCAAGAGCGCGGCGAGCGTGGCGCGCTACGCGACTCAGTGCACGGGGCTCCTGGTCGGGCGCGGCGTCAAGGCGCTGGTGGTCGCCTGCAACACCGCGGCGGGCGCGGCGCTGCCGGCGCTCGCGGCGCGCTTTCCGGAGCTGCCGGTGGTCGGCGTCATCGAGCCCGGCGCGCGCGCGGCGCTCGCCGCCTCGGCGAGCGGCCGCGTGGCGGTGGTCGCGACCGAGGGCACGATCCGCGGCGGCGCCTACGTCGCGGCGATCGCGCGGCTGCGCCCCGGGGCGCACGTGACCGGCGTCGGCTGCTCGGTGTTCGTCGCGCTCGCCGAGGAGGGCTGGACCGAGGGCCCGATCGTCGAGCAGGTCGCGCACCGCTATCTGGACGGGGTGTTCAACGGCGCCGCGGCGCCCGACACGCTGCTGCTCGGCTGCACGCACTTCCCGGTGCTCGCCGCGGCGCTTCGGAAGGCGATCCCGGCTGGGGTCGCGCTGGTCGACTCGGCGCACACGACCGCGCAGGCGGTGCTCGAGCTGCTGGCGGCGCGCGGCCTCGCGCGCCCCGCGGCGGCGGCGGTGCCGGCGCCGCGCACGCGCTTTCTCGCCACCGATGGCCCGGAGCGCTTCGCGCGCATCGGCAGCATCTTTCTCGGCCGGACGCTCGCGCCCGGCGACATCGAGCTGGTCGACGTGTGAGCCGCCCGGCGGCGCGCTAGCTGGTCGCCTTGTTGAGCGGCGTGACCGTGGCGCGCTTCTCCTCGGCGAAGTAGCGGCGCATCGTCATCGCCTGCTGCAGCCGGCCCTTGCGGACGTAGCTCTGGTAGAGCAGGTCCTTGAGCACCTCGTTGAGGACGCCCGCGGTGGTGGCATCGAGCAACGGCATGTTGGGCCGCGGCTCGGCGTCGGTGGCGAACAGCACCTTGCGCACGACGTTGAAGGTCTCCTGGTCGAGCTCGGCCATCTCGCGCACCTCGACCAGCTGGTCGAACATCTTGAGCTTGCCGTTCTCGCCGAGGTCGGCGAACACCGCCTGCGCGGTGCGCCGGCACATCGAGCCGAAGGCGTTGTAGTTGCCCGCCGAGAACGACGACAGCGCCTCGCGGAACAGCGTCTCGGCCTCCTCCGGCAGGTGCGTGAACGGGTACTTCTCGCGCGGCCGCTCGAGCTCCTGGAAGTTGCTGCCGAGCTCGATGCGGCTGCCCGCGTACATCTTGACCGGGTACTTGAGGAACAGCGGCGCGTTGCACGAGTCGCAGCGGTAGACGATGCCGACGTGGCTCGGCTTGAAGGCGGTGAGCTGCGCGTACTGCGGGACCGACACGGCGGTCAGGTGCGACAGCACCTCGCAGTGCGGGCAGGTCAGCGCGAAGTTGTGCTCCTGGTCGTGGTGCAGGGCGCCGCTTGAATCGATGTAAATCGGCATGCGACTCCGCACGAGCCGCGCAGTGACGCTGTACGCCGACCGCCTGTGTGGCGGTATCCCCTGGCGTGCGCAGGCTCGCCGGTCGATTCTACTCCACGGCCGGCGCGGCCGCGTCGCCGATGGCGGCCGGCGCCGGTTCAACATAATGCTGCGCTGCGCGCCTCAGGCGCGCCGGCCGCCGTGCAGCAGCGCCGCGACCGCGCCCGACTCGACCAGCTCGGCCGCGGCGCGGATGTCGCCGTCGAGGCGGTGGTCGCGCGGCTGGTACGGCACGTGCCGGCGCAGCTCGGCGTGCAGCGCCTCCAGCGCCGCGGTGCTCCTGAGCGGCCGCTGGCAGTCGAGCGCGTGGCCGGCGACCAGCAGCTCGATGCCCAGGATCGTCGCCAGGTTGTCGCAGATCGCGAGCAGCTTGTGGCCGGCCCACGGCGCCATGCTGACGTGGTCCTCCTGGCCGGCCGAGGTCGGGATGCTGTCGGCCGAGGCCGGGTGCGCCAGCGTCTTGTTCTCCGAGGCGAGCGCCGCCGCCGTCACGTGCGCCATCATGAAACCCGACTCGACGCCGGGCTCGGCGGTCAGGAACATGTTGAGGTTCGGGTTGACGCGCCGGTCGAGCAGGTCGATGCGCCGCTCGGCCATCGAGGCGACGTCGGTGAGCGCGATGGCGAGGAAGTCGGCGACCAGCCCTATCGGCGCGGCGTGGAAGTTGCCGCCGGAGAGGATGTCGTTGCCGAAGATCAGCGGGTTGTCGGACACGCCGTTGACCTCGGCGGCCAGCACCCGCGCGGCGTGCTCGAGCGTGTCCCAGGCGGCGCCGACGACCTGCGGCATGCAGCGCACCGCGTACGGGTCCTGGACCCGGTCGCAGTCGGCGTGGCTCGAGTGGATCGCGCTGTCGCCGAGCAGCGCGAGCATCGCCGTGGCGACGTGCCGCTGGCCGGCCTGGCCGCGGGCGGCGTGGATGCGCGGGTCGAAGGGCGTGTGGCTACCCGCCAGCGCCTCGACCGTCAGCGCACCGATGACGCAGGTGCTCTCGAGCAGGCGGCGCGCGCGCGCCCAGCCGTCGAGCGCGAGCGCGGTGCTGACCTGCGTGCCGTTCAAGAGCGCGAGGCCCTCCTTGGCCGCGAGCGTGAACGGTGCGAAGCCCGCCGCTGCGCACACCGCCGGCCCCTCGAGCAGCCGCTCGCCGTGGCGCGCCGAGCCCTCGCCGATCAGCGCCAGCGACAGGTGGGCGAGCGGGGCGAGGTCGCCCGAGGCGCCGACCGAGCCCTTGCCGGGGATCACCGGCAGCACGTCGTGCGCCAGCAGCTTGAGCAGCGCCTCGACCACCGCCGGGCGGATGCCCGAGAAGCCGGCGGCGAGGTTGTTGGCCTTCAAGAGCAGGATGCGGCGCACGTGGTGCGCGGCGAGCGGCGCGCCGACGCCGACCGCGTGGCTGCGCACCAGGTTCGCCTGCAGCTCCAGCAGCTTCGCCTCCGGAATGCGGCGGTTGGCGAAGGCGCCAAAGCCCGTCGTGATGCCGTAGCTCGCCTGGCCCTTGGCGACCGCGCGCTCGACCGCGTCGCGGCTCGCCGCCATGCGCCCGAGCGCGTCGGCGTGCAGCGTGAAGCGGGTCGCGGGCGCGAGCGCGGCGACCGTGTCGAGGGCGAGGTCGAGGCCGGTCAGCGCGCGGTCGGGTGCGGTCATGCGGTGAGCTTCCGGTAGCGGATGCGGTGCGGCTGGTCCGCGTCCTCACCCTTGCGCCGTTTGAGATCGGCAATGTAGTCCTGGTAGTTGCCCTCGAACCACACGACCTCGCTGTCGCCCTCGAAGGCGAGGATGTGGGTGGCGATGCGGTCGAGGAACCAGCGGTCGTGCGAGATCACCACCGCGCAGCCGGGGAACGCCAGCAGGCGCCTCCTCGAGCGCGCGCAGCGTCTCGACGTCGAGGTCGTTGGTCGGCTCGTCGAGCAGCAGCACGTTGCCGCCGGCCTTGAGCACCTTGGCGAGGTGCACGCGGTTGCGTTCGCCGCCGGAGAGCTCGCCGATCAGCTGCTGCTGCTGCGTGCCCTTGAAGTTGAAGCGGCCGACGTAGGCGCGCGACGGCGTCTCGTAGTTGCCGACCTTGATGATGTCGAGGCCGCCGGAGATCTCCTGCCCAGACGGTCTTCTTGTCGTCGAGCGTCTGGCGCGACTGGTCGACGTAGGCGAGCTTCACCGAGGGGCCGATGCGGATCTCGCCGGCGTCCGGCTTCTCGTGGCCGGTCAGCATGCGGAACAGCGTGGTCTTGCCGGCGCCGTTCGGGCCGATGATGCCGACGATGCCGCCGCGCGGCAGGCTGAAGCTCAGGCCGTCGATCAGCAGCCGGTCGCCGAAGCCCTTGCTTGCAGGTCCTTGACCTCGATCACCAGCTCGCCGAGGCGCTCGCCCGGCGGGATGTAGATCTCGTTGGTCTCGTTGCGCTTCTGGAACTCCTGCGACGGCAGCTCCTCGAAGCGCTGCCAGGCGCGCCTTGCTCTTGGCCTGGCGCGCCTTCGGGTTCTGGCGCACCCACTCGCAGCTCCTGCTGCAGCATCTTGCGCAGGCCCTCCTGCTGGCGCTCCTCGATGCTCGAGGCGCTTCTCCTTCTGCTCGAGCCACGAGGAGTAGTTGCCCTGCCACGGGATGCCGTGGCCGCGGTCGAGCTCGAGGATCCAGCTCGGCGACGTTGTCGAGGAAGTAGCGGTCGTGGGTCACCGCGATCACGGTGCTCGGGTACTCCTCGAGGAAGCGCTCCAGCCAGGCGACCGACTCGGCGTCCAGGTGGTTGGTCGGCTCATCGAGCAGCAGCATGTCGGGCTTGGACAGCAGCAGCCGGCACAGCGCCACGCGGCGCTTCTCGCCGCCGGAGAGCTTGCCGATCACCGCGTCCCAGGGCGGCAGGCGCAGCGCATCGGCGGCGACCTCGAGCTTGCGGTCGAGCGTCGTGGCCGTCGACGGCGTCAGATCACGTCCTGCAGCTCGCCTGCTCGCCGGCGAGCTTGTCGAAGTCGGCGCCCTCGTCGGAGTAGGCGGCGTAGACGGCCTCGAGGCGGGCGAGGGCGTCCTTGATGGCGCCGACGCCCTCCTCGACGCACTCGCGGACGGTCTTCGCGGCATCGAGGTTCGGCTCCTGCGGCAGGTAGCCGATCTTGATGCCGGGCTGGGGCCGGGCCTCGCCTTCGATCTCCGTGTCGAGCCCGGCCATGATGCGCAGCAGCGTGCACTTGCCCGAGCCGTTGAGGCCGAGCACGCCGATCTTGGCGCCGGGGAAGAACGACAGCGAGATGTCCTGGAGGATCGTCCGCTTCGGCGGCACGACCTTCGATACCCGATTCATCGTGTAAATGAACTGCGCCATGGTGCAAGAGCCTTGAGACCGGGTCCGCCGGAAGGGGCGGGATTATCGGTGAGCGGGCCCGGAGCCGCCAGCGCCGCGGCCGGCGGCCGCTGCGCGCGCCCGAAGCGTCGCTTCGGGCGGCCCTGCCGCGGCCGGCCTGACCGGCGGGCCCCGAACTGCTAACCTCGGCCCATGCGGCGACGTCGCGACACGGTCCTGGTGGCCGGAGAGAAGATCGCCCGCTACGGCTTCGGCGAGGGCCACCCGTTCGGCACCGACCGCCACGACGCGTTCATGCGCGAGCTCAAGAGCGACGAGCTGGAGGGGTCGGTGACGCTGCTTGAGCCGCGTGCCGCGAGCCGCGCCGAGCTCGAGACGTTCCACGAGCCGGTGTACGTGTCGCTGGTCGCGGACCGCTCCGCACAGCGGCCAGGGCTACCTCGACGCCGGCGATACGCCGGCGTTCCGCGGCGTGTTCGAGGCGGCGAGCAACGTCGTCGGCGCTGCGCTCGTGGCCGCCGAGGAGATCATGGAGGGGCGGGCCAAGCGCGGCTTCGTGCCGATCGCGGGGCTGCACCACGCCTCGCGGGCGCACGCGGCCGGGTTCTGCGTGTTCAACGACTGCGGCATCGTCGCCGAGGAGCTGCGCCGCCGCTGGGGCCTCAAGCGCATCGCCTACGTCGACATCGACGCCCACCACGGCGACGGCGTCTTCTACGGCTTCGAGGACGACCCGGACCTGATCTTCGCCGACATCCACGAGGACGGCCGCTACCTGTACCCGGGCACCGGCGGCGCCGAGGAGACCGGCCGCGGCCGCGCGCAGGGCACCAAGCTCAACATTCCGCTGCCGCCGGGGGCGGGCGACGAGGCGTTCTGGCCGGCCTGGGAGCGGGTCGAGGCCTACCTCGAGGCCCGCCGCCCCGAGTTCATCGTGTTCCAATGCGGCGCCGACAGTCTCGCAGGCGACCCGATCACGCACCTGCGCTTCAGCGAGGAGGCGCACGCGCACGCCGCCGCCCGGCTCGCCGCGATCGCCGACCGCTTCTGCGACGGCCGCCTGCTGGGCCTCGGCGGCGGCGGCTACAACCGCCGCAACCTGGCCCGGGCCTGGTCGCGCGTGGTCAAGAGCTTCGTCGACCACGAGCGCTGAGCCCGCCCGGCGCGAGATCCGCGCTAGGACGCCCGGGATTTCGCTAAAATCCACCGTTCAGTGACCCCGCGAGGGTCCGCCAGCCTGGAAGCCGCCGCCCCATGTTTTCATCGACCATGACGATTGCCGGATTCGACCCCGAACTCGCCGCCGCGATCGACGGCGAGCGCCACCGCCAGGAAGACGCACATCGAGCTGATCGCCTCGGAGAACTACACGAGCCCGCGCGTGCTCGAGGCGCAGGGCTCGGTGCTGACCAACAAGTACGCCGAGGGCTACCCCGGCAAGCGCTACTACGGCGGCTGCGAGTTCGTCGACATCGCCGAGCAGCTGGCGATCGACCGGGTCAAGCAGCTCTTCGGCGCCGACGTACGCCAACGTGCAGCCGCACTCCGGCTCGCAGGCGAACGCCGCGGTCTACTTCGCGCTGATGAACGCCGGCGACACGATGCTCGGCATGAGCCTCGACCACGGCGGGCACCTGACGCACGGCGCCAAGGTCAACTTGTCGGGCAAGGTCTTCAAGGCCTTCCAGTACGGCCTCAAGACCGACAGCGGCATCATCGACTACGACCAGGTCGAGAGCCTCGCCAAGCGAGCACCGCCCGAAGCTGATCGTCGCGGGCTTCTCCGCCTACTCGCGGGTCATCGACTGGGCGCGCTTCCGCGCGCATCGCCGACTCGGTCGGCGCGCTGTTCATGGTCGACATGGCGCACGTCGCCGGCCTGTGCGCCGTCGGCGTCTACCCGAACCCGCGTGCCGCACGCCCACGTCGTGACCACGACCACGCACAAGACGCTGCGCGGCCCGCGCGGCGGCATCATCCTGTCGAACGCCGGCGAGGACATCACCAAGAAGATCTCGCTCGATGGTGTTCCCGGGCACGCAGGGCGGCCCGCTGATGCACGTGATCGCCGCCAAGGCGGTCGCGTTCAAGGAGGCGCTGCAGCCCGAGTTCGCGGTCTACCAGCGGCAGGTGGTCGCCAACGCGCGCGCCATGGCGGCGGCGTTCATCGCGCCGCGGCTACCGCATCGTCTCCGGCGGCACCGACAACCACCTGTTCCTGCTCGACCTCATCGCCACGCAACGTCACCGGCAAGGACGCGGACGCGGCGCTGGGCGCCGCGCACATCACGGTCAACAAGAACGCCGTGCCCAACGACCCGCGCCCGCCGATGATCACGAGCGGCCTGCGCATCGGCACGCCGGCGGTCACGACGCGCGGCTTCAAGGAGGCCGAGGTCGTGGCGCTCGCCAACCTGATCTCGGACCTGCTCGACAACCTCGCCGCGCGTGCCCACCTTGGCAGCCCCGACGGCAAGGGCGGCGTCAGCGCCGAGCCGGCGGTCATCGCGCGCGTCCGGAACGAGGTCGAGGCGATCTGCCGCCGCTTCCCCGTCTACCGGCAGGCGTGACCTGAAGGGCCCGGGGCGCGCGGCGTGCACTGCCCGTTCTGCGGCCACGTCGAGACGAAGGTCACCGACTCGCGGCTCGCGGCCGAGGGCCAGCAGATCCGCCGCCGCCGCGAGTGCCTGGCGTGCGGCGAGCGCTTCACGACCTTCGAGACGGCCGAGCTCGTGATGCCGCAGGTCGTCAAGAGCGACCGTACCCGCGAGCCCTTCGTCGAGGCGAAGCTCAGGAGCGGCATGCAGAAGGCGCTCGAGAAGCGCCCGGTCGGCAACGACGCGATCGACGCCGCGGTCGCGCACATCTCCCACAAGCTCAGGAGCCTCGGCGAGCGCGAGGTGCCGGCGCGCCTGATCGGCGAGCTGGTCATGGAGGAGCTCAGGCACCTCGACGAGGTCGCTTACGTGCGCTTCGCCTCGGTGTACCGCAGCTTCCAGGACGTCGAGGCCTTCCACGACGAGATCGCGCGCCTGAAGCGCCGGCCGCGGCGCGGCGAGGCGGTCGGGCAGCTGTCGTTCCTGGAGGCCGCGGCCGCCGCCGAGGCCAAGGCGGCCAAGAAGCGCGACTCGTGAGCGAGTACTCGGCCGACGATCACCGCCACATGGGTCGCGCGCTCGAGCTCGCGGCGCGCGGCCGCTATTCCACCGATCCCAACCCGCGCGTCGGCTGCGTCATCGCGAGCGGCGCGCGCGTGCTCGGCGAGGGCTTCCACGCCCGCGCCGGCGAGCCGCACGCCGAGCCGCTCGCGCTCGCCGCCGCCGGGGCCGCGGCGCGCGGCGCGACCGTCTACGTCACGCTCGAGCCGTGCGCGCACCACGGCCGCACGCCGCCCTGCGCCGACGCGCTGCTCGCCGCCGGCGTCGCGCGCGTCGTCTACGCCGTCGCCGACCCGAACCCCGAGGTCGCTGGGCGCGGCGCCGCGCGGCTCGCGGCGGGCGGCGTCGCCGTCGCGGGCGGCCTGATGGCGGCCGCCGCCGAGACCCAGAACCAGGGCTTCCTGTCGCGCCACCGCCGCGGCCGGCCGTGGGTCCGGGTCAAGCTCGGCGCGAGCCTCGATGGCCGCACCGGGCTCGCCAACGGGAAGAGCCAGTGGCTCACCTGCGAGGCGTCGCGTGCCGACGTGCAGCGCCTCAGGGCCGAGAGCAGCGCGATCGTCACGGGCGCGGCGACGGTGCAGCGCGACGACCCGCGCCTGACGGTGCGCGATCCGACGCTCGAGCTGCGCGGCCGCCGGCCGCTGCGGGTCGTGCTCGACCCGCGGCTCAGCACGCCGCCGACGGCGCGGCTCCTGGCCGAGCCCGGGCCGGTGCTGATCCTCGCCGGCGCCACGGACCAGGCCGCCGAGCGCGCGCTCACCGCCGCCGGCGCCGAGGTCGCGCCGCTCGCCGCCGTCGCCGCGCGCGACCTCGCCGCGGTGCTCGCCGAGCTCGCCCGTCGCGAGCAGAACGAGGTGCTGATCGAGGCCGGCGCGCGACTCGCCGGCGCCTTCGTCGAGGCGGGGCTGGTCGACGAGTTCGTGCTGTACCTCGCGCCGCACATGCTCGGCCATGACGCGGCGCCACTGGCGATGCTGCCGATGCTCGATGATCTCGGCGAGCGCTGGGAATTTCGCTACGCCGACGTGCGCCAGGTCGGCTCCGACCTGCGCCTGACGCTCACTCCGCTGGCTCGCGAGGCTCGCTGATGTTCACCGGAATCGTGCAGGGGCTCGGCACCGTGGTCGCGCTCACGCCGCGCGCCGGCGACGTCGAGCTCGTCATCGACGTGGGCGGCGTCGGCCTCGGCGACGTCGCGGTCGGCGACAGCATCGCGGTGTCGGGCGCGTGCCTGACGGCGACCCGCATCGACGGCACGCGCTTCGCCGCGGACGTGTCCAACGAGACGCTCGCGAAGACGACGCTCGGCCGGCTCGCGCCGGGCGGCCGCGTCAACCTCGAGAAGGCGCTCAAGGCGGGCGATGCGCTCGGCGGCCACTACGTGAGCGGCCACGTCGACGGGCTCGCGCGCCTCGCCCAGGCGCATGACGACGGCCGCTCGCTCAGGCTCAGCTTCGAGGTGCCGGCGGAGCTGGCGCGCTACGTCGCGCCGAAGGGCTCGGTGACGCTCGCCGGCGTCAGCCTGACCGTCAACGAGGTCGAGGGCAGGTGCTTCGGCGTCAACCTCATCCCGCACACGCGCGAGGTGACGACGCTCGGCGCGCTCGTGCCCGGCGACGAGGTGAACCTCGAAATCGACGTCATCGCCCGTTACGTCGAACGCCTGCTCGCGGCGACTCAGGCCGTTGCGAAGTAGACGCAAGACTCCGGCAACGCGAGGGGCACTCGTCCATTAGCGACCGATCGCGCCGCGCCGCGTGTCGCGCTGCACCAATGCCGGGCGCGGATTTGCTGCCGCGAAACGGGCCGTGCTAGAAGTCGGGGCGAGCCGCGCGGGGGTCCGGCGCCGGGCGCTTCGCCTGCCACGAATACCAACAGCCCGCAGGGCGTGCCGACGTCCGCGGGCGCGCTCGCCGGTCGCGTCCTAAGGAAGAGGGTCACGATGCGTACGATTGCGACGTTGGTCCTGCTGTTGCTGGCGGCGGCACCGCTCGCGCGGGCCGATGGCGAGGCCTACCCGCATGGCCGCCTGCCCGATGGCGTCGCGCCGACCCACTACCGGCTGGCGCTGACGGTCGACCCGCGGCGCGAGGAGTTCTCCGGCCGCGCCGACATCGACATCACCGTCACCGCCCCGACCGCGACCATCTGGCTGCACGGCCTCGGCCTGCGCATGCAGGAGGTGTCGGTGAGCCAGGACGGCCACCGGCTCGCGGCGCGCTACGAGGAGGTCGACCACGAGTCGGGCGTCGCGCGGGTGGTACTCGCCGCGCCGCTGCCGCGCGGGGCTGCAGTGCTGCACTTTCGCTATCGCGCCCCGTTCCAGAGCGCCGCGCAGGGGCTCTACCGCACCCGCGCCGGCGACGACTGGTACGCGTTCACGCAGTTCGAGGCGATCGACGCGCGCCGCGTGTACCCGGGCTTCGACGAGCCGCGCTTCAAGACGCCGTTCGACCTCTCGGTGACGACGTTGGCCGGCGACGTCGCGATCAGCAACACGCCGCAGCGGCGCGCGGTCAAGCTCGGCGCCGGCACGCGCCACGACTTCGCGACGACCCGGCCGTTGCCGACCTACCTGATCGCATTCGCCGTCGGCCCGCTCGACGTCTCGGCGACGGTGCTCGTGCCGCCGAACGCGGTGCGCCGCGAACCGCTGCCGCTGCGCCTGGTCGGGACCCGCGGCCAGGCGGGGCGATTCGCGTACGCGCTGCGGGAGGCGCCGGCGCTGATCGAGCGCCTCGAGGCGTACTTCGGCATCGGCTTCCCCTATCCGAAGATCGACCTGATCGCCTCGCCGATCCACGGCGGCGCGATGGAGAACGCGGGCGCGATCATCTTCGCCGACGATCTGCTGCTGTTCGCCGCCAATCCGACGCCGCGTCAGCAGAGCAACTTCGGCACGACCGCCGCCCACGAGCTCGCGCACCAGTGGTTCGGCGACCTCGTGACGCCGGCCTGGTGGGACGACATCTGGCTGAACGAATCCTTCGCCGAGTGGATGGGCAGCAAGATCGCCAACGAGTGGCGGCCGGACCTCGGCATCGCCCAGGAGCAGCTCGAGGGCACGCTCGGCGCGATGGCCACCGACGCGCTCGCCTCCGGCCGCGCGGTGCACCAGCCGGTGACCGACAACCGGCAGATCGGCGTCGCCTTCGACGAGATCACCTATCAGAAGGGCGCCGGCGTCATCGGCATGATCGAGTCGTACCTCGGCCCCGAGCGCTTCCAGCGCGGCGTGCGGCAGCACCTCGGGCGGCACCGTTACGGGACGGCCACCGCAACCGACTTCTTCGCCGCGATGGCCGAGGCGAGCGGCGAGCCGGCGATCATCGACGCGTTCCGCTCGTTCATCGACCGTCCCGGCGTGCCGCTGGTGACGGTGCGCGCCGCCCCCGACGGCTCGCTCGCGCTCGAGCAGTCCCGCTACCGGCCGCTCGGTGCCGTGGTCGCCGACGGCGCGCTGTGGAAGATCCCGTTCTGCGTCGCGGTGCACGGCGCCGCCGCGACGGCCAAGGCCTGCACGCTGCTCACCGAACGCACCGGCACGCTCGCGCTGCCGCCGGCGGGCGATGGCGACGCGATCGTGCACCCGAACGCGGACGGCGCCGGGTACTACCGTTTCGCAATCGACGGCGCGCCGCTGCGGGCACTGGTGTCGATCGGCGCGACGCTGCCGGCGCGCGAGGCGCTGGCACTGGCCGATAGCGCGGCTGCGGCCTTCGAAGCCGGCCGGCTCGGCTTCGCCGAACTCTACAACGTCGCCACGGTGCTCGCGCGCCACCCCGATCGCACCACCGCGCTCGACCTCGGCTACCGGCTCGACGACCTGCACGATCGCGTTGCCACGGCCGAGACGCGCCCGCTGCTCGAGCACGCGCTCGTGGCTCTCTACGGCGAGCGGCTGCGCTCGCTCGGCTACGACCTCGCGCCCGGGCGCTACGCCGGCGAGCCGGCCGAGCAGCAGCTGCTCAGGCGCCAGCTGATCGGCCTCGTCGGCCTGTCGGGCCGCGATCCCGAGGTGCGCCGGGCGCTGGCCGACGCCGCGGAACGTGCCCTCGCAGACCCGGCGACGGTCGAGCTGCTGTTCCGCTGGCGGATCTGGGCCATCGCCGCGGAGGACCTCGGCCTGCCGGTCGTCAGCCGCCTGTACGCGCTCGCCGGCGAGAGCCGCGATGCGGCGGTGCGCGATGACGCCACCAGCGCGCTCGGCTACGGCGACACGCCCGAGGTCTCCCAGGCCGAGCTCGCCGCCGCGCTCGATCCACGCTTCGACTTCAACATCGCGTTCTCGATCCTGGGCCAGCAGATCATCCGTCCGCAGTCGCGCGCGACCGCCTGGAGCTGGCTCGCGGCGCATCGCGATGCGGTCGTCGAGCGCGTGCCGGTGATGTTCCAGGGCCAGCTCGCCTGGCTCGGTGGTTCGTTCTGCGAGCCGGCCGAGCGGCAGGCATTCGAGAGCGTGCTCGCGGCGCGGCTGCGGCCCGCCGGCGGCGGCTCGATCGAGGTCGACCGCGCGCTCGAGCGGATCGACGACTGCATCGCGTTGCGGCAGGCCGTCGGCGACTCGCTGCGCACGACGCTGGCGCCAGCGGCCCGCCCGTGACGGCGGGCGTCACCGTCGCGCCACCGCTTGTCGCGGCCGCATGCTGAACCGCCGGCAGCTGCTCGCGCTCGGCGCCGGGATCGCCGCCGCCGGCGCGAGTGCGCCCGCCTGGGTCGCCGAGCACGCGGGCGACGACGCCGGGCCCTACGGCCGCGCCTTCGAGCCGCTCGACCGCTTCATCGCCCAGTACCTCAACGACATCGGCGCCCCCGGGCTCACGCTCGCGCTCGCCGACGGCAGCGGCGTACGGCGCATCGCATCCTACGGGCTCGACGACCTCGGCCGGCAGCGCCCGGTCAGCACCGACGAGCTGTTCCAGATCGGCTCGATCACGAAGTCGTTCGTCGCGCTCAGCCTGCTGCAGCTGTGGGACGAGGGCCGGCTCGAGCTCGAGCGGCCGATCGCGAGCTACCTGCCGGCGCTGCGCATCGACTCGACCTTCCGGCCGATCACCGTCCACGACCTGATGACGCACGGCGCGGGCCTCGCCGACGGGCCGCTCTTTCCGGCGGACCCGGCCCTGCGCCACCGGCCGAGCAACCCGCCAGGCGAGGACTTCCACTACTGCAACATGGGCTGGGAGGCGCTCGGCCTGCTGCTCGCCACGCTCGACGGTCGGCCGCTCGGCGAGTCGATCCGCGCGCGCATCTTCGCGCCGCTCGGCATGAGCGAGTCGGAGCCGGTGACGACGTTCGACGCGCGCGCGCGGCTCGCGACCAGCTACTTCCCGATGCTCGGCGACCGGCCCTACCCGCACCGCGGCCGGCTCGCGGAGGCGCCGGCGATCGTCACGACGAGCGGCGCCGGCTGCATCGCGGCGACGCCGCGCGACATGGGCCGCTACCTGCAGATGCTGGCGCGGCGCGGCGCCGCGCCGCGCGGCCGGCTGGTGTCGGAGGCGGCGTTCCGGCGCTTCGCAACGCCGCACATCGCGGCCGACGAATTCGGCAACGACGCGCACTACGGCTACGGCATCGCCATCGACCGGCTCGACGGGCACACGCGGCTCAGGCACACCGGCGGCATGCTGTCGTTCGCCTCGGCGCTCGAGGTCGACCTCGACGCGGGCGTCGGCGCCTTCGCCTCGGTCAACGCGATGCAGGGCCTGCGGCCGCGGCCGGTGGCCGAGTACGCGCTGCGGCTGCTGCGCGCCTGCCAGGGCACGGGCCCGCTGCCCGAGCCGCCGGCGGCCGCGGATCCGCTGCGCGTCGAGGGCGCCGCCGCCTACGCCGGCCGCTACAGCGGGCACGCCGGCGCGCTCGAGGTGCGCGCCGAGGGCGAGCGGCTCTACCTCGTCCATGACGGCGCGCCGGTCGCGCTCGAGCCCGCGGTCGAGGCGGCCGATGCCTTTCACGTCGCGCACGCCGACTTCGCGCGCTACCTGCTGCTCTTCAGCCGCGCCGACGCGAAGGATGCGCACAGCGCGGTGCTCGAGGCCGGCCACGGCGAGGCCTGGTACGCGCGGCCCGAGTACGCCGGGCCGCGCGAGTTCGACACGCCTGCCGAGTGGCGCGCCTACTGCGGCCACTACCGCAGCGAGGATCCGTGGCTCGGCAGCCATCGCGTGGTGGCGCGGCGCGGCCGGCTGTGGCTCGACGGGATCGTGCCGCTCGAGGCCGCGCCGGGCGGGGTGTTCTTCCTGCGCGACGAGGCGCGCAGCCCCGAGTGGCTGCGCTTCGCCGACCTCGCCGGCGGCGTCGCGATGCGCATGGTCGTCTCCGGCGCGGACCTCGCGCGCGTGATGGCGGCCTAGCGGCGCACGGCGCGCGCCGTCAGTCGGTGCCGGCGACCGAGCGGACCGCGAGGTCGCGCTCGAAGCGCAGCGCGTCCTCGACGCCCTGGTAGTAGCCGCGCACCCAGCCGCTCTGCCGGTAGCCGAGCGCGGTGTAGAACGCGCGCGCGGCGCGGTTCGAGGACCTGAGCTCCAGCCGGATCGAGAACGTGCCCGCCACCCGCGCCGTGTCCTCGAGCCAGCCGACGAGCTGGCGGCCCAGGCCCTGGCGCTGGCGGTGGGACTCGACCGCGAGCAGGTTGAGGTGCGCGGCGTCGTCGCCGTACTGCATGATCGCGAAGCCGCCGATCGAGCCGCCGACCCGCGCCGCCAGCACGACGCTGTCGGCACTCAGCCGGTGGCGCTCGATGCGCTCGACGGTCCAGCACGGCTCGAGGCCCGCCTCGACCAGGCGCCGCGACATCGCCGCGAGCCGCGGCGAGTCGCCGCGCCGGGCGGGCGCGATCTGGATCACTTCCATCGGCGCATTCTCGACCGGACGCGGCCGGCCGTCGAGCGCCGCCGCCGGGGCCGGTACACTCGCGCCATGCAGCCCAAGCGCCCACCCTCCGGCGGCTCCCGGCTGGTCTACGCGACCGGCGCCGGCCGCCTGTGCCCCGACTGCGGCCAGCCGCGCGGCACCTGCCGCTGCGGGGCGCGCCGGGCGGCGGCGCCGGCGGCGTCCGGGCCGGTGCGGGTCGGGCGCGAGACGCAGGGCAGGGGCGGCAAGGGCGTAACGGTGATCACCGGCCTCGCGCTCGCGCCGGACGCGCTCGAGGCGCTCGCCCGCGAGCTCAAGCAGCGCTGCGGCAGCGGCGGGCGGGCCGTGGACGGGCGGATCGAGATCCAGGGCGAGCACCGCGACACGCTGGTCGCCGAGCTCGCGCGCCGCGGCATCGCCGCCAAGCGCGCCGGCGGCTGACCCGGGCGGCCCTGCTACAATAACGAGTTACGGCCCCAACACTCCGCCGGATCCCATGACCACCTTCGACCCGATCGACGACATCCTCGCGGAGATCCGCGCCGGCCGCATGGTCGTCATCATGGACGACGAGGACCGCGAGAACGAGGGCGACCTCATCATGGCCGCCGAGTGCGTGCGACCCGAGGACGTCAACTTCATGGCGCGCTACGGGCGCGGCCTGATCTGCCTGACGCTGACCCGCGAGCGCTGCCGCGCGCTGCAGGCTGCCGCTGATGGTCAGCGGCACCAACGAGCGAGCACCGCACCAACTTCACGGTCTCGATCGAGGCCGCCGAGGGCGTGACCACCGGCATCTCGGCCCACGACCGGGCGCACACGGTGCGCACCGCGGTCAAGAGCGGCGCCCGCCCCGAGGACCTGCGCCAGCCGGGCCACATCTTTCCGCTGATGGCCCAGCCCGGCGGCGTGCTGACCCGCGCCGGCCACACCGAGGCCGGCTGCGACCTCGCGCGGCTCGCCGGCTTCGAGCCGGCGGCGGTCATCGTCGAGATCCTCAACGAGGACGGCACGATGGCGCGGCGCCGCGACCTCGAGCGCTTCGCCCGCACGCACGGCCTCAAGCATCGGCACGATCGCCGACCTGATCCGCTACCGGCTGCAGCAAGGAGCGCTCGGTCGAGCGCATCGAGGACCGCGCGATCGACACCGAGTTCGGGCCGTTCCGCCTGGTGCTGCTACGAGGACCACGTCAACCGCAGCGTGCACGTCGCGCTGGTGCGCGGCGAGCTCAAGGACAACGCGCCGCCGCTGGTGCGGGTGCACCTCGCCGAGACGCTGCGCGACGTCGTCGGCGTGCGCGCGCCGCAGCTCGGCTGGCCGCTGCGCGACGCCATGCAGCGCATCGCCGAGGACGGCAACGGCGTGGTCGTGTTCCTGCAGCGAGCGACGAGTCGCCGCTCGAGCTGATCGAGAACGTGCGCGCGCTCGGCGGCGCGGCGCGGCCGGTGTCGGGCCAGGTGCTCAGGACCTACGGCATCGGCGCGCAGATCCTGCAGGACCTCGGCGTGACCCGCATGCGCGTGCTGTCGGCGCCCAGGCAGCTGCAGGGACTCGCGGCCTTCGGCCTGACGATCACCGAGTACGTCGACACCGGCGCCGAGCGCGAGCTGGCGCTGGAGGCGCGCGCGATGACCGTCCTCAAGACGATCGAGGCCGACCTCGCTGGCGCGCGACATCGCGCGTCGCGATCGTCGCCGCCCGCTTCAACGACTTCATCGTCGCGCGCCTCATCGACGGCGCGGTCGACGCGCTGCTGCGCCACGGCGCCAGCGAGAAGAACCTCGAGCTCGTGCGCGTGCCGGGCGCCTTCGACATGCCGCTCGTGGTGCGCCGCCTGGCGCAGTCGAAGCGCTACGACGCGATCGTCGCGCTCGGCGCCGTGATCAAGGGCGAGACCGCGCACTTCGACTTCGTCGCCGGCGAGTGCGCCGGCGGGCGTCGCGCGCGCGGCGCTCGATAGCGGCGTGCCGGTGGGCTTCGGCGTGCTGACCTGCGAGACCGTCGACCAGGCGCATCGACCGCGCCGGCGGCAAGGCCGGCAACAAGGGCGCCGAGGCCGCGCTCGCCGCGCTCGAGATGAGCAACCTGCTCAAGCGCCTGGACGCCTGAGCGATGGGGCGCGAGAGCGAGGTCCGCGCCCTGTCGCGCGCGCGCCGCGGGGCGCGCAAGCTGCTCGCCCAGGGGCTCTACCAGCTGCAGGTCGGCGGCCAGCCGTGGCAGGACATCTACCACCAGTACCTCGGCGACCCGGAGTCGGCTGGCGCCGACACGCGAGTTCTTCAAGGAGCTCCTGATGCAGATCGCCGACTCGCGCGACGCGCTCGACGCGACGCTGGCGCGCTACTCGGACATCGAGCCGGCGCGCCTCGACCCGATCGAGCACGGCATCCTGTGGATGGCGCTCTATGAGCTCAGGCACCGCGCCGACGTGCCGTTCCGCGTCGTGATCAGCGAGGCGGTCGAGCTCGCCAAGCGCTTCGGCGCCACCGACGGCCACAAGTTCGTCAACGGCGTGCTCGATCGGGCCGCGGCCGAGCTGCGACCCGGCGAGCGCGGCGCCTGAGGCGCGCGGCGGTGGACGAATTCGAGCTGATCGAGCGGTACTTCGCGAAGGTCGGCCCGAGCCGCAGCGACGTCGTGCTCGGCGTCGGCGACGACGCGGCGCTGCTGACGGTGCCGCCGGGCCACGAGCTCGTGGCCTGCACCGACACGCTGGTCGATGGCCGGCACTTCCCGCACGGTACGCGCGCCGACGACGTCGGCTGGCGCGCGCTGGCGGTCAACCTGTCCGACATCGCCGCGATGGGCGCGACGCCCGCGTGGGCGACGCTGGCGCTGACGCTGCCGGCGGTGGACGAGGAGTGGCTCGAGGGCTTCGCCGCGGGGCTCGCGCTGCTCGCGAACGCGCACCGGCGTCGCGCTGGTCGGCGGCGACACGACCCGCGGGCCGCTGACGATCACCGTGCAGCTGCTCGGCGTCGTGCCCGCCGGCACCGCGCTGCGCCGCAGCGGCGCGCGGCCGGGCGACCTCGTCTACGTCACCGGCTGGCCCGGCGATGCGGCCGCCGGCCTCGCGCTGATCGAGGGCCGCCTCGAAGGCCAGGGCGCCAACCGCGGCGCGCTCGAGGGCAAGTTCCGCCGGCCCGAGCCGCGGGTCGCCTTCGGCAGCCGCCTGCGCGGCGTCGCCAGCGCCTGCATCGACGTCTCCGACGGGCTCGCCCAGGACCTCGGCCGGCTGGCCGCCGCGAGCGGCGTCGGCGCAACGATCCGCGCCGCGGAGCTGCCGCTGTCGCGGGCCCTGTACGCACTGTCCGGCGAGGCGCGGGCGCGCGACTTCGCGCTCGGCGGCGGCGACGACTACGAGCTGTTGTTCACGGCACCGCCGGCGGCGCGCCAGGCGCTCGCGGCGGTCAGCTCCGCCGCCGGGGCGCCCGCCTGCCACTGCATCGGCGAGATCGTCGCCGGCGCGCGGCGTGCGCGTCCTCGGCGAGCGCGGCGAGCTGCCGGTGCCCCGCGGCTGGAATCACTTCCGGACGTGATCTGCGTCACGCTTTGACGGCCCGCCGAAGCGCGATGCGCTTCACGGTGCGGCGGGGCCCGCCCCTCTATGCTGCCTTGCAATCCCGGAATACGTCGCCTCCGGGGCCCGCGCGTGGAGTGCTGTCATTCGCAACTTGATTACAACGCCTAGCGGGCTTCCCCAGGCGGCCGCGCGGCCGGCCCGACCGGTGCCCGAGCGCATCGGCAAGTACGAGATCATCAAGGAGGTCGGCCGCGGCAGCACCGGCATGCGTCTACCTGTCGCACGACCCGTACTACGGCCGCGACGTCGCGATCAAGGTCTACAACATCGAGGCCAGCGACGACCCGGACAAGGCCAGCGCGTCGCGCGCAAGATGTTCCTGTCCGAGGCCCACATGGTGGGCATGCTGCAGCACCCGAACATCCTGCCGATCTACGACGCCGGCGAGGAGAACGGCCACTGCTACATCGTCACCGAGCACGTGCACGGCGCGCGCACGCTGTCGGCCTACTGCAGGCCCGACAACCTGCTGCGCATCGACGACGTCGTCGAGCTCGTCTACAAGTGCGCCAAGGCGCTGCACTACGCGCACGGCCGCGGCGTCATCCACCGCGACATCAAGCCGTCGAACATCATGCTGACGCGTCGACAGCGACGTGCGCATCATCGACTTCGGCATCGCGCATCGTCGCCGACTCGGAGATCTCGCGCATCGAGGGCATCGCCGGCAGCCCGTCGTACATGTCTCCCGAGCAGGTGCAGTCGCTCGAGATCACCAACCGCTCCGACCTCTACTCGCTCGGCGCGGTGATGTACGAGCTGCTGACCGGCTACCGGCCGTTCCGCGCCGGCAACCTGTCGAAGCTGCTGCACCAGATCGTCTACGCGACGCCGCCGCCGATCCACACGCTCCGCGGCCGACATCCCCGAGGAGCTCGAGAGCGTCGTCGCGACCGCGATGCAGAAGGAGTCCGGACAAGCGCTATCGCACCGGCCAGGAGTTCGCCGCCGACCTCACCCGCGTCCACCAGCAGCTGCGCGCCGAGGCCAACAAGATCGACCAGCCAGGAGCAGTTCGCGATGCTGCGGCGCCTGAAGTTCTTCCACGACTTCTCGCACGCCGAGATCTGGGAGGTGCTGCGCGCCAGCCAGTGGCAGGACTACGCCGAGGGCGAGGAGATCGTCAAGGAAGGCGAGATCGACGACCGCTTCTACATCATCGTCTCGGGCTCGGTGCGGGTCGAGCGCTTCGGCCGCTCGCTCGGCACGCTCGAGTTCGGCGAGTGCTTCGGCGAGACCAGCTACGTGCTGCGGCGCCAAGCGCACTGGCGACGATCCGCGCCGCACGGCAACGTCACCGTCATGAAGGTGAGCTCGACGCTGCTCGAGCAGGTGTCGGCCTCCTGCCAGCTGCGCTTCAACAAGGTGTTCCTGCGCTCGCTGATCGGCCGCCTGCAGGGCGGCGAGGCCGCGCCGAGCTGACCGGCGCGCGGGCGGCGCGCCGCGCCGCCGTCACGCCCCGACCGCGTCCTTGTCGCGCTCGATCAGCGCGTAGGCCGAGTGGTTGTGGATCGACTCGAAGTTCTCCGACTCGACCACGTAGGCGCGGATCCGGTCGTCGGCGTTCAGGCGCACGGCGACGTCGCGGACCATGTCCTCGACGAACTTCGGGTTGTCGTAGGCGCGCTCGGTCACGTACTTCTCGTCCGGGCGCTTGAGGATGCCGTAGACCTCGCAGGACGCCTCCTGCTCGGCGATGTCGATCAGCTCCTCGATCCAGACGTGGCTCGACGATGCTGCGCCGCGATGGTCACGTGCGAGCGCTGGTTGTGGGCGCCGTAGTCGGAGATCTTCTTCGAGCACGGGCACAGGCTCGTGACCGGCACGACGACCTTGATCCAGGTGTCGGCGCGCTCGTCGCGTGATCTCGCCGATCAGCGTCGCGCTGGTAGTCCATCAGGCTCTGCGACGCCCGACACCGGCGCCTTCTTCATGACGAAGTAGGGGAACGTCATCTCGATGTGGCCGGTCTCGGCGTCGAGCCGCGCGATCATCTCCTCGAGCATCGTGCGGAACGAGTCGACCGACAGCTCCCGCTCGTGCAGGTGCAGGATCTCGACGAAGCGCGACATGTGCGTGCCCTTGAAGTTGTGGGGCAGGTACACGTACATGTTGAAGTTCGCGACGGTGTGCTGTTCGCCGCCGGAGCGGTCCTTGACCCGCACCGGGTGGAAGATGTCCTTGATGCCGACCTTGTTGATCGGGATGCGGCGCGTGTCGGCGCGGCCCTGCACGTCCTCGATCGGCAGCGCGGGGCTGTTGGGGTCGGTTGCGACGGTGTCCATGGCTGGTCCTTCCTGCCGCCCGCGGCGGCTCGCTCGCCCAGTATCGCTCGATGTTCCGACGGCCGGCTGGCTCAGGCGCGACGCTGGCGTGGCTGCCACCACCGCTCGACCGCGAGCGCGAGTCCCGCGGCGTCGAGCCCGGCGGCGGCCAAGTTCTCGGCGCGCGAGCCGTGCTCGATGAAGCGGTCCGGGATGCCGAGCTGCAGCAGCGGACGGCTGTCGCCGCGCGCGCTCAGCAGCTCGAGCGACCGCCAGCCCGCGCCGCCGGCCACGGCGTTCTCCTCGACCGTCACCAGGTACTCGTGGCGGTCGGCGATCCGCATCACCAGCTCCTCGTCGAGCGGCTTGACGAAGCGCATGTTGACCAGCGTCGCGTCCAGCCGCTCGGCGGTCGGCGCGATCGTGCTGACCATGGTGCCGAAGGCGAGGATCGCAAGGCCCGAGCGCCCCTCGCGGCGCACCTCGGCCTTGCCGACCGGCAGCGCCCGCATCTCGGCCACCGGCGCCACCCCGGGGCCCGCGCCGCGCGGGTAGCGGACCGCCGCCGGGCCGTCGAGCATGACGGCGGTGTACAGCATCTGCCGGCACTCGTTCTCGTCGGCCGGCGCCATGATCGCCAGGTTCGGCACGCAGCGCAGGAACGTCAGGTCGAAGGCGCCCTGGTGGGTCGCGCCGTCGCCGCCGACGAGGCCGGCGCGGTCCAGCGCGAAGGTCACCGGCAGGTTCTGCAGCGCCACGTCGTGGATCAGCTGGTCGTAGCCGCGCTGCAGGAACGTCGAGTAGATCGCGACCACCGGCCGCAGGCCCTCGCAGGCGAGCCCCGCCGCGAACGTCACCGCGTGCTGCTCGGCGATGGCGACGTCGAAATAGCGGTCCGGGAAGCGCTTGCGAGAACTCGACGAGGCCGGAGCCCTCGCGCATCGCCGGCGTGATGCCGACGATCCGCGGGTCGCGCTCGGCCATGTCGCACAGCCAGCTGCCGAACACCTGCGAGTAGCTGGGGCCGGACGCCTTCTCCTTGAAGATCTCGCCGCTTGGCCGGGTCGAACGGGCCCGGGCCGTGCCACTTGATCGGATCGGCCTCGGCCGGCGCGTAGCCCTTGCCCTTGCGCGTGACGACGTGCAGGAACTGCGGGCCGTGGAAGCCGCGCAGGTTGCGCAGCGTCGCGCACGAGGCCGAGCACGTCGTGGCCGTCGATCGGGCCGATGTAGTTGAAGCCCATCTCCTCGAACATCGTGCCGGGCAGCACCATGCCCTTCATGTGCTCCTCGGAGCGGCGCGCGAGCTCCCACGCGGTCGGGCATGCGCCGCAGGACCTTCTTGCTGCCTTCGCGCGAGCGCCGAATAGAGCCGCCCGGAGAGCACGCGCGCGAAGTAGTTGGACAGCGCGCCGACGTTCTCGGAGATCGACATGTCGTTGTCGTTCAGGACCACGAGCAGGTCGATGTCGAGGCTGCCGGCGTGGTTGAGCGCCTCGAAGGCGAGCCCGGCGGTCATCGCGCCGTCGCCGATCACCGCGACGTGCGCGGCGCGCGCTCGCCGCCCGCGCGCTGGCGCGCTCGGCGATCGCCATGCCGAGCGCGGCGCAGATCGAGGTGCTCGAGTGGCCGACGCCGAAGGTGTCGTACTCGCTCTCCGGCGCGGCTCGGGAACGGCGCGAGGCCGCCCTTCTGCTTGATCGTGCGCCAGCGGCTCGCGCCGGCCGGTCAGCACCTTGTGCGGGTAGGCCTGGTGGCCGACGTCCCAGACCAGCCGGTCGTACGGCGTGTCGTAGACATAGTGCAGGGCGAGCGTCAGCTCGACCGTGCCGAGGCCCGGCCGCGAAATGGCCGCCCTCTGGCTGACGGTGTCGATCAGGAAGCCGCGCAGCTCGGCGGCGACCGCCGGCAGCTCCTGCTCCGGCAGCGGTCGCTCAGGTCGGCGGGCGTGCCGACGCGGGCGAGGTGGGGGTAGCGGTCAGAAGCGCCCATCCGGCCAGTGTACCCGTTACCACCGCGGCCGGCCGGGCGGGCTGGCTCAGGAGGAGCGCTCGACGATGTAGGCGGCGAGCCAGCGCAGCATCCCGGCGCGCGGCCCGAAAGCCTCGATCGCGGCCCGGGCCTCGGCGTGCAGCTCGGCGGCCCGGGCCCGGGCCGCCGGCATGCCGGCGGCGGCGGGGTAGGTGGGCTTGCGGCGCGCCTCGTCGGCGCCGACGGCCTTGCCGAGCAGCGCCGGGTCGCCCTCGACGTCGAGGATGTCGTCGACGATCTGGAACGCGAGCCCGAGCGCGGCGCGCGAAGCGCCTGAGCGCCGCGCGGTCGTCGCCGTCGAGCCCGGCGCCGAGCGCGACCGCGAGCCCGACGCTCGCCTCGATCAGCGCGCCGGTCTTGCGCCGGTGCATGTCCTCGACCTCGGCCGGCGTCAGCGTGCGGCCGACCGCGCCGAGGTCGATGGCCTGGCCGCCGGCCATGCCGCGCGTGCCGCTGCGCGGCGGCGAGCACGCGGATCATCGCGAGGCGCTCGGCGGCGCCGGCCGGCGCATCGGCGAGGCACTCGAAGGCCAGCACCTGCAGCGCGTCGCCGGCGAGAATCGCGGTGGCCTCGTCGAACTGCGCGGTGGCAGGTCGGCCGGCCGCGGCGCAGGTCGTCGTCGTCCATCGCCGGCAGGTCGTCGTGGATCAGCGAATAGACGTGGATCATCTCGACGGCCGCAGCCGCGGCGTCCAGCGGCTCGGCGGCGACGCCCAACAGCTCGCCGGTCGCATAGACGAGCGCCGGCCGGATGCGCTTGCCGCCGCCGAGCGCGCTGTAGCGCATCGCCGCGTGCAGCCGCGCCGGCGGCTCGGTGGCGGCGGGCAGGCGCAGCGTCGAGGCCGGCCTCGACGCGCGCCTGCCAGGCAGCGAGGCGCGCGGCCGGGTCGGCGCCGGTCACGCCGGGTCGTCCTCGGTCGCCGACCGCGTCGAACGGCGCCGCGGCGTGGCTGCCGTCGGGCCGCTCGAGCAGGATCTCGACCTTCTGCTCGGCCGCGGTCAGCGCCTCCTGGCAGGCGCGGGTCAGCGTCACGCCGCGCTCGAAGGCCTGGAGCGCCTCCTCGAGCGGCACGTCGCCCTGCTCGAGGCGCGCGACCACGCGCCTCGAGCTCGGCCATCGCCTGCTCGAAGTCGAAGGCGGGGGCAGGCGCTGCGGGAGCGGCTTTCGGCGCGGGTGCGCGCGGCATGGGTTCATCCTGGACGGGCGTGCGCAGAGTACCGGCGCGCTCGCGCGGGCGTCAACGCAGCGACGCCGCTCTTGGCTTTCCGCAATTGACGGCCGCGCGCGGCGACGACTAGAGTTCCTTTGCTGGGGCGCGCGAGAGCGCGTCGCCCCGGCGTTTCCATTCGCCTCCATTCGATGCTGATTCAAGGAGATTTGCCGTGAACCTCAAGGGCAGCAAGACCGAGAAGAACCTCAAGGACGCGTTTGCAGGCGAGTCGCAGGCGAACCGCCGCTATCTGTATTTCGCGGCCAAGGCGGACGTCGAAGGCTTCAACGACGTGTCGGCGGTGTTCCGCTCGACGGCCGAGGGCGAGACCGGCCACGCGCACGGACACCTGGAGTACCTCGAGGCGGTAGGCGACCCGGCCACGGGCCTGCCGATCGGCGCGACGCGCGACAACCTGAAGGCGGCGATCGCCGGCGAGACGCACGAGTACACGGACATGTACCCGGGCATGGCGAAGGCCGCGCGCGAGGAAGGCTTCAGCGAGATTGCCGACTGGTTCGAGACGCTCGCCAAGGCCGAGCGCTCGCACGCCAACCGCTTCCAGAAGGCGCTCGACGGTCTGTAGGCGTCCGGACGCGGTGCCCGCCGGCCGGCGGGCACCGCGTCGGTTCCGACCATTCGAAAGGCGGCCCCCATGAACGAGACACCCCGGGCGGGCCCGCGCGAGGGCAGCCTCGAGGCGCCGACGCGCCACCCGATTGACTGGCAGGACCCGGCCTTCTACGACGAGCCGGCGCTGTTCAAGGAGCTGGAGCGGGTGTTCGACATCTGCCACGGCTGCCGGCGCTGCTTCAGCCTGTGCCAGTCGTTCCCGACGCTGTTCGACGCGGTCGACGCCTCGCCGAGCGGCGAGCTCGACGGCGTCGCGCACGCGGCCTACTGGGAGGTCGTCGACCACTGCTACCTGTGCGACATGTGCTACATGACGAAGTGTCCGTACGTGCCGCCGCACGCCTTCAACATCGACTTCCCGCACCTGATGCTGCGCGCCAAGGCGGTGAAGTATCGCGGCCGGACGCACGCGCGTGCGCGACCGCGTGCTGTCCGCGACCGACGCGGTCGGGCGGCTCGCCGGCATCCCGGTGGTCGCCGAGATCGTCAACGCCGTCAACGCCACGCCGGCTCGGCCGCGCAGCTGCTCGAAGGGCGCGCTCGGCGTGCACCCCGAGGCGCCGCTGCCGAAGTACCACGCGACGAGCTTCCGGGCGCGCGAGGCGCGCCGCGCCAAGCCGCGCGCTGGCGGTCGTGCCGACCGCCGAGACGCAGCGGCCAGGTCGCGCTGTTTGCGACCTGCTACTGCAACCGCAACGAGCCGTCGATCGACGCCGACCTGGCCGCGGTGTTCGAGCACAACGGCATCCCGGTGCGGCTCGCCGCGGTCGAGCAGTGCTGCGGCATGCCGAAGCTGGAGCTCGGCGACCTCAAGGCGGTCGAGGCGCTCAAGAACGTCAACGTGCCGGCGCTCGCCGCGCTGGTCGACGCCGGCTACGACATCGTCGCGCGCGATCCCGTCGTGCGTGCTGATGTTCAAGCAGGAGCTGCCGCTGCTGTTCCCGGACGATCCGCTGGTGCAGAAGGTGCGCGAGCACATGTTCGACCCGTTCGAGTACCTGATGCTGCGCCACAAGGCAGGCCTGCTGCGCACCGACTTCAAGCGCGAGCTCGGCAAGGTCTCGTACCACGTGCCCTGCCACCTGCGGGTGCAGAACATCGGCCTCAAGACCCGCGACCTGCTGAAGCTCGTGCCGGGCACGACGCTCGACGTCATCGAGCGCTGCTCCGGCCACAACGGCACCTACGCGGTGAAGGACGAGTTCCACGACGACTCGGTCAAGATCGGCCGGCCGGTCGTCAGCGCGTCGCCGCGGCGAAGCCCGACTTTCACTCGAGCGACTGCCCGATGGCCGGCCAGCAGATCGCAGAGCGGCCTCGAGGGCGCGCGGCCGCCGACCCACCCGCTGACGCTGCTGCGCATGGCCTACGGGCTCGCCGATGGCTGAGCCGAGCGCAGGCGACGGCGACCGGGCCGCTGGCGCCGGCGGACCTGCTCAGCCTCGAGCAGTACGCACGCTCGCGGGCAGCGTTTCGCAGCCGCGTCATCGAGCACAAGCGGCGCGCGCACGATCGCGGTCGGGCCGCACACGACCTGGTGCTTCGAGGACCGCCTGACGGTGCAGTACCAGGTGCAGGAGATGCTGCGCGCCGAGCGGATCTTCGAGAGCGACGGCATCGCAGGACGAGCTCGACGCCTACAACCCGCTGATTCCCGACGGCGGCAACCTCAAGGTGACGCTGCTGATCGAGTATCCCGATGCCGCCGAGCGCGCCGCGGCGCTCGAGCGGCTGCGCGGCATCGAGGATCGCTGCTACGTCGCGGTCGGCGACGAGCGCGTCTACGCGATCGCCGACGAGGACCTCGAGCGCGAGAACGACGAGAAGACCTCGGCCGTGCACTTCCTGCGCTTCGAGCTGCCGGCCGAGGCGCGCCGCCGCTTCCTCGCCGGCGCCGCGGTCAGCGTCGGCATCGACCACCCCGCCTACGCGCATGCCGTGCGGCTGACGCCCGAGGCGCACGCGGCGCTCGGCGCCGACCTCAAGCCGTGAGGCGGCGCCTGCCGCGAGCCGCTCCGTGCCGGGCCACGGCGCGGCGATGCGGATTCGTTTCCCTTTTTCGAGTAACCTCGCGCCCGCGATGAGCCAGTCTTATACCGCTTCCGACATCGAGGTCCTGTCCGGCCTCGACCCCGTGCGCCGCCGCCCGGGCATGTACACCGACACGACCCGCCCCAACCACCTGGCGCACGAGGTCGTCGACAACAGCGTCGACGAGGCGCTCGCCGGGCACTGCCACGAGATCAACGTCACCGTCTTCAAGGACGGCTCGGTCGAGGTCGTCGACGACGGCCGCGGCATGCCGGTCGACATCCACCCGAAGGAGAAGATCCGCGGCGTCGAGCTGATCCTGACGCGCCTGCACGCCGGCGGTAAGTTCTCCGACAAGACCTACCAGCAGTCCGGCGGCCTGCACGGCGTCGGCGTCTCGGTCGTCAACGCGCTGTCGGCGCGGCTCGAGTGCCGGGTCAAGCGCGACGGCAAGGAGTACCTGATCACCTTCAAGGACGGCCGCCTCGACCAGAAGCTCAAGGTCGTCGGCAAGGTCGGCGCAGCGCAACACCGGCACGACGGTGCGCTTCTGGCCGGACCCGAAGTACTTCGACTCCGACAAGATCTCGCTCGGCAAGCTGCGCCACGTGCTGCGTGCCAAGGCGGTGCTGTGCCCGGGCCTCAAGGTCACGCTGCACGCCGAGGCCAGCGGCGAGCGCGACGAGTGGTTCTACACCGGCGGGCTCGCCGCCTACCTCGTCGAGCGGCTCGAGCAGGGCCGCGCTTGTGCCCGAGGAGCCGTTCACCGCGAGCGCTCAAGGGCGGCAACGAGGTCGCCGAGTGGGCCTTCGGCTGGGTCGCCGAGGACGGCGTCGAGATCGTCGGCGAGAGCTACGTCAACCTGATCCCGACCGTCGAGGGCGGCACGCACGTCAACGGCCTGCGGGCCGGCGTCACCGACGCGGTGCGCGAGTTCTGCGAGTTCCGAAACCTGGTGCCGCGCGGCCTCAAGCTCGCGCCCGAGGACGTCTGGGACCGGCTGTGCTACGTGCTGTCGGTGAAGATGCGCGAGCCGCAGTTCGCCGGCCAGACCAAGGAGCGGCTCGCCTCGCGCGAGTCGGCGGCGTTCGTCTCGGGTCTGGTCAAGGACGCCTTCGCGCGTCTGGCTCGACGCAGCACCCGGAGGCGGGCGAGCGGATCGCGGCAGTTCGCGATCGAGAACGCCCAGGCGCGGCTCAAGGCGGCGCAGAAGGTCGTCGCGCAAGCGCGTCGTGTCGGGCCCGGCGCTGCCCGGCAAGCTCGCCGACTGCACCTCGCAGGACCCGGCGCGCACCGAGCTGTTCCTGGTCGAGGGCGACTCGGCCGGCGGCAGCGCCAAGCAGGCGCGCGAGCGCGACTTCCAGGCGGTGATGCCGCTGCGCGGCAAGATCCTCAACACCTGGGAGGTCGACGTCGCCGGCATCCTCGCCTCGCAGGAGGTGCACGACATCTCGGTCGCGATCGGCGTCGAGCCGGCGACGCCCAGCGATCGAGGACCTGCGCTACCACAAGATCTGCATCCTCGCCGACGCCGATTCCGACGGCGCGCACATCGCCACGCTGCTGTGCGCGCTGTTCCTCGGCACTTCCGCCCGCTGGTGCTCGCCGGCCACGTGTACGTCGCGATGCCGCCGCTGTACCGCATCGACGTGGGCAAGAACGTCTACTACGCGCTCGACGACGCCGAGCGCGCCGGCATCCTCGACCGCATCGCCGCCGAGGGCCAGCGCGGCAAGGTCACCGTGACGCGCTTCAAGGGCCTCGGCGAGATGAACCCGCTGCAGCTGCGGGAGACGACGATGGCCCCGGCCACGCGGCGGCTGCTGCAGCTCACCATCGAGGCGGCCGACGACACCGACCAGCTGCTCGACATGCTGCTCGCCAAGAAGCGCGCCGCCGACCGGCGCGACTGGCTCGAGGCCAAGGGCAACCTCGCCGAGGTGGTCGCGTGAAGACCCAGGAGCTCAACTTCGAGGGCATCGAAAGGAAGCCGCTCAAGACCTTCACCGAGAAGGCGTACCTCGACTACTCGATGTACGTGATCCTCGACCGCGCGCTGCCGCAGCTCGCCGACGGCCTGAAGCCCGTGCAGCGGCGCATCATCTACGCGATGAGCGAGCTCGGCCTCGCCGCCGGCGCCAAGCACAAGAAGAGCGCGCGCACCGTCGGCGACGTGATCGGCAAGTTCCACCCGCACGGCGACTCGGCCTGCTACGAAGCCATGGTGCACATGGCGCAGGACTTCTCGTACCGCTACCCGATCATCGACGGCCAGGGCAACTTCGGCTCGACCGACGATCCGAAGTCCTTCGCGGCGATGCGCTACACCGAGTCGCGCCTGCGGCCGCTACGCCGAGACGCTGCTCGCCGAGCTCGACCAGGGCACGGTCGACTGGATGCCGAACTTCGACGGCACGCTCGAGGAGCCGACGCTGCTGCCGGCGCGGCTGCCGAACGTGCTCCTGAACGGCGCGACCGGCATCGCCGTCGGCATGGCGACCGACATCCCGCCGCACAACCTGCGCGAGATCGCCGCCGCCTGCGTGCGCCTGCTCGACGAGCCGGACGTCGGCGTGCGCGAGCTCCTGAAGCTCGTGCCGGGACCGGACTTGCCGACCGGCGGCGAGATCATCACGCCGAAGGCGGAGCTCAGGGCGATCTACGAGTCCGGCGCCGGCACCTTCCGCGCGCGCGCGATCTACGAGGTCGGCGACGCCGAGGTCATCGTCACGGCGCTGCCGTACCAGGTGTCGGGCGGCAAGATCCAGGAGCAGGTCGCGGCGCAGATCCGCGCCAAGAAGCTGCCGATGGTCGAGAACGTGCGCGACGAGTCCGACCACGAGGACCCGACGCGCATCGTGCTCGAGCTGCGCTCCAACCGCGTCGACGTCGAGCAGCTGATGGCGCACCTGTTTGCGACCACCGACCTCGAGCGCACCTACCGCGTCAACCTCAACGTCATCGCGCTCGACGGCCGGCCGCGGGTGATGGGGCTCAAGGACCTGCTGGTCGAGTGGCTGTCGTTCCGCCAGCGCACCGTCACGCGCCGGCTCGAGTACCGCCTCGGCAAGGTCAACGCGCGGCTGCACATCCTCGACGGCCTGCTGATCGCCTTCCTGAACCTCGACGAGGTGATCCGCATCGTGCGGCGCGAGGACGAGCCGAAGCCGGTGCTGATGAAGCGCTTCAAGCTGTCCTCCGAGCAGGCCGAGGCGATCCTCGAGACCAAGCTGCGGCACCTGGCGAAGCTCGAGGAGATGAAGATCCGGGGCGAGCAGGCCGAGCTCGCCGCCGAGCGCGACGAGCTCGAGCGCACGCTCAAGAGCCCGGCGCGCCTCAAGAAGCTGATCCGCGAGGAGCTCCTCAAGGATGCCGAGACCTACGGCGACAAGCGCCGCACCAAGATCGTCGAGCGCGAGGCGGCCAAGGCGATCGACGAGACCGAGCTCGTGGTGGCCGAGCCCGTCACGGTGGTGCTGTCGACCGCCGGCTGGGTGCGCCAGGCCAAGGGCCACGAGATCGACGCGCGCGCGCTGTCCTACAAGACCGGCGACGGCTTCCAGGCCGCGGCGCGCGGCAAGAGCACGCAGCAGGCGGTGTTCCTCGACTCGACCGGGCGCACCTACAGCCTGCCGGCGCACACGCTGCCCTCGGCGCGCGGCCAGGGCGAGCCGCTGTCCGGCCGGGTCGACCCGCCGGAGGGCGCGACCTTCGCCGGGCGTCATGCTCGGCGAGCCCGCCGACCGCTACGTGCTCGCGACCGACGCCGGCTACGGCTTCATCGTCAAGCTCGAGGACCTGTACGCGCGCAACCGCGCCGGCAAGGCGGTGCTGTCGGTGGGCGAGAACGCCAAGGCGATCCCGGCGGTGCCGGTGACCGAGGCCCCGGGCGCGCTGATCGCGGTCGCGGCGGCGAGCGCGGGCATGGACGGGCGGCTGCTCGTGTTCCCGGTCAGCGAGCTGCCGGAACTCGCCAAGGGCCGCGGCAACAAGCTGTTCAACATCCCGGCGGCGCGCGCCGCCAGTCGCGCGAGGAGCTCGTGGTCGGCGTCGCGGTCGTGCCGCCCGGCGGGCGGCTGCGAGTGCTGTGCGGCGAGCGGGCGATGACGCTCAGCTTCGCCGAGCTCGCCGACTACCGCGGCGAGCGCGCCCAGCGCGGCGCGCTGCTGCCGAAGACCTACCGGCGCGTGACCGGCCTCGAGCTCGAGGCGCCCGGCGCCTGACGGCGTTGCCCCAAAACGGTGCGGTCGCCGCCGGCCGGTGGCGTCACAGCATGGCGTCGGCGCGAGCGGCGGGGTATCGTGCGCCCGCGCGGAGTTCGCGTGGCTGACAGGCTGGACAGGCGTTGAGCGCAGACGCGAGTTCGCCGACGGTACGCGCGCTGCACGCCGGCAACGTCCGCGACGTGCTGCTCGACCGGCTGGTGCGCATGCTCGGCCGCGACCCCGAGACCGCCAAGCCGCGCGACATCTACGAGGCGCTCGCCACCGCGGTGCGCGAGGAGCTCGCCGCGCGCTGGGTCGCGACGCAGCGGCGCGTGGCGCGGGCGCGGGTCAAGCGCGTCTGCTACCTGTCGGTCGAGTACCTGCCCGGTCGGGCGCTCGTCAATGCGCTCGCGAGCCTCGACGACGGCCTGCTGGAGGCGACGCGCGCGGTGCTCGAGGACCTCGGCTTCGACTTCGCCAGCGTGGTCGCCGAGGAGCAGGACCCGGGGCTCGGCAACGGCGGCCTCGGCCGGCTGGCGGCCTGCTACCTCGACTCGCTGGCGACGCTGCGCTACCCGGCGATCGGCTACGGCATCCGCTACGACTACGGCATCTTCACCCAGGTCATCGACAGCGAAGGCAGCCAGCGCGAGCTGGCGAGCAGCTGGCTCAGGCTCCGCGACCCGTGGGAGATGCCGCGCCCCGAGGCCCGCTACCAGGTGCAGTTCGGCGGCCGCGTCAGCGCCGAGGGCGGCGGCGGCGGCCGGCTGCGGCACCGCTGGGTCGAGACCTCGCGGGTGCTGGCGGTCGGCTTCGACCACCTGGTCGCCGGCAACCGCAGCCCGACCGTCAATCACCTCAGGCTCTGGTCGGGCCGGGCGCAGATGCCGTTCCACATCGCGGCGTTCAATGCCGGCGACTACGCCGGCGCGGTCACCGACCAGATCGCCGCCAAGAACCTGTCGCGCGTGCTGTATCCGGACGACTCGACGCTGCAGGGCAAGAAGCTGCGCTTCAGCCAGCAGTACTTCTTCGTCAGCGCGAGCCTGCAGGACCTGCTGGCGACGCTGCTCGCCGACGGCTGGGCGATCGGCGAGCTCGCCGACGCGGTCGCGATCCAGCTCAACGACACGCACCCGGCGCTCGCGATCGCGGAGCTGCTGCGGCTGCTGGTCGACGAGCACGACCTCGAGTGGGCGGCGGCCGCCGACATCACGCGGCGCGTGTTCGGCTACACCAACCACACGCTGTTGCCGGAGGCGCTCGAGACCTGGCCGGTCAGCTTCTTCGAGCGGCTGCTGCCGCGCCACCTCGCCATCATCTACCAGCTCAACCGCGAGCTGCTGGACGAGGTCACGGCGCGCTTCCCGGGCGACCACGAGCGGCGCCGGCGGCTGTCGATCATCGACGAGGACCAGGGCCGGCGCGTGCGCATGGCGCACCTCGCCACCGTCGGCAGCCGGCGCGTCAACGGCGTCGCGCAGCTGCACTCGACGCTGATGCGCGAGACGATCTTCAAGGACTTCGCCGAGCTCTGGCCCGAGCGCTTCACCAACGTCACCAACGGCATCTCGGTGCGCCGCTGGCTGAAGGAGTCCAACACCGGCCTGAGCGCGCTGCTGTCCGAGCGGCTCGGCCATGCCTGGGAGAACGACCTCGAGGAGCTCGAGCGGCTGCGCCACGCGGCCGACGACGCGGAGTTCCGCGACCGCTTCGCCGCCATCAAGCGCGCCAACAAGCTGCGGCTCGCGGCCACCATCCGCGAGCGCGCCGGCGTCGAGGTCGACGTCGCCTCGCTGTTCGACGTGCAGGTCAAGCGCATCCACGAGTACAAGCGCCAGCTCCTCAACCTGCTGCAGGTGGTCGTGCGCTACAACCGCATCCGCGCCAACCCGGCGGCGGCGGTCGTGCCGCGCACGGTGATCTTCGCCGGCAAGGCGGCGCCCGGCTACCTGCTCGCCAAGGCGGTGATCCGCCTGATCAACAACGTCGCGCGGGTCGTCAACGCCGACCCGCTGGTCGCCGGGCGCCTGCGCGTCGTGTTCCTGCCCGACTACGACGTGTCGCTGGCGCAGAAGATCATGCCGGCCGCGGACCTCTCCGAGCAGATCTCGACCGCCGGCTTCGAGGCCTCCGGCACCGGCAACATGAAGCTCGCGCTCAACGGCGCGCTGACGATCGGCACGCTCGACGGCGCCAACATCGAGATCCGCGACCAGGTCGGCGCCGAGCACATGTTCATCTTCGGCCTGACGGCGGCCGAGGTCGCCGCCGAGCGCGCCCGCGGCTACGTGCCGGCCGAGATCGTCGCCGCCGATGCCGAGCTCGCCGCCGCGCTCGCGCTGATCGACGCCGGCCACTTCACGCCGCGCAACGCCGACGACGCCAAGTCGATCGTCGACCGCCTGACCAGCGACGGCGAGCCGTTCTTCGTGCTGCGGGACTTTCGCGCCTACGCCGAGGCGCAGGCACGGGTCGACGCGCTGTACGCGACGCCCGACGAGTGGACCCGCCGCGCGGTCATCAACTGCCTCGGCATGGGCCTGTTCTCCAGCGACCGCAGCGTGCGCGAGTACGCCGAGCGGATCTGGAACATCCGGCCGGTGATCTGATGAGCGCCGACCGGCCCAGCAAGGCGCGACGCGCGGCGCTGCCGGCGGCGACGATCGAGTCGATCGTCGCGGCGACGCACCGCGAGCCGCGCGCGGTGCTCGGCTACCACGAGTACGAGCGGCCGGACGAGCCACCGCTGTGCGTCGTGCGGGTGCTCGAGCCGGACGCCGTCGCGGTCGCCGTGTACTGGGAGGACGAGCCGGCCGAGCGGGCGCGGCCGCTCGCGCTGCTGCACGGCGGCGGGCTGTTCGAGGGCCCGGTGCCGTACCGCCGGCCGCTCGTGCCGTACCGGCTGCGGATCCGCTACCGCGACGGCCACGAGCTCGTCAAGGGCGACCCGTACTACTTCGCGCCGCAGCTGTCGGACTACGACCTGCACCTGTTCGGCGAGGGCACGCACCACCGCATCTGGGCCAAGCTCGGCGCGCACCCGGCCGTGCTCGAGGGCCTCGCCGGCACGCGCTTCGCGGTCTGGGCGCCGAACGCGGCGCGCGTCAGCGTCGTCGGGCCCTTCAACCTGTGGGACGGCCGCAAGCACGCGATGCAGCTGCGCGGCGCGAGCGGCGTGTGGGAGCTGTTCATCCCCGGGCTCGGCGCCGGCGCCGCCTACAAGTACGAGATCCGCACCGGCGCCGGCCACACCCGCCTCAAGTCCGATCCCTACGGCTTCGCGATGCAGCTGCAGGCCCGACAACTGCTCGCTGGTCGCCGAGCTCGGCGGCTTCGAGTGGAGCGACGCGGGCTGGCTCGCGGCGCGTGCCGCCGCCGACCCGCGGCGCCGGCCGGTCAACGTCTACGAGGTGCACCTGGGCTCGTGGCGCCGCGTCGCCGGCCGCGAGCCGCCGTTCATGAACTGGCACGAGGCCGCCGAGCAGCTGATCCCGTACGCGCTCGACCTCGGCTACACGCACCTCGAGCTGATGGGCGTCGCCGAGCACCCGCTCGACGGCTCGTGGGGCTACCAGGTCGCCGGCTACTACGCGCCGACGGCGCGCTTCGGCACGCCGCGCGACTTCACGCCAGTTCGTCGACCGCTGCCACGCCGCCGGGCTCGGCGTGCTGATGGACTGGGTGCCGGCGCATTTTCCCAAGGACGACCACGGGCTCGCCGAGTTCGACGGCACCGCGCTCTACGAGCACGCCGACCCGCGCCAGGGCGAGCAGCGCGACTGGGGCACGAAGATCTTCAACTTCGGCCGCAACGAGGTGCGCAACTTCCTGGTCGCGAACGCGCTCTACTGGCTCGAGCGAGTTCCACGTCGACGGCCTGCGCGTCGACGCGGTCGCCTCGATGCTGTACCTCGACTACAGCCGCGCTGCGGGCGAGTGGGTGCCGAACCGCTACGGCGGGCGCGAGAACCTCGAGGCGATCGACTTCCTGCGCCACCTGAACTGGGCGGTGCGCGAGTACGCGCCGGGGGCGATGATGATCGCCGAGGAGTCGACCGCGTTCCCCGGCGTCACGCAGCCGACCGAGGCCGGCGGCCTCGGCTTCACGTTCAAGTGGAACATGGGCTGGATGCACGACACGCTGCGCTACCTGGCGCTCGACCCGGTGCACCGCAGCCACGAGCACCGGCTCATCACGTTCTCGTTCATGTACGCCTGGTCGGAGCGCTTCGTGCTGCCGATCTCGCACGACGAGGTCGTGCACGGCAAGCGCTCGCTGCTCGACAAGATGCCGGGCGACGAGTGGCAGAAGCGCGCCAACTACCGGCTGCTGCTCGCCTACATGGCGGCGCACCCGGGCAAGAAGCTGCTGTTCATGGGCTCGGAGTTCGGCCAGTGGCACGAGTGGCGCGACGCCGCCAGCCTCGACTGGGAGCTGCTCGGCGACCCGCGCCACCGCGGCCTGGTGGACTTCAACCGCGACCTCAACCGGCTGTACGCCGCCGCGCCGCAGCTCCACGGCAGCGACTGCGACCCGGAGGGCTTCGCCTGGATCGAGCTCGACAACGCCGCGCAGAGCGTGTTCGCCTTCGAGCGGCGCGCGACGCGCGGCGATCGCCGGCGAGCCCTTGATCTGCGTGTTCAACGCAACGCCCGTGCCGCGCGACGACTACTGGATCGGCGTCGCCGCGCCCGGCCGCTACGCGAAGCTCATCGACTCCGACGAGCCGCGCTACGGCGGCTCCGGCTACTGCCGGGCGCAGTCCTTCGAGACCACCGCCGCCGGCGCCCATGGCCGGCCGCATGCGCTCAGGCTCGCGCTGCCGCCGCTCGCGGCGCTGCTGCTTCGGCGCGGCTGAGCGGCGCCGGGGGTCGCGTGTCCGGCAACGACGCAGGCGAGCGGCTTGGCGCGGCGATCGGCCCGGGGCGCGCCTCGCCGCTCGGCGCGACCCCGAGCGCGCGCGGCGTCAACTTCGCGGTGCACTCGTCGGTCGCGGAGGCGATCGAGCTGTGCCTCTACGAGCCCGGCAGCGGCCAGGCGCGCGGCAGCGTGCGGCTGCCCGCGCGCAGCGGCGACGTCTGGCACGGCTTCCTGCCGGCGCCGCTCGCGGCGGCGGGCGACCTGTACGGCTACCGCGTGCACGGTCCGTACCAGCCGGCGCGCGGGCCGTGCTGCAATCCGCACAAGCTGCTGCTCGACCCGAGCGCGCGCGCCGTCAGCGGCGAGCCGCGCCTCGCGCCGTCGCTGTTCGCCGCCGGCGCCGCGCTCGACAGCGCCGCGGCGATGCCCCGCGGCCGGATCGTCGCGGCGGCCTTCGACTGGGGCGCCGAGCGCACGCCGGGCACGCCGTGGACCGACACCGTCATCTACGAGCTGCACGTCAAGGGCTTCACGGCGCGCCATCCGCTCGTCCCCGCGCAGCTGCGCGGCACCTACCTCGGCCTCGCCGAGCCCGCCGTCATCGACTGGCTGAAGCGCCTCGGCGTCACCGCGGTCGAGCTGCTGCCGTGCCAGGCCTTCACCACCGAGGGCTTCCTGCGCGAGCGCGGCCTCGTCAACTACTGGGGCTACAACCCGATCGCCTGGTCGGCGCCGGCCACGCAGTACGCGCTCGCCGACCCGGTCGACGAGTTCCGGCGCATGGTGCGCGCGCTGCACGCGGCCGGCATCGAGGTGATCCTCGACGTCGTCTTCAACCACACCGCCGAGGGCGACGCGCTCGGCCCGACGCTGAGCTGGCGGGGCTTCGACAACGCCGCCTACTACCGCCTCGGCGCCGGCGAGCCGCGCCGCTACGAGAACTGGACCGGCTGCGGCAACACCGTCGACGCCTCGCACCCGGCGACCCGCGCGCTGATCCTCGACGCGCTGCGCTGGTGGGCCGAGGCGATGCACGTCGACGGCTTTCGCTTCGACCTCGCGCCGGTGCTCGGCCGCGACGGCGAGCAGTTCGACCGCGCCGCGCCGCTGTTTGCCGAGTTGCGCGCCGACCCGTCGCTGTCGTACCTGAAGCTGATCGCCGAGCCATGGGACGTCGGTCCCGGCGGCTACCAGCTGGGCCAGTTCCCGGCCGGCTGGGCCGAGTGGAACGACCGCTACCGCGACACGCTGCGCTCGTTCTGGCGCGGCGAGCGCCACCAGCTCGGCGCGCTCGCGGAGCGCGTCGCCGGCTCGAGCGACATCTTCCGCCACCGCGGCCGGCGGCCGGCCGCCAGCATCAACTTCGTCACCTCCCACGACGGCTTCACGCTCGCCGACCTCGTCAGCTACCAGGAGCGGCACAACGAGGCCAACCTCGAGCGCAACGCCGACGGCCACTCCGACAACCGCAGCTGGAACTGCGGCGTCGAGGGGCCGACCCAGCATGCGGGGGTCCGCGAGCTGCGCCGGCGGCAGATGCGCAACCTGCTCGCGACGCTGCTGCTGTCGCAGGGCGTGCCGATGCTGCAGGCGGGCGACGAGTTCGCGCGCAGCCAGCGCGGTAACAACAACGCCTACTGCCAGGACAACGAGATCAGCTGGGTCGACTGGTCGCTGGCCGACCGCGAGGCCGAGCTGGTCGAGTTCGTGCGCCGGCTGCTGGCGTTCCGCCAGCGCCGCCCGGAGTTCCGGCGCGAGACCTTCCTCAAGGGCTGGCGGCGCTCGGGCCGCGCCGACGACGTGCGCTGGCTGCGGCCGGACGGCCGCGAGATGCGCGAGGCCGACTGGAACGACGCGCGCGGCCATGCGCTCGGCGTCGCGCTCGCCGGCGCCGACCACGCGGGCGCGGCGATCGTGGTGCTGATCAACGGCGGCGCCGAGGCGCTCGAGTTCCGGCTGCCGGCGCGCGCCGATGGCCGGCCATGGCTCACGGTCGCCGACACCGCGGCGCCGGCGGCGGTCGCCGCGGCGGAGCCGTCGGCCGCGCGGCGCGTCGAGGGCCGCTCGCTCGTCGTGCTCGAGGGCGGCTGAGGCCGCGGCCGGCGGCGGCGCCGCGTCTTGAACGGCGTGTAACCGCGCCGGTACTATCGCCGCAACAACGCCGCGCCCGCGTCGCGCCGCCGGAGTGGACCCCATGCGAAATCCGCTTCGGCTGATCGGCGCGCTGCTTGCGCTCGGTGCGCTGCTGCCGGGCGGCGCCTGCGCGGCCGAGCTCGACGCCTACGCCGGCCGGCTGCGGGCGACCGGCGGCGACGACGACGCCAACAGCTGGGCGATCGAGTACCGCCAGTCGCTGGCGGCGCACTTCGCGGCGAGCTTCAGCTGGCTCAACGAGGGCCACCTGCCGTTCAATCACCGCGACGGGCCGGCGGCGCAGCTGTGGTGGCGCAGCCGGCCGGACGGCCCGGGCCTCGTGTTCGAGGCCGGCCTCGGTGCGTACCGCGCCTACGACGGCACCTGGCAGGACCACGGCTACTATCCGATCGTCGCGCACCGCTGGGGCGCGCTCGGCAGCGCCGCCGTCGACTGGTACTTCGACAGCGGCTGGTTCGCCTACCTGCGCGCCAACCGCCTGCAGGCGGTGAGCGACATCAGCACCACCGGTCTCGTCGGCGGCGTCGGCTACCGCTTCGCCGATCGGGCCGGCCTCGCCGGCGCGGGCGACGGTGGCGGCAGCGACGGCGCCGGTCTGCGCTGGGAGGTCGACGGCTTCTACGGCACGCGCATCCCCAACTCGCATCCGACGCCGCACGACGCGAGCGATGGCTTCGGCGTGCGCGGCAGGATCACCGACTACGCGGCGCTGTCGTTCACGACGCTCAACGTCGGCGGCCAGCCCTTTGACTGGCACCACGGCGTCGCGCTGCAGTTCTGGCTCGAGCAGCAGCTCGGCTCCTCGCTGTCGGTCGGCGCGAGCCTCGGCGCGCTGCTGACCAAGATTCCGCCAACGCCGGCGGGCTACGACCCGTCGGTGCGCGGGCTGATCCTCGACAACTCGTCGCTGCCGTTCCTGGTCACCGGCGTGACGGTCGCGTACGAGGTCACGCCGCGCTGGCTCGTGCGCCTGGTCTGGGACCGCGTCTCCGGCGGCTTCAGCGACGCCGACATCTACCTGGTCGGCGCCGGCTACCGCTTCTGAGGTCGCCGGGCGGCGGCCGGTGCCGCCGGCTCAGTGCGTCTTCAGCCCGACGTAGATGCCGTGCGGCATGATGCTGAGCACCCACGGCGTGCCGGTGCGCTGGTGCACGAAATAGCCGGTGCCGGTGCCGAGCGCGAAGCCGGCGATGACGTCCGACTGCCAGTGGCCGTGCACCTTGACGCGCGCGATCGCGTCGTAGACCGGCAGCGCCTCCAGCAGGTACACGCTCGGGTGCTCGCCCGCGAACTCGAGCACCAGCGGCGTCACGATCGAGCTGACCGCCGTCACCTCGCCGCTCGGGAAGCTCTGGTCGCCGCCGCCCTGGAACCAGAGGTTCGGGTTGTCCGTCTGGCTCGGCCGGGCGCGCGAGAAGGAGTACTTGAGCGCCTGGCACAGCACGCCGCTGACGACCGTCGAGTCGATCGACTGCCACAGCGTGCGGCCGAGCCGCGTCTCGCCGCCCTCCCAGACGGCGGCGCCGGCCTCGCCGATCAGCATCAGCTCGAGCAGCGCGTTCTGGTTGCGTCGCGCCCAGATGCCGCTGTCGTCGTAGCTCACGGTGTGATCCAGGCCGAGCAGGCCGCTGCCGGCCTGCGCTGGCGCCGCCAGCAGCCCGACGGCGAGCGCAAGCGCGAGCGCCGATCCGAGTCGTGCGAGAATCTTCATGCGGGGCCCGCTCCGGTCAGGCGAGGTGCGTCATGGGGACGAGGAAGAACCAGCCGTTCGCGAGGCGCCTGCGCTTTGCGCTGGCGGGGCTGAGGAGCGGATTTCGCACCGAGCGCAGCCTGCGCGCCCACGGCCTCGCGCTCGCGGGCGTGTGCCTCGTGCTGGTGGTGCTGCGGCCGGCGCCGGTGTGGTGGGCGCTCGGGCTGCTGACGGCGGCGGTGGTGATCGCGGCGGAGTTCTTCAACACGGCGCTCGAGCAGCTCGCGGATCACCTGCATCCGGCGCAGCATATAAGAATCCGCGCGGTCAAGGATAGCGCGGCGGCGGCGGTGCTGGTCGTCGCGGCGGGTGCGGTCGCGGTGCTCGCCGCGCTCGTCGCGGCGTGGCTGCGAGGCCGCTAGCCCGCGGCGCCGCGCGGTGCTCAGCCGAGCACCACTTCCTCGGGCTTGTGGACGAAGTAGCCCTGGATGAACTCGATGCCGAGCTGCCACAGCACGGCCATCGTGTTCGCGTCCTCGACGCGCTCGGCGATCGTCTGCGCGCCGATGCCCTTGGCGATCTGCACCAGCGTCTTGACCTTCTGCTGCAGGGCCGTGTTGCTGGCGAGGCCCTGCATCAGCGAGCCGTCGATCTTGACGACGTCGGGCTTGAGGTGGTCGACCAGCTGCTTGGGGTCGCTGCCGGCGCCGAAGTGCTCGATCGCGAACTTGAAGCCCTGCCGCTTGAAGTGCTCGCGCAGCTCCTTGGTCTGCAGCAGGTACTGGTCGGCGACCTCCTGGCCGACCTGGAAGCACAGCCGCGACGGCTCGACCTTGCTGGCCTTGAGCTGGTTCGACAGCCAGATCGGCAGCGACTTGTCGTTGACGGTGTCCTTCGACAGCCGCACGAAGATGCCGGCCGGCTTGCGCGCCGCCGAGAACGACATCGACGCGCCGATGACCCAGCGGTCGATGTTCTTCATCAGGTCGTTGCGCTCGGCCGCCGGAATGAACTCCGACGGCAGCACTTCCTTGCCGTGCTCGTCGAGCATGCGCACCAGCACGTCGAACATGCCCTTGTCCTCGCCGAGCAGGCTCGCGATCGGCTGCTGCACCAGCCGGAAGCGGTTCTCCATCAGCGCCGACTTGATGTGGCGCACCCAGATCTTGTCGTAGGCCTGCACGCGGGTGTCGGAGTCGGCGCGGTCGAGCGAGTAGACCTGGTTGCCGCCGTGCTCGGCGCCCTTGCGGTTCGCCTCGACCGCGTCGGAGACCGGTCCGGTCGGGTCGGTCACCGTCGGCGGCACGAGGCCGAGGCCGACGGTCGCGGTCGCGCTCAGCGTGCGCGTGTCGATCTTGAAGACGGTCGCTGCGACTTTCTTCACGATGTGCTCGGCCCACGCCTCGATGTCGCGCACCGTGCCGCGCTCGATGATGAACATCAGGCTGCCGCTGGTGAACCGGCCGGCGACGTCGGTGGGCGCGGACTCGGCGCGCGCCACCGCCGCGAACTGGGCGATGAACTCCTCGGCGAGCAGCGGGCCGACCTGGGCGATCACCTGGTCGATGCGGTCGGGGCGAATGCAGGCGATGAAGCGCACGCCGCCCTTGATGGGCTCGGCGAGGCGCGCCTTCAGCTGCTCGACGAGGTAGCGCCGGTGCAGCATCCCGGTGGCGGGGTCGGTGCGCACGGCGTCGGCGAGCCGGCGCTGGATCTCGGCCTCGTCGTGGTGGCGCGACGGCACGACGAAGCGCACCACCGGCTCGCCGTCGAACTCGCCCTGCGACAGCGTCATCTCGAGCGGCAGCTGCGTGCCGTCCGACAGCAGTGCCGTCACCCGCAGCCGGTGGTCGCTCCACTTGCCGGTCAGGCACGCCGCGAGGCCGCCCTTCAGGGCGGCGTGCGACTCCGGATCGAACAGGTCCATCAGCGGCTGGCCGCGCAGTGCGTCGACGTCCGAGTGGCCGTAGAGCTCGAGCCAGGCGGGGTTGGCGTCGACGACGATGCCGTCGTGCACCTGGGCGATCGCGTCGGCGGAGCCTTCCATGAACGCGGCCAGCGCCCGCTGGTACTCGCGCGCCGAGGACAGTGTCGAGTTGAGCGCGCGCTCGAGCCGGAAGGCCCTGAGCTCGCGCGCGCAGACGAGCTGCAGCCGCTCGGGGTGGCTGAGCGAGACGACCTCCTGGGCGCCGGCGCGCAGCGCCGCGGTCATGGCCGCCTCGTCGACGTGCTCGCTGACCAGGATCACCGGCACCGGCGGCTGGGTGCGGACCCTGAGCTCGCCGAGCGCCTCGATCGGCAGCAGCTTCTCGTCGGTGAACACCACCAGCAGCTCGGGGTTGATCTGGATCAACGCATCGACGAGGTCGCGCGAGTCCGGCAGCCACGTGCAGTGCACGGGATGGCCGGCGCGGCGCAGCGTCTGGTTGATCGCCTCGACATTGTCCTGCTGGCGCGTGAGCACCAGCATCGGCACCGGGGCGCTCTCCGGCGACGCAGGCTTGAGCAGCGAATCTTGCAAGTCTCGAACCCCGGGGCAGCGGTCGTCCGCGTCGCGATCCTACCACCCGGCCCGGGGCCGGCCGGCGGACCGGCTCGACAGTTTGTCGCGGTGGCCGGGCGGGATGCGCCGCCCGGACGCCGTCGCGGCTGTCCGGACGGGCAAGTTCAGGCTATAATGATCGGCCTTTTTTGGAGGACTACGGAACGCCCCGCGGGGCCCCTCGGCGGTCCTCGGAGCACCTGACGTATGTCCAATTACAGCACCAACGAGTTCAAGTCCGGCCTCAAGATCCTGCTCGACGGCGAGCCGTTCTCGATCGTCGAGAACGAGATGGTCAAGCCCGGCAAGGGCCAGGCCTTCAACCGCGTCAAGATCCGCAATCTCAAGAACGGCAAGGTCACCGAGCGCACCTGGAAGTCGGGCGACTCGGTCGAGGCGGCCGACGTCGTCGATGCCGACATGCGCTACCTGTACAGCGACGGCGACTTCTGGACGTTCATGGCGCCCGACACCTTCGAGCAGTACACCGCCGGCAAGGCGGCGATGGGCGACGCGGCGCAGTGGCTCAAGGACGGCGTCGAGTGCATCGTCACGCTGTGGAACGGCGAGCCGCTGACCGTGACCCCGCCGGCGCACGTCGAGCTCAAGATCGTCGAGACCGACCCGGGCGTGCGCGGCGACACCGTCACCGGCGGCCAGAAGCCCGCCAAGCTCGAGACCGGCGCGGTCGTGCGCGTGCCGCTGTTCATCAACGAGGGCGAGATCGTCAAGGTCGACACCCGCACTGGCGAGTACATCTCGCGGGCGAAGTGAGCGCGGTCCCGCTCGGCTAGAAGTCCGACGCGGCCACGAGCCGCGCGGCAAAGGCCTCCAGCCCGCGGCCGTCCTCGGCGTCGAAGCGCCCGAGGCGCGGGCTGTCGAGGTCCAGCACGCCGACCAGCCGGCCCGCGGCGACGAGCGGCACCACGATCTCGGAGTTGGAGGCCGCATCGCAGGCGATGTGGCCCGGGAACGCGTGCACGTCCGGCACGATCAGCGTCGCGCGGCGCGCGGCGGCCGTGCCGCACACGCCCTGGCCGAGCGCGATCCGCACGCAGGCGGGCTGGCCCTGGAACGGCCCGACCACGAGGCCGGCGCCGCGCAGCAGATAGAAGCCCGCCCAGTTGAGGTCCGGCAGCGTCGCGTACAGCAGCGCCGCGGCGTTGGCGAGGTTGGCGATCACGTCGCGCTCGCCCGCGACGAGACCCGCGAGGGCCTGGTCGAGCTCGGCATAGAGCGTGGCGCGGTCGAGGCCGGCGGCGGGGGCGATCACGGCGTGGCTCACGGCGGTCCCTCGGGCAACGGGCGGGGCCGTCAGGCCTCGTCGATCGTGAATGTCAGCACCTCGGCGAGCGCGCCGCAACCGCTGGCGAGCATCAGCACCCGGTCGAGCCCGACCGCGACGCCGGCCGCGTCCGGCAGCCCCGCGGCGAGCGCGGCGAGCAGCCGCTCGTCGATCGGCGGTAGCCTCAGGCCGCGCGCCGCGCGCGCCGCCCGGTCGGCCTCGAAGCGCCGGCGCAGCTCGCCGGCGTCGGCGAGCTCGTGGAAACCGTTGCAGAGCTCGAGCCCGTCGACATAGGCCTCGAAGCGCGCCGCGACCGGCGGCATGCCCGGCACGAGCCGCGCGAGCGCGGCCTGCGAGGCCGGATAGTCGTGCACGAAGCTGATCCGGCCGCGGCCGAGCGCCGGGCCCACCACCGCGCCCATCAGCAGGTCGAGGTAGACGTCGCGCTCCTCGCCGAGGTCGCCCGATCCGGTGCGCTCGCTGGCGAGCGCCGCGAGCGCCGCGAGCGGCGCCGCGTGCGGGTCCACGCCAAGCGCGCGGCGGAAGGCGTCGCGGTAGGTCAGCCGCTCGGCCGGCCCCGCCAGGCGCCCGGCGAGGAGCTCGCCGAGCAGCGCCTCGACCTCGTCCATCAGCGCGTGGTGGTCCAAGCCCTGCCGGTACCACTCGAGCATCGTGAACTCGGGGTTGTGCAGCGGGCCGCGCTCCTCGTCGCGGAACACCTTGCAGATCTGGTAGATGTCGCCGCTGCCGGCGGCCAAGCAGTCGCTTCATCGCGTACTCGGGCGAGGTCTGCAGGAAGTACGGCCGCGGCCGGCCGCTGATCCGCGTCTCGAGCGAGGCGAGGTGCAGGTCGGTGACCGTCGCCTGGGCGAGGATCGGGGTCTCGACCTCGAGCACGCCGCGGGCGGCGAAGAACGCCCGGCAGCGCGCCAGCAGCGCCGCGCGCGCCCGCAGCACCGCAAGGCTCGCGCCGGGGCGAAACGCGACGCCGCTCACCGGGCGCGGCACGCGCCGATCGCCTCGCCCGCGCGTACCGTCGCGCCGGCGACGAAACGCCCGCTCCACGCGACCGCGCCGGGCGGCAGCAGCAGGATGATCGTCGAGCCCATGTTGAAGCGGCCGAGCTCGGCGCCCTTGAGGAAGTGCGGCGCGGGCGACGGCGGCGGCAGGCTCTGCGCGCGCCGTGGCCGGCGCGGCGTCAGGTCGCCGTAGCCGACGAGGCCGATGCTGCCGACGTTGAGCGCGCCGACGAACACCACGGCCAGCGGCCCGGCCGCGGTGTCGAAGCTGCACACGACGCGCTCGTTGCGCGCAAACAGGCGTGGCACCGACGCCGCCGTCGCGCCGTTGACGCTGAACAGCGCGCCCGGCACGTAGTGCACCGCTTTCAAGGTGCCCGCGAGCGGCATGTGGACGCGGTGATAGTTGTACGGGGCGAGGTAGATCGTCGCGAACTCCCCACCCACGAACGGCAGCGCCCGCTCGCGCTCGCCGAGCAGCTCGGCGAGCGTGTACCAGCGGCTCTTCGCGGCGAGCCGCGCCTGCAGCAGCCGCTCGCCGTCGATCGTGCCGCGCTCGCTGACCGTGCCGTCGCAGGGGCTCGCGAGCGCGAGCGGGCCCGGCGCGACCGGACGCGCGCCGGCCTTGAGCGCGCGCGTGAAGAACTCGTTGAAAGTCCGGTAGCGCTCGGCGTCGGGCTCGGCCGCCTCGTCGAGGTCGATCGCGTACAGGCGCCGGAAGCCGCCGATCAGCGCGCGCCGCACGGCCGGCCGCTCGATGCGCGCCAGCCAGTGCACGCACGCGGTGACGAGGCGCTGCGGCAGCAGGTACTGCACGAGGACGAACAGTCGTCGGCCGAGTCCCATCAGCGGCCACCCCGCGCCGCGAGGATGCGGCGGTAGTCGGCGGCGACCGTGCGCGCGACCTGCGGCGTCGGCAATAGCGCCGCGAGGCGCGCCTCGGGATCGATCAGGAACACCGCGGCGCTGTGGTCGACCGAGTAGCCGCCGTCGACCTCCGGGCCGCGCTGGTAGGCGGCGCCGAGGGCGCTCGCGAGCGTGCTCAGCGCGGCGTCGCTGCCGGTGACGCCGACGAAGTGCGGATCGAAGTGCGGCACGTAGCGGGCGAGCACCGCGGGCGTGTCGCGCGCCGGGTCGACGCTGACCATCACCACCGCCGGGCGGCTCGCGGCCGGCAGGTCGGTGAGCAGTTGCTCGGCCTTGGCGAGCTCGGCGAGCGTGGTCGGGCACAGGTACGGGCAGTTGGTGAAGCCGAAGAACACGAACGTGTAGTGGCCGGCGAGGCTGCTGCGGTCGAAGCGCGCGCCGTCGTGGCCGACGAGCTCGAACGGCGGCAGCGGGCGCGGCGCGGCGTAGACGGCGGCGGCCTCGGTCGCGGGCGGTCCCTGCGTCGCGAGCCAGTGGCGGGCGGCGAGCGCGCCGCCGAGCGCCGCGACCCCGCACGCGGCGAGCAGCAGCAGCGTGCGCTTCAGCCGGGCGGAGTTGCGTGGGGTGTCGCTCATGCGCACATTGTCCCATGACTCAGGCGGGCGGCCGCTGCTTTAGACTTCGGACCATGACCGCACCGGCCCTGCCACCCGTGTACGCCGGCGACGCGATCGCCTGGGCGGCGGCGCGCTTCGCGCGGGCGCGGCTCGCCTACGGCCATGGCACCGACAACCCGGTCGACGAGGCCGCCGCGCTCGTGTTCCACGCCGCCGGCTGGCCGCACGCAGAGCGCGCCGGCGGCGTACCGCTGGGCGCTGCCGCGCGCGGCACGCCTCGAGCTCGGCCGGCTGGTGGCGCGGCGCATCCGCGAGCGCATCCCGGCCGCCTACCTGACGGGCGTGACGTGGTTCGCCGGCCACGAGATCCGCGTCGATGCGCGCGTGCTCGTGCCGCGCTCGCCGCTCGCCGAGCTCATCGAGACCGAGTTCCGGCCGTTCATCGACCCGCGGCGCGTGCGCCGCATCCTCGACATCGGCACCGGCTCCGGCTGCATCGCGATCGCCTGCGCGCACGCCTTCCCGGCAGCCGAGGTCGACGCCGCCGACCTCTCGCGCGGCGCGCTCGAGGTCGCCGCCGACAACATCCGCCGCCACGGCCTCGCCGGCCGCTTGCATCCGCGCCTGTCCAACGTGTATGCGGGGCTCGGCGCGCGTCGCTACGATATCATCGTCAGCAACCCGCCCTACGTGCCCGACGCCGACGTCGAGCGGCTGCCGGCCGAGTACCGCCACGAGCCCGCGCTCGGGCTCGCGGCGGGCGGCGACGGCCTCGATGCGGTGCGCGCGATCCTCGAGGGCGCGCGCGCCCACCTCGACGCCGGGCGGCATTCTGGTCGTCGAGGTCGGCGACAGCGCGGCCGCCGGTCGAGCGCGCCTGGCCGCGCCGTGCCGTTCATCTGGCTCGACTTCGAGCGCGGCGGTGGCGGCGTGTTTCTGCTCGAGCGCGACTGGAGGTAGGGCGGATGTCGGGCAACACCTTCGGCAGGCTGTTCGCGGTGACGACCTTCGGCGAGAGCCACGGGCCCGCGCTCGGCGCGATCGTCGACGGCTGCCCGCCGGGGCTCGCGCTCGCCGAGGCGCGACCTGATGGCGCGACGTCGAGCGGCGCCGCTCCGGCACCTCGCACCACACGAGCCAGCGCCAGGAGCCCGACCAGGTGCGGATCCTGTCGGGCGTGTTCGAGGGGCGCACGACCGGCGCGCCGATCGGCCTGCTGGTCGAGAACATCGACCAGCGCTCGCGCGACTACGAGAAGATCAAGGACCGCTTCCGGCCCGGCCACGCCGACTACACCTACCAGCAGAAGTACGGCTTTCGCGACTACCGCGGCGGCGGCCGCTCCTCGGCGCGCGAGACGGTGATGCGCGTCGCCGCCGGCGCGATCGCGCGCAAGTACCTCGCCGACGCGGCTCGGCGTGCGCATCTACGGCTACCTCGCGCAGATCGGGCCGCTGACGCTCGAGCCCGTCGACCCGCCGAGCGCCTACGACAATCCCGTTCTTCTGCCCCGACCCGCGCCGGCTGCCCGAGCTCGAGGCGCTGATGTGGCAGCTCCGCGAGGCCGGCGACTCGATCGGCGCGCGCGTCACGGTGGTCGCGAGCGGCGTGCCGCCGGGGCTCGGCGAGCCGGTGTTCGACCGGCTCGACGCCGATCTCGCGCACGCGATGATGGGCATCAACGCCGTCAAGGGCGTCGAGATCGGCGCCGGCTTCGGCGTCGTCGCCCAGCGCGGCAGCGAGGCACCGCGACGAGCTGACGCCGGCCGGCTTCACCGCCAACCACGCCGGCGGCGTGCTCGGCGGCATCTCGACCGGCCAGGACATCGTGGTGTCGCATGGCGTTGAAGCCCACCTCGAGCATCCAGGTGCCCGGGCGCACGATCGACGTCGCCGGCCGCCCGGTCGAGGTCGTCACGACCGGCCGCCACGATCCGTGCGTGGGCCTGCGGGCGACGCCGATCGCCGAGGCGATGCTGGCGCTCGTGCTGATGGACCACTGGCTGCGGCACCGCGCGCAGAACGCCGACGTCGTCTCGCCGACGCCGGTGATCACCGCGCCCCGGCCGACGTGAGGCGCGGCGAGGTCGCGCTCGCCGCCGGCTACTTCGCCTACTTCGCCGCGGTCGGCGTCTTCCAGCCGTACTGGCCGGTGCGGCTGGCCGCGCTCGGGCTCACCGCCACCGGGATCGGCCTCATGCTCGCGCTGTTCAACGCGGTGCGCGTGGTCGGCCCGCTCGCCACCGCCTGGCTCGCCGACCACGGCGCCGACCGGCGCGGGCTGATCCGGCTCCTGGCGCTCGCCGGGGCGGCGGCCGGGGTGGCGCTCGCCGCGGCGACGACGCCGCTGGCGATGGGGCTCGCGCTCGCGCTGTTCAGCCTCGCCTTCAACGGCCTGATGCCGGTCTACGACGCCCACGCGCTCGGCCGGCTCGGCCGCGACGCGCACCGCTACGGGCTGCTGCGGCTGTGGGGCTCGCTCGGCTTCGTGGCCGCCTCGGCCGCGGTCGGCGCGGCGCTGGCGCGCTACGGCGAGCGGGTGATCGCCCCGGCGCTCGCCGCCGCGCTCGCGGCCGCGGCGCTCGTGACGCTGACGCTGCCGCCGACCGCGGCGGGCCCGCCGCCGCCGCCGCGCGCGCTCGCGGCGTTCCTGCGGGCGCTGCGGCACGGACCGTTGCTGCGCTTCCTCGCGATCGCGTTCCTGCAGCTCGCGGGCTTCGGCGGCTACTACGGCTTCTACACGCTCTACCTGCGCGCCTATGGCTATGGCGCGACGACCATCGGCCTGTACTGGGCCTTTGCGGTGGTCGCCGAGATCGCGATGTTCGCGCTCGGGCCGCGACTGCTGCGCCGCTTCCCGCTCGAGGCGCTGCTGCGGGTCGCGCTCGCCGGCACGTGCCTGCGCTGGCTGCTGGTCGCGGGCTTCCCGGACTCGGCGCCGGTGATGCTCGCGGCGCAGTCGCTGCACCTGGCCGGCTTCGGGCTCTTCCACTCGGTGACGGTGCTGCTGGGCCCACGGCTGCTGCCGCCCGGCAACGCCGCGCGCGCGCAGGCGCTCGTATCGTCGGTGGGCTGGGGTGCGGGAGGCATCGCCGGGAGCCTCCTCGCCGGCGCGCTGTGGCAGGCGGCGGGACCGCGGACGGTGTTCGTGGCCGGCGCCGCGCTCGCCCTTTTGGCGCTGCTTTTGGCCGCGGCGCCCCTCAAGGGCCCGCCGGCGGCGGCCGATGACCTCCTGGAGGGGTGATTTCGGTCAGGAGGGGCTCGCGGCCTGTCAATAGTGTGCACATCGTCGAAGTTTTGGTGCGCGACTCTTTCTAGGCTATATTTCGTCAAATAAGCTCGTGGCTTGCGAATCAGCAACTTGTGACGCATTTCACGGTCGATGGCGAGCATTTGGGCCGGCGCGATGCCGGTTTTGGCCAGAGCTGGGTGCGCTCGGGGTAAGTCGATGATCAGAAAGACCGGCCTGCTGTTCGGGTTGCTGCTTGGAGTGCCAGCCATTGCTCAGGCACTCGGGCTCGGCGACATCCACCTGAGTTCCGCACTCAACCAGCCGCTGTCGGCGGAGATTGAACTGCTCGGCGCCAATCCCGAGGACCTGCTGCAGCTGCGCGCGCAGCTCGCCTCGCGCGAGACATTCACCAAGCACGGGCTCGACCGGCCGCAGGTCCTGTCGACGCTGACCTTCGAGGTCGCCAAGGACGCCGGCGGCCATTCGGTGCTGCGGGTGCGCTCGGCCGCGACGATGACCGAGCCGTTCGTGACCTTCCTCGTCGAAGTCAGCTGGCCGCGCGGCCAGCTGGTGCGCGAGTACACGGTGCTGCTGGACCCGCCGGTGTTCGAGGAGAAGCCGAGCGCGGCGCCGCCGGTCGCGGCGCCGACCACCGGCGCGCCGGAAGGGGCCGCCGCCGGCGTCGTGCAGCGCGCGCCGACCGCGCCGACCGCGCCGATCGCGCCGAGCGCAGCGGCCGAGGCGCCGCCGGCGCCGCGGGCGACGGCGGCCGAGCCCGCGCCCGCCTCCGAGTACCGCGTCGTGCGCAACGACTCGCTGTCGGCGATCGGCCAGCGCTCCGGCGCGACCGGCCGCACCGAACTCAACCGCTTCATGATCTCGACCTTCCGCGCCAACCCGACGGCGTTCGACGGCAACATCAACCGTCTGCACAAGGGCGCGCTGCTCAAGATCCCGTCGCGCGACGACTGGCAGGCGCTCGATGCGCACGAGGCGGCGCGCGAGGTCGGCCAGCAGATGGCCGAGTGGCGCGGCCCGGCCGCGGCGCACGCGGCCGGCGGCGCCGAGACGCGCCTCAGGCTCGTGCCGCCGAAGGAGACCGGCACCGGCGCCGGCACTGCGGCGCGCCCATCTGCGGCCCCCGCACCGGCGCCGGCGCCGGCGCCCGCCGCCGCCCCGGAGAGCGCCGCTGAGAAGGCGGCCGCCAACGCCAAGCGGCTGCTCGAGTTCAAGAATTCGGAGCTGGCGCGCATGCAGGGGCAGGGCAAGCCCGCACCCGCCGCGCAGCCGGTCGTCCCGGCGCCGGCGCCGGCACCGGCCACCCAGCCCGCGCCGGCCCCGGGCGCGACGGCCACGCCCGCGCCGGAGGCCCCCGCCAAGCCGGCCGCAAAGCCCAAGCCCGCCGCGCCGCCCGCCGCCGGCGAGCCATCGCTGCTCGACGCGCTGACCGGCAACCTGCTGTACCTCGCGCTCGGCGGCGTCGCGATCCTGGTGGCGGCGCTGGTGGGCCTGAAGTTCCTGCGCCGCCGGCGCGACACGAGTTCCTTCGACCAGACCGTCGAGCCGGAGCTCGGCGAGGCGGCGCCGGCGCCGGCGCCCGCGCCGGCCGGCGCGCCGCGCGCCCGCGGCGACGACACGCACACGATCGTCGTCGAGGAGTCGGACGAGGACTCGGGCGAGTTCATCGCGCCGCCGCTGCAGGCCGCCGCCCCGGTGCGCACGCAGGCGATCGTGCGCGACACCGCCAAGGAGACCGCGCCCGGCGGCTCGATCGAGGACACGCTGAGCTCGGAGACGGCGCTCAACCTCGAGCAGGCCGACCCGCTCGCCGAGGCCGACTTCCACATGGCCTACGGTCTCTACGACCAGGCCGCCGACATCGTCAAGCTCGCCATCGAGCGCGACCCGACGCGCCGCGACCTCAAGCTCAAGCTGCTCGAGGTCTACTTCGTCTGGGGCAACAAGGACGCGTTCCTCGACGTCGCCCGCGACCTCGGCCGCACGCGCGACCAGGGCGCGGCGGGCGAGTGGGACAAGGTCGTGATCATGGGCCGGCAGATCGCCGGCGAGGACCCGCTGTTCGCAGGCGCGACCAGCGGCGCCGGCGCCGGCTCCGCGGTCGACATCGACCTCGACGCGAGCGGCATGCACCGCATCGACCTCGAGCTGCTCGGCGGCGAGGCGGGCGACCACACCAATTTCGACGGCAACGCCGTCGACCTCGATCTCGGCCAGGCGCTCGGCGGCGGCGACGGCCTCGCCGACACCGGCGAGTCGCCGACCCTCGACCCGGACCGCATCGACCTGCTGCTCGACGGCGAGCGCGCCGACGTGAGCGGCGGCACGACCCGCGAGCTCAGGCCGCGCGTCGAGGCGCCGACCGTGGAGACGCCGGCGCTCAAGCCGCCGCGCTCGACGGAGTCGCCCACCGTCGAGACGCCGGCGCTGAAGCCGCCGCTGGCGCGCGCCGCGGAGGCGCCGACGATCGAGACGCCGTCGATCTCGATCCACCACGACAGCACCGTCGTCGAGAAGCTCGACACCACGCTCAGGCGCGGCGACCGGCGCATCGCGCCGGACGCGACCGCGGAGCTGTCGCTCGACGACCTCGGCTTCGAGATCGACAAGCTCGCCGAGAGCTCGACCTCGCTCGAGGCGCTGTCGGTCACCGATCACCCGTCCGACGCGCCGACGATGGTCGCCGGCCTCGACGACAAGTCGCGGGCGCTGCTCGAGCAGGCGCAGCGCCGCTCGGCCGCCGAGCTCGAGCCGACGCGCGAGACGCCGCGGCCGCGGGCACCGGACCTCGACGCGACCCGCGAGACACCGCGGCCGAAGGCGCCGGACCTCGACGCGACCCGCGAGACGCCGCGGCCGGCCGACGCCACCGCGACGGTGGTGCGGCCCGCGGCCGACGGCGGTGCCACCGGCACGCAGCGCGTGCTCGGCACCGGTGACCTCGACCTCGACCTCGACGAACTGGCCAAGGCGCTCGAGCACGACACCGTCGAGCAGCCGCACCGCGACGAGGTGCACTTCTCGACCGACGTGTTCGCCACCGCCGTGCGCAAGGCGCCGAACGGCGTCGACCTCGACGTTGGCTCGCCGCTCAGCGAGCACCGCGAGCCGACGGTCACCGAGCGCATCAGCCCCGACGACCTCGACCTGCCGGAGCTCGAGCCGGTGACGCTGTCGGAGGTCGGCACCAAGCTCGACCTGGCGCGCGCCTACATGGACATGGGCGACCCGGACGGCGCGCGCAGCATCCTGCACGAGGTGCTGTCGGAAGGCAGCGCCTCGCAGAAGATCGAGGCGCAGCGGCTGATCGAGACGCTGCCGGGCTGAGCCCAAGTCGCGGGCGTGCGACTCGCCGTCGGCATCGAGTACGCCGGGACGCGTTACGCCGGCTGGCAGCGGCAGGACCACGCGCCGTCGGTCCAGGCGGAGGTCGAGCGCGCGCTCGGCGCGCGTCGCCGCGGCGCCGGTCGCCGTGGTCTGCGCCGGCCGCACCGACGCCGGCGTCCACGCGCTCGGCCAGGTGGTCCACTTCGACACCGACGCGGTCCGGCCGCTGCGCGGCTGGGTGCTCGGCGCCAACGTCGAGCTGCCCGCCGACATCGCGCTCGCGCTGGGCGGTGCCGGTCGCCGCGGACTTCCACGCGCGCTACTCGGCGCTGGCGCGCACCTACCGCTACCTCGTGCTCAACCGCCCGACGCGCTCGCCGCTCGCCTGCGAGCGCGTCTGCCAGTGGCGCACGCCGCTCGATGCCGGGCGCATGCACGCGGCGCTGCAGGTGCTGGTCGGCGAGCACGACTTCTCGGCGTTCCGCGCCGCCGAGTGCCAGGCGCAGGTGCCGGTGCGGCGGGTGGCGCGCATCACCGTGCGCCGCGACGGCGACCTCGTGACCTTCGAGGTGACGGCCAACGCGTTCCTGCACCACATGGTGCGCAACATCGTCGGCTCGGCGCTGCCGGTCGGCGAGGGGGCGCGGCCCGCCAGCTGGCTCGCCGAGCTGCTCGCCGGCCGCGACCGGCGCGTCGCCGGGCCGACCGCGCCGCCGGGCGGGCTGTATCTCGCCGCGGTCGAGTACGCCCCGGCCGCCGGGATCCCGCGCCCGGCGCCGCCCGGGCTTTCCGCTATGATCGGCCCCTCGGCACCGCCGGAAGGCACCGGATGACCTGGTTCGAGAAGATCATCCCCTCGCGCATCAAGACCGAGCGCCGCACGCGCTCGGTGCCGGAGGGGCTGTGGATCAAGTGCGAGGCCTGCGACGCGGTGCTGTACCGCGCCGAGCTGGAGCGCAACCTCAACGTCTGCCCGAAGTGCTCGCCACCACATGCGCATCGACGGCCGCGAGCGCCTGAAGCGCTTCTTCGACCCCGACTCGGCCAGCGAGCTCGCCACCCGCGTCGAGCCCGAGGATCCGCTCCGGTTCCGCGACAGCAAGCGCTACAAGGACCGGCTGCTCGCGGCGCAGAAGGCCACCGGCGAGACCGACGCGCTGGTCGTCATGGCCGGCACGCTGACCGGGCTCGAGGTCGTCGCCTGCGCCTTCGTGTTCCGCTTCATGGGCGGCTCGATGGGCTCGGTGGTCGGCGAGAAGTTCTCGCGCGCGGTCGCCCACGCGATCCGCTACCGGATGCCGCTGGTGTGCTTCTCGGCCAGCGGCGGGGCGCGCATGCAGGAGGGCCTGTACTCGCTGATGCAGATGGCCAAGACCTCCGGCGCGCTGGCGCGGCTGGCCCGCGAGCAGCTGCCGTTCGTCTCGGTGCTCACCGACCCGACGACCGGCGGCGTGTCGGCGAGCCTCGCGATGCTCGGCGACGTCAACATCGGCGAGCCGCGCGCGCTGATCGGCTTCGCCGGCCCGCGCGTCATCCAGCAGACGGTGCGCGAGACGCTGCCGGAGGGCTTCCAGCGCAGCGAGTTCCTGCTCGAGAAGGGCGCGCTCGACATGATCGTCGACCGCCGCGACCTGCGCGAGCGGATCGCGAACCTCCTGCGCCTCCTGATGCAGCAGCCGCCGCAGTCGGCCTGAGCCCGTGACGCGGCGGACCCTGGCCGAGTGGCTGGAGTACCAGCAGCGCGTGCACCCGCGGGCGATGGATTTCACGCTCGAGCGGATCCGCGCCGTGCTCGCGCGGCTCGGCGGCGCGCGGCCGGGCGCCGCCGTGATCACCGTCGGCGGCACCAACGGCAAGGGCTCGGTGACGGCGCTGCTCGAGGCGGTGCTGCTGGCCGCGGGCCGGCGCGTCGGCCTCTACACCTCGCCGCACCTGACCCGCTACGAGGAGCGGATCCGGATCGACGGCCGGGAGATCGACGCCGCGCGCCTGGTGGCCATCTTCGAGCGCATCGAGGCGGCGCGCGGCGCGATCACGCTGACCTACTTCGAGTACGCGACCGCGGCGGCGCTGGTTGCCTTCGCCGAGCAGCCGCTCGATTTCGTCGTGCTCGAGGTCGGCCTCGGCGGCCGGCTCGACGCGGTCAACGTCGTCGACGCCGACGTCGCGGTGGTGGTGTCGATCAGCCTCGACCACACCGACTACCTCGGCGCCACGCTCGAGGACATCGGCCGCGAGAAGGCCGGCATCTTCCGCGCCGGGCGGCCCGCACTCTACGGCAGCGCCGCGATGCCGGCGTCGATCGAGAGCGAGGCCAGGCGCATCGGCGCGCGCCTCGAGCGGCTCGGCGTCGAGTTCGGCGCCGAGCGCACGGGCGCGGGCTTCACGTTCCACCGCGGCGCGACCACGCTCGAGGAGCTGCCGCCGCCGGCGCTCGCCGGCCTCGCCCAGTACGCCAACGCCGCGACCGCGCTCGCCGCGCTCGACGCCGGCGGCTGGCTGCCGGCGCGCGCGGCGGTCGCCCGCGGCCTCGCCGCCGTGCGGCTCGCCGGCCGCTACCAGGTCGTGCCCGGCCCGGTCGAGTGGGTCTTCGACGTCGCCCACAACCCCGGCAGCGCCGCGGTGCTCGCCGACACGATGAACGAGCGGCGCGTCGCCGGCCGCACGCTGGTGGTCGCGGGCGTGCTGGCCGACAAGGACGCCGCGGCGATCGCCGTCGAGCTCAAGCGCGCGCTCGGCGCGCGCGACCTCGTCTGCGCGGTGACGCTCGCCGGCGAGCGCGGCCGCACGGCCGCCGACCTGGCCGCGATCTGGGAGCCGATCCTCGGCCGGCCGCTCGCGACCGCCGCCTCGGTCGCGGACGGCTGCGCGTTCGCCGCGCACTGCGCGGTGCGCGGTGATCGGATCGTGGTGTTCGGCTCGTTCCACACCGTCGCGCCGGCGCTCGAGTGGCATCGTCTATACTCGGCGGCGCTGCGCGGTTAGCGAACCCATGGAGATCCGGATTAAAGAGCGCCTGGTCGGCGCGATCGCGCTGGTCGCGATCGTCGTGGTGGTCGTGCCGGAGCTGCTGACCGGCCCGCGGCCGCCGGCGACGCCAACGCCGACGCCCGGCCCGGCGCCGGTGCGCACGGTGGTGATCGATCTGGCCGCGGGCGAGCGCGGCGCGATCGCCCGCGCGCCGGCGGGCGCCACCGCCGCCGCGCCCGCCGGCGGCGAGGCCGCAGCGCCCGGGCCGGCCACGCCACCCGCGGCGGCGCCAACGCCGCCGACCAGCGCCGCGCCCGCACCGGCGCCCGCCGGCGGCGCCGCAGCTGCACCCGGTGCGCCGGGGCCGGCCGGCGCGGCCACCGACACAAAGCCTGCCGCCGCCGCGCCGCCCGCGGCCCGGGCACCGCAGACAGCCCAGGCGCCGCCCGCCGCCGCCGCGCCGCTGTCGCCCGCGGCCGCCACCGCGGCCGCGCCTGCGGCCGCAGCGACGCCGCGGCCGGCGGTGCCGGCGGCCGGTGCCGAGGGCTGGGTCGTGCAGCTCGGCAGCTTCGCGAGCCGCGAGAACGCCGAGGTCCTCGCCAAGGGTCTGCGCGCCAAGGGCTATCGCGCCTTCGTCTCGGAGTTCCGCGGCAGCGGCCGCGTGCTGTTTCGGGTCCGCGTCGGCCCGGAGCAGGACCGGGCGCGCGCCGAGTCGATCGCCGCGCGCCTCGCGAGCGAGGGCCACCGCGGCTCGATCGCGCCCCAGCCCTGAGGAACGGGCGACCGGGTCGCGGTTTGCCGGGCGCGAACGTGACGTGCTCGACACATGTGGCCGGGGTGGGTTTCGGCTAAAATCACACGCTCTGACTGCCGCGGCAGTCGCTCATACCGGCGGGCTTGGTGCAGGGCGCGGACTTCATCATCGTCGCGATCATCGGTATTTCCGTCGTCATCGGCGCGGTGCGCGGCTTCGTCCGCGAGGCGGTGGCGCTGATCACCTGGCTGGTGGCGATCTGGATCGCGTGGCGCTTCTCCGGTTTCCTGCACCCGTACCTCGGCGGCGTCCTCGAGACGCCCGAGCAGAAGGCCTGGGTCGCGCGCGGCATCGTGCTGATCGTGGTGCTGCTCGCCGGCGCGCTGCTCGGCGCGATCCTGTCGTGGCTGACCCGCACCGCCGCCGGACTCAGCATCATCGACCGCCTGTTCGGCATCCTGTTCGGACTGACGCGCGGCGTCGTGCTGGTCGGCTTCGCGGCGCTGCTCGGCCAGACGCTCAGGCTCGAGCACGAGCCGTGGTGGCGGCACTCCCGGCTCGCCCCGTACGCGGTCAACATCGCCAGCTGGCTCGAGGGCTTCGCCGGCGAGACGCGCCACCTGGCGCGGCGCGCGCTCGACGGACGCAACGCCGACGGCGGCGAAGGCTAGGGGTAGCGACATGTGCGGCATCGTCGGCATCGTCGGCCAGTCGCCGGTCAACCAGCGCATCTACGACGCGCTGACGGTGCTGCAGCACCGCGGCCAGGACGCGGCCGGCATCATGACCTGCGACGGCGACGAGATGTTCCTGCGCAAGGACTCGCGGCCTGGTGCGCGACGTGTTCCAGCAGCGCCACATGCTGCAGCTGAAGGGCAACGTCGGCATCGGCCACGTCCGCTACCCGACCGCCGGCTGCGACGCGGCGGCCGAGGCGCAGCCGTTCTACGTCAATGCGCCCTACGGCATCGGCCTCGCCCACAACGGCAACCTGACCAACGCGCGTGGAGCTCGCCGAGGCGCTGTGGCGCGACGAGCGGCGCCACCTGAACACCAGCTCCGACTCCGAGGTGCTGCTCAACATCCTCGCCGAGCGAGCTGCAGCGCCGCGGCGCCGCCGCACCTCGACGCCCGAGGACCTGTTCGCCGCGCTCGGCAACGCTGTTCCGCCGCGTGCCGCGGCGGCTACGCGGTGGTGGCGCTGATCATCGGCCACGGCATCGTCGGCTTTCGCGACCCGCACGGCATCCGCCCGCTGGTGCTCGGCCGGCGCATCACCGCGCGCGGCACCGAGTGGATGCTGGCCTCCGAGTAGCGTGGCGCTCGACATGCGTGGGCTTCGAGCTGGTGCGCGACGTCGCGCCGGGCGAGGCGGTCTTCATCGACGATCAGCGGCGGCTTCCACAGCGCCAGCAGTGCGTCGCCGACCGAGCGCCACACGCCGTGCATCTTCGAGTACGTCTACTTCGCGCGCCCCGACTCGATCATCGACAACATCTCGGTGCACAAGGCGCGCATGCGCATGGGCGAGAAGCTGGCCGAGAAGATCCGCGCGGCTGCGCCCCGACCACGACATCGACGTGGTGATCCCGATCCCCGACACCAGCCGCACGAGCGCCATGCAGCTCGCGCATCGACCTCGGCCTCAAGTACCGCGAGGGCTTCATCAAGAACCGCTACATCGGCCGCACCTTCATCATGCCGGGCCAGGAAGCAGCGGCAGAAGTCGGTGCGCTCGCAAGCTGAACGCGATCGACGCTCGAGTTCCGCGGCCGCAACGTGCTGCTGGTCGACGACTCGATCGTGCGCGGCACGACCTCGGCGCAGATCATCGACCTCGCCCGCGAGGCCGGCGCGCGCAAGGTGTACTTCGCCTCGGCCGCGCCGCCGGTGCGCTACCCGAACGTCTATGGCATCGACATGCCGGCCGCCTACGAGCTGGTCGCCGCCGGGCGCACCGACGAGGAGGTCGCGCGGCTGATCGGCGCCGACTGGCTGATCTACCAGGACCTCGAGGACCTGGTCAGCGCCGTGCGCCACGACAAGGCCCGGGTCGAGGCCTTCGACACCTCCTGCTTCTCCGGCGAGTACGTCACCGGCGACGTGACCCCCGAGTACTTGAGCCGCATCGAGCGCGAGCGCTCGGACGACGCCAAGGCGCGGCGGCGGGCGGCGGGCGCGGACGGCGCCGACGGCGACGGCGCGACGCGCTCGAAGCCGCGGGCCGTGCGCGCGGTCTGAGTCGGATCACCCCAGCATGCGCGAGCGTGGAGCGTTGAGCGCGGACCCGCGCCGCGGCGTGCTGCTCGAGCTGTATGCGACGGCCTGCCAGGCCGTCGACGGCCGCCGCTCGGTGCGCGCCGCGCTCGGCGCCGGCGCGGGCCGCGACGGCACGACGCTGATCGCGGTCGGCAAGGCCGCGAGCGCCATGGCGCTCGGCGCGCTCGACGTGCTCGGCGCACGCGTCGTGCGCGGCCTTGTGATCTCGCGCGCCGGCCATCTCGACGCCGAGCTCAAGGCCTGGCCGGCGCTGCGCTGCCTCGAGGGCGATCACCCGGTGCCGGGCGCGGCGAGCCTCGCCGCCGGCGCCGCGCTGCTCGACTTCGCCGCCGCGACGCCGGCGGGCGCGCCGACGCTGGTGCTCGTCTCCGGCGGCGCCTCGAGCCTGGTCGAGGCGCTGCCGCCGTCGGTGTCGCCCGCGGACCTCAGGCGCGTCAACGAATGGGGCCTCGGCGCCGGGCTCGGCATCGGCGCGCTCAACGCGATCCGCCGCCGCCTGTCGCGCGTCAAGGACGGCCGGCTCGCCGCCGCGCTCGCGCACACCGCGGCCGAGGCGCTGCTGATCTCGGACGTGCCGGGCGACGACCCGGCGGTGATCGGCTCGGGCCTCGTGATGGCGCAGGCCGGCTCGCAGCTGCCGGCCGGGCTGCCGCCGTGGCTGACGGCGCTGCTCGAGCGGGCCCGCGACCTGCCGCGCGGCGCGGCGCTGCCGGCGCGCGTGGTCGCAACGCTCGGCGACGCGCTCGCCGCCGCCGAGCGTGCCGCCGACCACGGCGGCATGAGCACGCGGCGCCTCGAGCCGCTCGCCGCCGGCGACGCCTGCACGGCGGCGAGCCGCTTCGCGCACGAGCTCGCGCTCAGCACCACCGACCTCTTGGTGTGGGGCGGGGAGACCAGCGTCCACCTGCCGCCCAAGCCCGGTCGCGGCGGCCGCAACCAGCACTTCGCGCTCGCCACCGCCGAGCTGATCGCCGGCCACGCCGACCTCGTGGTGCTCGCGGCCGGCACCGACGGCACCGACGGCAACAGCGCCGATGCCGGCGCGATCGTCGACGGCGGCACGGTCGCGCGCGGCGCCGCCGCGGCGCGCGACGCGGCGGCGGCGCTCGCCGCGGCCGACTCGGGCGGCTTCCTCGAGGCGACCGGTGACCTGCTGCACACCGGCCCGACCGGCACCAACGTCGGCGACGTCGTGCTCGGCCTGCGGCGCGCGCCGCAGCCGGCGGCGCCGGCGGCAACCGCGGGAGCCGAGCCGTGAAGGTCCTCGTGATCGATGACGACGCGACCTACCGCAAGCTGATCCGGCAGCACGTGATGACGGCCTTCGACTCGCCGCTGATCGTCGAGCACGTGCCCGCCGTCGAGGGGCGCCTGCCGGCGGAGTTCTGGGGCGCGGGCTTCGACGCGGTGCTGCTCGACCACGCGCCGGCCGGCGGCTCGGGGCTCGAGTGGCTGAGCGACGGCCGCGCGCGGCCGCTGTTCCCGCCGGTCATCTACCTGCTCGAGCGCCCCGACGAGCAGGCCGCGGCGGAGGCGATCGAGCACGGCGCGCTCGGCACGCTGGCCAAGACCCGCATCGACCACCGCCAGCTGGTGCAGCTGCTGCGCGACGCCGAGGCCGCGCAGCGCCGCGCGCTCGCCGCCTTTCGCGTCAGCCCGGCCGCGGAGTCGACCTACAAGTTCGGCAACACCGTCATCAAGGGCGTGCGCTGCATCCGCACGATCGCCACCAGCGCGATCTCGACCGTGTACCTCGCCGAGAGCGAGCGCGAGGCGCGCCTCGTGGTGCTGAAGCTGCTGCGCCAGGTGCCCGACTCGACCGACCGCGGCAGCACCTTCGACCGCTTCTTGCAGGAATACGAGATCATCCGCCAGATCCACCACCCGAACGTGGTGCAGATCTACGAGCTCGGCGTCGCCGACGACCACGCCTTCATCCTGATGGAGTACTTCCCGAGCGGCGACCTGCGCGCGCGGATGCGGCGCGGCATCGTGCCGCTCGACGCGGTGCGGATCCTGCGGCAGATGGCGGCCGCGCTCGGCGCGGTCCACGCCGCCGGCGTCCTGCACCGCGACCTCAAGCCCGGCAACGTCATGCTGCGCGCCGACGGCTCGGTCGCGCTGATCGACTTCGGGCTCGCCAAGCAGCTGACGCTCGACGCCGAGATCACCGCCACCGGCGAGATCTTCGGCACGCCGTACTACATGAGCCCGGAGCAGGGCCACGGCCGCGACGTCGACGCGCGCAGCGACGTCTACAGCCTCGGCGTGATCTTCTACGAGATGCTGACCGGCAAGAAGCCGTTCCTCGCGCCGACGCCGATGGCGGTGATCTACAAGCACAGCCACGCGCCGATCCCGAAGCTGCCGGAGGACCTCGCCGAGTGGCAGCCGATCCTCGAGAAGCTGCTCGGCAAGGAGCCGCAGGACCGCTTCCAGTCGGTGGCCGAGATCTGCGCCGCGATCGACGCGCAGCTCGGCACCGCCGCGGCGCCCGCCGCCGCGCCGCCCGCCGCGCCGGCCGACCCCACGCCGACGCCGTGAGCGCGCCCTCGGCCGCCGCCGGCTTCGGGCTCGCCGCCGCGACGCCGGCCGCGTGGTTCGCCGCCGCCGCCGCTACGCTCGACGTGCTGATCGTCGACCACGCCAACTGCGAGAAGAAGGCGGCCTCGACGGCACTTGGCCTGATGTTCGCCTACGCCGAGGACGCGCCGCTGGGACTGGCGCTGGCGCGGCTTGCGCGCGAGGAGCTCCGGCACTACGAGCAGGTGCTCGGCCTCATGGGCAGGCTCGGCATCCCGTACCTGCGGCTCGCCCCGGGCCGCTACGCCGGCGAGCTGCGGCGTGCGCTCGCCACCCGCGAGCCCGGCCGGCGGCTCGACCTGCTGATCGCCGGCGCGCTCATCGAGGCGCGCTCGGTGGAACGCTTCGGCGGGCTCGTGCCGCTGCTGCCGCCGGAGGTGGGCACCTTCTACCGCGGGCTCGAGGCGGCCGAGGCGCGCCACACGAGCCTGTACCTCACGCTCGCCGCGCGCCACGCCGAGCGCGAGGGCCTCGATCTCGCCGCGCGCTACGCGGCGCTCGCGGCGGTGGAGGCCGGACTCGCGACCCGTCCCGACCCCACCTTCCGCTTCCACTCCGGGCCGCCGCCGGCGGCCGGCGCGCTCAGCGCGGCAGCGCCGCGAGGCTGAGCCCCGACTCGTCCCAGCGCAGCACGCTGCCCTGCGTATACCAGTCGCCGGTGACGATGCGGGTGCACGGCCGGCCGTCGACGCGCTGCGGGTAGACGCCCGGGCGGTGGGTGTGGCCGTGGATGATCGTGTCGACGCCGGCCTCGCGGAACACCGCGGCCACCGCCTCGGCGTTGACGTCCATCAGCATCTTCGGCTGCGCCTGGGTATGGGCCTGGCTGCCGGCGCGCGCCTCGCGCGCGAGCGCGAGGCGCTGGCCGACGCTGAGCGCGAGGAACTGCGCCTGCCACAGCGGGTCGCGCACCAGCGCCCGCAGCTTCTGGTACGGCGCGTCGTCGGTGCACAGCGCATCGCCGTGGGTGATGAGCGCGCGCCGGCCGTAGCGCTCGACGATCGTCGGGTCGGTGAGCAGCGCACCGCCCGTCTCCTCGCAGAAGCGCGCGCCGAGCAGGAAGTCGCGGTTGCCGTGCAGGAAGTACAGCGCGACGCCCGCGTCGCTGAGCGCGCGCAGGTCGGCGACCACGGCGCGCTTGTGCGGGTCCGGGTCGTCGTCGCCGATCCACACCTCGAACAGGTCGCCGAGCACGTACAGCGCGCTCGCGGCGCGCCCCTCGGCGGCGAGGAAGTCGTGGAACTGCGCGGCGATCTCGGGCCGCGCCGGGTCGAGGTGCAGGTCCGAGACGACCAGCGCCGCCATCGCCTAGTGCGGCGCCGCCGGCGCCGCTGGCGCCGCCGCCGCCGGGGCGGCGATGACCGTGCCGTCGCCCGCCAGCATCTCGATGCGCTGGATCACGACCGGCTCGAGCGGCGCGTCCTTGGGCCAGGGGCCGACCGAGCCGGTCGGCGTGCGGGCGATCTTCTCGACCACCTCCAGGCCCTCGACGACGCGGCCGAACACGGCGTAGCCCCAGCGCAGCGGCGTCGGGTCGAGCTCGTCGTTGTCGGTGAGGTTGACGTAGAACTGGGAGTTGCCGGAGTGCGGCGCCTCGGCGCGCGCGAGGCCGACGGTACCGCGCTTGTTCGACAGGCCATTGCCGGACTCGTTGGGCACGGGCGCCTCGGTGGCCTTGAGCTGGTGGCGGTCGTCGTAGCCGCCGCCCTGGATGACGAAGTTGGAGATCACGCGGTGGAACAGCGTGCCGTCGTAGTACCCGCTCTTGACGTACCTGAGGAAGTTGGCGGTCGTCAGCGGCGCGCGCGCGGGGTCGAGCTTGATGACGAAGCTGCCGAGCGTCGTGACCACGCGCACCCGGTCGACCGGCGCATCGGCCGGGGCGTCGGCGCGGGCGAGGCCGGCGGCCAGCGCGGCGCAGCCGACCAGCGTCAGAAGCAGCCGCGGGCGGCGGCGGGCGGTATCGGCAAACTGCATGGGAACTCCGGCGGGCGGGCGGGGGCGGGGCATTATACTTCGCGGCCATGCCGAACCCGGTCATTACGCGCTTTGCACCCAGCCCGACGGGCGCCCTCCACCTCGGCAACGTGCGCACGGCCCTGTTCAACTGGCTGTACGCGCGCCGCCACGGCGGGCGCTTCCTGCTCAGGATCGAGGACACCGACCGGGCCCGCTCGGCCGAGCCGCTGGTCGCGGCGCTGCTCGGCGAGCTCGCCTGGCTGGGCCTCGACTGGGACGCCGGCCCCGACCGCGAGGACGCCGCCGGCCCGTACCGCCAGTCCGAGCGCGGCGAGCGCTACGCCGCTGCCTGCGCGCGGCTCGAGGCGGCCGACCTCGCCTACCCGTGCTACTGCACCGCCTTCGAGCTCGAGGTCGCCCGCCGCGGCCAGCTGGCGGCCGGCCGGCCGCCGCGCTACCCGGGGACCTGCGCGGCGCTCAACGCTGCCGAGCGCGCCGCCCGCGCCGCCGAGGGGCGCCCGGCGACGCTGCGCTTCCGGGTCGCGCCCGGCGAGACGATCGCCTACGAGGACCTGGTCCGCGGCCCGCAGCGCTTCGCGAGCGACGACCTCGGCGACTTCGTGATCCGGCGCGCCGATGGCAGCGCCGCGTTCCTGTTCTCCAACGCCCTCGACGACGCCGCGATGGGCGTCAGCCACGTGCTGCGCGGCGAGGACCACGTCGCCAACACGCCGCGCCAGCGGCTGCTGGCGCGCGCGCTCGGCGCTGCGCCGCCCGCATACGGCCACCTGCCGCTGCTGGTCGGCCCGGGCGGCGCGCCGCTGTCCAAGCGCGACGGCAGCGCCGCGGTCGCCGAATTGCGCGCCGCGGGCTACCTGCCCGAGGCGGTCCTCAACCTGCTCGGGCGGCTCGGCCACAGCTACGCCGAGGAGGGCTGGCTGACGCGCGCCGGCGCTCGTCGCCGGCTTCGAGCTCGCCGCGCTCGGCCGCGCGCCGGCGCATTTCGACCGCGCGCAGCTGCGCCACTGGCAGAAGGAGGCGGTGCACCGCGCGCCGGCGGTGCTGCTCGAGGGCTGGGCGCACGGCCGCGTGCCGCCGGGGCAGGAGCGCGCCTTCGTCGCCGCGGTGCGCGCCAACCTCGAGCTGCCGGCCGACGCCGCGCTCTGGGCGCACCTCGTCTACGGCGAGCTGCCGTGCGCGGACGGCGAGATCGCCGCGCTCATCAAAGGCGCCGGCGCGCCGTTCTTCGCCGCGGCGCGCACCGCGCTCGAGGCGCGCATCGACTACGCCGCGCTCATCGCCGCGCTCAAGGCGGCGACCGGCCGCGCCGGCGCGGCGCTGTTCAAGCCGCTGCGCGCCGCGCTGACCCAGCGCCTCGACGGGCCGGAGCTCGCGGCGCTGCTGACCGTGATGCCCGCCGCGACCATCCGCGCGCGCCTCGAGGCCGCCGAGCGTCTCGCCAGTCCGCCCGCCTGCAGTCCAGGAAGCCCCCTCTGATGATCGAAATCCACAACTCGCTGACCGGCCGCACCGAACCGCTGCGCGAGCTCGAGCCGGGCCACGTGCGCATGTACGTCTGCGGCATGACGGTCTACGACTACTGCCACGTCGGCCACGCGCGCTCGCTGGTGGTGTTCGACGTCGTGCGCCGCTACCTGCGCTACCGCGGCTACCGCGTCACGCACGTGCGCAACATCACCGACATCGACGACAAGATCATCGCGCCGCGCGGCCGAGAACGGCGAGCCGATGGCGGCGCTGACGGCGCGCTTCATCGACGCGCTGCACGAGGACTGCGCGGCGCTCGGCGTCGAGGCGCCCGAGTACGAGCCGCGCGCCACCGAGTACGTGCCGCAGATCGTGGCGATGATCGAGACGCTGGTCGGCGAAGGGCTACGCCTACGTCGCCGCCGACGGCGACGTGCTGTACTCGGTCGCCCGCTTCGCGGGCTACGGCAAGCTGTCCGGCAAGAAGCTCGCCGACCTCCGCGCCGGGGCGCGCGTCGAGGTCGACGAGGCGCAAGCGCGATCCTCTGGATTTCGTGCTGTGGAAGGCCGCCAAGCCCGGCGAGCCGTCCTGGCCGTCGCCGTGGGGCGCCGGCCGGCCCGGCTGGCACATCGAGTGCTCGGCGATGTCGGTGGCGCTGCTCGGGCGCGCACTTCGACATCCACGGCGGCGGCATGGACCTCAAGTTCCCGCACCACGAGAACGAGATCGCCCAGAGCTGCGCCGCCTGCGGCACGCCGTTCGTGAACCTGTGGATGCACAACGGCTTCGTCAACGTCGACGCGGAGAAGATGTCGAAGTCGCTCGGCAACTTCTTCACGGTGCGCGAGGTGCTGGCGCGCCTCAGGCCCGAGGTGCTGCGCACCTTCGTGCTGTCGTCGCACTACCGGGGTCCGATCAACTACTCCGACGAGAACCTGCGGCAGGCGGACGCCGCGCTCGAGCGGCTGTACGTGGCGCTGCGCGGCGTCGTGCCCGCCGCCGGCGCCGCGCCGCACGGCGCGGCCTCGGCGCGCTTCGAGGCGGCGATGGACGACGACTTCAACACGCCCGAGGCGCTCGCGGTGCTGCAGGCGCTGGCCCGCGAGCTCAACGTCGCCAAGGGCGCCGGCGCGACGGCCGCGGCCGCGGCGCTCGCGGCGGAGCTCAAACGCCTCGGCGGCGTGCTCGGCATCCTCGGCCGCGACCCGGAGGTCTGGCTGCAGACGCGCCCGGAGCGCGGCCTCGATCAGGCGCAGGCCGGGGGCGCCGCCGAGCCGCAGGCGGCCGAGATCGAGGCGCTGGTCGCGGCGCGCACCGCGGCGCGCCAGGCGCGCGACTTCAAGGAGTCCGACCGGATCCGCGACGAGCTGCTGGCGCGCGGCGTCGTGCTCGAGGACGGGCCGAAGGGGACGAGCTGGCGCTTCCGCTGACGCTCAGGCGGTCACCAGGCCCTGGTGGGCGAGCGAGCTCTCGAGCGTGTTCTTCATGAGCGCGGCGATGGTCATCGGCCCGACGCCGCCCGGCACCGGCGTGATCCAGCCGGCGCGCTCGCGCGCCGGCTCGAACTCGACGTCGCCGACCAGCTTGCCGTCGGCGAGGCGGTTGATGCCGACGTCGATGACCACCGCGCCCTCGCGCACCCACGCGCCCGGGATCATGTGCGGCTTGCCGGTCGCGACGACGAGGATCTCGGCGCGGCCGACCTCGGCCTTAAGGTCGCGGGTCGCGCTGTGGCAGACGGTGATGGTCGCGGCCGCGGCCAGCAGCTCGAGCGCCATCGGCCGGCCGACGATGTTCGACTGGCCGACGATGACCGCATCCTTGCCGCGCGGCGCGATGCCGGTGCGCTCGAGCATGATCATGATGCCGTAGGGGGTGCAGGAGCGCAGCAGCGGCTTGCGGAGCGCGAGCCGGCCGACGTTGTACGGGTGGAAGCCGTCGACGTCCTTGCGCGGGTCGATGCGCTCGATGACGGCGTGCGGGTTGATGTGCTTGGGCAGCGGCGACTGCACCAGGATGCCGTCGATCGCGGGATCGGCGTTCAGCCGGTCGATCAGCGCGACCAGCGCCGCCTCGCTCGTGCTCGCCGGCAGGTCGTGGGCGACCGAGAGGATGCCGGTCTCCTCGCAGGACAGGCGCTTGTTGCGGACGTAGATGCCGGAGGCCGGATCCTCGCCGACCATCACGACCGCGAGCCCCGGGCGGCGCGCGCCGCGCGCCACGAGGTCGTCGGTCGCCTTGCGGACGTCGGCCTTCAGGGCCTTGGAAATCGCCTTGCCGTCGATCAGTTTCGCCGCCACGCGCCGTCTCCCCGTGTCAATGACTGGCCTAAAGCCGCACATTCTCGCACGGACCGGGCCAGCGGGCGCCCGGCCGGTTTGACGGGCCGGGGGGCGGTCTTTAAGATTGCGTGTCCTGTGCGATGCGGACGCGGGCGGGGCATGGCGCAGTCTGGTAGCGCATCTGCTTTGGGAGCAGAGGGTCGGGGGTTCAAATCCCTCTGCCCCGACCACCGATCGCAGGCGGAAGGCCGCGGCCCGGGGGCGGCGGTTGGGATGTTCGGGACTGGAGTCGGGGGCCACCAAGCGCCCGTAGCTCAACCGGATAGAGCACCGGCCTTCTAAGCCGGCGGTTGCAGGTTCGAGTCCTGCCGGGCGCGCCACCGATGACCGGCCGGACGGACTGATGACGAGGTCAAGAGCAGAGGAAGACGGCAGTTTTTTCGCGACGATGGTGGACGTAGCTCAGTTGGTAGAGCCCCGGATTGTGATTCCGGCCGTCGTGGGTTCGAGTCCCATCGTCCACCCCACCCGAACACCGGGCCATTAGCTCAATTGGTAGAGCAGCTGACTCTTAATCAGTTGGTTGTAGGTTCAAGTCCTACATGGCCCACCAATTCAAACACTTGCGCCGCTTAACCGGCGCTAAGTGCCGTCGGGCCGACCAAATTAAGCGCCCAGTAAGCGCGACGACCGCTTTGTCCCTGGTCGGCGCTGCCTGAAGGGCTTCAAGCCGTGTTGCCGAGCGTGCGGCGCATTGAGGCGGGGTCAGGTCAGGCCGCCGATGGCATCGTCGCCAGCAGACGTGATGTACGTCACCGCGACCAACGCCATCACTTTGCGCCCGTGATGCCCCGCACAGACTGGAGTCGGGATTACGTCGCAAAGTTGCCACGTTGCGCTCTTAGGGACGAAGCGTATGCGTGCCTCCGCGTTTCTGATCGTGATCGCGTTGGCGGGATGTGCTACGGCACCACCGCCCCCGCCCCCCGTACCGCCCGGTTGGGATGGCCACGTGCGATTGGTACTGCGCGCGGCCGCGGCGGCGGCGATGGCCGGCCACGACCCTGCGGAAAGCTATCGGTCAGGCATGATAATGGCGTGCGCTCTGCGGGAACGTATCGCCATTTCCGCCGAGGAACTTGCGCGCGCGAATCTCGAGTGTGAGCGCGTAGCGCAGATGCCTGCGCCCCCTAAGCCGGTCTCGACCGACTGCGGTCCGAACTACGACGGTGGGATGACCTGCGTAACGCACTGATACTGCGCGGGCGGCCTACTGGGTTCACGCCGCGTCTCGAGCCAAGTCTCGGACTCGGTCCTCGTTGACACCTTCCGCTGATTGCCCGTGCAGCCGCGGCGATGAAATGAATGCATGTGCACCGAATTCGCAGCCCCGCCTCCGGAGAATCGCCATAACAGCAGCTTCCCGTACCCGTGAATTCGCGATGATTAGCAGCGCTTCGCGCGTCGTGTGTCTGGTGCTCGCCGTTGTTCTTTGGTGCATTGCCGCTCCCTCCAGCGCCGCGAACTCGGATCAGCTGCCACAGACGGCGCAGCGATTACTAGATGCGCTTCGCGCGCAGGACGGCTGGAAAACATCTCGATGCATGATCGCGCCGACCGTGATGCGCGATATTGTTTCGCGAGCGAATGATGCCGTTTTTAACTACGGTGACAAGATCCTAGAGGTCGGGGGCGAGTCTCTCCCGCATTCCACCTCGCCCGTTATTGATGCGCTCCGCAAGCTACCTCCATCGGGAATTGTCCAACTGAAGGTGCTGCGAGAAGGCAAACTATTGACGCTCTCGGCCGCGTGCAGCGACTCCCTGCCGGTCCAGAGCCTACTCGACGACGGACTCGTGAGCGCGACGAGAGGCGATCTTCTGACCTGCGCCGAGAAATTGAGCGCGGCCCAGCAGCTGCACGAGCTGGCGTGGCCGCTGGCTTACGTCCTGTTCGAATGCCGCCAACGCACCAAGACGCTGCCAACGTCAGAAGCGCAGGCCCTGTACGAGGTAGACCGTCAGGCGATACTTGAGTCCGCTACGTGGCCGGAGAAATTGGAAAAGTTCCGAGCGGCAATGCTCGCCGACGCAGAGACACTGAGGCGCTTGGGCGCTTCGGATTTGGCCAGTCGAATCAGTTCGGAATTCGAGGTGGCGCGAACTCGCGTAACGTCGACGCCGACCAGCAATGGCGAAACTCCGGCCGAACCATCTCCGGCGCGTGCCACCCCGGAGCGTGTTGCGGCCGTAGATCCTGCACTCACGTTGGCGGATCTTACGGCGGCTGCACAGGTCGTTCGTGCCTACAAACCACGGGATCAGTTTGATTCGCCTCCGAAACAGCAGGCGTTTGTGGGCCGCATATTTGAATTGAATTTGACGCCCCGGGAAACTGGGTTCGACAGGGGATGCGGCGCTTTCCCGACGTGGCGCTACGAGGCACCGAAAGGCGAGCTTGAAATTAGTGCCGCACCCGGCTTCGTGTTTGGCGGGGACGTACGGCCTGCAGGTGCGCTTCCGGTTCCCGATACCGTACAGGTCAACTCGCTGTCCTTCGCATGTCAGCGCACGGCCCAAAGCCCAGCGCAGGCTACCAACGGATTTGGCGCTGTCACGACGGTCCGGCGCAGCTTGGAGGAAAGCCTGTCCATTTCGACGGCAGACCTGTCCACGAACGAACCGTACTTGACGGCGAAACTCGATGGTCCGGCGGCACGCGATCTGGTGAAGGCAGCGCGCGTACGCATTACTGGCGCGCTCGGGGAGTGGAGGCCGGGCCAAGTCATCGTCTGCTACTCGGACAAACACGAAGCTACCTTTGAGCTGCCGTTCGAGCGCACCGTTCGGGACTGCATGTTCAACACGACGTGGATTAAATTCGAGCTCGTCGATCAGCGGACGCAAGCTGTACTGCGCGCATGGGAATCAGGTGCGCCCCCTAGCGCGACCTCTGCACGCGGTACGATAGAGCCGATGCTGAAGCGTGAAATCGAAAGCTGGGGCCCACGTTCTACGGCGCTTACAAAGCAGGCATTGGCCGCCCTCGGGTTCTACACGGGGCCATTAGACGACCGGAAAGACCCTGCGCTGTACGACGCAGTGCAGACCTTCCATTTAGATTATGTACGGAAGTGCAATGCCGGACAGATCCACAATGGGCCGACATGCGAAGCACGACGTTGGATGTCCCGCCCCGGGCTCGCTCACTCTCTACCGCCGATTTCATCCGAGATTTACGACTTAGCGCCCGAGCAGCTTCGAGCGGCTCTCGGATCACTTAAGGTCGGCGACTAACACCAGCCCGGAATGTTCGAGCAACAAGGGCCCGTTCACCCTCGTTCGTTCGGTAGCCATAGGCGGTCCGTGCAAATGATTGCGGTCGGTCGCCGACCGGAAGGTACGCCGCGCCTGAGTCGGTCGGCGGGGCCGCTTGGCATCCGTTAAGGGAATCAGCATGTCCATGCACTCCGCCGGAACGCCGGCGGTGATGAGCTTCGCGTGCGTCTCCCGCCGGATGTCTTCGTCCTCGGCCTCCTCGCGCATTATCGATCGCTTAGCGCGCGCCCGCGCGGCCATCGTCTAAGGCGGCCTCGGTCGCCACCTGCTGTGACACTGCGGATGACCGGCCGGCACTCGGTCGCGCGCGCTGTGCGGCGCCGCGTTTGACGCCTCCGCGACGCGGTAGTACTTTTATACTACCTGATGCCTGCGAGGAGTATGCGCACGTGGCGGCCACGAGTCTCAAGCTTCCGGATGGTCTCAAGCGTCGCATCGAGCGTCTCGCTGCGCGGGCGCGCAAGAGCCCGCACGCCTTCATGGTCGAGGCGCTCGAACGCGAGGCCGAACGCATGGAGTTGCGCGCGCGCTTTGCCGCAGATGCGGCCGAATCCGAGCAACAGGCCGTGTCTACCGGAAAGGCGGTGGGCTTGACGGCGGCGTTCGACTGTCTCGAGGCTCGCCTGGCCGGGCGAAAGGTTCGCCGGCCGCGATCGCGTCCTTGGCGCGGGTCGAGGTAACCGAACGAGCGCTCGCCGACCTCGAGCGGCTGTTCGATTTCATTGCGCTTCACGACCCGAAAAGCGCGCGCGAACGACTGACGAGCGTCCGCCGGGCTCTCGAGTTGCTCGCGGATCATCCGCTGCTCGGCCGACTTGCCGAGGACGGCCGTCGCGAACTCGTTCTCTCGTGGGGCCGTTACGGCTATGTCGCGAAGTACCGGTGGCTTCCGGCCGACGAAGTCGTCCTCGTTGTCGCCGTGCGCCATCAGCTCGAGGCCGGCTACTTCGACGAGTAAGCGTCACGGTCTGCAATAGTGGGTTGCCAATGCGAACGGCGTACTGCGGCCGCGTCGCCCCGGTATGCCTCGCGATTGGGTCTAAGGCGACGGTGCCGACGTAGGCCGGATTGAGGCGGAGTTCGGGCCATCCTCTAAGAGTTCGCGCAGCTAACCAATTGAGAACACTGGTCAAACCAGATGCCTCTTAATCCGTTGGTTGTAGGTTCAAGTCCTACATGGCCCACCAACTTCGCGCCTCCCCGACGGGGTCGCGCCCTGGAACACCAGCCAAGTCGCCGCCGCGAGCCGGTAAGCCCCGGGCTCGCCCACGCGCGGTCATAACCTGCGCCCGCGCTCGACGGCCGGCGCTGTCCGGTACGCTCGCTCGGGAGTGCTTCCCACCAGGGCGAAGAACAAATCGGAACGACAGCACTGGCACCGTCTGCGCCTAGGACCTCACGCCGGCGCCCGTCGGTGGCCTCCATCCGGAGGCTGTTTCTGCTCTACGGCTCGCGGGCGGCATCGACCTGGAGCGCCCTCGCTGCCCGCCCGGATGGGGCTCCTGTTCGTCGCGATCGACAGCGACATCGACGTCGTGCCGCTGCGCTGATGGCGCAACGCCACCCGGCGGGCGGCCCCGGCTTCCCGCGCGTCGCCGTCAGTGTGCGGCGGGTCCCGCCGCGGGCGGCACCGGTCGCAGCCAGCGCCCGACGAGCCCGTCCGCGCTCGGCCAGATGACGAACACGGCCCCGTCGGGTGCGGCGACGAGGCCCATGGACTGCGGCAGCCAGCCGAGCACGGACTTCATCGTCGCTCGACCCACCTCGAAGGGCCTCGACCACGCCTCGCCCTCGAGCCCGGCGTAGACGACCGGGACGTCGCGCGTCTTCTTGCGCCAGTCATAGAGCCCGGGGCCAGCAATCAGCGCGTGGAAGCGGCCTTCGCCCGAGGCGACGACGTGGCCGTATCCGACCAGCGAGCCGCGCAGCGGCCCGCGCCACTCGCCGTCGACGCGCAGCCACTGCATGCCGACGAGCACCTTGCCACCCGCCGGGTCGGCGGCAAGCGACACCGGCCCGATCTGGACGGGCGCGGTGCCGGGCATCGGACTGCCGGTGAAGGTGCGCGACGGGCCGTCGATTGCACGGATCACGAGCGGCGGGTGGCCATCAGCAGGGCGGGGCTCGCGCGCCGGCATCGCGAGCTGGTCGGCGCCGATGTCGACGTAGCGGATCCCCGGCACGGCCTCCGGGGCCGGCATGCCGTTGCCCATCCCCGCGGTCGAGAGGAGGCCGCCGACGTCCTGCGTGTAGAGCATCTGCACATTGCCGCAGTGGTCGCCCGAGACGGCGACCGCATAGGTGTCTGGTCGGCCGCGCGGCGCGATCGCCACCCAGACCGCGCCATCATCCGGTGCCGCCGAAGCGACCACCACCCGGTGGCCGTGCGTCCGCCACGGCCAGATGATGCCGCCGAGCGCGTTGCCGAATCCGTACACGTCCCAGCGCGCGCGTGCGCCGACGTCGGAGCCGCGGGCCATGAAGTACCACAGAAGGTCGCCGGCTCCCGGCACGAAGCGCGGTCGCTCTCCCTTGATGCCGGCGTCCTGCCAGGGCGTGTGCGGGTCGGCGTGCCAGCCGTCGGTGCCGAGAACGTAGTGATCGGAGTCGACGAGCGCGTGCAGGGCGCCGCTGCGGTCGAGTGCGGCGTCGAGGTTCGCGAACACCCCGTGCCCCTTGTCCCACCAGCGAGCGGTGTTGGCGATCGTCAGCCGATCGACGATGCGGTCACCCGAAATCACGAAGTCGACGACGTCGTGGCTGTCGGCCGCAAGCGTGACGACATGCACGCGGCCGGCCGCATCCACGGCGGCGTGGACATTGTAGGTATCCTGCGCGGGCAGGAGCGCGATGACCGCGCCGGCGACCATTGTGGGCTCGCGCTCGCCGGGTGGCGGCTCGGGCCATTTCGGCAGCGTGCAGCCTGCCGTCGCGAGGCCAGCCGCGGCGACCCAACCCGCGATCCGTAGCGCGCGAGTCATGGGACCCTCCCGGCGTGCAAGGCAGTGGCCACAATTATCGGCGTCGATTCGCGCCGCCACATCGCGCGTTGCGAGACGGCCCCTCGGGACGCCCGCCCGGGGTCAGTGCGCGCGGCCGCGAGGCGCATCCCGCGGCCGCGGGGCACGGCCGCGAACGGCCAGTTCCCAGGCTGGGGGGCAGAACCTCGACCACGCGCCGAGCGTGATCGTCCGCAGCGGCGCCGGGCGTGCGAGGCCGGCGAAGTAGGGCGCGACCGACGGGCTGCTGAAGTCCTCGGTGTAGCGGCTGGTGATGTTGTTGCCGAGCAGCGTGGCCCCGTAGCGCTGGCTATTGGCGGTGACCTCGATGCCGGTGTCGAGCGGCATGAACGAGCTCGCCTGGAAGAGTCCGCCGCGCTGGTTGCAATGGCCGTCGCCGCTGTGTCTCAGGGCGCTCGCGTCCGTTGGATTGGGAAGGCCGGTCAGCGTTTCGAAACGTATCGAACACCGGCGATGTTCTTGAAGTCAGCGTCCTGAGTCCACAGCGTTGCCTCGTGTTCCACGGCGGTGGCGAGCATGATGCTGTTGGCCATCGGCAGCCGATGGTCCAGCGCGATTCGCGCGGCCGCGAGAGCCGTCGCGCGATCCAGATCGACCACTCGACCCTGCTCCATCTGCGCCACCGCCCGCAGCGCGTCGCCTTCGCCTCGCTGCGCGCAGACCCGCTTGAACACCTCGTAGAGCGACGCCGTCGGGACGACCAGGTCATCAACAGCTTCGATGGCTTTGGCGAAGACCGACGCGTTGGGTCCGTCCGCGAAATACTCAAGCCACGCCGATGAATCGACGGCGTTCACGACCGGTCGGCGTCGCGCGCTACGTCTGTCGCGATTCCCTTCAGGAAGCCGCGAACAGTCTTCATCGCCTTTACCGGCACGAGCGCAATGTGTCCACGATAGCGTAGGGCGTGCAGGCGCTCGCCCGGTCGAATGTGCAGCGCCTCGCGCAGATCGCGGGGAATGACCACCTGGTACTTGGAAGACACGGTAACCGTCGTCATACGACTCTCCTATCGATCGCATGACCGTAAAGCGGCTGGCGAGCGCTCGCAAGCGGTCGCCGGCATCTCGAAACACGTGATCCGCTCCGCGCGGCGCGGGTCCGTAGGCGGGAAGCGTCGATCGCCGGCGAACCTCCGACCATGCCCGGCCGCGCGCCGGTTCAGGTCGGTACGGCTCCCCTGCCCGCGCGTCTGAAGATGCGCTCGGGCGTGGCACCCGCGAGCACAGTGGCCACCGACAAACCTCTGCGGCGCTGCTCAGTAAGTTATTGAAAGAATTATCAAAAACAGGTTGCTCATCATCAGCCGTTTGCTGGTTCAAGTCCCCCATGGCCCACCAAATTCGACCGGTTACGCGCCCGTTGCTGGCGCTTCGAAGGTTGTAACGAGGCGCGGTGATGCGCCCGAGCCTGCGCGGCGCGTGCCGCTTGTCGCCGGCCGCGCCGTCCGGCGGAACACGGCCGCGCGGTTGCGTCTCGCCAACCGCAGTTCAGGTTTCGTCGGGCCCGGCGTATCCGGCCTCGCGCTGATGCCGGATCGCGAGAATGAACGCCACGTCGATTGTCGGATCGTCGTCGTGGAGCGCCAAGCCGCCCGATCGCCCGCGCGACATCACGAGTTCCCTCAGTCGCGGCTCTCCAGCCCGTCCAAGCAACGGTTGCCGTTTCAGAACCACTACTGCTTCCTCGATGCGTCCCGCGGTTGCAGCGGCAAGGGCAGGGTCCGTCTCTAGCCGGAGGTCGGTCCGGTGAGGCCGCGGCAGGTCGACAGCGGCGCGGCGCCGAGCGCGCTGTGCTCAGATCTGGTTGATGATCCTTGCCTTCAGGGCCTCGTACTCGCTGTCGGAAATCAGACCGGCGTCGAGCATCGACTTGGCGCGCCGCAGTCGTTCGGCGCCATCGCCCGGGGCCGGTGCGGGGGCGGCCCCGGCGAGATTGCCGACCTGGATTCCACCCGCGCGGGCCCGCAGTTCCTCAAGGTCGCGGATGCGGCGCTTTTCGCGCCAGGCCTGATCGTGCCCCTGTGCGATGCGGTACAGCGCCTCCGCCTGGTCCTTGCGCAGCCCGGCGTAGACAAAGGTCGTCAGCTGCGCCGACGCCGAGGCGAGGTCCGGGCTCGCGTACGCCGTGAGCGTCAGGCGCGCTGCCACGACGCCGACCTCGATCTTGACCTCCTTGAGGTCCTGCCAGCGGATGTCGGTCAACGCAAAACCGCCGAAGAAGCCACGCTCAATGGCGAGGAAGCGCCCGCTGGTCGCCGCCACGACCAGCCGCCGCCGTCGCAGCGCATAGATGCGACGTTGGATCGCCCACGCCTCGAGTGTCTCGTTCGCGGTCAGCACCGAATTCAGGTGCTCGAGCGCGCGCCGCGCGCCGCGATCCTCGTCGACGACCGTGCTCATCGTGAGTGCTCCCACTGTTCGTCGGCTGCGGACCGAGCGCTGCCGCGGCCTGGACGGCCGGTGCCGAGCGGCGGGCGCGCGCCGGACGGACCGGCTCGAGCCCGTCACGACGCTCGACGCGCGCGCCATCGATTGAGCGGCTGAGCTTGTCCAGAAAGCGCTTGACCTGCTTGTCGGCCTCGTCGCGCGTGATCGCGTAGCGCTCCCGCACCAGGCCCGCCAGCTCGTCCTGTCGCCCCTGCGCTTTCAGCAGTTCGTCTTCGGTCAATTCGCCCCAGGCGATCTTAGCCGCACCGATGTACTGCTTCCACTTGCCCTTCAGCGCGTCACGGCTTGTCACGGTGGCTCTCGTTGCTCGGTAGCGGGTGCTGGCGTGGGATCTGGCCGGCGTCGGCGCCCGGTCCTGCAGCGTGCCTGACCCGACCCTGGCGCGCCGCGACAACCGCGACGGCGCTCGGGCGCGGCGCGGGGCTGGCGCAGGCTCGACGCCGCGTGCCGGGGTCGCGGCTCAGTGGTCCTGCTTGACGCGGATGTTGTTTTGCACCGACCGCACGCCTTCGGTATCGCGCGCGATCGCACCGGCCTTCTCAACCGCCTCTGCGGACCGGAGAGGACCGCTCAGTCACACGACGCCGTCGCGGCCGGTGTCGACGTGGATGCGCCCAAGACTCGTGATGTGCTCGGCGGCCAGCTTCGCCTTGACCTTGGTCGTGATCACGGAGTCCTTCACGCACTCCTTCGGATGGGACCGACCGGTGTCCTGGTCCCCTGCAGCCACGGCGACGATCGGCCCCAGCAAAGTGGCGGACAGCAGCCATGTCATCTCCGCGCAAGTTTCGTCTTCACGAGCGATCCTCCGCCTGTCGGACGGTCACCGCCCCGCGCCTAGTGATCGCGGTCGTGTTCGGGCTCCTTTTTCTGCTCCTTTTCCGGCGCGCGCGCCGGGCGCGGCTCGGCGGCCGGGCGGGCTTGCGGTCGGGCCGCGGCGGGCGCCGCCGTGCTGCGTGGCTCCTCGGCAGGCTTGCGCTGCGGCTCGCGGTTCGCGGGCGCCGGCGCATGCGGATTGGCCGGTTGGGCTTCGCGCGGGGCCGGGGCCCGCTCGACCGGAGCCTTGCGCTCGACCGGCGGCGGCGCGGCCGCGGGCGCGCGATTCTCGGGTCGTGCGGCGGTGGCGGCACGGTCCGCGCTCTCTGGCGCCGGACTGTGCCGCGCCGCCGGCGCTGCGGCGCTGGGCGCCGCCCGTCCGGCCGGCGCCGCGTGCGCGGCGGGAGCCGCTTGCGGAGCCGGCCGCGCGTACTGTTGCCGGGCGACGGCTTCGTGCGGCTGGTAGTGGTAGTTGCTGTCGCGCAGCGAGCGCTGCTGGCCGGGGTCCGGATAGCGACTGCCCGAGTAGGCGCGCTGGTAGGTCGGCAGCGGCGCCGGTGCGGGAGCGGACGCATGGTCCCAGCGGTCCCAGCCGGCGTGGTGCCGATCCCAGTCCCGCCCCCAGTGCTCGCCCCAGCGCGGCGGCGCATCGGGGCCCCAGCCGATGAAGTACGCCGGTGGGTGCCGGTAGTAGCGGACCGGGACGCGCAGCACGAAGTACGGCACCGACTCGGGCGCGACCATGTCCCACGGGCCGTCGTACCAGGAACTCGCGTACCACTGGTCCTGTGCGTAGACCCAGTACAGGCCGTCGTAGAAGAACAGGTTCGTGCCCAGCTGCGGCGCGTAGTACACCGGGTAGCCGGGGACGGCGACCAGGTTGGGGTAGCCGCCAATGCGGATGCCGATGCGCACGCCCGGCACCCCGAGTTGGATGCTGACCTGCGCTCCCGCGGAGGCGCTGGCGCCGAGCAGGACCCAGGCAAGGACGAGTGAGGGGCGCATGATCATTTCTCCGGTGACGGCGAGCCTGTATCGATTTTTTTCACCGCAGCGACCGGCGCCGCGGCGAATTCGTCGGGTGCGTCGATATGCTACTGCGCCGCGCGGCCCGCGTTCCGTTCGCAAGCGAACCAACGCGCCGCGTCACGACCCCGGAGCGACGCCGGGGCCCGGCGCAGGTCCGCTACGCGGGCACCCCGCAATCTCTTTCGGACAGCCCCTACCGCGCAGTCGCGGCACGCGCGCCGCGGCGGTGGCGATCGGCGCTGCCGGAACACGACTGCGTCCTTGCCCGCCACGCGGCCGCCCGACCTGCGGGCAGCCGCGCCACCGGTCTTCGGCATAGCCGAACCGCCATCCGCCGTGCAGCGTAGGCCGGGCCGGCGCCTGCGACGGGGTGTGCGCCGTAGGACTCACGGTGTCGGCGCCGCCACCGAGCCGGCGTAGAAGACCGCGCACGTCGCGCCCGGCAGCTTGCCGACCCGCCCCAGCAGCCGGCGCGTCGGCCCGGCGAGGAACTTGAGCACGCTCGGCGGCTCGACCTTAGGCGCGAGGAAGGAGCCGGTCACGCGCTGTCGCACCGGCGCGCAGCCGCGATCGTCCAGCAGCGCGACGCTGACGTCATCGAAACGCGCCCGGCCGGATCGCCCGCTGGTCCGGCCGAAGGTCACCGCGCCGGCGCCACCGAGTGCCAGGCCGGCACCGCTCTCGGCTGCGAGCGCATTCGCGACGGCCGTCCCTAGCCGTGGCGATTGAGGCCGGTGCGCCGCGCGACGTGTCGGCTTCGCTCGGTGCGCGCCGAGCGGTCGCGAGTGTCGCGAACTTCGGGGAGCTCGAGAGCGGGCGGAACAACCAGGCGGCTGAGCGCACGAGTTCGCGCGACCCGCAGCACCGCGGTGTCCGGACGCGAGCGCGCAAGGTCACGGGTTCGGGCCGACCGCCTGGGCCCAGCTGCAAAGGGCTCAGCCGCTGGCCGAGCCGGCCCGTCTGCGGTAGCGAAGGGCCAGCAGCGTCACGCTGCCGCAGGTGCAGAGGCTGACGGCCATGCCAATCGCCAGCGACCAGTCGCCCTGCAGCACCCCATGGGCGACGCCGAGCGCCTGCAGGGCGTTGAAGCCGCCAAAAGTCAGCAGCGACACTCCGTCCGCCTTGTGCGTCCGCCAGATCGCGAGGGCCTGCGGCACGAACAGCAACGCGTTCAGACCCATGCCGAAGCCAAACGCCCAGGCCACCAGTTCCTTCATCGAGCGCCTCCTGCTGCGGCGGCGGGGCAGCACGCTCCCGCCGCCGTGCGAGATCAGAAGTCGTAGCGCAGCGTCGCCTCGATGAACCGCGGCTGCGCCGGCCAGCCGATGTTGTTCGGCAGGCCCGTGAACGCCTTGGCGTTGAAGTCCTCGAAATAGTACTTGTTGAGGAGATTGCGGCCGGCGACGGCCAGTTCCCACTGGCCGCGCTTGAGCGCCGCCCGGGCGCTCAAGAGGTCGACCGCGTTCATGACGTCGACGTTGGACGTATCCCAGTACTTCTTGCCGCGATGCTCGAGATCGACCCGTGCGGTGGCCGTGTAGCCGTCGAACTTCCATTCCTTCTGCGTGCCGATGTTGATCTTCTCGGGCACGGTCTTCGGCGTCTTGTTGTCGATCGCCGCCGGCACGCCGAGGTTCGGATCAAAGGCGCGGATCTTCGAGTCGAGCAGACCGGCATTCAGGTACGCCGTCCAGCCCGGCGTCAGCACCATCTGCGTCTCGATCTCGCCGCCGACGATGCCGACGCTGCTGAGGTTGGAGATGACCTGCGCACCGCCGGCCGCGAGATCAACGTAGAAGAACTGGAAGTCCGTGTCGCGCTCGACGAACGCGGCGACGTTGAAGGTCAGGCGCTGGTCGAGCCAGGTCGACTTGTATCCCAGTTCCAGGTTGCGCAGCAGTTCCTTCTTGAACGGCTCCAGCTGGCCGATGCCGTTGAAGCCGCCCGAGCGGAACCCGGTCGAGTAGGTGAAGTAGGTGAGCTGGGTCGGGTCGAACTTGTGCGTCAGCGTCAGCTTCGGCTGGAAGGCATCGAAGTCCTGGCTGCGCTGGTCGCCGGTACCCTCGTCGGTCTGGTTGCGCTCGTCCTTGTCGTAGCGCCCGGACACGTCGAGCGTCGTCCCGGTCGCGATGTCCCAGTCGACCTGCGCGAAACCGGCATAGGCGGTGTTGTTGTCGTACTCGTTCGAATCGACGATCGCCGGCTGGCCGGGCACGTCGAGCAGGTGTGCGGTGGTCAGCAGGAAGCGGTGCGTGCTGAGGTAATAGGCACCGACGATGTAGCGCACCGGCTCGCTGGCATCGGAGGTGAAGCGCAGCTCGTGCGAGGTGAGGCGCACGTCGAGATCCTGGTGCTGGTCGAGCGAGCCGAGGCCGAAGAACCCGCCCGGACAGTCGACCGGATTGCAAAATCCCAGCGAGCCGTAGTATTTCTCGTTGAGCTTCGTCCAGCCGGTGATCCAGGTCAGCGTGCCCGGCGCGAGCTTCCAGTCGGCCTTCAGCGTGCCCTCGTCGCTCTGCAGCTCGCTGTTGCCGAGGATGTCGGCATGCGGGTCGAGGTTCTGGACGTTGGTCGGGTCGGTCACCGTATTCGGAATCGCGACGTCATAGGTCGCGCCGCCGAAGTTGTCGGTGTGCGCGAACCGCATGTCGACCTTGAACGAGTCGGCCGCCAGCCACAGCAGCCGGCCGCGAACGTCCTTCGAGGTGTAGAAGTCCACCTTCTCATCGAGGTAGGAGTTCGTGATCTGGCCGTCGTAGTCCTTGTACTGGCCGCTGATCCGGAACAGCAGCGCGTCCGGCACGATCGGACCGGAGGCGGCAAACGTCCCCTGGCGGTTCGAGCCCGAGCCGCCGCCGACCTCGGCGAAGCCGCTGAAGCTGTTGGTCGGCTGCTTGGTGTAGATGTTGATCGCGCCGCCGATTGCGTCGCGGCCATAGAGCGCGCCCTGCGGGCCTTCCAGTACCTCGACGCGCTCGACGTCGAACAGCTCCATCTTGAGCTGCTTCTGGTTGCCTTGCGGCACGCCGTCGACGACCACCGCTACCGGCGGGTCGGCGTTGTTGATCTGCTCGATGCCGCGCATCGTGATGAAGCTGTTGCCGACCGTGAACGACTGGTCGAACGAGACGTTCGGGGCCATCGCCATGACGTCGGCGGTGTTGCGGATGCCCGCCTCCTGCAGGGCCAGCTCGGAGAACGCGATCACCGAGACCGGCACGTCCTGCAGCTTCTGCTCGCGGCGCTGCGCAGTGACGACCACGTCGGCGAGCCGGTCATCGGCGGCCGGCGGCGGATCCGCATACGCAGCGCCCATCGCGGCGACCAGAGCGGCGAGCGGGTACAGGATTTTCAGCTTCATCGGAGGGTCTCCTCGGCGCAGGACGGGCCCCGGCACGATGTGGCGTCCGCGCGACGGACGGCCGGGGATGGCGACTTAACATGGAGCGGCGCTGCTGCGCCGTCAAAGGCCCTGAAGAGTGGGGCGTCGTGCGCGCGCGACGACACACCCACCCGAACGGGTAGGTCGGTCACGAGGCGAGGCGGTCGAACGCGATCCGCCCCTCCGTGATGATGAGTACGAGACCCGTCGCCGGGCGCGTGAAGATCGCGATGTCCTCGAGCGGATCGCCGTCGACGACCAGCAGGTCCGCGATCGCGCCTCGCGCCACCGTTCCGAGCCGTCCTTCGTAGCCGATCAGGCGCGCGTTGGTGCGGGTCGCGGCGCGCAGCGTCGCCGCGGCGCCCTGCAGGCGGGCGCGGATCACCAGTTCATCGGCCTGGCGATCGCGCAGTACGCCGAACAGATCGGTGCCGAGGCCGAGCGGCACGCCGGCGCTCGCGCAGGCCTCGACGGCGCGGTGCGCCTCGTCGGCCAGGCCCGCGAGCTTGTGCGCCGCACCGGGCGGCAGCGGCACGGCATCCGCACGCAGCGCCTCGATCACGGCGAGCGTCGGCACGACGAACACGCCGGACGGCGCCAATTCCGCGGCGGTCGGGCCGTCGATCAGCGTGCCGTGCTCGATCGAGCGCACGCCGAGCCGGGCGCAGCGCAGTGCCGCGGCGGCGGTGTGCGCGTGTGCCATGACGTAGCTGCGCCGGGTCGCCGCCTCCTCGACGGCGGCGCGGATCTCGGCCGCGCTGAACTGGTCCATCCACAGCGGATCGGTCGGCGACAGCACGCCGCCCGACACGAACAGCTTGATGTGGTCGGCGCCGCGGCGCAGTTCCTCGCGCACCGCGAGGCGCACGGCGTCCGCCCCGTCGACGACGGCCGACAGCGCGCCGTGATAGCCGCAGCCGCACAGCGGAATCGCGCCGGCGGCGCGCATGTCGCCGTGCCCGCCGGTCTGCGACAGCGCCTTGCCGGCGACCAGCAGCCGCGGCCCGCGAATCAACCCTTCCGCGGTGGCGCGCGCGAGGCCCGCGTCGGCGCCACCGGCATCGCGCACGGTGGTGAACCCGCGCGACAGAGCGGCCTCGAGGTGGGCGCGCGCATCGAGGGCCCGATACGATGCCGGCATGGTGTCGATCCGCCCGACATCCAGGGTCGGGCTCACGGGATGAAAATGCGCGTCGATCAGGCCCGGCATCAGCGTGCGGCCGGCGAGGTCGATCGAGCGCGCGCCCGGCGCTGCGGCGACGGGGCCGTCGGTTACCTCGCCAATCAGCCCGTCCGCCACGACCACCGTGTGGCGTCCCGCCAGCCGGCGGTCGCCATCGAAGATCGACGCGTTGCGCAGCACCAGCGGCGGGCTCATGGCGGCTGACCGCTAAGCCGGGTTCAGTATTTCGACCGGCGTGAACGGATCGCTGAGCCCGAACGCCTGCGGGCCGAACACCACGAGGGCCTCGGGCGAGCGCATGATCGGCGCGGCGCTGATCCCGAGCACCTTGATGCGCTGGCCGTACTTGAGCCCTTCGGTCGTGATCGGCTCCGCGGTCGCGGCATCGAGCATCGCGATCAGGTCCGGCACGATCGTCCGCACCCGGTCGCCCTCGCGGGCCACCAGGTGCTCGTTCTGGAACTGCACGTCGAGGCGCCGGCCGCTGCAGGACCCGGTCCCCTCGATGGCGACGCGGCCGAGTGCCCAGCCCGCCTTGGTCTCGCGCAGCAGGTCGACCGTCTTGCCCTCGAACAGTACCCGGCAGTGCTGGTAGTACGGCGTCGTGCGCAGGAAGCCGAGCACGGCGCCGAACGGATCGCCGCTCGCGCGCCGCGCCTCGCGGATCGTCCGCCCGAGGCCGAGCGCCAGCGAGATCGTCGCCCGCACCATCGAGCGCTTGGCGTCGCGGCCGTGCATCGGGTAGAGGCAGATGTTGCTGCCGCCGCCCATCGCGACCACGAGGTTGCGGCCGAGCCGCTCGGCGTCGAAGGAGCTCGCGCACTCGAACAGCACCGAGTTGGAGTACTCGTCGGTCATGACCATCGGCGCCGCCGGCACGCCGAAGATGTGGTACGTCACCATCTGCAGCTGCGGGAACGCCCGGCCCATGCCGTCGCCGTCGACGACCGGCAGGCCGGTGCGCGCCGCCAGCACCAGCGGCAGCAGGGCGTTGATGCCGCCGATTTCCGCGCACAGGATCGCGCGCGCCTTCTCGCCGCGATAGCGCTCCATGGCGCGCAGCGCCACGACCATCTCGCCGCCGTTGGGGATCTTCTCGACGAGCACGGTCGGCGCACCCATCATGGCGAACGGCACGGCGAAGTCGTCGTCGCCGAGCTGCTCGACGTCGATCAGGTCGATCGGGCCGTGGTCGCGGATCGCCTGGCGCAGCATCAGCGCACCGATGTACGGATCGCCGCCGCCGCCGGTGCCGAGGATCGCCGCACCGCGCGCCAGATCGTCGACGTGTTCGAGCCCGATCTTCATGCGGCCCCCTTGAGCGCCAGATCGCCCACTGCCTTGACGCGGACCCGGACGGCGCCGCCGGGCAGGTACTGCAGCGGCAGTTCCTCGACGTCGACGATCTTGACGCTGCCGGCCGCCGCGCCGGCCGTGATCGCCCCCGCGGTGGCCTCGTCGCGCGCCTCCTGGAGGGCCTGCTCCCGACCGAGCTGCTCGTAGGAGAAGATCCGGTCGACCTCGCCGCTGACCTGCGCGATCGCGGCGCCGATCGCGTTGGCGACGCCGGCCTGCGCGGGGACGGTGAGCTCCGACACGCCGGCGAGGTCGCGGTGAATGAGGACGCTGCCGCCGCCGACCAGGATGACCTTGGCCGGCGCGGCCGAGGTCTTCATGCGGTCGAGCGCCTCCTCGGCGAGCCGGTGGATCTCGTCGACGGCGGCCGTGACCAGCCGCCGGTCCAGGTGGCGGACCCGGTCGCGGTCGCCGATCTCGGCGTAGCCGGCCGCGACGGCGATGTCGGTGGCGGTGAGCTGGCTGCCGCCGAAAACCAGCGCGTCCGTGAGGATCCGGTAGCCGACCGAGCGCGGACCGACCCGGACCCTGTCGCCGTCGGCGACCACCAGGCTGCCGCCGCCGAGACCGATCGACAGGATGTCGGGCATCCGGAAGTTGGTGCGCACGCCGCCGATGTCGACGGCGATCGACGACTCGCGTGGAAAGCCGTTCACCAGGGCGCCGACGTCGGCGGTCGTGCCGCCGATGTCCATGACCAGGGCCTCCGTGGCGCTCGACAGGAACGCCGCCCCGCGCATGCTGTTGGTCGGGCCGGAGGCAAAGGTCAGCACCGGGAAGCGCACCACGCTGTCGGGGTCGAGCAGTGTGCCGTCGTTCTGGCTGACGAAGAACGGCGCGCCGATGCCGAGCTCGGCCAGTGCCTTGCGGAATGAACTGATGACGCGCTCGGCCATGCCGAGCAGCGCGCTGTTCATGATCGCGGCATTCTCGCGCTCGATGAGCCCGATGCGGCCGATCTGGCCGGACAAGGTCACGTGCACGCCGGGCAGCTCCGTGGCGAAGATGCGGGCCGCCTGCTCCTCCTGCGAGGCATTGACCGGCGCGAACACCGATGAGATGGCGATGGCGCCGATGCCGCGGGCCTTGAACTCGCGCGCGACGCGGCGGATCTCGTCAGGATCGAGCGGCGCGATCGGCCGGCCGTCGTAGTTGTAGCCGCCGCCGACGATCTCGGCGTGACCGCCGACGACCTGCAGCAGGTGCTCCGGCCAGTCGGCGAGCGGCCGCACGCTCAGCGTCGCGGGTGCCGCGAGGCGGACGATGCCGACGCGACTCAGGTGTTTCGCCTCAACGAAAGCATTGGTGAAATGGGTCGTGCCGATCATCACGCCGGCCACCTCGCCGGCCGGCACCGCGGCGCGCGACAGGACGTCCTTGATCGCCTGGACGATGCCGGTGCCGACGTCGGGGGACGTCGGCGCCTTGTGGCTGGCGAGAACGGTGCGTCCCCGCAGGAGTACCGCGTCGGTGTTGGTGCCGCCGACGTCGACGCCGATCCGCACGCTCTCGGTCACGGCTCGCTCCCCTCTATGGTGTCGTGGACTGGCACCGGTGAGACGATGCGGCGCGGCATCGTTGGCGTCAAAGCGCGGACGAGTAGGTCCGGGCCCGGCCGACCTACCCGTCCGAGTAGGCGCGCGGCGCGGCCGACGCGCCGCCGCTCCGTGCGGCGGGACGCCGCCGCCGGCGCGTGCCCGCCTAGCGGATCAGCCCGCGTTCCTGGGCGACGCGGATCGCCTGCGCGCGGTGCTTGACCCCGAGCTTCTGGAAGACGTTCTTGAGGTGGAACTTCACCGTGTTCTCGGTCATCTGCAGCGCGCGCGCGATGACCTTGTTCGGCGAGCCCTGCACGAGCTCGGCGAGCACTTCCATCTCCCGGCCGCTCAGCAGGCCGATGCCGGCCGCGGGCGCGAGCCCGCTCACGCTCGTGAGCCGCGCCAGCGCCTGACCGAGTGCCTGACGCAGCAGCGAGCTCGCCGCGTGGTCGCGCGTCCACTGGCGCGCGTACTGCAGCAGCGGCAAGGCGAGCTCGCCCGAGCCGACGAGGAACTCCGTGTCGTCCTCCTGCAGCGCCGGCTCGAGCAGTGCGACGGCGGCGGCGGCCGCCGCGTCGCGCTCGCCCGCGGCGTGGCGCGCGACGGCCTCGAGGAACGCGACGACCCGCGCATCCCTGATCCGGTTGCCGGCCGTCGCCGCCGCGGCGAGGTCGGTGAGGATGCCGAGCGCAGCGGCGGGATGGCCGCTCGCGATCGCGAGCTCCGCGGCCGCCACGCCCTCGGCGTGGTGCTCCCGCCAGTGGAACGGCGACTCCCGCCATTCACCCGGTCGCCAGGCCTGCCGCTGACGGGCCTCCTCGAGCCGTCCGGCGCGGACGAACAGCCGCAGCTGGTGAGCGCGCGCCAGGCGCGCGAGCCGCGCAAGGCCGCGCCGCTCGGCGGTCGCCGCCGCTCGGCGGATGTATTCCTCGGCGCGCTCGACGCCGCCGGTGGCGAGCGCCATCGCGATGGCGGCGCCGTAGGTTTCCGCGTACACATCGAGCCAGCCGTCGTACGCCTCGACCTGCGCGAGCGAGCGCTCGAGCAGCGCCGCGGCGCCCTCGTTTTCGCCGCGCGTCACCAGCGCGACCGCGAGGTGCACGTCCGCCAGCGCGCGCAGGCCGCTGTCGGCGCCGAAGTTCTCCTCGGCGAGATCGGCCGCCTCGCGAAACATGGCCTCGGCTTCGCGGCGGTGGCCGAGATGCAGCGAGGCGAGGCCCAGATGCAGGGTGCAGTAGTTGATGCCGAGCAGCGAGCCGAGCTTGCGCATCTCGCCGACGGCCAGCTCGCAGGCGCTGTGTGCCGCGCGCATCTCGCCGAGCCCGAGGCCGAGCAGGCACGCGGTATTGAGCAGCGTCGCCCGGGCGATCGCGTCGGTCGGCGTCAGCTGATCAAGTTCCGAGTAGATCTGCGCCAGCGCGTCGGGCGCGATCGGGTAGTCCTGATAGCGCGCGAGCAGGTGCCCGATGATGCGCAGGTCGCGACCCGCCGGGGTCGCGAATGGCGGCGGGATGCCGTCGCAGCGCACGGCTGCCGAGGCCTCGTCGAAGCGGGCCCGCGCGGCGGCCAGTGCGCCACCCTTGGCGTCGAGCAGCGCCCGAAAGAGCTCGACCCGCGGGAACTCCCGCAGCCGCTCCGCGGGGATCTCCGCCAGCAATGCCCGCATCAGTCCGGCGCCGCCGAAGATCACCAGCTCCCAGCCGCCGGTCTTTTCGATCAGCGACGCCGCGCGGGCGATGTCGCCGGCCGCGGCGGCGTGCCGCACGGCCTCGAGCGGCATGCCCTTGCTCTCGAACCACGCCGACGCGCGCGCGTGGCAGCGCGTCTCGAGCGACGGTGTGCGGCGCCGCAGCCGGTCGCGCAGATAATCCGCGAGCAGTGGATGCAGGCGATACCAGGCGCGAGCCTCATCGAGCGGTACCACGAGGTGCGCCAGCGCCGGCAGCGCGATCAACGGTGCCCAGGCGCCAGCCGTTCCGGTCACCGCCTCCACGACGTCCGCGCACAGCGCGTCGAGCGGGGCGGTCATCTCGAGGGTCGCGTAGATCTCGGCGGGCAGATCGGCGAGAACCTGCTCGGTGAGGTAGTCGGCGACGGCAGCCGTGTGCCCGGAGAATCCCTCGATCAGCGTCACACGCTCCGGCTTCGCCGCCAGCCAGAGTCGGGCGAGCTGCAGGGCCACCGGCCAGCCCTCGGTGCGTGCGGCCAGCAGCGCCCGCTGTGGCGCGGTCAGGTCCGGCAGCAGCGCGGCCATCGCCCGCTCGTCGAAGCGCAGGGCATCGACCTCGAGTTCGAGCAGTTCGCCGCGGGCGCGCAGGCCCGCCAGCGCCAGCGCCGGCCGGCCACGTCCGGCGAGCACGACGTGCACGTTCGGCAGGCCCGGCAGCAGCAGCGGCGCGAGCACCTGCTCGGCCGCCGCGCGCGGCGCGTTATGGACGTCGTCGATCACGATGACGATCGGCCGCCCCTCGTGCGCGAGGTAGCCGGCGAGGCTCGCGACCGCCGCCGGAATGGGCGTGTCGGCGAACCACTGCTCGGCGAGATTCTCGAGCGGCCCGACGGCGACGCCGGTCGAGATCAGGCTCATCGTCAGGTAGGTCAGCAGTTGCGCCGGATCCGTGTCCGCCGGCGTCAGCGTGATCCACGGGGTCGGCACGGCGTGCGCCTGCAGCACGTTGCGCCACTGCGACAGCAGTGCGGTCTTGCCGTAGCCCGCCGGGGCCGAGATGAGCACGGCCTTGTGCGCCAGACCGTCGGCCTGCAGGCGCGCCAGCGCCGGCCGCTCGAGCAGGGCGACGCGAAACGACGGAGGCGACAGCCGCCCCTGAAGCAACCAGTGACGATCCATCGTGGGCCCCCGGAAGATTCAGGATATCAGACGGCGCCCGCGCCCCTGCGTGGCGGGCAACCGCTGCGATCAGGGGCCGGAACCACGGCGCGGGTGGCGCGCGCGAGCACCGGCGCTCGGTGCCGGCGCAGTCGTTTCCGAGGCCTCGGCCGGCGCGTCGCGGCCCTCGTCGCGGCTGCGTGTCGGGAGCGGCCCGCGGACGCCTCGGCCCTCGCCGGACGCGCCGCGCCCGCCACCGCTACCTGCCGATGTCGGGCGGTTGCCCAGGTGCGCCGGGCTGTGCCGGTGGCAGCAGCGGATCGGGTCGCTTCAGGGGCGCGAACAGGTCGTCGCGCGGCGCACTCGGGCCGCTGAACTGGCAGATGCTGCCGAGCTTGCGATGGAAGGCGTGCACGTCCTTGAGGATCAGGCTGTCGGATCCGAGCGAGGCGTAGCAGTCCTTGGTGAGCCAGAGGATCTGCTCGCCCTCGGCGGTGCGGTCGGTGCGCCCCACCCGCGGCGAGGGCTCCTCGAACACGGTCGGTGGCGGTTTCGCGCGCGGCCGCGCGGCCGGGAAGCCGAAGCCGCGCACGGCCTCGGCCGCCGCCCGTCCCGGGCCGAAGCCGCTCGCGACCCGCGCGCCGGCCGCGGCCAGCGATGGCGCGGGCACCGCGGCGGCCGGCGCTGACGCGGCGGCGGCGGCCGCGGGCGCTGGTGGCGCGGCCGCAAGGCTGGCAGTCGACCGCGGCCGGCGCGCGGGCGCCGGCGGCGGCATGGCGTGCGGCGCTACGGGCGGGATCAGCAGCGTGATCTCGAGCGGTGCCTCGGCGCGGCGCTCGATGTCGATGCGCTCGTGCGCGAGCACCCACAGCAGCGCCGCGTGGGCGAGGCCGACGCCGACCGCGACGCGGCGGCGGAGCGAAGCACGCTGTCCCTTCGCCACCCGCCGGGCCCCCGTTGCGCTCGGGCGCGCGTCTCGGTCAGAGCGTCGGCGCCGGCTCAAGTTCCGCGCCGGCGCTCCGGGGCCAGTCGTCCGGGGGGCGCCGGGCGGATGTCCGCGTGGCTCACGCGGGCGTCGGGCGCGGCCCGCGAGCGAAGGCGGCCGCGCGCCGCGCAGGGCTCAAGCGGGCGGCGCGGCCGGGGCCGCGCCGCCGGCGTGCCTCAGGGCAGGTCCTGCAGCGCCGCGAAGGTCCCGGGCGTCGTCGTGCTCTGCAAGAGCACGCCGGGGTGCGTCGCGACGACGCCGTTCTGCACCGGCTGCGTGACGCCGTTGCTGACGACGATGTCGGGCTTGCCGTCGCCGTTGACGTCGGCGATCGCGATCTCGTTCGCGCCCGGCGCGGGGTAGACCGTCGCGGGCAGGAATTTGCCGACGTTGGCCGGGTCGTGCAGCAGCACCGTGACGGTCTGCTGGCCGCCGATGACGACGTCGAGCCGGCCGGAGCCCTCGAGGTCGACGAGCACGATCGACTGCGGCAGGTCCTGGGTCGCGATCGGGTAGCTGACGGCGGCGAGGAAGCTGCCGTGGTTCGCCGGGTCCTGGGTCAGCACGTTGACGGTCGGCGCCATGCCGCCGGTCGGGCCCGGGTCGGTGATGACGAGGTCGTTGAGCCCGTCGCCGTTGACGTCGGCGATCGCGATCAGGTTCGCGCCCGCCACGTTCGCATTCGGCGTCTGCGTGTACACGCTCACCGGCGTCGCGTAGGTGGTCGCCGACGCGACGCCGGTGTGCATCAGCAGCTTGACGCCGGTGGCGTCGGTCAGCGCGATGTCCGGCATGCCGTCGCCGTTGAGGTCGCCGACCGCGACCCAGTTGGCGCCGCCGGCGTACAGCCCGATGGGCGCCGCGAAGGTGCCGGGCGAGGTCTGCACGAACAGCGACACGTTGAAGTCGGCCGAGACGATGTCCGGCAGGCCGTCGCCGTTCATGTCCGCGACCGCGAGCTGCGAGGCGCCGGGGCTCGGCAGCGTGAGCGGCGGGTTGAAGGTGCCCGGGCTCGTCTTGTTGTTGAAGAACACCTCGAGCGTGCCGTCGTCGTAGCTCGCCGACACGAGGTCCTTGAAGCCGTCGCCGTTGAGGTCGGCCGCGACGAGGTACAGAGGATCGGTGCCGGCGCTGAACAGCGTCGGCATCGAGTAGCTGCCGGGCGCGGTCGCCAGGTACAGCTTGATGTTCGAGCCGCCCGGCGCCTGGAACGGCTGCACGGTGCTGAGCGCGGCGACGTCGGCGAAGCCGGCGCCGGTGAAGTCGGCGCTGACGACGCCGTAGGACACTTCCACCGGCGGCGCGCTGAGATAGCCGCAGCCGTAGCAGTGATGGTCGTCGCCGCAGCTGGCGACCAGCAGCGGCAGCAGCAGCGCCAGCAGCGGGCGCAGCGCCCGGCGCGCCCGGGCGCGGTCGGGGCTGGTGGACGGGGCGGGAGCGGTGATCAGCGAGCGGTGGGCGTGTGGCATGGTTCCCTCTCAGCAAGTCGTCCCGTTGCGGCGGGCGCGCCTACGGCCCGCCGGCCGACGTGCGCCGAGCGGCGGACCAACTGCAGATAACGATCCATCTATAACCGGGTTGACCGCCGCTGACAGCCCGGCCGATCGTCGCCAAACGACGACAATGCGCCGCGGCGCGGCACGCGGGCCGGCTGGCGGCCGGTCCGAGCGCATGGGCGGCGCGGCCGGCTCACGCGCTCAGTTTGAGCCCCAGCATTTGGTGGTCGTGTCGGCGTTGCTGGCGTCGACGGCCGTCTGCACGCCGCCGCTCGACATCGTGAACTTCTGGCAGGCCGTGTCTTCCGACTGTGGCGGGCCATGCGGGACCGCGGTCAGCGTGAACTCGCTGGCCGACCCCGTTGCGAGCGTGATCGTGTAGAACTGCGTCGTGGTCGAGGCCGGAACGTTCGGACAGCCGAGGTAGCTGAACGACTGCGAATAGCAGCGCTCCAGCGCCTGCGCCAGCAGCATCATGTTGCGGGTCGCGTCGGTGCGGTTGCCGCGCTGCGTGTACTGCAGGTAGCTTGGATAGGCGATCGCCGTCAGGATCGCGACGATGCCCATCGCGATGACGAGCTCGATCAGCGTGAAGCCGCGGGCGCGCGCGCTCATGGCTTCTCGTGCACCATGATCCCGATCACGCGCGCCGCCGGGTCGTTCGGCGCGCCGCTCAGCGCGACGTCGACCGTGGCCCCGACGCGGATCTGGCCCAGCATCTTCGCCGCCGCGCTGTTGGGCTGGATCTTGTATGGCTTGCCGGCGACGTAGATCGTGTCGCCGCCCCGCACGTCGGTGACCTTGCCGCTCAGCTGGCCGTCGACCGGCCGGCTGGCGCCGGCCGTGCCGGCGGCGCCGAGCAGCGCCACGGTCAGAAGCGCAGTCACGAGTCTCTTGCTAGCGTTCATCGGACCTCCCACCACGCCGTCCGGCGCCGCGGCGCGCCGCGTTCCGGCACCGTCGTCGTCGTTGTGTCGCCCTTGGTGATTTCCTTGTAAGTGTACTTCGAGCCGACCAGCATGACTGCGCCGGATGCGTAGGTGTTGCCGAGCGACTCGCCGACCGGGTTGGCGCCGTAGCCGCTCGGCGGGTGCGCCGCCGCGTCGCCGCTGGTGATCGCGCCGTCGCCGTTGACGTCGAACTGCGGCGCCGGGAAGAACCCGCCGGTGGCGTAGTTGAGCATCATCAGATACGAGCTGCCGCCGCCGGTGCAGGTGTCGGTGTTCGGCGCGTAGGTGGTGAGCACCAGGATGCCGCCCGACTCCATGCGCGGGTCGGTGATGACGCGCTCGCCGCTCGTCAGCGACAGGTCCACGTACCAGCCCTTCTGCGCGGGGATCGACAGCGGATTGCCGGTCACGAGGCGCACGTTCGTGCCGTCGATGCTGGTGGCGTACAGGAGCTGCTGCACCAGGCTCGCGCGGTTGAGCGGCGTCGCGTAGCCGCCCGGCGGATCGAACACGCCGTAGATCGACTGGACCTGCGTGTTGCCGAAGTCCGGGATGCCGATCAGCTCGCCGGTGGCGACTGACACCATCGTGCCGGTGACGTTCGGGAAGCGCGGGTTCAGCGACACCGCCGGCGCGGTCGTGATCGGCTGCGGCGTGCCGCCGGCGTCGGTCGCCTGCAGGATCACCTGCGCGGTCCAGTTGGCGGGGCTCGGATCGGCGATGTTGATCTTCCACAGGTTGCCCTGCAGGTCGCCGGCGTAGACCAGGTTCGCGGGCGAGGCCAGCGAGCCGCTCGAGTTGACCGCCGTGACGGTCGACAGGCCGTTCGGCAGGCTCAGGTTGCAGGAGCTCGGCTGCTGCGCGCACAGGTCGAGCTTGCCGAGCACCGCGCCGCTATGCGGGTCGAGCGCGTACAGGAATGGCGTGCTGGTCGGGCTGTTGTAGCCGTTGCCGAAGAACACCGCCCAGCCGGCGTTGGCGAGCGCGATCTGCGGCTGGCTGAACGAGTCGCCCATGTTGTCGTCGGTGAACTCCCACAGCACCTTGTGGCCGAGCGTCGTCTCATCGACGATCGACGCCGGGTCGGTGACGTCGAGCGCGAACACGCTCCTGCCGCCGGCCGCCTCGCCGCTCGCGAGCACGGTGTGCCAGTGGCCGTCGGAGGTGAACTTGACGTCGGCGGCCGCAGGCGAGCCGTTGACGAAGAAGCGGTGCTGCGCGTTGTAGTACGGGTCGACCAGCTTGACCAGGTGGCGCCACACGCCGTTCGGCACGAAGGCGAAGCGCTCGACGCCGCTGGTGGCGTCGAAGGCATGCAGCATGCCGTCGTTCGCGCCGACGTAGACGACCGGCCGGCGGCTCGCGGTCTCGGCGGCGAAGGTGAAGTAGCTCGGGTCCTGGCTCGGCCCGTTGGCGAGGCCGACGTACATCGGGTTCGAGGCGACGATGTCGCCGAGCTTGTGCGTGCGGTTGCGGAACACGCCGCCGTTGCGCTTCTCGAGCGCGTTCTGGCCGCGCAGGAAATTCAGCACGTCCTGGCCGCTGGTGTCGGCCGTGAACGTCGACAGCTGCGCGCCGAGCGTCGTCCCAGGCGAGATGCCGCCCGGCAGCAGTGCCCCCGCCGCGTCCCAGCGGAACGGCGTGCCGGCGTGCGCGATCGGGTCCCAGGTCGCGATCACCCGGTCGGTGTCCCAGTTGAGCACGTCGAGCTTGGCCTTGGCCGACCAGATTGCGTCGGCCGGGGCCGTGTCGACGACGCCGGTGGTCGGGTTGACCGAGAACGCATAGAGCTCGCCGGTCCAGTCCTGGTTCGCATCGGAGGTGACGAACTGCGACTGGTAGACGACCGCGCCGGTGCGCAGGCCGGTCGAGTTCACCGCCGCCGAGGCAGTCGACTGCGTCTGCGCGAGCACCTTGGCAAGGATCTGCTCGAGGTCGGACGCGAGCTCCGTGGCGCTCGTCGCCGGGAAGTAGTTGCCGGTGCCGCCGGCGATCGCCTCCGCGGTCAGCGTCTTCGCCGCGGCCGGGTTCACCGACGGGTCGACGCCGGCGCCGAGGCCGATGATGTAGGTCTTGATCGACGCCGCGTTCAGCGCCGCGAGCTCGGTGGTCGTGTCGAGCAGCGCCTGGTCGTTGGTGCCGCCGAGGTTGAGCGAGCCGTCGGCGTTGAAGGTCGCGGTCATGCCGTAGCCGGTCGCCGCGGAACTGCCGGCCGGCGGCCAGTTCTGCCAGTTCAGATCGTAGGTCGGCAGGCCGTCGCTGATCAGCACGACGTTGCGGGTCGGGTTGCAGCCGTTGGAGCCGGGCGGGTTGACGTTCTGGTAGTAGCTGAGCGCCCCGGCCAGCAGGCCGGCGGTCGGCGACTGCACGGCGCTGGCCTTGATCTCCGGCGTGCCGCTGTTGCTGGTCTCCGGTGCGAGGGCCGGCGTGAACTGCGCGATCGCGTTGTTGACCGAGGTCGTCGTCGGCACCGCGCCCGCGGTCGTCATCGGCACGACGAGGTTCGAGGTATTGGCTGATTGGCCCGTGTAATAGGCCCAGCCGCGCTTGACGTACATGACCTGGTTCGAGTACGGCACGAAGCCGGCGTTCGTCGGGCCGGTCCAGCTCCAGCAGCCGTTGACGTTCTCCCACCAGTTGTAGGCCTCGAAGATGCCGCCCCAGTTGTAGCTGGCGAGCGACCAGTAGCTGTACGGGTTCGGCGGCCACGCGCCGCCGTACATGATGCAGGCCGCGGTGCCGCCGCCGGCATAGAGGATGTCGTTGATCCACGGGTCGTCGCTGCTCGAGCCGATGACCATGTACTGCTGGCTGCTGATGCTCACGCCGAGGCTCGGGCTGTAGAAGCCATCGAGGTTGCCGCAGTCGGACGTCGCCTGGCTCCAGGGCGCGAGCTGGTAGTTGTAGCAGGGGTTCGGGACGGTGCGGGGCACGCCCTGCGTGGGCGGCCCGATGCTCGGCGTGTTGGTGAACGTGAAGCCGTTCGGGTCGGGGCTCATCATGTAGACCCAGGTGTCGTACAGGCCCGGCCACCAGGTCTGGTAGTCCATCAGCGCGAAGTCCGCGACGCCCATGAACTGGTTCAGGATCATCGCCATGCCGGCCTTGGCCGTGTTGAGCCGGCTCGGCGAGTTGTCGTACAGCGTGCCGGTCGCGTCGATCGTCGTGTACGGCGCGTTGACGCCGTCACCGGCGTTGAGCGGCGGCGTGAAGCCCGCCGGAATCGGGTAGGTGACCGGCGAGTAGCCGTTGCTGGCCAAGAGCGCGTAGTTCGGCCCGAGCGAGCCCGAGCCCGTCATGATCGCGCCCGAGAGGTTGCCGTCCTCGGACTGCGAGTTGCCGATCGCGAACACGACCTGCGGGTTCGCGGGCAGCGCGATCGTCAGCGGGACCTGCGCGATCGACACGGTCGGCGCGGCGAAGGCCGGTGCGACCGCTGGGCAGGCGACCGCCGTGACCAGCAGCGTCGCGACGTGCAGCGCGCGGCGGAGTCGACGGTCGGCGGGGAGCGGAGGGGTCATGGCGTGTGCCCTCGATGGGTCGGTCAGTGACGGTAGAGGCTTTGAACGGTGGCGGTGGTCGTGCCGTCGCCGCCGACGGCCTGGGCCGTGATGCGGAAGATCTGCACCGGCGGCTGCGGGTTGTTGTAGCCGCCCTGGTTGCCGAGGCTGTCGCCCGGCGCGGCGACCGGCGGCATCTGCTCGATGATGAACTGCGGCGGCGCGGCGAGCGGCACGCTCGCCAGCGCCGCGCCCGCGTAGCTCAGCACCGTGGTCGGACCGGCGACCATGGCGCCGTTCATCCAGGCATCGGACGTGGCGCCGTCGGCCGCGATCAGCGTGTAGAGGCCGTGCGAGTTCTGCGCGAAGTCCACGTAGATCGCGCCGACGGCGCCCTCGACGTCGCGCAGCGTCGCCTCGGCGGCCTGCAGCGCGAGCGCGCGGTTCTGCTCGTTGCGCGCCATCCGCTCCTCGACCGTCTGCATGCGCGCGACCGTGACCCCGATCATCGTCAGGATCAGCAGCAGCACCAGTGAGACGACGAGGACCGCGCCCTGCTGGCGGGGGTCGTGGCGGCGCGGGGACGTGCACGGCATGGTCAGGGCACCGAGTTGCGAAGGGTGATGGTCGTGTCGAAGGCCTGGCGGACGCGCGAGTCGAGCGCGGGCGTCACGGTCGTGCCCAAGAGGCTGTAGGTCGTCGCGGCCGCCGGTATCGGCGCGGCGCCGGGCGCGCTCGCGGCCAGTACCGCGACGCGGATGCTCGCGACCTGCGACCAGGCCGCGACCTGGTCGGCGGTCACGTACTGGTAGGTCGTCTGGTCGCCGTTGACGTCGTAGCCGTACAGGAGCTGCATGTTCTCGATGTCCGGCACGAGCTCGACGGGCGCGCCCCAGCTGCCGGTGCCGTTGAGGCCCCTCGTGAACAGCGCGCCGTCGCCGTCGGCGCCGACGCCGATGTAGTAGATGGTGGCCGTCACCGGCATCACCTGGGCGCCGACCGAGAAGCTGACCGGGAAGGCGCTGCCGGAGTTGCCCGGGATGAAGCCCGCCGCGTCGTGGAACACGTTCACGCCGTCGAAGGCGGTGATCTGGAAGGTCACCGACTTGACGCAGTCCGAAATCGCGGCGAGCTGGCCGGTCGCGAGTTGGCCGGGCGCATTGACCTGGAAGTTGTCGGCGCCGTCGGCGATGCCGGTGACCGACACGGGCACCGGCGCGGCCGCGCCCGTGCGCGGCAGGCTCGAGTAGACGACGAGCACATCGCTGCCCTGCACCGGCTGGCCGGTGGCGAGGCCCATCAGCGCGGGGTCGAGCCCGTTGATCCAGTCGCCGGCGTTGGCGTCGCCGGTGACGGGCGCGGCCGCGAGCGCGACGGCGCTGCCGGGCGCGGTGTTCAGCGCCTCGAAGCCGCTGACCGGGTTGCCGAACGCGTACAGCAGCGGCGTCGGGCCATTGTTGAGCGTGGTCGCGAGCCGCTGCGGGTTGTTGCAGGCGTAGAAGCCGGCGTTGCGGCCCGCCTGGCCGAGGAAGTCGAGCGCGAAGCGCCCGCCGTCGGTGAGTGCGGCGATGCCGATCGTCGAGCGGTTGGCGGTGCGCGTGCCGGCAAACAGGCCGACCAACGCGGCCAGCACCAGCAGGCCGAGCGTCATCGCCACCATCACCTCGACCAGCGAGAAGCCGTTGGCGCGCTTCACAGCACCGTCTCCAGCGTGACCTGCATCGGCGCGGCGACGCCGGCGGCGGACTTGTTGTACGTCTGCTGCGCGACGGCGTCGTCCCACTGCACGGTGATCACGGCGGTCGTGTCGTTGCCGGTGGTCAGCGTCGTGATCGAGCCCTGGCCGCTCGGCAGCGCCGCGGCGATCCGCGCCAGCCACTGCGACAGGTCGTAGTTGGCAAGGTCGGCGGGCGCGCAGGTCGCCGGCGCCAGGCAGTTCGGCGCGGCGGGCGCGGTGCCGCCGAGCGGGATGTCGTAGCCGGCGGTGAGCGCGACCGTGCGGTTGGCGCGCAGGTAGTCGGCGCCGGCCTGCGCCAGCGCGTTCGCCTGGGTGCGCAGGTAGGCGCTGTCGTTGGAGCGCACCGAAAAGAGCGTGAGCTTGGCGATGCCGAGCACGCCGATGCCGAGGATCACGAGCGAGATCAGCACCTCGATCAGCGTGTAGCCGCGCGTGCGGCGGTCGTCCGGGCGGCGGGGGACGGGCGCGCTCATGGGCACACCAGCGCGGCGCCGTACACGGTCTGGCCGGCGGTCTGCGAGCTCAGCACCCGGCCGGTGGAGCTCACGTCGATGCTGTGCGCGAACGGCCCGCCGCGGCTGTCGCAGATCCGAAAGCTCGCCGCCGCCGTCGTCGCGCCGCTCGACAGGAACACGACCGCCAGCTGGCCGGCGGCCTCCATGATCGTGTCGCTGGTGCCGATCGACGTCGCCGCCTGCAGCGGGCCGGAGCCATTGGTCACGTCCTCGACCACCCAGCCCTGCGACCAGCTCGCGCCGTTGCAGGTCTGCTGGTCGGAGGAGGCGCAGACCGTGATGCCGTTCGGCACGGAGCGCTTGATCGCCTCGCTGCGCGCGTAGTTGAGGCTGAGCACCAGCGAGTTGGTCGCGGTCGCGAGCCGCTGGTTCTGGATGAAGGTGTTGAGCGAGGGGACCGCGATCATCGTGAGAATGGCGACGATGCTCATCGTGACGAGCAACTCGACGATCGTGAAGCCGTGCATCTGCAGCGGCAGGGTTCGCATGTCGGGCCTCGCACTGGCCGGTCCGGCACGCGACGCGCGGCCGTCCCCGGTGGCGCAACAGTGCCTGCCGATCACTGACGGGGCACTGACGGGGGGCTGACGGGGGGCTGACGGGGCACCGACGGCCCCGTCGCCCGGGCGGCCCGCGCGGGCAGATCGCAAAAACGTGACGCAGCTCTCGCCGCCGGCGGCGGCGGTGTCAGCTCGCGGTCAGCTTGCGGCGCGCCGCCGCGCGCGCCGCCGTGGCCGCGGCGCTACAGCGCGAGCGCCGACAGCGCCGTCGCAAGCCCAAGCAGCGCCGACAGGCCGCCGACCAGCGGGAACAGCCGCTGCCGGCCGAGGAAGTACAGCGACGACAGCACCAGGCCAAGCTCCAGGAAGCCCTCGCCGAGGTCGAAGCGCAGCGCGCGGTGCTCGGCGCGCTCGGTCGCCTCGTGCTCCTCGCGGGCCTTCTTCTGGATCTCCTCGGCGTCGCTCTTGTACTTGGCGGTCAGGTCCTCGAACTTCTTGACCGCGGGGCCCACCTTGGCCGGGTCCGTGCCGAGCGCGAGCGTGAGTTCGCGGCCGACGTCGCTCATGTGCTCGCGGATCTTCTTGGCCTGGTAGTAGGCCCACTCGTCGTTCTCGGCGGTGCGGTCGATGACCGCGGCGGTGTGCTCGCGGTGCGCCGCGATCGTGACGACGGCGAGCACGACGCCGATGATGCCGACGCTCAAGCCGACGCGCTTGCCGAGCGGGTCGCCGTCGTGGCCGTGCTCGTGGTGGATCTCGATCTCGGCCATGTCGCTGCGCTCCTGTAGCGTTCGGTGTGAGTCGTTCGGGGCGTCGCGGACCGCCGGGTGACGGCCGGGCCGCGACGGCGGCTAATATAAGGCCGCGCCCGCCGTCTTTCGATCCTGATCGCAGCGCCCGCCCCGTTTTGGTGCGCGGCCGCCGCCGAGGAAGCTGTCATGCCGACCCCGCTGCGCCTGCCGTTCGCGTTGCTGCTCGCGCTCGCGTCCGCGGTCACGCCGCCCGGCGCGTCCGCCGCGTCGCGCGACCACGTGACGGTGGTCGGCTCCTCGACCGTGTTCCCGTTCGCGACCGCGGTCGCCGAGAGCTTCGGCCGCGGCGGTCGCTGGAAGACCCCGGTGGTCGAGTCGACCGGCACGGGCGGTGGCTTCAAGCTGTTCTGCAGCGGCATCGGCATCGACACGCCCGACGTCAACGCCGCCTCGCGGCCGATGACCGACGGCGAGGCGGCGATCTGCGCCGCGAACGGCGTGGGCGCGATCGAGGGGCTGCGCATCGGCTCCGACGGCATCGTGCTCGCGATGAGCCGCCAGGCCGCGCCCTTCGAGGTGACGCGCGAGCAGCTCTACCGGGCGGTCGCGAAGACGATCCCGCTCGGCGGGCGGCTGGTCGCGAACCCGTACCGGCGCTGGCGCGAGATCGACCCCGCGCTCCCGGACCGGCCGATCGCGATCCTGGGCCCGGCCCCGAACCACGGCACGCGCGACGCGTGGGTCGCGCTCGTCATGATCCCGGCCTGCGAGAAGTTCCCGGAGATCAAGGCGTTGTCATGGCAGGAGCGCCGGCGCGCCTGCCAGCCGGTGCGCGAGGACGGCGTCTGGACCGACGTCGCGGGCGACTACGGGGTGCTGCTCGGCAAGCTCGTCAACGACCCGGGCGCGGTCGCGGTGTTCACCTTCTCCTACCTCGACCAGAACCGCGACAAGATCCAGGCGGCGAAGGTCGACGGCGTCGCGCCGTCGCGCGAGTCGATCACGGCGGCGGCCTACCCGATCTCCCGGCCGCTGTTCATCTATGTCAAGACGGCCCACGTCGCCGCCGTCGCCGGGCTCGCCGAGTTCGTCCAGGAGTTCGTCAGCGACAAGGCGGCAGGTCCGGAGGGCTACCTCGCCGACAAGGGCCTGACGCCGATGCCGAAAGCGGCGCTCGAGTCCGAGCGCGCCAAGGCCCGGGCGCTCGCGGCGCTGCGCCGCTGAGCGCGCCGCCGGCCGCGCTTTCGGACCGGGGGCGTCGACCGGTATACTAGGCGGCTTGAATCCCGCGGCGCGGACGGGCGCCGCCCTTGTTTTTCGCGAAAGTGGCGGAACTGGTAGACGCGCTGGATTTAGGTTCCAGTGGGGCAACCCGTGAGGGTTCGAGTCCCTCCTTTCGCACCAGAGGAACGTGACGATGAGGGTTTCCCTAGAGTCGATCGGCGCGCTCGAGCGTCGCCTCGAGGTGTCGGTCCCGAACGAGGACGTCGAGAAGGCGTTCGACGCGCGCCTGAAGACCTTCAGTCGCACGGCGCGCCTGAAGGGCTTTCGGCCCGGCAAGGCGCCGCTCGCGGTCGTCAAGCGCCAGTTCGGCTCGCAGCTGCGCGAGGAAGTGGTCTCCGAGATCGTCCGCCAGAGCTTGGGCTCCGCGCTCAGCGAGCACCGCCTCGAGCCGGTCGGCGGGCCGCGCATCGAGCCCTTGCCGGCGGTGAGCGGCGAGGGCCTGCGCTACGCCGCGATCTTCGAGGTCTACCCGAAGATCGACCTCAAGGGGCTGGATGCGATCGAGATCGCGCGGCCGACCGCGGCGGTCGAGTCCGCCGACATCGACGCGATGATCGAGACGCTGCGCCAGCAGCGGCCGAACTACGTCGCGGCGACCCGGCCGGCGGCCGACGGCGACCGGCTGACGGTCGACTTCGAGGGACGCCTCGACGGCGTGCCGTTCGAGGGCGGCAAGGGCGACGGGGTTGCGATCGCGCTCGGCTCCGGCCGCATGCTCAAGGACTTCGAGGCCGGCCTCGCCGGCACGCGCGAGGGCGACACGAAGACCTTCCCGGTCACCTTCCCGGCCGACTACGGCAAGGCCGAGCTCGCCGGCAAGACGGCCGAGTTCACCGCCACCGTCCGCAAGCACGAGCAGGTGGAACTGCCGCCGCTCGACGAGGCGTTCTGCGCCGCCTTCGGCGTCACCGAGGGCGGCGTCGAGCAATTGCGGCGCGAGGTCGAGGAGAACATGCGCCGCGAGCTCGCCGACGCCGTCCGGAGCCGCGTCAAGACGCAGCTGCTCGACAAGCTCCTGGCCGCCAATCCGCTCGAGCTGCCCAAGGCCTCGGTCGAGCAGCAGCTTAGGACGCTGCAGGTCGACTGGCTGCGGCGCGTCGGCGCGAACCCGCAGGACCTGAAGCAGGCCCCGCCGCGCGAGCCGTTCGAGGCGGCCGCCAAGCGCCGCGTCGCGATCGGGCTCCTGATCGCCGAGGTGCTGCGCCGCGAGGGCATCGCCACCGACCAGCAGCGCTTCGAGGAGCGCATCGAGGCGGCGGCGGTCGGCTACTCCGACCCCGAGGAGGCGGTGCGCCAGATCAAGGCCAACGAGAACATGCGCATCCAGATCGAAAGCGCCGTCCTCGAGGACCAGGCGGTCGACTGGCTGCTCGGCAAGGTCAAGGTCGTCGACACCCCGACGACGTTCAAGGAACTGATGAATTTCGGCGCCTGAACCGCCTAGGAGCACGCGATGACGGATACCGCACTGCAGCTCGTGCCGATGGTCGTCGAGCAGACGGCCCGCGGCGAGCGCGCCTACGACATCTACTCGCGCCTGCTCAAGGAGCGGCTGATCTTCATCGTGGGCCCGGTCGAAGACCACATGGCGAACCTCGTGGTCGCGCAGCTGCTGTTCCTCGAGTCGGAGAACCCCGAGAAGGACATCGCGCTCTACATCAACTCGCCGGGCGGCATCGGTGAGCTCGGGGCTCGCGATCTACGACACCATGCAGTTCATCAAGCCCGACGTCACGCACCATCTGCATCGGCCAGGCGGCCGAGCATGGGCGCGGTGCTGCTCGCGGGCGGGGCCAAGGGCAAGCGCTACTGCCTGCCGAACTCGCGGGTCATGATCCACCAGCCGCTCGGCGGCTTCCAGGGCCAGGCGACCGACATCGAGATCCACGCGCGCGAGATCCTCGAGACGCGCGAGCGCCTGAACCAGATCCTCGCCCACCACACCGGCCAGCCGATCGACAAGATCAAGGTCGGACACCGACCGCGACAACTTCATGAGCGCCGAGGCGGCCAAGGCCTACGGAATTGTGGACCAGATCCTCGAGAAGCGCGGCGAGCTGCCGACAGATCCTAAGGCGGAACCTGGTCAAATCCTGATCCTGGTCAGTAACTTAACGTTGACCGGCGCCCGTCCGGGACGGCACGGCCGTCTTTTGCAGGGCGGTGACGCGCATGCTATATACCCGTTGTCGGGAGCCGTCTGCCGAGGCAGGGGCTCCTTCAGCGATCGAGGACCCGAATGAGCGACGATTCCCGCGGCAAGCACGACGACGGCAAGCTGCTGTACTGCTCCTTCTGCGGCAAGAGCCAGCACGAGGTCCGCAAGCTGATCGCCGGCCCCTCGGTATTCGTCTGCGACGAGTGCGTCGAGCTCTGTAACGACATCATCCGCGAGGAGCTCGAGGAGAAGGCCGAGCGCACCCGCGAGAAGCTGCCGAAGCCGCACGAGATCAAGAAGGTCCTCGACGAGTACGTGATCGGCCAGGAGCGCGCCAAGAAGGTGCTGTCGGTGGCCGTCTACAACCACTACAAGCGCCTGCAGACGCGCGCCCAGGCGAGCGAGCGCCGCGGCCACCCCGGCCGCGAGGAAGTCGAGCTCGCCAAGAGCAACATCCTGCTGATCGGGCCGACCGGCTCGGGCAAGACGCTGCTCGCCGAGACGCTGGCGCGGCTCCTCAACGTGCCGTTCACGATCGCCGATGCCACGACCCTCACCGAGGCCGGCTACGTCGGCGAGGACGTCGAGAACATCATCCAGAAGCTCCTGCAGAAGTGCGACTACGACGTCGAGAAGGCGCAGACCGGCATCGTCTACATCGACGAGATCGACAAGATCTCGCGGAAGAGCGACAACCCGTCGATCACCCGCGACGTGTCGGGCGAGGGCGTGCAGCAGGCGCTCTTGAAGCTCATCGAGGGCACGATCGCCTCGGTGCCGCCGCAGGGCGGCCGCAAGCACCCGCAGCAGGAGTTCCTGCAGGTCGACACCTCGAACATCCTGTTCATCTGCGGCGGCGCCTTCGCGGGCCTCGAGAAGATCATCCAGAACCGCACCTCACAAGGGCGGCATCGGCTTCACGAGCGAGGTGCGCGCGCCCGGCGAACGCAAGCACGGCAACGACGTCTACCACGAGGTCGAGCCCGAGGACCTGATCAAGTACGGCCTGATCCCCGAGTTCGTCGGCCGCCTGCCGGTGGTCGCGACGCTCGAGGAGCTCGACGAGGACGCGCTGATCTCGATCCTGATGGAGCCCAGGAACGCGCTCACCAAGCAGTACCGCAAGCTCTTCGACATGGAGGGCGTCGAGCTCGAGTTCCGCGAGGCCGCGCTGCGCGCCGTCGCCAAGCAAGGCGATGCAGCGCAAGACCGGCGCGCGCGGCCTGCGGACCATCCTCGAGAACGTGCTGCTCGACACGATGTACGACCTGCCGGGCCTCAAGAACGTCGGCAAGGTGGTCATCGACGAGGCCGTGATCGGCGGCGAGTCGCGGCCCTACATCGTCTACCGGTCCGAGGACGCAGCGAAGCTCGCGCCGGTCGAAGAACGGCGCACCGGCTCGACCTGAGGCCACCCGCGTGACCTGCGACGAGCCCGGCGCCGCCCCTGGACGCCGGGCTCCGTCTTTGGCGCGCCCGCCTTTCGGGGAATGCCTCAGCCGGCAATCGCGCCGCCCGACTACCTTGTGCACGGGGCGCTCGGCCCCCATTACGTTATGCTTGAGCCGCGTCCGTCACCCGCGCGACCCCTCCGCGCCGGGAACGGCCCTAACCGAAGGACTCCGCCGTGAGCACCGAAAGCCGCGAGACCGCGCCCGAAGCCCCACAGCCGATGCCGGTGCTGCCGCTGCGCGACGTGGTGGTCTACCCGCACATGGTCATTCCGCTGTTCGTCGGCCGCGAGAAGAGCATCCTCGCGCTCGACCAGGCGATGCGCGCCGACAAGCAGATCCTGCTGGTCGCGCAGAAGGCCGCCGACGTCGACGACCCGAAGGCCGACGACCTGTACCGGGTCGGCACCGTGGCGACGATCCTGCAGCTGCTGAAGCTCCCCGACGGCACCGTCAAGGTGCTGGTCGAGGGCGTCGAGCCGCGCCAAGGTCGAGCGGCTCGTCGACCGCGCGAGTTCTTCGCCGCCTACATCGCGCCGCTGCTCGACGTCGACACCTACGACGAGCGCGAGATCGACGTGCTGACGCGCTCGGTGATCTCGCAGTTCGAGCAGTACGTGAAGATGAACAAGAAGGTGCCGCCCGAGGTGCTGACCTCGCTCGCCGGCATCGAGCAGGCCGGCCGGCTCGCCGACACGGTCGCGGCGCACATGTCGCTCGAAGCTCGCCGAGAAGCAGAAGGTGCTGGAGATCGCCGACGTGCGCACGCGCCTCGAGCACGTGCTCGCGCAGATCGAGGGCGAGATGGAGGTGCTGCAGATCGAGAAGCGCATCCGCGGCCGCGTCAAGCAGCAGATGGAGAAGAGCCAGCGCGAGTACTACCTCAACGAGCAGATGAAGGCGATCCAGACGCGAGCTCGGCGACCTCGAGGACGCGCCGAACGAGCTCGGCGAGATCGAGAAGCGCATCAAGAAGGCCGGCATGCCGAAGGAGGCGCGCGACAAGGCGACCGCGGAGCTCAACAAGCTGAAGCTCATGTCGCCGATGAGCGCCGAGGCCACCGTCGTGCGCAACTACATCGACTGGCTGGTCAAGGCGCCGTGGAAGAAGCGCACCAAGGTGCGCACCGACATCGCCGCCGCGCAGAAGGTGCTCGACGAGGACCACTTCGGCCTCGAGAAGGTCAAGGAGCGGATCGTCGAGTTCCTCGCCGTGCAGCAGCGCGTGCAGACGCTGAAGGGCCCGATCCTGTGCCTCGTCGGTCCCCCGGGCGTCGGCAAGACCTCGCTCGGCCAGTCGATCGCGCGCTCGACCAACCGCAAGTTCGTGCGCATGTCGCCTGGGCGGCGTGCGCGACGAGGCCGAGATCCGCGGCCACCGGCGCACCTACATCGGCTCGATGCCCGGCAAGATCATCCAGAACATGGTGCAAGCACCGGGGTGCGCAATCCGCTGTTCCTGCTCGATGAAGTCGACAAGATGTCGATGGACTTCCGCGGCGATCCGTCCTCGGCGCTGCTCGAGGTGCTCGACCCCGAGCAGAACGCGACCTTCAACGACCACTACCTCGAGGTCGACTTCGACCTCTCCGAGGTGATGTTCGTCTGCACCGCCAACACGCTCAACATCCCGGCGCCGCTCCTCGACCGCATGGAGGTGATCCGCCTCGCGGGTTACACCGAGGACGAGAAGATGAACATCGGCCGGCGCTACCTGGTGCCGAAGCAGGCCAAGCAGAACGGCCTCAAGGACAACGAGCTCAAGGTCGCCGACAGCGCGCTCACCGACATCGTGCGCCACTACACGCGCGAGGCCGGGGTGCGCAACCTCGAGCGCGAGATCTCGAAGATCTGCCGCAAGGCCGTCAAGCAGCTGCTCCTGAAGCCCGACGACGCGCCGGTCAGCGTGTCGGCCAAGAACCTCGACAAGTTCCTCGGCGTGCACGCGCTTTCGCTACGGCAAGGCCGAGGAGTGCGAACCGCATCGGCCAGGTCACCGGGCTCGCCTGGACCGAGGTCGGCGGCGAGCTCCTCACGATCGAGTCGGCGGTGGTGCCGGGCAAGGGCAAGCTGCAGTACACCGGCCAGCTCGGCGAGGTGATGCAGGAGTCGATCCAGGCGGCGATGACGGTGGTTCGGAGCCGCCAGGCGCTCCTCGGCCTCGAGCCCGACTTCTACCAGAAGAACGACGTGCACGTGCACGTGCCGGAGGGCGCGACGCCCAAGGACGGCCCGAGCGCCGGCATCGGCATGGCGACCGCGCTGATCTCGACGCTGACCAAGATCCCGGTGCGCGCCGACGTCGCGATGACCGGCGAGATCACGCTGCGCGGCGAGGTGCTGCCGATCGGCGGCCTCAAGGAGAAGCTGCTCGCGGCGCACCGCGGCGGCATCACGACGGTGCTGATCCCGTCCGAGAACGAGAAGGACCTCGCCGAGATCCCCGACAACATCAAGGACAAGCTCGACATCCGCTCGGTCAAGTGGATCGACGAGGTGCTCGAGGTCGCGCTCGAGCGGAGCCCGATCCCGATCGGCAGCGCTGCGCGCGACGCGGACGGGGCGCCGGCGAGCGCGCCGCCGGCGGCGGCGGCGCGCGGCGGGCGCCGCTCGAAGGGCAAGGGGCGCCCGGTTCCGGCCCACTGAGCGCCTTGCCTTGAGGACCAGGCCGCGATCGGGTAGACTTTCGGGCTCTCCCGGGGTGGCCTGGTGACGCGGGCGTTGGCCCGGGAGAGCCGGGTACGGGTGCTTAGCTCAGTTGGTAGAGCGTCGCCCTTACAAGGCGAAGGTCGGGGGTTCGAGACCCTCAGCACCTACCAATGAGCGCCGCCGGCGGCTCATCGCCGGGGCGCGTGATTCGATGTGGAGTGGTAGTTCAGCTGGTTAGAATACCGGCCTGTCACGCCGGGGGTCGCGGGTTCGAGTCCCGTCCACTCCGCCAGTGTTTTTTCCCGGGCGCGATCGCCTTCCCGGCGATCCGTCCGGTCAACGAACGGCCGCGCTGACCCCGCGGCCGTTTTTACATCGGGAAGCTGCCATGCTGCAGTGGATCAACGACCGGATGAAGCACATCGGCTGGATCATCATCCTGCCGCTCGGGCTCGTCTTCTCCGTCTGGGGCGTCCATGGGATCGTCGACTTCACGACGCGCCAGGACAAGGGCCTGCAGGGTCAACGGCGCGGAAGTCGACCTCGAGCGCCTGCGCCGCGCCTACCAGGAGCAGGTCGCGCAGCTCGCCGCGCCAGTACCCCGACGAGGTCCCGGCGGACGGTGAAGAAGACCACCCAGGACCACGTCGTCGAGGAGTTCGTCAACACCGCGCTCCTCGACCAGAAGGTCAAGGAGCTGCGCTACGTCGTCAGCGACAAGGACGTGGTCGAGTCGATCGCCCGCTACCAGGGCTTCCAGGTCGGCGGCCAGTTCAACAAGGACGCCTACTACGCGCTCCTGCGGGCCCAGGGCTACACGCCCGACCGCTTCGAGGCCGAGCAGCGCCAGACGCTGCGGGTGCGGGCGCTCGAGACGGCGCTCTTCGTCTCCTCGTTCGCGACGCCCGCCGAGATCGCGCGCTACGCGGCGCTCAAGTGCGAGACGCGCGAGGTCGCCTTCGCGGTGCTGCCGCTCGCCAAGTTCCTCGCCGCGGCCAAGCCCGACGAGGCGGCCGTCGCAGGCCTACTACGACGGCCCACAAGGACGAGTTCAAGACGCCGGACACGGTGCACCTGCAGCTACGTCGCGCTCAGGGTCGCCGATGCGGCGCGCGACGTCGTCGTCGACGACGCGGCGCTCAAGGCCTACTACGAGACGGTCAAGGAGCGCTACATCGAGCCCGAGCAGCGCCACGCCCGCCACATCCTGATCCAGGGCAACGACGCCGCCGCCAAGAAGCAGGCCGACGAGGTGTACGCGCTCGCCACCAAGCCCGGCGCCGACTTCGCCGCGCTCGCCAAGCAGTACTCGAAGGACGCGGGCTCGGCGGGGCAGGGCGGCGATCTTGGCTTCGCCGAGAAGAGCTTCTTCGTCGCGCCCTTCGCCGATGCGCTCTTCGCGATGCAGCCCGGCGAGGTCAAGGGGCCGGTCAAGACGCAGTTCGGCTGGCACGTCATCAAGCTCGAGGCGATCCAGCCCGGCAAGGCCAAGGGCCTCGACGAGGTCCGGGGCGACCTCGAGCGCGAGTACCGCCGCGCCGAGGCGGAGCGCCGCTTCGGCGAGCGCCAGGAGAAGCTCGAGCAGCTCGCCTTCGAGAACAACGGCAGCCTCGAGCCCGTCGCCAAGGCGCTCGGCCTCAAGATCGAGGAGGTCGCCGACTTCTACAAGGGCCTGCCGGGCAACGAGCTCGCCGCGAACGCGAAGCTGCTGCAGGCCGCGTTCGGCGCCGACGTGCTCGGCGGCCAGAACAGCCGGCCGATCGAGCTCTCGCCGGGCGACGTCGTCGTGATCCGCGCGACCGACCACCGCCCGCCGGCCGAGCAGCCGCTCGAGGCCGTGCGCGCCAGGGCCGTCGAAGGCGCGCGACGCGAGCTCGCCGAGCGCGAGGCGAAGGCCGCCGCCGGCCGCGTCGCCGCCGCCGCTCGCCGCCGGCGAGAAGTGGGATGCGGCCTTGAAGCCGGTCGGTGGCGCTGCCGCGGTCGCCGCCGGCAAGGCGCCGCCCGCCGACGCCATCCGACTCGAGCCGGCGAAGTTCGTCGCGCGCACCGACCAGGACGGTCCCGCCCGAGGTGCTCGGCCGACGCTCTTCAAGGCGAAGGCGCCGGCCGCGGGCCAGGCGATCACGGGCTCGGTCCGGCTCGCGAACGGCGACGAGGCGGTCTACGCGCTCACCGCCGTCAAGCCCGGCGAGGTCAAGGACGGGGCCGCGGAGCGCCGCGCGCTCGGCGCGGCGTCGGGCGAGGAGGAGTTCTCGGCCTACCTCGATGCGATGCGCGACGCAGCGCCACGGTGCACTACAACCCGGCGCTCTTCGACTAGCGCCGGCCGCGGAGCCGGCACCGGCATCGCAGCCGGTCGTTACCGGATCGAGCATCCGGCGCGTCCGGGGCCGCCGGCGCCTCCATCCGTGACGGCATGCGTGCAGCGCAGTCGCGGCCCTCAGAACACCAGCAACGCGGTCACGAAATCCTCGCCGCGATTGCCGTTCGTCATGCCGGCGTCGCTGATGTGGCGGTAGACGAGCTCGAGCCCCTGGGAATGGTCCGCCATGTAGACCCGGACCCCGAGCTGCAGCGCGTAGTTGAGGCGCGAGCCGTCCAGCTTGTTGCAGCCGTGGTAGACGCGCTCGTAGGCGTCGAGCGCCGGCGTCATGTCGTTCGCCTGCGCGGCCGTCGTCGCATGGGTGCGTGTCGAGGTAGGCGACGCCGACGCCGGCGAAGGCCTTGAGCTGCGGGCGGTCGACGAAGTTGAAGCGCCGGCTGAGCGCGGCGGCCCACATGGGCGGCGCCAGGCCGACGTGCGCCGGGAGCCCTGGAAGGTGAGGTCCGGGATCTCCTGGTCGCGGAAGTAGGCGACGAAGAACTCGTAGTGGTCGTCCTTCCAGGTGATCGAGGCCGGCACGAGCTTGCCGGTGATCTGCTTCGACCGGAAGGTGATGCCGACGCCCGCCGCGGGATGCAGGTCGCTCCAGAACGACTTCGCGGGCGCCGATGGCTCGAAGCGGCTGAGGCGACCGGCGCCGATGGCGGGCGTTCGGGCGGCTTGCGCCGGCGGGGGAGCGGCGGGGGCCTCGTCGGCGCCGGCCGTCGCGGCGGTGTCAGCAGCAGCGCGGCCACGGCCACGCGCAGACACGGGAGGCTGACGGTCACTTTGTCCGGAACTCCCGACGGCGCATTTCGACGATGGCGGAATCGTACGGGATTTTCGTGGCCGCGACGATGCGCTGGTCGGCGGCGACTCGGGCTCGGGGCGCTCGCGGCGCCGCCGGCAGGGGCCGTGTGTCTACGGCGCAGGCGAACCGGCAGTGCCGTTCGGCATACCGGCGCCAATGGACAGCCGGATCGCCAGCGGTTTCGGGAGCCCGTGGCGGAAGCGACACCGCAGGCGCCGCAGCGATCCCGGCAGCCTGCTTACGCCTCGCTGACTCCAGCGGGCGGCGGCAACAGCTTGCCCGCACGGCGGGTCTGAAGGTCCGTGACCTTGGCGTCGGCCGGCGCCGGCCGACCGAGTTCGGCACGCCGCGACCAGACGAGGTCCTGCAGGTCGCTGGTCGGGCGGTATTCGGCAACCGCGCGCTGCAGGATCTCGTGGGCGGTGCGGCAGTCGAACTGGCGCATCGCGAGCCCGAGCTCGTCGAGCAAGGTCTGCACCTCCTGCCAGGGCAGCGCGTGCTCGACGGCGCGCATGATCATCGGGTGCTCGGTGCCGGCGACGTCCTTGCCGATCAGGAGTTCCTCGAAGAGCTTCTCGGCCGGCCGCAGGCCCGTGAAGACGATCTCGATGTCGCCGTCGGGGTGCTCGGCGTCGCGGATCGCGAGGCCGGCGAGCTGGATCATCCGTCGCGCGAGGTCGACGATGCGGATCGGCTTGCCCATGTCGAGCACGAACACGTCGCCGCCGCGGGCCATGGACCCGGCCTGGATCACGAGCTGCGCCGCCTCCGGAATCGTCATGAAGTAGCGGATGACGTCGGGATGCGTCACGGTCACCGGGCCGCCGCGGCGGATCTGGTCGCGGAACAGCGGCACGACCGAGCCCGAGGACTCGAGCACGTTGCCGAAGCGGACCATGCAGAAGCGGGTGCTGACGCCGCGCTGCTGCAGGCCCTGCAGCACGACCTCCGCGAAGCGCTTGGTCGCGCCCATGACGTTGGTCGGGATTGACCGCCTTGTCGGTCGACACCAGCACGAAGGTCTCGACCTCTGCACTCGAGGGCCGCCTCGGCCGCATGCCAGGTGGCGAAGACGTTGTTGTAGAGCCCCTCGATGACGTTGTGCTCGACGATCGGCACGTGCTTGTAGGCGGCCGCGTGATAGACCGTCTGCACCGCGAAGCTCTGCATGATCTCGCGCATGCGGTACTTGTGGTGCGCGTTGCCGACGAGCGCGACGATGTCGACCGGCAGGTGCTCGCGCATCGCGATGCGCCCGCAGCTCGCGATCGATGTTGTAGAGCGCGAGCTCCGACATCTCGAGCAGCACGAGGCGCCGCGGCGCGAGCCGCAGGATCTGCCGGCAGAGCTCCGAGCCGATCGAGCCGCCGCCGCCGGTCACCAGCACTGTTTTGCCCTTGATGCAGGACTCGAAGAGGTGCTGGACGGGCGCGACCGGATCGCGGCCGAGGAGGTCGGTGACGGCGATTTCCTGGAGCTCGTCGACGCGCGCGGCCCCGGTGACGAGGTCGGCGATTCCGGGCATCGTCTGCACGTGCACGCCGAGCGGCACGAGTTGCGCGAGGATCTCCCGCCGGCGGCGGCTCGTCAGCGAGGGCATCGCGAGCAGGACCCGGTGGCTGCCGGAATCCTTGAGGAGCGAGGCCAGGCCATCCGGCGAGTGCACCTTGAGCCCGCCGATGACCGTCCCCCACAGCGCACGGTTGTCGTCGACGAACGCGACCGGCGCGAAGTCGCCGCTGGTCGCAAGCGCCGCCGCGAGCTCGGCGCCGCCGGCACCGGCGCCATAGATGAGGACACGGGGAGCGCCGTTGCTGTTGGCGAGCAGCAGCCAGCGCAGCAGCATGCGGCTGGCGCCGAGGTACACGAGCAGCAGGCTGCCGAAGATGAAGGTCGTCGATGCGGGCAGGCCCGTGACGATGCCGACGGCGGCGAGCGCGAGAAGGATCAGCACCGAGATTGCGCTGCCGGCCGCGACAACCAGCGCCGCGCGCGGCCCCATGTAGCGGATCACCGCGCGGTAGAGGCCGATACGGGCGAGCACCGGAATGCTGGCGACCATGGCTGCCAGCATCGCCTGGCCGGTGGCGGCGGTCGGCACGAGCCAGCGGCCATCCTTGAGCGCAAGCGCGAGGTACATCATCAGCGGAATGCACAGCGCATCCGCACCGAGCATGACGAGCCGCTTGTGGCCGCGCGGCAGGCTCAGGAGCGCGGTGAGGCCGCGGTGGATCCTGGTGTGATCTTTGGTCTTTAGTCTTCACGGCTCACATCCTTGCCGACCGGCGCTTCTGCGCCGGTATCCCCTCGAGTGCTCGAGGACGTCCGCGGGCCTGTGAACTTCGCTCCGGTACATGCCGTGGCCTTTTTCGCCCAGCGTTCCTGCGGCAAAGTATAGCGCCGCTGCGGTGCTTATCGGCAACACCTGCCAAGACTTAAGGGATGCGACTAGATATTCGGTCGCGCGTCGAAGAACGTTAGTTGTACTCGGCGTTGATGGACGCTGGACGCCCGCGCAGCGGCGTCCAGAGGACGGGAAACGTCGCGGATTCGCGACAGGGACATCGAGGCGCGTGCCAACGCTTGGACGCTGCGCCGATATGCAGGCGGTTCTGCAAGTCGCCCGCACCGACCGCCGCGAGCCGGTCAGACGATCCTCAGTCTTCGCCCTCGCCGAAGCTCATGCCGACGGTACTGTAGCCACCGTCGACGTACAGCACCTCGCCCGTGATGCCGGCCGCGAGGTCCGAGCACAGGAACGCCGCGGCGTTGCCGACGTCCTCCTGCGTGACGTTGCGCCGGATCGGGTTCACGGCAGCGACGCGCGCCCAGCATCTTGCGAAAGCCGGCGATGCCGGCGGCGGCGAGCGTCTTGATCGGGCCGGCCGAGATCGCGTTGACGCGGATGCCGTCGGGACCGAGGTCCGCGGCGAGGAAGCGCACGTTCGCCTCGAGGCTCGCCTTGGCGACCCCCATGACGTTGTAGCCCGGGATCGAGCGCACCGCGCCGAGGTAGGTCAGCGTCAGGATCGCGCCGGCGCGGCCCTTCATCAGCGGCTTCGCGGCGCGCGCGAGCGCGGTCAGGCTGTAGCTCGACATGTCGTGCGCGATGCGGAACGAGTCGCGGCTCGTGACGTCGGTGAACCGCCCGCTCAGCGCCTCGCGCGGCGCGAACGCGACCGAGTGCACGACGATGTCGAGCGAGTCCCATTCGCGGCCGAGCGCGGCGAAGGTCGCGTCGATCGCCGCGTCGTCGGTCACGTCCATGTCATAGACGAGCTGGCTGCCGACGGTCGCGGCGAGCTCGGTGATGCGCTCCTTGAAGCGCTCGCCGACGTAGGTGATCGCGATCTCAGCGCCTTCCCGCCGCATCGCCTCGGCGATGCCGTAGGCGATCGACCGGTCGCTCAACAGGCCGACGATCAGCGCGCGCTTGCCCGCCAGAAATCCCATGCGTTTGCCTTAGTGTCAGCTGACGAAAATGTGTGAGCCGACTCGTCGGCAACGGGCCCGGCCGGCGCCGCATCGGTGCGGCGCCGTCCAGCGTCTGGGCTTGCACGCACGGAACGGCTCGATCTGCACCGGCCGCGTCGTGCCGCGTCGTATGACCGCGCTCAGCTTTCTCGCGGCGGCAAGCGCGTGGTCGGCGGTGGCGTGGGCGGCCTTCTTCTTGCGATGGCGGACCTTGCGGTCGCTGACCTCGACGATCAGGCTGGTTGCCGGCCTTCAGCTGCGAGTGCGGCGCAAGCCCATTGAGCTGGGCGAGCTCCTCGACGCCGACGTGGTTGTGCCGGGCGATCGACGCGAGCGTCTCGCCGCGGCGCACGACGTAGATGTGGCGGTGGTGGCCGGGCAGCGGCGTCTCGCCCTCGATGATGAGGCCGGCCCGCAGCGGCGCCACCTTGCTCGCCGGCAGCACGATGTCGTCGCCGCCGTGCAGCTCGGCAGTGAGGATGCCGTTCATCTGCCGGATCGTCGACACCGGGATGTCGCGGTCGCGCGCGAGCCCCTGGATCGAGTCGCCGTCGAGGACGCGATAGTGCTCGACCGGCATCCGCAGCTCCGGTGACAGCGACGACGACCGTGCGCGCGAACTCGGGCGCGACGGCGTTGGGCACGAGCAGGTGGTGCGGACCGTCGGGGTCGGTCGCCCAGCGGTTGAACGCCGGGTTGAGCTCGTGGAGCTCCTCCTCCGAGACGTTGAGCAGCATCGCCGCGAGCCGGAGGTCGATCTGGCTGCCGACCTCGACCTGTGCGAAGTAGGGCTTGTTCGGCGATGGTCGCGAACTCGAGGCCGTACTTGTCGGGGTCGGCGACGATGCGCGCCATCGCGAGCAGCGCCGGCACGTAGCCGTGCGTCTCCTTGGGCAGCTTCAGGTGCCAGAAGTCGGCGGGCTTGCCGGCGCGGCGCGCCTTCGTGACGGCGCGCTGCACGGCGGCCTCGCCGCAGTTGTAGGCGGCGATCGCGAGGAACCAGTCGCCGTCGAACATCGTGTGCAGCTCCGACAGGTAGTCGAGCGCCGCGCGCGTCGAGTCGACGATGTCGCGCCGCCCGTCCTGCCACCAGTTGACCCGCACGTCGTAGCGGCGCGCCGTCGGCGCGATGAACTGCCAGATGCCGGCGGCACGGGCCCGCGAGTAGGCGTACGGGTTGTAGGCGCTCTCGATGACCGGCAGGAACGCGAGCTCGAGCGGCATGTCGCGGGCCTCGAGCTCGCGGACCACGTAGTAGAGGTAGTGCTCGGCGCGCTCGAAGGTCCGGTCGAGGAAGTCGGGCTTGCCGGCGAAGAAGCGGACCTGGCCGTCGATCGAGCGGTCGGCGACCTCCGGCAGCTTGTAGCCGAGCCGGATGCGATCGAAGATGTTGGGCAGCTCCGCGAGCGGCGAGGACTCGGGCGGCACCGGCGAGCTCACGAGCGACTCGGTGGTCGGCTCCGCGGACGCGTTCTCGTGCGGCGGGGCGGGCTCGGCGACCTCGGCCGGCGGGGCCGCGCGCGCGACCCGGGTCGAGGGCACCATCGGCCAGTCGCTGCCTGGGTCCCTCGGCGCCGGCGTCGCGCAGCCGCCGGCAGTGCCGCGGCGAGCGGCCCCAGCGAGAGTGCCAGCGCAGGCCTGGGTGCGGCCGGGCGGGGCCGGCATCAGCGGAAACCGTTCTTCCATTCGCGGACGACCGCGAAGGCGGCGGCGTCGTCGGCGGGGGCCTGGCCGGCGTGGGCCGCGGCGGCCTCGCGCACGCTCGGCAGGCGCGTCCGCAGGAACGGGTTGATGCGCGACTCGAGCCCGAGCGTCGTCGGGATGGTCGGCTCGTTGCGTGCCCGAAGCGCGCGTCACGAGGCCGCGGTACTCGCGAGCGCGGCATTGTCCGGGCTCGACTGCCGCTGCGAACTTGAGGTTCGCGGCCGTGTACTCGTGCGCGCAGTAGACGCGCGTCTCGGGCGGCAGCGCCGCGAGCTTGTCGAGGGAACTCAGCATCTGCGCCGGCGTGCCCTCGAACAGCCGCCCGCAGCCGCCGCTGAAGAGCGTGTCGCCGCAGAAGAGCGCGCCATGGCCGTAGTAGGCGATGTGGCCGGCGGTGTGGCCCGGCACGTCGTAGACCCGAAAGCGCAGGCCCAGGGCCGGCAGGGCGACTTCATCGCCCTCGGCAAGGGCGGTGGTGCGCCCCGGGATGTCCTCCCGGGCGGGACCGTAGACCGGGACGTGGAAGCGGTCCGCGAGCGCGGCGACGCCGCCGATGTGGTCGGCGTGGTGGTGCGTCACGAGGATCACGGCGAGTTCGAGGCCCTGTGCCTCGAGTGCCGCGAGCACGGTTGGCGCATCGCCCGGATCGACGACCGCGACCTTGCGTGCCGACGCCCCTGCGCCGTGGATCAACCAGAAGTAGTTGTCCTCGAAGGCCGGGACGCGCGTGACCGCGAGTTCCGATCGGCAGGTAGGGATTTGCGTTCAGCTCACGTCCCATCGGCGGCGGATGTCCTTGCTCGAGACCAGCGACCCGGTGAAGGTTGCGCGGTGCCCGGTCGCGGACCTGCGAAGCGGGTCGTATTTAACCCATAACTCTCTCGGATTGCTAGCGTTTTTCTCGGTGGCCCTCCCGCGCAAGGCCGGTATTCTCGGCGCATGTCAGGCCGCCCCGATGCCGTTACGCCCGCCGTGGCACTCGATGAATGGCTCGCGGGCCCTTCGGGCGGCTGCTGATCGAGGCGGAGCGCGCCGAGCTCGCCGGCGCCCTCGAGGACGTGTTCGGCGCGCACTTCATCCAGATCGGCCACTGGGGTCCGCCGGATGCCTTCCTGCCGCTCGCGCGCACGCCGCGGCGCGGCCTCGTCGCCGAAGCCGGTGCGCGCGGCGACTGCGTGAGCCACGCCGCCTCGCTCGCGATCCAGACGCTGTCGGTGGACGCGGTGCTGCTGCCGCACACGCTCGAGTTCGAGCCGGAGCCGCACGAGGTACTGCGGGAGGTCGAGCGGGTGCTGGTCGGCGAGGGACACGTCCTGATCCTGGGCTTCGAGCCCGGCGGGCCCTGGGCGCTGCGCCACCACCTGGGCCGGCGGGGCTTCCCGCCGGGGCTCATCGGCTCCTGTCGCGCGGGCGGCTCCGGGACTGGCTGCAGGCTGCTCGGCTTCGAGGTCGTCGAGGTGCACCGCTTCCTGCACGTCCTGCCGGTCGAGGCGTCGCGACCGGCGCCTTCGCACGCGGCCTCGAGCGTTTCGGCCGCCACCTCGACGGCCGGCTCGGCAACGCCTACCTCCTCAAGGCCAGGAAGCGCGTCTACACGCTGACACCGATCCGGCCGCGGCGGCGCAGCGCGCCGGCGCTTTCGGGGGCGGTCGTGGAGCCGACATGAGGGACGAGTCCGCATCTACACCGACGGCGCCTGCCGCGGCAACCCGGGTCCCGGGGGCTGGGGCGCGCTGCTCGTCCAGGCGCGACCGAGAAGGAGCTGTGGGGCGGCGAGGCGCTGACCACCAACAACCGCATGGAGCTGACGGCCGCGATCCGCGGCCTCGAGGCGCTCAAGCGCCGCTGCAAGGTCGACCTCTACACGGACTCGCAGTACGTGCGCAACGGCATCCGCGAGTGGTTGCCGCAGTGGAAGAAGCGCGGCTGGAAGACCGCCGACAAGAAGCCGGTCAAGAACCAGGACCTGTGGGAGCGGCTCGACGAGCTGGTCACCGGCCACGAGATCGAGTGGCACTGGGTCAAGGGCCACTCGGCCACGACGGCAACGAGCGCGCCGATGAGCTCGCCAACCGCGGCATCGACGAGCTACTGCAGTAGCCTCGCCGGGCCGTGCGGGCCCGCCGCGCGGGCGAGCCGCGCGTCGAAGGTGAGCAGTTGGCAGGTGCTCATGCCGCCCCGCCGCCAGTCGCTCTCCGTGCCACATCGACGGGATGTCGAGTTCGACGGCGACTGACGGCGTGACGACGCGTTCCCGCGGACGGAGGGTGGCGGACCTCGAAGGGCCCTTGACCGCACCCCGACAATGAGCAGGTTCTTCGCGGCGTTGACGTCGCGGTCATGGGTCACAGCGCACCCCGGACACTGCCATTGCCTTACAACGAGCCTGTCCAGTCCTGTCGGGCCAGTTAAGGCTCCGCAGCTGCTGCAAGCTCGCGTGCTGTAACGCTCATCGACGACTTTGACGAGTCTGCCCGCCTGGGGGTCGCGCGCGCGCGTCGAGGGCCTCGGCCAGCGCGACGTACGCGGCGTCGGATGCCGTCATCGTGGCCCGCAGCGACCAGATCCGGGGTAGCAGTTCCACGTGCCCGTAGCGCGCGACCGGCGCTGCCCGAGGTCTTCGCGGGCCGCCACCGCGCGCGCCGTCGGCAGTTCCCCAGCCGCTCCCAGCGCCGCAGGGCCTGCGCCACCTCGACATCCAGAAGGTGCGGCGCGTGCAGACTCTCCCCTGGCGCGAACAGCAGCTCCGCGGCCGTCCGGCCGCGAGTTGTCCGCAGGAGCACGTCGAGTACCACCGACGCGTCGACGACCATCACCGCGCGTCGCGCTCCAGTCGGACGACTTCCGCCGCGGGCGTCTTCGGCTCGACGGCGGATCGCAGCGCCAGGCGTGCCCTGAACTCCGCCGCAGAAGGCCGCTCGGCGACGGTACGGGCGATGCGGATCAGGTAGTCCGACAGCGACATGCCTTCCTGGGCCGCGAGCGCCTTGAGCCTGCGGTGCAGCGCATCGGGACGTGACGCATCTGGATCATTTGGGCATGCTCCGAACCGTGCTTGCATGTGCTCCACATGTCAATCGCGATTGGTCGCGAAATCAGCCAGATTCGCGACGCCCGGACCCGTGCGCCGCCCGGGGAGTACTGCGGGCCGCTCAGAGCCGGTGCAGGTGGCGCGCCGCGCCGCGCACGGCCCGAGTGCGATCGAATGTCGAAGGTCACGAGCCGGCCGCGGTGCCGTACCGCGAGCGCGAGGAGAAAGAGGTCCGCGAGCTGGCGCGGCCAGTGGATCCGCGACGGATCCGCGATCGCGGGATCGAGCAGGCTGACGTCGTCCGGCCAGAATCGCGATGGGGACCGGCGAAGGCAACCGCGATTCGCTGCCGCGCTGGAAGACGCGCGTACGGGGATGACCGCGGACCAGGCGACCGGTCACGACCGCGACCCGTGGCAACGGCTCGAGGCGCTGCGCCGGCCAGGAGATCGAGTGGCGCCGTGCCGAGGAAACCCCGGCCGCGACGGCGACCGGCGCGCCGACAAGCCCGCCAACCGGGCGGCAGCGTGACGACCCCGCGCGGCGCGAGCGGCGACGTCGCCGCTCGGCGCGCGGTCGCGGCGGGCGGTGGCCGAGCGCGCGGCAGATGCTGAGCATCGCGGCGGCCGTGCGCGTCGCGGCGCGCCCTTCCCTTCGCCGCCGCGAGACGTCGTCCGCAATGTCGAGCGTGGTTCTCATGCATAAGATGCTACAGCATCTCGCATCAGATGACAATGGTATTGACCGACCGGGCCATCGCTCCGAGGGCGTCGTAAGCTAGCGGCTCGTCCCGACCGCGGAGGCCCATGCGCCAGATCATTCTCGACACCGAGACCACCGGCCTCGAGGTCGCCCAGGGCCACCGCATCATCGAGATCGGCTGCGTCGAGCTCGTCGACCGCCGCCCGAGCGGCCGCACCTTCCAGCGCTACCTGAACCCGGAACGGGACATCGACCCGGGCGCGCAGGCGGTGCATGGCCTGTCGAGCGCCTTCCTCGCCGACCAGCCGCGCTTCGCCGAGATCGTCGAGGACTTCGTCGCCTTCGTCAGCGGCGCCGAACTCATCATCCACAACGCGCCCTTCGACGTCGGCTTCATCGACCACGAGTTCGGCCGGCTGCCGCCGCCGCAGCGGCTGCTGACGGACCTGTGCACGATCCTCGACACGCTCGCGCTCGCGCGCCAGCTCCATCCCGGCCAGCGCAACAGCCTCGAGCCCTCTGCAAGCGCTACCGCGTCGACAACTCGAACCGCGAGCTGCACGGCGCGCTGCTCGACGCCAGGATCCTCGCCGACGTCTACCTGGCGATGACCGGCGGCCAGGGCGCCTGACGCTGCACGCGCGGGAGGAGGAGGGCGGCAGCGCCGGGCGCGCGCCGCGCCAGGCGTCGCGGCGTGGTCGAGATTCCGCTGATCCGCGCAAACGCCGAGGAGCTGGAGGCCCACGAACGGGCGCTCGACGCGGTCGCCAAGGCCAGCAAGGGCAAGTGCCTGTTCCGGGCTCCGGACCGTACGGCGGTCGCGTGACCGACATCACACTGTCGCCACGCTGGCGGTCTGCCGTAACGGTGAGCGGCGGGTCGAGCGGCTATATGTCGCCGCTTCAAACCACGGCTGAGATGGAAAATGGCCACACGCAAGATGAGTCTTAGGAACTGTCGGGTGGGCGTCGTCGGACTCGGCTACGTCGGGCTGCCGCTCGCGGTCGAGTTCGGCAAGCTCGAGACGTCGGCTTCGACATCCGCCCCGAGCGCGTCGCCGAGCTCGAGCGCGGCCGCGACTCGACCCTCGAGGTGACGAGGGCGG
>CAVSGY010000011.1:0-84396 GCA_963727685.1 uncultured Pseudomonadota bacterium
TTCTTTTTATCAAACTGCTGATCCTATTGCCGATTTCTTTCGGTATTATCGATCCTACAACCCTCGGCTCGGAGCCACCCATGCTGAGCCTCGTCTGGCTGATCGTCTTCGCCGGCACGGCCCTCTACCTCGCCTACGGGCGCTCGAGCCTCGCGCGAGCGACGCTGGTGCTCGGCGCGCTGATGATCGCCTACACGCTGTGGGGCGGCGCCGGCTGGCCGTGGAAGGCCGTGGTATGGGTGCTGTTCGCCCCGATGGTGCTGCTCAACCTGGCACCGCTGCGGCTCGCCTTCATCACCAAGCCGTTCCTGCTCGCCTACCGGCGGATGCTGCCGCCGATGTCCTCGACCGAGCGCGAGGCGCTCGAGGCGGGCACCGTGTGGTGGGACGGCGAGCTGTTCACCGGCGGGCCAGACTGGGACAAGCTGCTGTCGGCGAAGCGGCCGGAGCTGACGGCCGAGGAGCAAGCCTTCCTCGACGGGCCGTGCGAGGAGCTGTGCCGCATGGCCGACGACTGGGAGATCACGCACGAGCTCGGCGACCTGCCGCCGGCCGTGTGGGACTTTCTCAAGCGCAAGGGCTTCTTCGCGATGATCATTCCGAAGCGGTACGGCGGCCTCGAGTTCTCCGCCTACGCCCATTCGTGCGTGCTCGTGAAGCTGTCGTCCAAGAGCGCGACCTTAAGCTCCACCGTCGCCGTGCCCAACTCGCTGGGACCGGCGGAGCTGCTGCTCCACTACGGCACCGACGAGCAGAAGTCGTACTACCTGCCGCGCCTCGCGCGCGGCGAGGACGTGCCGTGCTTCGCGCTGACCGGCCCGCGCGCGGGCTCGGACGCCGCCTCGATCCCCGACACCGGCGTCGTCTGCAAGGGCCTGTGGCAGGGGCGCGAGGTCATCGGCGTCCGCCTCAACTTCCAGAAGCGCTACATCACGCTGGCCCCGGTCGCGACGGTGATCGGGCTCGCCTTCCGGATGTTCGACCCCGACAAGCTGCTCGGCGACAAGACCGACATCGGCATCAGCTGCGCGCTGATCCCGCGCGGCACGCCCGGCGTGACGATCGGCCGGCGCCACTTCCCGCTCAACGTGCCGTTCCAGAACGGCCCGATCCAGGGCAAGGACGTGTTCGTGCCCATCGACGCGCTGATCGGCGGCGCGAAGATGGCCGGCCAGGGCTGGCGCATGCTGGTCGAGCAGCTGTCGGTCGGCCGCTGCATCTCGCTGCCGTCGAACTGCACCGGCGGCGCGAAGGCCGGCGTGTTTGCCACCGGCGCCTACGCCCGCATCCGCCACCAGTTCAACATGTCGGTCGGCCGCTTCGAGGGCGTGTCCGAGGCGATCGCGCGGATGAGCGGGCTCACCTACATCATGGACGCGGCCCGCTCGGTGACCGCCGGCGCGATCGACGGCGGCGAGAAGCCGTCGGTGCCGTCGGCGATGCTCAAGTACCACTGCACCGAGTTCGGCCGCTTGGTGGCCAACGACGCGATGGACGTGCATGGCGGCAAGGGCGTGTGCCTGGGACCGAAGAACTACCTCGGCCGCGGCTACCAGGCCGTGCCGATCGCGATCACGGTCGAGGGCGCGAACATCCTGACGCGCAACCTGATCATCTTCGGCCAGGGCGCGGTGCGCTGCCACCCGTACGTGCTCCGGGAGATGAACGCCGCCAAGGACCCGAACCGCGAGCGCGGCCTCGCCGAGTTCGACCAGGCGCTGTTCGGCCACATCGGCTTTACGATGTCGAACGCGGCGCGCTCGCTCGTGATGGCGCTGACGCTGGCGCGCTTCACGCGCGTGCCCGACGCCGGCGCCTCGACCCGCTACTTCCAGCACATCAACCGCTTCAGCGCGAGCTTCGCCTTCGCCGCCGACGTGTCGATGCTGTCGCTCGGCGGCTATCTCAAGAAGGCGGAGAACCTGTCGGCGCGGCTCGGCGACGTGCTGTCGTCGATGTACCTCGCCTCGATGGTGCTCAAGCACCATGACAACCAGGGCCGCCCGGAGGCCGACCAGCCAATGGTCGAGTGGGCCTGCCGGCACCTGCTGTACCGCGCCCAGGAGCAGCTGCACGGCTTCCTGCGCAACTTCCCGCTGCGCTGGCTCGCGGGCCTGATGCGGGTGCTGATCTTCCCGCGCGGACTCACCTATTCGGCGCCGAACGACCGCCTCGGCCGGCAGATCGTCGACGTCGTCATGACCCCGTCCGAGGCCCGCGACCGCCTGACCCATGGCGTCTACCGCGCGGTCGAGCCGGGCAACCCGCTGGGCCTCCTGCAGGAGGCGCTCAGCCTGTCGCTTGCGGCCGAGCCGATCGAGAAGCGCATCCGCGTCGAGGGCGTCAAGACCGGCCGCGTCACCGCGCTCGACCTGCCGGGCCAGGTCCAGCAGGCGCTCGCTGCCGGCATCATCACCGAGACCGAGGCCGCGCAGCTCAAGGATTACGACCGCAAGGTGATGGACCTCGTGCACGTCGACGACTTCGAGGCCCACGAGCTCGGCCGGCACGCCGTCGCCGAGCCGCCCGCCGAGCTGCCGAGCCAGCAGGTCGCCTGACCGCCCCGCGGGGCGCCACGGCGCCCCGCGGGCCCCTGCCCGCCCGCCCCCGCGACCGCGCGACTGCGACGCGCCGCACGACGCCGCCCGCGGTATTTGATAAGCTTTGCTAACTATGTGCAATGCTAATCGCATCCGCCGGGGGCGCCATGGCCGCTGAGCGCCCCGCGGAGCCCACGCTCGGCTACCTGCTGAGCGACGTCGTGCGGCTGATGAAGCGCGACTTCTACCAGCGCGCCACCGGCCTCGGGCTGACGCCGGCGCTGTCGCGGCTGCTGTTCCACGTGCACCGCATCCCGGGCTCGCACCAGACCGAGCTCGCGCACCGGCTGGACGTCACGCCCGTGACGCTGTGCCGGATGGTCGACCGGCTGGTCGATCGCGGCTACGTGCGGCGCCAGCCGGATCCCCGCGACCGGCGCGCGGTACGCGTCTATGTCGCCGCGCGCGGCGCACCGCTGGTCGCGCGGATGGCGCAGATCGCGGAGGAGACTGGCGCGCGGGCGCTCAAGGGCGTCGCGTCGCGCGAGCGCGTCGCGCTGCTCAAGCTGCTCGGCAGGCTGAGCGACAACCTGAGCGGAGGGACCTGAGCATGGATGCCGCGTCCGGCCCCGAGACCGACGTCGCCAGCGAAACGGCCAGCCCCTGGCGGCGGCGCCTGCTGCTGTGGGTGCTGCCGGTGGTCGTCGCCGCAGTCGCCATCTATGTCTACGGCACGGCCGGCCGCTACGTCGACACCGACGACGCCTACGTGCAGCGCGACCGCGTCGACGTCGCGCCGCAGGTCTCAGGCGACGTGCGCGAGGTGAAGGTCGCGGAGAACGAGCAGGTCGTGCCCGGCCAGCTGGTGCTGGTGCTCGACGACACGCTGTTCAAGATCGCCGTGGCGGGCGCGGAGTCGCGGCTCGCGGCGGCGCGCGCGGAGCTCGAGGCGGCCAAGGCCGGCTACCGCGAGAAGGAGGGCGAGGCGAAGATGGCGCGCCTCGCGGCCGAGTACGCCGGCAAGGACCTGAAGCGCCAGGAGGAGCTCGCCGAGCGCAAGCTGACGCCGCTGTCGACGCTCGACAGCTCGCGCCGCTCGGCGGATCTCGCCAAAGGCGGCATCGACGTCATCGAGCTGCAGCGCACGCAGCTCGCGGCGCGCCTCGGCGGCAACGCCGACCAGCCAGTCGACAGCTACCCGCAGGTCCGCGCCGCGCTGGCCGAGCTCGACCGGGCGCGCGTCGACCTTGCGCACACGCGCCTCGCGGCGCCGCAGGCGGGCGTCGCCAGCCACCTGCCGAAGGTCGGCAGCCGCGTCGAGGTCGGCCGCCCGGCGTTCGCGATCGTCAGCGACCGGAGCGTCTGGGTCGAGGCCAACTTCAAGGAGACCGACCTCGAGTGGGTGCGGGCGGGCCAGCCGGTAAAGGTCGTCATCGACACCTACCCGAGCCGCGAGTGGCGGGGGCGCGTGCAGAGCATCGCGCAGGCGACCGGCGCCGAGTTCTCGCTGCTGCCGGCGCAGAACGCCTCCGGCAACTGGGTCAAGGTCGTGCAGCGCATCGCCGTGCGGGTCGCGCTCGACCCGGCGCCAGGCGACCCGCCGCTGCGCGACGGCATGAGCGCGATCGTCGAGATCGACACCGGGCCGCACGCGCGCTTCGACCGCTGGCTCGGCCGCGGCCGCTGAGGCGCGCGGCACCCCCGTCATGGTGAGCACCGCCCCGTCCCGCTGGCTGCTCGGCACCGCCACGGTGCTGGCGACGATGCTGTACGCGATCGACTCGACGATCGTCAACGTCGCGCTGCCGCACATCCAGGGCTCGCTGCAGGCGACCCAGGACCAGGCCGCCTGGATCATCACCTCGTATATCGTCGTCAGCGCGATCGCGACCCCGCTCGCCGGCTGGCTCGGCATGCGCTATGGACTCAGGGCCGTGCTCGGCGCCTGCATCGCCGGCTTCACGGTGGTGTCGATGCTGTGCGGGGTCGCGACCGACCTGACTGAGATGGTGCTGTTTCGCTCCGTGCAGGGCGCGTTCGGCGCGGCGCTCGTGCCATTGTCGCAGGTGGTGCTGCTCCGGGAGTTCCCGCGCGAGCAGCATGCGCGGGTCATGGCGCTGTGGGGCATGGGCGTCATGGTCGGACCGGTGATCGGGCCGACGCTCGGCGGCTGGCTCACCGACGCGTTCAGCTGGCGCTGGGCGTTCTACATCAACGCGCCGATCGGCCTGATCGCCTGGCTCGGGCTCATGGCGGCGATGCCGAAGCGCGCGGCGGATCCGCACCGGCCGTTCGACCTGACCGGCTTCGTGCTGCTGTCGCTGGCGCTCGGCCTGCTGCAGCTGATGCTCGACCGCGGCCAGAGCAACGACTGGTTCGAGTCGACCGAGATCGTCGCCTACGCGTTCGCCGCGCCCGTGTGCCTGTACATGTTCATCGTCCACTCGCTGACCTCGCGCCACCCGTTCGTAGACATCCACCTGTTCAAGGACCGCAACTTCACGGTGTCGCTGGTGATGATGTTCGCGATCGGCATCGCAGTGATCAGCCCGAGCGTGCTCTTGCCGAGCTTCCTGCAGCAGCTGAAGGGCTACACGCCGACCCAGGCGGGCGTGCTGATGGCGGCGCGCGGCGCGGCCTCGATCGTGGCGATGCTGGTCGGCGCGCGCCTGACGAGCCTGATCGGGCCGCGCCTGACGATGACGATCGGCATCAGCGCGGCGGCGTTGTCGCTGTGGATGATGGCTCGCTTCAGCGTCGACACGTCGGCGGGCGCGGTGGTGCTGACCGGCCTGATCCAGGGCCTCGGCACGCCGCTGACCTTCATGCCGCTGACGCTGGTCAGCTACTCGACGCTGCCCGACCGGGCGCGCACCGAGGCGGGCGCGCTCTTGACGCTGCTGCGCAACGTCGGCGCCTCGGTCGGCGTGTCGGCGACGGTGGCGATGCTGGCGCGCTCGGCGCAGGTCAACCAGAGCTACCTGACCGAGCACTTCACGCCGTACGCGACCGGCCGCTGGCTCATCGTCGGCGCCGACCCGGGCGCCAACGTGCCGACCGCGGCCATCGTCGGCGAGATCGGCCGCCAGGCGGCGTCGATCGCCTACTGCAACGACTTCTACCTGCTGGCGGCGTGTACGCTGGTGACGCTGCCGCTGGTGCTCGCGCTGCGCGGGCCGCGCCAGGCGCCGGCGCAGCAGATGATGACGGCGGCGGCCGACGCGGGGCACTGAACTCATGGGCGAACTGGTACTGGTGCGGCACGCGCAGGCGTCGTTCTTCAGCGCCGACTACGATGAGCTGTCGGCGCACGGTCGCGACCAGGCGCGCGCGCTCGGCCGCCACTGGGCGGCCCACGGCATCCGCTTCGACACCGCCTACGTCGGGCCGCGGCGCCGGCACCGCGAGACCCTGGAGCTGGTCGCCGCCGCCTACGCCGAGCGCGGCCTGCCGTGGCCCGAGGCACAGGAGCTTGCCGAGCTCGACGAGCACGACGGCGTCGCCGTCCTGCGGCACGCCCTCGGGCGGCCCGAGTCGGGCCACGCCTCGATGGGCGTGCGCGATCCGGGCGAGGATGCCGTCGCGCGCGAGCGGATCAAGCGCGAGTTCTTCCGCCGCTACCGCGAGGTCATGCGCGACTGGGCGCTCGGTACGCTGGTGGTGCCGGAGGTCGAGTCGTGGGCGGAGTTCCGGGCGCGCTCGCTGCGCGCGCTCGACGCGATGTGCGTCGGCGCCGGCAGCGCGGTCGCGTTCACCTCCGGCGGACTCGTCTCCTCGGCGGCCGGCTGGCTGCTGGGCCTCGACGACGAGCGCATCGTCGAGCTGTCGGCGGTGCTCAGGAACACGGCGCTGAGCGAGGTGCGGCACTCCGGGCCCAAGCGCAGCCTCGTCAGCTTCAACGCGCTGCCGCACCTGCCCGACCCGAAGGCCGCTACGGCCGTGTGACGCCCGGCAACTGCCGCGACCAGTACAGGTAGAACGGGAGCCCGGCGAGCATCACCGCGACACCCACCAGCGCGAGCCGCGGCGTTGCGACGAAGGTGTTCGCGATCAGGCACAGCGTCACGACGATGAACGCCGCCGGCACCAGCGGGTAGCCGAAGGCGCGGTACGGACGCACCGCGTCCGGCATCGTGCGGCGGAACACGAACAAGGAGGCCGCCGTCAGCCCGTAGAACAGCCACACGGCGAAGATCGCCGAGTCGGTCAGCGTGTCGTACGAACCGGACACGGCGAGCACGCTCGCCCACGCGGCCTGGGCGATCACGGCCCGCGCCGGCACGTGCGTCCCGCGCGAGACCTGGCCGAGCCCGCGGAAGAACAGGCCCTCGCGCGCCATCGCGAACGGGATCCGTGCGCCCGACAGCACCGAGGCCTGCAGCGAGCCGAACGCCGACAGCATCAGCGCGACCGCGGCGAGCGTCACGGCGGCCGGGCCCACGAAGCGCCGCATGACCTCGGTCGCGACCGACGAGGTCGCCGAGACGCTGCCGACCTCGGCCGGCGTCAGCACGTAGAAGTAGGCGAGGTTGACCGCGAGGTACAGCGCGCCCACCGCCAGCATGCCGCCGAGGAACGCGCGCGGCAGGTCACGCGCCGGGTGCCGGATCTCGCCGGCGAGCGGCGTGACATTCGACCAGCCGTCGTAGGCCCACAGGGCGCCCAGCATCGCCGCACCGAAGCCGGCGATGCCGCCCCGGGCGCTCGCCGCGACGCCCTCGCAGCTCGCGCCCGTCGCCGGCAGCGACAGGTGCGCCCAGTGGCCGGTGGCGAACGCGAACGCGCCGATCGCAAGCGCCGCGAGCAGCACGACCTTGGCGCCGGTGAGCACGATCGCCGTGCGCCCGCCGGTCGCAACCGAGCGGCAGTTGATCCACGCGACCGCCCAGATCGCGGCGAGCGCCGCCACCGCGAGCCAGGACAGATGCAGCGGCTGGCCGAGCACCGTGCCCTCGAGCGCGTTGCCCTCCAGCAGGCCGCCGAGCGCGACGTTGAGGAAGATCGCAAAGCCCACCGCGAGCGCGGCCTGCGAGCCCGACTTGTAGATCGCGAAGGTGGTCCAGCCGTAGAGGAAGCCGGTCAGGCGGCCGTAGGCGCGGCGCAGGAACACGTAGTCGCCGCCGGCCTCCGGGATCATGGCCGCGACCTCGGCGTACGAGAACGTGCCGGCCAGCGTCAAGAGTCCCGCGGCGAGCCAGACCGCGAGCACCAGCATCGGGCTGCCGACGTTGCAGGTCATCACCCGCGTCTTCAAGAAGACGCCGGTGCCGATCATGTTGGCGACGTTGACGGCGATCGCGCCCCACAGGCCGAGCCCGCGGACGAGCTCGGCGCGGGGAGCGGAACCGCTGGCGCTCATCGGCTCCACCCCGCCGCCGGCGGGCGCCTAGAACAGGCCCACGACCCGGCCCTGCTCGTCGATGTCGATGTGGTCGGCCGAGGGCACTTTCGGCAGGCCCGGCATCGTCATGATGTCGCCGCACACCATGACGATGAACTCGGCGCCGGCGGCGAGCCGCACCTCGCGGATGTTGACCGTGTGGCCGGACGGCGCGCCCCTGAGCTGCGCGTCGGTGGAGAACGAGTACTGGGTCTTGGCGACGCACACCGGATAGTGGCCGTAGCCAGTCCTCCTGCAGCTGCTTGATCTGCGTGCGGACCTTGCTGTCGGCGCTGATGTCGCTCGCGCCGTAGATCTTGGTCGCGATCGTCTTCATCTTGTCCCACAGCGGCAGGGCGTCGTCGTAGACGTACGTGAACTTCTTGCCGCCGCGCTCGGCAACCTCGACCACCGCACGCGCCACGGCCTCGGCGCCCGGCGCCACCGTCGGCCCAGTGCCGCGCCGAGATCACCGGCACCTTGAGATGCGCGAGCTTGGCTTGCAGCAGCTTGAACTCGGCCTCGGTGTCGAAGGTGAAGTGGTTGACCGACACGACGCACGGCAGGCCGTAGTGGTTCTGCACGTTGTTGACGTGCCGCTCCAGGTTGGCGATGCCCTTCTCGAGCGCCGCCAGGTTCTCCTTGTTGAGCTCCTTCAGGTCGCAGCCGCCGTGGTACTTGAGCGCGCGGATCGTCGCCACCAGCACCGCGGCCGACGGCTCGAGGCCGGCCTTGCGGCACTTGATGTCGATGAACTTCTCGGCGCCGAGGTCAGCGCCGAAGCCGGCCTCGGTGACGACGTAGTCGGCGAGCTTGAGCGCCGTCTGCGTCGCGAGCACCGAGTTGCAGCCGTGGGCGATGTTCGCGAACGGGCCGCCGTGGATGAAGGCCGGGTTGTTCTCGAGCGTCTGCACGAGGTTCGGCTTCAGCGCCTCCCGGAGCAGCACCGTCATCGCGCCATTGGCCTTCAGCTGGTGCGCGCGGACCGGCTTCTGGTCGCGCGTGTAGCCGATGACGATGTTGCCGAGACGGGTCTTGAGGTCCTTGAGGCTCGTCGCGAGGCAGAAGATCGCCATGACCTCGGAGGCGACGACGATGTCGAAGCCGTCCTGGCGCGGGTAGCCGTTGCCGGGGCCGCCGAGCGAGACCGTGATGTCCCGGAGCGCCCGGTCGTTCATGTCCATCACCCGCTTCCAGGTGATGCGCCGCACGTCGATGCCGAGCTCGTTGCCGTGGTGGATGTGGTTGTCGATGCAGCGCCGACAGCAGGTTGTTGGCGAGCGCGATCGCGTTGAAGTCGCCGGTGAAGTGCAGGTTGATGTCTTCCATCGGCACGACCTGGGCCATGCCGCCGCCGGCGGCGCCGCCCTTCATGCCGAACACCGGCCCGAGGCTCGGCTCGCGCAGGCAGATCACGGCCTTCTTGCCGATCCGGTTGAGCGCATCGCCGAGGCCCACCGTGGTCGTCGTCTTGCCCTCGCCGGCCGGCGTCGGGCTGATGGCCGAGACCAGGATCAGCTTGCCGTTCGGCCGCGACTTGAGGCCATCGATGAACTCCATCGAAATCTTGGCCTTGTAGCGCCCGTACGCGTCGAGCGCGTCCTCGGGGATACCGAGCTTCGCGGCGATCTGGTTGATCGGCTTGAGCGTGGCCGCCTGTGCAATCTCAATATCTGAACGCACGAACATCTCCCTTTTCGACCCGCCTGCACAGGTCATATATTGTATATCCGGAGTCTGACATACCCTGCCGCCAAACTCAGGCCCGGGGCGTCCCTATGTTGCTGCGCAGCAAGCCACGTGCGGCCAGCAGCGCCGCGACGCGGCGCTGGCATTCCGTGGCGCTGATCTGCTCGAGGCCACCGTCGACCGCCGCCTCGATGCCCGCCTCGGTGACGACGAAGTCCATCAGCACGTCATGCGGCTGCGGCACCGTCGTCGCGATCCGCGACAGCTCGAAGGCAAGCGCGACGGCGAGCGGCTTGGGGTGCAGGGCCGCGAGCGTGCGGTCGAAGAACCCGCCACCGTAGCCGAGGCGGTCGCCCGTCGCGCCGATGCCAACCGCCGGGATCAGCATCGCCTCCGGCCGCACGACCGCCGTGCCGTCCGGCACCGGCAGGCCGTAGACGCCGTTCAGCATCGCGACCCCCGGCCACCACTCGCGGAACTCGAGCGGGGCACCCTTGGCGACCACGACCGGCAGCGCCGCGCGGGCGCCGCGGCGCCGCAAGTCGCGGACGAACGGCCGGGCATCGAACTCGCCCTGGTACGGCCAGCAGAAGCCCACCGTCATGCCCGCGAGCTGCGCGAAGCCCTCGCGCAGGCCCGCCTCGATCCGCGCGCTCCAGCGCGCGTGATCGGCGGCTGGCGCGGCGAGTCGACGCGCGATCAGCGTTGCGCGCTCGGCCTTGCGACGGCTGGCGAGTTCGGGGGGCAGCGGCATGCGGGCTCCTCGGCGGAGTTTAACCGGGCGCGGACAGCGCATCGGCACGCGACGCGACTTGCGCCTGCCCCCGGGCGACGACCGCGCGCACCGGGCCGGGCGCCGCTAGCACGCCGGGCCGCGCGGGCGCGGCAGGACAAAGGTCGCGCGCGCCTCGGCCGTGTCGAGCTCGCCCGCCGGGTAGTAGCGCCGGAAGTAAGCGACGCTCGCGAGCTCCGGGTAACGGGCGAGGAAGGCGTCGAAGCCGAGTTCGGCCGGCTCCTCGGCGAGCCGCTCGGCGATCAGCGCGAGGTACGCGATCGTCATCGTCTCGTGGTACAGCGAGCTCTTGCCGAGCGCGGCCGCGAAGCGCCGTATCGAGGTCTTCATCGCCACGCACGCACCAGGAAAGTCGTGCCGGCGCAGGTACAGGAACCCGGCCCGGAGGTGGCCGCGGTGGTCGAACTCGGCGGGCGGCAGGCTGCCCGCCTCGAGGCGGGCCAGGAAATCGGCGTCGGTGGTGGGCATGGGGCGGTCGACCATGGTCAATCTGCGACGGGGATCTCAAAGACGCGCGCGGCGCCGTGCCGTCGTGTGACGAAGCTCGCGCCGCCGCCACCCGCCGCCGGCGCAATATGTCGCACAGCTGGACGCCGGGCAAATCCGTTCGCATGGACATCAAGCTACTCGACGAGAAGCAGACGGTGGAGCGCTATCTGCGCGGGCGCCTGACGCCGCCGGAGGCCCGCTTCTTCGAGCAGGTCGTGCGCCAGCAGCCGGAGCTCGTCGAGCGCATCGGCCTGCCCGATGCGCTCAAGCGCATGATGCGCCTGCTCGACGACACCGGCACCGAGTGGCGCGAGCAGCCACCGCGCTTCTGGCACCAGCCCTGGGTGCCGGCCGCGCTCGGCGCGACGGTCGTGATCGCGCTGCTGCTGGCGCTTGCCGCGTGGAGCGGCAAGCATAGCGCCGCCGCCGCCTACCAGCACCTCCAGGGCCAGCTGGCGGTCGGGTCATTGAACGCGCCGACCCGCTCGGCGGTGCTGCGCCTGAAGCCCGGCCGGCCGGAGGAGTCGGTCCCGACCTTCCCGATCGGCAGCCGCGTCTCGCCGACGCTGGCCGACCTGCGCATCAGCCTCGCCTACAGCAAGGCGACGCTCTTCAAGGTGACGATCAAGCGCGACGACGGCACCTACTACGCGCGGCTCGACAATCAGCTCAAGGACTCGAACGGCGACCTCAGGCTCGCGTTCAACACCGCCGCCTTCGCCGTCGGCGTCTACGACGTCGAGCTCGAGGCGGTGAACCTGCACGGCGGCGACGGCGAGCTCGTCGGGCGACTGCGCCTGCGGATCGACGCCGGCAGCTAGTGCTCAGCCTTCCTTGAGCGTCGTCGCCGGCGGCGTCGTCACCACGCGGCGCGTCGCCAGCGTCCCCGCGACGCCGACGATCAGCGCCCCGGCGCCGAGGCCGGCAAGCCACAGCCACGGATCGAAGGCGTAGCCGAGGTTGAACAGGCGCGTCGCGACCAGCCAGCCGACGATCGAGGCCGCGCTTGCGGCCAAGACCCCCGCGAGCAGACCGAGCGTCGCGAACTCCGTGGCGACCCCGAGCAGTACCGTGCGCCGGCTCGCGCCGAGCGTGCGCAGCACCGCGCTCTCGTAGCGGCGCTCGTCGCGCGTCGCCTGGATCGCGGCGAGCAGCACCACGAGGCCCGCGAGCAGCGTGAACGCCGAGACGTACTCGACCGCGAGCGCCGCACGGTCCATGACCTCGCGCACCTGGCCGAGCAGCGTCTCGACGTCGAACACCGTCACGCTCGGGAAGCGGCGCACGAGCTCGGCGAGCATCGGCCGCTGCGCGGCGTCGAGGTGCACCGAGGTCATCAGGGTACCGGTCGCCGTGTCGAGCACGCCCGGGGCGAACACCAGGAAGAAGTTCGGCCGAAAGCCGTCCCAGCGGACCTTGCGCACGTTGGTCACGTCGGCGACCACCGTCTCGCCGGCGACGTCGAAGGACAGGTGGTCGCCGAGGCTGAGCCCGAGCTCTTCCTGGAACTCGGTCGCGACCGACACCTGCGGGTGTGCCGGGTCCGGGTTCTGCCACCAGCGGCCAGCGACGATCTGGTTGTCGGCCGGCAGCTCGCGCGACCAGCTCAGGTTCTGCTCGCGCTCGGCGAAGCCGCGGCCGCGGTCGGTCTTCGGCATGCGCTGCTTGAGCGGCTGGCCGTTGACCGCCACCAGGCGCGCGCGCACCCACGGCGCGAGCGCCGGACGCGCGACGTCATGGTCGACCAGGAAGCTGCTCAGCGCGTCGGCGTCGCCGGGCGCGATGTTGATCAGGAAGTGGTTCGGCGCGTCCCGCGGCAGGCTGCGCCGCCAGTCCTGCAGCAGGTCGTTGCGCACCAGCGCCAGCAGCAGCAGCACCGTCAGTCCAAGCCCGAAGGCGACGATCTGCACGGCGCTCTCGCGGCCGCGGCGCGCGACGCTGGCGAGGCCGTAGCGCCACGCGACCCCGGCACCGCCGCGCAGGCCGCGGGTCGCGCGCACGAGCGCGAGTCCCGCGCCGAACAGCAGCGCGCCGCTCGCGACCAGGCCGCCGGCGGCGTAGCCGATCAGGCGCGGGTCGCGCACGAGCCCGTACAGCAGCGCCGCGAGCGCCGCCGCGGCCGTCAGGTAGGTCGAGCCCGAAGCGCAGCGGCGGCGGCTCGAGGTTGCGCCGGAGCACCCGCGCCGGCGGCACTTGCCTGAGCTCGAGCAGCGGCGCGAGCGCGAAGCCGACCAGCATCGTGACCGCGGTGCCGATGCCGAGCCAGACGGGCCCCAGCGTCGGCGCGGGCAGCGCCGCCTTGACCAGGTCGCGGGCGAGGTAGGCGAGGCCCGCCTGCGCGACGAAGCCGAGCAGCGTGCCGGCGAGCGCGCCCGCGAGGGCCACGCACGCGAGTTCGAGGGAGGTGACCTGCAGCACGAAGCGCTGGCTCGCCCCCATGCACTTGAGCAGCGCGACCGAGTCGAGGTGGCGCGCCGCGTAGCGGCGCGCACCCATTGCCACCGCGACGGCCGCCAGCAGCACGGTCACGAGCGCGGCGAGGTTGAGGAAGCGCGCCGCGCGCTGCATCGCGGACTTCATCTGCTCGCTGGACTCGCCGACGTCGATCAGCCGCTCGGCGGCGCTCTTGCGTGTGCGCAGCCACGCCTCGAACGCGCCGAGCTCGGCGGGCGGACCTGCCACCAGGAGGCTCCAGGTCGCGCGGCTGCCCTGCTGCAGCAGGCGCGTCGCGGCCAGGTCGTCGGCATTGATCAGCAGCGTCGGCGCGAGGTCGGCGAAGCCCGAGCCCTGGTCGGGGCGGTAGTCGAGCACCGCGGCGACCCGTACCGTCAGCGCGCCGAGCGCAAGCGTGCCGCCGACCGGCACGTCGAGGCGCGCCAGCAGCCGCGGGTCCGCCCACGCCTCGCCGCGCGCCGGGATGCCGGTGACCGGCCGGCCCGGGGCGTACGGCGCCGCGGCGAGCCTGAGGGCGCCGCGCAGCGGATAGCCCGCGCTCGCGCCGAGCACCGTCACGAGCTGGTTGGCCCCGCCCGCGAACACGACGCTCGCGAAGCTGACGAGGCGCGCGGTGCCGAGCCCGCGGGCGCGCGCCTCGTGGCCGTACGGCCCGTCGAGCTCGAGCGGCCGGCCCGACTCGAGCCTGAGGTCGGCCGCGAGCACGGCGCCGGCCTGCTCGCGGATCCCCTGGCCGACGCGGCTGGTGAAGAAGCCGACCGCGGTCAGCGCCGCGATCGCGACGACGATGGCCCAGAACAGCACGCCGAGCTCGCCGCCCCGGGCGTCGCGCACCAGGGCCACGAGCGCGAACTTGAACGCCTTCATGGCCCGCCCTCAGCCGCCGACCAGCCGGCCGGCGTCGAGCTCGAGCACCCGGTCGCAGCGCCGCGCCATGTCGCGCTCATGGGTCACGAGGATCAGCGTCGTCGCCGAGGCGCGGTTGAGGCCGAAGAGGAGCTCCGCGACGCGCGCGCCGGTCGCGGTGTCGAGGTTGCCGGTCGGCTCGTCGGCGAACAGAACGTCCGGCCGGCCGACGAAGGCGCGCGCCAGCGCGACGCGCTGCTGCTCGCCGCCCGACAGCTGCCGCGGGTAGTGGCCGAGCCGGGTGGCGAGCCCGACCTGCTCGAGCGCGAGCCGCGCGGCCGACGCCGCGTCGGCCGCGCCGGCGAGCTCGAGCGGCAGCATGACGTTCTCGAGCGCGGTCAGCGACGGCACGAGGTGGAAGGCCTGGAACACGAAGCCGACGTGGCGCGCCCGGGCAGCCGCCCGGCCGTCCTCGTCGAGCGCCGTGAGCTCGGTGCCGTTCAGGAACACCGCGCCGCGCGTCGGCGTATCGAGGCCGGCGAGGATCGCGAGCAGCGTCGACTTGCCGGAGCCCGAAGGCCCGACGATCGCCAGCGACTGGCCGCGCTCGACCGTGAAGCTGACATCATCGACGATGGTCAGCGTTCCGTCGGGACTGCTAACCTCCTTGCTGACGTGGCGTGACTCGAGTACCTGCAACTTGAACCTCGCACATTGGCTGTGGCGCGGCGCGCGCCTCGTCGGCATCCTCGCCGCGCTGCTGGTCGCCGGACCCGCGCCGACCAGCGCCGCAGCGGGCGATGGCCCGACGGCGCCCGCGCTCGTCGTGCTCGGCGATTCCCTGAGTGCCGGGTACGGGCTGCGCGTCGAGGACGGCTGGGTGGCACTCCTCGAGCGTCGGCTCGCGTCCCAAGGGTACGGGTACCGGGTAGTCAATGCCAGCGTCAGCGGCGAGACTACGGCCGGCGGGCTCGCGCGGCTGCCGCGCGTCCTGGACCGGCAGCACCCGGCGATCATCGTCATCGAGCTCGGCGCCAACGACGGCCTGCGCGGCCTGCCGCTGGCGGAGCTGCGCCGCAATCTCGCCGAGCTCATCGCACGCTCGCGGGCCGCCGGCGCCCGCGTGCTGCTGGTCGGCACGCGGCTGCCGAGCAACTACGGGCCGCAGTACACCGAGGAGTACTTCAAGAGCTTCGCCGCGGTCGCGGCGGCCGCACGCGTGCCGCTCGTGCCGTCGCTGCTCGCCGGCATCGCGACCGAGGAACGCAATTTCCAGGCCGACTACTTGCATCCGGTGGCGGCGGTGCAGCCCACGCTCCTCGACACCGTCTGGCGCGGCCTCGAGCCGCTCCTGGGCGCGCGGCCGCGGACGGGCGGCTGATGGCCGGCGAGAGCCAGTTCCGGCTGCTCAGCGAGCGACGCTTCCTGCCGTTCTTCGGCACGCAGGCGCTCGGCGCCTTCAACGACAACGTCTACAAGAACACGCTGGTCATCATCGCGACCTACCACGCCGCGCAGTTCACCTCGATCAAGCCGGCGCTGCTGACCAACCTCGCCGGCGGGCTGTTCATCCTGCCGTTCGTGCTGTTCGCGGGGCTCGCCGGCCAGCTGTCGGACAAGTACGACAAGGTGCTGGTGCTGCGCATCGTCAAGGTCTGCGAGGTCGGCATCATGCTGCTGGCCGGCACCGGCTTCGCGAGCCACAACATGCCGGTGCTGCTCGCCGCGCTGCTGCTGATGGGTGCGCACTCGACGTTCTTCTCGCCCGCGAAGTACGGTCTGCTGCCCGAGGTGCTGGTCGAGGACGAGCTCGTGGGCGGCAACGCGCTGCTCGAGATGGGGACCTTCCTCGCGATCCTGCTCGGCACGCTGCTCGCGGGCCTGTTGGCCGAGCGCGGCGACCTGTGGCTCGTGATCACGACCTTGGCCGGCATCGCGGCCGCGGGCCTCGCGTTCAGCCTCGCGATCCCGCGCCTCAGGCCCGCGGTGCCGGCGCTCGCGCTCGACTGGAACCTGTGGCGCGCGACGTTCGCGAACCTGCGCGCGGCGCGCCGCGACCCGATCGTGTTCCTCGCCGTGCTCGGCATCTCGTGGTTCTGGTTCTACGGCGTCCTGGTGCTCGCCCAGGTGCCGCTGTACGCCAAGCAGGTGCTGAACGGCACCGAGCAGGTCGTGACGCTGCTGCTGGTCGGCTTCTCGCTCGGCGTCGGCGCCGGCTCGCTGCTGTGCGAGCGGCTGTCGGGGCGGCGGCTCGAGATCGGGCTCGTACCGCTCGGCTCGCTGGGCCTGACAGTCTTCGGCGCCGACATCTTCTTCGCGACGCCGCCGACGCCCGCCGGCGCGCCGCTCGCGGCGCTCGAGTTCCTGGCCACGCACGGCGCGTGGCGCGTCGTGTTCGACGTCGTCGCGGTCGGCGTCTCCGGCGGCCTGTACATTGTGCCGCTGTACGCGCTCATCAACCGGCGCACGCCGCGCGAGGTGATGAGCCGGGTGATCAGTGCCAACAACGTCTGGAACGCGATCTTCATGGTCGCGGCGTCGCTGTTCGGCGCGGTGATGCTGGTGCGCGGGGTGACGATCCCGGCGCTGCTGCTCGTGTGCGCGATCCTGAACTTCGCGGTCGCCGCCTTCATCTACGCACGCGTCCCGGAGTTCCTGCTGCGCTTCCTCGCTTGGCTGGTGGCACGGGTGCTGTACCGGATCCGGGTCACCGGCCTCGAGCACGTGCCCGCGACGGGCGCGGCGCTCGTGGTCTGCAACCACGTCAGCTTCGCCGACGCGCTGGTGCTGTCGGCGGCGGTGCACCGGCCGATGCGCTTCGTCATGGAGGCGTCGATCTTCCGCATCCCGCTCGCCAACTTCGTGTTCCGCGGCATGAAGGCGATCCCGATCGCCTCGGCGCGCGAGGACCTGGCGGTGCGCGAGGCGGCGTTCGCGCAGGTGCTCGGGGAGCTCGCGGCCGGCGAACTCGTCTGCATTTTCCCGGAAGGGCGGCTGACCGCGGACGGCGAGGTTGGCGAGTTCCGGCCGGGCGTCATGCGCATCATGCAGGAGCGGCCGGTGCCGGTGGTGCCGGTGGCGCTCTCGGGGCTGTGGGGTTCGGCGTTCTCGCGCCGCTACCCGGGCCTCTCCCGCTACCTGCCGCGACGACTGTGGGCGCGCATCAACGTGGTCGTCGGCGCGCAGGTCGAGCCGGCGGCGGTGACGCCCGAGGGCCTGCGGGAGCGCGTGCTCGCGCTGCGCGGGCCGGTTCCCTGAGGCGACGCGACGGCGCAGCACGACGCGCCGCGAAGGCGCGGCGCGGTTTGCTCGCTTGCGCGCCGGGGGGGCGCTGGATAGCGTAACGGGCAGCCGGCCGGGATCGGCATATTGCGATGCAACAAAGCGACGGGGTGCGTGTGGACAAGCTCTGGTTGAAGTCCTACCCGGCGGGCGTGCCCGCCGAGATCAATCCCGAGCAGTACCGCTCGCTCGCGCACCTGTTTGATGAGTCCTGCGCGCGCTACGCCGACCGCCCCGCGTACTCCAGCCTCGGCCGCACGATTTCCTACCGCCAGCTCGAGGCGATGAGCCGCGCCTTCGGCGCCTGGCTGCAGAAGGAGGCACGCCTCAAGCGCGGCGACCGCATCGCGCTGATGATGCCGAACATCCTGCAGTACCCGATCGCGCTCTTTGGCGCGCTCAGGGCCGGCCTCGCGGTCGTCAACACCAACCCGCTCTACACGCACCGCGAGCTCGAGCACCAGCTCAAGGACTCCGGCGCCAAGGCGATCGTGGTATTCGAGAACGCCGCCCACGTGCTCGAGGCGTGCCTCGACGAGACCGACGTCGAGGAGGTCATCGTCACCGGCATCGGCGACCTGCTCGGCTTCCCCAAGGGGCCACTGGTCAACTTCGTGCTCAGGAACGTCCGCAAGCAGGTCAAGCGCTACACGCTGCCGCGCGCGCACTCGTTCCTGAACGTGCTCGAGCAGGGCAAGTGGGTCAACCTCAGCGACCCGGGCCTCACGCTCGACGACGTCGCGTTCCTGCAGTACACCGGCGGCACGACGGGCGTGTCGAAGGGCGCGATCCTGACGCAGCGGAACATGGTCGCGAACACGCTGCAGGCCCACGCCTGGCTCGGGCAGTTCACCCTCAATCCCGACGAGCAGCAGGTCATCGTCGGCGCACTGCCGCTCTATCACATCTTCGCGCTGACCTCGATCGCGCTCGTCTGGCTGCACGAGGGCGGCCATAACATTCTGATCACCAATCCGCGCGACATGCCCGCGTTCATCAGCGACCTCAAGAAGTATCGCTGTTCGGTCTACTACGGCGTCAATACGCTGTTCAACGGGCTGCTGAACACGCCCGACTTCGCCACGGTCGACTTCTCGCGGATCGTGTCCTGCGTCGCCGGCGGCATGGCTCTGCAGGGCGCGGTCGCCGAGCGCTGGAAGGCGCTCACCGGCAGCGAGCTGCTGCAGGGCTGGGGCCTGACCGAGACCTCGCCGGTGGCGACCACCAACCCGCGCGGCGTCGGCTTCAACAACTCGATCGGCCTGCCCGTGCCGTCGACCGAGATCTCGGTCCGCGACGACTCGGGAGGCGAGCTCGGCATCAACGAGGTGGGCGAGTTGTGCGTGCGCGGGCCGCAGGTGATGCGCGGCTACTGGAACCGGCCGGACGAGACCGCCAACGTGATGATCAATGGCGGCTGGCTGCGCACCGGCGACGTCGGCCGCATCGACGCGGCCGGCTTCGTCTACATCGAGGATCGCAAGAAGGACATGATCCTGGTGTCGGGCTTCAACGTCTACCCGAACGAGGTCGAGGCCGTGATCGCGCGCCACCCCGGCGTGCTGGAGGTCGCGGCCGTATCGCAACCCGACGAGCGCTCGGGCGAGGTCGTCGCCGTGTACGTCGTGCGCAAGGACCCGGCGCTGACCGAGGAGCAGCTGATCGACTTCGCGCGCGCCGACCTCACCGGCTACAAGGTGCCCAAGCACATCTACTTCCGCGACGAGCTGCCCAAGACCAACGTCGGCAAGATCCTGCGCCGCGCGCTGCGCGACGAGCTGCTCAAGAAGGGCTGACCGCCGCCGGCGCCGGCGGCACCGCTGCGCGCTGGTGATTGCGCGTCGGGCACCGTCGCGTGCATCCTACGGGCGTCCGGCAAGACCACGCAGATGGCGGCCGGCACAGGGGGCTCGACACGCCCGGGACGAGGTGCCCGCAACGGCCACGGTGCGACCACAGGTCGCGGCCGGGACGACCGCGGCATTCTGCAAGGAGCATCGGTGCAGCAGTCGACACGTTCCCGACGACAGTTCCTGGGCGGCGCGGGCGCGGGCCTCGGCACCGCATGGCTCGCGGTGCACTGGCCCGGCATCGCGGCCGCGCACGCGCACGCGGCGCTCGCGGCCGCGGATCCGGGTCCGGGTCCGGGTCCGGCCGCCCTCGGCGTGCTCGCGCCCGACGAGGCGGCCCTCGTCGAGGCGATTGCCGCGCAGATCGTGCCCACCGACGAGACGCCCGGCGCCCGCGAGGCGGGTGCGGTCTATTTCATCGACCGCTCGCTGCAGACCTGGGCCGCGGCCGGCGCGGCACCATTCCGTGCCGGCCTCGCCGACTTCAGGGCGCGCTTCGCCGCCGCCCACCCGCCGGGCGACTTCAGCGCGGCGGACGCCGCCACGCAGCTCGCGTTCCTCGAGCAGGTCGAGAGCACGGACTTCTTCGGCATGCTGCGCCTGCTGACGCTGCTCGGCATGTTCGCGCTGCCCGCCTACGGCGGCAACCGCGGCGGCGTCGGCTGGCAGCTGATCGGCTTCGACGACCGGCACGGGTTCACGCCGCCGTTCGGCTACTACGACCGCGACTATCCGGGCTTCGTGCCACCGCCGGCGGGCGCATGACGCGCCGCTACCGCGACTCGGAGCAGGTCGACTTCATCGTCGTCGGCTCGGGCGCCGCCGGCGGCGTCATGGCCCGCGAGCTCTCGCAGGCGGGCTTCGGCGTGGTCGTCATGGAGCAGGGCCCGCGCTTCGCCTCGACGGACTTCGAGCACGACGAGCTCAAGTACTGGTTCAACTATGGCCTCACCAACCGACCGGCCGAGAGCCCGCAGACGTTCCGCAGGACCCCGGACGAGAACGCCGGCCTGCCGGATCCGGGCGCGTGGCTGCCGCTCAGCTACGCGCGCATGGTCGGCGGCAGCACGGTGCACTTCACCGGCAACTTCTGGCGCTTCCACGAGATCGATTTCCACGAGCGCAGCGGGCTCGGCGCGATTCCCGGCGCGGCGCTCGAGGACTGGCCGATCAGCTACGCCGAGCTCGAGCCGTACTACGCCAAAGTCGACTGGGAGATCGGCGTCTCGGGGCTCGCCGGCACGCACCCGAATGAGCCGCCGCGGTCGCGTCCCTACCCGATGCCGCCGATGCCGGTGAAGTCCTCGGGCGTGCTGCTCGAGCGCGGCGCGCGCAAGCTCGGCCTGCACCCGTTTCCGGCGCCGCTCGCGATCGCCTCGCAGCCATACCGCGGCCGCCCGGCGTGCATCCACTGCGGCTTCTGCATGGGCTTCGGCTGCGAGGCGCAGGCCAAAGCGTCGACGCTCTACACGATGATCCCCGAGGCGGAGGCGACCGGCCGCTGCGAGGTGCGCAGCGAGAGCTACGTGTTCCGCCTCGCGACCAGCCCGCAGGGGCGGGTCACCGGCGTGCACTACTTCGACCGCCAGCGCCGCGAGCACTTCCAGAAGGCACGCGCGGTCGTGGTCTGCGCGAACGGCGCCGAGACGCCGCGGCTGCTGCTGATGTCGGCGAACGCGCGCTTTCCCGACGGTCTCGCCAACTCGAGCGGCCTGGTCGGCAAGCACCTGATGTTCAACCAGGGCGCCGAGACCTTCGGCGTCTTCGAGCACGAGCTCAACGAGTACAAGAGCGTGCAGGCGACGCGCGTCGTGCACGACTACTACGACTCCGACCCGCGGCGCGGCTTCTACGGCGGCGGCGGCATCGATGCGCGCATCGGCCCGAACCCGGCGGTCTGGACGCTGGGCGGGCCGCCCGGCCGGCAGTGGGGCAAGGCCTACAAGGACCACCTGCGGGAATTCCCGCGCACCATGCTCGCGCAGGGCCACACGACCTCACTGCCGGTCGAGGCCAACAGCGTATCGCTCGACCCCGCACTCAAGGACGCGTGGGGCCTGCCGGCGATGCGCTGCACCTACAAGGATCATCCCGACGATCTCAAGTTCGCGGCCTGGCTGCAGGACCGCGCGGCGGAGATCCTGGCGGCTGCCGGCGCACGCAAGGTCTGGCGCAACGCGGTCAGCGAGTCGAACATCGCCGTCCACCTGCTCGGCACGTGCCGCATGGGCAATGACCCGCAGCGGTCGGTGGTCGACCGCTACCACCGTACGCACGATATCCCGAACCTGTTCCTGTGCGACGGCAGCAGTTTCGTGACGAGCGGCCGCGGCCAGCCGACGATGACGATCCAGGCGCTGGCGTTCCGGGCCGCGGAGCACATCGCCGGCTTCGCGCGCCGTCACGAGGTGTAACGACGGCGGCGAGCCCGGCCGGCGCGGGTCAGGGCCCGATCTGGCGCCGCAGCACGACCAGCGTCAGGCCATCGCGCGTCGGCACGCCGATGCGCATCTCCTCGGGCGGGAACGGCCGCGTCTCGCCGGTCGGCAGGTAGCCGCGCCGCTCGTACCAGGCGAGCAGCTCCTCGCGTGCGCCGATCACGGTCATCTCCATGAACCGCGCGCCGAAGTGCTGGCGCGCGTAGCGCTCGGCGGCCGCCAGCATCTGCCGGCCGATGCCGCTGCCCTGCAAGGCCGGGCGGACCGTCAACAGGCCGAGGAATGCGACGCCGCCGGCGAGCTTGCGCACGTGCGCGCAGGCGAACAGTCCTGACTGGGCGCGCAGCACGAGCAGCGCATTGTCGGGCGATGCGATGATCTGCTCGACCGCGGCCGCGTCGATGCGCGGCCCGCCGACGAGATCCGCCTCGGTGGTCCAGCCGCGCCGGCTGGTCTCGCCGCGGTACGCCCCGTTGACGAGCTGGACGAGCGCCGGCACGTCGGCGGCGCGCGCCAGCGTCGTGTAGAGCTCGTCCGGTCCCGCTTCAATCGTCATCGGCGCGTCCTAGGCGTGCGGCCGGTGGCGGCTACCCGGTCGCGCGGCGGCGCGCGCGGCGCTTCGGCGCCGCCGGCACCGGGCGCGGCCGGACGGCCACGCCCTGCACGCGCGCGATGCCGTCGCGGATCAGCTGCGCGGCGCCGTTCGGCCCTTCCCACTTCGAGATCGTGACCCACTTGCCCTTCTCGAGGTCCTTGTAGTGCTGGAAGAAGTGGGCGATCTGCTCAGTCAGGATCGGCGGCAGATCGCGGTACGAGCGCACGCCGTTGTAGAAGGGGTGCAGCTTGTCGACCGGCACCGCGACGATCTTCTCGTCGCCACCGCCCTCGTCGCGCATCATCAGCGCACCGATCGGGCGGCAGCGAATCACCGCGCCCGGCACGACCGGCACCTGCCCGACGACGACGATGTCGCACGGGTCGCCGTCCTCGGCGAGCGTCTGCGGAATGAAGCCGTAGTTGCCCGGGTAGTACATCGAGGTGTGCAGGAAGCGGTCGACGTACAGCGCGCCGGATTTCTTGTCGAGCTCGTACTTCACCGGGATGCCGCCCTGCGGGATCTCGATCACGGCGTGTATGTCCCACGGCGGGGCGACTCCGACCGGAATCTGGCTCAGGTCCATGACGAACTCCTTGGAACGCTCGGCGCGACAGTGCGGCGGCCACGGCGAAGCCGGCCCGGGTGGCGCGCAGGCGGGTGAATGCCGAGGCGATGACGTTGAGCGCGGCGCGGCCGAAGTCCCCGACCCGCGGCATCGACACCGTCCGCAGGCTGCAGGCCGAGAGCGTCGTGTAGCTGCCGCACAGGCCCACCATGATGAGGTAGCGGACGAGGGACGAGGTTGATCGGCCGCGTCGCGCCGCTGCTGCCGCCGGCCGTGCAGCCGGACGCGAAGCGGCCGCTGATGCTGACGATCAACTGCGCCACGGCGACGCCGGTCCCCGGGCGGGCGCGAGCGCCGCGGAGATCCGGTAACGGGCGAGGCTGCCGAGCGCCCCACCGAACGCGATCAGGAAACGGGATCACGCCCGCTACGATACCCGAAGCCGCGGCGCCGGTCTCAGGCGACCCAGCGCGGCCCGGCGACGATCGCGCCGCGCAGCCGCTCGAGGCTGCCGCCGGCGGCCGTCAGGAGTCCCGAGTAGCTGCCGATCCGGTTGCCGCCGCGACGCTTGGCGGCGTACATCGCGCGGTCGGCGGCGCGGATCAGCTCGCCGGCCGTCACGCCGTCGGTCGGCCGGAACGCGATTCCGACGCTGGCGCCGACCCGCACCTCCTCGTGCCCGACCACGAGCGGCGCTTCGAGCGCGACGATCAGCTTGCGCGCCGCGCTCGCGGCGGCGGCGGCGCCCGGCAGGTTCTCGAGGATCACGCCGAACTCGTCGCCGCCGATCCGCGCCAGCGTGTCACCGCCGCGCACCTGTGCCGCGAAGCGGGCCGCGACGGCCTTCAGCAGCAGGTCGCCGCCGTCGTGGCCGAGCGTGTCGTTGGTGAGCTTGAAGCCGTCGAGATCGAGGTACAGCACCGCCAGCAGGTTGCCGCTGCGCCCGGCGCGGGCCGTGGCGCGCAGCAGCGACTCCTCGAAGTGCGCGCGGTTGGCGAGGCCGGTGAGCGGATCGCGCAGCGCGAGCTTGAGCAGCCGGGCGCGGGCCGCGCCGCGCTCGATCGCAAGTTCGATCGTGCGCACCAGCTGGCGGGCGTCGAAGGCGGTCTTCTCGAGGCAGTCGTCGGCACCGTGACGGATCGCCGCGAGCGCCTCGCGGCGGTCGCCGAGCGCGGTCAGCGCCACGAGCGGCGTCTCCGGCGCCGTCTCGCGCAGCGCGGCGACCGCGCCGGCGGAGCCGGGCGCGGCGAGGTCGACGAGCACGCACTCGATCGGCGCCTGGCCAAGGCGCTTGAGCGCTGCGCGCAGCGTGCTGACCACGGCAAACTCGAACTGCCCCGGCGCGGCACGCTCGGTGGCCTCGAGCAGCACCGCCGCCTCGACGGCGCTGTCCTGCACGAGCAGGATCCGCGGCGGGATGTCTGGGTTCATCACACGGTCTCCGTCCGTTGTAGCAGGGGTATCGGACCCGCTGCCGGCGGGCTAAAGCGCGACGGCGCCCCGGACTGCGGTTCTGTGATCCGGGCCGTGGAAAGCCGAGATGCGGCTAAAGTCCGGGCGGGGTCGGCCGCCGGGGCTGCGGCGCACGGCCGCAGCGGGCATCAGCGGTGGTAGGCCGGCGAGAGCTCGTGGACCGCGTCGACCATCGCGCCGGCGTGCTCCGGCGGCACGTCCGGGTGGATGCCGTGGCCGAGGTTGAAGATGTGGCCGGAGCCGGCACCGTAGCTCGCGAGCACGCGCCCGACCTGCTCGCGGATCGCGGCGGGCGGGGCGTACAGCACCGACGGGTCGAGGTTGCCCTGCAGCGCAACCCGGCCGGCGACGGCGGCGCGCGCCGAGCTGAGGTCCGTCGTCCAGTCGACGCCGAGCGCGTCGGCGCCGGTGGCGGCGAGGTCGGCCAGCCACTGGCCGCCGCCCTTGGTGAACAGGATCACCGGCACCCGCCGGCCGTCGTGCTCGCGCGTCAGCTGGGCGACGATCTCCGCCATGTAGCGCAGCGAGAACTCGCGGTAGGCCGCAGGCGCCAGCGCGCCGCCCCAGGTGTCGAACACCATGACGGCCTGCGCGCCGGCGCGGATCTGGGCGTTCAGGTAGGCGGTGGTCGTGCGCGTCAGGTGCGCGAGCAGCCGGTGCAGCTCGGCGGGTGCGCCGTACAGCATCGACTTGATGCGCGCGAACGCCTTGCTGCTGCCGCCCTCGACGACGTAGGTCGCGACCGTCCATGGGCTGCCGGCGAAGCCGATCAGCGGCACGCGGCCGTTGAGCTCGCGCCGGATCAGGCGCACCGCATCCATGACGTAGCGCAGCTCGACCTCGGGGTCGAGCGTCGGCAGCCGGTCGATGTCGGCGGCGGTGCGCACCGGGCGGTCGAGCCGCGGCCCCTCGCCGGCCTCGAACTCGAGGCCGAGGCCGAGCGCGTGCGGGATGGTGAGGATGTCGGAGAACAGGATCGCGGCGTCGAGCCGGTAGCGGTCGAGCGGCTGCAGCGTGACCTCGCAGGCGTAGTCGGGCGTCATGCACAGCTGCATGAAGCTGCCGGCGCGGGCCCGCGTGGCGCGGTACTCCGGCAGGTAGCGGCCGGCCTGCCGCATCATCCACAGCGGTGTGCGCGGCGTCGGCTCGCGTAGCAGCGCGCGCAGCAGCAGATCGTTGCTGAGCGGCGCCACGACTCAGCGCCCGCCGCAGCTGGCGAGGATCGACGCCTGGATCGACTCGGCGGCGGCGCGCGGGTCGGCAGCATCGCGGATCGGGCGGCCGACGACGATGTAGTCGGCGCCGCTGGCGAACGCCTGCTCGACCGTCAGCACCCGCTTCTGGTCGTCGTCGGGCCGGTTCTCGACCGGGCGGATGCCGGGCGTCACCACCAGCAGCCGGTCGCCGAGCTCGCGGCGGATGGCCTCGGCCTCGATGCCGGAGGACACGACGCCGGCGCAGCCGGCGGCCAGCGCGCGCCGCGCCCGCGAGATGACCAGCTGCTCGACGTCGCACTGGAAACCCATATCGTCGAGGTCGCCGCGGTCGAGGCTGGTCAGCACCGTGACGGCGAGGATCTTGACGTCCTTCGCGGCCGCGACCGCGGCCTCCATGATCCCCTGGTTGCCGTGCACGGTCGTGAAGGTCACGCCGCGGCCGTTCAGGCGCTTGACCGCGGCCGCCACCGTCGCCGGAATGTCGAAGAACTTAATGTCGGCGAAGATCTTCTTGCCGCGCCCGACCATCCAGTCGAGCAGCTCGTAGTAGCCGCCGGCCATCAAGAGCTCGAGCCCGAGCTTGTAGAACACCACCGAGTCGCCGAGGGTGTCGACCATGCGGCGCGCGGCATCGGCATTCGGGACGTCGAGGGCGAAGATCAGCCGTTCGCGCGGCGCGATGGATTTCATGGAGTAATTATGCCGTGCGCCGCCCCCCGAGCGCGAGCGATTCGCGCCCCGCAGGCAGGCCGGAGGCTACGGGACCCGCGGATCGTAGAGCCGCGAATGCTCGAGGATCGCATAGCGGTCGGTCATGCCGGCGATGTAGTCGGCGACCCCGCGCGCGCGGCCCGCGATGCCATCGCGGGCCTCGAGCCGGCGGGCCGCTTCGCGATGCTCGTCCGGCAGCAGCCGGATGTCCTCGAAATAGGCGTTGAACAGCTCGCGCACGACGCGCTGCGCCTTGGTCGTCATGCGCACTACGCGAAAGTGCCGATAGACACGCTCGCGCAGGAAGCGCTTGGCCTCGAGGTGGTCGGCGGCGATGCGCTCGCTGAAGCCGACCAGCGGTCCGGCTGCGTGGCGCACCGCCTCGACGTCGGCGGGCGCCGCGGCCGCGAGCCGCGCGCGGGTCGTGTCGATGAGATCGGTGACGACCTCGTTGATCATCCGCCGCACCACCTCGTGGATCAGGCGCCGCTCGCTGATACCCGGGTAGCGCGCCTCGACGACGTCGTGATGGCGCGCAAAGAGCGCGACCGCGCGCAGCTCCTTGGTCGTCACGAGCGCAGCCCTGAGGCCGTCGTCGACGTCGTGGTTGTTGTAGGCGATCTCGTCGGCGACGTTGGCGAGCTGCGCCTCCAGTGACGGCTGCTGGCGCTTCAGGAAGCGCTCGCCGACGTCGCCGAGCGCGGCCGCGTTCTTGAGCGAACAGTGCTTGAGAATGCCCTCGCGGCACTCGAAGGTCAGGTTGAGGCCCGGGAACTCGGCGTAGCGCTCCTCGAGCTCGTCGACGACGCGCAGCGACTGCAGGTTGTGCTCGAAGCCACCGTAGTCGCGCATGCACTCGTTGAGTGCGTCCTGCCCGGCGTGGCCGAAGGGCGTGTGGCCGAGGTCGTGCGCGAGGCAGACGGCCTCGCACAGCGACTCGTTGAGGCCGAGCGCGCCGCACACCGAGCGGGCGATCTGCGCGACCTCGAGCGAGTGCGTCAGGCGCGTCCGGTACAGGTCGCCCTCGTGGTTGACGAACACCTGCGTCTTGTAGACGAGGCGGCGGAACGCCGTAGAGTGCACGATCCGGTCGCGGTCGCGCTGGTATTCGCCGCGGTGGCCGGCCGGCGGCGGCTCGGGATAGCGCCGGCCGCGCGAACGCGCCTCGTGGCAGGCGTAGGGCGCGAGCTCGGGCGGCGTCGGCGTGAACACCCCCGGCGGCATCAGGCGACCTCGGCGACGAGCACGGACTCGAGCGCGTCGCGGTCATAGTCGGCGCTGACCACGGCCTCACCGAGCCGACGCAGCAGCACCAGGCGCACCTGGCCGGCGAGCACCTTCTTGTCGAGCGCCATCAGCTCGTGGGCGCGCTCGATGCCGATCCGCGGCGCCTTGACCGGCAGGCCCGCGCGCAGCACCAGCTCGCGCACCCGCAGCACGTCCGCCGACGACAGCCAGCCGAGCCGCCGCGAGGTCTCGGCGGCGAGCACCAGACCGACGGCGACCGCTTCGCCGTGCAGCCACTCGCCGTAGCCGGTGGCCGCCTCGATCGCGTGGCCGAACGTGTGGCCGAGGTTGAGGAGCGCCCGCGGGCCGCTCTCGCGCTCGTCGAGCGCCACGAGCTCGGCCTTGATCGTGCACGAGCGCGCGACTGCCTCGGCGAGCGCCGCCGGGTCGCGGCCCAAGAGCCGCGGCAGCTCGCGCTCGAGCCAGTCGAGGAAACCGAGGTCGCGGATCAGGCCGTACTTGATGACCTCGGCGAGCCCGGCCTTGAGCTCGCGCTCCGGCAGCGTCGCGAGCGCGTCGAGGTCGGCGACCACGACCCGCGGCTGGTGGAAAGCGCCGATCAGGTTCTTGCCGGCCGGATGGTTCACCGCCGTCTTGCCGCCGACCGAGGAATCGACCTGCGCCAGCAGCGTCGTCGGCAGCTGGGCGACCGCGATGCCGCGCTGCCAGGTCGCCGCCGCGAAGCCGGCGATGTCGCCAACCACGCCGCCGCCGAGCGCCAGCACCGCGCCGTCGCGGTTGATCCGCCCGGCCGCGAGCGCGTCGTAGACGCGCGCCAGTGTCGCCAGCGTCTTGTAGCGCTCGCCGTCCGGCAGCACGCACTCGTGCAGCGAGCGGCCGGCGAGCGCCTGGCGCACGCGGCCGAGGTAGAGCGGCGCGACGGTGTCGTTGCTGACCACGAGCAGCGGCCCGCCCGGCAGCTGCGCCTCGAGGCAGCGGCGGTCGGCCAGGAGGCCAGCGCCGATGTGGATGGGGTAGCTGCGCGGGCCGAGGTCGATCGACAGCGTGCGGGGGGCGTTGGTCACGGCGGTGACGATAACAAGAACCCCGGCCGCAGGTCTCGGGCCCCGGCTCAGCGTCCCGCGAAACTCGACGAACGCACTCCCAATGGCGCGGCCGGTCCCCGCGGGGCCGGCGAAATTCCCACCGGATCAGCGACCTAGCCGGGGCTAAGGGTCCCGGTCACTCGCGGGTGCGCTGCCGCGCGTTGATGACGGCGTAGCGCAGGAGCTCGGCGGCCGATTCGAGGCCGAGCTTCTCGCAGATGTTGCGCTTGTGGGAATCGACGGTCTTGACCGCGGTGCCCATCCGCGCCGCGATCTCGCGGGTCGTGAGCGCCTCGCCCAGGAGCTCGATGACCTCGTGCTCGCGGGGCGTCAGCGCCTCGTGCGCGGCCGGCCCCTGCTCGCGGCCGGCGGCGACGCGGCGCATCACGCGCTGCGCCAGCCGGTCGCTCAAGTAGACGCTGCCGGCGGCGACCGCGCGGATCGCCTTGATCAGGTCCTCCGGCGGCACGTCTTTCATCGTATAGCCGCGCGCGCCGAGCGCGAGCGCGTCGTCCGCGTACAGCGACTCGTCGAACATCGACAGCACCAGCACCCGCGGCGGATAGCTGAGCTCGTCGATCGAGCGCAGGAGGTCGAAGCCGCTCTCCTCGCCGAGCGTGATGTCCAAGAGCACGACGTCCGGGTGCAGCACGCCGATGGCGGCACGGGCCTCGGCGACCGTGGTCGCCTCCCCGCAGACCTTAAGGTCGGAGTGGGAGTCGATCAGCTGGCGCAAGCCGATGCGCACCACCTCGTGGTCGTCGACCAGCAGGATGCGAACCGGACCGCCGCGGCCGGGCCCGGGGCCCGTGCCGTCGCCGGCCGAAGACTCGTTGTTCGACTCTTGCACCCTCGATCCCTGCCCCCGACCAACGCACCGAACGCTGCGGCGCAACCACTAGTGTTGCGGGAATGTATCCCTACCTCAATGAGTAAATCCCCGAGTCACCCTCCAACGGCCGGGGCAGCCGGGGCGGCCGGCCCGAGGGCCTCGATGCCCTCGACGATCTGCTCGGCGACCGCCTGCACCTTGCGCTGGTCGGTGGCGACCGTCACCTGCGCGATCGACCGGTACAGCGGCTCCCGGACGCGCATCAGCTCGGCCAGGCGCGCCTCCGGGTCGGCGTTGAGCAGCAGCGGGCGGTGTCGGGCGTGCTTGGTGCGCTCGACCTGCTGCGTAACCGACGCCTCCAGGTACACCACCACGCCGCGGCGCGCCAGGTGCTCGCGGTTCTCCGGCAGCAGCACGGCCCCGCCGCCGGTCGCGAGCACGATGCCGGGGAGCCGTGTCAGGTCGTCGATGACCTCGCGCTCGCGTGCCCGGAAGCCCGGCTCGCCCTCCTTCTCGAAGATGTAGGCGATATCGACTCCGGTGCGGTGCTCGATCTCGGCGTCGCTGTCGATGAAGCGCAGGCCCCTGAGCCGCGCCAGCACCTTGCCGACGGCCGACTTGCCCGAGCCCATCGGGCCGATCAGGAAGATGCTCGGCTGGGGTGGCGGCGGCGCGGCGGTCTCGGTCATGGCCCCAGTGTAGGACGCGCGGGTCGCCATGAGAAAACGGCCGCCCCGGCGGCGGCCGTCCGGACGCAGGGACCAGATCGAATACGCCGTCGCCGCCGCGGCCCAAAGCACGGGCCTGGCGTCGGGCTCACGAAAAAGTGCGGCCGCCCGTAGGCGGCCGCGTATCGGTACCGATCTCGCGCGCTGCCTGCCGTCAGGTCACCGTCACAGTCGTCGTGTACTGAGTAATGACGCCCGACGCGGTCTTGACCGTGATCGTGATCGCGCCGCCCGGCGCCGAACCGGCCGCCAGCGTGAAGGCATAGTTGGTTCCGCCCCGGCCGAACGTGCAGCCTTGCGTGAAGCTCGCCGGCGTCATCGCTCCGGCGGAGCCGCTGGTGGTGGCCGTCACCGTGGCATCCCAGGGAATGGGATTGCCGTTGAGGTCGGAGATCGTGTACACGATCTGGCCACTGGTGCCGTGCGGGATCGTGACGTTCGCCGGGCCCGTGATCTGCGCGCCGCCCGTCGACATGATGATCAGCGTGCGCTTGCCAATGCCCGTCGAGGTCTTGGTCGGATCGCAGACCGGCAGGCCCGCAGTGCAGAGCACGCCTTCGAAGATCCCGTCGGCGGGGTCGCGCACCTGGTTGTTGTTGAAGTCGTAGTAGAAGTCGCCGACCTGATAGCCGACGTCGGTATCGAAGTTGTCGGCCGTCAGATCGGCGTCGTCGCGGAAACGCTCGGCGCGGTCGAAGAACGTCTCGCCCGCATCGAACTCGCCGTTGCCGTTCGCGTCGGTGAACGACTCCTCGCCGATCGCGGTCGCGAGTATCGAACTGCGTCCCGACGGGTGGCCCAGCGCCCCGTTGATGGGTCGCGGGTCCTGGCTCGTCCAGGTCACCGCACAGTACCCGCTCTGCGCGCCGACCGTATGGGTCGTGCACTGGCCGCCGATCGAGCCGCCCTGCGTCGAGAACGTGACCGCAGTGCCGTCCGGCACGGGGTTGCTGAACCGGTCCGCCATGCGGACCGTCACGGTGACCTGCGTGCCGTCGATGTTGAAGGCCTCAACGTTCGGGCACGGTGACACGGCGATGGAGAACGCGTTCTGGGTCGGTATGCCGGTGGTGATCGTCAGCTCGCTCGACTGCGTCGAAATGGTCGGCGTCACGCCCTGCACGGTCGCGGTGACGCGGACGGCCGTCGCGACGGTGCCCGACTGGACGACCGTCTGGACCTGGCCATTGGCACCGGTGGTGCCGGTCGCCGGCGCGAGCTGGATGCCGCCGACCGAGGTGTCGAGCGAGAAATTGACGGTCGCGCCGGCGCGCGGGCCGCCGGAGGTGTCGTAGACCGTGAATACCACGGTCGAGGTCTGGTTCGCGCCGGTACCCTTGATCGAGACGTTCGTGGGCGTCGCCGACGTGAAAACGATCGAGCCCACCGCCGCCACCGCAACCGTGACGGTCCCGGTCGCCGACAGCGCGTTGCCACCGACGGTCGCCGTCGCGGTGATGACATCGGCGCCGTTGCAGCCGTTGGCGACGTAGGTCGCCGTCGCCGTGCCGGTGGTCGTCGTGACGGTCGCGGTGCCGCTCGCCTCGCCCGTGCCGGTGATGGTCGCAAGCCCGCCCGCCTGGCACGGCGAGCTGAAGGTGATCTGCGTCGACTGCGTGTACAGCGTGCCGCTGGACTGCTGCAGCGAGACCGTGATGCTGGTGCTGCCGCCCGCGGAGAGCGAGGAGGTGCCGATCCCGATAATGCCGGACTGGAACGCCGCTCCGTTGCCGCTGCCCAGCGACACGGTCGTCGAGTTGGTGCCGCCGGGCACGACCTGGACCTGGACCGTCTTCGAGATGCCCGCCGCGGTGGCCGTGACGGTAATCGTCCGCAGCGTCGGATCGCCGGCCGCAGACAGGGTCACGGTCGCGGCGCCGGTGGCAGTGGTCGTGGCCGGCGAGCCGGCGATGCCGCCCGACGAGGCCGTGAACGTCACCGGCACGTTGGCGAGCAGGTTGTTCTTCGCATCCAGTACCAGCGCCGTGATGGTCGCGCTGGCCGAGTCATCGTTCGGGATGGCCGGCACCGAGCTCGTGACCGTCACCGCGGCGACCGGATCGGTGCCCGAAGTGCCGCTGCTGCCGCTGCTGGTGCTCGTCGACTGCGTGAGCGTGCTGCCATTGCCGCAGCCTGCGAGGAGCAGGGCCGCCGCGAGGGTCACACTGAGAATCTTGAAAATCTTCATCCGTCCTCCCAAATCGTTACCGCCTGCCGCCTCCCCGCAGAGCGTCAGTACAGATTGGCTCCCTCACGCAGGATCTTTGGCGTCACGAAAATCAGGAGTTCGTCCTTGTTGTTGGTGTTCGTCCGCGTCCGGAACAGATAACCGAGCAGCGGCAGATCGCCGAGCACGGGCACCTTGTTGTCGTTGGTGCTGCGCGTCGTCTCGAGGATGCCGCCGAGCACGACCGTCTGGCCGTCGTTGACCAGCACCTGGGTCGTGATCGACTGCGTATTGATCGACGGCACCGAGCCGCCGGTCGCGCTCTGCACCAGCTGGCCGATGCTGTCCTTCGACACCGTCAGGTCCATGATCACGCGGCTGTCCGGCGTGATCTGCGGCTTGACCTTCAGCGACAGCACCGCCTTCTTGAACTGCGTCGTGGTCGCGCCGGACGACGAGGATTCCTGGTACGGGATCTCGACGCCCTGCTCGATCAGCGCTTCCTTCTGGTTCGAGGTGATCACGCGCGGCGCCGAGACGATCTCGGCCTTGTTTTCGGCCTGCGCCGCCGACAGTTCGAGGTCGACCAGGTAATTGCCGTTGAGCACCGACAACGCGATGCTGCCGGCCGGGTTGGAGGCGGGCAGGTTGACGTTGTAGCGGTCCAGGTAGCTCGGCGTACCGGTCGAAGCGGTCGGGATCGTCACCGGGAACGCGCCCTTGCCGGCCTGCAGGTTGGTCAGCGCCGAGCTGATGATCGTGTTGTTCGACGACGAGTCGCCGGACACCGCGACCAGGCCATTGCTGCCCGAGGTCGTGACGCCGGTCGTGCCGAGGCGCACGCCGAGCTGGCGGGTGAAATCGTCGTTGACGATGACGATGCGCGACTCGATCAGCACCTGGCGCACCGGGATGTCGAGCGTGCCGACCAGCCGGCGGATGTCCGCGAGCCGGTCCGCGGTGTCCTGCAGCAGCAGGGTGTTGGTGCGCTCGTCGACCGCGACGCTGCCGCGCTGCGAGATCAGCGAGTTGCCGGCCTTACCCTTGATCAGCAGCGCGAGGTCGGTGACCTTGGCGTAGTTGACCTGCAGGAACTCGGTGCGCAGTGGCGCGAGTTCCTCGACCTCCTTGTGGGCCTGCAGCTCGGCCTTCTCGCGGTTGGCGAGCTCGTCGGCGGGGCCGACCAGGATCACGTTGTCGCGGCGCCGCATCGCCAGGCCCTTGGTGCGCATCACGATGTCGAGCGCCTGGTCCCACGGCACGTTCTGCAGGCGCAGCGTGACGGCGCCGTTGACACTGTCGCTGACGACGATGTTCTGGCCGCTCGTGTCGGCGAGCAGCTGCAGCACCGCGCGGACGTCGATGTCCTGGAAGTTCAGCGTCAGCCGCTCGCCGGTGTATTCCTTCTTGTCATCCGGAGCCTTGCCCTTGGCGTTCGGGGCGGCGCGGCGGATCTCGACGACGTACTGGTTGTCGGTCTGGTAGGCGAGCTGCTCGTAGTCACCCTGCGCGTTGATGACCAGCCGTGAGCTGCCATCGACTTTGAGCGCGTCGACGTAGTTCACCGGGGTCGCGAAGTCGACGACGTCGTAGCGCTTGACGAGGTCGCTGGCGATCTTCGCGCCGACGAAGTCGACGACGACCTGCTGACCTTCCTGGCGCAGGTTGACCGGCGTGCGTGGATCGGAGAGCGCGACCGTGACGCGGCCGGTGCCGTCGGGTGCGCGGCGGAAGTCGACGGCCGAGACGCGGCGGTCGCCGCTCGCCGCGGCGACGCCGGGCGCGGTGGCCGCGACGCCGGTCGACGGCGGCACGGCGCTGCCCGAGCGGCCCTGGCCGACGGTGACGATGATGGTGTTGCCGTCGACCCGCGTGTCGTACGGCACCAGCATGTCCATGTTGAGCACGAGGCGGGTGCGGCCGCTGGCTTCGCCGGCGACGATGCTGTCGACGCTGCCCGACTTGACGTCGATGCGCCGCTGCGTCAGCGCGAGCGACACGCCCGGCAGGTCCAGCGAGATGCGCGCCGGCTTGTCGATCGTGAAGGTCAGCGGCTGCGGGGCCGGGCCGGAGGTGCGCAGCTTGAGCTGCACCTGCTGACCGGGAAGCGTGCTGACGTCAACGGCCTCGAGGCGGTTGGCGACCGCCTGGGCGAAGCCCGCCCGCAACGGCACACAGGCGAGCGCGAGGGCCAGTACTGCAAACCCAAGGCCGGCGCCCCGGTTTCGCGGCGCGGCGATGGTAGGCCCGATGTTGGCGTTCATTCCCACTACTCCCGGTAGCAATCAGTTGTTCGCGAGCGCGATCGCGGCTGGGCGTTCCATGTATCCGCCCAGGCCGTCGGGCACGATCTCGACAACGGTAATTTTCGAGTCGCCGATGGTGGACACCCGGCCGTCGTTCTGGCCGACGTAGTTGCCGGGGAGCACCTTGTGGATCAGTCCGTCCTTGGTCTGGACGAGGCCGTACGTCTTGCCACCCTGGCGCAGCGTGCCGACCATCTTCAGCGTATCGAGCGAGAAACCTTCGAGGAATTCGCGGTTGCGGCGCGCATCCGGCCGCACGCCGCCGGCGCCCGGCGCCACCACCGGCACGCTCGGCTGGAACGGCGAGCGCAGCGAGCTCGGGTCGTAGACGAACGACTCGTACGGCTTGATCTCGGGCAGCGGCTCGATGCGGCTGCCGGGGCGCTTCTTCTTCTCCTCAAGATCGCGCCTGAGGTCAGAAGTGCCGCCACCGCAGCCGGCGAGCGGCGCCAGCAGGACCGCGGCCAGCGCCACGGCGAGGATGTTCAGGGTCGTGCGTTTCATCAGCCGCCCCCTCCGCCCTTCGCCGGCTTGGTGCCCGGCTTGGTGCCCGGCTTGGTCTTCTCGGCGGTCGCGAGTTCGCTGTCGTCGAGATAGCGATAGGTCTTGGCGGTGACGTCGAGCGTCAGCCGGTCCGGCCCGGCGTCCTTCGTCTCGGGCGTGATCGAGATGTCATGCAGTGTGACGATGCGCGGCAGCGCGGCGATGCCGCTGACGAAGCTGCCGAACTGGTGATAGGAACCGGTGAGCCGGATCTTGATCGGCAGCTCGGCGTAGAAGTCCTTGCGGACCTCGCTCGCCGGCTGGAACAGCTTCTCGGTCAGGCCGGCGGCGAGGCCGGTCTGCGAGATATCGACCAGCAGGCTCGGCACCTCGGTGCGGCCCGGCAGCTGGCGGAGCATCGCGCCAAAGGAGCGTTCCATCTCCTTGAGCTGTGCCTTGTAGGCGTCGAAGTTGGCGGCCTTGCGCTGCCGCTCGTCGAAGGTGCGCATCAGGTCCGCTTCCTCGCGGCGCGCGCGCTCGAGGTCCGGGGCCTGGTTCTGGATCGGCACGAACCAGATGAATGCGGCCGTCAGCACCAGGAACAGCAGTCCGATGGCCAGCGCCCGGAACAGCAGTGGCCAGCGGCCGGGGTCTTTCGGGTCTAGGCGCCGGAGTTCTTCTACGAAGTTCATGTTCCGGGCGCTCCCGCGGGCCGCGCCGGCTTGCGCGTCGGCTTGCGCTCATCCTCAGCCGGTTCCACGCTCTTCTGCGTCGCGAACAGCGTGAACTCCGAGCCCGCGCCGCCGGTCTTCAGCGTCTCGACGACCTGCAGCTCCGGGTTGGTCAGCCACGGTGATGCTTCGATGTTGCGCATGAAGGTCGAGACGCGGGTCGAGGACTGGGCGATGCCCTTGAGCTCGAGCCGCTTGTCGGTCTGCTTCACCGAGGTCAGGTACACGCCATCCGGCAGCGTGCGCGCCAGCTGGTCGATCACGTGCACGACCTCCGGCCGGCTGCGCTGCAGGCGCGTGATGATGTCCATGCGCGCGACCAGGCGCTGCTTCTGGGCTTCGAGGCCCAGGATCTCGGTGATCTGTTTGTCGAGCTCGGCGATCTGCGCTTTTAAGAGCTCGTTGCGCTCGTGCTGCCGATCGATCGACCAAGTGAAACCCCAGACGGTGAACAGCGTCACCGCGGCGGCGGCGATCACCGCGCCGATCGCGGCGAGGCCGAACTCTTTCTGGCGCTTGGCGCGTTCCTGCTGGCGCCACGGCAGTAGGTTAATCCGCGGCATCAGTCGAAGCTCCGCAACGCGAGGCCGCAGGCGATCAGCAGTGCGGTCGCGTCCTTGCCCACGCCCTGCGCCTTGGCCTTGGACGAGAGCTTCATCTGGCCGAGCGGATCACCGCGCTCCGCCGGAATGCCGACACGGCTCGCGATCACGTCCGCGACCCCCGGAATGTTGGCGCAGCCGCCGCAGATCAGGATCTGCTCCGGCTGCTCACGACCGCCGCCCGACGCGAGATAGAACTGCAGGCTGCGGCTGACCTGCTGCGTCATGTCGTCGATAAAGGGGTCGAGCACCTCGGGCTGGAAGTTCGACGGCAGGCCGCCTTCCTTCTTGGCCCGGCCTGCCTCTTCCATCGACAGACCGTAGGTGCGCATGATCTCCTCGGTCAGCTGCTGGCCGCCGAAGGCGAAGTCGCGCGTATAGATGACGCGCAGGCTCTTGAGGACGCTGAAGGTCGTGGTGCTGGCGCCGAAGTCGACGACCGCGATCGTGCGCTCGTTGCCGCCGTCAACCATCTGGTGCGTCATCAGCCGGCAGGCGTTCTCGAGGGCGAACGCCTCGACGTCGACGATGTGCGCCGCGAGGCCCGCCGCCGACACCGCGGCCTGGCGCTGCTCGACGTTCTCGGTGCGCGTCGCGACCAGCAGCACGTCCTGCATCTCGGCGTCCTTCTCGGACGGCCCCATGACTTCGAAGTCGTAGCTGACTTCCTCCATCGGAAACGGGATGTACTGGTCGGCCTGCATCTCGACCTGGCCCTCGAGGTCGCGACCGGTCAGCGCACGCGGCATCTGAATGACTTTGGTGATCGCGGCGTCGCCCGAGATCGCGACCGCGACCTCCTTGGCGCGCGCGCCGCTGCGCTTGATGGCGCGCTTGATTGCCTCGCCGACAGCTTGCGCATCGACGATCGCTTTCTCGTTAATCGCACTGTGCGGAGTGGCCTCCGCGGCGTAGGCCTCGACCCGATATTGGCCGCCCGCCTGCGACAGCTCGATGAGCTTGATTGAGGACGTCGTGATGTCGAGCCCGATCAGGGGGCGGTATTTCGCCCCGAACGAGAACGGCAGCTTCGGCAAAGAAAGCTTCATATATCCTTTTACTTTCAAGACCTTAAGTAGTCTTGCCGCCGATTCGCTTTAGGTATACCGAGCAACTTTATAGCAACAAACTGTTAAATGGAACGTGAGCATAATCACGATTCGCCCGACCGCCCGGGGCTTGGCCGGCAGCCGCGAGACGTGGCGCACGTCGCGCCGCCGCACCCGCAGGCTGCTTTCGGGCGGTGACCGCCGCGTACCGACTGGCCGGGACCTCTGCTGAAGAGGGGTGCTGACAGCGGGAGGTGGCGCGATGGAACGCGCACCGAAGTCCTCCGTGCCGGCAACCCCGCTGTCATGGGTCCGACCACTCGGGTCGGTCACACCTGTAGACCGGAAGCTTTGCGTCCCCACCTTTCGATGGGTTTGCCCTTGAACGTCAACTACTATGCATAATCGCCCCCCCGGCGAGGCAAATACTTGCGCCAGTTCACATTTAACGATCCCCGTTATGTTCGCATCGCTGCGGTGCTGGCCACCGTGGCGGTGCTTGTCGTCGGCGCCATCCTGCTGGCGGGCTTCGCGACCTACTACTACCTCGCGCCAACGCTGCCCGAGGTTGCGCAGCTGCGCGACGTGCATCTGCAGGTACCGCTGCGCGTCTACACCCGCGACGGCCGGCTGCTGGCGCAGATCGGCGAGCAGCGCCGCATCCCGGTGCGCTTCGAGGAAGTGCCGAAACAGGTCGTCAACGCGTTCCTCGCCGCCGAGGACGACCGCTTCTTCTCGCATGGCGGCATCGACACCTGGGGCCTGATGCGCGCGCTCGCGGTGACCGCGGTGACGCACGAGGCGCGCCAGGGCGGCAGCACGATCACGATGCAGCTGGCGCGCAACATGTTCCTGACGCCCGAGAAGGAGCTGCGGCGCAAGCTGCGCGAGATCTTCCTGGCGTTTCGCATCGAGAGCGAGTTCTCCAAGCAGGAGATCCTGACGCTCTACCTCAACAAGATCTTCCTCGGCGAGCGCGCCTACGGCGTCGCCGCCGCGGCCGAGGTCTACTACGGCAAGGACCTGCAGGACCTCACGATCGCCGAGATCGCGACGATCGCGGCGCTGCCGAAGGCGCCCTCGACGCTGAACCCGATCGCCAACCCCGAGCGCGCGCGCCAGCGGCGCGCCTACGTGCTGAGAAGGATGCTCGAGAAGGGCTACATTACGAGCGCCGAGCACGACGCCGCCGCCGCGGCGCCGATCGAGACCACCGAGCACGGCGCGCGCGTCGAGGTCGACGCGCCGTACGTCGCCGAGATGGTGCGCGCCGAGCTCGCCGACAAGTACGGCGACGAGCTCTACAGCGCCGGCTATGAGGTCCGCACCTCGATCGACAGCCGGCTGCAGCGCGCGGCCGACTGGTCGCTCAGAGCGGCGCTGCTCGAATACGACCGCCGCCACGGCTGGCGCGGCGCGTCGGGCCACGCCGCCCGCCCCCCGGCCGACGCCCGCGAGGCGGCGCAGATGCTGGAGCACTTCACGCCGGTCGGCGGCCTCGAGCCCGCGGTGGTCGCGAGCGTCGCGGCGAAGAGCGCGGTCGCGCTCGGCAAGGACGGCCGGCGCTACGTCGTACCGTGGGAAGCCGGCCTCGCCTGGGCGCGGCGCACCGACCGGAGCGGCGTCGCCGGCGCCCCGCCGCATCAGGCCAGCGACGTCGTCGCCGTGGGCGACGTCGTCTATCTGCTGCCGTCGGGCGGCGGCTTCGCGCTGCTCGCGCAGATCCCGCAGGTGCAGGGCGCATTCGTCGCGCTCGACCCGCAGGACGGCGCGATCACGGCGCTGGCGGGCGGCTTCGATTTCTACGCCAGCAAGTTCAACCGCGTCGTGCAGGCGAAGCGCCAGCCGGGCTCGAGCTTCAAGCCGTTCATCTATTCCGGCGCGCTGGAGCGCGGCTTCACGCCGGCGACGGTGATCCTCGACGCGCCGGTCGTCATCGAGGGCGCCGGCCTCGAGGAGATGTGGCGGCCCGAGAACGACGCGCGTCACTTCTACGGACCGACGCGCCTCAGGGACGCGCTCGCACGCTCGCGCAACCTCGTCTCGATCCGCATCCTGCGCGCGCTCGGCGTCGACTATGCGCTCGACTACGCGAGTCGCTTCGGCTTCGACGCCGAGGAACTGCCGCACAACCTGACGCTTGCCCTCGGCACGGCGCAGTTGACGCCGCTCGAGATGGCGTCGGGCTTCGCGGTGTTCGCCAACAGCGGCTTTCGCGTCACGCCGTACCTGGTCGAGCGCGTCACCGACGCGAGCGGCGCGACCGTGTACGCGGCGAATCCGGCGGTCGCCTGCCTCGAGTGCGCGGTGCCGATCGACCCGCCGCTGCCGCCGCCGCCCGACCCGACCGCGGCGAAGGGCGCGGCGCCGGCGGCCAACGCCGCGGCCGCCGGGCCGCCGCCGCCGAGCCCCGCCGCGGTACCGGAACCGGCCGCCACGCAAGGCCCGACGTCGCACCCGGTCGGCGCGCTCGGCGCCGGCGTCACGCGCCTCAGCGAGCTCGGCGACGGCGGCACGGTACCGGCGGCGAAGAACCTCGCGCCGCGGGTGATCTCGGCCGCCAACGCCTACCTGATGACCGACCTGATGCGCGACGTCATCCGCCGCGGCACGGCGCGCCGCGCGCTCGCCTTGAAACGCGACGACATCGCCGGCAAGACCGGCACGACCAACGACCGCCGCGACACCTGGTTCTCCGGCTTTAATGCCGACATCGTCGCCACCGCCTGGATCGGCTTCGACCAGGAGCGCTCGCTCGGCGCCGGCGAGGAAGGCGGCCACACGGCGCTGCCGATGTGGGTCTACTTCATGGGCGAAGCGCTCGCCGGGCGCCCGGAACACCGTCTGCCGCAGCCCGAGGGCATCGTCAGCGCACGCATCTCGGCGACGACCGGCGAGCTCGCCCGCGGCAGCGACCCGGACGCCGTGTTCGAGCTGTTCCTCGCCGGCAAGCTGCCGGGCAACGGCGGCGTCGCCGGCGACGGTGCCGGCATGCCGACGACGAAGCCCGGCGAGAAGGCGGAAGAGCCGATCTTCTGAGGCCGCCGCGCGACGGCGTGACGACGGCGCTGTGCTAGAGTCGAGGCGTCAGGACGGCCGGAGCAGAACATGACTCGCCCGCGCGCCATCCGCGGTGACGATCTGCGCCGCGCGCTCGCCCAGGAGGCGGCGCGCCTGATGTTCGAGCACGGCGTCGACGACTACGGCTTCGCCAAGCGCAAGGCGGCCGAGCGCCTCGGCGCGTCCGAGTACGCGGTGCTGCCGAAGAACGCCGAGATCGACGCCGCGCTCGCCGAATACCAGCGGCTGTTCGCCGCCGATACGCACGCCGACACGCTCGCCGAGCAGCGCCGCGCGGCGGTCGACGCGATGGAGCTGCTCGAGGAGTTCGAGCCGCGCCTCGTCGGACCGGTGCTGACCGGCACGGCGACGCCGCACCAGGAGATAAGCCTGCACGTGTTCTCCGACTCGCCGGAGGCGGTCAGTCTGAAGCTCCTCGAGGACCACATCCAGTACAAGGTCGCCGAGCACCGCGTGAAGATGAACGCCGAGCGCGTGCTGCAGGTGCCGGCGGTGCAGTTCAGCGTGTTCGATTTCCCGATCGACGCGACGGTGTTCCCGCGCGACGGCATCCGCCAGTCGCCGCTCAGCCCCAGCGACGGCCGGCCGATGCGCCGCGCCGACGTCGACGAAGTGCGCGCGCTCGTCGAGGACGTCGCCGCCACACGCGAGCGCTGAGCGCTTAAGGGCGCTTGGTGAACGCGGCGATGCCGCGGCGCGCGTCCGGCTCGACCGCATTGCAGGCCATCACCTCGCCTGCCCGCGCATAGGCTGCCTCGATGCCGAGCTCGAGCTGCTGGTAGAAGAGCCGCTTGCCCGCGGCGACCGCAGTCGGCGACTTCGCGGCGATCGCCGCCGTCAGCCGCGCGATCTCATCGTCGAGCGCCTCGGGCGCGACCACGCGATTGACGAGACCGCGCTCCCGCGCCGTCGCCGCGTCGATGAAATCGCCGGTCAGCAGCATCTCGAGCGCCTGCTTGCGCGGCACGTTGCGGCTGAGGGCCACCGACGGCGTCGAGCAAAAGAGACCCAGGTTGATCCCCGATACCGCGAAGCGCGCGCTGCTGCTCGCGACCGCAAGATCGCACATCGCGACCAGCTGGCAGCCGGCGGCGGTCGCCACGCCCTGCACGCGGGCGATCACCGGCTGCGGCTGGCGCTGGATCGCCAGCATGAGCTCACTGCAGCTCGCGAACAGCGCGCGCAGCTCCTCGAGCGAGCGGTCGGCACCCATTTCGGTGAGGTCGTGGCCGGCCGAGAACGCCTTGCCTTCGGCGGCAAGCACGATCACGCGGATCTCGGTGTCGCCGGCGAGCTGCGCCAGTGCATCCCTGAGCGCCGCGATCATCGCCGCCGACAGCACGTTGTACTTTGAAGCGCGGTTGAGGGTCAGGCGCGCCGCCGGCGGCGCCCGCTCGATCCGCAGCAGGGGTTCGTCGCCGCGCGGGGCGGCCGTAGGCTCGACGCTAGCGCTCATGGTTCACCTCGCTCTGGCGGCGCCGCTCGCCCGCGCCGCTCGGGCCCATCGTAGCGCGCCCGCGCGGTCAGCGCCTCCACGGCCACGCGGTACGGGCTGCCGGGCGTGACCGCGGCGAGCAGCGCACGGCTGACCGCGGCGGCACCGACGCTCGCGCCCTGCCCGGCGCCGGCCGCGGTGCGGACGCAGCCGCCGAAGGTGGCGGGCGCGAGACGGGAGATCTCGTCGGCCGCGCAGCGCGCATCGCCGGTGGCGCGGATCACGCCCGGATACGCGGCCGGGTACACCGTCGCGCCGCGAGCCGGCGTGGCGGCGACCACGACCACGCCCGCGCCGACCGCGCGCGCGACCGCCGCCGCAAGCGGCGCGCGATCGGCCGCGAGGCCGAGGCTGAGGTGCACAAGCTGCGCGCCCTGTGCGACGCACCAGTCGATCGCGGCCGAGACCGCCAGCGCCGAGGTGGGCTCGCCCGAAGAGAAGACCTGCGCCAGCAGCAGCTCGATGTCCGGGCTCGCGCTCAAGAGCAGCGCCGCGACCCGCGTGCCGTGGCCGGTCGGGTCCGGACCCGCAGCATCGCGGCGCGCGCCGTCCGCGGCGAAGCGCGCGGCCGACGCCACGCCGGCCGCGCCCGCGCCGCTGTCGACCAGCCCGACCCGCCAGCGCACGGCTCAGCCCACGCGCGGCGCGGCCCGGACGCCGCCGGCCTCGACCAGCCAGTCGATATCGAAGTCCTCGACCTGCGCCGCGTGGTGCGTGATGACGATGCGGGTGCGCGACGGAAAGGTCGCGTCCAGCGCGCGATGCACGGCGCGGGCCGCCTCGAGGTCGAGTGCGTTGGTCGCCTCGTCGAGAATCACCACCAAGGGGTCTGCGAGCGCGGCGCGCACGATCGCGATGCGCTGGCGCTGCCCGGTCGACAGCCCGGCGCCGCCGGTACCGATCGGCGTCTGGTAGCCAAGCGGCAGGTCGCGCACGAACTCCTCGACGCCCGCCGACAGCGCCGCCTCCAGCACGGCCGCCTCGTTGACGTGCGGCAGGCCGTAGCGGAGGTTGTCGAGGATCGTGCCGCGGAACAGCACCGGCGCCTGCTCGACGACGACGATGCGGCGACGCAGGTCTTCGAGGCGCACGTCGGCGAGCGGCCGGCCGTCGATCAGGATCCGGCCGCAGTCCGGCTCGGCGAACCGGCGCAGCAGGTCGATCAGCGTTGACTTGCCGGCGCCGGAGGCGCCGCGCAGCAGCACCTTGGTGCCGGCCTCGATCCTAAGGTCGAGCGCGTCGAAGAGCCGCCGGCCATCCGGCAGCAGGACCGTAACGCCCTCGAAGGCGAGCGCACCGCCGCCCGTGGCCGGCAGCGCGGCGGCGTCGGCCCGCTCGGCGACCGGCGGCAGCGCGAACAGCGCGCCCAGCCGCTCGAGGCTGATGCGCGCGCGCTGGTAGCCGGTGTAGAGGCCCATCAGCGACGAGGCCGAGCCGGCACCCCGGCCGAGCAGCGCGACGAACGCGACGAGCGTGCCGACCGACAGGTGGGCGTTGAGCGAGTAGTAGCCGCCGAGCACGAACACGGCCGCGGTCGCGACGTGGCCGATGAGGGTCGCCGCCGCCGAGGTGCCGTAGGACACGAGCTGCTGGTCGAGCGCGCGCTCGAGATAGTCCTCGTTGAGCGCCGCAAGCCGGCGCTCCTCGAGACGCGCCGCGCCGGCCCCCTGCACCTCGCGCGCGCCGGCCAGGGTCTCGACGAGGAAGCCGCCGATCTCGCCGGCCTTGTCGCGCATGCGCCGCGTGCTCGACTCGATGCGTGGCCGCGCGTGGTGGCGGACCAGCAGTTGCAGCGGCAGCAGCGCCGCGACCAGCAGCGTCAGGCGCCACGACAGGCTCAGCATCACCGCGGCGGTCGCCGCGAGGCTCAGGCAGCCGTTGATGAAGCCGGCGACCGCGTCGGTGCCGAAGCGCTGCACCTCGGCGACGTCGCCGTCGAGCCGCGACACGAGATCGCCGACCGACCACTGCGACAGGCGCCGCGGCGAGACGCGCATCAGGTGCGCATAGGCGGCGCCGCGCAGCGAGAACAGCGTACGCCCCGAGGCGCGCACGTAGACGAGGCGGTGCAACGCGCCGAGCGCGAGTCCGGTAGCGGCGAGCGCGAGCATGCCGAGGCAGGCGGCGAGCAGCCGCTCGTAGTGACGCCCGATCAGGCCATCGTCGATCGCATAGCGCGTCAGCAGGGGCTGCGCAGCCGACAGCGCCGCGAGCAGCAGCCCGAGGCCGAGCGCCAGACCAAAGCGGCCGAGCCGCGGCCGCAGGTGCGGCCACAGCAGGGCCGCGAGCGCCCGCCCGTCAGCGCGTGCGGACGACACGCAGCGAGGCGACCGACTGGTCGGCGCAGCCTGGCAGCTTGAGATTCGCCTTCTTCGCGAGGCTCGCCGCGTCGTAGAAGCCGACATCGCACATCGCGCCGCCGATGTAGATTTCCTTGCCGTCGGTGGCGAGGTTGACCGCGTAGTACGTGTGGTCGAGCGCCGCGCGGGCCGCGAGCTTGCGGCCTTCGACGTCGACCTTGGTCAGCGTCGTGTAGACGCCGTAGGCGGTCTTGCGGTCGGGGCTCAGCACGGTTGAGAAGATCAGCGCCGACAGCGGCTCGAAGTCGCGGTAGTCGAGCGCGCCGGTGGCAACGTCGAGCGACATCAGCGCGGTCATCGGCGCGGCCGCGCCGTCCCGCTGCGCCTCCGCGTACAACGGGCTCGTGAACACGCCGCTCGGCTCCGTCACCGGCCAGAACGCCAGCAGGTCGGGCTGCGAGTGCGCCGGCAGCGTCCACTTCTGGATGCCGCGTGTGCCGAGCAGCTTGCCGCTGCGGACGTCGTACTCGTAGAGGTCGAAGCCGAGCGCGTAGAAGCTCTTGCCGCTGGGCCGCATCAGCAGCATGTGAATGCGGCGCTGCGCCGGAAAGATGCGCACCGCCTTGGCCTCGAGGCCGGCGTCGGTGCGAAACACCGCGAAGCGCGGCTCCTCGACCTGGTACTCGCTGGGCAGCAGCTTGGTCGGCACCTCGTAGGCGATCAGCTCCTTGCCGTCCGGCGTCACGGTGAACGCGAACAACCCCTTGACGCGCTCGCCGGGCGTCGACAGGTCGGCGTGGAACACGGTGTGGCCGTCCTGGAGGTCGATGCCGACGATGCTCTCCATACGGTTGACGAGCACGTACGCGACCCGGCCGTCCGGCGACGTCACGATCGTGCCGATCTGGCCGTTCGCGCCAGGCACACGGAACTCGGAGCGCACGCTGCGGCTCGCGGCGTCGATCACGTACACCTTATCGGGCTTGGCGCCGGTAATGATCAGATCGCCGGCCGCCGCGGCGGTCGCGCCGCCGGCCAGCGCGATGGCGAACAGGAGGGCGGCAATGCGGCTGGAACTCGCCATCGGGTCTCTCCTGGTCACTTCTTCGGGAACACGGCGTCGAGTTCGCGCCAGTCGTTCTGCGCCGAGGGCTTGCCGGCGTCCCAGTCGGGGTAGGTGTTCATCGTGTCCGGCACCTGCGCCGGCCACCAGCACGGGTCCGAACAGCCGTAGAGGTCGGCCTCCATCGGCTGGCACAGCGAGGCGACGCCGCCGAACGGGTCGACCTCCCAGCCCGGGTCGAAGGTCGTCGCGCAGCCGGCGACCGTATCCATCGCGTAGACCTCGGCGACCTTGCCGTCGGCAGCGGCGTCCAACAGCAGCTCCGCCTTGCGGTTCGTGGGTTTGAGTTCGCTCATCCGATGGCACTCCTCGGCTCGAGGTGGCGGGCAAAGAATCCGGGATTCTGGCGCTGGATGTCGGCGTAGACGCCGACTCCGAAGTCGACCCAGCGTCGCAGCAGGTCGCAGTAGTGGTAGGTGCGGTGGTGCGGGTCGCCGAAGCGCGCGTAGGACTCGTGGTAGCAACCACCCGCGCACAGGTTGCGGATCCGGCAGCTGGCGCAGTGCGTCCCCTCGCGGTCGATCGCCTTGTCGATGAACGCCCCGAGGCGCTCCTGGTCGACACCGGTGGCAACGTTGCCGAAGGTCGGCAGGTCGGAGCCGGTGAAGCGGTGGCAGAGGTTGAGCTCGCCCGCGCCGTCGACCGCGAGCAGGCCGATGCCGGCGCCGCAGGGCACCGACTTGCGGCGGCCCTCGTGCAGGTCGGTCATCAGCTGGTGCATGTTGGAAAAGCCGGTGTTGCGGTCGTTGAGCGCCGCGTCGCGGTAGCCGAGGCCCAGGCGTTCGAACGCGGCGTGCACCTCACCGAGCTCGGCCTCGGTGAGCGCGTGGCCGGCGTCCTCTGCCGAGGTCACTGGCGCGTAGCCGACCTCGTGGAAGCCAAGGCCGTCGCGCAGGTGCGCGTGGATCGCCTCGACCTCGGTGTTGCCGCGCCCGAGCGTCACGCGCGCGCCGACCGGACGCGAGCGGTAGCGCTCCAGCAGCATCGCGACCTTGCGCGCAACGGTCGCGTAGGTGCCCTTGCCGCCGACGCTCTTGCGGTGGCGGTCGTGGATCGCCTGCGGGCCGTCCATCGACACCGACAGGCCGAAGCGGTGCGCGTCCAGCCAGTCGACCAGCGCCGGTGTCAGCAACGTCGCGTTGGTCGTCAGCGAGAAGTCGAGGCGGCGCCCGGCGCTGGCGGCGAGCGCCTCGGCGTAGGCGACGACGTCGCGGATCAGCGGCACGTTGGTCAGCGGCTCGCCGCCGAAGAACACGATATTGATGCGCTCGCGGGCCGCGCCCGCCTTGAACAGCAGGTCGACGCTCTGCGCTGCGGTCTTGAAGTCCATGCGGCGGCCGTCGGCGGGCTTGGCGAGGTCTTCCTTGTAGCAATACGTGCAGGACAGGTTGCAGCCGGTATTGACGTTGAGCACCAGCGTCGACAGCGGGTAGGAGGCGAGCGTGACGCCGGCCGGGTTGAGCGGCCGCAGGCTCCCCGACGGCTGCAGCACCTCGAGCCTCGCGAGTTCGGCGGCGACCGCGCGGACGCGCGCCGGCGGGAAGCGCGCGGCCAAGTGCTCGACGAGCTCCTCGACGCTGCGACCGCCGCCCTTCGGACAGGCGCCGAGCACCGCGAGGCCCACCGCGTCGATACCGAACAGCGCCGTCGTCGGTACGTGCAGCAGGAACGCCTCAGGGTCGCGACCGACGAGGTGGCCGTTGGCGGCGTTGTATTCGAGCCGGTCGGCGACGGTGTTCATGTGCGGGTGCGGGTCGCGGGGTTGCGTCAGTAGATCGGCGGCGTGATCCAGCGCTGCACGGTCACGACGAGGTGCCCGCGCCCCTCGACGGTGTTGGCGCCATCCTTGATCGTCGCCACGACTGCCAGGTTGCCGACGTTGTCGCCGGAGAACTCGCGCGCCTTGTTCGGGCCCGCGCCCGCCGGCAGGTAGCGCCCGCTCGCCTCGATGCGGCCGGCGAAGCGGTCATCGGCGGTGCGCCGCGCCTCGTCGTCATAGGGCACGGCCCGCCACTCGGCGGCGACGGGGCCGAGCGCGAGCAGCTCGCCGCCGGACAGGCGCGTGGAGGCGAGCGCCTCGAACTGCGCCGTCACCGGCGCGACTTTGCCGCCGCCGAGTCGCGCGATGCCATAGGCGGGCCGCACCTCGAGCTGGTCGATCTGCCGGAACACGATCAGCTGGCCGGCGGCGGCGCCGGCGTGGAAGTCGCGCGCACCGGGCGCCGCGTCGGCGGCGATGACGACATCGGCCTCGATCCGGTGCGCATCACGGCGCACCAACTTCGCTGTCGTCGTGCCGTCGCCAAACGCGACCGGCTCGGTGCCGCCAAGGCCATTGCCGACCACGATGACGCGGCCGTTCGCGCCCGCGCGCAGCGCCCTCGGTAGCACCGCGAGCACCTCGGGCGCGCCGTCGGCGCGGATCGCGGTCCACTCGCCGCCCTGCTCGGCGTGCTCGGGGTCGAACCAGCGACCGCTGATGCGGCTGCCGTCCTCGCTCGCGGCGTACACCTCGCGCACCTCGCGGCCGGCGAGCGTCGCCCGGCCGCGCCACTCGTAGCCGGTGTAGACGATCGCGTGCGACTCGCCGAGCAGCGCTGCGCCGCCCGCCTCATCGAGCACGTAGCGCGCCCGGTAGTCGCCGTCGGCCTCGCGGACGATGTCGGCCGTGCCATAGAAGTCGCGGCCGCCCGGCACGTGGCCGACGACGACCCAGCGACCGGAAAGGTCGCGCTTCGGGCGCTGCTGCCAGTCGCTCCACGCCGCCGTCGTGAACGGAAAGCGCTTGGCGAGCTCCGCCGGCAGCTGCGTCGAGGCGATCTGCCACCACGGCCGGTCGCGACCGGAGGCCTGGTACTCAAGCGTCGGGAACTGGCCGACGTGGAAGTGCATGTGCTTGAGCCATTCGTCGGCGTCGCGCCGCTGCAGCGCGACGCGAGCGAGCGAGTGGCAGCGGCCGCACATGACGCCGAGCTCCGGGCCGAGGTCGAGGTCCTGCGCGTTCGGGCGGCGCTCGAGCGCGAAGCGCCCGGGCGCGGATTCGGACGGCGCCAGGCCCTGGTTGTCGGCGAGGTGGCGCACGATCGCGTCCTGCACCTCCTCGGGCAGCATGAGGTGGTGGACCTGCCGCATCCGGAACAGCGTCATCACCCAGCCTTCGGGCGCCTTGCGGATCGCGCTGATGCGCTCGAACTGCCCGGCGCCGTGCTCGACGTGGCAGCCCGCGCAGTAGGTCTTCACGAGCACCGCGCCGGACTCGGCCGGGGCGGCCGCGACGGCCGCCGACAGCGCGAGCGCACACAGGGCAACGAGGGTCTTGACGCTTCGGATGAGCACGGGTTCAGACTCCTGAGGAAAGGTGCGCCTCGCGCGGCGCGGCGAGCGCGCCCGAGGCCCTGAGCCAGCGCAGCGCCGACTCGACCGCGGCCAGTGGCCGGTCGAGCCGTTGCGCCGCGTCGAGAACGCTGGGCCCTGCCGGCGGCTGCCCGCGCACCAGCTCGAGCAGCGCCACCACCGGGACACCGTCGACGTGCCAGACGCCGCGCGGCAGCCGCGCCGTCACCAGCACCGGGCGCTCGCGGATGCGGCCGTCCTCGAGCACCGCGCGCTGCTCGACGCGGCTGGCGCCGCCGCCGGCCGGCTCGCACAGCCGCCCGTAGGCGGCCGCGGTGTCGGACCAGAAGGCCCCGAGGGTCGCGTTCTCGCCGTAGAAGCGCGCCGCCGCGGCGACTGCCCGCGACCACGTCTCGCGATAGCGCTCGGCGACGAACCGCGCCGCGAGGCCGGCGTCATCGCCGGCGAGCACGCTGCCGACCGCGGCGGCCACCGTCGCCGCGCCGCGCAGCGCCTCGTAGACGCCCTGTCCCGACAACGGATCGAGCGCGAGCGCCGCGTCGCCGACGCGCCACAGGCCCGGATCGGGGCTGGCGCGGCCGAGACGGGCGTGCGCCGGCCGCGCCACCAGCGGGCCGGCCGGTGCCGCCGCGAGGATCGGCGCGAGCCCCTCGATGCGGGCGGCCGCGGCCGCGAACCAGTCGCCGGGCGCACCGCCGTGGCGCGCCCGGCCGACGAGCTGCACGAACACCTGTTCACCGTCGTCGGCGAGCCAGCACCAGCCGCCGGGCCAGGCCTCGATGCGGGTCGCCGGGCGACCGGAGCGGTGCGCGTAGCGCCGGCCGAGCGCGAGCAGCAGCGGTCCGCGCGACTGCGGGCCGCGCCGACCGCGCGCGTCGACGACCAGCGGCGCCTCGTGGCGGCCCGCCGCCGACTCGACCGTGAAGCCGCCCGCGCCGCGCCCAACGCGCGTCGCGGGACCGGCGATGCGCGGGATGGCGGCGCGGGCGAGCGCGGCGTCGAGCGCGCGCGAGACCCGCGCACGATCGGCCAACCACTCCAGGCCCGCCACCGCGCGCCCGTTGCCCCACCGGCCGCTCCGCGGCACCGGCCCCTCGAGCGTCGCGACCACCTCGTCGAGGCCCTCCTCGAGCAGGCGGTCCCGCGTGCGCCGCGAGAAGCCCTCGCGCGCCGCCGCCGGCGTCGCGCCCTGGACGACGACCACGCGCGCGCCAGCGGCCGCGAGCCGCCGCGCGACGACCGCACCCGCGGGACCGGCACCGAGCACGACGACGTCGGCGCGCACGGTCACGCGTGCGCTTCCTCGCTCAGCTTGAGCTCGGCGCGCACGTGTTCGCGGATCAGGTACTTCTGCACCTTGCCGGTGACGGTCATCGGGAAGCTGTCGACGAAGCGCACGTAGCGCGGCACCTTGTAGTGGGCGATCTGCCCGCGGCAGAACTCGCGCATCTCGTCCTCGGTCGCCGCGGCGCCCTCGCGCAGCCGGATACAGGCGCAGACGGCCTCACCGTACTTGTGGTCGGGCACGCCGACGACCGCGACGTCGAGCACCGCCGGGTGCCGGTACAGGAACTCCTCGATCTCGCGCGGCGAGATGTTCTCGCCGCCGCGGATGATCATGTCCTTGACGCGACCGACGATGTTGCAGTACCCGTGCGCGTCGATCACCGCGAGGTCGCCGGTGTGCATCCAGCCGCCGGCGTCGATCGCGTCGCGCGTGCGCTCGGCGTCGGCCCAGTAGCCGCGCATGACGCTGTAGCCGCGCGTCAGCAGCTCGCCCGGCGTGCCGCGCGGCGTCGTGCGCCCGTCGCCGTCGATGATCTTGACCTGCACGTGCGGGTGGATCCGGCCGACCGTGCTGACGCGCCGCTCGACTGGGTCGTCGCAGGCGCTCTGGAAGCTGACCGGGCTCGTCTCGGTCATGCCGTAGCAGATCGTGACCTCCGGCATGTGCATCTCGTCGACGACGCGCCGCATCACGGCGATCGGACACGGCGCGCCGGCCATGATGCCGGTGCGCAGCGAGCTGAGATCGAATTCCCGGAAGCGCGGGTGCTCGAGCTCGGCGATGAACATCGTCGGCACCCCGTGCAGCGCCGTGCAGCGCTCGCGTTGCACGGTCTCGAGCACTGCGAGCGGCTCGAACGCCTCGCCGGGGAACACGCTCGCCGCGCCGTGGGTCATCGCCGCGAGCACACCGAGCACCATGCCGAAGCAGTGATACAGCGGCACCGGGATGCACACCCGGTCGGCGGCGGTCAGCCGCATGCCCTCGCCGACGAAGAAACCGTTGTTGACGATGTTGAAGTGCGTCAGCGTCGCGCCCTTCGGCGAGCCCGTGGTGCCGCTCGTGAACTGGATGTTGAACGGCTGGTCCGGGTCGAGGTTGCGGGCGATTGCCGCCAGCGCCCCCGGCGCAACGTCGTGGCCGGCGGCCTCGAGGTCGGCGAACGACAGGCAGCCGGGCGCCGCGTCGGCCGCGATCCGCACCAACAGCCGCAGTTCCGGGAAACGCTCGGCGAGCAGCCGGCCGTGCGCGGCGTAGGTGAGCTCGGGGAGCAGCTCGCGGAGCATCGCGAGGTAGTCGCTGCCCTTGAACGAGGCGGCGAACACCAGCGCGCGGCAGCCGACCAGGCGCAGCGCGTGGTCGAGTTCCGAGGTGCGGTAGGCCGGATTGATGTTAACCAGTATCAGCCCGGCGCGCGCCGCGGCGAACATCGTCAGCAGCCATTCGACGCAGTTCGGCGCCCAGATGCCGATGCGGTCGCCGGGCTTGAGGCCGCAGCCGAGGAGGCCGCGCGCAAAGCGGTCGGCCGCTGCGTCCAGCTCGCCGAACGTGTAGCGCACCGACTGGTGCGGCACGACGAGCGCCAGGCGGTCCGGGCCGCCGGCGACGGCGGCCCGGAGCACGTCGTCGATGGTGCGATACAGCAACGGCTGCGCGCTCGCGCCCGACACGAAGCTGGGCTCGGTGGCAGCAGGCGCGGCCGTCACGGGACCTCCGGGCGCGATGGACGTGACCTAGAAGTGATAACTCGCGTCGAGTCCAAACTGCCGCGGCAGGCCGCGGTGGAGGTAATCAAAGCCGATCGACTGCAAATCGTACGCGTTCGTCAGGTAAAAGTGGTTCGTGATGTTCTTGTCCCACAGTCCGACAGCCCACTTGTCGTCGGCGCCGTGCCAAGTGAGCCGGGCGTTGAGCAACGCGTACGGCACCTGCGCGATCCGGTCCTCGTTGACGAGCTCGAAGTACTCCTTCGAGGCGTAGACGCTGTCGATGTGCGCGACCAGGTGGCCGGCGGCCGCCTCGAGCGCGTCCCAGTCGATGGCCAGAGTCCCCGACACGTGCGGCGCCTCCGGCAGCTGGTGGCCGTCGACCGAGATCGTGCCGCCCTGGACGGCACCCTGCTGAACCGTCGCGTCCAGCAGGCCAAGGCCGGCGCGGATCGTCACGGCGCGGACCGGCCGCGTGACGAGCTCGAGCTCGCCGCCGTCGATCTTCGACTTCGGCAGGTTGATCAGCGGCTGCTCGCCGTTCGGGCGGACGTCGATGATCTGCTGGTTCTTGTACTGGTAGTGGAACACGGCGCCGTTGAGTTGCAGGCGGTTCTCGAGCAACGCGGTCTTGAAGCCGGCCTCGACTGAGTCGACGGTCTCCGGCTGCACGGTCGTGAAGTCCTGCGGCGAGAACAGGAACTGGGCGTTGAATGCGCCGGCGCGGTAGCCGCGGCTGTAGCTCAGGTAGATCAGCGAGTCCTTGGTCGGCGTGAAGTCGACGCCGGCGTGGCCGGTCACCGCGGTGTTGTGCAGCGCCTGGCTGCGGGTCGCGTTCACCACCGAGTCGTAGTTCGCCGCTCCCGGCGTCACCAGCGCCGGCCCGTAGTAGGAGCCGTAGCTGATGCCGTCGAACGAGCCGGCCGGCTGCTGGCCGAAGAAGCCGATGTTGCCGATCGGCACCTGGTCCGGGCCGCGCAGCTGGTCGAGCGCGTTCTTCTGGATCGCGTTCTCGTGCGTGTAGCGAAGGCCGGCGCGCAGCTTGACGAGCGACGAGAGCGCATAGCTGTCGTCGGTGTACACGGCCCAGCTGTTGCGGATCTGGTCGAACTGGTTGTAGTAGTCGCAGTCGGCGTTCAGCAGGCTGCCGACCTGGTAGCCGGAGCCCGCGCCGACCGACGCGGCGGCGCAGTTGTCGTAGGTGTTGGTCGGCAGGCCGAGCACGTTGTAGGTGTTGAACAGCTGGTTCTCGGTCGAATTGAAGATGATCTCGTGCTGGTAGTACGCACCGACGATGAACTGGAACGGGTCGTCGGTGGTCGAGGTCAGCCGCAGGTCCTGGGTTTGCTGGCGCGTCTTGCCGAAGTACGGGATCTTGAAGACGTCGATCGGCGAGCCGTCGGTGTTGTCGGGGTTGAACAGCGAGCCCTCGTCCCACGAGGTGATCGAGGTCAGCGCGAGCGACTGGCTCAGCTTCCAGTCGAGCGTCAGCTCGGCCGCCTCGTTGCTCTGCTCGCGGTTCGGCGTGTAGTTCTGCGCGACCTGGTTGTTGTTGAGCGGCACGCCGGTGGCCGTGCCGTCCTGGGTACGGTAATAGCCGAACCCGCCGACGCCGGGGACGGCGCCCGGCGGCACGGTGCCCCAGGGTTGGTTGCCGGCGCCGATGTTGCCGGCGATGATCGCGTAGTCGACCGGGTCCTGCTTGCTCTTCGACAGGCGCAGCGTCGCGGTCAGATCGTCGGACACCTTATAGAGGAACGACAGCCGCGCACCCCACTGGTTGACGCCTTCCATGTCGGGGTATCCGGGCAGCACGTTCTCCATGAAGCCGTCGACCTTCGTGTAGGTGAAGGCGAAGCGCACCGCGAGCTTGTCGGGGACCAGCGCCGTCTGGAACGCGCCCTCGGCCTCCTCGCGTCCGTAGTTGCCGGTGCCGATCTTGATGTCGCCCTCGGTGTCGAAGCCGGGCTTGCGGGTGATGAAGTTGATCGCGCCGCCGGTGCTGTTCTTGCCGTACAGGGTGCCCTGCGGTCCGCGCAGCACCTCGATGCGCTCGAGGTCGTACATCTCCACGCCGAACAGCACGACGTTGCCCTTGTAGACCTCGTCCATGTACGAGGCGACCGGGCTCGACTGGTTCAGGCTGTAGTCGAACATCGACACGCCGCGCAGCGAGAAGATCGGCGAGCCCTCGCCGTTGACGCCACCGACCTGCAGGTTCGGAATCTGCGTCGCGAGGTCCGAGGGCGAGTCCATCTTGAGCTCGCCGAGCTGGGCGCTGGTCAGCGCCGTGACCGACACCGGCACGCTCTGCAAGGATTCGGTGCGCTTCTGCGCCGTGACCACGACCTCAGCGATCGCGCCGGCGTCGGCCGGTGCTGTCTGCGCGCCGGCGGTGGCGGCGAGCAGCGTGCCGAGCGCGGCCGCGAGCATGGACGAAAGGTGGCCCGCAGCCGGGCGGTAGCTCTTCAGCGTCGTCATGTCATCCCCCATTCGTTAGCTGCGCTCGTCGGCTGCGTCGGCCCGTCGACCTGCCGACCGCGCCGGTGGCCGCTCAGCAACAGGCTTCCCGGATCCGGCGGGACGCGCTCCCCGCCGTCGCGTCCCTTATATGATGCCCGACCGCCCGAGTATCACGGTACCACCCCCGGTCGTGTATAAGTCATTGGCAGCAGGAGGGCCATACTTTGGTATGTAGCGTGAAAACTACGCCGGTCTGGCAGCCCGGCGCGGAGCCGGTCCGGTGAGCGAGGCGCGCGTGCCCGGCAAGCGCGTGCTGATCGCGGACGACCACCCGCTGTACTGCGAGGCGCTGCGTGCGGTCGTGCCGCAGGCCTGCCCGGACGCCGACATCCACGAGGCCGCCTCGCAGGCCGAGGTGCTCGCGGCGGTGACCTCGGATGCCTCGTTCGACCTCGTGCTGCTCGACCTCAACATCCCGGGGGCCGTGGGCTTCAGCTGCCTGTCGGCGCTGCGTCGGGTCGCGCCGCTGACGCCGGTGGTGGTGATCTCGGCGGTCGACGACGCGCGCACGATGCAGGAGGTCATCCTCGGCGGCGCCAATGCCTACGTGCCCAAGTCCGCGCCGCGCCAGGTGCTGGTCAACGCGATCCGCGCGATCCTCGCCGGCGGCACTTACATTCCGGCCGAGGTGGTCGCCGCCCTGCGGCAGTCGCACACGCAATCGCAGGCCCGCGACGAGCCCGCCGCGTCGCGCGACGAGCTCACGCTGCGGCAGCGCCGGGTGCTGGAGCTGCTGTCGCAGGGCATGTCGAACAAGCAGATCGCGCGCGCGCTCGCGATCAGCGAGATCACCGTCAAGGCGCACGTCTCGTCGATCTTCCGCAAGCTCGCCGTCACCAACCGCGTCCAGGCGGTGATCGAGGCCGGCCGCCTGCTCGGCAAGAATCCCGGTCACTGAGCCGCGATCAGGTCGATCATCGCGCGCAGCTTGGCGAGATTGAGCGGCTTGCCGAGCAGCGTAAAGCCGCGCGCCTCGAGTCCGCGCCGCAGCGCCGGGTCCGGATCGCTCGTCATGACGAGCGCCGGCGCCACCCGGTCGAACTCACGCCGCACCTCCTCGATCGCCGCGTCGCCCTTGACGCCGCCCGCGAGGTGGTAGTCGCTGATCACGAGGTCGGGCGACAGGTCGCCACCGATGAACTGCACGACCGCGTCGGTCGCATTCGCCGCCACCATCGGCCGGTGGCCCCACTTGGCGAGCGTCGCGGCCAGCCCGAGGCGGATGTCGGCGTCGTCGTCGATGACGGCGATCGCAAGCGCCCGCCCGCGCAGCGCGCCGGCCGCGGCGTCGCCGCGCGTGACGCGCGGCAGCCGCGCGGGCGCGCGCCCGTAGGGCACGCGGACCGCGAACATCGAGCCGCGCCCGGGCGTCGAGCGCACGAGCCGCTCGAGCGCCAGCAGCTTGGCAATCCGATCGACGATCGAGAGGCCCAAGCCGATGCCCGCCGCGCGCGCGCGGTCGCCGGCCTTCACCTGGTAGTAGGCGTCGAAGATCACGTCGAGGTGCTCGGCGGCGATGCCGATGCCGGTGTCGTGGACGCGGATCTCGAGGCCGTCGCGGCGCCGCCGGCAACCGACCAGCACGCGGCCATGCGACGTGTAGCGGATGGCGTTGCTGATCAGGTTGCGCAGCACCGTCTCGAGCAGGTGCATGTCGGAGCGCACCCACGCGCTCGACGGCACGAATTCGAGCGCGAGGCCCGCGGCACGCGCCACGCCCTCGAACTCCGGGACGATGCGGTCGAGGACGGCAGCGACGGGGAAATCCGCGTACTGCGGCTGGATCGAGCCCGAATCGAGCCGGGCGACGTCCAGCAGCGTGCTGAGCAGATTGCTCACCGAGGCGAGCGCGACCTGCGCCTTGTGCAGGTAGTCGTGGTCGCGCGCACCGAGCGCGCCGCCATCGATCGACTCGAGGAACAGCAGCGCCGAGCTCAGCGGCTGGCGCAGGTCGTGGCTCGCTGCGGCGAGGAAGCGGGTCTTAGACTGGTTGGCGAGCTCAGCCTGCGCCTTGGCCTGCTTGAGCGCGAGCTCGATCTCGCGGCGCGACTGGAGCTCGCGCTGCAGGCGCTGGTTCAGCTGCTCGTATGCCTGGGTGCGCTGCCGGACCGTCTCCTCGAGCGTCGCCGCCGCTTGGAACCACGAGAACGCGCTGCCCTGGTCGTCGATCGCGCGCTCGACGCGCTCCATCAGCGCGCGCACCGTCTTCCTGAGCGCGCGGTTCTCGAGCGCGAGTCGCGCCAGGCGCGGCTCGAGCTTCGCTTTGGGCTGCGCCGCCGCCGGCGCCCTCGGCGGCGCCTTCGGCCGGCGGCGCACGACGGCACGCGGCTTCTTCATGGCGGCGCCGCGAGTCCGAGGCAGGTGAAGGAGTTGTTGGCGTGGATCGTGTTGTACTGCTCGCCGAGCGAGGCGAATCCGGTCACGGCGTGCGCGGTCAGCAGCGGCTCGATGCGACCGGTGAGCTGCTGCCGCTCCATGTAGGCGGCGCGCGCCGCGCACTCGAGGCCGATCACGAGCTCCGGCGTGCCGAGCCGCGCGCGCATCGCGCCGAACAGCTCCGCGAGCCGCTCGACCATGTCGCCCGGGTGCGCGAGCGTGAAGACGAGGCCGGGCTCGATGGCGCAGGCGAACTCGAGGGCACCGCCCTCGGCGAGGCGCTGCACGCCGCGCGCGTAGTACTGGCCGCCGATGCGGATCATCAGCGGGAACGGCGCGAAGTCCTCGGCGATCAGCCCGGCGCGCCTGAAGCCACACAGCGATGCGTAGACCTCGAGCGCGGGGCGGCCGTCGATCTCGTGGACGATGCGTCGCGGCGGGTCGGCGGCGGTGACCACGACCCTGCGCTCGCCGGTCACGTAGTGGTTGTGGCAGTAGGCGGCCAGCGGCGCGCTGGTCGCGACCAGGCACAGCACCGCGGCGCCGCGCACGCCGCGGCCGTGATAGAGCAGCGGCGCGGCGTCGGGGCCGTGGCCGAGCGGATTGAAGTAGAGGTCGCCCGCCGAGCCGCCGACCAGCGGCACGCCCGACAGCTCCATGCCGAGCGTCGCCGCGAGCCGCTCCTCGCAGCGCGCCTCGGCGTCGACCAGCAGCAGCGCGAAGCGATGCGGCAGCCCCGCGCCGGCTCCGCGCTCGAGCGCGCGGCGCAGCATGCGGACGCGCTCGCGCGCGTCGGGCAGCGAGCATCCGGCGGCATCCTCGATCAGGGTCTCGGCGACCGCGAAGCGCTGCTCCGGCAGGTGGAAGCCCGTGACGCCGTGCGCCTCGACACCATCGGTGCCGATGACGCGACCGGTGGCCGCGCCGATGACGCGCGCGACGCCACGCGCGCCGAGCGCCCGGCCGAGCTCGGCCAGGTCATAGTGACCGGAGGCGAACAGCACCGTCAGCGCCGCTCCCTCGGCCTTGGCGGCGACTGCGTCGGCGGTCGCGGCGATGCCCAGGCCGGCGCTGCGGAAGCGGATGATCGGCGCGGCGGCCATCGGCGGCGCGCCGCGCTCAGCGCGCCGCGCCGGACTTCAGCTCCGGGAAGTCCTCCTCCCAGAACTCGCCGGGCCGGCGCGAGCCGTCCTCGCGGCGGGCCTGCTCGGCCTGCCTGAGCTCAACGCGCCGGATCTTGCCGGAGATCGTCTTCGGCAGGGGCGCGAACTCCAGCCGTCGCACGCGCTTGAACGGCGACAGCCGCGCCCGCAGGTGCTCGAAGATCGAGCGCGCGGTCGCCGCATCGGGGACCGCCTCGGCCGCCAGCACGATGAAGGCCTTCGGCACCGCGAGCCGCAGCGGATCGGGGCTCGGCACGACGGCGGCCTCGGCGACCGCCGGGTGCTCGATCAGGACGCTCTCCAGCTCGAACGGGCTGATGCGGTAGTCGGACGACTTGAACACGTCGTCCATGCGGCCGACGTAGGTAAGGTAGCCGTCGGCGTCGCGGCTGGCGACGTCGCCGGTGTGGTAGTAGCCGCCGCGCATCGCCTCGGCGCTGCGCACCTCGTCGTCGAGGTAGCCCTGCATCAGGCCGAGCGGGCGCGCCGCGAGGTCGAGGCAGATCTCGCCCTCCGCGCCCACGGTGCCGTCGGGCGCGACCAGCACGACCGGATAGCCCGGCAGCGGCCGGCCCATCGAGCCGGGCTTGACCGTCTGCCCCGGCGAGTTGCCGACGACCGCGGTCGTCTCGGTCTGGCCGAAGCCGTCACGGATCGTCAGTCCCCAGGCGGCGTGGACCTGCTCGATGACCTCGGGATTCAGCGGTTCGCCGGCGCCGACGACCTCGCGCAGCACGATCGGCCAGCGCTTGAGGTCCTCCTGGATGAGCATCCGCCACACCGTCGGCGGCGCGCAGAAGGTCGTCACGCGGGTGCGCACCAGCTGGTCGAGCAGCGCGCGGGCGCTGAAGCGCTCGTACTGGTAGGCGAGCACCGTGGCCGTCGCGTTCCACGGCGCGAACAGGCACGACCAGGCGTGCTTCGCCCAGCCGGGCGAGCTCAGATTGAGGTGCACGTCGCCCGGCCGCAGGCCGATCCAGTACAGCGTCGACAGGTGGCCGACCGGGTAGCTGACGTGGGTGTGGGCGACCAGCTTCGGCTGCGCGGTAGTGCCCGAGGTAAAGTAGAGCAGCATCAGCTCGTCGGCGCGGGTCGGCGCCACTGGCACGTGCACCGGCGCCGCCGCGTGGCTGTCGTCGAAGGCCGCCCAGCCGCGCGCCGCGCCACCCACGGCGATGCGCACCGGCGCGCCGGCGAGCCCGTCGAAGCGTCCGGCGAGCGTCGCGTCCGCGACCACGGCCTTGACCCGGCCACGCGCGAGGCGGTCGACGAGATCGTCGCGCTGCAGCAAAGTCGTCGCCGGGATCATCACCGCGCCCAAGCGGATGACGCCGAGCATCACCTCCCACAGCGGCACGACGTTGCCGAGCATGATCAGCACGCGGTCGCCCGGGCGCACGCCGTGCGCCGCCAGGAAGTTCGCGACCTGGTGCGAACGGCGCGCGAGCTCGCTGTAGGACAGCGTCAGATCGAGGCCGGCGTCGTCGACGACCCGCAACGCCGGGCGGTCGTTGCCCGCGGCAATGCGGTCGAAGTAGTCGCGCGCCCAGTTGAAGTGCGTCAGCGCCGGCCAGCGGAACTCGGCGCACGCGCGCGCGTAGTCGTTGCCAAGCGCAAACAGTTGATCGCGAGCCGCGATGAAGGCAGTGCCTGCATCCATGGTTCCACCTCGCTGAGCCCATTCCCCCGAGATTACGATCATGCCACGCGCGCCGGCCCGCGCCGCCCGACTTCGGTGCGATTGATCGCGCCGGGCCGCTCTGCTAGCGAGTGGTCGCCGGCAGCGGCTCGGCGGCCACGCGGTGCTCGTCCCAGATCAGGTACACGCCGGCCGCGATGACGACCGCGCCGCCGACCAGCACCCGCGGCAGCGGCACGAGTCCGAACACGCCAAAGTCGAGCGCGAGGCCCCAGACGAGCGCCGTGTACTCGAACGGCGCCACCGTCGACGGCGGCGCGAGCCGGAACGCCGCCGTGAACAGGAACTGGCCGAGCGCGCCGGTCGCGCCGATGAAGGCGATCACCGGCCAGTGGGCCGCGGCGACCGGCCGCCAGCCGGGGGCCGCGAAGCCGGCCGAGGCGATCGCCAGCACCAGCACGTACCAGAACACCATCGCGTAGTTCGAGTCGGTGCGGCCGAGCACGCGGATCGACAGCACCGAAAGCGCGTAGCACACCGCGCTCGCCGCGGCGGCGAGACCGCCCGGCGAGACGAAGCCGGCGCCACGCGGCTTGAGCGCGATGACGACGCCGAGCAGGCCGACTGCGATCACGAGCCAGCGCCGGCCCGGCAGGCGCTCGCCGAGCAGGACGTGCGACAGCGCCGCGACCATCAGCGGCGCGCTCATGAACACGGCGTAGGAATCACTGAGCGGCTGCACCGAGACCGAGTAGACGAAGGTCACGAGCATCGTGATGCCGAGCGCGACGCGCAGCAGGTACAGCGCCGGGTTGTGGACCCGCAGCCGGCGCCATGACCGCGTCCAGGCGATCCACACGACCAGGAACGGCAGCGACGCCGCCGCACGCAGCGTCGTGACCTCGATCGCCGGGTAGCCGGTCGACAGCCGCTTGAGTCCCGCGTCCATCAGGCTGAACACGAACACGCCGAGCAGCATCAGGCCGATGGCCTTGAGATTGACCGGTCGCACGCGGTAGCCGGCTCCGTGGCTCGGGGGTGGCGGCCCGCACGGGCCGGGCCCGCGGCCCGACGGAGCCGGCCGGCGCCCGCGCCGGCGGCGCGGCTAGGGGCCTGCCGCGTAGCCGAGCGCCTTGAGGGCAACCGCCACTTCGTCGAGGATCCGCGGATCATCGATCGTTGCGGGCACATTGTAATCACGCGCGTCGGCGATCGCGCGCATCGTCGATCGCAGCACCTTGCCGGAGCGCGTCTTCGGCAGGCGCGGCACGACCGTGACGTGCTTCAGTGCCGCAACCGCGCCGATCTGCTGGCGCACGCGCTCGACGAGTTCGGCGACGATGGTCTCGTGCGGACGGCTGACGCCGGCCTTGAGCACGACGAGGCCCACCGGCAGCTGGCCCTTGAGCGCGTCGGCGGCGCCGATCACGGCGCACTCGGCGACGTCCGGATGGCCGGCCAGCACCTCCTCCATCGCGCCGGTCGACAGCCGATGCCCGGCGACGTTGATGACGTCATCGATGCGCGACATGATCGACAGGTAGCCGTCCGTGTCGAGGAAGCCCGCGTCGCCGGTCAGGTAATAGCCCGGGTAGCGGTTCAGATAGGCGTCGCGATAGCCGGCGTCGTTGTGCCACAGCGTCGGCAGCGTTCCCGGCGGCAGCGGCAGCTTGATGACGATGTTGCCGATCGTGCCGGCGGCCACCGGCGCGCCGGCGTCGTCGAGTACCTGCACGTCGTAGCCGGGCACGGCGACGCTCGCCGAGCCGGGCTTGATCGGCATCGCCTCGAGACCGCGGCAGTTGGCGGCGACCGGCCAGCCGGTCTCGGTCTGCCACCAGTGGTCCACCACCGGCACCTTGAGCCGCGCCTCCGCCCACAGCACCGTGTCCGGGTCGCAGCGCTCGCCGGCGAGGAACAGCGTGCGCAGGCTCGACAGGTCGTGCCCGGCGAGCAGGCGGCCCTCGGGGTCCTCCTTCTTGATCGCGCGGAACGCCGTCGGCGCGGTGAACAGCGCATTGACGCGGTGCTGGGCCACGACGCGCCAGAAGGCGCCGGCGTCAGGCGTGCCGACCGGCTTGCCCTCGTACAGCACGGTCGTGCAGCCGAGCAGCAGCGGCGCGTAGACGATGTAGGAGTGGCCGACGACCCAGCCGACGTCGGAGGCGGCCCAGAACACATCGCCCGGGGCGACGTCGTAGACGGCCCGCATCGAGTAGACGAGCGCGACCGCGTGCCCGCCGTGGTCGCGGACGACGCCTTTCGGCTTACCGGTCGTGCCGGACGTATAGAGGATGTAGAGCGGATCGGTGGCCTCGACCGGCACGCACGCCGCGGGGCCCGCGGCGGCGAGTGCGGCGTGCCAGTCGACATCGCGACCGGCCCTGAGCTCGGCGCGGACCTGCGGCCGCGCCAGGATTACGCAGCGACCGACCTTGTGCACCGCGAGCTCCAGCGCCTCGTCGAGCAGCGGCTTGTAGGCGATGACCCGCTGCCCCTCGATGCCGCACGACGCCGACACCACTGCCGCCGGCCGGGCGTCGTCGATGCGCTTGGCGAGTTCGGCGGGCGCGAAGCCACCGAACACGACCGAATGCACGGCGCCGATGCGCGCGCAGGCCAGCATCGCGATCACCGCCTCCGGCACCATCGGCATGTAGATGATGACGCGGTCGCCGCGGCCGACACCCTGCGCCGCCAGTACGCCGGCAAAGCGGGCGACCTGGTCGGTCAGCTCGCCGAAGCTGTAGGTGCGGACGGTGCCGGTCACGGGGCTGTCGTAGATCAGCGCCGTCTGCTCGCCGCGGCCGGCCTCGACGTGCCGGTCAAGCGCGTTGTAGCAGGTGTTGAGCCGGCCGCCGGTGAACCAGCGATAGAGCGGCGCTCGGGTGTCGTCCAGCACGCGGTCCCAGCGGCGGTCCCAGTGGATCGCGCCGGCGGCCTCGGCCCAGAATCCGGCCGGATCGGTCAGCGAGCGACGATAGGCATCCCGGTAGCGCGACGTGGCCATCTGAGTCCCCCCGAAAGCGGCAGCTCGGCTGCGGCCGGGGCCGAGTCTGCGCCGCCTCAGGGGCGCCCGGCGATACCGCCTTGTGCCTACGACTAAAGACTAACGGCGGTCAGCGCGCCCCGATGTCGACGTAGTTGCGCGAGGCGGGGCCGGTGTAGAGCTGCCGCGGCCGGCCGATCTTCATCGTCGGATCCGAGATCAGCTCCTGCCAGTGCGCGACCCAGCCGGCGGTCCGGGCGATCGCGAACATGACCGTGAACATGTCACGCGGGATGCCGAGCGCGCTGTAGATGATGCCGGAGTAGAAGTCGACGTTCGGGTAGAGCTTGCGCGAGACGAAGTACTCGTCGCTGAGCGCGATCTCCTCGAGCCGGAGCGCGAGCTCGAACAGCGGGTTGTCGGGCAGCCCGACCTTCTCGAGCACCTCGTGGCACGCCTCGCGGATGATCTTGGCGCGCGGGTCGAAGTTCTTGTAGACCCGGTGGCCGAAGCCCATCAGCTTGGTGACGTCGTTCTTGTCCTTGACCTTGGCCAGGAACTTCGGGATCGCGTCGGCGGTGCCGACCTCCTCGAGCATCAGCAGCACCGCCTCGTTGGCGCCGCCGTGCGACGGGCCCCACAGCGCCGCGATGCCGGCCGAGATCGCCGCGTACGGGTTGGTGCCGGTGCTGCCGGCGAGCCGCACGGTCGAGGTGCTGGCGTTCTGCTCGTGGTCGGCGTGCAGGATCAGGAGCAGATCGAGCGCCTTCGCCGCGACCGGCTCGACCGTGTAGGGCTCGGACGGCACCGAGAAGAACATGTTGAGCAGATTCGAGCAGTAGTCGAGCGAGTTCTGCGGATAGATGAACGGCTGGCCGAGCATGTGCTTGTAGGCCGCTGCCGCGATCGTCGGCATCTTGGCGAGGATGCGGTGCGCGAAGATCTCGCGGTGCCGCGGGTTATTGATGTCGAGCGACTCGTGGTAGAAACCGGCGAGCGAGGCTACCACCGCCGACACCTGCGCCATCGGGTGCGCGTCGTAGTGGAAGCCGTTGTAGAAGCGCAGCAGCGACTCGTTGAGCATCGTGTGGCGCGTGATGCTGTTCTTGAACTCGCTCAGCTGCAGCGCCGACGGCAGTTCGCCGTAGATCAGCAGGTACGCGACCTCGATGAACGAGCTCTTCGCCGCCAGCTGCTCGACCGGGTAGCCGCGGTACAGCAGCACGCCCTTGTCGCCGTCGATGTAGGTGATTTTCGACTCGCAGGCCGCGGTCGCCATGAAGCCGGGGTCGAAGGTGAAGACCCCATGGTCCTTGGCGAGCGGCGCGATGTTCACGACGTCGGAGCCGACCGTGGGCGCGAAGGCCTCCAGCGCGCTCGTCTTGCCCGTCGAGACGTCGGTCAGCGTGAACTTTCTGTTCGTCATCGGAGCGCCCCGTGGATCCAGTCAGCCTGTCACGCTGCAGCGCAAGAATCAAGGCAACGGCACTCGTCCAAAGGACGTCCGCGTATGCTCGCTGTATATGCGAATCAATCAGATAGGGACAAACCGACGGGAGCTTCCGGCCCAGGCGCAGACCCGCCGTCGTGTGCGGCCCGGTGCCGCCATGGCAGCGCGGCGGCTCGAAGTTCGGCTAGGCTGAAACGACAACGCCCGGCGTTGCCGGGCGTCGTGGAGCGGCGCGCGCGCCGGCCTCAGCGCGCGGGCTGCGCCGCGTACTTCTTGCGGAAGCGGTCGACGCGACCGCCCGTGTCGACGATCTTCTGCTTGCCGGTGTAGAACGGATGGCAGGACGAGCAGACCTCGACCTGCAGGTCGTGGCCCAGGGTCGAGCCGGTCTGAAACGTATTCCCGCAGCTGCAGGTCACGGTGATCGTCTTGTAGTCGGGATGGATGCCGGCCTTCATGGGAACGCTCGCGGCTGGAGGGCTGAAAATGGGCCGCGCAGTATAGGTCCGGGGGCGAGTGATCGCAAGGCGCCCGGGTGTGCGGCGGACGGGGCCCGTGCGTATCAAAGCCGCGGGTGCCAAAAACCGCGCCTTGCGCAGTGGGTTAGCGCGCCTTGCCATGTGACAGTCTCAAGACAGGCCCGTAACAAACTCATCCGGAACAGGGTCTCTCTTTATCCACAGTTCCTGTGGATAACTATGTGCATGATTGCCGGCCCGGCGGGCAGGAAATGCAAAGAAACGGCTTTTGTGTCGTTTTGTTTAAAAAGTAAACAGGCTAAATAGCTGCTTTATATCAACGACTTAGTGCACGTCTATTGACGTTGCGCGTCAGGAAACGTGCGTTAGTGCACACTTTTGGCGGATACCCCCGGCCCGTGTGCACAAGTCGAGCGGCGCCGCGCGCTGGACACGACATAAAGCGCTGCTTGTCAAGAGGCTTTTAGGCACGCCCGGCAACCGTCGGGGGACGTCCAGGATGCCGAATCGGGGGCTCCCTGCAGGTGCGTTCCGGCAGGAACAACGCCTGCAGGTCATTGAGGAACCGCAGCCCCAGCACCGTCGGCCGAAAGCCGCCGGCGCTTTCCTCGAGCAGGCCGCGGCCGATGGCAGCCTCGAGTGCGGGCGCGATCGTTGTGATCTCGAGCGCGGTGCGCGCCTCGAATTCCTCGCGCGCAAACCCGGCCGTCAGCCGCAGCGCGTTCAGCATGTACTCGAACGGCCGTTCCTCGGCCGGCACCGGCGTGCGTGTGCCGATCGCCCCGCCGCGCGCCGCCGCCGCGAGGTACTCGCGTGGCTGCTTCGGCTTCTCGGTGCGGACGATGGCACCGGAGGCCGCGGTGATCTTGCCGTGCGCCCCTGCGCCGATGCCGAGGTAGTCGCCGTAGCGCCAGTAGTTGAGGTTGTGGCGGCACTCGGCCCCTGGCCGCGCCCACGCCGATACCTCGTACTGGCGGTAGCCGGCCGCGGCCAGCCACGCGTGGCCGCGCTCCTGGATCGTCGCGGCGAGGTCCTCGTCGGGCAGCGGCGGCGGGCGCGCATGGAACACCGTGCCGGGTTCGAGCGTCAGCTGGTAGTGCGACAGATGCGGCGCGCCGAGCGCGATCGCCGCCTCGATGTCTGCGAGCGCCCCGCCGAGCGACTGCTCGGGCAGCGCGTACATCAGGTCGAGGTTGAAGTTCGCGAGTCCCGCCGCCTGAAGCTCGCCGACCGCGCGGCCGGTGTCGGCGGCGGCGTGGATCCGCCCGAGCAGCTCGAGCTGGCGGTCGGCGAAGCTCTGCGCGCCGAGCGAGACGCGGTTGATGCCCGCCGCCTGGTAGCCGCCGAAGCGGCCGTGCTCGATCGTGCCGGGATTGGCCTCGAGCGTAATCTCCGCGTCCGGCGCCAGCGCGACGCGCGCCCGCACGCCGTCGAGGAATGCGGCGAGCCGGTCCGGCGCGAACAGGCTCGGCGTGCCGCCGCCGAAGAACACCGTCGCGACGCTGCGCCCGGCGACCGCGGCGGCGTCCGCCTCGAGGTCGGCCAGCAGCGCCGCGACGTAGTCGGCCTGCGGCAGCGGGCCCTTGTGGACGTGCGAGTTGAAGTCGCAGTACGGGCACTTGCGCACGCACCACGGCAGGTGCACGTAGAGCGCCAGCGGCGGCGGGCCGTTCATGGCGCGGCGCGCCAGGCGGCGAGCAGCGCCGCGAGCGCCCGGGCGCGATGCGAGACGCGGTTCTTCTCCTCGGGCGCGAGCTCGGCCGCCGTGCGCTCGAGGCCTGCCGGCACGAACAGCGGGTCGTAGCCGAAGCCGCCGGCGCCGCGCGGCGCGCGCGCGATCTCGCCCTCCCACGCGCCCTCGGCGACCAGCGGCGAGGGATCGTCGGCATTGCGCACCAGCGCGAGCACTGCGCGGTAGCGGGCGCGGCGCGGCGCCGGCACGCCGGCGAGCGCCGCGAGCAGCTTGCGGTTGTTGTCCGCATCAGGCGCCCCCTCGCCCGCGTAGCGCGCCGAGTAGACGCCCGGCGCGCCGCCCAGCGCGTCGACCTCGAGTCCCGAGTCGTCGGCGAGCGCAGCGCAGCCGGTCGCACGCGCCGCATGGCGCGCCTTCAGCAGCGCGTTGCCGCGCAAGCTCGTCTCGGTCTCGGCAACCGCCGCGACGCCGAGCTCCGACTGCGCAATGAGCTCGGTCGCGAGCTCGGCGAGCAGCGCGCGTAGCTCACGCAGCTTGCCGGCGTTGCCGCTCGCGACCACGAGCCGCGGCAGGGGCGCGGCCATCGCTAGGGACCGTCGGCGAGCGCCTGCTGCTGGAGCGCGAGGATCTCGCCGATGCCGGTCGCGGCGAGATTGAGGAGCTGGTCGAGCTCGTGGCGGCGGAAGGCGTGGCCCTCGGCGGTACCCTGTACCTCCACGTAGGCGCCGCCGCCGTTCATGACGACGTTCATGTCGGTCTCGGCCTCGGAATCCTCCTTGTAGTCGAGATCGAGCACCGGCACGCCGCCGACGATGCCGACCGAGACCGCGGCGACCTGGCCGTGCAGCGGGCTCGCGCGCGAGGTCGCGCCGCTTGAGCAGCGTCGCCATCGCGTCGGCGAGCGCAACGTAGCCGCCGGTGATCGACGCGGTGCGCGTGCCGCCGTCCGCCTGCAGCACGTCGCAGTCGATCGTGATCGTGCGCTCACCGAGCGCCTTCATGTCGACGACCGAGCGCAGGCTGCGACCGATCAGCCGCTGGATCTCCTGCGTGCGGCCGCTCTGCTTGCCACGCGCGGCCTCTCGCGCGCTGCGGGTGTGGGTCGAGCGCGGCAGCATGCCGTACTCGGCGGTGATCCAGCCCTGGCCGCTGCTGCGCAGGAAGCCGGGGACACCGTTCTCGACGGTCGCGGTGCACAGCACCTTGGTGTCGCCGAACTCGACCAGCACTGACCCTTCGGCGTGGCGCGTGAAGCGGCGCGTGAAGCGCACCGGGCGGAGCTGGTCGGCGTTACGGCCACTGGGGCGCATGGGATCTCCGGGGCGGCGCGTCAGGCGAGCCAGCGCAGCACGGCCGCCGAGGTGTTGTCGCTGTGCGGCGCCGACGCCTGCACGGCCTTGGCGCACAGCTCCGCGAGGATCCCGCGCAGGCTCGCCGACGAGCGCCAGGGCGCCGCGATCTCGGCGTCCTTGAGGTTGGCCCACAGGCCGTCGCTGCAGGTCAGCAGCAGGTCGCCGCGCTTGAGCACCTGACGCCGGCCGATCGTCATTTCGGTCAGCATCGCGTCGCCGCCGAGGCAGCACTCGACGAAGTTGCGCATCGGGTGGCCCTGCGCCTCCGCCTCGGTGATCACGCCGTCGCGCAGCAGCTGCTCGACGTGGCTGTGGTCGCGCGTGCGCGCGACCACCTCGCCGTTCCGGATCTGGTAGACGCGGCTGTCGCCGACGTGGGCCCAGTAGGCGGCGCCCTCCTGGACGAGGCACAACGCGCACGTGGCGCGCGGCCGCTGGTCGAGCGCCACCGCCTTGCCGAGCGCGACGACGTCCTCGTGCGCGCGGCCGAGCGCGAGGTGCAGGAAGCCGAGCGGGTCGAACATCGGGTGCGGCGTCTGCCAGAAGCTCGCGATCAGCGAGGCGAGGGCGGTCTCGGCGGCCTTCGCACCGTGCGAATGGCCGCCCATACCGTCGACCGCGATCACCAGCGCGGCGTGTTCGCCGGCCGCGACACCGACCCGATCCTGGTTGTCTTCGCGGTGGCCGACGAGGCTCAGCTCGGCATACTCGATCTGCAAGCGCCGTTTCCCCGCCCCGGGTCCGGGCCGGGGCTGCTAGAGTGTGCGCGCGTCTTATAGCATACGGAACGCGATGATCCGCAGCATGACAGGCTTCGCGCGCCGCGAGCGCGCGGGCGAGTTCGGCACCCTGATCTGGGAAGTCCGCACCGTCAACCACCGCTATCTCGAGGCGAGCGTGCGCCTGCCCGAGGAGTTTCGCGCCAGCGAGGGCGAGTTCCGCCAGGCGATCGCCGGCGCGGTGCGCCGCGGCAAGGTCGACGCGACGCTGCAGTACCGGCCCGCCGCCGACAGCCGGGTCACGCTGGAGATCGACGAGGCGTTCCTCGACGAGCTGATCCTACGCAGCCACGAGGTCTCGCGCCGCGCGACCCAGAAGGGCGGCACCATCGAATCACCCACCGCGCTCGACCTGATGCGCTGGCCCGGCGTACTCAAGGAGCGCGACCGCGATGCGAGCCCGCTGCTGACCGCGGCGCAGGCCGCGCTCGCCGATGCGCTCGCGGCGCTGACCGCGAGCCGCGCCAGCGAGGGCGAGCGTATCGCCTCGATGCTCACCGCTCGCTGCCAGCAGATCGAGGCGCTGGTCGCCGCCGTACGCGCGCGCCTGCCGGAGGTGCATGCCCGGATCCGGGCGCGCCTCGAGGAGCGCCTCGCGCAGCTCGTGCTGCCGGGCGAGGCCAACCGCGAACGCCTCGAGCAGGAGATCGCGCTGTCGCTCGCCCGCACCGACGTCGACGAGGAACTGGACCGGCTGACGAGCCACGTCACCGAGGTCGGCAAGGCGCTCGCCGCCGATGAACCCGCCGGACGGCGCCTCGACTTCCTGATGCAGGAGTTCAACCGCGAGGCGAACACGCTGTCGTCGAAGTCGCAGGACGCCGAGACGACCCGGGCCGCGGTCGACATGAAGGTACTGATCGAGCAGATGCGCGAGCAGGTGCAGAACGTCGAGTAGCCGGTTCCGGACCGGCCGATGGCAGCATCGCTTGCGCGACTCCGCGCAGGCGGCCCTCGGTCAACCGAGGCCGGGAGGCGGCCGGACCGACGTCGTCGGGATACGCACGGCGCCTGGGAGCGCCCCGAAGTTCTGGTTCAATGTGCGGCGCGGACCTCGCGCCGGAGGTCGAAGCCGTTGCGCCCCCTCGAGGTCGGGCGTGGAGCCCACGGAAATGCCGCATCGCGGCGGGCGCTCTGACTAGACTGCGCGTACCGTCCTCGCTCATCGCCCGCTCCGGAGAATCATCCTGTGTCAAAGGCAATCACTGGCAGCCTGCTCGCCCTGACCCTCCTTGTGTGTCTGCCGGGCTGCGGCAAGCAAGGCACGACCGCGCCGGCCGCGGTGGTCACCGCGCCGCCCGCCGAGGGTCATCCGCTGCCGGCCACCGCGTACGCGGCGGTCGACCTGTCCGGCATCGCGAAGGCGCCGGGCGGCAAGACGGTCGCGGAGGTCTACGCCGAGAAGGACCAGCTGGCCGGCAAGCAGGTCCTCGTCCGTGGCAAGGTCGTCAAGACCCGCGACAACATCATGGGCAAGAACTGGCTGCACGTGCGCGACGGCAGCGGCACGGAGAAGACCAGCGACCTGACGGTGACCACGTCCGATCCCCTGCCGGCGGTCGGCGCTACCGTGCTGGTCAGTGGTCAGGTCTCGGCAAACAAGGACCTCGGCCTCGGCTACAAGTACGACGTCCTCGTCGAGGGCGCCAAGGTGACGACCGAGTAGCGGCCGGACGCGAGCGCACCGGCCTCAGCGCCGCCAGACGACCGGAAACTCCGGCGCCTCGAACGGTGCGCCGTCGGCGAGCGTCAGCTGCGGGAACGGCGGCGAGCCCTTCGCGCCGCGCGCCGCGAAGCGCGCATCGGCGCCCACCCAGCGGTGCGAGAACACGCGGCGTGTGTGCGTCGACACGTTCGCCGGCGCGCCGTGGACAGTTCGGAAGCTGAACGCGACCGCATCGCCGGGCTCGAGCGCCCAGCCGCGCACCGGCAGCTGGTCGCGCCGGGCGTCGATGTCCGGCAGCTCCGCGTAATCGCCGTCACCGTAGAGCGGCGTGCCGTCGAAGCGCAGCGGCCGGAAGCCCGCCCGACTCCACCGGTGCGAACCGGCGATGCACTCGAGCGTCACCGACCGCGCCACGGCGTCGAGTGGCGTCCAGAAGCTCACCGTCTGCTCGCCCGTGACGCAGTAGTACGGCTCGTCCTGGTGCCACGGCGTCACGACGCTGCTGCCAGGCTCCTTGACGAGCACGTGGTCGTGGAAGAAGCGGGCGTACTCGGAGCCGGTGAGCGCGGCGGCGAGCGCGGCGGCCGGCGACTCGTGCACGAACGCGCGGAACGCCTCGATGCGCTGCCAGTTGCAGAAGTCCTGGAAGAACGGCGCCGAGCCGTCGCTCGGCCGGTAAGAGCGCTCGAGCGGGCTCGGCCGGCGCCGCAGCTCGGCGACGCCGTCGGCGAGGCGGCCGATCCAGTCGCCAAAGACGCCGCGCACGACCGCGACGCCCTCTTCCTGGAAGGTCTTCACCGTATCCGCGGGCAGGTGCATGAGCGTTCGTCCTCCGTCGGTCCGCCGGGCGCCGCAACCCGGCGTGCGAACTGGCCCGAACAGGCCCGTTAGTCAATCACGAAACCCGGCCGTAGGGAGGTACCATCCGCATCCCTGCCCGGGGGTGCGCCCCGGGGGGACGGGTGGCGCCCGCGCGGCGCCCGAAGCACCGGAACCGGCGGGCAATCGCGATGCGGACAAACCTCAGCTACTCAGTGAACTCAACGACTTGCGGGCGCACGCCGTGAGCACGGCGGCTCCCGCCCGGCGCGGCCGGCTGTTCGTGATCGCCGCGCCCTCCGGCACCGGCAAGACGAGCCTGGTCAAGGCGCTCATGCAGCGGGTGCCGTCGCTCGGCTTTTCGGTCTCGCACACGACGCGCAAGCCACGGCCGAACGAGGTCGCCGGGCGCGACTACCACTTCGTGGACCCGCCGACCTTCCGGCGGATGATCGAGGCGGGCGAGTTCCTTGAGCATGCCGGCGTCTTCGACAACCTGTACGGCACGTCGCAGGCGGCGGTCGAGGCGGCCCTCGCCGGCGGCCAGGACCTGCTCCTCGAGATCGACTGGCAGGGCGCCCGGCAGGTCCGCGAGCGGCTGCCGGAGGCGATCGACGTCTTCATCCTGCCGCCCTCGCGCGCTGCGCTCGAGGAGCGCCTGCGCGGCCGCGGCACCGACAGCCCCGAGGTCATCGCCCGCCGCCTGCGGGACTCGGTGACCGAGCTCTCGCACTGGGCCGAGTTCCGCTACGTGATCGTCAACGACCGCTTCGAGTCGGCGCTCGCCGACCTCGAGCGGATCGTCGCCGGCGACGGCGCGGGCCTCGAAGCCAACCGGCCGGGGCTCGCCGAGTTCGCAGCGCGATTGCTGGCCTGAGGCGGCCCCGGGGACCGAAGGTGGCCGAAGGTGGCCGCGGGAGGCCATTTCGGCTATGCTACTAGACCCTTTGCTGCACTCCCGGATAGACCCCGCATGGCCCGCATCACAATCGAAGACTGCCTGAGTCAGGGCGTCATGAACCAGTTCGAGCTGGTGCTGCTCGCCGCCAAGCGCGCCCGCCGGCTCGCCAACGGCGCCGATGCGCTGGTCGAGTGGCAAAACGACAAGCCCACGGTCGTCGCGCTGCGGGAGATCGCCGACGGCAAGGTCAACCGCGACCTGCTGCTCGAGGCGGATCCGGAGCCGGCGCCGCAGCTGATGCCGGCGCAGGAGAGCCCGCTCGATCTGCCGCCGGACTTCCGTGCACCGCAGTTCGGCCTCGGCGACTGAGCGGAGATCCCTGACCGGCGGTCGCAACTGCCCCCCGAATGGATTACGCGTCCTCCCTGCTGAGCTTCCTGCCGGGTGGACGCCGCTCCCCGGGGATATCGCAGCTGATCGCCAAGCTCGAGGCGTACCTCCCGCCCGAGCAGGTTGAGCGCGTCCAGGAGGCCTACGAACTCGCCGCCGATGCCCACAAGGGCCAGAAGCGCCTGACCGGCGAGGCCTACATCACGCACCCGGTCGCGGTCGCCGGCATCCTCGCCGACCTGCACCTCGACGGCCAGACGATCTGCGCGGCGCTGCTGCACGACGTCATCGAGGACACGCCGACCGCCAAGGACGACATCCTGGCGCGCTTCGGTCGCGAAATCGCCGAGCTCGTCGACGGCGTCTCCAAACTCGACAAGGTCCAGTTCAAAAGCCGCAAGGAAGCGCAGGCCGAGTCGTTCCGCAAGATGATCCTGGCGATGGTGCGCGACATCCGCGTCATCATGGTCAAGCTCGCCGACCGCACCCACAACATGCGCACGCTGGGCGCGATGCCACCGGCCAAGCGCCGCCGCATCGCGCTCGAGACGCTCGACATCTACGCGCCGATCGCCAACCGCCTCGGCATCCACTCGATCAAGCTCGAGCTCGAGGATCTCGGCTTTCGGGCGCTCTACCCGCAGCGCTACAAGGTCCTCGAGCGCGAGCTGAAGCGCGCGCGCGGCAACCAGAAGGAGTTCCTGCCGAAGATCGTCGCCAACATCGAGGGCGCGCTCGCCAGCGCCGGCCTCAAGGGCAGCGTCGACTCGCGCGAGAAGCACCTTTACAGCGTCTACCAGAAGATGCGCCGCAAGGGCGTGTCGCTGGCGGAGGTCATCGACGTCTACGGCATCCGCGTCGTCGTCGAGTCGGTCGACGCCTGCTACCGCACGCTCGGTATCGTGCACAGCCTCTACAAGCCGATGCCCGGGCGCTTCAAGGACTACATCGCGATCCCGCGGATCAACGGTTACCAGTCGCTGCACACGACGCTGTTCGGCCCGAACGGCGTGCCGCTGGAGGTGCAGATCCGTACCGAGGACATGCACCGCCTCGCCGAGAACGGCATCGCCGCGCACTGGCAGTACAAGGTCGGCGAGGACGTCGGCACCAGCACCCACGAGCGCGCGCGCGAGTGGCTGAAGGGCCTGATGCAGATGCAGGAGGGCGGTAACCCCGAGGAGTTCTTCGAGAGCGTCAAGGTCGACCTGTTTCCCGACAAGGTCTACGTGTTCACGCCCAAGGGCGACATCCTGCGGCTGCCGCGCGGCTCGACCTGCGTCGACTTCGCCTATGCGGTGCACACCGACGTCGGCCGCCGCTGCGTGGCGGCGAAGATCGACCGGCGACTCGTGCCGCTGCGGACCGCGCTGCGCAACGGCCAGACCGTCGAGATCATCACCGCCAAGGGTGCGACACCGAACCCCGCGTGGGCCAATTTTGTCGTCACGGCCAAGGCGCGCGCCTCGATCCGCGGCTACCTCAAGACGATGAAGCGCGCCGAGGCCGTCGACCTCGGCCGGCGGCTCGTCAACCAGGCGCTCGCCGAGTTCAAGCTGACGCTGAAGGGCACCGAGCCGGCGCGGGTCGCGGCGGCGGCCCGCGACCTCGGCTTCAAGGAGGCCGACGACCTGTTCGAGAAGGTCGGCCTCGGCGAGCGGCTCGCGCCGCTCGTGGCGCGGCACCTGCTGCCGGCGGACCGCAGCGCCGAGGGCGGCGACGGCCGGGCCGCGCCGCTCGCGATCGCCGGTACCGAGGGACTCGTGGTCAGCTACGCGCGCTGCTGCTTCCCGATCCCGTTCGACCCGATCATCGCCTTCCTGTCCACGGGGCGCGGCGTCGTGATCCACCGCGCCAGCTGCGGCAACCTCGCCGGCTGGCACAAGCAGCCGGACAAGTGGCTGCCGGTGTCGTGGCAGAAGGGCACCGACCGCACCTTCGACTCCGAGCTCAAGGTCGAGGTGCAGAACCGGCCCGGCGTGCTGGCGGCGGTCGCCGCCGGCATCGCGGCGACCGAGACGAATATCGGCCACCTGGCGGTGGTCGAGCACGATCCGGGCAGCGCGATGATCACGCTCGAGCTGCAGGTGCACGGCCGCACCCAGCTCGCCAAGGTGATCCGCGCGCTGCGCTCGATGCCCGAGGTGCTGTCGGTCACGCGCACGACCGCCTGACCGCGGCCGACGACTTGGCGCCCGGCGCCATGCGACAATGGCGCCGACCGGAACGGCGGAGACTCGCGACCATGGCACGCACGATCATCTCGACCACCGCGGCACCGGCCGCCATCGGCACCTACTCGCAGGCGGTGCGCGTCGGCGGCACCGTGTACATCTCCGGGCAGATCCCGCTCGACCCGGCGACCCAGTCGCTCGTCGCCGGCGACATCGAGGCCCAGGTGCGGCGCGTGTTCGAAAACCTCAAGGCGATCGCCGCCGCGGCCGGCGGCTCGCTGGCCGACGCGGTCAAGATCACGATCTACCTCGTCGACCTCGGCCACTTCGCGCTCGTCAACAAGGTCATGGCGGAATACTGCCGCGAGCCGTACCCGGCGCGCGCCGCGGTCGGCGTCGCTGCGCTGCCGCGCGGCGCGGCGGTCGAGGCGGACTGCATCCTGGAGCTGTGAGCGAGGCCGCGCCGCGCGGGGTCCTGGCCGCGGCGCCGGTCGCCGACGCCGAGCTGCGGCCGGTCACGACGCTCAAGGGCGTCGGCGAGGCGCTCGCCGCCAAGCTCGCCAAGCTCGGCATCGAGACGGTGCAGGACCTGCTGTTCCTGCTGCCGCTGCGCTACGAGGATCGCACCCACGTCGTGCCGATCGGCACGCTGCGCGCCGGCGACCGGGCGGTCGTCGAGGGCGAGATCCAGCTCGCCGAGGTCGTGTTCCGCAAGCGCCGCCAGCTGCTGGTGCGGATCAGCGACGGCTCGGGGTTCCTGACGCTGCGCTTCTTCTACTTCAGCGCCCAGCAGCAGGCGCAGCTGACCCGTGGCATGCGCCTCAGGTGCTACGGCGAGGCGCGGCGCGGCACGCTCGGCCTCGAGATCGTGCACCCGGAGTACCGGCGCGCCGCTGGCGAGGATGCGCAGCGCACCGAGGACTCGCTGACGCCCGTATACCCGGCGACCGAGGGCGTGCAGCAGGGGCGGCTCAGGATCCTGACCGCGCTCGCGCTCGCCGAAGCCGAGCGCGACAGCGTCCGCGACTGGCTGCCGGCCGAGCTGCTGCGCGATCTCGGCCTGCCGCCGCTCGCGGCGGCGCTCGTCTACGTGCACCGCCCGCCGCCCGGCGCCGACCTCGCGCCGCTGGACGCCGGCCGCCACCCGGCCCAGCGCCGGCTCGCCTTCGAGGAGCTGCTCGCCCACCAGCTGAGCCTGCGGCTGCTGCGGCGCGAGATCCGCGCCGACGCGGCCTGGCCGCTGCACCCGGCGGGCGAGCTCGCGCGGCGCCTGCGCGCGGCGCTCGGCTTCGCGCTCACCGGCGCGCAGGAGCGCGCGCTCGCGGAGGTCTTAGCCGACCTCGCCGCGCCCTCGCCGATGCTGCGCCTGGTGCAGGGCGACGTTGGCTCCGGCAAGACCGTGGTCGCGGCGCTCGCGGCGCTCGCCGCGGTGGAGTGCGGCTTCCAGGCCGTGCTGATGGCGCCGACCGAGCTGCTGGCCGAGCAGCACTGGCAGAACTTCGAGCGCTGGCTCAAGCCGCTCAGGCTGCCGGTCGCGCTGCTGTCGGGCCGGCTGACCGGGCGGGCGCGCCAGAAGACGCTCGACGCGATCGCCGGCGGCAGCGACGTGCCGGTGGTCGTGGGCACGCACGCACTGTTCCAGGAGGGCGTCCGCTTCGGGCGCCTCGCGCTCGTGATCGTCGACGAGCAGCACCGCTTCGGCGTGCACCAGCGCATGGCGCTGCGCGAGAAGGGGCTTGCCGACGGCCGCTTTCCGCACCAGCTGATCATGACCGCGACGCCGATCCCGCGGACGCTGGCGATGACCGCCTACGCCGACCTCGACGTGTCGGTCATCGACGAGCTGCCGCCCGGGCGCACGCCCGTGAAGACGGTGGTCATGCCCGAGACGCGGCGCGACGAGGTCGTGGCGCGCATCGCGGGCGCCTGCCAGGCCGGCCGGCAGGCGTACTGGGTCTGCCCGCTGATCGAGGAGTCGGACGAGTTCGAGTACCAAGCGGCCGAGGCGACCTACAAGGCGCTGGTCGCGGCGCTGCCGACGCTGCGGATCGGCATCGCCCACGGCCGGCTCACGCCGGCGAAGAAGGAGGCGGTCATGGCCGCCTTCAAGCGCGGCTTCCTCGACCTCTTGGTCGCGACCACGGTGATTGAGGTCGGCGTCGACGTGCCGAACGCGAGCCTGATGATCGTCGAGAACGCCGAGCGGATGGGGCTCGCCCAGCTGCACCAGCTGCGCGGCCGGGTCGGCCGCGGCGCGGCCGAATCGACCTGCCTGCTGCTCTACCGGGGGCCGCTGTCGCCGCTGGCGCGCGAGCGGCTCGAGGTCATGCGCACCACCAATGACGGCTTCGAGGTGTCGCGCCGCGACCTCGAGCTGCGCGGCCCGGGCGAGCTACTGGGTACGCGCCAGACCGGGCTCATGCAGATGAAGGTCGCCGAGCTCGTTCGCGACGCCGACCTGCTGCCGCGCGTCCAGAAGGCGGCCGAAGTGATGCTCGAGCGACATCCCGATAACATAGCGCCCCTGCTCCGGCGCTGGATCGGCGCGCGCGAGCACTACGGTAAGGTGTGAGCATGCAACCGGGACGCGACACTTGAAGCACTTCGACGCATCGACCGAGGCGCCGCTGCTGCCGCTCGACCTGTGGCTGCCGGGGCCGCAGCTGCTGCGCGGCGCGCCCGCCGGGGTCGCGGCCTGGCTGACGGACACGGGGCTCCTGACCGACCGGATCCAGGCGGCGAGCGGCGCGGCGGCCAGCGTGCGCGTCGTCGCCGAGCAGCTCGGCTTCCTGTCGGCCGAGCAGCAGGCGCTGCTCGCGGCACCGGCGGCCAGCTGCTTCGTGCGCCAGGTCGAGCTGCTGGGCCGCGGCGAGCCGTGGGTGTTCGCCGAGTCGCTGGTGCCTGACCACACGCTTGAGCTGCATCCGTGGCTCGCCGAGCTCGGCGACAGCTCGCTCGGCGCGACGCTCGCCGGCATCGCCGGCGTCAGCCGCGGGCCGTTCGAGTTCGCGCCGCTGCCGGCGGCCCATCCGCTCGCCGCCAGCGCGCTCGCGCGACTCAAGTCGGCGCCGGACGTCGTCTGGGCGCGCCGCTCGTGGTTCGCGCTGCGCGGCCGGCGGCTGCTGGTTCAAGAGGTTTTCCTGAACGGGCCGGGCCGGTGCTGAGCCCGGCGCCCACGGCGGCGAACTGGGCCGCGGCCGCACGCAACGCGCTGGCCGGGCTCGGCGCCGCGCTCGCCGACTACGCGCGCCTGGTCCGGCTGCACCGGCCGGTCGGCATCTGGCTGCTGCTGTGGCCGGCGCTGTGGGGCCTGTGGCTCGCGGCCCGCGGCCACCCGCACGAGCACGTCTTCGTCGTGTTCGTGCTCGGCGTGGTGCTGACGCGCTCGGCCGGCTGCGCGGTCAACGATTTTGCCGACCGCAGCTTCGACGCCCACGTCGCGCGCACCTGCGACCGGCCGGTCGCGACCGGCCGCGTCTCCGCGCCCGAGGCGCTACTGATCTACGCGATCCTGTCGCTGCTGGCGCTCGCGCTCGTGCTGACGCTCGACCGCCTGACGGTCGAGTTCGCGATCGGCGGCGCGTCGTTGACGATCGTCTACCCGTTCCTGAAGCGCTTCTTCCCGCTGCCGCAGGTGTGGCTCGGCGCCGCGTTCTCGTGGTCGGTGCCGATGGCTTTCGCGGCCGAACTGCACACAGTGCCGCGGCTCGCCTGGCTCGTGTTCATCGCCGGGGTGCTGTGGACCGCGGTCTACGACACGATGTACGCGATGGTCGATCGCGAGGACGACTTGAAGCTCGGCATCCGCTCGACGGCGATCCTGTTCGGCGACGCCGACCGCTGGGTGCTGGCCGCGATGCAGGGGCTGGTGCTCTACTCGCTGTGGCTCGCCGGCGAGCAGGCGGCGCTCGGTCTGTGGTTCCGCCTCGGCCTCGCGGCGGGCGCGGCGCTGTTCGCCTACCAGCAGTGGCTGATCCGCGACCGCGACCCGGCTGGCTGTTTCCGGGCTTTCAGCAACAACGCCTGGTTCGGCCTCGTGGTGTTCGTCGGCATCGCGCTCGACTACCTGTTCCGCGCGCCCCGCTGAGGCCGCTCAGCCGCGCGCGAGGCTTTCGCGCCAGCGCAGCAACAAGCCCTCGGCGAAGTCGGCAAACACCCGCAGCCGCGCCGAGCCGCGCGCCGCCGCCGGATAGACGATCGAGATCGGCGGGCCGTCGCCGACGAAGCTATCGAGCACGGTCTCGAGCCGGCCGCGGGCGATGAGCTCGCCGGCCAGCAGGTCGATCGTCTGCGCCAGGCCCGCGCCCGCGAGCGCCGCGGCGAGCTGCGCTTCGGCGAGGTTGAACACGACGGCGAAGTCGGTGACCGGCACTCGGCCGCCGCGCAGCCGCCAGTCGTGCGCCCGCCCAGTCGCGCCGCTGGCGAGGCCGAGCAGCCGGTGCCCGGCCAGGTCCTCGGGCCGCAGCGGCCGCCCGGCGCCGGCGAGGTAGGCGGGCGAGGCGACGATGACGCTGCGCGTTGTCGCGATGCGCCGCGCCACGTAGCTCTTCGGCCGCACCGCGCCGACCCGTACCGCGACGTCGATCTGCTCGGCCACGAGGTCGACGACCCGGTCGTTGAAGCGCAGATCGAGCTTGAGATCCGGGTAGCGCTGCATGAACTGCGGCAGCGCCGGCAGCAGCAGACCGCGGCCGAACGCGGTCGGCACGTCGACTCGTAACAGGCCGCGCGGGCGGGCGCGCGCACCGCGCACCGCCTCCTCGGCCGCCTCGACCTCGGCAAGGATCCGCTGGCAGCGCTCGAGAAAGTCGGCGCCCTCGGCGGTCAGCGTGACGCGCCGCGTCGTGCGGTTGAGCAGCCGTGCGCCGAGGTGCTGCTCGAGTGCCGCGACCGCCTCGCTGACGGCGGCACGCGACAGCTCCAGGTCGTCAGCGGCACGGGCGAACGAGCCGAGCCGGGCGACCCGGCTGTAGATGCGCATCGCGTGCAGGCGGTCCAGTCGCGGCCTCGCTGATTGATCGGAACTAGCGAACAGTGATGTACATATTATGCGGTTTATCCGACGAGGCGCCAGGTTTAACGTGGCCCCGTGACGCGCCACGCCGGAGGTCGCGATGTTCATCGTCAAGGGACGACTGCTCGGCACAGTGCTGGCACTGCTGATCGCCGCGCTCGGCGCGACGCTGCTGTCGAGGAGCCCCGCCGGTGAGGCTGGCGCCGCCGGCTGCGCGGCGGCGGCACCGGCGCCGGTGGCGACGGTCGCCGCCGTCGCGGGTCGCTAGCGCCCGCCGCCGGCCGCGGCGGGAACGGGTCCGGCGAGCGCCTGGTAGAGCGCGGCGGTGTCGGCGTAGCGCGCCGCACGCGCCGCGGCGAGGCTCGCACTCGCCTGCGCATAGGCCTGCTCGGCGTTGAGTACGCCGAGGTAGCTCGCGCCGCCGAGCTCGAGCTGACGGCGCACGATCGCGAGGGCGTGCTCGGCGGCCGCTGCCGCGCGCTGCGCCGCCGCGAGCGTCGCCGCGTCGGCCTCGAGCGCGCGCAGCGCGTCGGCGACATTCTGGAAGGCGCCGAGCACGGTGCCGCGGTAGGTGGCGCCGGCCGCGTCGAGCGCCGCCTCGGCGGCGCGGACGCGGTGCACCAGCATCCCGCCCGCGAACAGCGTCTGTGACAGGCTCGCGCCCGCATTCCAGAACTGCGTGTACGGCTGCAGTAGCGCACCGGTCGTCGTCGCGGCACTGCCGAAGGTGGCGCCGATCGACAGCTGCGGCAGGAGGTTCGCGATATTGACGCCGACGGTCGCGGTCGCGACGTGCAGGTTCGCCTCGGCCGCACGCACGTCGGGCCGACGCGTCACGAGCGCCGACGGCACGCCGACCGGCAGCTCGGTCGGCAGCGTCAGCGACTGGAGCGTGAGCGCCGGCCGCGGCGCGTCGGCCGGCAGGCGGCCGGTGAGGACCGCGAGCAGGTGCAGCGTCGCCTCGCGCTGGCGCCGGAGCGGCGGCAGCGCGGCTTCCGCCTGCGCGAGCGCGGTCTCCTGCGCGGCGACGTCGAGACCGGCGACCGCGCCGCGCTCGAGCTGGCGGTGCAGGATCTCGAGCATGTCGCGCTCGAGCGCGATCGCGCGCTCGCCGGCGGCGACCTGCTCGTCGAGACCGGCGAGCTGGATCGCCGCGGTCACGACGTTGCCGGCGACCGTCAGGTAGGTCGCCTCGAGCTGCCAGCGCGAGGCCTCGGCGGAGGCTCCCGCCACCTCGACCGCGCGCCGGTTGGCGCCGAAGAGGTCGAGCGTGTAGGCGACGTTGACCTGCGCCGTGTACAGGTTGTAGATCGGCGCGCCCGACGTCAGCGTCGGTGCCAGCACCTCGACCGCATTCTTGTTGCGCGTCGCGCTCGCACCGAGGTCGAGGGCCGGGAAGTAGACGCCGCGCTGCGCGGCGAGGCTCTCGCGCGCCTGCCGAGAGTCGCCTGCGCGGCCGCGACCGTGGGGTTGGCGCGAAGCGCCTCGGCAACCAGCGCGTCGAGTTCGGCCGAGCCGAACGCGGTCCACCAGTCGGCCGGCACGTCGCGCCCGGCGAGGAAGCGCTGCGCGTCGCCGCCGGCGCCGGCGGCGCTCGCAGTCTCCGCCGGCGGCGGCCCCGGGACGTAGCGCTCGACCGCGGGCGGCGGCGGCGGCTTGAAGTCGGGCCCCACCGCGCAGCCGGCGGCGAGGGCCAGGGCGAACAGGCCGGCTGCACGCCTCATGGCGCGGCCTCCGGCGGCGCGCCCGATGCGGCGCCTGGCGGCGTGCGGCTCTCGCCGCCCTCGTCCGGGTTCGGCACGCGCGTCGAGAAGCGCAGGATCAGCACCGGCAGCACCAGCAGGATCAGCGCCGGCGCGAGCAGCATGCCGCCGACGACCACGAGCGCGAGCGGCCGCTGCACCTGCGAGCCGATGCCGGTCGACAGCGCCGCCGGGATCAGGCCGACGCAGGCGACGATGCAGGTCATCATCACCGGGCGCAGCTGCGTGCGGCAGGTGTGCAGCATCGCGCACGCTGCGCTCGAGCCCGGCGTCGAGGCTCAGGTTGTAATACGACAGCACGATGATGCCGTCCATCGCCGCGATGCCGAACAGCGCCACGAAGCCGATCGCCGCCGAGACGCTGAACGGCGTGCCGGTGACGAACAGCGCGAAGATGCCGCCGACCAGCGCCATCGGGATCACGCTCGCGGCGAGCAGCACCTCGACGCAGGCTGCCGAAATTGAGGTACAGCAGCAGGCAGATCAGCACGATCGCGAGCGGCACCGCGACCGCGAGCCGGCCGAGCGCCTCCTGCAGGTTGCCGAACTCGCCGACCCACTCGAGGCGGTAGCCGCCCGGCAGCGGTACCTGCTCGTCGACGCGCCGCTGCGCCTCGAGCACGGCGCTGCCGAGATCGCGGCCGCGGACGCTGAACTTGATCGGCACGTAGCGCTGCTGCTGCTCGCGATAGATGAACGACGCGCCCGACACCAGCCGCACGTCGGCGACGTCGCCGAGCGGCGACCTGGCACGACTGCGCCGCCGCCGGTCGTGTCGGGCGCCGCGATCGGAATGCGCCGGATCGCCTCGAGGCTCTGCCGGTACGGCGCCGCGAGGCGCACCATCATCGGGAAGTGGCGGTCGCTGCCCTCCTCGTACAGGTCGCCCGCGCGACTGGCCGCCGATCGCCGCCTGCACGACCGCGTTGACGTCGCCCGGCGTCAGCCCGTAGCGCGCCGCGCGCGCGCGGTCGACGTCGATGCGCACCGTCGGCTGGCCGAGCGAGCGCAGCACGGCGAGGTCGGTGATGCCCGGCACCTCGCCGAGCACTTCGGCGATCTGCACCGCGGTCTGCTCGAGCGTCTCGAGATCGTTGCCGTAGATCTTGACGGAGTTCTCGCCCTTGACGCCGGAGGCCGCCTCCTCGACGTTGTCCTGGATGTACTGCGAGAAGTTGAACTCGACGCCGGGGAACTCCTGTTCGAGCCGCGCCGTCATGTCGTCGGTAAGCCGCTCCTTGTCGACGCCGGCCGGCCAGCGCTCGGCGGGCTTCAGCGGCACGAAGAACTCGGCGTTGAAGAAGCCGGTCGCGTCGGTGCCGTCGTCGGGCCGGCCGTGCTGCGACACCACCGTCTCGACCTCCGGGTAGCGCGCCGATCAGCGCGCCGCATCCGGTTGACGTAGCCGTTGCCCTCCTCGAGCGAGATCGACGGTCGGGAACGTCGCGCGGATCCACAGGTTGCCTTCCTCGAGCTTCGGCAGGAACTCGAGACCGAGCGTGTGCGCCGCCAGCAGCGCCGCGAGCCCAACCAGCGCCGCGAGCCCGACGACCAGCAGGCGGTTGGCGAGCGCGAACTGGATCAGCGGCTCGTTGAAGCGGCGGATCTGGCGCACGAGCCAGGTCTCGCGCTCCTCGACATCCGCCCTGAGCAGCATCGCCGCCAGCGCCGGCGTCACCGTGAAGGTCGCGAGCAGGCCGCCGGCGATCGCGTAGCCGTAGGTCTTGGCCATCGGCCCGAAGATGTGGCCCTCGATGCCCGACAGCGTGAACAGCGGCACGAACCCGGCGATGATGATCGCCGCGGCGAAGAAGATCGACCGGCTGACCTCGGCCGCGGCGTTCGCGATCGTCGCGAACTTGCCGCGGAAGCCCGACGGCGTGCGCATCGCGTGCAGCACCGAGCGGCCCGCCGCGGGCGTGCGCGACGGTCTCGGCCAGGTGCCGGAAGATGTTCTCCATCATGATGACGGTCGCATCGACCACCAGGCCGAAGTCGATCGCGCCCACCGACAGCAGGTTCGCCGACTCGCCGCGCAGCACCATCAGCGCGATCGCGAAGGCGAGCGCAAACGGAATCGTCATCGCGACGATGATCGCGCGTGCGCAGGTTGCCGAGGAAGGCCCACTGCAGCAGGAAGATCAGCGCGACGCCGGCCAGCATGTTGTGCAGCACCGTGCGCGTCGTGACGCGGATCAGGTCGCTGCGGTCGTAGATGCGCTCGATGCGCACGCCCGGCGGCAGGATGCCGGCTGGCGTTGACGTCGCTCGACCTCGGCTGCACGCGCTTGATCGTCGGGCACGCTCTCGGCGCCGCGCCGCATCAGCACGATGCCCTGCACGATGTCGTCGTCGTCGTCGTGGCCGGCGATGCCGAGCCGCGGCTGGTTGCCGACGCTGACCGTCGGCGACGTCGCCGACGTAGCACCGGCGCGCCCTTGTTGGTGGCGAGCAGCGTGCGGCGCACGTCGTCCATGCTGAGTGGATGAGGCCGACGCCGCGCACCACGGCGGCCTGCGGCGCCGATGTTGACCGTCTGGCCGCCGACGTTGATGTTGGCGTTGCCGAGCGCCTGCAGCACCTGCGGCAGCGCCGAGGCCGTAGCCGGCGAGCTTGCGCTGGTCGACCGCGACCTCGTAGGTCTTGGTCTTGCCGCCCCAGCCGGTGACGTCGATGACGCCGGGCACGGCCTTGAAGCGCCGCTCGAGCACCCAGTCCTGCAGCGTCTTCAGGTCGGTGACCGAGTAGCCCTGGCGGGCCGACGACCCGGTAGCGGTAGATCTCGCCGATCGGGCTGGTCGGCGAGATCTGTCGGCTGCGCGCCGTTCGGCAGCGGCGGCAGCTGCGCGAGGCGGTTGATGACCCACTGCTCGGCCTGCTCGTAGGTGAAGTCGTAGGTGAACTGCACCTTGACGTCGGACAGGCCGAACAGCGAGATCGTGCGGATCGCCTGCACGTGCGGGATGCCCGCCATCTGCACTTCGATCGGGATCGTGATGTAGCGCTCGATCTCCTCGGCCGACTGGCCGGTCGCTCTGCGTGACGATGTCGACCAGCGGCGGCACCGGGTCGGGGTAGGCCTCGATGTTGAGCGTCGCGAAGCTGGCGGCGCCGGCGGCGAGCACCAGCACCAGCAGCGCCGCCACGAGCAGCCGCTGGCGCAGGGCGAAGGCGACCAGCGCGTTCATCGTCAGTCGTGCCGCGCCGCGCGGTCGATGAACAGGCTGCCGCGCGTGACGACCCGCTCACCGGCCTTGAGGCCGTCGCGCACCTCGACGAGGCCGTCGGCGCCGCGGCCGACCTTGATCTCGCGCAGGCCGATC
>CAVSGY010000012.1:0-19574 GCA_963727685.1 uncultured Pseudomonadota bacterium
CCGGGCGCGCGTCGCCTGGTACCGCTTCCAGGCCGAGTCCCGCACCTTCGGCCTCGCCGTCGCCGAGCCGCTCGGCGACCGCGAGGAGGCGACCCGGCCGCTCGTCACGGCGACGCTGACGCTCGACGTGCTGCAGTTGCTCGCGGTCGTCGCGCTTCGTGCTGATCGGCGTGCGCCGGGGCTGAGGCCGCTGCTCGAGTTTCGCGACGAGCTCGCCAGGCGCTCGGCGCACGAGCTCGAGCCCCTCGACAGCGAGCCGCGTGCCGGTCGAGATCGGGCCGCTCGTGGCCTCGCTGAACGCGCTGGTGGCGCGCGCGCGCGCCTCGACGGAGGCGCAGCAGAAGTTCGTCGCCGACGCGGCGCACCAGCTGCGCACGCCGCTCGCCGGCATGCAGGCGCAGCTCGAGTCCTCGAGCGCGACGCCGGCCGCGCTGCCGGTCCGCGAGCGCGTCGCGCGCGTGCGCGAGGGCCTGAAGCGGCTCGCGCACACCGCCCACCAGCTCCTGACGCTGGCGCGCGCCGAGGGTTCGGCGACGCTCGAACGCGACTTCGTCGCGGTCGACCTGCCGCGCTGGTCGAGCAGACCGTGACGCTGCACCTCGACCGCGCGCTCGCCAAGAGGCATCGACCTCGGCGCCGAGACCGCGCCGTCGCGGTGCGCGCGTCGAGTGGCTGCTGCGGGAGCTGGTCAACGACCTGGTCGACAACGCGCTCAACTACACGCCTGCCGGCGGCGCCGTGACGCTGCGCTGCGGACCGCTCGGCGACGGCGCGTTCCTCGAGGTCGAGGACGACGGGCCGGGGATCCCGCGGAGGAGCGGCCGCGGGTCCTGGAGCGCTTCCACCGCGCGCCGGCGCGCCCGGCGCCGGCTCCGGGCTCGGGCTCGCGATCGTCAGCGACATCGTCGCGCTGCACGGCGCGCGGTTCGAGCTCGGCAGCGGCCACGGCGGCCGCGGCACGCGCGCCCGGGTCGAGTTCGGCGGACGCGCCGCCCTCGCGATAGCGGGCCGCCGGGTCGTGGCGCGGCACTCGCGCGGCGCAAGACGGCTGTCGGGCGCGCGCACGCCGCGCGCCGCGAGCGAAGAGACGGCCCCGCGGGCGGAAGGAGCAGCGATGCGACAGGGGCTAGCGTCGACGGGCCCCGGCGGGCAGGGCGCGTCGCGCGCCACCGCTGCGTGCGCGGCCACGCTCGTGCCGCGCTCGGCGGTGCTCGCCGGCTGCACCGAGGGCGAGCGGCGGCGCCGCCGGCGCGCATCCCCGAGCCCTTCCACCTCAATCCCTACGAGCAGACCTTCGGCTACTCGCAGGCGTCAAGTCGGTCGCACCGTCTATATCTCCGCCACCCTCGCGGTCGACGGCGAGGGCAAGCTGATCGGCCCGGACGACATGGCGCGCAGCTCGACGCCGTCTACGCCAACCTCGAGGCGACGCTCAAGGCCGAGGGCGGCAGCTTCGCGCAGGTCGTCATGGAGCGGATCTACACGACCGACATGGACGCGCTCCTCAAGGTCGCGGACCCCGCCTGCCTACTACCCCGAGCGGCAGCGCCCGGCGACGACCTGGGTCGAGGTCCGAAAGCTGGTGGACCCGGGCTTCCTGGTCGCCGTCGAGGCGGTCGCCGAGCTCCCCTGAGCGCCGGCCGCCGGCTTCCATTACAATGGCCGCCCTTTGCGTCGGAACGCCGCGTGCCAGCCCCCCGAATCGACCGTCGTACGAGCGCCGCCTCGCCGGGCTGATCAACTCGGGCGAGCGCGGCGTGCTGCTCGGCGGCCGCAAGGGCGTCGAGAAGGAGTCGCTGCGCGTTACCCCGGACGGGCGAGATCGCGCAGCGCCCGCACCCGCCTGCGCTCGGCTCGGCGCTGACCCACGAGCACATGACGACCGACTACTCCGAGGCGCTGATCGAGCTCGTCACGCCGACCTTCACGACGAGCTGGGAGCTGCTGCAGTACCTACGCGACCTCCACCAGTTCGTCTATCGCCACTCGAGGAGGAACTGCTGTGGGCACCAGCATGCCGTGCGCCTCGACGGCGACGCGAGCATCCCGATCGCGCAGTTCGGCACCTCGAACGTCGGGCGCATGAAGACCGTCTACCGCAGGGCCTCGGCCTGCGCTACGGGCGCATCATGCAGGCGATCTCCGGCGTGCATTTCAACTACTCGTTCCCGCCGCAGCTCTGGGCCGTGCTCGGCGACGTGCTCGGTCGCCGCGACGCCGGCCAGGACTTCGTCTCGGAGATCTACTTCGCGTGCTCGCAACTACCGCCGCTACGGCTGGATCGTGCACTACCTGTTCGGCATCTCGCCGGCGGTGTGCCGAGTAGTTCTTCGCCGGCCGCGGCCGACCACGGCCTCGAGGACTTCGGCCGCGGCACGCTGTACGGGCCGCTACGCGACCTCGCTGCGGATGAGCGACCTCGGCTACCGCAACAAGAGCCAGGCGGACGTCAGCGTCTCGGTCAACAGGCTCGCTGAATACGTGCGCGATCTGTCGACGGCGATCTGGACGCCGTATCCCCGAGTACCAGCGCCTCGGCGTCGAGGTCGACGGCGAGTAGCGGCAGCTGAACGCCAACATGCTGCAGATCGAGAACGAGTACTACAGCTTCATCCGCCCGAAGCGCGTGGCGCGCTCCGGCGAGCGGCCGACCAAGGCGCTGAAGCGCGCCGGCGTCGAATACGTCGAGATGCGCTCGCTCGACGTCAGCGCGCTCGACCCGGTCGGCGTCAACCAGAACAAGCTGCGCTTCCTCGAGGCCTTCCTCGCGTTCTGCGCGGTGCGCGAGAGCGCCGATCGACCCGGCGAGCAGGTCGAGCTCGACCGCAACCACGTGCACGGTCGCGCGCCGCGGCCGCGAGCCGGGCCTGCAGCTGCGCTGCGAGGCCGCGACGTCGACATGAACGACTGGGCGGGCGAGATCCTCGACGCGATGCAGGGCATCTCCGAGCTCCTCGACCATGGCGAGCGGCGCGTCCGTATGCGGCCGCGCTCGCGCTGCAGGCGCGCAAGCTCGGCGACGTCGAGGCGACGCCGTCGGCGCGGCTGCTCGAAGGAGATGCGCGACACCGGCGAGACGTTCTTCGAGCATCGCGCTGCGCATGTCGCGCAGCTACAAGGCGTACTTCACGGCGCTGCACCCGCCGAACGAGGCGCGCAGCGCCGAGTTCGCCGCCGAGGCCGAGGAATCGCTCGAGGCGCAGGCGCGGCTCGAGGCGGCGAAGCAGGAGCCGTTCGGGACTACCTCGCCAAGTACCTCGCCGACTGAGGCGCACGCGGGGCGGCGCGTCCGCGACCGTCCGGGCAGTGTCCGCGGACACCTCGGCGCCGCGCCGCCCCGGCGCGCCGTCCCGCCGAATCAATGGCTTGCGGGGGCCACGGTGCTGGCACGACCCTTGCTGGTCTGTGCCCATCCGGGCCGCCGCCACCCTTCGCCGCCGCGCGCGACCGCGCGCCACGCACGTGATCCCCGCGCCGCGCGACAACGCGCAGGTCACGCCGATCCGCGGCACGGCCCGACCGACCGGCCGGTCGACCCGGCGCCGGCGCGGCGCCGCCGCCAGCGCCGGATCGTGATCGGTGCCGCGGCGCTCGTCGCGCTCGCCGCCTCGCGGTGCCGGCGCTCGCGCGCTCACAGCGGCGAGCGCGCCGTGCCCGCCGCCCAGCTGCGGCTCGCGACGGTCGCCCGCGGCCGCTTCGTCAGCGAGGTGTCGGCGCAGGGCAGCGTGGTCGCGGCGCTGTCGCCGACGCTGGTCGCGCCGGCGCCCGGCAGCGTCACCTATCGCGTGCGCGCCGGCGAGCCGGTCAAGAAGGGCCAGCTGCTCGGCACCGTCGACAGCCCCGAGCTGCAGAACGAATACGCCAAGGAGACGCGCCTCGCTCGAGTCGCTGGAGGCGACCCTCGAGCGCGAGACGATCGAGAACCGCCGGAAGGTGCTCGAGAACCGCGAGGGCCTCGACGTCGCCGGCGTGCAGCTCAAGGCCGCCGAGCGCGAGTGGGCGCGCGCCGAGGCCGCCTACGGCGAGCAGGTCATGAGCGCGCGCGACCACGACCGCGCCCGCGACGAGCTCGACGCCGCGCAGATCAAGCAGCGGCACGCGAACGCGAGCGCGGCGCTCGAGGACGACAGCCTGGCGCTCGAGCTAAGACCCATCGCCTCGACCGCGACCGGCAGCGGCTGGTGTGCGACGAGCTCAAGCGGCGCGTCGCCGAGCTCGAGCTGCACGCGCCGGTCGACGGCATCGTCGGCACGCTGGCGGTCACCGAGCGCACCGCGGTCGCCGCCCAGGCGCCGGTGATCACCGTGGTCGACCCGTCGGTGTACGAGGTCGAGTTCACGGCGCCCGACGTCTACGCCGGCACGCTCAAGCCCGGCATGGCGGCCGAGGTCGTGGTCGGCGCCGACCGCGCCCGGGCGACCGTCGTCGCGCTGTCGCCCGAGGTGCGCCAGGGGCAGATCGTCGGCCGGCTGCGCTTCGGCCGCCGCAGCCGGCGCAGCTCAGCCAGAACCAGCGCGTCGACGTGCGCGTCACGATCGACGCCCGCGACGACGTGCTCAAGGTCGAGCGCGGCGCGTTCGTCGACTCCGCCGGCGGCCGCGTCGCCTACCGCGTCAACGGCGACCTCGCCGAGCGGGTCGCGATCCGCATCGGCAGCACCAGCGCCGGCGAGATCCAGATCCTCGACGGCCTCAAGGCCGGCGACACCATCATCGTCTCGAGCCTCGCCGGCTTCGAGGGCGCCGCGCGCCTGCGTCTCACGCACTGACCCGCCGCACCGTACCCCGAGGGACCGGCCCATGCTCGACATGCAGCACATCACCAAGGTCTATCGCACCGATCTGGTCGAGACGCACGCGCTCAGGGACTTCAGCCTGGTGGTCGCCGAGGGCGAGTTCGTCGCGGTCACCGGGCCGTCGGGCTCCGGCAAGACGACCTTCCTCAACATCGCCGGGCTCCTCGAGAGCTTCGACGGCGGCGAGCTACCGGCTCGACGGCGCCGACGTCGGCGGCGCTCGGCGACGATGCGCGCTCGAGGATCCGCAACCAGAAGATCGGCTTCATCTTCCAGGGCTTCAACCTGATCCCCGACCTCGACGTGTTCGACAACGTCGACGTGCCGCTGCGCTACCGCGGCCTCGACGCCCGCGAGCGGCGCGCGCGCATCGAGCGCGCGCTCGAGCTCGTCGGCCTCGCCGCGCGCACGCGGCACTGCCGGCGCAGCTGTCCGGCGGCCAGCAGCAGCGGGTCGCGATCGCGCGCGCGATCGCCGGCGAGCCGCGCTTCCTGCTCGCCGACGAGCCGACCGGCAACCTCGACAGCCTGATGGCGCGGCAGATCGTCGACCTGCTCGGCGAGATCAACCGCCAGGGGACGACGATCATCCTCGTCACCCACGACCCCGAGCTCGCGCGGCGGGCGCACCGCAACATCCACGTCATGGACGGCGAGGTCACCGACCTCAAGCCCTACGCCGCGCGCCCGGCCGCGTCCGGCGCGGCGGTCGCCTGAGGCGCCGGCCGTGCTCGGCTACTACCTGCGGCTCGCCTGGCTGCAGCCTCGGGCGCACGCCGGCGATCACGCTGCTGATGATCGCGGCGATCGCGCTCGGCATCGGCGCGACCACGACCACGCTGACGGTCTACCACCGCATGGCGACCAACCCGATCGCGCACAAGAACGCGGTGCTGCGCGCCGTGACGATCGACAGCTGGTCGGCGGAGCATCCCTGGAACGACGAGCACCCGGACCTCGGCCGCCCGAGCTCGCCTACCGCGACGTGGTCGCGATCGCGCAGGGCGCGCCGGCGGCGCGCGTCGTGCCCATGCGCAAGACCAGGCTGACCGTCGAGCCCGGTGCCGGCCGGCCGCCGTTCCTGTCGACGCGCGGCTCGCGAGCCGCGACTTCTTCCCGATGTTCGAGGTGCCGTTCGCCTACGGCGCGGGCTGGGACCTGCGCGCCGACCGCGACGCGGAGCCGGTGGTGGTGCTGTCAAGGAGACCAACGACAAGCTATTCGGCGGCGCGAACAGCGTCGGCCGCACGGTGCGCCTCGACGGGCGCGAGTACCGCGTGCTCGGCGTGCTCGCCGACTGGCAGCCGACGCCGAAGTTCTACGACCTCAACAACGGCGCCTTCGACACGGCCGAGGACCTCTACCTGCCGTTCGCGCTCGGCGCGCTCCTCGACCTGCCGCCCGGCGGCAACGTCAGCTGCTGGAAGACCGAGCCGATTGCGGGCGACACACGACCTGTTCGGCTCCGAATGCATCTGGCACCAGCTGTGGGCGAGCTGCCGACGCCGGCGGAGGTCGAGCGCTTCCAGGCCTTGCTCGATGGCTACGTCGCCGAGCAGAAGAAGCTCGGCCGCGTTCCCGCGCAAGCTCACAATCGCCTCTACAAGCCTCGATGCATGGCTCGCGCGCCACGAGGTCGTCGGCCGCGACAGCCGCGTACTGCTGCTCGTGTCGTTCGCGTTCCTAGCGGTCTGCGTCCTCAACGTCGTCGGGCTCCTGCTGTCGCGCTTCCTCGGCGCCGCCGGCGCCGTCGGCGATCCGCCGCGCGCTCGGCGCGAGCCGCGGCGAGATCTTCCGCCAGCACCTCGTCGAGGTCGGGCTCGTCGGCGCGATCGCCGGGCTCGGCGGGCTCGCGCTCGGCTGCGCTCGGGCTCAGGGCGCTGCAGCAGCTCTATTCGAGCTACGACCGGCTGACGCAGCTCGACCTCGACGATGACCTCGCGGCGCCATCGGCCTCGCGATCTCGCCGGCGTACTGGCGGGCCTGTACCCGGCGTGGCGCGTGTGCCGCGTGCAGCCCGCCAGCTACCTCAAGACGCAGTACGCGCCAGGAGCCACCGCCATGGAAATCCGCCCCATTCTGTCGGCGCTCCTCAGGAACCGCACCGGCGCGCTGCTCGTCGGCCTGCAGGTGGCGATCACGCTCGCGGTGATCGCCAACGCGTTCTTCATCATCGCGGAGCGGATCGAAAGATCCGCCGGCCGACCGGCGTCGACTCGGCGAACCTGATCTTCGCCCAGAGCGGCGGCTACGCGCCGGACTACCAGCACGCGGCGACGCTCGACGGCGGACCTCGCGATGCTCAAGAGCCTGCCGGGCGTGGTCGCCGTCGACGCCGACCGCACGATACCGTTGTCCGGCGGCACCAGCGCCAACACCTACCAGACCTAGCCCGACCGAAGGCGGTACCGAAGCATGGCACTACTTCCAGGTCAACGCCGGACTTCATCGACGCCTTTGGGCTGCGACTGGTCGCCGGCCGCGCTTTCGGCCGGAGGAGTTCACTGCCGGTGCCGGCCAACAACGACCTGCCGGCGGTCTTGATCATCACCGAGACGATGGCGCATACTCCTGTTCGGCGGCGAACCGGCGGTCGGCAAGCGCGTCTACGACGACACCGGCAAGTCCGCCAAAATCATCGGCGTCGTCTCCGACATGCAGGGCTCGTTGCTACGGAACACCCAACCCGGCCCGCTACGACGTCGCGTTCCACCCCGCGGCGGGCCGTCCGTGCCAAGACCTGGACTACGTCGTGCGCGTCCGCCCCGGGGAGCGCGACCGCATGGTCCCGGAGATCGAGAAGCGCAGCTCAACGCGCGCGGCCATGGCCGCGCCATCGTCTGGGTGCGGCCGCACGAGACTGGTTCTGACGCGCACCTTCCGCGCCGACCGTCGCATGGTCGTGTTCCTGTCGACGCTGGTGGTCCTGATGACCGCGGTCACCGCGCTCGGCATCGTCGGGCTCGCGACCTTTCAGGTGAACGCGCGCGGAAGCAGATCGGCACCCGGCGCGCGCTCGGCGCGCGCCGCGCCGACATCGTCCGCTACTTCCTGGTCGAGAACGCCCTGCTCGGCGGCGGCGGCGTGCTCAGTCGGTGCGCTGCTCGCCTACGCGGCGCGCGGCTGGCTGACCAGCGCGTTCCGATGCCGCCGCTGCCGTCCGGCTACGTGCTCGCGAGCGCGGTGGGGCTGCCTGGTCCTCGGCCAGCTCGCGGTGCTGTGGCCGGCACGCCGGGCCGGCGCGATCGAGCCCGGGTCGCGACCCCCAACCGTGTAGCGTCGCGCGGCGCTACACTGCCCGCGCACGCCGGCTGCCCCGCCCCCGGCGACGCCGCGTCCCCGCGCCCGGAGCTCCGTGGATGAGCCCAGCCGACCGTCCTCGTCGTCGACGACAACGCCGCGGTGCGCACCGCGCTCGAGGTGCTCCTGTCGCTGCACGGCCTCGCGCCGTCGAGGCGGCCGCGACGCCCGCCGCGGGCCTCGCGCGGCTCGCCGCGGGCGGCGTCGACCTCGTGATCCAGGACATGAACTTCTCGCAGCGACACGACCTCGGGCGCGGAGGGCGTGCGACCTCTTCGCCGCGATCCGTGCGCGGCCCCGGCCGTGCCGATCATCCTCCTCACCGCGTGGACGACCTCGCGACCGCCGTCGACCTGGTCAAGGCCGGCGCCGCCGACTACCTGCCGAAGCCGTGGGACGACCAGCGCCTCGTGACCACGGTGCGCAACCTGATCGCGCTCGGCCGCGCGACGGCGGAGCGCGAGTCGCTCGCCGCCGAGCGGCGCGGCGTCCGCGCCGCGCTCGCCGCGCACCACGATCTTCGGGGCGCGGTCTACGAGAGCGACGCGATGCACGAGCTGTTCGCGACCGCGACCCGGGTGGCGCCGGCCGACGTCGGCGGTGCTGCTCACCGGCCCGAACGGCGCCGGCAAGGAAGTGCTCGCCGACGTCATCCAGGCGAACTCGTCGGTGCGCCACGGGCCGTTCATCAAGGTCAACGTCGGCGCGCTGCCGGCCGAGCTCATGGAGTCGGAGCTCTTCGGCGCCGAGGCCGGCGCCTACACCGGCGCCGACCACGCCCGCGCCGGGCGCTTCGAGGCGGCCGACGGCGGCACGCTGTTCCTCGACGAGATCGGCAACCTGCTCGCTCGCCGGCCAGGCGAAGCTGCTGCGCGTGCTCGAGGCGGCACCTTCGAGCGCCTCGGCAGCGCGATCACGCGCCCGTCGGGTGCGGCTGCATCCTGGCCACCAACGCCCGACCTCAAGGCCGCGATCCGCGACGGCCGCTTCCGCGAGGACCTCTATTACCGGATCAGCGTCATCGAGCTCAAGGTGCCGCCGCTCGCGGCCCGGCCAGGCGACATCCTGCCGCTCGCGCGCCGCTTCCTCGCGCCGGCGTGACGCTCGATCCGTCGGCGGAGCGGGCGCTGCTCGCCCATCCGTGGCCGGGCAACGTCCGCGAGCTTCGAAACTGCGTGCGGCGCGCCTGCCTGTTGTCGGGCGAGACGCGCTCGAGGCCGCCGCGCTCGGGTCTCGAGGCCGGGCCGCCCGCCGAGCGCGAGCCGGAGCCGGCCGAGATCCGCGCGGCGCTGGCGCGCGCCGGCGGCGTCGTGGCGCGCGCCGCGCGCGAACTCGGCCTGTCGCGCCAGTCGCTGTACCGCCGCCTCGAGAAGCTCGGCCTCGAGGGCGGCTGAGGAGCACCATGGAACGGTTCACGATGTCGATCGACGACGGGCTGGCAAAAGACTTCGACGAACTGATCGCCGCGCGCGGCTACACCAACCGCAGCGAGGCGATGCGCGACCTGATCGGCGGCGTCGAGGGCCAGCGCCAGGCCGCGAGCGGAGGCCACTGCGTCGCGAGCCTCAGCTATGTCTACAACCACCACGCGCGCAACCTGCCCGAAAGGCTCACCGAAACCCAGCACGCGCACCACGACCTGGTACGGCGACGATGCACGTGCACCTCGACCACGACCACTGCATGGAGAACGTGATGCTGAAGGGCCCGACGGCCGCGCGTGCGCGCGTTCGCCGACCACATCCTGGCCGAGCGGGGCGTGCGCCACGGGCAGCTCAACATCATCACCGTCGAGACGGGCGACGCACACGACAGTGCCGGCGCCGGCAAGTACCACCACCATCACGGCCACCTGCACCTGATCCCGCGTTCCTGATCCAGATCAAGGTCGCGCTGCGCGGCGCCCTTGCGGAGCGGTAGGAAGTTGTGGCACATTGTTCCCATCGCCCTTTGCGGGCGTCGGCTGATGCCATGGATCAACTTCCCGCCACGTGGACCGCGCTTTGCCTGCTGGCCTTCGCGCTGGGGACGCGGCATGGCTTCGACGCCGATCACCTGGCGACCATCGACGGCCTGACCCGGTGCAACGCCCGCACCAACCCGCGGCTGGCGCGCGCCGCCGGCAGTCTGTTTTCGCTGGGCCACGGCGCGGTCGTGATGCTGGTCGCGCTCACGGCCGGCACGCTGTCTTCAGGTTGGCAGACGCCCGCCCTGGCTCGAAGTGACGGGCGCCTCGGTGTCGATCGTGTTCCTGTTCGGGCTCGCGTTCGTCAACCTGCGCGCGGTGCTGATCGCGGGACCCGACGCGATCGTCGCGCCGGCCGGTTTCAAGGCCGGCTCCTCGGGCGCTTCCTCACCGTGCGCCGGCCGTGGGCCGTGCGGCGGTGGGCGCGCTGTTCGCATTGTCGTTCGACACCATCGCCAGGCGGCGCTGTTCGCGCTCGCGGCCCGCGGTTCGGCGGCGTGACCGACGCGCTGCTCCTGGCCTCACTGTTCCTGCTCGGCATGCTGCTGACGGACGGCTGCAACGGCCTTTTGATCGCACGCCTGATCAACCGCTCCGACGAGCTCGCACGGGTCGCCTCGCGCGTCATGGGGCTCGCGGTCGGGCTCTCGAGCCTCGCGGTCGCGGCACTCGGCATCGCGCGCTACGCCGCGCCCGGGTTCGCCGCCTGGAGCGAGGGCCGCGAGCTCGAGTTCGGGGTCGGCGTGGTGGCGCTCGTGTGCGGCAGCTTCGTCGCCGGCCGCTGGCTCGCGCGGCGCCGGCCGGCGGTGGCGCGCACCGCCTGAGCGCCGACTCGCCGGGCCCCGGGGGCCCGGCTATGCTCGCGACGACATGGCCGCGGGCAGACCTCCTCGTTCTCCTTCGCCGGGGTGCTGGCGCTGCTGGTGGCAGGCGCGCTGGCCGCGGGCGTCGCGCTCGCGCTGCATGTTCGCCCCGGGCGACCGAGCCGTGGCCGGCCGCCGGCGCCGCTCGCGCTGCTCGTCGGGCTGCCGGCGCGCGGTGCTGCTCGCGCGGGCGCTGGCGCGGCCCTGGGTCCGTTTCCTGGGCGCGCTCGGCCGACGGCCTCGCCGAGCCTCAAGGACGGCGATTTCAGCCTGAGCCTCGCCCGGCCGCGCGGCCTGCCCGAGGCCGATGACGCTGGCCGGCGCCTACAACGGCCTCGGCGATCGCTTCCGCACCGAGCGCCAGACGCTGCTGCAGCGCGAACTGCTGCTCGACACGGTGATCCAGGCGACGCCGCTCGCGCTCGTGCTGACGAGCGACGCCGGCGCCGTGATCTACGCGAACTTCGCGGCCCGGCGGCTGTTCGAGGCAGGCCGGCCGATCGAGGGCCACCGTTTCAACGCGCTCGTCGAGTCCGCCGACGAGGCGCTGCAGGAGGCGATCGCGGGCGGGCGAGATACGCTGTTCACGATGCGGGTCGGGGAGGAGGCCGAGATCTTCCACCTCAGCCTGCGGCACTTCGCGCTGAACGCCCGCTCGCACCACCTCTACCTCCTCAAGCAGCTGACGCGCGAGCTGAACGCCCAGGAGGTCGCCACGTGGAAGAAGGTGATCCGCGTGATCGCGCACGAGCTCAACAACTCGCTCGCGCCGATCTCCTCGCTCGCGCACTCCGGCCGGGCGCTCGCCGCGACCCCCGATCCCGCGGCGCTCGAGCGCGTCTTCGCGACGATCGCCGGCCGCGCGCAGCACCTGCACAGCTTCATCGACGGCTACGCCCGGTTCGCGAAGCTGCCGCAGCCGCGGCCGGAGACGGGTCGCCTGGCCGCCGTTCATGGAGCGGCTCAAGGCGACCGTCCGGTTCGCGCTCGAGGCGCCGCTGCCGCCGGGAAGCCCGGCTGGTTCGACGCGGCGCAGCTCGAGCAGGTGCTGATCAACCTCGTCAAGAACGCGCACGAGTCCGGCTCGCCGCCGGCGGCGGTGACGGTCGCGGTCGGCGAGAGCCGCGGCGGGGCCGAGATCGCGGTCGCCGACCGGGGGCGCGGGCATGCCGCTCGCGGTCCTCGAGCACGCGCTCGTGCCGTTCTTCTCCACCAAGCCCGACGGCACGGGGCTCGGGCTGACCCTCAGCCGCGAGATCGTCGAGGCCCACGGCGGGCGGCTCGAGCTCCGCTCACGGGCCGGCGGCGGTACGGAAGTGCGGATCTGGCTGCCACGGAGAGGGCTCGCCGCCGGACTAGGGGGCGGGCCTCAACTTGACATAAGCCAAATGCCCAATCTAGGCGAGACGACGTTAGGGGAATGGCCTACTATGTCGCCCCCCGGGTCGTCATGGACACTGTACCCGGGACGCCTATTTCAGGTTCCAGCTTCTGCATGAAGCAACTCGACGCACTCACCCGTTCGCGACCGTCCGCCTGCTCACCGAAGCGGCGAACGAAGAACGAGCACCCGCCGGGCGCCGCCGCGGCGGTCGAGCCGTCGCCCCGTCCGACCGGCTGGGACCCGTTCGAGGTCTGGCGGACGCGCGTTCGTGACGCGCGTCGAGACGCTGAAGGCCCCGCCGGCCGCTGAGCCCTCCGCCGGGTGATTCCGTGCGCCGGTACGCAGTTCCCGGCGCACCGGCCGGTGTTAACTCGTCCGATTGACGAGCTAACGAGGGCGGGCCGCGGCCGCGCCGCAGTGGCGTTGAACCCCGACGACAGTCAGCAGCTGATCATCGACGAATCTGCCGCAGCCCGGCAGCTGCGCGCCGGGTTCCCGTTGCTGCAAGTTCGAGGACGACCTCGAGCGCGAGTTCCGCCGCGAGCAGACGCGCTCGCGCATGGGCCAGATCCGCTTCAACCTGTTCCTCGCCGCCGGGCTCGTCGTCGGCTTCGGGCTGCTGAACGGCCTGGTGACGGGCACGGGCATCCATGCGCCGATGGGCCTGGTGCAGTTCGGGCTGCTGCTGCCGGCCGTGCTGATCGCGATCGGCGTCACCTACCTCGACAAGGCGCACCGCATCTACCCGCGCGTCGCGCCGCTGCTCGCGCCGATCGCCGGCATCACCGTCATCGCGGTCGAGATCAAGGCTGCGCAGGCCGGCGTGCAGCTCGTCTTCGTCACCGTCGTGCTCGCGTCGATCTTCATCTACTACCTGTACGGCCTGCTGTTCTACCAGGCGCTGCGGGCCAACCTGATCATGTGGTGCGCGTACCTCGCGTTCGGCGTCGTCGGCGCGCTGCCCGAGAACAACGTGCTCTACAACGCGCTCGTGCTGCTGCTCGCGAACGTCGTCGGCGCGACCACCGCCTATACCTTCGAGATGGAGATCCGCACGCACTTCCTCGAGCAGCGCATGCTGGCAGGAGATGGCGGCGCGCGACGGCCTGACCGGCGATCTACAACCGGCGGCGCTTCGACGAGCACCTCGACACCGTCTGGCAGCTCGCGCAGCGCGAGGGCGTGACGCTCGCGCTGCTGCTCGTCGACATCGACTACTTCAAGCGCTACAACGACCAGCATGGCCACCAGGCCGGCGACGACGCCTCAAGGCCGTCGCCGCGGCGCTCGCGGCGCTCGGCGCGCCGGCCGCTGGACTTCGTCGCGCGCTACGGCGGCGAGGAGTTCGCGGTGATCCTCTACGACCCGTCGCGGCAGTACCTGCAGGAGACCGCGCACCGCATCCACGCGAACATCGCCGCGCTCGCGATCCCGCACGGTGACTACGGTCGCCTCGTCGCGGTGACGGTCAGCGTCGGGCGTCGCCTACGTCGCGCCGACGCTGGAGCGCAGCACGCCGGGCTTCGTGCAGCTCGCCGACGAGGCGCTCTACGAGGCCAAGGCGGACGGCCGCAACCGCTCGGTGTTCAGCGAGGCGGCCTACGACTCGCTCGAGACCGGCTCGTTCCGCAAGCGGCGCCGCGCCGCCGGCTGAGGCCCGCCCGGCCCGCCGGCGACGCGCGCCACCGGCCGCCCCGTCGGCGCCGGCACGCGGCGGCCCGCCCGCCTGACGGCCGACGCGCCACACCCCGCCGCCGCAGTGCCGTCGCCCCGCCGCCCGCGGCCCGCAAAATCGTCGCGAGCGGCCTCGCCGCCGCGGCTATGATGCAGTGCGACCCGCCCGGGGCGACGACCGGGCCGGCCGACGAGCACGACGGGGCCCCCATGACCATCCAGCACGCGGCGCGCGGCCGCATCCAGCGCCTCCTGATCGCCAACCGCGGCGAGATCGCGATCCGCGTCATGCGCGCCGCCAACGAGCTCGGCATCCGCACGGTCGCGATCTATTCGCGCGAGGACCGCTTCTCCCTGCACCGTTTCAAGGCCGACGAGAGCTACCTGGTCGGCGAGGGCAAGGGGCCGGTCGAGGCCTACCTGGACATCGCCGACATCGTGCGCATCGCGCGCGAGGCGCACTGCGACGCGATGCATCCCGGGCTACGGCTTCCTGTCCGAGAACCCGGATTTCGCCGAGGCCTGCGCCGCCGCCGGGACTGCGTTCGTCGGCCCCACGCCCGAGATGATGCGCACGCTCGGCAACAAGGTCGCGGCGCGCGCGCTCGCGACCGCCGCGGGCGTGCCGGTGATGCCGGCGACCGCCGCCGCTGCCCGCCGACCCGGCCGCGGTCGCCGCGGCTGGCGGCCGAGGTCGGCTATCCGCTGATGCTGAAGGCGAGCTGGGGCGGCGGCGGCCGCGGCATGCGCGTCGTCGAGAGCGAGGCCGAACTGCCCGAGCTCGTGGCCGCCGCGCGGCGCGAGGCGAAGGCCGCCTTCGGCAACGACGAGGTCTACCTCGAGAAGCTGATCCGGCGTGCGCGCCACGTCGAGGTGCAGCTCCTCGGCGACGCGCACGGCAACCTCGTGCATCTGTGCGAGCGCGACTGCACGGTGCAGCGGCGCAACCAGAAGGTCGTCGAGCGCGCGCCGGCGGCCTACCTCGACGCGGCGCAGCGCGCCGAGCTGTGCGAGCTACGGCGCTCGAGATCGGCCGCGCGGTCGGGCTACCGCACGCCGGCACGGTCGAGTTCCTGCAGGACGCCGACACCGGCCGGTTCTACTTCATCGAGGTCAACCCGCGCATCCAGGTCGAGCACACGGTCACCGAGGTCGTCACCGGCATCGACATCGTCAAGGCGCAGATCCGCATCACCGAGGGCGCGACGCATCGGCACGCCGGACTCCGGCGTGCCGCCGCAGGACGAGATCCGCTCTTCGGCCACGCGCTGCAGTGCCGGATCACGACCGAGGACCCCGAGAACAACTTCATCCCCGACTACGGCACGATCACCGCCTACCGCAGCGCCGCCGGCTTCGGCATCCGCCTCGACGCCGGCACCGCCTATCGCGGCGCGGTCATCCGCCGCTTCTACGACTCGCTGCTGGTCAAGGTGACCGCCTGGGCGCCGACGCCGGAGGAGACGATCCGCGCGCATGGACCGCGCGCTGCGCGAGTTCCGCATCCGCGGCGTGCACGAACCTGCGGTTCCTCGACAAGGTCATCAACCACCCGCGCTTCGTCGACGGCGACTACACGACGCGCTTCATCGACGACGACACCCGAACTGTTCGACTTCCCGAAGCGGCGCGACCGCGCGACGCGGCTGCTCGACTTCGTCGGCGACGTGATCGTCAACGGCAACCCGGAGGTCAAGGGCCGGCCGCGCCCGGCGCGCTCGCGCCGCCACGCGCTGCCGACGCTCGAGCTGCCCGCGCGCCGCGCCCGGGCACGCAAGCAGCTGCTCGACGAGCTCGGCCCGGAGGGCTCGCCGAGTGGATGCTCGACTCGAGAGCGCGTGCTGGTCACCGACACGACGATGCGCGACGCGCACCAGTCGCTGCTCGCGACGCGCATGCGCACGCACGACATGGCCGCGTCGCGCCCTACTACGCGCGCCTGCTGCCCGGGCTGTTCTCGCTCGAGTGCTGGGGCGGCGCGACCTTCGACGTCGCGATGCGCTTCCTCAAGGAGGACCCGTGGGAGCGGCTCGCGCGACTGCGCGAGGCGGTGCCGAACATGCTGTTCCAGATGCTGCTGCGCGCGGCGAACGCGGTCGGCTACACGAACTATGCCGACAACGTCGTGCGCTACTTCGTCCAGCAGGCGGCCGAAGGCGGCATCGACGTGTTCCGCGTCTTCGACTCGCTGAACTGGGTCGACAACATGCGCGTCGCGATCGACGCGGTGCGGCGCGACCGGCACGGTGTGCGAGGCCGCGATCTGCTACACCGGCGACCTGTTCGATCCGCGCCGAGCCAAGTACAACCTCAAGTACTACGTGCGGCTGGCCAAGCGAGCTCGAGAAGGCCGGCGCCCACATGCTCGGCATCAAGGACATGGCCGGGCTGTGCCGGCCGCGCGCCGCCGCGCGCGCTGGTCAAGGCGCTGAAGGAGGAGATCGCGCCTGCCGATCCACTTCCACACCCACGACACCAGCGGCATCGGCGCGGCGAGCGTGCTCGCGGCGGTCGAGGCCGGGTGCGACGCGGTCGACGCCGCGATCGACTCGATGAGCGGGCTCACCTCCCAGCCCAACCTCGGCTCGATCGTCGCGGCGCTGCGGCACACGCCGCGCGACTCCGGGCTCGATCGCCGAGAACCTGCCGGCGCTCTCGCTCGTACTGGGAGCAGGTGCGGCACTGCTACGCGCCTTCGAGAGCGACATCCGCGCCGGCGCTTCGGATGTCTACCTCCACGAGATGCCCGGCGGCCAGTACACCAACCTGCGCGAGCAGGCGCGCTCGCTCGGCATCGACGAGCACCGCTGGCCCGAGGTCGCGCAGGCCTACGCCGATGTCAACCGGATGTTCGGCGACATCGTCAAGGTCACGCCGACCTCGAAGGTCGTCGGCGACATGGCGCTGATGATGGTGGCCAGCGGCCTCACGCGCGCGCAGGTCGCAGGACCCGACGCGCGAGGTCGCGTTCCCGGAGTCGGTCGTGCAGATGTTCCACGGCGACCTCGGCCAGCCGCTCGGTGGCTTCCCCGCGGCGCTGCAGCGCAAGGTGCTCAAGGCGGCGCGAGCCGCTCCGGAGCGCCCGGGCGACCTGCTGCCGCCGGTGGACCTCGACGCCGAGCGCGCCAAGGCCGAGAAGAGGTCGGAGCGCGCGATGTCGCGACACCGAGCTCGCCTCGTACCTGATGTACCCGAAGGTGTTCGCGACTTCGCGCGGACCGGGCGCAGTACGGCGACGCTCGGTGCTGCCGACCGCCGGTGTTCTTCTACGGCATGGAGTCGGCGAGGAGATGGCCGTCGACATCGATCACGGCAAGACGCTGATCGTGCGCTTCGTCGCGTCAGCGAGGCGCACGAGGACGGCACGCGCACGGTGTTCTTCGAGCTCAACGGCCAGCCGCGCCCGGTGCGCGTCGCGGACCGCAGCCAGGCGCGAAGCGCGCGCCGCCGCGCAAGGCCGAGAACGGCAATCCCGACGCATGTCGCCGCGCCGATGCCGGGAGCGGTCGTCACGGTCGCGGTCAGGCCGGGCAGAAGGTGCGCGCGGCGACACGCTGCGTGTCGCTCGAGGCGATGAAGATGGAAACCGCGATGCGCGCCGAGCGCGATGCCGAGGTCGCCGAGGTCCTGGTCCGGCCGGGCCAGCAGGTCGACGCCAAGGACCTGCTCGTCACGCTCGCCTGAGCGCGCGCCGCTGCCGGCGCAGGAAGCGGAGTGCGGCGGCCGCGGGATCCGGGTGGAGTGGGCTCCCCAACCCGACCCGAGGAGCCGCCATGAGCTTTCGCATCACCGGTCTCGACCCGGCGCCGTTCCGCCATCTCTTCGGCCTGCCCGAGGCCGCCCTTGCCGCGGCCGGCGCCGAGCGGCGCATCGCCGACGTCAGTCCCGGCTTCCCCGATCGGGTCGAGCTGCGGGACGCGCAGCCCGGCGAGACGCTGCTGCTCGTGAACTTCGTGCACCAGCCCGCCGCGAACCCGTACCGGGCGAGCCACGCGATCTTCGTCCGGGAGGGCGCGGCGCGGGCCTACGACGGGGTCGACGCGATTCCGGCGGCGCTCGCGATCCGGCCGCTGTCGATCCGGGCGTTCGACGGCGCCGACCGGCTCGTCGACGCCGAGCTCGCCGAAGGCCCGCGGCAGGTCGACGCCATCCGCCGGCTGCTGTCCTGGCCGCGGGTCGCCTACCTGCAGGCGCACTACGCGCGCATGGGGTGCTACGCGGCGCGGATCGAGCGCGCCTGAGGGCGGGCGGCGGGGGGATTTGTCACGGCGGGCCGGGCACGGCAGAGTCGCGGTCCGCCCCCCCCGCCCACCGACCGGAGCCGCCATGAACCGCCCACCCCGCCTGCTCGTTCTCCCCGCGGCGCTCGTCGCGCTCGCGGCGCTCGCCGGCACCGCGACGGCCCCACCCGCGACGCCGCGTTCGCCCGCGGCCTCGGACGCGCTCGCGCGCGAGATCCTCGCCGAGCTCGTCGGCCTCGACACGACCCACGCGGTCGGCTCCGCGAAGGCCGCCGGGGCGCTCGCCGCGCGCTTCCGGGCGGCGGGCTTCCCGGCCGAGGACGTCTACATCGGCGGACCGAAGCCCGACAAGATGAACATCGTCGTGCGTCTGCACGGCCGCGGGCAGGGCAGGCCGTGCTGTTCAACGCGCACCTCGACGTGGTCGAGGCCGTGCGTGACACGTGGAGCGTCGAGCCCTTCGAGCTCACCGAGAAGGACGGCTACTTCTACGGGCGCGGCACCAACGACGTGAAGGAGCGAGGTGGCGGTACTGGCGACGAACCTGATCCGCCTGAAACGCGAGGGCTGGAATCCCGACCGCGACATGATCCTTGCTTCAACGTCGACGAGGAGGCCGGCGGCGACGCCAACGGCGTCGAGTGGCTGCTCGCCAACCACCGGCCGCTGATGGAGGCCGGCCTCGTCATCAACCAGGACGCCGGCAGCGGGCAGGCGATGGGTGGCAAGCGCCTCTGGAACTCGATGCAGACGCCGAGAAGGTGTACGCGACCTACACGCTCGCGACCACGGGGATGGCGGCCACAGCTCGCTGCCGCCCGCGACAACGCGATCGGGCGGCTGGCCCGCGCGCTCGACCGCCTCGGCGCCTACCAGTTCCCGGTACGCTTCGGCGATGACGACGCGCAGCTACCTCGCGGCGATCGCCGACCACGTCGGCGGCGAGCGCGGTGCGGTCATCCATGCGCTGCTCGCCAATCCCGGTGACGCGCGCGCGGCGGATGCGCTGCGCGACTTGCCGATCGTCAACGCGCAGCTGCACAGCACCTGCCCGGCGACGCTCGTCCAGGGCGGGCAGAGCGAGAGCGCGCTGCCGATGCGCGCGCGGCGACGATCCAGTGCCGGCTGCTGCCGGACGAGAAGCCCGACGCGGTGCTCGCGACCTTCGCGAAGGTCATCGACGATCCGGCGGTGACGATCGCGGTCGCGTACGCGCCGGTGCCCAGCGCCGAGGCGAAGCTCGATCCGGCGGTCGTCGCCAAGGTCGAGCGCGTGACGGGCGAGATGTGGCCGGGCGCGGCGTGGTGCCGTTGATGTCGTCGGGTGCGTCCGACAACGTCTACTTCCGCGGC